>ONZJ01000001.1 GCA_900313005.1 Rhodobacteraceae bacterium EL129 | reverse complement strand
GTGCCCGCACCCAGATTGGCCACAATCCCCTGAGTGCCGCCAAAGTCCGAGACCTCCATCAGGAAGTTCAGCGTATCCATACCACCGCCGCCAATCAGCGTATCCACGCCCTGACCGCCGATAAAGAAGTTCGCCTGGGCATCGCCCGTAAAACTATCCCCAAAAGTGGTGCCCAGCAGGGCTTCGATATCCGAGAAGGTATCGGCATTGCCAAAGGTGTCTGTGCCGGTGCCAGTGGCCAGGTTGACCACAGCGCCCCGGTCGCCAAAATATTGCTGGTTGTTGGCCACGTCCCACCAGCCCATGGTCACTTCGTCGCCAAAGGCCACAACATCAAAGCCGGAACCAGTGTCACCGATAAAGGCGTCATTGCCGCCATAGCCGGTAAATTGCTCCCAATGCGAGAAGGCCGAGTTGCCGGCCCGGAACGTATCATTGAAGCCTGAGCCCGCAATCACGTTGAACACCATCGCCCCGGTGAAATCCACGTTCAGCAACGACGAGGTCGCCGTGCCTGCGGACAGATCAACCGTTACACCGACCCGCTGGTCGGTAAAGCTCATGTGGTGGCCGATCAACGCGTTGCCCGTGCCGGTGCCGGTGATAAGTTTGTTGCCAATCCCATTGAAGAACACGTTGTCCGAGATCCCATCGGTGCCCGATACGCGGATCGTGTCATCGCCGCTGCCTGTCGCAATCAGGTCGCGCGCGTTATCTGTGCCTGCATCCAGTGTGTCATTGCCCGACCCGCCACGCAGCGTGTCGCGGCCCAGGCCGCCCAGCAGAGAGTCGTTTCCACTCATCCCCCACAGCTCGTCGTCACCTTGTCGGCCTTCGACCGTATCGTTGCCATGGCGGCCATTGATTTCATTGGCTCCGGCATCGCCGATCATCCGGGTGCCCAGGCCCGCGCGTTCCACCAGATCCAGGCTGATGTCATTGAGGGTGAACGAGCCTTCGCCCTGTACGATCTCGGGTCCGATCTCGATCCCGTTGAGCCACAGCCCCTCTTGGACCAGCCCCACTTCTATCAGCCGGTCCAGCAGGGCGTCCACGTCCAGCGTCCCGTTGCGAATATCGGTGGTTTCATAGGTGGGAACGATGAAGTCCCAGATGTGATCGGTCTGCGCCGACGCATCGGTCTGATCCGGTTGATACCACACCTCATAGGTGCCCAGGCTGTCGGTGCCGGTGACGCCGGTGTCAAACCCGGCCGGCACATGGGTGCTTTCGCGCAGCCAGACCATGATTTCATTTTCAACCAGAGGCATGCCGCCGTCGGGGCCCGTGGACAGCCACAGCGACACGGAGATGTTGAAATCGCTGCCCGGCGGGGTCGTCCAGTCCATGTCGAAATTCAGGTTCATGCTTTCGATGTCAGAGACAAGGATCGGCAGGTTGTCGAATGTGGTCGGCAGCGGGTTCCAGGGGCGCTGGCCGATCGAAACAGTGGGATAGGCAAAGACAAAGTCGTCATTGTGCTGATCCGGCCAGTCCCAGGTGAAGGTCACCCCTTGTGGAAACAGGGCTGCATCTGCGGTCAGCACCTCGGTGTAATCCACACCGTTGACCAGGTCGCCGGCATTCCAGACGTTGTTCTGGATCAGCCATCCATCCAGCCCCAGGTAGACCAGATTGTCCCCTGACACGTTGATGGGTTGCGAAGGCAAAGTTGCCATAGCCTGTTCGTTTGAAACCGTCATCTGCTCATCCCTCAAAAATGCAAAACGTCCTGCAGCTTGTAGTACTGCTTTTTAAGGGTCTAATGTGATGGTTTTTGGGCAGGATTTATGGCGTTTTTATAGCAAAACACCTTAATATCGCCTTCTTTCACAAACGGGTCTAAGCTCTTATTCACTCTTGCCTTTCGGCCTGCCGACATGTGAATAACGGCCAGTATCTGGCAAAAATGTACCCTCATAATGGCGAGGGGCTTACAAAAGCAGAGACCCTTAAGCGGTCGAGGTTCTAATTTGAAACTAATATGTCATATCGGCACCCCGAAAACGGCCTCCACGCTGATCCAGAACAGCCTTGATGCGAATCCGGCCTGGCTGGCAGAACGGGGCATCGCCTATGGCAAGGTGCTGGCCCCGGATGCCAACCATATCACCCTGTTTTTCATCAGCGCCCGCGAGCTGCATGATTTCGCCCGCGACTATGGGCTGCGCAATCAAAAAGAGGTGGATGACTTCCGCACCCGCGTGTCTGAGCGCATCAAGGAACACAAGGCCAGCCTGCCCCGGCATGTGGATACGATGGTGATGTCCTCGGAAAACCTGATGGGCAACATCCGCGAAATCAACGAGATCGAGCGCCTCAAAGCGTTCCTCTCCGAGCATTTCGACGAGATCAAGATCGTCAGCTACGTGCGGCGGCAAGACGATGCGATCTTGTCGATGTATGGTGAATTTATGCGCCGGGGCTTTTCCGCCGAGACCTTCCAGGAATTTGTGGCCATCTGCCTTGGGCCCGATACACCCATCCCCTATCTGTATTACCGGCGCGAGCTGTCGAAGTGGATCGAGGTCTGGGGCAAGCAAAACATGATCATCCGCCGGTTTTCACCGGTGGATTTCATCAATGGCGATATCCTCGCGGATTTCATGGGCGTGGTGCAGGGCACCTGGGAGCCGGACATGGAGGGCTTCACGCCTTCGGTGGATGACAACCGTGGCTTATCGGCGCCGACCTTGGAATTCCTGCGCCGGATGCACGGCGACATTCCGTTCATTCTGGACGGGCAGCCCAACCTGCAACGCACCAAGCTGACGCCCTTTATCAGCACTTTGCCACAACGTCCGCGCCCGATCATGTCGGCGGGGACCGCACGTCACATCATGAACCATTTCCGACCGGCCAATAAATGGCTCAAGGAAGAATTCTTTCCCGATCTGGACGGGGCCTTTTTCCCCGACCGGCCGGATCAGCCCGAGCAAGGCAACCTGGGCCTTCTGACCGCCGCGGATTGTGTGCAGCTGACAGGGCGGTTACTGGCCAACCTGCCGATCGTATCAGAAGAGAAGTAAAATGACCTCCACATCCCAAAAGACCACGGCGACCCGGCGGACACCGGCCAAAAGCCGCGCGGCCTCCAAGCCTGCACCGCTGCCCAAGGGGCTGACTGTGCTGCAGCCCATGGTCTGGCCGGATTCCGCGATCTGTTCCGAGCGCGATCTTTTCGTGCGCCTCAATAAGCTGGCCTATCAATCTCACACCACGGGTGAGATCGTCTTTCAGACAGGGGCTGGGATTCAATTCAATACTTATTTCAATTTGTTCAACATCGGCAAATGGACCACCCATTGTGATCTGCAGAACATCGGCCTGCAGATGGCCGGCGAAGGCCAGGTCGAGCTGACGGTGTTCATAACCTATGCGGGTCGTTCGTGGGGGCGGCTGGTCAGTGAGATCGTGACCCTGGATCCCAAGGTGCCACACCGCGTGGATATACCGCTGGCCGGTCAGGTGCCCGAACGCGGACTGCTGTTTTTCGAGCTGCGCGCCCTGGGGGACGGGGTGTTGACCCATGCGGCCTGGGACACGCGCCAGACCCCGCGTCAGACCCCGAAGCTGGCTCTGGCCGTCACCACTTTCCGCCGCGAAGAGGCCGTGCGCGCCACCGTTGCCCGGTTTGAGACCTTCGCGAAAACCTCGCGCTTTGGCCAACACATGCACATGTTGGTGGTCGACAATGGCCGCAGTGCCGAGGTCCAGCCCAGCAAGGTCGTGACACCCATTGGAAACGAAAACCTGGGCGGGGCCGGCGGGTTCACCCGTGGCCTGCTTGAGGCGCGCGCGCGCGGCTTCAGCCATTGTCTGTTCATGGATGACGACGCCTCGACGCCGATGGATGCCTTTGAACGCACCTGGGTGTTTCTGGCCTATGCCACCGATCCGGCCACGGCTGTGGCTGGGGCGATGATCTCAACCCGCCACGCCTGGGCGGTCTGGGAAAACGGCGCGACCTTTGATGCCGGCTGCAAGCCTTTGTATGGCGGCACCGACCTGCGCGATCCGTCTCAGGTCTTCAACATGGAATACACCTCGACCCCGCGCCAGCCGGACAATTTCTATGGTGGCTGGTGGTTCTTTGCCTTCCCGTTGGACCAGGTCGAGCACCTGCCTTTCCCGTTCTTTGTGCGCGGCGATGATGTCAGTTTCTCGCTGGTGCATGATTTCAACATCTGCACCCTGCCCGGCGTGGTGTCTTTCCAGGAAAGCTTTACCGAAAAAGACAGCCCCCTGACCTGGTATCTGGATCTGCGCAGCCATCTGGCCCATCACCTCAGCCTGCCGTCCATGGACATCGGCGCCAAGGCCACCGCCAAAATGGCCTTGTGGTTCTGGGGGCGCACCTTCCTGACCTGCCACTACGAGACAATGCAGGCGGTCAATATTGCCATGGAAGATGTCATGCGCGGCCCGCAGTTTTTTGCCGAGAACGCCGATATGGCCACCCGCCGCGGCGAACTGGGCAAACTGCGCGAGGTAGAGCAATGGTCCTATTGCGCCACACCCCCGGTCGAGAAGCGCCGCCTGAACCCCAAATGGTGGCTGGTGCGTTTTATGATGAAGTTAACATTGAACGGATTGCTGATCCCCGGCTTTGGCCATCTGGGGAACCGGATCACCCTGCCATCGGAAAACCGCTGGGCCATCCGCTCTCATTGGGGAGCGGCTCAGACCACCTATTTTGATGCAGGCGCGCGTAAATCCTACACGGTGCGTCACAACAAACGCCGGGCCTTGGCCACCAGCTGGCAATCCGCCAAGCTGATCTGGAAGCTCTACAAGGCATACCCTCAGCTAAAGGATCAGTGGACCAAAGCCTATCCGGAGCTGACCACCGAAACCTTCTGGGACAAGGCGCTGCATCTGGACACAGACACGCCCGAGACCAAAGGCTAGATCGCCCAAACGCCCCTGCCCTGCCGCATGACGGCGCGCAGGGGCGGATATGGCTTAGACAAACACCATGTCATCCACGCCAAAGCCACTCAGATCCGAGCCGCTGCGCAGGATGGCCACATCATTGCCGCCCACCGAGACGGTCACCTGATTGGCCGTCGTGTTGTAATCGACCGAGACGGACCCCGCCGAGGTGCCACTCATCCGGAACACATCCGTGCCCAGCAGGAAGTCGGTGACCAGATCGGTGCCTGTCGCCGCATCGGCCGCGGCAAAGATGAACGTATCGACACCCGCCGCCCCGGTCAGCGTATCCGAGCCGGCACCGCCATCAATGGTATCATTGCCGGCCCCACCGCCGATCGTGTCGTTACCCAGGCGGCCAATCAGCAGATCGTTGCCGTCTTCGCCATAAAACTGGTCATCGCCATTCCCGCCTTGGACCGTATCATTGCCAAGACCGGCAAAGACCGTGTCGCGGCCCAGCTCTCCGCCCTGGGCGTTGTCATTAAAGAGATCATCACCCTGGTTAAGGAACACCAGATCGCGGCCATTGTCGCCATAGACCACATCATTGCCTTCACCGGCACTGATGGTGTCGAAGTTGCCGCCGCCAAAGATCGTGTCATTGCCAAGACCGCCATTGATCACATCATTGCCATCCTCGCCAAAGAACCGATCATCGCCGTTGCCGCCAAAGACAGTGTCATTGCCAAGACCGGTATAGACCGTGTCGCGGCCCAGCTCTCCGCCCTGGGCGTTGTCGTAGAAGATGTCGTCGCCCTGGTTGAGAAACACCAGGTCCTGACCATTATCGCCCCAAACGCGGTCATTGCCTTCGCCGGCACTGATCGTGTCAAACTGGTTGCCGCCATAGATGGTGTCATCGCCCAGACGGCCGTTGATCACGTCATTGCCGTCTTCGCCGTAAAAGACATCTCCGCCATTGCCACCCTCAATGGTGTCATTGCCAAGCCCGGTATAGACCGTGTCGCTGCCCGACGCGCCGCCCTGGGCGTTGTCATAGAAAATGTCGTCACCCTGGTTGAGATAGACCAGATCACGGCCATCCCCACCCCAGACGCGATCGGCCCCTTCGCCGGCACCAATGGTGTCATTGTTGATCCCGCCATAGACCGTGTCATTGCCAAGACCGGATTCAATGCTGTCATTCCCATCCCGGCCTTCCAGCCGGTTGCCTGCATCATTGCCGGTGATTGTGTCATTGCCGGATCCTGCCACAAGGGCCTCGATCATCGTGCCGCGACTGATGCTGATATTACCGATCATGCCCAAAGCATCGGAAAACGTCTCCTGACGCAGATCTATGCGGTCGCTTGTGTTACTGAAGTTCAGGTCCAGCGTATCGAACCCATCGCGATCATAGAGGTTCAAGACCATTTCATTGCCGGTCACCCGGCTTGTGGTGGTGCCCGTGGCCCACCAGTCAAAGATCTCGGCGATGTAATTGTTCAGCGTGGTATTGGCCCCATAAGTGGTATCGCCCGCCGTGGGCGAGCTAGCCGAGGGGGTACCATAGAGGTTTTGAATGGCCAGAACATCCGCCATCATCGGCCCCATCGTATACCCATAGGAGGCGTTGATATCGGTGTTATCGTTCTGGTCAAAATAAGACATGACCGACGTTTGCCAGCTGTCATTCTGGAACAGATTGTTGAGCCCATAGGTCGCCGATCCATCATAGTCGCCCATGTGGCCAAGCCCGATGGCATGGCCAAATTCATGCACAAACGTCTGGAACGAATAGCTGTCCAGAGTGGTGCCATTTTGGGTCAGCCAGTTGGAGGACACGTTCATCTCGACCCCATCCGGGCCAGAACCGCCCGGCGAATAGGCAAAGGCGCCGCTGCTGTTGTTGTCGACGGTGATCATCTCGCCAAAGGGCACTTCGCGGAAGGTCAGGTTGGCGACCATCTCCCAGGCTTCCATCGCCCAACGGGCCAGCTGTTGCCCTGCAAGGGACAGGCCGCTGAGGTTCACCGTGATATCCGTGGTGCTGAAGGTATGTTCCCGGTCGCCCCAGAAGCCCTCGGTCAATTGCAGGGCCAGTTCATCCAGGCTGGCAAAGTCGGGCGGTTCCACCCCAACCACCGAGACACGGTAGCTGCCGGTGTTGCTGCTATACGCATCTGCCTCGATGAAATAGTTGCCGCTATAGCTCGCCGTGAAATTGATACTGGCATTAAATCCCGTACCCCCGTCGTCGTTGGACGCCACCTGCACCCCCGAGCTGTTGAAAATCCGCAGGTAAGGGTCCGACAAGGAGCCCGCCCCTGTGGGGCTGCCTTCATGATTGAACACATAGCTCTGCCCCGCCACCAGTGTGATCGCGATCCAGTCTTCATCCGACGAGGATGAAATCGTCCCCGTAAAGGTATCCCCCACACTCATGCTGTAGATGGTTGCAATGTTTTCAGCAGCATCCACCCCTTCGCTCAACGCGGCTGAAACGGGCTGACCATTCTCGTGGCGCGCCGGGTCAAATGTCTGGGTCAGGGAACAGATAATACACATGGAAGTTGTCCTTAAGTCGGGGCAGTCAGTTAGAGCAGTCGTGGCTTGCTGTCTTGAGCAAGCTCAACAAAGCGGGGGCGTGGTGTAAAAGATCATCGGCCATTTGGCGATGCTGGGCGGGGCTGGCGGTCTCGACAGAGACCTCAAGGTCCTGCACAGGCGCGCTTTGGGGCACCCCTGTCGGGCCGTGTTGCCAACCCAGTGTCGCCTGGGCCGGGGCAGTCAGATTCAGATGCACCGTCACCTCATGCGACTGCAACGGGGTGGCCTGATCTGCAGACACCCGGCGGATATTGCTGCCAGGCCGGGCACTGGCCAGCGCCTGCACCATCTGGCGGCACAACATATCGGCAGCACGAGGGGTCACATCCGCCTCGGCCATAGCGCAATGCAGCCGAATAACCTCCCGCACGGGGCTGGAGGCAGCACTCTCAGGCGCGGACATCAAAACACCTGTCACCATCATCGTCAGTTGCATTCCAATTCGGGTTAGAAATCGGCCCATCATCCTGTTTACGGTTTACGTTTCGCGCCGACAGAATCATAGAAATTTGACCGAGATATGTTCAAACTAAGCAATCTTGTGCCACTTCCCATCGGGCTTCGGAAAAAAGACGCCGAGCTTGCGTGTCTGAACACGACATGACAGAAGGCCGGCATCACTTGAGGAGAGTAGAAAATGCACATTTTGCTTGTGGGCGCAGGACTGTCAGGCGCTGTGATCGGTCGCAAGCTGGCCGAGGCCGGACACCAGATCACAATCATGGAATCGCGCGACCATGTGGCCGGCAATTGCCACACCACCCGCGATGCCGACACAGGCGTCATGGTGCATGTTTACGGCCCGCACATCTTCCACACGGATGACGAAGAGGTCTGGAACTACGTCAACAGCTTTGAGACCTTCATACCCTACAAAAACAGGGTCAAAACCACCTCAAAAGGCCAGGTTTTCTCGTTGCCGATCAACCTGCACACCATCAACCAGTTCTACGGCAAGACCCTGCGCCCCGACGAGGCGAAAGCCTTTATCGAAGAACAGGCCGATACCTCGATCGAAGATCCGCAAACCTTCGAAGAACAGGCCCAGCGGTTTGTCGGCAATGATCTCTATGAGGCGTTTTTCAAGGGCTATACGATCAAGCAATGGGGCGTGCAGCCCTCCGAGCTGCCCGCTTCGATCCTCAAGCGCCTGCCGGTGCGTTTCAACTATGATGACAACTATTTCTTCCACCAGTTCCAGGGCATGCCTGAAAACGGCTATACCGCCATGGTCGAGCGTATTCTGGATCACCCGCAGATCACCGTGCATCTGAACACCCGCTTCAGCCGCGATCAGGCGGGCGATTATGACCATGTGTTTTACGCAGGGCCCCTGGATGGCTGGTTTGACTACGAGCTGGGCCGGTTGGGGTACCGCACGCTGGACTTTGAACAATTCAGCTATGACGGCGATTATCAGGGCTGTGCGGTGATGAACTACGGCGAAGAAAGCGTGCCCTATACGCGCATCACCGAACACAAACATTTCAGCCCCTGGGAAAGCCACGAAGGTTCCGTGCTCTACCGCGAATTTTCGCGCCTGGCCGAGCCGGAAGACATTCCCTATTACCCGATCCGCCAGGTAGATGAAAAAGCCCTGCTGGCCGATTACGTGGCACGCGCCGAGGCCGAAACCGGCGTCACCTTTGTGGGCCGGTTGGGCACCTACCGCTATCTGGATATGGATGTGACCATCCGCGAGGCCCTGGATACGGCCGAGGCCTATCTGGACAAGGGGGCCGATATCCCGGTCTTTGTCAAAGCGCCTCTCTGAGCTGCACATATCTACACAAAAAACCGGCCTCTCTTCAGGGGTCGGTTTTTTTGTGAGAAACCCCATTCCAATGTGAGTTTTGCGTGGTTAACCTAGGGTCAGGGGATCCCAAACATTAAGGGGGTCATTGGGGACAATTCAACAAGGAATTTAGCACATGCGCTTTACCTATCTCGGCACCGATACCAGATTTTTTGAGAATGGCTTTTTTGGCCCCAACGGCGAAGATGACACAAACGTCACCAGTGGAACCCCCACACAACTCACCCTGTTCAATTCGGCCACCGGGGCGACAACCGTCGCCAACGGATCAGGTTTTCTCTATGACACCTTCGGCGATCCCTTTGCCGGGACAGTTACAAGTATCACGTTCAGTTCAGGCGGCATCACACAGGGCACGGTGACCGAGATCGCCTGGAGCATCCCTGACATCGGCAACGCGTTTGATGGCATCGTCAATGACAATTTTGTGCCTTTTGCAGCTCTGCTCAATCAAGGCCCCATTACAATTGATGGGTCCAGCGCAATAGCCCCACTCGACATTAATCAATTCCTGGGAGATGTCCGACCACTTATAACGCAACCGCTCATCATCACCGGCACGAATTTTAGCGACAATCTATTGGGGTCAACGGGCAATGACACCCTGAACCCGGGCGACAACGATGGCTCTGGCGATACAATCCAAGCGGGCACAGGCAGCGACACCCTCGACTTTTCTCAGATTGTGACCGGTTGGGTTCAACTGCGGCACTATGATCTGACCAACCCATTGAACGTCACCATCAATGGTGTGACCAACACAGGCAGCGTCAATGCCGGAGCGCAAGGAACGGATACGCTTGTTAATGTGAGCAACCCGCTCAACTCTGGCTGGACAACTGGTGGTTTGCAGATTGTCGGCACTGGTGGAAATGACACGTTCGATATCACCCTGGGCAACGAACAGTGGATGGATATTGTGGGCGAGGCTGGGAACGATACCATCAACCAGACGTACACGGGCAGTGGCGTTTCCCGGCTTTCGTACCACTTCAGCAACGGCGCTGTTACGGCAGACATCGGGGCCGGGACGATCTCTCAGGATGGGTTCACTGACACGATCACAGGCGATTTCTGGGAATTGCGAACAGGCAATGGCAATGACTCGATCCTCGGTGGGGCCGGTAATGAATCCTTCATCGTACGCGGCGGGAATGACACGGTGAATGGCGGCGATGGTGACGATCGGATTCGCTATGAGCGTACGGGCTATGACGCCGTGAATGTCGATCTGGCAGCCGAAACCGCAACCGGCACTTACAACGGGGCGATGTTTACCGATACGCTGATCTCGATTGAACAGGTCCGGGGCTCAAACGCCGGCAATGACACTCTGCTGGGCGCCATCAGCAATGATATCCTTGAAGGACGCGGCGGCAATGACAGCATCAGTGGCCGCGGCGGCAACGACACGCTTGAAGGGCAAGACGGCAACGACACGCTGGACGGCGGTGATGGCAACGACGTGATCAATGGTGGCAGCGGCAATGACAGCATCACCGGTGGCAACAACTTCGATACGATCTCAAGCGGCGAAGGCAACGACACTGTCGCTGGCGGCAATGGCCAAGACCTGGTGTTCCTCAACCAGGGCGATGATCTTTTCCTCGACAATGGTCAGGGCGGAGAACTGGGCCGTGACACTGTCTTTACCGGTTTGGGCAACGACACGGTTGAGGGTGGCAACGGCGATGACCGCTTCTTTGGCGAGGACGGCAATGATGTGATCAACGCCCGCCTCGGCAACGACGAGGTCTTTGGCGGCAACGGCTTTGACAC
>ONZJ01000002.1:45000-3900206 GCA_900313005.1 Rhodobacteraceae bacterium EL129 | reverse complement strand
CGGGGGAGGGCGGGTGGGCCGTCCGCCTTGCCGAGCATCCCACCCCCAACCACATTCCTCAAACCTCCGGCTTTATCCCCGCCCCCACCTCCGCTACGGTCCGGACAACTGACAAAGGACCATCACACGTGACCGAAATTATCCTCGTCCGCCACGGACAGGCCAACAGCCACGCCACAGACGAGGCCAGCTATGACAAGCTCTCTGCCCTCGGCCACCAGCAAGCGGCCTGGCTGGGCGCGCATATGGCCACCACAAATCCGCATTTTGATCACGTCTTCACAGGCACCCTGAACCGTCAGGCCGACACGGCGCGCTCGATGGGTTACACCATTGAGACACAAGATGCCCGGCTGGACGAGCTTAGCTATTTCGCAATCGCCCAGGCTTTGGAGGATCAGCACGGCATTCCTATGCCGGACTGTCCGACGGCCTATGCGGGCCACCTGCCACAGCTTCTAAATCACTGGGAAGATGACAGAATAAACGATATCCCAGAGCGATTCACCGACTTCTCCAGCCGCATCCGCGATATACTGGACGCCCTGTGCAACATGGATGGCCGCATCCTTGCCGTCACCTCGGGCGGGGTGATTGGCCTTATCATGCGTCACGTTCTGGATCTGGATAATGCTGGCACCGCGCGCATTATGTTGCAGATCATGAACAGCTCGGTGCACCGTCTGTCATTTGTCCACGATCAGTTGATGGTGGCTGGCTTCAATGCCACGCCGCACCTTGATGCCCCCGACCGCGCCCATGCGCGCACTTACGTCTGAAAGGACCGGACCCCATGAAATTCTTCTGTGCCAAAGCCACGGTTTCCATCGCCACCGCCATCATGCTGGAAGAGACAGAGACCGACTACGACCCCGTCCTGCTCAACTTTGCCGAGGGTGATCAGCTCAAGCCCGAATATCAGACAATCAACCCCAAAGGCCGCGTGCCTGCCCTGGTCACCGATCACGGCATCCTCACCGAAACCGGGGCGATCTTGGAATACCTCAACACCATCGCGGGGGCTTCTCTGGTCCCGACTGACCCGTGGGCCGCGGCCCAGATGCGCGCTGTCATGTATTATCTGGCCTCCACCTTCCACGTGAACCACGCCCATAGAATGCGCGGTGCCCGCTGGGCTGATCTGGACGCCTCACGCGTTGACATGACCGCCAAGGTTCCTGAAACCATGGGCCAGTCCTGCGCCTATGTTGAGGAAAACTGTGCGCTCAGCCCCTTTGTGATGGGCACGGATATGACCGTGGCCGATCCCTGGCTCTATACCATCTGCACATGGCTGAACGGCGACGGCGTGGACATCACCGCCTACCCCAAGCTCGCGGCGCATTTTGACATGATGAACGCACGACCCTCGGTCAAGGCCGTGCGCGATCTCGGCCTGATCCCGTAAGGAGCACCCACATATGACACATCTCTGGGTCCGGGCCGAACAACGCCCAAACGAAGAGCGCGTGGGCGTGACACCGGACGGCGTTGCAACCCTGATCAAAGCGGGCCTTACCGTCACGGTCGAGGAAAGCTCCGTTCGCGCCATCCCGATCAACGGCTATGTGCAGGCAGGCGCGCAGATCGCCCCTGAGAACAGCTGGCCACAGGCCCCCAAGGACGCAATCATCTTTGGTCTCAAGGAACTGCCCGAGGATGGCACACCCCTGCCCCATCGCCACATCATGTTCGGCCATGCCTTCAAAGGCCAGCATTCCGGCCGGGCGTTGTTGGAACGGTTTAAGGCCGGTGGCGGCACACTCTACGATTTGGAATATCTGGTGGATCAGGACAACCGCCGCGTCGCAGCCTTTGGATATTGGGCAGGTTTTGCCGGGGCGGCAGTCTCACTCAAGGCATGGTGCGCGCAGGACAAGGGCGGCATCTGCGGCCCTGTTGGCACTTATCCGGGCAAAGACGCCTTGCTGAGTGATTTGCGCGATGATCTGGCTTCGGCATCCCGGATGCCGTCTGCCATCGTCATCGGCGCTTTGGGCCGGGTGGGAAGCGGGGCGGCGGACCTGTGCACCGCCATGGGCATCACCCCCACCCGCTGGGATATGGCCGAAACCGCGACGGGCGGACCCTTCCCTGAAATCCTGTCCCATGACATGTTTTTCAACTGTATCTTCGCGCGTCCCGGCACGCCTGTTTTTGTTCCTCAATCCGCATTGACTGCAGATCGAAACCTCAGTGTCATCGGCGACGTAGCTTGTGATCCGGACAGTGACTACAACCCGGTGCCGCTGTATGCCGAGGCCACCAGCTGGGACGCCCCGGTCACACGGGTCCACAACACACCCCCTATGGACGTCATGGCAATTGATAACCTGCCATCGCTGCTGCCTGTCGAATCCTCACAGGACTACGCCGAGCAGCTTTTGCCGTCACTCACCACCCTCACTGACCTGAAATCAGGCGTCTGGGCACGGGCCGAGGCGACCTTCCTCACTCATATGCAGGACATCTGACATGGCGATCTACATCGGCTATCTGGCTGCATTTCTGGGCACGGTCTGCTGGATCCCACAGGCCTGGAAGGCCTGGGCCACGCGGGACACCTCAGGGCTGTCATTGCCGTCAAACCTGCTTTTTCTGACAACGGTTATTCTGTGGCTGATCTACGGGCTGATGATCGGTGATTTGCCTTTGATCCTAGCTAATGTCTGCGCCACCACAGCGATGTTGATCATCGTGGCGGCGAAACTGCGGTTTGGTTAAGGGTGTCACGCCAGGCCGTCGTCAGGCCAAGGGTAGGCCTGACGCTTCTCGGGACATTGCCTTCGGCAATACCCTGCCCGCGACATTGCTGTCGCAATGCACGTAAGCCAGTGGATGGCCGGGGCCTGCGGCCTGTTAACCGGCTTGGTGCGCATAACTAACCTTGATGATTTCTCACGCAACATGGATAGTCCCAGAAAACCTAGAAAAGGGACATGAGCCATGACAATCCATTGGTGCGGAACCGGCCTATCGGCCATCCCCGGCCTTCGCCGCCTGATCGAGGCGGGCCATGATGTGCAGGTCTGGAACCGGACCACGGCCAAGGCGGAAGAGGCCGTGGGCGATCTGACAGACCGCATTCACGCTTTCGATTTCGACACTCTGGCCGCCGACACCCAAGCCGAAGACATTGTGGTCTCCATGCTGCCCGGTGACTGGCATGTGCCACTGGCCGAGATGTGCATCAACAAAGGCGCGCATTTCGTGTCCTCGTCCTACATCGCGCCCGAGATGCGCGAACTGCACGGCAAGGCGCTGCTCAAAGGCGTGGCGGTGGTCAATGAGATCGGCCTCGACCCCGGCATCGACCACCTGATGGCCCATCACCTGATGGCCGACTACCGGGCGTCCGATGCCTATGACGGCGAAAACGATCTCAGTTTCATCTCTTATTGCGGCGGTATCCCGAAACACGCCAACCTGTTTCGCTACAAGTTCAGCTGGTCGCCTCTGGGCGTGCTCAAGGCCCTGCGCTCGCCCTCGCGGTCGATCCGAGACTTTTCTGAACTGAATGTCGCACGACCATGGGATGCGATCTCATCCTATATCGCGCCGCTCGATACGCCCGAGAGCTTTGAGGTTTACCCCAACCGTGACAGCCTGCCTTTCATGGATGACTACGGGTTTGAAGCCCATTGGCGGGTCAAGGAATTCGTGCGTGGCACACTGCGCCTGAATGGCTGGACCGAGGCGTGGAAGGATGTCTTTGCCGAAGTGGAAACCCTGGAAGGCGAAGCGGGCGATGCCCGCCTGAAAGAGATGTCCGACCAGTTCTGGCGCGACAACGCCTATGACGAAGGCGAGCCGGACCGCGTGGTGCTCTGCGTGGCGCTCAAAGCCGAGAAGGATGGCGTGACCACCTATCACAAGACCTTCGTGATGGATGCCTGGGGTGATGAGAATGGCACGGCTATGGGCCGCCTCGTGTCCATCCCGGTATCACTGGCCATCGAAGCCGTCGCCAAGGGCGAGATTAACCCCGGCGTCAGCCCGGCCCCAAGCGATCCCAAATTGGTGGCACGCTTCTTGGGCGAGGTGGACAAACTGGCACAGCACTTGCAGGTGGTGGATCATTGCTGATCCTACGACCTGAAACTCGCCTCTGAGTACAGCAGTGCCATCCGATCATTGACCTGATGCTCGCCTGTGTGGGCGGGCATATCCAGCAGGGTGTCAACCGCCCGCAGCAACGTCTCCAGATCGCCGTAGTCCAATTGAGGCATGTCATGTACACCGTGCTCGGCCCGGCCATGGGCGCAGACGATCTGCACCTCTTGCGGCAAGCGCTGCAGCAAGACAGTCAAGGTATCGCAGTAGGCCTGCAATGAGGCGCCAGGTGTCTGCGCGTAAAGCTCACCTCGATACACAAAGTCCGCCGCATAAAACCGCAGGCGGTCCGCTTCCCACAGGCTGACGGAGTCGGGCGAATGGCCGGGCGTGTGTATGACCTCAAGTCGGCGTGACCCAACATGCAGCACAGTCCCAGGGGACACCCATTGACCTACCTCGAAGGTCGGGATGGACAAATCTTCGTAAGCGCCCAGAAACATCTCGTCCGTGGGGGTCACTGCCCCGTCCTTTTCCAGCGCTCGCACTATCGGCAGATCAGCCAGCATCACGGGGCCAAAATCATGAATGCCCCCCAGATGATCAAAATGCAGATGCGACGGGAAGGCCGTGACGTCACGCGCCCCGTGCCGGGCAACAAGCGGTGCAATCGGGCGACGACCCGAGCCCGTGTCCCACAGCAGGCTCTCGTCTGCATCTGAAATCAGATAACTCCAGTTGCACTGGTGATACGCGGGCTCGCCAATCGCCAGGGTGCCCGGATCCAACGCCCTGACAGCAAACCAATCATCCTCCAGCCGGAGACCCTCTGCCAGACGCACGTCCCCTATGGGTTTCTCCAGTTCATCTCGCATGGATGATCAGCCTCCGCGCAACAGATCGTCCTCAGCACCTGATGCCGAAAGGCCCAAAGCCTCAAGCCCATTCTCCAGATGATCAGACACATGCGGCGACCCAAGCAGATAATCTGACGTTGGGGTGCTGGCTTCATGGCGCGCGGTTTCAATCGCCTCGGTCAGCTCATCGGCCGCAAAGCTATCCCTGCCGATCCACATGACAGCCACAAGGCTGGCCTGTTCCGTTTCCGTCAGTTGTTCAATGAACCCGCGCAGCTCTGCTTCAGCGCGATCCAATTCACGCGACATCAAGATGACCTGAGCAATTTTATGAACGGATATTTCCAACATACCCATCTCCCGTATGTGTGCAGTTTAGCACACTCTGGGCGGCTCGGACGGCTTTGTCTTTGATCTCACGCAAAGAGGCGATAGTAAGCCCAGTTTGGCAAAAACCGTGACAATCGGAAGACAAGGCTAAAGGCACGGGGGAAATGCCGGGCAAAAGCGCCCTCATCACACATCAGCTCGAACATCTCCTGTGCGGCCTCTTCGGGTGTCATCAAAAATGGCATCTTGAATTCGTTTTTGTCGGTCAGCCGGGTCTTGATAAAACCCGGATTGGCCAGTTGGACGCGCACACCTGTCTTGCGCAGATCACAGTGCATGCTTTCGGCCAACGCCAGCGTGCCAGCTTTCGACGCCGCATAACCGATGGCCCCCGGCAACCCGCGAAAGGCAGACAAGGATCCGGTGATCACCACGTGGCCTGTGTCGCGCGCAACCATTGCAGGCACCACTTGCCCCATCACACGCAGGGCACCGGTAAAGTTGATATCTGCCATGGCCTCGGCCTTCTCGGCATCCCATGCGGTGGCTGACATGGGCCAATAGACCCCCGCCAGATAGATAACGCCGTCAACCTCGCCCACCTCGGCGGCAGCCTGCACCACGCTGGCCAGATCACTGACGTCCACTGTCACCACGAGCGCTTTGCCAGGCAACGCCTCCGCTACGGCTTGCAACCGGTCGGCATTTCGGGCCGAAACAATCACCTCTGCGCCCGCAGCACTCAGTTTGTACGCCAAAGCCGCGCCCAGTCCCTCGCTGGCGCCAACCAGCCAATAGCGTTTGCCCTGCCACTCCATCAGTGCACGTCCACGCGCTTCATCGTGGCAACCAACTCGGCCACTTTGATGCCAAATTTGCGGAAAACACTGCGGTTCACGATGTGGCCGTCCGGCGTCAGATACATCCAATCCGTGACTTTCAACACATAGCCCCCCGCCTCCTGCGGCAGGCGCAGATTGTAATCCAGCTTCACCGAAGATCCTGATTGCTGACCGCTGCCCACGCCGACCAGATCGTCAGCATCCGCTTTGATCCGGCCATCGTTGCCCAGCTCAAGGCGCCATTCGCGCTCCTGCGTGTTACCACTGTCATAGCGAAATCTCTCGGACATGATGCCCCGGTTGGCGTCCCACGCCGCCTCGAAATCAGCTGAAAAGCGCGACACCACACGGCCCCACGGCCCAAAAATGATCCCTTCGCATTTGATGGGGCCATTCAGGTGGGTGCGTAGATCAATTTGCAGCTCCTCGCTTTCGTAGTCCGAGGATGTCTGGGCGCTAAAACCCGCGTATCTTTCCCACAACAGCATTAGAATACTGATCGTCGCGGCACCTGCCAGAAACAGAGTTACGGCACTCATGAGGTCGGTCTCCTTTCGTCAATCGGCGTGGCGATCAGCAAGACAATCGCCACCAGTTTAAGGGCGCAGGGCACCAAACCGTAGAGCAGGCTCAGCAGGCGAAGCGCATCCTCAGAATTGGTCTGCCCCGCCTGAAACCCTGCGGCTTCAAGGGTTGGCAGCAACAAGATCGCCGCCAAAGCAAGAGTGAACTTGGACACAAACGACCACAGGCCGAACGCTTCGCTGGCGCCGGGCGACACTTGTTCCAGCCGCATGGCGAAAAGCGCGGGAAGCAGGGTCATATCAGCGCCCAACGCCGCCCCCGAAGCCACGCAAATCAGCGCAAAGATCCAGACATCCCCGGCTTGCAGGGTGTAGGCCGCCGCAAAGGCCAGAATGGACAACACCATGCCCAGAAGCAAAACCCGCTTCGCCCCTTGGGTTTCCGCCACACGCCCCCAGAACGGAGCAGCCACCGCGGCCGACAAGAAGAACAATAACAACAGCGGGCCTTCCCAGCCCACAGCGCTCAGCCGGCTTTCGACAAAAAACAAAAACAAGGTAGAACTGACCGCCACAGGCGCGGCATTGGCCAATGCCACCAGCAGCAACCTGCGCGCGACCGCGTCTCGAAGGACAGGACCAAAGCCAACTTCTGTCGGCGTTGCTGCGGCGCGCCACTGGCTTTTCATGGCGACCACGGCAATCAGCGCGAGAACCGCAAAGCCAATGGCAAAACCGCCATAGCCCCCCAGTGCAATCGGTGCCACAGCGGCCACGCAGATACCAATCAACGCCCCCGTTTCGCGCCACCGCGCCAGTCGCAAGTGGCCCTTGTCGGGCATGACAGCCGCAGCGCTGACCCCTTGTGCATAAAAGCAAATGGTCAGATAGCTGAATGCTGAGAACACAATCGTCAGCATAAGCGCGAACCACACCAACGGGGGGATGGGCGGGGTCACGGCAAACAGACCTATCATGGCGCAGGCCATCGCAGCCGCCGCAATCGCCACGCTCAGCGCGCGGGAGTGGGCCGCGATACGGGCCAACCAGCCCAACACAGGATCTTGTACAAAGTCCAACAGCCTGAGGACAAAAAGAACCGTTCCAAGTGCCGCCAAGGACACGCCATATTCGTCCACATAATACTTGGGCGCATGGATATAGAGCGGCAATCCAGCCGCAGCCAACAACGCCCCGAACAGCGCGAAGGATGGAAGGCGCGGAGCAGTTATCACCGGCTTACCTCATCTGCAGGCGGCTCTGGGCGGGCCCGAAACGACGCCCCTTTCCACCACAGTTTCAACGCTTGCCAGTGGATCAATCCCAACACCCGACGAGATCCAAAAGGACGGCGCAGACAGGCTTTGATCAGGCCGAACGTGGTCAGCGGCCTGCGCGGACCGACCAGCGTGGCGATCACGCCGCCGTTGCCACCGGTGAAATCAATCCAGATCCCGATCCGGTCCGCGCGCAGATCAAATCGGAATTCATACGCACCCTCGATCCGCTGAAAGGGCGAGACATGGAACACCTTGCTCGCCTTCAACCGATCCCCCGCTTCAATCGGGGCCAGATCATCCCGGTGGCACAGGTAAGAATGGCGATCCCCATAGGTGTTCGTAACCTCCGAGATCACCACCCGCACCCGATCTGCAGCATCGCGGCATATCCAAAAGGCGACCGGATTAAACACATGACCCATGACGCGGGGCTGTGCCAGCAACTCGATCCGCTCGGGTTCGGGCAACCCATGCGCCAGCAGAACCTCCCGGACCCAGGCCGGACCGCGCCCTGCCTTGGGGGCACCGCCATGATCCTTGTCCCAAAGCGAGGCAAGACCTGCACGGTTGCGACCAAACCCAAAGGGCGTGTCCACGGATGTCTCAGCGTCGACCATCACATAGTCGATGCTGTAGCGAAATGCGTTTTCAACCGCACCTTTGCGCCCATGCCACGTGTGGCCCGCGATATGATCGACATGGCTCATTCCGCCGCCAACACCGCATGGTCCTGCGCCAGGATCGCCTCTGCGACCTCCAGACCTGTGGCCAGCCCGTCCTCGTGGAATCCATGGCGCATCCACGCGCCACAGAACCAGGTGTGATTGGCGCCATTGCGCGCCGCCACCGACGCCTGAGCGGCCAAGGCGGCACTGTCATAAACAGGATGGCGCAGCGTGACCTGATCATAAATCAATTCGTCCCGAATGGGCCGTGTGCTGTTCAGCGTGACGAAATGTGGATCATCCTGAGGGATCGGCTGCAACTTGTTCATCCAATAGGTGATGTCGATCTGCCCGTCCCGTTTGGCCGGGGACTCGGCGTAGTTCCAACTTGACCACACAGCGCGGCGTTTGGGCATCACGGCGGTATCAGCGTGCAGCACAACATCGTTGGGCTGATACTGTACCGCGCCCAGATCTTTGCGCTCTGCATGGCCTGCATCAATCAGCAATCTCAGACTGTCATCTGAATGTGTCGCAAAGACAACTTCGTCAAAGGCCTCCCAATCGGCCTCGGCAAGCTTGATCAGAACACCCTCATCACGCCGCTGCACAGCCTGGACAGGCGCGCCCAGACGCAAAGTGACACCTTTGCGCAGCAGGGATTGCTCCAGGCGATCGACATAGGAAATGGATCCTCCGTCGACAGTATACCACTGGTGTTGGCCATCATAATTCAACAACGCGTGGTTCTCGAAAAACTGGATCATCGCCTGGGCGGGAAAGTCCAGGATCTGCTCGGTCGGCGTGGACCAGATCGCGCCAGACAGCGGCAACAGATAGTAATCCCGGAAATAGTCGCTCATCCCCATCGCGCCCAACAAGTCGGCAATGGTCATTCCGGCAAGATCGTTCCGTTGTGCCACGCTGGCGTTGAACCGGAAAATATCGCGCAGCATCAGCAGAAATCTGGGATTGAGCGCATTGCTTGGTTGCGCAAAGAACGCCCCTGCCCCTGCCAGCCCGTATTCCATCCGACCGCCACGCACCGAAGCCCCAAAGCTCATGTTGGATGGCACCACGGGCACATCTAACTCGGCGAACAGCGCCGTCAAATGCGGATAGTTGGCATAATTGAACACGATGAAGCCTGTATCCACCGGCTGATCCCCGCGTTTGCCTGCAATCTTGGTGCGCGCATGACCACCCAAACGCGGTTCAGCCTCGATCAAGGTAACGTCATGTATATCCGCCAGCCGGTGCGCGGCCCCCATGCCCGATATCCCTGCGCCAATGACGGCTATTTTTCGACGGGTACTCGCGCCGGGCAAAGGCGGCAGTGCTTCAAAAGGCATGGTGTATTGTGTTCCTTTGGTTTCTTGGTAGTAACCTCAATACGCAGGTGACGTCCGACTGGATGCAAAAAGACTTGGATCATTCGCAAAAAGAAAATTCGTTTTCTGTGATCCAACTTCGAACCGCCGCCGTAAATGGAGTATGACAAGCGCGATCACACTCATGGAGCCAAGACGCGAAGCTTCGGCGGCGCCTGAGGGTATGATGGCCAATAGGGTCCTTCTGAACCGACCCGGACAAAAGACTGTGACAACGACCAAAGACGAGGAAAATCAAACCTGGGTCCAATACGTGGCTCTGATCCGTGACAACGGGGACCGCGAGGCGTTTGCCAAGCTGTTTCACCACTTTGCCCCCCGGGTCAAAGCCTTCCTAATGCGCTCTGGTGCGGACGCCAGCCTGGCCGAGGAATGCACCCAAGAGGTGATGGCCGCCCTGTGGCAGAAGGCCCATATGTTTGATCCGACCCGCGCCAGCGTGGCCACCTGGATCTTCACGATCGCGCGGAACCGCAAAATTGATGCGTTTCGCAAACAACGACGGCCCGAACCCGAGGACCTGACGTGGGGACCGGAACACGAACCAGACCAGGCAGATGCCCTGGCCTTGCAACAAGAGACTGACCAGCTTGGCCACGCTATTGCCCAGTTGCCCGACACCCAAAGGGAGTTGATCGAACAAGCCTATTTTGGCGACTTGAGCCACCGCGAAATCGCGGAACAAACCGGCCTGCCGCTTGGCACGATCAAATCCAGAATCAGACTGGCGCTGGACCGCTTGCGCCACTCCATGAAGTGATACAGAGATGACAGACACGATTGAACACCACCTGACGGACGCCCTTTTGATGGCCTATTCCGCCGGAACACTGCCCGAAGCGTTCAACCTGACCGTGGCGACACATGTCTCCATGTGTGATGAATGCCGCGCCCGATTGGGTGCATTCGACACCATTGGCGGCGCGCTGATCGAGGACTGCATTGAAACGGACGTGGCCCCAGACAGCCTGGATGCAACCTTGGAGCTGATCAATAACCCTGCGAAAGCATCCGAGCCTGTCGGTGCATCCCGCGCATCCGACTGCATTCTGCCTGCACCCCTGCGCGATTATATCGGCGGCGATCTGAGTGCGGTGAAATGGAAACCCGTCGGAATGGGGGTAAAGCAGGCCATCCTGCCCACCTCGAAAGAGGCGACAGCGCGTCTGCTGTTCATTCCCGCCGGAGCTGCCGTGCCAGATCACGGCCACCGCGGCACCGAATTGACCCTGGTCCTGCAAGGCGCCTTTGCGGATGAAACCGACCGTTTCGCGCGCGGAGATATCGAAGTGGCCGACGAAGACCTGAACCACACACCCGTGGCAGATATCGGTGCAGATTGCATTTGTCTGGCGGCCACGGATGCGCCGCTGCGGTTCAAGGGTTTGCTGCCACGCCTGATGCAGCCCTTCCTGAAAATCTAAGGCAGGTCACCCAGCGGTGCGCCCTGATTGGGCGCGCTTAGTATCTCGTTGTCCTCCTGCGTCGTCCGCCTCGGGGCGGTACGAGGGGCGGCGTGTCTCACATCTGCCTCAAAAGAAGCTGGCGTAGGGAATGAACCGCACCGGATCACCGGGCTGAATGGTTGCGGCAGGTTCGGCCAGTTCGACAAGCCCTTCGGCCCAGCTGAGCCCACTGATACGCCCCGATCCTTCGGAGGCGAATACCTCGGCCTTTCCATCTCTGATCCGCGCGCGCAGATATTCACGACGGCCCGGTTTCTTGGCTTTTTCAAATCCTGCTGGCACGTCAAATCCCTGTGGCCTGTGCCACCCTGCCCCGGACATCAACCGCATTGCAGGTGCGGCGAAAATCAACGTGCACACAAGCGCTGCCACCGGATTTCCGGGCAGTCCAAAAACCGGCGTGCCGTGCCAGACCCCCAGCGCCAAAGGTCGGCCCGGCTTCAGCGCAATCCGCCATTGCGTCATTGCGCCTGCTTCGTTCAGCAAGGCCGAGACGTGGTCTTCATCCCCGGCTGACGCCCCGCCTGACGTCAGGATCACATCCGCACGCGCTGCAGCATCATCAAACGCCGCGCGCAGTGTCTCTCGGTCATCTGGCTGAATCCCCAGATCAACCACATCATAACCCATCTGTTGAACAATGCCTGCCAACATCGGACGGTTCGCATCGTATATCTGCCCGTCCCTGACGGTTTGTCCCGGCTCGCGCAGCTCATCACCCGTCGACACAATCGCCACCTTCAGTGGTTCATAAGTTGTCACATGCTCAACGCCAACGGCGGACAACAACGCCAGATCAGCAGGTGTCACGACGCGCCCTGCCCCGGCGACGACATCGCCCGCGTTCACATCCTCACCCGCCTTGCGGGTATTGGCCCCTTTGCGCATCCCTCCGCGAAAGGCCACCTGGTTGCCACCCAAAGTGACATCCTCTTGCAAGATCACCGTATCCACACCTACGGGCAAGGCGGCCCCGGTCAGAATGCGAATGGCGTGACCGGCTGGCACCTCGGCGTCAAAGGAGGCACCTGCCGCGGCGCGTCCCTCAACCAATGGCAAGCTCTGATCTCCCTCGCCAAGACTTGCATGAGCAAAGCCATAGCCATCCACCGCCGTATTCGGCTGCGGCGGGTTGGCGCGGTGCGCCACAACAGGCTTGGCCACCACACGGCCCAATGCCTGCGTCAGCGGAAGGTCAGATTGCCCCACCACAGGCCGCAACCGATCGCGCAGCAGGGCCAACGCGTCATCGACGGGAGTCCAATCCACCCCCGCTGGCAGGGCAAAGCAATCATCTCGCAAGGGCGGCGGTGTGAGAGGGGCGTCACCCACATCCCTCAAGACCTCGTTCAGCTTGTCCTCATGGCCCAGGCCCATGATCCATCCTTCCTCCGGCGCGTCGACCTTCAACATGGAGCTCAGACCGTCCCGCTGCAAGCGCGACAATGCCAAGGCCAGCAATCCCACCTGATGCGCGTCTCGAATGCCGCCCTTGGCTTCGGCCCGCTTGACCGGACCCTTGATCAACCCCGGCCAGATTTCAACAAAGCTGACGGGGCGGTCCAGGGGCTCAAACGGCCAAACGGCAATTTTCCCGGCAAACCTGCGGCGCAGCCGACTAAGCACAGGCAACCCCATCAAGACCTGCCCGCCGACAGCACCGGCGCCACCGAGCTGCCAACATGTGAACGCCCCTTTGGCGCGGTCCTCAGCCAGGCGGCGTTCGGGGAAATCACGGTTGGTGCGAGTGTCTTTGCGCGGCAGATTGGGAATGTCACGGCGCAGCCCGTTGAACCAGAATGGTCCAATGCCCGCAAACAGCGCGTTGATCTGGCCAGCCACGTCAAAACGATTGTTGGATTTGGGCTGATCGTCAATCCGGTCCTCAAGCCACTCCCAGACAGCGAAAGGATCAGCTAGGCCCGTCAAAGCCTTGGCAAATCCCGCGGGATACCCAAAAGGAAAGTCAAACCCGATGCACAGGCGGCGCCCGGCGTGCAATTCTTCTTCGATCAATTCGGCAATCGCGGTCTCTGCCGCGGATCGGTTACGCAAGTAGACCGGTGGAACAACGTGACCGCCTCGGACCAACCCCAGCCAGATCGCATCCTTGCAAGGGCGCGGGCCGGTATCATTGCCACCGGACCAATCGACCATGGCAAAGCTGTCGTAGTGGGTCACAGCCCAACCTGTGCCAGGATGAAATCCGCAATCTCAGACGTAGAATCAAGATCAAAGACAGGTCGGTCCAGTTCGAGAGGGGTATCACTCGCCACGGCCAGGATCGTAGGATCATCAGGGGCGATAAGCGGGTTGCCAGTCTCTGCGCGATGCGCCTCGATCTTGGGATGTGTATCGCGCTTATAGCCCTCCACCAGAACCAGATCGACAGGCCTGAGACGGACTAACAAATCCGCCAGTGTCGGCTCCTGTGAATCGCGCAGCTCTTGCATGATTGCCACACGCTTGCGCGAGGCCAGCAAAACCTCGCACGCCCCGGCTTCTCGGTGGCGATAGCTGTCCTTGCCGGGTTGGTCGACATCAAACACATGATGGGCGTGTTTGACTGTGGACACGGTGATACCACGCGCGGTGATCTCGGCCACCAACCGCTCCATCAGGCCCGTTTTGCCGGAATCCTTCCAACCTGTTACGCCAAACAACTTCATGTATGTGTCTCCAGAATGGCACGCGCCTGCCGTAAATCCTCGGGCGTGTTAACGTTGAAGAACGGATCACCCCGAGCTTCAAACACCGCCTCGCGCCCGTCATGTTCTGCCGTCCAGATCACCACCTTGCGCAGGCCATCATGCAGCGCCCGACGCAGATCATCTCGCAGGGCCACAGGCCACAAGCCAAAAGTCGGGTGACGGATCAAACCGGATTTAGACATGGATTTGGTTTGCTCGCCTTCACCTCGTGGGGTGGCCGCCAGAACCAAAGGATGGCGCATACCCTCCGCCTTGGCCTGCAACCGTGCCACCAGATCGGTGGGGAAAAACGGCGTATCGGCAGCCACACTGACCACGCTGTCAGCCCCGTGCGCGGCGGCCCAATCAAGCCCCGCCAAAACGCCGGCCAGAGGACCGGGGAATTCAGCAATGCTATCGGGCACCACCGGCAGGCCCCATGCCGCAAACCGCGCCGCATCCCCGTTGGCGTTCAGCGCCATGCCTGCGACCTGAGGCGCCAACCGCGCGATCACCTGATCCAGCAGCGTGCCATCCCCCAATGGCAGCAATCCCTTGTCGCCGCCACCCATGCGCGTGGCCTGACCGCCGGCTAGGATCACACCGAGAGGTTTGGTCATCGCAAGGCCCCCAACTGCCAGCGCTGCATGGCCTGATACGCTGTCTTGGTCGCCTCTGACGAAGCAAACGCATCGCGAGGGACGAACAGCAAAGCAAAGGCCGTTTCAGCACGGATCACATCGAAAATGAACAGGGCAAATGGCAAGGCCACGATTGCACCACGCTGCCCCTCGGCCACATGATGGTCCTTGGGGCTGCGCAGGCCGCGTTTTCTGAGGCGCTTCAGAACCGTCCGAGCGTCACGTTGTGTGAACCGATATTCAATGTGATCCCCCGGCAACGTCATCCCTGCGCCCCTTTGCGTCCGGATTTGCGGGCTTCCTCCGGAACCGCCGCCGGGTCCGCGTCGCGCAGCAATCGTTCCTCGCCACTCAGGCACATAAATCGCTTGCCGCGCATCCGACCGATCAGCGTCAGGCCAACCTGTTGAGCAATCTCAACGCCCCAGGCCGTAAAGCCCGACCGCGACGCCAGCACCGGAATGCCCATCATCGCCGTTTTGATCACCATCTCGGAAGTCAGCCGCCCTGTGGTGTAAAGCATCTTGTCCGCCGCCTCAGCGCCCTCGGACAGCATCCAGCCAGCGATCTTGTCCACGGCGTTATGGCGGCCCACGTCCTCCATATAAACCAGAGGCTGCGCACCCTTGCACAGCACCGTGCCGTGAATGGCTCCGGCTTGCAGATACAGCGATGGCGTCTGGTTGATCCGATGCGCCAGCGCATAAAGGTCCGAGGTCCGCACCTGCACCTCAGGCAGGCGCACACCCTCCAGCCCCTCCATCATGTCGCCAAAAACCGTGCCCACAGCACAGCCAGAAGTTCGCGTCTTCTTCTTCAGCTTTTCCTCATAGCTGGTCTGCCCATCGGTGCGCACCACAACGGTTTCAAGATCATCGTCGTAATCGACGCCCTTGATCGCCTCGCCATCCTGCAACATCCCCTGATTGCGCAGAAAGCCCAGCGCCAGATACTCCGGGTAATCGCCAATGGTCATCGCCGTCACAATCTCCTGCCCGTTCAGGAAAATCGTCAAAGGGCGCTCCTCGACCACAGCAATCTCGGATTCTCGCCCCTCATGGTCCACGCCGCGCACCGCCCGTGTCAGGCGACGGGCGCTGGGATCAGGGGCAATCAGATAGCCCGAGAGGTCATCAGTGGCAGACAATTGCATCTCCTCATAAGGCAAGCTAGGCCTTTGGTATTCAAATCAATCTAGGGCCCCAAAGGTGCGAACACAAACCACCAAATCCGCCTTCTGGCAAGGGGCCCGCGATGGAGCACCTTTCATCCTGGTGATGATCCCGTTTTCCATGCTCTTCGGCGTCGTCGCCACTGAAAGCGGCCTGAACGTGTTCGAAACGCTGACCTTCTCGGTGGTGGTGCTGGCCGGAGCGGCCCAGTTCACCGCCCTGCAACTGCTGAACGAGGGCGCGCCGACGCTGATCGTGGTGATCACCTCGCTCGCCGTGAACCTGCGCATGGCGATGTATGCTGCGGCTTTAACGCCCTATTTTACAGGCGCGTCCCTCTGGCAGCGCTCTGTCGCCACCTACTTTTGCGTTGACCCGACCTATGCGGCATCCGTGGTGAAATTCGACGACAACCCGAACTGGAGCATGTCCCACAAGCTGGCCTATTTCATCGGCGTCGCCGCCCCCATCCTGCCCTGCTGGTACGGCGGCACTCTGGCGGGAGCTTTGCTGGGCACGGCCATCCCGGCCGAGGTGCCCTTGGACTTTGCCCTGCCCATCACGTTCCTTGCGCTGATCATGCCCATGTTCCGATCCGTCGCCCATGTCGCCGCGGCCTTTGTGGCGGTGGTGGTCTCGCTGCTCTGCTCGGGGCTGCCGTTCTCCATGCACATTCTTGTCGCCGGTTTTTGCGGGATGATCACAGGTGCGGCCATTGAACAACGCCTCGCCCGCCGCGCCGAGGGCGCGCCATGAGCTTCTCACCCACCACGCTCTGGATCGTGATCCTGTCTGTGGGCTTGGGCAGCTACCTGATGCGGTTTGTGTTCCTCGGCCTGATCGGAAACCGCCCCCTGCCGCCATGGCTCCTGCGGCATCTGAGGTACACCGGAGTCGCCGTCCTCCCCGCCCTCATCGCCCCCCTGATCCTCTGGCCCCCTGCAACGGGCGGCACCCCCGACCCCGCCCGTATGCTCGCGGCCTGCATCACCTTGGCCGTCGGCTACTTCACCCGCAACGTATTGCTAGCGATCTTGGCGGGTGGGGTGAGTTTATACGTTGGGTTGGGGGTTTTGGGCTGAGGCTTCGTTCCTATTAAACAGAACGAGAGAACTCAGTCAGCGTATAGAATTTAAGTTCCCGGCTTTTTACTTCATTCAGAAATCTATCAAGTTGAGAATGGCTACAATAGAATCCCTGCCCAATCTTCTTACGGCGGATATCGTGTCCTGTAAAAATGCCCACACCTGAAGTTTCAGCTATGGTGTTCAATATCTTATCAAGCCAATGCCAACCTCCTTGGACAGGATGCTGAAAATCGATTGATCCAATGTTGTGAACTGCCTTCTTCTCTCCAAGGTTACGATAGACTCTTGCACTGAGGTCTTTCGCTGCTGAACGTGGGCCCTTAGCGCGCACGATCTCAAACCTCTTACAAGTTAACTCCAAACTTTGTTTGGTAAACGAATGGAACGGAGATGCAAAACTGGTCGCGGTAAAACCGGCAGCTTTGTGTTCGCGGACCCCCAAATCAATTTCATTCGCGATCCATGATTCCAAACCCTTGTCTTCAATGTACTGATTCAATTTTGGATGCGTGCGGGTGTGGTATCCTATCTCGTGCCCTGCATTCTGTATATCTGAAAGTAGTTTTAGCTGATTTTGAGTCGCCCTTTGTAAATGTGAAACGCAGAATGTAACTCTTGCTTCATGCTTCTTAAGAATAGGCAAAGCAGCAAACCAATTGTCCACGAAAAAATCATCAAAGGTTAAGCAAACACCCGGATTGGGGTCGCTCAAACCACAACCTCCACCTCATCCTGCTGACCAACCCCAAACACCCGTTTATACCGCGCGATCTCCTCATCAGGCCCCATCGCCTTCCGAGGGTTATCCGACAGTTTCACCGTCGGACGCCCCTCCGCCTCAACCGCCTTACAGACGAGCGAGAACGGCGCCAAACCATCGTCCGGTGTCAGCCCACGGAAATCATTGGTCAGCATCGTCCCCCACCCGAACGACACATTCACTCGTCCGGCAAACTGGGCGTGCAGGGTCGCGATCTTCTCGTGGTCCAACCCGTCAGAGAAGATCACAAGTTTTTCCATCGGGTCCTCGCCGCGCGATGTCCACCAGTCAATCGCCACCTCGGCCCCTGTCGCCGGATCCCCGCTGTCAATCCGTATCCCCGTCCATCCGGCCAGCCAGTCCGGCGCGTTCTCCAGAAACCCCTTGGTGCCGTAGGTGTCGGGCAGGATGATCCGCAGGTTGCCGTCATGCTCCTCGTGCCAATCCGACAAGACGTCATAGGGCGCCTGCGCCAAGGCGGCGTCATCTTTGGCCAAAGCGGCGTAGACCATCGGCAATTCATGGGCGTTGGTGCCGATCGCTTCAACCTCACGGTTCTTGGCAATCAGGCAGTTCGAGGTGCCCACGAAGGCCTCGCCCAGACCTTCGCCCATGGCCTGCACGCACCAGTCTTGCCAGAGAAACGAATGACGCCGCCGGGTGCCGAAGTCCGCCACCTTCAAGCCGTCAATGGGGCGTAGCAACTCAACCTTCTCCCACAGCTTGGTCATCGCGCGCGCATAGAGCACCTGCAGTTCGAACTTGCCCATGTCATTCAGCACAGCCCGGCTGCGCAATTCCATCAGCACCGCAAGCGCCGGGATTTCCCACAGCATCACCTCGGGCCATGCCCCTTCAAAGGTCAGCTCGTATTGTCCATCGCGTTTCTCAAGGTGATAGGGCGGCAGGCGCAACCCCTCGAACCAGTCCATGAACTCGGGCGAGAACATCTGACGCTGCCCGTAGAACGTGTTGCCGCGCATCCAGGTGCTTTCGCCCCGGCTTAGCGACAGCGACCGGATATGATCCAGCTGTTCGCGCAGCTCGCCTTCGTCCACCAGCTCAGCCAGACGGATGGATTTGGTCCGGTTGATCAGGCTGAACTTCACCTGCGTGTCCGGCTTGTTGCGAAAGATCGACTGACACATCAGCAGCTTGTAGAAATCCGTGTCGATCAGAGACCGCACGATCGGGTCAATCTTCCACTTGTGATTATGCACGCGTGTGGCGATGTCCATGGCGGCGGTCCTTCTTCAGTCACATTGCAGCATTCAGGGTAGGCGAGGGACGCAGGAGCAGCAAGGGCCGCTATTCGACAGCGGCCACAACACGAATTTCGATGATAGCCCCCTCGGCCACAAATCCGGAAACCTCGATGGCGGTCCAGGCCGGGTAAGGTTCCCGCACAAATTCGGCGCGCACTGATTTGAACAACTCCAGATGATCCCTCAGGCCGACATGATAAGTTGTCATTTCCACCAGAGCACCGAAATCAAGCCCCGCCTCGTGCAGGACATATCCCACCTTGGCGAAGGCATTGCGCATCTGCGCCTCTGGATCTTCGGGCAGGCGTCCATCCGGATCTGCCCCGGTGAACCCGGTAAAGAAGATATGTGACCCCGATCTCAGGCCGGGCGACATTTTCCAGTCCGAGTAATACGAGCTTAACGCTTCAGGAATGATTGGTTCGCGGGTCATGTCGTGCCTCTCTGTTGCTTGGGATCAATGCAACTAGTTCTTTCCCAGTGATCATCCCCACCCCACGGGATCAACCTGCATCAATTGCACCAGCTGGTCATACACCTCTGGCTCCTCACGTTTCAGAGCTTCTGGGGTTTCAAAGAACATCTCGACCACCACCGCAAAATACTCCTCCGGCAAGGTCGCGCCATAGGCATCAATCGCGGTGGCGCGGCCTTGGGATACGGCTTTTTGGTGCCGCGCATAGGCATTCTGCATCGTTCGCGCCCAATCCCCATAATCCTGCCCCTCGGCCATCAAAGGTGCACCATCCGTGTGCCCCGACAAGGCATCCAACTGGTGGGCAAATTCGTGAAACACCACGTTCTGGCCATCGCGGTCGTTGGCGGCTCCAGCCTGCGAATGGGCCCAGGACAACACCACCGGACCATCGGTCCAGCTTTCGCCACTGCGGATGATCTCGGCCTCAGACACAACGTAACCATCGTGGCTTTGTTGGCGTGATTTGAAAGCACCGGGATAGATCAGGATGGTGGTCAAAGGGTCATACCAGGCCTCAGAGTTCACCACCAACAGGCAGGCTTGTGCGGCCACGGACAGGCGCATCTCCTCGGTGATCTCCAAGCCATCACATCCGACAAAATCAACCTGCTCCAGAAAGACCTGTATTTTGCCGTCTAACCGGGTGCGCATGTCGTCGGGCAATCGCCGCACCAAGGGCACATGGTGTTCGATCATGGCGCGTTCCGCCGGACCCAGCGGTGTGGCCATCAAGGCCTGCCTCTCGCGCCGCACCGCCCAGGCGCGGTACCCCATCCAGCCGGCCAAAACGACAGGGAAGGCCAGAACCAGCCAGAGCAACACCACTAGGATTTAACCTTCAAGGATCACACCGGCGGCACGCATCCCATCAGTTGCCGCTGCCAGGGATCCGCCAATGTCAATTGCGCGGCACAGGGTTGTGTCGACTGTCACGGCATATCCCAGCTTGGCGGCATCAACCGCGGTAAAGTTCACGCAGAAATCGGTGGCCAGCCCGACCAGGGTCAACGTCTCAATGCCGCGCACCTGCAAATATCCGTGCAGTCCCGTGGGAGTGGTCTGATCGTTCTCAAAGAACCCGGAATAGCTGTCGATCTGCGGGTTGTAGCCCTTGCGTACAATCATATCGGCACGATCCGTATCCAGCCCGTCATGAAACGCCGCCCCCGCGCTGCCCTGAAGGCAATGATCCGGCCACAGCACTTGTGGGCCGTAAGCCATGTCGATCATCTCCATCGGTGCCTTGCCTGGGTGTGAGGACGCGAAAGAGGAATGCCCCGCCGGGTGCCAATCCTGCGTCAAGATCACCGCATCAAAGTCGGCCATCCGGGCGTTGATGCCCGCAACAATCTCATCTCCGCCGCTGACAGCCAGCGCACCGCCTGGGCAAAAATCGTTCTGCACATCAATCACGATCAGCGCGTTGGTCATGGCATGACCCTCCTGTGTCAAATCTCGCCTGCCGGGCCACTTCATTCTGAAAGGCGGTTCCGACACTTGTCAGGGAACCATACCCATCCTACCGTCGGCAGGGCAAACGCATATTCTGAAAGGACCGAACATGACAGGCTACGTTCTCTATGGCTATCCCGAGAGCGGGTCCGCCGCAATCGAGGTCGCGCTGGTCGCGGCAGAGATCCCCTTCACCTTTCACAATCTGGACGTCGACAACGGCGCGCTGGAAACGGCTGAGTTTCAGGCGGTTAATCCACGCGGTCAGGTGCCCGCGCTGAAACATCCCGACGGTTCGATCATCACCGAAGTGCCGGCCATCCTGAACCATCTGGCCGATGCACACCCTCATTGCGGGTTGGCCCCGGCCCCTGGCACATCCGAACGCGCCCAGCATGACCGCTGGCTGGCTTTCCTTCATGCCAATGTCTACGAGGCCGTTCTGCGCTATTACTACACCGAGCGATACACCGATGATCCCGCGAGCGTGCCCGCTGTCAAATCTGCTGCGTTTTCTTACATCGCCCGCCATCTAGCTTTGTTTGGCGATGCTATCACACAAGGTCCCTTCCTGCTGGGTGATCAACCCTATGGCGTTGACTACCTGGCTTGGACCCTCACCACATGGCTGGACCCCGACCACGTGCAATCCGCCAGCCCTGTGTTGGCCCATCTGGCGCGCGCCGTGGCCGATCAGCCAAAGCTGCAAGAGGTCATTGCCCGCAACACCCCCAGCTAGACCTCTTGCGTCAGCTGGCCCAAAGGCCTAAATGCGCTGCCATGTTCACCATCGCAGCCCTCTACCACTTCACCCGGTTTGAAAATCCGGCGGCCATTCAACCGCCGCTGTTGAAACTGTGCGAAGACAACGGCATCTCAGGCACGCTTCTGCTGGCCCACGAAGGCCTCAACGGAACCATCGCCGGGCCGCGTGCGGGCATTGACGCAGTGCTGGCCCATCTGCGCGCCCTGCCCGGTTGCGCCGATCTGGAACACAAGGAAAGCCACAGCACCGATCAACCCTTCCGCCGCCTCAAGGTGCGCCTCAAGAAAGAAATCGTCACCATGGGCCAGCCCGACGTGGACCCAATGACTGGCACCGGCCACTACGTGGACCCCGCCGATTGGAACGCGTTGATCACGTCGCCGGATGTGGCCGTGATCGACACCCGCAACGATTACGAAGTGGCCATCGGCACCTTTGAAGGCGCCATCGACCCCGAAACCGCCAGCTTCCGCGATTTCCCGGCATGGTGGGAGGCCAACAAAGAGCGGTTTCACAACAAACGCATCGCCATGTTCTGCACCGGCGGCATCCGCTGCGAAAAATCCACCAACTACCTGCTGGGCCAAGGGGTCGAGGACGTCTATCACCTCAAAGGTGGCATCCTGAAATACCTCGAAGAGGTGCCCCAGACCGACAGCACATGGCAAGGCGACTGCTTTGTCTTCGACGGCCGCGTGTCCGTCAGCCACGGGCTGGCCGAAGGCCCGCACGAGCTGTGCTACGCCTGCCGCCGCCCCATTCTGCCCGAGGATATGCAACGCGACACCTATGAACACGGTGTGTCCTGCACCCACTGCCACGGGGAAACCACCGAGGCCGACAAAGACCGCTTCCGCGAACGCCAGAAACAGATCGCCCTGTCCGAGGCCCGTGGCGAGAGCCATATGAACTTCCTGTCTTAGTGAAATCCCCTGCAAACTGTGATATCCTGAAATGATATCAGACAAGGGGAGACGACTATGAAGCTTAGCCATTTTTTGGGCATCGCCGCGCTAACAGCTGTCACCGCACATCACGCCATTGCAGAAAATTATACAGTTGAGCGCGCGATCACATTGGACGGAAACGCCGTCGAGATCTGGCAAGCCATCGGTGATTTCTGCGATATCGACGATTGGCACCCCAGCATTTCCGACTGCGCGCTGAAAGCCCGCGACGGGGCGGTGTTCCGCCGGATCACCGTGGGCGAAGACGCCGAAGTCTGGGAAAAGCTGATCGCCGTCGAAGCGGGGCTGTCCTACACCTACAGCATCACTGACGCACCCTTTCCACTGGATCGCTATGTGGCCACACTCTCGCTGACACGCGGCAAACCCCACAGAATAACCTGGTCGGGCAAATTCAAGTCAGATGACCCCAACATGGAACAAGCCGTGGCCGGTATTTATGAGGCCGGACTGGCCGAAATCGAAAGCCGCTTTGCCAAGTAGCGCAGGCCGCGCATCCACGTGGGTCAATGAGAAGGCTTGGCCTTGGGCAAACACCGGGGTATGACCAGACACTGATCTGTTTGGAGACCACGATGCCCGTCGCCCCAACCCCATCCGACATCGCCCGCGATGTGCTGGCCATCGAAGCTGACGCGCTTGTGCAATTGCGCGACGACCTGCCACCTGACTTTGATTCTTGCATCGAGACGCTCCTGAAGGTCAAAGGCCGCGTGATCCTCTCCGGCATGGGCAAATCCGGCCATATCGCCGCCAAGATCGCCGCCACCATGGCCAGCACCGGCACACCGGCGCAATACGTCCATCCGGGCGAGGCCTCACACGGTGATCTCGGCATGATCACCCCCGATGACGCGCTGATCCTGATCTCCAACTCAGGCGAGACCCGCGAACTGGCCGATATCATAGCCCACGCCAAACGATTCCAGATCCCTCTGATCGCCATCACCAAAAAACCCGATGGCACCCTGGGCCGCCAGGCCACCCACGTCCTGCCTCTGCCCAACGCCCCCGAAGCCTGCGGCATTGGCATGGCCCCAACGACATCAACCACATGTACCGCGGCCATGGGCGACGCGTTGGCCGTGGCGCTTATGAATCTGCGCGGGTTTGAACGCGAAAACTTCCTTGCCTTCCACCCCGGTGGCACCCTGGGCGCTCAACTTCTCACGGTCTCAGCTCTGATGCACACAGGCGACGACCTGCCCATCGTGCACAGCGTAACGCCAATGCCCGAGGCTCTGCTCGAAATGACCGCCAAGGGTTTTGGCGTCGCAGCCCTCATCGAAAATGGCAAGTTGATCGGCATGATCACCGACGGCGACCTGCGCCGCAACATGTCTGACCTGATGACGCGCACCGCCGCCGAAGTCGCCACCCTGAACCCCCTCACCATCTCGCCTGATGCACTGGCACCCGAAGCTTTGGGCGTGATGAACACCTCCAAAATCAGCGCGCTTTTTGCTGTCTCGGACGACAACACCTTGCAAGGGTTGGTCCATATCCACGACATCCTGCGAGCGGGTGTCGCCTAGGGCGCAAGCCTGTCATCAGCAAGTCGCCTCGCAACCTGTCTCCGAGGAAGCAGCCGCAGGCGAATGACGAGACATAAAGCGTGCGGCACGCACTCAATTTAACTGAAACTACCCAACCACCTCGTCCAACGCGGCGCGCAAGGCATCCCAGGCCGTGTCCAGAGGATAATGGTGATTGCCAATGAACAACCCATTGCGGTCAATGTCGTCCGCATGGGTCAGCGTGCCGTGGATGCTATGCGGCATATGATTGATGACCACATCGTTTTTGGCAAAGTTCCCCGCCACCACGGGGCGACATTCCACGCCGTGTTTGTTCAGGGCAGCCAGCAACGCTGCGCGATCAAACCCGGCGTCCGGTTGCACCACCATGGCAAAGCCGAACCAGCTGCTCTCGCCAATCTCGCGCTGGATGCGGATCTGAGGATAACCTTGCATCACCGCACGAAACCTTTCGGCATTGGCGCGGCGCTCGGATACGATCATCGGCAACTTGGCAATCTGCTCTTGTCCGATGGCCCCTGACATCTCAACCGGGCGCAGGTTGTACCCGGGCAGCACGAACTTGAAGCTTTCCTCAAACGGGTCATCCGATTTGGTGCCCGTCACATGGTTTTCCTTCGGCAAATGCCGCGTCCAACCGTGCGAGCGCACAGACAGCATGATGTGATAAAGCTCTTCATCATCTGTCACCACCAGCCCACCTTCCATCGTGGCAATATGGTGTGAAAAGAACGACGAATAGCTGCCCGCTATCCCGAAGGTGCCCGCTTGTCGGCCCTCAAACGTCGCCCCCAGGCTCTCGCAATTGTCCTCAATCACGATGATATCGCGACCCTTCACCATCGCCTCGATCCGGGCAAACTCATTCGGATTGCCCAAAAGGTTCACCACCATGATGGCACGCGTCTCAGGGCTGATAGCTGCCTCCAGCGCGTCCAGATCATAGTTCAACGTGTCGGGGTCAATATCGACAAACTTCTGCACCAGCCCGTATTGATGCAGCGGATAATATGTCGTCGACCAGCTGACCGCCGGCACGATCACTTCCGAGCCCTCTGGGATGGGATTGGACGAATGATAGCGCAGCGCCGCCACGATCAGCAGGTTCGCGCTTGAGCCTGAGTTGACCATCACCGCATGGGCCGATCCCATCGCATCCGCAAACTGGCGTTCGAACTTGGCCACTTCCGGCCCCATCGAGAACATGCCCGATTTCACCACCCGGTCGATGGCCGCATATTCGGCCGCGTCCCAACTTGTCGTCGCCAATGGAAAGTGGATCTCGCTCATGCGTGATGCTCCTTGAAATGGGCATAGGTCAGCGCCAGCCCTTCAGCCAGCGAATGCGCAGCCGTCCAGCCAAAGGCCTCTTGCCGGGCCACGGACACCAGCTTCTGCTTCATCCCCGTGGGCTTGGTCAGGTCATGGGTAAACGCCCCCTGCCAACCAATCACCCTTGCCGCCTCGGCATAATAGTCGTTGATCGAATGATCATGGCCCAACCCGATATTCATAAACTCCGGCAGGTCTTTGAACCGCGCAGCGGCGGTCCAGAGGCCATCCGCCAGATCGCCTGCAAACATGAACTCGCGTCGGGCCGTGCCATCGCCCCAGATCTCAACGCTGGGTGCACCCGACAGCTTGGCCTCATGCACCTTGCGAATGATCGCCGGCACCAGATGGGACCGCTCGGGGTCAAACTTATCGTGCAAGCCATAAAGGTTACAGGGCATCAGCGTCTTATAGCTCAGCCCCTCGTTCTGCTCGGACATGAAAGCACAAAGCCGCGCCACCGATAGCTTGGCCAATCCATAACCTTCGTTGGTCGGCTCCAGCTCGCCCTTGCCGAGGCTTTCCTCGCGCAATGGATTGGGCGCATCATGCGGATACATGCACGACGATCCTAGATTCAACAGCTGCGGCACCCCCGCCTCAGCCGAGGCCAGCACAATGTTCAGCCCCATATCCATATTATCGGCCAGAAATCCGGCCTTATTGGCCATATTGGCCTGAATGCCGCCCACGCGGCCGGCAGAGTGGATCACCAGATCAGGCTTGGCCGCGGCCACGGCGGCCATCACCGCACGACGGTCCGTCAGGTCCAACTCCGCCGAACTGGGGGCAATGATCTCATGACCAGCAGCGGCAGGATCATCCTGTACCGCGCGGCCCACCATGCCGCGTCCCCCTGTCAGGAACACTTTCATCCGTGTTCAGCCGCACGCTTCTGCGCTTCGGCCTCAGCCAGATCAGATGTCACCATCTCATCCACCAGCGCCTCGAACGAGGTCTCAGACTCCCAGCCCAACTGTTGCCGAGCCTTGGATGCATCGCCCAGCAAGGTCTCAACTTCCGCAGGACGGAAATACTGAGGATCAACCCGCACCACCACGCGGCCCTCGGCATCCTTGGCCACCTCATCCACACCACTGCCCTCAAAGGTCAGCGGAATGTCCAGCTTTTCAGCCGCACGCGCCACAAATTCACGCACCGAATATTGCTGGCCCGTGGCGATCACATAATCCTCGGGCGTATCTTGTTGCAGCATCAGCCACATCATCTGCACGTAATCCCGTGCATGGCCCCAATCGCGCTTGGCGTCCATGTTGCCCAACAGCAATTCGTCCTGCATGCCCAGTTTGATCCGCGCCAAAGCCCGCGTGATCTTGCGGGTCACAAATGTCTCACCGCGAATGGGGCTTTCGTGGTTAAATAGAATGCCGTTACACGCGTACATATTGTACGACTCGCGGTAGTTGATCGTGATCCAATAGGCGTAGAGCTTCGCAACCGCATAGGGCGAGCGTGGATAAAACGGTGTGCTTTCCTTCTGAGGCGTCTCCTGCACCAACCCGTACAATTCCGAGGTCGAGGCCTGATAAAACCGCGTTGTATCGCCCATGCCCAGAAACCGGATCGCTTCAAGCAGACGCAACGCACCCATCGCGTCTGAGTTGGCAGTATACTCAGGTTCCTCGAAACTGACCGCCACATGGCTCTGCGCGGCAAGGTTATACACCTCATCCGGCCGCACCTTCTGCAACACGTTGGTCAAAGACGAACTATCCGTCATATCGCCGTGGTGCAGCTGAAACTGGCCCGTCTGTCCCGGCTCACCTTCAAACAGGTGGTCAATCCTGGCGGTATTGAACAAAGAGGTGCGCCGCTTGATGCCGTGCACCTCGTATCCCTTCTCCAGCAGAAACTCTGACAGATAGGCGCCATCCTGGCCCGTGACCCCGGTGATCAGTGCTTTTTTCAAAGGTTCAGCCTCTTGATACGTTTGGTTGAGATGGGATTACCTGTATTGGCGCGGTTTGAACAGACCTTGGAATGCGCCGCGGACCTTGTCAGGCCCCGGACAGGCGATCAAACGAAAATTCCAATGCGCTTTATGCCTGCAACGCACCTCCACAGAACAATTGTCACAGCTTCATCAGCAATATCGCCAGGCCAAGGGGGGGCCTGACGATGGCCGGGGCCTGCGGCCTGTTAACCGGCTGGGTGCTTCAAATACACCGCCCCCCGTCCACCTCCATGCAGACCCCCGTCACCATACTAGCCTCGTCCGAGCACAGATAGCACGCCGCATTCCCCATATCCTCTGGCGTCGAAAACCGGCCCATCGGAATGGTGCTCAGGAACTTGGCGCGCATCTCGGGTGTATCCTCACCCATGAAACTGGCCAGCAGCGGCGTCTCACCGGCCACCGGGTTGATCGCATTCACACGTATCCCCTCAGGGGCCAGCTCCACCGCCATCGCCTTGGTGGCGGTGATCATCCAGCCTTTGCTGGCATTGTACCAGTTCAGCTTGGGTCTCGGGCTGACACCCGCGGTCGAGGCGACATTCAGAATGCAACCGGTTCCGCGCTCCTTCATTCCAGGCACAAAGGCACGCGCGGTCAGATAGACCGACTTGCAGTTGACCGCGAACACCCGGTCAAAATCATCCTCGGTAACGTACTCCAACCCCTGTGGCACATGAGTGATCCCGGCGTTGTTCACCACGATGTCGGGCAACCCCATGGCCTGCATCGCCGCCTCGTACATCGCCTGCACCGAAGCGGCGTCCGAGACATCTACAGACACACCAAGGCATCCCAGCTCCTCAGCCTTTGCCCTCGCGCCCTCTGCATTCAGATCAGCGATCATCACCGTGGCCCCCTCAGCCACGAATTTGGTTGCAATCCCTGCGCCAAATCCGCTAGCTCCGCCTGTGACTATCGCGGTTTTACCCTGCAATCGCATGTCGTTCTCCTTACACCGGACGCGCGACGTCCCAGTCCACATCCCTGATCCCGGCCAGCCGCGCAAAGCGGACCAGTTCGGCTTCAAATTTCGCCAATCGAGCTGTGGTCCATTTCACCTTAGGCTCAGGCCAGAACCCTGTCACCCGCAGCCACCCCTTGGCTCGATCTGCTTTGATCTCGCAGCGGCCAACAAACCGATCACCCTCCAGCAAAGGATAGACATAATAGCCCCACCGCCGCTTGGCTTGTGGTACAAACATCTCGTTGCGGTATTCAAATCCAAACAGTCTTTGCAATCGCATACGGTCCCGTATGGCGGGATCGAATGGATTTAGAATACGCAAGCGTATGGTGGGATCAGCGGCCCGTTCCAGCCGGTCTTCGATGTCAGGCGCACCCCAGGCGTCATACCAAGTCTTATCCGCAGCCTGCACCGAGACAGGCACCAGGGTTTGTTGATCGAGCCACCCTTTGCAGGTCTGCGCAGACATGGCCTCCCAAAACCGCTGCACTTCACCGCCAGTGCCAAAGCTGATCTTGTCAAGCGCCTGATCACACAGCATATTTACCTGATCTTGATCATCCAGCCCCTCGCGCAGATGCGCTGGAAACACGCGGTCCCCCAGATTGTAGTACTTCACGAAACTCTCTCGGTAACAGGTCGCCAGATCGCCGACGTACCACATCTGATCCAAGGCTTTCTTGTGCGGTGGCCGCGCCCACATTTCCCGGCTTTGGACTTTGGTGTCAAACGCATGGGTGGACAACGCGCCCTCGGCTTCAATACGCTTGCGTATGTTTCTAATCTCCTCGCGCGCCAAACCGGATTGGTACCAATCCCCCTGTGCGACTTTGGCCCCGAGACGCCGAAACTGCCGCTGCCAGATCGGCAGGGTTTCCATCGGGATCAACGAGGCATCATGCGTGAAATGTTCAAACAATTGCCGGCCCTGCAGCAACGGCCACAGCATGCCCTCGCGAAAGTTCTGATTGCGGGTCCACAGGATGTGATTGTGCGCACGGGTGACATTTCGAATGGTGTCAATTTGCAAAAACCCCAGTCGGCGGATCATTCCGATCACATCCACCGGGCCGGTTGGTGTCGCAGACAGCCCATTGGTCCAGAGCCAGATCCGCCGCGCATCTTTGTTGCTGATACGCAGTCGGGACATTACTCGTTCAGATACAACAACGCATGATCCAGATCGCGCCCAGAGAGGCCCAGCGCCACGTCATAGAACAAAATACCCGCCTGACAGGCGGCACCCGCCGATGCCCGGTTCATGTTGTCAAAGGCCCCCGCGGCCGGCGCAAGGGTCGCATCACTGTCCAAACGCGCGCGCAAAACCTGGTTGATCTTCTCTTGAATGCGTGCGGAATCAGCAGGGCTCAGGGTTTTGGGCGAGCGGCTAACACCGGTTCGGATCGCGTTGCGCTGCACCTGATAATATCGTTTGAGCGTCGCAGCACTCAGCCGCGCTTCTGCCTGCGATATGGTCCGTTCCAGTCGGGTTTCATTCATGCGGCCTTTGACGATCAGTCCACAGTCGCGCGTTGTCATGGCGGCCAGAAGCGATCTCTGAACCTTCCAGTAAAACGCTTTATCGCCACGCGACAGATTGGTGTAACCGCTGCTAAACAAGGGCGAAACCAATCCATTGGGGGCCCAGCCTGAAGGCAAGTTACCATTGTTCAGCGCCAGCAGACGATCCGCGATGTACCCGGCAATGACCTTGTCGCGCATCATGCGGTTTTCATGATCCAGCGCCAACGCCAGCTTGTCCCCGGAAAACCCCTGCCGTTGCAACGATAGTTTTGTATCATTCAATTCGGGTAATTTCCCGATCAGCTCTACGAGTTCGGCTCGCGTCACCGAAGGTTGCTGTGCAACGGCAAAGGAAGCGGAACCAAAGATCGCCAGTATCATTACGGTTAAAATGACAGTCAGGCGCAATTGGCATCTCCCTTTAGGATCGCTGAATTCTGACAGTCTCCCTCACTCGTCCTGCAACCACAACCTCAAAACCTTCACTTTTTGTCTTCGCACCGAAAACGCGCTTCATCCGGGCACACCCGCTGGCAGCTGTGGGACGGCGTCAATCAAGGTTTGCGTATAAGGGTGCTGAGGGGCATGAAACACCTGTTCCGTCTTGCCGGTTTCCACAATCTGCCCCGCGCGCATCACCATCACGCGGTCGGTCACATTGCGCACCACGCTCAGATCGTGACTGATGAACAAGTAAGTGAGCCCAAAACGGTCACTCAAATCGGCCAGAAGATCGAGGATTTGCGCGCGCACTTGCACATCCAATGCGCTCACGGCCTCATCCAGAATGATCAGTCGGGGGCGGATGATCAGCGCTCGGGCGATGGCGATCCTCTGTCGTTGCCCACCCGAAAACTCATGGATGTATTTCTCGGCATCCGCCGCGCTCAAACCAACACTGTCCAGGGCTTCGGCCACCGCGGCGCGCATCTTCGCCCCTTGCGGGGGCGCCTCAGCCAGATGAAACGGCTCGCCCACCAGACGCCCCACCGTGTGTCGCGGATTAAAGCTGCCATATGGATCCTGAAACACCACCTGCATGTGCGCGCGAATGGCGCGTGGCACGGTCTGGCCTGCCTCGATCCGGGTGCCCATCATCTCAATCGTACCACCCTGCACGGGCTCCAACCCCAAGAGCGCCCGGGTGAGCGTGGATTTCCCACAGCCCGATTCACCGACCAATCCAAGGTTCTCGCCTTCCTGGATGTCAAAGCTGACCCCATCGACGGCCCGAAACACTCCAGGTTTCCCCAGCCAGCCTTTGCGCGGCGTCGCATAGTCACGCACCACATCCCGCACGCGCAACAAGGGCAGCTGATCCACCTGCTCGGCGCGGTCTGGAACGTGGTTCGAGGCCGCCAGCAGCGCTTGTGAGTATGGATGCGTCAATGTGCCAAAGACACCACGTTCCACCACGGCGCCACCACGCATGATCACGATCTCATCGGCCATCTCGGCCACCACGCCCAGATCATGGCTGATCAGAAGCAGGCCCATGCCGTCCTCAACCACCAACCGTTTGAGCAGCGTCAACACTTCGGCCTGCGTAGTCACATCCAGCGCCGTCGTTGGCTCATCGGCGATCAGCAGCTTGGGACGCAGGGCTATCGCCATAGCGATCCCGACCCTCTGACGTTGTCCGCCGGACAACTCATGTGGATAACGGTTCAACGGCACCGCATCATTGGGCAGCTCGACCCGCTCCAGCGCTTCGGCGGCACGCCGCATCGCCTCGTTGCGGCTCACTCTCTCGTGAATCAGGATCGTCTCGGCCACCTGGCGGCCGATCGTATGCAGCGGGTTCAGCGCCGTCATCGGCTCCTGAAAGACCATGCCAACCTCGCGCCCGCGCAGATGGCACATCTGCGTCTCGCTCAACCTCAACACATCCTGCCCGCCCAACCGTATCTGCCCGTCCAAGCGCGCACCTTCGGGCAACAGCTGCAATATACTCAGCGCCGTCATGGATTTGCCCGATCCGCTCTCTCCAATCACACCCGTAATCTGGCCTGCCTGCACGCTCAGACTGACATCCCGCAGCACCTCATGGGTGTGAATGGCCATGTTCAGATCTGTGATCTCAAGCAAGCTCATCGCGTTTGCCGTCTCAGGCGCGGATCAAGCCGATCTCGTAAACCATCACCCAATAGGTTCAGGCCCAGCACCGTCAGCAGAATCGCCAGCCCCGGAAACAGTGCCATATGCGGTGCGAACGAAATCATCGTCTGACTGTCCGCCAGCATCCGCCCCCAACTGGGCACAGGCGGCTGCGCCCCCAGCCCCACATAGCTCAGCGCCGCTTCGGCCAGAATGCCAAGGCTGAACTGAATGGTACCCTGCACGATCAGCAGGTTGGTGACATTGGGCAGGATATGCTCCCAACTGATCCGCACCGGCCCTTTGCCCGCCACACGCGCCGCCAGAACATAGTCTCGCGTCCACAGCGACAGCGCGGCACCGCGCACCAAACGGGCAAACACGGGAATGTTGAAGATGCCGATGGCGATAATGGCATTCAGCGCCGAGGCACCAAAGACGGCCGTGATCATGATGGCGATCAACAAGCTGGGAAAGGCAAAGATCAGATCATTGCCACGCATGATCAGCTCGTCCAGCAGGCTGCCCTTGTGGGCGGCGGCCGCCAAGCCCAATGGCACGCCCAGGCCCATACCGATCCCGACAGCCACCAGGGCAACGGCAATCGAGGTGCGCGCGCCCACCATGATCATGCTCAGGATATCGCGGCCAAAATGATCCGTGCCCAAAGGGTGTATCCACGTGGGCGGCTTGATCTTGTTGGCGATGTCCACAGCGGCCACATCAAACGGCACCCAAAGGAACGACACCAGCGCAGCCAGTGCGAACACGCCTGTCAGCAGAAATCCAAGGATCAGCGTGGCCCGCATCAGCGCCCCCTCAACCGGGGATCGACCCAGGCATACGCCAGATCGACGGTGAAATTGACCACGATCACCGCAAAGACCAGTAGCATGACCACCGATTCCACAACGATCAGATCCCGCGCCGAGATGGCCTTGAACACCAGCTGCCCCAGACCGGGCAGAAAGAACACGTTTTCGATAATGATCGCCCCGGCCATCAGGAACGAGAACTGCAAGCCAATGATGGTCAGCACCGGGATCATCGCGTTGCGCAGCGCATGGCGCCGCAGCGCCTGCCCTCGGCTCAGCCCTTTGGCGCGGGCGGTCCGGATGTAATCCTCACCCAATGTGTCCAGCAGTGCAGATCGCATAACCCGCGCCAGAATGCTGGCCTGTGGCAGCGCCAGGGCAATGGCGGGCAAGGTCAGGCTTTTCAGCCCCGGCAACAGGCCTGCATCCCATCCGGCAAACCCGCCCGCGCTGAACCAGCGCAGGTTGATGGCAAAGATCAGCACCATCAGCATGGCAAACCAGAAGTTTGGAATGGCGACACCCAACTGCGTGGTGCCCATCACTACCACATCGGCCAGCTTGCCCCGCTTGGATGCTGCCCAGATGCCCGCAGGAAAAGCGATCAACACACTCAGAGCCAACGCATAGAGCGCCAAAGGCAGGCTGATCCAAAGGCGATCGGCAATCATCCCCGACACGGGCGTGCGATACGTATAGGAGGTGCCAAAATCCCCCTGCACCATGCCGACGATCCAACTAATGTACCGGGCTACCGGGCCCTGATTCAAACCCAGTTCTTCGCGCAGGGCCGCCAATGTGTCGTCTTGTGCATTCAGCCCCAGCATGAACGCCGCCGGATCGCCGGGCACCATTTCCAGCGCAACAAAGATCACAAGCGAGGCCACTAACAAAGACAGCCCCAACGACACCACACGCCGGGCAAAATACCTCAGCATGTGCAGAACCCACACTTCATCTTGCCAAAAATACTCCTGCCAGAAGCAAAAGCCCTAAGCACCGACCTGTCCGGTCAGTCTTCCCAGTAAACGCCTGTCAAATCCGTGGCCTGCGTTGGCGCGTCTTTCCACAGGCCGCGCACCTTGGCATTTGCCACCGTGGGTGTGGCCAGCTGGAAGAGGAACCCGTTCACAAAATCTTCGGCAATGGTGCGCTGCATTTGGACCAACAGATCTGAGCGCATCGCCGGATCAGCCTCAGCTGTCAGCGCCGTGTTCAGTGCCTGAAACGCTGGGTTGTCATACTGAAAGTAATAGTCCGGTCGGGCATAAATCCCGATATCAAAGGGCTCGGTGTGGCTGACGATGGTGAGGCCAAAGTTCTTGCCTTTGAACACCTCCTCCAGCCATTGCGACCACTCCAGATTGCTGATCTCGGCCGTGATCCCCACCTCGCGCAGCTGCGCCTGAATGATCTCGCCACCGCGACGCGCATAGGACGGGGGTGGCAGTTTCAGCGTTGTGGTGAACCCATCTGCAAAACCCGCTTCCGCCAACAAGGCGCGTGCGCGGTCTGGGTCATAGGACGACAGCCCGGTCAGATCGACATAATCCGGGTGATGCGGCGCAAAATGCGTGCCGATGGGGGTGCCCAGCCCAAACATCGCCCCGTCAATAACCGCCTGCCGATCAATCGCATGGGCAATCGCCTCGCGCACTTTGACGTCGCCCAAAGGTTCCATTTGGTTGTTGATACTCAGGATAGTCTCACCCTCGGTCGAACCAACCAACACCTGAAAGCGCGGATCCGCTTCGAACTGCGGCAGGTTCTCGGGTGCCGGATAGCCGCCAAACACGTCAACATCCTCGGCCATCATGGCCGCAAAGGCGGCGGTCGGGTCGTCAATAAACTTGAACGTGGCCTTGTCCAGCTTGGCCGGGCTGCCCCAATAGTCAGGATTGCGCAGCAGCGTGATGTGATCCCCCTGCACCCAATCCTCAAACTTGAACGCCCCGGTGCCCACTGGCATCTGCTTGATCTCACCAATGCTTTCCGGGGCGACAATCACCGCATCCCCCCAAGCAAGGTTAAAAAGCAGGTTCCCGTTGGGTGCCGTGAGGGTAATCTTGACCGTCAGATCATCAATCACCTCAACCGCCTCAATCCCCTCAAACAAGGCCTTCTGTGCATTTTGGCTGGTCTCATCGCGGGCACGGTCCAGCGTGAATTTCACATCCGCGGCATCCATTGGGGTGCCATCGTGAAAGGTCACTCCAGGCTGCAGCGAAAACATATACGTCAGCCCGTCTTCCGAAATATCCCAACTCTGCGCCAATCCAGGGTTCACCGATCCATCCGGTCCGAAACGGGTCAGCCCTTCAAACACATTTGAATAGAGCACCTGATCAATCGCACCGGCTGCAGCACTGGTCGGGTCCAGATGCGGCGGCTCAAGCTGTTGACCCACAACGATATCTGTCTTTGCGCTGGCCATAGCAGCCAACATCCCCAACACACATCCCAAGGCTACATTGCGGATCACAGTCATCCCATCTCTCCTGTGCTGACCCGGGCGTTCAACCCGAGCTTTTTTTCCACCATCCCCTTAAATGGGACCGCAATCAAGCGAATGCCGCACGTTAACACCTCAGAGAATGGTAGATTTTGTCGGTTCGGCTTGGTACTTAATGCCGCAACGCAGCATCAACCGGAGGTCCGACATGAGTGCCACGGCCCGCAAAACCGCCCCCATGCCCGATGATATTCTGGCGATGAAAGGCGGCACGCCCATTGTCAGCCTGACCGCCTACACAACGCCTATGGCGGAATTGATGGATGGCATATGTGACTTTGTGCTGGTGGGCGATAGCGTCGGCATGGTGCTGCATGGGCTGCCGTCGACCTTAGGGGTGACGATGGAAATGATGACCCTGCATGGGGCCGCCGTCGCGCGTGGTCTGACCAAATCCATGATGGTTATCGACATGCCCTTCGGCAGTTACGAGGAAAGCCCCGCACAGGCGTTCCGCAACGCCGCCGCTCTGATGCGCGACACTGGCGCGGGCGCAGTAAAGCTGGAAGGCGGCACCCATATGGCCGACACGATAGCCTTTCTCACGGCGCGTGGCATCCCGGTGATGGCGCATATCGGTCTCACGCCGCAGTCGATCAACACGCTGGGCGGCTACAAGGTGCAGGGCCGCGATGGTCAGGCCAAACAGCTGAAACACGATGCCAAGGCCGTGACCGAAGCCGGCGCGTTCTGTGTTGTCTTGGAAAAAGTCCCGGCCAATCTGGCGGACCGCATTACCAAGGACATCAGCATCCCCACCATCGGCATCGGTGCCTCGGTCAACTGTGATGGTCAGATTTTGGTCGTTGATGACATGCTTGGGCTCTTTACCGCGTTCAAACCCAAATTCGTCAAACGCTACGCGACACTCGGCGATGAAGGCCGCGCGGCCATCCAATCCTACGCTGATGAGGTCCGCAATCGCAGCTTCCCGGCGCCTGAACACACGTTCGCAGACAAAGCCCCAAAGAAATGATCGCACCTATTATTCGCACGCTGCCCGAGCTGCGCGCCACAACAAAACCCTGGCAACTGGCTGACAAGCGCATCGGCGTGGTGCCCACCATGGGGGCCTTGCACGACGGGCATCTGTCCCTGGTGGCCGAGGCGAAAAAGCACTGTGATCATGTGATCGTCACGATCTTCGTGAACCCCAAACAGTTCAATTCCGAAGAAGATCTGAAAAACTATCCCCGCACCGAAGAGGACGACGCCCGCAAGCTGGAACGCTTTGACGTGGATGCGATTTATGTCCCCGACGGGCCGCAGATATACCCCGATGGGTTTTCAACCACCGTTTCAGTCGCAGGCCTCACCGATGTGATGGACGGTGTACACCGCCCCGGCCATTTTGACGGCGTGGCCACGGTGGTGACCAAGCTCTTCACCCAGACCTCCGCCACCGATGCCTTCTTTGGCGAAAAGGACTTTCAGCAACTGCAGGTCGTCACCCGCCTCGCCCGTGATCTGGACCTCGGCACAACGGTGCACGGCTGCCCGACCATTCGCGAAATCGACGGTCTCGCCATGTCCTCGCGCAACCTGTTGCTGTCGGACCGCGCCCGTGTCAAAGCCCCGGCCCTGTTCGAGGAAATGGAGATCATCGCCGCAGGTCTAACCGCAGGCGACCCCTTCTCTGACCTGCACGCCGTGGCTGTCAAACGGCTCAAGGCCGCAGGTTTCACCGATATCGAATACCTCGACCTGCGCTCGGCTGATGATCTGACCACTCTGGACGCCCCCACACGCCCCGCCCGCCTCTTCGCCGCAGCCTGGCTGGTCGGCGTGCGCCTGATCGACAATATCGCTGTATAACGGATCCAAATCTGTCTCGACACAGGCCCGCAACACATGCTTTTCTAAGGGGACGCGACACCCCTGACGCAATTATCTTTTAGGATTTACACAATGAAGTCTTTGTCATTCGTATTAACCCTGATGCTGGGTATGGTTCCCGCTATGGCATCCGCTGAAAGCCTCCTGTTTGAATACTATGCCACGCTCAGCCCTCGCGACACCTACAACTCTTCAGGCCAGCCACTGAACGATGTATGCGCCATCGTACGGCAAGACCGTGCAAATGTTCACAAATTCGGAAATCCAGATAGTGACACGCCAGATAAATTCTTCACCACTTCTTCTCGACGCGCAATGATCTCCGGCAAATGCGAATATTCTCGCAGCCACCATACGGTAGAGCGCATTCGCAGCCAGTACATCGGTTTCGTGCTGGTACGGGTTTATGGCTCTGGTGAGGTTGTTACACGGGTACAGATTCTCGAAGCCGCTGGCTAAGGCTGCCTCACCTGAGCAACTCGTGCAACACCAGCACCATAACCTGCGCCGATTGGACCATATCCTCGACACCCACATATTCATCCAGCTTATGCGCCAGATCCAGAATGCCGGGGCCGCGGTCTCGCTCAACCCAAACCAATTTTTCATCCGCGTGTATTGCACCTCCACCTGCTGTTGTCGGACCGCGCCCGAGTCAAAGCACCCGCATTGTTTGAAGAAATGGAGATCATCGCCGCAAGTCTGACCGCAGGCGGCCCCTTCTCTGACCTGCACACCGTGGCGGTTAAGCGGCTCGAGGCCGCTGGCTTCACCGATATCGAATACCTCGATCTGCGTGCCGCGGATGATTTGACCACGTTAGAGGCCCCGACACACCCCGCCCGACTGTTCGCCGCCGCATGGTTGGCCGGTGTACGCCTGATCGACAATATCGCGGTGGAGTGATTTAACTCGATTGGGACTGATAACCTAACCGGGCTTTCCAACGCCAATATGTCACCATCCATTGATACTGTTCACCGGGGCGATATCCTTGACGGTATGAATTGCCCCCGCTCAAATCATGCACACGCCCTTCCAGCTTTCTGAAATACTTGGTTGAACCATCCAGCGCATAGCTTCGATGTAGATTAAGCCAATTCAGACCAGCGATCTGCGTCACCGGCTCAAGCGAAGCTATTTGCATCTTACCGATATCCAGCTGCTCAAGAGCAGGCAATGTTGTCAGCGGTGTCAAATCTTCAGCCCAGGTCCCGTGCAAATAGACCAACCTGAGGTTTGGCAACCCCGATAACGGCTGCAAATCCATCACTCTGGTCTGATTGGCATTCAGTTGCTTTAACTTGGTCAGACCCTCGATACCCGACAGGTTGTACACGCTGGTTTTGCTGAGGTTGAGATATTCCAGCCGCTCCGCATTGCGAATGTTCGAAGGCAACCGCCTCAGTTCAGTCAGATCACTGAAGGTGACGTGGTTAATCCCTTCGGCAATCATGGCCTCTACTCGGTCTTCGGCAAGGGTCAACTGCTGCTGAGAGACTCTCCACGCAGGATATTGCCAGAAGGCAAAGCCCACGGCGGCGACGGTCAGGAGTGTCATAAAATGTTTCATACTGAACGCGTATCGTTTGGATTTGGGCAAATTGTGGCGGCTGCGATCAACAGACCTCACAACTTTGTGACGTCTTACGCGTATCCGTCTTGGCACTCGAAAGTCGGTACTACCCTGCCAACAACTCGTGCAACGCCAGCACCATGACCTGTGCCGATTGCATCATATCCTCGACACCCACATATTCATCCGGCTTATGCGCCAGATCCAGAATGCCGGGGCCGCTGTCTCGCTCAACCCAAACCAATCGTTCATCCGCGTGTATTGCACTTCCATTTGATAGTGCCATCCGGGCTTGTAACCCTGGCGCTAGAAATTCCCACCCGTCAGCTCACACCCCTTACCTTCCAATGCCTTGAAATACTCGGTCGAGCCATCCAACCCGCAATCTTCTGCTGTCGGGCCGTTCCCGCGTCAAAGCCCGCGCATTGTTTGAAGAGTTGAGGATCATCGCCGCAGGTCTGACCGCAGGCGACCCCTTCTCTGACCTGCACGCCGTGGCGGTCAATCGGCTCGCGGCCGCTGGCTTCACCGATATCGAATACCTCGATCTGCGTGCCGCGGATGATTTGACCACGTTAGAGGCCCCGACACACCCCGCCCGACTGTTCGCCGCCGCATGGTTGGCCGGTGTACGCCTGATCGACAATATCGCGGTGGAGTAACTTGCGTACTCATCCGGAAATCCATTAGCGAACACAGCGTGTAGTCCATAGTAGGAAAATGGTAGAGTAGACCAAGATTTGGCCCATTCCGTTAGCGGCAACTACTGCAAGGCTTTTCGCAATGCACACGAGAACCCAGATAAAAGTTCCTCATATTCAACGGCGACATCCTCGTGTGGCAAAGGAAGCTTCCGCCCATCTAATTCGAGACAATTTGTCGTCGCTCCGAACTTTCTGACGCCTCGCAATTGGGTCAACTTAGATTGTTCAGAAATCTGCAAAACCGTTACCTTGAACGCGGCCATCATACTTCTTGCACCGATGTTTCTGGCCTTTTTCATTTGCGGTATGCTTAAAATATTCAGGCGAACGTTCAATTCAACTGGGATCGAGCCCTTTCCAAGCGACCCAAAGTCTTTCCAGAGAGCTGCCTCTAGATCCTTGACTATGCGGTCGTCCGAATACGCCAAACTCCGGTCTTTTCTATATACACGAGTCAGACCAATGTCTGGGACGTCGACGACGATACGTTCTACTCTGACTGATGCCCAAAATGAGTCACCTTGGGCATAAGTAGGAGAATAAAGTGAAATCACAGCTAGACTAAAAAAAACACTTAGGCTGATCCGATGCCTAACACGCCGCAATAGTCTGATCATGAGTGTCTTCCTGCAAGTAACGAGACCAACTCTTGGACTACATCAAAACGAAGTGAATGCCACTACTTGTCAGCACCGTCAAAGCGCTAAAAGCAAATGAGCAGCGACTCCACTCATTCTAGCAACTCGTGCAACGCCAGCACCATGACCTGCGCCGATTGGACCATATCCTCGACACCCACGTATTCATCCGGCTTATGCGCCAGATCCAGAATGCCGGGGCCGTAGGCGATGCAGTTCTTCAAACGTCCAATCCGGTCGATGTGTTTCTGATCATAGGTGCCGGGACTGACGACATAGTCTGCCTCGCGGTCAAACACTTGGCCGATGGCCCCGGCCACGGCACCCACAACAGGCGCGTCCCGCTCGGTCATCGTGGGCAACACCCGGTGCAATTCGCGGATGTCATAGTCAAACCCGGGCCGCTCCGCGCGCACGCTCTCCAACACATCACGCATCTCTTGCTCCACATCGCCGATGTCTTCCTCGATCAGGAACCGCCGGTCGATCACCATCCGGCACCGATCCGGCACACAAGGCGCAGGCAGACCCGAGTACGATACATCCTGCTCGGGTTCTCCGCCATGCACCGAATTGATGTTCAACGTCGATTGCTTGGCTCCCTCGGGCACCACAGGCATGTCCGTGCGCTTCAATGCCAAAGCGGGAAACAGCGATGTCTCCATCTCCTGCATCACTGCCCCCATGTGGCGCACGGCACAATCACCCAGAAAGGGCATGGAGCCATGGGCAATCTCGCCCTTGGTCTCAATCTCGGCCCACCAGACGCCGCGATGCCCCAGACAGATGCGATCCTTGTTCAGCGGCTCAGGGATGATCACGTGATCCACCCGTTTGTAAAACCCCTGCTCGGCCAGATAGGCCACACCGCCAAAGCCGCCCGATTCCTCGTCCGCCGTACCGCTGATTTCAATCGCGCCGGCATAATCAGGACACAGGTCAATAAACACCTCCGCCGCAATGATCGACGCTGCCAATCCGCCCTTCATGTCACAAGCCCCGCGCCCGTAGACACGACCATCCTTCAACGCACCGCCAAAGGGGTCCACCGTCCAGCCGTGGCCTGCCTCCACCACATCAATGTGAGAGTTGAAATGCACGCATTCACCGGCACACTTGCCCTCGCGCCGTGCCACGATGTTCCAACGCGGATAGGTGTTACTGTCACCAATGGCCCCCTCCGCCCGGATCAGCTGCGTCTCAAACCCGGCCTTCAACAAACGCCTGTCCAGATAGTCACAGATATCACGATAAAGCGCGCCGGGCGGGTTCAGCGTGGGCATGCGGATCAGTTCCTGCGTCAGCGCCACCAGATCACCTTCCCGCGCCTCGACCTCGGCTCTCAGCTTGTCTGTCACATCCATGGGGCACTCCTGCTTGCTGCTCTTGTCTAACACCCGCCCCATCTCAACAAAAGTGGCGCTTGATCTCGATCTCTGGCTTGGATACCACACGGGGTTTCCCAAAGGAGGCTGGCATGATCAATCGTGATGCAGATGAAAACGGCTGGGTCAGCTCGGCTCAGGCCTGGATTGACCGCGCCGGGACATCAGGGGATTTTTCACGCCTGCATGTGCTTGATGCACCGATGCTGGCCCGGATCAAGGCGGCCACCCCGGCCACGGCTCTGGATGTGGGCTGTGGCGAAGGCCGGTTTTGCCGGATGATGGCCGAGCAGGGCATTGTGACCACCGGGTTGGATCCGGTGCCTCAGATGATCGAAACAGCCCGGCAGCGTGATCGGCAGGGCGACTATCAGCTAGGCTTTGCCGAAGCCATCCCCCACCCCGAGGCCGCGTTCGATCTGGTGGTCAGCTACCTCTCGCTGATCGACATCGACGACGCCGCGCAGGCCATATCGGAAATGGCGCGGGTGCTGACACCCGGCGGGCGTCTGTTGATCGCAAATCTGACCAGCTTTTCGACCTCCAGCAATCTGTTTGGCCGTCGCACATGTGCCACCACCGGCGAAGAACTGCGCCCTTTGGGGAACTACCTGGAAACCCGCAAAGGTTGGTTTGAGTGGGATGGGATGCGGGTGCAAAACTGGCACCGCCCGTTGTCATACTACATGCAAGCCGCCCTTGGTGCAGGTCTGTCGCTCACCCACTTCGACGAACCACAGCCCCAAAGCGGCCCCCCCGAGCGCATCGAAGCCTATCAAAAAATGCCCTATCTGATGATGATGGAATGGCAAAAGCCCGGGTGATCAACCCGTCAATCCGTATCGGGTTGCGGTTCCCGTCATCAAAGATTCAGCCTCGGCACTCATGCGTTCAATGATCTCACCCGCCGGCGGGCGATCGTTGATCAACCCGGCGGATTCGCCCACAAAGGTATTGGCGCGCTCAGGGTCTCCAGCTGTCCACCCCGCAATCCACTTCTCGGATTCCTCGGCGGCCTTGGCCATCAGCCCGTCCAGATCATTGTGCCAGCGCTGGGTAAACGCATTCTGCAACACCCGCGCGGTATAGCGCTCTGGCCAATCCAGATACCTTGCCCGGTCCATCACGGTCGAGCGGATCGTGTGATCCCCGGTCGAGGCTATCGCGGCATCCGTCATCGCTTCAGACACCTCCGCTTCGGCCGAGGCCCAAAGCCGTGATCCCACCAGCACGCCATCCGCCCCCAGCATCAACGCCGCCGCCAACCCACGCCCATCGGCCACGCCACCAGCGGCCAAAAGCAACGTGTTGGGCGCATGGGTGGCCAGCCAATCAGCCACCTCAGGCACAATCGTGAAGGTCGCGCGTTTCTCGCCATGCCCCCCGGCCTCGGCACCTTGGGCGACAATCACCTCTGCCCCAACCTCAACCGCATGTTGGGCGTCACGCAGGCTCTGCACCTGACAGATCAGCGGCACACCGGCCTCGCGCATTTTGGGCGCAAAAGGCGCAGGGTCGCCAAACGACAGAAACATCACCGCCGGATCACGTTCCAAGACCAGGTCCAGAACCTCAGGCTGCTCGGCCAGTTTCCAGGTGATCAACCCGGCCCCAACCCGCGCGTTGCCCGCGTCCTTGAACGCGCCTTTCAGCCACTCGGGATCGCCGTAGCCGCCACCGATCAGCCCCAGGCCCCTGGCATGGGTCACCGCTGCGGCCAGTCTTCCGCCCGCCGCGAATGCCATCGGGGCCGAGACAATCGGATGCTCCAGATCAAAGCGGTCAGTCAGTCGGGTGCGGATCATTTACATCTCCATTTCGGGCGCAATCATCGGATCGCCCCATCATAGACCGTAAACTTGCAATAAATCCGAGTCGAATTGGCAGACTGCCAATAATTTACAAAGCGCTCGCTGCCACCTTGCGAATGGCCGCGATATTGCTGCCGTAGACGTCGGGATTGCCCACGCTGCCACCTTTGAACACGGCTGATCCCGCGACCAGAACATCAGCTCCGGCCTCGGCCACGAGGGGGGCGGTCTCAGTCGTGACACCGCCGTCAATCTCAATGTGAATGGGCCGGTCGCCAATCATCTGGCGCAGTTTACGGGTTTTCTCGACCCCGCTGTGAATGAATTTTTGTCCACCAAATCCAGGGTTTACGGTCATCAGACAGACCATATCCACCAGATCAAGCACATGCGCGATGCTCTCCAGTGGCGTGCCGGGATTAACCGCAACACCGGCCATCTTTCCCGTCGCCTTGATTGCCTGCATGGTGCGATGCACATGCGGTCCGGCCTCGACATGGGCGCAAATCAGATCGGCCCCCGCCTCGGCGTAGGCCTCAATGTATTGATCCACGGGCGAAATCATCAAATGCACGTCCATAAACGTCTTCACATGTGGCCTGAACGCCTTGACCGCTTGGGGTCCAAAGGTCAGGTTCGGCACGAAATGCCCGTCCATCACATCGACATGCACCCAATCCGCGCCTTGGGCCTCAATCGCTTGAATTTCCTCACCAAAATTGGCGAAATCCGCACTGAGGATGGAGGGGGCAATCTTGATGGAGCGGTCGAATGACATGTGATTTCCTTAGGCGCAGGCAACGTTGATCGGCTGGGCGCTTTGTGCAACCAATGATCCCGCAGGTCCAGTGAAATAAGAGGCGTCCTTCATGCACACCCACGAAACTTTGGACACCGCAGCCGTCTCAGATTGGGTTGCAGGCCGCTTGCCGGGCTTTGACGGGCGTGTGACAGCGACCAAATTCCAAGGGGGGCAATCCAACCCAACCTACCGGTTGCAAACTTCTGCTGGCGCCTATGTCTTGCGGCGTAAGCCCTTGGGTAAAATACTGAAATCGGCACACGCTGTGGATCGGGAGTTTCGGGTCCAGCACGCCTTGGCAGGATCTGACGTGCCCGTCGCCCCGATGTATCTTCTGTGCGAAGAGGACGATGTGATTGGCTCGGCCTTCTACATTATGGGCATGGTCGAAGGCCGCAATTTTGATGACCCACGCCTGCCCTCATTACCCCCCGATCAGCGCGGCCTGATCATCGACCAGATGAACCGGGTTCTAGCAGCCATTCATAGTGTTGATATCACAGCAAATGGCCTGTCTGACTATGGCCCCGATGGTCATTACATCAGGCGGCAGGTCGACAGATGGACCAAGCAATACACCGCCAGCCAAACCGATGATCTTCCCGACATGCAGGCCTTGATCACCTGGCTGGATCAAAACATGCCAAATGACGACGGTCAGCGTTGCCTGGTGCATGGGGATTACAGGTTGGACAATCTGCTGTTTGAACCCGAAGGCCCCACCTGCGTTGCGGTTTTGGATTGGGAATTGTCAACGATTGGGCACCCTTACGCCGATCTTGCGTCAGTGATCATGCAATGGGGAATGCCGCAAGGCATCGTTGGTCGCGGGCTCCAAGGCATTGACCGCACTGCAGCGGGACTGTGGAGCGATCAACAATTCATCGACATCTACTGTCAACGTCGCGACCTGCCCGGCATCAACCGGTTCGGCTATTATCTGGCGTTCTGTCATTTTCGGATGGCGGCCATTTTGCAAGGGGTCAAGAAGCGTGCGCTCGACGGCACTGCGTCGGACCCGGCAAAAGGCATGAAGCTGGGCACATATGTCCCGGTGTTCGCGCGACAGGGCCTGGAGGCAGCCCTGCGCGATGGTTAAATCCTGAGAATGATCAGGTGATGTGGCCCGGCAGGCTGCACAGCTCGGTTTTGCGTACGATCGAAGTCAGAAACCGTCCTTCGTTGGTGTCTTTGATCGCATACCCGTAGCCTTTGAGGCGGTGCATCCATTCACGCTCGGATACGGCCAATTGGCGTTCACGTTGTGCAAGGCTCTGCAATTCTTGGGTTTTCATGGTCTGTTTCCTGTTTAATGCTCATTGTTGCAAAATCAGGGATAGTTAAGGACCGTGGCGGAATTCGTGACAGAATGTGTCAGAACAGGGGATTGTTCATGGCGTGGACACAATGGCAAGATTTCTGAGCAGCGGACCATTGCTGCCGTTTCCGATAGCGCACCCAGGCCGGTTAACAGCCGCTTTAGCGGCCCGGCCATCGTCAACCCCTCCCTTGGGCTGGCGATATGGTGAGGATGGGCGCATCACTAGTTTTGTCGGATGCTGTTGGCTGACATAAAGCGTGCTGAAATTAGCGGCAGCTCACCACCCCAGGGGCTGACGTTGGCCTACCGTAGCAGAGCGTTTCAAAACAAAGGTCTGCTCAGGGCTCAAGGCAGGCATCAACGGATAGATTACAACTTCGCCTCAGCCTCAATCTGCTTTTTCGACTTCCGGGCACGTTCCGTCGCGGACTTGAGCTGACCACAAGCGGCCATGATGTCTTCGCCCCGCGGTTTGCGGATCGGGCTGGCATAGCCTGCATCATGGATGATATCCGCAAATGCTTTGATCCGGGGCCAGTCACTGCGCACATAAGGCGCACCGGGCCATTCGTTAAAGGGGATCAAGTTGATCTTGGCCGGTATGCCCTTGATCAGTTGCACCAGACGACGTGCATCGGCATCAGAATCGTTCACATCTTTCAGCATCACGTATTCAAATGTGATCCGCTCGGAATTGCTGACCTTCGGATACTCGCGCAACGCCGTCAGCAATGTTTCGATGTTCCAGCGCTTGTTGATCGGCACCAGCTTGTCTCGCACCTCATCCGTGGTGGCGTGAAAACTAACGGCCAGCAGGCACCCAATCTCTTGGGCGGTTTTGGCAATCTCGGGCACCACACCTGACGTGCTGAGCGTGATCCGGCGGCGTGACAGTTGGATGCCCTCCGGGTCCATCGCGATCTTCATCGCGTCGCGCACGTTGTCGAAGTTGTACAAGGGTTCGCCCATGCCCATCAGCACGATGTTCGAGAGCAGACGAGGCCCCTCTTCTGACCGTGTGCCGGGTTCGGGCCATTCGCCCAGATCATCCCGTGCGACCATCACCTGACCGATGATTTCACCTGCTGTCAGATTGCGCACAAGTTTCTGAGTGCCTGTGTGGCAGAACGAACAGGTCAATGTGCAGCCCACTTGCGAGGAAATGCACAGCGTTCCACGATCGGTTTCGGGGATATAGACCACCTCAACCTCATGCCCACCAGCAATGCGTACCAAATATTTGCGCGTCCCGTCATCGCTCAGCTGGCGGGTAATGACATCGGGCACGGCAATCACAAATTTTTCGGCGAGGTCCGCGCGATAGGCCTTGGACAGGTTCGTCATTGCATCGAAATCGCGTACACCCCATTGATAGATCCACTGCCAGATCTGGCCCATGCGCATCTTGGCCTGCTTTTCCGGTGTCCCATGGGCGATCAATGTCTCGCGCAGGGCCTCGCGTGTCAGGCCAACAAGGTTGATCGGCCCCTCCGGCAGCTTCCGGGGGATCGTCATCACATCCTGTGTGATCGGCGCACTTGGCGTTGGGGTTGCTTCGTTATTCATCAGATCAGGGTGCATATAGGATTTGACGGGCGATTTCCACCGGCGATCCTTGCACAAGGCGCATGACTGTCATTTGGCCAATGCCTTGACCTTCGCGTGGCAGGGACAACCCACCAAATGATCGTTGATCAAACCCGTGGCCTGCATCCACGCATAGACAATGGTGGGCCCGCAAAATTTGAATCCACGTTTCTTCAAATCCTTGGAAATTTCATGAGACAGGGGCGTATGAGCCGGAACCTGATCCAAACTAACCCAGCTGTTTTGCAAAGGTTTGCCATCCATGTAATTCCACATAAAGGTATCAAAGCCCTGCTCCGCTTCGATTGCGATCCAAGCACGTGCGTTTGTAATCGTCGCCTCGATCTTTCCACGATGGCGGATAATACCCGAATTGCCCAACAAACGCTGGACATCTTCTTCGCCCCATTCGGCAATAATATAAGGGTCAAACCCGGCAAAGGCCTCGCGAAAGTTGTCTCTTTTGCGCAGGATCGTGATCCAGGCCAGTCCGGCCTGAAACCCATCCAGGATCAGCTTTTCCCACAAGGCACGGCTGTCGTATTCAGGAACGCCCCATTCGGTATCATGATACGCCAGATACATCTCATCCGGGCCCGCCCAGCCGCATCGCTCCGACATGTCATCCTCCTCAAGACGCCAGTTTCGGGCGTCCCAGCAATGTTTCAAATTGTTAGCTTAAGAATTCCTTAGCCGGAACCTTGCAGCCTGTGAACCTTGAACAATGTGGAGGCGACAGTGGTGCGCGAAAGCAGACGGATCAAAGCGGATACCCCGGCCGGTCACAATGACCCCTTGTCCTATGCCGTTGCGGCGCGGGATCAGTCAACCATACAGATGGTCGAGCAGGCGGTGCGGCACAAACAGGTGATGCTGGCCTATCAGGCCATTGTGCCCGCCGGTGACCAATCCCGCCCTGCCTTTTATGAAGGTCTGATTCGCGTGTTGGATGAAACCGGGCGCATCATTCCGGCCAAGGACTTTATCGGTGCAATCGAAGAAACGGAAACGGGACGCATCATCGACTGCCTTGCACTGGAAAAAGGCATTCGTGCCCTCTCGATGCATCCTGACCTGCGCTTGGCGATCAACATGTCAGCGCGCTCGATCGGATATCCGCGGTGGATGCGGGTGCTTAAACGGGGGCTTGCCAAAGATCCGACTGTCGCCGAACGGTTGATCCTGGAAATCACCGAACGCTCTGCCATGACCGTCCCCGAACTGGTGGTGAGCTTCATGAACGAGTTACAGGCCAAGGGCATAAGCTTTGCGCTGGATGATTTTGGGTCCGGGTATACCTCCTTCCGATATCTGCGCGATTTCTACTTCGACATCCTGAAAATTGATGGCGAATTCATCAGAGGTATATGCGAAAATTCCGACAATCAGATTCTCACCGCCGCTCTCGCGTCAATTGCCGAACAGTTTGATATGGTCACAGTGGCTGAATGTGTCGAGCAACCACATGACGCAGCCTTTTTGACCGCAATGGGAATCGATTGCCTGCAGGGCTACTACTTTGGCGCGCCCACGGTCCGCCCGCCTTGGTTATCCCCCAGCGAACAGCAGATCACCGCTTAACCTGCGACATTCCGTTGGTTGCCGCATCGCGGCATCTGAGATATGAAACCTCCAAGCTGGGATGTTTGGCGCGAAATTTAATTGCGCGAATCAGGCATCCTTCAGACATTTTCTTATGGAGGACTTATCTTGACCAATGTCGTAATCGCATCTGCGGCTCGCACCGCTGTTGGCTCGTTTGGTGGCTCGTTTGCCAATACACCCGCCCACGACCTGGGCGCTGCCGTCCTGGAAGCCATCGTTGAACGCGCGGGCGTCAGCAAAGACGAAGTGTCCGAAACCATTCTTGGCCAGGTTCTGACAGCGGCCCAAGGGCAAAACCCGGCCCGGCAGGCACACATCAACGCCGGCCTGCCGAAAGAGGCATCCGCCTGGGGCATCAACCAGGTCTGTGGGTCGGGCTTGCGCGCCGTGGCACTGGGTGCTCAGCACATCCAATTGGGTGACGCATCCATCGTCGCCGCAGGGGGCCAGGAAAACATGACTTTAAGCCCCCACGCCGCGCATCTGCGTGCAGGGCACAAAATGGGCGACATGAAATACATCGACACGATGATCCGCGACGGTCTGTGGGATGCCTTTAACGGCTACCACATGGGCCAAACCGCCGAGAACGTCGCCGAGCAATGGCAGATCAGCCGCGATATGCAGGATGAGTTTGCAGTCGGTTCGCAAAACAAAGCCGAAGCTGCTCAAAACGCTGGGAAATTTGATGACGAAGTGATCACCTTCACCGTCAAAACTCGCAAGGGCGACATCGAAGTAAACAAGGATGAATACATCCGTCACGGTGCCAACATCGAAGCCATGCAGAAAATGCGCCCAGCCTTCGCCAAAGAGGGCTCGGTTACTGCCGCCAACGCCTCGGGCCTGAACGACGGTGCTGCTGCTGTGCTGCTGATGAGCGCAGACGACGCCGAGAAACGTGGTATCCAGCCGCTTGCGCGTATCGCCTCTTATGCAACGGCGGGTCTTGACCCATCCGTAATGGGTGTTGGTCCGATCTACGCTTCGCGCAAGGCGCTGGACAAGGCCGGCTGGTCCGTGGACGATCTGGACCTGGTGGAAGCCAACGAAGCCTTCGCAGCCCAAGCCTGTGCCGTAAACAAGGACATGGGCTGGGATCCGTCCATCGTAAACGTCAACGGCGGTGCCATTGCCATTGGTCACCCCATCGGCGCCTCAGGCTGTCGTGTTCTGAACACGCTGCTGTTTGAAATGCAGCGACGCGATGCCAAGAAAGGTCTCGCCACCCTGTGCATCGGTGGTGGAATGGGCGTGGCCATGTGCCTTGAGCGCCCATAACTCTGCGCCCGAATCATACCAGAAAAGGGGCGTCTGACCGGACGCCTCTTTTTCATTGAACGACCTGTCTTGAGCAAATAATCGCAAATATTAGCTGCACTGCGGCAATTTGCTCGCGCAATAATATTGCGCATCACCCAATCAAAGAGTAACAGAGTTGCCAAGAGAATTCAGCCATAATGGAGGACCCCATGGCACGAACAGCACTTGTCACCGGTGGATCGCGCGGTATCGGCGCGGCCATCTCGAAAGCATTGAAGGCCGAGGGCTACAACGTCGCCGCCACCTACGCGGGCAACGATGAAGCCGCCGCGGCATTCAGCGCGGAAACCGGCATCAACACCTACAAATGGAACGTCGCCGATTATGACGAATCCGCCGCTGGCATCGCCAAGGTCGAAGCCGAAGTAGGCCCCATCGACATCGTTGTCGCCAACGCCGGCATCACCCGTGACGCCCCGTTCCACAAGATGACCCCCGAGCAGTGGCATCAGGTGATCGACACGAACCTGACCGGCGTATTCAACACCGTGCACCCCATCTGGCCCGGCATGCGGGAACGTAAATTTGGCCGTGTCATCGTGATCAGCTCGATCAACGGCCAAAAAGGCCAGTTCGCACAGGTGAACTATGCCGCGACCAAAGCAGGCGATCTGGGCATCGTGAAGTCATTGGCCCAAGAAGGCGCACGCGCGGGCATCACCGCCAACGCCATCTGCCCCGGCTACATCGCCACTGAAATGGTTATGGCTGTGCCTGAGAAGGTACGTGAGAGCATCATCGCGCAGATCCCAGCGGGTCGTTTGGGCGAGCCAGAAGAGATCGCACGCTGTGTGACCTTCCTGGCCTCCGAGGATTCGCAATTTGTGAACGGCTCGACCATCTCGGCCAACGGCGCACAATTCTTCGTCTGATCTCAGACCTAGCACAGCAAAAAAGGGCCGGTCATCACGACCGGCCCTTTGTCTTTCCGAAAGACGCTTGCAACGATCACTCGGAAGGAAAAGGTTTACGCAGCCACCGCAGGACATCGACCAGGGCGTTCCCACGCGCTTCGTGCGCGGCGCGGATGGCATCACGTGTGCGATTCGTTGTGGGTGCTTCAATCATCTGATGTTCCTTAATCATGTCAGCATTTGTTGTCTGAACTCAATATGCGCATTTAAAACGCAGGCGACAAACGAGACTTTCTTTGGCTTCACTTAAGTGATACTTAACTGAAATGCCGGATCGCTTACCCCCCTTGACCGCTCTGCGCGCCTTTGATGCGGCGGCTCGGCACATGTCGTTTCAACAAGCCGCTGCTGAATTGAATGTCACACCCGCAGCGCTCAGCTTTCAGATCAAATCCCTAGAGGAGCATTTGGGCGCGCCTTTGTTTCATCGCCTCAATCGTGCGGTGGAATTGACCGAGGCCGGTCGCGCCTTAGCCCCCGGCGCCAAGGATGGCTTTGAAATTCTGGGGGCTGCCTGGCGATCCGCCCGGCGGATACAGGACAGCGGATCGGTGGTGATCACGGCAGGTCCGGCTTTCACGGCGAAATGGTTGGCCCCGCGTCTGTTTGAATTTGCCCGAGACCACCCCGACATCGAACTGCGATTTTCAGCCAGTCTGACCCTCAAGGATTTTGAACGCGATGAGATAGATGTGGCCATTCGGTTTGGGTTGGGCCCGGACACCGGATTGCATGCGGCACCGCTGGATGACGAATGGGTGACACCGGTCATGACACCGGACTTGGCCAAGCAATACCCCACAATAGAAAGCCTGCGCGACGCGCCACTGATCATAGATGATTCAATGGATTTTCTATCGCTTTCAACCGATTGGCCCACGTGGTTCCGCGCGAATGGCGTGGATTTCACACCCAAGCAAGGCATTCACTTCTCGCAGCCCGATCACGCGATCAATGCCGCTGTATCCGGAGCAGGCATCACATTGGGTCGCAACACGCTGGTGCACCACGACATCATCACAGGCCGCCTGGTGGCCCCGTATAGGCTGGCCCTAGGCACGCAGGCGCGATTCCGCATCCTGTGCCAGGAGGGCAGCCAGAATCGACCCAACATAAAAGCGTTGCGCGAATGGATTTTACGTCAGGCCTCTGAAATGGAAGACCTGACGCAACATCACGATATTATGGATGTATCAGAGGTGCCGTCGCCTAAGCGCTGACAGACAGACGCTCAATCTCTTCTTTGAGCCTTAATTTTTGTTTCTTGAGGTCTGCGATCGCCAAATCCGAGGAGCCTGGAGCGCGCTGCTCCTCTTCGACCCGGTCTGAGAGATCTTGGTGTTTACGTTTCAGTTCGGTGAGATGCGAACTTAGGCTCATAGAAAGTCTCCTTGTGCAGGTTTCAGTCTTAGCCAGCCAATAGCACCACATTTCGCTACTTCTGTCACGCTGCGGTTGCATCATTGACTGCGGATCATTGCCTAAGACTGGATGCAAAGTGTTAACGAAATGGTAACGTCGCCCCTTTCCGAAGGATGCAACCAGTTGCATTTGTGTAGTTTTCTCTATCACCGGGATGCTCCTCACCCTCGTGAAGCAGCCATCCATCGTGGATCAAAAAATCGGCCCGCCCCCCGTTGCGCCCACGGATCAGGACCAATCGCGCCGGTTTTCCACGGCGTGGGATGAGCGGCTGAACCGCAACCGAGCCCAGATGTGCTGAGAACGCCTCCAGAAGCTCGGGCAGCCTGTCGGCTCGCTGGATCATCGTGACCGTGCCCTTGGGTGCACAGCGCTTGGCAGCCGCCTTAACCCATTGTGCCAAGGGCGTGTCTTCGCCCATTGCACGTTCTCGGCCCGCATCCTGGGCGGCAACACTGGTGGAACGGAGGAAATAAGGAGGATTGGCGATAACGTGATCAAATTGCCGTTGGCGCAAGGCCTCGGGCATTGAATCAAGCGCCCCGGTGTAGATGTCTGCCTCGATACCAGCGGCCTGGGCATTGCGGCGTGCCAATACTGCGTACTGCGCCTGAATTTCCAGCCCAGCGACCTTCACCCCTGGGACGCGCACCGCCACACACAGCATCGCGGCCCCGACGCCACACCCGATATCAAAGACGGTTTGGCCCGCTTTGGCTGGCACGGATGCCGCCAGCAACACCGGATCAATTCCGGCGCGGTAACCGTCGCGCGGTTGGGTCAGTTTCAGCCGCCCCCCCAAAAAGTCATCATGGGTCAGCGCGTCTTCCGCCCAGTCATTGTTCATCGACGTGTAAACCATTGTCCTGCAGGGCGCGCGCTGCTGCAATGAAATCACCCTCAGCCACCATGATGCGCCGAGGGAAAATACCGATGCCTCCCTCAAGGATGCTCATATTTACGTCCAATTCAAAGCAGTCTATACCCTCGCCCTGAAGCAACGCTTTGGCAAAGGCGATCTCGGTGGGGTCAGTTGTGCGCATCAGTTGTTTCATGGGATTGATTTAGGGGTACATCGCAGGGAATGTCGAGCGATGTGACGGGAGTGTGATGGGATTGGATGAGCTCGCCACCAAGCCACATGAACAACTGGCCGCGCATTTAAGCGGCCGGATGGATGCGGTGAACCTATTGATCCGCGAGCGCATGACCTCAGAGCATGCGCCGCGTATCCCCGAAGTGACCGCGCATTTGGTTGAGGCAGGCGGCAAACGGCTGCGTCCGATGTTGACCTTGGCCAGCGCCGAAATCTGCGCCTATGACGGCCCCTATGACGTGCATTTGGCGTCAACTGTGGAATTCATCCATACTGCGACCTTGCTGCACGACGATGTCGTGGACGAAAGCGGACAGCGCCGGGGACGGCCCACTGCCAATCTTCTGTGGGACAACAAATCAAGCGTTCTGGTCGGCGACTATCTGTTCTCACGTGCATTTCAGTTGATGGTGGAAACCGGATCCCTGAGGGTCCTTGATATTCTGTCCAATGCCTCGGCCACCATTGCAGAGGGAGAAGTTCTGCAACTGACCGCCGCGCGGGATCTGCGCACGGATGAAGCCATTTATCTGCAAGTGGTACGTGGCAAGACAGCGGCATTGTTTTCAGCGGCCACCGAAGTGGGTGGCGTGATTGCAGGTGCCCCTGAAGCGCAGGTTCAGGCGCTCTTTGACTACGGCGACGCGCTGGGCATCGCGTTTCAGATCGTGGATGACCTGCTGGATTATCAGGGGCAATCTGCCGCGACGGGCAAAAACGTGGGCGATGATTTCCGCGAACGTAAACTGACCTTACCGGTGATCAAGGCGGTGGCCAAAGCCGATGCCGAAGAACGCGCCTTTTGGGTGCGGACGATCGAAAAAGGCGACCAACGCGATGGGGATCTGGAGTATGCGCTGGCGCTTCTGGACAAACACGGCACGCTGGATGCCACACGCGCCGACGCTCTGGCCTGGACTGCAAAGGCACAAACAGCGATCCGTCAACTGCCCGAGCACCCCGTGCGTCAGATGCTGGATGATCTGGCCGACTATGTGGTCGCCCGCATCAACTAAGATGGCCCCTCAGGGGTTCAGCCGCACCGCGCGCACCCACCAACCGGGCTGTTGTTCGGTCAGGCGGCCAGCGGCCGACGCTGCGGTTTCGTGATCCGAATAGAGCCCAAAGCAGGTTCCGCCCGAGCCTGACATCCGGGTCAGTTGGCACCCTGGCGTCACTTCCAACGCATTAAAGATCTGTGCGATGGCCGGTTCAGCCGCCATAGCCGAGCGTTCAAGATCGTTTCGCATATCTTTAAGCCAATTGATCAGATCAGCCGCGGACAGGCCGCAAGGAATATCCTCGGGCATGGCTGGATTATCGGGTTTCGTCAGACACGCGAACACGGATTTTGTGAACACAGGCACATTCGGGTTGACCAGAACGGCGTGTAACGTCGGCATATCGGGTAGCACCTCGACCTTTTCACCGATCCCGCGCATACGCGCTGTTTGCCCCAGCAGACAAACTGGGATATCCGCCCCCAGCGTGTGCGCCTTACCTGTTATGGGCTGGCCGCTGATATCAGCCAGGGCACGCAGGGTCGCGGCTGCGTCACTGGACCCCCCTCCGATGCCCGCTGCGGGGGGCAGGACTTTGGTCAAACGCATCGCCGCATTCACACGGGCCAACTGTGCGGCACGCACCATGATGTTACGGTCATCCACAGGCACCCCATGTGCCATGTGACCACTGACCAAAAGCGAGATTTGTGCCGCAGGAGTCACATGGATCGTGTCACCTACATCGGCAAACATCACCAGGGAATCCAGCAGGTGATATCCGTCGTCACGCTTGCCAGTCACGTGCAAGGTCAGATTGATTTTTGCCGGAGCAAAGACTTTAACCATCGTCAGATGTCATCCGAAGCGGAGGCTCGCCTTCTTCTTCAAGTACGGTATCCAGTCCAACTTCGATTTTGCGCCGCACGCGGTCTGCATCCATGTCGGGTGTCGGTGCGTCCTCATTCACGAATGACAAGGCCCGTTTCCATTGAAACTCGGCTTCGGTGAAGCGGCCCACGGCCCATAAAACGTCGCCCAGATGATCGTTGACGACCGGATCGACCGGTTCCAGCTCGGCGGCGCGTTCCATGTGGACAATCGCCTCGTCATAGCGACCAAGCCGGTACAAGACCCAACCCAGGCTATCCACGATGTACCCCGAATTGGGCTGCGCCGCGACAGCACGCTCGATCATGTCCAGCGCTTCGTCCAGATTGATCTGCTTTTCCACCATGGAATAGCCAAGATAGTTCAGCACCGAAGGTTGGCCCGGACTAAGATCGAGTGCCTTTCGGAAATCGGCCTCGGCATTCGCCCAATTGTCCAAACGTTCGTGTGCAATGGCGCGAGCATAGAAGACAAACCACTGATCGCTGCCCTGAGCATCGTAGATCTCAACCGCGCGATCATAGGCCGCGATAGACTTCTCCCACTGCTCTTCCTGCCGGTAGAGATCACCTGAAGTGACATGCACCAATGGCAGTTCGGCATGGGTTTTCGTCAGCTGTGTCAGCACTTCGATGGCGGTGTCGATCTTGCCCGCCCGTCGCAGCGATTCGCTACGGCCCAGTTCGGCCACATGAAAATTGGGATGCTCTCGGGGCACGCGTTTGTAGGCCTCATTTGCCAGATCGTAGTTTTCCAAAGCCTCAAGCAGCTCGGCCGTCATGATCAACGCATCTATATGATCAGGCTTCAGATACTCGGCGACGCGCGCATACAGCAGAACGTAGTCCTCTGAGCTCTCTGCCAGCAGGGCCTGACCAAGGGTGAAGAACACTTCGGCCACGCCTTCCTGTGCTGACCGAATGCGTGTGAACGGCAAGGTCTCACCAGCGGCAAGCCGTTCAGACAAATCTGTGATTTCCGGATCAGCGACAGGGCCAAAGGTATCCGTCAGGATTTTAACTGCATCGTCATTGCGCTCAAGCTGGCTAAGGATTTCGACCCATGCAATCGTGCCCAGACGTGTGCGTTGGATGGGACCATCTACCTCGCCTGAAAATATCTTTTCGGCACTTTCATAATCCCCGACCGAGGCCAGCGCCAAACCTTTGTGATAAATCGCGAAACTGCGCAGGCCGCGTTCCGCAGCAACTTTATCAAACTGGGCGAGGGCCTCATCCATCTGGCCTTTGCCACGATGCGCCCACGCCAAAACAAGACCATCCGCCAAGGCCCCGATGCCTCGGTTTTCCTCGATGCGTTTGAACACATCGTCATAGGCTTCGCGATTCACTTCGTCGGCCATCAGAACCATATGGGTGACCTGGCTCATCAAGCCGTCAGCTTCGATCTTTTTGGCGATCGGCAGGGCCGTGTCCAAATTGCCCAAGGACAAATGCGCAACAACGGCGCTTTCCAGTATTTCAGGGTTCGAAGGATCTTTGGTCAACGCCTGCGTAAAGTAACGCGCAGCGGTGGCGAAATCATTGTCATAACGGGCCTGACGCGCCGCCAGATACGATCCGATGGGTTCATCTGCCTTGACGGGTGGTACGGGGGCACCCAGCACCAAAGCTGCGGCTAGGGTTAGAATGACACCTGTTTTCACGCTGATCTGCCTGTTTTATGACTGCTGCCGTGCAAAGGTAGTATGTGCACCCCGCCGTGGCAATGAAAAGGGCGGCGCAATTGCTGCGCCGCCCCATCACTTGGCAAAGAAGTGATCACATGTTGGGATAGTTTGGCCCGTCTCCACCCTGTGGCGTGACCCAGGTGATGTTTTGGCTGGGATCTTTGATGTCACAGGTTTTGCAGTGCACGCAGTTCTGGAAGTTGATCACAAACTGATCATCCACCACCTCGTACACACCCGCTGGGCAATAGCGCTGCGCGGGCTCGGCGAATTTCGGCATGTTGATCGACATCGGCACGCTTGCATCTGTCAGATGCAGGTGCGCCGGCTGGCTTTCCTCGTGGTTGGTCATCGAGAAGCTGACGTTGGTCAACCGATCAAAGCTGAGCTTGCCATCGGGTTTCGGATAATCAATCGGCTTGTGCTTGGAGGCCTCTTCGGTGGCCTCGGCATCCGACTTACCGTGCTTGAGTGTGCCCAGCAGTGAGAAGCCCAGCGTGTTGCACCACATGTCAAAGCCGCCCACCATCAGGCTGGCCAGCAGACCATGCTTGGACCACATGGGTTTGACATTGCGCACCTTCTTGAGATCTTTGCCGATGGCACCGTTACGCACTTCGGTCTCGTAATCGCTCAGCTCATCTGAGGCACGACCAGATTCAATCGCCTCATGCGCGGCCTCGGCTGCGGCCATACCGGACAGCATTGCGTTGTGGTTGCCCTTGATCCGCGGCACGTTGACCATGCCAACCGAGCAGCCCAGCAACGCCACGCCGGGGGCGACCATCTTGGGCATCGACTGGTATCCGCCTTCGGAGATTGCCCGCGCGCCGTAAGCCACGCGTTTGCCGCCCTTCAGCAATTCGGCCACCATTGGATGATGCTTGAATTGCTGGAATTCCATGTAGGGGAACAGATGCGGGTTCTTGTAGTTCAGGTGCACCACGAAACCGACGTAAACCTGGTTGTTGTCCAGGTGATAGATGAACGATCCACCGCCAGCTTTGCTGCCCAGGGGCCAGCCCATTGTGTGGGTCACACTGCCTTCGCGGTGCTTCTCTGGATCAATCTCCCAGATTTCCTTCATACCGATGCCGTATTTCTGCGGCTCTTTGCCTTTGGCCAGGTCGTATTTGGCGATCACTTCCTTCGACAAGCTGCCACGCACACCTTCAGAGAGGAATACGTATTTGCCATGTAGTTCCATCCCCGGCTCGGTGTTTTCACCGATTGAGCCATCGGCCTCTAGGCCAAACACCCCGGCCACCACGCCCTTCACTTCACCATTGTCGCCAAACACCAGCTCAGAACATGCCATGCCTGGGAAAATCTCAACGCCCAGCTCTTCGGCCTGTTCAGCCATCCAGCGGCAGACATTGCCCATCGACACGATGTAGTTACCGTGGTTGTTCATCAAAGGTGGCATGGGGAAGTTGGGGATACGGATCTGGCCGGCCTCGCCCAGCATATAGAAATTGTCGTCCTTCACCGGAACGTTCAGTGGTGCGCCTTTTTCTTTCCAATCGGGGATCAGCGCATCAAGACCACATGGGTCGAGCACCGCACCGGACAGAATATGCGCACCCACTTCCGAGCCCTTTTCCAGCACAACAACCTCGCGTGAGGGGTCCAGCTGCTTCAGACGGATCGCAGCACTCAGACCCGCAGGACCAGCGCCGACGATCACCACGTCGTATTCCATTGCTTCGCGTTCAATATCGGACATCAGTCACTTCCTCACTCACGGGCCAAGGCATGGCGCATATATAGTCCGAGGTTGCTTAGCGTTCCTTGCGGCATATCGTCAATTGCGTCGCGACGTTAAAGTTCGGAAATGCGGCAGGAAAAGACATAATATTCCGCCCTTTCCTGCCAATCGACTTTTTCTCTGCAAGCCACTGCGCTGTTGGTGCCAACGTCGCAGTTCACCTCACCACTATTGGCCTTGTGTCTTATGCCCGTCCGTTCGGACGTCACACTACGGCACGGCGCGGGAAAGCCGTCGAATGATGTGACGCGCCAACGGACCGCAAACCGGCATCTTATCGCCTCTTGCAAAACGCAGGCATCTTCCCCCATGCTGATAGAGTTGCATCCCGGTCCCGGACCCCGTACCAGACCGCACCAAACAAACGGATTTGCATAATGGACAAGATTCCAATGACCCATGGCGGCTTTACCGCTCTGGAAACCGAATTGAAGCACCTCAAGTCCGAGGAACGCCCGGCCATCATCCGCGCGATTGCTGAAGCACGCGAACATGGGGATCTGTCCGAAAATGCCGAATATCACTCGGCCAAGGAAAAGCAGTCCTTCATCGAAGGGCGGATCAAGGAAATCGAAGGCGTGATCAGCCTTGCCGATGTGATTGATCCCAAATCCTTGTCCGGCACGATCAAATTTGGCGCCACCGTCACTTTGGTTGATGAGGACACTGACGAAGAGAAGACCTATCAGATCGTCGGCGAACACGAAGCCAACATCGAAGCCGGGCTTTTGAACATCAAATCACCCATCGCCCGCGCGCTGATCGGCAAAGATGAGGGCGATAGCGTCGAAGTGCGCACTCCCGGTGGCGAACGCTCGTATGAAGTGTTAAAGATCGCCTATATCTGAGCGGGAAACCACCATGCCTAACCGGCGCGACACACCCTCTCCTTCTTTGGGGATTTACGACAAAGCAAGACAGGAATCGCTCTCGACCATCGAGGTGGTTGCGATTGCGCTGTCTTTGGTGTGGTTTGCCCTGACGCTGATCTTTTTTCTGGTGCTGGAACCCGCAGGCGCATTTTCTGAATCAGGCGGTGCCTTGCGGTTCGTCATGGTGCTGATGACAGTGTTTTTGCCTGTCGCCATGATCTGGGTTGTGACCACGGCCACCAAATCAAGCCGCATCTTCCGGGAAGAAAGCAAACGATTGCAGGCCTCGATTGATGCGATCCGGCAGGCCTACCTGAACCAGGCACAGGCGCAACACGCCACGGCCGAACCCTCGGTGACCAGGAAACTGGACGAGATTGCAGCGGCCCAACGCAAGACAGAAACAGCCCTGGCCACATTTTCGTCGTCCCGACAGCCCCTGCCCCCTCGCACCGCAGCGCCTCAGCCGGCGCAGAGCACAGGAAGCGATGATCAGGTGGCATTGCCCCTGGGCACAACAGCCGAAGACATTCAGCCACCGCTGGACCACGAAGATTTCATCCGCGCGCTCAATTTCCCAGAAACCGCCGAGGACAAGGTGGGCTTTGCCTCTTTGCGCCGCGCTTTGAAAGACCGGCCCACAGCGCAGCTCATACAGGCCAGCCAGGACGTTCTGACCCTGCTCAGCCAGGACGGCATCTATATGGACGATCTGCGCCCCGACATGGCACGCTCAGAAATCTGGCGCCGCTTTGCCGCCGGAGAGCGTGGCCGTCAGATCGCCACCCTGGGCGGTGTACGAGATCGCTCCTCGCTGGCATTGACAGCCACACGTATGCGCTCCGACCCGATCTTCCGCGATGCGGCACATCACTTTTTGCGCAAGTTTGACCGGATGATCTCGGACTTTGCCGAGACCGCCAGCGACGGCGAGATTTCCAACCTCTCCGACACCCGCACTGCCCGCGCCTTCATGCTGCTGGGCCGGGTCGCCGGGACGTTTGACTGAAGCACCAACAAAAACGCCACCGTGGTTAAACGGGCGTGTCTTGCTGGTATACTGATCAGTAGGAATGGCGTTTTACAAAGGGTGTGAAAGCTATGCGACGATTGCTTTGGTGTTCTCTGTGTTTCTTTCTGTGCGGCGCGACAACAGCGACGGCGGACTTACTGTCGCTAGAATACGAGGGGCTGGATCGCAGAGTCTGGCTTGAGAACACAGGCGAAGCCCCGCGTCCGCTGATTGTCTACTTGCACAGTTGGCGCGATGAAGAACGCCAAAGAAAACTGGTCGAAAGCAACTATCAAAATCTTGCTTGGGAAAGTCTGGATGAACAGGCCCGCCAGCATGGGTTTGCCGTTGCCTATCCGTCTTCTCTGGCCGGAGAATGGGCGGTTTCGACCTCATACGACCGCGCAAAGCATCCGGAAACTGGTGAACTGGTGGATGATTTGGGTTTTGTCGAAAGTGTCATAGATGACTTGGTCGCCAATGGCATCGCGCTTGAAGACGAAGTGTATCTGGTCGGGAATTCCAATGGGGCGCTGCTGTCGTTTCAGTTTATGTGTCGCCCAGATCATCCCTTTGCAGGTGTCATCACGATGATTGCTTCAATTCAGGATCATGCCGCAAAAGACTGTGATCCGAAGATCGTGCCATACACCGCTCTTGCTGGAACACATGACCGGATACTGGCCTACGATGGATGGGTGTATCCGGGAGGGCGCACCCTGTCCGTTCCTGAAACGATGCACATATTCGTGCAGGCCCATGGGTGCCAACGACAAAACTGGCATGAATTGCCCGACATCGTCCCGGAAGACAACAGCAAGATCCGCCTGATCTGGTGGAGCAGTTGCGACACACCCGATGGGTCTGTTCGCCTCCTCAGAATGGAAGGCGCCGGCCACATCATTCCCCAGCCGAAACTCCGGAACGCCGATTGGGTCAAACGTGCCGGTGGTCAGAACCAGGATCTGGAGGCCTCCGAATACATCCTTGATTTCTTTACGGGAAACGCAGATCTGCCTGTGGCGGACTAAACGCTTTAGTTACGTCTGAGCTGCTGCAGCAATTCGGCTGACGGAAAGCCATCCTGCTTCACGCCAATCGAGGCCTGAAACCCTTTGATCGACTTCACAGTATTCGGCCCAATCAACCCGTCGATCTTCTCCAGCGGATAGCCTTTGCGCTTCAACCGCTTCTGGATTTCCTTGCGCTGCTCGAACGTTACAGGCGTGTATCCGCGTGGCCACTTGGCCTGTATGGCAGGCCCACCACCGATCCGGTCGCCCAAATGGCCCACGCCAATCGCATAAGCATCGGCGTTGTTGTAGCGTTTGATCACGTCAAAGTTCTTGAACACCATGAACTTGGCACCTGCATTGCCCGCAGGCATGAGGATACGCGCTGATCCGTAGTTCTTGATCGCACGGCCATTGATGTCCGTCACACCCCGCGCCGCCCAGTCCGAAGGCATACGTTTAGCATTGCCCGGTTTGAACCCTTTTGGCACTTTCACTTCCAAGCCCCAGGGCATGCCTTTGACCCATCCAAAGCGCTTCAGATAGGCAGCCGTCGAGGCCAAAGCATCCGCCGGGTTGTTCTTGGACCAGATATCGCGTTTGCCATCGCCCGTGGCATCCACTGCATAGGCCAGGTACGAGGTCGGAATAAACTGCGTGTGACCCATCGCGCCAGCCCAGGAGCCGGTCATATTACGCGGCGCCACATCACCCGATTGCAGAATCTTCAGCGCGGCAATCAGCTGTTTTTCAAAGAACACCCCGCGCCGTCCGTCATAGGCCAATGTCGCCATCGCCTCGATCACGTTGATGTCACCCATGCGCGTGCCATAGCGGCTTTCAAGCCCCCAGACAGCCGTGACCACTTCTTTCTCAACGCCGTAAGAACGCTCGATCTGCTCCAGAACGCGGCGGTGTTTGCGCAATGCCTTTTGGCCTTCGCTGACCCGGTCGGGCGAGGCCGCACTGTCCAGATAGTCCCAGATTTGTTTCTTGAATTCGGCCTGATTGCGATCCTTATCGATCACATCGGTGTTGTACTGAATGCCGCGGAACGCATTGTTGAAGACGCTTTTCTTGATCCCGGCTGCCAATGCACGTCCGCGAAACCCGTCGATCCAGCGATCAAAAGCTTTGTTCGAGGTCGCCACTTTGATCAAGGCGTCGGGCTTGGCTTGCAGGGTGTCAGGTCGCAAGACCGGCCGAATGGCGTTCACCGGGACGTCCAGCATCACAACCACATCCATCGGCGTGACCGTGCCCGGCCGCAAATGAGGTCGCAAGGAGGTCTCAACCGGCCCGGCCCAGGCGGCGGTTGCAGAGAGTATGCCTGTGACGACGGCCCCCAAAACACAAATACGCATTGCCCGGCCCTTTATTGTTATATGTCGTTGAGGACATGGTAGCGCGAACCGATGAGAATCAAAAGAATCGAGTTTCAAAGCGCGCAATCAGCCGCTTATCCATGCTCTTCTTCTTTGATCCGCGCCAGATATTCCCGCAACAAAGGCACACGGCGCGGGCGGAACGAGGCTTCGGTCAGCTCAAAGTTCCGCATGCGATCCAGACGAAATGCCCGGAAGTCCTGCCGCAAATGGCAAAAGGCCAGCAAACAGTGCGAAGCTTGCATATAGACGATCGACAACGGATCAACTTCGCGGTTGGTGGGGCGGCCTTCGGCATCGGAATAGTCAAACCGAATGCGCTTTTCATCCCAGGCCGCCTGACGCAGCAACGACGGATCAACACCCGGCTCGGGCATGCGTGAAAACCGCCGGGCGGTCAGCACGGCATGTTCCAACCGGTGAGCCTGAGCCGCAGGCAACCGCGCACGCAACTTGCCCAGCGCATTTGCTGCAGCCTTGGCGAGGGCCGGATCTCCGACTTCTCCAACCTCTCGCAGGCCAAGAACCAAAGCCTCTAGTTCATCCGTGTCAAAGCTAAGCGGCGGCATGGCCGCATCTTCAATCAACGTGTAGCCAAAGCCAGATTCGCCATCAATCACCGCTCCTAGCGACCGCAGCGTTTCAATATCGCGGTACACCGTGCGCGGCGACACCCCCAGGGTTTGCGCCAGTTCAGACGCAGTCGCAGGGGGCGGGGCCATGCGCAGGGCTTGCATCAGTTGGAAAAGTCGGTGGGTTCTGCTCATTTTGTGACTATGGTCGCACATCCTGACAGTAAGTGTCACCATCATTGTGCTAAGTGACCGTCATGACCTCAACGCTATATCCCGCCATTCCTGCACTCTCAACCTCGATTTCCGAGGTGATAGACTGCTACGATGCCGCAACACGAATGGGTGTTTTACAATTGCGTGGGTTGATACTCAACGTTGCGCGAAGCCTTTCAGAGCCGATTGAGGAAACCCTGCGTTGGGGGCAACCAGCTTACATCGCTCCCAAGGGATCAACATTACGATTGGGCCCGCACAAGGACGCAAGTTTCGCCATCTTTGCTCATTGCCAGTCGAGTATCATCACCAGCTATGCGCAGGCCTTTCCGGGATGGGACAAACTGGACGGCAACCGGGCCATTCTATTTGATCACCCCGATCAGATCGAACCAGAGCGTCTGACACACCTGATCCGTCACGCCTTGACGTATCATACCACCAAAAACGCCAACGTCTGATCACTTCCGCTTGCGGGCGACTTTACGTTTGGCTTTGTCGGATTTGGCTTTGCCTTTGCCTGACTTGCGGCGATGCCCCCCGCCTGCGCTGCGCTTGACCACCTGACCGTCAAGGCTGATCAGCTCCATTGCGATACCACCGGTGACGGGGGCCGCTTCGGCCAGTTTAGCGGTCACGCGTTGGCCCAGTCCGATCACCAACCCACTGTCTGACCCCGTCAGGGTGGCGGCATCACGGTCAAAATGGAAATATTCACGGCCTAGGGACCGGATCGGGATTAATCCATCCGCCCCGGTTTCATCCAGCCGTACAAAGACGCCAAACTTGGCCACACCGCTGATGCGCCCGGTAAAGGCCTCTCCCACACGTTCAGACAGGAACGCCGCCAGATAACGGTCATTGGTGTCCCTCTCGGCCATCATCGAGCGTCGCTCGGTGTCCGAGATGTGTTCGCCCGTCGATTGCAGTGTTTCTATATCGCGGGGTGTCAGACCATCATCACCCCAGTCATGGGCCGAGATCAGCGACCGATGCACGATGAGATCCGCATACCGCCGAATGGGCGAGGTGAAATGCGCATAGGACTTCAGCGCCAGTCCAAAGTGCCCGATATGCGAGGGCGCGTAATAGGCCTGGGTCATGGCACGCAAGGTGGCCATATTCACCACTTCGGAATGATCGGTATCACGCGCGTCACGCAAAAGTTGGTTCAAATGCTGGGTTTTCAGGTTCTGACCCTTGGCCAATGGCAATCCCGCCGCATCGGCCACCTCGCGCAGGCTTTCCAGTTTCTCGGGCGGAGGGTCTTCGTGCACGCGGAACAGCAGCGGGGATTTCTTGGAAATCAACGTCTCGGCCGCAGCCACATTGGCCAGAACCATGCATTCTTCGATCAGCTTATGGGCCTCCAACCGATCCGCGAAATTGACGCTGAGAACTTCGCCTTCATCGGACAGCTCTACCTTGCGCTCAGGCAGTTCCAGATCCAGTGGTTGCCGGTTGTTCCGCGCCTTTTGCAAGGCGGCATGAGCGGCATACAGCGGACGGATCACATCGTCCATCAAAGGCGCGCAATTCTCATTGGGCGCGCCGTCTATCGCCTGCTGCACCTCGCGGTAATTCAGCGACGCAGGCGACCGCATGAGGCCCCGCACAAAGCGGTGGCTGATCTTTTCGCCATAGGCATCAATCTGCATGCGCACCGCAATACAAGCCCTCGGCACCCCTTCGTGCAGGGAACATAGATCACCCGACAAACGGTCCGGCAACATGGGCACCACACGGTCCGGGAAGTACGAAGAGTTCCCCCGCTTGCGCGCCTCGGCGTCCAGCGCCGAGCCGGGCGTGACGTAGCACGCCACATCCGCAATCGCGACCCAGACGATATGGCCACCCTCGTTCTTGGGATCATCATCGGCGTGTGCATAGACCGCATCATCGTGGTCCCGCGCATCGGCCGGATCAATCGTGATCAACGGCACATCGCGCAAATCTTCGCGGCCGCTCAGACCCGCAGGTTTCATCTTGTCGGCCTCGACGATCACTTCGTCAGGGAAGTCATCCGGAATACCGTGCTGGTGGATTGCAATCAGCGACACCGCCTTGGGGGCGGTCGGATCGCCCAAACGACTAACAACGCGCGCCGACGGCAGGCCCATACGATCCTTGGGGCCAGCCTGTTCCGCCTCGACCAGCTCGCCATCCTTGGCGCCGCCTGTGGCATCGGCGGCCACGCGCCATTCCTTGCCGTCTCCCTTGTCGATGGGCAGGATACGCCCGCCGTCTCCGCGTTTTGAGAAAACACCAAGCACCTTCAACGGATTGGTGCCAATGCGGCGGATCAGCTTGCCTTCATACTGATGCGCCTCGCCTTTGATTGCTGCGACACGCGCCAACACACGATCGCCTTCGCCCAGCGCTGGGTCCGACGCTTTGGGGATGACCAGGACCTTAGGTTCCTCCGCCTCACCGTGCCACTCCATCGGCCGGGCCATCAGTTCGCCATCCGGCGTCTGGCCCGTGATCTGCAACATGGCCACAGGCGGCAAACGGTCCGGATCGCGATAGGTTTTCTTGCGCTTTTCCAGATGTCCTTCGGACTCCAGCTCTTTCAGGATACGCTTTAGATCAATCCGGTCAGCGCCCTTTATGCCAAAGGCACGGGCGATATCACGTTTCGAGGTGAGGGTCGGGTTGTCGGAAATCCATTCAAGGATTTCGTCCTTTGTGGGCAATTGGCTCATGTAAATGGCCTAGCATGGCAGATCACAGCCGTCATCCGCGAAATGCGCGAACCCACCTGTCAGGGCTGATGAGCAGGCTCAAGATCCGCCTTTGTATCCACATCACGCAGCTCTTCCACCAAAGCGATGCGCCCAGGGTCAAAGGCCTTCATACTGTCAGACAACGCATGTTCCGTAGACCAGCGCACATCCTGAAACAGCTGCCGGTGCAATGCGGACACCCGGCGCGCGCCCACCAGCCAATACCCGCCATCAGGAGCAGGCCCAAACACCGCATCCTTGCCGCCCAGCGCGGCAAAGGCCCGGGCAATCTGCGGCTTGCCCACACCCGGAATATCCGCACCAATGATGCAGACAGGTCCCGGCGGCAGCCGACGCAAGATGCGCCCCATACGATCGCCTAAATCACCGGCCCCCTGCGCTATGCGCGGCAGATGAGCAGGCCAAACGCGGCTTTGCAAACCTTCATGATCAGGCGCCACGGCCAGGAGCAGGTCCCAGCGCGGATCTTCAATACGGCGCAACAAATGACGGGTCTGATGACGAAACCACCAGGCCGCAGATACCATGCCGATGTCACGACCCAACCGGGTTTTCACGCGACCCGGGTGTGGTTCCTTCACCATCACCACCAAAGTGGGGCGCCGCCCCTTGCTCATGCAAAGTAGTCCTGCAGGATGCGGGCATAGATGGATTTCAATTGATGGATTTGTTCAATCTCCACCCGCTCATCCACCTGGTGCATGGTCTTGCCAACCAAACCAAATTCCACCACCGGGCAGTGATCTTTGACAAACCGCGCGTCCGATGTGCCCCCTGTGGTCGACAGCTGGGGCGTTACACCGGTTTCGGCCTCTACAGCCGTTGAGACCAGGTCAGACAGAGTGCCGGGCGGCGTCAGAAAGCTTTCTCCCGAAACCTTTACCTTCATCTCCCCCTGAACGCCAAACTCATCGGCGACACGGTCCAGTTCCGATTGAAGCCAGGCAATCACACTGTCGCTGCTGTGGGCATCGTTGAACCGGATGTTCGTCGTGGCGGTGCATTGCGCAGGGATCACATTGGTCGTGGGGTTGCCCGTGTCGATGGTCACAACGGCCACAGTCGAGGCATCAAAATGCGCGGTACCGGTGTCGAGTTCGTGCGAGGCCAGCCGATCCACCAAACGGGCAATCGCCGGCACCGGATTAACAGCGCGGTGCGGATAGGCCGAATGGCCCTGCACACCCGTCAGGGTGAACCAAGCGGACAAGGACCCGCGACGACCAATTTTGATCATCTCACCCATGCGATCCGGGCAGGTCGGCTCACCCACCAAACAGGCGGTCATACGTTCGCCTTCCTGGGCCATCCAGTCCAGCAGCGCGGTGGTGCCATCCACCGCATCGCCTTCTTCATCGCCGGTGATGGTCAGCACAATCGCACCATCAGGCGGGGTGCTTCGGACCATATCAACAGCCGCCGCCACGAAGGCTGCAACACCCGATTTCATATCGGTGGCACCGCGTCCCCAAAGCTGGCCCTCCTTCTGGACAGCACCAAAGGGCGGCACGCTCCACGCGGCCTCGTCTCCAACGGGGACAACGTCCGTATGCCCGTTGAAGCCAAAGCTGCGGTTGGCCCCCTTGTCGCCCCACCGTGCAAACAGATTGCAAACCTCGCCCCGATCCACACGGGTACAGGTAAAACCAGCCTCGCTCAGCATCCCCTCAAGCAGCACCAAAGCCCCGCCTTCTTCCGGCGTCACCGAGGCACAGCGGATCAGCTGAGCGGTTAAATCTACGGGATCAACAGGTGTTTCAGTCATCGGTTTTTCTTCGCGCTGGGGTCTTTGCTGAGACCTAGCCTTCTTTGCCAGCCAGCGCAAATGTGGCCATGAGAGCGCTAGAATGCGTGTTTTTTGAGGATCCCCGACGTTAACCCCTTAACAAAGCACCCAAAAGTTGTTACTAAATCCCTAATAAATGACCCGAGGCAGGGCAATCAGCAGGGCCACAAAGGCCCGCAATCGAGCGGACAAACTATAAGTCCAAACATAAAGAACGAGCGGATCAATCCGCCGTGCTGGTCGTTGCACTGCCTCTTTAGGTTCTAAGAGGCGAAGATGGTAGCAGGTGTAGAACTCTCAATTAACCGGGCCGCGACCGCGACCCAGATGGCGCAGGAGATGTTTGGCAACGGTGTAACCGTCGTCAGCGCGTCCTACACCGGCGACAACGACAGCTCGGGCATCTATACTGGCGGAGATGCAGTTGCTCCGGGTGTGACACCGGGCGATACGGGAGTACTGTTTTCGACCGGCGATCTGCGCGGCTTTACCAATAACGCATCAGAATCAAATTTACGGACGAACACAACAACAGCATCAAGCGGACCAAACAATAATCCGGATTTCAATGCTGCGGCTGGAACCAACACATTTGACGCGTCCTTCATCGACATCGATTTCATCCCGACGGGTGATGTCATGACAATGCAATTTGTCTTTGCATCAGAAGAATATCCCGAATACGCAACTGGCGCTTACCAGGATTTCGTCGGCGTGTGGGCCAATGGTGTTCAGGTTGATATGAGCGTGGGCGACGGGGACATTGACCCCAGTAACGTCAACGCCGGGTCCAATCAAAACTTGTTCAACGACAACACCGCCGATCAGTACAACACTGAGATGGATGGCTTTACGGTCACCATGACCCTGACAATTCCGGTGAACTCGGGCCAGGTCAATTCAATCCGCATCGGGATCGCCGATGTATTGGACAACCGCTACGATTCAACTTTGCTGATTGCGGGCGATAGCGTCCAGACGACCTTGGTCGCGATTGACGACACCCAAAACCTGAACCCAACCGGCAGCAAAACGATTGACTTACTGGGCAACGACATCAACAGCACGGGCGGGACGCTATCGATCACACATATCAATGGTCAGCCCGTAGTCCTCGGTTCCGTGGTGACGCTCAGCACGGGGCAACAAATTCAGGTCAATGCCCTTGGACAGATCACCGTCATCGGCGATGGCGACACCGAATTGTTCAACTTCACCTATACAGTCGAAAGCACGACCGGCGACACAGATGTCGGGTTTGTCACCGTTAACTCGGTGCCTTGTTTCGTCGCGGGTACGATGATCCGAACGCCGGATGGAGAGGTGTCGGTCGAAAGCCTGGAACCCGGCGATCTGGTCATGACACGCGACGATGGCCCCCAACCTTTGCGCTGGATTGGTACGCGCGAGGTCGACGCCATGGGAGAATTCGCTCCGATCCGCATCACCGAGAATGCCTTTGGCCAACACGGAACACTGATGCTGTCCCCGCTGCACCGGGTTCTGATCCGCGACAGTCTGGCCGAGCTGCTGTTTGGCGACAACGAGGTCTTGGTGGCCGCACGCGATCTGATCAACGACCACTCAGTCCGCCCGGTTGAAGGCGGAACCGTGACCTATGTGCATATCCTGTTTGATCGACACCAGGTTGTCTGGTCCGAGGGCCTGGCCACCGAAAGCTTCTTTCCGGGGCCTCAAACAACCAAAAGTTTCAAAGACGAGATTGTGCGCGAGATATGCACACTCTTCCCCGAGATAGATCCCGAAACTGGCAGCGGCTACAGCCGCGCCGCTCGACGCACCCTCAAGCGATACGAAGCACAGTTGCTTCTGTCCGCTGGTCTTCAGGCGGCCTGATATGGGTTGGATCGGGCTCTTTGATGGATCGAACCATAGGTTTGACCCGCAGGGCATCGAAAACAGTGATGTGGCCTCTCAAAAACTGCCCTCCCCTGATGTTTTGATGCCCCGAGGTAGCCTGATGGTGGAAACGCGATTGTCTCCCGATGGACGGCCGCGCAAAATGCTGGAGGTGCGGCGTTCGCATCCATGGGCGTTCAGCTTGTCGCTGCAAGCCCTGCCCGGCGGCGGGTTTATCCTGATCGAGACGCAAAATGACCGGATGCGCCACGTGACCTTGCCCTTCGTGCCAGACGGCCGCATGGATGTGGTTCGGCTGACCTATCGTTGGGATGCACCGGCCAAATGGGGGCGGTTGACGATGGAGCGTCCCGAAACGGACACCGCGCATTCAGAAGACATCCAACCTCCACATCCCTTGCCGATGGCAGATCTGGCGCAGACCATCATTCATTCTCATCACCGGGATCCTGCCGCGGATGTTTCACTTCTGGCCCTGTCTGATCAGGTCGAACCGCAGGGCCCTCAACCCGGTCTCACCGGCAACCTACCGATTTCTACACCACATGGCTACAAACCCGCTGGCATCCTGAAACGCGGTGATCTTGTGATGACGAAATCAGGCGAGGCCGTCCCTGTCCTGCAAGTCGTCCGCCAAACCGTACCGGCCCATGGAAGCCTGCGCCCTGTGCGTCTGCGTGCGCCTTATTTCGGCCTGCGCCGGGACATCGTCGTAGCCCCCCACCAAAGGTTGGTGATCAGCGGCACTCAAGTGGAATATCTGTTTGGCAGCGAAGCCGTACTGGTCCCCGCGCGGCACCTGATAAACGGCGTATCTGCCCTACGGGCCTCGGGTCCTGACTTTGTGACGTATCATCATCTTCTGCTGCCCGGACATGAGGTCATAGATGCTGCAGGATGCCCTGTCGAAAGTCTCTATGTGGGACGTTTGCGGCGCAAACCCGAGCCGCTGGCCGCCAGCCTTCTGGCCCCTTTTGACCGCGCGCATCTGCCAGAGCATCCGCAGCCCGTATGGCCTGTGCTAAAACCGTTTGAGGCTATTGCACTGGCGCTCAGCCGCGTCGCCTGAGCTAGTTCCGATCTTCAAAGAATGGCGTCACCTGCGCCACAATCACGGCATTCTCGTCCAATGCGCGTTGCATGAGATTGCGTTCTTCGTCGCCAATGTCATGTCCGTCAGCTTCGCGTTCAGCCAAGGTGCCATAGCCCGTCACATCCAGCGGGTTCATATCCGCTTGTTTCAGGATTGCGACACTTTCGCGAACGGCTTCGGCCTCGTCCACGCCACTGGCGTAGAGCATCAGGGCCGCACCCGTCGCCTTGTCCGGCAACCCGTCGCCGTCTTTGCGACCGACTTCGACCAAAAGGGTAAAAACCTGTTGGCGTGATGGTTTCTTGCGTTCACTCATGCCCTTCGCCTAGCCTGAGATGCAAAGCTTGGCAAGTCACGCAACACGAGGGATCTGATACATGAAGCGCATCAAAGATATGGTCGCAGAGGCCAACACTATGGTTGAACACGCGCCCGCCACCAAGCTGCTGGACCTGCCCAACCAAAACGGTGTCACTCTTGTTGACCTGCGCGATCCTCGTGAGCTTGAGCGTGACGGCATGATCCCCGGCGCATTTCACTGCCCCCGGGGCATGCTGGAGTTCTGGATTGATCCCGAAAGCCCCTATGCCAAGCCTGTTTTTCAAACAGCAAACCGTTTTGTGTTTTACTGCGCGTCGGGCTGGCGATCTGCACTTTCGGCGAAAACTGCGCAGGACATGGGGCTTGAGAATGTCAGCCACATCGAAGACGGCTTCGCTGGTTGGAAAAAGGCAGGCGGCGCTGTCGGGGATAAACCTCAAAAGTAGCGCCGCGTGCCTGGTGCTGGATCAGTCGCGCAACAGCTCGTTGATGCCTGTTTTTGAACGGGTCTTTTCGTCCACACGCTTCACAATCACCGCGCAATACAGGCTGATGTTGTTCTTGGTCGGCATCGAACCGGCGACGACAACCGAATAGGGTGGTACTTCTCCGTACATCACTTCGCCGGTTTCACGGTCCACGATCTTGGTGGACTGGCCGATAAAGACACCCATTCCCAGAACCGACCCTTCGCGTACGATGCAGCCTTCTACGACTTCAGACCGCGCGCCAATAAAGCAATTGTCTTCGATAATCGTAGGTCCGGCCTGCATCGGCTCCAACACGCCGCCAATGCCCACGCCACCCGACAGGTGTACGTTCTTGCCGATCTGGGCGCAGCTGCCCACCGTGGCCCAGCCATCCACCATCGAGCCTTCGTCGACATAGGCACCGATGTTCACAAATGAGGGCATCAACACCACACCGGGTGCAACATAGGCCGAACGACGTACGATAGAACCCGGCACAGCACGGAACCCCGCTTCTCGCCATTGATTTTCGCCCCAGCCATCAAACTTAGAGGGCACTTTGTCCCACCAGCCAGCATTGTCCGGCCCGCCTTCGATCACATCCATATCGCGCAGACGGAACGACAACAGCACGGCCTTCTTGGCCCATTGATTCACATGCCACTCGCCGCTGCCCAGACGCTCGGCCACGCGCAACGTGCCGCTGTCCAGCGCATTCAGCGTGTCTTCAATAGCCTCGCGCGTTTCACCTGTGGTGGCGGGCGTGATGCTATCGCTAGCCTCCCAGGCAGCTTCGATCGCGGATTCCAGTTGGGCGTTAGACATGAGGTGCAGCCTTTTGTTGAACATCTATTGGTATCGCTTTGGCCTATACTTTGACCCGGCGCGCAGCGCAATGCGACCCAAGCGGCGCAATCTGCGCCACGCAAAGGCGCTTTGGGGTGCGGGGTGGGCGGGTGGGAGCGCCCGAAAGCGCCTTTATCCCAGAGGGTCAGGCGCCACATTGCCCCCACACACCAGAACCGCAACACGCTCATCCGGCGCGGGCTGGTAGGCTCCGCTGATCAAAGCCGCCAAGGCAGCCGCCCCGGCAGGCTCCACCCATTGCCGCAGGTCGCGCCACAGCACAGCCTGCGCCTCGGTGATTGCGGCATCTTCAACCAGCACTGTTTCGATCCCCGACCCGCAGGCCAGATCATAACAAATGTCGCCAATCCGCCGCGCACCCAGAGCATTGGCTGCCACGCCGGACACTTCCACATCCACGGGCTGCCCTGCCTGCGAGGCTGCGTGCAATGCGGCACAGGTCACGGGCTCTACCGCGACCACCTTGCGCCGCCCTTGCAACCAGCCCAGCGCGCCTGCGATCAATCCACCGCCCCCCACGGCAATCAATACCGTATCGGCGTCCAAGCCCTGATTCTCCCATTCGGCCATGACCGTGCCCTGACCAGCCACTGTGGCCGCTGCATCATAGGCATGGACCTGCATCGCACCTGTGTCGGCCTCATAGGCGCGCGCGCCTTGCAACGCATTGGCGTATGCCCCCTCAACAACCTCCAGATCAGCACCCGAGCGTTCGATCAGGGCAATCTTCGCCGGCCCCGCCATTTCAGGCACAAAGACTTTGGCCCGGTGCCCCAGCGCCTGCGCGGCATAGGCGACTGCTGCCCCATGATTGCCCCCGGATGCCGCAACCAATCCAGCCTCTGGCACGGGCTGCGACAGCAAAGTGTTGAACGCACCACGTGCCTTAAAGCTGCCAGTGTGCTGCATATGCTCCAGTTTCAAAGCCACAGGATACCCCAAACCTAGTCCGCCATCCTGCAGAATCGGAGTGCGTCGAACATGCCTTTCAATCCGGGCGGAGGCCGCCGATATCGTTTCTGTCCAATTCAATGATCGCACCCCTGTTACTGGTCATCTCTGTGCAAACCCTATACCTCTTGGGAAAAGAGCCCAACAAGGACCCTATGTAAATGAAAGACGATCGTAACAGCCAGTTCCGCGATTCCGGCACCGACAAACGTACGGCTGAACAGGTTCCCGACACGCCGCAAACCCGTGCGCCTGCCTACAAGCTGGCCTTCGCGGATGAGGATTTCATGTGCCGCGAAGAGCTGCGCCCCGTGCGGTTGCAGCTGGAGCTGCTCAAACCCGAGATGATCCTGAACGAACGCGGCATCGAAAGCACCGTGGTGCTGTTTGGGGGCGCGCGTATCCCGGATCCTGAACACAAGGATCAGGCCCGTACGGAAACTTTGGCCAAGCTGTCACATTACTATGACGAAGCCCGAGAGTTCGCCCGGCTGATGACCGAAAAATCCATGGCGAGTTACGGCAAGGAATATGTCGTTTCAACAGGTGGTGGACCCGGTGTCATGGAGGCAGGCAACCGCGGCGCTGTGGATGCAGGCGGCAATTCGATTGGCCTGAACATCGTGCTGCCGTTTGAACAGGCCCCGAATGAATACGTCACGCCGGGTCTGTGTTTCAACTTCCACTATTTTGCCATTCGCAAAATGCACTTCCTGATGCGCGCCAAGGCCGTGTGCTGCTTCCCGGGCGGGTTTGGCACCCTGGATGAAATGTTCGAAGCTCTCACCCTAATCCAGACCCAACGCATGAAGCCCGTGCCGTTCCTGCTGTTTGGTGAAGAATTCTGGCGCTCGATCATCAACTGGGAAGCCCTGTCCGAGGCCGGCACCATCAGTGCCGAAGATCTGGAGCTGTTCCGTTTCGTGGAAACTGCTCAGGAGGCAGCCAAGATCATCGACGACTGGTACGCCGAATAAGCAAAACCCCCGGCGGTTCTCACGCCAGGGGTTAACACATTCTGCGAAAGGGCGCGCCGCAGCAGCGCGCCTTTTTTGTTAGGAATCGCTCAACAACCGCTCGGCGCGCAGACGGGTGGGGTCCCATTCTTCCAGAACACGGCTGTTGTCATCGCTGTCATATTCGCGCAGCACCCGGTTGCGCACGCCCGGGAGGGTCTGGAACCCGTCGGCCAGCTTCTTGGGATACCAGCCTTTCTGGACGTTGTTCGGGAAGAACCGCGACAAGATATCAGAAGTGCTCAGCGCACATTGGGCGCGGGGCACGGTGCCGTATTCCATCGCGGCGCGCATGATCCCTTCGGCCACTTCAGGAGACACATCCAGCTCTTGCACCCGCACATGAAAAGTTTCGCGCGCATGATAGCGAACATAGGAATCTGCCACGGCCGGTGTCACCCCAAAAACCACATCGTTGCGTTCGGGAATACTCTTGTGGCGGAACGATCCGGCCGGGTCCCAGATCACCCGCTGAGAGGCGTTGATGATCATCGATGTATGCGCACCTGACCCGGTGGAATTGTTGATCATCGTCAACAGCGTGATGCGCGGCGGACCATCATGACGGTAGATTTTGGAACGCACAAATTCTTCGTCGTCAAAAACAACCTCGTTCGTGCCACACCCGGCCAGCATCACCAAAGTGAGCAATCCAGCAATTATCTTACGCATCGGCGTCCCCCATCCTAGCGTCGCGGCAGTGCGCAAAGGCGTCAGGAGTTAACCAACGCCATAAAAATCAGAACACAAACGCTGAAGACCGCAACATAGGTCGACGCCTTGATAAACCCTTCAAAGGTCTTCTCTTGCACTTCGGTGTTCATTTCGCCGTGTTTGTGATCAGACATATGCGTCATCTCCGTTGGATATTGTTATGTAAATCAGGCGCGTTGATACTGCATTTCCCATGCACTGTCACCACCTAGCTGGCACCTGTGTCATCTTGACTGAGGCCTTGGGCCAGGCGGAATCCGATCCGTTCTGGCTCGGCCACATCGACCTCGGTGGGCAAGGCGCGCAGGATCACATTCAACTGGCTGACATGCTGGATTTGCTGGGTTTTCATTCCGGCCGGATCACTGCCATAAAACGTGATGATATCAGGGTCGAAAAACCCCATCCCTTCGATCCGCATGATCCCGGCTTCAGCCCCGGTGAAACCCATGGCGACCTCATGCTCGTTGTCCAGCGTCTCTTCAAAGTTCTGGATATACAGAATCAACCGCTCATAGGCCCATTCAGCCGGGCTCTTCTGGGCCATCGGCTGTTTGCGCAGCGCTTCGGATCTCTGGGTCAGACATCTTGCCTGATCTTCGGGGTTCGAGTGGATTTCTTCGCACCGGGGCAGCGCCGCGGCCTCTGCCAATTCTGCCGAGGTTTCAATCTTGTCATCCATCGCACTCACCCTTTCGCTTGCCACAGCCATGCACCGTCGTCACGCATGGTACGTGTAATCTGCCCTGTTTGAAGCAAATGGTTAAGGTGTGCCACCGCTTCCACAAGGGCCAATCCGTAAATCCCCTCATCAATTTTCCGTTTGAAGAGTGGGGCAAAGCAGTCAGACGCCACTTTGGGCGTGACCAGATGCGCCAACAGTCGTTCCAGACAGCCATGATGATTCTCGATCAATTGGCGCATACGCACCGGCAGTCCAGTGAACGGGGTCTTGTGGCCTGACAGGACCAGATGATCCTCGCGTGCCAGCGTCCTGAACCGTTCACAGGCCTCCATCCAATCGCCCACCGGATCAGCCTCGGGCTCGGTGGGGTAGACACCGATGTTAGGGCTGATCGAGCTGATGATCTGATCCCCAGCGATCACGAGATTGTCGTCCTGGCTCCAAAGCGTCAGATGTTCCGGCGCGTGACCATTGCCGATATTCACGTCCCAGATTCGCCCGGCGGCGGTCAGCGTGTCATCCTGTTTCAACCGGGTGTAACCCACGGGCAGCGGGTGGCAGACATCGGCGAAATTGTAAGGGCGGTCGTTCTTACGCTTGTCGTAGATCTCAGGAGCCATCCCGGCACGGCGCCAGTGGCGCAGGGCTTCTTCGGTCGGGCGCTGCTCTTCGTCCAAAATCAGCATCCGCGCCATCAACCAGGCGGTCCGCGTGGTCAGCAGTTCCGCGCCAAAGCGATCCATCAGCCATCCCGCCATGCCCACATGATCCGGATGGTGATGGGTCAGAATCACACGGGCGACGGGTTTGCCCTGCAACGGGCCCGCCAACACATCTTCCCACAGCTTGACCGAGCGTTTGGAGTGGATACCGGTATCCACCACCGTCCAGCTGTCGCCTTCGTCCAGCGCGTAGACATTGACATGATCCAACGCCATGGGCAGAGGCAATCTGATCCACAAAACCCCATCGGCCACCTCAATCGCTTCGCCATTGGCGGGCGGAGTTGGCCAGGGGAACCTCAGCGGTTCAAAGGTTTTATTCACGCGCTCAGGTCTTCGGCAGTTATGGCGTACAAATCTTCGGCTCCTGCAGTGGCTTGGGTCAACAAACCCACATGCTGAGGCAAAAGCCGGGTAATGTAAAACCGTGCAAGTCGGCTGCGTGTCCCTTCACCGCCTTCGGCCATCGCGGCGGTCAGATGGAAATGCCCCCCCAACACCCGCGCAAAGGCACGCAGGAACGGCAAAGACCCGGCAAAGCGTGCATTCATATCCGGTTGTGAGACCATCCACTCGGTTGCTTCGCGCAGGGTTTCCGAGGCTTGCCACACGGGCTCGGCCAGATCCGGCATCTGCGCGCGCGCCCCTTCGGCATGCGCTTCGATTTCGTCGAGCAAGGCGGAAGCAGCTTCACCTCCGTCCATCATCTTGCGACCGACAAGATCCATCGACTGAATGCCATTGGTGCCCTCGTAAATCGCCGTGACACGCACATCCCTTAGATACTGTGCAGCACCGGTTTCCTCGATAAACCCCATGCCGCCATGCACCTGGATGCCCATATCGGCCACGCACATGCCTGTTTCCGTCCCAAAGGCCTTGGTGATCGGTGTCAGAAAGGCGGCACGCGCTTCCCAGTCCGTGCCCCCTATCGCCTGCGCCATGTCGATGGCAACGGCATTGGCCAAGGCAATCGACCGCGCCGCGAAGGTATCAGCCTTCATCGTAGCCAGCATCCGGCGCACATCGGCATGATCAATGATCGTGCCCTCACCCTCAACCGGAGTGCGCCCTTGCTTGCGCTCTTGGGCATAGCTCAACGCGTGTTGCATCGCGGCCTCAGCCACTCCGATGCCCTGCACCCCCACCCCAAGGCGGGCGTTGTTCATCATCGTGAACATGCAGCGCATGCCGTCGTTTTCACGGCCAACCAACCAGCCCTGAGCCCCATCAAACTGCATCACGGCAGTCGGGCTGCCATGCAGGCCCATCTTATGTTCCAGACTGACAACACTCAGGCTGTTGGCCGGGCCGGGCGTGCCGGTATCATCCGGCAGAAACTTTGGCACCATAAAGAGACTGATGCCCTTGGTGCCCTCCGGCGCATCGGGCAGGCGCGCTAACACCAGATGACAGGTATTGGTGGTCAGGTCGCTGTCGCCCCAGCTGATATAGACCTTCTGGCCGGAGATCGCATAACTGCCATCCGAACGCGGCTCTGCCTTGGTCCTCAACGCGCCGACATCACTGCCTGCATGCGCCTCGGTCAGGTTCATCGTGCCGTGCCATTCGCCGCTGACCAGCTTGGGCAGATAAATCGCCTTGATCTCGTCACTGGCGTGATGTTCCAAGGCTTCGATCTGGCCTTGGGTCATCAACGGGCTGACTTGCAGGCTCAGACAAGCACTGGCCATCATCTCATTCACCGCCGAAGTCAGGCTGATCGGCAAACCCATCCCACCATGTTCCGGATCAGCGGCAATGGACACCCACCCACCCTCAGCGATCGCCTTGTAGCCCTCGACAAATCCTGGGCTGGTGCGCACGACACCATTTTCCAGATAGGCCGGGTGCATGTCTCCACTGCGCTGAAGCGGCGCCAGGACATCTTCGCACATGCGCCCCGCTTCGGTCAGGATTGCTGCAGTCATGTCACCCGTCGCTTCGGCAAAGCGGTCGGTGGCCGACACCTGATCAAACTTCACGACATGATCAAACAGAAACCGAAATTCTTCGACTGGCGCGCGATAGGTCATGCGGGCTCTCCTGCGGGTTAACTTTTACGGGGTGGCTTGGCATTGCGCCGCGCCCCTTATATGCAATTCGACTTGAGGGGCAGAGTAAGCGAAACCTATCTGCCAGCAACCGAAACGCCGCGTCAGAGTGCCAAATGCCAATGACAACCGAAATGCTTGAGCCCGATCCACAGGGCTATGCCCGTGCTGTGGCTTTGCTGTCGCAGGGCAATCTCGTCGCCTTCCCGACCGAGACGGTCTATGGGCTTGGCGGGGATGCGTGCAATGACGTGGCGGTGGCGCGGATTTTCGACGCCAAGGGCCGCCCACGCTTCAACCCCCTCATCGTGCATGTGCCCTCAATCGAAGAGGCCAAATCATTGGTCCATTGGTCCGATGCAGCAGACATTCTGGCCTCGGCCTTCTGGCCCGGACCTTTGACTTTGGTGTTGCCTTTGAAAGAAGGCCACGGGCTTTCGCCCCTTGTGACGGCGGAGCTGGAATCTCTGGCCATTCGTCTGCCCGCCAATCCGGTCGCTCAGACTTTATTGCGTGCCTTTGGTGGGCCTGTTGCGGCCCCGTCTGCCAACCCGTCAGGAAAGATCAGCCCCACAACAGCGGCCCACGTAGCCCAAGGGCTGGACGGGCGCATTGCCGGGATACTAGACGGCGGCGCCTGTGATGTGGGGTTGGAAAGCACCATCATCGGCCTGACCGACACCCCCACCCTGCTGCGTCCTGGTGGCCTACCCGCAGAGGCCGCGGCACACGCCCTAGGCGCACCTTTGGCTGCACATATTGGCGACGGTACATTGACGGCCCCAGGGCAAATGGCATCGCATTACGCACCGGGGGCCGCGATGCGCCTGAATGCCGAAGAACGACGCTCAGGTGAGGTGCTTCTGGGCTTCGGAGCGGTAGAGTGTGATCTCAACCTGTCCGCCGCAGGCGATCTGGTTGAGGCAGCCGCCGCTCTGTTCGGGCATTTGCACAAGTTGGATAACTCCGGCGCGCAGATCATTGCGGTCTCTCCGATCCCGGAAACAGGTCTTGGTCTTGCGATCAATGACAGGCTGCGCCGGGCGGCGGCACCCAGATAACCACACAAGTGGAAAAGGCGCTGGATCAAATCCCGCGCCTTCGACCTATGTGTCTGATCGTCAGATCAGGCGGATTATTGGCAGCGCTTCTCGGCTTCTTCGACCGCAGCCGTAAAGCCCATCAGCGAAAACGTATCAAACGTCTGCGTGCCACGTGACGACCGCGCTGACAGCTTGGCATCCGCACCGCGCTTCAGGGCTGCGATGATCTTGGCATCATCCGCCGCCGAAGCAGGCCAAGCCCATTCGCCTTCGCTAAACAACTCAAACGAATTGCCGCTGATGTTCAGATTGACGGTCGATCCGCTGGCAAAAGGGTAGCCACCAGTAAATGCAAGCTGGCCCTTTACCCCGGCACTGGGCCGGAAGAATGTCATCAGCAGGATGTCGCCGCGACGCACAGCTACGACCCGTCCGTCTTTTTTGTTAACCGTCTCGGTGGGCGAAGACACCGCCCAGCATTCGCGGGGGTTTTTGTCTTCAAACACGCTCCAGGCGGTTTTTGCCGCAACCTGATTGGTGCTTTCCTGCGCCTCTACGCCCGTTGTCGCCATGACGGCCATGACCGATCCGGCCAATCCACGTGCAAACCATGATACCATGTGTCCAGCCTCCAAGCTGTCCTTGCCTCAATTATAATTCAACCGCATGAATCCTTCTTGGATTTCTGTTTGATCGCGGTCGCTTCTTACTCGACATTGCAATATTAGACTGAAACAGGCGAGATGTGAAAGAAAGAATTGGCAATTTTTCGCGCGTTTTCCGCAGGTAAGGGATCACATTTATGACAAATCCAGCTCCTTTGGTCGAAATTTGGCGGGGGCCGATCGTGGAAAGCTTGCACATGGGTCATGCTGTGATCTGTGATGACACCGGCCAAATCGTCGAAAGTTGGGGCAATCCCGAGGCGATGATCTATCCGCGCAGCTCGTCCAAGATGATCCAGGCCCTCCCTCTGATCGAAAGCGGCGCAGCCGCAGCATATGGTCTGACGCCCGAACATCTGGCCTTGGCCTGTGCCTCACACAATGCGGCAGCCATTCACACGGACCGTGTTCAGACCTGGCTGATGAACCTGGGGAAATCTGATTCTGATTTTCGATGTGGCGCTCAGGAACCGGGCGACATCCCGACCCGAGACGCGCTGATCCGTGCGAGCGACAGCCCATGCCAGTACCACAACAATTGTTCCGGCAAACATTGCGGGTTTCTGACTCTGACGGACCACCTCAAAGCCGGGCCGGAATACGTAGACATCGACCATCCTGTGCAACGCGCTTGCCTTACTGCTTTTGAGGAACTGACACAGGTGAACAGCCCCGGCTACGGCATCGACGGATGCTCTGCCCCCAACCATCTGACCAGCCTGCATGGTATGGCGCGGGCCATGGGGTTTTTTGCTGCGGCACGTCAGGGCAATGGCACCCGCGCAACCGCCGCAGCGCAGTTGCGTGATGCGATGATTGCGCATCCTGATTTGGTTGCCGGAGAAACCCGCGCCTGTACCAACCTGATGCGCGCCTGCGCCGAGCCCGTGGCTCTAAAAACCGGCGCCGAAGGATACTTCATCGCAATCCTGCCCGCGCGCAAACTCGGAATCGCGCTGAAGATCAGCGATGGGGCCACGCGCGCCTCGGAATGCGCAATCACAGCGCTGTTGGTGCGGCTGGGTGTCTTGGACAAAGACCACCCCACGGCACGTCTGTATCTCGATACTGCCATCCGCAACTGGAACGGAATCGAAACCGGATCCATGCGGGCGGCCGCTGCACTGCGATGATCTGCCCCGAACTTTACGTAGATTTCCGCCAAATCCGGCCTGTCTCTTCGGCAGCGTCCCGCCCATGGGATGGGCCTTTGGGGCCTGTGGCAATCGTCTGCCACATTGAAGCGCAGGTTTCGGCCCGTTTTCGCAGTTTTCGGGCCAGAACACCCACCGTGGCAGACAATCCCTCAATCCGGTTCCAGTGTCCCGACATCTGAGACGCACCCATGCGTCCGGACTTGTCTCGAAAGGAACCTGACATGATTAAGAAAATGACCGCCACCGCCTTTGCCGTTGCCCTGACGATTCCTGCTGCTGCCCTGGCATCAGACTCGATGGACGCGGATGGCGATGGCGCTGTCTCGATGTCTGAATTCCAGACCGCTCACCCCGAAGCCGACACCGCGATCTTTACCGCAGTGGACACAAACGCCGATGGCGTCTTGACCGAAGACGAAGTCGCCGCGGCCCAAGAAGCAGGCACCCTGCCTAGCGAAGGCTGATCCAGCCGAACACTGGGCAAACACCACCCAAACCTTGCCCCGGGGCATAACGCCTGCCCGCCCCGGGGCCTTTTCGTGTCTGCATTGTCGCAAATCAGGCTTGCAGCGCGCGGCGTTCTCTCTCATTCTCCGTATTGTTCTCAGGGCGGGGTGAAATTCCCCACCGGCGGTAAATGGACGGCGACGTTCAAAGCCCGCGAGCGGCCTTGGATATCTCCAAGGTGCCAAGCAGATCTGGTGCAACTCCAGAGCCGACGGTCACAGTCCGGATGAAAGAGAGCGACAAGGTGCGTTTGGGCAATCCTGCCTGCGTGCAACCTTTCGTTTGATACCCCCTGGTGACGTGTCAAAATGCGAAAGGAGCACCAATGACACTTCCCCGATACGCCTTCATCAAGGCAAACTGGCATTCCGATATTGTTGACCGCGCTTTGGACGGCTTTGCCGAGCTGATCCCCATGGCACAGATTGATGTCTATGACGTCCCCGGCGCGTTTGAGATGCCCCTGCTGGCCCGCGATCTGGCAACTTCTGGTCAATACGCAGCTGTGGCAGCAGCCGCCTTCGTGGTGGATGGCGGCATTTACCGACATGATTTTGTGGCGCAGGCGGTCGTCGATGGTTTGATGCGCGCGGGATTGGACAGCGGCGTACCCGTGCTATCCGTATCTTTGACCCCGCATCAATATCAGGACACAGATCATCACAACGCAATCTACCGCACGCATTTCGTCGAAAAGGGCCGCGAAGCAGCCCAAGCTGCACTGATAATCGACCAGACACGCGCAACTCTGGCGGCGTGACGCGAATACCGCCGGCCCTGACGGTCGTTCCCGCGGGAAGTATCGAAGGGCCGGTGAGTAGCTGATTACATTTCGACGATCGGGGCCACTTCGACCGTGCCTTTGCCGCCTTCGAGGATCGGACAGCCTTTGGCCATTTCACAGGCCGCGTCCACATCGGCGGCTTCAACGATAGAATATCCCGACAAGGGGTTGGCTCCGCCGTTGTCCTCAACCCCACCAGCGGTCACAGTTTTCGACATGCCCACCGGGTTGCCCATATCCGCACAGGAGGATCCCATCCCACCTAGCCAGGCCTGCCACTTGGCCATTTCCTTGGCACCTTCTTCGGGTGTTTCGGGCATACCCCCCCCGTGATAGGCCAACATAAACTTCGCCATTGTCTTTCCTCCTCAGGTTAAGTTTCAAGCGTTCAGAGACGCCACATACCGCTCCAGCCGCACCATGGGGCCGATGGTCCAACCTCTTTCGTGATTTGCCCCACGCTCGTCATCAGGCACGCCGCGATGGTCGATTGTCAGCTCGGCACCGTCTGAAACGGGTCTAACTGTAAATGTCACATGGCTTTCCGGGGCGCGCATCGCCTCAGGTTGGCGCCAGCTCCAGGTGAAACCGACAGAATGCGGGGCATCGACATGGGTCACCTGCCCCTCCATTCGAAACACGTTCCCCTCCTCGCTGAGCATTTCCGAATGCCAGGGGCCTGTCTGACTGAAGTCCAACTGATGCTCGGGCAGGGTCATCCCATCATGCCCCCACCACTGGATCACTTCAGCCTTTTCAGTAATTGCGGCAAAGAGCCGTTCCGGAGTGGTTTTGAACACCCGGACAATTTGCACGTCAGCCATTCGAATGATCCTTTTCGTCCAGCGCCAGCATGGCCTCCAACCGGTCCAGACCTGCCTCCCAGAACGCACGGTGATCTTTGGTCCAGTCTGCCACGGCCTTCAGCCCTTCGGGTCGCACCGAATATAAACGACTGGTGCCAAGCACGCGTTGCTGAACCAGCCCCGCTTCGCGCAAAACCTTCAGATGCCGCGACATCGCAGGCGCACTCATATTGGCGGTCTCGACCAGCGCACCGGCCGACAGTTCACCTTCGGCCATCAACCGTTCGACCACGGCAAACCGAGTGTGGTCGGACAAGGCTGCAAAGGTACGAATCAATTCACTCATGAGAAGTAATTAACTATAACATTAATTAACTGTAAAGCTAATTAGTTGGCGAAGACAAACTCATCCCGCGCATAGCCTTGCACATAAAGCAGCCCGGTCAGATCCCCATGATTAATCCGCACATCGCATTGCGACGCAACTGACGGCTTGGCATGCAGGGCAACACCTGTACCTGCACGCTCCAGCATCCCCAGATCATTGGCCCCGTCCCCGACGGCAATGACATCCGCCTCAATCAAACCCAACCGCCCCGAGATCTCGTCCAAGGCCTCAACCTTGGCGTCGCGCCCAAGAATGGGCCTGCCGACCTGTCCGGTCAGAACACCGTTTTCAACCAGCAACTCATTCGCACGGTTCTCATCGAACCCCAGCTTGGCCGCCACCATTTGCGTAAAGGCCGTAAACCCACCCGACACCAAAGCTGCATAAGCGCCATTGGCCTTCATGGTGGCCAATAATGTGGCACCTCCGGGCATAAAGGTGATGCGGTTTTCGATCACCTGCGCGATCACCGCCACGTCCAAACCATGCAACAGGGCAACGCGTTCGATCAGCGCTTCCTCAAAATCCAATTCACCATTCATGGCGCGCGCGGTGATGTCTTTGACATGTGTGCCGACGCCTGCCTCCTCGGCCAGCTCATCAATGCACTCCTGCTGGATCATGGTGCTGTCCATATCCGCCAACAGCATCTTCTTGCGCCGTCCCTCGCTGGGCTGAATGATCAGATCAATCTGCCACGATTGCAGGTCATCCCAGGCCTCCCAACGGTTGCCGGGTAGAACAGGAATAGTGAACTCCACCGCCTCATCCGGGGCCAACCACACCACATCGCCCCCACCCCAAGCATTGCGCAAGGACGTGGCCAATGCTGCATCAAGCGGCCCCTTCCCGGGTGCGCTCAAAAGGGTGACGACATACATATCTGTTTCCTCTCGGGGTCTATGCTTCTTCTTTCCATAGATACTCACTTGGCGCTCCACCAGCCCTGATCCCTGCGATAGGCCACAAGTTTCCCATCGGAACCAAACAGGTCGCATTTGAACGCCAAACCGGCGCGGGTGCTTCATTTTGGGTCTTGCGGCTCTTCTGAAAGGGGCATACCCCGTTTCGTGGGACACCCTTCCCCAACGAAGGGCGCTTATCTGGAAGGATAGCAGCAATGACGATCCAAGAACCGGCACCGCGGCCGGCAAATCCGCGTTTTTCCTCTGGCCCTTGCGCCAAACCCCCCACATTTGATGTATCGCAACTGGCAGGTGCCCCTTTGGGCCGCAGCCACCGTGCCGCCGTGGGCAAATCCCGTCTGAAAGCCGCCATCGAGGGCACCCGCGAGGTGCTGGGCATTCCGGCTAATTACAAAATCGGCATCGTGCCAGCCTCTGATACAGGTGCCATGGAAATGGCCATGTGGAACCTGCTTGGCGAACGTCCGGTCGAGATGCTCGCTTGGGAAAGTTTTGGCTCAGGCTGGGTCACGGATGTGGTCAAGCAGCTGAAACTCGACGCTCAGGTCAAAACAGCGGACTACGGTAAGATCGTCGACCTGTCAGGTGTCGATACCGACAATGACGTCGTGTTCACCTGGAACGGCACCACGGCAGGCGTTCGTGTCCCGAACGGCGACTGGATCAAACCAGATCGCGCCGGGCTGACCATCTGCGATGCCACCTCCGCCGCCTTCGCGCAGGACCTGCCGTGGGAAAAGTTGGATGCGACCACCTTCAGCTGGCAGAAAGTTCTGGGTGGCGAAGCGGCCCACGGGATGCTGGTGCTCAGCCCGCGTGCGGTGGAACGGCTGGAAAGCTACACACCACCATGGCCCCTGCCCAAAATCTTCCGCCTCACCAAAGGCGGCAAACTGATCGACGGTATCTTTGAAGGGGCCACCATCAACACGCCCTCCATGCTGGCGGTTGAGGACTACCTACTTGCGCTTGAATGGGCCCGTTCCGTAGGTGGGTTGCAAGGCCTCATCGCCCGCGCCAATGCCAACGCCGCCGCGATTGCGGAGTTCTGTGATCAAAACGACTGGATTGCCAATTTGGCCGAAGACGATGCATTGCGCTCCAACACTTCCGTATGTCTGAAGTTCACTGATGCACGCATCTCTGATGGTGCGGCTTTCGCCAAAGCAGTGGCCAAACGGCTGGATGATGCTGGTGTGGCCCATGATATCGGTGCTTACCGTGATGCCCCTCCAGGCCTGCGGATCTGGTGTGGTGGCACGGTCGAAACCTCTGACGTGGCCACCTTGATGCCTTGGATCATATGGGCCTTCGAGGCCGAGATCGCAACGCCGGGCTGAAGCCCCGGCCTACGTACACCATACCCCATAATCGTAGGGCGGGCTTCAGCCCGCCACACCGCCGACATTCAAATTCGAAAGGACCAGACACATGGCTCCCAAAGTACTCGTCTCTGACAAACTCAGTGAAACCGCCGTCCAGATTTTCCGCGACCGCGGCATTGATGTGGATTTCATGCCCGACGTGGGCAAAGACAAAGAAAAACTGCGCGAGATCATCGGCCAATATGATGGCCTCGCGATCCGCTCCGCCACCAAAGTGACCGAAAAAATCCTCGATGCCGCAGACAATCTCAAGGTCATAGCCCGGGCAGGTATCGGCACCGATAACATAGACAAAGACGCCGCCAGCCGCAAAGGCGTGATCGTGATGAACACACCCTTCGGCAACATGATCACGACTGCCGAACACGCGATTGCCCTAATGTTCGCAGTGGCGCGTCAATTGCCCGAGGCCTCCGCCTCAACCCATGCTGGCAAATGGGAAAAATCCCGCTTCATGGGCGTAGAACTGACCGGCAAAACCCTTGGAGTGATCGGGGCGGGCAACATCGGCGGGATTGTCTGCGCACGCGCCTTGGGCCTCAAGATGAAAGTCATCGCCTATGACCCCTTCCTCAGCGAAGAAAAGGCCGACAAGATGGGTGTCGAGAAGGTCGAGCTTGACGAGCTGCTGGCGCGTGCCAACTTCATCACCTTGCACGTGCCCCTGACCGACCAGACCCGCAACATCTTGTCGGCGGAAAATCTGGCCAAAACCAAACCCGGCGTGCGCATCATAAACTGCGCCCGTGGCGGCCTGGTGGACGAAGAGGCCTTGGCCGACCTGCTCAAATCCGGCCATGTCGCGGGCGCAGCCTTTGACGTCTTTGCGTCGGAACCAGCCAATGAAAATCCGCTGTTCAACCTGCCCAACGTGGTCGTCACACCCCACCTGGGTGCAGCCACAACCGAGGCGCAGGAAAACGTCGCCTTGCAAGTGGCCGAACAGATGTCGGATTACCTGCTGACCGGGGCCGTGACCAACGCGCTTAACATGCCATCAGTCACCGCCGAAGAGGCCAAGGTTATGGCGCCCTGGATCCAACTGGCAGGCCATGTTGGTAACTTCATCGGCCAGATGACAGACGAGCCGATCAAAGCCATCAACATTCTCTATGATGGTGTGGTCAGCGACATGAACATTGACGCTCTGACCTCGGCAGCTGTGGCAGGCATTATGAAATCGGTGAACCCCGAGGTGAACATGGTCTCCGCCCCCGTCGTAGCCAAGGAACGTGGCATCAAGATCTCGACCACCAAACAGGACAAATCTGGCGTGTTCGAGGGCTATATCAAGCTGACTGTTGTGACCACCGAGCGCGAACGCTCGATCGGGGGAACGGTGTTCAGCGACGGCAAACCGCGCTTCATCCAAATCAAAGGCATCAACATCGACGCTGAAATAGGCCAGCATATGCTTTACACCACCAATCGGGATGAGCCGGGGATCATCGGCACCTTGGGGCAGATTCTGGGTGAAAACGGTGTGAACATCGCCAACTTTACACTTGGCCGGGCCTCTGCAGGTGGCGAGGCAATAGCCCTCTTGTATGTCGACAAACCTCTTGATCCTGCCGTTAGCAAAGCCTTGATCGACACAGGTAAGTTCCAGCAAGTGCGTGCACTTGGGTTTGATGTGACCTAAACCGTTAGACACATTGATCTGATCCCTGTCGCCCGGTCAATTGGCCGGGCGATATTCGGGCCAGCCACGGCCCGATACGCCGTCGCAACTGTCAGGTCGGCCAAAAAGACCACCGCTGTCATAACACGCCGCCAGAGCATTATGCCGTAGCCGTTCCAGCCGCCCTTCAGCAATCTTGCGCCACCACAACGCCTCCATCAACAAGGCATCTTTGGGATCCGGCGTGCAGACCTCGATACCGCTCTGATCACCACACATCATTCCCACCGTGCGGCGGTCTCCGAATGTGTCAAACACCCAAGGCAGAGCCCGCGCGCCCCAATGGTTCGCAGGGGGCAAATCAGCGAAGCTTTGCGTCTGCCCCCAGGCTGCATCGGTTCGTATCGCATCATCAGCACCGCCGTATTCTGCAAAGGGCAGCACCCGCACGGATCGGAAATCGCCTTCGACAGGGCCGTCAGGCCCTTCGATCGTACGACCACCCGTTCGCAGGGCTTCAGTGACAAACCGTTCCATGCCCTCGCGTGACTTTGCCGCAGGCACGGGACGGAATCTGTAGTTGTAGCTCGCACCTTGTGCATAAGGCAGTTCGATCCGCACGTAGCGATCAGTCACGGTGATCGTCTGCGCATCAGTCGGGGTATTTGCAGAAGGCACAGCCGTCACCTCGACCAATCCACCATGCTCGAGCAGCGGACCATCCACCAGGATCGTCAGATCTGCGTCCTGTGCGACAGCCGCACCCGCGGAAAGGATGATGGCGACGACCCAGCGCCGCATTGCTTTTGTCATCATCGTTGCTGCTACTCCACCACCAAGGTTTCAACGGCACGCACCAGCCCATCGGCATTCCGATATGGCACATGCAGGTTAGAATTAAGATCAACCCGCACTTCAAAAGTGCCTGACGGCAACGCTCCGATCAGCGCCTCAGTGCCATACATCCGCTGCACCTTTACGCCGTCCAGATACAGGTGCGCGTGACCATGACCCGGAACATGCTCAGGTGTTTCGCTATCCGGATCAAAGGTGAAATTCTCGACTTCCAGCCGCACCAGCGTGGCTCCGTTGGCAGCAGGTTCCAGCGCCATTCGCATCTCAGGCGCTGGCCCCTCCGAGGCCACCTCGGCCATCGCCGCCATCGCACGGTGTTTGGCATGCGGATCAGCATTCATACCAACCCGCGCGCGCACCGACTGCTCCCCCGAACGCAGGAACGTCAACGTCAGCGGGATCAACCGACCTTCGCTGATCTCACCCTCCACGTCCACGAGCCGAATATAGCTGCCATCTTCTGACAAGGCAGGCGTGCCGCGCGCCGGAAATGTCAGCTGTGTCTTGTTCAAGGGCGAGACAATCAGAACCTCACTCGCAGCAGGCGAGGTCACATCAATCAGCACATCAGCCGCATCGCCTGTCTCCACGGTCAGACCCACATGCACCACGCCTGACTCGCCCATCACGGGCTGCGCTGTAATCTGGCTTAGACCAACAGGATCGACCTTTGCCATCCCGCGCCAGATCAGGATACCGACCACCAGCAGTATCGACAAACAGGCTATGACAATCGGTGCGCGCATTAATCTTCTCGCTTTCCCTGAACTGCCTTGGATACTAACGTAATTTCATGCGAACCCCAGCCGGATTTTTTGCGTTCATTTGCCTCGTCTTGATGATCTGCGGCGCAAGCCCCGCGGTGGCCCATGTGTCCGAACAGGCCTTTGTCTTGCTCTTGCCGACACAGGCCTACATCATCGGGGGATGCGTGTCGGTGGCCGCGTCAATATTACTGGTTTCGCTCCTGCCCAAGCCCACCGTTGAAAGGATGTTTGAACCTCGCCATCGCGCCCGTGCCTTGGTGCCCGATGGCGCGCGGGATGTGACAAGCCTGCTGTCGTTCTTATGCGTCTGCACCTGTGTCTGGATCGGCTTCAATGGACCTCGCGCGCCGCTCAACAACATTCTGCCGCTGATGATCTGGACGGGTTGGTGGATCATGCTGGTCAGCTTGTTGGGGATCGTGGGCGATCTTTGGCTATGGCTGAATCCATGGCGTGGCGTGTATCGCGTGGTGTTTGGCCGCGAACCAGCCACACCTACAATGTCACTGCCCGAAGCATGGGGTGTTTGGCCCGCCTGGATCATCTTCATGGTGTTCTTCAGCTTCTTCATCGCAGATCCAGCACCCAGTGATCCCGATCGGTTGGCGGCGGTTGTGATGTCCTATTGGCTGTTCACCTTCGCAGGCATGGCGTTGTTTGGCGGGCAAACCTGGTTAACTAGATGCGAAGCATTTTCAGTGGCCTTCGCCCTGTTGGCCCGCGTATCGCCATTTGGCGAGGGCCGTAGCGTAGCATTTGGCCTGCCCGGTTGGGATTTGAACACCCCACGCCGATATACTGTAGGGCTGGGTGCCTTCGCCATCACCTTGCTTGCAGCTGGCAGTTTTGACGGGCTCAAGGAAACCTTTTGGTGGCTCGGCCTGATTGACGTGAACCCACTAGAATTTCCTGGCCGCTCAGCGGTGATCACATCGTCACTGGTTGGACTGGGGCTGGCGGTGGCTGGGCTGATCGCTGCCTTCACATTGATCTGTTGGATGAGCCGTTCGATCGCTTCGATGGGACAAAACGCACACACGCCGCCTTCAACGCAGACCGTATTTGCCACCCTCGCCCCATGTGTGCTGCCAATCGCCATGGGCTATCACATCTCGCACTTTCTGGTGTCATTTCTGATCGAGGGTCAATATCTGCTCGCCGCTGTCGGAGATCCGTTTGCCAATGGCGCAAACCTCTTTGGACTTGCGGATATTCGTGTCACCTCTGGGTTTCTGAACACCATCGACAGCGTACGCACCATCTGGCTGACGCAAGCGGGGGTCGTTGTGCTGGGGCACATTCTGTCGGTGCTGGTCGCCCATCACGCGGCACTGAAACTGTTCAAAGACACGCGACGTGCGGCGCTCAGCCAGATCCCTCTTGGGCTGTTCATGCTGGGATACACCCTGTTCGGGCTTTGGCTGCTGGCCACACCACGCGGCATGTAGCTCTGGTTTGGATCAGGACAGTTCCAGCTCTTTGTCGACATGCGCCTTTTCGCGCAATGGATGCGGAACAGGATCTTTTGAGCGCAGAAAATACTGCCGAAACACATCGGCATATGACCTGTAAAAATAGCTTTTGTTCCGCTCCAGAAACACAGAACGGCGCGCTGCGTAGAATGCCGGCAACTGGTACCAAGGCAGACACGGGTTGGCATGATGGACCGCATGATAGTTGTTGTTCAAAAACAGGATCGACAAGGGCCCGCGGCTTTCGATGATCACCGTCCGCCCGGGCACTTTTTCATGCGCCCGATGTTCCAGAAACGTGCGAATTTTCAGCAATGAAAGGCCCATATAAGAGGCCAGCAGATAGGTCGCAATGGACAGTGGACTGATCCAGACCAGCCATAGCACTGGCACCATACCCAGCCCATGCCACAGATATGCACGTGTAACGCAACTGTTCCGCTGGGCCACAGCAATCGCGTCTGCACGGTAAAGCCCCCAAAGCGACAGTATGGGCCCGACAACCATCCGGCCCAACAATAGGTTGTTGAATCTGTACAGCCGTTTCATCAGGGGCGAAGTCACTGACCAGACCGCCGGGTCCATGTAATTGCTTTCCGGGTCATCATACGGATCCGTCAGGTTTGGATCATAATGATGCTGCAGATGCAGATCACGGAACCTCTGATAAGGCACGAAAAGCCCTACCGCCGGAAATACCATCGCTTCGCTCAGCAAGGCCGACCGGAACGGGTGCCCATGCAAGACCTCATGTTGCAAAGAGGAATGCAGCGCAATCAGCACGGCCAGAAGGACAACGGCCAATGTTGCGCTAAATTGTGGTGCCCACATTAAAGCGATCCACCACCCTACATAGCACACAATGATCATACCCAAGGTCGGCCATTCCACCAGAGGGCGCATGGCCCGCTCAGGGGGGATGATCTGTGGGCGGTCTGAGGACATGAGGCCTTCTGCTTACTGACAGGATATGTCGCCCATCTGTCCCAAAATGGGCCGTTGGGTCCATCTGGTGTATTCGTTAGTGAATATGATAATTCGCAACATAATCACCATATTTGTTGTGCTTTCACAACAAACCACCTAAGCCACCCTTATGGATAAACGTCACCTCGCCTCGATGTTTCGCGATCGGTTGAAACAGCTGCTGGCCGCCGAACAAGGCAGCGTTTCAGGGTTCTTACGTGAAACCGGCATTGATCGCTCAGCGCTCAGCCAGTTTCTGGACCCTTCGATTGATCGCCTGCCCCGGGCTGAAACGCTCAGACGCATTTCGGTGGCACGCGGGGTCTCGGTGGATTGGCTGCTGGGGTTGGACAATGCGCCCGAAGGCAGGCAATCCGTCTCTTCAAGCCTGGCGATTGAAACCGCCGAGGACGATGCCACATCACCCTTACATGCCTGGCACAAGGACGCCGATGGACACAAACTCAGATACGTGCCCTCGACCTTGCCTGATGTCATGCAACTGCGCGGCGATACGCAATCCGACCCGCCCCAGTCCAACATTCGCGGGGCCGGGGCCGAAAACGTACTGGACGGTTTGACAGCCACCGAAATGGACATGGAAATCGCTATGCCTGTGCAAACGCTGCAGGACCTTGCCAGCCAAAGCGGGTTGTGGCGCGGAGCCTGTCCAGATCTGTGCACACGCCAACTGCTGCACATGGCCAGCTTGTGCGACGAACGATTTCCGGCGCTTCGGTTGCATCTTTATGACGGGACGGAAAACTTTTCCGCGCCATTCACAGTCTTTGGCAAACAACGTGTCGCGCTCTATCTCGGCGAGGCTTATCTGGTGCTGACTGGACGCGCCGAAATCAACGCATTTGTGCAGCGCTTTGACATATTGGTGCGCCAATCCCTCATCAGCCCGGATCAAACCGGCGAGGTGTTACGTGCATTGGCCACCTCCGGCACTTGGGCACCGTAAATGGCCACGCCTCAAGGCAGACCAGATCGTCAGATATTCTAACCTGAGCTTTGATCGGTCAATCGCGCGAAGAACCGGTTGTCGATGATATTGGCGCGCTTGGCCAGGCTAACCGGGTAATCCGGATCGTTCAAAAACCCATCCAGTGTGAACCCCGGTTCAAGGTTCTGCAGTTGCAGGATTGTACGTTCAGCGTCATCAAGTCGGCCCAAATGAGAGTAAAGCGCCAACAAATACCGCCGTGGAGGGCGAAAGCGCGGGGCAAGGGCCGCTGATATCTCTAGCGATTTAACCGCCTGTTTCAGATCACCGGCGTTCAGCGCAGCCAACCCGACCTGAAAATCACACCAGAACTGCAAGGGTGACTTGGCCGAAAGCTTGGCCGCAATCTGCGCCGCCTTCAGGGACTTGTCAGGCTGATCCGAATACAGTGCCGCATTGGCATAAGACCACCATCCAAACGGGTTGGACGGATTCACCCGGATCGCAAGGCTGGCCAACTCGGCACCAGCCGAGAAATCCCAATCCAGCAACATCTGTGCATTCGCGGCGGTGGACAAAACCATCGAATTCATCGGATCCGCCTCGACCGCCTTCGCAGCCAGGGCCTTGCCCTTCTCAATGCAGGCTTCGGGCGCGTCGGTGAACCGTTCAATCAGATTGATCACAGCAATCTGCGCCTGCCAGCCCCAGAAGGTCGCGGCGTTGCGTTCATCCAGACATTCATCCAGCAGCTGGCTGGCACGGGCCACTTCACCCGGCTTGAACGAGAAGATTTGCGGAATCGCCGTGCCCAACAGCACCGGCGGAAACAGCCCCTGCGTGCCACCGCCCATCAGGGTCATGATCTCTTTGTGTACTGACGTCTGCAGTCGGAACGCGAGATTCAGCAAATCAAGACTTTGCTCAATCGGGCCTGACCTATCCGTGGAACTGGCGGTTTCCGACCAGAACACTCGGTTTTCAACCGCATGGCGCGCACTGATGCGCAGCCCAATCCGTGCGTCATCCACGCTGAAGGCGTTTACATCGACCACAAAGACATTTTCATCCGGATTTTGCGGCACGTCATAGAGCAGCTCAATCTCACCGTTCTCATTCAGGTTCCGCGCGACCAGATCAATGAACTCGCACTCCAGGTGATACGAGGTCGATACAGAATCCGGCCCGCTCAGCAACGCCAGCTTCCAGCGACCTGATCCAAACCGCGAGGCCCGCTGTGCCGGCGCCGAAATCGGCGCGTGCAACACTGAAGTGCCTCCGCGCATTCCATTTAGCCAATCCGAGAATTCCGGATCGGGAATATCCAGACCTTCTAGGAATTCTTCGCTCTCGCCGGGGATCGAGTCTTTATTCCAGTCCGTTGTGATTTGGCTCGCATCGAGGCTTACAGACTGACGTGTGGCGGAGACAATTTCGGCCAAATCGCCCAAGTCGCGGCGAATCGCAGTGAGCGTTTGTCGCAGACTTGCGGCGGCGCGCGTAGAATCACTTTGGCTCCAAAGCCGCTCTTGCAACCACGATCTGGTGCGTTGCAAATCAGAGGAACTGGCCAACATAGCCAGCACCGCTTGCGCTTTTTTGCTGCCCGGTGTGATGTCTTGCCCTTCCGCGTTTGTCATGCGGAATTGGCCCATCACCCTGATGAACACAGTGTCAGTCTTCCCATCCATCCTTAACAAATAGCAGAGTTCACCGCGGAGTTCTTCCCTTTTAAGCTGAACGGCGTTCGAATGCGTCTCTTATCGTGAAGAAACCGTGAAACTTTCACAGGTCCCTTGACGGCACCATTCAAACCTCTCGAAGTTGACGTAGGGGAAAAAAAGAATTTTTAGGGAGATGGAGTTATGGGGTTTTCGCAAAATGCACAAGGCGGTGGCCGGGGCGGAGGTCGCGGTGGCGGCCGAGGCGGTGGTCGTGGCGGTGGACGCGGTGGCGGGCGTGGCGGAGGTCGAGGCGGAGGTCGCGGTGGGGGCCGTTACCTGTCTGATGACGAAGGTATGGTGTCAGATGCACGCAGCGTGATCCACGATGCCCTTTCAGGCTATTGGGATCCCCCCGCTGGCAACAACACCTTTGACTGGAATCCTGACCCAAACGATTTGGATTACCTGCCCAGTGGTCGGCGGATTGACGTGCTGCTGACCCCCATTCTTGCCCGGTTCGAAATCGAGCACGACGCATCGAGCGTGACGTTGAAGTGCGATGGGTCCAAAATCTGCACGATCCAAAGACCCACATTGCCAACTCTGAACACGCAGACGAAATGGCTGCGGGCCTATGCGGATCTGCGTGAAGATCGCAGCACCGAAATCCTCATTCAGTCCGAGGAAATCATGTCGCCCTTCTCGGCAGTGCGGCCGTTCGACCTGCCAAAGCGTCGCGTGACCTTTGAGATGCTCGAGCTGACACATGAAGTGGCTATTCTGCTGGTGCAGCAGATCAAGCACATCTGCCGCGCCCCGCGTCCGGTAGAATTTTCAGACCGGGTGATGCCGATGCTGGATACCCCCCCGCACAGCACCTATCCGTCAGGGCACTCGACCGAGAGCTTTGCCATCGCCACAGCCTTGTCGATGCTGGAGTATGACGAAACACCTGCCGAAAGTCTGGCAGCGGATCGTCCGATGTTCCATCTCGCCCAGCGCATTGCAGTCAACCGCACGGTGGCCGGGCTGCACTATCCGGTGGACAGCGCTGCCGGGGCCGCGTTGGGCTGTGCGATCGGCACAGCCATGTCGTTCATCGCCAACAGCACGCAGCTGCGCAGTTTCAGCTTCGATCCAAACGCCAATCCCGAAGCGGATTTCACCCGCACCGCGATGGAAGAGATTGTCAAAGGACGGGCCAGCACCAAATCGCCCTCGCCCTATGGCTTGCTGGAAAAACGCTGGACCAAGGCGCGCAACGAATGGAAGCGCCGTGATGGGCGTGATCCGGGCACCGGATCAGGATCATGAGCAGCTGGACCAAGTGGCAAGACCATCCCCGGATGGTCACGTCGCCCTATGTGGACTGGTGGCTGATGCAGCAAATGCTGCAACCGGGCCCACGACCGATGGCCATGCTGCCCGCCTTATCCCGGATGGACGAGTTTCAGACGCTACGTGACAGCGCAGGGTCGCTGGCAGCCCTCGGCACCAACCCGGCGGCCTATGAGCCCAACACAGGCACCGAATGGTCAGTGTTTCCAGTGCCCGAGACCTCGGCCAACCCGTCCTTTCCCGCGGCGCTGGGCGATGGGGCAGGCTGGTTGCCCGATACGGGCGTCTATCCCACCCTGGACGAAGATACGCTGGTCGTGGGGGTGATCGACGTGGACATCGCTCTTGGGCACAAAAGGTTCCGCAATGCAGATGGCTCCAGCCGCGTTTTTGCGTCGTGGCAACAAGGTGCACCCTGGGGTGGTCCGTCACATCTGCCCTTCGGGGCAGAGTTGCGCAAAGCACAGATTGATGCGCTTTTGCAAACGCACAGTCAGGGTGATCTGACCCGGCCGCTGGACCAAGACGGATTTAACCGCGCGGCGAGGCTGGTCGATTATGACCGGCCTGACAGCCTGCGCGCGCTCGCAAAGCGCGAGGCCCATGGCACACATGTGATGGGGCTTGTAGCTGGGGCTGATCCTTCTGCTCAGGCAGACTTCAGCGACCGCGTAAAGCTTTTGGTCGTTAATCTGCCCCCGGCCAGTGCCTATGGCGAGGGTGGCGCATTTCTGGATTACTATCTGGTCTACGCCATGCGCTGGATTGTCGAGACACACACCCGGATGGCTCATGCCTCGGGCCTCACCAAATCCCCACCTTTGTTGCTGAACATTTCATTCGGCAAACAAGCAGGAGCCAAGGACGAACGACAGGTGTTTGTGAAAGAAGCCAAGCGTTTGGCCGAAGCGGACAAGATTTTAGGTCAAGCCAAGTTCAATGCCATCCTGCCCGCAGGCAACGACAACCTGTCACGCGTGCACGGTCGCTTTGGCCTGCAACCTGGCGAGGATGAGATGCTGGATTGGCGCATCAGCCCGAACGATGACACATCAAACTTCGTGGAAATCTGGGTTGAAAAAGTGTTGAACCCCGGCACCACGAAATCTCCCATTCAGCTGGACGTTGTTCCGCCTGGCGGGACACCCATGACCTTTAGGCCAGCGAAGTCCGGACAAATCACCGAGCTGCAGGATGGGCTAGGCCGTATCTACTGCGATGCCGTAGCCCCCGAGGACGGCAAATCGGTCAGGTTTCGCTTTTTGGTGTGCCTCGCCCCCGATCAATTCCACAAGGGCAGCAAGACGGGCGCGCCCGCAGGCAAATGGCGCATCCGCCTGAAAAACGCCGACAGCATCGCCCATTTCGTCCGCGCCACGGTGCAAACAGATCAGGCCACGTTACCAGGCCAGCGTCAGGCACGACCCTCGTATTTCGAAGACACCTCTTACGAGATCTTCGAGGACACAGGCCGCGTGGCGGACACCTTTGCCTATGTCAGCGGCGCCCCATCAGGACCTCTTCTGGACAATGGCAAACGATTGCAACGTCGCGGCACGTTGAATTCCTACGCCGCCAACCGCTTTGTCGCCACCATTGGCGGGCACCGCGAAACAGATGGGCGTCCGGCACCTTACAGCGCGTCAGGCATCGGTCAGGCGCTGCACAGGAATGGGCGGGGCACACCCACGGTGACATTTCCGTCAGATGATGGTGCAGCCCATTTTGGCATCCTTTCGGATGGCGCCAGTGACGGATCAACCGTGGCCCTGCGAGGCACCAGTTTTTCTTGTGCCTGTGCCACTCGCTGGCTGGTCGAGAACTGGCTGGCCGGGCGATACGACCCCGAAGGGGCGTCACCTGATATGCTGACGTTCCTCAAACAAGGGCCCCTGCAAGTGCCCCGACCCGACAGCTGGTGGAATGCCCCGGTTGGTCGCGAAAAAGTGGGCGCAGGTCGCGTGGCATGGCAACCCGAAAGGCCCGTGCGAAGGCTTTGATCGAAAGCCCTAGAAAACCGTTGCAACTGGATGCAAATTCGTCATGGTCGCCAACATGATCTGACCGATATCTGCACAAGTGGGCACTGGGTATGGCGACGTATGACTATGTGATCGTGGGGGCAGGTTCGGCGGGTGCAGCGCTGGCCGGCAGATTAACCGAAGACCCGCGCGTCACGGTCTTACTGCTCGAGGCAGGAGGGCGCGGACGCCACCCCTGGATTCAGATGCCCATCGGCTATGGCAAGGCCTTCTACGACGCGCGGTTCAACTGGAAATACGCAACCGAAGCCGACCCCAACATTGCCAATCGCCAGATGTATTGGCCACGCGGCAAGGTGCTGGGGGGATCCTCTGCGATCAATGCGATGGTCTATGTGCGGGGGCATCCCGCGGATTTCAACGACTGGGCCAAAACAGCCCCAGGATGGGGGTGGTCGGACGTAGAGCCGGTTTTCAAACGCATGGAATGTTGGCAGGGCCCTGCAGACAAAAACCGGGGCACGGATGGACCACTTGCGGTATCGGATATGTCCCACGCCATGCACCCTTTGGCCCACGCCTATGTCGCCGGGGCGGCAGAAGCAGACATTCCTTACAACGCCGACTACAACGCAGGCACGATGGAGGGGTCAAACTTCTACCAAATCACCACCCGCAACGGCATCCGCGCCTCTTCGGCGCAGGCTTATCTCAAACCGGCCAAAGGACGGCCCAACTTGCACATTGCAACCCATGCACATGCCACGCGTATCGTGACAGAAGACAGGCGCGCGACCGGGGTTGAATATCTGCAAAAAGGCAAACGTCTTTCTGCCTCGGCCACCCGCGAAGTAGTGCTTTGCGCCGGAGCGATAAACACTCCACAACTGTTGCAACTGTCGGGCATCGGACCCGGCGCTTTGCTGCGACGCAACGGCATAGATGTGGTGCATGATGCACCCCAGGTGGGTCAAAACCTCATGGATCATCTAGGCGTCGATCTTCTTTTTGCCGCCAATCAACCCAGCCTCAATCAGGTGCTGCGCCCGATGCTTGGAAAGGTGAAAGCGGGGCTGCAATACGTCCTGACCCGCAAGGGCCCCCTGTCCATGAGCCTCAATCACGGTGGTGGGTTTGTGCATCTTGGCGATCCCGCAGGCGCGCCTGATCTGCAGCTTTACTTCTCACCGCTCAGCTATGCTCGCGCCCCGGTAGGCGTACGGCCTTTGATGAACCCTGATCCCTTTCCGGCGTTTCGTTTGGGCTTCAATCCTTGCAAGCCCACATCGTCGGGGCATCTTGAGATTGCCTCGGCTGATCCTTTCGATGCCCCAATCATGCATCCCAATTACCTGGCCACCGAAGAAGATTGCCAGACCATGATCGACGGCTTTCATCTGATCCGGAAAATCACCGGCACGCGTTCCATGTCCGCCGAAATCGACCGCGAAATGGAACCTGGAATGGACCTTCAGGATGACTCCGCCATTCTTGAGCACGTCCGCGGAGATTGCTGGACCGTGTTCCACCAGTGCGGTACGGCACGGATGGGACAGGAGGCAGCGCAGTCGGTGGTGGACGAACGTCTACGCGTGCACGGCATCCAAGGCCTGCGGGTGGCAGATGCGTCCATCTTTCCCACGATCCCATCGGGCAACACCAATGCGCCTTCGATCATGGTAGGCGAACGCGCTAGCGATATCTTGCGAGAAGATTCCCGCTAAATCCCCAAAAAACACCGTTTCAGGCGTGAATTCCTGCATTTAGGCGCTGCATTCCGTCATGTTTGCGCTTAGATTCCGGCGTGGAATGCCTATATTAAGGGCAAAGATATCGTGATTAGCACAATAGGGAGAGTTTGATGGCGAATTTGGATCAGCAGGTGAAAGAGTCTCAATCTCAGGTCGAGGAGGCTCAGGCCAAGATCGCAGAATTGACAAGCCGCATCGAAACCGCGCGCACCAAAATCAAGGGCGGCGAAGATGCGATGCTCGATATCGAAAACGCCTCGCTTGAAGATGTGCATGCCCACACCGAAGTGATGAACGCCAACATCGCCGAGCTGATCATGGGTCTGGACGATGTGACCGCTGCCTTTTCCAAAGACTTCGATGAAATGCGCACGAAGACCGGTTGGGAAAGCGTTGTTGGCATCTTCTCCAAACACAAAGCCGACAGCATGCGTCAGGAGCGGATCAAGACCGCGAACATCGACGACAAACTGCAGGATTTGATATCCAAATCCGACGTGATCACCAAACTGCTCGAAGGGCAGCTGGCCGTGCTTGAGGAACAAAAAGTCAAGGTTGAAGCCAACCTGTCCGAAACCCTGGACGAGCGCGAAATGACTGTGGGTGAACTGGAAAGCCTCCGAACCGATATTTCGAAGATGGACCCTGATATCATTACTTTGGAAGGCAAAATCGCCAACGAAACCGATGCCGCAGCGCGCACCAAACTGGAAACTGAGCTGGCCGAAATGAACGCCAAATACAACCAAATGGTGCAGGACGAACAGGTCAAGCTGGCCAAGTCGCAAACGCTGGAACGCTATATCGAGAAGGGCAAGACCTGGGTCGATTCTTTGCAAAACCAAGGCGCCACTCAGATGGTACTGATCAACAAGCTGCAAACCGACACCAAGCAGCGCGTCGTTCTGTATGACGCCCTGACCAAATCGCTGAAAACGGCGCAACAGCAGGACGTCGCCCATAAGATCAACGAAATCGGCGTGCAAACCGACCAGGAGGCACAGTCTGCCATGGCTGGCATTGGTGCCGCCACCAACCAGCGCATGGCCGAGATGATGGAAGCCCACGAAGACCACATGGTCTTTGCCCGCGAGGTGCTGGAGGCCAAGGCCAAAGCCGACGAACGCTTCGCCCGTCGCTTTCAGGACATCATCGAGAAGCATGACAAGAACCTGTACGGGGCGTGATGCACGAGCCCCTTCTAAGATGGATCATTGGGACGCTCACAGGGCTGTGTCTGGTGGCGGCTGTTCTGGCGACAAAGTTGGACGCGCATTGGGCCCTGCGTACCCTTCTTTGGCTTGGATCAGCTGCAGGACTTTGCTTTGCGGTTTGGCGCGAAGTTCTGCCTGAAACCCGTGATCTGTCAGCCCGCGCTGCGCAACCGGGCCTCATGGAAGGCAGCAGCTATGGTACAGGCACCGGCGACAACATCGGTGGAGGAGGAGACGGCGGTGGTGGCTGATAGGACGACGGATTACACCCCCAATAAGGATCATATCGGCCTAACCGATACCTTCGCCTCGCGTCGTTACTTTGCCAAGTTCGAGAGGATCACAGGCTATCTGAACCGCGTCGCCGCTGTGATGAAAGCCGAAGGCGAGCTGCGCAGCGACGAGGTAGAGATCCTCACCGGATATGTGCAGGGCATTGCCTACACCTTCCGCGCGCTCAGCATGAAATACCTGCTGGTGGGCCGCGACAAAAGCGACCGTCTGGGTGCGCTGGCGATGGATGTGGTGGAAAGCGGATTTCCCACCTTCAACGAAATTCTGATGATGGCCAATGATGCTCAGCAGTCCAGTCGCCATTTGGCCAACACACCCTCAGCAGACATTCTGAAGCAGGAAATGGTCGAACAGATTATCGGGGCACGCCAGATCCCCACCAAACTGCAATTCGCCATGTCGCAACGGCTCTACTACGAAGAACTGATGCGCGGTTACATGTTCTGGGCACAGAATGACCCTCAGATTTTGTGGTTGAAAGGCTTTGACGACCGCCGCAAATATCTGATCCACTGGGCGGTCTATGACAGCCAGGTCAACCTGCCCACGATCTACCTGATGGAGGTCGAAGACACCGGTCGCACCGCCCTGCCCAAAGACCAACGCCGCTGGCCCGAAGTGCAGGCGCATCTGATGAGCCAGGCCTTGGGTGGTCTGAAACTTCTGACCATCGCCCGCGGTTTTGACGAGGCGTTTGATGATCTGCACCCCAAACGCCTGCGTCGTTTGCATGTGGGGCCGATGTACTCCCACGCCTTCACTCGGCAAACCGGGCCGATCCGCGACGTGCTGGCCGACGCCAACGCCCCCGCCGGACAAGACTGGACGCTGGCCTGGACCGATGAGGTGCTGGAAAGCGAACGGGTGACACAGGAACGCTCGGGCTGGTTCGGAACGGTCGAGCGCGAGGTGTTTGCCCTTGATCCCTTCTCAGGCCGCGGCGCGGACACCGGCGCCACCCGCATGGCACGCAGCATCATCCTGCCCGAACGCCCCTATCAGGTGCTGGCTGAAAAGAACCCGCCGGGCTTTGCATCGGTGACAAAATATGTGGTCAGCCCGAACGGACGGGTGTTGAGATATTGAAACCGATGCCGGGCTGAAGCCCGGCCTACGCATTATCGTAGGGCGGGGTTCAGCCCGCCTACAAGGAGAGACGAATGAGCCTGACAGCCGACACCATGGAGTTGCGCGAAGAAGATATCGCCAAACATTACGATGCCGCCGTGGCCATGCTGGACGGGTTTGACCATACGCCGCGCATTGGTAAACCCGTGGATGTGGCGCAGCAGGAAAAGTCCTCGGGCATCGGGTCGCGACGTCGGTTCCGCACCACCACACCGGGGTTGGTGACACGGTCCACCGCAAAGGCGGAAGGCGTGCATCTGATTGCTCGGATCGCAGGCGCTGATGGGGATGACCCTCTGACCTCGCCCTTGCAGGCCACCGTCATGCACGCCCTGCGTCGCGCCTTGGGGATCGCGCTGGCCGTGGGCGAAAACTTTGCCGAGGCCACCGGGTTGTCCGACATGCGCCGTGCCAATCTGGCAGGGTCGCTCGCCGAGACCCAGAAAACCGAATTCACCGAACTGATGGGGGCCGAAGCGCTTGCAGTATCGCACGTCTTTGCCAACGCCACCGCCTTCCTTCTGGCCCCGCACGGCACCGAAGTCAGCGTGGAAGTGGGCGAGGTTGACGAACTGCTGACCGACAATTCCCAACTGGCCCTGCACGGCCTGTTATGGGAGCTGGATCAGGACATCGCCAAACACGCCCCCGACGACGACCGCCTTGTCGCCACCGTGTCGGCTTTCTGCGAACAGCTGATGAAAAAAATCACCATGCGCGCCCAGAACGCGGGCCGCTTGGAGCCGTTCACGCAGGCAAGTTGGCGCGTGGAGGCGGATGATTTCACCATCCACGGGTTCGATGCCTCGGCCAAGGCGAAATCCTCAACCCTGACCATGACCTTCAAGCAACCGCATGAAGTCGTCGGCAACCACATCGCCAAATATCAGGCGCTGAAGCTCAGCAAAATGCTGATGGCCTATGACTTTGACCGCAAGCTGAACCCCTTTGCCGAACTGGGCGGGTTCATCTTCACCTTCATGGGGGATGGCCAGCCGGGCACGGGCAAAACCATCCTGATCCAGATGATGGCCGGGCTGATCAAGGGCTATTGCGATACTGCGGGCTACCCCTTCCGCTATCAGAACCTGAGCACCGATAGCATCGACAGCTATCAGGGCAAATCGGCGCAGAACACCAAGGCGTTCATCAACAACGTGATTGACCCTAGTGTGATCGGCTTTGGCACCATCGACGATATTGACCAACTGGCAGGCAAACGCGGCGACCGTCAGTCCTCCGCCGGGCAGCTTGAGATCACCGCCGTGCTGATGGAGAGCTTTGCCGGGGCCAACACCGTGGTGCGCGGCAACTGCACTTTTGGCATGTTCTCAAACTACCCCGAGAAGGTGGACGACGCCCTGCGCCAACGCGCCGGGGCGCGCTTTCTAGTGGACGGGCCGCAGACCCGCGAGGATTACATCGACATCCTGCATCTTCTGATGGGCAAGAACCACGACATCCCGCTGGGCGATCACGAGGTCTTTGCCGCGCAGGAGATCAAGACCGCCGTGGCTGCGTCCTTTGAATCGCACTCGAAACCGCATGAAGATGGGCTGTTGAAGGTCTATGAACGGGTGAAGGGCGACATTGGCGAGCTGGACACGATTGCCAAGATGGGCACCTATCTGAAGGGCATCCAGATGGCCGATAGCCGCTTTACCGGCCGTGCGATCAAGAACATCACCGATGCCGTCAAGGTCCGCGCAATGGACTTTGAACTGCCCGATGAATGGATGGACGAACCCGACCTGTTCCTGTTCAAATCCTATGATGACAAACTGGGCATGATCAAAGAACTGCGCCAGCCCATCACCATCGACATGGTCATCCAGGAAATCAACCGCTACGCGGATTCCGAGTTCCGCTATGCGGATAAGTCGGACGAAGTGGCGATCGAGAACGCGGTTCGTGAGATGGGCCGGATGGAAGAGGCCAAACGGCGGTATTTGGAGGGGAAGGGGTGACCGAAAAAACATCGTTGCTTGTGCGGTGTTACAAATGCGCTGTTCCAAATGGCTGGGGGCCTGTTGATGGCGGTTGGCTCATTACAATCGCTTGGCTTCTATTCGTTGAATGGTTGGCATTTCAACCATCAAGTAATCCACAAGAATATGCAACAAAGCTCGACGAATTCATTAATTCTCCAACTAGTCAAATAGGTGATACTCTTGCAGGAGTATTCGCGGTTTTGGCGCTAGTTTGGATAATCGTTACTGTATTTCTTCAAAGTCACGAATTGAAAGAACAGCGGAATGAGATCCGAACAACAAATGTCCATCTCGAAAAACAGAACTTCGACAATTTCTTTTTCGAGTTGGTAGCTACACATAACAGCATCGTAGAATCGATAGACATTCGGAAGAAGACTGACGGAATTCTCATTAGGCAAGGGCGAGATTGCTTCGGGCATTTTCTCAAGGATATTCAGCTGGATTTAGATGAGAAATTATATCCGAATCAATCAAATGACCTTACTTTTGAAAAATACGATAGAATGTACCAGGAACATCATTCGGATCTTGGGCACTATTTTCGTTTTGTATACAATAGCTTACGCGCAATTGAGGAAACAAATATTGCCCAGAAGAAGCACAAGCGTTTGTTCCGAGCTCTATTCTCAGATGATGAGTTACTAATACTTTTCTACAACTCACTTTCTAAGCATGGGGAGAAGCTCATACCGCTCATCGAGAGTTTTGAGTTTTTCGATAATTTGCCACAAGAACGGCTTGTGTATGAGCATCACAAATCTCGATTGAAGCCCGTTTGTTTTGGAGAAACGGAATGAAACGCCTCATCAAATCCGGCCTCATGTTTGGCAATCTCATCCACGTGGACAGCCCCGCCCTTGTGGAGCGCTACAACCGTGCGCTCAAATCGCTGACGGGCAAGACCACAAAACTCACCGATTTCTACATCGACATCTCCGGCTACTCGCCCGAAGTGGGCCACGAACTCAATGACCATCTCTACCTCAACCACAAGGGCGTGAACCGGCAGTTTATTCTGCTCAGCACCGACCAAAAAAACGCGCCGCTGCTCAATGCGCAGTTCTCGACCAGCCGGGGTATCCTCAAGCAATTCATCAAAGACAACGAAAACGCGCTCTTCTCACTCACCACCCGTGATGCCGTCGCAGGCGAGTTGGTCAACAGTGTCTACGACATGTCCAGCCCCAAGCGCCTGTTCGACATCCGCAAGATCACCATCGAAGCCGACACCACCAATGGCGCCATTGCCCAAAGCGAAGTGCTGGATGAAAAGGTCGACCAATTCCTGAACGGAAAAGACGCCTGGTACGACGATGTGCTGATCGCCGAGATGATCGAACTGGCAGGCGAGACCGGCGACGTGCTGCGCCATCCGGTCAAGCTGAAGCATATGGAATTCAAGCAAGAGAACTACTGGACCGAGCATTTTGGCGGAATCTATATTTTCCAAAACCTTGAACTGCCCGGCGCCATCACCTGCCAGCCTCGTGATCAGGTGGAACGGCTGCCGATTGACTATGTGATCGACCTGCGCGAGCGGAACCGGCTGGCGAATTTCCTGGACCTCAATGGCCTCGTGGAACCCATCGTCAAGGCGCGTGGGATCAACGTCTCGGCCGTGCTGAAACAGAAGATGGATTTCATTCTGGTGGATGCTCTGGCGGATGAAGGCGTGAACCTGCGTCGCCGCTCAAAGGTGGATATGCGACGGCTGGCACGTGAACACGCGGACAAGCTGCCCTCGGAATTCCACGCGCTGGCCAGCCTTGTAAACTGGGCCGAGAACAAAGGCCGCTGGCCGCGTATCACGTCTGAGGACCCGGCGTATTTCTACACCCTGCGCGCCGCCAATCACCCGGATGCGGAACTGGTGAATATGTTGCTCAGCCAGCTTTCCACCAAGGATTTCCGTCAGCTGTTTATCTGTCACAAGCAGCTGTTCTATCACCTATATGACGGCTGGTCGGACACCAAAAAGGACTATGTGGTCGAATACCTGACAAATGAGTACCAAGTGGATAAGGTTGGCGCGCGCGAGGCGCTATTTGGTCACGAGCCGAAAATGGAAGAGAAGCCGACAGGCCAGTTGGGAGAGGGCGTCACCGAACGTGTGGGAGAGCCGGACGACTGGAGTGACCTGATCGATCTGGTCGGCCCCTGGGGCCCGGTAAAGGGGAGGAGGTAACAGATGTTTGCAATGCTGCGCCTGATGGCCATCGGATTTGTTGTACTGACGGTGATCTACATCGTCCTATCGCTTTGGTCACGCTCGGTTCGCCGGGGCAAGCTGGCTCAGTGGTGGGAAGAAGAGGGCAAGCCTGGTGATCTGGACAGTTACATTGATCGCGGGCTTGAGGAATACGACAGCTCGCTGCGGCGCAAGCTGATCCTGGGGGTCTATATCATCCCGTTTACGCTAATGTGTGTGGTCATTTACCTCACGAATTTCGCCTGAGGGGCCTGCCCATGCTGACCTATCTCAAATGGATATTCTGGATCACATTCTGGACGCTGGTGGTGGCCATTTTCCATTACACCCTGCCGCAGGTCGATATCGCGCGGGTGACAGACACCTACGAAAAGCGGATCGACTTTGGTGAAAACTCGATCTTCTGGGCCAGTGGCGATGTGGGCAATGACGAAACCGTGGTGAACCGCGATGTGTTCTTCATCCAAACCGTACGCGCCAATGGCTCGACCATGGTCTACCGGAATGAGGATACAGGCTGGGGTTGGCCGCCGTACTTCAAGTTCGATACGGCGAATTTGCAAGCCGAGGCGGCAGATAATAAATCCACCGCCGCTGAACCCACATGGGTGGCGATCAAACACTACGGCTGGCGCAACGAATTCTTGTCGATCTACCCCAATGCTGTGGGGGTGCGGGCCGTGTCAGGGCCGGATGCCCCCAAAGGTATCCCATGGCTGAACATCCTGATCATCGTGGCTTTCCTTATCGTGGTCCTGTTCCTCTGGCGCATGTGGCGAAGGTTTCGCGCAGCGCGGGTTGATCCGGTGGTCGATGGGATCTCAGACAGCTGGGATGCAGCGGGCGATGCAGTGTCTGAACGCCGATCCCGCGTCGGGCGCTGGATGGACACTTGGCGCGCCAAAAAGGATCGCAAGAACTGAGGTGCCGCATCCAAGCTCCGTCAATGTGCTGGTCAGTCTTTAACAGTGAGTCGTTCTGCGGGTTTGCTGCCCTTCGCGTAACGAGGCCATTGTCATGCCTCGGGCTGGCGATCTAACGACCATTTTAATGTACTTTATGCTGACCAAGTGCACGTGCAGAACGAAAGACGAGCCTGCATCTGCAATATCGTCAGGCCAAGGGGAGGTCTGACGCCTCTCGGGACATTACCTTTGGCGGTACCCAGTCAGCCAGTGGATGGCCGGGCCGCTAAAACGGCTGTTAACCAGCTGGGTGTTCCAAAGTGAAGGTCAGCTGCTGGCTCATGCAAGCAAGACTAAATTTCGTTCTACTAACCCTATCTCCACGCAGCCGCGCAGGCAGCATCCCGCCCCAGCGTCATACCCCTATTTCCCATATGCCAGAATTGCTTTAGTTTTACCTAAGCGCCGGTGAGTCATTCCATACTTTCCCCGAACCCAAAAAATGGAAATGTGAACGCCAGTCCGCAGAACCAGCAGGGAGACCTTGATCATGGCCAAAGATCACATCGACCCCATTGAAGCGCTCCGACAGAATACGGCTGCGCCATTTGAACAGGCCCGCGCCATGCCGCCCGAGGTCTACACCACCGATGCCTTCATGCAGGCCGAGCTGGACCATGTGTTCTCGAAGGACTGGTACTGCGTGGGCCGCGCCTCTGCCCTGCCCAATCCTGGCGATTATCTGACATGCGAGCTGGCCAACCAGCCGATCGCCGTGATCCGCGACCGCGAAAGCGACGTGCGGGCGATGTCGAATGTCTGCCTGCACCGCATGTCCACCCTGCTGCATGGCCGTGGCAACACCCGCTCGATTGTCTGCCCCTACCACGCCTGGACTTACAACCTCGATGGCTCCCTGCGCGGCGCCCCTGCCATGACGCTGAACGAAGGGTTCTGCAAAGATCAGTACAAACTGCCACAAATCAAATGCGAAGAATGGCTGGGCTGGGTCTTTGTCACCCTGAACCCCGATGCGCCCCCCGTGGCCGAGCAACTGCAACAGGTCGAGGATATGGTCGCGGGCTACGACATGACCAACTACACCGAGACGTTTTACGAAGAACACGTCTGGGACACCAACTGGAAAGTGTTGGCCGAGAATTTCATGGAAAGCTACCACCTGCCCGTCTGTCACGCGGGCACTATCGGCGGGCTTTCCAAGCTGGAGGATATGATATGCCCTCCCGGCCTGCCCGCCTTCAACTACCACACCATCCTCAAGGACGAGACCCTGCGCATCGCCATGGCGCATGACAGTAACACCCGCCTGAAGGGCGAAGAACGCCGCACCACCTTCCTGCTGGCCATCTACCCTTCGCTGCTGATCACCCTGACGCCGGGCTACTTCTGGTATCTGTCACTGCACCCGGTCAGCCCCGGTCAGGTCCATATCCGCTTTGGCGGCGGCATGTCGGATGACTACAAGGATGATCCCGACGCACACGAGAACTTTGAAGCCCTCAAAACCCTGCTCGACGAAGTGAACGTCGAAGACCGCGGATGCACCGAGAAAGTCTACAACGGTCTCTGCTCCGCTCTGTCTGCACCGGGCCACCTCAGCCACCTTGAGCGCCCCAACTACGACTTCGCGCAATACCTGAACGCGCGTATCTCGGGTGAAACGGTATGACCTTTTCGGTCACAGGCCGCTGTGCCCGCACCGGGCAGTTGGGTGTGGCGATCACCACAAGCTCTATCGCGGTGGGATCACGCTGCCCCTGGGTGCGGGCGGGCGTCGGCGCTGTGGCCACGCAGAACGTCACCATGCCGTCGATTGGCAATGACGTTCTGACCTGGATCGCAGGTGGTGACGACGCCCAGACCGCGCTCAATTCGGTCATGGACCGCGAGCCCCACCCCGATTACCGACAGGTGGCCGTGGTGGATCACAGGGGCAACACCGCTCTCTTCTCTGGTCCCAAGTCGCTGGGCATTCATGCCGATGCCGTGGGCGACGGCGTGATCGCAGCCGGCAACCTTCTGGCTTCGGACAAGCTGCCGCAAGTAATGGTCGATCATTTTGAGGACAACGCCCACGCCCCGCTGGCCGAACGTCTGCTCAGCACGCTAGAGGCCGGCCTTGGCAAAGGCGGTGGCGAAGCAGGTCCGGTGCATTCCGCCGCCCTTCTGGTGGCCGATCAGCAAAGCTGGCCGCTGGTCGATCTGCGCGTCGACTGGTCCGAGAGCTGCCCCGTGGCCGCCCTGCGTGCCATCTGGACCGATTACGAACCGCAAATGAACGATTACATTACCCGCGCCCTCAACCCAGATGCCGCACCCAGCTACGGTGTGCCCGGCGACGAATAGACGGACCTCGCCTTATGTCTCAGATCGACGAAATGCGCCAAATCCTGGCCGATCTTGCCACCCTGCCCGCCGATGCCCCATTTGGCATGCCAGGCACATTCTACACCTCACCCGAATTCTTTGACTACGAATGCCAAACCATCCTACGTCAGGGCTGGTACTGTCTTGGCCGCGCCGATGAAATCCCGGCAGCGGGTGATTACTTCACCCTGCAACTGCTGAACGAGCCTGTGATCGTTGTACGGGGCGAAGATGATGAAATCCGCGTGCTGTCAAACGTTTGCCGCCACCGTGGAATGCCTCTGGCCGAAGGCTCGGGCAATGCCAACCGGTTTGTGTGCTCCTACCACGCCTGGGCCTATGGCCACGATGGTGCCCTGCTGCGCGCCGCGCGGATGAAAAACGAAGGCTTCGACCAGAAGAACTGCAAGCTGCCCAGCTTCCCAGTGCAGCTCTGGCGCGGTTTCATCTACACCTCGCTTGATCCTGCCGCTTCCGCGTTTGGCGCCGACACCCAAGCGTTGGATGATCTGGTATCACCCTATGAGCCTGACAATTTCCGCCATGTCTATACCGGGTCCGAGATCTGGAAGTGCAACTGGAAATGCCTAGTGGAAAACTTCATGGAAGGCTACCATCTCTCAGTCGTGCACCCGCAAACCCTGCATGGCTACACCCCCACGGGCCTCGCCAAGAAATCCGTCTCCGGCCCCGGCTTCACCAGCTACTGTGCCAATTACCCGCAAGACATTCCTTCGCGCGGCGCAGGTGCTCCCGGCCTCTCGGATGACCAACGCATGCGCTCCAGCCTCTTTGCGCGCTTCCCCAATCAGGTCGCCAGTCAGGCCGCCAGCCTTCTGGTTTCGCTGTCGATCTTCCCACGCAAGGTTGATGAGATCGAGGTCCGCTGGACCATGTCCGTCTATGGCGATGAATTGGACGGCGACACCATCGAACAGCGCATTGAGCTGTGGAACGAGGTCAACCGCGAAGACCGCGAAAAACTGGAACGTATGCAAGTGGGCCTCGGTTCGCACCACGCCGCCTCTGGTCCGCTGGCCGGGGATGACTACGAAGGAACCGTGCGAGATTTCCTGCTGTGGCTGGCCCACACGGACCAGGCCACATCATCCCACCTCGGCGTTGCTTGATTTCTCCGGGTTCATCTTTCAGAAAATATTCCCGCCGGATTCATCCCAACTGCTGCACCCTGCGTACCAGACTTGGTGCAAGTCGCCTCGCAACCTGCTCCGAGGAAGCAGCCGCAGGCGAAAGACGAGATATAAAGCGTGCGGCACGCACTCAATTTAACAACAGTGCCTAATCGTCTGGCGTCACCGGCCCGCGCATCGCCTTGACCTCTCCGCGCACTTTCTTGGCCTTCAGGCGCCGCTTCTTTGACCCCAATGTCGGCCGCGTGGGGATACGCCGTTTCGGTTTCTCTGTCGCCTTCAAGATCAGCTCGGCCAGCCTTTGCCGGGCAATCTCGCGGTTGCGCGCCTGACTGCGGGTCTCTTCACATTGGATGATCAGCGTCCCCTCGTTGGTCCAGCGCCGTCCCGCCAACCTCTTCAACCGGCGTTTCACCGGGTCCGGCAGGTTCGGACTGCGCTCGGCCTCGAACCGCAGTTCCACGGCAGTGCTCACCTTGTTCACGTTCTGCCCACCCGGGCCGGAGGACCGCACAAACTGTTCGGTCAGCTCCCAGTCTTCAATTGTGATCTGTTCAGTGATGGTCAGCATAGCATTCAGACATTGTTAAGCGTTGGCAGTTCAGGGTTCGAAATTGGCAGTCTGCCAATAAATCAAAAGGGCCGCCCGGATTTCGGAGCGGCCCTCTAGAGTTTGAGGAGGTGGCCGGTTAGGCGCACCAATTCGGTTGGGTTTCGACCCCAGGGGTTGCCCTAGAGCGCATCCTCCCAAACTGTTCCGACACCTCTCTCCAATACCTCTATAGACACTGGATCACCTCCTCTCATTTGTTGAACTCAAGAGAAGATTGCCACAGATTTCAGATTTGTCAAAACAAAATCATGTGGTGCGGCGGGTAAGTGACCCCACGATGATGCGGAAGGGCACCAAGGCTAGCAGGGCGATCGCAATCTTCACACACCAATCCGCGACGGCCAGTGACACCCAAAGTGGAACAACCGGACCCGCCCCAAGCAGCGGCAACGCCTCATTGGCCCAGCTGACATCGTTGGATGGCTCCAGCCAGATCAGCCCGGCCGAAAACGCGATGGTAAAGAAGATCGCCGTATCAATCGTCCCCCCCACCAGTGAAGACACCACAGGTGCGCGCCACCACGTGCCATCACGCAAGCGGTTAAAGATCGCAATATCAATAAGTTGCGCGGTCAGGAAGGCGATGCCGGAGCCAATCGCAATACGCAATGTCACCAGCGGGCCATATTCGCCCATGATTTGCGTCCCGATGAACGAACAGATCACCCCGACCACAAAACCGACCAGCACAACGCGGCGCGCCGCCTCGCGGCCATAGACTCGGTTCATCACATCGGTGACCAGAAAGGCCAAAGGATAGGTAAACGCCCCCCAGGTCAGCCATTGACCAAAGAGGAATTGCACAAGGATGTTTGACGCCACAACAATGGCAGCCATGACGATGACGCCGGGAAGGATGTTCGTTTTCATATCTGAGCCGTTTTTTTAGCAAGGGTGCGGTGACTTGCCCCCGTTGGGGGGAACGCGCCGCTCCTAAAGGCTCCAGGCTTGCTTGGCAAGGCTTACTGCGATTGCAGCACGCTCACACATTGCCCCGGCAGGTTGGCCATTGTCAGTTCACGCCGCGGCTTGGGCTTGGGTGCGTTGGGGTTTGGGGGCGGTGGGTTCAGGATATTATCCACCCATTGCTGCGCATCAGCACATCCATCCCCCGAGGGAGGTGGATCCTGATTGACGCATCCCTTGGCACCGCGCGGGCATTTCAGCCGGACATGGAAATGATAGTGATGCCCCCACCACGGCCGCATTTTGTTCAGCCAGGCCCGGTCACCTTTTTCATCTTTGCACATTCGAACCTTGGCGCCGGGAAACACGAAGATCCTCGCAACACGTGGGTCTTTCGCCGCAGCTTTCATGATCTCATGATGCTGGCGCGTGTAATTGCCATTGGTAAAGGCCCCTTTGGACCGCCTCAGCGATATCGACGAGATGTTCTCGCGCTCGGCCCGGGTGAGGTTCAGCCGCTTTGGCGGCAGCATCCAGATATCGACATCCATTCCCATCTGATGGCTGCGGTGGCCCGACAGCATCGGTCCGCCGCGTGGTTGGCTGATATCGCCCACATAGAGCCCTTCCCAACCAGGTTGAGAGGCCGCAACACGCGACAGTTTCTTGATAAAATCAATCACATCCGGGTGCCCCCAGTTGCGGTTGCGGCTCAGCCGCATGGCTTGCCATGTGGGGCCGGTTTCTGGCAGCTCTTCAGCGCCGGCAACACAGCCCTTGGCATAGCTGCCAAATGGCTCCGGTGCCTGTCGCGATGCAGTGCCCTTGGCTCCAAACAGCTGTTTGGCCTGCACCCCTTGCATGGAGGCCGGAACACTTTGAGACGAGATCACGGCCTTGGGGCCCGCCGATGTTTGCTTTTGTTTTGGGCCCGAGCCGCCACAGCTGCCCAGCGCTAATACCAACACAACAATCGTAAACACACGGCCCATGGCTTAGTAATCTCCCTCTGGCTTCACCCAGCGTAGCAGGATCAACCCAATCAGGAAAAGCCCTATCAGCGGGGTCACGCCCAAGGACTGGCTGCCTGTCAGATAAGTGACTGTGCCAATCGACAACGGCGCAATAAACGACGTGGCCTTGCCAGCCAGCGCGTAAAGCCCAAACGCCTCGGTCATGCGGGTCGGATTGGCCTGCCGGACCATCATGGTGCGGCTGGCGGATTGGATGACACCACCAGCAGCCCCGATGAGAGCACCAATCACATAAAACGCAATGTCTGGCGCGGAACTGTCTGGGGCGACAGGCACACCAAACACACTTTCGCGCGACACCATTACAACGGCAATCGCCACGCACGTGAGCAACAGAATACAAATCGTGATCACGGGTTTAGGGCCAAATCTGGCGTCGGCCATACCGCCCAGCCAGGCAAAAACTGCACCCGAAATGATCGCCAGAATGCCAAACACACCCACATCCACGACGGTCCACCCCAACACGCCGGCCGCATAGATGCCACCAAAGGTGTACATCCCATTCAACGCATCCCGGTAGAACATCGAACTGGTCAGATACGCAAATAGTGAGGGGGTTTTAGGCAGATTGCGAATAGTACCTGCAAGATCCCTGAGCGCCTGACCAACGGCCCCTTTCGGGGGTTTGACGGCTTGCGGATCTTTCACCCAGAGGAAAAACGGGATCATAAAGAGGGCGTACCAGATGGCCGTCAGAGGCCCCACGGCCCGCGTACCTTCGCGCATTTCTGCATCCAGGCCCAGAATTGGCGAAATACCGATCAGCGTTTTTCCAGTCGTGCTGCTCTCGGCCAACAGCACGAGCATGATGATCAGTGTCAGAAGCCCACCAATATACCCAAAGGCCCATCCATTGCCGGATATCCGCCCGATCTCTTCTTTTGTGCCCAGATCGGGCAGCATGGAATTTGTAAAGATCGTCGCAAACTCCATCCCGATCATACCAATCGCAAAGAAGATCAGCGTACGCGTGACATCAAAATTCTCCGGCGACGCCCACCACAGCGCCGCAGACCCGATCACGTACATCAGCGAGAACAACCAGATCCACTTCATCCGGTTGCCCGACGTGTCGGCCAGTGCTCCCAGAATTGGGGCCAGCAATGCAATGACGATCCCAGCTGCCCCGATGCCAAAGCCCCAGGCCGCCTGCGCGGCAGCACCGTCCTGCATCAGTTCCTTGACATAAGGCGCAAAGATAAAGGTGATCAGCAGCGTATTGTAAGGCTGCGACGCCCAGTCGAAAAAGAACCAGCCCCAAATGCGCTTGCGCGCGGTGATCTCGGCCATGTCATATCCCCCGTGTTGAGGCGGATAAGACAGGCCTTTGATCACACTCGCAAGCTATTCCTGCATCGGTGGCCAGGGACGTTGCGTATCGGCGGCAATCCATGCAGCGACCCACTTGGGCATGGGCGGCGGTTGAATGCCTTCGCCCATTTGCTTCAGGGCTTGGGTGGGTGGCACGATGCCGTTCTTATCCGTGATGGCCGAGCGATAAAGCGCATGGTTGGCGCATTGGCCATTTTTCTTCCACATGCTCTGCTCCAGATAGACAAACTTGTCATCCCAGCACACGGCGCGCGAGCGCATCTCGATCTTCTCAAACGCCCGGATACGTTGACGATACCGCACGGACACACCAGCCATGGTCAGCCCCCAACGGTTCTTGCCCAGCAAGGCCACAAGCCCGGTGCGTCGTGCCAATGGAATACGCCCCAGATCATACAGCGTCAGTGTGCGGCCGTTGTTCAGCTCCATCCACAAATCAATGTCCCAGGGCATACAGTAATGCGAGGACAGATGCGTGCCAGTCAGCGGCAGTGCTTCGGATTTGCGGTGTTTGAACAGCTGCCAGAGCATTCGGACGACGGGGTACATGGCGTGTCTCCTTCGGCCCTCAAATTGACGTTGAAACGGCCAACGTCAACCGCGACCTTGCGTCAACGCTTGCGCATCGGCGGGGATGTGACTACCTGTCTTGACGCGAACCTACAGGAGCACCCTCAGATGCAAGCAATTGCCGGACCGATTGGACTGATTTTGGATGTGGCGTTTTTTGTCATGATCATCCACATCATCATGAGCTGGCTGATCAGCTTTCAGGTGCTGAACCTGCATCAACAGTTTGTGGCGCAAATCTGGTATGGTCTGAACAAGATTCTGGAGCCGATCTACACCCCCATTCGCCGCATCCTGCCCAACACACATCCGCTTGATCTGGCACCCTTGGTGGCCTTCATCGCGTTGATCAGTCTGCGGGATTACATCCTGCCGACCCTGCTATGTAATGGCGCGCCTTTGGGATATTGCCGGTAATTCACCGCGATCGTCATGCAGCAGTCAAACTTCCCTTGTTCAGGATTCGTTAGTCCGGCTACACTACCTGTAAGAGCAGATAGATAAATTTTTACAGGTACTCATGCCCAGCGCTGCCACGCTTCTGAGCGACATATTCGGATTCGACGCCTTCCGCCCCGGCCAGGAGGAGATCGTCGAAGCCGTTACCCGTGGCGACAACGTATTGGCTATCATGCCCACGGGCGGTGGGAAATCTCTGTGTTTTCAACTGCCTGCCCTGATGCGCGAGGGGGTCACCGTGGTGATCTCGCCGTTGATTGCCTTGATGCGCGATCAGGTCCGCGCCCTGCGGGCTGCCGGAGTGGAAGCCGGCGCCCTCACATCCGGCAACACGGAAGAAGAAACCGACGCCGTGTGGCAAGCCCTCGACGAGGGCCGTCTCAAACTGCTTTACATCGCGCCCGAACGATTGGCAGCGGGGTCTGCCATGGGCATGCTGCGCCGTATCGGTGTCAGCCTGATCGCGGTGGACGAGGCGCATTGTGTCAGCCAGTGGGGTCATGATTTCCGCCCTGACTACCTGCGCATCGGGGAGTTGCGGCGGGCGCTGGATGTTCCGCTTGCCGCATTCACAGCTACGGCGGACGCGGAAACCCGTGATGAAATCGTGGAAAAGCTGTTTGACAGCCATGCTCCCGAGAGCTTCTTGCATGGGTTTGATCGCCCCAACATCCATCTGGCCTTCGCCGCCAAGGACAACCCACGCCGCCAGATCATGAGTTTTGCCGAGGCGCGCAAAGGTCAGTCCGGCATCGTCTATTGCGGCACCCGCGCCAAGACCGAAACCCTGGCGCAAGCCCTGAGCGAGGCAGGCCATAACGCGGTGGCCTATCACGGTGGCATGATGCCCGAGGACCGTCGCATCGTTGAGGGGCGGTTTAATGTCGAAGATGGGCTGATCGTGATCGCCACAGTGGCCTTTGGCATGGGCGTCGACAAACCCGACATCAGATGGGTCGCCCACGCCGACCTGCCCAAATCCATCGAAGCCTATTATCAGGAAATTGGCCGATCGGGGCGTGATGGCGCCCCTGCCGAAACCCTCACCCTGTTTGGCGCAGATGACATTCGATTGCGCCGCGCGCAAATCGACGAAGGATTGGCCCCGCCTGAGCGCCGCATGGCGGATCATGCACGCCTGAACGCACTGCTTGGGCTGGCCGAGGCGCATGAATGCCGCCGGGCCACGCTGCTGCGGTACTTTGGCGAAGATCAATGCAGTTGCAAGAACTGTGATCTCTGCGATACCCCGCCCGACATCTTTGACGGGTCGGAAGCCGTGCAAAAGGGCCTCTCGGCCATTTTGCGCACCGGTGAATGGTTTGGCGCAGGCCATCTGATCGACATCTTGACCGGAACCATGACCGACAAGGTGCAGGCCCGAGGTCACGATGAACTTCCGACCTTTGGCGTTGGCAAAGATATCGAAAAGCGTCGCTGGCAGGGCATCTTTCGCCAAATGATGGGCCACGATCTGATCCGGCCTGATCCCGAACGCCACGGCGCCCTGCGCATGACCGAAGCCGCCAGGCCTATTCTGCGGGGCGAAAATACGATCATGCTGCGTCGCGATACCTTGGTCACCAAATCCAATCGCTCGGCACCCAAGGCTCTGGTCTCGGATGAAGACGCGCCATTGCTGTCGGCTCTCAAGGCCAAACGTCGCGCGCTGGCCGAAGCCGCCAAGATGCCCGCCTACATCGTTTTCAACGACCGCACCCTGATTGAAATGGCGGAGCAACGCCCGCAATCTCTGGATGACATGGCCAAGGTGAACGGCGTGGGTGCAAAGAAGCTGGAGAAATACGGGCAGGAATTTCTGTCGGTGATCATCGGCGAGGCTGAAAAAATGCACCCGACACGCCGCCGTCTGGCCGGGAAACATGCCGGTACGCTCTATGATCAATTGCTGCAAGCGCAGGCCGATCTGACGCGGGGGCAGGATGGGCTGGATAAACCTCTCAGTTGCTCGGCGTCTCTGCTGGCGCGGGTGGCCTCGCATAAACCTCGGGATGCAGATGGGATGACCCGCCTGCTGGGTGAAAAACGTGCAGAAAGATTTGGGCCCGCGTTTCTGGACGTTCTGGCCTCGGCGGACTAAGTCTGCGGGAACTGGCAACCTTGGGGGCACGCATATGCTGATCGTCGTTTCACCTGCGAAATCACTGAACATGGATCCGGTGGATGGGGTTACGCCCACTGCTCCGCTGTTCCAGCCAGATGCCGAAAGCCTTGCCAAGACCGCCGGACGCCTCAGCCAGAAAAAGCTACGCGAGTTGATGAGCATCAGTGCCGATCTGGCCAAGCTAAACGCCCACCGTTTCAAAGCCTTTGGCGAGATGGAGAGCAAACCCGCTGCTCTGGCGTTCAACGGCGATACCTATCAGGGGCTCGAGGCGGGCACGTTAGAGCCAGATGAGATGGCTTGGGCGCAGGATCACCTGCGTATTCTGTCTGGCCTTTATGGCGTGTTGCGCCCTTTGGACGATATCCAACCCTACCGTCTGGAAATGGGCAGCCGTTTGAAAACCCGGCGTGGCCCTACCCTGTACAAATACTGGGGTGACCGGATCGCAAAGGCCCTGAATGAACAGGCCGACGTCACCGGAGCGAAAACCTTGGTCAATTGCGCGAGCCAAGAGTATTTTGGCGCTGTTGACGTAAAGGCCCTTAACCTGCGCGTGGTCACACCTGTCTTCATGGAAGACAAAGGCGGAAAGGCCAAAATCGTAAGCTTCTTTGCCAAAAAAGCCCGCGGGGCCATGGCGCGCTATATCATCCAGAACAGGCTGACGGATGCGGACGCCCTGACAGAGTTCGACACGGGCGGCTATGCCTATGCGCCTGAGCTGTCCGAGGCAGATAAACTGGTGTTCATACGCGACTACCCATCTTGATCCTCAGGAAGCGGTGGGCGCAGCTCTTCGCGCCAGACCCCTTGAATGTGATCCAGGATCGCAGCCTTCTTCAGAGGTTTGGTCAGATAGTGATCAATCCCTGCATTCAGGATGTCATCCGCATCTCCGTCCAGCGCGTGGGCTGTCATCGCAACGATCGGTAAAGGCGCGTCTGCCGCTGCACTTTCCTCAAGTTTTCGAATTTCTCGCGCGGCCGCTTTGCCATCCATTTCCGGCATCGAAATATCGGTGAACAAGATATCCGGCTTGAATGATTGATAAAGCTCCACCGCCTCCAATCCGTTTTCGGCAAACTGCAACTCGATATCAAGCGCCTTGATCATCTTTGAAAACACCAGACGGTTGGTTTTATTGTCTTCCGCGGCCAGAACTCGCATGGCGCGAGGGTCCAGGTCGGTTTCGGCCTCGATTTCAGGTGCTATCTGCTCGGGCTGCGACATCAGGTCAGCCAAAGATTGAAGTGCCCGAAAGAGATCGCTGCGCGGATAGGGCCTTTGCAATACGGAATGTGCATGCCGATGCGCGGGATCCTGTTGCGCCGCCTGGCAGCTGTCGCTGATCACGATGAAAGGTGTGGATGTTTCCCGCTCTCGCATGGCCGATACCAACTCCATCCCATCCATGTCGTGCATATGATGTTCGCAGAGCACCACATCGAACTGTTCGGGGTTAAGCTTCAACGCCTCTTCGCCCGATCCGCAGCAAGTGGCGGTTATTCCCATCACCCCAAGCTGCTTGGCCAAGATCGCGCAGCTGGTGTCGCTGGGATCAACAACAAGCGCGGTGTTCAGCTGGGATGCTACGCGAAAACAATCGGGCGCAAGCTCTTCGGCCACGGGCAAGGGCACGCTGAAGCCAAAGCATGATCCCTGGCCTGCTTCGGATTCAACCCAAATCTTGCCATTCATCATCTCGATCAGCTTCTGCGAGATGGCCAACCCCAGACCGGTGCCTTCATATTTGCGGTTGTGTTCGTCATCGACCTGATTGAACTCGCCAAAGATGTGGCCGATCTCATCCTCAGGGATACCGATCCCCGTATCTTCAACCGTCAGATGCAAATGCGCTACCTTGTCGTCGTCGGAATGCACACCAACGATCCGAACGGTCACCTGCCCCGCTTCCGTGAATTTGATCGCGTTGCCCATGAGGTTCGTGATCACCTGCCTCAGGCGACCGCGGTCCCCGATAAATTGCGTGGGCAGGAACAGGTCGTAGTCCACCAGCAACTGCAGCCCTTTGTCGGTCGCATTGGGTTGCAACAGCATGATCAGCTCGTGAATGCAGCGTTCCAGGTCAAAGGGTTCAGCATGCAGCACCAGCTTCTCGGCCTCCATCTTGGAGTAGTCGAGCACATCGTTGATGATCACCAGCAACGCCTCGCCCGAGCTTTTGATGGTTTCAGCATAAAGCATCTGTTCCTCGGACAGCTGAGTGTCCTGCAACAGCTCGGCCATACCAACCACTCCGTTCATGGGCGTTCGGATTTCATGGCTCATGTTGGCCAAAAACGAGGATTTGGCACGGCTGGCGGCCTCGGCCTTGGCGCGGGCGTGTTTCAGCCTGTCCTGATAGCGCACCGTATCCGTGATATTCATCGCTAGGCTGACCACATCGCCCCGATGTCCACGTTGATCAATCACCTTGATATGCGCACCATTCCAAAGCCGGATCATCTGAGGTTGAGGGGCATTGGATTGCCAGCGATCCAACATGTTCTCGCGCCATTCATGTGCGGCGCACGCCCCGGTATCGACGATCCCTTCTTCGGTCGCGAACTGCAATATCTCGACATAGGAGATGCCGGGGCGGATATCCTCAAGCCCGTCGAAGACAGACAACCAGGCCTCATTCGCTGCGATGAGTCGGCTGTCGCTGTCAAAAAAGGCAATGCCGTCTTGAATGGTTTCAATCGAATGCCACAGGCGGCGCTCTAACTGCTCGACCTTTTCATTTGCGACGGTCAGGTCGGATTTGACGCGTTCGTTTTCATCCTTAACAGTCTTCACCTCAGCCCGGGTTTCCACAATCTCGTTGGACAATTGGCGCGCGTGTTGACCCAGCTTGCGATTGGCTGCCTGTAGTTCGGCCTGTTTTTGCTCAAGCACGCGTTCGGCAGCGAGCCGGGCGCGCCGTTCTTCCGAAAGTTTGTTGGCAAGGCTCATCCGGCCCTCCGACGCGCTGCGAACTTGATCCGGTCACAGCATCGGACAGCTTGGTGAAGAACCTCTTAAATCCGAACTGGGGAATCGTTGCCGTTTCTGGCGGGCCATGGCACCATATCGGTAAAGAAAGGGAGGGTTTCATGCTCCGCAATCTTATTTTCGTTTTGTTCATTCTGGGACTGTCTGGCTCCGCATTGGCCCAAAATGCCGTGCCCGATCGCAGGCAGGTTGTGACACAGGATGTGGATTTCTACGGCTCTGATTTGCAAGCCCTCTTTGATACTACCCGCAGCGCCTGTCAGACGGCCTGTCTGGGGAACCCAGCCTGCAAAGCCTATACGTTCAATACAAGATCGAACGCCTGTTTCCCCAAAAGCGATGTGTCAGATCGCCAACCCTATGACGGCGCAATTTCGGCCGTGGTTTTTGAAACAGATCCGGCTGTTCTGGCCGGTGCTGAACAAAGGCGCGAAGACCTGCAGTTCCTGTCAGATAGCGATATCAATGCCGTCGCAAACCTGGCCCGGGACATCGGCGCGCGCCATCCTGGTGGGCAGTGGGATGTGCCCTTCATGTTGGATTCGGCCCGCGAACGCACAGCCGAGAAGGATTACCTGAATGCAATGCGCTGGACCGGCGCAATTGTGGCTGAAACCGATACTGCCGATCAATGGGCCGAATATGCCCGCCTGTCGGCCCTGATCGAGACAACTGACAATTCTCAGAAGCGCCGCTACGACGCGCAGGCCTTTCAGGGCGCAGTCAATGCGTACCTGCGCGCGCCCTCTGATCCGGCGCGGATCAATGCGCTGACCCTGATGGCCGAGGCGTTGGAAACCAGCAAACGGGGGCGCGATATGATCCACGCTCTGCGTCTGGCCGAAAGCATCCAGCCGCGCCAAGACATCATCGCAAGCCTTGATGCCGCAATCGCCAAATACGGCTTTCGCATCACCGAACACCGGGCAGACAACGATTCTGCCAGTCCGCGCATCTGCGCTGATTTTTCCGAACCTCTGATCAAAACAGATGCGGATTATACACCCTATGTTCGCCTGCCCGATGCCGACATGGTGGTGCAGGCCGACGGCAACCAAATTTGCATCGACGGCGCGCAGCACGGCCAACGTTATACAGTGACCTTCCGCGAAGGCCTGCCTGCGGCCAGCGGCGAGAAATTGATCAAGGATGTGGAAATCGCGCTTTATGTCCGTGACCGTTCGCCATCGGTCAATTTTCCGGGACGCGCGTATGTCCTCCCAAAATCCGCGGATGCCTCCTTGCCGATTGAGACCGTCAATCTGGACGAAGTTGACCTGCAACTGCGTCGTGTCAGCGACCGTAACCTGCTGCGCGCCATTCAGGATGACTATTTTGGCAAACCGCTCAGCGAATATGAGATCAACGCCTTTTCCAACGAAATTGGCGAAGATGTCTGGTCCGGAACGGGCGAGGTCGCCAACGAGCTGAACCAAAACATGACCACCCGACTGCCTTTGGGCGAGGCTTTGGCCGATCAAGACCCCGGCGTCTATGCTTTGACGGCACGTCTGAAAGGCGTGCCGCTTTACGATGATCCCGGCGCCACGCAGTGGTTTGTCCTGACCGATCTGGGGCTGATCTCGATGAAAGGCGCCGATGGGCTGCACATGTACGTGCGTGGTCTTGGCGATGCGCAATCCCGTGGCGACATCAAGCTGACGTTGCTGTCCCGGTCAAACCGCGAACTGGGTGAAGCCGTCACCGATGCCGATGGTCATGCTCTCTTTGCCCCCGGCATGACACGAGGCGCAGCCGGGGCAGCCCCTGCCCTGGTGATCGCAGAAGCAGCCAGCGGAGACATGGCGTTCTTGTCGCTGACCGATCCGGCGTTTGATCTGTCAGATCGCGGTGTCGAAGGCCGTGCACCAGCGCAACCGATTGACGTGTTCCTTGCCACCGACCGAGGGGCCTACCGCGCAGGCGAAGTGATCCGCGCCACCGTTCTGGCTCGTGATGCCGTGGCCAAGGCCATACCAGATCTGCCCCTGACCGCGATCCTGACCCGACCCGACGGGGTGGAGTATTCGCGGGTCGTGTCCACGGAAGGCGCCGCCGGGGGCCATGTCTTTAACCTGCCCATCAGTGATATCGCTCCGCGTGGAACCTGGAACCTTGAAATCAAGGCGGACGTGGATGCCCCGGCTCTCGCCTCGCGTCAATTGCTGGTCGAGGATTTCCTACCCGAACGGATCGATTTCGATCTTGCGATGCCCGATACCACCATCCGCCCCGGTGACAGCACAACCTTGACCGTTGATGCGCGCTATCTCTTTGGCGCGCCCGGGGCCGGATTGCGTGCCGAAGGCCGTGCCAAGCTGCGCGGCCTGCGCAAGCTCAACGACTTCCCCGGATATCAGTTTGGCGAGCAAGATATCTATGTTCCCAGTCCCACCACCTATCTGGACGGCGGGGAAACCGATGGGGACGGTCTGCTTACCCTGAACATGGATCTGCCCAAGGCAGCCGTGCAGGATAGGCCCTATCAAGTGCAGGTATCAATGACCGTTCAAGAGGGATCCGGCCGCCCGGTCGAGCGTCAATTGACCCGCATGCTGGCCCCTTCCAGTGCCATGATCGGGATCAAGGAAGGGTTTGACTTTGTCGTGGCCCAAGGCTCGGACGCCGAATTTCAGGTGATTGCCCTTGGTCAGGATCTGACATCCACCCCGATGCAGGTGCGTTGGACCGTCAACCGGATCGAAACGCGCTATCAGTGGTATCAGGAATACGGATCCTGGAACTGGGAACCCATCACCACACGCAAACGCGTCAGCATGGGCGAAACCGCGCTTGGCGCCGACCCACTGAGCCTTAGTGCCTCGGTGGATTGGGGCCAGTACGAGCTGCTGGTGGAACGGACGGATGGGCCATATGTGGCTGCCTCCACCAAATTCTATGCCGGGTGGTATGCCCCGGCGGACAGCTCCTCCACCCCCGACACGCTAGAATTGTCGTTGGATCAACCAGACTACAGTACCGGCGATACCGCCAACCTGCGGATTGTACCGCGATATGATGGCACGGCCCTGATCACCGTCATGTCCAGCCATGTCATCGAACGCCAGGCGGTCGAAGTGACAGCAGGCGAGAACCTGATCCCACTCAACGTCACCGAAAAATGGGGGGCCGGGGCCTATGTCACCGCTCAGGTCATCCGACCCATGGATGTATCGGCCGGACAAAACCCGGCGCGGGCACTGGGGCTGGCTTATGCCAAGATCGACCCAGGCGCAAAACATCTGAGCGTCAGCATCGACGCACCTGAACTGAACGCTCCGCGCGGGGCCTTGCCGACAACCGTCACGGTCGAGGGCCTCACGGCAGGCGACACCGGTTATGTCACACTGGCGGCTGTCGATGTGGGCATTCTGAACCTCACCGGATTCGACAGCCCCGATCCCTCGGACCACTACTTTGGACAGCGCCGTCTTGGCGTGGAAATCCGCGATATCTATGGCCGTTTGATTGACGGGCTGAACGGCGCGCAAGGGCAGGTGCGCTCGGGCGGGGACGCAGGCGGCGGATTGAAACGCAAATCCCCCCCACCCACAGAAGAACTGGTCGCCTATTTCTCGGGCCCGGTCACCATTGGCTCGGATGGCACAGCACAAATCAGCTTTGACATCCCTGACTTCAACGGCACCGTGCGCCTGATGGCTGTGGCTTGGTCTGACACAGGCGTAGGGTCCGCCGAGAAGGATGTGATCGTCCGCGATCCAGTGGTGATCACCGCCACCTTGCCGCGCTTTCTGGCGCCGGGTGATACCAGCCAACTGCTGCTTGAGATCATCCACACCGAAGGCTCCACAGGCCGCATGGGCTTGGATGTCACTGCGGATGGGCTGACACTGGCCGGAGACGCCCCGTCGGGCATCGACCTTGGCGACGGCGAAAAGGTGGTTCTGAGGTTGCCGGTCACGGCAGACGAAGAGGGCGATCACACACTTCAAGTGGCGCTGACCACACCAGACGGCAAACTGCTGACAAAGGGGCTGTCCCTCGGGGTGCGCTCGAATGATCCGGCCACCTCTACCACGCGGCGATTGTCCTTGGCCGCAGGCACCACGCTGACGCTGGATGACAATATCTTCGCCAGCCTGCGCGCGGGTTCAGGCACGGCCGTTGTCTCTGCCGGGCCTCTGTCGAAACTCAACGCGCCGCATCTGCTCAGCAGCCTGAACCGATATCCTTATGGCTGCACGGAACAGGTCACCTCAAAGGCGATGCCCCTTTTGTACTACAATCAAGTGGCCCAATCCCTGGGCCTCGGCAACGCCGACCAGGTCGAAGAACGCATCGACCAGGCCATCGCACAAGTTCTGACCCGACAATCCAGCAACGGGGCCTTCGGCCTGTGGCGGGTGAACTCGGGTGATTTCTGGCTGGATTCTTATGTCGCCGACTTCCTGTCGCGTGCCGAGGCCAAGGGCCATGATGTGCCTGATCGGGCCTTTGCCATGGCGATGGACAACCTGCGCAACCGGATCAACTATGCGCCGGACTTTGACAAAGGCGGCGAAGACATCGCTTATGCCCTGATGGTTCTGGCCCGCGAGGGGGCCGCGAGCATGGGTGATCTGCGCTACTACGCAGACGTCAAGGCCGATGCCTTCGCCACGCCTCTGGCTGCCGCCCAACTGGGCGCGGCACTGGCATCCTACGGCGATCAAACCCGCGCAGACCGCATGTTTGGCGAAGCAGTCAAACGCATCGCGGCACAATCCGGTCAGGAACAAGCCCTTTGGCGCGCGGATTATGGCACGCAGCTGCGCGACCGCGCCGGCGTGCTGGCCTTGGCGGTTGAGGCGGGCAGCTCCGTCGTCAATGCCGAGGCGCTGACCAACTCGCTAACCCAAAACGGACCACATATGTCGACCCAGGAAAGCGCCTGGACCCTGATGGCCACGGCGGCCCTGATCGACGCGCCTGCCGCCAACGGTTTGACCCTGAACGGAGAGACCGTCAACGGCCCCTTCGTACGCAAGTTTGACGCCGCAGGTCTGTCGCCCCAGGCCATCGGCAACACGGGCACCCTGGACACTGAAATCACGCTGACAACCGTCGGTGTGCCTTTGGTGCCTGATCCTGCAGGCGGCTATGGCTACAATATCCAAAGGGCTTATTACGATCTGGATGGCAACCCGGCCTCGCTGGACAATGTTGCCTCGGGCACTCGGCTGGTCGTGGTGCTGACCGTCGCCCCGTTTGAACGCGGCGAAGCCCGGTTGATGATTGACGATCCGCTGCCCGCGGGCCTTGAGATCGACAACCCGAACCTGCTGCGCGCGGGCGATGTGCGGTCACTGGATTGGATCAACCCCGCCTCGACCCGCTACCGCGAATTCCGGTCGGATCGATTTTTGGCAGCTGTGGACTGGCGTTCGGACAAACCCTTCCAATTGGCCTATATGGTCCGCGCCATTGCGCCGGGGTCTTATCACCATCCCGCTGCCACGGTCGAGGACATGTACCGCCCACAGTACCGCGCCTGGACGGACACAAGTGCGATGCAGGTGACTGAGTGATGCGATGACCCGCCCTGTGCAAAGGCCACCCCATGCGTCGCCCTGAACGCCTGATCCTTGTGTTGGCGCTGGCCCTGCTCTTGGCAGGGGTGGAGCGCGACCGTCTGGATCAATGGATCGCTGCAACGGACCTGCCGACCCTGCTGTCTGAAACCTCGGTCGAAGTACGTGACCGCAATGCTGATCTGCTGCGGGTCTACACAATGGCAGATGGCAGGTGGCGGTTGGCCGTCACCCCAGATCAGGTCGACGCCGATTATCTTAAAATGCTCATCGCGTTTGAAGACAAGCGGTTCCGCACCCATACCGGTGTTGACCTGCGCGCCATGCTCCGCGCGGCAGGGCAGGCACTTTGGCATGGCGAGGTGATCTCGGGCGGATCGACCCTGACCATGCAGGTCGCGCGGTTGCTCGAAGAAAGCGGCACTGGGCGATGGAAAGGCAAGCTCCGCCAGATCCGCGTGGCTTTGGCGATGGAACGCCAATTGAGCAAGGACCAGATCCTGCAGCTCTACCTGATCCACGCGCCCTATGGTGGCAATCTTGAAGGGGTGCGGGCGGCCACACTGGCGTGGTTCGGCAAGGAACCCGGACGTCTGACCCCAGCCCAAAGCGCCCTGTTGGTGGCTTTGCCCCAATCCCCCGAAGCACGCCGACCGGACCGACACCGAGCAGCGGCAGAAGCGGCTCGCGACCGCGTGCTTGCACGGATGTCGGACCAGGGCACGCTGAGCCGCGACACAGCAATCGCCGCCCAGACCGAACCTGTGCCCCACGCGCGCCGCGCCTTTCCAGCGCTGGCCCCGCATCTGGCGGACAGCGCGCTGTCTCAGACGCCCGAGGCGCTGCGTCATGACCTGACCATCGACGCGGCGTTGCAGGCCCGTATTGAGGCTCTTGCGGCCTCCAGCCTGAATGGACTGCCCAAAGATCTGTCCGTGGCCATCGTGGTGGCGGATCACACCACCGGGGCCATTCTGGGATCAGTCGGCTCTGCCGGATATGACGGGCACAGCTCCCGTGCAGGCTTTGTCGATATGACCCGCGCCAAACGCTCTCCGGGGTCAACGCTGAAACCCTTTGTCTACGCCATGGGGTTTGATCGTGGGCTGGCACATCCACAAACTCTGATTGACGACCGGCCCGTCGCCTTTGGCCGCTACGCGCCACAGAACTTTGACGGGGCTTTTCGCGGCGAACTGCCCGTGACCGAAGCATTGCGGCTGTCGCTGAACATTCCGGTGGTTCTGCTGCTGGATCAGATCGGCCCGGCCCATTTGATGGACCTGATGCGCCGTACTGGCACACGACCTGAAATGCCTGGCGATCAGGCAGGATTGGCCGTGGCCCTGGGCGGTGTCGGAGTATCGCTGACCGAACTGGTCCAGATGTACGCGATGTTGGGTCAAGGCGGGCAGGCGCGCGCGCTGCATTGGCGACAAACAGACGACCCAACCGCGCCGCGCCAAATCATCAGCCGCGCCGCTGCCTGGCATATCGGCGATATCCTGGCTGGGCTTGATCCGCCCGCCAGCGCCCCAGCCCGACGTTTGGCTTACAAAACCGGGACGTCTTACGGGCACCGCGATGCCTGGGCGATTGGATATGACGGGCGACACGTGGCAGGTGTCTGGATCGGGCGGCCTGATGGCACCCCCGTACCCGGGGCCTTTGGCGGGGATCTGGCTGCGCCAGTCTTGTTCGAAGCCTTTCAGCGCCTGAAAGCAGAGGCCGATCCCTTGCCACCCCCACCCCCCGAAACGCTGATCCTGGCCACGGCAGAGCTGCCACAACCTCTACGCCGCTTTCGCGGACGCAACGCCGTATTCAAACCTGCCGCAGATGCGCCCAAACTGGTCTTCCCGCCCAATGGCGTCAGGCTTGCCCAGATGGACGGCGGAATGCCCGTGAAGGTCCGCGATGGCACACCACCCTTTAGCTGGTTGGCCAATGGGCAATTGATCCAGGCCGGAGTGTATCGGCGTGAAACCCTCCTGCTCGGTCTGGGAGAAGGATTTTCACAGCTTTCTGTGATCGACGCGACAGGACGCGCTGCACGGGTTGTCGTTCAGATCGAGTGAGACCTGCGGTCAGAGCCGTTCAATAGCCAAGGCAATGCCCTGACCTCCACCGATACACATGGTGATCAGCGCCTTGGTGCCGCCGATCCGCTCCAACTCATAAAGTGCCTTGAGGGTGATGATCGCCCCTGTGGCCCCGACCGGATGGCCCAGCGCAATGGCCCCGCCATTGGGGTTTACCTTGGTGGCTTCCAGACCCAGTCCCTTGTTCACCGCAAGGGCCTGAGCGGCAAAAGCTTCGTTCGATTCGATCACATCAAAATCACTGGCACTCAATCCGGTACGCTCCAATAGCTTTTCAACCGCTGGGACAGGGCCAATACCCATCACCTCAGGCCGCACCCCGGCATGGGCATATCCCAGCACTCGTGCGCGCGGTTTCAGACCTGCCGCATTGGCGGCCTCTGCCGTCGCCAGTACCATGGCTGCTGCGCCGTCGTTGATCCCGCTGGCATTGCCGGCTGTCACACTCCCGTCCTTTTGAAACACTGCACGCAACCCTGCCAAAGCCTCGGCTGTGGTGGGCTTGGGATGCTCGTCTGTGTCAAACGGCACCATGTCACGTTTGACCTTCACCTCAATCGGGGTGATTTGAGAGGCGAAATGCCCGGCTTCAATCGCCGCTGCCGCCCTGCGCTGGCTTTCTAGGGCAAACCCGTCCTGCGCCTCGCGGCTGATGTCATGCTCGGCCGCGACATTCTCGGCCGTAACCCCCATATGGCCTGTGCCAAACGGGCAGTTGAGCGCGCCTAACATCATGTCCAAGGTGCGTACATCGCCCATCTTGGCACCCCAGCGCTGATCCGGGATAATGAAGGGCGAGCGGCTCATACTCTCAGCACCACCTGCCAAGGCAAAGTCGGCGTCGCCTAACATCAGGGCCTGCACCGCTGATACAATCGCCTGCGCACCGGATCCGCACAAGCGGTTCACGTTCATCGCAGGTGTCGTATCCGGAATAACCGCGTCCATCGCAGCAATCCGCGACAGGTACATATCCTTGGGTTCGGTATTGATCACATGGCCATAGACCACCGTACCGATCTGGGCAGGTTCAACCCCTGAGCGGTCCATCGCAGCCTTGGCCACATGCGCGCCCAGCGCCGAGGGGGCCGTGGCGGCCAAAGCCCCACCAAAGGTGCCAATGGCGGTGCGTGCGCCGTCGAGAATTACGATATCGGTCATGGGACTCTCCTGCTTGGGTGTTGACCGCATGATAATGTCAGTCCGTCTGCGAAGACAACGCAGGCCGGGCTTTAACGCTTCGTCATTCGCACGGTTTGGGCAAAAGCGGTGTGCGCTGCCCATCGCTCAGCAGCCAGCAGTCGCGCCCCTCAAACAAAGCGACATGCAACGTCCGGCCCCAGCCCGCACCCCCATCCAATGCCACCCGATTGCCGTGGTGTTCAGGGAAGTCGACAGGCGAGTGGCCATGCACGATAAGTCGGCCATGGTCGCGCGGATCTGACAGAAACGGCTCGCGCATCCACATCAACTGCTCGGGCGAATTCTCCTCCAGAGGTACACCCGGTTCAATCCCTGCATGGACAAAAAGGATGTCATCGGTTTCCAGATAGAGCGGCAGGGACGCCAGAAAATCGCGGTGCGCCTGCGGAACGTCGCGCCGCGCAGCCTGCCAGTTTGGATCATCTTCGGATGCTTCAATGCCATAAGAGGCCAGCGTATCCACTGCCCCCATCGTTTTGGAAATCCACGTCATCGGGTCACGCAGATGCGGCGACGTGATTTGTCCTTTGTCTAGAAACTCCAGAAACAGCTGATCATGGTTGCCCCTGATCACCGTCCAGTCTTTGCCCGCGGCCATCCCGTCTATCAACGTCTGGATCACTCCGCGACTGTCCGGTCCACGGTCAGTCAAGTCACCCAGGAACACGATCTTTGCATCCGGGCCCCCATCCGAGGCCACGATCTGCAACGCATTATCCAGCTTGTCCTTATGCCCGTGAATATCGGGGATAACATAGATTGGATTCGTCATGAAAATCGCTCCGCAGGGATTGTTACCCCAGCGTCTTAATCATTCGGGTGGCTGTGGCAAAGCCCAATAGCGGCTGAAGGATCGAGGTGTGTTCAACGCCTGTTGCCTGAAACCCAAGTTTTTCATAAAGCGCCTTGGCACGTGGGTTGCGGTCAATCACATCCAGCGTCACACCGTCGAAACCATGCGCCTGGGCATGATCGAATAATGCAGTCAGCAAGGCGGTCCCAACCCCCTTGCCTCGCGCTTCGGCACTGACACAAATACCGTCCATTTGCAGGATGCCATCGGGCGCTGATCGTTCAAGCATGGCCAGCGGTATCAAACGCCAGAGCGCCCCTAGTCCATAGTGCCGAAAAAGCTGTCCGACACCGCCGTCCGAGAATCCTTTGTCTCCTGCTTTGAAGGCTGCGATACCCAAGAGCTGATCGCCCTCCATAGCCGCCAAAACTGAGCTGTGATTCACGCTTTCAGAAAAAAACGCTTCACCGCGAGACTTAGGCCCCATCAGCTTACCCAACTTCTCGCCAAACGCCTGCCAATAGAGCGCGGCTGCGGCCTCTTCCTGTCCCGTTGGCAATCCATGTGTGATCTTTAGCATCATTACGACATGGGCCTTGGTGCACAGAATGGAAGAGACCGCCTGGGATTTTTTAGAGCGCCAATGCCCCGCGTCCAAAGAGGAACTGCCATTGGCTGCCATCACTCATCGTGACAAAGCCTGAACCGCGCGTGGGGCTTTCAAAATGAGCCGTACCAATCCCGCGCAAACCGTTGTTACAGCTAACAGGAAAGCTGACCGTGCTGATGTCCTGATGTTTTGTATAAGTCCCGACACACACGGATGTGCCGTTGGTGGCCTGAAAGCTGCCACCGTACAAGAACGTATCCGTAGCCGAGCCTCGGAACGTCATACCGTTGTCGCCGATCACGGTTACCGGGTAGGCAACATCGCAGGCAGCAACGGATATTAACCCAAGCAGGCTAAGCGTGGAAAGTGTTGTCTTTTTATAGGTCATGAAAGAACCTCCACAAATTTTGAACATCGTTCAAGAATTGAAGGAAATCGCCAAATCTACCAGTCAGGGAAACCTGACCTTATATTCCGATCAGTGAACTACGATATGAAAGACCGGAAGCTGGAAAACTCAGCCGCGTTCACTCGAAATGTCAGTTTATCAAAGGTCGGCGCGTTAATGCTGTCGTAAAAGGCTTGCGAATTGGCATTCCCACTGTCTGTCTGCCAGTCCATACGAAGGCAGCCCTCGTTCTCAGCAATTGTGATCAACCCCGATATCAAGGCGCGACCCACACCCAAGCCACGCGCTGATTGCAGCACAAACAACTCTTTCATATAGAGCGCCAGACCAGCCCCTGCGGGAAAGGTCAGTGACCAACTGGCAAATCCCACGGGCCTTGCACTTTCATAGGCCATCAGACAGGACAAATGCTGGCCAGAAGAAAGCAAGTCCGTAACACGGGTTTCTTGAGCGGAGGTTGCGGCAGGGATTTGGTAATGTTCAAGGCATGCACGATAGAGGGACAAGAAACCATTTTCCTGACTACCATCGTAGTGACGCGTCTGAATCATAAGCTGGCGCTCAGGGCCTCGACAATCGCATCACCCATTTGGGACGTGCTCAGCGGAGTACCGTCCTCAGGCCCCATCAGGTCGCCCGTACGGGCGCCATCGGCCAGCACTTTCTCAACCGCGTTTTCCAGACGAGTCGCCTCGTCGCCCTGATCAAAGCTGTAACGCAACGCCATGGCAAAGCTTAGAATACATGCGATCGGATTCGCTTTACCTTGTCCGGCAATATCCGGGGCCGAGCCGTGTACGGGTTCATACAAGGCTTTGGGCCGACCATTGGCCATCGGCGCACCCAGCGATGCCGAAGGTAACATACCCAATGACCCGGTCAGCATCGCGGCGCAATCAGACAGGATGTCACCAAAAAGGTTATCGGTCAGGATCACATCAAACTGCTTGGGCGCACGCACCAGCTGCATTGCACCATTGTCGGCGTACATATGGCTCAGCTGAACATCGGCATAGTCCGCCTGATGCACCTTCGTGACCACCTCGCGCCACAGAATGCCGCTTTCCATCACGTTGGCCTTCTCCATCGAGCAGACCTTGTTATTCCGCTTACGGGCCAGTTCAAACGCAGCCCGGGCGGCACGGTCAATCTCGCTCTCAGTATAGCGCTGAGTGTTTATCCCCACACGCTCATTGCCTTCTTCAAAGATGCCGCGTGGCTCTCCGAAATAGACACCCGAGGTCAGCTCACGCACAATCATAATGTCGAGGCCTGATACGATGTCTTTCTTCAGCGATGAGAAATCAGCCAGCGCATCAAAACACTGGGCTGGACGCAGATTCGCAAACAGGTCCATCTCCTTGCGCAGGCGCAGCAATCCGCGCTCGGGCTTGACCGAGAAATCCAGATCATCATAGGCCGGCCCACCCACGGCCCCAAGCAAAACTGCGTCCACTTCCTGTGCATGGGCCATTGTGTCGTCATGCAAGGGCACGCCATGTTTGTCATAGGCTGATCCGCCCACAAGATCCTCGCTCACATCAAAACTGAGATCACGATTGGCCCCATACCAGTCGATGATCTTGCGCACTTCAACCATAACTTCGGCACCAATTCCGTCACCGGGCAGAATGAGAATGGATGGGTTGGCCATGGTCGCGTTCCTTCAAGGTCAATTAGAATCTGCGGGTGGCGTATCCCGAGGGCGCGCAATGGTCAAGAAAAGTAAGGCTTCAAACCCGTCTCAAGCGCATCCCACACGGCTGCAATCCGCGGCGTTTGACGCAAAGACTGATGAGTCACTAGCCAGACTGGTAGCTTCGGCAAATCGATCGGAAAGATCAGCTCTTCGATATCCGGATCGTTTTCGGCCAGGCAGGACACTCCAAAGCCGATGCCACAACCCGCCCGCAGCAATGCCCAGCCCACAGGATGATTGTCGCACCGCAGGGCAAACCAGTCACGCGTCGCAGGTAGCCCACGCTCGTGCATGCCTTTGATAATCTCTTCATTCCGGTCATAGCCAATCAGCGGATGGTTCAACATCTCTTTGATGCTGTCTGGGCGGCCGTTTCGGTCCAGGTAATCACGTGCGGCATAGATGCCGAACCGGAAATCGCCCAGCTTTTTGGCCACCAATTCAACCTGTTCAGGTTGATACATGCGAAGGGCGATATCTGCCTCCCGGAACAACAGGTTTTCCGTACTGTCCGTTGGCACTAGATCAATCGAGATACCGGGATATGTCTGGCGCATCTTGGCGATGACATCCGGCAAGATGTTCAACGAAACGGTTTCGCTGGCGGTGATCCGCACCGCCCCGTTCAGACCCGTTTGCAACCCGGCCGCGGCCAAAGCCACATCGTGCATCGCCGCCTGCATTTTCTGGGCAGGCCCCAGCAAAGCAGCGCCGTTTTCCGTCAGGATCAGCCCCTTGGGTTGGCGCTGGAACAACACCTGTTGCAAGTCCGTTTCCAACTGCCTGATCTGGCGGCCCAACGTGGGTTGGCTGGCTCCCAGGGCGCGGGCTGCTGCTGACAATGACCCATGGTCTGCGACGGCCAGAAAGGCGCGGATCAGAGACCAATCAAGAGTTTCCAGAGAAGCATCCATTCAAAAACGAATAGCAGATACAGAAATTTTGGCAATTCCCATGCGCGCTAGAATGGGTGACGTTAAGTCATGATTTGATCGTGAAAGGCATGATCCATGCGTAAATCTGTTTTGATACTAGGGGCCTCAGGCCGCTTTGGTCGCCATGCTGCCGAGGCGTTTTGGAATGCAGGCTGGGCAATTCATACCTTCGACCGCATGACAGATGACCTGATGCAAACCGCAAAGGGCATGGATGTTATCGTGGCGGCTTGGAACCCGCTTTACCCCAGCTGGGCCACACAACTCTTGCCTCTTCACAAGCAAGTACAGGCCGCGGCCAAGGTCTGCGGTGCCACCGTCATTGTCCCCTCAAACGTCTACGTCTACGCCCCTGACGCGCCCCAACCTTGGAGCCCGGACACGCCACATCTTGCGCAGAACCCACTTGGTCGCCTGCGGGTTGAGATGGAGCAAAGCTATCGGGATAGCGGCGTGCAAACAATCTTTCTGCGTGCCGGAGATTTCATCGACACCGAACAAACGGACAGCTGGTTGGACAAGGTTATCCTTAAATCACTACACAAGGGAAAACTCGTATATCCTGGCGATCTGGACACCCCACACAGCTGGGCTTACCTGCCCGATTTGGCTCAGGCTGCCACCCAATTGGCCAACCAGCGCATAGACCTGCAACAGATCGAAGACATCACGTTTGAAGGCTATACATTGACAGGGCGGGACTTCGCCCATGCCTTGTCTCAATCCATGCAATCGCCCGTGATCCCCTCGCAGATGTCATGGCGACCTCTGCAGGCAGCCCAGGTCGTATGGCCCCTGGCGCGGCATCTGATTGAAATGCGATATCTGTGGGATGTGCCGCATCGCCTGGATGGAAGCCGCCTGCGTCGGCTTTGCACGGACTACCGCGATACGGATTTGAATGAGGCCATGTCAGGCTTGATCCGCACGGCGATCCCATCTCAGCCTCGTCCTTCATCCCGTTGTGCGCTGAAACGTGGTCATCTGCGCCTGACATAAAGCTCACTCGATGGCCAGATCGACCCAAACCATGCGATGACGGCTGGCCTTTTCGACGACACCCGCAGCCTCGCTGTCTTCCGAGGGCCAATTCACACCCGAAGCGCGTACCGTCCAATCCGCGGATGGCAGAACATAATCCACGCGGCGATGCCCTGGATCGGGCGAAGGCCAGGCCACCGTATCCAATCGCGGATTGCCATCGTGGCCCGGACTGTCGGACATGGGCCCTTCGGGCCTGCGCGGTTCCGGGTCTTGCAGTCGTGGGTCTTGCATCAGGGCAAGAATTGCCTCGTGATACCCCTCGCCATCCACCGGATCCAGATTGGCGGCCCCCAGCAGGATGAACTTCTCCTCAGGGGCTGGCCCAAAGGCCCCGCCCATGTAGTGATGCCAAAACGTCATCTCATCATGGTTGCGTTTGCCATTTCGGTCCTCAGGCCCATCAAACACCGGTGGGCCTGCGTGAAACGCCAACAGCGTAACGGTCTGTCCTGCCACATCAATCGGAACGACCCATTGCGCGACAGTGGCCAACCGAAGCGCGGCTTGCGCCTCGGCCGATGGAAAAGGACGGCCATCTTCGTAAGTGGGCAACAAGGCATTCGGCAACGCAGCCCACACCATCGGGCTGAAATCCTGCACTGAGGACTGATCAATCGGATACCGCGACAGCACTGCCATCCCGCTTTGGCCATAAAAACTGCCAAACCCATGAGCGTCTTCAGGCTGGCCCAGACGACCGTCTCCGTTCATGTCCAGACCTGTGGGCAAGCCGGAATTGGGCGGCGCTGCAAACACATGTGAATATGCGACCCCGCCATCCGCCAACCAATCTTGCAAAGCCGTCAGCGCTGCCAGCCCGTGGTCATAGTCCACATTCTGCAACACCAGAACATCGGGCGAAACGTCCCCTACCACTTGTCGCAAGGCCAGCAACTGAGCGTCCTTGCCTTTGACAATGTCGCGCAACAACAGCCCCGGACCATCACGGGTCAATTCTGTATTGAAAGTGGCAACTCGCAGGATATCGGCCTCAGCGATCAAGCCAAAGAAAACAAAGCCAATGGTCGTAATCAATAAGCCTGCTGAAGGGCGTCGGCATCCGCTTCGGCGTAAACGCGTTTGCGCTTTTCCTCGATCAGATCGGCAATCCGGCTCATCGCGATACCGCGCATCAACATGCTTGCAGGTAGGAATGCCCATGCGGTTACCGTCCAGACCAGAGTTTGCGGATCCGTCATCGAAATCGGGTCAATGAGGTCCGATGCGGCCTTGACCGCTGCCGGTATGATAAACGGCAAGAGCGACCCAAGTACAATGTTAAGACCCGCATCACGCTTCAACCGTGCCAAGACGTCGCCGCCACCAGTCGGATCAAACAGAGGCAGGTTCATCCAAACGTTGAACGCACCCGAACGTGTGGGCCAGCCCAGCAAACGCACGCACGACAGGAAGATGAACATCATGGTCAGTGACACCATGTAGGCGATCCCGGACGCCGTGCGCACCAGATCAACCAGTTGAGGCGAGGCATCAACAGGCAACATCAGGACCATCAGGCGGACCGGCGAATAGGGGAAATCAATCGCAGCGCCCAGATCATTGCCCAGCTTGCTCAACAGATATCCGGCATTTGTGGGTAAATGTGCCTCGCGGCAGATCAGGGTTAGAAGAACAATCGACGCGGCCAAACCGCCGAACTTCAATCGGTTGTACGGAGGGGCAAAGCGAAATTCGATGATGCTTGGAGAACGACCATAGTATTCGATGAAGGTCATGGAGCCCGCGATGAACGCAAGGATCACAACCAACTGCTCAGTATCCGCACCTGTTGATTTCAGCAACAACGACGGGGTCAACACCAAAAGCGCAACTAGAAATGCACGCGCAAGCGCGCTTGTCAGGTGTGAAACCACTGTTCGTTTCCCTTCAACCTGGCCCGTCACAGTACGATGCTGCGCCGTTGTCCCAGTTTGATCCCGCCGATTGTGGCGGTGTGCCTCATTCTTGTCCAATTTTTGCCTTCTTTCGTCAGCCAGCTCAAGTCTTGGTTAATATGACTTAAGAAATGCGACAAAAACTGGGGGACACTGGTGCGGTATTGCATCAATTTCGGTGCAAAATTTTGACGGTCTGGGGCGCGCACACAACATCTAGCGGAATGCTAATCAGCACCCACTAAAATAACACACATTTCAGGTAACTCACTGTTTCTGCAAACCTAGCATAATCCCTAAAAAGGGAGCGCGCCGCACCCAAAGGCGCGGCGCAGTCGACTAGACCCATGGGCGAGCAGCGTTGGCGGCGGCCTCAAAGGTATCAATCGACGCAGCTTTTTCCATCGTCAGACCGATGTCATCCAGCCCTTCCATCAAGCAATGCTTTTTGAAAGCATCAACTTCAAAGCCAAAGACCTCGCCATCTGAGGTGGTGATCTGCTGATGTTCCAGATCAATCTCAATCCGGGCATTGGCGCCCTTCTCGGCGTCCTTCATCAACACATCCACTTGTTCTTGGGGCAGCGCGATGGGCAGAATGCCGTTCTTGAAACAGTTGTTATAGAAGATATCGGCAAAGCTGGGCGCAATCACACAGCGGATACCAAAATCTTTGATCGCCCAAGGCGCATGCTCCCGGCTGGAACCACAGCCAAAGTTGTCGCCGGCCACCAGAATTTCAGCCTTGCGATACTGAGGCTGGTTCAGCACGAAATCAGCGATCTCGTTGCCCTGCCGATCAAACCGCATTTCATCAAACAGGTTCGCGCCAAGGCCCGAGCGCTTGATGGTTTTCAGGAACTGCTTGGGGATGATCATATCGGTGTCGATATTGACCAACGGCATCGGCGCCGCAATCCCGGTGATTTTTTCGAATTTTTCCATCACATCATCTCCCGCACGTCAGTCAGTTTGCCAGTAATCGCCGCCGCAGCCGCCATACCCGGGGACACCAGATGCGTGCGGCCTTTGTAACCCTGGCGCCCTTCAAAGTTCCGGTTCGAGGTGGAAGCACAACGCTCCCCCTCGGCCAGCTGATCGGGGTTCATCGCCAGACACATGGAACATCCCGCCAGACGCCATTCAAACCCAGCCTCCTTAAAAATATCCGCCAGGCCCTCTTCCTCGGCCTGCGCGCGCACGAGGCCCGAGCCGGGCACGACCATGGCCCGTTTGACCTTGATCTTCTTGCCTTTCAGAATCTCGGCCGCGGCCCGCAGGTCCTCGATCCGACCGTTGGTGCAAGAGCCGATAAAGACCGTATCAATCTCAATCTCCGACAAAGGTGTGCCGGGGGTCAAACCCATGTAGTCCAGCGAACGTTGCGCCGCACCGATCTTGCCGCCTTCAAAGTCATCCGCCGCAGGCACATTGGCCGTGATCGGCAATACATCTTCGGGCGAGGTGCCCCATGTCACAACCGGTGCGATGTCTTCGCCAGCAATGGTGATGACCTCGTCCCAATGCGCATCGTCATCGGAATAGAGCGTCTTCCACCAGGCCAAGGCCGTTTCCCATTGTGCCCCTTTGGGTGCATGAGGGCGACCTTTGACATATTCAAACGTGGTCTCATCCGGCGCAATCAGGCCAGCGCGTGCACCGCCTTCGATGGCCATGTTGCACACGGTCATGCGACCTTCCATGGAAAGCGCGCGAATGGCCTCGCCGCAATATTCGATCACATAACCTGTGCCACCCGCCGTGCCGGTTTTGCCGATCACCGACAGGGTGATGTCTTTGGCCGTGACACCGGGGCGCAACTGGCCCGTGATCTCAACTTTCATGTTCTTGGATTTCTTTTGGATCAGCGTCTGTGTGGCCAGAACATGCTCCACCTCCGATGTGCCGATGCCGTGGGCCAAAGCGCCAAAGGCCCCATGAGTGGCCGTGTGCGAATCGCCGCACACCACAGTCATACCCGGCAAAGTCCAGCCCTGCTCAGGTCCAACGATATGCACGATCCCCTGACGCACATCGGACACCGGATAGTAGTGAATTCCAAAGTCCTTGGCGTTCTTGTCCAAAGCTGCCACCTGAATGGCGCTGTCTTCGGTCATGTTCTTGGGGTCTTCACGGCCCGGCGTGGTGGGCACGTTGTGATCCGGCACCGCGATCGTCTTCTCAGGCGCACGCACCTTACGGCCCGCCATACGCAAGCCCTCAAACGCCTGCGGGCTGGTCACTTCATGCACAAGGTGCCGGTCAATATACAAAAGGCAGGTGCCATCCTCGGCTTCATGCGCCAGATGTGCATCCCAGATTTTATCATAGAGTGTCTTGGGGGACATGTCGGTCCTCTCCCATAGCTGTTTTGAATTTAGTCAAACGGATCGAGGCCAGCACCCTATAGGTGGGCCAGAATGGTTTGCGACGCCCCATAAAACCGCCAAGGCAGCCGTGCGCGATCATCCATGTCGAAAATCCGTATCATGAGGATGATCTACGGCGTAGGTTACAAGACTTCAAGGATTCTATGCCCGCAACAGACGACGACGCGCCGCACTGAGCAGCATCCGGGAATAGAATTTATGCACTCCCAGTAGGGCTTTAAACAGAAACCCTATTTTTAGTTTTCCGGTTTTCTTGTCTTTGTTGGGGAACACCACGCTTCCGAACATGAGGACACAGCCATCCACTTCAGCATCATACGATGGCACCAACATGAACCAAGAAGACGTGCGCCCTTCGCGCATCAACAACTGGTTTTCAGACCGTTTCTGAACGTGCCAGACAGAAAATGTATCGAGCGTACCCTCTCCCAAAGCGCGCGCTTGATGATCCGTTGAAGGTGCCCGTGCAAAGAGACGCAGCAGGACCCGCTCGGCCCTGAAAATCGGCGTCGTATAAAACGCTTCAATATAGTCGGCAAAATTTGCTTCACCAACGGTCATAACCGCAAAGCAGTCAGTGTAAACGCCGTCCTGTTGTCCGATAGTTTCCAGAAAACTACCCTGTGGAACAGCCACCTCATGTACCTTTTCCATTGCAGGTCAATCCGGCGCTAACATGTATCCTTCGCCGCGCACCGTTTGTAGATAGCGCGGTTGCTTGGGATCCGCCTCGATCTTACGTCTCAGCCGCGTGATCTGAACATCCACAGCCCGTTCCTGGGCCTGACCTTTGTCGCGGCCCAGATCTTCGACCAGCTTGGTCCGACTCACAGGCTCGCGCAGGTTTTCCGAGAAGATACGCATCAGCTGCACTTCGGTGGCCGTCAGACGCACCAGTTGATCGCCCTGCATCAGTTCGGCACGTTCGATATCGTATCGGATCGTGCCAAGGTTCAGCATCTTGGGTGCAATGTTCTCGGGCTCGGGCTCCGGCATACGCCTTAAGATCGCGTTGATCCGCAGCAGCAATTCCTTGGGCTCAAAGGGTTTGGCCAGATAATCATCCGCCCCGGCCTCAAGCCCTGCGATCCGATCTTCGGTTTCCCCTTTTGCCGTCAGCAACAAGATGGGCGTTTCCAATGTCTCACGCAGGGATCGTGTCAGATCCACTCCGGTTTCGCCGGGCATCATTACATCCATGACGATCAGGTCAAACTCTAACCCCGATAGAACCGAGCGCGCGTGGGCGGCATCCCTGGCCACCGACACAAGGAACCCGTTGCGCTGCAAAAACTTGCGCAACAGACCACGGATGCGTTCATCGTCATCGACGATCAACAAATGGGGGGCGGGATCGCTCATGTCTCATTTTCCTTTAAGGTACGGTACTGCCTGCGCAGCTCCGGGTCCATCATCGCCTCAAGAACCTTACGGAACCCCGCCACAGCTTCTGGTCCTGCAGAACGGTACGCGGCCCTCATCCGGGCGCGTTGGGCATCGCTCAGCTTTCGTTCCAAAGCGGCCCCTTCCTCGGTCAAGCGCAAATGGCGCTCACGCCGGTCTGATTTGCCCACCCGACTATCAACCAACCCATCCTCCACAAGCGTCCGCAAAACCCGGTTCAGCGATTGCTTGGTCACGCCCAGAATATTCAACAGGTTGTTCACGGTGGTCCCCGGACTGCGCGAGATAAAGTGGATCGCCCGATGATGCGCACGCCCATAAGCCATCGTTGCCAGAATACGGTCAGGGTCTGCCGTAAAGCCGCGATAGGCAAAGAACATCGCTTCGCTGCCCTGGCGCAATTGCTCATCTGTCAAGAACAACAGGGATTCGCCGCTCGACGCCTCTGACATGGCCCCAACCCTTCACATTTGTACCCTTACTTGTCACAATAGGACAGCTTTGTTGACATTCCAAGGGCAGACTGGTAGCGAATCTCAGTTTCTGTGTAATTTAGTGTCCGAAACGGACGTAATTTGCGCAACATATGCAAAGCGACAATCGCAAAGGAGGTTCGCAATGGCTGGTTATGATGACCGTGACGGCAAGATCTGGATGGATGGCAAACTCGTCGATTGGCGTGAGGCAAACGTGCACATCCTGACCCATGCGATGCATTACGCCTCCTCGGTGTTTGAAGGAGAACGCGCGTACAACGGTAAGATCTTCAAAAGTCGCGAACATTCCGAACGTCTGCACTTCTCTGCCGGTGAGCTGGATTTCGAAATCCCCTACACCGTGGACGAAATTGAAGCCGCCAAAACGGCCGTACTTGAGGCCAACGGCCACACCGATGCCTACGTACGCGCGGTGGCCTGGCGTGGCGCGGGAGAGGACATGGGGGTCGCATCAGCCCGGAACCCGGTACACCTGTGCATCGCCGCATGGGAATGGGGAGCCTATTATGGTGATGCCAAGATGAAGGGTGCGAAACTCGACATCTCAAAATGGAAACGCCCAAGCCCCGAAACCATCCCGGTGCACGCCAAGGCAGCAGGCCTTTACATGATTTGCACCACATCCAAGCACGCCGCCGAAGCGAAAGGCTGTTCAGATGCCCTTTTCATGGATTACCGCGGCTATGTCGCCGAAGCGACAGGAGCCAACATCTTCTTCGTCAAGGATGGAGAAGTGCATACGCCCCTAGCCGACACCTTCCTAAACGGCCTCACCCGTCAGACCGTAATCGGAATGTTGAAGGACAAGCAGATCAAAGTGCACGAACGCCACATCATGCCCGAAGAAATGGAAGGGTTTGAACAATGCTGGCTTACGGGTACTGCCGCCGAGGTCACACCGGTTGGTCAGATCGGAGACTACACCTTTGAAGTTGGCGAATTGACGCGCCAGATTTCAGAAGACTACGAGGCGCTGGTGCGAAGCTAATCGCTTCTCTACGGATACAATTTCAGAAAATCACTCACGGCGCGGGTCACCTGTGTCGTGATTTTCTCTTGGCTCAGCGGTTGGCCCACTCCTAACAAATGCTCCAATTGCGTTTCGCCTTTAACCAGCACGACAAACTTTTCGGCTGCTTCTGCCGGGTCTGACAAAGTCATGTGCAAGGACAGCCAATGTGCCAGTTTCGGCAGGGATTTTTCCTTGCCCTCTGCCATCAAAGTCTGACCTAAGGTGGCATCTCCGCCTGCCTCGGCGATAGCTGTCCTGTTCAATGCCAAAGAGGCATCTCCAGTCACCAATCGCAGCAATTCTTCTCCGAATGCCTGCAATCCATCTTCGAGCGCCATCTCAGCGAAGTTCCCGGGCAATGCTTGATCCAGTTCCGAAGCATTTTCCCGAATCAACGCCCCAAAAAACCCAGCTTTATCCCCGAACCAGTTATACAGCGTTTCCTTGCTGGCACTTGCCCGACGCGCGATCGCAATCATGGACGTACCGCGCCACCCTTTTTCAATCAAAACACTCAAACCACTCAGCAAAATCTCTTTGCGGCGGCGCGCGTTCGGGTCGTCAGAATTGGTCAACAGTCGAGCCTTTCGCATTTGGCTTGACATTACCGTACCGAGCGGTACGTTACAAGGCGTACCAAGCAGTACGGATGACACAGGATTTTGAACGATGACCTATCAGATGAAAATATTGGACGCTGCCTGCCTGATGCTTGCTGTTATTCAGGGGGTCATGCTCGCCTCGCTTTGGTTCGGCGTGGCACCTCATCCACCACGAGCCATACCCTTGTTTGCGATGGCCCCGTTTCTGGCCGTCTCCATTGGCACAGCGCTGATGGCACGGGTGTTGATATCAGAACGCATAGGTCAATTTCTGGCCAGTCTGGCCGCTGCCATGGCATTGCTCAGCTTTGGACCGCAAAAGTACTTTGATCCAGCCTTTGATGAAATCTGGGTCGCCGTGATCGCAAGCCAACTGACCGTGATCAGCATCGCATATGCCTTGCTGCGGAAACGTGATGCCTCATAATAAATGGCCGGATCGTGAAATCCGGCCATTCAGAAAATCTTTCAGGGCGCTTTAGGCAGGTGACATGCCTCGCAGTCGCTCGGACCTCCGCCGCAGCAATTCCACGGTCGTCAGCAGCAGGATCGACATCACAACAAGGATGGTTGCAACCGCCAGAATGGTTGGCGATATCTGCTCGCGCAGGCCGGTGAACATCTGCCACGGCAACGTCTTTTGCGAAGCTGAGCCGACGAAAAGCACCACGACCACCTCGTCAAACGAAGTGATGAAAGCGAACAATCCACCCGAGATCACACCCGGCAAGATAAGCGGCATCTGCACGCGGAAGAACGTGGTCACCGGATCGGCCCCCATATTCGCCGCCGCCCGTGTCAGCGAGCGGTCAAAACCCACCAACGTGGCCGTCACGGTGATGATGACGAAGGGAATACCTAGAACAGCGTGGGCCAGAATGACCTTCACATAGCCCACGAAATTCTTGTTAAAGCCCAGCGTGCCCTCGAGGAAGTTACCGATCTGGCTGTAGAAGAAGAACATACCCGTGGCCGAAATGATCAGCGGTACAATCATCGGAGAGATCAGGATCGCCATGATGGCGCGGCGGCCCGGGACGTGGCTTTGGCTCAGGCCAATCGCGGCCAATGTCCCAAGGCTGACAGAAATGATTGTCGCGATCGGCGCGATGATCAGCGAGTTTTTAAAGCTCCGCTGCCATTCGTTGTTGGTAAAGAAGTCGCGGTAATGCTTGAGGCTGTAGCCATCAGGATCAAACCGCAACATTTCCGGTGTGAACGTGAAGAAGTCCTGTGCGTTAAAGCTAAGCCACATCACTGGTACCAGCGGCGAGACCAGGAAAAAGAAGATCAATCCGCAGATGATCCGGAACCCATAGTGCCACAGTACCTGACCCGGTGTCAGATAGGGGAGCAGGCGCGCACGGTAGCGCCCTTCGTACAGCCAATAGCTGAACCACCAGAAGAAAAGCCCAAAGGCAATGCCAAGGATCACTCCGGGCACACCGCCCAGATAGACACACAGCACCAATGCAACGGCGAGCGATATCCAGCGGGCCAAACCTTCGTTCTTCAAGACATTGAAGTAGATCCAGGCCAGCCCTGCCGTGATAGCAGCTCCGCCCAACATGCCCATGAAGCCCGAGCCATTGGCCGTTCCAAAGAAAAGCCCCACAAAGGCCCCTGCAGCTGCCACGATGGGCAAGACAAAGGACTGAGGTTTGCGCGAAATCGGTGTAAGTGCAGCCATGTCCGTTACCCCAGCTTCACGTTGTCGATGCCGACGATCTTGTCGTAGCACCAGTAGAGCAGCAGAACGACTGCCAGAAGGATCGCGCCAAGTGCAGCCGCAAGGCCCCAGTTGAGCGAAGATGAAATGTGATAGGCGATCCGGTTCGAGATAAAGACACCCTTGGTGCCACCGACGATTTCAGGTGTGATGTAATACCCGATCGCCAGAATGAACACGAGGATCGACCCCGCGCCAATGCCCGGAATGCTCTGCGGGAAATAGACCCGCCAGAAGGCTGTCCAATTGGTGGCGCCCATGGATTTCGCGGCCCGCAGATAAGTGGGCTGGATGGTCTGCATGACTGAATACATCGGCAAGATCATGAACGGCAGCAAGATATGCGTCATGGCAATGATCGTCCCGGTCTGGTTGTTGATCATCACCAATCGGCCGTCATCCGCGATCAGGCCGAGCCAGACCAGAATTTCATTGATGACGCCTTGCTGTTGCAACAACACTTTCCAGGCCGATGTTCGCACCAGCAACGACGTCCAGAACGGCAAGAGTACGAGGATCATCAACATGTTCGATGTGCGCATTGGCAAGTTCGCCAGAATCCAAGCGATCGGATAGGCCAGCAAAATACAGGAGCCAGTGATGATCAGCGACATCCACAAGGTCCGCCCGAACAGCTTGATCAGAATGCGTTTGTCTTCGGGCTGGGATTGCGCGCCTTCCGGTGTGCGACGCATATCTACAGCGTTTAGGAAGTAACCGTTGGTGGTGCGCACCGAATGGGTCTTGATCTCGCGCCAGGCTTCCACGTCACCCCAGCCGTCGTTGATCTTGATCAGCTTTTCCTTGAACGGCGCATCGGCCACCGGATCCAGCTTTTTCATCTTGCGGCCTGACTGGCGGAACATCGACGACATGCCAGTACTTTCGTAGTTCAGGCGCGTGCCTAATTTGGTGTGGTTCTTGGCATCAATGGCCGCGACCATGTCCGTCACGAATGCGGCATAGACATTCTCGCCGGGCAATTCCCCACTGTCGGAATCCCAAGTTTTTAGCTCGACAACGGTCAAGGGAAGGGTGTCGGCTACGATGTCATTGTCGACCGAGCGCATCAGCATGTTGGCGATGGGCAGGATGAAAGACAGCAGAACAAACAGCAAAAGCGGGGCGATCAACATCAGCGCCCGCAGCTTTTGCTGGCGCAAGGCACGGCCCAAACTGCGTTTCAGCGGCGTGCCGTCGGCGGCGGTAATGGGTCCGGAATCGGTGGTGTCGCTCATCTCAAGCCCCTTCAACCACTAGGATAATGCTATCAGCGGTGCGCCTGCGGATCTCGGCAACCTTTTGGTATTCCGGATCATTATACGCAGTCTGCGCAGCCTCATAACTTGGAAATTCTATCACGACGTGGCGGTTGAGTGTCTCGCCTTCCATCGTCTCGGATTGTCCGCCACGCACAATGAATTTGCCACCAAGGCCAAGCAGGATCGGTGTGTCCTTTTCGACGTATTCTTTATACGCCTCCGGATCATTCACCGTAATATGGCCGATAATATAGCCCTTGGGCATGGTGGTCGTATCCCTTGTAATCTGGCGGTAAGGGCCATACGTGCAGCCCTCACTCGTTTATTGGTGTGGAATGGGGCGCACATCATGCGCGCCCCAAACTGATAGGCTTATTGAGCCAGCCACGCCTGGAATTTGGCGTCGATATCATCGCGGTAATCCGCCCAGAACTCGTAGTTATAAAGGAACGTGTTCTTGGCGTTGTTGGGATCGGTTGGCATGTGTGGTGCCATGTCGATACCCAAGTCCGCGTGCTGACCGACCAGCGGCGCAGACGAGGCACGGGCCGGACCGTACGAGATGTACTTGGCCTGATCCGCCAGACGCTGGGTGTCTGTCGCGAACATGATGTAGTCCAGAGCAGCCTGCTGACGCTCGGGGCTCAGACCAGTTGGAATGATCCAGCCATCAAGGTCAAACACCTGCGCGTCCCAAAGCATCGCAACAGGTTGCTTCTGCTCTTCGATCACACTGAACAGACGACCGTTGTAGGTCGAGCCCATCACAACTTCGCCATCGGCCAACAGCTGAGGCGTATCCGCACCAGCTGACCACCAGATCACGTCGTCTTTGATGGTGTCCAGTTTGGCCAGAGCCTGGTCCTGACCTTCAGCGGTCGCCAGAACGTCATAGACGTCATCCTTGGCAACGCCGTCACAGATCAGAGCCCATTCCATGTTGTTGATTGGGCGCTTTTCCAGCGAACGCTTGCCAGGATAGGTTGCGGTGTCGAAAACCGCGCAAACGTCTGTTGGGGCCGTGTCACCAACCATGTCGGTGCGGTACCCAAATGTGGTTGAGTACACGATCTGCGGAATGAAGCAATCGGACACCAGCAGGTCGCCGAAGTCTTCAGAGGCAGGTGTGCCGTCTGGTGCGGCCGCCAGTTGTGTGTCCGCGTCGATTTCCAGCGCCAGACCTTCGTCGCACAGACGGATCGCATCGGCCGCAACCACGTCAACCACATCCCAGGTGACGCTACCGGCTTCGTTCATGGCACGCAGTTTGGCCACGGCTTCGGCCGAGCTGTCATCGTTGATGATGGTGACACCGGTCTTTTCGGAATAGGGGTCGTGATACGCCAGCTTTTGCGACTTCGAGTAAGCGCCGCCCCATGACACGATGGTCATTTCCTGAGCAGCAACCGCACTGGCAGCGACCGACAGAGCGGTGGTGGCCAGAAGTGTTGTTGTAAGTTTCATTTAAGTTCTCCCAATTGTTACCCGTTACGAAAGTCTGGGGTCCCGGCCACGGGCTTTAGCCATTGGACCCGCTGTTCATCGCACCCGTTGTGGAGGTACGATATCTCTTGATCCGTTACGCATCGAGCGCGCGACAATCCTCTGGAAGCCAGCCAATCTCGACGGTTTCACCGGGCTTCAGTTTCACCTGATCCGGTGCGTTGCGTGTCTTCACGACAAATTCGTCACTGCCAGCAACGCGCAGACGTGTGCGGAAGATGTCACCCATATAGATGAATTCAAGCACCTCGGCCTTCAGCGTATGAGCATTGCCCTTCAGTCGGTCCTGATTGAACTCAACGCGTTCGGGGCGGATGGATACTTTGGTGCGCTCGCCCACTTCACTGACGTTCACCGGTGTTGCATCAATCAGGCTGCCATCATCCAGCTGAACCAAAGCAATACCGTCTTTGATTTCCTTGACCACACCATTCATTGTGTTGTTCTCGCCAATGAACTGCGCGACAAAACTGTTTTGCGGGTTTTCATAGAGAACATCCGGCGGATCAATCTGCTGAATGCGGCCATCGTCAAACACGGCCACGCGGTCTGACATGGTCAACGCCTCGGTCTGGTCGTGGGTCACATACACCGTCGTGATCCCCAGGTTGTGGGCCAGATCGGTAATCTCAAACTGCATTTTTTCGCGCAGCTGTTTGTCTAGGGCCCCCAACGGCTCGTCCATCAAAACCAGCTCGGGTTCAAACACCAGTGCACGGGCCAGAGCGATCCGCTGCTGCTGACCACCCGAGAGCTGCGCCGGGCGGCGACCGCCAAAGGCACCCATCTCAACCATATCCAGCGCGCGCTGTACTTTTTCTTCGCGTTCGGATTTGCCCATCTTCCGCACTTCCAGCGGGAAACTGAGGTTCTCGGCAATCGTCATATGCGGGAACAAGGCATAGTTCTGAAACACCATGCCAATGCCGCGCTTGTGCGGTGGAATGTTGTTGATCGAAACGCCGTCCAGCAAGATTTTACCGTGTGTCGCGGTCTCAAACCCGGCGAGCATCATCAGACAGGTGGTTTTACCCGAACCCGATGGCCCCAACATGGTTAGGAATTCGCCCTTGGGCATTGACAGGTTCAGGTCTTTGACGACCAGCGTTTCCCCGTCATAGCTCTTTTGAACGCGTTCAAACGCAACGAATGCATCGTTGTTTGCAGTATCCGGCAAATTCGGACTCCCTGTTTTATCTATTTCGCAGGCTGTTGCTGCGTTCGGCACAAACTAAAGCGGTATTGAACGCAGGATGCAAGCAGAGTGCGACAGTTTCAGCATAATTTGCGCCAGTTTTGCTGAAGCGCGCTTCTGCTTCTCTGAATTTCAATACATCGATTCGGAACATCCTTGCTTATCCAAGCACCGCCTTCACGGCATCTGTGGTCTTGGTCACCACCTCATCAGCCTCGGATTGGGTAAGGCAGAAAGGCGGTGCAAAGCCCAGAATGTCGCCCTGAGGCATCGCCCGCGCAATCACACCCAGTTGACCCAAAGCCGCAGCCACTTGCGGCCCGACTTTTTCAGTCACATCAAAGAAAGTGCGGCTGTCGCGGTCTTTGACAAACTCAACCGCGCAAATCATGCCTTCGCCACGGATATCACCCACATGGGCATGATCCCCCAAAGCTGCAGCCATCTGTTCGTTCAGATACGTCCCCACTGATCCGGCATTGTTCACCAGGTTCAACTCGTCCAGCAGCTTGAGGTTCGCCACACCGGCGGCCGCACCGATGGGATGCGCCGAATAGGTCCAGCCATGACCAATCGGCCCGTTCTCATCAGTGCCCTGCTCCAGCACGGTCCACATCTTGTCGCTGACAATGGACCCGGACAACGGCGCATAGGCGCTGGTCAAACCCTTGGCGATGGTGATCAGATCGGGTTTGATCCCATAGTGCTCGGATCCGAACATTGTGCCCAGGCGGCCAAAGCCGGTGACCACCTCATCGGCGATCAACAAGATATCGTGCCGATCCAGTACCTCTTGGATCGCAGGCCAATAGCCTTGCGGCGGCGGTACAATTCCCCCGGTGCCCAACACAGGCTCACCGATAAAGGCCGCAATGGTATCCGCACCCTCACGGTCAATCATCGCCTCCAGTTCAGCCACGCAATGCGCCACAAACTGCGCCTCAGACTGACCCAGATCATCACGGCGGAAATAGTACGGCGCCTCAGTGTGGATGACCTGAGACAACGGCAAATCAAACTTCTTGTGAAACAGCTCCAGCCCGGTCAGCGACCCAGTCATGAGACCCGATCCATGATACCCGCGCCAACGGCTGATGATCTTCTTCTTCTCAGGCCGACCAAGGATGTTGTTGTAGTACCAGATCAGTTTGATGTTGGTTTCATTTGCATCTGAGCCGGAGAGGCCAAAGTACACTTTGCTCATGTGATCCGGCGCACGGTCCATGATCATCTTGGCCAGAGTAATGCTCGCTTCGGTTCCGTGCCCAACGTAGGAATGATAGAAGGCCAGCTCCTTCGCCTGCGCAGCAATCGCATCGGCAATATCCTGACGGCCATAGCCAACATTCACACAATAGAGACCGGCAAAAGCATCAAGCATCCGATTGCCGTCACGATCCTCGATATGACAGTTGGTGCCACCGGTGATGATCCGTTGCGCCAGCTCACCCCGTGCAAATTCAGCCAAGTGAGTGGAGGGGTGAAAGAAATTCTCCCGGTCCCATTGATCCAGTTGGTCGTTCCTCAGCATTATGTCTCTCCCCCACGATGACGCGGCTGTCTACGCGCCTTCCATTTGTTTCTCAGCACATGGTGCGAGGCCAACAAGTCGATTGTAAATCGCAGGGTCCGTCGCGCCTTCGGTGCCGATCACCAATACACGAGATTCGCGCCCAAGTTCCAAGGCTTTTCGCCACTCATCCTGCTGTGCTGCGGCATGTACTCCAGCCAGACCTGCGATCGCCGACTCGCCCGCTGTAATCGCCTGATCCTGCCCCTGAGGATAGGCCAGCAGCCGCATGATCGGCGCAACCTGGCTTTCAGGCACGGTCATGAAAGCAGTGGTCTCTTCGTTCAGGATTTCCCATGCCATTTCAGAGGGCTCACCGCAGGACAATCCTGCCATCAACGTCTCTTCTTCCAGAGCCACACTGGTACGGACACCCGTCTGACCACTGGCGTAAAGACAAGCTGCCAAGTCAGGTTCCACCACAACAATCTTGGGCGTCGTCTCGCCCCAGTTCTGACGTGCGCGCGCCGCGACGGCGGCGGCCAACCCGCCAACACCGCCCTGAACAAAAAGATGTGTCGGGGCCTCGGCCAGCTGACCCTGCAATTCATCCATCATCACACCGTAACCTGCCATCACATGCCCCGGCGTTTCACGGTACCCTTCCCATGACGTATCCGAAATCACGAACCAGCCATTGGCCTCGGCCTCGTCGCGCGCCAGATGGACCGAAGCATCATAATCCCCGTCAATCCGGATCACTGTGGCGCCCAGCTCTTCCATGGCCAAGGCCCGGCCTTCGCTGACCTCCTTGTGGATGTAGATCCGACAAGCTGCGCCAAACCGTCCGGCCCCCCAAGCCAACGAGCGCCCGTGATTGCCATCGGTGGCCGACACCAGCGTCACCTTTGCACAAAGGTTCCTAGCGCGCCCGACGGTGATATCGGAAAGGGACACATCATGCCCAGCCTTGCTCAGCTCGCGGTGCAACAACTTGGCGGCCGCATAGGCCCCGCCCAACGCCTTGAAACTGCCCAGACCAAAGCGGCTGCTCTCATCCTTGTAGTGAATAGCGCCGAGGTTCAAATCTACAGCCATGGCTGACAGATTATTACAGGAGGTTGGAGCATAACCCTCCCACGTCACGATTTCCGCAACCGCCGCATCAAACTCTGGTTTCGGCAAAACCGTCTCAAACGCCTGGTCGGGTGTGGGCGTGTGAATAAACATCTGGGCCGTATTGGAATTCTTTGCACACATCGGTCTGTTCCTTTGACTTACCTGATGGCGCAGAGCCTATCGGCGTTTTATGGCAGGATTTCTCTATTTAACGAACTTGTGGATCAATTTCTGGATTAATTTCCCATATTCGGTTAAATTTCTGGAATGGATCACTTCGACATCAGAATCCTCGACCTGCTGCAAAATGATTGCCGACTGACCGCAGACGCCATCGCAAGCTCCATAGCACTATCTCCCGCGGCCGTTCACAAACGCCTGCGTAAACTCCGCAAAGACGGCCATATCGCGGCCGAGGTTGCGGTGCTCGATCCTGCTAAATACGGCCATCCCATGCGGGTGATCGTGCAGATTGCCCTGGAGCGCGAAAGCCTGCATGAACTTGACGCCTTCAAAGCTGAAATGCGCAATTCACCCAACGTGCAGCAATGTTTTTACATCACTGGAGATGCCGATTTCATTCTGATATTACTCGTGCGCGATATTGCAGAATACGAACAATTCACCCATGCACATTTCTTTGAAAACAAGATCATCCGCCGCTTTCAAAGCAACATCGTGATGGATGTTGTCAAATCCGGGCTTACGGTTCCTTTGGATTGACAAGCTGGCGCGCCAAGGCCTCTGCTTCGGCCAGTACCTCTGCCTGTTTTGCCATATCGCCCAGCGCGCGCACTCCGCAAGCGCGCACCAGATAGCGATGCTCCAATCCCAGCTTATCCAGCGCAGGTCCATATTGCCCCAGTAAATCGTCATAGCGGTCCGCGCCTTCCCCTTGAGTCTGGATCAACACGAACGCCTTTTGTCTTCCCAATTTTGAAGGCTCCTCGGCCGTCACGTAGTCCGGCACGAAAAAGGCGAAGAACCGATCAAACGCCTGTTTCATCAGCCCCGTCATGTTGCAAAAGTAGATTGGAGTGGCAAAGACAATCACATCCGCCCGCATGACATCCTGCAACACCGCGTGCAGGTCATCCTCGGGCCCAAGACCGCCATCCGGCAATGCCCCTGTCGGTCCGCAAAACTGCATATCTCGCAAAGCATGGCGTGATACCTGCGCACCCTGCGCCTCGGTCGCATCCAGAAACACAGAGGCCAGCTTATCACTGTTTCCTCCCTCTCGAGGGCTGCCCAACAGACAAACAATCTTAGTCATCACATTCTCCGAACACCTGCCCGGCAGCCTAGCGATCCCACAAGCAGGGTAAATCCGAAACACCCTGGAAGGCTAAAAAACGACGTGCAGTGCCGCCCATGTTGCAGCATGTTGGGGGGCAAACACAGTTACTTGTCTTACGAAGACCTCAGAGGACACCCATCATGCCCGGACAAGACATTCCCTTCAGTCAAGCCGAATACGATCGCCGCATTGCGAAAACCCGTGCCGCGATGGACAAGGCCGGTATTGACCTCATGTTCATCACCGATCCGTCCAATCAGGCCTGGCTCACCGCCTATGATGGTTGGTCGTTCTACGTGCATCAAGGTGTGCTCTTGGGCATGGACGGCCCACCCGTCTGGTGGGGCCGCTACATGGACATGCTGGGCGGGCGCCGCACCTGCTGGATGGAAAACGAACATATCCTGGGCTACGGCGATCACTACGTTCAATCAACTGAACGCCACCCGATGCAGGATCTGGCCGAACACATCCGCGCCCGAGGCTATGAAAACGCTCGCATCGGCGTCGAGATGGAAAACTACTACTACTCGGCCCGCGCCCACGCCGTTCTGAACGAAGAGCTGCCAGATGCCACCTTCATCGACGCCACAGCCCTGGTGAATTGGCAACGCCTGATCAAATCAGACGAAGAGCTTGCCTTCATCCGCAAAGCCGCGCGCATCTCGGAAAAGGTTGTTCAAACCGCCATTGACCGCTCCGCGCCCGGTGTGCGGAAAAACGATTTGGTGGCCGACATCTTCCACTCTGCCATCTCGGGCGTGGATGACATCTGGGGCGACTACCCCGGTATCATCCCCCTGACCCCGTCCGGCGAAGATACCACCGCCGCCCACCTGACCTGGAGCGGCAAGGAAATGGTCGAAGGCGAAGTGACCTTCTTTGAACTCTCAGGCGTCTACCGCCGCTACCACTCGCCGCTCTGCCGCACAGTGTTCCTCGGCAAACCACCACAAGACATGCTGGACGCCGAACAGGCTCAGAATGAAGGGATCGAAGCAGGCCTCAACGCCGCCCGCGTCGGCAACCGCACCTGCGACATCGCCCAGGCCTTCATGGATGTGCTGGCCAAACATGGCATCAAACGCGAAGGGCGCATGGGCTACCCCATCGGCCTCAGCTACCCGCCCGATTGGGGTGAACGCACCGCGTCAATCCGCACGGAAGACACAACCGTGCTGGAACCCGGCATGGTCTTCCATTTCATGCCCGCGCTGTGGATGGACAGCTGGGGCTTGGAGACAACTGAAACCCTGATCATCACCGAAAACGGACCCGCCGAGGCGACCGCCAACATGTCCCGCAAACTTTTCGTCAAGGATTAACGGTACGCATTGGTCTTCGGGTTTCATTTGGCCATAAATATCCCAAGGAGTTTGGGCGGCAGCATCCCCCAAGGTCCGCGTGGCCTAAACGCAAACCAACCGGCGTGCACAGCACTCCTTCAGGTCAAACCACGCGCCGCCAGCACCGCGTTCCAATCTGCGCGGGACACCACGAACGACAGATAATCGTCTTCACGCCCCGCCCCCAGATCCAGCCGACCCTCAAACACCTTCTTCGCGCCCAGCTTGGCCGTCGCCTTTTGCGACCGGATGTTATCCACCCCGATATCCAGCCAAACCTCGTCAAAACTGGCAAACACGTGATCAAACATCAGCGTCTTCATCTCGAAGTTCGCCACACCACCCCAATAGTCACAACGCAGAAACGTATACCCAATCGCCATCGTGCCGGGGCGGCTGGGCACCTCGTAATACCGCGAACACCCAATCACCTCCCCCGAGGCTTTGTCCACCACCACCAACGTCGCCGCACTCTTGAGCAATATCTCAAAGTAAGGCTCAAACACATCGCACTCGTGGCGGTTCTTCACCGGGTGCCCGGCCCATGTCGCCGGATCACTGGCGGCTGCATAAAGCGCGTCAAAGTCCTCAAAACGCAAAGGGCGCAAAAGCAATGTCGCGCCCTCCAGTGTAGGTTGCGGATCAAACGCCATTAGCTGGCAGCTTTCATCAATCCTTCGTCCTTCAGACGCGCATGTGCCGCGTCCAGCGCTTTCCAGGCACGATCGGACAAAGTGTTCACCTCGTCCTTTGTGATCACCAAAGGTGGAGAGATCACCATCCGGTCGCCCACATGGCGCATGATCAGCCCATTGGCAAAACACTCTTCCCGACAGATCAGCCCAGCCGTGCCTGCATCCGCAGCAAACTTGGCCCGGCTTTCCTTATGCGGTGTCAACGCGATTGAGCCCATAAGCCCTGCTATCCGCGCCTCACCCACCAGCGGATGGTCTGCCAATGCATCCCATTTCCCTTTTAGATAGGGTGCCGTTTCCGTGCTGGCACGGTCCACGATTCCCTCTTCATCCAGAATGCGCAGGTTTTCCAGCGCCACGGCACAGGCCACCGGATGACCCGAATAAGTGTAACCGTGGTTGAACTCACATTGATCAATCACAGAAGCCACTTCATCGGTCACAACAGATCCGCCAATCGGCGCATAGCCCGAGCTGAGGCCCTTGGCGATGGTCATAATGTCAGGGCGGATGCCCATGGTCTGACTGCCGAACCAGTTGCCCGTGCGGCCAAAGCCACAGATAACTTCATCCGCGATCAGCAGAATTTCGTACTTATCGCAAATACGCTGAATTTCGGGCCAGTACGTTTCTGGCGGGATAACAACACCACCCGCGCCCTGAATAGGCTCGGCAATAAAGGCCGCCACATTATCCTCGCCAATATCGTGGATGGCCTTTTCCAGCTGCTGTGCCCGTTCCAGACCAAACTCCGCAGGATCAGTATCGCCGCCCTGAGCATACCAATGCGGTTCATCAATGTGGTGGATGTCGGCAATCGGCAGGCCACCCTGCGCGTGCATCGCGGACATCCCACCCAACGAGGCGCTGCCCATGGAAGAGCCATGATAGCCATTCTTGCGCGCAATAATGGTCTTCTTCGACGGCTTGCCTTTCACATCCCAATAGGTGCGCACCAGACGAATGTTGGAGTCATTCGCTTCCGATCCTGAGCTGGCAAAGAACGTGTGGTTCAGATCGCCGGGAGTCAGCTCGGCAATGCGAGCCGACAGGGCAATCGCAGGCACGTGCGTGGTCATAAAGAAGGTGTTGTAATAAGGCAGCTCTTTCATCTGGCGCGCGGCAGCCTCGGCCAGTTCGGGGCGGCCATAGCCCAGATTCACACACCACAGACCTGCCATGGCATCCAGAAACTGATGCCCGTCACTGTCGGTCAGAGTCACGCCATTGGCACGCGTGATCACCCGCGCGCCTTTCGCATTGATTTCATTCCCTGTGGTGAAGGGGTGCAAATGGTGCGCCGCATCCAAAGCTTGCAGCTCGGCGGTGGGCATATGGTTGGTGATCATGGACATGGCGATCCCTTTCGCATGAGGAAAAAACGCTGCCGCATTAGACGCGGATCAGGACTGGAGACAGAATATGATCAAATTATTTGATGTCAATCGAATCAGTCAAAAACGCTTTACAGCTGCAAAGCGTGGCGCACCTGCTCCATTCCCTGAATCACATCTTCCCGAATGGCCCGTGCTGCGGTCTCGGCATCTCTGGCATGCATCGCCTCTAGCATGGCTTTGTGTTTGTCGGGCAGGCTTTGCGTTCCCATACGTCCGCACACCACCCGCAAAGACGGACCAAACCGCAGCCACAATCCATCGGCCAGATCGGCCAGAATGGGGGCATCGGCAATCGTGTAAATATGCTGATGAAAGCGATAGTTCAGCTCCAGATAGGCACGCAGATCACCAGCCGAAATCGCATTGTCCAGATCCTCGTCCAGCGCCGTCAACACATCCAGGTCGTCCAAGGATGCCCGCTCGGTTGCGCGCAGGGTCAAATGAGGGTCAAGCCATTGCCTTGCAAGGATAAGTTCGCTGATATTATCCGCAGTCAGAACAGGTACACTCACCCGTCGATTACCCTGAAACTCCAGCGCACCTTCCGATATCAAACGCCGGATCGCTTCACGCACCGGGGTCATCCCAGCCTCCAGCCGATCAGTCAGCCCTTGGATGGTCACAGCCTGCCCCGGTGCCAGATCTCCGAACAGCACCAGATTGCGCAGTTGCCGATAAATCAGCTCATGCGCTGGTAACCGGTGTGGTGTCGTATCAGAATCCTCGGAAGATCGGGCGGTTTGGGGCATATGTGTACAGGTTCTTTTCAAAGACAGTTATCTAACGCCTTGCGAGTGTAACGACTGCGTGGAACCATTACCATATTGCCATACGCGAAAAAATTTGATCAAATCCGCGCGTACGGCAAACAGAATGCCGACTACAGGGAGAGAACCATGAAGAAACTGATTCTGACCACCGCCGCCACAGTGGCGCTGGGCGCCGCAGCCTTTGCCGAAGAGGTGCGCGTCTACAACTGGTCTGACTATATCGACGAAGCGTTGCTGGAGAAGTTTGAAGCCGAAACCGGCATTGATCTGATCTATGACGTGTTCGACAGCAACGAAGTGCTGGAAACCAAAATGCTGGCCGGCGGGTCAGGCTATGACGTGGTTGTGCCATCCGGCACATTCCTGCAACGCCAGATCACCGCAGGCGCATTCCAGAAACTGGATCCGTCGATGCTGCCCAACAAGGGCAACATGTGGAGCGCCATCGAAGAGCGCACCGCCAAATACGACCCCGACAATGCCTATTCGATCAACTACATGTGGGGCACCACCGGCCTCGGCGTGAATGTCGGCAAGGTCAAGGAAGTGCTTGGCGAGGATGCACCGATGGACAGCATGGACCTTATCTTCAAGGTCGAGAACATGGAAAAGCTGGCATCATGCGGCGTCTATTTCCTGGATGCCCCCACCGAAATCGTTCCAATGGTTCTGCAATATCTGGGTGAAGACCCCGACAGCAAAGACAAGGACGTGATCGCCAAGGTCGAAGAGGTGCTGCTGCCCATTGCGCCTTACGTGAAGAAATTCCACAGCTCGGAATACATCAACGCCTTGGCCAATGGCGACATCTGCGTGGCAATCGGCTGGTCCGGTGACGTGTTGCAGGCCCGCGATCGTGCCGCCGAAGCCGAGAACGGAGTTGAGATTGCCTATAACGCCTTCGCAGAAGGCTCGCTCATGTGGTTTGACCAAATGGCCATCCCCACGGACGCGCCAAACCCCGAAGCGGCGCATAAGTTCCTGAACTTCATCATGGACGCGCAGAACATGGCGGATGCATCAAACTACGTTTATTACGCCAACGGTAACGAGGCCTCGCAGCCACTGCTTGAGGACGACGTGATCAACGACCCGGCAATCTATCCGACGCCTGAAACGATCCAGAACCTGTACACCACCACGCCCTACCCGGCGAAGGTGCAGCGCGTTGTGACGCGCCTCTGGACCAAGATCAAATCAGGCACCTAAAGTCTGATCTAAATGATCGGCCTGCGCGGGGCACATTCGCGCAGGCCCACAGATAAAATCAAAAAAGACAGGGACAGCCGATGGGTGAAAAAGCCTTTGAGCCATGGAACGACCCGAATGAAAAACCTCTCATTCAGTTCCAGAACGTAACCAAGCGCTTTGGTGATTTCACCGCCATCGACGACCAGTCTTTTGATATCTACGCGCAGGAATTCTTTGCCCTTCTCGGCCCCTCTGGCTGCGGCAAGACCACCCTGATGCGGATGCTGGCCGGCTTTGAAACCCCTACCGAAGGAACCATCCTTCTGGGTGGACAAGACATCGCGCCCATCCCCCCCAACAAACGCGCTGTGAACATGATGTTCCAAAGCTACGCGCTGTTTCCGCATCTGAACATCTGGGAAAACATCGCCTTTGGCCTGAAACGTGATGGCATGGCCAAAGCCGATATCGACACCCGTGTCGACGAGATGCTCAAACTCACCCGGCTGGAACAATTCGCCAAGCGCAAGCCCCACCAGTGCTCGGGTGGTCAACGTCAGCGGGTGGCGCTGGCCCGCTCGCTTGCCAAGGCCCCCAAGCTGCTGCTGCTGGATGAACCTCTGGGCGCGCTGGATGCCAAGCTGCGACAGGACACCCAGTTTGAACTGATGGACATTCAGGAAAAGACCGGCACCACATTCGTGATCGTGACCCATGATCAAGAAGAGGCCATGACAGTGGCCAGCCGCGTCGCAGTGATGGACCATGGCCGCATCATTCAGGCCGATACTCCAGCCGAGATTTACGAAGCGCCCCGGTCGGTTTACGTGGCCGATTTCATCGGGGACGTCACCATCATCTCTGGAACAGCCACGCCGCAAGGTGACGGATATGATATCGCGTTTGCCGAAGGACAGCCCACTCTGCATGCCAAAACGGATCACAGCTTTTCCAACGGCCAAGCCTGTCACCTGGCCATCCGCCCCGAGAAGGTCGCGATCAGTGCTGACAAACCCGAGGGCGTTGCCAATGCCGTGCAGGGCAAGATCCTCGACATCGCCTATCTGGGCAACCTGTCGACCTATCACGTGGAACTGCCCAACGGTCAGATTATCAAATCGCAAACCGCGAACACGCGCCGCCTGTCTCAACGCCCTTTCACGTGGGAGGATGACGTCTGGCTCAGCTGGACAAACACCGCCGGCGTGTTGTTGGAGGGTTGATGATGCTACGTCGCGCAACCCTCATTCTGGTGCCTTACCTCTGGCTTCTGGCGCTCTTTCTGGTGCCCTTTCTGATCGTGCTGAAAATCAGCCTGAGCGACACCGAACTGTCGATCCCACCCTACACGCCAACCTTGGATTTCTCGGCGGGCTGGCAAGGCTTTAAGGATTTTCTATCTGAACTCGATTTTGAAAACTTCCAGTTTCTGGCCGAGGATGATCTTTATTGGAAGGCCTATCTGTCCTCACTCAAGATCGCTGTCATCGCCACGTTCTTAACGTTGCTGGTGGGCTATCCCATCGCCTATGGCATGGCCAATGCACCAAATCACTGGCGGCCCACATTGATGTTGCTGATCATCTTGCCATTCTGGACCAGCTTCCTGATCCGGGTCTATTCGTGGATGGGCATTCTCAGCAACGAAGGCTACCTGAACCAGCTACTGATGAGCATGGGCTTGATCTCGGAACCTCTAATCATCCTCAACACCAATATCGCGGTCTATATCGGCATCGTTTACACCTACCTGCCGTTCATGATCCTGCCGATCTATTCAGCCCTCGAACGCCTTGATGCCTCACTGCTTGAAGCCGCCGAAGACTTGGGCTGTTCACGCTTCACCGCCTTCTGGCTGGTGACCATCCCACTGTCCAAGAATGGTATCATAGCGGGCTGTTTCCTCGTCTTCATTCCAACATTGGGTGAATTTGTGATCCCATCCCTCTTGGGCGGCTCCAAAACCCTGATGATCGGCAAAGTCTTGTGGGAGGAATTCTTCAACAACCGCGATTGGCCCGTGGCCAGCGCCGTTGCGGTGATTCTGCTGCTGATCCTGATCGTCCCCATCGTGCTCTTCCAGCGCAACGAGCAAAAACAAAGGGAGGCCGAAGGATGAGACGCCTGACATGGTTCAACACCACCGCCCTCACACTCGGGTTCGCCTTCCTCTACCTTCCGATGGTGATCCTGGTGATCTACAGCTTCAACGAATCGAAGTTGGTGACCGTATGGGCCGGCTTCTCCACCAAATGGTATGGCGAGCTGTTCCAGAACGAGGCGTTTCTGGACGCCGCCAAAGTCACAGTGAAAGTGGCGGTCTTATCGTCCACCATCGCCACCATCCTGGGCACCATGGCGGCTTACGTGCTGGTGCGCGCTGGCCGGTTCAAAGGCCGCACGCTGTTTTCCGGCATGATCTACGCCCCGCTTGTGATGCCCGAAGTGATCACCGGCCTGTCGCTGCTGCTCCTTTTCATCGGCATTGGTCTGGATCGCGGCGTGTTCACCATCGTATTGGCCCACGCCACGTTTTCCATGTGCTACGTCTCGGTCGTCGTGTCGTCACGTTTGGTCAGCTTTGATCAATCGTTGGAGGAAGCCGCGCTCGACCTCGGCTGTTCACCGATGCAGGCCTTCCGCCTTGTCACCCTGCCGATTATCGCACCTGCCGTGATCTCGGGTTGGCTCTTGGCCTTCACGCTCTCGCTTGACGATTTGGTCATCGCATCCTTCACATCTGGGCCCTCAGCCACCACCCTGCCGATCAAGATATTCTCGGCCGTGCGCCTGGGCGTCAGCCCTGAAATCAACGCGCTTTCAACCATCATGATCGCCATTGTCGCCGTCGGCGTGATCACCGCTTCGCTGGTCACCAAACGCGCCGCCTTGCGACAACAAGCCGAAGAACGCGCCGCCGTGAAAGCATAGAGCGGGTCTGGGGTCCACGCTAAATCGCAAAGCGCCCCGGGGTGGGCGCGAAGGCTACCCTTGCGGAGTCTTCAGCGATCGCGCGGCACCACGTTTCAAACCCAGATGCCGCTCGCGCCAGATAATCAATATGCCAGCCAATATCACCAACGCCGCACCCCAAAGCATCGTAGATGTCGGGACTTCGTCAAACACCACATATCCGATCATCAAGGCAAAGATCATCGACGCATAATCAAAAGGCGCCACCACACTGGCATCGGCATAGCGATACGCCGAGGTCAGGAAAATCTGCGCCGTCCCACCGATCACGCCAGCCAAGACCAGGCAGATCACCTCCCACATCTGTGGAACGACCCAGCCAAATGGCACTGTGAGCAGTGACAGCAACGTTGAGGTCAGGGAGAAGTAAAACACGATTGCGCTGGTCTGCTCGGTTGCCACCAGCTTGCGAATGTAGATCTGCGCCAATGCGGCACACATGGCCCCCATCAGCACCATCACAGCGCCCATGGCCTGTGCGGTTTGCACGGCCTCGCCGGAAAACGTCGTCAATCGAGGTGACAAAACAATCAGAACACCGACAAAACCCAGAGCCACGGCGCTGATCCTGAAAACGCCCACCTGTTCGTTCAAGAACATGGCGGCAAAAACAACCGTCAATAAGGGTGCTGCATAACCCAACGCGGTCACCTCGGGCAGGGGCAGCAAGGCCAGCCCGGCAAAGCCCAGACCCATTGCCACTGTACCAATGAAGCCGCGCCAGAAATGCCCCATGGGCGAGGCCACTTTCAGACCTGTGCGCAGGTCATGTCGAAGCGCAAGCCATCCCAGGATCACCGGAATGGCAAAGAACGAACGAAAAAACACAGCCTGCCCAGCGGGCACATGGTCTGATGCCGCCTTGATCAAGGCCGACATGATGATGAACAACACCACCGCCGTGATTTTGAGAGCAATACCTTTGAGAGGTTTCATGAGCCGACCGCCTTTCATCCCTCTGTAACATGCAGGGCCTCACGGGCGTCAAATGTCACCTGTGCATAGCAGTTACCCGGTCAGTCGGCGGACGCACAATGCGCATCCACCACCCGCTGCACCATAGGCGCGAAATGGGCAAAGCGTGGGGTTTCCATATCCGCGTGTTTACCCGCATCATCCAGATAGCGCACAGCGACGATCTTTTTGACATTGGGATTTCGTTCAAACTCCTCCATCTCATCGGCAGTCATCGGCCCACCCTGCAAATTCAAGGAATGCACCGAGGCCTCGGACAGCCGATCAAAATACTCGGGCTTGGCCGCACAGAGGTACCGCTTGGCAGCCACGTGATAGCGCACGCAATCAGTAACCACTGAGGGAAAAAACGACTCCAGTACTTTGGCACCGGCTTCCTCGTGGTAACGGTCTTCGGTGTCGTCCATGCTGAACGTCCCAAACTCGGACGTAAAATGCCCGATATCATGCAGCAAGGCGGCGACGATGATTTCTTCGTCCTGCCCGTTCTGTTCGGCGATCGTGGCCCCTTGCAGCATGTGTTCGGCCATGGTCACAGGCTCACCCAGATATTCTTCTCCGCCGCGGCGTTCAAAGATATCTTCCAGAAAATCGACGATATTGTGCTGTGTTAGAGTCTGTTTTGTCATTGCTTCACTCCGCCGCCATCCCAAGTTCCTGAACCAAGGCTGCGTGAGTGGACCGTACCCCGTCCATGTCTGCGTAACACCCCTGCAACCAGCGGCTACCACTGCCCGAATACCCTTTGCGCGCATGCAGAACGCGGGTGTTGTCGACAATGAAACTTTCACCCGGAGACAGTTTAAACGTGACCTCCATGGCTGGATCATCAATGATCTCACCCAACCGCCGATACGCCGCGTAATAGTCGGCCATATCATCGTAGGGCACATCCGTGATCGCCGCCGCCGAACGGTTGTTGAAGCGCACGCCAATCAACTCGCCATCCGGGGCCAGCTCGATCATCGGTCGACGTGATCTCAAACACACGCCATCGCTGCCGGCATATTCAAACTTGGCACAATACTGACTGAGCAAATCAAACCCTCGCGGATTTTCTGCACGCAAACGTTCAGCGCAGGCAAAGCCATCCACCACCATGTTCTCTCCACCCGTCGCAGAGTTCTCCAAACAATAAAGGATCTGCACAGTCGGCACCGGATCGCGATAGGGGTTGTCCGTATGGGCCTGCAAGCCCAAGCCGGTGTAGGCCAGGTTGGTCGGGTTTACCTCGGTGCGCACCTCGAAGAACTTGCCGTAATTGGTCTCGCGGACATAGCCGAAAAGGTCCGCAACCTTCAGCAAGGCGCCTTCTTCCACAGGCCCGCCAGTGAGTTTGCCAAATCCATAACGCGTCACACCGCCCAACCATCGGGCCAGCGCCTCTCGGTCTTGAGACACCTGGTTGAAATCGGCCAATGGGATCGCAGTCATCAACCTTGAATCCCAGGTTTCAACCGCCTCTCCGGTCCATCCCCGCGCTGCAACGTCATCGCGATCGTAGGAATGTTCCATCAGCCAACGGGTTTGAAAGCCCACGGTCTTCCCTTCGGGTGCAAAGGTCACATGCAGCACCTCGCCGTCCAGTGCGACCTCCTCGACCTTGGTGTCAGCCGGAACATCCCGCAGGGCAATCAATCGCTGCCCGTTACCCGGATCGCGCGTGTCGGCGTCTGGCGCGTTGTCACGCAGCCAGATTGCATGAAATCTTGCTGTTCCATCCGGCGTGCTCAGAGCGATGGCTTCGCCCCCGTCGATCAGCTTTGCTTGCATCTATCTACCCTCCGGTTTCCATGTCCCGAGAATAGCAAAACGCGCCGTGCCCTCTGATCAGGACACGACGCGCTACTGTGACTGAAAACGACATTTCAGGGCAAACTTGCGGCTCATTCGGCCCTCAAGACATTGCTACTCTGCGGCGTCTCGTTTGGGCAACGTCCATCCCGGACGCACGAAATGACAGGTATACCCATTCGGAATGCGTTGCAGATAGTCCTGATGTTCAGGCTCTGCCTGCCAGAACTCACCAACCGGCTCAACTTCGGTCACGACTTTGCCCGACCACAGACCCGATGCATTGACGTCCGCGATCGTATCCAAGGCCACTGCCTTTTGATCTTCGTCGACATAGTAGATCGCCGAGCGATACGACATGCCACGGTCATTGCCTTGCTGGTTCACCGTGGTTGGGTCGTGGATCTGAAAAAAGAACTCCAGCAATTGCCGATACGAGATTTTGCCCGGATCGAACATCACTTCGATCCCCTCGGCATGGGTGCCATGATGTCGGTAGGTGGCATTGGGCACATCGCCGCCTGTGTATCCCACGCGGGTTGAGATGACGCCGGGCATCTTGCGGATCAAATCCTGCATGCCCCAAAAACAACCTCCGGCCAGTACAGCGCGTTCCGTCATGATATCTCCTCCACTTGGTTCAGGTAATCGCCATAGCCTTCGGCCTCCATCTCGTCGCGATGGATAAACCGCAGACTGGCGGAATTGATGCAATAGCGCAGCCCACCACGGTCCTGGGGCCCGTCCGGGAACACATGGCCCAGATGGCTGTCACCATGTGTCGAGCGCACTTCGGTGCGCACCATGCCATGCGTTGTATCTCGCAGCTCATTTACATGCGCGGGCTCAATCGGCTTGGTGAAGCTGGGCCAACCACAGCCGCTTTCGTATTTGTCACCGCTTGCGAACAATGGCTCGCCCGACACGATGTCCACGTAGATACCGGGTTCTTTATTGTCCAGCAGAGGGCCAGTCCCAGGGCGCTCAGTCCCACTTTCCTGCGTGACGCGGTATTCCTCAGAACTGAGGCGAGCGATGGCATCGGGGTCTTTGGTGTATTTGGTCATTCGGGCCGACTCCTTTAACTTGGATTTTATCCTACCATACATGGGAGGTCGCTGCGAAATTCAAAACTTTGTTGCACCCCGGTCACCTGTTGGTGAGGGCATCTGACAAACACCTCACATCAGCCCTACATAAAAGAAAGACCGCCCCCGAAAGGACGGCCCGTTCATGTAGGTGGGCAAAATACCCATCACGCGGTGAGTGCGGCCTCTTCAGGCTTGTGCATTCCAACCACAGCCAGCACCGTCAGACCCAGTGCCATATAGTACCAGAACTCAAGCCCGGCAAAGCCCAGGGCAATCGGTGCGGCCACAAAGGCAATGCCAACCAAACCGTCAACAGCCAGATGAAAGCTATAGGGCAGCACACGTAACATGCCCAATTGGTGATCTGTCAGAACGGTCAGCGCAAAGGCCGCAATGCCAGTCACAACAGACAACCAGAAGGCCAACATATTGACCGCGCCAAGATCCAGAACGAAGGGCATGACGATAAGCAATACAGCGACGGGGTAATCCAGATAGGCATGGATGGTTTTGGTGATGAATTTGGGAAGCATATTGATCTCTCTTTCCGTGTTTCGAAGGCACAATTCATTTGCGCCGGTACACAGAATTTAGAAATCAAAATTGAACCATACTATGCGGGATCATTCATTCAAACATGCAGATCGTTCAAAACACCGGCGTTACTGCTATATAGCTACCTTTCGAAATCCTGCTGGTGTCATACCCGTTTCCTTTTTGAATACGCGGGCAAAAGCTGAATCTGAGGCATACCCGGCGCGCTCCGCGGCATCCGTCAACGTCATCACCGGATTGGACAGATATTTCTTGGCGATTTCCATCCGCCAAGCTGTCACATACTGCATAGGGGTCATCTCCATTTTCTGCTGAAACTGCACCGCGAACCCTGTACGGGACAAACCGGCCTCACGGGCCAGGCGCTCAACCGTCCAGGTCTCATGCGGAGCCTTATGAAACGCATCCAACGCATGGCTGAGGTGCATATCGGCGAACCCGGCCAAACCCCATTTGGTGGCCTCGTTGCTTTCGATGAAGCTTCGGATGGCCTGAGCCAGGATCGCCTCGGACATCTTCAGTGCGATCAAATCGCCACCCATACGATGCCCTCCAGCCTCGTCTCCGATGACCCGCAACGTGGCTTCCATCCAGCGCCCTGCATCTTCACCGTAGTTCTTCAGGTGGATGACGGGTGGCAGACGTTCCATGAGAACATGACGCGCCGTCCTCTCATACGAGAAGTGACCACAAATCAGCTGCGTTTCACCCAGCTCTTCATCACCTCCTCCGTACACAAGAACACCAGCACCGGTATAACCCGATCGCTCCAGCACGGTATCGAGAGACAAAACCACATCTCGGGTTTCCGGGCTACAATACAGCTCGTGCGCGGCACCGTGCGGGATAATGATCAGATCCCCCTGCGCCATGACAACGGGCTTCTCCATTCCCTCCACAGCCACGAGGCAACCACCGCGGTGAGCAAAATGAAACCGCGCCACGTTTTCATAGCTTGGCACGGCCACGCCCCAAGGACTGGTAAAGGCGGTCCGAAAATACAGCGTTCCACGCACCGAAAGATTGGTCAGAATATCACTCAGAAGATCCAGCATGACACGATGAATAGCCATTTCGGTGCTTATGTACAGAGCTCTGAACGATCTGCACAAAAATACGAATTCCTGCGCATGTATTGATCGCCACCCGCGACTTACTTCAGATCTACCAACCCCAAAAAGGAGACTGAATCATGAAATCGCTCTTAACGGGCTTCGCCCTGGCAGCCGCTCTGATCGCCGGGCCAGCCAAAGCTCAGGACGTGGCTGACCTGAACGATCTGGAGTTTGCTCACGCCGCCTATACGGCGGATGTGATCGACATTCGATACGCGCATCTGGCATTGGCAATTTCGTCAAATCCAGACATTCACGAGTTTGCCAACACTATGATCCGCGACCACACCGCCGTGAACGAAGCAGCATTTGCCCTTCTTGAAAAACTGGGGGCCGACGCACAGGACAATTGGTTTAGCCAGGCCCTGAACGAAGGCGCCGAAAAGGTCATCGACGATTTCTCACAATTGCGCGGCAATGCCTTTGACAAGGCCTACGCAGCGAATGAATTGGCCTATCACCAGACGGTCAATGACCTGGTCGAAAACGCAATGATTCCGAATATCGACAACGATGAAGTGCGGGCGCTGTTCGAACAAGGCTTGGAAATCTTCAAAGCGCACGAAATGCACGCGGAAATGATGGTCAAGGCATTGGAAGAATGACGCATCGTGTCTTGCGTCGCGACGTCTTGGCAGGGATGGCGGCGATCTTCGCCCTCCCTGTTCCACCTTCTCGGGCCAGTTCATCAACAGTGCACGAAGTGACGATCACGTCTTTTCGATTTGAGCCGGAAACAATCACCGTGCACGCTGGAGATGTCATCAGGTGGATCAACAAGGACCTGGCGCCTCATACCGCAACGGCTGAGGACTTCGGGTGGGACACCGAGGAAATTCCCACTGATCAAGCCGTCGAAATTAAGGTCAAGCCGGGTATGGACACAGATTACTTTTGCGCCTTTCATCCACATATGAAAGGTCATATCATGCTGGAATAGAGTCTACTCTCGCCCAGGAAACAACAGGTTTGATCCCCCCGTATCGCGGCTGGGGGCAACACCATATGCCTTGCGATATGTCTTGGAAAAATGGGATGGGGCCCGAAACCCACAGAGCACGCAAATATCCATCAAAGACATATCTGTTTGTGACAGCAAGTTGCGTGCTTTTTCCAGCCTCAGCCCAAGATAGTATTTCTTGGGCGATGTTCCCATGTACTTAGAGAACAGCCGTTCCAACTGGCGGGTCGACATCCCGACAACACGTGCCACCTCGGACGGCGGCAGGGGGTCCTCTAGATTGTTGCGCATGATTTCTATGGCCAGCAGCAGTTTGGAGTTACGCACGCCCATACGGCCGGCCAAGGAGACGCGCTGCGCGTGGCTGTCCGCCCTTGGCGCACTATAGACCATCTGATCCGCCACCCACGTGGCCAGCTCAGCGCCATAATCCGAGTGGATACGATCCAGCATCAAATCCATCGAACTGGCAGATCCCGCACAAGTGAACACACGGCCGTCGACCTGGTAGATGCCGTCGTGCACTTCCACATCCGGGAAAAGTTCGGTCATGGCCGACACATATTCCCAATGGGTCGTCGCCCTTTTGCCATCGAGCAATCCGGCCATTGCAAGGATGTACGCACCACTGCTGAGACCGCCATAGTCGATCCCCTTACGGCATTCACGGCGCAGCCAGTTCAGAATAGGCTTGCTCGCCCCTTCGCTGGCGGCCACCCCGGCACAGACAATCAGCGTATCGTCCCGGCGCAGCTCGCACAGAGCATCATCGACCATGACTTGCACACCATTCCAGGCGCGCACAGGCTGCCCGTTTTCACTGAGCAGCAACCAATCATAGTATTCCCGATCGCGCATAAATCGGTTGGCAAGGGCCAAAGCCTCTTGCGCGCAGGTCATGCCAAGAGGTGAAAAACCGGGGACAAGAAGAAACACATAACGCTTGGGCTTTTCATTCATCATATCCCCGGTCTCCAGCTTGCTTTAGGCTCGCATATTGGCCCCGTTGGCGTCATACACGGGCGCGCCCTGCACCGCGGCGTCGTGCATTTCGCCAAGGATTTCCACCTGCAACGTGGTGCCAGGCGTTGAATGAGTCGCGCTGACATAGGCCATCGCCATGGATTTACCCACCCGATGCGCATATCCGCCGGACGTGATGTAACCGACAGCTTCGCCATCCACCAAAACGGCCTCGTCCAAGGTGACGTCGATGTCCGTATTCACCACCAGCGTAACCAGTTTCTGCTTGGGCCCCGCATCACGTGCCTTTTGCGTGGCTGCCTTACCAACAAAGTCCTTCTTCCAGTTGATAAAGACATCCATACCGCTTTCGAGCGCGTCAAAGTCAGGCCGGAATTCCAGACCCCAAACACCCCAGCCTTTCTCAAGCCGCAAGCTCATCAATGCCCGCGCGCCATACCAACGATAGCCCAGATCAGACCCTGCTTCTTCGATCTCGGAGGCCAGTTTCAGCAGATATTGAGGACGACAGTAAATCTCGTACCCCAATTCACCGGAAAAGCTGATGCGGTTCAGAATGACAGGCACACCGCCCACGTAGGTCTGCCGCAGATCACGGAATCTGAAAGCCTCGGCGCTCACGTCGTCACGGGTGATGCGTTGCATCAGGTCACGCGATTTCGGCCCGCTGATGGCAATGCCGTGCCAGTCATCCGACACATTTGCATAGCAGACATTACCCGGCAAATCTCTCTCGAACCGACGCCGGTGCGCCTCTTGCATGGTGCCAGACCCGAACAGCATGAAGTGATCCTCTGACAGACAGGCAACGGTCAGATCACCGTACAGCTTACCCTTCTCAGTCAACATCGGAGTTAGCGTCAATCGACCCGGTTTAGGCACAAATCCGGCCAGAATAGAGTCTAAATACGCGCGTGCTCCCGACCCTTTAAACTCATGCTTGGCAAAGTTAGCGATCTCAATACCGCCCACTGCCTCTTGTACTGCTTTAACCTCTTGCGCCACATAGTCATGGCTTCGGTTGCGCTCAAACGTGGGCTCCTCATGGGCATCCTCGGGTCCATCCGCAAACCACAATGCGTTCTCCAGGCCAAAGCCCTGGCCCATCAACGCACCCCTGGCGACCAACCGGTCATAAAGCGCGGTGGTTTTTTGCAAACGTCCCTTGGGCAGAGTCTCATTCGGGAAGGTCATGACAAACCGGCGTTCATAGTTCTCGGTCGATTTGACGGTCCCCCAATCAGGCGTCGCCCAATCCCCGAAACGGGCCACATCCATGGCCCAGACATCAATGGACGGTTCGCCGTCGATCATCCATTCCGCCATGGTCAAACCAACACCACCGCCCTGACAGAACCCGGCCATGACGCCCACTGCACACCAGTAGTTCTTCATCCCCGGCACGGGGCCGATCATCGGGTTGCCATCGGGGCCAAAGGTGAACGGGCCGTTGATGGCATCTTTGATGCCGGCATTTGCCAGCGCCGGAATGCGCTCAAACCCCAATTCCAACCGATCCGCGATCCGATCCAGATCGGGCGGCAACAATTCGTGGCCAAAGTCCCAGGGCGTGCCTGCCACTTTCCAGGGCGTCCCTTTGGGTTCATATGTGCCCAACAGCATCCCCTGACGTTCCTGCCGGAAATAGATGTTCGCCTCATAATCGATGCCACAGGGCAGACGCTCGGTACGCTCGGCAATTTCGGGGATGGCCTCGGTGATCAAATAATGATGCTCCATCGGCTGCACAGGGATATTCACACCCTGCATATGACCGACTTCGCGCGCCCACAGGCCGCCGCAGTTCACGATAATCTCGGCGTTGATCATCCCCTTGGGCGTGGTCACATCCCAACTGCCATCGGGGCGCTGTTTCGTCTCTGTTACACCGCAATGTGTGAAGTATTGCGCCCCGTGCACACGCGCGGCCTTGGCAAAGGCATAAGTGGCCCCGCTTGGATCAAGATCACCATCTTGATCATCCCATAGGGCCGCGTAATACTGCGACGTATCAATGAGCGGATGCCGCTCGGCCAATTCTTTGGGGCTGATAAACTCCTGGTTTAGACCCATATACCGCGCTTTGGACCGCTCGCGCTTCAGGTAATCATACCACTCCTTGTTGGATGCCGCATAGAAGCCACCTGTCATGTGTAGACCTACGGAATGACCGCTGGTCTCTTCAATCTCCTTATAGAGATCAATCGTGTACCCTTGCAGTCGGCTGATGTTCGGGTCACTTGAGATCGTATGGATCTGCCCCGCCGCGTGCCAGCTTGACCCGCTCGTCAGCTCGTCCCGCTCCAGCAAAACCACGTCTTTCCAGCCAAATTTGGCCAGGTGAAACAGGATCGAACACCCCACAACACCGCCACCAATGACCACAACCTTGGCATGGCTGGGCAGTTGTTTGGACCCAGCTGTTTCGTCTTTTTGAATCTCAGGCATATATTCCCCTACCCGTTCTCAGAGTTTACTTTGGATGAAGACGTGAAATGACCAAGCGCCGGAATACGCTTCATCTTCACAGAAAATCTTGGCCAGCGTGAAGGTGTCGGCGGGCCGGAAGAGTGTGTGCCGCTCGGGGCGCAACTGGCATAGCCACGGGCCTTCGGCATAAAGATCGTAAAAGTCGATCTGCTGCTTTTGCATGTATTCTTCTTCAGTTTCGATAGGCGGATAGGCCTCACGCAGAATGCCCAGCTGACTGCGCCCAGCTTTGCGAATGGCAAAATTGGTGGCCACCTGAACGCCGTCCTGCATCAGATTGCCGTTATCCAATGTCAGCGTCGTGGCCGGAAACGCATGCGGTGACAGAGGTTGTGCTCCGACCTCCTTCAGAACGGCCATCAGATCATGACGCTCCCCTGCTCTTTCGGTCACGCTGCCGGGTAGGATCAAATCGCCCTGCTCATCCAGATTGCTCACTGCCATCTGCCGCAATGGCCAAAATCGCGTGGCGTCTCCACTGTCCAATGAGATTTCAATCAGATGCTGATCCTGCAAAGAATCGTAATGTGACCCCAAATTGTCAAAAACCTCTCGCAGCACATAGACATGAGACTGCGTGCCGGCGATCAATCGATCCTCAGAGGTGGTCACACGATCAGGCGTGGCCCAGGAGGGCAGCGCAGAAAGGGCAAAAACCGCAAGAACAGAGACTGTTTTTGCCCAAATCATTCGCCTTTCTCCACCAGAAGATCTTCAACTTCCTTGCCGGGCGCAGCGTTCACGATATCCGAAAAATCACCATCACTGAGGATATGTTTAGCCGCGTTGATCAGGGCCGCTTGCGTGACACGTGCCAACCCCGAGCCCAATGATATCCGTGCAACACCTGCCGCGGCAAACTCGGCTCGGCGTACTTCTGCAAACGGTCCGACGGCCAAAGCGTTCACTGGTTTGTCCGTCGAGGCGCATATCCGGCGCAACTCCTCCATGGTCGGTGGTAACGGCGCATAGAGACAATCAGCGCCCGCTTCGTCAAAAGCACGCAAACGGCGCAGTGCTTCATCCGTATTGTATCGCCCGTTCATGATGCCATCGGCACGCGCCACAAAGACAAAGTCACGGCCCAGGGCGCGCGAAGCAGACACTCCAGCCTTGATCCGCTCCACGGCCAAATCAAACTCATAAAAGCCGATATCTGCCATGTTAGTGTCTTCAATCGAGATCCCAGCCAGTCCAATTTCCGCTGAAAGGCGGACAGTTTCGGCTACATCCTCTGGGGTATCTCCATACCCATTTTCAAAATCCCCCGAGACCGGCAGATGTGTCACGCTGACGATATCCTGCGCATGGGCAAGCGCCTCATCACGGCTGACATTTCCCATATCCGGCCGTCCCAGTGTAAAGGCGTGTCCATTGGATGTCGTCCCTATCGCCTGCGCCCCTAAAGCGGTCAGCACCTTGGTGCTGCCCAGATCCCAGGCATTGGCCAACGTAAACGGATCACCAGGTTTATGCAGCTCGCGGAATGTTGCTCCGATATCCATCAGTCGTTCTCCCAATCCATGACCACCTTGCCGGAATTGCCTGAAATCATCGCAGCAAAGCCTTCCTCAAAGTCGTCGATTCCAATGCGGTGCGTTATCAAACCACTGACATCCAGACCGCTCTGCACCAGGGCAATCATCTTGTACCAGGTCTCGAAAATCTCTCGGCCATAGATGCCCTTGATGTGCAGCATCTTGAATATGACCGTGTTCCAATCCACCGGAAACGCCGTAGGCGCGATGCCCAGCAAGGCCACCTTGCCACCATTATTCATCCGCGCGATCATCTGTTGCATCGCCGCAGATGCACCGGACATTTCCAGCCCCACATCAAAGCCTTCGGTCATGCCGATCTGGTCCATCACATCGCGCAGCTCCTGTTCCGACACATCCACCACATGTTGCACGCCCATTTTTTTGGCAAGCGACAAGCGGTAGGGGTTTATGTCCGTGATCACCACTTTGCGAGCGCCCACTTTTTGCGCGACCAGCGCGCCCATGATGCCAATCGGACCGGCCCCCGTCACCAACACGTCTTCGCCTACAAGATCGAAGCTTAGCGCGGTGTGCACAGCATTGCCGAATGGATCAAAGATGGCGGCGATCTCATCCGAGATATCTTCGGGTATCGGCACCACGTTGTCTTCGGGCAGGCATAGATACTCGGCAAAACTGCCGGGTCGGTTCACGCCAACGCCCTTTGTGTTGCGGCACAGATGCCCACGCCCAGCGCGGCAATTGCGACAGGTGCCGCAGACGATGTGTCCTTCGCCCGAAACCCGTTGCCCGATCTTGAACTTCATCGCAGCGGCACCGGTGTCCACAATCTCGCCGACAAATTCATGGCCGACAACCATAGGGACAGGCACCGTCTTGGCGCTGAACTCATCCCAATTCCAAATATGCACGTCGGTGCCGCAAATCGCGGACTTCTTGACCTTGATGAGCACATCATTTGGGCCCGGTTCCGGCACCGGCACATGCTCCATCCACAATCCAGGTTCGGGCTTGGCCTTGACCAGTGCTTTCATTTCATTGCGCATGCATCTCACTCCACAAGTCTGTGCTGAGGTATTTCAGGCCGCTGTCGCACACCAAAAATGCAACAACACCACCCGCTTCGGGACCGCGCAGCAATTGCACAGCGGCGGCCAAATTGGCCCCAGCAGAGTATCCTCCAAAAATCCCCTCATGCCGCGCCAATAGCTGAGCGTATTTGGCAGCATCCTGCCCTGAAACAGTCTCTGTACCGGCCAAATTCGCAGTTTTTAGGTGTATCAAGTCTGGCATATCATAGCCGCCACCTTGAATAGGATGCTCTTTATTATCGGGCGCGACGCCGTAGCACCGCACATCGTGATCCGCAAAGAACCGCGCACAGCCACCCAGCGTCCCACCAGAACCGACAAAATCGCAAAAGGCTGTGATGGTGCCCCCGGATTGTTCCCAGATCTCGGGCGCAGTACCGGTTTCATGGGCTTGGGTGTTCTCGAACCGCTCAAACTGATCAGCGCGGAACGCACTCAGCTCTTTGGTCAATCGTTGCGCTTCAACGTCGACCAATGCCAAGTCCTCACCAGAAACTTCGCCAGGTTTTGACCCTTTCGCCTGCGGCACCATGATCACCTGTGCCCCCAATGCGCGCATCATGCGGGCGCGTTCCTCTGAGTTTCCTTCGCTCATAACAGCCACAAACGGGTGGCCCAGGACGCCGCAGACAATCGCCAGCCCGGTGCCCATATTGCCCGAGGTCAGCTCAACCACGGTCTGTCCCTTGGCCAATTCTCCACGCGCACGCGCGGCCTCAATCGTCTCTTTCGCAGCACGGTCTTTCTTAGAAAACCCAGGGTTCAGGTAGTCCAGCTTAGCCAGCAAACGTCCGTCCAACTTTAGAACATCCCGTATGCGTGACAGTTCCACTAATGGCGTCTTGCCAATGGTCTCGATGACGGATGACAAGATCACTTGATCACCCCCAACTCGCGACCCACGACCTCAAACGCGTCAATCGCGCGATCCAGCATATCCTGGGTCAGACCCGCCGACATCTGAGTTCGGATACGATCCTGCGCCTTGGGCACCACCGGAAAGCTAAATGCGGTGACATAGACACCTCTTTCGCCAAGCTTGGCTGCCATGTCCTGCGCCAGCTTCGGGTCGCGCAACATCACCGGGATGATCGCATGCTCTCCGGGCAGCAGCTCAAACCCCAGTTTGCTCATCCGGTCGCGGAAATACGCCGCGTTCTTCCACAGTTGCGCACGCAAGTCAGCACCATCTTCCAGCAAATCAAAAACCTTGAGCGAAGCCGCCGCAATCACCGGGGCCAGCGTATTGGAAAAGAGATAGGGTCGTGACCGCTGCCGCAGCCAATCCACTACCTGTACAGAGGCGGCTGTATATCCGCCCGAGGCTCCACCCATCGCCTTGCCCAAGGTGCCCGTCAAAATATCGACGCGTCCCATGACCCTGCAGTGTTCGTGCGTGCCGCGCCCTGTGGCGCCAACAAACCCGGTAGAATGGCAATCATCCACCATGACCAGCGCGTCATACCGTTCAGCCAGATCGCAAATCTGATCCAGCTTGGCAAAATATCCATCCATGGAAAACACACCGTCCGTGGCAATCATCCGGTGTCGAGCGCCTTGTGCTTCCTGCAGGCAGCGCTCCAGATCGGCCATATCGGAGTTTGCATAACGGAACCGCTGCGCCTTGCATAACCGGACACCATCAATGATGCTGGCATGGTTCAAAGCATCCGAGATTATCGCGTCCTCAGGCCCCAAAAGCGTCTCGAACAAACCTGCATTTGCATCAAACGCGGCGGCATAGAGTATGGAATCTTCCATCCCAAGGAACCCTGCAATCCGCGCTTCCAGCGCCTTGTGCTCTTCCTGCGTGCCACAGATAAACCTGACCGAGGCCATGCCGAACCCATAGCAGTCCAACCCCTCGTGCGCCGCAGCAATAACATCCGCATTATCCGCCAGCCCAAGATAGTTGTTGGCACAGAGGTTGATCACCTGATCCCCGCTGGCCAGTTTCACCTCACCTGCCTGCATCGAGGTGATCACCCGTTCCGTCTTGTACAGCCCCTCATCGCGCAGCCCGTCCAGCCGCTCGGAAATGTCTTGGTTAAACTTGTCTGATGCGCGCATGGGATGGCCTCCTCTAGGTTAATACCAAGCCTCAGGTATCTCACGCTTGCGCCGGGTAATATAGTCCTGCAACGCCTCGTCTGTGTCCGCGTCCAAGGCAGGAGCCTCATAGGCGTCCAACATCGCATTCCATTTCTCATAGGCCCGGCGGCGCATATCCTTCTCGCCGCTCTCTTCCCAGCTTTCCACGTTCTCGCTGTCACTCAACTTCGGTTCGTAAAACGCGGTCTGGTAGTTGCGCATGGTGTGACCACAGCCCAGGAAATGCCCGGCCGGTTCTACTTCCTCGTAAGCATCCCGCGCCATCGCTTCATCCGAGGTATCCAAACCGCCCAACAGCTTTTGATAGCCGCCCAAACGGTCTGCATCCATCACCAGTTTTTCAAACCCGGTGCACAGCCCGCCTTCCATCCAGCCCGCTGCGTGTAGCACAAAGTTGGCGCCCGCCAGCACGGTGGATTGCATGGAATCGGCACTCTCATAAGCCGCTTGAGCATCTTCGATCTTGGAGGCCGTCAATGATCCACCGCAGCGCAGGGGCAATCCCACACGCCGGGCCATCTGGCCGATAGCATAGTTGCTCATCACAGGTTCCGGCATCCCAAAGGTCGGCGCGCCGCTCTTCAGGCTCATGGAACTTAGGAAGTTGCCCAAAACAAACGGCGCTCCGGGCCGGACCAACTGCGCGAACGCGCAGCACATCATCGCCTCGGCCATGGCTTGCGTCACAGAGGCCGCAGTTGAAACAGGCCCCATCGCACCTGACAGAATAAACGGCACGACAACAATGCCCTGACCACGCCCGCAATACACGCGAATGGCTTCGGTCACGACACGGTCCACCAATAGGGGCGAATTGGTGTTCACATTGCCCATGATCACACAGTGCTGATCCATCACATCTTTGCCGTGTAGGATCTCGGCCATATCGACACTGTCCTGCGCCCGGCTCATCTCGGTAATCGCCCCAAGATGCGGCTTATCCGAGGCGGTCATATGCGTATAAACCATATCCAGATGTCGATGGCTGACCGGCACGTCACATGGCTCGCAAATCACCAATCCTGTGTGATGCAGATTGGGGTGCATATAGGCCAGTTTCACCAGCTTCTCAAAGCTTTCCATATCGCCATAGCGCCGCCCACCTTCCAGATCGCGCACAAATGGCGCGCCATAGATGGGGGCAAAAACCTGGTTGTTGCCACCAATGGTCACATTGCGTGCAGGGTTCCGGGCGACCTGCTCAAACTCACGCGGGGCTTTGCGGCACAGCTCGCGAATCCAAGCCGCATCTGCCCGCACACGGGTTCCGTCAACATTGGCCCCGGCCTCTTTCCAGATACGATGCGCCTCAGGATCATCGCGAAACTCAATCCCGATCTCCTGCATCAACCAGTCCACCTGGGCTTCCAGCTTGACGATAGTATCTTCATCAATCACGTCAAAGAACGGCAATCCGCGCTGCACATATGGCGATGCAACAGGCCCTGTTTGGTTCGCATCACTTTCACGTCTTGTTCTTGCACGTCGGGCCATCGGGCGCTCCATTTCTTTTCTCAGATCAATCTATCTGATCAAATGCCGCCTGTGATGCTTGTAAATTTCATGGCTTTGCATAATCTGAAATGATGCAAGAGCTATGGAAACTCGTCTCATCCCCCAGACATCTTCTGGTGTTCGAAGCTGCGGCCCGCACCGGGTCGTTCACCCGAGCGGCACGCGAACTGAACGTACAGCAACCCGCCGTTTCCGCTTCAATCAAACAGCTTGAAGCATCACTTGGAACGCCACTCTTTGCCCGCGCCCACCGGTCGGTCACCCTAACACAAGCGGGCGAGCGTCTTTTTACAGACGTCTCCGCAGCCTTTGCGCGCGTACATCAAACGGCCTCCATGCTCAGTCAGCGCAGCGCGCAGCAACATGTGACTCTGTCTGCGTCTACGGCCTTTGCACATTATTGGATGGTGCCACGCCTGTCGGACTTTCACGCAGCCCACCCCGGTATTGATCTGCGCCTGCAAACATCCGAGCGCGAACCCGATATCGGGGCCGAGGGCATCTCTCTCGCCATCCGATGTGGCACCGGAGACTGGCCCGGCTGCAAGTCTCACCTCATCGCGCCCGAAGTGATCGCACCCATTGCGTCGCCACGCGTCATGGCGTCGGCGGTCAATCTGGCAACAGTGGCAAATTTGCTGAATGAGACTCTGATTCACCTTGAAGAGCCCATTCGTCACCGTCCGTCCTGGGCCGATTTCTTCTCGCATTGGAAGGTGCCCTACACCGAGCCACGCACAGGTCTCCGCCTCAATGACTATGCGCTTGTGCTCCAGGCCGCCATCGCAGGAGAAGGGTTTGCCTTTGGCTGGCGTCACGTCACCGAAGACCTCATCAACCGTGGTCTGCTTGCTGCCCGCCCCGAATGGAGCTGGGAAACAGGCGCCGGATTTTATCTGGTCTGGTCCGACACTACGCAACTCAGCCCGCAGGCCGAACAAGTGCGTCAATGGCTCATTTCTCTACGTTAGATCGCAGGCCGGGCTTTAGCCCGGCACCCGTTCACTCAGAATGCAATCCTGGGCCGCCCAATGGCCTCGACGGTGATTTCCGCTTCCAAAAACACCTCGCGGGCTTCCGCTTCGGCCTGACGAATGTCGCGCGTCGCACTTACCGTGATATCCTCGGCCCCCGCGTCGGTTGCCAATTTCCGCGCATCAGCCTCCAGCTTGGCTTGCATCGCATCCAAGGCTGCATCGACCTCAATGAAATCTTTTGGCCCACTTTCAAAGTGCGCGCGAAACCGCCCTTCGGATGGGGCCGTGACCGTACCACTACGGCGGATCGTGACCCGGCCGACAACCGCACCGATCGCATTGGCCACGCCGGCATGCTCTGGCAGCTCCATTGAGCATCCCAAACGCTCGCCAACGGCAGGATAGTAAGTCGCCGCAGACGCCCCCAATCCGATTACCGGCACATTCAACCCGGTTTCAAGCCGCACCAAGCCTCGGTGATGTCTCAATCCGCGCTGCATCAAGACATGCTTGGCCAGCTCTGTGGAAGCTAGGCCAAACGGCTCTTCCTCTTCTGCAAAAGCAGTCTCTAACAAGGCCAAACTCGTCTGGTAAGTCAGCTGATCCACAATCATCTGCGCCATATGTTCCGGCCCCGAAGCCACCCGGTTTCCTGCACCATTGCGTTTGCGCGCCAGCAAGGTCAGCGCCATTTCCGCGGCCTCACGATTCCAGGCATCCAGCCGACCCAGCACATGGCTGGCATCCGAAGGTGTCGCGCCCGATATCTGAACCAGGCCACGCTGCACCAACCGACGCAAGGCCGCGGCTTCCATCCGGGTTTTCAGCACTTTGCCAACAGGGAGAACCTCCGTGCCAATTCTTTCCAAAAGAGTGGCATCCTTGGCTTGCAGCCCACCTGCCTCAATGCCCGGCACAGCACGTACAAATCGCGCATCGTATTCACCGGGTGTGTCATTGCGCAGCTGTTCTTCAAGCACGCGGAGAACCTGCCCCTCCGCTTCATGCGCAATCAAGCTGATCGGGACAACGCGCCGTGGGCCCAGGATCACCCCGCCGTCCAGACCCTCGTCGATGACATGCACTTCACTATCGCCACCCAGGCCTGTTGTTCGCATCGCCACGGCCTCGACCATTGTCCGCCAAGGGCCAACCCGCGCTCCGGCCGGATCAATCGTGGGTTTACCGCCGCGCAAAACGGCAACATCTGTTGTTGTCCCACCGATATCAGACACCAACGCATGATCCGTCCCGGTCATCCAGCGCGCCCCCACAATACTGGCCGCCGGGCCGCTCAGGATCGTCTCAATCGGCCTTTCCCGCGCTTGATCTGCCGAGATCAGAGCACCATCGCCGCGCACTACCATCAGCGGCGCATGGACACCCAATTCAGCCAGCTTTTCCTCAGCTTTTTCAATCAATCGCGCAATCATTCCAATCAGGCGCGCATTCAAAACGGCGGTCAATGCACGTTTTGGCCCGTTCAATTTGGCCGACAAATGATGTGAACAGCTCACGGGGCGTCCAGTCTTGGCTTGGATCATTTCCATCGCAGCTTGCTCATGCGCAGGATTACGGGTGGCAAACTGCGAGGCAACAGCAAAGGCAGAAACGCCCATTTCAGTGTCTAACCATGCCGAAAGCGTGTCTATATCGAGAGGTTTCGCCTCTCCTCCGGCGTGGTTATGCCCGCCTTCAAGGGCCAATGCGGGATCACCACCAAGGGCCTCTTGCAAGCCGTGCCCCTCAAGATCGCGTTCCCGAAAGCCGATGTAAACCAGACCGACACGTCCACCTTGACCTTCGACCAATGCATTTGTCGCAAGTGTTGTCGACAGGGACGCCATTCCAATTTCGGCGACGTCAACCTCGCTTTGGGACAGCACTGCCTCGACGGCGCCGCCAATGCCGATGGCCAGATCGTGCCGCGTGGTCAGGGCCTTGGCCGAGGCAATCACCTCCTGCTCGTCCCGAATAAGGACCGCATCCGTGTAAGTTCCGCCAGTATCAACACCCAAAAGCAAGGCCATTGTCACATCCCTCAGTTCAATTCAGACACGGGTGTAGCGGGTTCTCAGGTGCGGTCCAGCCCATTCGCGGCAGGTTTTAGTCGCTTCGATGCCCAGATCGCAGCATCACGCACTGTAGGATCGGGATCATGTGTCAATTTCTGCGCGACTTCGAGAAGAGCAGGCAGGTTCGAATTACCGATCGCGTAAAGCACATTGCGCACAAATCTATCCCGCCCGATGCGTTTGATAGGCGAGCCTGAAAACAAAGATCGGAACCCCACATCGTCCAACTCAGCCAGTGTCGCCAAATGTGGGGCGTTCAAATCATCGCGCGCGTGGTATTTGGCCTCGCGTGCGGTCACGGCAAATTTGTTCCACGGACACACCGCCAGACAATCATCACACCCGTAGATCCGGTTGCCCATCAGCGCGCGCAGCTCTTCGTCAACCGGGCCATGATGTTCAATGGTCAGATATGAAATGCAACGGCGCGCATCTAGTTGATAAGGGGCTGGAAATGCATCTGTCGGGCAGACATCCAAACAGGCGCGACAATTGCCACAATGATCATCTTCCGCTGTATCAGAGTCTAATTTCAGTGTCGTAAACACCGAACCGATAAAGAACCATGACCCCAGATCACGGCTCACCAGATTGGTGTGCTTACCTTGCCAGCCTAACCCAGCGGCCTGACCCAGCGGTTTCTCTGGCACAGGTGCTGTATCAACGAAGACCTTCACCTCGCCCCCCGCCTGATCAATCAACCAGCGCGCCAGCCGTTTGAGGCGTTTCTTAACCGTATCATGGTAGTCCCGGTTGCGGGCGTAGACTGAAATGCCTCCCTGATCAGGGTGTTCCAGGACGGCCAGCGGATCAACTTCGGGCGTATAGCTTTCGCCCAGCATGATCACCGATTGCGCTTCGGGCCACAAAACATGGGGGGCACCGCGCCAATGGGTTCGCTCGGCCAGCCACCCCATTTGCCCATGATACCCATTGTCCAGAAATTGAGCGAGGCGATCAGGCACCTGAGGAACATCCCAGGGTCTGCACACCTTCGCCAGATCGAACCCTTCTTCAAGGGCGCGCGCGATCAGTCTCTCTTTAAGAGCATCCATGCTTCATCTTGCCAGAAATACTCGGATGCGCCAGCCGCGATTAAAAATCCAGATCAGCGTAATGCGCAGGCGGTGGAAAGCCAGAAACCTGGTCTGACAGAATACCGCGAAACGCCGGACGTGATTTGATCTTGGCGTACCAGTCCTTGACCACGTCGGATCGGTTCCAATCCACATCGCTGATGTAGTCAAGCGCGCTCAGATGCGCGGCAGCGGCAAAATCGGCCAAGGTCATCTTGTCTCCTGCCAGCCAGCGGCGATGATCCAGTAGCCAGGCCATGTAATCCAGATGGTATTTGATCGCCTTGGCGCCGGCTTTGACGTTCTTGCTGTCCGGAAAACCTTGCCCCATGACTTTTTTGTTGACCCGCTCGTACACCAGCTTTGATGTCACTTCATGGTGGAATTTGTCGTCAAACCACATCACCAACCGACGCACCTCGTATCGGCTTTCAGCTGTATTGGGCATCAGTCCCGGCTCGGGGTATTTTTCTTCCAAATATTCGCAAATCGGCCCGCTTTCAGCCATCGTCCGCCCGTCAATCTTCAATACAGGTACCTTGCCTGCCGGATTGCGACGCAAGAAATCCGGGTCTTCTTCCCAATAGCGTTCTTCGGTCAGTTCGCATTCAATCTTTTTCTCGGCAAGGCTCAGTCGGACCTTGCGGCAAAAAGGCGATAAGGGGACGTGGTACAGCTTGGCCATTGGCCCTCGCGTGGCATTAGGATGAGTATGTTATGTCTTCAATGCCCCGATTGGCTGCGTATTTCAATCCTCGAAACAGCTTGCACGCCCGTCGCGGCGGATCGTGGCCGCCCCATCCAGGATCTGGGCAGACCGTTTGCGTTGCCGGGATGTCGGTCTGGATGCACTGCGCTTTTTGGGGCTGGGAAGCACCATGGCCAATCGAGCGGCCTGGGTGGGGCTGAGGTCCGCCGGACTGACGCCAAAGTAATGATGACTGGCGGCATCAATGCCAAAAACACCCTCATCGAACTCGGCCACGTTCAGATACACTTCGACAATCCGGCGTTTGGACCACAACAGCTCCACCAGCGGTGTGATCCCGGCCTCCAGCGCCTTGCGCGCCCAGGATCGGCCATGCCAGAGATACACGTTTTTAACCACCTGCTGCGAGATCGTGGACGCCCCCCGTCCAGAGCCTTCCTCCAGAGCAATACGGATGGCCTTCATGTCAAACCCCCAATGCTCACAGAAATTCGCGTCCTCCGCCGCCACAAGTGACCGCGCCATGACCGGATCCACGGCATCAAGCGGCACCCAGGTATAGTCAATCTCGCCCAGACGCTTGGATTCCTGGCTCATGTAGAAGGTTTGCGGTGGATTGATCACGCTATGCGCTGCGACCAGAGAAACAACAACACTCGCCGCGATCAGGGCCATCCTGATCGTCCAGCGCCACAGCCAGCGGATGGGGTGAAACTGGATCGGGTCGCGCGTTTTGCGCGGCTTCGATTTGCGCTTTGTCGCCTTGGGTTTGGATTTGCGTGCCATTGAGGCCCAGCTATACCGCCCCAGTCAAAAGAGCAAAACCCTCCTGTTTCAGCAAAATCTCAAGAAATATTGTGCAGCCAAGAAGATCAGAGGTTCAGGTGCCTCCGAAACGAGGCTTCCAGCGTGTCGCGTGGTGTGACGCCTTGCACAGTGTGCACATGTTGACCATCCGCATCAAACAACACGAGCGTCACATGGGGAAGACCCATCCGTCTTGCAAAGGCAGCGCCTTCGGTTGATTTGATATTGGCCACCAGATATTCAAACGCATCTCCATCAAACTGCTTTAATGCCGCCCGCGTTTCTTTTTGCAAGGAACGGCAAAGCCCACAACTTGGGTCGTGAATCTGTACAATGGTCGGCACGCCCTGACCGATCTTAGTCAGATCCCCTTCAGACAGCTTGGACGAAAAATCCATCGCCAATGCTCCACCGATGCCTAGCGCAGCCACCGCGCCAGCCCCATACCAGCCCAGCTTTGTCATCGCATCGCGCCGCTTCAATTTGGGGTCTAACGGGGTAGGAACCTCTGCTCTGGTCCGTTTTTTGGTTTTACGGGCCATGTCTCAAACCTCCCTGCCGCTGATTTCCTCAAGATCAGAGTGTGGCATATGGCTCGCGAAAGCGACCCACGGATCATCACAAGCCGCTCAAAAAATTGTCATAGAGGGCGCTCGGCTACTCCGCAGGAATCGCCGTTTCTTCGATTCCTATGGGATGCGGCAACTTATTGAGCATTTCCTTAGGGCAAACCTGCACAAAATGCGCCTTCTCAGAGTCCCAGAACTGCAAAATCTTCTGCGCCTTACGACTGCCGGTTTCCGCGGCGTGACGCTCAATAAGCTCTTCCAATTCCGTCAACCAATGGGCTTGGGTCACCGGACATGTCACCACAGTTTCATCGTTGATAAGCTTATCTGCCACCCCATCAGGATCATAAAGATAAGCCATTCCGCCTGTCATGCCTGCGCCAAAGTTGGCACCGATTGATCCAAGGATAACAGCAACACCACCGGTCATATATTCGCACCCGCTGGAACCACATCCTTCGACCACAACCTTCGCACCGGAATTGCGCACAGCAAACCGCTCTCCCGAGCGCCCACTGGCAAAGAGGAACCCATCGGTCGCGCCATACAGAACCGTGTTGCCGATGATCGTATTCTCCGACGCATCCAGCGGGCTCATCATTGGGGGACGCACCACAATGGTGCCGCCCGACAGGCCTTTGCCAACATAGTCATTAGCGTCACCCGACACTTCGATCTTAAGCCCCGGCGCAGCAAAGGCCCCAAGAGATTGCCCAGCGCTGCCTGTCAGCTTGACCGTCAGGTGGTTGGCTTGAAGTGTGTTACGCATTCCGAAGTTCCGAACGATATGTGACGACACCCGTGTGCCCACGGTCCGGTGCGTGTTCTGTACGGCGTAGTGCAGCTGCATCTTCTCACCGTCGTTCAGGAAACGCTGCGCATCGCGCACGATCTCGGCATCCAAAGTGTCTGGCACAGGCGTGCGCGGGCGCTCGCGATCATAGGTCACGTGCTCGGCGCCATCGACGGTGATCAGCATCGGGTTCAGGTCCAGATCATCCAGATGCGCCGACCCACGGCTGACCTGCGTCAGCAAATCCGCCCGGCCAATTACATCATCCATGCTGCGCGCGCCAATCGAGGCCAGCACTTCGCGCACTTCCTGCGCATAGAAGGTGATCAGATTCACAACCTTATCGGCATTGCCCGTGAACTTCTCGCGCAGGCTCTCATCCTGCGTACAGACACCCACAGGGCAGGTATTGGACTGGCACTGGCGCACCATGATGCAGCCCATAGCGATCAGGGCAGCGGTGCCGATACCGTATTCCTCGGCGCCCATCATCGCAGCCATCACGATGTCACGACCCGTGCGCAGACCGCCATCGGTGCGCAGGGTGATCCGATCGCGCAGGTTGTTCATGGACAGAACCTGATGCGCCTCGGTCAGACCCATCTCCCACGGCAGGCCCGCATATTTGATCGACGTCGCAGGGCTGGCCCCCGTGCCGCCGTTGTGCCCCGAAATCAGAATCACATCCGCCTTGGCCTTGGCCACACCAGCGGCAATTGTGCCTACACCGGATTGCGCCACCAATTTGACCGTGACTTTCACTGTCGGGTTGATCTGCTTGAGATCGTAAATCAGCTGCGCCAGATCCTCGATGGAATAGATATCGTGGTGCGGCGGCGGGCTGATCAGTGTCACCCCTTTGGTGGAATGCCTGAGCCGCGCAATCAGGTCTGTGACCTTCATGCCGGGCAACTGACCACCCTCACCGGGCTTGGCACCCTGAGCGACCTTGATTTCCAATTCCTCGCAATGGTTGAGGTATTCTGCCGTCACCCCAAACCGACCTGAGGCCACCTGTTTGATCTTGGCCGACGGATTATCCCCATTCGGCTCAGGCGTGAAATGCGCGGGGTCTTCGCCGCCTTCGCCACTGTCAGAGCGTGCCCCAATTCGGTTCATCGCCACGTTCAATGTCTTATGCGCTTCAGGGCTGAGCGCACCCAGCGACATGCCCGGCGTTACAAAACGCTTGCGAATGGCGGTGACGGATTCCACCTCATCGACATCAATCGCCTCGCCCATCGGCTTGATTGCCATGAGGTCGCGCAGATGGATCGGCGGGTTTTTCTGCAAGGCTGCTGAATAGCGCTTCCACATCTCAAAGCTGCCTGCATTACAGGCCATCTGCATCATATGCATGGTCTGCGCGCCCCAGGCGTGGGTCTCACCCGTCTTGCGAGATTTGTAAAAGCCACCGATGGGCAGAATATCTTGGCCCCGGCCAAACGCCTTGTCGTGCACCTCTTCCAACTTCGTCTGGATTCCGGTCAGGCCGATGCCTGATATCCGGCTCATCAAACCGGGGAAGTATTCGGCACACATCGCCCGGCTCAGACCCACGGCCTCAAAGTTCAGACCCCCACGGTACGAGGAAATCACCGAAATCCCCATCTTCGACATGATCTTCAAGAGACCTTGGTCAATCGCCTTGCGATACCGCGCCACGGCCTCAGTCAGAGAACCATCAATCAGACCGCGTTCAATTCGGTCGGCAATGCTGTCCTCGGCCAGATAGGCGTTCACGACCGTGGCTCCAGCCCCTACCAACACGGCAAAGTAATGCGGATCCACACATTCCGCCGACCGCACGTTCAGCGAACAGAAGGTCCGCAATCCCTTACGCGTCAGGTGGCTGTGCACGGCCGACGTGGCCAGGATCATTGGCATCCCGGTGCGGTCCTCAGACACACCTTCATCGCTCAGCACGATGTGCCCGGCACCGGATCGCACCGCATCCTCGGCCTCGGCGCGAATACGTTCCAATCCAGCCTGAAGCGCGCCTTTACCCTTGGCAAAGGTGCAATCAATACTCGCCACCTCGGCGTTGAATTCACCCATGAGGATATCCCACTGGGCATTGCCGACAAAGGGGCTCTCAAGCACCATAATCTCGGTCTGGGCCCCGCTTTCGTCCAACACGTTCTTGAGGTTGCCGAACCGCGTTTTCAGGCTCATCACCCGGTATTCGCGCAGGCTGTCAATCGGTGGGTTTGTCACCTGGCTGAAATTCTGACGGAAGTAATGGCTCAGCGGCCGGTACTGTGTCGACAAAACAGCCGAAGGCGTATCATCCCCCATCGAGGCGATCGCCTCTTTGCCATCTTCGGCCATGGGCGCGAGGATCTGCTCCAGCTCCTCAATCGAATAGCCAGCCGCCACCTGACGCCGGCGCAAATCGCTGCCTGTGAACAGAGGCTTTTCAGTGATGCCCGACAATGTCTCTTCAAGGTCGTTGATCTTGCCAACCCAATCACCAAAGGGCAGGGCGCGGGCAAGCTTATCCTTAATATCGGTGTCGTGATAGAGCTTACCACGCTTCATATCCACGGCCAGCATCTGACCCGGTCCCAACGCCCCTTTTTCTACAACGGTGGCTTCATCAATCGGGACCATTCCTGCCTCGGATCCGGCAATCACCAATCCGGCTCCGGTCACCACGTAACGCATGGGGCGCAACCCGTTTCGGTCCAACCCGGCACAGACCCAGCGACCATCGGTCATCGCAAGCGCGGCAGGACCATCCCATGGCTCCATGACCGAATTGCAATAGGAATACATATCGCGCCATGCCGTGGGCAGTTCTTCGGCTTGCTTCGACCAGCTTTCCGGCACCAGCATTGTTTTCGCCATGGGTGCAGATCGGCCTGCGCGGACCAGAACCTCAAACACTGCATCCAATGCCGCACTGTCAGACATGCCCCCCTGAACGATAGGCTTGATGTCTTCGGCCATGTCACCAAACGCGCCAGAAGCCATGCGGATTTCGTGGCTCTTCATCCAGTTGACGTTGCCCTTTAGTGTGTTGACCTCGCCGTTATGGGCCAGCATGCGAAACGGTTGCGCCAGCCACCACTGAGGAAAAGTGTTGGTAGAGTACCGCTGATGATAGATCGCGAATGCAGATTTGAACCGCTCGTCCTGCAGGTCCGGGTAAAATTCGCTGACTTGCTCGGCCAACATCATCCCTTTGTAAATGATGCTGCGGCAGCTTAGGCTGGCAATATACAGCTGACCGATCCCCGCGGCACTTGCCGCCTTTTCAATACGGCGGCGGATCACATAAAGCTCGCGCTCAAAGTCTTCTTCCTCGATGCCCTTGGCATTGGAAATCAGAATTTGCTCGATCTCGGGCCGGGTGGCGTTGGCCTTCTCGCCCAGACAGGCCACATTGACCGGCACATGCCGCCAGCCATAAATCGTGTGCCCCATGCGCAGCACTTCGGTCTCCACAATGGTCCGGCAGGTTTCTTGCGCGCCAAAATCGGTGCGGGGCAGAAACACCTGACCCACGGCGACCAGCTGATCCTGATGTGGGGTGTGGCCAGTGCGTTCAATCTGATCATAGAAAAACGGCACAGGGATCTGCAGGTGAATACCCGCCCCGTCGCCCGTCTTGCCATCCGCATCAACAGCACCGCGGTGCCAGATGGCGCGCAAGGCCTCAATCCCGGCCTCAACCACAGCCCGCGTCGGTTTGCCGTTTTGCGCCACAACAAGACCCACTCCGCACGAGGAATGCTCGTCTTCATGGGCATACATTCCATTCTCTGCCATCCAGTCGCGTTTGGCTTGTTCGCGAGCCACCCAGGCTTGGTCAAACTTGGTCATGGTGTCACTCCTCGTTGCCGGTAAACATGGCAATGGTTTCTTTTGCGGTCATCTTGCGGTGATCCCCGGCCAGTGCGTAACCGTGGGGACATTGATCCGCGAAAAATTCGATCTTCATCTCGCCATCTGCTGCGTTCTTGAAAAGGCCCGCCGAAGGGTGCCGAATGCCATCCTCAATCGTGCCGTACCACAGGGTAGACCCGCATGTTTCGCAAAAGCCCCGTTCGGCCCATTCAGAGGATTGAAACGATTTGGCAGGGCCTTTGGCCACAACGCTGCCCGGCACCGTCGCGATTGAGACGAACATTCCGCTGGTGTGCTTTTGGCACATGTCGCAGTGACAGGCGCGCAGGTTTGGCTTTTCCACCTCCGCACGCACGGTCACGGCACCACACAGGCAGGTTCCGCTAATCGTATCTGTCTCGCTCATCTTTACCGTTCCTTAATCTAGCAGGTCAGCCCTGTTGACCTGTCTTCGGGTGCGCCGTGTTCGTGTTCATGACTCGTCAACCATTGGCATTTTTTGGTGAGAAATTGGCAGCCTGCCAACTTTGGCGGCTATTCTGCCGCCACCACCTGCGCCTTGTTTAAATCATCCAAAATCGCGTCAGCCGCGTCACGACCGTCACGGATGGCCCAAACCACCAGCGATGCGCCGCGCACGATATCGCCCACGGCATAGACACCGGGCAAAGACGTGCGGCCGCTTGTAAACTGGGCTTTGATTGTGCCCCAGCCGGTAACTTCCAACTCGGGTTGATCCCAAAGCGTTGGCAGCTCCTCCGGTTCAAAGCCCAGCGCCTTGATTACCAGATCGGCAGGTTCATCCACTATGGCGCCTTCGATTTCTTCTGGGCTTTGCCGCCCGCTGGCATCTGGTGCACCCAGTCGCATCTGCTGCACCTTGACGGTGTTCACGGGATCGCCTGAAAACCCCTTTGGGGCGCTAAGCCATTGAAATACCACGCCCTCTTCTTCGGCGTTTTGAACCTCGCGTTGGCTTCCGGGCATGTTCTCACGGTCACGGCGGTAGAGGCATTTGACAGACCTCGCCCCCTGTCGAATGGCAGTGCGCACACAGTCCATGGCTGTATCACCACCGCCAATCACAACGACGCTTTTGTCTTTTGCGTCCAGTGTGCCGTTGTCAAATTCTTCCACTTGGTCGCCAAAGCTCATCCGGTTGCTGGCCGTCAGATAGTCAATCGCGCGCACAATTCCTTGTGATCCGGCCCCGGGGCCCGGCAAATCCCTAGATTTATAGACACCTGTGGCGATCAGGACCGCGTCATGCTTGCCGCGCAGCGCGTCAAATGAAATGTCCGACCCAACATTGCAGTTCATGACGAATGTCACACCGGATTTCTCCAGCTGTTCAATCCGCCGCATAACCACATCTTTCTCTAGCTTAAAGCCGGGAATGCCGTAGGTCAGCAATCCACCTGCGCGGTCGTAACGGTCGTAAACAGTCACCTGCACTCCCGCACGGCGCAGCACATCAGCAGCCGCCAATCCACCGGGTCCCGCGCCAATAATACCAACAGATTCAACACGTTCCGTATTTGGAGTGATGGTTTCAACCCATCCTTCCTGCCAGGCTGTGTCCGTGATGTACTTTTCGACGGATCCGATCGTAACCGTCCCGTGACCGGACTGCTCAATAACGCAATTGCCTTCGCACAGACGGTCCTGAGGACAAATGCGTCCACAGATTTCAGGGAAAGTGTTTGTGGCTTGCGAAACTTCGTATGCCTCTTTCAAACGCCCTTCCGCCGTCAACCGCAACCAATCGGGGATATTGTTGTGCAAAGGACAGTGGCTCTGACAATAGGGCACCCCGCACTGGCTGCAGCGGCTTGACTGTTCCTTGGCTTTTGCATCGGCGTATTCAGCATAGATCTCATCGAAGTCTTGCCGTCTCGCATCCGCCGCCCGTTTCTCGGGCATATCGCGATCTACAGTTACAAAAGTCAGCATCGGTTGCTTGGCCACGGTCTTCATCCCTCGTCCTGGCAGGTGCCTGGAATGTTTACGGGATGCGAAGCGCAAATAAAAGTCATAAATCATGACCTATTATGAATTAATCTCCACTGATAAGTGCGGTTGAATTACTTTTTGGTCATTATTTATATCCGATACGGTCCTAACTCTGATCTTTCTTCAAATCTGCAATGGTTTATAGGTGTTTTCAAAACAGAGCAGAGCCAAACCATGCCCCTTTTCCACCTGATTCTTGTCGCGGCTATCCAGGGCCTCACCGAGTTTCTGCCCGTCTCGTCGTCTGGCCATCTGATACTCTTGCCGCACCTGACGGGCCTGGAGGATCAAGGACAGGCCATTGATGTAGCCGTTCATGTGGGCACGCTGTTTGCCGTGATTCTCTATTTCTGGTCGGATGTAAAACTCGCGTTGTCCGGATTGCCGCGCGCTTTGAGCGGGCGCATCGACACTGAAGGGGCAAAACTGGCCTTTCTGTTGATGATCTCATCCATCCCGGTTGTAGCTTTCGGCCTGATCCTGAAACTCACTGGTCTCGATCAAGAACTGCGCTCTATCGCGGTGATTGGTTGGACCATGTTGATCTTTGGCATTGTTCTTTACTGGGCAGATCAAGCAGGCGACTCGGATCGCAAGACCGAAGACTGGACCCTTCGCGACGCCATGGTCATGGGCGTCTGGCAGGCCATCGCCTTGATCCCCGGCACGTCGCGTTCAGGCATCACCATAACGGGTGCGCGGTTTATGGGCTATGCCCGGTCCGATGCAGCACGGCTGGCCATGCTGATGTCGATCCCAACCATTATCGAAAGTGGCGCCTTGTTGGCGGGCGAGAGCGCCTATAACGCCAATCTCGGCCTGATGCGCGACGGAGCCATCGCCGCAGCCTTTGCCTTCATCGCGGCTCTGTTGTCCTTGGTTCTGATGATGCGCCTGCTGCGGTCAGTCAGCTTCACACCATATGTGATCTACCGTGTCCTGCTGGGCTGCACCCTGCTGGTGATCGCCTATACCTAAGGCCGCTTGGCGTGTCCCAATGGGCCTGAGGGATGTTGAGGGCATAGGTAAGAAATCCTCAATAGTCCTCCCATGCAGGCTTGGCCACCGCAATTATCACGATGGGGCTTCGGCTATACGTCTGCGTGTTCAAACCTGCATAGACAGCACGCCCTTGCCATTTGTCAGCGATGTCATGCGGGGCTGCCCAAAAATACAGCGTATCCCCCAGCGACAAGCGCAAGCTTAGCAATGTCAGCTCATTGTCGGACACAGCGTGCTCCAATGCCCGTACATGCTGCGGCAACCAGGTTTTGAAGTCGCCCCATTGGGCATTTGTGATTTCGCTGTCCCAATCGAAATCATCAAAATAGACAAGCAGATCAAGATCGCGACGCTCAACAGACGATGAGATCGCACCGCGCTGTTTCAATATCCCAGTCAGTTCGTAAACATATTTGTCTTCAACCGAGATCAGATGGCCTGCATCTACAAGCTGCGATATGATGCCACGTATTGCCCGTTCACCCACAGGTGCGTTTTCAAGGCCATAAAACCCGATACCTTCCAGTGTGGTTGGCGGTGTTTAAACCATCGTCCGAGCATTCTCCAGCATTGCCGGATCATGGTCAGAAACATCAGCCGGAAACTCAAGAAACAATTGCGCCTGAGCAGGGGACAACGATTGCGCGGCCAGAGACATTGGCCAGAGCAGTACAAGCAGCCAGCTGAGCCGGTGGGTCATTCCGCCCGCAGATTGCCGGCTGATTCTTTCAAGGCCGCGTATTGTCCATCCGGGCGGAAGCGCCACATATAATCAGGCAGCACGGCCTCTAGAGCTGTGGGTCGAATGCCCAAGTCGGCCAGACCTTTGGCCCCCTCAGACACGACACTATCCACCTTCAGGCTTTTGACCTGATCGCTGGTGATTTGTGCAGGGATAATGCCCAGTGACAAGACCTGACCAACCCGCATCACCCCGGCCATGAGCTTGGCGATGGGGAAGGGAATGTTCATGATCAGGCGGCGGCGACGGATGATCTGCAGCATCTGCTGCATCAACTCGCGGAATGTGTTCACGTCGGGTCCGCCCAGCTCATAGACACCAGGGGCCGCATCACCCAAGGCCCCTTTGACAGCGGCCTGCGCCACGTCATCGACATAAACAGTCTGAAACTTAGTTTCGGCCCCAACCACGGGCAAGATCGGGCCAAAGCGCGTCATGCCTGCGAAACGGTTAAAGAACCCATCTTCGGGTCCGAAAATCACAGAGGGCCGCAAGATAACAGCATTAGGGAAATGCTGCAGAATACCCTCTTCGCCCAGCGCTTTGGTCTGTGAATAGAGGCTTTCAGATTCAGTATCCGCCCCAATGGACGAAAGATGGACAAGATGCGCCACATCCAGCTCGGCTGCGATGCGGGCGATACGCTCGGCCCCTTCGTGCTGCACGGCGTCAAAGTTGTTCTTTCCGCCTTTGTCGAACGTCCCCACGCAGTTCACCACTGCATCGGCCCCCTGCATCACAGCCCGGACAGACGCGTCATCGCGGATATTACAAAAAACAGGCTCAACCTGGCCAACCACGCCGTAAGGCTTGACGTGCATCGCCTCATTGGGACGGCGCACGGCAACCCGGACACGCCAGCCTTCTTTGGCCATGCGACGTGCGATGTACCGACCAACAAAACCGGATCCGCCATAAATGGTGACGAGTTTCGACATGAGAGAGCCCCCGAGCGTTAAAGCAAAGACATGTTTCTTCCTACCGTCCAGCGCTGCAATCGACAAGGTGATACGGCGAATGCATATTTTATAGGAATCGCCGTTGACAGAGGAGCAACGCGGATATATCTGCCCATCTCACGACACCTGCCCAGGTGGCGGAATTGGTAGACGCGCTAGCTTCAGGTGCTAGTATTCGCAAGGATGTGGAGGTTCGAGTCCTCTCCTGGGCACCAAGATCTCAGACAAAATTGAATAATATCAATCATCTAGGAAGATCTTTCCTGCTTCGTACCGCTGATAATCTATAGTGCTGCCCTCGCAGCCCTACGAACAGACCCTTTGGTTTAACTCGCTAAGCAGATGACGCACTGAATTCGCAAAGCCGATATCAATGTGGCCACCTATAAATTTGAAATCCCTGATGTCGGACTCAGTCGGATCAAACATCTTTGGATGCACCACAGACAAGTTGACCAATAAACTCTATGTGCTCACGAGCGTTTGTAACACGCTTCGGCGTCAGCATGCTGGTCTGGAGCACGCAGGTGCGGCCCATCATGGCTCAGACCGGCTCTGGGGTTATGTGCGGACGATACGCTCAATCGCACCTTGAGACATCTCAACCAGCACGTCGCAGCCTTGCAACGTGTCCAATCGGTGGGTCACTGAGACGATTGTAACTTTCTTGGTCATGGCGCGAATATTCGTCATGACTTTCTCTTGGGTCTCATTGTCGAGAGCGCTTGTCGCTTCGTCGAGCACGATGATGTCACGATCCAAGTAGATCGCGCGGGCCAAGCCAATTCGTTGACGCTGTCCACCGCTCAAACGGCCCCCGCGCTCTCCGACAGACGTCTCTATCCCACTTTCCAAGCCTTGAACAAAGGTCTCCAACTCGGCAATTTTTATCGCGTCATTCAAAAGGGCCTCGTTAATTTCCTCAGGTGCCTGACCCAAAGCGATGTTTTCCCGAATGGTCCCTTCAATCAAAAACACCGATTGCGACACATGCGCGATGCATTTTTGCCAAGCTGGAACAGCGCTGTCCTGGATCGCTTTACCATCGACTTCGACTGTGCCCTGGGTTGGCCGTTGCAAGCCCATAAACAGATCAATCAAGGTTGATTTGCCACTGCCAGAGGGGCCCATCACACCGACAAACTCGCCTTTTTTGATCGACAGGTTGATGTCACGTACCGCGAAATCACCCGTTTCAGAGTAGTCAAAAGAGACATTGTTGAAGGAAATTTGATCCAGAAAGTCGATTGGCACCGCGGACTTGGGAGGATTTGGAATGTCTATGGCGAGATATCCCAGCAAATCCGAGGTCGATGCTGCATTGGCGGAAATTTGCGCCTTGCCACGATAAACCAGCTGCATATAGGGCAGCATGCGTTGCAAGCCAAAGGCGAACGCCGTGACCGTGGGTAAGGCGGCGGTAAGGCTATCGACATGTGTCGACAAGAAAAACAGCGCAAGGCTGCCCACCAGAAGCAAGAAGGTTTCAACAACGAATTTTGGCGCAGCTGACAGCAGCATGTTAATCGCCGAGCTTTTTCTAAATCCGTATTCGGCCTGCCCAAATCGGCTGATATAGACCGGATGCAGGGCGTTGATGATGATATCGCGAATGCCTCCAAACCCCTCTTGCACCAGCCGGACCTTATCGGACTGTGCTGCGGCAATCACCACACTATTGCGTTTAAGCAAAGGCTGGGCGGCGACCGTAACCAACAGATAAAGACCGATGACAACGGCAAAGGTGGTAATCGCAACGGTAAAATTGATTGCCAAAAGCGCGGCGACAACAAATATGGAGGTCAAAACGGCAGTGATTGACCTCATAATTGGTGCCATGACCGCCATAGCAAAGAAATGAATCTTTTGCATTGCGGCGATCAAATCGGCCGTCGAATTATTCAGGTGGAACGTATAGTTTTGCCGCAGCATGATGCTGTAGACGCGCATCGACAGATCATACCCGATCATCATCGAATATTTCGATGTGATCCAGATGATACAGACGCGAACAGCCCCCGCCAATAAAACGATCGAAATAAACACCACCGTCAGCAAAAGCCGCGCCCGCTCGACATCAGGATTTCCCAGCCAGCTGGTGATACGACCACCCTGGTAGTTCTCCATGAAACCAATCGGATCGGCCATCACGCTCACGAAAGGCACGATCGCGGCAAGGGCTATAAACTCCGCAACACCCCCCAGGAGCATCATAAACAGAATGGGGAAAAACTGGCGTTTCCTGCGCTTGGGCAAGTTAGAAAAGACAGCGACCACGTCTTTGAATTGTGAGTTTTTTGACATTGTTCAGTGTCTCAGTCGGGAGCGTTGAATTTGGGCGGGGCGTCAGTGCTGATGTCGACCAATTGGATGGCGGGATTGTCGCTCAGAGTGTATCCAACCGTACTGTTAAAGTGCATGACCGTGACGGGCGATTGCTTGGCGAGCGCGCAAACAATGCCTTCGATGGGAGAACGCAGCAGAACGGAGTCCATATCCGGCAATACCTCGTCACGTGGGTGCCGCACCACGAGATCGCAATCCTGGGCGAGCTTAACCAACCTATCACGCACAATCTGCCTTTTTTGAAAATCCTTCATGCAAGGAAGCACCAGAATGCGTTTAGCCCCTCGAACTTGGTCAGCCTCCGAGGGAATTGCGACGCTTTCCCAAGGAATTTCAACTTTGACCGCTTTGTCACACATAAAATTCTGTTCAGGTGAAAAAGCTGTGTAGTGCCGCTCGGACCTGCGACGCGCGAAATGCAATGGGCCCTTTGGAAACAGCACCCTCATGACATAATCCAATGGTCGTTTCAGTTTGCGTCGCGGCGGAGCAAAGAACGGCCCTGTCGGGGAAATGTTATAGCTGCCTTCGTCAAAACTGTGCAGACGCAGGTTTCGGCGCAGGCGAAAAGCCGACAGAATTGTGGGGTTCTGGATATGTGCCGAGAGTATCAGTCGTTTACCTGGGCCGATCGCACGTAACAGCTGCCTAAGGATCAGAGGGGCGAGGGCAGGGATGGGCACAAAGCTCACCTGACGTGCACCTTCAATGACATGCGAATAGGCCAGATCCTGGCTCGGGTCAGGTTGTTCAGCTCGTTGCAAAACCACCAAGTCGTAGTCCGCTAACCCCAAATGCCTGATGATGCCAAGGGCCATCATCATTTGAAATCGTGTGCCAACGACAAACAGCGGCGGGTGATCCACTTCTGTCACTGAAGTGCTCCGAGGCGTTTGGTTAGTAGTGGCGCTGCGACCGTCTGCGCCCCAAAAATCGAGAAATGATTGCTATCGGCGTACACCGGCAGCCCCTCGTGCATAATTGTACAGGTTGGAGCACACAGATATGGTGCCAACTTAACAAATTCTACGCCAGTGCGCTCAGCAATGCGCGACAAGATATCATAGGTCTTCGCGCTACGCGCCTCGATTGCCGCCAAACCAGGAGAGTCCAACACACCCAAGCCCAATCGTTCACGAAACAAGATGGTGACGGGAACGTTCCAGCCTATTTCGGGAACATCCTCCAAAATTGTGACGCGTATCCCCATATCCGAAAGCTCCGCAACCAAGGCTTGCAGGCTTGCTTCAACGATCTGCGCATTGTCGGCAACACCTGGGCTGTCTAGGAAAGACAGGTTCACTCCTTCGCCTGCTTCGCCTTGCATGCGATCACCAGTGACGTTCAAGTTCCAGCGAGCTGTCAGAACTACATGGCGAATATCGTGATCGCCTTGCCGCAGCCAATCCAACACCACATCGTTAAAGCGACGACAGCGTGCGTTGTGATAGACACCGGACCCTTGTGCCCCGGGCAATGGCGCACAGGTGCCGTAAACCGCGTTGATTGCTCCAAGGCCCTGCTCCTGCAAGACGATATCCAGCGCTGGCGATATCGCACTGGCGTGGCTGTCGCCCCAGAGCAGCACCGTTTGGGGTGCGTTTTGAGTACCGATGAGGCAAGGCTCGTCATCCGGGACACGTCCCCAACAATCGCTCGCTTTACGGAAGTCACGGATGGCCTCAGCGGTCTGGAGCTGATCCGAGGTCATCCGATTTGGAACACCTTGGGTCAAATGCGAGGCCAGTGCGAGGCCGAGCACAACAGCCATACATCCCCCCGACAAGGCAAAGACACCGCCGCGTGTCAGGTTGGCGCGGTTGCGAAAGGGGGCTTCGACATACTTCCAGGACAGCACCGACAGGGCGAGCATCACGACAATGCACAGCACGATCACCAGCATCGGCAAATCGACAATTCCTGTCGCAAAGCGCGTATAGACCAACACTGGCCAGTGCCACAGATAGAGGGAGTACGAGATCAGCCCGACGAACACCACGGGACGACATGACAAGACCCGACCAACGCGCGTTTCGCCACCGCAGAAGATGATTAGACATGTGCCGATCACGGGCAGCAGCGCCCACCAGCCAGGGAAGGGCCAACCGGGCTGAAATGCCAAGATGGCCGCAAGGATCATCGCCGCACCGATCCCCGCCAAGCTTTCTCGCCAAAGTCCCGATGCAGGCAGTGACGGAGCCCGCAGCGCCAGCCAGGCCCCCAGGCCAATCTCCCAAAGCCGCGTTGGCAAGAGATAGAATGTGGCCGACGTGGAGGTATATGACCCCACAAGGCACAGCGCCAGCGAAAGGCCCACAAGCACCAGCAAGATAAACTGGGTCATATTGCGCCCCACACGCGGCATGAAAAGCATCAAGAACAGCGGAAAAAGGACGTAGAATTGCTCTTCAACTGCCAGCGACCAGGTGTGAATCAACGGCCAAAACTCGGCATGAGACGAGAAGTAGCTTACCGCCTGCCAAAAATAGACATTCGAGACAAAAAACGTGGCGGCGGCGGCGGAATGCGTGAGCTCAAGCAAAGAGGCGGGGGGCAGGGTGATCCAGCCCAAGGCCAGTGCGACGCCCGCCACAAGGAAAAAGACCGGCAAAATGCGACGCGCGCGGCGTTCATAGAACCCGGCAATAGTGAACTTTCCGGCCTCGATTTCGCCGACGATGATCGAGGTGATCAGAAATCCCGAAATGACAAAGAAAATGTCAACGCCCACAAAGCCGCCGGGCAAGCCCGGCACGCCTGCGTGATAGAGCACAACCGGAATAATCGCCAATGCACGCAAACCGTCGATTTCTGGGCGATAGTTCATTTACGACGTCTCAAATTCTCGTACTGCAATACAAAATTGCCAAAATGACCGCATTGCGCCGCCAATGGGCTGCGTGCCCTCGTGCCGACTGGTCGACAAGGTCAATACACGGTTTACCATAGTCTGACCATAGGCATGTTCGGCCACAGACGGCCGTCAAAATTGAGTTTGACCTCTGCGCACCTCACTTGTAGTTTGAGCCGCTTAGACTTTTTATGACGCCATCAGAAAGACATTTCAATTGATCGTAAACGACCGGTACAGATTTGTTTTCGTGCATATACCCAAGGCCGCCGGAACCAGTTTACGCACCGCCCTGGGAGCGCTGGACGGCAATTCGACCAAAGGCGTCGCCGAGACCAAGCACGAGACCAGCACGGAATTTTTGGACAGCTACACTGCCCGCACCGGGGAGGCACCAGATCAGGTCAAAGCCTATCAGTTTTTATGCTTCACGAGACACCCCGTTGAGCGTTTCGCCTCGCTACACCGTTACCTGATCAAAACCCACCGACACGTCTATCCGCAGGTGCCAATGTCGTTGAACCACTTTGCCGAATTGGTCAGTGAAGGTGTGGAATGGACGCAGCACATTCGCTCGATCCGCCCCCAACATCTTTATGTCGAGGGTATCGCATCGCCATGGATCGGACATGTTGAAACACTTGAGGCGGATTTCGCCCGGCTCTGCACCGATTTGGGTGTATCTCTGTCGCTTGGCCATCGCAACGCAACGACCAAGGAGGCCAGTGGACCGACGTTCACAATGTCACCGCGCAAACTTCTGGGGCATCTCAAAAGGGCGCGGCGCAAGGCCAAATATGTTGCCGAGGACCTCAGTCCGGAAAGCCGCAGACTGCTTGAGACCTACTACGCCAAAGACTTCGACAAATTTGACTACCAAACATCCAGCTGACCGAGTAGCGCCCCGATACGACCCAAACCAAGAATGCAGGTGACCATGCCCAAGGCCGTCCTTTTGAACGACACCTCACATATGCTGCACGCAGGCAGCAGACTCGCATCGCGAAATATTGTGCAGCTGCTCAGCTCCAAGGGTATTGAGGTGATCTATACCACGCCCCATGGGCAGATGTTTCAGGAGGCCTGGGCCGATACGGTGCGGCGTTTGCGCCCCGATGTCATTGTTGTGCACGGGGAAGGTGGCATTCACAGCAGCGCGAAACGGCCCTGGGTCGGACGCTTGCTGCAAGCGGCATTGGATCTTAAGGCCGAATTGAATGTACCTCTGGCGCTGATCAACTCCATTGCCGATACGCTGGAGCCCGAGGTCCTGACGATTTTGGCCGAGTTTGACGTAATCAACGTACGCGAAACCCGCAGCCAGGCCTATCTGGCCGAAAAAGACATAGAGGCCGCTGCCGTGCCGGATTTTTCCCTGTCGCGGCCATTTTCTGCATCCGCTCATTCGCGCCAGGGCGGCATTGTGATCGATTCTGTGGTTGCCGAGGCCAGCATCGAGTTGCAGCAAACAGCACAAGCGTTGGATTGGCACTGGTTGTCGATGCAGCCGCCGCTGACCCGCGGGCGCTTTCCACGGGTGCAAAAAGCGCTGCGCAAACTGGGTGCTGAGCAGTTACCCTTTGTCAAATCCAAATCTGACCCGGACCGGGTACTGAACTTTCTGGCCGGGCACGCCCAGGCGGTGACCGGTCGCTTTCATGGTCAGATGTTCTGTCTTTTAACGCACACCCCGTTTTTCGGGATTGAATCCAACACGCATAAAATCACCTCGTCTTGCATCGACGTCTTTGGCAATGCCGAACGGGTCAAGTCGCTACAGGACCTCAGAAACGCGGCCAGCACTGCAAGTGGCGCGGCGCCAGTGGTTCCACCATTCAGCGATGCCGAAGCCCAGGCCGTGACAGCTTATCTCGACCGCTGTGCCAAAGGGGCACAACAAGTGATCGACCGAATTGCGAAATTGGTTTAAGTCGCGTCGTCCTTTTTCTGAGGCACTTGACCGGCGTGATTTACGAACCGCTCAGATTTAAACCGATATCTGACCTTTTTCGAACCGATCGCTATTGCAAATTGCTCCCTCAGATCCGAACTATTCACATATTCAGCCCAACGACGTCGCTGATCGCGGTCTTTGTCTGGCTTTTATTGAATGGTGGAATGTCATGGGGTATGGCGGGGTGAGGTATGTTTGCCTCTCCTGGGCACCATTGCTGCCACGAAAGTAAGAAACACATGACCAACCACCTCTACAAAAACGATTTACCCGATGGGCTAAACCTTGGTCCTGTTGTGGCCATTGATTGCGAAACTATGGGATTGAACCCGCATCGGGACCGCTTGTGCGTGGTTCAGATGTCCGGTGGCGATGGCCATGCTCATTTGGTCCAGATTGAAAAAGGCCAGAGCACCGCCCCCAACCTCTGTGCCATGTTGGCTAACCCAGATGTCCTGAAGCTGTTTCACTTTGGCCGGTTCGATATTGCGGCAATGCACAACGCTTTCGGCACGCTGACGGCGCCTGTCTATTGCACCAAGATCGCCAGCAAACTGATCCGCACGTACACCGATCGCCATGGGTTGAAAAACCTGCTTCAGGAGCTGCTGGGCATCGACATCTCCAAGCAGCAACAATCCTCAGATTGGGGTGCAGCGGATCTGACGGAGGCACAGATGGAATATGCCGCGTCTGATGTTTTGTATCTGCACGCCCTGCGCGATGAATTGAACACGCGATTGGCACGTGAAGGTCGGACCGAACGGGCACAGGCGTGTTTTGATTTCTTGCCGACACGCGCGCTGCTCGATTTAGAAGGTTGGCCAGACATCGACATTTTCTCGCACTGATGGCCTGGGAAGCGGACCTTTATTCCAGGGCGGTCACCTGGGCCAAGATTATTCTGCCTTTGGCGGCCCTTGCGCTTCTCTCCACGTTGTTTCTGATTTCACGTACCATCGACCCGACACAGCAACCAACCGTCGCTCAGGTCGATCTGGAACAACGCGCCCGAGATCAAGGCGTCAGCAACCCGTCATTTGCCGGCACCACCAGCGGCGGGGACGAAGTGATGTTTCGCGCACGCGTCGCCCGCCCTGATCTGGAAAACCCCGACCGCCTCAGTGCGGATGACGTCGTGGCTGAAATACGCCTGAGCGAAGGCAGTGTCATTGATATCACCGCAGATCATGCCGATATGAATCAAGGTGAATTGACCGCATCCATGGATGGGAATGTGACGATTGAAACGACCACAGGGTATGTGATCCGAACAGAAGTTCTAGAAGCACGGTATGACAGGCTGTTTGCCGAAACACCGGGCATGGTCCAAGCTTCTGGCCCCCCCGGCGACCTGACCGCGGGCAAAATGCGTCTGACATCGGACGAAGATAGCCAGAACGCAGAAATACTGTTCACCGACGGGGTGAAGCTGGTATACAAACCCAACAACCCCAAGGATTGAATTTCGTGCGGCTTTTGAATCCCATCGCTCTTTCGCTTTGTTTATTGAGTATTCCAGCCGCAGCGCTGGCACAGGGCGCGCAAATTGCCTTTGGGAATACAGAACAAAATACCGACCTTCCTGTCGAAGTAACCGCAGACAACCTGGCGGTTAACCAAAATGACGGCACGGCGGTCTTTACGGGGAACGTCTTGATCGGGCAGGGCGAAATGCGCTTGTCAGCCCCTCGCGTTCTGGTCGTCTACTTGCAAGATCAATCCGGTATCGAACGGCTGCAAGCGTCAGGTGGCGTGACATTGGTCAGCGGAGAAGATGCGGCTGAGGCCTCGAATGCCGACTATAATATCGAATCTGGCCTGATTGAAATGAAGGGTGATGTCCTGCTGGTGCAGGGGCGCAATGCCCTGACCGCGGACAAGATGTTCGTGGACACCAAGGCAGGCACCGCGAGGATGAGCGGTCGTGTCAAAACTGTGCTGCAACCCGAGCAGGACAACTAAAGCATGACCAAGCCCGACTTGCATATTGCAGCCGAAAACGAAGGCTTGCGGATTCAAAACCTGCGCAAAAGCTATAACAAGCGTGTGGTGATCCGCGACGTATCCATCGACTTGCAACAAGGCGAGGTGGTCGCACTTCTGGGGCCCAACGGATGCGGCAAGACCACCACTTTTTATGCAATCGCCGGATTGATCTATCCCGAAGGCGGGCATGTTCTTATCGAAGGCCGAGACGTCACCAATTTGCCAATGTACCGCCGCGCCAAGCTGGGGATCGGGTATCTACCTCAGGAAATGTCCATCTTCCGCGGCATGTCAGTTGAAGACAACATTCTGGCCATTCTCGACATTTCTTACCCCAATCGGCGCGCGCGTCGTGAGCGGCTGGAAAAGCTGCTGTCGGAATTTTCAGTTGAGCATCTGCGCCGCGCTCCTGCGCTCGCCTTGTCCGGAGGGGAGCGCCGCCGCGTCGAGATTGCCCGTTGTTTGGCTGCCAATCCTCGATATCTTTTGTTGGATGAACCGTTCGCTGGTGTGGATCCAATCTCGGTCGGCGATATTCGCGCATTGGTGTCTGATTTGAAGAAACGTGGCATCGGTGTATTGATCACCGATCACAATGTCCGCGAGACCCTCGAGATCGTGGATCGTGCCTACATTCTTCACGATGGACAGGTCCTAATGTCGGGCACACCCAACGACGTAGTTGAAAACGAAAACGTGCGCCGTGTCTACCTGGGCGACAATTTTCGTATTTCTTAACAACTGTTAACAACTCAGACAAAATCCTGCGATTTGTCGGGACCTGTCGCCTTCGTCATTGACAAATCGGGGTCAACGGGCGTCAAATGAGGGTATGACATTACGAAAATACGCGCTGCACGATCACAGGACCTGCACTCTGGGTCCCGGGCAAAGGCAAAGTTTTTCGATGTCATACTTCCTCACGCAGGCATAATCACAAGTCCGGCCCAACCGTGCCCTGTGGCGCCTGTATTATCAATTGAAGGAGACAAGATGCGCTATCAAATCAGTGGAAAACAGATCGATATTGGTGCCGCCCTGCAAACTCACGTGCAGCAGGATTTAGGCAGTGCAGTTCAGAAATATGCCGAGCGTCCAACAGACGCCAACGTCATATTCTCAAAAAGCGCCAATGAATTTGTTTGCGAAACCACTGTGCATCTCTCGACAGGCTTGACCACGCAAGCCAAAGCACATGCCCATGAAATTTATGAGGCATTTGACAAGTGTTGCGACAAAATAGAGAAGCAACTCCGGCGCTATAAACGTCGTCTTAAAGATCATCATAAAGACCGTACCGAACCGGTTGAACTTATGGGCGCGTCCTCGTATATCCTCGCGTCTGAACAAGAGGATCAGGAATCAGAGCCCGATACACTGCAACCCATGATCGTCGCTGAGATGGAAACACAGATCCCATCATTGACGGTCGGCGAAGCGGTTATGCAGATGGAATTGGCAGGAGCGCCTGTGCTGGTCTTTAGAAATGAGGGAAAAGAAGGGTTGAATGTCGTGTATCGCCGGGATGATGGCAACATCGGCTGGATCGACCCTTAAAAATCAATATGGCCAGCGGCCCAAGCCAGCCGACCATAGGAGCAGTTACAAAATGGATATGACAGAAATCCTCAAGCCTGAGGCTATTCGGGTGCTTTCTGCAGCCTCTAGCAAAAAGCGTTTGTTTCACGCTTTGGGTGATATTGTTGAGCAAGTCCACGGCGTGCCGCAAACCAAGGCCGTTGAAGCCTTGCAAGAACGCGAATCTCTGGGGCCCACAGGTGTGGGCCACGGGGTCGCCTTGCCTCATGCGCGGCTTGATGGCCTCGATCAAGTGGTCGGTGCACTGGTACTGATGGACAATGCGATTGATTTTGACTCAGTTGATCGCCAGCCCGTCGATCTGGCCTTTGCCCTTTTTGCCCCGCATGATGCAGGTGTTGAACACCTCAAGGCATTGGCGCTGGTGTCGCGCACTTTGCGGGATAAATCACTGTGTACAAAATTGCGCGCGAATGCCGACCCTGCAACGCTGTACACCATAATGACGGAATCGCAGTCAATGCAGGCGGCCTGAAGCATCAGCCCCAGCTTATAAATCCAAACATCATGTAATCGCGCTGGTAGATCTCCTTTACCAACGTTTCGATCTCTGTGTCGTAAATCTCTGACAAGGGGATCGGACAGTCTTCGGGCGGAGGGTGCGGCTTAACCGGTTTCAGATACCCAACCTGCTGCGCTAGGGCAGGCAGATAACTGTCCATCTCATCTTCACGGATAATCATGTCGGGCAGGGCGAACACACCCATGCCTTGAATAACGGCGGACTGTGTCGCCCAATTGGCATCCACCCGAATGCCTGTTTGCCCTGCCAGATTAGCTTTGAGAAACTCAAGAAATCCAACAAAGGCCTCACGATGCGCGCGTCTGTCGTACTCCTCAGTGATTTGACCAGGCAGCGGCACCTTGTAGAAGTTGCGCAGCGTCTTGCGAATTTCAGTAAATGTGCCCGGACCTCGGTTCAAAATACGATCGCAAAATGCTGCATGCGCGCGGGCGACAGGATGGCGGATGACGGTAAAGCTGCGATGGCCCTTCTTGGACCTTTTCCATTGGCGCAGCGACTTTTGATTGTGTTTCACATCCAACGTTTCGGCCGGGACATCATCCAAGGCTGCCAACCAGTCGACAACAGATTTCTCAGGCCCGGATCGCACGGGCATGTACATAAGTGGCGCATGTGCGCCTGTCAAAAAGCCTGGCACGCCCGGACCGCGACGCGGCTCAAAGTTTGGAGTGCGGGACAGATTAAACGCATCGCCGTCGGCAAGGGCCGTCTGCATCTCGTCAAAGTTGGCGACCTTGTCCTGCATCGAACTGGGATTTTGTTTCTTGAGCTTATCGTCAAGCGCATCCAATTGTTCGTCAGCGCCCAGAAATTTGGCCAGCCCGTTCATCACCTCGACCGATTGCAGGTCTTCATAGGCCACGTAAAACGCGGTTTGCCCCGAGGTCTGCAGCCGATTCATTAAAAACACCTGAAATTCCTGCAGGGCGGTGATGTGTTGCTCAAACTCGATCCCGTCAAAGCTGATCTTGCTGTCTTTGCGCCGTTTGACGTTGGTCAGCTTCCACTGGCCCGTGGCCTGCGCGATTTTCCAGCTGACATAACTTTCAGCTGGGTTGCGTGTCAGAATAATCTTGGCACAGCGCGGTTCGCTTAGCACAATCTCGGTGGCGCGCGCATCGTGGTCGTGAAACAGACGGAATCCGCCCAAGCCCTCAGAATATTCCTTGATCGTATTGATCAACCTTTCAGGATCCCCGTCCCGCATTTCCTGCGTCACGCCCAGAATTTCGGTGCTGTTGGGATAACCAATGAAGTGCGGATTAAACGCCTCACCATGACACGTAAAGCTGTCAAAGGCGTTCAGATTGGCCTCAAGAAAGTTCGAGCCGGTGCGCATTTCTGCGAACACAACAAAATAGTCAAACTGAGACATTCACAATCACCGCACCAGGTAAGGTTTAGGTTGAGACAGCGGTGCTTCGCCTTGGCCATGAGAAACAGGGAAGTCGCCCATCAAGTAAGGATGCATCCCCTGGTTCTTGAGGTTTTGCAGGAACTGGCCGAACCCGGTCAGATCTGACATCTTGGGCACCTCGGCCAATCCACGCAAGGATTGCTGGCCGATCTCATCAATAATCGTCTGCAAAGGTTCCATCGGGGCTTCAATAAACTCTGCCATGGACCAGATACGCACGCGCGCCTTGGTCCAGGGAGATCGCAGCGTTTTCAGGTGTTCACTTTCGATCTGCTGAAGCAGTGCTGCCTCCTGGCGGATGTCCGAGAAATTACGGTTGGATTTGAACAAAGGCACGGCCCAGGCACCGGTAATCACGGAAATCTGGGCATTGTGATCTTTGGCAATCTCCCACTCAATATCCTGCACATCCCGGGGGCCAAACTGGAAACACTGACGCTCACCACGTGTGTTCCAGATCAGGCTCGCCAGAAAAGCCTGGGGATTGTAATCTCGCAAGGTCGCACTGTCCGACAATGCGCCGTTCATGACAGTCTGACCTTCTGAAAACTCAGCACGCTCCTTGGCAAACAAGTGTCCATGCACACGGGTTGTCGTTGTTTTCGACAACCAAGCCTCAAAGTTTTCGAATAGGTCGGTGAACCCCTCAAAGACAGAGTACTGCGCACAGGTCAGACCATTTTCCCGGCCTTCTACCGGAAACCGGCTTTGCATAATCAGGCCGGGACGTCCGCGGGTACGACGCTCCACCGCTTTCGCGAAAATTCGGTCGATTTTTCCCGGGTTGGGTTCGGTGCGTTTCATCGCGCTTGAGACATCGGTTAAAAACGCATCGTAAAGTCGATTGGCAAAGGGCCAGATTTTGCGCGCCACGAAACAGTCAGACCGGCGCAGCAGTTGCAGGTGGTCATCGTAAAAGATGTGAGGCTTACCCTGATAATCAAACTTTGAAAGTGTCAGCGAACGGCTTTCGATCTGACGCGAATATAGCCGCGCCAGTGTCTGGAAATAGCTTTCATCCGGAATCCATACTTTTTTGAAGTACCTGTCATAGCTGGCGCGTTCCGGGTCCTCCAGAATGGCGGACAAGGTCTGACGCGTCAGGCACCACCATTGGCTTCCCATATGCGGCACGATGCCGTTTGGAATTCGGCGCTTGAAGCGGACAAGTCGTTGTAAGGCCACATAACGATCAAAAAGATAGCGGTTTTTGCGCCAGGAAAACGGAAAACGCAGTGTAAAGCGCTCGTGATCCAGCCCTCCCATGGTCCAAGGCACATCCGCTGTAGTTGCGCTTTCAATAAAATCCGTGTGAGGACGCTCGGTCAGATAATCAATCAGTTCCTGTACCGGGCGCAGGGGTAAGCACGATCCTGAGGACAAATAGACATGTCTAACCTCGGGAAATTCGGCCAGCATGATTTGCGAGGCCTCTTGCGTCGCAGCCACCAGCCCCCACGTTCCCCATTCGCACCGATGGCGTTTGGCGAACCGAACATCGGGCAAGTCGGACAATTTGGCCTTGAACGCGGCGTAAGTTTTACGTGGCACTGACTTGTCAGAGTGGATCACGATGGGACACCCCGAGGCCGCCCAATGTCGGGCGATCTGCTCGGCACGGCCAAAGGCCGTGTGCACCAGCATGATGATCCCAACGCTCACGTAATCTGCCCTCTCCTCAAGCCCAGTTGCCCTTGGACATCAGCCCAAGGATTTCTAGCTGGCGCCAGTTTATATATTTCTCGGACCATTTGCACCAAAGGTCTGGGGTGTCGTCAAAATTCTCTGCATAGGCTTTGTATTCGACACTGGACGAATAGTGTTGGCGGCGGGTCAGCTCTTCGGCTGCTTTTATGGTGAACGTATCCAGAAACTTGGCATGTAGCAGAACGCCACTTGCCTTTTCGCCACCCCATTCATCATAGGTCAGGTTCAGACCCCGGGGCAGTAACATGTGGGTCGAACTTTCGTAGGCGTAATTCTTGTGCCATTTGACCAGCGGAATCTTATTCAACGCGGGCGATTTCTTGGGTTGATTGGGAAAGAAAACACGCGCCCGGGGCCCGCCCTGTATCCATAGGTTGCCGAATTTATGGTTCTTCGAGATCTGGTAGTTTCCCGGATCGAACCAGGACGCAATCTCAAGCGGATTTTGACCGGGAAGATAGGGCACCGCATCAATCCGACCCTTGGGATACATGTCGAGCAGCATTGCCCCAAAACTTTTGACCTGACTGACATCCAGCCAATCGGTCAGGGCACGAATAGGTCGGGTATCGCAGAACGGGTAGACAAACAACTCATCCGGATCGACCACCAGAGTCCAATGGCCGTGGGCGTATTTCTGTTGCAGCCAGTTCAGCCAGTCCACGCCAAACCGTGAGCGTTTGTAGCTTGCATTGGTGGTCCACAGAGACACATCGTTTTGGTCGGCCAGATATTCGGCCCCACCATCGCTGCTGCCGTTGTCCACGATTACAAAATGCGACACACCCAGATCGCGATAGTATTTAAGAAAATACGGCAGGCGCACATACTCATCTCGCAGGGTCGAGAACAGCAAGATGTCACCCGGCTGTATCTGATCCGTACGGTTTGCGCGCGAGCGCAACATGAAATGCTTGCGCCAGGCGCGGATCTTGGCGCGCTTCCGGCGGAGCCTCATGCGATATGATTGCCAAAGGCTCACCCATAAACTCCTGCAATATGGCCGCTACTTCCCGCGCACCGTAACTTGTGACACTTAATTAAACATGTTTCGAGAAGAATTGTTTCGATTTTCGCAACAAACTCCAATTTCTTCGTGCTCGAGCGTAAGGTTAGCTGGTTCATACCCAATTCCCCTTCGACATCAGTCCCATTGCTTCAAGTTGACGCCAGCTGATCAGCTTGGTCGACCCTTCGCACCACAGGTCAGGATTCTGTGTCAGACCGTCGTAATAGGTGTCATAGAGCTCAGAATTGGCAAAATGCTCCTGTCGGTGTTTCTCTTCTGCTGATTTTTCAACAATGGTGTGCAGGAATTTGGTGTGAAGTAAAATGCCCGAGGTCTTTTCGCCGCCCTGGTCATCGTACACGTGATTCAACATGCGTGGCAGCAAGGAGTGTGAGGAGCTGACATAGGCATAGCCACGGCGCCATTTAACCAAAGGTGTTTTGCTCATCGTGGGGGCACGTTTTGGGCGGTCTGCAAAGAACTGACGTGCGCGCGGCCCGCCTTGGATCCACAAATTCTCAAGGTCGTCTTTTCTCTGGATCATATAATTGCCGCCATCAAACCAGTTCAGGATCGAAAACGGGTCTTCTCCGGTGACATAGGTTTGCGCGTTCAACGGCCCTTTAGGATACATATCCAGCATCATGGCGCCGAAAGAGCGTCGCCCGTGGCTATCGAGCCATTCCGTCAACGCCCGAAGGGGGCGTGTGTCGTGGTGAGGATAGATCAGAATTTCATCTGCATCCAAAGTTAGACACCAATGATCATGTGCATATTGGCGCTGCAGCCATGTCAGCCAATCAACACCAAACCGAGATAGTTTATAGCTCGCCGGTGTGGTCCAAAGCGAAACATCGGATTGTTGCGCCAAAAAGGCGCGCGTGCCGTCATCGCTATCATTGTCCACCATCAAAAAGTGGCGCACGCCCAGCGCGCGGTAGTGTTCCAAAAAATGCGGCAGGCGCACCATTTCATTGCGCACCGTCGAAAACACCAGGATATCATCCGCTGCAATCTGAGCTGTGCGGTTGGTCACAGGTTTCAGCTGGCGACGTTTACGAAACGCACGATACAACAATCTGCGGCGTTTCCACCGCATCCGGTAGGCTTTTCTAAGATGCTTCAGTGCCTCCATGCCATTGCCCACATCTGAAGCGCCTCAATCGCGCGACAGGTTTGATACAACCGCATGTTCAGCAATAGACCACATGGTGATCTGCGGGACAAAACCATCCCACACGACTAGACCCTTGACCCGTTATTGCGCCACTTTGTCTGCATGTACAACGTCATTGATATAGGCCCACAGATCATCGCGCAAATCTTCGCGTTCCAGGGCAAACGCGACTGTCGCCTGCAGGAAACCTGCCTTGGAGCCACAATCGAAACGGCGGCCCTTGAAGCGGAAGCCAAAGACTTCTTCGCCATCGGCGCGCGCATCTGCAATGGCATCCGTCAACTGGATCTCACCACCTGCACCCGTCTTCTTTTTGTTCAGCTTTTGAAGCACGGTTGGCGTCAGAATATAACGCCCAATAACTGCCAAGTTCGACGGCGCCGTTCCCAGCTCGGGCTTTTCGACCATACCTTTTGTCGAAACGATCGAACCCATGTCCTCTTTGACGTCCAAAACACCGTATGATGAGGTTTGCTCATCTGGCACTTCCATGGCCGCAACCATGTTGCCTGGGTTTTCTTCAAACGCTTCAACCATCTGCGCCAGGCAGGATTTCTCGGCGGCAATAACATCGTCCGGCAGAATAACGGCAAAGGGTTCGTTTGCGATCAAACGGCGGGCACACCAGACCGCGTGCCCAAGCCCCAACGGCTTGTGCTGACGCATGTAGGCGATTTCACCACTGTCCATGTTGGTGGACTTCAGGATGTCCAGCAGTTCGTCTTTCCCTTTGCGGCGCAACTCTTGTTCTAGTTGTGGAGCATTATCGAAGTAATCCTCCAATGCGCCTTTGCCCCGAGAGGTGACAAAGATGAACTCTTTGATCCCTGCATCGCGGGCTTCGTCGATGGCATACTGAACGAGAGGGCGATCCACCAAAGTCATAATTTCTTTTGGAACGGATTTCGTGGCGGGCAGGAATCGTGTTCCCATGCCTGCGACCGGGAAAATCGCTTTTGTCACCTTGTTGCGCATTGCTCACTCCTCGAACGCATCATTTTTTTCCTGCATCCTACACAATTACTTGAGGAAGTGCATGGAGTTTACTGGGAATAATTCTCAATTTTTTACCCAGATCGACAGAAATGGGACAAAAGTCGAGTTTCGGATCAGACGGACCGCTCAATCCATTCCCATTTCAGACATCATCGCTTCTAGTCTCGGGACATCTTCGGGATTGTTCAATTCCCAGAATTGACGATCACGAGCCTGCACCTCGGTACACAAAACTGACCTGCCGTTTTCAAGAAACCGCAACTGTTCCAGGCCTTCAAGCTGTTCCAACTGCCCGACAGGCCACGTCATGTAGTCTGCCAGAGCTTTCGGCCGATAAGCATAGACACCCACATGGTGAAACACAGGTGTTGAGTCATCGTCGGCGAAGGTTCGACCCGTGTAGGGTATGACTTCCTTCGAAAAGAAAAGGCCATGTCGCCTGGCGTCAAAAACCGCAGTTGTACCGCCGACGCGACCATTTGCGCGGTCCTCCAGAAACCCGTTCAACGCACGGCCGTCACACCGCAGCACAGGCGTCGCCACATCTGCGGATTGATCTGCCATCATGTCGGCCACCAGGTCCTCCACAAACCAATGCGGTGTCAGGGGTGCATCCCCCTGAAGGTTAACAACAATATCAAAACCTTCACCCAAGTTAACGAAGGCTTCGGCACAACGTTCTGTTCCATTGGTGCATTCCGAGGATGTCATCACCACCTCAGCGCCAAATCCAACGGCTGCGTCCTTGATCCTGTCATCGTCTGTCGCCACAACAACGCGGTCCGCGCCCGAGACTTTTTGGGCCGCTTCCCAGGACCTTTGAATCAGGCTTTTGGAGACGCCTCCTGCACCTTTCAATTCGACCAAAGGTTTCCCTGGATATCGGGTTGACGCATAGCGGGCGGGGATCACAATAAGGACAGACATCAGGCTGATTTCAACTTTACCGCTGGGGAATAGGCGATGAAGAACGGGTTGGCGAAACCGTCTTTGCCATATTGCAATTCGGTATGGTCATCAAACCGCACAACACGTCCTCCGGCTCCGTGAAGCACCGCATGACCTGCGGCTGTGTCCCATTCCATCGTCCGGCCAACACGGGGGTAGATATCCGCCTCGCCTGTGGCAATCAGGCAGAATTTCAGAGATGACCCCGCACTTTTCATATCCTTGACGGCATATTTGCCAATATAGTCATCCGTCGCTTGATCCCGGTGAGATTTTGAAGCCACCACCATCAGCGCCCCATTGTCAGGATCAGAGACACGTATTGGGTTCAAACTGCCAACCTTATCCAGCGACAAATCGCCAGTTTCTTCGGCCGAGGCCCCATCAGCCTGGGTGAAGAACATGCGGTTTTTGGCAGGTGCATACACCACCCCACGGGTCGGCACGCCCTCTTCGACATAGGCGATATTTACGGTGAAATCTCCGCGCCGATGTATGAATTCCTTGGTTCCATCCAAAGGGTCAACAATCAGAAAGGTATTGGCGCTTTCCGAATGCGAAGCGGATTGTTCTTCCGTGACCAAGGCCACATCAGGAAACGCGGCACGCAGTCCCGCCGAAATGATCGCATCTGCTGCTTCATCGGCTTCGGTCACGGGGCTATCGTCTGATTTGACCTTCACATCAAAGTCATCAGCGTCGTAGATTTCCATGATTTTCGCGCCTGCCTCCAGTGACAGACGGCGCATGACTGTGATGAGTTTGTCGTAATCCAAGACTTGCTCCTCCAAGATACCCCCATATTCAGCAGGCATCTGTTGATCCGTTAAATTTGTCCCCTTATGGTACGGCAGTAACGGAACGACAAGAAATCCGTGTCAATTATTCGCAAGGCAGCAAAGCAGGCGTATGTTTCAGAACGTTCAACCCAGATCGACCCTTCAGTCCATCGTTTCAACAGGCGAGCTGATTTATCACGCCATCGTGCGCGATGTGCGCAAGGCGCATGGTAACGCTATTCTGGCGATCCTCAGCAATATGCTGGTGACAGTCATGTTCGTCCTAGCCTTCTACATTATGTTCGTCATTCTTGGATTACGTGGTGCGGCTCTGCGTGGAGATTTCTTGCTTTACATCATGTCTGGCATCTTTCTTTTCCTTACCCACACCAAGGCACTGGGCGCCGTTGTCGGGTCGGAGGGTCCGACTTCGCCGATGATGCTGCATGCGCCGATGAATACCATCATCTCGATTTGCGCATCATCGCTAAGCGTTCTGTATGTGCAAACGCTATCATTGGTGGTGATCCTCTTTATCTACCACGTCGCATTCACTCCGATCACAATTGACCGACCGATTCCGGCCTATGCGATGTTACTGCTTTCATGGTTCTCGGGCGTTGCACTTGGGTTGATCCTTCTTGCACTCAAACCATGGGCGCCGGGTGTGGTTGGGATTTTCACGACCGTGTATCAACGTGCCAGCATGATTTGTTCAGGCAAGATGTTTGTCGCCAATACCCTTCCTGGATTTATGATCGCGATGTTCGACTGGCATCCCCTGTTTCACACGATTGATCAGGCGCGCGGCTTTGTTTTCATGAACTATTTTCCGCGCAATTCGGATTACAATTATACGCTAACTCTTGCGATCACGATGATCATGATCGGGATGATGGGCGAATTTTATACCCGTCAATACGCGTCCAGCAGCTGGTCCGCACGACGCTGATCTAAGTCGGGCAATCACCCAACGCGTCCCACACGGTTGCATTGTCCTCAAATTGTCGCCGACGAATTCCTTGTGTTTTCGCAATGCTCCGCCTGTGTAAGCCCGATATGCTGCGTACCATTGTCGACCTGACGCCACGCTGACAGCTTCCGCGCGAGGCCCCGCAGCAAAGGAATCAGAAAGATGTCACAACCCAATGCACTCGAACGGCTTATGCTTGAGCTAATCAACGAAGAACGCGCAAATGCCGGCCTGGATCCGTTGCGCATCAACGGCGACTTGAACGAAGCCAGCGAAGATCACAGCGAATGGATGCTGGATACAGATACGTTTTCTCATACGGGCCAGGCCGGTTCTTCGGCGGGGGACCGCATTGTCGAAGCAGGATACAGGCTTGAGGGCAACTGGACCTGGGGCGAAAACATCGCCTGGCAATCTGAACGCGGCGCGCAAGGTCTGGAGGACGATGTGCGCAATTTGCACGAAAGCCTGATGAACAGCCCCGGCCACCGCGCAAACATCCTGAATGACAACTTCGAAGAGATAGGGATCGGGATTGAGCGAGGTGACTTCGACAACTTTGACAGCGTCATGGTCACGCAGAACTTTGGCACAACGGACGCAACCTCGACACCTGACCCGGTGACTCCGCCAGCACCTGAGCCTTCCACTCCGCCTGAACCTGAACCACCTTTGGTTGTGGATGTGCCGACAGTACCGACACAGCCCGAGCCTCCGGCACCTACGCCTCCACAACCTCCGGCGCCCGGACCAGTGATCCCTGTCATCCAGCCTGATGGGCCGCCCCCATGGGATCCCTTGGGCACAGGCAGGTATTCCGACACTTTTGAATTTACGCCGTTTGATGTGTCGCTCTTTGACACGCTCGCTGATCTGCTGGGACTGCAGCCGGCCCCTCAGCCCGTTCCCGATGTCCCAGTGACGCCTGAGCCCACCAACGAGCCTCTCACCTTCTTCACGATTGGTTTTTACGACTGGATGGACTTCGGATCCTGATTTCAACAACGCCCGGCACTGATCCGTTCAGAGCCGGGCCACTGAGCTAGTCAACAACCCGCAACGTTAAGTTGATCCGCCCGCCTTTGGACAAAAGCGAGGACGAGCCGAACTTGATCCGATCCACTCCATGGTAGGTCAGTCGCGCCTCACCGCCCATAACGACCACATCCCCAGAGCTGAGCCAAAGACTTTCAGTCTTACCGCCGCGAGACGTGTTGCCGATCCGGAACAAACCCTCATCTCCCAAAGAGATCGACAGGACAGGCCAGCTGAAATCGGCCTCATCCTTGTCCTGATGCAGACCCATACGCGCCCCTTCCCCATAAAAGTTGATCAAACAACAGTCGGGCAGACGGCTATGGTCAACCAGCTGTTGCCACACTTTTAAAACGGAAGGTGGAATCGTCGGCCAGGTCTTTCCATTCGGGTGTTGCTGGACATAACGATATCCCGTTGCATCTGAAAACCATCCATATTTCCCGGCTGAGGTCAGCTGCACCGACATGGGTTTGCCATAGGGTGTCTGTGGAGAGAAAGGAGGCGCCAAGCGAGCCACATCGCGCAGATCGCCCAGCATTTCAGCTTGCGCATGCGCATCGAGTAGCTCCTTGAAAATGTCAAACCCGCGGACGGTTAAAGTGGGGATTGTCATCGAATCTTGCCTCATATCCGCATCTTCTTGCGATTTTACGCAAAAATAGCGATTTACGCCCTTGTCCGACGCTTGCAGGGTCACTTGGGCCTGCCTATATACGCCCAGAACCGTGGGAACTGTACGCGTGCAGGCCCGCTTCAACTTCTGGGCGCTGATGCCACAACGGGTCAGAGCCTTGTAACATCGCCTTAAGTAGAAGGGATCAAAAACATGTCCAAAGTCATCGGAATTGACCTCGGAACCACCAACAGCTGTGTCGCCATCATGGATGGCAGCCAACCCCGCGTCATTGAGAACAGCGAAGGTGCCCGCACCACGCCATCTATCGTCGCCTTTACAGATGACGAGCGCCTTGTAGGCCAGCCGGCGAAACGCCAGGCCGTCACCAACCCCTCCAACACTGTCTTCGGTGTAAAGCGTCTGATCGGCCGTCGTGCTGATGATGCGGATTTGGCCAAAGACAAGAAGAACATGCCGTTCAATGTGATTGATGGCGGCAATGGCGACGCATGGGTCGAAGCGCAGGGTGAGAAGTACTCACCTTCGCAAATCTCTGCCTTCATCCTCGGCAAGATGAAAGAAACCGCTGAGAGTTATCTTGGCGAAGATGTCACGCAAGCCGTGATCACGGTGCCTGCCTACTTCAATGACGCTCAGCGTCAAGCCACCAAAGACGCCGGTAAGATCGCTGGCCTCGAAGTGCTGCGGATCATCAACGAACCGACAGCTGCTGCGCTGGCCTATGGTCTCGACAAGGAAAACACCCACACCATCGCGGTCTATGACCTCGGCGGTGGGACATTCGACGTGACCATTCTTGAAATTGACGATGGCCTCTTTGAAGTCAAATCCACCAACGGCGACACCTTCCTTGGCGGTGAAGACTTTGACATGCGCATCGTCAACTATCTGGCGGATGAGTTCAAAAAAGAAAACAGCGTCGATCTGACCAAAGACAAGATGGCTCTTCAGCGTCTGAAAGAAGCCGCCGAAAAAGCCAAGATTGAACTGTCGAGCGCCTCGCAAACCGAAATCAACCAACCGTTCATCTCGATGGGTGCAGATGGTCAGCCCTTGCACATGGTGATGAAATTGACCCGCGCCAAGCTGGAAAGCCTAGTCGGTGATCTGATCAAAGCCTCGATCAAGCCATGTCAGGCCGCGTTGAAAGACGCGGGCATGTCCGCCAATGAAATCGATGAGATTGTTCTGGTCGGCGGTATGACCCGGATGCCACGCGTGGTCGAAGAAGTGACCAAGTTCTTCGGCAAGGAACCCCACAAGGGTGTGAACCCTGACGAAGTGGTTGCCATGGGTGCCGCCATTCAGGCCGGTGTTCTGCAAGGCGACGTCAAAGACGTTGTTCTGTTGGACGTGACGCCTCTGTCACTGGGCATCGAAACCCTGGGTGGCGTGTTCACCCGTCTGATCGACCGCAACACGACGATCCCGACGAACAAATCGCAGATCTTCTCAACCGCCGAAGACAACCAATCGGCCGTGACGATCCGTGTGTTCCAAGGTGAACGTGAAATGGCGACCGACAACAAGATGCTGGGCCAGTTCAATCTGGAAAACATCCCACCTGCTCCGCGCGGCATGCCACAGATCGAAGTGACCTTTGACATCGACGCCAACGGCATCGTGTCCGTGGGTGCCAAGGACAAGGGCACTGGCAAGGAACAGCAGATCACGATCCAGGCCTCAGGTGGTCTCAGCGACGAAGACATCGAAAAGATGGTCAAAGACGCCGAGGACAACGCCGAGTCGGACAAAGAGCGCCGCGAGCTGGTGGAAAGCCGGAACCAAGCCGAAAGCCTGATCAACTCGACCGAGAAATCAGTCGAGGAGCACGGCGAGAAAGTCGACCCAACGACTGTTGAGGCGATTGAGCTGGCTGTTGCCGCGCTGAAAGACGAGCTGGAAAAAGACGACGTCACCGCCGACAAGATCAAGGCCGGTATCCAGAACGTCACCGAAGTTGCAATGCGTTTGGGCGAAGCGATCTACAAGGCGCAAGCCGAAGAGGGCGAAGGCGAGCCTATGGCCGCTGACGAAGCCGGTGAAGACGATATCGTCGACGCTGACTTCGAAGACCTTGACGACGACAAGCGCGCCTGACGCGAGACCCGGGAACATCATCAGGGCCGGTCCGACAACCGGGCCGGCCCTGATCGTTCCCACAAAGGAGTTCTTCAATGGCCAAACGTGACTATTACGACGTGCTTGGGCTCTCCAAAGGGGCCTCGGCCGACGAGATTAAGAAAGCCTATCGCGGCAAAGCGAAAGAGCTGCATCCAGATCGCAACAAGGACAACCCGGATTCCGAGAAGCAGTTCAAAGAAGCCGGCGAAGCTTATGATGTTCTGAAAGACCCCGAAAAGAAGGCGGCCTATGATCGGTTCGGCCATGCAGCCTTTGAAGGTGGTATGGGCGGCGGCGGACGTCAGGGCGGTGGCTTTGGCAACCAAGGCGACTTTGCCAGTGCGTTTTCAGACGTGTTCGATGACCTTTTTGGCGATTTCATGGGGGGACGCGGCGGCCAGGGTGGCCGGGGTCGCGCCTCTCGCGGGGCCGATCTACGCTATAACCTGCGTGTCACTCTCGAAGAGGCGTACAGCGGCCTGCAAAAGACGATCAACGTACCCACATCTGTGTCTTGCGGGTCCTGCGAAGGATCTGGTGCCGAAGGTGGCGCCGAGCCCTCCACATGTCCGACTTGTTCCGGCATGGGTAAGGTTCGTGCGCAGCAAGGATTCTTCACCGTTGAACGCACTTGCCCGACGTGTACGGGCATGGGCCAGATCATCTCAAACCCCTGTAACGCATGCTCGGGCCAAGGCCGGGTTGAAAAAGACCGTTCGCTTAACGTGAACATCCCGGCCGGCGTTGAAACAGGCACGCGCATTCGTCTAGCGGGTGAGGGCGAAGCCGGAATGCGTGGTGGCCCAACAGGTGATCTTTATATTTTCATCGAAGTGGCCCAGCACGAGCTATTCGAGCGTGAAGAGACCAATCTGTTTTGCCGTGTGCCCGTATCAATGGCCAAAGCCACCTTGGGTGGAGACATCGAAGTGCCCACCATCGACGGTGGCCGCAGTCGGGTAAAAATCCCCGAAGGCAGCCAGTCAGGGCGACAAATGCGCTTGCGCGGCAAAGGAATGCCCGCCCTGCGTGGCGGTGGAACTGGCGATATGTTCATCGAAATGGCGGTGGAAACCCCGGTGAATTTAACCGCCAAACAGAAAGAGCTGCTAAAAGAGTTTGCCGAGCTGTCCGAGGACAACAACCCAGAAAGCAAAAGCTTTTTCTCTTCTGTTAAAAGCTTTTGGGACAGCATGAAAAGCTAACCTCCCGCAGATTCTTAATGCCAAAGGGCGGGCCGGAAGGTGCGCCCTTTTTTGTCGGCCTCAACGCAGATTAACATTTGAGTAACCAAGTTCTCGCAAAATTGGGGGATGAGCAACGTCAACACCTTCGCGGAACAGTCTCTGCCTCTGTTTGAAGAGGATGAAACACCCACGACACAGACGTGGTCCAATGGCCAAGCACCATCCTACATCCGCGATCATCGCCAACGCCTTCGAGAGCGTTTTCTCAAGGGTGGCGCTCAGGCCATACCTGACTATGAGATGCTGGAACTTGTCCTCTTCCGCGCCATTCCGCGACGCGACGTGAAACCCTTGGCGCGCGCATTGCTCGACAAATTTGGAGATTTTAACGGCGTTCTTTCTGCCGACAGTCACCAACTCAAGCAGATCAAAGGTATCGGCGAAGCGGTGTTTTGCGAGCTGAAGATTGTAGAAGCTGCAGCCCACCGGCTGGCCCGCTCCAAGATCATGCGACGACAGATCATTTCCAGCTGGGACAAGGTGATTGCCTATTGCCACACGACGATGGCCCACCGCGAAACCGAACAGTTCCGCATTTTCTTTCTGGATCGTAAAAACGTGCTGATCGCCGACGAAGAACAGGCACGCGGTACCGTTGATCATGTCCCTGTCTATCCGCGGGAGGTGGTGAAACGGGCATTGCAGTTAAACGCCAGTGCTGTGATCCTGATCCACAATCATCCCTCAGGTGATCCGACCCCTTCATCCGAAGATATCGCAATGACCCAAAAGGTCCGTGAGGCTTGTGATGCCTTGGGTCTCACCCTGCATGACCACATTGTCATTGGGAAATCATGCGAACTGAGTTTTCGCTCAGAAGGGTATCTTTAGCGCAAGCTACCGCACCCAGACTTCGACCCGGCGATTCACACGACGCCCCCATTCACTGTTGTCACAAGCCATGGGCATCGCCTCGCCAAATGCGGTGATCTCAAGCCCGATCCGGTCTAGATTGGCTGTTTCCGCAGCACGAGTCACTGCCTTCATCACAGCCTCTGCGCGGTCGGTTGCGATCGTCAGATTGCCCGGAGCCGGGCCCTGTCCATCACTGAAGCCTACAAACACCAAACGTCGCGCATCGTAATGTCCGAGCTCAAGCGACTTGGCCAATTGCAGAACGTTAGAACGCGACTGCGCATCCAGTCGGGCCGATCCTGGTTCAAACCGGAATGTCGTGGTCAACCGGCGTAAGGGGGCCAGCGTTTCCACCATCTTCTGCAACTCACGCAAGGATACTTCGTCACCCGCACGCGCAATCGCGTTGGCAAACCGATCTCCTTGATCATTGATTTTGATCTCTTCCGGTGCCTGATCCACAAAACCTGCGCGTCGGATCACCAGCTGGGCTGACGGATCGCGGAGATATGTCAGAAATTCCCGGGTGAGTTTAGAATATCGCCTTGCCGGCATGTACAAAAACAATGGTGCGGTCAGAGGATAATCTTCCGTTTTGACCGCCCGTCGTGTGGCTTCCATCGCGAACCCGCATTTGCCCTTTAGCGCCAATGTCCAAGTGTTGCCTGTTTCCGAGCGACTTGTGACACCAATCGCAAAAGGGTCAGTCATCACTGCATCAAGCAACGCAAGATCGGTCGGATGTTGAATCGCATTCGGGCTGGGCTGTGCTCCGACAGGCTTCAGGACCTGATCTTGTGTCGCTTGTCCCAATCCGATGGCATCACTGACGATGTGAACTGCGATGGGTGCATCTGGGCCGCCCAATAGCGCCCAATTGTTCAGCTTACCTGACAATACATCCGCCAATTCCACAGGCGTGATGTCCTGCACGGGATTCGTCGGAGACACCACAGGCACCAAGGCATCAAGGGCTACCACGCGATTGCGACCACGAGCGGACAAATCGCCAAGACCCGCGTCGCGACCGCGATCTATTTCTTCTTTGCGCACTTCGCGCATGGACATGACGATATCGGTCTCGTTTGCCAGAAGGTCCGCAAAACCTTCGTCCGCATTAGTCAGTTTGAAGGTGAATTCACCCAGCAGTTTTAGATTTTTGGCGTCAGTGATCAGATATTTGAAAGCACTGTCAGAAACGGTTTGTCGTTCCAAGTCAAACCCACTCTTGATCGCAAAGGCTTCAAGCAGGCCAGGCATAAGAACGCGCCCTATGGTCGGAGACCCGGAGAAGGTCACGCGAGCGACATATTGATCGAGATTAGGACACCCCGGCCCGTCGCATTTTACGTCAGTGCCATCGATTGTCAGCTCGCCATAGATCGTATCGATACGGTAGAACTGACCATCAAATCCCAGCAAATCACCCGAGATTTCGACAGCGCCGTCCGAAGACGTCAGGGTAACATCCTGCGCCAAAAGAGGCATCGCACCTGTAAAAAGAAAAAGTGCGGCGAAGATCGCCGCACGGAGCTGTGTCATAGGTTGACCCCAAATACGCCGCGGATTATTTCGCGGCGATTTTCAGGTCATTCAGCAGGTTTTTCAACACCAGAAAGTCACCAACTGTGTTGCAATCTGGCATAGCGAGCACCAAATCTTGCGTTTTAAGCGTTCCGTCTTCGGTTTTTTGCAAAGATTGGGCTTCAACGTCGCGACCACAGTTGGATGTTGTGATCTCAGCTTCGACACTCAGGATCACATCTCCGCCCTGTTTGGCCACACCCGTTGGGAAGGTATAGACCTCGGCGACCAATGCATTGTCCACGTCCGCCGCACCCAGTTTTGTCAGGAAACCACCCTGACCCAGCGCCGCTGATGAGTGATCACGCGCCGCATCGGACCAGACGTGACCGCCTTCACCATAAGTCGCGCCATATTCAAGCGCATGAACCTGCATCCCGCTTTCGCCCTTCCACTGCACGACGGCGCGATCATAGTACTCTAAAGATGACACTGTTGCGTTGGCGACAGCGCCTTCGCCATTCGCGAAGGCCACGATAAATACAGCGTTTTCCGACAAGGCTGGAACGACAAAATCAGCCTGTCCGTCAGCATTTGTCACTTCGGTAAACATCATGCCGTTGTGATGCAGGGTGAATTTTTCATTGCTCATGCACGGCGCATCCAAAGTCAGACGCACCATCGCTGCGGCCTCCGAGGCTGCGTCCATCGTGTATTCGCAGGCAAAAGATGGTGTGCTTTCTTCCGTAGGCAACTCATCCGCCATTGAGGTGGTGTCTTCGAGGGCTGCATTCACAACTGGCTGCGATGGCAACACAGCTGGTGCTGGCGCTTCTGGCAATGCGGACGCGGCTGACGTCATCGTGACCTCTTCAACCTCGACTTCGCCTGCCGCCTGGGCCTCAATTGCGGCATTGGCCGTCATCGTGGCCGCGTTCACAACCTGCGCTTGCTGCTCTGGTTGTGGTGCGCGCGATTCGGCCCCGGCTTGCATGAAGTAACCGATGCCAAGGGCACAACAAAGCGTACCACCGGCAGTAACAAGGCGTTTTGGTTGGATCATGACGATCTCCCATAGCGGTTTCACCATGGAAGTTAGCTAGAAATTCAGGCCGTCCTGTGACGCAAGCGGGGTGTCAATCGGGCGTCTGTGTGGCAGATCTTCAGGCTAAACGCCCGTGACAATGCTTGAATTTTTGACCCGATCCGCAGGGACATTGTTCGTTCCGGCCAGGGTTGCCCCAGGTGCTGGTGTCATTCTCGTCAAAACCTTCGCGCGCCTTGTCCGGGTTTCCGACAGGGACGACAGGTTCTGCGGCCGCAGATTGCTGATCTTGCACTTGCTGAACCAAGGCTTCCTGTTCTTCCTGGGTCATCGGGCGGATTTGCGACAGCTTTTGCGTTACATTTTGGCGCAGGCTGTCCAGCATGCTTTCAAAAAGCTGGAAGGATTCATTCTTATACTCGTTCAACGGGTCACGCTGAGCATACCCGCGAAATCCCACGACAGAGCGCAAATGTTCAAGCGTCAGAAGGTGTTCGCGCCACTTGGCATCAATTGTGTTCAGCAGAACCTGCTTTTCAATCATGCGCATGTTCTCGGGACCGAAAGCTTCTGCCTTTTCAGTCATCATCTTGTCGGCAGCGTCTTCGAGGCGATCTGCGATTTCATCGTCATCCACGCCTTCTTCGGCTGCCCAGTCAGCAACGGGCAAATCCATGTTGAACTGTTCGACAACGGCCTGATGCAAACCATCAGTATCCCACTGATCTGCATAGGTTTTAGGTGGCATGTAGGTATCGAGGAGATCATCAATCACCTCACCGCGCATGTCCTGCACTGTTTCAGACAGGTCTTCGGCTTTCATGATGTCGAGACGCTGCTTAAAGATCACTTTACGCTGCTCATTCATCACGTCGTCGAACTTCAGAAGCTGCTTACGGATGTCAAAGTTGCGCCCTTCCACCTTGGCCTGGGCGCGCTCCAGTGACTTGTTCACCCACGGGTGAACAATCGCCTCGCCTTCTTTCATGCCAAGTGTCGACAATACTTTTTCAAGTCGTTCCGAGCCAAAGATGCGCATCAGATCGTCTTCGAGGCTCAGCAGGAAATAGGATTTACCCGGATCCCCCTGACGCCCTGACCGGCCGCGCAGCTGGTTATCAATTCGGCGGCTTTCGTGGCGCTCAGTGGCCAGGACATACAACCCACCAGCGTCAATGACAGCATGTTCGTCAGCGGCATGCTCGGCTTCGATTTTAGCGCGCAACGCTTCGGGATCAGCATCAGGAGCGGCGGCAATCGCCTCCATGATCTTGATCTCGACGTTGCCGCCCAACTTAATATCCGTCCCACGGCCCGCCATATTAGTCGCGATAGTCACAGCGCCCAGCTTGCCGGCATCTGCCACAATTTGAGCTTCCTGCTCGTGTTGACGCGCGTTCAGAACGTTGTGAGTGATGTTCGCATCTGTCAGCAATTGGCTGATCATTTCGGACTTTTCGATCGACGTGGTGCCCACAAGAATCGGTTGACCCTTTTCATTGGCTTCCCGAATAACTTCGACCGCTTCGTCAAACTTTTCTTTGGCGGTGCGGAACACGGCGTCATCTTCGTCAATTCGGGCGATCGGCATATTGGTAGGCACTTCGACCACACCGAGGCCGTAAATCTCGCGAAATTCCTCGGCCTCGGTTGCAGCGGTCCCGGTCATTCCTGCCAGTTTGTCATAGAGGCGGAAGTAATTTTGGAACGTCACCTGTGCGAGGGTCACGTTTTCAGGACGGATATCCACGCCTTCCTTTGCTTCGATGGCCTGATGTAGACCTTCGGACAAACGGCGGCCAGACATCATACGTCCAGTGAACTCATCAATCAGAACGACTTCGCCATCGCGGACGATGTATTCTTTGTCGCGATCAAACAACTTATGTGCACGCAGGCCCTGGTTGACATGATGCACCACGGTGGTGCTTTCGGGATCGTAAAGCGACTGGTCTTCTTCCAGTATGCCCTCGCGATGCAAAATCTCTTCAAGGAATTCGTTGCCTTCGTCAGTGAATGTCACATTGCGGTTCTTTTCATCAATCGAGAAATGCTCATCCGTCAGTTCAGGGATCAGCTTGTCGATTGTCATATAGAGTTCGCTGCGATCCTGCGCTGGGCCAGAAATGATCAAGGGCGTCCGCGCTTCATCAATCAGAATACTGTCCACTTCGTCTACGATGGCAAAGAAATGGTCGCGCTGGTTCATTTCCTCCAGCGACGAGCGCATGTTGTCGCGCAGATAGTCAAAGCCCAACTCATTATTCGTCGCATAGGTGATGTCGGCCGCATAGGCCTCCTTCTTCTCGCCATCGGGCTGCTGAGGATACACCACGCCCGTGGTCATACCCAATGCCATAAATACGTTGCTCATCCATTCAGCGTCACGTTTGGCCAGATAGTCATTGACGGTGACAATGTGCACATTCTTGCCTGTCAGCGCGTTCAGATAGGCAGGAAGAGTGGCCACCAGTGTCTTGCCTTCACCGGTTTTCATTTCCGAAATGTTGCCCTGATGCAGGAAAATCCCGCCCATCAACTGCACATCAAACGCCCGCAGGCCCAAGGCGCGGCGCGCCCCTTCGCGACAATTGGCAAACGCCTCAGGCAAAATGGCGTCGAGACTTTCACCGCCAGACACGCGTGCTTTGAATTCAGCGGTTTTTTCGATCAGCCCTTCGTCTGAAAGGGCTTCAAATTCAGGCTCCAGCGCGTTGATCTTTTCGATCAGCGAGCGTGTCGCTTTGATTTTACGGTCATTCGGTGTTCCGAAAATCTTTCGTTTGACCGCTCCAAATCCTAGCATACTCTATCCGTTCCGGTGTTTCGCTTTTTCGTGAAAGGCTATTGCTTGCCCCGCCGCTGCGCGCACCCTACAACATGCGCAACATAGGCTCTACTGCCTTGATCTTAAGGCGATGTAAGGGGCCGCCCCAACAGTGTCAACGTCACGTGCGTTGGATGCTCCTAATCCCTGGGCCGCAAAGGAACCCTGTATGACCCTTCACAGCAAAATTCTGGCCGTCACTGCACTATCTTTGGCCTCTATGATCACCCAACCCGCTTTGTCTCAAGACGACGTAACGGCGGATACAGTTCTGGCGACGATTAACGGTAAAGAGATCACGATTGCCAATGTCATTGCCCTGCGGTCAAATTTGCCACCGCATTACGATCAGTTGGACAGTCAGGTTTTGTTTGACGGTATTCTGGATCAGCTGGTGCAACATGAAATACTGTCACAATCACTGGAAGACGGCCCAACACGACTGACCGAACTGACCATCGAAAACGAAATTCGTGCGATCCGTGCAGCCGAAGCAACAGATTTGATTGTGTCTGCAGCCGTTGCCGATGAAGACGTTCAGGCAGCCTATGACGAAGAATACCTGAAGGCCGATCCCGAAACAGAATACAACGCCGCACATATCCTCGTTGAAACCGAGGACCAGGCGAAAGATCTGGTGACAAAGCTATCTGACGGCACTGATTTTGCTGAGCTAGCCCGCGAGTTTTCCACTGGGCCGTCAGGCCCAAGTGGTGGACAACTTGGCTGGTTTGGTAAAGGTGTAATGGTCGAGCCCTTTTTTGAAGCTGTTGTTGGCTTGAATACAGGCGAGGTTTCAGATCCGGTTCAAACTCAGTTTGGCTGGCACGTCATCAAACTGGTCGAAACCCGCGCGCTGGATCGTCCAGCACTGGAGGATGTGCGTGAGCAGATTGAAGGGCACCTGCGAGAGGAGGCCTTTGAAAACCACATGAAGATGCTTGAAACAAAAGGCACAATCACGCGCACGGACACGTCGTCCATCAATGCCGACATCATCAGCAAGATTGAATTTCTGGAGCAATAACGATGGGCGACACTCCTCCCATTTCGCCTCTGGCACCTGCCGCGTTTCCTGACCTGCCTTCGATCGCAGGCGTCACGTTTTCCATTGCCGAAGCTGGCGTGCGGTATAAGGGGCGTCCCGATGTCATGCTGGCCTGCATGGAGCCTGGCACAGCCATCGCAGGTGCATTCACACGGTCGGCTACACGCTCGGCAGCGGTACTGGATTGTCAGGCGAAAATCGGAGGAGACAGCGCAGCTGGGGCGGCGTTTATCGTCAACTCGGGCAATGCTAACGCCTTCACCGGAAAGGACGGCTTTGCAGCAGTCCGCTCTGTTACACAGGCCGTCTCTGAGGCGGCCTGTGTTCCGGAAACACGCGTATTTTCGTCATCCACCGGGGTCATCGGCGAAGCGTTGGCCCATGACCGTATCACCACAAAACTGCAGGAGTTAACAGACACACTCTCGGCAGACGCACTTGACCAGGCTGCCCGCGCCATCATGACAACCGATACCTTTCCCAAGGGCGCCGGCACAACAGTGGATGTGGATGGCCAACAGGTCAGAATTGCAGGTATTGTCAAAGGCTCTGGCATGATCGCTCCGGATATGGCCACGATGTTGGTCTATATCTTCACCGATGCGGCAATTGAACAAACTGAGCTGCAAACCATGGTGTCCGTTCTGAACGCAGCGACGTTCAATTGCATCACTGTCGACAGCGATACCTCCACTTCGGACACATTGTTGGTCGCTGCAACTGGTGCGTCCGGCGTGCATGTGGGCGAACACAGTGTCGGGTTCATGGAAGGTCTGCGGCAGGTCATGCTGGACCTGGCACATCAGGTGGTCCGTGACGGCGAAGGTGCTACAAAATTTGTTGAGGTCTCTGTGACCGGTGCAGCCAGTGACGATGATGCCAAAGTTCATGCGCTTTCGATTGCCAATTCACCTTTGGTCAAAACAGCCATCGCTGGTGAAGACCCGAACTGGGGTCGGATTGTCATGGCAGTGGGTAAATCGGGTGCACGCGCGGACCGCGATACTCTATCGATTCGCTTTGGGGATGTCTTGGTGGCGTCTAATGGATGGGTTGACCCCGACTACAACGAGGATCACGCCGCTGCCTACATGAAAAATCAGAACCTTCAGATCAAGGTCGATATCGGACTGGGCGGCGGGACAGCCAAGGTTTGGACCTGTGATCTGACGCATGGGTACATCCAGATCAACGCGGACTACCGATCGTGAAAATTGTCCTGGTGTCAGCCGTTGCCTTAATCGACGTTGATGGTCGTATCTTGCTGGCACAGCGCCCCAAGGGCAAATCCATGGAAGGTTTGTGGGAGTTTCCTGGTGGCAAGGTTGAAGCCAATGAAACTCCAGAAGCCGCACTTATCAGGGAGTTACACGAGGAACTTGGGATCGAAACATGGTCTTCTTGTCTCGCCCCTCTGACTTTCGCCAGTCACAGCTACGAAGAGTTTCATCTGTTGATGCCCCTCTATGCCTGTCGCAAATGGGATGGGACACCTCAGGGGCGCGAAGGCCAGACCTTGAAATGGGTGCGAGCAAATGATCTGCGCAACTATCCCATGCCGCCTGCAGACCTTCCCCTGATCCCAATTTTGCGCGACTGGCTTTGAACCTCAGCTTGACGCAAAAACATAGCTTTTCACGGTAGCGACTTTTTTCCCTTCTGCTTTGCTGCAAATTGGTTAAGATCAGGCCTGTGATTGGTAATGAGTGACTCCAAACCACACTGCGTGTCCATTCGGGGGGGATAAGACATGCTAAAAACGATCCAAGTCGGAAAGTATATTTCTGTGCAGGGCACTCCGGTGCGCACATTGCCAAACGGACAAATCCAAGTTCGTGTTGGGGATCGTGTGTACTCTGGTCACCCGATCAGCAAAGCTGCTTGACCCGACGACTAACTAAAAAAGAAAAAGGCGGCAGGTTCTCTCTGCCGCCTTTTTCGTGCTTTGCGTTCCGTGATCAGTCCAGCTGACGTTCTACTTCTTCTCGCTCGAAGATCTCGATCACGTCGTCCGCGCGGATATCCTCGTAATTCTCGAAGGCCATGCCACATTCCTGACCTGACTGAACCTCTGGCACTTCGTCCTTGAAACGCTTGAGCGTTTTCAGCGTACCTTCGTGGATGACCACATCATCACGCAGCAGACGTACGCCCGCCGAACGACGCGCAACACCTTCGGTGACCAGACAGCCGGCGACCTTGCCAACCCCAGTAACTTTGAAAACTTCCTGGATTTTGGCGTAGCCGATGAAGTTCTCGCGAACCTCAGCTGACAACAGACCTGAAGCCGCTGCTTTGACGTCGTCCACCAGATCATAGATCACCGAGTAGTACCGAATCTCGACACCTTTCTGGTTGGCTGAGTTCCGCGCAGGCGCATTGGCCCGCACGTTGAAGCCAATCACAGGCGCACCGGATGCTTCGGCCAAGCCGATATCGCTTTCGGTGATCGCACCAACGCCCGAATGCAGAACCCGCACACGTACTTCGTCGTTGCCGATCTTCTCCATCGCCTGAACGATTGCCTCGGCAGACCCTTGAACGTCAGCTTTGACCAGGATGGGCATCTCGGTCAGATTTTCGTTCTCTTTGGCCTGCGCCATCAACTGTTCCAGAGATGTGGCTGCACCAGCAGCTGCACGTTTTTCCTTGGCAGCTTTCTCGCGATACTCGGCGATTTCACGCGCCTGCGCATCGGTGTCCACAACGTTCAGAACATCACCCGCTTCAGGTGTGCCGTTCAGGCCAAGAACCTCAACAGGTACCGATGGGCCAGCTTCTTTGACACGTTCACCACGGTCATTGATCAGCGCGCGCACCTTGCCGTGCTGCTCGCCCACAACAAAGATGTCACCCTGACGTAGCGTGCCTTTTTGCACAAGAACCGTCGCCACGGGGCCGCGGCCTACATCCAGCTGCGCCTCGATCACAGCACCTTCGGCTGCACGATCGGGGTTGGCCTTCAGTTCTAGAATTTCGGCCTGCAGCGCGATCGCTTCGAGCAACTCATCCAGACCCTGACCAGTGATAGCCGAGACTTCGACGTCCTGCACTTCACCAGACATCGCCTCGACGATGACTTCGTGTTGCAGCAAATCCGTCCGAACCTTCTGCGGATCTGCAGCAGGGCGGTCGATCTTGTTGATCGCCACGATCATAGGCACGTCGGCAGCCTTGGCGTGGTTGATCGCCTCGACGGTTTGCGGCATCACCGCATCATCCGCCGCCACAACCAAAACGACAATGTCTGTAACCTGAGCTCCACGCGCCCGCATCGACGTAAACGCCGCGTGGCCCGGAGTATCGAGGAACGACAAAACCGTGCCACCGTCAGTGGTGACCTGATAGGCCCCGATATGCTGCGTGATTCCGCCCGCTTCACCCGCAACAACCTTGGCGTCGCGAATGGCATCCAGTAGGGATGTTTTGCCGTGGTCAACATGGCCCATGATGGTGATCACGGGCGGACGACCTTGCAAGTCTTCGTCTTTGTCCTCAACCGCGTCGATCACATCTTCGACGTCGGCATCTGACACTCGCACGACGCGGTGGCCAAACTCTTCGATGATCAACTCGGCCGTATCCGCATCAATGGTCTGGTTCTGAGTAACCATCATGTCGTTGTTCATCAGCGTCTTGATGACATCTGCCACACGTTCGGACATACGGTTTGCCAGCTCAGACACAACGATTGTCTCTGGCAGCTTGACATCACGGATAACCTTTTCACGCTCTTGAGTACCACCCATCGCCTTTTGACGCGCACGCTCTTGCTTGCGCTTCATCGCAGCCATGGATTTCTGACGTCCGCCTTCACCAGACAACGCCTGGTTCAGCGTCAACTTACCGGAACGACGTCCATCGTCGCGGCCCTTGCCACGACCACGGGTCTGATCACGATCTTTGTTCTCTTGCTTGCGCGGTTGCTGCTTCGCAGCCGGAGCCCCACGCTGTTGCTGCTGCTGAACAGGCTCGTCCGGAGGCGCAGCAGCAGCGGCAGCGGCCTGTTTGGCGGCGTTTTCAACTTCATCACGCTTGCGCTGTTCTTCTTCAGCCTTTGCCTTGGCGCGCTCGGCAACTTCCTGCTCCTCGCGCTCCTTCGCTTCGGCTTCGGCGCGACGGCGGTTGCGCTCTTCTTCGCGCTCTTTTTCTTCAGCTTCACGCTTGGCCGCGTCTTCAACTTCACGGGCCTTTGCGGCCTGAAGAGCCTTCATCCGGCGATCCATTTCCGCCTCGGAAATGCCCGCAGGGCGCTTGGCCGGATCGCTCTTTGGTGCGGCTGCACCGGACGCGCCTGTCGAGACCGCACCCGGCTTGGGCACCACCACGCGTTTGCGTTTGGTTTCCACCACGACGTTCTTGGTCCGTCCGTGGCTGAAGCTCTGCTTCACATTACCCCCGCGGGGCCCACCCCGCACACCCAAGGTTTTCTTTCCGTCGTTATCGCTCATTCCGGTCCATTTCCTTTCCGGCGGGTCTTTTCGCCGTCCGAGACACGCAAGCCTTGCAGCCTAGATGCCTCCTCTACAACACGTTGGGACAAACCTCCAGCGCGCAATGCCGCATGAATTGTGGTCTGTTTCCCAAAAGCACGGCCCAGCTCGTCTGCTGTCAGCCAGCCAATGAATTTACCGCCATATGGCGTACTTAGCTTTGATTTGCCCCGTTCCGACCCATCCGAGGCCTGGATCAACACGTGGGCGTCTTCCATTTGCAGCAGGCTTTTGACTTTCTCGTATCCCGCCACGGCATCACCGCTTTTACGCGCAAGGCTGATCAGGTCGATCACCCGTTTGCCCAGCTGCACCTCGATCACATTGGCCAGATCATCCATTAGGGTGACCGGTTGTTTGGCAGCGCGCGCAAAAAGCCCCTTTGTGGCCGCCTTGGTCAACGCGTCAGGTGTCGAGCTGACCCAGATCCCTCGACCTGGCAATTTACCCGCCAAATCTGGTACGACTTGCCCCTCTGGCCCCACCACAAAGCGTATCAACTCAGAGATAGGGCGCACCTCACCTGTGGCAATGCACTTGCGTTCTGGACCGTTATCTCGATCTTTGGATTGCCCGCCGCGACCCATCAGGTGCCTCCGAGGCCTGATAAATCAGGCCTCAGCCTCCTGCTCTTCTGCGCCGCCTTCGGGCTCTTCCTCTTGCGGCAGCAGGTCATCAGGATCAACCCAACCCAGCATAACACGGGCGGTCATCACCATATCTTGCGCTTCCTCAAGCGACATGTCGAAGGGTTCCAGGATACCATCATCCTTGATGCGCTCACCATCTTGGGTGGTCCAGCCGCCAGCCAGTTCCCAATCCGCGCAGGTGGCAAAATCTTCCAGCGTTTTCACGCCGTCCTCGGCCAGCGCCTGCACCATCTGCGGTGTCAGGCCTTCAAAGGAAATCAGGCTATCTTCAGCGCCCAACTCACGTGCCTTGTCCAGTGCTTCCTTGGCTTTGGCTTCCAGCACGTCGCGGGCCCGGGCCTGCAGTTCGTTGGCAGTGGCTTCGTCAACACCGTCGATGACCAGCAGTTCGTCCAATTCAACGTAACCCACTTCTTCCAAAGTGGTGAACCCTTCCGAGACCAGAAGCTGGGCAAAGAACTCGTCCAGATCCAGCGCTTCCATAAAGAGACCCGTGCGCAGCTCAAATTCTTTCTGACGACGCTCCGAATCTTCGGCCTCGGTCATGATGTCGATATCAAGGTTGGTCAGTTGGCTGGCCAGACGCACGTTTTGACCACGACGACCAATGGCCAGGCTCAGCTGATCCTCAGGGACCACAACTTCAATCCGCTCGGCCTCTTCGTCCAGAACCACCTTACTAACCTCAGCAGGTTGCAGGGCGTTCACCAAGAAGGTCGGCTGATCTTCGTTCCACGGAATGATGTCGATCTTTTCGCCCTGCAGCTCGTTCACAACGGCCTGCACGCGGCTGCCGCGCATACCTACACAGGCGCCAACAGGGTCAATCGAGTTGTCATAAGAAATCACAGCAATCTTCGCGCGCGATCCCGGATCACGGGCCACCGCTTTAATTTCGATGATACCATCGTAAATCTCAGGCACTTCCATCTTAAACAGCTCAGCCATGAATTCGGGCGCAGTGCGACTCAGGAAAATCTGAGGGCCACGGGCCTCGCGGCGCACATCTTTGATGTAGCAACGGATGCGGTCATTCGGGCGATAGCTTTCGCGGCCGATCTTCTCGTTCCGGCGCAGAATGGCCTCGCCACGACCCACGTCAACGATGACATTGCCATATTCTTCGCGCTTGACCTGACCATTGATGATCGTTCCGGCACGGTCCTGAAATTCCTCGAACTGACGATCACGTTCAGCTTCGCGGACCTTTTGCAAGATCACCTGCTTGGCAGACTGGGCGGCAATCCGGCCCATTTCAACCGGAGGCACTTCTTCCACAAACGTGTCGCCCACTTTGGGGTCGTCCATGTATTGCTTGGCCTGCTCCACGGTGAACTCAGCCTGGTAGTTTTCCAGCTCTTCTTCTTCGACCACGGTGCGCACACGAGTGAACGTGGCCTTACCGGTCTTGCGGTCAATCGCCACGCGAATGTCCATCTCAGCGCCGTAACGGCTCTTGGCGGCTCGGGCGAGACTTTCTTCCATCGCTTCGACAACCAAACCGGGGTCGATCATCTTTTCGCGGGCCACAGCCTCGGCTGTTTGCAAGAGCTCAAGCTGGTTGGCTGATGTGATTGCCATGGGTCAGTCCTCCTCAGAACCGGTAATGGTTTGTATTTCGTCAAATTGTTCTTCGCTGATCTGGCCCGCATCCTTGCGGTCCTTCAGCATTGCTTTGATCAGGTCATCAGTGAGCACCAGCTTGGCTTCTGCCAGCCAGTCAAACTGCAATCCGATGGTGCCTTCCTCGATGGTGATCAGCACCTCGTCACCTTCAACGCCTGCCAACTCACCCTTGAAACGTTTGCGGCCGTCAATCAGTTCGGACGTTTCTAGCTTGGCTTCATAGCCTGCGAACATCTCAAAATCCTTGAGACGCGTCAGAGGGCGATCGATTCCGGGGCTGGAGACCTCTAGCGTATACTCATCTGCAATCGGGTCTTCGACATCCAGAACGGCGCTGATCGCATTCGAGATTTCGGCGCAATCATCCACCTCAATCCCACCCGTTGGTTTGTCGGCCATGACTTGCAACATCGTGTGCTTGCCCGACATCAGACGCACACGCACCAGCTCATACCCCAGATCCTCAATCACGGGGGTGATGATCTGAGCCATGCGTTGATCAATGGCAGCTTTGGCGATCAAGTCGTTGGTCATATTGTCCTTGGTGTCTTGGCATAAAAAAACGGGCGCGCGGCCCGTGGATGTTTTCCGGTGGAGCCGTTCGGTTTGGACCCGAAAGCGCCGCTGTTGATTGGGGATATAGAGGGTGGGGGGTGAGTCTGCAAGGGGCAGTTTCGTTAACCAGCCAAAAGCCGCGACGCCCTCCGCGTCAAAATTTGCCGACGCAAGAACGTGACAAGGAAAAACACCGTCATAATCAAAACAATCGTCGGGGCTGGCGCGCTGTCGATGAAAAAGCTCAAGTACGTACCCAGCAACATCGACACCATGCACACCAGCACCGACACCCAGAGCATGGTACGGAAGTTGCGAACCAGCAGGAACGCAATCGCCCCAGGGGCGATCAGCAGGCCGATGGCAAGGATTAGGCCAGTGGCGGTGAGTGTGGCAACGATGGTGAGGGATAGGGCCGACAACAGGCCATAGTGCAACCATGTGACAGGCAAGCCCGAGGCCTGAGCCTGCGCTGGATCAAAAGAATGCAGCAGCAGGTCTTTCCATTTCAGTAAGATACCGGCAGCGACCACGAAGGAAATCACACCAGCCGTCCACAGCTCGTGCGGCTCCACCCCCAACATGTTGCCGAAAAGGATGTGATCGAGATGAGCACTGGTCTCAACCGACACATACAGCACTATCCCGATGCCAAACATGCCCGAAAACACGACCCCCATCACCGTGTCCTGTTTCACCCGGCTGTTGCCTGCCAGATAGCCCGTCGCCACGGCGCAGGTCATCCCGGCGGCAAAGGCTCCGATGATCAGCGGAATACCAATGATGTAGGCCAGCACGATCCCCGGTAGCACCGCATGACTGACCGCATCCCCCATCAGGGCCCAGCCTTTCATCACCAGATAACAGCTGAGCAAGGCGGCAGGTACGGACACGACTATCGAAATCAGAAACGCGTTTTGCATAAAGACAAAACGAAACGGCATCATCAACGTCTCAATATCCATCAAGCCACGCCTTCCAGCGCTATGCGCGCTTTGCGCTTGGCTGCAAGCAGACCGTGTTTAGGGGCAAAGACAAAGGCGATCAGAAATAGCAGAGTTTGCAAACAGACAATGACCCCACCTGTTGCACCGTCCAGAAAATAGCTGATGTAGGCACCAATAAAACTGGTCGATGCCCCGATCAAGACAGACACCGCAATCAATCGTGGAAACCGATCGCAGAGCAGATAGGCCGTCGCACCGGGGGTCACGACCATCGCGATCACCAGAAACGCGCCCACGGTTTGCATCGCCGCCACCACTGATGCGGACAGCAGCATGAAGAACACGGCCTTCAAAAGGCCCGGGTTCAACCCGATTGTACGAGCATGGCTTTCGTCAAAGAAAGTGACCATCAGATCTTTCCATTTAACCAGCAACACCGCCAGCGTCACAAATCCGATGATCGCCAACTGCAGCGTATCCTCGGGTGTGATGGCCAGAATATTGCCCATTGTGATGGTTTGAATAGATATCGCGATGGGATTGATCGACACGATGAACAGGCCCAAACCGAAGAACGACGTGAATATCAACCCGATGATCACGTCGACTTTGAGACCGGAGCGTTCCGAAAGCAGCAACATCGCACCCGCCGCAAGTCCCCCGGCGATAAAGGCGCCCAGCGCGAAGGGCAGCCCAAGCATGTAAGCCCCGGCCACACCGGGCACGACAGAATGGCTGAGCGCATCGCCGATCAAAGACCAGCCCTTGAGCATCAGATATGCCGAGAGAAATGCACAAACCCCGCCCACCAAGGCCGAAACCCACATGGCGTTGGTCATATAGCCATAGGCGAAGGGCTCCAGCAGCGTCTCCACTTAGTCCTCGCGCTCCGCTGTCTGGGTTTTTTCGCCATATTGCACAAAGGGGCGTTCGTCGTCGGTCATGATAATTACCTCGCGGGCGTCATCATCGTCGTGCAGATCGGCCCCCCCAATAGTGAAGTGCCGCAGCACACCTCCAAAGGCTTCTTGCAGATTATCACGGGTAAAGGTCGTCTCGGTTGGGCCATAGCCCAACACGGTACCCTTGACCAAGACCGTCCGGTCACAGAACTCGGGCACCGAGCCCAAGTTATGTGTCGAAACCAACATCACGCGACCCTCGGCGCGCAATTCTCGTAAGAGGGCGATGATCTGATCCTCGGTGTTCACATCCACGCCAGTGAACGGTTCATCCAGCAATATCACTTGCCCATCCTGCGCGAGGGCCCGGGCTAGAAAGACACGTTTGCGCTGGCCCCCAGACAGCTCGCCAATCTGCCGGTGCCGAAACTCCTGCATGTTCACCCGGTTGAGCGCGTCGTCTACGGCCGCATAATCCACAGTTTTGGGTCGGCGCAGCATACCCATGTGGCCATAGCGGCCCATCATCACGACGTCTTCGACCAATACGGGAAAGTCCCAGTCGACTTCCTCGGCTTGGGGGACATAGGCCACCAAATTAGCTTTGAGCGCCTCGCGGACGGTTTGGCCCAAGATCCGGATTTCACCTGCAGCCGCTGGAACAAAACCCATAATCGCCTTGAACAGGGTCGATTTACCTGCCCCGTTCACTCCAACCAATGCGGTGACCGTACCACGCGGTATTTCAAAACTCGCGTCCCACAAGGCCGTGTGCCCATTGCGGTAAGTCACGGTCACATTGCTGGCCTCGATCCCCGGGTAGTCGGCGGTGGTGGGGGCGTCAAATGTCACTGTGCGACCTCACTCAGCCCCATTGCGATGGTCTCGGACGTGACGCGCAATAGATCCAGATATGTAGGCACTGGCCCGTCTGCTTCGCTGAGGGAATCTACATAAAGCTCGCCGCCATAAGTCGCACCGGTCTCCCGGGCCACTTGTTTGGCGGGGGCTGTGTTGACTGTGCTTTCACAAAAAACCACCGGAATGTTATTTTCCCGCACACCGTCAATCACACCACGTACCTGTTGGGGCGTGCCCACCTGATCAGCGTTCATTGGCCAAAGGTACAGCTCTTTCAGGCCAAAGTCCTTGGCGATATAGCTGAACGCCCCTTCGCAGGTAACCAGCCAGCGCTGATCTTCAGGAACGGCCAAAACAGCCTCGCGTAGTGGGTCAATGGTCGCGCGCAGCTTGTCTTTGTAAGCGGTAGCGTTGTCCAGATAGACCTGCGCATTGTCAGGGTCATGAGCACCAAAAGCCGCTGCAATGTTGTCGATATAGATCAGCGCATTGTCCAACCCCATCCAGGCATGTGGATTGGGTTTGCCCTCGTAATTCCCGCTGGAAATCATGATGGGATCAATGCCATCGGTCAAAGTCACCGAAGGCACTTCGCCAATGTTGCGCAAGAATTGTTCAAACCACAATTCAAGGTTCATGCCATTCCACAAGATCAGATCTGCATCCACTGCCTTGACCAGATCACGCGGCGTGGGTTGATAGCCGTGGATTTCAGCGCCGGGCTTGGTAATCGACACAACCTCTGCCGCATCCCCCGCTACATTTTGAGCCATATCTGCCAAAACGGTGAAGGTCGTGACAACTTTTAACTTATCCTTGGCCTGGACACCTCCTGCGATCATTGCAACTGTGAGGACATACAAAATCAAGGCGGGACGAAACAAGGTCATTCAGCAAAGCATCCTTAGAATAGGGTGTTCCCTATGTGAAATTGCGAGTCATTCGCAAAATGTCAAGTAAATTGCGAATGATTCTCAACTAGGGCATAGCTAAAGGCTGTATTTCCGATCACCTTTGGGCGATCTGCTGCATGGTGTTCACCAGCTCTGCACTGATGCCCGGCTCGGACAGGGCATGACCTGCCACCGGGATCATCCGCAAATCCGCATTTCCCCACGCCTGCGCCAGTTTATAAGCTCCAAGCGGCGGGCAGATCATATCATATCGCCCTTGGACGATGGTCCCGGGAACATGGGCAAGCCGGTCCATCCGATTCAGGATATGACCGTCTTCTTTCAGAAATCCTGCATTGATGAAGTAGTGATTTTCGAGACGTGCAAACGCATGGGCGTAATCCGGTGGGCTCGACCCGCCATGACCGTCAGAGTTCACAGTGGCCAGCGCATTTTCCCATGCCGACCAGGCCCGGGCATGCTCGATCTCCTGCGTGCGATCGCCGGAAAACAGCCTCTTGTGATACGCGCCAATCATATCGCCCCGCTCGTCCGCGGGAATCAGCGACTGAAAGGCTGACCATGTTTCTGGCCAGAATTTGCCTGCGCCCCCTCCATAAAACCAATCCAGTTCGGATTGGGTCATCAGGAACACTCCGCGCAACACCAGATGCAGCGCGCGATCCGGGTGTGTCTGAGCATAGATCAGAGACAATGTCGCACCCCAGCTGCCACCGAAGACGATCCATTGATCAATGCCCAGCGTTTCACGGATCTGTTCGATGTCAGAGACCAGGTGCCAGGTGGTGTTATCCTCTACACTGGCATGCGGCCGCGACCTGCCACAGCCGCGTTGATCAAACAAAACAATGCGATAGACCGATGGATCAAAATACCGGCGCATCGCCGGGCTGCACCCCCCACCCGGACCACCATGCAACACAACAACGGGCTTGCCATCCGGCCGCCCTGACTGTTCAACATAAACGGTGTGCCCATCGCCCACATCCAACATACGCCGATCAAAAGGTTCGATCGGTGGATGAAGATATTGGATTGCACTTTTACGGTCCGAGCTTTTATCCATAACTGACCTATATGGAACAACAGCCCCACATGACCACCACGGAGAGCAAAATGCAAACCGCTCAGTCCTCGATTGACGAACACGAAGTCGCCAAGTTTCAGGCGATGGCTGCCGAATGGTGGGATCCAAACGGAAAATTTAAGCCATTGCATATGCTGAACCCCTGTAGGCTGGATTACATCACCCGCCAGATTGCCGCCGAGTTTGACCGCGACCTGACGCAAAACGCACCCTTTGCAGGGCTGAGAATACTGGACATCGGATGCGGTGGGGGATTGCTGAGCGAACCCATGGCACGTCTGGGTGCCACTGTTGTGGGCGCAGATGCGGCAGAGCGTAACATCCCAGTGGCGCAAGTTCACGCCGAGCAATCTGGCTTGGACATTGACTATCGTCATACCACCGCCGAGGCGATTGCAGAGGGCGGTGAGCAGTTTGACGTGGTTCTGAACATGGAAGTGGTCGAGCATGTGGCCGACCCTCAAACCTTCCTGAATGTCTGCGGGCAATTGCTGAATTCTGGAGGTTTGCACATCTGCTCAACCCTCAACCGCAATGCCAAGAGCTACGCGATGGCCATTATCGGGGCCGAGCACATCATGCGATGGCTGCCGAAGGGAACGCATGAATGGTCCAAGTTCATCACACCAGACGAGTTGTTCGAGTTCCTCAGCAAAGCAGGACTGGATCCGGTTGATCGCAAAGGATTCGTGTTCAATCCCATCAGTTGGAGTTGGTCGTTGTCGGACCGCGATCTGAGCGTCAACTATGTCACCGCGAGCATTAAGCCCAAGACCGCATAGATGTATCTCTCCAGCTCAGGGCCTACACTTCGCCGTCAGAACCCAGCTTTGACCGCAGCTCTCTCATCACAGGCAGGGCAGCGCGCACCTTGTCCTCACCCAGTTCGGCCACGACCTGCGAGATCATCGGCGTAATCGCGGCCAAGGCCACGTCGCGTGCAGCGCGTCCTGCCGGACTGATTGCCACACGCTTGCGCCGGGCATCGTCCCAATCGGGCCGGATGTGCACATAGCCCGCCCATTCTAGCTTGTTCAACGTATTGGTCATGGCGCCACGAGTGACGTGAAAACTCTTGGCCAATTGTCCCGGGCTGCGCTCGGCCGAGGCACTGGCCAAGTGGTTCAGCACCGAAAAATGCGAAATTTCCATACCCTTGGGCAAAACTTTGGTCAGTCGATTTCGAATCAACTGTTCATTGGTCAGGATCTCACTGAACAGCGTAACCGCCAGGTTATTTCCCGAAGTCTCTGCCATTTAGGGTCCGTCAAATTCCGTCTCTTGTGTCATCGCGGGGATGCTCCTCCGCGCATTTGCCACGCTCTCAGGCTCAAGATCAACGGTTATGATCCCCGGGGTTTCCCCGGCATCGCCCAAAATCGTGCCCCAGGGATCAACGACCAAGCTGTGCCCCCAAGTGTTGCGCGAAGGTCCTTGGGTCGCGGCATGCTCTCCCGTTTGTGCAGGGGCGAGCACGTAAGAGCCTGTTTCAATGGCGCGCGCGCGCAGCAGCGTTTCCCAATGAGCAGCCCCCGTCACGGGTGAGAATGCCGAGGGCACCGTGATCACCTGAGCGCCCCGTTGCGCCAAATGGCGGTAGAGATAGGGAAAGCGCAGATCGTAGCAGATGGTCATCCCCAAACGTCCAAACGGCATTTCTGCCATGACGGCTTTGGCACCTGGACGATAGCCTTTGGATTCGTGATAGCTCTCGGTTTTGGAAACCGTCACATCGAACATGTGCATCTTGTCATAAGTGGCAGCGATATCGCCATTTGGCCTGATCAAGAAAGATCGGTTTGAAAATCGCCCGTCCGGATCATCAGTTTTCAACGCCAGTGATCCAATGAGCAACCAAATGCCGCGCAACTTTGCCTGATTGCGCAAAGCCTTAAGTGTGATGTCCTGGTCCTGTGTCTGCAAGACAGCAGATTGGTGGGCCCGGCTGGAAGACACGCAGTTTGTCACCTCTGGAGTCAAGATGAACTGCGTACCCTGATCCGCGGCCTGGTCAATCATCGCGCAGGTCACAGGCAAATTGCTTACCGGATCATCCGTGCTGTTCAGCTGGATCAGGGCCGCGCGCATCAGGGTTACACCTTTAGCAGCGCATCCAATTTGCCGGAGCGCTCAAGGGCATAAAGATCGTCGCAACCGCCAACATGAATGTCACCCACAAAAATTTGCGGCACGGTGCGGCCACCATTTGCCCGTTGGATCATTTCCGGTTTTCGGTCTGGATTGGCAAGCACGTCCACTTCGGAAAACGTGATGCCTTTTTGGGTCAGCAGACGTTTCGCGGCATGGCAGAACCCACACAAAGGTGAGGTATAGATTTCAACAGATTGCATTTCACAGGCCTATTCGGTGTTCAGATTTGACCCTGTACTTAGGCGTCCTTGACCACGCGCGCTAGTGTCAGTGTGATCACATCCTTGGCAGCCGCTAACATACAGGCTTGTGCGGATGCAGCCAAAGTAGCCCCGGAGGTCATAACGTCATCGACAATCAAGATCGACAGATCCGCCACCTCTTCAGCCCAGCTTGGGTTTATTTCAATGCTCTTCTGAAGCTCGGCAAACCTTTCGTCCCGTCCTAAACCATCCAGATTGCACGTGCGTTTCGTCCGCACCAGCAAATCCGGAATCACTGGGCGATGGATGCGTCGACCCAGCGCATCCGCCAATAGCGCAGACTGATTGTAAGTCCGTTTCAATAGGCGCGACCAATGCAAAGGTACGGGCACCACGATCAGTTCTCCTTCGGGAAGGATGTCTTTGACTGCAGCCTCCAACCAAACCGCAGACAGGCGCGCCACTTCGTGACGGTCCCCATGCTTGAGCGCCAGCACCATCTTGCGGCCGTTGTCCTTGTACAACATCGCAGCACGTCCACATGACCAAGGTCGCCCTATAATCAGACAATCGTCGCAATGCTCAGGAGTTCCGGTATCTTCACCAGGCAAAGGCGCTCCGCAGGTGTCACAGCAAAGTCCGGTGATCAGAGGCGTGTCGCGCCAGCAAGCACCACACAGCGCAAAGTCATCTTCGACCATTTCCCTGCAGATCGTGCAGCGGGCAGGATAAAGCAGCCGTAGCGCCGATTGCATCCCGGTTTGAACCGCCGACATCTTCACTCTATGTACAGCGCCATGACTCGCCCTCTGTTTGATCTCTCGGCCCTTGCCCATCAGCGACAGCGCCAGCACTCGGCCCGCACTTTTGCAGGCTTCCTGCACGAGCAGGCCGTGAATGAGATCAAGGATCGTCTCTCATTGGTTAACAAATCCTTTACGGCCACCGGTATCGTTAGTGCAGTCCCAGAGATCTGGCACTCTGCCTTTGCCGAGGCCAAGCATGTGCCAGACGACGAGACCTTGGCATTTGAACCCGAGGCCCATGATCTGATCCTGCATGGACTGGTCCTCCATTGGGCGAATGATCCACTTGGTCAACTGCTCCAATGCCGTCGGGCGCTGAAGCCCGACGGATTGTTCATGGCTACCCTTTTCGGCGGCACAACCCTTCATCAACTGCGGGCGTCATTTGCGCAGGCCGAATCGGATTTGTATGGCGGCCTGTCCCCACGCGTCGCCCCCATGGGAGAAATCCGCGATTTGGGCGCCTTGTTGCAACGGGCTGGGTTCGCGCTGCCTGTCGCCGACAGCGTTCCGTTGACTGTCAGCTACGAAACACCCCTCCATCTGATGCGTGATCTGCGCGCCATGGGTGAAACAAATGTGCTGACCGACCGTCCACGATCTTTCTTGCCCAAGGCATTGCTTCACCGCGCCTGCGAGATCTACCAAGACAGCTTTGCCGCACCAGATGGTCGTGTCCTTGCCACCTTTGACATGGTGTTTCTCATTGGCTGGGCCCCAGCACCCGACCAGCCGCAACCCCTGCGACCAGGCAGCGCAAAGACACGCCTTGCAGATTTCTTGGGTGCAAAAGAAACACCTCTGAAAGATTGACGACGCAGCTTTAACCGTTATGTCCAAACCAAATGCTCGCCTTACTCAGGACTCGCCAGCCATGTTTGATGACTCATCCGCGAAACGCCCGGAACACGCGCAGTCCGATCATCCGGCGATTCCTGCGAAGAAAACAGGTGTCCTGTTGGCCAACTTGGGCACACCAGACAACACTGATTATTGGTCTATGCGCCGATATCTGAATGAGTTTCTGTCAGATCGGCGCGTCATCGACCTATCCCCGTGGAAATGGCAACCGCTGTTGCAACTGATCATCTTGTCCAAACGACCCTTCACCAGCGGGAAGGCGTATAAATCCATCTGGAATGAGGAAAAGGGCGAAAGCCCATTGATGACCATCACCCGTGACCAAACCCGCGCCTTGGCCGACGCGTTACACGAACGCTTTGGCGAGCAAGTGATGGTTGATTTCTGCATGCGTTACGGCAATCCCTCGACAAAATCGAAACTGCGAGAGATGGTGAAAGCAGGATGTCAGCGAATTTTGTTTTTCCCGCTTTACCCGCAATACGCCGGCGCTACATCCGCGACCGCGAATGATGAGTTCTTTCGGGCTTTGATTGAGGAGACCTGGCAGCCAACATCCCGTGTTGTGGGGCCTTATTTCGAACACCCTTTGTACATCGAGGCACTAGCGTCTTCGGTCGAAGAGGCCTATGCCAACGCAGCTCAAAAGCCTGAGAAGCTGATCGTGTCCTATCACGGCATGCCGCAACGCTATCTAATGCAGGGCGATCCGTATCATTGCCAATGTCAGAAAACCACACGACTGCTGAAAGAGCGGTTGGGATGGGACGACACTCAGATCGGGACCACCTTCCAATCGGTCTTTGGTAGCGAAGAGTGGTTGAAGCCATACACGGTGGATGAGGTCGCTCGTCTGGCAAGCGAGCAAGGCAAAAAGCGGATTGCGGTGATTGCTCCTGCGTTTTCGGCCGATTGCATCGAGACGCTAGAAGAAATCAACGAAGAGATCCGAGAAAGCTTCGAACATGCCGGTGGGGAGAGCTTCACATACATCCCCTGCCTTAACGATCAGCCTTTGCACATCAAGGCACTCAGCCAGATCATCGAAGACAATTTGCAAGGCTGGGTTTCTTAAATCCGTTCACCAAATAAAAAAAGGCAGCGGAAAAACCACTGCCTTTTTTAAAGAATCTGTTGTGAGCCTTAGTCGGCAGCAACAACAGCAGCAACGATTGCCAGCAGAACCAGCGGAATCCAGATGCCGCCTGCGGACGAGCTTGCAGCAGTCTCTTCAACGATGACTGGTGCTTCCATTACGGGCTCTTCCATTGTGCCAGCGGATGCGGTGGTTGCGGCGGCTGCAATCGCAGCTGCGAGAACGAGTTTTTTCATTTTATCCTCCAGATGAAGGCCAACCACATATGCTTAAGTGGCATGCCTTAAGACTTACCTCGTACAAATTACTAATCAGCTATCTTAACCAAATGCAATTGCATCTTGCCGTGGTCTTGGCCGAAACACATGAATTTAGGTTAAATAAGCAACACTTGCGTACCAACCTTGGCCATTCCGAACAATTCCGAGATGTGTTGATTGAACAAACCGATGCAGCCATTTGATGAACGACGACCTATTTTACGCGTGTCATGTGTGCCGTGAATACGATAGTACGTCCATCCAAGATAAAGTGCGTGAGTTCCCAAGGGGTTATCAGGGCCCGGGCCAATGTACTCTGGCCAGTCAGGATTTCGCTCCAGCATAGATGGCGTGGGACGCCAGCTTGGCCCTTCCACCTTGCGGATCACCTGCGTCCGGCCCCGACGTGTCAAATCTTCGGTCAACGGCACACTTGAAGGGTAAAGTCTGTAAGTTTCTTCGCCGTCAGCCCAATAATGCAAAGCACGCGAATCGATATCGACCAGAATCGCCCCGCCCTTCAAATTCGAAAAGTACGGACGCCAATCAAGCCGGCGGAAGCTGGAAATGTTGCGGCGAACCGTTTCGGTGACATCACGTTCGATTTCAGTTGTTTCTTCGCTGTTATAGGTTTGCGCGAAAGCTGGAGCGCCGATCATCGCGGCGCTACCGGCGAGAAAACTACGCCGTTTCATCTTAAATTCTGTACTTTTGGTCATGATATTTCTCCAATCGCCACCAAAACTATTCCGCGGAATATATTGCCTGAAAGACGCAGTCGCAATTCAAACAAGCGTTATTTGGCAAAGTTAAGCCGATGTGGGTTTGAAAGACTCAGCGACCCGATATAAAGCTTCGCGCGAACGTAATTCTGGTGGGGCACGCAAAATGGTGCGTATTTTTGGTCTTTTGTTTTCGGTATTGCTGGCGGTTTCAGCCTGTACCACACCTGAACCCCAGCTTGCTGCGGATGGCAAACCTCTGCCGCGTGTTTACAAAATTCGCGCGGGCGATGTTTCGAAAATCCAGTTCCGTATGCTCGATTCGGTTAATTCACTGCGTCAGGCGAGTGGCCTAGGACCCGTTAAATTTGACGCGAAACTTAATGCGGCGGCAGCGACGCATTCGCGTGATATGTCGATCCAAAACCGCCCATGGCATTTTGGATCTGATGGATCATCCCCAATCGACCGGGTGCGTCGTGTCGGCTACTCTGGCCAGCTTGTCGGCGAAAATATCTCGGAAACCTACGAGAACGAGGTGGAAACCCTCGCCGCCTGGATGGATCAGAACGACACGCGTCGCGTGATTTTAGCTCCAAACGCAAGAAACATGGGGTTTGCCTGGCTTCAGGAAGAAGGCGGTAAACTTTGGTGGACGTTGGTGATGGGGGAATAAATCCCCCACGCCACTAAGGATGAATGGTCACTTTGGTGCCGTTCTTCACCATCGCATAGATCTCTTCGATCTGTCTGTTTTTCACCGAAACGCAACCTGCGGTCCAATCCGGTCCGGTACCACTCCGTTTACGCTTGTTCGGTTTGCCGTGGATAAAGATATTACCGCCCGGGCTTTTACCCGCAGCTTTCGCAACAGCAACATCGCGCGCATTGGGATATGAAATCCCAAGGGACAGATGAAAGTCGCTGTTGGGGTTGCGTCGGTTGATCGTATAGGTGCCTTCGGGCGTCTTACCGTCACCCTCGAACTGCTTGTGCCCTTCAGGCTGAAAGCCAAGGTCGATGTTGTATTTCTTCAGGACACGTGTGTCGTGCATCAGCCACATCTTACGGCGGCTTTTTGAAATCAAAACGTGAGTGACATCAGGTCCATGATATCGCCGAAACCGTGAATTTGAGGGTGATGACGTACATCCCGCCACAACAGCAGAGCTTGCCAACAGCATCGCAAGGGTTGATCTTCTTGAAAAGCGCATCAGATTTTTCCTGTATTCCGCCTAAATTCCTGCCTGGGCGCTGAATACACTGAAAATCGGCTCAGTGGGAGAATTTTTGGTGTCACACAGTTATTTGATCGAGAATTTAGACACAATTTCCACATGCGACGACCATTTGAACTGATCGACTGCCATGACATGGTCCAGTGTGTATCCATGCGCGATAAGCATCTCTGCATCTCGGGCAAAGGTAACTGGGTTGCACGACACATAGGCAACAACCGGCACATTAGACCCACAAATTTCGCCAATTTGCGCTTCAGCTCCCACACGAGGCGGATCAAGAACGACTGCGTCAAACGCTTTGAGTTCATCCGGCATCAAGGGCCGGCGAAACAAATCGCGCGTCTCGCTTGTGACCTGATGAAGACCCGGTGTTTTTCGCCGCGCCTGATCAAGAGCCGCAATCATCGGCTCGCTTCCCTCAACTGCATGCACGTCGTGCTCGGATGCCAAATCCAGCGCAAAAGTGCCGCAGCCCGCGAATAGGTCTATCACCCGTTTGGCACCTGCGACGCTGTTTCGCACATCAGTTTGCAATGCTGTCTGGCCATCTATCGTGGCTTGCAGGAAAGCGCCTGGCGGAGGGGTAACCTCTGCCATTCCAAAGCGTTGTGACGGGGCCCGGCGCGTCACCACAGGTTCATCACCCCAATACAGACGCACGAGATCATGCCGCTCAGCGATACCAGCAAGTTCCATAAGCATCTGAGTCTCAATCGGCTTCCCATTCAGCACGCAGGCGTCAACCCCAGCCTCGGACAATGTCAGCATCACCGAGAGCGTTTGTTTGCGACTGGCCCCAACACGTGCCAAATCCTCAACCGCTGGCAAAGCGCGGATCAAATCAGGATGCAGCAGCTGGCACCCTGGCGTTTCGATCACAACATCCGAGCCTGGCGCATGAAATCCAACCATAGCGCCCTTCTTTGTGCGCTTGGCCGACAAGGTGGCACGGCGACGGGACTGTGCCGGAGACGTATGCGTTGGCAAGAATGTCGCTTCAATCCCGCGAGCGATCAAAGCGCTGCGGACTACGCTGGTTTTCCAATCTTGCAGGAAGGAGTCCGAGGCGTGCTGCAACTGACACCCCCCGCAAGCTGGAAAATGCTGACACGGGGCTTTGACCCGATCCGACGAAGGCTCGAGTATTTTCACGTCGCGCAAAGATTGCCCTTGGCGCTGCCCTTTCACCCGCTCACCTGGCAGCGTGTAGGGCGCAAACACAGGCCCATCAGCGATACCATCACCTTGGTGACCCAGCCGCACGATGGTGAAGTCTTCTGTCATGCGCCATCACCGTCTTTCAACAGGTCTTCTCGGCTTCTGGAAAAGCCAGACTTGATCCAGCGGCGTTCGGCGTCTTTCAACGCCTCGCCCAAAGCAGGGCCTGAATATTCTGGCTGAAAATCCGCAGCCGTAAGCGGGAAATGTGCCGCAGCCCCTTCTGCCATCTCAACCAACGCCTTGGCGGGAAGGGGTGTTTCCATCAAAGCGGCGCACAATAGCATCACATCGCGCCCAGTGCGTTCACCATGGCGATAACCCATTTCGGCCGGGGACATCAGATTGCCAACCAATCCGCGTATCAGGTTCAGTTCCTTGGCTTGCGCCTTGCTCAGTCTCAACCTCTCGGCAACACGCTGCCCACCCAAGGCGGCGAGCCGACGCAATGCAGCTGGCGGAGTAGATGTCTCTGCCTCCAAATGCACCAGGGACGCCAAGACCCGGTCATCGGAACCCGGCAAAACGGCGTTCAAAACACCAGTGTTGCGCATTGAGGCCACAGCAAAAGCAGGGTTCGTTGCTGCAAGAAGCTTCAGCATCTCAGCCCCAACCCGTTCACGTGACAGCCCGCTCAAACCATCCAGATTTTCGGCAATTGCTGCAAGAGCTTCGCTATCCAATCCAGCATCAGCCGACCCGTACCATGCATTAAAACGAAAGAAGCGAAGGATACGCAGGTAATCTTCCTGAATGCGTGCTGCGGCATCTTCGATGAAGCGGAACCTGCGGGCTTGCAGATCCAGCAACCCGTTCAAGGGATCCACAACCGTACCGTCTGGCTGCGCATAAAGGGCATTCATCGTAAAATCACGACGGCGGGCATCATCGGTAACATCGGTTGAAAAGGCGACAACGGCATGTCGGCCAAACGTCTCAACATCCTTGCGAAACGTCGTAATCTCAAAGGGCACGCCTTCCGAGACCACCGTGATGGTGCCATGATCTAGCCCTGTGGGAATAGCCTTGAGCTGCGATCGTTTGGCAAGCTGCGTCACCTCTTCGGGTAGAGCATCCGTCGCGATGTCGATATCCTTGACCGGTTCCTCTAGCAACGCGTTGCGCACGCAGCCGCCAACAAACAGAACCTGATGCCCAGCGCCCGCAAGCATCTGACATACCACCTGCGTGGCGACGCTTTCCAACCAATCGCCGGAAATCCTCATGAGCGATCCACCGCATCTGCCAATGCGTGCAGGATACGCGCTGTCGCGCCCCAAATGTAGTAGGGCCCGTAGGGTACCGTATAATATTTGCGCATTGACCCCCACCATCTGCGCCCCTGCACCGAATATCGCGTGGCATTCAACACATGATCCAAAGGCACATCGAACACTTCTTCAACTTCGCCCGTCTCAGCTATCGGAGTGAAGCTCTGACGCACACGACCCAGGACTGGGGTCATGGTAAAGCTGGTCACTGTTTCATGCGAATTCAGCAAGCCCAACACGTCGACATTGGACGGCTCCAGCCCTATCTCCTCATGCGCTTCGCGCAGGGCGGTGGCTGTGATATCAATATCACCTTCATCCTGTTTGCCCCCTGGAAAGGCAATCTGCCCGGGATGGTGTTTTAGTGCAGAAGATCGCTTGGTCAGGATCAACCGAGCCTGACCATTTTGCTCAAAAACAGGCACTAATACACCGGCTGGTCGCAGTTTGCGCCCTTTTGGCAAAACAACATCGGGGTTCAGGTCATAGTCGGAAGAGGCCGCCACCGGCGCATTCAATGCCCGGATCAGTGAAGTGATGGGATCAGGAGTCGCCATCACTGGGCCCTGCACCGCGTTCGGCAGCTTCAAATCCTACCGACAACGGATCAAGAATATAATGCGCACCGCAAAACTGACAATCGGCTGTCACAGTGCCTTCATCAGTAGTCATTTTTTCAATGTCTTTGGCCGAGTAGATCGACATGCTTTGTCGCACTCGATCTTCGGAGCATGTACAACCGAATGCCACACCTTGTGCATCAAAGACGCGGGGTGTTTCTTCATGGAACAAGCGCACCAACAAATCTGACGGGGACACCGACGGGCCGATCAGCTCAAGCTCCTCCACTGTATCGAGCAGTGTGTTCACACGTGTCCAGTTTTCGGAATCATCCTCGGACAGCAGATCCTGCGCTTCCAGCAATCCACCATCACCCGAACCACCCCCAGTCGCAAAGGGAGAAGCCTTGGGCATATGCTGGATCATAACGCCTCCGGCGCGCCAATGCTCCGTCGCATCTCTTTCGGTTGATCGTCCAAAACTCAGGGCAAACCGCGTGGGCAGTTGTTCTGATTGTGCAAAATATGCCTCGGCACAATCGCTCAGCCGGGCACCGGCGATGGGCGTGATGCCCTGATACGGTGTATTGCCCTGACCCTGGTCGATCATGACGGCAAAATAGCCTTCGCCCAATTGGGCGAAAGGTGCGTCGCCCGTTAGGCGATCGGCATCAAAGCTGGCATAGGCCCGGATGCGCCCCAGTTCGCCTTCGGATTGCGGGGCCAGATAGTCTGTGGCAATCATCCGCACCGCACCTTTGGTCTGAACCTGCAAAGACAGTTTCCAGCGCAACTTTACCGTCTGCCCAATCAGTGCGGTCAGCAAGGCCATTTCAGCCACCAAAGCCTCAACCTGCTCAGGGTAGTCGTGCTGCTTCAAAATGCCATCCAGCACATTGTCCAGCCGCGCAACGCGGCCGCGAATATCTGAATTGTCCAGCTGAAACGGCAACACAGTGTCGTCCCAGGCGAGTTTTTGTCCAAGCGTCATGGGGTTTCCTTACAGGCCGGGGTTTGGCATATCGCGTCTATATAGGGAGAGCAAGACGCGCACCAAGGGGGCACAGTCATGATCAGACGATTTGGAGAAAAACCAGCGGTGGATCAGCGGTATCTGATGCGCCACGGGGTCTATGCAATTTTGCCCCTGAGGGATCAGCTCCTTTTGACCTGGCAGGATGATCCCCACTATGAGCTGCAATTACCTGGTGGTGGGATTGACCCCGGAGAAAGCCCGATACATGCGCTGCACCGCGAAGTCATGGAAGAAACCGGCTGGACGGTGGCGCGTCCCATGCGGTTGGGCGCGTTTCGGCGATTTACCTATATGCCCGAATACGACATGTGGGCCGAAAAGCTGTGCCATATCTATGTCGCCCGACCCGTGCGCCGCATAGGTCCGCCGACGGAAACCGACCACACACCCATTTGGTCAGAACCCAGCGTTGCCGCAGAAAAGCTGTACAACGAAGGTGATCGCTACTTTGTCAGCCGGTACATGGGCTGGGCTTAAATTCCAACAATACGGCAGATACATCATCGTCAAAATCACGATCTGAGGCGAATGCATTCAGTTTCCAGATAATAGACTCTAAACACGCCGCACCTCGCGTTTGACGCAGGCCTCGTAGAATTTCTGCCAGCCCCTCTTCTCCCAGCAGTGCGCCCTCCGGATTGGCACATTCCACCATTCCATCTGACTGAATAAGCAACCTGTCGCCGGCACGCAGTTCAATCTCAAACTGGTCGTAGTCGGCTCCGTCAATCAGCCCGACTGGCAATCCTCCTGATCCGGTAAACTCGACCGATCCATTGGCCCGCTGAACAACGGGATGGGGGTGCCCACCCTGCGCCATGATCACCCGCCCAGTGTCCAAATGCACATCCGCCAGCAGCATGGTGAAATAAAGTTCGGTCTCCATTTCATCCAGAACCAGACGGTTCAGAGTCGCCATTGTCTCGGACGGGGGCCGTATATCATAACCACCGAATGCAGATTTCCTTAAGGCAACGTTCTGGTCGAGCGCGGATGCTGACAGATAACCCGCCAAACGCGCTGTCATCAGCGCCGAGCTGATCCCGTGGCCAGACACATCAATCCCATAAAGCCCGACACGTGTGTCACTGATGGGAAACATGCCCACAAGATCGCCACCGACATGCCCACACGATTGCAGCAAAAGCGAAACCTCGGCAAATCCAAAATCGCGATACCGTTCGCTGACCAGAGATTGCTGTAGCTTCTTGGCCTCAATCAGATCGCTGTCCAGAGAATCGTAAAGCTTTTGCAGCTCCTGCATGCTCGTCTCGATCAGGCGGTTTTTGTCGCTGAGCTCCCGCTGCATGTGCAAGATACGTTCGCCCGCGGTCAATCGTGCGCGCAGTTCCGGAGCGCTGACGGGTTTGGTTAAAAAATCATCTGCACCGGCATCCAGCCCATTCGCAATTTCATTCTTTTCGCTCTTTGAGGTCAGCAGGATGAAGTACCCATACTCGTCACTTGCGAGCTGTCGAAAAGCCCGGCAGAATTCCAGCCCCGTCATACCCGGCATCATCCAATCGCTTAGCACGATGTCAGGTGGATCTTCCGCGCACATTGCAAGAGCCTTGGTCGCGTCATCGGCTTCGCGCACATCGTATCCCCACTTACGCAGGGAACTGGTAAGGATTTTGCGCTGTAATCGACTGTCATCGACAACCAGAACATCGCGAATTTCGGCGCGTATTTGATCCGAGGCCTGTTGTTGTTCGATCTTATGCACGCGCTTACCCTGAGCCTAAAATCACTGGATAGACGTGATGGTTTAACGTCGTATGAACATTAAAATTGACCCAAATTTCCAGAACCGTGAAACTCCTCGTTAAACCCTGATCATTCATCATATGTTCGGCCAAAACAGGATGAGTGTCATGATCGAGTGGAGCCGCATTGAAGAGTTGCGTGAAGAAATCGGAGAGGAAGATTTTGAAGAGGTGGTCGAAATTTTCCTGGAAGAGGTGGAAGATGTGATTGCCCTTCTTCGCGAAGGTGTACCCGATGATCAGCTTGAAAGTCACCTGCATTTCCTCAAGGGCAGTGCGCTCAATTTGGGATTTAAAAGTTTCTCAGGGCTTTGTCAGACCGGCGAAACAGCGGCAGCGCAGGGCTATTATGGCGAAATTGATCTGTCGGATGTTGTGTCCAGTTACGAGCTTTCCAAGACAGAGTTTCTATCCACGCTCGCAAACCGGCCTGCCGCTTAAATCAGGAACTCGGCCAAAACCGCATCATCCGTGATATCGCGATACTCGAACCCGCCATCTGTCAGTTTTTCAAACAGCGCCTGAAAATTCTTTGGCGCACTGGTTTCGATACCAATCAGAACCGACCCAAAGTTCCGCGCAGATTTCTTGAGATATTCGAATCGAGCGATGTCATCGTCTGGCCCCATCATACCTAAGAAGTCCTTCAAAGCGCCCGGGCGCTGAGGCATACGCAAAACAAAGTATTTCTTCAAACCGGAATACCGAAGACCGCGCTCTTTGACCTCAGGCAGACGTTCGAAATCAAAATTGCCACCAGACGTGACACATACAACTGTCTTTCCCTTGATCTGATCAGCAACGTCCTTGAGAACATCAATCGACAAGGCACCCGCAGGTTCCAAAACGATCCCTTCGATATTCAGAAATTCCATCATCGTGGTGCACAAGCGATCTTCGCTCACCTCATGTGAATCGCTCAAATCAATCTTTTTAAGCCGTTCAAACGGCCTCTGACCGATCTGCGCCACCGCCGCTCCATCAGCAAAGGTATCTACATGATTCAAACTCACCGGTTTGCCCGCCTTTAGCGCCGCATTCAAACAAGCGCCTCCATTAGGTTCGACCAGTGTAAATGCACAACGATCCCCGAAATAGCTAACCACCCCAGAGGATAACCCTCCTCCACCAACGGGCATGATGATGCGGTCGGGCAGGGTCCGCATTTGCTGCTCAATCTCGGCGGCGACGGTCGCTTGCCCTTCGATCACATCCGTATCGTCAAAGGGTGAAAGAAAGTGGCCTTTCACCTCGTCGCAATAGGCCTGAGCACTTGCCAGTGTGTCATCGAAATAGTCGCCAACCAACCGCACGGTGACGTGCGAGCCGCCAAAGGATCGGGTCTTCATGATCTTTTGCTCTGGTGTTGTGACAGGCATAAAGATCACACCCTGTACTTCGAGCGATCGACACATATAAGCCACGCCCTGAGCGTGATTACCCGCACTGGCACAAACAAATTGTGACGTTTCAGGTGATGCCTCAAGCACCTTGCGCATCGCGTTAAACGCACCGCGAAGCTTGTAGGACCGAACTGGCGTCGTGTCTTCTCGCTTCAAATAAATCTGAGCTCCATACACTTCAGACAAGTGATGGTTCTTATGCAAAGGCGTCCGTTTGAACACGTTGCGCATTGCGGTTTCAGCGGCGCGGACCCGGGTTTGGAAATCTGTCATGGTAAACCTGTGACGCAGCATCGCTTGCCATGCAACCCTGCTTTGCCCGAAGCCTGCTTGCTCCGTCCCGCAAAACAAGCTAATCGCCAGCGCGAACCCTTAAGCAGGAAGGATGCTTACATGTCCGCGCCCAAGAAAGTTGTACTGGCCTATTCGGGTGGCCTCGATACCTCGATCATCTTGAAATGGTTGCAGACAGAATACGGCTGCGAGGTTGTGACCTTCACCGCTGATCTGGGTCAGGGCGAAGAGCTGGACCCCGCGCGCAAAAAGGCCGAGCTGCTGGGGATTGATCCGGCGAACATCTACATCGAGGATGTGCGCGAAGAGTTCGTGCGCGACTTCGTGTTCCCGATGTTCCGTGCCAACGCGGTTTACGAAGGGTTGTATCTGCTGGGCACCTCCATCGCTCGTCCGCTGATCTCCAAACGTCTGGTTGAAATTGCTGAGGAAACAGGTGCGGATGCCGTGGCCCATGGTGCCACCGGCAAGGGCAATGATCAGGTGCGGTTTGAGTTGGCGGCTTATGCTCTGAATCCTGACATCAAAGTCATTGCCCCCTGGCGCGAATGGGATTTGTCGAGCCGCACCAAGCTGCTGGAATTTGCTGAAGCGCACCAGATCCCTGTGGCCAAGGACAAACGCGGCGAAGCACCGTTTTCCGTGGATGCTAACCTGCTACACACCTCGTCCGAGGGCAAAGTGTTGGAAGATCCGGCCGAAGCCGCACCCGATTACGTCTACCAGCGCACAGTGCATCCAGAGGATGCACCGAATGAGGCGGAGTTCGTTGAGATCGGGTTTGAAAAGGGCGATGCCGTCAGCATCAACGGCGAGGCGATGAGTCCAGCCACTTTGCTGACCAAGCTAAACGAGCTGGGCGGCAAACACGGCATCGGGCGGCTTGATCTGGTTGAAGGGCGCTTTGTTGGGATGAAATCTCGCGGGATTTACGAAACCCCCGGAGGTACAATCCTGCTTGAGGCGCATCGCGGGATCGAGAGCATCACCATGGACCGGGGTGCCATGCATCTGAAAGACGAACTGATGCCGAAATATGCCGAGCTGATCTACAACGGTTTCTGGTTCAGCCCCGAACGCGAAATGCTGCAAGCGGCGATTGATGCTTCGCAGGGCCATGTCACCGGTACCGTGCGTCTGAAACTCTACAAAGGGTCCGCGCACACCGTTGGCCGTTGGTCAGATCATTCGCTCTATTCCGAGGCGCATGTGACGTTTGAAGATGACGCTGGCGCCTACGACCAGAAAGACGCTGCCGGCTTTATCCAGCTGAATGCGCTTCGTCTGAAACTGCTGGCCGCACGGGATCGTCGTCTGAAAGGCTGATCTCTTCGGGTGATACATCCGTCTCGGGTGCATCATCCTCGAACAGCTTCTCAGCCATCTCCTTGGCCTTGGCTTTCATCTCGTCCAGTCGGCCTTTGACCAGATAGCCACCTTGCGGATTATACTCGACCAACTGAGATGTAATCCGCTGCAACGGTTCGGCCAAACGCGCCACGCCTTGAGCGTTGGGTTCACCAACCACACCATTGCGGACCATCTTTCGAATAAACCCCCGCGCCTCGGACGGGCGCACATTGAACATCTCCGAAATCATTTCCGCGGTCACATCCGTGCGGTTATGAGCCAAAGCCACCGCAAAGATATACTTGCTGCGCTGCGCCTGAACCGCTGCGGCCCCAGCCATACCAGAAACCGGCACTGCTGCTGCAACGCCTGTTCCAACCACAATCTTTCCAAATTCTCGTCTGTTCATGGAATTGATATGGTGGGTGACCCACGCCCGTACCACGGGGAAAATCCCGAAAATCCATTCATTCCCAAAAAATAGGCGGACTAAATACATGGCCCGCCCTACTGGTCAGCAGCTTACTCGTTAAAACTGGTAAATTCTTGAAAGCGCGTCTTATTGCGCTGTAATCACCTGCATCACCAATTTGCCGTCAGGCTTAACAGGGCCGTCTTCTTTGGCACCCAGAGTGTATTCAAAAATACCTGTTTTCATGCCGCCCGCTTCGGAATGAACCATCAGCATCAGCATTTCGCCTGATTTGACCTCTTCCGTGAGGATCGCGGCCACATCCATGGTTTCGCCATGGCGAATAGGGGCGTAACCCACGACGGGGCCGGGTTTCTTGTCAGCATCCGTGCGATGCACCACCAGCCAGCCGTTTTCGGCAGCTGCCACCTTGGATGCTGTGACTACACCCTCTGAGACGTCCTGATCCGCGGCTTCAACCATCGGTGCCATAGAGTGACTGGCGGCAAAGCCCATACCAGCCGTCAGAGTCAGAGCGAGAATTCCATAGCGTAGTTTCATAGTGTCCTCCTTACATTTCGGTGTCGTCTTGCAAGGAGCCACGTATGAGGGCTTGGTTAGTTTCAGAAAATAACTAAAAAATTATACGAGCTTGAATTCGCTGAGTTTTTCATAAGAAGGCATCGCACCTTGGGCCAGTTCTGCCTGTTCGTCGGTCAGATTGGGCAAGGGCCCTTCGGCGGCGGAAAACTGTGTTGAACGATGCACCGCACCGTACCAATGTGAGGCCCAAATCCCGTCATCTCTGTGACCACCGGCTGGCCAAGACAGCATTGCCGGGTCCCAAGGCAGGTCAAGCGCTGAACAAAGGCTTTTCAGCATGGTTTCGGGGGCTTGCCGAATATCATGAGAATCGATCACCAAAGGAGCGTGACCAGCAGATTTAAGTTGGTCAAACAGCTCGGTCTGCTGCACAAAACCAATGTCGCTCAGCGATGGATTTTCAAACTTTGCGGCAAAGCTGGCAGCGACCCGCGCAGGGTGACGGATAAGGAAAATATTTGTCATCTCCTCAATCCAATCGCGCGATATTCCGGAGATCATATGCTGTGACATATGCTTTTGATAGAAATGCGGTTTGCCATCCGGCACGGGGCCCAGCAGGTCAGAAATGACCTGATCGGGATCTGTGGACTGAGACGATAGAATGTCATCGCCCATGGGATGGTCTATCCCAGTCTGGGAAAGATAGGCCGCATAGAAAGGTTCATCCACGACAGCCATATCTGATCGCGCACCGAAGGAATACATCATCGCCGTCGACAAATTCCGCGGACCAGACCACATGGCAATACGCATGATTTACCCCGTTTTCTGCTGGATTAGAGCCTTATACAGACCCTGAATATGAGTGGTCATCGGGCCCTGCTGCCACTCACCGATTTGACGCCCATCGATGCGACCGACTGGCGTTTGCGCACCGAAGGTTCCTGTTAGAAAAGCCTCATCAGCGCCGTAGGTATCAACCAGAGAATAGTTCCGTTCATGTACTTCGATGCCATCCTCGCGGCAAAGATCAATCACCTTCTGCCGCGTAATCCCATTCATGCAGTAATCACCTGTGCTGGTCCATACCGCACCTTTGCGTACGATAAAAAAGTTGCAGGCGTTTGTCGTGTTCACAAAGCCATGCACATCCAGCATCAACGCCTCGTCAGCACCTGCTTTTTCAGCGGCAATACACGCCAGGATGCAATTCAGTTTGGAATGTGAATTCAGCTTGGGATCCTGGGTCATTGGCAAGCCTCGCACATGCGGGACAGTGGCCAACCGAATAGGTCGCGCGATCTTTGGCTTGGAATGCTCCATGATGATTGTCATCGTCGGACCCTGCTGGCTGAGCGATGGGTGCTGAAAGGGCCGCGTTTTCACACCGCGAGTAACCATCAGACGCGCATGTGCATCTGTTGTCATCTCATTCGCGGCTTGTGTGTCCAGTATCGCCTGCATCACCTGATCGCGGGTCATACCAATATCCAGATCAATCGCCTTGGCCGCCTCGAATAATCGATCCAGGTGTTCGTCGGCAAAGGCCCAAGTGCCATCATACAGCCGCAACCCCTCCCAAACCCCGTCGCCCAGCATGAACCCGCTGTCATATACACTAACCAAAGCTTCAGCCTTGGGGACGACCCGGCCGTTCAGCCAAATCAGAAGTGTTTCATTTCGCGCATCTTCTGCGGCCTGATGGGTGGTTTGGTGGTCCGTCATTTCGCCCTCTTTGTTACAAACTACGCTATTCAGGGGGCCGATAGATGCCAAGGAATAAATTTCTCTCACGGGCGCGTGACATCACCATGTGGTGACTTTGCATTGCAGTGTTTTGGCGTCACTCTTGGTGCAGCTTATGGAGGGCTATTCGATGTTTATCAAAATGCGCGAAATCAAAGCCATAGCATTGGCTGGGTTGATCACTGTCGGCCTACTGGCGCAAGGCGGAGCGGCCAAAGCGGCAGGCACCGAAGAGCTGGTCGTGGCAGGCGGGTGTTTCTGGTGCGTTGAGTCTGACTTTGAATCGGTCAAAGGCGTCAAAGAAGTGGTGTCTGGCTATACGGGCGGATCAAAGAAGAACCCCAGTTACAAAGATGTCACCGGGGGTGGCACGGGCCATTATGAGGCCGTACGCATTCTGTTTGATCCCGCGAAAGTATCCCGTGAAAAATTGTTGAATATGTTCTTCCGTTCGGTTGATCCGACAGATGCTGGTGGACAATTCTGCGATCGCGGCAACAGCTATCGCACGGCGATCTTTGTCTCGGGCGCGGCGGAAAAGAAAATTGCGAATGTGGCCAAAGCTGAGGCTCAGGCGGCATTGGGCCGTAAGATCGTGACCCCGGTTCTGAACAAATCCAAGTTTTACGATGCCGAGGACTACCATCAGGACTACTATAAGGGCACCAAGATCGTGGTCACGCGATTTGGACCGCGTAAACAATCTGTCGCTTACAAAAAGTACCGGAATGCTTGCGGCCGTGATGACAAAGTCAAGGCTTTGTGGGGATCAGCAGCACCCTTTGCAGGCAAATATTAAATTACTCTGATTGATCTAGAAACGCATCAACTTGCGTGCGTGAGGGGATAGCATCTGCTGTCCCCGCTTTCTGTACCTGCAAGGCCGAAGCTGCCGCTCCCAATTGCATCGCAACGCTCGGACTCATACCCTGATCAAGTCCCGCTGCCACAAACCCAACAAAGCAATCCCCGGCTCCAGTCGTATCAATTGGATCGACCGGAAACGCCGGGCAATGCTGCGTGCTGTCGTCCTGGATCCAATCCGCGCCGGCCGCTCCGTGGGTCACCAACACACGCGAAATGGGCAGATCTTGAAGAGACGCCCTCAGAGAGGTCATCAACTGCTTGGCTTCAATATCGTTCATCACCAGCAAATCCACGAATGGAGCAACAGCCTTGACCGCTTCAGATGAAAAGGGCGCAGCGGAGTAAACAATGAAAAGCCCACGTTCACGCGCCATTTGCGCCGCTTCGGCCTGGAGGTTGGTTTCGTTCTGCAAAAGCAAAGTGTCCCCACGTTTGGCCGCGTCAAGAGCCGTTTCAAGCTGTGTTAGAGACTGATTTAAGTTTGCGCCCGGAAAGATAACAATTGCGTTTTCGCCATTTTCATCAATGTTGATAATCGCATGAGCAGTCGGCACATCGACCTGCATGACATGATTTACATCGACACCAAATCTCTTGAGCGCATCAACCGTCCAGATCCCATCCGGACCAACCGAGCCGATATGTGTCACTTTTGATCCTGCCTGGGCTGCAGCCACCGACTGATTGGCACCTTTGCCGCCAAGACCTGTGGTAAAATCTTGCGCGACAAGTGTCTCACCTGGAGTGGGCAGATGCGGGACACGGTAGAAATGATCAGCATTTATCGAGCCGAGATTGAAAATCATTCCTACTCTGCCTTTCTATCCAACCTTACAGGATGCCAAAACAGCCATATTCAATATGTCGTTTGACGTCGCGGTCACTGAGCAAATCTGAATGGACGCATCAATGCCAGATAGGATCGGACCGATCACTGTCGCCCCTGCCATTTCCTGCAAGAGTTTAACCGAAATAGACGCAGAGTGACGCGCAGGTACTACCAGAATATTCGCTGGCCCTTTCAAACGCTGAAACGGGAAGCTTTTCTGCGCTTCGGGGTTCAGAGCCACATCAACGGTCATTTCACCTTCAAACTCAAAATCAGCACCTCGCGCCTCTAGCACTGCTGGCGCCATGTGCATTTTCTCCGCCCGCTCAGAACGGGGATACCCAAAGGTGGAAAAGCTCACAAAAGCCACGCGGGGCTCAAGACCCAAATGGCGAGCCACACCGGCTGATCGTTCTGCGATGTTGGCAAGATCATTTTCGTCCGGCCATTCATGCACCAGGGTGTCGGCCATCAGAACGATACGCCCTTTATGCAACAAAGCTGTTACCCCAACAGCACCGTGGTCCGCATCCGCGTCAAAGACGTGGTTGATGAGATCCAGCACATAAGACGATTTGCGCGTGGCACCCGTGACCAGACCATCCCCGTGCCCATGCGCCAGCATCAAGGCCGAGAACACATGACGGTCCCGCGCCGCCAATCGGTGAACATCGTGGCGGTCAAACCCTTTGCGTTGCAGCCGCGAATACAACATGCGTTTGTATTCGGACAGGTGCTCGGAGTTGGCGGCGTTTACGATCTCCAGCTCAGCAGCCGCGTCGCCAAGGCCCGCCTCTTTCAGCTTTGCTTGAACATCTGATTCACGACCCACGACAATCGCATGACCCAAACCAGAGCGCTGATACTGCACAGCAGCTCTTAAAACGCGTGGGTCGTCGCCTTCTGCAAAGATCATACGCGCTTGCGCATTTCTGGCACGTGCATTGATCGAGCGCAGTATGTTTGCGGTTGGATCCATCCGCGCTTTGAGCGAGACCTCATAGGCATCCATGTCGATAATCGGCCGCCGCGCCGCACCAGTGTTCATGCAGGCCCGCGCCACCGCCGGCGGGATCGTGTGGATCAACCGCGGGTCAAATGGTGCAGGAATGATGTAATCGCGCCCGAACGCAAGTTTGTGACCATAGGCCATGGCAACTTCATCCGGCACATCCTGACGGGCCAGTTCGGCAAGCGCTTGTGCACAGGCGATTTTCATTTCGTCATTGATCGCACGCGCATGCACATCCAAGGCGCCACGGAACAGATACGGAAACCCCAGAACGTTGTTGACTTGATTGGGGTAGTCCGAGCGGCCCGTGGCCACAATGGCATCCGAGCGAACGGCATGGGCCTCTTCCGGTGTGATTTCGGGATCAGGGTTCGCCATGGCAAAGATCACCGGATTGTCCGCCATCGACACCACCATATCCGGCGTGACCGCGCCTTTGACAGAGACACCCAGAAAAACATCCGCACCTTTCATGGCTTCTTCAAGCGTGCGCAGCTCTGTCTTTACAGCATGGGCTGATTTCCACTGGTTCATCCCGGCCTCACGGCCCTGATAGATTACGCCCTTGGTATCGCACACAATGCAGTTTTCATGCCGCGCGCCCATGGATTTGAGCAGCTCGATACACGCGATCCCCGCAGCCCCCGCGCCATTCAGCACGATCTTCACATCTTCGATCTTCTTGTCCGAGATGTGCAGCGCATTGATCAGGCCAGCGGCACAGATCACCGCTGTGCCATGCTGGTCATCGTGGAAGACAGGAATATCCATTTCTTCCTTGAGGCGTTGTTCGATGATGAAGCACTCGGGCGCCTTAATGTCTTCCAAATTGATGCCACCAAAGGTCGGGCCCATCAATCGCACCGCATTGATGAAGGCATCTGGATCTTCTGTATCCAGTTCAATGTCGATCGAATTGACGTCAGCAAACCGTTTGAACAACACGGCTTTGCCTTCCATAACCGGTTTACTGCCCAGCGCGCCCAGATTGCCCAGACCCAACACCGCCGTGCCGTTGGAAATTACAGCGACTAGGTTGCCCTTATTGGTGTAATCATACGCCGTTTCGGGATTATCCGCGATGGCCAGACACGGAATCGCAACGCCAGGAGAATACGCAAGGCTCAGATCGCGCTGCGTCGTCATGGGCACGGTGGCCTGAATTTCAAATTTGCCTGGAGTGGGTTCTAGGTGAAAGGCCAGCGCCTCTTCCGCAGTGAACTTGGGTTTGGCCATTTTATTGATCTTTCCAGTGACAGTGGTTCACTCCCTCTTAGCGAGTGATAAAGGCGGGCTCAACCGGATCGCTCTTTGTCCTTTCGTCTGCCACGCTTGGTTTGTAAGGTTCTGCACAGCAAACCGGGGGGTCGCACGTGACATCAGCCAAATCGGCCGTAACGCCCATGATGGCGCAGTATCTGGAACTCAAAGCTGGGTATCCGGATGCCTTGTTGTTTTACCGGATGGGTGATTTCTACGAGCTGTTTTTCGATGACGCTGTCGCGGCTTCCGCTGCACTTGATATTGCGCTGACCAAACGCGGCAAGCATCTGGGCGAAGACATCGCCATGTGCGGTGTCCCGGTACATTCCGCCGATGGATACTTGCTGACACTGATCCGCAAAGGATTCCGCGTGGCAGTTTGCGAACAGATGGAAAACCCGGCCGAGGCTAAGAAACGCGGCTCTAAATCTGTGGTAAAGCGCGATGTGGTACGGCTGGTCACGCCCGGTACTCTAACCGAAGAAAGCCTGCTCGAGGCGCGTCGTCACAACTATCTTGCCAGTTATGCAAATGTGCGCGGCAGTGCGGCCCTTGCGTGGGTCGATATCTCAACCGGATCGTTGCACGTCATGCCGCTGACCCCCGCGCGCCTCGGTCCCGAACTTGCCCGTCTACGCCCAAGCGAAGTGGTCATCACCGATGAAGAAGATCCCACTCTTATCGAGATTATTGAGGAAGCGGGTGCAGCCCTGACACCTCTAGGGAGGGCGTCATTTGACAGTACCACGGGCGAACCTCGATTGTGTCAGTTGTTTGGTGTCAGCACACTGGACGCATATGGTCAGTTCACGCGTTGCGAAGTTGCCTCGATGAGCGCAATCGTCGATTACCTCGACATTACGCAAAAGGGCAAGCTGCCGCTGTTGCAACCACCACAGCGCGAAGCCGAAACCGGCGCGATGCAAATTGATGCCGCCACCCGGCGCAATCTCGAGCTAACTCATTCGTTGTCCGGTGGACGCTCTGGTTCACTATTATCAGCAATCGACCGCACTGTGACGGCAGGAGGTGGGCGGTTGTTGGAACGCAGGTTGTCTTCCCCGTCTCGCCAGCTGAACGTCATACAGGACCGATTGGATGGTATCTCGTTCGCACTAGATTACAACCGCGTCGCAACAGAGTTGCGCGAAGCACTGCGCAAAGTACCTGATCTTGACCGCGCCCTGTCCCGTCTTGCGCTTGATCGCGGCGGTCCACGCGATCTGGCTGCAATCCGCAATGGTCTCGAACAGGCTGAAGACATTTCTGCACTGCTGAAAGACAAGGAACTGCCGCGCCTTCTGAACGACGCGATTGAAGGCTTGCGCGGTCATGGAGATTTGCTTGATCTATTGGATCAGTCACTTGTAGCAGAGCCTCCGCTTTTGGTACGTGATGGTGGGTTCATTGCGCCTGGATACGACGCTGAGTTAGACGAAGCCCGGACACTGCGCGACGAAGGTCGAAGCGTGATTGCCGGAATGCAAAGCGAATACGCGGAACTCACTGGCATTCAGACATTGAAAATTAAACACAACAATGTCCTGGGTTACTTTGTCGAAGTCACCTCGACTCATGCAGAAAAAATGCTGTCAGAGCCTTTGAACGAAACGTTCAAACACCGACAGACCACAGCGAATCAAGTCAGGTTTACCACGTTATCGCTCAGCGAAATGGAAACCAAAATTTTGAACGCTGGCGGTCGTGCCCTTGAAATAGAAAAGCGGCTCTATAACATCATAAAAGCCGCGATTCTTGATGTTTCTGCTAAGATTACCCAGGCCGCACGGGGTTTGGCAGAATTGGATATCGCCACATCTCTGGCTGATCTCGCACAGGGTGAAAACTGGTGTTTGCCCAAGGTCGACAATTCCCGTACGCTTGCCATTCAAGGTGGGCGACATCCAGTGGTCGAACCAGCGCTGTGCGCTCAGGGAAGTGTGCCGTTTATAGCAAATGACTGCAATTTAGGGCAGGGCGCAGATATTTGGCTTTTGACCGGGCCGAACATGGCCGGTAAATCCACTTTTCTACGCCAGAATGCGCTGATTGCATTGCTCGCGCAAATCGGCAGCTACGTGCCCGCAACGTCGGCCCACATCGGTATTCTCGGCCAGTTGTTCAGTCGTGTGGGTGCATCAGACGATCTGGCACGAGGACGATCAACTTTCATGGTGGAAATGGTCGAAACCGCAGCAATTCTGAACCAAGCTGACGACCGTGCCTTCGTGATATTAGATGAAATCGGACGCGGTACAGCCACATATGACGGTTTGAGTATCGCATGGGCAACGCTGGAACACCTCCACGAGGAAAATGGATGCCGCGCCTTGTTCGCCACGCATTATCACGAAATGACCAATCTGAGTGACACATTGGAGCGCGTTGAAAACGCCACCGTCGCGGTTAAAGAACACGATGGCGATGTCATTTTTTTGCACGAAGTACGCAAGGGCGCCGCAGATCGCAGTTACGGAGTGCAGGTCGCCAAGTTGGCCGGGTTGCCCGACCAAGTGGTCAATCGGGCCCGTGTTGTTTTGGATGCTCTGGAAAAAGGCGAGCGCGAGGGCGGTGGCGCACGTGAAGCTTTGATTGATGATTTACCTTTGTTTGCAGCGACGCCTCCGCCACCAGTTAAAATCCAAGCGCCATCCGCAGTCGAAGAACGCTTAAAAGACGTGTTTCCAGACGAAATGACTGCAAAGGACGCGTTGGATCTGATTTATGAACTCAAAGGTCAGATCGAGTGATAGAAGACAATGATTTTGCAATCCCATTGCCTGACGGAACCCGACTGTCTGCTCGGGCATGGATACCAAATTCGGCATTAACAGAGCCTGTTCCAGTCATTTTGGAATATCTACCCTATCGAAAGTCTGACGGGACTATTGACCGAGATGAAACGATGCATCCATGGTTTGCCGCCCATGGGTATGCCTGCTTTCGTGTGGATCGGCGCGGGTGTGGGGACAGTGAGGGGCTGTTTGACGATGAGTATTCCGAACAAGAGCTTCGGGACGGCGAAGACATCATTGCGTGGCTCGCGGCTCAGCCTTGGTGCAATGGCAACGTCGGTATGCAGGGCATTTCCTGGGGTGGCTTCAACGGAATGCAGATCGCCGCGCGTCGCCCCAAGGCGCTAAAGGCGGTCATTTCAATAGGCACGACAGTGGATCGCTTTGCGGATGACATCCACTATAAGGGTGGCATTCAACTGGGCGAAAATATTGGCTGGGCAGCGACGGCGGCATCATGGTTTTCCACGCCACCTGACCCAATTCTAAGAACGGATTGGCGAGAGTCCTGGTTAAAAAGACTTGAGAATGCGCCCTTTTTAGCAGAGCGCTGGGCCCAACATTCAGATCGAGACGATTATTGGAAACACGGATCTGTTTGCGAAGCGTACAACGAAATTGATGCCGCCGTTCTGGTTATCGGCGGACAACACGATGGGTATCGCAATGCCATGGCGGCGATGCTTGAAAATTCTTCGGGAAACACCCAAGCGATCATGGGGCCATGGGGCCATAAATATCCGCATGTCAGCACCATCGGACCTGCGATTGACTACCTGAATGTCGCCCTGAGATGGTGGGATCGTTGGCTTAAAGATATCAACAACGGCGCTGAATCAGATCCTGCATATCGAGTGTATGTCATGGACAGCATAGCGCCAAATCCGTCCCATGATTTTAAACCCGGCAAATGGCTAGCGTTTTCTGATTGGCCAAGCGAGGCGATTGAGCACAACGTATTGGGCTTTGGATCTGGAAGTTTAGGTGTATCCGAGTCTTTTTCCGCGGAAATAGAGACGAATATGCGCGTTGGTCGTGCGTCAGGTGAGTTCTTTCCATTTGGATTTGGCCCAGGCGAATTGCCGGACAATCAAACCGTTGATGATGTTAATGCCGTCTGTTTTGACAGAGCACCCCTGGACAATGATCAAACGATCATCGGTGCGCCTGAGGTTCGATTGAAACTGGCCTGTGACAAGCCTCAGGGACAAGTGATTGTTCGTCTCAGCGACGTCCGTCCAGATGGGCAAGCAGTGTTGATCTCACTGGGGATGCTAAATCTACGCCATAGATACAGTTTTGAGGAAAAGACTGATCTGGAGCCGGACGAATTTTTTGAAATACGCATTCCCTTGGACCAGTCCGCATATAAAATTCCCGCCGGACACCAATTACGCCTCTCCGTTTCAGGGAGCTATTGGCCCTATTGCTGGCCAGAGGGCGAAAACTTCTGTCTGACATTGACCGAAGGTTCAATTTCACTGCCGATTTTAACTGGAGAGGTGGGTGAAACCGAATTCGATCTACCTCCGCCGCTGACTTTGCGTCCATCCCAGCAATTGGATCCTCCGGATGAGCAAAAGGAATGGCAAGATCATCCAGATGGAACCATCACAATGAAGATCACGGGAGATCATGGCAGCCGGAAGGATCAGGGCACTGGGTTAGTCACGCAAAGCAAAGTAACTGAATTCTGGTCGATAGATTGTGCTGATCCGGCCAGCGCATCGGTTGAGATGGTTTGGACCCGAGGACTGGGTCGGGGGAACTGGAACGTTAACACAGAGTGCGTGTTCCGAATGAAAGGCGAAGCGACAACGTTTCAGATCGAGGAAGAAACGCGCGCGTGGGAAGCGGGCGTTTTGGTGTTTGAGCGCAAACGTTCAACATCCGTGCCACGTTAAGCCGAATTACCAGCTGCCGCTGGCGCCTCCGCCTGAAGACGATCCTCCGCCAAATGACGACGATCCTCCGCTGGAAGATGAGGACGATTTTGACACTCTGGGGATCACCTTTGTAACCGAGTAATTCTCGTCGCAATTATGACAATTGTAGTCTATTCGCTTTTGTCCCGTCGACGACGTCGTGGCCTGGCTAAGAATAATAGTGGTCCCTTCAAGTGTCTTGAAGTCGCAGGCGCGACAGGCACTAAACCGGCTGAACCATGCCTTAAATGCCTCGATTGTGACGTGCTCACATTCGGGGCACAGCCACACATCGTAATCGACACTCTTGAGTTCTTCTTCGGTGCGTTCGCCCTCATTCAGATGCTTGTCGTCCCAATGTTCCGCCAGCAATTGCATCTTGGTGCTGTCTACGGGGCAGCGTCGTTTGTGAAATCGAATCCAACGCCGATACATCCAAAAACCGAATCCAGCCATCGCCGCGCCCAGGGGCCAGAGCGCCCATTTCAGCAGATCGAACAACCGCGACAAGGTGCCCTTTGTCTTTTGCACAAAGCTGCCATCAATCTCGCCCGGGTATTCACCAACCAGATTGTGAACCACAGCATCAACCCCATCCGAGATACCTTCAAAATACTCAGACTGTTTGAAGCGCGGCGTGATCTTGCGATCAATAATGCGTTTCATCGCAGGATTCTTGGACGACCCGTAACCTGAACCCACTTCGATTCGCATCTTCCGGTCATCACGCGAAACCAACATCATGACACCATCATTGCGATAGGCATTCCCAACGCCCCAAGCATTGAAGAGCTCCGTTGCAAACGGCTCAATAGGTTCTTCATGTCCGTAATCGGACAATCGGCGGATTGTTACCACAGTAAACTCGATATCGCGTTTGTCGCGCAGTTCTTTCAACTTGGTGCGAATGGAACGTTCTTGAGCGCTGCTCAGCAAGCTCCCAAAATCATTTACGTAAAGGTCTTTGAAGTCAGGATAGTTGGTCTGAGCTGTAACGGGAGTACAGATTATTAAGATAAGAAAGAGAAAAGAGGTGAGCCGTATCATATGACGTCCTGAAAAATTTAGGGGGCCACGTGGCCCCCTAACAGTTATCCGGTTTGCGACGACACTCCGACTTGAGCAGGGCGCAAAATCCGATCATGTAGCATGAAGCCTTCGGCAGAGACTTGAATAATATCTCCAGCTTTGGTTCCTGGCAGAGGGGCCTCAAACATGGCTTCGTGCAGTTGTGGATCAAACCTGTCACCAACGGCGGGAGTGATAACCGTGACGCCGTGCTTTTCGAACACATTGCGCAATTCGCGCATGGTCAGTTCAATTCCCTCAATCAGTGCCTTTGACGATTCGCGTTGTTCGTCTGACACGGAATCGAGCGCCCGCTTCATGTTATCGTAGACAGGCAACATATCTCGCGCCAGACGTGACCCACCATATTGCTGTGCTTCACGGCGGTCTTTATCAGATCGTTTCCGCGCATTTTCTGCCTCTGCAAGGGCGCGCATGAACTTGTCTTGCAGTGCATCCCGTTCCGCACGAAGAGTGTCTATTTCAGCCTCTTCTTCGGAAATTTCCGCCATATCCTGTTCAAACTCGTCTTCCATGGCTTTTTCAATATCATCCAGGAAATCGTCTTCGTTTGGCTCTGCCATGTCTCACCTCTAACTTCGGTCAGCGATTATCTTGCCAACCAATTGCGCCGTGTAGTCCACAATGGGCACAATCCGTCCGTAGTTCAGGCGGGTGGGGCCAATCACGCCCACCGCACCGATGATCTTTCGATCGGCATTCATATAGGGAGACACCACCAAAGAGGAACCCGAAAGTGAGAAAAGTTTGTTCTCAGAGCCAATAAAAATGCGAACACCTTCTCCCTCATCAGTCAGTTCTAGAAATTCAGCGATATCGCGCTTGCGTTCGAGGTCATCAAAGAGGGTTTTGATGCGGTCCAGCTCTTCTTCTTCGGTCTCGGGATTCAGCAAATTTGAGCGGCCGCGCACGATCAGGCGTTCATAGGATTCCTCTCCATTGTCCCAAACCGCCAAACCGCTCTCAACCAGACTATGGGCCAGCTGATCAATTTCCTGCCTGCGCTGGGCAATCTGTTTTGCGATATCTGTTTGCAAATCCGACAAGGTCTTGCCTTCGATCAAAGCATTCAGGAAGTTTGCCGCCTCACGCATGGAGCTGGGCGTTTGTCCGGGAGGCGGCGTGAAGATCCGGTTTTCCACATGACCATCACCAAAAACCAACACAACAAGCGCTCGATCCGGGCCAAGGCCAACAAATTCGATATGTTTGATTGGAGCTTCACGCTTTGGCGTCAATACCAATGACGCACCATGGGTCACTCCGGACAAGGCTGACCCAACGCGGTCAAGCGCTGTGCTGACATCATCTGAATTGCTTCCTAACGTGGCATCAATCATCTCGCGATCGTTGCCCTGCAAGTCGCCAACTTCAAGCAAACCATCGACGAACATCCGCAAACCTTGTTGCGTTGGAACGCGGCCGGCAGATATGTGTGGGCTATCGAGCAGACCGAGATACTCAAGGTCTTGCATCACGTTGCGAATGGTGGCGGCACTTACTTTTTCACTTAGTTCACGGGTCAAGGTGCGCGATCCTACCGGATCACCTGTCGCCAGATATGATTCTACCACGCGCCGAAACACTTCGCGCGAGCGGTCATTCATTTCTTCCAGGATTTGACTGGCGTCATTCATCAGCTTGGGTGTCCTATCTGACCTGCCATTAAAGACCCGCGCGCAAAAAGGTCAATCGGGGTTGCACCGCGCTGTTGCCAACCGTATCCCCTGTGGTGACACAGAAAAGGAATACAACATGCGCCCGTCCGGTAGAGATTTAAGTGAAATGCGTGCGGTTTCAATTGAGACCGGAGTAACAAAACATGCTGAAGGGTCCTGCATGATCAAGATGGGGGACACACATGTTCTGTGCACCGCAACAATTGAAGATCGTGTTCCGCCGTTTATCAAAGGATCCGGATTGGGGTGGGTCACTGCCGAATACGGAATGCTGCCTCGTTCAACCACCAGTCGCATGCGCCGCGAAGCCTCGGCGGGCAAACAAGGTGGGCGAACTGTCGAAATTCAACGCCTTATCGGCCGCAGCCTGCGCGCTGGTGTCGACCGTGTGGCCTTGGGTGAACGTCAGATCACCATTGATTGCGATGTTATTCAGGCAGATGGCGGCACTCGCTGTGCCTCCATCACGGGCGGGTGGGTTGCATTGCGTCTCGCTGTAAACAAACTCATGAAAGCTGGAGATGTGATCAGCAATCCATTGGTTGACCCTGTCGCCGCGATCAGCTGTGGTATTTACGCCGGTCAGCCGGTGTTGGATCTGGATTATCCAGAAGACAGCGAAGCAGGGGTCGACGGCAACTTTATCATGACCCAATCCGGCAAGCTGATTGAAGTGCAGATGAGCGCCGAAGGATCCACTTTCAGCCGCGATCAGATGAATCAATTGATGGATTTGGCTGAAAAAGGTGTGGGCGAACTGGCCGCGATGCAATTGGCGGCGACCAATGCGTAAATTTGACGGCGATACGCTTTTGGTGGCCACGCATAACGCGGGCAAGCTGGAAGAAATCGCCGCATTGTTGGCCCCATACAAAGTCTCTGTTGTGGGTGCTGCCGAAAAGGGTTTGTCGGAACCGGATGAAACCGAATCCACTTTCGTGGGCAACGCTCGAATCAAGGCGCATGCGGCTGCTCAGGCAACTGGGCTTCCTGCATTGTCGGATGATTCCGGTTTGGAAATCGACGCGCTTGACAGGGCTCCCGGTGTTTACACCGCGGATTGGGCCGAGACCGGTGTTGGCCGTGATTTCGTCATGGCGATGACCCGGGCGTATGAAGAATTGATCGCGGGCTCCACTTCCAAGCCCTGGCGCGCACGGTTCTGCTGTACGCTGGTGTTGGCCTGGCCTGATGGTCATGATGAGGTTTTTCCGGGTGTCATCAACGGCCAAATCACTTGGCCCATGCGTGGTGACCAAGGCCATGGCTATGACCCAATCTTCACACCAGATGGACACGACATCACCTTCGGCGAGATGGATCGCTGGGAAAAAAACAAGATCAGCCACCGCGCCGATGCTTTTAAAAGGCTCGTGAAAGGTTGCTTTGGCTGAGGACTGGAAAAACGGAGGCTTTGGCCTTTATATCCACTGGCCATTTTGCGAGGCGAAGTGTCCTTATTGTGATTTCAATTCACACGTCTCTCGCAAAATTGACCAAAAAGCGTGGCAGGCAGCGTATCTTTCAGAAATTGATCGGTATGCCGCGCTCCTTCAAGATCGTGTCTTGAACTCGGTTTTTTTTGGTGGTGGCACTCCCAGCTTGATGGCTCCGGAGACCGTGCATGCGATCATTGACCGCATTCACCAAAGCTGGCCGACAGCAAATAATCTTGAGATAACACTAGAGGCAAATCCGGGATCCGTTGAATCATCACGGTTTCGCGCATTTGCGCAGGCGGGCGTTTCGCGTGTTTCTATGGGCATTCAAGCCTTGAACGATCGTGATTTGAAACGACTCGGTCGAATTCATTCCGTAGCAGAAGCACGTCAGGCCTTTGATGTGGCCCGCACACATTTTGATCGCGTCAGCTTTGATCTGATATATGCCCGTCAGGATCAATCCATCGCGGATTGGCAAATCGAACTTGAGACAGCGCTGGATATGGCTGCGGATCATTTGTCTCTTTACCAATTGACGATTGAAGCCGGGACAGCCTTCGGGGATCGTTACGCCCGCGGCAAACTTCGCGGGCTACCCGAAGATGACGTTGCCGCAGATATGTACGAGTTGACCCAAGACATCTGCGAAGCAGCAGACATGCCGGCCTACGAAGTGTCAAACCATGCCAGATCAGGTTCTGAATCGCGCCATAACCTGATCTATTGGCGCTACGGGGACTACATTGGAATCGGACCCGGCGCCCATGGCCGGATTACTGTGGATGGGCAAAAATATGCAACCGAAGCCTGGTCGATACCGGACAAATGGCTGCAGGCGGTTTCATCAGATCAAAGTGAAAAACCGCACACATACTTGAGCGGCAATGATCAAGCTTCTGAGTATGTAATGATGGGATTGCGTATCACACAAGGCGTTGATCTTGAAAGATACGCAGCCTTGTCTGGCGATCCGATCTGCTTTGATACTTTGGCCAATCTTCAAGACCTCGGCATGATCGAAGTAGCAGACAATTCGTTGCGGACCACCCTAAAAGGCAGGATGGTGTTGAATGCCATCATCGAAGAGTTATTGCCGAGTTGAAACATAAGTATTTGATATTTATATATTATGTTGAACTAAGGACTCGACATAGATCATCAAGTTCGTCCAAGGATGAATAACGGATGGTCACTGAACCACCTTCCTGACCGGGCTTGTGATCAATGGAAACTTTCATGCCAAGATTGGCGGAAAGATCACCCTCCAACATCTTAGTATCCGCATCTTTGTCACCCACAGTTTTAGCTTTTGGAGTGCCCTTGTCAGAGAAAATATTCGTCAGACCAGCCTTGGCCAGTTTCTCTGTCTCTCGCACGGACAGGTCTTTTCTGATGACTTCACGGGCCAAGGCCACGGGATCTTCGGCAGTGATCAATGCGCGGGCATGTCCTGCAGATAATTTACCTTCTTGTAGAAAAGCCTGAACCTCTCGCGGCAACTGCAAAAGCCGGACGATGTTTGCGATATAGCTTCGACTTTTTCCCAGAACCTCTGCCAGCTTTTCCTGGGTGTGCCCGAACTTATCCATCAATTGGCTATACCCCAAGGCCTCTTCTACCGGGTTCAGATCAGCTCGTTGAACATTCTCAATAATCGCTACTTCAAGCACCTCTGTATCGTCAAATTCTTTAACAATAACAGGGACTTCATGTAGTTTTGCCATTTGCGCAGCGCGCCAACGACGTTCGCCAGCAACAATTTCAAACTCGGCCCTTCGCTTAGGATGTGTTCGAACAATCAAGGGCTGGATGATGCCCTTTTCGCGAATTGAATTCGCCAAATCTTCCAATTGTTGTTTATCAAAACTCCGCCTTGGCTGGTCGGGATTGGCACTGACCTTTTCGATAGGAACCATCAGATCCGCCCGAGCAGGGGCGTTTTCTGGCGCTGGTACTTCTGAAACATCCGCCATGAGGGCAGATAACCCTCGCCCGAGCCCTCTTTTTGATTTCTTGTCCGCCATGACAGACCCCCTGATAGTTCCCGCCTATTTGCGGTTGTTTCGGACCAATTCCTTAGCCAAATCGCGATATGCGTTTGCGCCTTTTGAGGTGGAATCGTAACTGATTACCGGCTGCGCAAAGGAGGGAGCTTCGCTCACCCTTACATTGCGCGGAATGCGTGTTTGAAAGACCAATTCGCCCAAATTATCGCGTGCATCTTGTTCTACCAAGGTAGAGAGATTGTTACGGACATCAAACATTGTCAAAACAACCCCTTCTATTCGCAGATCAGGATTGGCCGTTTGGCGCACTTCACGAATGCTGAGCATAAGTTGAGACAAACCTTCGAGTGCAAAGAACTCGGATTGCAACGGAACCAGAACCGAATGAGCAGCAACCATTGCATTCACCGTCAAAAGGTTGAGCGACGGGGGGCAGTCAATCAATACATAATCAAGCTCATATTCATCAATCGCAGGCTGACGAAGAGCGTCATGCAGCATGAAGCTGCGTTTTTCATTTGAGATCAACTCCATATCAGCCGAGCTCAGATCAACAGTGGCCGGAATTATGCTTAGATTTGCAGTTTCAGTTTCTTGTATAACTGACCCAAGCTCAATTTCCTCCAACAACAATTCATACGTCGTGAATTCACGATCTGCGGCATCAATACCCAAACCTGTTGATGCATTTCCCTGAGGATCAAGATCCACGATCAGAACATTCTGGCCTGCCTCCGCAAGCGCTGCACCCAGGTTGATTGTCGTCGTTGTTTTTCCCACCCCACCTTTTTGGTTAGCAACCGCGATGATCTTTGGTCCATGAGGGCGTAATGGGTCAGACACGTGAAACTCCGGTGATGCTTAGTATGACGGGGCCCGTCTCAGTTTGACTTTTAACAACATGGTGTTTGAAACTCCACAGGGCTTGCGCCTCAATCAGTTCTTTTTCCCAACTCACTCCTTTGGGAAAAATTGCTGTGCCATTTGGAGAAAGGTGAATTTCTGCGAACTCTAGCAAATTGGATAAACTGGCCAATGCTCGGGCAGAGATCACATCCGCATTCAAACCTTTTACTTCATCGATCCGTTTGTTTATGACCTCAGCGCGCGCGCCAGTTTCACGGATTACCGTGCGCAAAAATGCGCATTTACGTTGGTCACTTTCTACAAGGAAAACCTGACCTGGTGTCCCAGTTTCCAAAGCCATTATTGCAACAACAAGCCCGGGAAATCCCCCACCTGATCCTAAGTCGCCCCATATTTTACAGGGCTTGGGCGCCAAATTGGAGATTTGAACTGAATCCTGGACATGACGGACCCAAACATCAGGTAACGTGGATTTTGAAATCAGATTGATACGTGGATTCCATTTTTTCAGAAGCTCCACGTATGTTTTCAGCCTCTCGAATGTTTCACGTGAAACACCTATCTCTTCATGAGAGATCATGCTGACTTACTTCCCTTGGATTGGCGCAACCTCATCAACAGCAACGTAAGAGCAGCAGGCGTCATACCATCTATTCGGCCAGCTTGCGCCAAGGTAGTCGGGCGCACTGTCGTCAGCTTTGACAGCAGCTCATTAGAAAGCCCGGTGATCTGACTATAATCAAAATCAGCAGGGATCGTTTTTTCTTCGTCGCGGCGCATGAGTTCAACATCTCGTTTCTGCCGCTCAATGTAATTGTGATAAAGCGCATCTTTCTCAAGCTGGCTTCTGGTTTCGCCGTCTATATCTGCAAAACCCGCATTCAAAGAATCAATCACATCAAAATTGATATCGGGAAAGGATAACAGCTGGAAAGCTGTTCGGCGGGAACCATCTTCTTTTACATCAAGACCAGCCGTGCGCAATTGCTTTGGCGTAAACGCCTGAGAATCCAAGAGCTTCCGGCCTTCATCAAGTTTGCCCATTTTTTCTTCAAACACCTTTTGGCGTTGGTTGCTGACGCATCCCAAGGCAATCCCAACAGGTGTCAAACGTTGATCTGCATTGTCTGCGCGCAGCGACAAGCGAAATTCAGCGCGAGAGGTAAACATTCGATAGGGTTCCGAAACCCCACGGGTCGTCAGATCATCAATCATTACGCCAATGTAGCTGTCAGAACGACTAAAGCTGATGGGTTCTTTATCTGCTGATACCAACGCCGCATTAAGCCCTGCAACAAGGCCTTGAGCTGCAGCCTCCTCGTATCCAGTTGTTCCGTTGATTTGGCCCGCCAGATAAAGGCCTGGAACATTCCGCACACCCAGTTGGGTATTTAACGCTCGGGGATCAACGTAATCATATTCAATGGCATAGCCTGGCTGCACGATTTCAGCAGTCTCCAACCCCTTGATCGAATGAACGTACTCTTCCTGCACTTCAACAGGTAGAGATGTAGAAATTCCGTTTGGATAAATCAGATCGTTGGAAAGACTTTCAGGTTCGAGAAATATCTGATGCGACGACTTATCTGCAAACCTCACGATTTTATCTTCGATCGACGGGCAATATCGTGGACCGACACCGTCGATATGACCCCCGTACATCGCTGATCTGGATAGGTTTTTCTCAATTATTTCATGCGTGAGCGGATTGGTGTGCGTAATACCGCATGAAATTTGCCGCGCGGAAGTCGCTTTTGACATAAAGGAAAAAAGCACGGGCTCGTCATCGCCAGGCTGGCTTTCCAACTCGTCCCACTTGATCGTCTTTCCCGACAGGCGAGGTGGCGTTCCTGTTTTAAGGCGCCCCAATGACATGTCAAAACTATCGATGCGCTCAGCTAATTTAACCGAAGGTTTATCACCAATACGTCCCCCTGGCCGAGAAACGTCTCCGATATGAATGACGCCTCGCAAAAACGTACCGGTCGTCAAAATCACCGATCGGGAATGGATTTCAGAACGATCAGCCAGAACCATTCCGGAAACCCGATGGCCATCCATGATGAAGTCGACTGCTTCACCTTCAATGATCGTCAGGTTTTGCTGTGTTTCGGTTTCCTTTAGCATGACGTCACGATAAATTGCGCGGTCAGCCTGCGCCCGCGGACCTTGTACCGCAGGACCCTTGCGACGATTTAGCAAGCGAAACTGAATACCCGCCGCGTCAGCGACGCGAGACATCACGCCATCTAGCGCATCAATTTCTCTCACCAGATGGCCTTTGCCCAACCCCCCAATGGCAGGGTTACATGACATGACGCCAATGCCATCGCGACGAAGGGTAATCAGCGCTGTTGCTGCTCCCATGCGCGCAGAGGCATGTGCAGCTTCACAGCCAGCATGCCCACCACCAATAACGATGACATCAAAATGTTTCACGTGAAACACTCCCCAAAAGCGAACGCCTATTTACCCAAGCAAAAGCTAGCAAAGATTTCGTCCAAGACATTCTCCACATCTATGCGTCCTACCAGAGAATCAAGAGCTCTGATAGCAGATCGAAACTCCTCAGCAGTAATGTCAGCCGCTTCTTCACCCGACGACACAAGATATTGAGCCTGCTCGAGATGTTGAACTGCACGTTGCATCGCTTGCCCATGCCGTAGGCGCGTTGCAATGCCAACGTCCAACGCGCGGGACTTGAGGATGTTCGTGATTTGGAGCACTAGATCCGATACGCCCAAACCCGTGACCCCGGACACGGAGCCAACAGGACTATCGCGTAAATCTCCCTTCGGGAAAAGAACAATATCGTATTTTTCTTTTTTAATATCAATATCTTGAATAGATTCTACCAGAAACACTCTCAGATCAGATCGGGCCGCTCTCTCGCGCGCACGATCAATCCCTAAGGACTCCACAACATCATCCGTTTCTCGTAGGCCAGCAGTGTCCAGAACCGTGACAGGAAGCCCTCCAAGGTCCATTCGTACCTCGATTACGTCTCGGGTTGTGCCTGCATATTCTGAGGTAATTGCAGCGTCCCGTCCTGCCAAAGCGTTCAACAACGTAGATTTGCCAACATTCGGCGCGCCTACAATAGCGACTTCAAATCCTGTGCGGATGCGTTCTGCAGCCTCAACGCCTGAAATCTCTTCCTGGAGCGACTGAATCGACCGCGATACAAGACCTGACACTTCGGGGGACACGTCGACCGGAACGTCTTCATCAGCAAAATCAATGGTCGCCTCAAGCAAAGCAGCCGCACGGATAAGATCTCGACGCCAATTTTCTGCTTTCGTTCCAAGTTCTCCGCTGAACACGCGCAAAGCCTGACGGCGTTGGGCTTCAGTTTCTGCTTCAATGAGATCAGAAAGCCCCTCGACCTGGGCGAGATCAAGCTGGCCATTTTCCAAAGCCCGGCGAGTGAATTCACCCGGCTCGGCGTGGCGAAGTCCAGACATCTTGCTCAGCGCGGACAGCACGGCTGCTGTGATTGCAACACTTCCATGGCAGTGAAATTCAACAGACGCTTCGCCCGTAAAGCTATGGCCCGCGTCAAAGACCAATACCAACGCTTGATCCAACACATTGCCATCTTGATCCTTCAACACGCGCACGGTGGCCGTACGTGGGACAGGGAGCTGACCACACAGGGTTTTTACAGCACTATGGGCCATAGGCCCTGACACTCGTACAATGGCCACACCGGCCTTGCCAGGTGCCGTCGAGAGCGCAAAAATCGTATCCATTGGGTCAGGCCCCCGCTGACACCGATCTTAGGTGTTCATCGAGTCGAAGAAATCCGAATTGGTTTTGGTCTGCTTGAGTTTTGAGATCAGGAACTCGATCGCATCCGTGGTGCCCATTGGGTTCAGAATTCTGCGCAGAACGAAAGTTTTTTGCAGGTCGATCTTATCCACCAATAGCTCTTCCTTCCGGGTCCCAGATTTGAGGATGTCCATGGCGGGGAACACACGTTTATCCGCCACTTTGCGATCCAACACGATTTCTGAGTTACCGGTGCCTTTGAATTCTTCAAAGATCACCTCATCCATACGGCTTCCGGTTTCGATCAGCGCTGTTGCGATAATTGTGAGCGATCCGCCTTCTTCGATGTTCCGCGCGGCCCCAAAGAAGCGCTTTGGACGCTGCAAGGCGTTGGCATCCACACCACCGGTCAGAACCTTACCCGAGGACGGCACAACCGTGTTAAACGCGCGACCAAGGCGCGTGATAGAATCGAGCAGGATCACAACGTCTCGCTTATGTTCCACCAGTCGCTTAGCTTTCTCGATCACCATTTCAGATACGGCGACGTGCCGGGTTGCTGGTTCGTCAAAGGTCGAGCTGACAACCTCACCTTTGACGGAACGCTGCATATCCGTCACCTCTTCGGGACGCTCGTCGATAAGCAAGACGATCAGATAACATTCGGGATGGTTTTGTTCGATGCTGGTTGCGATGTTTTGCAACAGCACTGTTTTACCCGTACGGGGCGGGGCCACGATCAACGAACGTTGCCCTTTTCCGATGGGTGCGACCAAATCAATAATCCGGGCAGAACGGTCTTTAACGGTAGGATCCGCGATTTCCATTGTCATCCGCTCATCCGGATAAAGCGGCGTCAGGTTATCAAAGGCAATCTTGTGCTTGGCTTTTTCCGGCTCTTCGAAATTTATCACCGTAACCACGGTCAGCGCAAAGTAACGTTCACTGTCCTCTGGCTGTTTGATCTCACCTTCAATCGTATCGCCAGTGCGCAATGAATGCTTTCGAATGATGTCAGGTGAGACATAGATGTCATCTGGACCTGGCAGATAGTTAGCTTCTGGTGAGCGCAAGAATCCAAAACCATCCTGCACGACCTCAAGCACACCATCGCCGAAGACGGTCCAGCCTTCCTCAGCGCGTTCCTTCAGGATCGAGAACATCATCTCGCCCTTGCGCATGGTCGAAGCATTTTCGATCTCAAGCTCTTCAGCCATGTTCAGCAAATCCTTAGCGGATTGTGCTTTAAGATCGGATAGGTTCAGGCGTTCGTCGGACATTAGTATACCTCGGCTCGCGCCAATAGGTTGGCGGGCATTTTACGTCATCAATGGAAAAACAGTCACCCGGACGGGCGCTTGACCGCTCCTTAAGGGCTGAGAGGCCTTGAGTCAACGAAGCTAGAAGCGCAAGACCACTGCAAAGACAATCAAGATCATCATCAGGGTTGGGACTTCATTCATCAATCGATAGGTTTTTCCGAGTCTTGTATTTTGACCCATTGCAAAGTCCTTACGCCTGAGCGCCAACCAATGATGCGCCCAAGTCATAACCAGAACGCCAAAACCTTTGAACCAGGGCCACACATCAGACCAATCGACAATCCCTGGTGTGAACGCGAGCATCAAACCAAAAACCCAAGTCGCAATCATGGCTGGATTCATGATCACTCGAAGCAGTTTACGTTCCATCTCCTGAAACACTTCATCACGTGCATCACCGGGTTTGGATTGTTCAGCGTGATAGACAAAGAGACGTGGCAGGTAAAACATCCCTGCCATCCATGAGATCACCGAGACAATATGCAAAGCCTTCGTCCACGGATAAAGTGAGGCCAGAAGATCACTCATTTCTACGCACTCCTTGCTGGTCACTCTCTATAAATAAAAAGAAAGATTAGAAAGGATGATGTGATTTGTAGGTAGGGGCCAAACCTGTGGATTAATGCGTTATGCCATGCTTTGTACACATGTGGAAAAAGAGTGGATGACTATTGGAAATTATTGGATATGCTATATTAAATCGTTATTATTCAGTAATTTAAACATATTCCAGGAGAATCACACTGTGCAAAAATCAGGGATTGTTTAACGATAAAGAGAGATCAGCCAATTTCAGAGTTACTCATTTCCACAGAGGTAAAAGAAACGCACATTCTTACGAAATGATGGTGACTCGGAGGATAACCATGATGGCGATGGATTTATTCGTCACCTCTCCTTAACACTTCATTAAGATCTACACTGGGTTATCCACATGACTATCCCAATCATTCTTGCATCAGGCTCCGAAATTAGGCGGAAATTACTTTCTCAGGCTGGAGTGCCACACGAGAGTATCGTGGCACGTATTGATGAAGACGCGATCAAGAATGCCTTGTTAGCCGAGAGAGCGCCCGCGAGAGATATCGCCGACACTTTGGCGGAAATGAAAGCGCGTAAGGTTAGCGATAAGCATCCTGATGCGCTGGTACTAGGATGTGACCAAGTGCTGAGTTTTAACGGCACGCTCCTTTCCAAACCAAAGGACAAGAAAGATCTGAAGGATCAATTGAAAGCCTTATGCGGTGCCTCGCACGAATTGTTATCCGCCGTTGTGATCTATGAATCAGGTAAACCAGTGTGGCGCACGGTCGGTCGTGTGACCATGACAATGCAGACCAAAAGTGAAGCCTACTTGGATGAGTATATCGAACGGAATTGGGACAGTGTCCGACACGCCGTTGGTGGATACAAACTTGAAGAAGAGGGCGTAAGACTGTTTACAGAGGTAAAGGGTGACTATTTCACCGTGCTGGGCATACCTTTGTTGGAAGTACTGGTTTACCTGGGTCTCCGTGGAGTGTTGGATCAATGACAAATACCAAAATCCCGCTTGCCGGAGTGATCGGATCGCCCATCGCGCATTCCAAATCTCCACAATTACACTCTCATTGGCTCAAAACATACGGTCTTCAAGGGCATTACATACCCATACACGTTGAATCAGATGATTTAGGGGATGTGGTCAGAACACTTGCCAAGATGGGATTTGTCGGTGCCAACATCACCGTACCACATAAGGAAAAGGTGATGGAGATCGCTGATCTGGTGACGGATCGGGCCATTTTGATCGGGGCTGCAAATACGCTTATTTTCCGCAAGGATGGGAAGATCCATGCCGACAACACGGATGGGTATGGATTTATTCAAAACCTGAAACAGAATGCACCGGGTTGGGATCCCAAATCAGGACCCGCTGCAGTTTTTGGCGCTGGCGGGGCAGCACGTGCTGTTGTTGCAGCTCTTCTAGATGTGGGTGTGCCCGAAGTTCTGATCTCTAACAGAACCAGGGTGCGTGCTGACGCTTTGAAAACAGACTTTGGTAAACGCTTGCGTGTGTTTGATTGGGTCAAAGCCGGCAACATGCTGGATGAGGCTAGTCTTGTAGTGAACACCACATCACTTGGAATGATGGGCAAACCCCCGTTAAGGGTACCACTGGACGGTTTGAACAAAAATGCACTGGTGACTGATCTCGTGTATGCCCCACTCAAAACCAGGCTGCTACTCGAAGCAGAAGAAATGGGATGTAAAACGGTGGATGGCCTAGGTATGTTATTGCATCAGGCTGTGCCGGCATTTGAACGTTGGTTCGGAGTGCGTCCAGAAGTGGATAGCGCAACACGCGCTGCGGCCCTTAGATGACATTTCTGCTTGGATTGACTGGCTCCATAGGCATGGGAAAGTCGACAACAGCAAAAATGTTTGTGGCTGAAGGATGTGCTCTATGGGATGCCGATGCCGCGGTGCATCAGCTTTATGCCAAAGGAGGAGCGGCAGTCGCCCCTATGGCTGCGGTGTTCCCATCTTCTATTCAGGATGGCTCTGTTTCAAGAGAGAGGTTGAAGGACCTTATCAAGACGAACCCGGAAAACCTGAAGAAGATCGAAGACATCGTTCATCCTCTTGTTGCCCAAGATCGTCAAAACTTTACCAATACAGCCACAGCAGACATCACCGTTCTCGACATCCCTTTGCTGTATGAGACAGGTGCAGCCGACCAAATGGATGCCGTGGTGGTTGTCAGCACCGATCCACAAGAACAAAGAAAACGCCTGCTGGAGCGTGGCCAAATGTCGCCAGAGCAATTCAATGCGATCATTCAAAAGCAGATGCCGGATTCCGAGAAGCGCGCCAAAGCAGATTATGTGATCATAACGGACACACTTGAATCTGCACGGGCGCAGGTTCAGGATATGGTGGCGAAAATAAGAGCAGATCTGGCCGATGCGTGAAATTGTACTTGATACTGAAACCACCGGTTTTGAACCTGAGCAGGGTGACCGCATCGTAGAGATTGGTGCGGTTGAGCTTATCAATCATATGCCAACGGGCAAAACCTATCATCAGTATATCAATCCGGAACGCTCCATGCCGAACGAGGCATTTGAAGTACACGGATTGGGAGATGATTTCTTAAGAGATAAGCCCGTCTTTGCGAAAATTGCGCAGGATTTTGTCGATTTTATTGGTGACGCCAAACTGGTCATTCACAATGCGTCGTTTGATATGAAGTTTATCAATGCCGAATTGGGCTGGGTTAATATGGCCAAGCTGCCCTTTGAGCGTGCGGTAGACACGCTGATGATCGCACGCAAGAAGTTTCCCGGCTCACCAGCATCGCTGGATGCGCTGTGCCGACGGTTCAACATAGATAATTCGGCGCGAACCTTGCATGGTGCCCTGCTCGATTCTGAAATTTTGGCCGAAGTGTATCTGGAGCTGATCGGTGGACGACAACCCGATCTTGTATTGGCCGAGAATTCTAGATCCCAGTCAAATACATCGGGTGAGACAGAGATGTGGCGTCCGGAAAAACGGGCCGAAGCCCTGCCACCACGTTTGACGGAGGCTGAGCGTGCTGCGCACCAAGCCATGGTTGATGGCTTGGGCGATGATGCTTTGTGGAAGACGTTAGGCTGAAGGGGCTTTTTCTCCGCCAGCTGCGGCTTCCGCCTGACGGCGTGCGATTTCACCACGGTACAAAGCGACGAAGTCGATATTCTCCAGGTTCAGTGGAGGAAAGCCGCCGTCACGTGTTACATCGCTGACGATCCGACGCAAGAAGGGGAACATCATCCGTGGGCATTCTACCAACAAGAATGGGTGCAGTTGCTCTTCTGGAAGACCTTCGATCTGAAAAATGCCCGAGTATTCCAGCTCAAGCAGAAACAAAGGTTCGCCGCCTTCCTTGTTTTTCGAGTCGATTTTCAGTTTGGTGATGACTTCATACTGATTATCAGCCTGACGTTTTTTCGGCTCAAGGTTCACATTGACTGTTACGTCAGGGGTCACTTCGCCACCGACGCCGCGTTGGGCGAGGATGTTTTCAAATGAAAGGTCACGTACGAATTGGGTCAGGATGTTCATCTTGACCTGCGGCGCTTCTTGCGCGGCGCCATTTTCTGTCTCAGCCATTGCGGTCTCCAGAGGAAATTAAAACTCGGCGGCACATGTAGCAGGATGGATCGGTCGCCTCAATGGTTGGTTCAGTGCTTTGTCCAACCAGAGTTCGAGTGTGTAGGTTTTTTTGGGTCGGAAACTTCGGTATATTCACCCTCGAGTATATCGTCACTGGGGGTGTTTGGGTGATGTGTCCTTGGAGCATGGGACGCGGGTCCCTGACCCATATCGAAACGCTGAACTTTTACTCGTTTGCGTAAGTATCCAAAGACGGCGCTGCGGACAGGGGGCATCAGCAATGCAAAACCGACCCCATCCGTAAAAAAGCCAGGTGTCAGCAGCAAAGCGCCAGAAACCAATATCATGGCCCCGTGCGCCAGGGGTTCTGACGGATCTTCAAGCCGCGAGAACGATCCTCGCAAATTATTCATGGCCAAGGCGCCTTGGGTTTTGACCAGGAAAGTGCCCAAAATCGCTGTCAGCACAACGATACCCAACGTCGGCCAGAGGCCAATCGCGCCACCAACCTGAATGAACAAAGCGATCTCGATCAGCGGGACAGCAAGAAACGCCAGAAAGAGCCACATGGGAATTCTCCTTTATCCAAGACCTCTTACCGGATTCTCACCAGAGCGATGGTGGACTTGGGCCTAACAGTCACCTACATAAGAGCCGAAGGGGCATGTTTCCATGCCTTGCCTGATATGAGGTCACTATGAATTCGCCAATCTTGCAATTGCTGGTGCTGGCTGGCATCGCGGTTTTCCTGATCTTGCGCCTGAAATCTGTACTGGGCACGCGAGATGGGTTTGAGGGGCCGCCACGCGGTGCGTCTGAAAATTCATCTCAGGCGCGTCGAGCCGATTTTGAAGTTGTGGACGGAGGCCCTGACCGCGACATCACCGATCACGTTCCCGAAGATACGGATGCGGCAGGTGCCTTGGCCGACATGAAACGGATCGAACCATCATTCAACGTGACCGAATTCCTTCAAGGTTCGCGCGGTGCCTATGAAATGATCCTGATGGCCTTTGAAAATGGTAAACTGGACGAAGTGATGCCGTTTCTGTCCGAAGACGTCTATGAAACTTTTGTTCAGGTTGTAGATGCACGCGAAGAACAAGGCCTTAGCATCGACGCCGAGTTTATCGGATTGCGAGAAACCTCCTTGGCAGACGCTGCTTTTGATCAAAGCAATAAGCGGGCTGAAATCACTGTACGCTTTGTGGGCGAGTTGGTTTCGGTCGTGAAAAACAAAGAAGGCGAGATCGTCGAAGGCGCACCTGGACAATCGAAAAAGCAAAAAGACAGCTGGACGTTTGAACGCATGATGGGTTCGGACGATCCAAACTGGCGGCTTGTTGCCACGGGCGAATGACCCGGGCGTGGGTTGCGGTACTGCTGATGTGGGCGTCCTTAGCGGGCGCCCTATCCGCGACTGAACTGACCCACTCGTTATTGCGATTTGCTGACCTGAAGGACTGGGAAACCGATGACCACGATAAGGCGCTTGCGGTTTTTTTAAACACTTGCGGGGACATGCGAGATCCGGACTGGCGGGCTTTATGTGCTTTGGCCAAGGATCAACCCGAAGCAAAATCTTTCTTTGAATTGTTTTTCCGCCCCGTGCTGATCCAAAACGACAGCCGCTCTTTGTTCACAGGCTATTTTGAGCCCGAGTTGAATGGGTCTCTCAAACCCAGCAGCCGATACAGATACCCGCTTTATCGAGAACCGCAGGAATCTAAAGTTTCCAACCCCTGGTACACGCGGCGCGAGATCGAAACAGGTGATTTCATGCAAGGTTATGAAATTGCCTGGGTTGATGATCCAGTCGAACTGTTTTTTCTGCAAATTCAGGGTTCAGGACGGATCAAACTGCCCAATGGAAATATGATCAGAGTTGGGTACGGCGGATCAAACGGGCACGAATATCGCTCGATCGGAGTCGAGCTGGTCCGGCGCGGGGTTTACAAGGCGCATCAGGTGTCGGCGCAGGTGATCAAAAACTGGGTCAACCGCAATCCGTTGGATGGACAAGAGCTGCTGTATCATAATCCATCCTATGTCTTTTTTCGTAGAATAGACGACATCCCACCCGAAAGTGGACCTAAGGGTGCGATGAACCGCTCGATTACGACCATGCGCACCATTGCTGTGGATCCGGCCTATACCACGTTGGGTTCACCGGTTTGGATCGAAAAGGAAGGGGCCAACCCGATTAACAGGTTGATGATTGCCCAGGATACTGGATCGGCCATCAAGGGGCCGCAGCGGGCGGATATTTTCTTTGGTACTGGCGACAGGGCTGGCCGTGAGGCGGGCAAGCTGCGTGATCCCGGGCGTATGGTCGTGTTGGTGCCGATCCAGCGTGCCTATGCGATGTTGCCGGAGCATCTGTAATGACCGGACGGCGCCTGAAACCTGATGAGCTGGAGTTATGGCGTAAGGTGGCAGTAAACACGCAACGTTTGCAGGCCGACCGCAAAGCGCTGGAGACACCCCTGACAAACCTCAAACCGCCAGCATCGGACAAACCGATACGCCAACCGATCGCGCCTTTTGACATAGGGCAAAGAACGAATGGCACATCCTCAAAGCACGATGTTTTGCCTGGTGTTCGCGAACAGGTGGCCTCGGCTGCGATACAAATGGATCAAAAGAAATTTGCGCGCCTCAAACGCGGGAAGATGAAGCCAGAGGCCAAACTGGATTTGCATGGGATGACATTGGATCAGGCCCACCCCGCGTTGACCCGCTTCATCTTGGCCGCACAGTCCAGTGGCAAAAGGTTGGTGCTGGTCGTCACGGGTAAGGGTAAAGACCGCGATGATGGTGGGCCGATCCCAACGCGGCTGGGGGTGTTACGCCACAATGTACCGCAATGGCTGGCACAACCCCCGTTGGCACAAGTGGTATTGCAAGTAAGCGAGGCGCATCTACGTCATGGTGGTGGCGGTGCGTATTATGTATACCTGCGTCGGATGCGTTAGGACAGCACGGACTTGCGGATATGATTGCGATACCTGGCCACGCCCATCGACATCATGATCGTGGCAAATACAAAATAGATTGCCACAAGCAGAAATTGCGTTTCGATCCCCATACCCAAATCAATTCCCATCCCGGTTAACCCCGGCCCAAGGGCCGAACCTAACACCATGACAGCTGCGGCCATCGCTTTAATGGATCCCAGATACCGCGTACCGAAAAATTCTGCCCAAAAGGCATTTGGCAAAGTGGTGTTCGCGCCGGTCGTGAGGGCCAGAAAGAAAAACCCTAACAGCATTGTGGCCGTGCTGTCAGCGTAAGCGAAGACAACGAAGGCCGCGACCATGGGCAGTTGAAACCACGGGATCAGCCGCGGGGTGCCCAGCTTGTCCAGGCCCCAACCAGACAGCGCCATCGCGGCGATGCCAACCAAAGTGTAGAACGGGAACATAGCGACAAGCTCCACGTGGGACATGTCTTTGACGTCGGCGAAATGAACCTGATGAAAAAAGAAGGCGGTGTTAAAGGCACCGGGCCCAAGCAGTGCGGGCACCATGAACCAAAACAATGGATGACGCAGCGTTTCATTGCGGCTCCAATGTCGGGCATCCATGCCAAGGGACTGATCTGATTGGGCCATGGATTGTGGTGTGCGTTCTTCGCGCAGCAAAGATACTAGGGCCGGAATGCCAGCAACGGCAATCACCGCAGCGCCAACCCAAAGTAATCGCCAATCGTAGACCGCGAGCAGGGCGACGAAGATGAGGGGAAGAAGGGCCTCACCCAAAGCGAAACCCAAGGTTGCAAATGCCAAGGCTTTGCCACGCGTGGCAGTAAACCAGCGACCCATAGCAACCACGGCGATGTGGCTGGTCATGCCTTGGCCAGTGAAGCGCAGACAGAAAATCACCAAGGGCAACAGCCACCACACAGGATTGACTGCCATAAAGAGACAGGCCCCGGCGAGCATCAGCAAAATCGAAGCCCCTAAACTGCGCGCTCGAAACCGATCGGTCAGTCCCCCTGCCCAGACCATAACAACTGCCGACGCTGTGGTGCCCAGCGCGTAGATGCCACCCCACTGCCCATGGCTGATCTGAAACCCTTCGCGAATTTCACCAGCAAAGATCGAGATAAAAAACGTCTGTCCAAAGCTGCTGAGAAAGGTCAGTAGCATCCCTGCACTAAGCCAACGGGCGTTGTCACGAAAGAAGGCGAGAATCGTCATAATCCTCTGTCACCCGGAAAGATGCAGAAGAAAAGAAGTTTCGAGTTTTCCGGATTGCTAAAGCACCAATTGAAAATCTGGCTTCAGGCGTTTTTTCGTTTGCTTTTACAAAACATATCGACTGAGATCAGCCGATTTGGAAAGCTCGCCCAGGTTGGCCTCAACAAACTCCGCATTCACCTCGACCTTATCGCCAGACCGATCCGGGGCGGTGAAGCTAAGTTCTTCGAACACGCGTTCCATCACCGTGTAGAGCCGACGCGCTCCGATGTTTTCAATGGATTGGTTCACCTCGGCTGCGATCCGGGCAAGGGCGGCGATGCCGTCATCCGTGAATGTCACCTCGACCTCTTCAGTGCCCATGAGGGCTGAATACTGGCGGGTCAAAGCATTGTCTGTCTCGGTCAAAATGCGCACAAAGTCCTCTTCTGTCAGTGCACGCAATTCGACGCGTATGGGAAGACGGCCCTGCAGCTCTGGCAGAAGATCAGATGGCTTTGCGATATGGAACGCACCTGATGCGATGAACAGGATATGATCGGTCTTCACGGCACCATGTTTAGTCGACACGGTGGTGCCCTCGATAAGAGGTAAGAGATCACGTTGCACGCCTTCACGACTGACGTCTCCGCCACGCGCATCCGAGCGAGCACAGACTTTGTCTATTTCGTCCAGGAAGACGATGCCGTTTTGTTCAACAGCATCCAGCGCGGCCTTGTTTACAGTTTCATCATCCAGCAGCTTATCGGCCTCGTCGCTGATCAGAATGTCATAGCTTTCGGCCACAGTCATTTTCTTGCGCACAGTGCGGCCGCCAAAGGCTTTGCCAAAAATGTCACCGATATTCATCATGCCCATCTGGCTACCGGGTTGTCCGGGCACGTCCATCATGCCGCCCATGGGGTTTGAGGTGTCGGCAATTTCCAACTCGATTACTGTATCGTCTAACAGGCCATCTTTTAGTTTTTTGCGGAACATATCCCGCGTCCCCTCTCGCGCTTCCTCACCTGCAATGGCGTCGATCACGCGCTCTTCGGCACGGGCATGGGCCTTGGCTTTGACGTCTTCACGCATCCATTCGCGCGTATCCACGATGGCGGTATCCACCAGATCGCGGATGATTTGTTCGACATCCCGGCCTACATACCCAACCTCGGTAAACTTGGTGGCTTCGACCTTGATGAACGGCGCACGCGCCAGTTTCGCCAAGCGGCGGCTGATTTCAGTTTTTCCTACGCCAGTTGGTCCGATCATCAGGATATTCTTTGGATAGACCTCGTCACGTAAATCATCGGACAATTGCTTGCGACGCCAGCGGTTACGCAGGGCGACAGCAGTGGCGCGTTTGGCATCTGATTGGCCAATGATGAATCGGTCCAGTTCGGAAACGATTTCGCGGGGGGTGAGGTCGGTCATGGTCACTCCGAATAAGGGGGCAGGCGGGTCTTGCCGGGAAACACTGGCAACGCCTGCATAAGGCGCACGCGCAGATTGGTCCAGAAGGTGCCGAGATAAGTGACGATTGCACCCAGTACAAGCATCAGCGTTGGAATGGACAAATTCCCGCCGCCTTGTTCCAGCAAGCTAAAGATGACGGCAGCCAGATATCCCAGACCAGCAGTCAGGAACGACCGTCTGTCGATAATCAGGGCGAATATAGTGATCAATGTCAGGCCAAAGATGGTCAGCACCATACCCATTGGCCCCTGCACGTTATAGGCGGTCATCATCACGGTGTTGACCATTGCCGGAGCCGCCAACATATGCAGCCAAAAGGCCGAGCGGGCCATGCGGCCCACACGGTGCGGATCACGCAAATCAAACCAGAGGCCCGCAATAAACGCGAAGATCCCGAATATCAGCGTCGCAATGGCAAAGCTACTGCCCTGGCGCAGGTCGAACAGTGTATCAAAGTCGCTGACAAACATATCGTCCAGACTGACCTCAGCAGTGAACCCGAACACCACAAGTAACCCATAGAGCCCGGCCAGGAACATCGAGAACGGAACATGGAATTTGCGAAAATGCAGCAACATGGCCAGGACCCCCAGGATACCAATCATGACGATTGCAAACCCAGATCCATCAAATCCAATGGCATCGAACAACCATGCAAGAAACGATCCGATCCCGATGGAGTATCCTGACACCAACACAATTGATGGCAGTGTCATCCGCCGCTTTTGAGTAAAGTAAAGCCCAGCGAACCAGCACAATGCTGCCAAACCAAGTGTGATAGCAAAGACACCTCCGATGGCAGCGGCAAAGGCCATCGCACTGCCGATCAGAAGGATCAGACCGAGAGAAACAAAGATCTCGGCAAAGCCTTTGAAAAGCTCAAATGGCTCATCCTCCGGCAGCCCTCTGGCCAGACGTCCTGTCCGTTTGTGAGCAAGCGTCGTCAGTCCGGCGGCTTGCGCTTCATCAATGATACCAGCTGCAGTTGCAGCGCGAATATCGTCTTCGTTCAATTGCATTGTACAAAACCTGTTCGTCACTCTGTTGGGCAATATCTATGGTCAATTGTGCTCGGATTGAAGCGCAAGACTGGATATCACGGAAATTAACGAAGCGATCACGTGGAATGAGAGGGTTGTGAGAACAGGTTTCAAAGGGTTTTGCATAGTTCAGTTTTGTCTATGTGTTTGGGGATCGTTTAACCCCAAGGAGGACATCCCATGATCAATCGCCGTACATTCCTGCGCACGACAGGTGCCGTAACCGCCGCAACATTGTTGGCGTCAACAGCCAACACCGCCATTGCCCAAGAGATGATGGTCGCATCATCCGGCATGTTTGAAGGCCGCAGCAATCATGTGACCTCGGGTTCGGTTAAAATCGTCAAGGAAGGCGATCGTACTTTTGTGGATCTGGGCGATGACTTCTCGCTTGATGGTGGTCCTGACCCGCGCGTGATCTTTGGCAAAGATGGCGAAGTGAACAAAGAAGGTTATCTGGGCGCGCTTGTCAGCCTGACTGGCAAACAACGGTACGCCGTTCCTTCGGTCTGGTCCGTTGCCGATTACAACGAAGTTTACATTTGGTGCGAAGTTGCAGGTGTGCCGCTGGGTGTAGCCAGCCTGAAGTAATCCACTCACGGATTTGTAATCGGGGGTTGAGGGCCGCGAGCTGTCAGCCCCCTATTTTTTCCACCGTCAGATTGCCGTTCGTATAAACACAAATATCCGCAGCAATCGCCATCGCATCTCGGGCGACTTGTTCAGCCGACTTATCCGTATCCATCATTCCACGGGCAGCTGCCAGGGCAAAGTTCCCGCCCGAGCCGATAGCCGTTACATCATGTTCGGGCTCCAATACATCGCCAGCTCCGGTGATGACATAGAGCTCAGTTCCATCAGTGACGATCAACATGGCTTCCAGTTTTTGCAGATACTTGTCGGTGCGCCAGTCTTTGGCCAACTCGACGCTCGCACGTTGCAATTGTCCGGGCGTTGCTTCCAACTTGGATTCCAACCGCTCTAACAGCGTAAAAGCGTCTGCGGTTGAACCTGCAAAGCCTGCTACAACATCATATCCGCCCGGAGACAACCGCCGTACCTTGCGAGCCGTGCCCTTGATCACTGTTTGACCCAGGCTAACCTGACCATCGCCCGCAATCACCACTTCGCCGCCTTTGCGGACACCGATGATCGTGGTGCCATGCCATCCGGGGAATTCACTATCAGACATTGGGTCGGCCTTTCTGTTGGGTCGCTCCTATATGGCGTTTGAATTGGTGGGTCGCAAGAGACAGACATGTGCCAAACAAAAAGGGCGCCGAGTGAGCGCCCTTCGTCTTCGCGGTCGTCGAAAGTTCAGATGCTTTCTTCGATCCAGCTTTGCAATGCGGCCTTTGGGGCGGCACCTGCGCGATTGGACACCACTTCGCCATCCTTGAAGATGAAAAGCGCGGGGATACCACGCACACCCATTTGAACGGCAGAGTTCGGGTTGCTGTCGACATCGACCTTGGCGATTTTGATCTTGTCGCCCATTTCAGCTGCCAACTCTTCCAGAGCAGGGCCGATCTGTTTACAGGGGCCACACCATTCGGCCCAGAAATCCACCACAACGGGGACGTCGGAATTCTTTACTTCGGCATCAAATGTTTCGTCGGTTACGGCAACGGTGGCCATGGGACTCTCTCCTATCAGGGTGCGGGCACAGGCTCGCAACCTATGTACGTCATTGGCGAAGGTCAAGATATATGGGTGTTCACCAAGGCTTTAGTCACAAGATCGTGTGGCAGAACCATGAGATCGGCAGTCCTGGTCCAAAGCAGCGCCGTCTCAATTTTACGATTGGGATAGATGCTGGCAAGCGCGTGTGCATAAGCGCCCATTTGCCGAAGCAGACCAATTGGGCAATCGGTGACGGTTTCTGGCACAACCGCATTTGATTTGAAATCAATCGCCAGAACGCGATCAGAGTTAACCACCAGCACGTCGATAACACCGTGAATGCGTCTCGCGTGCAAAGCGTCGAGATTCGCGGTGATAGGCACTTCCCGCAATGCGGCTTTACCGAACACCTCTGCCAATTCAGGAGAGGTCAAAACCAAGGTCACTTCGTCCAGTATGCTTTGGAGATCAGAGGGGTGCCCTAAGATTTGTGCAGCCTTATCTGGCCATTCATCCCGGGGAACACCAGGCAAAATCTCAAGCAGACGGTGGATTTGAGTGCCGCGCAGCTTCGCCGCGTCTTCATCCTGCCCATCTTCACCTGGCAAAGCTTTGACCCCCCCTAGCTCAGAGGGGCTGAGCGTGGCGGGCGGGAGAGAAACCTCAGGGGCAGGCGAGTTAAAGAAGGTGTCCAAAACGACGGGCTTAAGTGGTGTTTGTTCTTTGACGTCCACAAGCGTCTGCCCCCAGACCCCATGTTCGAGACGTAGACCTTCACCTATTGGAAACGAGTACGGATTGGCATCTGCCAGCTGCAATCCGGCTTCGATCTTTTCATACCAAGTGTCACCTTGTGTCCCCAACTCGCCCGCGGCAGCAACGATCAACCATTTTTCAGCACGGGTCACGGCGACATAGAGCAACCGATCTCGCTCGGCACGTTCGGCCTCCTTGATCTTATCTGTTGTGGCTTTGATCGCGCTGGGTGACGCATCTGACGTGGTGCGCCACAATGGAATGCCATCCGACACAATCACCCGATCACGCAGCGTGATCTTGCGGACGCCAGTGTCCGGCAGAATAACGATAGGTGCTTCCAGACCCTTTGCGCCGTGTACGGTCATGACGCGAATGCGATCACCGGCGCTGTCCATTTGCCGTTTGATTTCCAGTTCGTCACTTTCCAGCCAAACCAGAAATCCCGTCAGACTGTCTACCGCATGTCGCTCATAGGCCATGGACTGCGATAGCAGTGCATCAATTCCATCTTCGGCTTCTGATCCTAATCGACCCAGAATGTTACGCCTGCCTTCATGCCGGGTCAGGATGCGTTCAATCAGGTCGTAGGGCCGTAGAAAATCGGCCTGGTCCCGCAGATCCCGCAGAATGGCATAAGTCTCTGGAAATTCCTCGGCCCGATTGCGCATCTCGGCCCAAAGATAAGTATCCGACCGGCCCTGTGCGAGATCGTAGAGCTTCGCCTCGTCCCAGCCCAGGATCGGCGATTTCAACGCAATGGCCAGCGATAGATTGTCTTCGGGTGTGGCCAAGAACGTCAGCAATGCGGCCAGATCGCGCACAGCGAGTTCTGCAGCGACCTTCAACCGGTCCGCCCCCGCAACAGAAAGATTGCGTGCCTTACATGCGCGGATGATTTCATGAAACAGGTCTGAGCGCCGCTGCACCAATATCAGGAAATCCCCTTCCGTTACGGGGCGGCTGATATACGGGCCGCCGTGTTCAGGTTCATGCGGGATCGGGTGTTTCGATTTGATCAGGTCATCAATCGTCTCGGCAATTTGGCGGGCCAGCACAACGGCAGGGTCATTGGTGGCCTTCACGTCCACAGGTTTGTGCCATGCGGGTTTGTCTTCGCTTTCGGGTTTGGGAATGACGGGCCACAAATCGACGCGGCCTGGCATGTCCGCCTTGAACGCGATGTGGGGATGTTCTGAGGAAAACCCGCTTTGCTCAGCTCTGCTGAAGGTATGATCAACCAGATCCAAAATGGCATGGGACGAGCGGAAAGAATACGCCATCTCCATGTTTTCCAGCGTCTTCTGACCTGATGCCAGCCGAGTTTCAAACTCGGTCCGCATTCGGTCAAATTCCCGAGGATCGGCGCCTTGGAATGAATAGATGGATTGCTTTTTGTCGCCGACCACAAAGATCGTGCGCAGAACATCCGTACGCGCGCCTTCGCCACTGGTCAGTTCCTGTGCCAGGCGTTCGATCACCTGCCATTGCACCGGGCTGGTGTCCTGGGCTTCATCCACCAGAATATGGTCGATGCCGCCATCCAGCCGGAAAAGCACCCAAGCTGCGACATTGGGGTCGGTCAACAGATCCCGGGCGCGCAAAATCAGGTCGTCAAAGTCCAACAATCCACGCCGGGTTTTGATGGTCTCATATGCTGGAAGGAACACGTTGGCAAAGGCATGTAAGGCGCGGGTTTTGGCGACGGCATCGGCCACCAGTCGCAGGTCACGCGCAGTCTCCACGCGCTGCATCCATTGCTCAACCTGCGGCATGATGGCTTCGAGATTTGCGCGGCAGCCCTTGGTCGGAAAGCTGCCGATCTTCGATGTAAAAGGCTCTTTGGCGCCCTTACCAGTAAGAAATACAGATTCGAGAACAGGCAGGGCCCGCGCGTCCAAATCTTGGAGAGCTCCAAGTTTTAGACCGGCTTTGACATCGTTTTTTCCGCTTGCCATCAAAGCCGCCACCAACGGGTCGAGCAGAGATCGTTCTGACCCCAAGAACACCTGCGCCGCAATCTGTTCGAGAGTAATGTTGGCGTCCTGCCCAAATTGGGCGCTGAGGGCGTCATCTGTCAGACCTTTTGCAAATGCTGAGCGACGCCGGACAATTTCAGCAGTCAAATCCTCAAAGCTTTCGCCGCCATAATAGCGCGCTACATCATAAAGCAGTCCGGCATCCGGTCCGCTTGCTATTTCTTCGGTGACTTGTGAGCGCAGCAAGGCGGCGTCGCGCTCTTCCATTTCGGTGAACTGAGGAGTGACATCCGCCTCTAACGGAAACCGCCGCAGGAGGGATGAACAAAACGAATGGATCGTCTGGATTTTCAGCCCACCGGGCGTTTCGATCGCGCTGGCAAACAGACGGCGCGCCAGACGCAGGTCTTTATGCGCAATCTCCCCATCCATACCCAAGTCGCGCAGCTGCTTTCTAAGGCCATCATCCGGCAGCATCGCCCAATGACCCAACCGTTGAAACAGACGGTTCTGCATCTCGCTGGCAGCGGCTTTGGTGTAGGTCAGGCACAGGATGTTTTGCGGATTAACCCGGTCAAGCAAGAGACGTGCCACCCGATCAGTCAGCACGCGCGTCTTGCCTGATCCTGCATTGGCGGAAAGCCAGGTCGATTGATCTGGCCGCGCTGCTTTGATCTGCACTTTCGTGGCGTCGTTACGCTCGGTCATCCCAACACCTTCTTGTTGGGTTTCGCGGTGATATCCCATTCTCCAAACCGGGACAGGTGATCATATTCAAACATGTCATCCATTTTGCGTGGCGCGCGGCGGGCCGTGAAGCCTGTATCAGGGTCTAAATAAGCCGAAATGAGCTCTTGAAACTCGGTCCAGACCTTGCTGCTTGGTTCATCGATCAGAGGCGCGTCCACTTCTTTGGGAACAGAAGCAAGGCTGATGTAGACGGCTCGTGACACCGTGTTCGGCGCTATTTTTCCAAAACCAGAATTCTCGGCGATCACGGCCTCCAGCAATAGCTGTTTGTCAAAGTGAGCTTGTTCGGGGCCAGACGGTGCCGCACCTGTTTTGTAGTCGTAAATGTACAGACGTCCCGTCGCGTCCATATCCACGCGGTCTGCGCCGGCAGTAAGGGTGAATCCGAGCGATGGAATTTGGATCTTGCCGATCGCTTCAAATGCTGTGGGGCGCGCCAATTCACGCCGGGCATGCTCAGTGTCAACGAACCAATCTGCAACCCTCTCCAGTCGGGCCAGCCACGTGGCACGGGTTTCAGCCCAAGGAACCGACCTGGTCAGTTCAAGGATGGCTCTTTCCATCAGGAACTCGCGCGTGAGCTTGGCCGGATCATCTGTGGAGTCCCGAACAAAGCCTTCGAGCACACCGTGCAAAACAATTCCGCGCAAAAGGGCATCGGGTGCACGCATCAATGGGTTCAGCGGTCGCAGACGCAGCACATGCTTGGCGTAGATCGCATAGGGATCGCGGATCAGGCGTTTGATCTCGGTGACGGACAATTGGCGCGGGCGCACGTCGACCGGGGGGCAAGGCGCTGGGCGCGGGGCCGACTCGATTTTGGGTGGCGTTTCAAGCGCTGTGGCCAGTTGTATCCAAATTGCGCCGCGGTGCCTCATGGCTTCCAACGCCTCCTTGCCGCCCTGATCGGGCAAGCCGGCAATCAAGTTGGTCAACCGATTTACCCAGCGGGAGGCAACGGTTTCCGCATCATCCGAACGGACAGATCGGGTCAACCAAACTTCTTTGGCAGCGACCGCCTGTTGGAAATCATGCGCCGACAGGCCGATGCGCCGTTCAGGCAACAGCAGACCCGCCTGATGTCGGAGTGCACGGTTCAACCAAGGGTCGGGTGAAGGCGAGGACGGCCAGCTTCCTTCATTCAGGCCGGCCAGAATAACCAGATCGGCCCCTTGCACGCGTGCCTCAAGGGTTCCCCAGATTAAGATATGAGGATGCGGCGTATCGGGATTGCGCACCTCTTCGCGGGCCAAAAGCGAATGGAACAGCGTTGCATAGTCAAACGGGTCAATCTGCCCGCCAAAAGGAGCATGCTCCACCAATGCGCCGACGACGTCTTGGGCCTTACGTCCGGCGTCCTCTTTCCAAAGCTCGCTTTGTTTTTCAGGCGCTGACCCATCCGCGATGGCCTCGGCCAAGGCCAAATGACGGGTGACTTGATCTGACAAAGCACCAGTATCATTCTGATGTTGGTCGAAAAGAGTACTGCTGAGCCAAGCGACCCAAGGTGCTGCGAAAGGATCCTTTTGCCGAGCGGCCCAATCCTCAAGGTCAGAGGTTTCGGGAAACGGCAGGCCGGTTTTGCGGATGTGCAGCTCCAGCTCGCGTGTCAGACGCAAGTGTGTTCCGCGGTGACCCCCGGAATGTGCCAGAGGGTGCTTGAGCAACGTCAGCAAATGTTCCGCTGTTAGCCTTTGGCGCATGAGATCACCCACATGCCGCAGGAATCGACCGGGTGGTGACAGGTGTAATGGCCGCCCCGCGCTGTCGTCTGCTACGATATTCCACCGATCCAATGCGGCTGTGACCTGGCGCGTCAGAGTTCGATCTGGAGTGATCAGCGCTGCTGTTTGTCCATCTTCCGCAGCTTGACGCAGCCGCATGGCAATGGTCAGCGCTTCACTTCTTGATGACGGTGCTTCAAGCAATGTCATGCGTTTAGTGACGGGAAGCAGGTTGCCCAATTCGGGTCCATCCCGAAGCCATTGATCAGTGACGGGAACAGGGCGTAACGCAAGCGAAACGAGTCGATTGCGCGCCGGGTCCGGCGCTGGTGTGTCGTGCCATGCTAAGATCTGATCAAAGGCAATATCCAATTCATTCATCAGGCGCAGAAATCGGTATTGCGGATGGTCCTCAACGGGCAGGATCCCGTTGTCGTCGGATATCAATGCGGACCATTGATCGGCTTTCATGTTCGTATCAAACCCAGGCAGAACGACCGCACCTTGCGGAAGGCGCGCAACGGCGTTCATCAACATCAAAGTCGTACCTCGAGATCCAGTGGATCCGGCAAGTATGATCGGCGTTTGCGGCGGCTCGACGTCCCATTTGGCAATCAGACGAGCAACCAAAAGGCGTTGCCGCTCTTCGGCATCGGGTGCTTCTTTACCGGCCTCAAACACCTGCTTCACGATCTTGAGAAACTCAAGGATATGTGCCCAATGCCCTGATTGATCGGCGACATCGAGGGCCTCAATCACTTCAGGGGTCACGCCTTCTCCGTGCATTTCGTCCATCAGATTGGCCAAGCTGTCGGCCAAGTCATAAAGCGCACCGCGTGGGGCAATGTTGGGCTGTTGATCCAACAGACGCGCAATCAATTGTGTCAATTCCAGACGTCGACGCAGTGCAGGCAATGGACGAGGAATATCATGGAGCGAAAAACTGTCCGCCAGATCGGTGACAAGACTGACCTTGGGCAATAAAAGCGCGGGACCGCTATCAAAGAGCGTGCGAATGCGCCGAGCCATTCGTCGGGTGTTGACGATCAGATGTGACTGCGCCAACGCCTCGGGTGGGGCGCCTTTCAGTCGACTTCGCAGTCCGTCGATCAGAGCATTTGGAAAATCAACGCCTGGTGGCAAACCAAAGAGGCGAGGATGATCAGATGGCTCAAACATCATCGTTGGCCAGCATATTTTCGGCAAGACTGATGCCCTCAGGCCGTCCGACATCACACCATTTGCCCGGATAGCTTAAGCCATACAGCCGATCTTCTGAGAGCATCTTGTCCCATAGAATATTGAGTGAAAATGAAGCCTCGGCGATTTCATGCAGAAGATCGGGTTTAATGATTTGCACACCCGAGTAAACCTGACCACGACCACGGCTGAGCAGACCCGTTTCGGACAAAATGAAATCACCCTGTCCAGTATGTCCCAAGGCGCTGTCCAAGGGAATGCATAACAGCAGTGCGTCCATTTTTGCCGAATCCCACGTCTCTGCCAGTAAAGACAAAGGATTCGGCCCGTTCCAGACTGCATCGGTGTTCATCGTAAAGTGCGGGCTTTCGCCCAACAATGGCAAGGCGGCACGCAATCCTCCGCCGGTTTCAAGAATGTCGGGAAGCTCGTGCGAAAACGCAATATTGCGATCCGAGAGATACTGTTCCAGCATCTCGGGTTTGTAGTGCAAATTGGCGACAACCCTTTCAGGTTTGTAAGCCTCAACCAAGGACAGCGCGTGTTCGATCAATGGCTGCCCTGCCACTTCAATCAAAGGCTTTGGAAGATCTGCTGTCAGATCACCCATGCGGGTTCCAAACCCGGCGGCAAACAGCATTACAGAGCTGGGATGGTCGCGCATTTGTCTTTCAGACCTTCTAATACCGTCCTGGTGGGCGCGGGCAGTGACTGGTCAATAATCTCAGCAAGATCAGACAATGCGGCGTGTGACAGATCGCGTTGCAACAGGGCCCAAACCCGCGGGATCAGATCAACATAATGCGCCTTTCCATCGCGCACGCAAAGCCGCGCAAATACGCCAAGGATACGCAAATTTCGCTGCGCGCCCAGCACATGATATGCTGCTTCGAACGTTTCGGGGTTCTGATCGGTCGCAGCAACATAGCGGCTGATCATCTCAGTCTCGATCGCAGGGAGGACATCGCGTCTTGCGTCTTGCAGCAACGACACCAGATCGTAGGCTGGGTGGCCCAGCATGGCGTCCTGAAAATCAAGCAGTCCGACACGTTTGACACCTTGCCTCTCGGGCAGCCAAAGCAGATTTTCCGAGTGATAATCCCGCTGGATCACAACAGTCTGGTTCGGCGCAAACTTGTCCAGAAGAGATGATATCTCTTTTTTGAACTGAACCTTCGCAATCTCATCGGAATGCGCAGCCGCGATCAGGTACCAGTCATAGGCCAAGGCCGCGAGATCGGTCATGACGCTTGTGGAATAGGGCAGCAGGTTTTCAGGAGGATGAACCTCGTGCAGGGTGACAAGCACGTCCGTTGCGCTGCAATAGAGAGTGTTTTCGAGATCAGGTTCATCCAGCACAACCCGTGCGAACAAGTCATCGCCCAAGTCTTCGAGCAGCAGCAACCCTTGCTGTTCATCCTGTGCAAAAATCGCCGGAGCACTGAAACCAGATTGATTTAGCCACTGGGCGATATGGATGAACGGGCGCACATCTTCGCCCTTTTCTGACGGGGCATCCATGAGAACCGCACGCTCGCGCCCGCTCTCTCTGGAGATCCTGAGATAACACCGGTTAGAGGCATCGCCTGCCAAAGGGCCGACTTCAGCATCACCCCAGCCAGACGTTTGAAGGAAAGATGTAATCGCTCTGTCGCGGTCAGACATGTGAAAGTCCTTTCAGCCGATGTGCCCAGCTGGCGTCGGATGATGTCATTCGGATGATCCGCGCGTCTTCACTCGGGTCAGGTTCGAGGGTGACGTAGAGCGCCGAGGGTGGGGCGCACTCTCCTAATCGGTCGGGCCATTCCACCAGGCAAATCGCGTCTGAGAAAGCTTGTAACAGGCCTAGTTCTTCGATCTCGGAAAGATCGCTGAGACGATACAAGTCGGAATGCCAAATCTCACCAGTTTGTGCCTGATAGGTTTGGACCAATGTATAGGTTGGGGAAGGGACATCTTCGTGCTGGATCAGGCTGGCTTGTATGACGCATCGTGCGAAATGCGTTTTCCCCGCGCCCACATTTCCTGACAGCAATACCACGTCACCCGGCTTGAGCAGTTTGGACAGGTTGCTGGCCAAAGCACACGTCATATCGGGTGAGTCAGAGGAAAAGATCAGGTCTATTGAACACATGGTCCGAGAATACTCTCAGACCGCTGGCCTGCAAGCGGGATTACTCTGCGGCGGTGCTTGAAATTTTGGATGTGGACAAAGCCAATTGAGAGAAATTGATCATGCGTATGCCACCGGTGAGCGCCTTGATCTGATATTGCATGCGGATACCAGAACGATGGTTCAGAAATCGGCTTGTCGTATCGAGACGGCCCACATCATTGCGCACATTCGCCTCGAAGATCGACCAAAGGGCATTAGACTGAAATTGATCGCGGCATGCGTTGATCAGATCGTCCACCGAGAGATCACTAAAGCTGACCGCCGGATCAATCTTGAGCATATCAGTGCAAGCGGTGTTGCAGAACAGAACCGTATCGTTTGGTGCGATAACAACAATCGCTTCGTTCAAAGCATCAATAACTGATTGGCCCAGATCAATTTGCGATCTGAATTGACGCGTTTTGATAACTTCGGCAGAGATATCTTCTATTAGGAAGGCAACGGCACCATCAGGATGTGGACGGCCAGTGATGCGGTAGGTTTCGCCACCAGGCAAATTCCACATTTCCAAATAGCTGCCATCATGTGCCCGTGCGATCACTTCACGAATTTTACTTCTGAGGGTGGCGTAGTTCTTAGGTTCGGGAAGAACTTGCCTTTCGCGCAACTCATCAAAAAATCGGATGACATCCGGGCGTGCACTGAGAAAGCTGACCGAAATGCCCGTGAGATCCACCAATGCGGGATTGAACAGGGCAAGTTGGTGGTTCTTGTCGAAAACGGCCAATCCAGTTGTCAGTGTGGCAAACGTCTTGGTCAGGGTTTGTACAAACGCGCGCTGGGCTGTCTCAGCCTTTATGACCTGATCAATGGCTGTTGCGACATGTAGAGTGTTTGAGTCGTTCAAGGGATGTGTGTTCACTTCGAACCACTTGGCCTCTTTCCCGTGTCTGGCAGGTGCCGAAAATCGTTCAGGTCTGTCCTTGCGCCTGGAATCTTTGACTATCTCCGGCATCTGACCCGACTCTAAAACGATCTTCTCAAACGCCGGGTTACGCCATGTGACTTTGTCATTTTCGTCCGTTTTCCAGATAGGGAAAGGCGTGCGGTCCAACACTTCTGTGGCGTCACGCGCCAAGTTTATCTGCAGGTTGGTGCAATGCCAGTTCGCGGGTGAAACACTGCTTTCGTTCAGCAGCTCCACACGCGTGGTTTGTCCGTGACGTGTCAGTTTCAATTGCAGACCAGAAGCACGATCCAGCAGATCGTCGAATACGCATGTGCCCTCTTCGAGATTGGCGAGCGAGGCGGGCAGGTCCGAAAACCGAAGCCCAAACCAATTGCGCAGATCTGACCAGTCAGCAAGCATATCAATATTTTGCCAAGAGGGTGGGGGAGGGTTTACATCGTGATCAATCAGAATGTCTTTTTCAAACAAGAAAACATCCTTGTTGGTACCAACGAAGGTCTCCGCCACAAAGGGCTCTGACGTACTTCGCAATTTGCCGAGCACCCAGATCACGATCAGGGACGCCGATAGTGAAACCATCAGTAGTCCTAAGAACTCAGGAAAGGTTAACATGCCCATAGAAAGCGCTCACATCTGGTTGATGGTTAAGGGTGCGCTTCGATAGTTAAGCATTCGTTAACTGAGAGAGGATCATCCCGAACAGGGGACGCTGCATTTCATTGGAAAGGCAGGTTTTCCCCAAGCGGAGCTCGGCCTTGGCCGTCTTTTCCACCCTCCAACACGGATCTTGGCCAGGTGACTTCCACCACGGCCCCGGTGCGCTCGGGATAGCTGTCTTCGTCCAGGTACGAATCATCGCCGTTGGCGAAGCTCAATTCTGCACCCGATCGCTCAAGCAGAGTTTTTGCGATGAAAAGACCCAGCCCCATACCTTCGTATCCCGGGCGTTGCGTGTCACTGCTGTGCGAGCGTGGGCGCACGAACGGGTCACCAATCCGACCCAGCAGGTTCGGAGGGTACCCGCTGCCATTGTCCATAATGCGAACCAAAATGCAGTCATCGGACCAATCGGTTTCCACCCAAACTGTGCTTTGGGCAAAATCGACAGCATTCTGCACGAGATTGCGAATCCCATGTACAATCTCGGGCTGTCTTTGCACGATTGGCGGCACGGGCTCGTCGTCTGTGTCGATCCCGTGATGAAACACGACTGTTTTTCCACGATCTATATGAGGCTCTGCGGCTTCTTCGATGATGGTTGATATCGGAGCTGTGTGAACATGCAAATCATCTTTGCCAGTCCGCCCCATGGACCGCATGATATCACGACAACGGTCAGCCTGTTCCGAGATCAAAACCGCGTCCTCATAAAGATCCGGATCGTTCTTGAGTTCGTGTGCAAGTTCGGTGCTGGTCAGTTTGATCGTGGCCAGAGGCGTACCAAGTTCATGGGCCGCCGCGGCGACAACGCCGCCCAGATCGGTCAACTTTTGTTCACGCGACAGCGCCATCTGGGTCGCCTGCAACGCATCTGACATGGACTGCATTTCCGATACGATCCGGCGCGAATAGGCGCCTAGAAACAGCACAGCGATGACTATCGCTGCCCAGTTACCAAACAAAAAGACCTCGGGCACGCGCAGCACAAACCCTTGGTCCGTACGCAAGGGCAGGTGGTACTGGCTGAGCAGCGTGACAATAAGAATCGCGGAAAAGCCCAGAAACAGGGTCGATCTGGAGGATAGTGCAGAGGCCGTCACCATGACCGGCCCTACGATCAGGATTGAAAATGGATTGTTCAACCCTCCGGTCAGATACAACATCAACCCCAGTTGCAACATGTCATATAGCACGACCAACAGCGTTTCGGTTTCGCGCAGCCGTTTGGTCTCGGGGTAGATAAAGGTCGCCACCAAATTGGTGATGACTGAAACACCAATCACCAAATACAAAAGGCCAATATCGAGCGTCAGATTGTACAGCCTTTGCGCCACGATCAATGCCGAGATTTGGCCAAAGATTGCCCACCAGCGCAGCATCACCAGTGTTCTCAGCCGGATCCAGTTGCCCCGTCGGCGCGAGCTGGAGATCACGTTCGTGCTATCGGCCATCTGTGCTGTCTCGTCCCATTGCATGTTCCATGCCTGATGCTAGATGTGCCTCAAGTCAGTGCCAAGGCCCACTTTCAGGAGATCACCATGACCCGCATTTTCGCCATCGCTGCTTCAGTTGCGGTAGTTGCTTCACTCGCAGGATTGTATTTCATTTCAGGCAGCAGGTCTGGCGCCGACGCTTTTGCGCAATGCCGCAGCGCGCAAATTGCAGGTGGGTCCGAACAGATTGGCGGACCGTTTACGTTGATTGACGAAAACGGTCAGACAGTGACGGAGGCTGAAGTCATTGATCAGCCGACCCTGATTTATTTTGGGTATACGTTTTGCCCCGATGTTTGCCCTCTGGACGCAGCCCGCAACGGTGAGGCTGTGGCGATCCTTGAGGAAAAAGGATCAATCGTGAAACCGGTCTTCATTTCTATAGATCCCGAACGCGATACGCCTGAAGTGGTCAAGGAATACACCGATTACATGCACGACCGAATGTTGGGCCTGACCGGGTCTGCGGAGCAGGTCAAAGCTGCAAGCAAGGCGTACAGGACTTTTTATCAAAAGCAGGAACCCGAACCTGGTGCCGAAGATCTGTATCTGGTTGATCACTCGACTTTCACCTATCTCGTCCTGCCTGAACATGGCTTTGTCGAGTTTTTCCGTCGTGCGATACGCGCAGAAGATATGGCAGAAAAAGTTCAGTGCTTTGTCGACGCCAGCTGAGGGATGCGCGTTTGACGTGTGGCCTCGTGCGTGTCTAGGATGAACGTCACGGGCTAATACGGGATGAGAAGCAAATGACCGACGAAAATAGTGCTATCGGTGAAGACAAGTCTCTGCTTCTAGTCGATGATGATGAACCCTTTTTGCGGCGCTTGGCCAAGGCAATGGAGAAGCGTGGCTTTGAAGTGGAAACGGCCGGGTCTGTGACCGCAGGTAGAGCGATAGCGACCGCTCGACCTCCCGCTTATGCAGTGTGTGATCTTCGCCTCGAAGATGGCAATGGGTTGGACGTGGTTGAAGTAATCCGCGAGAAACGACCTGACAGCCGGATTGTTGTGTTGACCGGTTATGGGGCAATTGCCACGGCAGTGGCCGCAGTCAAAATCGGTGCGACAGATTACCTGTCAAAGCCTGCAGATGCTACGGATATCACCAACGCGTTGCTGGCAATGGGTGATGAATTGCCACCACCCCCTGAAAATCCGATGAGCGCAGATCGTGTCCGGTGGGAGCACATCCAGAGAGTGTATGAGCTATGTGATCGTAACGTGTCCGAAACTGCGCGGCGATTGAACATGCACCGACGGACGCTTCAGCGAATTTTGGCCAAACGCAGCCCACGCTGATCAGCTCAGAGCTCAAACCGCTTACTGACCTTGTCGACTATCGTGCCGTCTTTCAAAGCGACGTTGCGCGTGATCTTGTATTCTTCAAACCCGCGACTTTGATAGTAAGCCAGCCCGCCCGCGTTGTCGGCACGGATCGTGGCGTTGATCCACTCAAACCCCAGACGCCGCGCCGCTTTGACTGTTTCATCAAACAGAGCGGATCCAATTCCGGATTGGGTGAGGCCAAGACGAGTGAAAGTACCGATGTCACAGGCTTCCGGGGGTAGCGGGGGAAAGGCTTCGATCAGCTGAAACCCCAACAGCTCTCCACTTTCATTTTCGGCAAGTAACCAGCTTGATTGGCCTGGGCAACTGTTCATGGCTGCCAACATGTCTTCGCGTGTGGAGGGTGTGGTGTGCGCCGTTGTGCCACCCTTGGCGATGATTGCATTCAAAAGCTCGGCCATCGCGGCGGCGTCCAAGGCACCGGCAGGTCGGATGTGAATCATCAAAACTGACCTGACAATGTATCGTGGCGGGCAGTGAAATCCGCCCGCGTTTGCATGGGTGGGCGCAGCACAATGTCCAGACCTGAAATCAACTGTGCATCGGGAATTCCGAAAAACCAGTTCGCCTCAGCTTCCGAGAACCCAGCGATCCGCGTCGCCTCCATCCAGGCACTGATTTTGTCAGCTTTTTTGATCTGGCGCTTGATGTGTTGCGGGATCATGGCTGGTAAGCCAAAGCGAATATGGATGGCAGCCATAAGGCGCTTGTCCAGATCATTATATCCCGGTCCCACTGCATTTTTGACGGGGGATATCATATCGCCAATCACATACTCAGGCGCGTCGTGCAGCAAGGCCGCCAGTTGCCATTTTGGATCGGGTTTGGGCGTCATGCGGCTGTACAGCTGCTCGACCAGCAAAGAGTGTTCGGCAACTGAATAGGCATAATCGCCGATGGTTTGACCATTCCAACGCGCGACAAAGCTAAGCCCGTGGGCGATATCTTCGATTTCGATATCAACCGGTGTGGGGTCCAGCAGGTCCAGGTGGCGTCCTGACAGCATTTTTTGCCAGGCGCGCGCGGGTTTGGGGGCCATGTCATATCCTTCCTTTAGATCCTGCTTAATCGGACGGCGGCTGTGGCGCAATCAGTTGCCATGACCTCACTTTTCGCCCCTCTCAACTATTCGCACATTGCCGAAAGCAGGGTGCAGTGCTATCTGCGCTCCAACAGTTATTTCGAGGAGCCTGAGTAATGGCGAAGGACTATATCGTAAAAGACATCAACCTTGCGGTCTTTGGGCGCAAAGAGCTTGATATCGCAGAAACCGAAATGCCCGGCCTGATGGCATTGCGCGAAGAGTATGGTGACAGCAAACCGCTGAAAGGTGCGCGGATTGTCGGCAGCTTGCACATGACAATTCAGACGGCTGTGTTGATCGAAACACTGGTGGCTTTGGGTGCGGATGTGCGCTGGGCGTCGTGCAACATTTTCTCCACGCAAGACCATGCTGCAGCTGCAATTGCAGAAAGCGGTACGCCGGTCTTTGCAATCAAAGGTCAGACCCTGGTTGAGCATTGGGATTACCTTGATCGGTCCTTCATGTTCCCAGACGGCGCGAACATGATCCTCGACGATGGTGGTGATGCAACCTTGTATGTCTTGCTGGGAGCCCGTGTCGAAGAAGGTGAAACCGACCTGATCGAAACGCCTACTTCGGAAGAAGAAGAGGCGATTTTCGCTCAGATTAAAAAGCGCATGGCGGAAACACCGGGCTGGTTTGTCAAAACACGCGCAGCAATCAAAGGCGTTTCGGAAGAAACAACCACAGGTGTTCACCGCCTGTATGATTTGCACAAGAAAGGCCAACTGCCTTTCCCGGCTATCAACGTGAACGACAGTGTGACCAAATCGAAGTTCGACAACAAATACGGCTGTAAGGAATCGCTTGTGGATGGCATCCGTCGCGCGACAGACACCATGATGGCGGGCAAGGTTGCTATCGTGATGGGTTATGGCGATGTGGGCAAAGGCTCGGCCGCGTCCCTGGCCGGAGCAGGCGCACGCGTGAAGGTGACTGAGGTCGACCCGATCTGCGCCCTGCAGGCCGCCATGGACGGATTTGAAGTGGTTGTTCTGGAAGATGTTGTGGACAGCGCTGATATCTTCATCACCACAACCGGCAACAAGGACGTGATCCGCATCGAGCACATGCGCGAGATGAAGGACATGGCGATTGTTGGCAACATCGGTCACTTCGACAATGAAATCCAGGTGGCCAGCCTGAAGAATCACAAATGGACCAACATTAAAGAACAAGTCGACATGATCGAGATGCCTTCGGGCAACCGTCTCATCCTGCTCAGCGAAGGTCGTTTGCTAAACCTTGGCAATGCCACAGGCCACCCATCCTTCGTGATGTCGGCGTCCTTTACCAACCAAGTTCTGGCGCAAATTGAGCTGTGGACCAAAGGCGATGATTACGGCAACGAAGTCTATATCTTGCCGAAACACCTTGATGAGAAGGTAGCCCGCTTGCATCTGGATCGCATCGGCGTGAAGTTGACCGAGCTGAAGTCTGAACAGGCTTCCTATATCGGGGTAGACGTTGATGGACCATACAAGCCAGAGCATTACCGCTACTAAGCAAAAAGTCAGTTTTTGGCTTGCTTTAGGCGTCTGTCTTTTGACAGGCGCCTTTGCATTTGCAGAGCCAACGATCAAGGTAATCGAACGGCCTTACAAAGTCAGTGCCACCACTGCGCAAGGACTAGTCGCGCAGATGAGCGTGGGCGGGCCGATTGGCTTTTGGGCGTTCACGCGTACAAGCGTGGCATGGCGTGGGCAATGCGAAGTACGGGTGAAGATCAGGTATTCGATGCCTGTACATTCAAACCCTGAACAAATGAGCCCGGAGCTTCGAAGGAAATGGAATCGTATGATCAAGGCAATGCGCCGTCATGAAGAACAGCATGGCCGACACGCGATCAACGCGGCAAGAGAGATCGAGGGGGCCAATTGCGTGAACGGAAATGCGATCCTGCGCAAATGGCGCGGTCAGGACAAAGCTTATGATGCACGCACAGACCATGGCAAAACAGAAGGTGTGTTCTTGCAGTGAGGCATCTGTTCAAGGCCGGTTTGGTTGTGGCGCTCATCGGGTGTATCGCGGCTGTGTTTCATCATGACACACCTTTGCCCGATGAATGGAATCCGATCATACCGCTGCATGTTGATGCTCCCATCACACCATTGACAGCGTACAAACTGCGTTTGACGATGGGTGATGACGCTCGATGTCTGGCGGTTTTGGAGGATGCGGCGGACTTTCGGTCGGAATCTCCATTGGAAGACAGCGTCGATTGCATCATTTCTCCGCGGATTACTTTGCGCCGGGTCGGTCAGGCGAAATTGCGCGCAGTGGAAACCCGATGTCAAACCGCATTGCGTATGGCGATGTGGGAACGACATGGGTTGCAGGCGGCCGCCGAACGTCACATGGGGACGATGGTGTCCGAAGTACGGCATTTCTCAAGCTATAGTTGCCGCAAGATGCGCACAGGTTCTGGCGAAGATGCGGGGATGAGCACACATGCGACCGCAAATGCGATTGATATCTCAGGATTTGTGCTAAAGGACGGGAGAACTGTGGATTTGAAACGAGACTGGCCAAAGATCGGCCCGACCTCTGATTTCCTGAGGGATGCGTTTCAATCCGCGTGTCTATGGTTTCCCGTGGCATTGGGCCCAGAATTCAATGCGTTGCACGCCGATCATTTCCATCTGCAAACCAGGGGTTGGGGGTTTTGTCGCTAGTGCTCACGTCCAGCGTATTCACGACACGTGAAATGACGGTGGGCAGGCGTGTTCGGGACGCCACGTTACAGGGGGAGAATCCAGCAAAGTTTTCCCTTTGTGACACATCAATCTGCCGTTATCGTTCAGCCAGCGCTTCAAAAGGGGCGGTATTTATCGAAATTCCGGCATGTTTGCCGGCCAGGTGGGAGAACTCTTATGGGAAAACGCGACGACCTTATCGCACAGTATGCTGACGATCTTCGCAATAAATGCGGGATGCAGCCAGACATGGATCTGTTGACCAAAGTCACAATCGGCTGTGGTCCAGCCATTTACAATGCGGACGCGTCGACCGTGGCGGGCAGCCAGCCGTCCGAGCTGGAAACCGTCAAGGAAAACTTCCTGATAAAGAAACTGGGTTTGGCCGATGGTCCTCAGCTGATGGATGCCATTAACCAGGCACTGCAAACCTACGGTCAGTCCGAGCGCAACAAGTATCGCGCCGTGGTTTACTACATGCTGACCAAGCATTTCGGCAAAGAGTCAGTCTACGGCTAACACCGACCTGTTCTAAGGCCACGAAGCGTCCACCCATAGAGGTGGGCGTATTTGCGTTTCTTGGTGCAGCGTATTTGATCTGTATTCTAATCACTTGTGGTTTGATTTGATGACCTTCCGACGGTAGTTTGATCGAGCTGATGCTAGGATGGCTGAACCAGATTTACTCCTCAGATACGTGTGGTGCGTAGGGATCAAGGGGATATGAAGGGTTCAGGTTTTCCAACTGAGCCCTTCATGTTTTTTAGACTGGTTCAGATCAGAACAAGGTCAGAACCGCACCTATTATGGCGCAGCCAAACGTCGCATAGCCTGCATCAATGATAGTAAGCTTAAAGGGTCGGCCCCCATAGCCATTATTGATCATGATCCAGGGCGAAATGAAAAACAGCCCAATTCCCAATCCCGAGGTGAAGCCTTTGCCAAAAGTTTCTATTCCGCTTAGTTCAAAGGTGTGGCGCATCATGCCGGCCACCAGAAGCATTGCGATTCCGGCCATGATGAACGGGGTCACAGATTGATCGACGGGTTTGCCGTCGGCATCGACTTCAATGCCCGATGCTTCTACCCACGGCTTGCTCAGGGTCATGTACCAAACTGCTCCAAAAGCAAAACCGGCAATTGCAGCTATGATCACACTGACGAATTCCATGATATGTCCCTCTCTTTTGTCTGCCTTCAAGAATGCCCGATAAAAGAGGCTCAGCCTAGGGGGAAACGCCTGCAAGGTCACAGACGATGTTCCACTCTTCCTCGGTCACAGGCTGAACCGACAGGCGTGAATTTTTGACAAGGATCATTTCAGCCAATCTTGGATCATCCTTGATCATCTGTAAGGTGACTGGACGCGTAACAGGTTCGATCGCTTTGATGTCCACACAGTCCCAACGGTCATCATCCGTGGTGCTGTCAGGATGCGCTTCTGCGCAAACTTCAACCACGCCCACCACCGCTTTTTCAGTCTGGCTGTGATAGAAAAATCCGCGGTCACCCACAGACATTTCACGCATGAAATTGCGTGCCTGATAGTTGCGCACACCGTCCCATTCTTCCCCAGCGTCCCCCTTGGCCATCTGGTCGTCCCAGCTCCAGGTCGATGATTCAGATTTGAACAACCAATAGCGCATGCGTCAGATCACTTTGTTCCATGGGATCAATTCAACCGATGCAAACAGACCAGCATGGCCGTAGGGGTCTCCCGCAACCCAAGTCTCGGCTGCAGCCATGTCTTCCACTTCCAAAATCACCAACGATCCGATCATCTGACCCTCGGCATCCAAAAGGGGGCCAGCTTGCGATACCATGCCCGAGCTTTTGAGATACCCAACATGAGCATCGCGGTTGTCCAAGCGGGTTTGCAGCGCGCCGGGTTTGTCCCGGCCAATCAAAGCTATTAGCATCATTCTTCCTTCAGTGGTCTTGAGAGCAGCATATCCATCACATCGCCAACCTGCAATTTGCCGGAGGCCAGCGCAACAACGGCGCCAGTGATGGGCATATCCAGCCCGGTCTTTTGAGCCTCTGACAGCGCGGCACGGGCCGTTGCAGCCCCCTCGACGGTTACGGAGGGATCAAATGTTTCACCCCGACCCAGGCTCAGGCCAAATTGATAGTTGCGTGATTGGTCCGAAGTGCACGTCAGCACCAGGTCTCCAAAGCCCGACAATCCTGCCAGGGTGGCCAGATCAGCACCTTTGGTTTCTGCCATGCGGATCATCTCGGCAAAGCCACGAGTCATCAAAGCAGCACGCGCGCTGGTCCCCAGCTGGGCACCCATGACTGCACCGCAGGCGATGGCCATCACGTTCTTCAATGCGCCTCCAATTTCGGCGCCCGTGACGTCCGTTGTCCGGTAAAGGCGCAACACAGATGTGCCCAACGCCTTTTGCATTTCTCGCCCAGTACTTTCATCAGCGCAGGCCAATGTCAGTGCAGTTGGCAACCCTTGCGCGATATCTGCAGCAAAGCTGGGTCCGGTGAGAATGGCAGTTGTGGCAGTTGGCAAAACCTCGGAAATCACCTGAGTGGCGCGCAGGCCGGTATCAAGTTCAATCCCTTTGCAGCAAGCCACTATTCGATGCCTGTCGAAAACGTGTTGGTGCTGGGTCAGGGTTTGCCGAAGCTTTTGCATCGGCACGGCCAATAAATACGTCCCACCCATTTCAAGGTCTGACGTCACATGAACCGGATCGGGCAAAGGGATGCCCGGCAGACGACGTGCGTTTTCGCGGTGTGATTGCATTTCGCCGACATGCGCTGCATCGCGGGCCCACAGGTTTACCTGGCCTTTCTGTGCGATTGCAATTGCAAGGCCTGTTCCAAATGCACCTGCGCCGACAACAGTGATCATGCCTTGGCCCCTTTCTTACCGCTTCCCAGCATGGCAGGACTGGTTTGGTCCAGCGGCCAACGGGGCCTTGCAGCTAAGGTCATGTCATCTCGTTCCCCGGCCAGAAACCGTTCGGCGCCAGCGTAGGCGATCATCGCTGCATTGTCAGTGCAAAGCGACAATGGCGGCGCGATAAACGCGACCTCGTGAGCCTGAGCGACAGCTTCGAGGCCGGTCCGGATCGTTTGATTGGCAGCCACCCCTCCGGCAACAGCGATCGCAGGTTGGGTGGGGGTGTCAGCCAGATACACTTCAAGCGCGCGGCGCGTCTTTTCCGACAGAACATCCGCCACGGCAGCCTGAAATCCGGCGCAGATATCTGCACGATCTTGATAGGGCAGGCCTTCGTATTTTTCGACCAGCTGATTTCGCAGTCGCAAGACTGCGGTCTTGAGACCAGAGAAAGACATGTCACAACCGGGTCGGTCCAAAAGGGGGCGCGGCAGCTTGAATCGCTTGGCATCCCCATCTTGCGCTGCAGTTTCGACAGCGGGTCCACCGGGCTGACCAAGCCCCAGGATACGGGCCGTTTTGTCAAAGGCCTCGCCCGGTGCATCGTCGATTGTGCCACCTAATCGGGCGAAATCATCATGGCCGCGGACCACCAGGAATTGGCAGTGCCCACCCGAAACCAGCAACATCAGATATGGGTAACTTAGCTGATCAGTGAGCCGGGGCGTCAAAGCATGTCCCGCCAGATGGTTCACTCCGATGAGAGGCAAACCGGTTCCAGAACACAACCCTTTGGCGCACATGACACCCGAGATGACGCCGCCAATCAATCCGGGGCCTGCTGTCACGGCAATGGCATCTAGGTTAGGCAGAGCAAGCCCAGATTGCGCCAAAGCCTCGGCCACGCAGGTGTCGAGCTTTTCCGCATGCGCACGTGCGGCAATTTCGGGCACCACGCCGCCAAAGGCCGCGTGCAGTTGATCCTGCCCATAGACGACTGAGGACAAAATCTGTGGCGCAGCACTTTCTGAAACACGGACGACAGCCGCGGCGGTATCGTCGCAGCTGCTTTCAATTCCCAACAGTGTCGCTTGCGTGCCCATTGTCCCACCCGTTGCGTGATCGTGCCAGCGCAGGTAACACCGGTCAGGCGTTGAGACAATGGCGGAGCCTTATGACAATAGCGGTGCTGATCACCCGACCTGACCCGTCCGGCCTTGAGTTGGCGGACCAGCTGCGCAACCGCTGGGGCTGTGGGATAGAGATGATCGTGTCACCTGTGACAGAGATTGTGTTCTTGGATGAGCTGCCAGATTTAGAGGACTCGCAGTCGCTCATTTTTACGTCTCAGAATGGTGTTGTAGCCTTCACCCGCTTGTCGGACCGGCGCGATATTCCGTGTTACGCGGTAGGCCCTGCCACCTCCGAGCACGCAAAGCGGGCGGGTTTTCAGGTGTCTCAATCCAATGGTGATGCCAATATGCTGATTGATCACATTGTTGCTCATCCGCCGCCCGGCCTCATGATGCACATCAGAGGGGCGCATGTGTCCATGGATATCGCGCAAATGCTCTCGGATGAGGGTTTGCGGACTCATGCCTCTGTCCTCTATGAACAAGAGAAGCGCGCACTTACTTCGGACGCCATCGCCGGTCTTCGTAGGGGAACGCCTGTGATTCTTCCCCTTTATTCACCGCGCTCTGCAAAACTAGTGTTCAACGACGTGCGGCCAGATGCGCCTTTGTTGATCGCAGCGATCAGCGAGAACGTGGCGGAAATCGTGCCTGAAGGTGTTGCAAAGCGCGTATTAACAGCCACTCAGCCGAACGCAGAGGCGATGTTGGCCGCAATGGATGTTCTCTTGGAAGAGGCCAAGCGACTTGAGGGCACATATCGGGCGCAGTAAGGTCAACTGGTGCCTAGAGCAGCAAAGATTCGATAAAGGTGATTTGACGTGGCAAGAAAGAAGACATCGACATCCAAAGGAAGCGCGAAACCTGATGACGCGCCTGCCAAGGACACCGTCGAGGATCAAGTTCAGGATGCCACAGATGCTGTCGAGGATCTTGTATCGGACGAAGCTGAGACAGCAGAGACCTTGACGGATGAGCTCGACGCGCTTGAAGAAGCACAGGCGCTGGACGATGATCTGGAAGATATCGTCGATGCTGAATTGGTGTTGGAAAGCGATGACCCGAACTCTGTCGCAGATACTGCGGATGTCACACTCGAGAGTGAGCCGGATTCTGAAATCGCTGACGCCAGTGACTCCGGCCCCGATGTGCCCGTGGAAACGAGGACCATTGTGGAGCGTCGAGGAGGCTTCATCCCGCTGTTGCTGGGTGGCCTATTGGCAGGGGGCGTTGGCTTTGGTGCGTCATACTACTTAGGTCAGCAAAATGAAGGCGATCTCTCTTCCTTCCAGAAGGATGTATCGGCCAAATTGGACCAGAACAGCTCAGATATCGCAACGCTCTCAGAGAGCCTGAGCGCCCTGCCGGAGCCTGCCAATCTGGACGGGGTTTTAGAAGAACAGGGAAATCTGAGTGCGTCTCTGGACAGCTTGGTAGATCGCTTAAACGCTGCGGAAGAACAATTCGCTGCACTGGATGATCGCTTGACCCAGGTTGAGAAACGCCCCATTTCCGAAGGGGCGTCTGATGCAGCTGTCGCGGCGTACGAACGCGAACTCAAAGCACTGCAAGATACCATGGCCGCCCAGCGCGCCGAGATTGAAGCGATGGCTTCCGAAGCGCAGTCGATGGAAAGCAATGCCGAAGAAACGGCCAAAGCGACAATGCTGCGCGCCGCCCTGAGCAGGGTACAGACGGCATTAGACAGTGGCGGTGGCTTTGCGCCTGCGCTGGGTGACTTGCAAGCTGGTGGTATTGAAATTCCGGCCGCACTGAGTGAAGTCGCTGAAGATGGCGTGGCGTCGCTGGCAGAGCTGCAAACCAGCTTTCCCGATGCGGCACGCGCCGCTCTTGCCGTCGCCCGTCAAGAAGCCGCTGAAAGCGGCGAGCAAAGCGGGTTCTCGGCATTTTTGAAAAATCAGCTGGGCACACGGTCTTTGGAGCCGCGCGAAGGGGATGATCCTGACGCGGTTCTGTCTCGTGCTGAAGCTGCTGCAAGAGAAGGCCGGTTGGCCGATGTATTGGCCGAAATTGAAGCGCTGCCTGAATCTGGGCGTGCGGCACTTTCGGACTGGACCACAAACGTGACTCGCAGACAGGCAGCAATCTCAGCAGCCGAGGCTCTGGTCCAAGAATTGAACTGATCGCAGAAGGGCGCGCTATATGCTTTGGTCAATAATTAAGATTGTTGTTTTCGTCTCTCTGGTTGCAGCTGCCGCGATTGGTGCCGGGCAATTGCTGGAACTGGACGGCGGTGTGCGCATCCAGATGGCGGGCCAGGAATTTAACCTTACGCCCTTGATGGCGGTAATCTGTCTAGTGCTGCTTGTGATTGGCATTTGGGTGTTGCTCAAGCTTGTTTCACTTATCTTTGCCGTGTTGAAGTTTCTGAATGGCGATGAAACCGCTATGACGCGCTACTTTCATCGCAATCGTCAGGAAAAAGGCTACAAGGCGCTGTCCGAAGGGATGCTCGCATTGGCCTCGGGCGAGGGCGATGTGGCGATGGCGCAAGCAAGCAAAGCAGAGAAATATCTGCGCAAACCCGCTCTGACCAATCTTATCACGGCGCAAGCTGCCGAATTGAATGGTGATCGACGAAAGGCTGAAGAAGTCTATAAACGTCTTCTAACCAATGAGAAGACACGCTTTGTTGGTGTCCGTGGAATATTGCGCCAGAAGCTGTCTGAAGGGGACACGGATACCGCGCTGAAACTGGCGCAGACCGCTTTCGCCCTCAAGCCCAAGCATTCGGAAGTACAGGATACGTTGCTGCAGTTGCAGGCCCAGAACGAAGACTGGTCCGGTGCACGCGAGACGCTTAAGGCGAAGCTGAAGTACGGAACTTTGCCGAGGGATGTGCACAAGCGCCGTGATGCCGTTCTCGCCTTGTCCGAAGCCAAAGAAGTTTTGGAAGACGGTAACTCGATTGAAGCACGAGAAGCAGCGATTGAGGCCAACCGCCTCTCTCCCGATCTTGTGCCAGCAGCCGTTATGGCCGCACGTGGGTACATTGAGCAAAGCTCGAAACGCTATGCAACGCGGGTGGTCAAAAAGGCCTGGGACGCCCAACCTCATCCTGATCTGGCGGCGGTCTTTGCCGAGATTGAGCCGGATGAAACACCACAGGCGCGGATCAAGCGGTTTGCCAAATTGATCCGGGTGCATCCAGATCATCGTGAAAGCAAACTCTTGGAGGCAGAACTGCATATCGCTGCAGAAGATTTCCCGTCGGCGCGCCGTGCAGTGGCAGAGATTGTGGAAACCGATGCGGATGCACGGGCGCTGACCATCATGGCTGCTGTGGAGCGAGGCGAAGGGGCGTCGGACGCCGTTGTGAAAGGCTGGCTTGCACGCGCGCTTTCAGCGCCGCGCGGTCCGCAATGGGTGTGTGATAACTGTCATCATATTCACGCCGAATGGGTACCTGCTTGCGAAAACTGCCAATCCTTCGACACGCTCAGCTGGGCCGCTCCGCCAGAATCAACGGTTACCACCGCGACAGGTGTCGAAATGCTACCTCTGATCGTGGGCGCAATCGAAGATAACTCTGATGACTCAGACACCGAGTCTGATGTTGTGGACGCCGAAGTTGTTGAAGTGGATACGGAAGAAGAGGTTTTGGCTGACAAGTAGACCTGCTTCAGCCGGAATATCAGATCGCAAAAAAGTGCCTGACAACGGAGAGACCCAGAACCACGTGGGATTACATGGCATCTGGAACTCCGTCGAATACTCAGGATATTTCATTGGGATTGGCATTGATCAGTCTACAGCGATTTTAGAGAAGATATTTTTTCATCAATTGCAACGGGCGGGAAATTTTACCGAGCGCCTTTGAGTCCATTGACGCTGCGTCTAATCCCCTCCAGTATCTCCGGGGTGCGCCTCATTGAAAGCGTGTTCAGGGATTTAGTCGGAGCAGATGTTATGAAATACGTGAAGCCGGAGAGCCTTCATGCTGCATCGGTGTTGCTGAGCGAAGAACCGGGTACTACCCGGATTCTTGCTGGTGGAACCGATGTGTTGGTGCAGTTGAGATCAGAGGTGGTTGAACCTGATCTGATTGTGGATCTCAAACATCTTGAAGGGTTTGGGGACATCACGTCGGAAGACGGTGGTTTTCGCATTGGTGCCGGCGTACCCAGCGCTGAGATGTATGAACACAAGGCGCTGCATGCGGCATGGCCGGGTGTGATCGAAGGCGCCGAATTGATCGGCTCAACCCAGATCCAGGGACGCTGCACGATGGTTGGCAACCTTTGCAATGGCTCGCCCGCCGGCGACAGTGTGCCGGGAATGGTGGCTGCGGGTGCCGTCGTGCGCGTACACGGCCCTGATGGCGAACGTGATGTGCCTGTCGAAGAAATTCCGACGGGTCCTGGCAAAACCTCTTTGGCCAAAGGTGAATTTATCACTTCAATCTTCCTGCCTGCGCGTCCCGAGCGTTCAGGCGATGCCTATTTGCGGTTTATACCGCGCACCGAAATGGACATTGCTGTGTCGTCAGCTGCTGCGAACCTTGAACTGGATACCGATGGCACCGTCACATCAGCGCGTGTTGCAGTCGGAGCTGTTGCTCCAACTGTGCGTCTGGTTGAGGAGGCGGGGACGGCTCTGGTGGGCTCAAAGCTGGACGATACGGCGATCGCCAACATGATGGCTGCAGTGGAAGCTGCATGCTCACCCATTGATGACAAACGCGGCACTGTCGAGTTCCGTACCAAAACAGCAGGGGTGCTGGCCAAGCGCGCCGCCCACATCGCGTATGAGCGCGCAGGAGGGTCGAAATGAAGAATTTTCACATCAACACCACAGTGAACGGCGACGAGGCCGAGTTCATCTGCGAACCCGATGAGACGCTGCTGGATGTGCTGCGGAACCGTTTGGGTATGACTGGGTCTAAAGAGGGCTGCGGCACTGGCGATTGCGGGGCCTGTTCCGTGATTCTGAATGATCGGTTGGTCTGCTCATGTTTGGTGCTCGCCGCCGAAGCCGAAGGTGGCAAGGTTGATACGATCGAGGGCATGGCAGATGGGGATAAACTGCACCCGCTGCAGAAAGTCTTTATCGAAAAGGCAGCGCTTCAATGCGGGGTTTGCACCCCAGGTATTCTGGTGGCGGCCAAGGCGCTGCTCGAGAAAAACCCCGACCCCTCTGAAACCGAAATCCGCTATTGGCTGGCTGGCAACCTGTGCCGCTGCACTGGCTACGACAAGATCATCAAGGCAGTGCAGGACGCTGCCGCTGAAATGAGGAGCGCATAACATGGCTTTTGATGAAAACGTGAAAACGGAGTTCAAGGTCATCGGTCAGCGCGTCTCGCGCCCTGACGGGATCGACAAGGTGACAGGCAAAGCGCTTTATGGTGCGGACCTTTCTGCACCGGGCATGTTGATTGGCCGGGTGCTGCGCAGCCCGCACGCCCACGCCAGGATCAAGAAGATCGACACCAGCGCCTCTGAGGCGATGAAAGGTGTGAAGGCCGTTGTGGTCAACAGTGATCTTGCAGAGCCCGAAGATGATTTTTTCCGCGATGTTAAAGACAACTGTCTGGCCCGTGATAAGGCGCTTTATGATGGCCACGCCGTGGCGGCTGTAGCCGCGACCAGCCGGTCGATTGCTCGGGCAGCGATCCGGGCGATCAAGGTGGAGTATGAAGAGCTGCCCAGCGTGACGGACGTGGATGAGGCGATGAAGCCCGACGCGCCGGTGGTGCAGGAAGGTCGCGCGGATGAAACAGTGCCTGCTGGCTCTGGCCCTAATGTGACCACCTATCTTGAGTTTGGCCATGGCGATCTGGAAGCAGGCTTTGCCAAGGCCGACAAAATCATCGAACGCAGCTTCAAAACAGCGGCGACTCATCAGGGCTACATCGAGCCTCATGCCTGTCTGGCATCAATGGGTGCGGATGGCCGTGGAGATCTGTGGTGCTGCACCCAAGGTCAATACAATGTGCGCACCATCTGCGCCGAAGTTTGCGGCATCGAAGCGACACAACTGCGCGTGACGGCTTCAGAAATTGGCGGTGGCTTTGGTGGCAAGACGACCTGCTTTATCGAACCCGTCGCCTTAGCGCTGTCCCGTAAATCGGGCAAGCCCGTCAAGATTGTTATGAGCCGCGAAGAGGTGTTTCGCGCCACGGGCCCAACCGTATCGTCGTCCTCGGATGTCAAAGTCGGCATGACCAAGGACGGTCGCATCACCGCGGCCTCGGCCAAGCTACGCTATCAGGGTGGAGCGTTTCCCTGTGGCACGGTTGAGTTCGGTGCCCAGTCCGCATTTGCTGCATATGATCTGGAAGCCGTGCGATCATATGGCTGGAACACGCTGACCAACCGCCCCAAAGAAGCAGCATACCGTGCGCCGGGTGCACCCATGGCGATCTATGCGGTTGAGAGTGTTGTGGATGAATTATGCCAGGAACTAGGTCTTGATCCGCTGGATGTCCGGTTGAAAAACGCGGCCAAGAAAGGGACGCTTGCGTCTTATGGTCCGACGTTTAATGACATCGGTCTTGTGGCCACTCTGGAAGCGGCCAAAGCACACCCGCATTATGCGGCACCCTTGGGTGAAAATCAGGGTCGCGGCCTGTCCTGCGGGTTCTGGTTCAACTTTGGCGGCAATACCTGCGTGTCGCTGAACGTCAACCATGACGGAACCGTGGGTGTGGTCGAAGGCAATCCGGATATCGGTGGGTCTAGGGCCTCGATCTCCATGATGGCCGCCGAAGAGCTGGACATCCCTTACGAGAAAGTCCGCACGGTGATCACGGATACCAACTCTCTGGGCTTTAACGATGTGACCGATGGCAGCCGCGTGACCTTTGCCGTGGGTCTGGCCACGATCGAGGCGGCCCGTGCCGCCAAACGTGAGATGTGCAAACGCGCCGCGCAAATCTGGGGCATTGATGCAGAAGCTGTTGTCTGGGAAGACGGTGCCGCCAAGCCATCGGGGCCGAATGCCGGGGATCATCCCCCCATGACATTGGCAGAAATTGCGGCTGACATGGATTCCACTGGCGGACCGATTGCGGGTCACCACGAGGTGAATGCCGACGGCGCTGGCGTCAGCTTTGGCGTGCATCTGGTAGATACTGAGGTGGACCCTGAAACCGGTGCCACCAAGATTCTGCGCTACACCGTGTTCCAGGATGCGGGCAAGGCCATTCACCCTGATTATGTCGAAGGGCAAATGCAGGGCGGTGCTGTGCAAGGCATCGGTTGGGCACTGAACGAGGAATACATCTATGGCGAAGATGGGCGTTTGCAGAACCCCATGTTCCTGGATTACCGCGTGCCTGTGGCTTCGGACCTGCCAGCGATTGATACGGTGATCCTTGAGATTCCCAATCCCGGCCACCCTTACGGAGTGCGCGGTGTGGGAGAGACATCTATCGTGCCGCCACTGGCGGCGATTTCGAACGCGGTGTCACGCGCTGCAGATGTGCGTATGTCTGAACTGCCGATGTCACCTCCTCGCGTGCTCAAGGCGATGTCAGAACGGTAAAAGCCAATGGTCCAGGTCAAGCTATGGGGTTCCCTGCGTGACCTGGCCGATGGGCAGGAGATGGTCGAGGTTGAGGCCAGCAACTTCAAACAGGTGCTGGAACAACTGGAGGCCAAACATCCTGCCCTCGGCCCGCGTATCAAGCGGGGTGTGTCATTGGCACTTGATGGGGTGATTTACAGGGAGGCTTGGTTCACACCTGTCAGTGAGGAAAACGAAGTGGTTCTAATGCCCTATATGGTGGGCGGTTAACTTCGTCATCGGATTGCCGAAAAATTTAAGTGTTAAGCACGCTGTAACATCCCTCTGCTAATCCTTGTCGTGGGTGAGCAACACAGGTGGTGGATATGAGTACCGACAGCAACGTCGCGCCAATCATCATCAAGAAGAAGAAAGTGATCAGCGGCGGCGGGCATCATGGTGGGGCCTGGAAAGTGGCCTACGCTGATTTCGTCACAGCCATGATGGCCTTCTTTTTGTTGATGTGGCTTCTGAACGCGACAACAGAAAAGCAACGTAAAGGCCTTGCGGATTACTTCAGCCCAACCATCGCGATAAACCGTGTTTCAGGTGGTGGCGATGGGGCCTTTGGTGGTGATAGTGTGTTCTCGGAAAACGTGCTGCCGCAAAGCGGAACCGGTGCCACCAATCAGCGCCCGACAGAATCAAACCAGTCTCGTGGTCAGATGGGGCTGAGCGATCAGGGGCAAGACGCACAATCCTCCGAAATGCTGAATGCGATTGAAGCCATCGAAGATGCGCTAACCGCCCGGAGTGGTGAAAGCATGGTCAGCGAGGCAACCCGCCGACACATCTTGACGCGCGTTACAGACGAAGGGCTGGTCATTGAATTCTTTGACCTCGATAACAGTCAATTGTTTGAACCGGGTAAAGACGTGCCCACACCCTTATTGAATGACATTGCGAGGCTGCTGGCCAGCGTCAGCGGATTGGTTGAAAACCAGATCGCAATCGAAGGACATACCCGATCCGAGCCGATTGTGTTGGCACAGAACCCAGTGTGGGATTTGTCGACAGCTCGGGCCAATCGCGTCAGGCTCTTGATGCAAGAACAGGGTGTGGTTCCCGCACGAATGCGCCGCATCACCGGACATGCAGATCGCGAAACCGTCGTGCGCAATCCGATGGCCGTGCGGAACAACCGAATTGAAGTGATTTTACTACGCTCAGATATTTAACCCGTGTCTTGGCAAAAGAGAGAGCAGAAGAAATAGAGCGGATTTTAATTGTTAGCTCGGTAGTAAGACGGAGGCCTTATGCCTGAAGCTTGAACCCGCTTGATGCAGCAGAAAGGCGTATCCATGACAATTTCTTCCTCTCTTAATGCCGGTGTGGCCGGCCTCAGTTCACAAGCCACACGGCTTGCGGCGATCTCGGACAACATCGCAAACTCGGCGACCTATGGGTACAAACGGGTCGAGGCTGATTTTCAATCCCTTGTGATCTCCTCGACGGGTGGCAGCTATTCTGCCGGGGGTGTACGTTCGACCACGCAGCGTCTGATTGACGAACGCGGGTCGCTTGTTTCAACCAACAACGCGACAGACTTGGCTGTGCGGGGTCGCGGTATGTTGCCTGTGGCACGGGCGTCTGAGGTTGAAGTTGCAAATGGTGACGCCCAGATGCTGCTGACCACAACAGGATCTTTCCGCACCGATGACGAAGGTCGTCTGGTCACCGAAAGCGGCCTTGTTCTGTTAGGTTGGCCAGCCAACCCGGATGGGACAGTGCCCGAGTTTCCGCGCGATACGTCGGACGGGCTTGAGCCGGTCCAGATCAACGTGAACCAACTCACTGGCGAACCCACGACCGAGGTTGCTCTGGGTGTGAACCTGCCGGCGACTGAAACAGAAGCAGGCAGCGTGGGAACCTCTCAACAATTGTCGATTGAGTATTTTGACAACCTTGGGAAATCTGAAAACCTGTCGATTGAATACACCCCAACAGTTCCGGGTGTGGGTGCCTCAAACGAATGGACCATGACCATCGCAGATTCGGCACAGGGCGGTACGGTCATCGGGGAATACACGCTGACCTTTGACGACGCGCGCGCCTCGGGCGGGACACTGTTGAATGTGGCGACAGTCTCTGGCGGGGCTTATGACGGTGTGTCAGGCAGCATGATCGTCAACGTGGCCGGCGGCCCAATCGAAGTGACGATAGGCACACTGGGAGCGGCGGACGGTATGACACAGCTGTCCAACAGCTTCGCACCCCTCTCGATTTCCAAAGACGGCTCCCCAGTGGGGAACATGACGTCGGCCGAGGTGGATGCAAACGGCTTTGTGCATGCCTCCTTTGATACAGGCATCACACGGGTCATCTATCAGGTGCCCTTGGTGGATCTTCCGAACCCCAATGGGATGGTAACATTGGATCAACAAACCTATTTGCCGTCTCCTGGTAGTGGATCATTTTTCCTTTGGGACGCAGGCGACGGGCCGACGGGTGATGTCGTGGCCTTTGCGCGTGAAGAATCAGCCACCGATGTGGCCGGCGAGTTGACGGATATGATCCAGACCCAAAGGGCCTATTCGTCAAACGCCAAGGTCATTCAGACGGTTGATGAGATGTTGCAGGAAACAACCAACATCAAGCGGTAAACCGTTCTTAGCGTAACCTCCTTTCAGTCAGAAAAGGGTGAAGACATGAGCATTTCCAATGCGTTGAACTCAGCCATCACTGGATTAACGGCCTCTTCTCGTGCAGCTGAAGTTGCATCGTCTAACATCGCGAATGTCCTGACCGAAGGTTACGTCAAACGGTCTTTGGACCAAGGCGCGCTGGGCTATGATCGGCCTGGCGTGCGTATCAATGGTATCACGCGTCAAGTAGACTTAGGGATCCTTTCAGATCGTCGCGCTGCAGGTGGGGCAGTGAGCTATGCCCAAACCCGCGCGGACTTTTTGTTAACGTTGGAAGGAACCTTGGGCACTCCTGATAATCCGTCATCTTTGTCTGGACGTCTGGCACGGCTCGAGGCCAGCTTGGTGTATGCGTCCAACAACCCAGAAAACACGATTGCGTTGCAGGATATCGTGCTCCGGGCCGATGAGCTGGTGGATGGGTTCAACACAGCATCTGACGAGATCCAGCGGCAACGAACAATCGTGGAAGGGCAGATTTCCAACGCCGTCGATCGCGTCAATTCACTGCTGAACAATATCCAACAACTGAATGTCGAAATTTCGCGATACACGAACAAAGACCACCTTTCGGCGTCCATGTTGGATCAGCGACAGGCTCAGATTGACGCATTGTCAGAGCTGATTCCTGTGCGCCAGATCGCGCGGGATCGAGGTACAGTTGCACTGATGACCCCGGGCGGTGCCATTCTATTGGATGGGCCTGTGGCAACATTAGAATTTTCGGCCTCTAACATTGTCGCCCCACATATGACGATCGACAACGGATTGCTGTCAGGACTCTCGATCAATGGCATTGCCGTGTCCCCCTCCGGGGATGGCAGCCCGATCCAAGGAGGAGGGCTGTCTGCTCTGTTCTCAGTGCGTGACGAACTGGCACCTGATGCGCAATCACAGATTGATGCATTGGCGCGGAACATGCTTGAGCGCTTCCAGGATGCCGGGTTGGACACCACGCGTGCTGCTGGTGATCCTGGGCTGTTTACCGACAATGGAGCCGCATTTGATCCACTTAATGAAGTGGGCGTTGCTGGCCGTGTTTCCCTTAATGTCTTGGTGGACCCGGATCAGGGTGGCGCTGTTTGGCGTTTGCGTGATGGTTTGGGTTCGGTAGCTCAGGGGCCAACCGGAAATGCGGACTTACTGGTCGATTTGGCTGCCGCTTTGTCAGGAAACATCGCTTTGGCCACGGGCAATCTGGGCGCGACTGCGCGTTCGCTTGGCGGTCATCTGGCCACCTTTTCATCTCAGGTTGGATCTAACCGATTGGCGCTTGATCAAAGTGTGAGCTTTGCGACCGCCCGTCTGTCCGCCTTGGAAAACCTTGAGCTGGAGGACGGTGTAGATACGGATGCAGAACTCCAGAAGCTCTTGTTGGTCGAACAGGCCTATGCCGCAAACGCTCGGATGATCCAAACTGTAGATGAGATGATGCAAGCCCTATTAAGGATTTAATCAATGACGTTCAATTCGATCGGAGATCTGGCTCAGGGCTTTGCCTTACGTCAGCAAAACATCACCCTCAAAAAACAAATGGACCAACTCACGCAGGAACTGGCAAGCGGGTTGACGGCTGATGTGTCTCGGCACCTTTCGGGAAACTTCATTTCGCTTGCGGATGTGCAACAAAGGCTCTCTCTGTCGCAAAGCTACCAACGTGGCGCTGATCAAGGGCGGTTGGAAACATCGCTGATGCAAACAGCGCTCGAAAATGTTCAGCTTTCGACAGAATCCTTAGCTCTGACGGGGCTTAATCTCGGTACATCGCCAGGTGCCACAGACCTCAGTTCATTCACAGGTGACGCGCGCAATGCGGCTACATTCGTATTTTCCTCTCTAAACTCAAGCGTCGGAGGACGCTCCCTGTTCTCAGGGAATGAAGTGGGCGAAATCCCTTTGGTCCCGGCTGAGACGTTTCTGGCTGAAATCCAACTGACCGTTGCTGGTGCTGCATCTGCGATTGATGTGATGACGGCCCTTGACGCATTCTTTGACCCCGGTGGCGGGTTTGAAACACTCATCTATCAAGGGGGCACCGCAGCTCGGAGCGCGTATCAACTCGGTGAGGGAGAATCGGTCGCACTGGATCTGCGCGCCGATCATCCCGGGTTGCGGGATGTGTTGAAGCAGATTGCGATCATTTCTGTCTTGGATGATCCGGGCGTCACATTGACGACGAGCGAGCAATTGACCCTTGCTTCAGAAGCAGGAGAAGCTCTTTTGGGCGCGCAGTCTCGGCTCACAGGAATTCGAGGAGAACTCGGGTTTGCAGAAAGTCGGATTGATCTTGCAGCCTCAAGGATATCCGCCGAGCAGACAAGTCTCGCAATGATCCAAAGCGAACTGCTCGCCATCGATCCTTTTACCAAAGCAACTGAATTGGAAACTGTTCAGCTGCGACTTGAGACGCTCTACACAATCACAGCGCGCACGGCGCGCCTTAGCTTGGTGAATTTCCTTTGAGACATATACACAAAATACTGATGTTGTCGTTCTTGGCAGTTTCGCTGCCGTCTTTGCCCGCACTCTCCAGCCCGATCCGGATCAAGGATCTTGTGGAATTTGATGGTGTGCGCGGTAACGATCTGGTCGGATATGGCTTGGTCGTTGGATTGAATGGCACAGGTGATGGCATTCGCAATGCGCCTTTCACCGAGGAAATTATGTCGAACATCTTGGAACGGCTGGGCGTGAATGTGACGGGAGAGCAGTTTCGGCCGAAGAATGTTGCAGCCGTATTTGTGACGGCCAGTCTTCCGGCATTTGCACGCGCTGGGGGACAAATCGATGTTACGGTCTCGGCAATTGGCGACGCCAAAAGCCTGCTCGGTGGAACACTGATAATGACACCGTTAAACGCAGCAGATGGGGACATTTATGCCGTGGCGCAGGGGACAATTATCGCGGGTGGCGTAGCAGTCGAAGGACAAGCAGCCGGAGTGGTGCAAGGCGTGCCAACGTCCGGCGTGATCCCCGCAGGCGCCAGGGTCGAGCGCGAAATAGATTTTGAGTTCGCGACTTTGGAAACCTTACGCTTGGCTTTGCGAGAGCCTGATTTCACCACCGCTGCGCGTATCGAAGCTGCGATAAATCAAGCGTTTGGTGGGCGTGTGGCTCTGATGCTGGATTCGGGCACGGTGCGGATGAGTATTAATGGAACCAACGCCCGTTCGGCGGCCCATGCGGTGGGCCGTATCGAAAATATATTGGTTGAGCCCGAGCGTAAGGCAAGAGTGGTGGTCGACCAAAGATCAGGCACGATCGTCATGGGCGATGACGTGCGGATATCCCGGGTGGCGGTTTCGCAAGGAAACCTGACATTGCGCGTGCAGGAAACGCCATTTGCAGTTCAACCCAATCCCTTTGCGGAGGGTGAGACCATCGTGCTTCCACGCACCAATGCCGAGATCGATGAAGAGCCTGGAACTGGTCTTGCTGAAGTCCCCCCCGGCACTTCACTATCAGAAGTGATAGCTGGGCTGAATGCATTGGGCGTGTCACCACGCGACATGATTGATATTCTCAAAAGCATCAAGGCAGCAGGTGCGCTGCATGCAGAATTCGTCGTTCGGTAAGGGGTCGTCGAGGTGCGTGTTTTCAAACAGTGTGTCTCTAAGAGATCAGAAGTAGCCACGCACCAGGCTATCTGCAATCAAGCGCCACCCATCTGCAATCACAAAGAACGCGAGTTTGAAGGGCAGTGACACGATCACCGGTGGCACCATCATCATGCCCATGGACATCAAGATCGCGGCGACGACCAGATCAATGACCAAAAAAGGGAGAAAGATCAGAAAACCCACCTGGAAAGCGCGAGAGATTTCAGACAATAAAAAACTGGGGATCAAAACAGACAACGGCGCATCCGGACCCGCTGAGATGCCTGCTGCATCCGGTCGCAAGGCTGCCATGGATACGAAAGTCTCATTGTCCATTCGGCCCGCCATGAAGGCGCGAAATGGATCCAGTGTCCTGGGGATTGCTTCTTCCATCGGTAGTTCGTTTGCGATCAAGGGGGATATCCCGTCCAACCACGCTGCCGTAAAAACGGGCTCCATGACAAAATATGTGAGAAAAAGTGCGAGACTTACAATCAACATGTTTGGTGGAGATTGCTGCAAACCAATACCTTGTCGCAATATCGACAGGACTGTCACGATGAACGGAAAACAAGTGATCATTATTGCCAATCCGGGTGCCAGACTGAGAACGGTAATCAACAAGATCAGCTGAAAAGTTCGTGTGGACAGCTCTGCTTCATCTCCCAATGAAATTTCGATGCTTTGGGCCTCAGCCGCGGTCGCACCCAGGGCAATGATCAACCCGAAAACGATCAGACTTAGGGAATTGATTTTCATTTCAGGCCGTCTTGCAAGTCGGCAACTTCAGTCAGACGTACGGCCAGTTGACCTTTGGCATCGCCGTCCATTTCTTCAAGCTCACCTCGGGCAATCAGACGGTCGCCGACATAAAGTTCCACAGGATCATCCACCCGTTTGTCCAACGCAAGCACGGCGTCTTGCCCTAACTTGAGCAAGTCGCGGATTAAGGGTCGGGCCTTTCCAACTGAGATGGTGATTTCAATGGGAACGGCCGTAAATGGGCTTTGGGGTTCGGTGAGTCCAGGTGTCTGGGCTGATTGATCAATCATGCTGTTTCCCTCTGATGTTCATTGTAAAATCCTGATATTGCCTGATCCATTGCCGCGAGGGTTTCACTCAGATTTATCTCGCGTTCTTGGTCACCAAAGCGGATGTAAACTTGGCCGTCTGCCAATGAAGAGTCTTCGGCAAGAGAAGCGTTCGGGATGCCCGCTTCATCCAGTATCTTGTCCAATGCCGGATGATCATTGGGGGCGCAGACGATTTCTAATTTTAACCTGTGACCAGTACTGATGATCTCGCTCAGTTGTTCCGAAAGCTGAAGGCCGAGCGTATGTTGCACGAGCTTTGGCAAAATGGTTTGTATCATTTGGTCCAACAAAGATTTCATTGAAACCAGCGCAGCCTGATGGGCTTCTTCATAGGTAAAGGAAAGGTCGCTCAGGTTTTGCGCGAGATCGGCCGAAATGTGCCGGGCATCATCTGTCCCTGACTTCACAGCATCGTCCCACCCTGCCTGATAGCCTTTTTCAAATGACTCGAGCTTTTGCTCCTCAAGCGACACATCAGTCAAAGCCACCGGCGTACCGCGATGCATGTCGCTGAAGTCTTCAAGCAAATGCGAAATCGTCATCCGATCGGCTCCTCTTCACCCTCAAGCCAGTTGCGCAGAATTTCGACGGTTTCTTCTTGTCGCTCTCCGATCAGCGCACGAAGGCGTTCAACTGGATCTGAGGTATCTGGCTCACCCAAAGAAGGCAGGGCGGAAACGGTGCCATCTTGCAAGGTGGATCCGTCGGCCACCAACGCCATATCCGCTGGATCAATGGCACCGTCATCAATTTCACCCGTCAGTGGAGTGAGGGAGGTTGCTGCACCGTCATCTGGGAGAAGGGGGGGTACCAGTTGGGCAGGTGCCTCTGGCGCCGTTCCACTCAGCAAGGGGCGCACAACAAACAATCCCAAAACCAAAGCAACGATGGCCAGAACAGCAGCCTGGACCAACGACATCACGTCGATCGCCAGTTTGTCCAAAAGAGACGCCTCGACCGACGTGCCAGCAGGAAGCTGAGGTTCAAACTGCATTGTCTTCAGCGTAATGACATCGCCGCGCGTTTCGTTGAACCCAACCGCTGATGCGACAAGCTCGCGCAGGGACTCCAACTCTTCGTCCGAACGTGGTTGGAACGTTTCAACACCGTTAGCATCGGTCGACAAAGTGCCATTGACCAAAACTGCGACGGTCAGCCGTTTGATCGCACCTGGGGCCATGGTGACCTGGCGTTCGGTTTCGGACACTTCATAGTTTATGCGTTCACGTGTCTCAGATGTTTGACTAGACGAGCTGTCACCACCGCCTGCATCCCCTTCCGGCAAGTTTGATGCGACGGTGACATCCCCGCCACCCTGATCAGATGCAGTATCCGAGCGTTCTTCGGTATCGGTGCTGATGGCGACGCGGCTTTCAGGATCTATTTTGCGTTCGCGATAGGATTCTGTGCTGGTCACTGTATCCAAGCTAAGTTCAACAACTGCATTGCCTGCTCCAACCCGAGCTTCTAGCAGGCGCTGTACCTTCTGGCGAATGGTGTCGGAGCGATCATCTGCCGTGTTTGAGGGCGCCTCATCCGCGCCGCCTATCAGCCCACCCTGAGCATCGATCACCGAGACATCGTCAGCCGTCAGGCCAGACACCGCTGAAGCCACCAGAAATTTGAGCGCACGCGCATGTTTTGGTGTGATTTCGGCGCCATTGGTGTTGATCGAAACCGACGCAGAAGGTTTCACATCTCGTTGAAACGGATTGGAGCCCCCGCTAGCCAAATGCACACGCGCCGCGCTGATGGCGGGATGTGACACGATGGTACGCGCCAGCTCTCCTTCTTTTGCGCGCCAGTATGCGGCATCAAACATTTGCGATGTCGTTCCGAATCCGGTCAGGCTGTCCAGCAATTCATATCCCCTGCCTGAATTCGTTGGCAGGCCTTCGCTGGCCAAGGTCATGCGCAATTCATCGCGCCGCGCCGAATCAACAAATATAGAACCTCCCCTGACTTCATACGCAGCCCCCTGAGCCTCGAGCGCGCTGACGACCTCGCCGGCTGGGCCACTGTCCAGGCCTGAGTAAAGCAACGCCAAACTGGGTGAGGATGCCATGCGTGCCAAGGATAGGACGGCGGCAAACATGGCCAGGGTGGCCACCAATACGATCACGCGGCGGCGTGAATCCAAAGATGTCCAAAGAGTCGCAAGTTGCTGCAATTTTCTGCCTCCTGACCTATGGCATTCTGCCGGTCGATTGGCCTGACATTGGAGGATCAGGCTTAACAATCGGTTAGTTCCTGTCTGCCTATAGTCAGGAAACTCAAAAATGAGGTTGCCGATATGGCCGACGTCGAAGAACCCGAGACAGATGCGCCCAAGAAGGGATCAAAGATGCCTTTGATCATTGGGTTCGTGCTGGCTTTGGCGAGTGGCGGAGGCGGCTTTTACGCGGTGCAATCGGGCATGTTGTTCGGAGACGATTCGCATGCTGATGGCGAGATGGACCATGCAGAAGATCATGCCATGGAGCATGGCTCGACACTTGATGATGTTGCCTTCGTTCCGATTGATCCGGTTGTCATATCCTTGGGGGAACCCCACGGGCATCTGCGATTTCGTGCGCAGCTCGAAGTGCGAAGTGAATTCACCGAAGACGTGACCAAACTCATGCCTCGGGTGGTTGACGTGTTGAACAACTACCTGCGGGCGCTTGAAGTCGAAGATATCGCGCATGGAGCATCTCTCACCCGCCTGCGTGCGCAAATGCTGCGCAGGGTGCAGGTCGTGACAGGAACAGGTCGCGTGGACGACTTGCTGATCATGGAATTTGTGCTGAATTGATGAGGATAAGATGGAATTGATTGCAGACATTTTGCTTGTGGCTGGTGCTTTGGGTGCCGGGTTCTATTGTTTCATTCTGGCACGCAGATTGACGCGGTTTAACGACCTTGAACATGGCATGGGGGGTGCGGTGGCGGTCTTGTCAGCGCAGGTTGATGACCTGACAAAAACCCTACAAATCGCGCAGCAATCCGCTGGAACGTCGACCCTATCCCTGCAGGAGCTGACCGATCGGGCAGAGGGTGTTTCAAAGCGATTGGAATTGCTGATGGCATCGATGAGCGACTTGCCAGAAACCACAACACAAGTTGTCTCTACTCCATCTCCAGTACAGGCGCCAGCGGTTGAACATACAGCGCCTGTGTTTCGCAGGCACTCGGATGTCAAAGAGGGGGCAGCATGATGATCAAACCTAAGGCGGAAAGACGCACGCGCCGGAAACGACGCGCTGCACATCGCGGTGGTTTGATCACGATTGCTGCCTTGCTGCTGGGGTCAGCTGTATTGCGCATGGGTGACGACGCAGGACAAGCCTTTGCCTTGGCGACCGAAGAAATGGAGGTTACCCCCCTTGAGCCTGCTCAATCTCAGGTAAAAACACCCGAAGAATTCAAGGCCATGCTGGATGCCTTTCAGAAGCGTGAGAGGCGCATCCAAGAGCAGGAAGTTGCGCTGCGCAACCGACTGCATGCTTTGAAAATTGTTGACGAACAGGTCACGCAGAAACTCGCGGCGCTTTCGGCCGCTGAAATTGAGTTGCGTGCAACGATTGCATTGGCAGAAACTGCGGCCGAGGGGGATTTGGCGCGACTGACCAAGGTTTACGAGACGATGAAACCCAAGCAAGCCGCTGCCCTTTTTGAAGAAATGACACCAGAATTCGCGGCTGGGTTTCTGGGCCGAATGAGGCCTGATGCCGCGGCGGCAATCCTGGCTGGGCTCAGCCCAGAATCTGCACATCGGTTCAGCGTTGTTCTTGCGGGCCGAAATGCAAAGGTACCACGTGAATAAACTGTCGGTACGCACGGTTTTTTAACTCAGAGATGCGACTGTCAGACCAGCAATCCAAGCGGAGAAGGCGATGATTGGAATAGTTGGTATTCTTGTAATTATGGTGATGGTGTTTGGTGGCTACCTATTGGCAGGCGGCAAGCTCGGCATCATTCTCAAAGCTCTGCCGTTTGAAATGATGATGATCGGAGGAGCGGCCATTGGGGCTTTTCTGATTTCCAATGATATGTCCGCGGTCAAACACACCATCAAAGATATCGGCAAAGTGTTTAAAGGCCCCAAATGGAAGCATGAAGACTACCGCGACCTTCTGTGCCTGCTGTTTGAATTGATCCGCTTGGCACGGTCCAATCCCGTCGCCATTGAAGAGCATATCGAGGAACCCGGTTCCTCTTCAATTTTTTCCAAATACCCCAAGATTCAAGCAGATGGTGAGGCGGTTGCCCTGATCAGTGATACCATGCGCTCGGCGTCGATGAACTATGACGATCCGCATCAGGTGGAGGAGGTATTGGAAAAACGAATGGATGCGAACATGCATCATGCAATGCATTCCAGTCATGCCTTGCAGACGATGGCGGATGGGCTTCCAGCGCTTGGGATCGTTGCGGCTGTTCTTGGCGTTATCAAAACAATGGCCTCCATTGATCAACCCCCAGAAATTCTGGGCAAGATGATTGGTGGGGCTCTCGTCGGCACGTTTTTGGGAGTGTTCCTGTCTTACGGTTTGGTCGGGCCTTTTGCGAGCAAAGTCAAAACGGTGGTTGAAGAAGACGGGCATTTCTATCAACTCATTCGCGAGGTGTTGGTCGCCAACCTCTATAACCATGCAACGAACATCTGCATTGAAGTCGGACGCCAGAATACCCCCTCTCATTGTCGGCCGAGTTTCAACGACCTCGAAGAAGCGCTCAAAGCAGTCAAACAGGACGCCGCCTGATGCGTATTGGTTTGATCTTGCTATGCTTGCTTTGGATTGCCGGCGCCTCCATGGCGCAAGAGGTGCAAGTGCGCTCAGGCGAACATTCAGATTTTTCTCGATTGACGATGGAATTGCCAAAGCGTGCCGATTGGACCGTCGAAAAAACCACTGATGGCGCTCGCGTGGTTTTCACAAAACCACCCTTCAAATTGGACACCAGCGAAATATTCAGGCGTATCCCGCGGGACCGTATCGAAGCCGTCCGCTGGAATCAGTCAGAAAACGCGCTTGAACTCAGCTTCAGCTGTGCCTGCAATGTTGCGATGTTTTGGCATGACCGCACAATGCTTGTTGTGGATGTACGAGACGGATCAGACTTAGCCGAAGAGGCAACTGAAACGACACAGGTTTCTTCCGAAACCGACGGAGCAGACCCTTCCAATCCAGAGCCGTTTGATGGCTTACGCCCTTTGACCTCGACGTCGTTGATTGAGGAGGCATTTCCTACGCTCAACTCTGAAGCAGTCGCTGATCCCGATGAAATCTTGCCAGTATCATCTCTTTCGCCCGAAGTGCGAGACAGGCTTCTCCGGCAAATTGGGCGAGCTGCATCACAGGGACTTTTAACGCCGAATCTCACCCGTCCTGATCGTGCCGATGAAGAAGACAGGGGGGCGGATGAAATTCAAACACCTAACATCCAAGTCACAGATGGCACCGAAAACGCGGATCGTATCAATCTGACGGCGCACAGCAGCATTGATCGTGCATTCATGGGCGGGCCAATGGAAGAGCACCGGAGGCAAATGTCATCTGGATGTATTCCCGATGATAGGATTGATGTGGCAAGCTGGGGGCACGACGACGACTACGCCTCTCAAATCTCTACGCTTCGCCGTGATCTGATAGGTGAATTCGACAAACCAGATCAGAACACTGCACTGCTGCTAGCACGTCTTTACCTTTTTTTTGGATTTGGAGCAGAGGCCAAAGTGGTTCTTGGTCTTTTGCCCGAAGATAACGAGGAAAAACACCTGCTCTTGATCCTGGCCGCCATTGCCGAAAATGGCCACTCAGCAGAAGCGCCTCTTTCTGCAAGCCAGTTGGATTGCGAAACATCTGCAGCTCTCTGGGCGGCGCTTTCTTATGCGAAATTGCCTCGTGGAACGCCCATTGATACCGATTCAGTATTACGTTCATTTGGGGCGCTACCGGTGCATCTTCGCAAATATTATGGCCCGGACCTTGCCGAAAGATTCCTGCGTATCGGTCAAACGGACGTATCATCCAAGCTGCTGCGCATTATTGATCGCAACAAAGACGCAAAATCACCCGAGTCAGAGCTCGCCACCGCAGATTTGCTTGTCGATTTGGATGAGCCGAGCAAGGCAGATCAAGCATTGCAAGACGTCATCGAAAGCAATTCAGAGCCATCTGCCGAAGCTATTGTCAAAATGGTTGATCAACGATTTCGGTCTGACCGAGAAATATCTTATGAGCTGGCCCAACTTGCCGGAGCCTATGCTTACGAAAATCGTGATGAGGATATAGGGTTGGCCTTGCAGCAAGCCTTCATCCGCAGTCTTGTGGCCTCGGGTGCAGTCGATCAAGCGTTTACTGAATTTTCAGCACTGGTGCCGCGCCTTGGAAAAGTAGAGCGTGCCGAATTGCTAACCGATTTGTTGCAGCGGATCACCGATACATCAGATGATGTCACGTTCCTGCAATACGTTCTTTGGCATGCAGGCGAGGCCAGTAGGGACATACGACCGCAGACGCAACATACCATTGCCGAGCGATTTTTGTTGTTGGGCTTTCCGGAGAGAGCTGAGAATTACTTGAGTGAAGATCTTCCACCCGGTCATTTTGCCGAGCGAGACCGCCAACTGTTGCGAGCACGTGTTTCATTGGCGCAAGGTCTGCCAAGGCGTGCAGTTGTTGATCTATTGGGATTAGACGGGCCTAACGTTTCTATGCTGCGCGCGAAAGCGCACGACATGGTGGGTGAACACAAAGCCGCAAGCCATCTATATGTGGCAGCAGATGAAATCGATCAGGCGCAAAGACAAGCCTGGCTTGCATCTGATTGGGATGTCGCTGCCGCAAGAGGAGAGGTGTATGAAAATCTCGCAGCTCTCCTGGGAAGATCACCAGAAATACCCCTTGATGCTCAGGCACCGGTTGAAGTTCTAGCTGAAAACCGCAGGCTTCTAGAGGATAGCCAAGACATGCGGCGCACATTGGACGCGCTACTTGCCTCCAATCGCCTGGACCACAACGCCTCGCCGTAAGGTGAAATTCAAAGCTGGTTACCAAATCTAAATCCCGGAGTTCTAGTCTGATCGCGTAGCCACAGAATGTGGCCGATGCGAGGATCTCAGAACGTGATTGAACGGAAGAAAATGCCGCGCCGGTTATCCGGTCGGGTGTATCTGCCCATTATTTTATTCAGCTTGACCAGCGTGCCCTCTCCTATATTTTCCGCCTCCCGGACTGCCTTGATCTGCGACCACGCAGCTCAGGTTGCGGCGTCGGAAACTGGTGTACCGCTCTCAGTTTTGCGCTCGATCACGCGCACGGAAACAGGTCGTATCCGTGATGGCGCACTGCAGCCCTGGCCTTGGACTGTAAACATGGAAGGGGCTGGAAAGTGGTTTGAAACTGAAGATGCCGCACGCACTTATGTCTTCAAAAACTTCAAACGCGGCGCGCGCAGCTTCGACGTGGGCTGTTTTCAGATCAACTACAAATGGCATCACCAGGCCTTTCACTCGATCGATGAAATGTTTGATCCCGTGGCAAATGCCCGCTACGCAGCCCAATTTTTAACCAGATTGCACAACGAAACCGGGAATTGGTCCAAAGCCGCGGGCGCATATCATTCCCGTACCCCGGTATATGCCAAGAAATACCGCGCGCGGTTTGACGGTATTCACCAAAAACAGATGCATGCAGATCAGATTAGCCTGGCTCAGATTTCGAGCGATACACGCGCACCACGTGTGAACACGTTCCCTCTTTTGCAAGGCGGATCATCCTCGGGTCGACGCGGTTCTCTTGTCCCATTGGGGGCTGTTGCTGGACAGAGTTTGTTTAAGCAGGCCCAGCCGCTTGAAGGGTCTTGAAGCATGGACCGCATGAGTTTCGCAAGCGTCTTCAACCCCACCGTTTTGCTGGCATTGGCGCTTATGGCGGTCATCGTCATGATGATTTTGCCTGTGCCCGCATGGGTGCTGGATGTCGGGTTGGCCGCGTCTTTCGCCTTGGCGATATTGATCTTTACGGTCACTCTTTTCATCGAACGACCGTTGGATTTTTCCGCTTTCCCCACAATTTTGCTGGCGTCGCTCATGTTGCGGTTATCGCTGAACATTTCGTCCACCAAACTGATCATTGGTCAAGGTCACACAGGCACGAACGCCGCGGGTGAAGTCATCGAAGGCTTTGCCAATTTCATTATGGGAGGCAGCGTTTTTCTGGGCCTTGTCGTGTTCGGTGTTCTGCTGATTGTCAATTTCATGGTGATCACCAAAGGGGCCGCGCGTATGGCCGAAGTCAGTGCACGCTTTGCTCTGGACGGAATGCCCGGCAAACAATTGGCCATCGACAGCGATATGTCCGCTGGCGCCATTGATCATAAGGAAGCGAAGGAACGCCGCGAACGCGAACAGCAAGAGACTACATTTTTTGGCTCGTTGGATGGCGCTTCAAAATTTGTTAAAGGAGACGCGGTTGCAGGCCTGCTGATCACACTTCTCAATCTTGTGATGGGATTGATCATGGGCATCGTCGTGCACGACATGCCATTAGGCCGCGCGTTTGAAACCTACACGATCCTGACGGTCGGTGATGGGTTGGTGACGCAAATTCCTGCCGTGATCATCTCGATTGCGTCGGCTTTGTTGTTGGCACGTGGAGGCACGACCGGTGCGACAGATTTAGCACTGGTCAAGCAGCTTGGGCGGCATCCGTCCGCGTTGGCGACGGTTGGTGTGCTCATGGGGCTGTTTGCGTTGGTCCCTGGTTTGCCGTTTCTACCGTTCATGATTGGCGCCTTGGTTCTAGGAGGCTTGGCCATCGCGATGAGACGGTCTGCGCGAACTGCGTCCGAAGTGCTTGACCTGCCGGAAACGGAAAACGAAATCATGCCAGAAAAGTCCCTCGGCGATATCCTTGAGCTGGATGATATTCACGTGGAGTTTGCGACGGACCTGGTCAATCTGGTCTTGGATCCAGGTACTGGGTTGGATGTACGCATTTCAAACATGCGCACGCATATTGCGACCCGATACGGTGTCATCCTGCCTGACATCAGGCTGACCGATGAGCCTGGAATCGCCCATGGTACATATGTGATCCGCGTCCAGGGTGTTGAGCAAGCACGTGCCGTTTTGCGTACTGATCAAATGATGGCACTTGATCCGCAAGGGCACCCCGAACTGCCTGCCGGCGAAGATGTGAATGAGCCCGTCTATGGCGCTCCGGCCCGTTGGATCAGCTCGGACATGCAGGAAGATCTGGCTATAAGCGGTGTTACGATGGTGGCCCCAACGGAAGTGCTTGCCACACATCTGCTTGAAGTGATTCGGCGCAACCTTGGTCGATTGTTAACGATGAAATCCATGCGTCGGTTGCTGGACGAAATGGTTAACCTGTCCGATCCGACCCGGTCTGAGGCCAATCGCAAACTTTTGGATGAAATCATTCCGGACCGTGTGCCACCCGACCTTTTGCACGCCGTTTTGCGTTTGCTGCTGGCCGAACAGGTGTCCATTCGCAATCTGCCCTTGATCCTCGAGGCAACAGCGGAAGGACGGCAAATGTTTGGCGCACATGCCGAAGCGATTTGCGAACACGTCCGTCAAAGGCTTGGTTTCCAACTGGTTGCCAATTTGCAGCGCGAAGATGGCAGTCTGCCGTTGATTCAGCTTGCTCCCGAATGGGAGGATACCTTTTCGACCTACCAGATTGATAGCGAACCTAATCGTCTGGATGTGGCTTTGCCGCCTCAATTTTTCAACTCTCTTACAGAGGCTGTATCAGAAGAAGTCGGCAAGGCGTCAAGTCAGGGCATTTTCCCGGCGATTGTCACCTCGACTGTCAGGCGACGGTTCCTGCGCACTGTTTTGCATGCCCGTAACATCCCCAATCCAGTGCTGTCATTTGAAGAAATCGGTACAGATGCAAAACCTGCTCTGGTTGGCGTGGTCGCAGCATGAATGAGGCAGAAACTCTTCTCAAAGCAAGCCAGGATATCTTGTGGTTGCATTTTATCGTTTTGCTGCGCGCTGCGCCTGTGATGTCGTTGTTTCCCGGATTTGGTGAGCGCTCGGTGCCGGTCCGGATCAAGCTAGTGATCGCATTGGCGATGACGGTTGTTGTCGCCCCGGCTGCGCACCCATTTTTGGTGGATGTGTTACGCGATCCTCCGCCTCTGGCTGCCCTTGTCCTGGGTGAGACTTTGATTGGCGTCCTGATCGGCATCGGTATCCGCCTTTTTCTCATGGCTTTGCAAACCGCGGGATCAATTGCGGCACAATCCACGTCCCTGGCACATATCCTGGGAAGCGCGGGGGTGACGCCGATGCCAGCCATCGGACACCTTTTGGTTGTAGGCGCAATTGCTCTGGCAATGATTTTGGATCTACATGTGCGTCTGGCGGAAATGATTGTCCACACCTATGCGATCTTCCCCGTGGGACAGGTCCCGGACACGGGGCTGATCACGGATTGGGGGATCAGTCGTATTTCACACGCCTTTGCCTTTGCCTTTACCTTGGCGGCGCCGTTCGTAATTGTGTCGGTCCTTTACAATCTGACTCTTGGGGTCATCAACCGTGCCATGCCGCAAATGATGGTCGTCTTTATCGGCGCACCAGTCATAACTCTGGGGGGCATGGTTTTTTTGCTGCTGTTGGCCCCTTCAATGCTGGCTCTCTGGGTCGATGCGCTCCACCGTTTCATTCTGCATCCGTTTGGAGGCTGACGCATGGCCGATAAAGACGATGATGCCGAAAAGTCTCACGAGCCGACACCTCAAAAACTTGAAGATCGGCGGCGCAAGGGAGAGATTGCCCGTTCCGCAGATCTCACCACAGCGGCGGCTTATGGCGGATTCTTGTTGGCAGGTCTGGCCATTGGAACCGATAGTTTGATCACCATAGGAAGTTCACTGATGGTGATGTTCGATCAGTCTGTTTCTTTGTCAGACTTGCTGTTTGAAGGAAGTGCGGCCTCTGCCCTGGTCGGGTTGATGGCCACAGTCGTTCTCGCTCTTCTGGGTTGGTATGTAATTCCTGCTGGCTTGGCCATGCTTTCTGTGTTTGGCCAACGCAGTTTTATTTTCTCACCAGAGAAGCTGAAACCGAAGGCCAATCGACTTAACCCGATTGAAAATGCCAAGAAGAAATTTGGGCTTTCAGGGTTTTTTGAATTTGCGAAGAGCTTTGTCAAACTGCTGCTCTATTCAGCCGTGTTAGGTGTTTATCTGGTGCATCGCTTTGACAATATGGCAGGCACGCTCTACGCCAGCCCACATCTGGCGGGGGCGTTGCTTGGGCGCTTGCTGATTGAATTCATGTTCATCATCTTGCTGATCGCCCTGTTCATCGGTGTCATTGATTATCTCTGGCAGCGACATGATTTTCTGCGGCGTAATCGCATGTCTCATCGCGAAGTGACCGAAGAACATAAACGCCATGAAGGTGATCCGCATCTGAAACAAAAAAGACGTCAGCGAGGGGCTGAAATTGCATCCACGCAAATGATGGCGGATGTGCCCGATGCTGATGTGATCGTCGTGAATCCGACCCACTATGCAGTTGCCCTAAAGTGGAGCAGGGTCGCGGGATCTGCACCGGTGTGTGTTGCCAAAGGCGTTGACCACATCGCCCAGGCCATTCGGACTGTGGCCGAAGAAAACAATGTTCCAATCCGGCATGATCCGCCAACCGCGCGGGCACTCTATGCGTCAACAGCGCTGGGGGATGAAATTGATCCTGACCATTATCATGCGGTGGCCGCGTCTATCCGATTTGCCCAAGCCATGCGTGATCGTGCCCGGTACTTCGGATGAGCGGTGGTGGTCATACCGATCTGGCCGCATTGGCTGATATGATGTTTCGTGCGGAGCAATCAAAACTCAAGGGGCTGATCAAACATGAATCCGCAGTGCGCCGCGATATTGCCCACCTCGATGCGACACATAAAGCGGGCCTGAGCTTACCGAACACCGTCAGTATGGCAGCGCGCTCGATCGGTGCGGATGTACAGTGGCAGTCCTGGCTTGGAGAAAGCCGCGCAAGGCTCAATCGCCAGCTTGCGCTTATTCTTGCTCGAAAGGAGCGTATGATCGTCGCATTGCGTCATGCCCATGGGCGCAAGCTGGCGTCCGATGAGCTGCTTGCACAGGATCTGAGAACTCATAAAAAACTTGCTTTGAAAAAAGAGATCGAAGCGGCGGATGGTCTGTCACTTATGCTCGCCAAACGCAGGGCGGACAATCAAAGCAAGTGATCAAACATCCTGTCGCGCGATATCTGTGATCACCACGCCGGTTACAGATTTCCCAATCACACTTTGTGCGGCTTCGGTCAGGGCAACGCGCAACACATCAAGGTTGTTGCCATCCGTGAACCTACCTCGAAAGCCACCGATGTTTGCGTGGTCAAACATAACTTGCAATAGTGCATCACGCAGCTTGGGTTCGCGGGTGTAAACCATCTCAGTCTGACCCGCATCGACTTCAATACCAAGTGACATCACGACCAGGGCTTCCACTAAATCTTCGGACACCACTGGTATCACAAACTGATTGTTCAATTCGACATACTCGGGCTCAATATCTCCATCAGAATGATGCTCCTCTTCAGCAGCCTTCATCTGTTTTGCGCCCGTATCATGGTCGACCATGTCCACAGCATCAGGAGCAGGCTTTAACATGATGCCTGCTCCGACGCCCGCGCCCGCGCCAATCAGAATAAATAGAATGGGAATGAGTTTTTTCATGTTCCGCTCACTTAAAATGGCAATACGGCGTCAAGGACTTGCTGGCCGTAGCGAGGCTGCTGCACATCCGTGATTTGTCCGCGTCCTCCATAGGACACTCTGGCAGATGCTATCTTGTCGTATGTAATCTCATTCTGACGCGAGATATCTTCAGGGCGAACATAACCGTTGACCAGCAATTCGCGCAGCTCAAAATTTACCCTAACTTCCTGGCTGCCCGCTATCTCCAGAACGCCATTAGGCAGCACCTGCATCACGGTGGCAGCAACACGCAGTTCGAGTTTTTCGTTCCGTTTTACAGATCCATCCCCCCCCGATGAGCCTGAACTGTCCAATTCCACGGCGTTGTCCAGGGATGCCCCTTCTGGCAGCTTTTCATTGATGCGTTGTGGAATACCTAGCAACTGTGGGACGTTCAGGTTCTCTGAGCCGCGGCGCGATCGGCTGGATGAATTTGAGATCTCTGCTTTTTCGTCAATTTCGACGACAACTGTCAGGATATCACCGCGTTGTAACGCCCTTCGGTCGCCCAGCAAAGATTGCTTGGAGCCAGACCAAAGCGATGCAGCATCAACTTTGCGCACAGGCTCAACCCGTAATGGCAATCCAGGGTTCAACATCGCAGCGCGTTCAGTCGATTCCACCTGTGGTGTCATCGTCGGAGGTTTGCCGATATGATCCATACGTGCGCAGGCCGAGCACGACAAAATGGCAGCGATTAGTAGACCACGTTTGAACATGTTATCCCTTTCATGGTGACACCAAAACCCGACCATCAGACGTCACCTGACCCATCACAGTGTTTCGGGACGACAGGTTCATTACGCGGACGTACTCGCCCACTCCGGCGCGCGCCAAAGACCGCCCTTCCGTCAGGATCATCACTCCGTTTGCAGTAAAGACAAGTGGCACAATCTGGTTGCGGTCCACCATTGCGGGTGGTCCGACGTCGCCGGGTCTGATCGGTCGATTTGCATACAAAGCCACGCGCGCCTCTTGTCCGATGATCAATTGGGCATCTGAAAATGCGCCTGGCACTTCGACGTTTTTCAATATCAAGTCCTGCGCCGTTAAAATGGTTTGTGCGCGAATGGTGCGAGCAGCAAAGACAGTCTCTGACCAGGCCGGACACCCAAGTAGAAATGCACAAAGAAACGTAAAAAGTCGCATCAACGCACCTGTGTCGTCGCGCCCAGCATCTGGTCTGCGGCCGAGATGACTTTGGAATTGAGCTCATACCCACGTTGCGCCTCGATCAGCTCGGTAATCTCGCGGACCGGATCCACCGAGCTGGCTTCCAGATAGCCCTGCCGAAGGGTGCCCAAGCCATCCTCGCCAGGGTTGCTGATCACAGGTTGGCCGGACGCTTCTGTCTCGGTGAACATGTTGCTGCCTATGGCCTCCAACCCTTTGGGATTGGTAAAGCTCGCCATGGTGAACTGACCCAACAGCTGCGCTTCGACGTTCTCGCGAAAGTATGCGAACACCTCTCCGGCACTGTTGATGGAAAGGCTGATAGCATCGTCTGGAATGACGATTTCAGGGACGACAGGGAAACCGTCAGACGTCACGATCAGCCCTTCGCCGGTGCGCTTCAGCGCGCCGTCCCGCGTGTATGCGGTTTGTCCAGAGGGCAGTGTGATTTCAAGATAGCCGCGCCCGTCAATGGCGACGTCAAGATCACCATTCGTGGCAGCCAGTGATCCCTGCGCCAAATTCATGCTGACAGCAGCCGGACGCACACCAAGACCCAGTTGAATGCCTGTTGGCAATACGGTGCCATCGGTTGCGTTTACGGTCCCAGGGCGCGCAAGTTGCTGATAATGCAAGTCGGCAAATTCAGCACGGCGGGCGTTATAGCCAGTTGTGGACATATTCGCGAGGTTGTTGGAAATCGTTTCAACGCGCATCTGCTGTGCAGCCATGCCAGTGGCTGCGATTTTTAAGGCTCTCATATCAGGATCCTTTCTCAGACTTACCGAATGAAGGCTTTCACGGCTTCGCGAATGCGCTCGTTTTCGGCATCCAAAAAGCTCTGGCCCATCTCATAGGCGCGCTGAACTTCGATCATCCGGGCGATTTGATTGATGGGGTCGACATTGGCCTGCTCGAGAAAGCCCTGAAGGATACGCCCGTCCAGAACAGGTTCTGTTTCACCATTAGTGCGAAACATCACCCCATCTTCGCGCACCAGATCAATGGGATCGGTGGGTTGCACCAGGCCCAATTGCGACAGCGGTCGCCCATTGGCACTTACAGTTCCATCAAGCGATACGGCCAGGTCGTTTGCATCAGGTGGGACAAAAATCGGGGCGCCGCCTGCATCCAAGACGCGGAAACCATCTTGTGTCACCATATCCCCAAAGGCCGATAGGGAAAAACTGCCCGCCCGTGTCAGCCGCTCTCCGGCGGGCGTTTCGATTAGGAAAAACCCGCCCCCTTCGATTGCGAAATCAAGCTGCCCGCCAGTTTGCGTCAGCCCGCCTTGTATCATGGACGTGTTTCGCACGTTTGCCTGCGCCATAGAAATGGACGGGCCATCCTCGATGCGTTTGACATATTCGCCAAAAACCAACCCCTCCTGCCGGAAGCCGGTCGTAGAGGCATTGGCGATGTTGTTTGCGATGACCTGCATTTCGCGCGTCAGCCCAACCTGCCGGGTCAGCGTGGTGTAACCAGTGCTTTCCAAAAATTATCCTCCGACGGTCAGCGGGATCAGCCGCGTTTGAAAGAAGGCGACCAGAGTTTCGGTCATGAAGCCCATGGTCAGCCAGAACACGATGACGATGGCGGCCAGTTTGGGCACAAAGGTCAGCGTCATTTCTTGGATGGAGGTCAGGGCCTGAAACAACCCAACCGCAACACCGGTCAGCAATGCCATGGTGAGAATGGGCAACGAAATCATCACCGCAACCCAAAGTCCCTGCCGAAGCGTGTCGAAGAAAATCACCTGATCCTGCATAGCCTTACACCGGCATCCGCAAAATTTCCTGATAGGCTTCGACCACTTTGTCCCGAACGGTGATTGCCGTTTCGACCGCCAGTTCCGTTTGGGCCAGAGCATGGACCAACGAATGGGGATCTGCCCCACCCGACATTGCGGCCATTGCTGTAGTCTCGGTTTCACGAAGTGTGGCTGCAAAATCTCGGGCAATGCCCATCGCGGCGTCGCCGATGCCGCCCGCTCCGGCCTTTGGCGCGGTTGCAGGGCGGCTTGCTGCATAATTTTGTACAGCGTTAAGGGAACTCAATTCCATTCTGGAACTCCTTTGTTGTTTGCGGTTTTACCGACGCAGTAATTCCATCAGACTGGACGACATTTGCCGCGTCTGATCGAACATTTTTAAATTGGCTTCGTAACTGCGCTGAGCCTCGCGGGCGTCAGCAATTTCGATGACCAGACTGACATTAGAGCCATCGTAATGACCGGTTTCGTCGGACATCGGGTGGCTTGGGTCATAAATTTTGACGAGATCGGATTTGTCCAGGCGAACCCGCCCTGTCTCAACCCGGCCCGGTGTACCTGTGCTGCCAAATTCCGTTTCAAAACTAACGGATTTGCGGCGATATCCCGGGGTGTCTGTATTGGCGATGTTTTCAGATACGTGCCGCAGGCGCTGCGCCTGAGCTTTCAATCCGCTGGCGGACACAGATAGGGCGTTCTTGAATTCACTCATACCCAGCTCCTCACGATCTTCCCAGCGACGTGCGCAGGATTCTCAGTGAAGATTTGTAGATACCCAAAGCCCTGTCATGTTGGCGCTTGGTATCCACGGCGTGCATCATTTCAGTTTCCAGAGACACCGAATTGCCGTTGGGATCTTGTGTGCCCGAACGCTCAATGACGTCTGGTGTCGTTGAACTCACACTGCCTGATAGATGCGAGGCCCGTGTGGCGCGCAACTGAGTGGGCTGAGCCCCGAACTCAGCAAGGGTAGAAAATGGCTGAATGTCACGCGCGATGTATTTGGGCGTATCTGCATTTGCCATGTTTTGAGCCAGTACATTCTGACGGGCACCGGCGTGTACCGCCATGGCATGAGCGGTGCGAAAGATGTTGAGTGTTTCAAACATCGGGGCTTCTCCCTCGATCAAAGTCAACCAAGGTTTAACCCTGATTCCTTTAGAAATTGTTTTCGAGAGATAGAAACGGAGCAGACGATGACAATGATTCTGATGGAAAGCCTTAAATCCGAGATCGCTATGTTAAAACCCGTGCGTGCGGTTGGCCGCATCAGCGCGGTTGAGGGTGCGGTTCTTCGCGTCACCGGCCTGTCGCAACAAGCCCGCTTGGGGGATCGCCTGAGTGTTGAACGACATTCAGGGGATGAATTGTCAGGCGAAGTTCTGCAGATTGATGCGTCTTCTGTTTTGATGTTGTCCGACGATTCTCCTCAGGGCGTGTCGTTGGGGGATCGTGTGGCCATCCACGGGGCGAATACGATTGCACCTTGTGAGAGTTGGATAGGCCGGATCGTAGATCCGTTCGGCTGTCCGATGGATGATCGAAGGCTTGCGCGCGGTCCGCGCGCGCGGGCCTTGCAATCTGATCCTCCGGCACCTGTGCGACGTCGCACATTGGGCGCTCGGCTCAGCACGGGAATGGCCGCACTCAACACGGTGCTGCCTATCGTTCGGGGTCAGCGAATTGGTCTATTTTCGGGTTCTGGCGTTGGTAAATCCAGCCTGCTGGGACACCTTGGCCAACATATGGAAGCGGACGTTGTTGTGATTGCCCTGATCGGTGAGCGCGGTCGGGAATTGCGGGATTTCGTTGACTTCGTCATTGGCCCCGAAGGGATGAAACGCACTGTTGTGGTCGCTGCAACATCAGACCAATCCGCTCTTGTGCGGCGGCGGTGTGCACTGTCTGCCATGACCGTGGCCGAGCATTTTCGCGATCAGGGTAAGCACGTTCTTCTGCTTGCCGATTCCATCACCCGATTCGCAGAAGCACATCGCGAAGTGGCGACTGCCGCTGGCGAAATGCCTGCGTTGAGAGGATTTCCCGCCTCTACCGCGCACATGATAATGTCACTATGCGAACGTGCGGGACCAGGCGAGCTGGGACAAGGCGATATCACGGCCATCTTCACCGTCCTGGTTGCCGGATCGGATATGGATGAACCCGTGGCAGATATCATGCGTGGGGTGTTAGACGGCCACTTTGTTTTGGACCGGGCAATTGCTGAACGTGGCAGATACCCTGCCTTGGATTTCTTGCGATCTGTGTCGCGCAGCCTGCCCGCAGCGGCAAGCGATGACGAGAATAAGCTGATCTTGCGCGCGCGTGCTTTGATGGGAGCCTATGCAAGATCTGAAACCATGGTCAAAGCAGGGTTATACGCCGAAGGGACCGACGCTGAGTTGGATCAGGCTATTCGAGTTTGGGACGATCTCGACGCCTTTCTGGCAGAACCGGAAGGCATTTCGGTTCAAAATAGTTTTGACCGGCTTGCTCTTCTCCTGCGTCGCGCAAGGAGCGGTGGTCAGGTTGTTGAGCGCAAGTCCGACCAAGGCCTGGCGCGGTCGTGAAATCAGGTCAATGTCAGGCGGCGTTTTGCAGCAGCGTAAGCGCAATTGAAGCGCTGCTAAAGGATGCCGAATTTTGTTTGATCTGGTCACGCAACAAGAAACGTTCGATTAGCTTTTCCAGGCGTTCAGGTTCAGCGAAGTCTTCCAGGTTGCTGATCCCCAATTGGCGTTCTGCACGGTCCTGAAACTCTATCAACTGACGATCCAGATCCAACTGACCAAAGCTACTGGGCAAGCCCAAAACAGTCTCAAATACTTCACGCAATGGTGCCGTGCCCATGATTGTGAACCATTTGGCATTATCACTTTCGTCGCTGGTGACAATTTCTGCCAGTTCCCGCTTGGTGTTCAGCGCCAAACGCAAGGCCTGATCCTGATCCCCAATTGCGATTTCGAAGGAACGCGCCCGGAAAAGGGTTGTGATCTCAACCCCAAAGCCGCCTTCCATCGTACGTGGCGAAGCCCGATCAAACCCAAAGGTTTCCGCCAATCGGGCATAGCGATCATCGGCCAAACGGTTTGCCAGCGCATCATCATCCGAGACACCTTCCTCGAGGATCTTTTGGATGAAGGCGCGGCTGTTGATATCTTCTTGCAAACCAAAGGCGCCAAGTGTCACACGCAACAACCTGCGATCTGAAACCAGGTCCTTGGCGGTTTGGATTTCTCCGACCTTTTGCTCAAAGTAATCTGTATCACGAATGATTGTTGGGGATTTGTCGAACTGCTCTGTCTGACGATCGAGCGTCGCGTTCAGAAAAATCCATCCGGGCAATCCGGAACTTGGAACGACGGGTTGAAAAATCATTGTACGCCATGCGCCAGTAAGCGCTCCTCTCTTGGTAGAAGGGCGCGAATGGATTTGAGACATTGATAAAATTGATCGCTCAAAAGCGCCTCGGTTGCACGTTTCAGATGCTGATGGCTATCGTGGTCCGTCAACACCTGGCTCAGTTCTTCGATGTTGCGCAGCAATCTGCGGCGCGTGTCTTCCGGGGTGGCATCACCAGATAGGATCATCTGAACCGCGTAGCAGACCCTGCGAACCGGCGTATTGGCCTGTTCGGGATGAATTGCGTCTCGAAGGCGTAAGATATTGGCATTGGGCGTGATGATTGACAAACGTGAACGTCGGTCGCCATTTTCAATCACAGCGCCATTTACCAATACGCGCTCTTTCGGACCAAGCTTCAAAACCAACCCGCTCATTGGCCCGCACTCCGATTGCGCAGACCAATCATAATGGCTGTGTTGATCTCGATTAATGCATTTGCGCTCGCCTGTTTGGTCATCACCTTGCTGCTATGAAGTCGGGTGAATTCAGCAAGATAGAGAATCCGTGCACGTAGGTCTTTCGGCAGACCATTGTCGGGGGCAACCACATCCAATGCCAATGCGGTCCACAGTTTGCGGTTATCGTGCACTGCGGCAATCAAAGCGCGTGTGGCGTTTGGGCCGTGAGCACCGGCAGCACGTTTCAGCATATGTGTGATGCGTGCGAAGGCCTGGTACTCGGTTCCGCGAGGGGTCTGAATGGGTTGGTCGACTTTGCGATAAGCGCTTTGCGCCTGATGAAGAGCATTCACGTGCTTTTCCTTCCGGAGTTTTCCAGTAAATCAACGAGTGTCGGGGACGCCTGTCTGGCGCCCCCAAACCGTGTTTAGCCTCGGAACAGGGCCAAAATGTTCTGCGGTGCCTGGTTGGCAATCGACAGAGACTGAGTCGCCAGTTGCTGTTGCACCTGAAGCGCCTGCAGGCGTGCCGAAGCCTCTTCCATATCCGCATCTACCAATGCGCCGATACCGGACTTCATCGCGTCTGTCAGTTTGCCAACAAACTCGTTCTGATCCGAAATCCGCTTGGAGGAGGCACCAAGATCAGCAGCACCCGCGATTGCAATTTGCAAGAAGCCTTCAATCTCGGTCAATGCAGTTTCGGCAGTGGCCTGAGTGGTGATTGATGTTCGGCCAGCGACATCAAGATCCGCTTCGAAATCTGCACCGGCCACATCAATGGTGGTGACGGTGGGCGGGTTACCGTTGGCAATGTCGTTGGGGCCCGCGCGATCTAACGAAGACAGAACGCTCAGCAGTGTGCCGCCCGCGCCGTCCACATCTGTGGCCAGCAGGTTTACACCATTGAACTGAGAGGCCGCGATGATGGCGACGATCTGGTCTTCTTTTTGTTGCAGGTCAGCTTCGATCTTACCGTAGTCGGCGGTTTCACTCGTCCCGGCTACGGCAAGTTCTTTCATCTCTTCCAGAACTTTAACAATCTGTTCTGCGCCGGCCGAGGCCACAGCCACGGTAGCCTCACCAACCGAAAGTGAGTCGGAGATGGCTTTGAAACCCGCAACATCAGATTCCATCACCTTGGAAATCGCCCAGATGGCCGAGTTATCGGAGGCTTTGGCAACATCCTTGCCAGTCGAAATCATATCCTGAGTTTTGGCCAGGTTACCGTTGATGGATTTCAGTGTTTGCAGCGCCACCATGGCGCTGTTGTTCGTAATAATGCTGGACATAGCATCTTCCTTTAGCTTCGGCACCTTTGATGCCTGTTTCACGACCCGCCCTGATGTCAGATGCGGCCTAAGCTGTCGTTCTGAGCTGTGCGGAAAGCCTGTGCTTTGAGCCGCGCCACCCTTTCACGGATGCCGGATCAGAATGCGCTTTGAATTGCTAAAGGAATCCTAAACCGGGCAACTGATCTGCCCGGCATTTGAAACAAACTTTTACGCCCGGCGCTCAACGCTTCGTTCACAGTCGCCCTGGATGGTTTGTTTGCTTCCTGACGCATCATAGGTTTCCAGCGATCTGCGAATTTTGCGCAGCGCGGCAAGACGTGTCGCGACCTTGCGTATGCCCTGCAACGTGCCGTCAAGCAGGGCCTGATTACGCACCACATTTCTTTGCAGCGAGACAAGGTCAAACTGGGGATTTGGTTCAAGCGCGTTGAGCGCATCAATCAGAGCTTCTTTCTTGCTCGCTATATCGGCGATGAATTCAAGTTCACCGCGCAAAATTGATCGACGCTCTTGTTCCAGTAGACCGCTCAGGTGATCTATCAGCCCCTGCGGTGTCGGATCAGTCATGTGCTCTCTCCATCATTGATTTGTGAATCATTTCCGCCAAGCCGATTCCACCGCTCGCAACCAATTCATCAGCAAGGGCCTGGCGGTGGAATGATGCAAACTGGTCTTCACCAATCCCGCCGCTCATGCTGTTGGATTGTGTACCCAAGCCTGCCGATTTCAACATTTCAGATAGAAATGTCGCTTCCAGTTTTTCAGCCGTCTGTCGGGCGACATCCCCAGTCGCGACCTGTATGCGTGTCAACTGGCTACTCTGTGTAATGGGTAAAAATTGTGTCACGATATTACCTCTAATTTCCGCAATTCAATTGAGTGGTGACCTGCATTTGAACGCAATTCGGTAAAGAAGCAGTAACCAGCTTCTGTCAATCTGCTGAGAACGGAAGAATTCCTGGAGATTGCCATGCAACACGTGTCCCCTAGTCCCATTCGGCCCATATTGGGTCGCGAGAGTGGTGCCTTTTCCCAGACAATTGTTCAGAACGACGCGGATGCTGAGGCAACACCCTCCGTTCGGTTTTCGGATATTATACTTGGTGAAGGGGAAGCGGCTGACATTCACCAACACGGTACGGATGTTAGTTTCGCTGAAGGTGATATCGTTGCCGAGGAAGACGAACCTGCAGAAGAAGAACAATTAGTGTCCCATACACGATTGGATGGGGGCGGTGCTGAGGGAGAAGAAGTTGATCCGAAAAACCCAGAATTGGGTGGTAGAGCACCGTCTATTGGGGCGGCGGATCAAATAACCCCTCCCGTGTCCCCTGTATTAGGCCCGGCTGAAAAGGGCGCGGCTGCCATGAACGCACGAGGTGGGTCGCCGGAGCGGGTGAACGTGCCCAGTTCGATCGCAGGCCAGAAGCTGGAGGTCATTCCGAACTCATCTGAAACCTCAAATAATGTTGCCTCGAAGGCGATCAACGCAGCGATCCATGGGAAAACGCCAGCGGCATCCTTGTCTGACCGTTCAGGCCAGATTGACGGGGCCGTCGCTCGTTTGAATGTAGAGCGCTTGCAGCATCAAACGCCACATCAAGCGGGAATTGCGCCAGAATCAGCGACACCACGCGAAGCCCTTGCAGTGGTGCCAACACATGAATCAACACGATTTTCCGTGCCCACGGGTCCTGCATCAGTTCACCCGGGTGCCATTCGAAATGCAACCAACGCAGGCACCCTGGAATCCACAGAGACGTCCAAACCTCCCACTCGTGATCTCGCAGAGGCTTTTCCAAAAACACCTTCGATCGACGCAGGGGGAACAAGGTCACTGCCTGTCGCAACAGGAGCTGAACCGTCCATTCCGGTGGCTCTTGGTGCGCAATCATTTCCACGGCAGTCACATTGGGCTGGTGTTTTGCACCGGGCTGTCGCGTCGGCTCAATCAAACGAAGCGTCAGTCTCAAACAAAGCACCAGGTTCAGCCGCGACTTCCAGTGAATTGAGCACTGCGAAATCTCATGTGTTCCTTGCGGAGGCGTCCCAATTAGCAAAGGATGTATCCGCTGATCTCACCAAGACCAATTTGAGTGCACGGCAGGATCAGGCACTGCCTTCTTCCAGCCCGGCAGACCCCCGGAATCCGCCCAGCATATCTGAGCCCATTGCTAGAATAACGTCTGTACCGCTACAGTCGATTGGCCTCGCTGTTCCAATGCCTGTGATACACAGGGCACCCCTAGACGTTCTCTTTTCAGAAAAAGCGCTGCTCGAAACGGCTTCGCTGTCCGATGTACGCGTTTTTTCAGAACAAAGTGCGATCCGACCAACCGCAGAAATGCCAACAGGCAAGGCTGATCTTCCGCGCCATGTCATGATGCAACTGGCTGATGCGGCACAGCGCGTGATCCAGGGTCGCTTTGTGGAACTGACCTTAAGCCCAGTGGAATTGGGTCGCGTGCGAATGGCATTGGAAACACATGATGGGCTCATCAAGGTTCATATTGTGACCGAACGCGCGGAGACACTCGATTTGATGCGCAGGCATTCCGATGCGTTGGCGCAAGAGTTTCGTGACATCGGATATGGCACTGCCGAGTTCTTGTTCTCGCAGGGGCAAAAGGACAGGCAGCAAGACCACGACGGCGATGGTTTTGATGCACATGACAATGCACCTGAGGACCAGCTTGTCACTCTTCCGGGACACACGCAGCCCCCACACATTACAATCAACGATCGCGTAGACATCCGCGTTTGAAGGAGATTTTCAATGGATATTGGCTCGACCATTCAGAACACGGCCCCGGGATCACAACTGAGCTTGACCGGTGGATCAGGAAATTCGGCCATCAGTTCGGATTTTGAGACATTCATCAATATGTTGACGGTCCAGATGGAAAACCAGGACCCATTGAATCCCGTTGAAGCATCTGATTTTGCGGTACAGTTGGCGACGTTCTCAACCGTGGAACAGCAAGTTCTGACCAACAATCTGCTGACCTCGTTGGGGGCACAAATCGGGGCGTTGAGCGTATCTCAACTCTCGGGGTGGATCGGTATGGAGGCGCGTGTCCAAATGCCCGTGGAATTTGACGGTGCGCCTGTCACCTTGAGCCTGAGGGCCAACTCCCTGGCCGATTCTGCAGAGTTGGTTGTGCAAGACAGCCAAGGAACTGAAGTTGCACGCCAAAGTGTGCCTCTTGCAGGTGGCGAATATGAATGGGCCGGGACGGACGATTCGGGTGACCCGTTGCCCGAAGGAAGCTACCAGGTGAGCGTCGAATCCTTCTCCAATGGTGAGTCAATTGGCTCTCTCCCGGCAGAGGTGCATGCGATCATTGTGGAGGCGCGTAATGACAATGGTGTCCCAACCCTGTTGATGAACAGCGGGCAAACGGTGGTGGCATCGGACATTCTGGGGTTAAGCGATCCGGAAACCTAAGCAGGTGTGACGGGAGGCCAGGACGAAAACGCCTTGATGCTCCGTTGATCCCTCTTGTCAGTCATACACAGCTGCCATAGCGTCCAGCAAGTTTAAGATGTCGGGATTTGAGCCACCCCATGACCAGCGTAACATCGGCGCCACCACAAGCTGATCCATTGCAAAAACAGCTTGCCAATCTCTTGGAGAAACGCGGCCAGTTTTCGGATCAGGCGATCTGGTTCCGGTTGAAAGGCGGACGCACAAACAAGACTTGGCGTGTCACAGATGCCCGGTCAACTTTCGTGGTCAAGCTCTACTCGCCTGATGGCAAGAATCCCCTTTTTCCGAATAATTACAAAGATGAAGCGAAGGCTCTCAGCGCGTTGGCGACGACGCAACTTGCCCCAAATCTGGTTGTTGCGGGTGAAACGCCTTTTGGGCCGGTACTGATTTATGAGCATCTTGAAGGCTCAATGTGGAGATCTGGAACGTCCGAAGTTGCGTCACTTTTATACAAACTGCATCAAAGGCCGCTTTTTGAAAATGTGCCGGACAGGCCAAATGGCAGCGATGCTTTGATGATGCAGGTCAGACATCTTCTGAACCAATGCGCGTCACAGAAATCAGAATCAATTTGGCGTATGAAACCCAAGGGTTCTGTGCCCCGAATAGCGCGGCTTGCCCCGCTGCATGGTGATCCGGTTCCCGGCAATATTGTGGTGACATCCGGTGGCTTGAGATTGATAGACTGGCAGTGCCCTGCATCAGGTGATCCCTGTGAAGATATCGCGCTGTTCTTGTCACCATCCATGCAATTGGCCTACCGGGGGGCGATATTGTCGCCCGTTGAAACTGAGGCCTTTTTGCAAGCCTACCCAGATCCCATTGTCGTTCGCAGATACCGAAGTTTATCGCTTTGGTACCATTGGCGCATGGCAGCATACTGTCTTTGGCGATCTGAACAGGGCCATGTGCAGGACGTAGAATATGGCAGCATAGAATCGAACTATCTCGTTGCAGTATAACGATTTTGTGGTCCATTTTGGCGTTAACCAGTGGTTAACAGACATGTTTCCGCTAACTAAAATAATGTGCATGCGCAGAAAATCGCCTATTTTTTGCATATAAATAGTATTGAAAACAAAGTGTTACACGCGCTGTGGTAAATTTGCTCAACTTCCGCGCGTCATTGATTTTACTTGGAAAATTCGGGTTTCAAACTGAGGCGACTTATGCAATAGTCGCTCCGATCCTTCTGACGGGATCTAAGGATCTCAAAATACCGGTTTTGGAGAATAAAATGAAAAAGTTTACAACAATCGCCGCAGTTGCTGCCATGATGGCTGCTTCTTCGGTTTCTGCGGGCACAATTGAGCCGCTGGAAGACGACGACGTATTCGTTCCCCCCACCCCTGCAAGCAGCAGCGGTAGCTTGGGTGGCGGTGCTGGCGCCGTTATCGCTGGTGTTGCAGCAGCTGCTCTGATCGCAGCCGCCGTTTCAGGCGACAGTGACTCGGCTGTTACACACGCTCCTGCTCCTTCTGGTGAGTAAGAGAGTCGGCTAGCGAGCCGCTAGCTTCGCTGAGGCGAAGCAGCTAAAAAATGGTAAGGTCTGATCCGGTATGGATCAGACCTTATTTTTTTGAAGTTTCAATGACCACAACATGACGCGTATGCAGATTGCGAACGGTTGAGATGACCCTGTTTGACAATGGCTTCAGCGCAGTTGTTGGATCACCGTGGTGCCGTAGAAATCATTCAACCATTGCACGGATTGCAATATGCGTCCTGACCCATCGACCCGGTACAGATTGGTAAAGTTTCGTTCCGCGCTCTGACAGGTTTCTGTCATTTCGGTCGCAGTCCGATTTATGCGACCAACCTGTACTTGGGTCTGGCCACCCCGCACAATCGAACAGGTGGCCGTCACTTCGTAGATTAGGTCTTCGCCATCTAAGTAACGTTGTACACGCGTTGCAGTCCCTGAACGGCGCGCTTTGACCAAGGCAAGCGTCTGGCTGACATCAGATGACAATAGGTCCTGGTGCAAGCCGCGCGTTGCCGTCAGAACACCATGCCGCGTCGTCAGGCTGCGGCGATCAGCGCTGCCTGCGCTGGCCCATGTCCGGTGAGATCCGTTCACTGCAATTTCACGCAGAACCACATTGTTATTCGTCTTCTCAAAGGTCGCCAGGGCCAGTGGCCCATCTATGGCATTCAGCGCTTCACTTACCGCCTGAGAGACCTGCTGAGGGTCGGACACAACGGCCACAGGCTTGGGCTTAAGCAACGCTTGCACCATAGCTAGACCGGGCCGATCCTTTCGGGTGTTTGAGCAAGCGGCAATGCTTAACCCGGCTATCACCAAAACCGCAATTGGGGCAAATCTCATGTTCATCTCCAGAATTTCCCCCAGGATTTGGCAATCTCCGGTTCATGTGAATCGCGGACTAGTCCGTACAGTCGGCCATCCACGTTGACCCGGGCGCCGCCATCACGCTGGAATGGGCGCAAAGTCATGCCGGTGGTCTTCTTGGTTGGCTTACCGATCGCCCAGGCCAACGGAATCTCAAAACGGATGCCCTTGTCAAAGGACCCGTTCCCGAACTCGCTTGAAGAGACGTTGGTTTTGGTGGCGAATGCGCCAACCTTCCAGCCGTTGGCAAACTCGCGATCCAGGGACACCGTCGCCCCCCAATCACCAGCAAGGTAGCGACCGACGTCCACTTGGGTGTGGAAGCCATTGCCAAGGTCATAATAGGCGGACACATGACCGCTTGCGCGCGGGATAACACCGCTGGGTGTGGTACGCGATCTGAGACCAAAGCCTTGATCGAAGTCGCGCGGTTCCAGGTAGTTGGCTTCCACGCCAAACGCCAAACGGCTGTCCACTGGTTTCCACAACATTTCAGCCGAGACACCTGCGTAAACAGTTTCCAGATAGCCGACGGTGACGCGGCCATACAGATCGGGCGCGGGGCGGAAGTATTTTGCCAGAGTGAGCTTGTCGACCACTGGCTCATTGTTGCGCAGATACCGGGCTTGGCTGGTGCGGACACGGGGCAGAAGTGAATCATTGACCGTGCGCACATCATCCAGATTGCCACCGATTGGCACAGACACAGATCCAGAGGCTACGAACCCACGACCAAAGCGATACTCCGCGCGCGCACGCACACCCGCGTCGGCCAAAATCGGATTTTCGACATCAAAGAAAACTGTCTTCACATAGGGTTCGATCCACCAGTTGAATTGTGGATAGAGACCCTCCACTGCCGTCGGATAATCCGAGAACCGCAGAGGATCGCTGAACTCAGCGACAGCCAATGCCGCCGAGGCTGGGGCATGCTCAAGACGCTCCAGATCAGAACGTTTGAAGGACACGGTGTTTACCGGAATGCCATTCTCGACCAAGGTCACGCGGATCGTTTCAACTGAATCGGGCAGCGTGCGCGTCAGTCGGCGCAATGTCCGCCCCAACGCTTGCGAGCCCGCATTATATTGCTGATTGCGAATACTGACATGTGCAGTGGTGTCCGTCAGACGCAGGCCTTCCAGATCAATCTGGTCCTTGTCCAGGCTTTTGGAAATGCCATCGGTCAAAACTGTCACGTTAGACGGATCATTCGACCAGCCTAAATCCGCTTGTATGGTGGGCCTTACACCAACGGGGACAGGCGCCAATTCCGCACCCCCCGGAGCCGGAGCGTTCCGCGGATTTAGGGTGAAGTTGATTTTTGCGCCAATCTCGGAGCCATTCAGATAGAACGCGCCCAGATGCACATCATCCGAGACTTTGTAGTTAACGGCAAAGTTCCAGGGAGAGTCGTGCTTGAAAATTCCGGCAGCTCGCTCCTGGTCATACGCGTCAGAGGAATATTCAACGCCGAAAGAAAGCCTGTCGTTGAAGTCATAGCTCGCGCCGCCAAACAACGCGTAGTCTCCTCGAAACCAGTCATCGACAGAAAAGTTGCCGCCTTCGGAATTAATGTCGAAACCGGGCCGAGATCCTGAAGAACCCAAGCTGCCATAGCTGCCCAAACGGCCCCAGCCGATCCCGCCGGTCACCCGCAGTTTTTCGCCGATTGACTTGGTTGCAACGATGTATTCGCCACCCAGCAGGCTAGTGCCGACGAAATCCTGCAACCCGATCGCCAAAGCCGGCGTGTAACGCCCTTCGTCGAATAAACGATACCGCAAATCAAAGCTGCGGTCGTAATAGGTCGAAAAAGCCGGCGTGAGATCTTCGGTAGCCGCCAGTCGGAAGCTGCCGGTCAGCCGAGGCAAAATCTGAAACGTCAGTGTGGTTTTGCTACTGCCTTCGAAATAGGAAAAGGCTGTGTTCAACTGCCCATCTGGTGCCATTTCAGCGGTCGGCATATCTATCAAACCGCTGGGGGTGCCATAGTTATTCACAATGGTGGTTGTCAGGTTCTCAGGCACGGCTGTCACGGGCCATGCCAAGGCCACAGCTGTCAGTGCTATCTTGCTGGTTTTTCCGGTCACGTCTGACCTCCTGCCACGATTTTTATTGTTTGCGTGGACTTTACTCAAAACAAAGACCTGCGACAACGTTACTCTGGCGCCATCGGCAGGTTCACCCGGTCTGTTACAATTTGGCGACGTTATTCCTTTGATAGCACTAGCTTAGAAGCAGCGTCACATAGCTAAGACACGCCCCAAAAACAGTACCAAGCCCGAGTAAAACAAACCTGCGACTCCACCGATTATTGGGTGGGGTGACCTCCGCCGTGCCATGTCGAATAAGGGCGTTTTCGACAATCATCGGCAAGCGTGGACCATATCGCGCCAAAACGGCCAAGGTTTTACCCAGATCACGTGCTGTTGCCAATGGGCCGATGCTTTGCTGAATATACGCTTCAACCACGGGCCGCGCGACTTTCCAGATGTTGATCTCTGGGCTAAGCGAACGCGCCACGCCTTCGACCACCACCATGGTGCGTTGCAGCAAGATCAGCTCAGTTCGGGTTTCCATGCCAAAGCGCTCGGTCACCTCAAAAAGATAGGTCAGCAGGCTGCCCATACTGATCCGGCTTGCGTCCATGCCAAAGATCGGCTCCCCAACAGCCCGCAGGGCGCGTGCGAACTCGTCTACATCCTGATGGGCCGGGACATATCCCGCTTCAAAATGTACCTCTGCCACACGGCGATAATCTCGGCGGATAAATCCATAAAGGATCTCGGCGTAAACGCGGCGGGTGTATTCATCAATGTGGCCCATGATGCCGAAATCATAGGCAATGATATCGCCGTTTTCCGCGACTTTCAGATTGCCTTGATGCATATCCGCATGAAAATACCCGTCGCGCAGAGCATGGCTGAGAAAAAGTTGAAGAACCCGTTCGCCCAGCACAACCCGATCATGACCCGCAGCATCAAGCGCGGCGTTGTCCCCCAAAGGAAGGCCATCGGCCCAGCCCATGGTCATCACGCGCCGAGCCGACAGGTTCCACTTGATATCTGGCAACTGGAATCCGGTATCATCAGCGGTGTTGGCGGCAAATTCACTCGCGGAAGAGGCTTCGAGCCGCAGGTCCAGTTCCCCCATCACGACACCCTCAAAATGCGAGATCACATCCGTGGGGCGCAGTCTCCGCGACGAGGGCGACAACAGTTCGATCATCCGTGCGGCAAAGTAGAACGCATCAATGTCTTTGCGAAACGCCTTCTCGATGTTGGGGCGCAACACCTTGACGGCAACGTCTTCCCCCGTGTCGCGCAGCTTTGCGCGGTGCACCTGCGCAATGGATGCGGCCGCCACCGGTTCACTCAGATCTTCAAACATGTCTTTGACGGACTGTCCGAGCTCGGCTGCGATGCTGGTTTCAGCAATCTGCTTTGGAAAAGGAGGAAGCTTGTCTTGCAAAACACGCATCTGCGTGGCCAAGCCTTCGCCCACAAGATCGGGCCGAGTTGACAGAATCTGGCCAAACTTGATGTAAGCGGGCCCCAGTGCCGTCAACGCACGTGGCGCTGGCGGCTGCGTGACGTCTCCGCGATACCCCAACCATTGAAACGGCCAGGCCAGAAATCTGAGTGTCCCACGCACCAAAGGCGGGGCATCCATGGCATCCATGATCAGCCGCATCGCCCCGGTGCGTTCCAACGTTGCGCCCGTGCGGATCAGGCGCAGGATGTTATGCGGCCCGCGCATGGCCCTAGAGTTTCCAACCAGAGTGCAGACAGGCAATACCCATGCTGAGATTGCGGTATTTGGCCTGCTCGAATCCGGCTTGCTCCACCATCTTCAGGAACGTCTCCTGATCTGGAAAGTTCCGAATGGATTCCACGAGGTATTGATAGCTGTCTCGATCCCCGGCAATCACCTGCCCCAGCTGAGGGATGATGTTGAAGCTGTAAAGGTCGTACACCTTTTGCATCAGATCATTGGGAATTTGGCTGAACTCAAGAACCATCAGACGCCCGCCGGGTTTCAGCACGCGAAACGCCTCATTCAACGCTTCTTGCGGGCGCGTCACATTCCGAATGCCAAAACTGATGGTGTAGACGTCAAACGTGTTGTCCTCAAACGGCAGAGCCATGGCGTCGCCGACGATCCAATCTAGGCTGTCCACCATCATGGCGGCTTCTGCGCGCTTGCGACCTTCAACCAGCATAGGTTCTGTCAGGTCGAGTACGGTGGCATGGCCAGATCCCGCACGGTCCAGAAACCGAAACGATATGTCACCCGTGCCGCCCGCCACATCCAGCAGTTTCTGCCCGGGACGCGGCGCAAGCCAGTCCATCATCGCCTCTTTCCAGATGCGGTGAATACCCATGCTCATGGCGTCGTTCATCACATCATATTTTGAGGCCACATCACTGAAAAGCCCGCGAACGCGGCCTGCTTTTTCCGACTCCAGAACTGTCTCAGATCCGAAATGGGTGGTTTTCTCACTCATCAGACTTGCTCATCCTTGTTTCAAAAGTACTTATAGGGCGCTGATGGGCGGATACAATGCGCCCCTTTTGCCGCAGGATGATTGCCAGATGCCTGAATTACCCGAAGTTGAAACAGTGCGCCGCGGTCTTGTGCCGGTGATGGAGGGGCAGGTCATTACCCAAGCGGACGTAAACCGCCCTGATCTGCGCTGGCCATTTCCAGACAGAATGGCGCAGCGCCTGACGGATCAGAAGGTCTTGGGGTTGCGCCGACGCTCAAAGTATATACTGGCCGACCTTGCCTCGGGGGAAAGCTTGCTGATCCATCTGGGTATGTCCGGGCGCATGCTGATTTCCGGCGATCCGTTGGGACAGTTCGTGCATGACCACCCAGCACCCGAGAAGCATGACCATGTTGTGCTGCACATGGCCAATGGTGCGCGCATTACGTTCAACGACCCGCGTCGTTTCGGTGCAATGGATCTGATGCAGACGGCCACGGCTGATACACATCCCTTGCTGGCCAAACTCGGGCCTGAACCATTGGGCAATGCCTTCAACGAGGCCTATCTGGTTCAGGCCCTGGCCGCCAAGAATACTCCCATTAAATCTGCCCTATTGGATCAGAGAATCATTGCGGGGCTCGGAAACATTTATGTCTGCGAGGCGCTGTTTCGCGCACGTATTTCCCCCAAACGCAAGGCAGGGCAAATTTCCGCCGTGCGAATCCGCGCGCTGGTTCCCATCATCCGTGACGTCATTGCCGAAGCGATTGAGGCAGGTGGTTCTTCGCTGCGTGATTTCCGCCAAACCGATGGAGAGCTTGGATATTTCCAGCATCGCTTTGATGTTTACGACCGTGAAAACGAACCTTGTCGCCATGAAGATTGTGCTGGTCACATTTCCAGGATCGTGCAATCGGGCCGATCCAGCTTCTATTGTGTCAAGTGCCAAAGATAGGTTGAACACACCTACCACAATGATATTCACTCACTCTGAACGGAAACAACCGAAAGCAGACCAATGGCTTTTGAGACGATCATCGTCGAAGTAGAAGACCACGTCGCCAAAATCACCCTCAACCGTCCTGACGCGATGAACGCGCTCAATGACCAGCTTTTGAAAGAGCTGGCGGCGGCCCTGGGTGAGGCGCAGGAAAATGAAAAAGTGCGCTGTGTCGTTCTGACCGGCTCGGAAAAGGCCTTTGCGGCGGGTGCGGATATCAAGATGATGTCCGAGACCTCGTTTGTTGAGGCGTTCCTTGGCGATTTGTTCGGCGCTGAACCTGCCGACATCCTTCGCATTCGCAAGCCGATCATTGCGGCTGTCTCTGGCTATGCGCTGGGCGGTGGCTGCGAGTTGGCCATGATGTGCGATTTCATTATTTGTTCGGACACTGCCAAATTCGGCCAGCCCGAGATCAATCTGGGCGTCATGGCCGGCATGGGCGGATCACAACGTCTCACACGTTTCATCGGTAAATCTAAATCCATGGACATGAACCTGACGGGTCGTTTCATGGACGCCGAAGAGGCCGAACGCTCGGGACTTGTCAGCCGCGTTGTACCTGCCAAGAAACTGCTGGAAGAGACCATGGGTGCAGCGGCAAAGATCGCCGAAAAATCCATGATCACTACCATGGCAGTCAAGGAAGCGGTCAATCGCTCTTACGAGACCACACTTGCCGAAGGCCTGCTGTTCGAGCGCCGCGTGTTCCATTCGCTCTTTGCGACGGAAGACCAGAAAGAAGGCATGGCCGCCTTCATCGAGAAACGCGAACCTCAGTTTCGCGACAAGTAAAGGTAGGGTGCGCGTTTGTGCGCAGCCTACGCCATCAGTTCCGCGATGGGCGCACCTAGCCGGTCCCAGTCTGGCTCAACACCCAGGCCCGGCTTGTCCGACATCGCCATAAATCCGCCCTTGATCACCGGGCCGCCGCTGGCAATCGGATAGGTCGCGTATTCGTGGAAGGCTGAAGACTGAAAATGCAGGTCGGCCGGGGTGGAATGTGCCAGATGCGCAATTGCTGCATCACAAATCTCGCCGCCCCAAGTGTCTTCGATCGTCATGAGGATTCCCAAAGACTGACACACATCCCGTATGATCCGCGATTTGGTCAACCCGCCCATGCGACTAATCTTGAGGTTAATGGCATCCATTGCCCGATCCCGTGCGCCGCGCAATACAGCTTGAAGGCTGTCCATGCATTCATCCAAGATCATCGGATGATTTGAATGATCCCGCACCACGCGACATTCCTCGTAGGTTTCACACGGTTGTTCCAAATAAAATTCCAGGTCTGAAACCGCCGAGACCACACGTACCGCTTCGTGCTGTTTCCACCCGCAGTTCGCATCTGCCCCCAGTCGATTGCCACTGTCCAGCTTGTCGGTGACCAGCCGTATACGCTGGATATCCTCGTCTGCATCGGCACCAACCTTCATCTGAAACTGTTTGAAGCCTTGTTCCTGATACTGGACTAATTTGTCAGCCATAGCCTCGGGTGCTGCACGTGACACGACTTTGAACAGGCGAACCTTTTCTTGCAGACGTCCGCCCAGAAGGTTGCACACCGGCTCTCCGATGGCTTTGCCATAGATGTCATGGCAGGCAATATCTATCGCGGATTTGATGTAGGGATGGCCCTTCAGCAACTGATCCATCACCAGGTTCACCTGCCCGATGTTGCAGGGGTCGAGTCCCATCAACCCAGGTGCCATTACCATGATCCCGGTGCGCGCCCCTTCGGCAAAAGCGGGCAGATACGCAGGCCCCAAAGGACAGATCTCCCCCACGCCCCAGATCCCTTCGTCGGTTTCAATCTGAACCACGGTGCTGTCAAATGCGGCAAAACTCTGGTTCGACCAGGCATAGGCGCCCTCTTTCATGGGCAGGCTGACCTGATATAGCCGGATACCAGTGATTTTCATGAAGGGACCTCCGTTGGTGCTGACTGGTTCCCACCTCACACTTCTTTTTGCCAAATGAGAAGTCCTTTTGGCCGCAGCCCATCAACAAGGACAGCCTGAAAAGGGGGCTTTGCAAACATATCAATCTTGGCTATACGCCACGCAATACATGCGCGTGCGGCCCGCCTTGGCCAGAATCACCCCGGTTGATGCCTTGCCGGTTTGGGTTTGCTGATACGCATATTGATAAAGTTGAACCCGAAAGAAAGAGGTCTTTCCAAATGGCCAATACGCCACAGTCCAAGAAACGCGCTCGCCAGAACGAACGCCGTTTTGCCGTGAACAAAGCGCGCCGCTCGCGCATCCGTACATTCATCCGCAAAGTCGAAGAAGCCATCGAGTCGGGTGACAAAGATGCCGCAACGTCAGCTTTGCGCGCGGCCCAACCCGAGATGATGCGCGGTGTGACCCGCGGCGTGTTCCACAAAAACACAGCCTCGCGCAAAATTTCGCGTCTGTCGGCACGCGTCAAAGCTCTGGGCTAAGAACTCAGCCTAAACTATTGATTGAAAAAGGCACCTTTGTTGAGGTGCCTTTTTCTTTTGTTCTATTGAGAAAAACACCCAAGAGATTCTTTTTGACCAATCGACCTGTCAAGCAAGAAGATAGGTTGATGTCGTCGCTTGCAGCTTGCTAGTTTCAGTGAGCGATTCACGCTTGGGGGGACAGGCTGAGACGACCAATCAGGGCCGCAAATCAACTGCGCGTCATACTTTGGATGTTTCATAAGCTTGCCAAGTTCATCAAGTATGCGCGTGACAATAGATCGATTGCACCCATGATCTGGGGAGGGTGCATGACACCAGATCTACTGCGTTACGGCATGCACTAAGGAATGAAACAAACCACCGACATGGCCGTCCTTTGGCCGTGCATTCCGGTGTTTTGTCACGTCCCCCGTGAACCGCTTCAGGGGCGATGCCAAGTGGCATCAGACGGGACAGAAAATTGAGAGTGGCGGAAAAAGGTGGCATGACGAACGAAGAGTGGGACCAGCTCAAAGATGAGCTTTTGCGGTCAGTCGGCGCAAGTAATTTTAAGAATTGGATCGAACCCCTCGAGTATTCGGGTGTGAGTGAAGGCATCGCTGTGTTTCATGTGCCAACCAGCTTTATGGGCAACTATGTGTCTCAGAACTTCGGAGACCGAGTTCTGTATCAGATCAACCTTGTAGACCCAGACGTGCGCCGCGTGCAGTTTCAAGTGCCGGCAAACGCCCCACGCAAACCCGTGTCCGCTGCGCCGAAACCCAAACAGGCAGCACCAGACCAACCGCGTGTCGAAGACGACTTCCTGATTCCGGCAGCACCTCTGGATCAGCGCTTCAAGTTTGACAGTTTTGTTGTCGGCAAACCCAACGAATTGGCGCATGCCGCCGCAAAACGTGTGGCCGAAGGCGGCCCGGTTACGTTTAATCCACTGTTCCTCTACGGTGGTGTCGGATTGGGTAAAACGCACTTGATGCACGCGATAGCATGGGAGCTGCAGCAGCAGCAGCCTGACCTGAATGTCGTGTATCTTTCGGCAGAACAATTCATGTATCGTTTCGTGCAGGCTCTGCGGGATCGACGGATGATGGACTTCAAACAGATGTTCCGTTCGGTGGATGTGCTGATGGTGGACGATGTGCAGTTTATCGCCGGTAAAGAAAGCACTCAGGAAGAGTTCTTTCACACCTTCAACGCTTTGGTGGATCAGAACAAACAGATCATCATCTCGGCAGATCGTGCACCCGTCGATATCAAGAACCTTGAGGAGCGTATCAAATCGCGTCTGCAGTGTGGTCTTGTGGTCGACCTCCACCCCACGGACTATGAATTGCGCCTTGGTATTTTGCAGACCAAAGTCGAGCGTCATCGCGAGCAGTATCCCGAGCTGGATATGGCGGATGGGGTGCTGGAATTCCTTGCGCACCGCATCAGCACCAATGTGCGTGTTCTTGAAGGCGCACTGACACGGCTCTTTGCCTTTGCCTCGCTGGTAAAACAGGAAGTGACGCTGGAGCTGGCGCAGGATTGTCTGGCAGATGTGCTGCGCGCCTCTGAGCGGAAAATCTCGATCGAGGAAATCCAGCGCCGCGTCGCGGAGCATTATAACATCCGGCTGTCCGAGATGATTGGCCCCAAGCGCCTGCGCAATTTCGCGCGTCCGCGTCAGGTGGCGATGTATCTGTGCAAACAGATGACATCACGCAGCCTGCCCGAGATCGGGCGTCGCTTTGGGGGGCGTGATCACACGACGGTCATGCACGGTGTCAAACGCATCGAAGAGCTGCGCAACCAGGACGCTCAGATCGCGGAAGACCTCGAGATTTTGCGTCGAACGCTGGAAAGCTAAGCGCAGAACGGACGCGTGGCCTTGACGACCCCGACAATCCAACTCACAACTTAAAAAATGCTTGAGTGCGAGGGGGAAGGTGATACCTTGCCCATCCCAGCTTAGGCAGGGCACCCCCAGAAAGGGAGCGAGGGCATGAAATTCAGTATCGAACGCGGCACGTTGCTAAAGGCCGTGTCACAGGCGCAATCCGTCGTTGAGCGGCGCAACACGATTCCGATCCTCGCCAATGTTCTGATCGAAGCCGAAGGCAGCGATGTTTCATTCCGTGCGACCGATCTGGATATCGAAGTTGTCGACAAAGCGGCAGCGCAGGTTGAACGCGCAGGCGCCACCACCGTCAGCGCCGTGACCCTGCACGAAATTGTGCGCAAACTGCCCGATGGGGCTTTGGTGACACTGAGCGATGATAGCGCGGCGGGCCGGTTGTCTGTTGAAGCGGGTCGATCCAATTTCAATCTGGCCACCCTGCCGAAAGAAGATTTTCCGGTGATGGCCTCGTCCGAATACGCCAGCAACTTCTCGGCCAAAGCGTCCGAATTGCGGCGGTTGTTCGATAAATCCAAGTTTGCGATCTCAACCGAAGAGACGCGGTATTATCTGAACGGCGTCTATATGCATGTGGCAGAGGCCGATGGCGGCAAGAAGCTGCGTTGCGTGGCCACCGATGGCCACCGCCTTGCGCGTATCGACAGCGATCTGCCCGAAGGGGCGGCCGAAATGCCCGGCGTGATCGTTCCGCGCAAAACCGTGGGCGAACTGCGCAAACTTCTGGAAGAGGACGACATGGCGATCGCCGTGTCCGTGTCCGAGACCAAAGTACGCTTTGCGACACCCGATATCACTCTGACCTCCAAGGTCATCGACGGTACTTTCCCCGACTACACCCGTGTGATCCCACAAGGAAACACGCGTAAAATGGAAGTGGACGCCGCAGAATTTGCCCAGGCCGTAGACCGCGTGGCGACAGTGTCGTCCGAGCGATCCCGCGCGGTGAAGCTGGCGCTGGATGAGGACCGGCTGGTGCTGTCCGTCAATGCCCCAGACAGCGGTGCTGCCGAAGAGGAACTTGCCGTGGCATACGGTGATGAACGTTTGGAAATCGGATTTAACGCCAAATACCTGCTGGAAATCGCCAGCCAGGTTGATCGCGAAAACGCCGTGTTCCTGTTCAATTCCTCCGGCGATCCGACGCTGATGCGCGAAGGCAATGACACAAGTGCGGTCTACGTTGTCATGCCGATGCGTGTGTGACGCCTGCCGGGATGCCTCCGGCGGGAGTATTTTTAGAAAGATGAAGAAAGGCGCGCGATGACTGGCCTCCACCTCTCCAGTCTGACGCTCTCGCATTTTCGATCCCACCTCGGTGCAAAACTGGAACTGGACGCACGGCCCGTGGCGATCCACGGCCCCAATGGCGCTGGCAAGACCAATATCCTGGAAGCGGTATCTTTGTTTTCCCCCGGGCGCGGTCTGCGGCGTGGCGCGGCGCAAGACATGGTGCGGCGGCCTGAAGGGTTGGGATGGAAGCTGAAGGGTGTTTTGCAGTCCCTGCACCAGCTGCATGAGGTTGAAATCTGGTCTGACGCCGGGGCAGCGCGCCAACTGAAGGTGGATGAGAAGACCGCCAGCCAGCTGGCCTTGGGGCGCATTGCACGGGTGTTGTGGCTGATCCCGGCGATGGACCGACTTTGGATCGAGGGGGCCGACGGGCGCAGGCGATTTCTGGACCGCATGACGCTCAGCTTTGTGCCTTCCCATGCTGAAGTTTCGCTGGCCTATGACAAAGCCATGCGCGAGCGAAACCGCTTGCTGAAAGATCAGGTGCGCGACGGGCATTGGTACGTGGCAGTGGAGCGTCAGATGGCCGAGGCTGGAGCTGCCATCCATGCAAACCGCCAGATGGCTCTGGAACAGCTACAATCGGCCCAAGGCGAGGCCGAGACGGCCTTCCCCACAGCCGAGCTGGAACTGACGCAAACCGAAGGTGAAATGCCGGCTGATGTCGATGATTTCCGTGAAGCCCTGTCAGAAAGCCGGTTCCGCGACCTTTCGGCGGGGCGAACGCTCGTGGGGCCGCACCGCGCAGATCTGTACGGGGTTTATGCCGCCAAGGGGGTGCCTGCCAAGGATTGTTCAACCGGCGAGCAGAAGGCGCTGTTGGTGTCGCTGATCCTCGCCAACGGTCGGGCTCTGAAACGCGACTTTGGAGCGCCACCTATTTTACTGCTCGATGAGGTGGCAGCCCATCTTGATGCCGACAGGCGTGCCGCGCTCTATGACGAGATTTGTGCGCTGGGCAGCCAGGCCTGGATGACGGGCACAGGGCCCGAACTCTTTGCTGAGCTGGGGGAGCGTGCCCAGCATGTGATCGTGACCGACACCGATGGCGCATCAAAGGTTGATCAGGTTTAGATCGGACCAGCGTTCTGCCGTTTAGGTCCAGCCATCCGGTTTCACAACTGTCATCGCCGCGGCTGCCCTTGGCAAGCAATGAGGGCAAATTCGGCTCTTGTTATAAATGCCACGCTTACCCACAAAATATTGTGTCTGTTGCGTGACATTCCCCCATAAAAATCGTATAAAATCAGGAAAACAAAAGGGACTAACTGCATGGCTGAACCCGCCGCGTCACCTGAAGAATACGGTGCCGATTCCATTAAAGTTCTCAAAGGCTTAGAGGCTGTCCGCAAGCGACCCGGTATGTATATCGGGGACACCGATGATGGCTCGGGTCTGCACCATATGGTGTATGAGGTTGTCGATAACGGCATTGACGAAGCTTTGGCAGGCCACGCAGACGCCGTTACGGTGACAATTCACGCGGATTCTTCGGTCTCGGTCAGCGATAATGGTCGCGGTATTCCGGTCGATATGCACGAAGAAGAGGGCGTGTCAGCCGCCGAGGTCATCATGACCCAGCTGCATGCGGGCGGTAAGTTTGACAGCAACTCCTACAAGGTATCGGGCGGCTTGCACGGCGTGGGCGTCTCGGTGGTCAACGCGCTCAGCGATTGGCTTGAATTGCGCGTCTGGCGCAATGACAAGGAGCACGTTGCCCGGTTTGAAGGCGGCTTCACGGCAGAGCATCTGAAAGTGGTCGGCGACGCTAAAGGCCGCAAGGGCACCGAGGTGCGCTTTCTGGCCTCGACCGACACGTTTTCAAATCTGGAATATTCCTTTGAAACGCTTGAAAAACGACTGCGCGAACTGGCGTTTCTGAACTCTGGTGTGCGCATCATCCTGACGGATGAGCGCCCGGCGGAACATCTGCGGTCCGAGCTGTATTACGACGGCGGCGTTAAGGAGTTCGTCAAATACCTGGATCGCAGTAAAACACCCATGCTGCCCGAGCCGATTTTCATCGTTGGCGAAAAAGACGACATCGCGATCGAAGTGGCGATGTGGTGGAACGACAGCTATCACGAAACGGTGCTGCCTTTTACCAACAACATCCCCCAGCGCGACGGGGGCACCCATATGGCGGGCTTCCGCGGAGCGTTGACCCGCACGATCAACAGCTATGCCCAGACCAGCGGCATCGCGAAAAAGGAAAAGGTCAGTTTTACCGGTGACGATGCCCGTGAAGGTCTGACCTGTGTGCTCTCGGTCAAGGTGCCTGATCCGAAATTCAGCAGCCAGACCAAAGACAAGCTGGTCAGCTCGGAAGTGCGACCAGCCGTTGAAAGCCTGATGAATGAAAAGCTGGCGGAATGGTTTGAGGAAAACCCCAACGAGGCCCGGATGATCGTGGGCAAGATCGTTGAGGCTGCTTTGGCCCGCGAGGCGGCCCGTAAGGCGCGTGACCTGACCCGGCGCAAGAATCCGATGGATATGAATTTCCTCAGCTCCAAGCTGAAGGATTGCTCGGACAAGAACCCGGCCAACACCGAAATCTTTCTGGTGGAGGGCGACAGCGCCGGCGGCTCTGCGCAAACGGGGCGTGACCGCTCCACTCAGGCAATTCTGCCGCTCAAGGGTAAAATCCTGAACGTGGAACGCGCGCGGTTTGACCGGATGCTGTCCAGTCAAGAGATTGGCAACATGGTCATGGCGCTGGGCACAGGCATTGGCCGGGATGAGTTCGACATCTCCAAGTTGCGCTACCACAAGATTGTTATCATGACGGATGCGGATGTGGACGGTGCCCACATTCGAACCTTGCTGCTGACCTTCTTCTATCGGCAAATGCCCGAATTGATCGAAGGGGGGTATCTCTATATCGCGCAGCCGCCGCTCTACAAGGTCATGCGCGGCAAGTCCGAGGTCTACCTGAAAGATGAGGCCGAGATGCAGGATTATCTGATCCAGCAGGGCACGGAAGATGCCGTTCTGCGGTTGGGATCAGGTGAAGATATCTCGGGACAGGACCTGGTGCGCGTTGTCGAAGAAGCACGCCAGACCAAACGTATTCTGGAAGCGTTTCCGACGCATTACCCGCGCCACATCTTGGAGCAGGCCGCGATTGCCGAGGCCTTTGTATCGGGCCGCGTTGACAGTGATTTGCAGGGCGTGGCCGATGCTGTGGCAAAACGTCTGGATCAGATTGCCCTGGAATACGAGCGTGGCTGGCAAGGTCGTCCCACACAAGATCACGGCATTCGCCTGACCCGCATGCTGCGCGGTGTGGAAGAGGTGCGCACCTTGGACGGACAAGTGTTGCGTGGCGGTGAGGCACGCAAACTAGCCCAGATGACAGCGCCATTGCGCGAGATTTATGCCATGCCCGCCACCCTGTCCCGCAAGGACCGAACACAGGCCATCAATGGCCCGCTCGATCTGCTCGATTCCATTCTGCAGGAGGGGGAAAAGGGCCTCACCTTGCAACGCTACAAGGGATTGGGGGAAATGAATCCAGATCAATTGTGGGAAACCACGCTGGACCCCGAGGCGCGCACATTGTTGCAGGTGAAAGTGAACGATGTGGCGGATGCAGATGATCTCTTTACCAAGTTGATGGGCGATGTAGTCGAGCCACGCCGTGAGTTCATTCAGCAAAATGCCTTGAGCGTGGAGAACCTGGATTTCTGATCCGCCTTCGCGATTGTCAGCCTAATAGAGCGCGCTGATCGCGCCCGCCGTATGTGTCGGGGCCTCAGAAGAAGAGGCCCCTCCGCGCATGTGGCGAACCTGTCGTCTTGCCAAAACGCTTGACAAAATTTCGCAACGGTCCCAGCGTTGGGCGCATCGAAGGGTATTGAGGTGACCTATGTCACATCAGGTTCAGGACAGACGTATCGGACGTCGCGCGGAGCGGGTTGATCTGGTCATTTAGACCGGACGCATAAAGAGGCTTTGACCTCTGCCACGCCCAATTCCCAGACGTTGCGCGCCGCGCCCTGACCACCGGATACCAGATGACATATCAACAGAGCCTACGGGTGGCCGTAGATATCGGGGGCACCTTCACCGATACCGTTTTGATGAATGAGCGCGGCCAGGTTGTGGCCACTGCTAAGACGCCGACAACGCCTCAAAACCCGACAGATGGTGCGATGCTTGGCGTGCGGGATGTGCTGCACAGCGCTCGGGCGGACTGGTCGCAGATCACAGGGTTCATTCACGGTACCACCCTGGCCACCAATGCTTTGATTGAACGGCGCGGTGCTGTGGTGGCGAGCATCACCACAGAAGGGTTCCGGGACATCCTCGAAATCGCATATGAGCGCCGCTACAGCCAGTATGACATCAACATCGACAAGCCGGATTTGCTTGTGCCCCGCGCGCGTAGCTTCACAATTGCGGGCCGGATTGATGCAAAGGGCAACGAACTTACACCGCTGGATGAAACAGCAGTGGATCGTTTGGTTGCAAATCTCAGCGAAAGCGGGACGGAGGCTGTGGCGATTTGTTTGTTGCACAGCTATGCGCAACCCGCACACGAGCAACGGCTGCGCAATGTTTTGCACGCGCATCTGCCCGAGTTATCCATTTCGATATCCAGCGATGTCAGCCCAGAGGCCCGCGAATTTGATCGCCTGTGCACGACGATTGCGAACGCCTACATTCAGCCGCTCATGGCGCGCTATTTGAATGACTTTGCCCAGCAGTTTGCGGCGGCTGGTTTGGCCTGTCCTATCCTCATGATGACCGCAGGGGGTGGGATGACAACGATGGGAACCGCCGCGGCCTTGCCCATCAGATTGGTGGAATCCGGACCTGCAGGTGGTGCCATTCTGGCGGCACGCATAGCGCAACGAGCCGAGGCGTGCGAAGTTCTGTCCTTCGACATGGGCGGCACAACAGCCAAGCTGTGTCTGATCGACGATTTTGAGCCACAAAGCGCACGTCGTTTTGAAATTGCCCGTGCAGAAAGGTTCATCAAAGGCAGCGGCATGCCCGTGCGCATTCCTGTTCTTGAGATGATTGAAATTGGTGCAGGGGGTGGGTCAATTGCAGGCATCGACCGTTTGGGCCGCATTCAGGTGGGGCCACAAAGTGCGGGCAGCGAGCCTGGACCCGCAGCCTTTGGCAAGGGAGGACAGGACGCGACGGTCACCGATGCGGATGTCCAACAAGGATTGATTGAGCCCGCCAGTTTTGCCGAAGGACGCTTACAGATTGATGTGAGCGCCGCAGAGGCCGCGATCTCGCGGTGCTTTGAGGGGTTGCCGGAATTGGATGTTGATGCTGCGGCCTCCGGGATCAGCGAGATTGTGGATGAAAACATGGCCGGGGCCGGGCGGATGCACGCGGTGGAATCGGGCAAAGACCTGAGTGCACGGACCATGATCGCTTTTGGCGGAAACGGCCCGCTACATGCCACCCGCGTGGCACGGCGCTCGGGTGTCACACGCATCCTGATCCCGCCTGATCCCGGTGTCGGATCGGCTGTGGGCTTTCTCTATGCGTCAGTCTCGTTTGAGATTGTACGCAGCCGTTACGCCACACTCGAAACACTGGATATTCATGGATTGAACCAGTTCTTTGACGCGATGATCGCCGAGGCTGAAACTGTGGTGAACGCCGGAGCCCTGGATGCGGAGTTGCACACCCAGCGCACGGCCTTCATGCGCTATCACGGGCAGGGGCACGAGATAGAAATTGCACTGCCAGATCGAAACCTCGAAGCGCAGGACCTGGATCATTTGCGCGCCTTGTTCGAGGCGGAGTACACCCGTCAATTTGCCCGTGCGGTGCCAGGAATGGTGATTGAAATTCTCAACTGGTCGGTGCGCGTGGCCTCTGCCACAGGGGATCCTGGAAAGATTTCGCAAACCCCCGACCGGCACCATCCCAAGCCGCAACGACACCATTCGATCTTATGTGAGGTCACGCAAACCCGGTGCGATGCAGCGGTGTATGACCGCGAACAGTTAGCACCCGGGCATCACCTGAAGGGGCCTGCGCTGATCGTGGAGCCACAAACCACCACCTATGTCAGCGCCGATTTTGAGGCCGAGCTGGATGGAGATGGCACCATCATCTTGACCCGCCAAGGAGTGAGCTCATGAATTCGATCTCGACACCTCGTCTACAAGTGATGTGGAACCGTCTTCTGGCCGTGGTTGAAGAACAAGGTCAGGCTTTGATCCGCGCCGCCTTCAGCCCGATTGTACGCGAAAGCGGTGATATTTCGGCAGGTATCTTTGACATACAAGGCCGGATGCTGGCGCAAGCGGTGACAGGCACGCCAGGCCATATCAACACGATGGCGGAGGCGGTGAAAAACCTGCTGGAGCGTTTCGCTATCCAAGACATGCAACCCGGCGACATCTACATGACCAATGATCCCTGGTTGGCCTCGGGGCATCTCAACGACTTTCTGCTGCTGCAACCCGTCTTTCACAAAGCTTCGGTTGTCGGCTTTACCTCCTGTACAACGCATCTGGCTGATCTGGGGGGGCTCGGGATGGGCCCTGATGGATCGGATGTGTTTGACGAAGGCCTGATGATCCCCCCCTGCAAACTGGTGGATGCGGGCGAGGTGAATGCTTTGCTCATGGACATAGTGCGAGCCAATTCGCGAGAGCCGATTGGCTGCGAAGGTGACACGTATGCGCTGATTGCCTGCTGCGAAACCGGGGCGCAAAGGCTGGCCGGAATGATGGTCGAGTTTGGCATTGATGACCTGACAGTGCTTGCAGACTACATCATCGACACCTCACGCCGCGGCACACTTGAGGCGATTGCTGAGGTGCCCAAAGGCACATATCGACACCAGATCGACGTAGACGGGTATGAAAAACCGATCACTTTGGCGGCCATCCTGACCGTGGCGGATGATCATATCCTTCTGGATTATCAAGGCACCTCGGGCTGTTCCCCCAAGGGGATCAATGTGCCGCTGAATTATGCGACCGCCTATTCGGTCTTTGCCTTGCGTTGCATCATAGGCGCCGATATTCCCAATAACGCAGGCTCGCTTGAACCGTTTCGTGTGACGGGTCCTAAAGGGTGCATTCTGAACGCGCAGCCGCCTGTTCCGGTGGCCATGCGCCATTCGCTCGGGCAGATGACACCTGATCTGGTCTATGGATGTCTGGCGCAAGCTCTGCCTGACAAAGTTCCAGCCGAAGGGGCCTCGTGCCTCTATGACGTACCTCTGCGCCACGCGCCCGAAACGGCACGTGACGGTGGGCAAGCTTTCGCTCTTGAACTGGTCTTTAACGGGGGCACAGGTGCGCGCCCGAGCAAGGACGGGCTATCCGCGACGGCCTTTCCAAGTGGGGTCTGGGGCTCTCAGGTGGAACCGACCGAAGCTGTGGCTCCGGTGCTGATCACGCGCCGCGAGCTGCGGGTGGACAGCGGCGGCGTGGGGAAACATCAAGGCGGCCACGGCCAGCATATCGAGATCGCGACAACCGGGGAGGACGACATCCTTGCATTCCTGTCCGTAGAGCGGGTGCTCTTCGGAGCCCAAGGTCGCCATGGGGCCGAACCGGGCCTCAAGGGGCGAATCCGCGTGGGACATGACGGCATGGATCTACCCAGCAAAGGCACGGTTAGGATACCACCGGGCAAACCGCTGATCTTGGAAACACCCGGCGGCGGTGGCTTTGGTGATCCGGCCCAGCGCGAGCCCGCAAAGATAAGGCGCGATCTGGCCGAAGGCACGATAAGCGAAGAAACGGCACGTACCCATTATGCGGCCGCACTTAAGGGCACCAGTTCATGATCCGTCCTGTTGCACATATCGGAGCGATGGCAGCCTATGCCTTGGCAGACCTGACGGCACCTGAAGGCAAACTTCTGATCTCCTTGTCTCAAAACGAAAGCCTGCGCGGACCAAGCCCTGCGGTCACCCAAGCCATTCACCGAGCAGCGGAAACCCCACATCTCTATCCCGACCCAGATTGGACAGGGGTGCGCCGGGCACTGGGCGATGTGCATGGCATTGATCCGGCACAGATCATCTGTGGCAATGGCTCGCTTGACTTAATCGGTGCGATTGCCCGGGCCTATCTGGATCAAACCACCCGCGCTCTTGTGCCTGCGCATGCCTATCCGTTCTTTCGCACGGCGACACAGATGACAGGGGCACAGCTGACGGCAGTACCCGAACGTGACCTAACCGTCGATGTCGAGGCACTGCTCACCGCGCAAACCAGCGAAACGCGAGTGGTTTTTGTCGCCAATCCTGGCAATCCGACCGGCACGCGTATTCCACGTTCCGACCTGCTCAGGCTACGCGCCGGACTGCGCGATGACGTGTTGCTGGTGATTGACGAGGCCTACGGAGAGTTTGCCGATCACCTGAACGAGCCGATGTTCGATCAGGTCGCATCTGGCAATACGGTGGTTTTGCGCACAATGTCCAAGGCCTATGGGCTGGCAGGCATGCGTGTGGGTTGGGGGTATTTTCCCTCAGGGATTGCAGCGGAAGTGCGCAAGCTATTAAACCCCAACAACGTGGCTCTCGCTGGACAGCTGGCCGCCGAAGCGGCGGTGCAGGATCAAACCTACATGCGTGACACCTGTCAGATGACCATGCAGATACGCGATGCCTTTGCTTCCCGTATCCGCCAGATGGGGCTGGATGTGCCCGACAGTTTCACCAACTTCACGCTCATACGTTTTACAACTCCTGAACTGGCGCAACACGCGGATGCGTGGCTCAAAGCCGAAGGCATCTTCCTGCGCCCACAATCCGGGGCAGGGCTGCCAGACTGCCTGCGCGCAACCATCGGGCAAGCCAAAGATATGGATTTCACGGCGGATGTGCTGTCAGACTGGTGCCAGCAGAAAAGGATATCCTCATGACCCATCCGACCCGAGGGCGCGCTCGCATTGGGGCGCTGGTGCCGTTCACCAACTCCAACCTGGAGCCGGACCTGATGATGATGTGCCCAGCTGGCGTGTCCGTGCACCTCACCCGGATCGGCGGCTATGACGAGGATGAGATCCCTGATGAAACCCAGATGGCTGGCCTGGGGGCAGCGAACATGGACGAGCCGCTGGCACTGCTGCAAGGCGTGAGGCCGGATGTGATCATGTATGGCTGCACCTCGGCGACATTGGCCCATGGCCCATCCTTTGATCGCGCGTTGACCCAGCAAATCAAGGCGCGCAGTGGTGCGCAGACGGTCACGGCTGCTGGGGCTTTGGTGCATGCGCTGAAATCACTCGGCATCTCCAAGTTCGCCTTCGCATCCCCTTACGTGGCCAGTCTGAATGACCGCGCCATCGCGTTTCTTGAGGACGAAGGGTTTGAGGCGATCTCACGCGCGGATGTCACCGAGCGTTTGGGCAACGAAGGACAAGGCGCCCTGCAACCAGATGCGGTGATCGAGCTGGCCAGACGCGCCGACCACCCAAAGGCCGAAGCGATCGTTTTGTCCTGCACCGACATGCGCGCCGCCGAGACGATTGCACAGATAGAAGAGGCTCTGGGCAAGCCCGTGATCACGTCCAATCAGGCAATGATGTTCCAGACGCTTGAACTGCTGGGCATCAACGATCCGCCCGCAGGGTTTGGCCAAATCATGGAAAGGCTACGCCCTTGAACGACGCCCCTCGCCAGATTTCACGCCCAAATGACACCCAATTTGCGAAGATTGCCGGTTTTGTCCTTGAGGATGATTTGCGGGTACCAGACGCTGCTTTGTTGCATTGCTCAACACTGCTCATCGACACATTGGGTGTAGCAGCGGGTGCGTCTCGTCTGGACGTTGGACAAATCGCACGGGACCATGCGGCCGAGTTTCATGCCGCTGGATCCCCGTCGAACGCAGCCACTATGCTCTTTGATGGCCGCCGGGTCGGCGTGCCGGGGGCGGCATGGGCGCTGGCCACACAGATCGACAACCTCGACGGTCACGATGGCTATGCCCCCACCAAAGGCCACATTGGATGCGCTGTGGTACCTGCCCTGATTGCCTTTGCCGAACGACACCCGGACCTGAGCGGCCCTCAGGCGCTTATCGCACTGGCCATGTCCTATGAACTGAGTGCTCGGGCCGGCATCGCGCTGCACGCGACGGTCAGTGACTACCACACCTCAGGGGCGTGGAACGCATTGGGGGTGGCGGCTTTGGGATGTCGGCTGGAGGGTGCTTCAGCTGACACCCTGCGCCATGCGCTGGGTATCGCTGAATACCACGGCCCGCGCAGCCAGATGATGCGCGAGATCGACAATCCAACGATGCTGCATGATGGCTCGGGCATGGGTGCGCTGGTCGGGGCCAAGGCGACCCTTCTGGCCCAAAGCGGGTTTACGGGGGCCCCGGCGATTACGGTCGAGGCCCCAGAGGTCAAAGCGTATTGGCAGGACCTCGGACAGTTCTGGACCGTCGCCGAAAACTACATCAAACCCTATCCGTGCTGTCGCTGGGCCCACGCGGCAATTGATGCCCTGCATAAGCTGATGCAATCAGGCGATGTGACTATGCAAAATGTCGCAAGGATCGAGGTCAACACCTTCGACGAGGCTGCACGCCTGTTCGATGGGATGCCTGAAACCACAACGCAGGCGCAATACTCCATGAACTTTGCGATGGCCACGATGCTGAAACACGGCACCATCGCGCCCACGCACATTGAGGGGGCAGGGTTGCAGGATCCGGATATCGCGGCACTTATCCCCAAGATCACGGCCACCGCTACCGACACACACAATGCCCGTTTCCCGGCTGGCCGTTTCTCGGATGTTCAGGTGGTTCTGACCGATGGCAGGTGCCTGTCCTCCGGGGATACTGCGGCGCGTGGTGGGCCGGATGCCTGGATGAAGGACGCCGAGGTTGAAGAGAAATTTCAATCATTCTGCGCCGGGGTGCTCAGCCCAAACCGGACCCGCGCTATTTGGGCGATGCGGGATGCGTTGCTTGATCCGGACACTCGGTTTACCGACCTCACGAAACACGTGTTAGCCCCCAGTGACACAGTTGGAGACCTGTCATGACTGATGCCCCCCGTGTGATCGTCCTTGATTCCGATCCTGCTCCGATGATTGAGCGCCTTGCCCAAGAGTTTCCGGATGTCACGGCGACCCCCTGCGACAGCTACGCGGGCATGGTGGATTTGGTAGCTGAATTCAAACCCGACGTGGTCTACTCGGTGACTTTTGCGGGCCGCGCGGGATATCCCACGGATGCGCTTTATGGTCCGGATGGGCCGCGATGGATTTCCGTTGGCGGATCCGGCTGCGATCATCTGGGTCAATGGGACCCAGCACAGGTGATCGTGACCAACGCGGCAGGGGCGACCTCGGCCATGATGGCGGAATACGTGTTTGGCACCGTGCTGCACCACACGTTGGACATTGACGGTCTGGCTCGGGATAAGGCGGCACACCATTGGAACCCCCTACGACAGGTCGCACCTTTATACGGCAAAACGATGCTTATTGTGGGCCTGGGTCATACAGGGCAGGCGGTGGCCCAGCGGGCCAAAGCGTTTGAGATGCGGGTGATTGGCACGCGGGCACGACCGGAACCCATGGCGAATGTCGACGAGGTGCATGCCTCAAATGATCTGCCGCACCTTTATGAACGTGCGGATGTTGTCGTGGTTTGTGTCCCCCTTTTGCCTTCGACCGCAGGCCTTGTGGATGCACGCGCATTCGCGGCGATGAAACCAGGGGCCATTCTTGTGGATGTGTCGCGCGGTGGGGTGGTCGATCATGATGCGCTGGTCAACGCATTGCGCGGGGGGGCGCTTGCTCATGCGGCACTGGATGTTTTCCCAACAGAACCTCTGCCCGACGACAGCCCCGTTTGGCCGCTCGACAATGCAATCATCTCGCCGCATTGCTCGGCTGTGTTTGATGGCTGGGCGATGCGGTCGTTCGAAATGTTTCTAACCAATCTGCGCAGCTGGCGAGAGGGTGACCCCTTACAAAACATCGTCGATCCCAAACGCGGGTACTGATGGCGAATTGTAAACCGGGATGGGCTTTTCTATTCTGCGGGCTCAAACCGGAGAACAGATGCACCGCGCACATATCATCTTGGCATTTTTGACAGTGGTTGCGATCATGTCCGCCGGAGTCTGGTGGCTTGGGTATCGCTCGGCCATCGGCCAGGTGGCAAACGAAGGGGCGGCGGTCTTGCGTTCGGCCTCTGATCGATTGGTTGGGCAACTCAGCCGGTATCGTCTTTTGGCCGTCACATTGGCGGATCATCCCGACATCGTGGCTCTGGCGTCTGGTGAAGGCGAGGTCGCCAAGATCGAGCCGCTGTTGCTCAGGACCGCTGACTTCAGTGGTGCGCTTGAGATTTCGTTTTTGGCCCCGAACGGAGATCGCATCGCCAGCTCCGCGCCACAAACATCCGCGCCAACACTTGTTGATCAACTCAATCTGCAACGGCCCATGACGGGTGCGCTGGGCTTCAGCCATGGGCATTCGCCGGACGGGATGCAGCGCGACTTTGCATTCCTGGCACCGGTGCATACGGCCAATGGCATTGCGGGATCACTGGCGGTTCGGGTGGATATGGAAACGGTTGAGGAAAGCGACTGGCGTGGCGCACCGCAAGTGGTGCTGTTCACCGATGCGCGGGATCAGATATTCATCTCAAACCGCTCGGAACTCCTGTTCCGAGAATATGACCCGGATGGTGCGCAGGCGGGATTTGGGCCGGACACCGTCTGGACGGTGCAGGGCCACACGCTTTGGTCCACATCCGAAAGCCGCTACATCCCCGACCGCGCGGTTTATGGCACGCTGCCTTTGCCGGTAATCGGCATGACCGGTCATTCGCTGATCTCAACCCGTGCAGCAGAACAGATTGCGTTGTTGCAAGCGGCGGTGACCGCAGCCCTTTGCCTGGCCTTTGGTGCCATCCTGTTCTGGGTGATTGAGCGTCGCCGCACCTTGGCCGAAGTGAATGCGCGACTGGAACAACGCGTTGCCAAACGCACCGAAGAGCTGACCGAAACCAACATTCACCTGCGTCAGGAAATCTCGGAACGCCATGAGGCCGAAGAGGCTCTGCGCCGTGCGCAGGCGGATCTGGTGCAGGCAGGCAAGCTGTCGGCTTTGGGGCAAATGTCTGCAGGCATCAGTCACGAATTGAACCAGCCTTTGATGGCAATTCAGTCGTTCTCTGAAAATGCGCAACTCTTTATGGACAAGGATCAGCCAGAACAGGCCAACGCCAATCTGGGCCGAATCGCGGAATTGTCGCGCCGTATGGGCCGTATCATCAAAAACCTGCGTGCTTTTGCCCGGCAAGAGAATGAACCCATGACCTCGGTCGACATAGGAGCGGTGATCGGTGCTGTTTTGGAACTGTCCGATCCCCGCATGAAACACGAAGGCGTCACGCTGGCCTATACGCCGCCAGGCCAACCGGTCTGGGTGCAGGGCGGCGAAGTTCGGTTGCAGCAAGTGATCATGAACCTGATCACCAACGCTGTGGATGCCATGACCGGACAAGCAGAGAAACGGATCGAAATCATTCTGAAGCCCTCCGGGGAGGCCACTCTGGTCGGCATTCGCGACACAGGCCCCGGGCTGGATGATCCCGAAAAGATTTTTGACCCTTTCTACACAACAAAGGAAGTGGGCCAGTCCGAGGGCATGGGGCTGGGCCTGTCGATTTCTTATGGTCTGGTGCAAAGTTTCGGTGGCGATATCACTGGACATAACCACCCCGAAGGCGGTGCGGTCTTTCAGGTCCGTTTGTCGAATGCCAGGCCGCAGGAGGTCGCAGCATGACGGCGTGCGTGCTGGTGGTGGATGATGATGCTTCGGTTCGTGAAGCGCTGAGCCAGACATTGACTCTGGCTGAGTATGAGGTGACCGCCGCCGCGAGCCTGGATGAGGCGCAGACATTTATAACGCCTGAATTTGAAGGCGTGATCCTTTCGGACATTCGGATGCCCGGGAAAGATGGGTTTGATCTGTTGGCACATACCCTCAGCATTGACCCTGATGTACCCGTGGTCCTGCTGACGGGCGAAGGGGATATTCCCATGGCCGTAAAAGGCATGTCGGCTGGTGCCTTTGGGTTTTTGGAGAAACCCTGCCCCCCGAAAGAGCTGCTGACCGTCATCGAACAAGCCATGCGCACGCGTGCGTTGGTTTTGGAAAACAGGGCTCTCAAACGACAGCTTGAAAAGGGGGACGCTGCCGCGCGGTTACTCTTTGGCACCTCTTCGCACGCCCATGATCTGCGAGAGGCCGTGCGCGTGGCAGCGCGTACAAACACCGAGGTGCTGATCACAGGTGCCCCCGGGACAGGTGTGGCCAAGGTCGCACATGTGATCCATCTGATGTCGCGTCCCGAACATCCCTTTGAAAAACGCGCATCTGCCGCACTGACCCTCAAGGGTGTCGAAGAGGCCTGGCAATTGGCTGGCTCGGGCACGCTTTTTATTGATGAGGTCGCAGCCCTGCCGCCCGACACGCAACTGGCGATCCTCGAAGCGTTGGACCACACCACAGGACCACGCATTGTGGCAGGCAGCTACCGTGATCTGGGAGCCGAGGCTCAAGCAGGTAAATTCAATCCTGACCTGTTCTACCGCCTCAATGTGATCAACGTGCATATCCCGGCACTCAAAGACCGGCCCGAAGACATCCCGGTCCTGTTTCGGCATTACGTGCAATCCGCGGCCGAGCAAGCCCAATTGCCCAACCCTGATATCCCCTCGGATGTCATCAGCCGCCTGATGACCCGCGACTGGCCGGGCAACAGCCGCGATCTGATGAATGCAGCCACCCGGTTCGTGCTGGGCCTTGGCGATTTCGACGCCATCGAGACGCCCGGCCTTGCCCAACAAATGGCGCGCGTCGAAGCGGCGCTTCTGGTGCAGGCATTGCGCCAATGCGGTGGCAACGCAACCGAGGCCGCCCGTGCGCTGAAAATTCCACGCAAGACCTTCTACGACAAGTTGGCCCGCCATGATATCCGCGCGGATCAGTATCGCAGCTGATCCATCTCGACGGGTTGGAAACCGGATGCTAGGCTGATGCCAACCTAATCAAGATCGCCCCCAAGGGTGACGCAGAAGGAGCAGACGCAGATGACAGCCCCCATCCCTCAGGATACGCCAAAGGGCATGATGGCCCGCGCGCTCTGGGCGGCGGACAACACACCTGCGAAACGCAATAGGGCGGTTGATTTCTACCGCGCTCTGGCGATTTCCTTTGTCATTCTGGGCCATTGGTTTCTGGTGGCTCCGGTCCTGCGCTCGGGTGAGATCACACTGACCATCATCCTGGCCGAACAACCCTGGACCCAATATCTGACCTGGCTTTTCCAGGTTATGCCGGTGTTCTTCTTTGTCGGTGGGTTCTCTAACGCATTGTCGTGGAACTCTGCCCGCAAGGATGCCGAAAAACGCCGAACCTGGGCCTCGGGCCGACTGGCGCGGCTGCTCAAACCCACAGTGCCGGTTGTGATTATTTGGGCCATCGCCGCCTTTATTGCCGCACGTTTGGGTGTGGCCACGGATCTGATCATCGCCACTTCTCAGGCTGCGCTTGTGCCCATCTGGTTCCTGGCGGTCTACATTGTGATCACCATGGCCGTGCCCCTGTCCTATGCTGCATGGGAACACTTGGGCGTATGGTCTGTCGTCCTGCTGGCCCTTGGCGCGATCGCTGTGGATGCAATCGGGCTCGGGCTCGACCAAGGATGGCTGCGCTGGTCAAACTACGCGTTTGTTTGGCTGGCCGTGCACCAGCTTGGGTACTGGTGGCAGGGATCTGAACGCTCAGGGCGCACGGCCTTGGGCCTCATCGCGCTTGGCGTGACGTGGCTGTATGTCCTGATCGGCCACTTCGACTATCCCGTTGCCATGGTCAGTGTCCCCGGCGAAGCGTTTTCAAATACAAGGCCCCCGACCACCGCCATGCTGGCTGTAGGGGCGGTGCAGATCGGGGTGATCCTGCTGATGACCGGGCCCATCTCAAAGTGGCTGCAGAACAAGCGCCCCTGGGCCATTGTCATTCTGATGAACCAGATGATTATGACGATCTACCTGTGGCACATGACAGCGATGATTCTGATCGTCGGATTGGCCATGGCACTGGGCGGCGTAGGTTTGGAAGTTGAACCCAGCACCGGCCCATGGTGGAGCCTGCGCCCCGTCTGGCTGGTCTTCTATTTTGCAGCTCTCGTTCCGCTGGTTTTGATATTCGTGCAATTTGAATCTGGCACCAAGGGTGGGCCCGACAAAACACCGGGTCCATGGCAAGCCGTGCCAGGTGCCTTCGTCAGCTGCGGCGGGTTGGTGATGATGGCCCTGACCGGCGTGGGCGCTGACACGGCTCTGGGTGTGAATTGGATGGCGGTGGCCCTGGTGTTGGGTGGCGTGTTTCTGGCAACGCGCCGCGTGGTGTAGGCACATCCTTCATGAGATGTGCAGAAACACGCACACACTCGGGCAATCGCTGTGTGGAAATCCGCACACATATGCCAATTCAATCCGAGGTGCCGTTTGTACAGCGTGAATAACGCTCTGAATAATCTTACGAAATCACCTAGCCCCCTTTGTTTAGACCTTCCCCTTACGAAACCGTGATCAATGTTGTCTTCTGTTGCAGCATGCGCCCGTCGTGGCGCTCGAAATACCAATCAGAAACAATCATTCGGGAGGATACCATGAAGTTTCTCAGCACAGTTGCCGCCGCCGCTCTGGCCCTAGGCGTCACCTCTACCACCGCAATCGCGGCCTGCGATGACGGCGAGGTGGTTATCAAATTCAGCCACGTGACCAACACCGACAAGCACCCCAAAGGCATTGCCGCCTCGCTGCTTGAGCAGCGTATCAACGACGAGATGAACGGCAAAGCCTGCATGGAGGTCTTCCCAAACTCGACGCTCTATGATGACAACAAAGTACTTGAGGCCCTGCTGCAAGGCGACGTTCAATTAGCCGCGCCTTCGCTGTCCAAGTTCGAAGCCTTCACCAAGAAATACCGCGTATTTGATCTGCCATTCATGTTCAAAGACATCAACGCTGTGGATGCGTTCCAAGCCTCTGACGCCGGGCAGGCATTGAAAGACAGCATGCAGCGCCGCGGCCTGCAGGGTCTGGCCTTCTGGCACAATGGTATGAAGCAGATGTCGGCAAACGTGCCGCTGATCGCGCCATCGGATGCCAACGGCCTGCGTTTCCGCGTACAATCGTCAGATGTACTGGTCGCGCAAATGGAAGCCATTGGAGGCAGCCCTCAGAAAATGGCCTTTTCCGAGGTCTACGGCGCGCTGCAACAAAAAGTTGTGGATGGTCAGGAAAACACCTGGTCGAACATCTACGGCAAGAAGTTCTTTGAAGTGCAGGATGGCATCACGGAAACCAACCATGGCATTATCGACTATCTGGTGGTCACATCCGTCGAATGGCTCGACAGCCTTGAGCCAGACACACGGGACCAGTTCCTGACCATTCTGGCCGAGGTGACGGAAACCCGGAATGGCGAAAGCACCAAGGTGAACGCCGAAGCACGCCAATCTGTGATTGATGCGGGCGGCGTTGTACGCGAGCTGACAGCCGAACAGCGTCAGGCTTGGGTCGACGTGATGAAACCCGTCTGGGAGCAATTCGCCGAGGACGTAGGTCAAGAAACCATCGACGCCGCACAGGCGATCAACGAAAGCATGTAAATGCAATCAGGCAGGGTCGGCAGAAATGTCGGCCCTGTTTTCCAATACACGCCACAAAAACCAGGCGGAGGGACAACAGATGCACAGCAGACAAGGCGAGACATTCGTGGACCGGATTGAGGAAAACCTCATCGCGATCTTGCTTGGGGTGATGACATTGCTGACCTTCGCCAATGTCATTGCACGCAAAGGGTTCAATTCAAATATCCTCTGGGGGTTAGAGCTGACCGTATTCTTGTTCGGCTGGCTTGTGCTGCTGGGCGCGTCCTATGCCGTCAAGAAGGGCGCGCATCTGGGGGTGGATGCGATCATCAACATGGTCTCAGCTCCCACGCGCCGCATTCTGGCACTGATCTCGGTCGCCGTGTGCATCGCCTTTTCGTTTCTGTTGCTCAAAGGGTCATGGGATTACTGGGCGAACTTTGCAAACCTGCCCGCCACCGAAGGCCGCTGGTTCCCGCTTGGGTTTGAGGACAAGTTCCTCGCCAAAGGCTGGTACGAGGTAGATGATATCCCGCACCCGGCCTTCCTGAAATGGATGGAGGATGTGTTCAATGAAGGGGAAAGCTACTCCAAGCTGCCCCGTGTCGTACCCTATCTGGTTCTGCCGCTCTCCACGGCCCTGTTGCTCTATCGGTTCATCCAGGCCGGCATCGCCGTGTGGCAGGGCAAAACCGATCGTATCGTTGCCAGTCACGAAGTCGAGGACGAACTCGACGATATTCGCGCCAGCCATGAAGGAGCGAACGGATGACTGTTCTTATTCTTTTTGCAATGGTTGTGGCGTTTCTGCTGATCGGTGTGCCGATTGCCGTGAGCCTTGGAATGTCATCGGTGCTATTTCTGCTTTGGTATTCAGACACATCATTGGCCTCGATCGCCCAGACCTTGTTCGAAGCCTTTGAAGGCCACTACACCCTGCTCGCCATTCCTTTCTTCATTCTGGCCTCCAGCTTCATGTCGACGGGTGGCGTGGCGCAACGGATCATCCGGTTTTCCATCGCCTGCGTCGGGCATTTCCGAGGAGGGTTGGCCATCGCCGGTGTCTTTGCCTGCATGATGTTTGCCGCCCTTTCGGGATCGTCGCCAGCCACTGTGGTTGCCATCGGGTCTATCGTCATCGCTGCGATGAAACAGTCGGGATACACCAAGGAATTCGCCGCGGGCGTGATCTGCAACGCGGGCACTCTCGGTATTCTGATCCCGCCCTCCATCGTGATGGTCGTCTACGCCGCTGCCGTCGAGGTTTCGGTGGGTCGGATGTTTCTGGCAGGCGTGATTCCAGGCCTGATGGCCGGCATCATGCTGATGATCGCGATCTACATCATGGCGCGGATCAAGAATATGCCCGCCGGAGAATGGCGTGGCTGGTCCGAGATATTTGCCTCATTCCGTGAAGCGGCCTGGGGGCTGTTGCTAATCGTGATCATCATGCTGGGCATTTACGGAATTCCCGGCGTGACAGGCGCGTTCTTTACCCCAACCGAAGCGGCTGCCGTGGCCTCGGTCTATGCCTTCTTTGTCGCCTGTTTCATCTACCGCGACATGGGGCCACTGGCGGCACCAGAAGGTGGGCACCGCAAAAGCTTGCTGGAAAAACCCATCGCCTTGGTGACAGCGTTTTTCCACCACGACACGCGCAAGACCCTGTTTGAGGCGGGCAAGCTGACGGTAACCCTGATGTTTGTCATCGCCAACGCGCTGATCCTGAAACACGTCCTGACCGAGGAGCAAATTCCACAGGCCGTGGCCAATGCGATGCTGTCTGCAGGATTCGGCCCGGTGATGTTCCTAGTCATGGTCAATGTGATCCTGCTGATTGGGGGGCAATTCATGGAACCTTCGGGCCTTCTGGTGATCGTGGCGCCACTGGTGTTTCCCATTGCGATAGAACTGGGCATCGACCCCATTCACTTGGGAATCATCATGGTTGTGAACATGGAGATTGGGATGATCACACCACCCGTGGGCCTCAATCTCTTTGTGACGTCCGGCGTGGCCGGCATGCCGATGATGAGCGTCGTGCGCGCCGCTCTGCCGTTCCTGGGCGTGCTGTTCATCTTCCTGATCATGGTCACCTATATTCCCTGGATTTCGACCTATCTACCCAACATGCTGATGGGTCCCGAGATCGTGCGCTAGCCTGAAGAGCTTACGGTCGAAAGTAACGAAGCATTAACCTTATCGCGGCATCTTGATTGACGATTTGCGAGCGCTGTGGCTCAATTACGCCTCGGTTATTGTGGACCTTTGTAATGATGTTTCTTGTCGGATTGATGGGTCTTATGGCCGTGGGTGCAACCGCGTTCTATGGGATTGATGACCTCACCACCGATGAGGAAAGCACCGATGGCGCAGACCCCAACGCTGAGGCGGGCGATAGCGATTCTGAAACCGACACTGATGGTCTCACCGATCTGCTTGAGTCCGATGATCCAGCGGAACTGGGTGAAGAACAACCCCCTCAGGACGGCATAATTGAGGGGGGCAATGAGCAGAATGAAACCCTCGAAGGCACCGAAGGTTTGGATCAGCTGAACGGGTACGAGGGCGATGATCTGCTCCTGGGCCGCGAGGGCGGTGATATTTTGCACGGGGACGCCGGGCAAGACACTCTGCATGGCGATGAGGGAAATGACACGCTGCACGGTGGCGCGGGCCATGACCAATTGCAGGGCGAAGTCGGCGACGATGCTCTCTTTGGCCACGATGATGACGACACGCTGCTCGGTGATGCAGGCGATGACAGTCTGGTCGGGTCAGCCGGGAATGATTCTTTGCTCGGTGGTGAAGGCGATGATGCGCTGCACGGAGATTTGGGTAATGACACACTGCAAGGCGATGCCGGTGCAGACACCTTGTTCGGAGGTTGGGGCGACGATGTGCTCAACGGCGTGTCACCCAATGGCGAAGACGACACGGATGTCGATTTTCTGAATGGCGGAGGCGGGGATGATCTCATCATCGCTGGCAACGCCGACATCGTAACAGCCGGGGGCGGAGCAGACACGATTGCCGTAGGGGATTGGCTGAATCAGGACCACCAGGCGCAAATCCTCGATTACAATCCGGACGAAGACAGCCTGATGGTGGCCTATGACGATGCAAACGGGGCCGAACCCGTGGTTGATCTTGAAGCGGATGAAGACGATCCAAGTCAGCAACATATCGTGTTGAATGGGGTGCGGATCGCAGCGGTCGCGAATGCAGCAGATTTGACGTTGGATCAGATCGTTCTGGTTGGCCAAACAGTGCTGAATGCCCAAACGGCGGTATAAGCCACCGGTTCGGAATTTATCCTTTCCTTTCATAAAAATATCTCTTATATGCCCGAGAGTTCACACGTTCACTCGCGGGTGAACTCTTCTCCACGGACCCTGCTGGACGACATCCCGGCTTGCGCCCTTCACCCTTTGACGTAAAGGAGATCCCGATGTCGATTACTGCTGAAGAAAAAGCGAAAGTCATGAAAGACTTCGCAACCAAAGACGGCGATACCGGTTCGCCCGAAGTTCAGGTTGCCATTCTGACCTCGCGCATCACCACGCTGACCGAGCACTTCAAGACCCACAAAAAAGACAACCACGGACGCCGTGGCCTTTTGAAAATGGTCGCACAGCGCCGGAAGCTGTTGGACTACCTGAAAGCTAAAGAAGAGGCACGGTACACCGACCTCATCAAACGCTTGGGCATCCGCCGTTAAGAATTCCGATTCGAGTTTGGATCAAGGAACGCCCGTCTGGTTTCAGGCGGGCGTTTTTATGTGCCCGCTGTGAGCCCATTATGATCAATGCTGCAGATTGTTTGAAAGTCTGCTTGCGTAGAGAAATTGACCACGAGTTCAAAATATCATCGGACGGTTTTGAAATTGTTTTAAAATCGAGAGCATTTTTCGACGGTGAAACTGATTCAACCTGAACTGGTCGGTTCCGAGATGAATGGGGCCAAACTGCTGGAAAACTGTTTCAAAAAATCAAATGTGAGCGGAGAGTGGTCTCCGGTGGCAGGGCGAAGCAGAGAAAGCCGATGCGCGATCTTCGGTTTGAATGGTCGGATTTCTATTCCCTTTCCTTTGAACTGTTCTGCATCCAGTGCGCTGACCACTGATACGCCCTGACCCTGGCTGACTATTGTACATGCTGTTGAGAATTGGCGCACTTCGATCCATGTGTTGATCGTTTCATCAAACTCGGCAAATGCCTGTTCGAGCTGCCGGTAAAAGGGGCTGTCTCTTCTGGAGTGGATCAGTTTCTGGCCGCGAAGGTCGGTGGGCGTTATCACGGCTTTATCCGCCAGTTCATGATGTTGCGGTACGATGCACACAGTGCGGATTGCAATATCGGTGCTTTCCGTGGCGGGATGCCCCCCAAAGCCGTCGGTGATGCCGCAGTCGTATTGCTGGCCGACAATCCACTCCAGAATACGTTCCGGGCGATCAGGTTCGAGTGTCACCGTAACTCCTGGTCGTGCATCCAAGAACTGTGCCAGGACAATCGGTAAATGACTTGTTGCAAAGCCGGGCAGACAAGCAATGCGCAGATGCCCGACAGCGCGTTTTTTGAGATTGTGTCTAAGATCTTCTAGGTGATCGAGGCTTTCAAAAACGCGTCTGGTTTCTGCGAGCATGTAGTCGGCTTCTGTTGTGGGAATCAAACTTCCGCCTTCCCGGCGAAAAAGTGGAAAATCGACTGTTCTTGAGAAGTCATTGATCAGCCGACTGACGGCGGGTTGCGATATTCCCATTTCTGCGGCGGCGTGGGTGACGGAACCTGTGCGCGCGATTTCACGAAAGGCCTGGAGTTGTCTTAGTCGAAAATTCAAAGGATTAACTCGCTCTGGTTGCGAAAGGGATGCGAAGCAGTCAAGCAATTTATAACATTATGTTATGAGTATTGTCATAAATCTTTTGCTTGAGTTATTTTTCTACCCGCGTAACCTCTCCCAATGAAAACCAGGGAGGATACAATGGCTTTTAAGTCGATCATGTTGAGCGTTGCAGCACTAGGCGTCAGCGCGGGAATGAGTTTTGCACAGACCGAGATCAATTGGTGGCATGCGATGGGTGGTACCAATGGTGAACGCGTCGACAAGATTGCGGCAGATTTCAATGCCAGCCAATCCGACTACAAAATTGTTCCTTCTTATAAGGGGAACTACACTGAAACCATGACAGCAGCCGTTGCTGCGTTCCGCGCTAAGGAGCATCCGCATCTGGTTCAGGTGTTCGAAGTTGGCACTGCCACAATGATGGCAGCAAAAGGTGCGATTTATCCGGTAGAAAAAATGATGGCCGACGCTGGAGAAGCCTTTGATAAATCCGACTATCTGCCTGCCGTAATTTCGTATTATCAAACGCCCGACGGCGAATTGCTGTCGATGCCATTCAATAGTTCGACCCCGGTGCTTTGGTACAACGCAGATGCGCTGAGCGCGGCAGGTGTTGAGCCGCCCAAGACCTGGGACGAAGTGAAAACAGCAGCACAGGCACTGGTCAATAACGGCATGAATTGTGGGCTCAGCTTTGGCTGGCAATCCTGGGTCATGATCGAGAATTACTCGGCGTGGCACAATATGGAGGTCGGTAGCAAGGAAAACGGATTTGCCGGTTTTGACACGGAGTTTACCTTTAACAACGACAAGGTCGCTGCGCGGCTGGACGATGTTGCGTCGATGACCGAAGGGAACCTGTTTAAATACGGTGGCCGCCGTGGCGATAGCCTGCCGCTCTTCACCAGTGGTGAATGCGGGATGTGGATGAATTCATCGGCCTATTATGGCTCGATCAAGTCGCAGGCCGAGTTCAACTTCGGTCAAACCATGCTGCCGCTCGACACCAGCATTGCTGATGCACCGCAAAACTCGATTATCGGTGGTGCAACACTTTGGGCATTGGCGGGACATGACAGTGAAGAATACAAAGGGCTGGCGCAGTTCATGACCTATCTCAGCTCACCCGAAGTGCAGGCCTGGTGGCATCAGGAGACCGGTTATGTTCCGATCACCACGGCTGCCTATGACCTCAGCAAAGAGCAAGGGTTCTATGAGAGTAACCCCGGCACGGATACAGCCATCCTGCAGCTAAGTCTGAACGCGCCCACGCCAAATTCGCGTGGTTTGCGCTTTGGTAACTTCGTGCAAGTGCGCGATGTGATCAACGAAGAGCTGGAAGCGCTCTGGGCGGGTGACAAATCAGCAGCCGAGGCACTGGACGCCGCCGCCGAACGTGGCAATGACCTGCTGCGCAAGTTCGAGCGGACAGCTAAGTAATTCGCTCCTAAAGACTGCCCTCAGCGGTGTGTGAATCGCTGGGGGTTTGACTAAGGCCATTCCACGTCCAGACGAGGCCCCTTTTGCTTAAACGTGTGCATTTCCCTCCGTCGTTGCTGCCCTATCTGTTGGTCGCACCGCAGATCATCATCACGCTGGTATTTTTCATCTGGCCCGCCAGCCAGGCGATTTATCAGTCCTTTCTGATCGAAGATGCCTTTGGGCTGTCCACCGAGTTTGTCTGGTTCGAAAACTTCACCATCTTGTTTCGTGACAAGCATTATCTTTCAGCTTTTGGCCGCACGATGTTCTTCTCGGCCGCGGTTGCCATCCTGTCGATGTCGATGGCGCTGATCCTTGCGGGGTTTGCTGACCGGATCGTGCGCGGGGCCACGGCCTATCGCACTTTGCTGATCTGGCCCTATGCGGTCGCCCCCGTTCTGGCGGGTGCGCTCTGGGTCTTCATGTTTAACCCTACGTTGGGTATCTTTCCGTTCCTGCTGGATTTAGTCGGGGTGGATTGGAACCACTATCTCAACGGAAATCAGGCCATGGCGCTGGTGATCTTTGCCGCTGCGTGGAAGCAGATTGCCTATAACTTCCTGTTCTACCTTGCCGCGATGCAATCGATCCCGCGGTCCGTCATTGAGGCCGCCGCCATTGACGGAGCAGGCCCCATACGGCGCTTTTGGGACCTGATCTTCCCGCTGATTTCACCCACGACGTTTTTCCTGCTTGTGATCAACGCAGTCTACGCCTTCTTCGATACATTCGGCATCATTCATGCCATCACCCAGGGTGGTCCAGCCAACGCTACGACGATCCTGGTATACAAGGTTTATAACGACGGGTTTGTCGGCCTGGATCTGGGCGGGTCTGCCGCGCAATCGGTGATCCTGATGATCCTCGTGATCGCGATGACTGTGGTGCAGTTCCGTTATGTTGAACGGAGGGTCGAATACTGATGGTCGAAAATCGCCCCGTTCTCAACCTTATTTCTCACGCCGTCCTTCTGCTGGGTATCTGCATTGTCGCCTTGCCGATCTGGATCACCTTTGTGGCCTCAACCCATGACGCGGTGCGCATGACACAGGCCCCGATCCCGATGCTGCCGGGAGGGTACTTCTGGGAGAATTTCAAGCAGACCCTGTTCGGTGGCGGCCTTTCAGGCACCGAGACCGCTCCGGTCTGGCGGATGCTTCTGAACAGCCTTGCTATGGCGATGATGATTGCCTTTGGCAAAATCGCGATCTCGTTGATTTCGGCATTTGCCATTGTCTATTTCAAGTTCCCGTTCCGCATGGGGTTCTTCTGGATGATCTTCATCACCCTGATGCTGCCGGTTGAGGTGCGTATCCTGCCTACGTTCCAAGTTGTTGCAAACCTTGGCATGCTGAACAGCTATTGGGGGTTGTCGATCCCGTTGATCGCTTCGGCCACGGCGACCTTCATGTTCCGGCAAGTGTTCCTGACCATCCCGGATGAAATGCTGGAAAGCGCCCGAATCGACGGCGCGGGGCCGCTTAGATTTTTCTGGGATATCCTGATCCCGCTCAGCCGCACCAATATCGCGGCGCTGTTTGTGATCTTGTTCATTTATGGCTGGAACCAATACCTGTGGCCACTTCTGATCACGACCGACATCGACATGACCACCATCGTGATGTCGATCAAGCAGATGCTTGAAGCCGCCGAGCAATCCCCGCAATGGAACATCATCATGATGACCGCGCTTCTGGCGATGATCCCGCCGGTCTTAGTGGTGGTCGCAATGCAGAAGCTCTTTGTTCAGGGCCTGACAGAGACAGATAAATAGGCAAAACCAATGGCATCTATCCTCCTCAAAGACCTTGTCAAAGCCTACGGCCAGACCGAAGTTCTGCATCAGATTGACGGCAGGATCGAAGACGGAGAGCTGGTCGTCATCGTTGGCCCGTCTGGCTGCGGCAAATCCACTTTGCTGCGTATGGTTGCCGGGCTCGAAACTGTTACCAGCGGGGAAATCAGTATCGGGGACCGTGTGGTCAACGATCTGGAGCCTGCGGATCGTGACATCGCAATGGTTTTCCAGAACTATGCTTTGTATCCGCATATGTCTGTGCGCGAAAACATGGCTTATGGCCTAAAAATCCGGAAGATCAGTAAGGCCGAGATCAACGTGCGAGTGGAAGAAGCCGCCGACATCCTTGAAATTCGCCCCTATCTTGATCGCAAGCCGCGCCAGTTGTCAGGCGGGCAACGTCAACGTGTCGCCATGGGACGCGCCATTGTGCGGGACCCGCAGGTGTTTTTGTTCGATGAACCTCTGTCCAACCTCGACGCCAAGCTGCGTGTTCAGATGCGGTTGGAAATCCGCAAGCTGCAACAGCGCCTCGGAGTGACCTCAATCTATGTCACTCATGATCAGGTCGAGGCGATGACGCTGGGAGACCGCCTGATGGTTCTCAATGGCGGCTATGTTGAACAATTCGGAACGCCCATAGAGCTCTACGATCGCCCGGCTACTGTGTTTGTCGCCGGGTTCATCGGCAGTCCTGCCATGAATTTCTTGCCGGGTCACGCCGACAACGGAGAGATAGCGCTCGGAAATGGAGTGAAGATCCCTGGCGCCCCAGATGCCGTTGGTTCTGTTACTTTAGGTATTCGTCCCGAACATCTGGCTGCCGATCCGTCTGGTCCTTTGCGCATCTCGGTTTCTTTGTTTGAGCATCTGGGCGCAAACACTCTTTTACACGGAACTCTGGAGAACACGGATACCGAAATCGTGGCCAGCCTGCCGGGGCATGTGACCGCTGAAACCGGTTCGGTTCTGTCATTTTCGGCAAATCCTGACCTGCTGCACGCCTTCGATCCTGAAACCGGGCGACGGATTTAAAGATGTCCACCTTTCCTCAGTTGGATGCCTTTCGTGGTGGAAATGGTGTTGTTCGACTTGTCGGCCATCGCGGAGCCCGCGGTATCATGCCGGAAAACACGATGGAGGGATTTGAGTTCACGATAGGCATCGGGGTGGATGCTTTGGAATTTGATGTCGTTTTAACCAGAGATCGGGTTCCGGTGATTACGCACAACCACACCCTGTTGGGATCGGCGACGCGTCATCCAGATCAGGCGTGGATACAGGAAGGCGATCTAAAGGTATCCCAGATGAACTTTGCTGATCTGCAGGCGCTTGATGTGGGTGGTCTCGATGGGGAAACGGTTTATGGCAAGCGTTTCCCTGACCAAGCCTTTCTTTGCAATGTGCGTATTCCGCGCCTGACGGATCTGCTTGAACTGGCAAATCGTCCGGGGATGGAACGCGTGTGCTTGTTGTTGGAGCTAAAATCGGACCCAGAAGCAAAAGGCGATACCCTCACACAGCGCGATGTTGTCGAAGCGGTTTTGGCCGAAGTGAGAGAGCAGAACCTGGAGCAACGCACCCTTCTACACAGTTTTGATTGGGATTTGTTGGATGAGTGCCGCCGACAAGCGCCCGAGATGCCGACATCCTTTTTATCCGAGCTTCCGGCGAATTTGGACGGGGCAGGTGAGGAATCCTCCAAATCCGTAGGGCCGGACTATGCGGCGTTGACCACGTCGCTTCCACAGGCTGTGTATAGTGCAGGCGGTCAGATGTGGTGCCCTTATTTTCAAGATGTCTCCCACGACCTCGTCGCCGAAGCACATGACCTAGGGCTTTTGGTGACAACTTGGACGGTCAATGAAATTCCGGACATCGAAAGAGTTATTGATGCCGGAGTTGATGGAATTGTGAGCGACTATCCCGGAAGAGCGCAGCGCTGCATACTGAGTAAAGGCATGCACTGGGAAGGCTGATCATCCGATGGGGCTAATTTGAATCATTGGCCGCGGGAGGGTGCAAGATTTTTTCCGCCTTTTATGGCGGTCTTTGCATCTAATTTTTAATTGTATTTGAAACTCTGCGGCCCAATTTGAAGCTAAGTAACGGACATTGGTTGAATTGCATCGGTCGACTACTTTGCCCGCAACACGTGAATTTGCCGTTCTCAGATTGCGGTGGCGCAGCGAATGGCGGCTTTACGGGCGCGATCGCAGCATTCGACTTCCCCGGTGGACGACGGCTTTGGGCCGCGAGCGGTTCAACCAAAGTTTCATGAAGCAGAAATGCTGCGTTTCCTCGGAAGTCCGGAACGAGCCCAAATTGACTGATGCTGCGCAGCGCGCGAAAGTCAGTTACACCCACGTGGTGACCCAAAAAGCGCCACGACTAATCGGGATGAAAGTCACGTCGGTTACACCCAGATTCTAGTACAACCGCGATCCAGTTGACATTTGCCTGCAAGCCGCGTTCGCGAAGCCATTCATCTTGAAGTCGATAGGGCGCTTCTTCCTGAGCGCCAGGACAATAATAGTACCGTGAAGCCTGTCGGGCATGGACGAGCTCGTGAAGCAGAACGCTTGCGTCGTGCGGGTTTTTTCGATCCCAGGGTAGTATCAGAAAAATCGTTGACGTGTCTGGATCGTAGAGCCCCCGCGTGTGCCCAAATCTGGACGCAGACGAGCCTTGAATGGATGTCGCGAAAGACGAGCTGATGAATTCTATTTTCGGGCTTGTCTCCGGTCGTTGAAAGTCCGTGTTGTGATCAAGCCAGGTGTCGAAAATCTCTACCAGCACTGCGATACTTTCTGCGTTACGCCACTCCGATTCCGGATCGAGACGCACGATTGCATCGGCCCAAGCAGAATTGGCAAATATCATCAGCGCCACCAACCAATGGCTGGCAGAAGAGAGGCCAGGCATAGTGCTCTCCATTGTCGGGTTTTTGGAACTCTTGGAAAATATGTTAAGCTTGGCCTAAGGAGCTCGCAAAAGACGATTTTTCATGTTGGCGTGAAAGGAATTCACAACCTTTGGGACGAAAACTTCCACCTTTTGCCGCAGTTCGCGCCTTTGAATCAGCAGCCCGGTATTTGTCGTACACAAAGGCCGCAGACGAGCTTTGTCTTTCACCCTCGGCGATCAGCCATCAGGTCCGTTCTTTGGAGGAATACCTCGATACAAAGCTGTTCGAGCGTCGCAACAACAAGATGCAGCTAACCCTGACGGGGCGTGCCTATGCGGGGAAAATGACATCGCTTCTGGACGTATTCGAGGCAAACACCTTGGAAGCAGCTAATACCGCAGACCAGTCACTTCGAGTTCTTTGCACGCCCGGTTTTGCAGCCCGTTGGCTAGTGCCAAGGCTCGACCGGTTTGTCGAACCGTCGTCAGTTCGACTTCGCGTTTCTGTTGGTGCTCCATCGACGGATTTTCAATCGAATGACGCCGACGTTGTAATTGGCTGGGCTGATGACCCAGTTGCGGGTGCCGAAGTCTTGCCTTTGATGCAGTCTGGAAGGTATCCGGTTGCTGCTCCAAGTTTCATACGTGAGCAATGTATCGAGACCCCGGAAGACTTGCGCAAAGTCACATTGATGCACGACGAAACCATGGACCAATGGAGGGAATGGTTTGCAGCGGCTGGTGTAGAACCGCCGGACTTTCCAAGTGGGCCAGAGTTTCCCAATTGCGAGCTTGCGACGTCCGGCGTCGAACAAGGTCTTGGAGTCTCGCTTGCGTATGACATCATGGTTCGCGAGACGGTCGATTCAGGTCGCCTGGTTCGCCTTTTCGAGGCGGTCACCCTGCCATTCGTGATCTATTCCTTCGTTTGTCAACGCAGTCGAGCATCTGAACCTTTGATTGCTGCATTCCGAGAATTCGTATTCCACGAAGTGGAAGCCGACGGGCGACCCTCCTTTGCAGTCGTCGCCGAGTAGAACGAATTTTGATTGGCGCTACCGAAGCAGCCATTGGCGCAGCCGCAGCGAATGTCTCCTCTGACGGGCCGCGCTGCAGCATCTCGACCCATCGATCAAAGGCAGCAAAGGGCCGTCCGTGATAGCAGGTCAGCAGGCCTCGCCTAATCTACTGCGGTGCGGGGATTAGGTGAGAGCCCATATCGACGTTCAAAGTTCTGAGCGTTGCAACACGCCCGCAGAAGGCATGCTGCAACGCTGCGTCTTAATCAGCCAAGTATCTTACTCGTTAGAGGTCGATTTGGGGATGTAGGACACGACAAGACACCAAATTGACACAAGGCTTTTTAGTTACTCATTACCCCTAGGACATCGGAAAAAATAAAAATCATCAAATACAAAGTAACTCCACTATGCGCTCAATTGGTGAATGCAGGAATGAGTGTCATTGCCTATACGTGATCATTCGGGCGAACCGGCCCGCGCACGACCCAACGAGGCAATCAGGTGAGGTCTGCTTCTGGAGCCGAAAGCGGATACCACTGCTTAACACAAACACCACTGGCTACGACTGACTGAACCCTCATATTACACGCTAAATGCTTTCCGAGATCTATACCGGACGCTGAACACTGATCGGCATAAACTTGCTGCAGCGTTGGACACAGTACGATGCCGCATGCATGGTTGTTAACTGCAGAAACTTTGTATCGTTAGGAGTGTGGCCTATGTCTTTGAAAGAAAAATTTTCGAAAGAGCTGTGGGAGCAGGTAGTGCAAGCACCGTTCGTGGCTGGATTTGCAGTGACCGCCGCTGACCCAGGAGGATTAATCGGCGCGTTTCAAGAAAGCTCAGCCATAGCCAAATCGTTGCGGTCGGCGGAGCGCTCGATAGCTGGCGAAATACTTGCAGAATTAAATTCTTCAGAAGGGCGCGGGCTGATCAAAGCCGGGATAAAGGAATTGATTAAAGGGCGTTCGACCGTTGAGGCCAGCGAAGCGGCAGTGGCGCGACTAACAGACACAATGTCTTTGATCTCGCGGATGGCACCATCTGAATTCGCGTCGATGGCCGCACTTGTTCGGCAAACAGCGAACAACGTTGCTGAAGCTGCCAACGAGGGCGGTTTTATGGGTTTTGGGGGTGTCCCAGTATCTGACGCTGAAAAGAAGACGCTGACTGATATCGAACGAGCAATAGAGGCGGCACAAGCCTAGTCGCAAAAGCCTGAAATAGGCTTCCGATAGGGATGGTATCATGCCGCGCCCGGACCCTAAGCATTGCCATCTTTCACTGCTTGATGTCGGAAATTTCCACTCCGAGCCGATAGCGGCGCTACCGCAGTAAGCTGCAGCATGTTTCCGTGACGTAAGGGCGGACTTCCTGTTGCCAGATACCCGAATCTGCGGGTTAACTCTAATATGATAATCAAAATGAGGGACAAACTATGGAACAAATTCTTGGCCAACTCATCGGCGGAGCGCTTGGCGGAACTGCGGGCGGTAAAGCTGTCGCAAACAGTAGTATGGGCGGGATCGGCAACCTTATCGCCGGTGCAGTTGGTGGAGTAGGAGGCGGTCAAATTCTGGGTGGATTGCTCGGAATGGCAGGTGGCGATGCCGGAGCAGGAATGGATATTGGAGCTTTGGCTGGTAATTTAGTAGGGGGCGGCGCCATGGGTATGATTGTGCAGGTTGTCGTCGGAATGATCGTTAAGAAAATGCGCGGGTAACAGCCCAAATTTGGAGTCATAGGCGACTTAGCCCGATCAAATCGGTAATTTGTCTGACAATGAACAAAAGGGAATAAGATATGTCTGTCGCTAAAGTCACGGAAATCATTTCATCATCGTCAAAGTCATTTGATGATGCTGTCGAAAACGGAATCAAACGAGCATCCAAGACGTTGAAGGGCATCAATGGCGCGTGGGTTGCTGATCAAAAGGTCACGGTCGAAGACGGTAAGGTCAGCGAATATCGCGTTGTGCTCAAAGTGACGTTCGTCTTGGACGATTAACGAATTTGGCGGGTTGCCGACTGGCTGGCAACCTGCCCTTGCCATAAACGGCAACCTCGTCCACAGACCGTCGGTCTGTACCCAAAAATGCTGCACAGCCCATCAATAACCCCTTTGCGGAAGTTGGACTAATAGTTTCCGCAGTTTCGAATGGCAGCAATGGGCCGTCCTCTACTTAGCAATGTCACCATTGGTGACCACATGCTGAACCTTTTCCAACGGCAACTATGAGCCCATTTCGACAGATGCTGCGCTTTGAGCGAATGGCTGGTCTATCGGTTGCACAGCGAGTTGGGTGGACTTGACACGACACTGTATATCGATATATCTCGATATATGGACATCGATAAAGCCATATCTGCACTCAGCAACCCGGTTCGCCGCAACATCCTGGCTTGGCTCAAGGATCGCTCAAATTTTCCGCCACCACTGCCTGAACATGCGGACCTGGAAGGCGTGTGCGTAGGATATATCCAAGAGAAGGCGCGTCTCTCGCAGTCCACGATTTCCACCTATATGAACCATCTTAAGGACGCAGGGTTCGTCGTGTCAGAACGACATGGACAGTGGACATTCTATCGCCGCGATGAAGAAGCCATCCAAAAATTCCTGAGTAAGTTCGGGAAAGAAATCTAGTCACGATGATTGCCTAGGCCATCATCCACAGCACGTCGAAGGTACGCTCAAGAATATCTAGATATCGAGATATCCAAAATACTGCGCTGAGAAAGCGACCCATCAAACTTCAATGATCGAAACACAAGGAAATTTGCCATGAACAACATCAACAAAGAACTCACCTTGCCGAACGGCATAACGATCAGAAACAGGATCGTGAAGTCTGCCATGTCTGAAGCCCTTGGAGACGAAAACAATAACCCGTCTCAAGCGCACATTGATCTGTTTGCGCAGTGGGGCAAAGGCGGCGCGGGTATACTTATCACAGGTAATACCCCAGTCGATCGGTTGCATCTTGAGCATGCCGGTAATTTTGTTCTCGATCCGGATTCGGACCTGGAAAAGGTTTCGGCTCTCGTTGAGGCTGGAAAGGTTGGCGGCGCAAAGATGCTGGCCCAACTTTCTCACGCAGGGCGGCAAACGCCAGAACGCGTAAACCCAAATCCGACTTCAATATCGGACGTCAGGCTTGATCTACCCGGCTATGGCAAGCCTGATCCGCTGACAGAAGAGCAGATCCCCGGTTTAATTCAGAAGTATATCAATTCAGCAAAAATTGCGCAGGACGTTGGGTTTGATGGGGTCGAAATTCACTCAGCGCATGGCTATCTGCTCAGCTCTTCATTGTCGCCCCGAATAAATACACGCACCGACCGTTGGGGTGGGGAACCACTCGAAAACCGTGCGCGGCTGGTGTTGGAAGTCGTGCGAGCTGTTCGGGCGGCAGTGAACCCGGGCTTCATCGTAGCGGTCAAGCTGAACACATCCGATTTCCAGAAAGGTGGTTTCGATCACGAGGAATCCGTCAGGGTCGCGGTCATGCTGGAGAAAGAAGGGGTTGATTTCATCGAAATCTCTGGCGGTAACTTCGAAGCACCCAAAGCGTATACGCATGCGAAAAAGAGCGGTTCTACGGAAATTCGCGAGGCCTATTTCTTAGAATATGCGGCGGCGATCAAGGATGCGCTGAACATCCCCCTTATGGTCACTGGCGGATTCAGGTCGGCGAGTGTCATGAATGATGCGATAGAGACCGGCAAGACCGACCTCATTGGCATCGGGCGGCCCTTCATCACCGAGCCGGGGTTTGCCGCCAGACTGCTTTCTGGAGAAATCGAACGCGCCCCAGCTATCGAAGAGAGTTTCCCGCCTGGCGAAGACCTTCCCCGTGGCGCGGTGCTCGGCTGGTTTTGCACGCAAATCGCGCGCGTCGGCAAGGAAGGCCACGCTGATTTGGAGCAATCAGTCGTGGAGGGGCATCAGCAGTATCAGACCGAGATTGAAAACATTACCCAACGATGGGTTGCTGCGAATAGCCAGCGAGCTTGAGCGCAGCTACAATGTTGCCAATAGCCACGATATCCAGAGCCGCCACGTAAAGCGGCGGCCTCAACAATGAGAACTCTGGCATCCCAAAATGCACCAAAGTTGTTTAGCAAGCGGACTTTGGTGAAACTGCGGCGAAAGCTAACTTTGTCCCGCACTCCCGAAGTCGAACCCACGCCAGGTTTTGCACTCGCGGCGAATGACCGCAAAGTGGGCTGCCGCCGCAGCATCGAACCGTTGGGCCAGATGTCGGCTTTGGGCCGTTCGTGTTGAACGTCCCAGCCGGGTATGGCCCCCAAAGTACCGAAAATGCTCTAAGCTGGATAAGCGCGCGGCATCAGATCATAAGGATGTTTCCAACCATCTGTCGCCGCTATGCGATCCATCCAGGCGTTGATACTTCGGTAGCTGCCCAAATTCTGCTCCAACTCATCGCCGTAAAAGAGATACCCGCACATGGAAATGTCCGCGATCGACAGTGTTGGCGTGGCCATAAATTCTCTGTCGGCCAAGTGTTTTTCCACAATCTCAAGAGCGTTCTTTACTCTATCGCCCAGAAAGTTGGTTATATCTGTCTCACCGGTTTTCATAAAACGCAGGGCAAACCTCCGCGTCGCCATATAGCTGGTGAATTTATGATTATCGAATAATATCCAGCGCAAGATTTCATATTCTTCCTGCTTATTAGCGGGCCCGAACCGCCCAGTCTTTTCTGAAAGATAGTTTAGAATGACACCGGATTGCGATAGTAGCAGATCCTTATGCACCAGCACCGGAACTTCGCCAAACTGATTGATGTCCTGGCGAAATTTCGTCGTTCGCATCTCACCATTAGGAAAATCGATCAAGATCGAGGACCAGTCAAGCCCGCATAATTCGAGCATCAGGGCCGCCTTATAGGCGTTACCGGATTCCGCCAAACAATGTAGTTGAAATTCGCTCATCTTCTTTCGTCCTACCAATGGTGAAGCATACGTTGGACAGAGACTTACGATGTTCGCCCTTTACAGACTCGCCGTTTTCGGACCTGACCAGCCAGCGGGACTGGTAGGGCTCTTGATCGCTTGCTACGATCCATTTCATGCTAGATTTTGAGACGTGTGACGCTGCGCGATTGAGGCGCGACCCAAGCTTTGATGGGAAGTTTTTCACCGCTGTCCTTACGACAAGGATCTACTGCCGACCGGTCTGCCCCGCGAAACGCTCATTGACGAAAAATGTCCGCTATTACCCAACTGCTGCTGCGGCAGAGCGTGCAGGTTATCGTCCTTGCTTGCGTTGTCGTCCTGAGGCAGCCCCATTTTGCGCCGCATGGAAGGGAACCAAAACAACCGTTGAACGAGCCTTGCGATTGATCGAGGAGGGCGCTCTTGATGCCGGTACTGTCAATGATCTCGCCGACCGACTTGGCGTGGGTGCAAGGCATCTCTCTCGGCTGTTTGCCAAGCATATAGGGGCATCTCCAACTCAAACGGCTCAAACCTTTCGAATAGGGCGTGCCAAAAAACTGCTGGATACGACGACACTGTCTATTACGGACGTAGCTTTCCAGGCGGGTTTTGGCAGCGTGAGACGCCTTAATGCAACCTTCTCAGAACTTTACGGGCGCTCACCTTCTTCCATCCGCAGGCTGAAAGGATGACCGAACTCAGCTATACACATTTCGATAGCCTTGTCGGTTCGTTCCTGGTCGCCCGGGGGTGACGACTCGTTGCACTATTTGTGCTTTCCCGGGTGCAATGAACGGCCGCAATGCGAAAGCCGCACTGCGGCGACGGATCCTTTGGTGAATGGCCGGATTGGGCCGTCCTAGCTGGAGCGGCGGGCTTTCAGGTCGCGTCGTTTTTGAGTGCGTCACCTATTGGATCGCGCGACCGGATTGGAATTGGAAAACAATTGGCTTCACCGGAATTCAACCCGAAGCATTCGAACCCAAGTCAAATGAAACTTGCTGTGTCGAACTGTTGATAGCTGCTTGCGCGATCAGCTTGCCTATAGCCCTCCAGGCGCTGGTTGAACAAATCGTTGTTGTAGGCGTTTTGCGACGACTTGATGTCGGCCATCGGGTTCATGTCTTTGGCGTACTCTAAATTTCGTAGGTTTTCCTTCTGCGCGTAGAGCACGGGGAGAAAATTCTCGAACGTTCCGACCTCGATCACATTGTGGCGTTGCCATGCATCAAAAAAATCTGGGCCGGCTGTGTCTGATATCTTTTTGTTGATAAGTTTCGAAACCAGCCCGCTGCCACCTGCTCCGATTACAACTTCATAATGATAGTGAACGCCCAGATGCTCTGATCCTTCGAAGACGTCCTTATAATGAACGCGCAACATCGTAATCGGGCCAACAAACGGCAGCACTTTGCCCATGGCCCATCCATCATCGCCCACGTAAAAGACTTTGAGCTGTGTATCCACGGGGTACTTCCAGCCGTAGACATCGTACTGCATAGCTTCTTGAATGTGTATCGCGCACCCGGTTCTTGCGGTTTGGCCCGGCCCCAGATCGCCGGTTAGCGTGGCGCTGAGATGATCAATGGGGTGCCATAGATGATATCCCGGTACGACTTTGTCTTCGTATGCTGGGATGTCACGCAACCGCACGCGCAAATTCGGAAAGTTCAAGAACCACCAGTGGACCATCTCTGCTCGAACACCCCTTAAGAGTGAGTGATTTAGAACGACACAGAATTGTCCATTATCGCGTTTGTGAATCTCAAACGCAGAGGAAGAGGTCGGTTTTAGATCCCAGCCAAATTCACGCGCCAAGGGCATTTGCAATGAAGTCATTAGACTAGCTTTCTTTTGTCCGTGCTTACGGTTGGCTTCGGCTTAGATGGACACTGAAGTGGCGTTGCACTATGTTTGCATTGACAACATAGAAAGCGATGTGGGCGGTGTCAACATGGACGGCAATCGAAAGTCATCTTCAGCTTACCACCATGGAGATTTGCGAGATGAGCTGATCAAAAGAGCAATCGCAACCATCGAGAAAAATGGTGTTGAAGCACTTAGCCTACGAGGATTGGCCCGGGAAATAGGGGTCAGTCATAGTGCCCCAATGAGACACTTTCCATCACGATCCGCACTTTTGTCAGCCATTGCTCAGCACGGCGTTGACTCTCTCTTGGGTTCAGCTTCGAAGCATGTAGGTCGCAGCAATTTGACCAATCTGGAGAAGTTGCAGGAAATGGCGAAGGGATATGTGACTTGGGCGACGCTAAACCCCGCGCATCATATGCTCATTAGAAATCAAGATGTGATGCGTCATGCGGACGCCGCTCTTCGAGATCAGCTCAACGCTTACGCTCGACTGCATGAGCAAACAATAGCAAAGGCCCAAGCAGATGGTTGGCGAAGTGACGAGCCTACCCGTTCAGTCTTTCTGCAATTGACCGCCCAAACGGCTGGCATGGCTTTAGTAGCGTCGGATCCCATCTATGAAACGGTTTTCCAGGGACGTCCTAGTGACCAAGAAATCACGAGTGCCCTTTCTGCATGCTTCACTGAGACCTCGTGAAATTCTAGGTTTTGGAGCGCTCTGGCTGCTGTAACATTCGGAAATGGCTTCACGGGCAGTAGTCGCGACTTAGCCATTGCCCAATTCAAAATGCTGCAGATTATCGCCAACGTCCGCTATGCGGGCTGCGACTGCAGCATTCGGGTCGACGGGTAGATGACGGCTTTGGGCCGTCCACTTCGACTGGCAGAGGCCTCGCGTCAAAGATGCTGCGTGCGCTCTGATGGCGGCAGAGAGCCCTTTCCGACCGATGCTGCGTATCGTGTCAACGTCTGATAAAGGGAGCAAACTAGTTCCGTGATCGTGGCCGTTGGAGTTGAGGTTTCATTCCTGTTTAACTCTGTTGGCTTGTCTACCATCAAGGCCCTCTAAATGGATCCTTGCGGAAAAGGCCGGATGGAAAGGTTGTGATTGGCGTAGAGGAACGGCCCCAAACGACCTCATAACTGATCCCGCAGAGGATTCACCAAGGTTCGATGGCTTTTCGGGATTTGATGAAGTGCCAGAATGCGCTCGTTTGGGCATTCGTTCCGCCGCCTGCCGATGAAATTCTCTACAAATGGGTTATGCTTTGGTTTTCCTAGCACGATGCATCGCGGGTGGGCTCAGTCAAGAACCAAGAATGGTCTGCGTAAGCCGAGCGCGAGCGGGCGTGAGTTTCTGCAATACACAGCTAATCTTTCCTCACAAATCTGGACAACAGTCATGCATATAGCGCAGGGCGTCTATGCAAGTATCGGTAGTGGTCCTAGGATCAATGCTTGCCTATGTGGTGGGTATCGCAATCGTTCCAGTAAAGGATCAGGATCATGGCAAACGTTGTAAAAAACACTCTCGGCATTGCAGCCTCAGTCGCGGCCACAGCTCTGTTTATCGGCCTGCATTCCTGGACGTTTGTCCAGTAAACCCGTCGCTCTTCAATACCAAATGGAAGAGCGATACCTTCGGGTTGTGAATTTACGCACTGCTGTACAATTCATGAAAAAGTAAGGGCGCCCCAAAACATGGGGGCGCCCCTTTTTTGTTTACTTGTGGTTGATCACCGGCTGAGCAAAAGCTCGGGCAACCACAGTGCTAGCTCAGGAATAAACGTGGTCAGCATCAATGTTGGCAACCAAGCGAAGATGATGAAAATTAGCGTGGGCCAAAGCATCTTAGACACCGGTACATCACAAACCTGCGCACCAAGATAAAGCAGCGGCGCGGTCGGTGGCGTGATGTTTGCCATGCCCAAGTTGACGCCGATGATGGCGGCAAAATGAATGGGATCCACACCAACGCTTTGCGCGATGGGTAGCAGAATCGGGGTTGCCAGCAGCAGACCCGAGATATCATCCATCAGCATGCCAATCAGGATCATCACCACATTGATCATCAACAAGATCACAATTGGGTTTTCAGACACCGAATAGACCATTTGCTTGGCCAGAGCCGGAGCCCCTTGTGCGATCAAATTGTCCGACACGATCAGAACCATGAAGATCATCACCATGACGACACCAATGGTCACCCCAGAGGTCTGGATAGTGGTCGCCAACGTTTTCCATGTCAGGCCGCGATAAAAGTAAATCGCAATCGGTATTGCATAGACCACGGCGATGCCGGCAGCCTCGGTCGGGGTCATGATACCACCATAGATACCACCCAGGATGATGACAGGCATCATCAGGGCGGGCCCGGCCAGGCGGCCCTGCATCCCCAAGGTGGGTAGGAAGGGCGATGGACGATCTTTCAGCTGAATATTGTCATACTTACGGAGCATGAACTGGTTGGTGATAATCAGCAGTGTGATCAGGATGATCGCTGGAACCACGGTGGACAAAAAGCACTTCAACACGTGTTGTTGTGCGACCCAACCATACAGAATATGCGACGAACTGGGCGGGATCAGCAGACCCAAAGGGCTGGCTGACACAATCAGTGCTGCAGATTGGCCACGCGGATAGTTAGCCCCTTTCAGGTGGGGCATCATAATGCCGCCGATGCAGGTCAGTGTGGCGTTCGCGCTGCCGGAGATAGAGCCGAATACCCCGCAAGCCAGCACGCCAGCCGCACTCAGACCACCCTTGATATGACCGATAAACATCTCGGCCAGCGAAACCAGCGGAGCTGCGATCTTGCCTTTCTCCATGATGCCACCGGCAATCATAAAGAGCGGGATCGCCAACAATACCAGAGACCGTATCCCTGTGGACCCCGTTGGCAGATACCCTGAGATGGATTGATCCCCCACAAGTGCGATGAAAATCAGGACTGATCCAAACGCCACATAGACACTAACGCCCAAAAGCAGCATGAAACAGACAATGAGGAGACTACCTGTAATGATCATTTTGCTGCCTCCTTATTGGCTTCAGACTTGAGAGGCAGGCCCATTCCCTTGCGTATATGGACGTAGAGATAGGCGGCTGTGAACATCGCCATGAAGCCGAACGCAACCATGATGGCTATGCGCCAGGACACAAACGGTATCCGCAGCACCGGTGTTGCACGCAAACGTGGGAATGAGAAGTCGTCGGCCAACGAGACGTAGCAGGCGTAAAACAGGAACAAGATCACAAGCAGTTCTATCAACAAGACAACGAAACCGCGCCACCAGATCAATTTTGGATCCTTGATCACAATTCCAAGGATGTCGGCATTGATGTGCAAATTACGTGCCGACGCTAGAACGGCGCCAGCAAAAAAGCCTACGATACTGAAGGCCAACAACCATTCTTCATAGGCAAAAAGATCGCCGCCGAAACCATACCGGATGACAACGACCGCCCCGAATGTGAAGGCCATGAGAAAGCCACATGCCATCACGATTTGCCGACAGACAAACGCGATGAGTTTCATCGGATATCCTATGACGACGGGCAACTCGTCCGTTACTTTCTGCGGATTTGCTGTGTCTTCGTCGTCGATTATTCTTGGCAGGTCTTCTTCGTGTATCTCCGCCATGTCCCTCCCCCTCATTTTTTTGTTATGTAGCGTAGAAAAAGGGTCGGCAGATTTGCCGACCCTTAGGGATTGTGAACTATGAACCGCCTGCTGACATCAGGCGATCAATGATATCCTGACCAACAGTTTCAGCCATCTGAGGCCAAATGTTCTCCCTTACATGTGCGGCCATCGCTGCCTGCTCTTCATCGCTCAGGCTCAGTATCGTGTATCCGCTTTCGATCAGCTTCTCACCAAACTTCGCGTCGTTCTCTCGGTTGTAGTCGAAGAAGTCATCAGACGCTTTGGTCATTGCGGCTGCTAGGGCCGCGCGCTGTTCGTCGTTCAATTTGTCGAGCGAACGCTGAGACGCATAGAAAGTAGTCAGCTCGGAGATCGAGTTGTACTCAACAAAGTGGGTGCCGACGTCAGATTTTGCAAAGATGGAATACGTCGCAGTCTTGGTGCAGCAGATCGCGCCGTCAACAATACCGGACTGGATCGCTGGGAAGATGTCGCCCCAGGCCATTGTCGTCGCTTGATAACCCAGCAATTCAACCATGGACTTCACAACGCTGGATGACCAAACACGTATGTTCATGCCTTTGTCGTCAAAGGTGTTCCAGTTGGTGGGCTCCTGAGTGGCCACGATGCCGACAAAACCTTCAGGGTTTTGTGCCATAATTTTGACGCCATAATCACCTGTGATTTCCTGTAGGATCTTATTATATTCAGAATCCAGGTTGCGCATGATGTTGTTCATGTCATCCCAGCCACCAACAAGGAACGGCATGGACAAGAATTCCAGGCGTGGGTCGGTGTCGGCGTAAATGAATGCAGCGGCCAGGTCGATATTGCCGCGCGCTACATCTTCGAACAGCGCCTCGCCTGAGCCAAGTTGGTTGGCAGGAAAGAGTTCAATTGTCAGACCTACATCGGCCGCCGCAACATCCGCTGCAACTTGCTCCATGGTTTTTGTGCCTTGGTGATCGATTGGAAACACACCTGCGAAACGCAGTGTTATTTCTTCAGCGAATGCCGAGGTCGACATCAATGCGCTCAACGCGCCCGCTGTCATTACTTTTGTGAATTTCGTGAAACTCATTGTGTCTTCTCCCAATTATTATCTGTCCCGCTAAAGCCGGAACTTGTTTTGTGTGCAGCGTTAATCGCGGCGTTTGGTCACCCTATTCGTCTAACTTGTTAACCGCAAATTGATTCACGGTTTGGATTTGCAGCTTAAGTGCTTTGCCCTCCTTCATTAAGTTTCTTTAGATTATCTGTAGCTTGGCATCCCCATATCCATCCAGAAATGCATGCAAGTTTTCACCCAGTTCATCACACAGATACCCACCCTCTTGTACAATCACCGATGGCAGACCGAGTGCCGCCATACTCTGCGCCATTTGTGCAAAACCTTTTGTGGTGACAGACAGCCCCCCAAAGGGATCGCCCTCAAAAGCATCTAAGCCAAGCGCAATCACAATGGCGCCCGGTGAAAACGCCCGGATGTGGGCCAGGCCCGTTTCAAGACCTTTCATAAACCCGTCATCGCCCGTACCGCGCGGCAGAGGGACGTTCAGGTTGTATCCTTGCCCAACGCCTTCGCCGATCTCATGGGCGTGCCCCCAAAAGAATGGATAAAATCGCGATGGGTCCGCATGAATAGATAGGGTGAACACATCATCACGCCTGTAAAAGATACCTTGCGTGCCGTTGCCATGGTGCAGGTCAACGTCAATGATGGCGACCCGGTTATAGTGGCGGCGTAACTCTTGTGCAGCGATGGCGCTGTTGTTGAGATAGCAAAACCCACCCGCCAAATCGGCAAAGCAATGATGTCCCGGTGGACGACACAAGGCATAAGACACCGTGTCGCCACTGATCACGGCATGGGCAGCGGACACCGCACAATTGGCGGATCCTAGTGCTGCGTCCCAGGTATGCGCGCCGATAGGGCAGGACATGTCGGTGACGTGGAATCCTGCTTGTGCCACCACCGACAGTGGGTAGCTGGCGGTACGACAATCAGGATGGATGTTGGGAAAGATTTCAGGCGTTGCGTCAGGAATACGGCTCCAACGGGCATGGGCAGTAGATAAAAACTTTAGATAGGCCGGGGTATGTATGGCCGCAATTGGGTCCATCCCATGATTCTTCGGGGCATGCACCTCGTGACCGCCGGCCGCAACGCCAGCCAACAGACGTGCCATCCGCTTAGGGCTTTCGGGGCTGGGTTGCATCACACCGTTCACAAGAAACCCGGTGGGAGCATGCTGGTTCTGTCGTGCAGGATCTACAAATACCTTCAAGGCCTAGAACCCCACCTTGTCTGCACCTTTGAGGTTCAGCATCTGACGCACCTCATCCGGTGTCGCAATTTCATATCCTAATTCTTCCAATACCCTGCGGATCTTGCTGACTTGCTGGGCGTTGCTGATGGCCAGCTCTCGGCGTCCGATCATCAAACTGTCTTCCAATCCAACCCGCACATTGCCACCCAAAATCACACTCATGGTGCCAAGGGTCATCTGTTGGCGCCCGGCGGCCAGAGTGGAAAACTGATAGGCATTCCCCAACAGACGGTCTGCAGTGTCTTTCATCATAATCAAACTATGTGGGCTGGCATCGATCCCGCCCAGAACCCCCATGACGAATTGCAAGAACACCGGCGGCTTGATCCGCTGCTGTCGCAAGTAATACGCGAGGGTTTGAATATGGCCCACATCATAACATTCGCACTCAAACCGTGCGCCTGCCTCCTCACCCAGCATCCGAAACACAGTTTCAATGTCGTGGAATGTATTCTTGAACACCGTGTCGCGAGTGTTTTCTAAAAACGTCTCTTCCCAGTCGTATTCCCAATTCGAATAACGGTCTTTCATCGGGAACAGGCCAAAGTTGATCGAGCCCATATTCAACGAACACATCTCAGGCGCCAATTCGGCCGGGGCAGACAGCCGCTGTTCCACTGTCATCTGCGAACTGCCTCCGGTAGTCAGGTTGACTATCGCATCTGTCGCATTCTTGATCTGAGGCAGAAATTGGCGAAACACGTTGATGTCGGCACTTGGACGACCGTTGTCCGGGTCGCGCGCGTGCAAATGTAGAATGGACGCACCCGCTTCAGCGGCCTCAATCGCCGATCTGGCAATCTCGTCCGGGGTCACGGGCAGATGCGAGCTCATGCTGGGGGTATGAATGGACCCGGTGACAGCACAGGTCAGGATGATCTTTCGCGACATGATCAGACCTCCAATCTGGCTTCACGTGCAAAGATCGCGAGGCTGTCATCCAGAATGCTCAGGATTTCGCCGACTTGCGGTTCGGTAATAATCATCGGCGGGCAGATCAGGAAGTGATCCCCGTCAATCCCACCCCGCGTGCGGCGTGAATAGGTGATCAGGTGACGCTCATAGCAAATCTCGACAAAGCGCTGAAACGCGTTCAGTTCTTTGGGGAGAGGCACCATAGTCTCACGGTCAGCCACCATTTCAAATGCGCAGAGCAAGCCTTTGCCGCGTACATCACCGATGAAGGCATAGCGCTCCATCAAATCGTTCAACCCCGCCATCAACGCATTCCCCATAGTGCTGGCATTTGCCATCAGGTTGTTCTTGTCGATCTCTTCCAGCACTGCCAACCCAGCTGAGCAGGCCAGCGGATTGCCTGCATAGGTATGCCCGTGGGCAAAGCCACCGGCGTCCAGCACCGTATTGACCATACCCTCGTCCGCGATCATCGCGCCCAATGGAGCGTAACCGGCAGCAAACCCTTTGGACACGGCATAAAGGTCAGCGCGGATGTTCCAGTGTTCGGTTGCCATAAATTTGCCTGTGCGCCCCACGCCCGACATGACTTCATCCATGATCAACAGCACGCCGAATTCATCACAAATTTCGCGTACGCGATTATAATAGCTGTCCGGCGCCACCAGCGCCCCGGTTGAAGCCCCGCCTACGGGCTCCATCACGAAGGCCAGCACAGTGTCAGGTCCTTGAGCGATTATCTCATCGCGCAGCATCTCGGCGTATTTTAAACCACGATCATTGTCTGAGAGATTATCACGGTCCAGATAGCAGGTGGGTGCGGGTATTTTCGGCATATCCTTGTAGAGCGGCGAAAAGACCCCCGTTAACGGGCCATAGCCTGTTATCGCCAGCGCGCCCAATGTACTCCCGTGATAGGACGGAAACCGCGAGATGATCTTCCAGCGCTCAGCCTGATCCGCCGAAACGGCCCATTGTCGCGCAAACTTGATGCAGGATTCCACCGCCTCGGACCCGCCCGAGACAAAGAAGATCCGGTTCAACCCCTCTGGCATGCGGTCCGCGATCTTAGTGGCCAACTCCTCCGCCGCACTGTTTTCAAAGTGCAACCGATACGCAAAGGTGGCGCTGTCCATCTGTCGCTTCATCGCCGCCAGCACGTTGGAATTTGAATGGCCGATGTTGCTGACCATCGCACCCGAAGAGCCATCAATATAACATTGGCCGTCCTTGCCCCAGATATAAATTCCCTCAGCACGATCCACTTCGGGACGGCGTTGCTTGCTTTGATAGAATAGATTTGATGGTTTCACTTCGCACCCATGATTGGATTAGTGCCGATGCAGCTCAAATGCCTTGGGTTCAACTTGCTCTTGTTATCGTTATCAAGCAAATAGATAAGTTGTATAATTATCATTGGTTACATCAATGAATAGACCATACGATCTGGAAAAACTGGTCCGTAACCTCGATCTAAACTTGTTGCGGACTTACTTCATCGTCGTCCAAGAGGGCAGTATTACGTTAGCTGCCCAGCGTCTGATGCGCCGCCAGCCTTCAGTTAGCCAGGCCCTTCAACGGCTAGAGGCTCATTTAGGGGTCCAATTGATTGACAGGAGCCCTTCTCATTTTCGGGTCACTTCGGCAGGGCAGGTTCTCTATGCGGAGTGCCGCGAAATCTTTGGCAATCTGATGCGCAGCATCCAAGCAACACGCGAGACGGAAGATTCGGTGACGGGCTCAGTGAAACTTGCCCTGCTAAGTCGGGTTGAAAATGCGTTCTTTGATAGTGTGCTTAGCAAATTTCATGTCCAAAACCCCAAAGTGAACATCGATATCGAAGTTATGTCCAGCAAAGCGGTACAAAAAGCGGTTCTTGAAAAATCGGCAAGTTTGGGAGTGTGTTTGCTCCACGAGGCACCTCCAAACCTTCGGCACCAAATCCTATACCGATCGTATTTTGGCTTCTTTTGTGGGCCGTGCCATCCACTGTATGGCCAAAACAATCTGACAGTGGATGATTTGCGTGGGCATTCCTCGGTATCCTTCAGAACCGATCAACTATGGGATGCGCTGCGCCCTGTAGCTCTACTGCGTGCTCAACATAAGCTGGACAACAACGTGATTGGTTACACCTCGGATCTGGATGAAGCACAACGGATGATTGGCGCCGGTCTGGGTTTTGGTCCGCTGCCCGTCCACATGGCGCAACGCTTTGTTGTTCGGGGTGAATTGTGGCGTCTACCACCCTATGAAGATACTCTCGCGATCGATATTCATTTGGTTCACCATAAAAATACCCGTTTAAACCGGGCTGAAAAGGCCCTGTTAAAGTTGTTTGAAAGCCAGATTGAAGCAGTTTCGCTTGCAAATCGTAGCCATAATGCGGAACAGAGGGACGCAACGCAGTAAACCCGGTTGAAAGGTTCGCCCCTTCTCATGACGGCACAAAACACATTGACCTTGCTGGCCTGCCAAATCGAAATCCCCGAAACGCCCAACGCGGCTGCACGGGATCTGCACCTCAGCACCTCAGCAGCCAAAGTGTGTGCCGAATTATCGGCCAAACCAGCGGATCTGGTGGTACTGCCCGAACTTTCCAGCATTGAGTACTCCCGTGCGGCGTTTGACAATCTCGATGATGTTTCCGAGCCATTGGACGGACCGTCGTTTCAGACTTGGCGCGCTGTTGCTGCCGAGCATGGTGTGCACGTGTCCTACAGCTTTGCCCGCCGGGATGACGCCGGCACCTACATTACGATTGCAGTTGTGAATCCCGAAGGTGATTTTGTTGGCCATTATGACAAGCTACACATGTGCCAATACGGCGCTTCGATGGAAAAAGAATATTTCGGTAGAGGCGATCATGTTTTCACATACAACGTGAACGGTTTTGTCCTAGCCCCGATTATTTGCTACGACATTCGCATTCCCGAACTGTCACGGCTTCTAACGCTGAAATACGGCGTCGATCTGATCGTGCATTGTGGTGCTTACTATCGAGATGAATCCTTTGAAACCTGGCACGCTTTCACCACCACTCGTGCGATGGAAAATCAGGTGTTTTTATTGTCTCTCAATCGCGCCGGACCAACCTGGGGAAATTCAGCGCTCTTCTGGCCATGGATGGATGCAACCACCCCTCCAATGAAATTTGCAAACACAGCTGAAGACTTTGTTTATGCGAGCATAAGTAAAGAACAGCTGGTGAGAGCACGCGATGAATATACGTTTCTGGAAGACCGTTTGACAGATTACGGCAAGCTTTGATCTTTTGAGGATCACCTAAAATTAAATCGCTGTTTGCTCTCCTGATCCGCAGATAATCATGGCGTTTGATAAGTTCTAAAATTCTGTATGGCTAACACGCATCATCATAACAATTTGACGAAAAGAACGGTAGATGAATGAATTGAAACCGGGCATTCGAAACTCAAAGTCAAAAGGCAGCATTGTCCGCAAAGCAGCCATTCGTTACCCCACGTCAAAACCCCCAAAGGTATGGATTTCCTTACGGGACGAATCCTGTGTTTTTTCCCCATTACTCAGCTCATGTGATGCGCGATAGTGATCACAAGCAATGCGTGTGGTTATAATTTTAAAACAATCTTAAGTAAAAAGCGGTGTAATGAGTACGATCACATGTTTGCGGTGCGCACCACTCACGGACACGCGTACCACCAGGGCCTCGGCGTTCCCGTCGGGGCCCTTCTCATTAAACGGGCAGGGCGGTCGTGTTCACCACTGTGCGCAAGGCAAAACTCGATTGCATCTTGGACACCCCCGGCAAGCGGGTCAGGTATTGGCGGTGGATGCGGGCAAAGTCCTCGGTGTCCTCGGCCACAATCTTCAAAATATAGTCAGCCGTTCCCGCCGTCAGGTGGCATTCCAACACATCGGGAATGCGCGACACGGCTTTTTCAAACGCCTCCAGAACATCATCCGCTTGGGTGCTCAACGTGATTTCGACAAAGGCCATGGCTGGCACGCCCATTTTGCGTGCATCAAGCAAGGCGACATATCCTCTTATGTACCCCTCACCTTCCAATCGGTGCACGCGTCTATGGCAGGCACTGGCGGACAGGTTCACTTCCTCTGCCAGTTCTGCATTGGATATTCTGCCACGTCGTTGTAGCACAGCCAGCAGACGATGATCAGTTGAGTCCAAAGACATGAGCGTAGTTCCTTCTGATAAACTACACATATACGACAGATTATTCGCAATATACCCCATATCGTGAATGAAATTTCAAATCTAATTGCGTTTGCCCTGCGTCATTCTGTCAACAACCTTATCCAGGAGAACAGATATGAAAATCGGATGCCCCACCGAAATTAAACCCCAGGAATTCCGTGTCGGCATGACACCGAATGCAGCACAAGAGGCCGTGGCTCACGGTCACGACGTGATCATTCAGGCTGGTGCAGGCCTGGGGGCCGGGTTTGCGGATGCAGACTATACCGCGGCGGGCGCGGCCATCATCGACACGGCCGAGGAAATCTTTGCCACGGCCGATATGATCGTGAAAGTGAAAGAACCCCAAGCGGTTGAACGCAAGATGTTGCGCGAAGGACAGTTGTTGTTCACCTATCTGCACCTGGCACCAGACCCTGACCAAACGCATGATTTGATTGCCTCGGGGTGTACGGCCATTGCGTATGAAACAGTGACCGACAACAATGGCGGGCTGCCGTTGTTGGCGCCGATGTCCGAAGTGGCCGGTCGTCTGGCCCCTCAGGTCGGGGCCTATACACTGCAAAAGGCCAATGGAGGTCGCGGTGTCCTGATGGGCGGCGTGCCTGGCGTAGGGCCGGCCAAAGTGCTGGTCATCGGTGGCGGCGTTGTGGGCACCCATGCTGCCAAGATCGCCGCTGGGATGGGCGCTGATGTAACTGTGCTGGACCGTTCACTGCCACGTCTGCGCTATCTGGATGATGTTTTTGGCAACCAGTTTAACACCGGCTACTCATCAGCGGGTTTGCTGGCTGAACACCTGACCTCGGCGGATATGGTGGTCGGGGCGGTTCTGATCCCAGGAGCCGAAGCCCCCAAACTGGTGCGCCGTGAGCAGTTTGCCTCGATGAAACCCGGCGCCGTGTTGGTGGACGTTGCCATTGATCAGGGTGGATGTTTTGAAACCTCCAAGGCGACGACTCACGCCGATCCGATCTACGAGGTGGACGGCATCATGCACTACTGCGTGGCCAACATGCCCGGTGCTGTTGCGCGCACGTCAACACTGGCGCTGGGTAATGCCACCATGCCGTTCATGCTGGCACTGGCGGACAAGGGCTGGAAACAAGCCTGCGCAGATGATGCGCATTTGCTGAACGGCCTGAATGTCCATGCCGGCAAGCTGACCTACTATGCCGTTGGCAAGGCCCTTGGGATTGATGTGACCTCGCCTCAGATGGTGATCAAAGGCTGAACAAGGCAAGAGCCTCATCTTTCAATATCCGCGCCACCCTCATCCGTGCGGCGCGCGACAAACGCCTCCATCTCTTCGACCCGATCCTGTGCAAGTGGTGGAGGCACATGGGCCTCAACGGTTTCATAGAAAATCCGGTTTGCGCGCTGCGTGGCATCCTGCGATCCGCGCTCGGTCCAATTTTCAAAGTTCGACCAATCCGATAAAAGCGGCGAGTAAAACGCTGTCTCAAACCGATCAAGTGTGTGCTGCGTGCCAAAGAAGTGCCCGCCATGACCTACGTCCGCCATCGCATCCACGGCCAATGTCGCCTCGCTCACCTCAACCGGTTTGAACAGCTCGGCGAACATTTGCAGCATTTCCACATCCATGATGAATTTCTCGGCCGAGGCGGTCAGCCCGCCCTCCAGCCAACCAGCCCCGTGGAGCAACAGATTGGTGCCCCCCATCAGCGCGCCCCACAGCGACATCTGCATTTCATACGCCGCCTGTGCATCCGGCGCGTTTGACGCCGTGACGCCAGATGACCTAAGCGGCAACCCATAGCGCCGCGCCATCTGACCCGACGCAAACGCAGCCTTCACATATTCCGGTGTGCCAAAGGCGGGTGCGCCGGACTTCATGTCGACGTTTGACGTGAAACTGCCGTAGACCACCGGCGCACCGGGACGTACAATCTGGGCAAGCGCGATCCCCGCCAAGGCTTCGGCATTCTGCTGCGCAATCGCGCCAGGCAAGGTGACAGGGGCCATAGCCCCGGCCAAGGTGAAAGGAGTCAACACCATCACCTGTCCGGCGCGCGCTGCATCTATAATCCCGCGGCACATCAAGTGGTCCAGTTGCAGCGGAGAATTGGAATTGGCCACCGAATAGCTGACAGGAGTATTCGCAAATTCCTCGACGCTCAGACCGTGGGCGATGCGGATCATTTCATAGGCATCTGCCACGGCCTCGGTGCCACGAAAGAACACGAAGGGCACTTTGTCGGTCAGGGTCAGCACGGATTTGGTCATCGCATAGTGGCGCAGATTGGGAGAGACATCCTGCGCTTCGACAAACGGGCCGATCATGTGGATCACGTCAAACGCCTGCGACACGCGGCAGAAATCATCCAATGCGGCCAGCGTGCCAGGACGTCGCCCGCCTTGCAGATCCGAGAAGTTAGGCGTGCCGCCTGTGGTACAGATCCCCACATTACGCCCGCCAATTTTGACCTCTCGCCCCGGGCCACGACCTTGGATGATTATGTCCGAGGGCGCCTGCGCAATCAGCTCCATCAAGGCGTCCGGGTCAAATTTGATCACCTGATCTCCGGCATCCCTCATGCCCGCCTTTACATACATTGCGTGGGCTTCATCCGTCAGGATCTTGATCCCGATCTCGGACAGAATGCGCAGGGATGCCAAGTGGATGGCCTCCACCTCATCCACGCTGAATTGTTCCACGGGCGCATAGGGATTTTTCCACTGCCGCCAGGCCAGATCAAAATGCGTTTCAGCTGCCGACTTGCGTTTGGCGGCGCGCCCGGCACGCCCGCCGCTGCGTTGCTTAAGCGTTGTCATCTGTCTGGCCTTTCAACTGCGCTTCGCGATAGGCCGCGCATATTTGAGGGTCGATGTCCCGCCCGGTGAAACAGCGAAAATACTCCTCCAAGTAACCCAAGCGCTGGGCCATGTTTTCATCGTCTTCCACACGCAACGCGTAAAAACTGATCTGGGTGAAATAGATAACCCGGGCACGGATGAAGGCCTCGCTTTCCGGATAGCCATGCGCGGCATAAAGCTTGGCGATGGCTGCAACCCGCGCATCATCTTCAAGCTTGACCGTCTCCAGTAGGTCCGTGTCACGACGGGCCCAATCGCGGATTGCCTGATCAAGCCGGGCGTCAAATCGCGTGTGATCCACCCACACGGAAAACAGCGCAAGCACGCCATTGTCGAGCGTGTCGATATCGCGGATCGCCTCGACCATCACACCGGTGTTCCGCGCGCGCCATTCGGCGACAAGCGCGGCCAGCAAATCTTCGCGGCTTTCAAAGTGCCAGTAGAAACTGCCACGGGTGACCGACAGGCGTTTGGCCAGCGTGGTGATTTGAACAGCATCCAGGCCAGAGGTTTTGAGCATGTCCAGCGCCGCGCCGATCCAATCGGCAGCGGCCAGGCGTTGAGGTTTTTCAGGGGCAGCTAGCAGGGTCATAGGACGCTTTCCAAACAGGGTTGTATGGAAACATACATAGCTGTATGGTGTCCGTCAATCGTGATTCAATTTCTGTTGGAGGCTTGCGATGTCAGATGCCAAAGTAACGCCGGCCTGTGTCGTCCCATATGATCAGCTTACCTTTGCGCCCCGGTTTGACTTTGGGCATATGGCCAAGGTTACTGAAGTCACCGGAGCAGGCGATGGTGCGCGCCTGGGCACTGGGTTTGGCCGCTTTACCAACGCTGAAATTCCTTGGACGGTGAAATACGAAGAGGTGCTGCTGGTGATCGAAGGTGAGATCACGGTCCGCACGGCCGAAGGTGATCTGACTGCCGGCCCTCAGGATTGTATCTGGCTGCCCAGTGGAACAGAGCTGACCTACATCGCCGAAAGTGCGCTGGTATTCTATGCAATGCAGCCGACCAACTGGGCGGATGAGTAGCGACAATGGATATCAAACGGCTCCCAAAGGATGACAAGACAAACGGTTGGAGCGCCATTCTGCCCCAGCGCACACCGCATGCCTGCGTGCAAGGGGACGTGACAGCAGATTGGCTCGTATTGGGCGGAGGATACGCCGGTTTGGCAGCGGCCCGCCGTTTGGCCACGAATTTCCCAGATCAAAAGATCGTCCTGATCGAAGCCGGGCGTGCAGGCGAAAACGCCTCCGGTCGCAATTCCGGCTTTGGCATTGATCTGCCCCATAACGTGGGATCATCCCTGGACGAATTGGAAGGCTCGCACCGGTTTATGCGCCTGGCCCGGATGGCGCTGGATCATCTCGAAGATGTTGTGACCACGCATAAGATTGACTGCGATTGGAAGCGCGCAGGCAAATATCATACCGCCGTCAGCGAGCGGGGCACGCGCGACGTACTTGACCCGTTTCGAAAGGAGCTAGAAGCGCTGGCCGAGCCTTATGAATGGTTTGAGGGCGATGCGCTGCTGAGCAAACTCGGGTCTCCGCATTTCAACGCCGCTGTCTATACGCCGCACTGTGTTTTGATGAACCCCGCAGCTCTGACCCGTGGGTTGGCGGATACGATGCCCGAGAATGTGACGGTTTATGAGGACTCTCCCGTCACGCAGGCAGGTTTTCAAAACGGGGTGCAGATGACCACCCCCCATGGCACGGTAAGAGCGCCCAAGATGATCATGGCCGCCAATGGATTTTCCGAACAGTTCGGGTTTAACCAGCGCAAGTTCCTGCATCTGATCGCACATGCATCCCTGACCCGGCCTTTGACCAAAGACGAACGTACAGCTTACGGCGTTTCGCAAAGCTGGGGTCTGACGCCGGTTAATGCCTTCGCGGGGATCACCATGCGCTACACAGATGATCACCGCATCCTGATCCGGCAAGGGCTGGATTATCGGCCCAACCAGCGGATTGGTGCACATGAAAATGCAGCAATCCGCGCGCGTCATCAGGCGCTGTTCAATGATCGGTTTCCGAAGTTACGCGGGGTCGAAATGGAGCACACCTGGTCCGGTTTTGTCTGCCTGTCCCGCAATGGGGCACCCGCCTTCGGGCAACTGGCGCCAAACGTCTGGAATACCACCTGCCAGAACGCGGTGGGTGTCACCAAGGGCACGTTTGGGGGCATCCTGGCGGCAGACATGGCAACGGGTCGGGACAACCCCCTGCACGCAGATATGCTGTCCTTGGGCGAGCCGGATATCCTGCCGCCGCGACCGTTCCTCGATATCGGTGTGCGTGCCCGGTTCAAATGGGAACTGTTCAGCAATCGCCACGAGGCTTGAACCCACTATAGTGGCCCGTTAAAGCAGTGCGCAAAGGAGCGCATTCATGAGCCTCAACAGTTACGGTCATCTTTTCCGCGTCACCACCTGGGGCGAAAGCCACGGACCCGCCCTTGGGGCGACGGTTGACGGCTGCCCTCCGGGGGTGCCGGTGGACGAAGCGTTTATTCAACAGTATCTCGACAAACGCCGCCCGGGCCAAAACAAAAATATGACCCAGCGGAATGAACCGGATGCGGTGCAGATCCTGTCAGGCGTTTTTGAGGGTCAGACAACTGGCACACCCGTCCAACTGATGATCGAAAACACCGATCAACGCAGCCGGGATTATGGCGACATCGAACAGACCTTCCGTCCAGGCCATGCCGATATCACCTACCATCAGAAATACGGCCTGCGCGATTATCGCGGCGGTGGGCGCAGCTCAGCCCGCGAAACGGCAGCCCGTGTGGCTGCGGGTGGTTTGGCCCGTGCGGCGTTGAACACGCTGGCGCCAGGGATCGAGATCAAAGGCTACATGACCCGCATGGGGGACATGGAGATTGATCGTGCGCGGTTCGATTGGGACGCGATTGAAGGCAACGATTTCTGGGTACCTGACGCCAATGCGGCACCTGAATGGGAAGCTTACCTGCAAAAGCTACGTAAGGATCACAATTCGGTTGGTGCGGAGATCGAGGTGGTTGCGCGTAATGTTCCCGTAGGATTGGGTGCCCCAGTCTACGGCAAGCTGGACACCGATCTGGCTGCGGCAATGATGTCGATCAACGCTGTCAAAGGCGTTGAGATCGGCGAAGGTATGGCCGCTGCGCGCCTGAAAGGCACTGAGAATGCGGACGAGATATTCATGGGTGCTAACGGCCCTGAGTATTCCTCGAACCATTCGGGTGGCATCTTGGGCGGCATTTCGACCGGACAGGATGTGGTGGTGCGCTTTGCCGTGAAACCGACTTCGTCGATCCTGACGCCGCGCAAGTCGATCCGTATGGATGGCTCGCCGACCGAGGTGATCACCAAGGGTCGCCATGATCCTTGTGTTGGCATTCGCGCGGTCCCCGTGGGCGAGGCGATGATGGCCTGTGTGGTCCTTGATCATCTGTTGTTGCACCGTGGTCAGGTGGGCGATGGCCCACGCGGTACAATTGGCTAACGGTTGACCTGGTCGGGCTTTAGTCTTCTTTTTCGTATATGACGAAGGGGATCTTGGTCGCCACCTGATCGTACAACATCCGACCTTTGTAGTTGTTCTCTTCGGTCAGCCAATATGTGCTTGGCACGCCGTCCTGCTTTGCTGTGTTGTGCACTGCTTCGATCAGGGCGCGACCGATACCTTTACCCCTAGCAGACGGATCACAGAAAAGATCCATCAGATAGCAGGTGTTTTCAACGGACCACATTGACCGGTGATAGAGAAAATGAACCAACCCGATGACAACACCATCAACCTCGGCCAACAGACATTTGTATTCGCCTTCCTGACCTGAGAGCAGTCGAGAAAATGACGTTTCATAAACCTCTTCGCTAACGGTGGTTTGATAGAAGTCCAGATAGGCCGTCCACAGACGCCTCCAGTTTGCATGATCCGCTTGCGTCAATGGGCGAATGGTTATTGCATGGGTCATAACAGGTTCCGCTTTCACGGCTTCCGACGTTGCTTCGACATTTGCACAGCCATAATTCCACCTGTGATGATAGCGACACCCAGCACATCCAGCCAGCCCAAAGCTTCGCCTAGTAATAGGGCGGCGATGGCCACCCCCAGAAACGGAGTCAGGAAGTGGAATACCGAGGCTCGTGTTGCACCAATCCGCTCGACCAGTAGGAACCACAACAATGTCGCCGCCAATCCTGGGATCAGTGTGGTGTAGGCAAAGGCTGCGATCAGCTGCCAGTTCCAGCTTACGTAGAACGTTTCGAATGACAGGGCTGCGACGCTGAGCACCGCAGAACCCACCAGCATCTGTAACCCGACTATCATCAGGAAGTTGCCCCCTGATGTTGCTCCGCGCACGGTGAGCGTTGCCAGACTCAGCGCCAGCATCCCTATCACGCAAAGCGCAATGCCATAAAGGTCAGCACCGCCTGTCACCCGGCTGCCCATGATCACGGCTACGCCGATCACGCCGGCGATTAGGCCAGCGACTCCCAATGCGCCGATCCGTTCGCCAAACACCACCCAGGTGGCCAGCCCCACGACAAGAGGCATGGTCGAGGCGATGATCGCGGCCAGAGAGGCTTCAACGGTTTGCATGGCGACAAAGTTCAAACCCAGATAGAGCGCATTTTGGCAGATGCCGAAGATGATCGTGGCGCGCCATTGCGCAGGCGTTAGTCGCCAGCTTTGGCCCATGGCGCGGGCGATCAGGATGCCCAAAAGTCCCGAAATCAGAAATCGAATGCTGAGGGCCGTCAAAGGCGAAGCATCAGCCACAATGATCCGGGCCGAGGTGAAGGCGCTGGACCACATGACAGCAAAGGCCACGCCCATGATGATCGCTCGGATGTCCATACTGCCGCCCTCAAGGTGTACCCCGTGAAATGTCACAGCAGGGGCGAAATGGAAAGCGCGCAAAAAGAAAGGGCCGCGTGAAGCGGCCCGTTCGTCGATACCTGTATAAAGCGTGGATCAGCCGTTAACGCTGTCTTTCAGCTTTTTCGAGATCGTCATCTTAACCACCTTGTCGGCGTCTTTGTGGATCTGCTCGCCAGTGGCGGGGTTGCGCACCATGCGTGCAGGACGCTCGCGGCAATAGATTTTGCCAACGTCAGGAAGGGTCACAGCGCCGCCACCCGAAACTTCACGAGTGATGATTGAAACGATCGCGTCCAGCGCGCCGCCTGCTGATTTCTTGTCGCTGCCCATTTCCTCGGCCAATGCCGCCACGAGTTGGGTTTTTGTCATCGGTTTTGCCATTTTGTGGTCTCCTTACACTGCCCGGGCTAGGGCCTCATGCCCGTAATTTAACGCTATATAGTAGGTGAACACAACAAATAGAGGCCAATTCCCCCCAATTTTCCTGCATTTTGTGCTGGTTTTTGCCGTTTAGAGGAACGCTGTTTCGTCAAAACTGCGTAATTTGCGGCTGTGCAGGCGTTCGAGCGGCATTTGGGACAAGGTTTCCATCGCCCGGATTCCGATCATCAAATGCCGTCCCACCTGCGTTTTGTAGAAGTCCGAAGCCATACCTGGTAGCTTTAATTCGCCGTGCAGAGGTTTATCACTGACGCACAGCAATGTGCCGTAAGGCACGCGAAACCGAAACCCATTGGCTGCGATGGTGGCACTTTCCATGTCCAATGCGACGGCCCGACTTTGGCTCAGGCGTTGAACCGGTCCAGAGTGGTCACGCAATTCCCAATTGCGGTTGTCAAAGCTGGCAACGGTGCCTGTGCGCATCACGCTTTTCAGCTCGTAGCCTTCCAACTGCGTGACCTCGGCCACCGCTTGCTCGAGCGCGATTTGTATTTCTGCCAAAGCCGGGATCGGAACCCACCCCGGCAGGTCCGCATCCAAAACACCGTCTTCGCGCAGATAGGCATGGGCCAGCACAAAATCCCCGAGGCTTTGCGAATTGCGCAGACCCGCGCAATGCCCGACCATCAACCAGGCGTGTGGCCGCAACACCGCGATATGGTCGGTCGCGGTTTTGGCATTGGAAGGCCCCACCCCGATATTGACCAAGGTGATCCCGGACCCATCCGCGCGTTTGAGGTGGTAGGTCGGCATCTGGGGCAGTTTTTCGCTGGCATCCAGCTTGGCATGGCCATGGGTGATGCTGACATTCCCTGTGCCGACAAACTCGATGTAATCGCTGTCGGGATCATCTAACTGCTGGCGGGCATAGGCTTCAAATTCCGAGACGTAGAACTGGTAGTTGGTGAACAACACGTGGTTCTGGAAATGCGCAGGATCAGTGGCCGTGTAGTGCTCCAGCCGTGCAAGGGAATAATCCACACGCTGCGCCGTGAACGGGGCCAGGGGTTCAACCCTGTCCGGACCGGGTTTGTAGGTGCCATTGGCGATATCATCATTGGTGATCTTGAGATCCGGCACATCAAATAAATCGCGCAACGTAAATTCGGCAGCACCATCTTGCGGCACGGAAATGCGCGGATCATTTGCGACAGCAAAATGCACAGGCATCGGTGTATCTGACACCTGCACTGTCACCGGCACATCATGATTGCAGATCAACAAATCAATCTGCTGCTCAAGATAATTGCGAAAGAGATCAGGCCGCGTGATCGTTGTCGCATGAGTGCCCGGTTCAGAGACATGGCCAAACGCCAGACGGCTGTCGACAGACGCAAAGCTGGTCGTGGTGATCCGCAACTCGGGGTAAAACGCGCGAACCCGGTTCAACGGGGGGTCGCCTCGCATGGCCGCGCTGAATTCATCACACAGAAAGATCACGGCGTCCTGGTACAACTGACACAGGCGATCAACCGCAGCTTTGGCCTCGGTGAAGGTTTCCGGTCCGGCGCAGTCTGGAGTGATGATATGTGTTTGTTTGGCCATTTACGACAATCGTGCCTTTGTTTGCTTGCGCGCACGTTGACACGCGCAAAGGTCAACATCAAGCTGACCCGAACAACCGGAGATAAATCATGGACTATGAAACCGTAGACGCCCCCGAATTCGGCGCATCTCTGCGCGGTCTGGGTCTGAATATCCTCGTACGTGACGTGGCACGTGAAGTGGCCTTTTTGACCGAAGTGTTCGGGATGCAGGCCTTTCAGCCCACGGCTGACTTTGCGATCATGACCTACGGCACGCAGGTGTTTCAGGTGCATTCTGACGGCACCTATCATTCGCACCCCTTGCCGTCCCTCTTGCCCGAGGCCGGTGCGCGCGGCGCAGGCGCGGAGTTTCACCTTTACGATACAGACCCGGATGATGCCGCCGCAAAAGCTGAGGCGTTTGGCGCGCATATCCTTGCCCCACCTCTCGAAAAACCGCACGGCCTGCGAGAGGTCTATATTCTGGATGACAACGGTTATGCCTGGGTGGCCTCGCGACCTCTTTGATCCTGCGCCATTTCTTCGCGCAGCCACCCGACAAACGCCAATCCTCCCGGAACATCCTCCAGGTGTGGCGCGGTGATCAGGTAATAGGCTTCCTGCATCTTCATTCGGTGATCAAACAGCAGTTTGAGCTGCCCGGCCTCGATATGAAACTGGGCGATCGTGTCATGCGCCATGCACAGCCCCGCTCCGGCTATGGCTGCTGACAGGGCCACGGCATATGTGGTGGCATAGGTTACGGGCAAGTTGGACCAATCGAGCCCCTGATCTTCGCCCCAGGCCGCCCAGGTGGTCATCAGATTGGCGCAGTCGAACAGGGTCTCGGATGGGATGTCCTCAAGACATCCATGCCAACCCGGTGCTGCAACCGGATAGGCATAATCCTGTACCAGCTTTTCCGCAGCCACCCCTTCTGATGGGCGCACCGAATAGCGGATTTCGACATCGGCCCCCGAGGCAATCCCTTCGGGGGGTTCCCATAGCTCGGTGCTGATGTTCAGACGCACACCGGGGTTGCGGGCATAGAACCGGCCCAGTCGCGGCGCCAGCCAGAAGGTACCAAAGCTCATGTTGGTATGAACCTGCACCACGGTGTCGCGATCCCCGGTCACGGCCAAAGTGCCGCGTGATAACGTGCGGAACGCATCGCGCACGATTGGCAGGTAGGATTTGCCCGTTTCCGTCAGTTCCAGCACACGCGGCCGGCGATGAAACAAGGCCCGACCCATATGCCCCTCCAGCGATTTGATTTGTTGACTGACGGCAGACTGCGTCATGTTCAACTCCCCGGCCGCTGCCGTAAAAGACAAATGCCGCGCCGCCGCTTCAAACGCACGTAACCAGTTTAGCGGGGGGAGAGATTGTGCCATGTCATAAATTACCCATAAGCTCAGCTACTGGCAAGGCTGTGAATTTTTCGTTGGTCAACGTGGCCGCATCTTGGCACCCTAGGGTCAACGCAACAGGAGGGGTCTGAAATGTCTGTCACTCAACTGCAACCCAACATGGAACACTGGCAAGCGCGCGTCGAAATGGCTGCGGCCTTTCGGTGGACGGAACGGCTGAATTTTCACGAAGCCGTGGCCAACCATTTCTCTTTTGCGGTGAATGATGATGGCACGCAATTTCTAATGAATCCCAATCAAATGCACTTCAGCCGGATCAAAGCATCGGACTTACTGCTTCTCGACGCGAATGATCCCAGCTCGATGGAAGGGCCCAACGCGCCCGATCCAACAGCTTGGGGGCTGCACGGGGCACTGCACCGGATGTGCCCGCATGCGCGTTGCGCGATGCATGTGCACTCGATCCACGCCACGGTTCTGGCCAGTCTGGCCGATAGCACTTTGCCACCGATTGATCAGAACACAGCGACATTCTTTAACCGGGTGGCGGTGGATGACCACTTCGGCGGTCTGGCGTTTGAGGAAGAGGCCGAGCGCTGCTGTTCCAACCTATCGGACCCCTCCAAAACGGTTCTGGTCATGGGCAATCACGGGATCATGGTGATCGGGCAAACCGTCGCAGAGACGTTCAATCGCATGTATTACTTCGAGCGCGCGGCCGAAACCTATATCAAAGCGCTGTGGACCGGTCAGCCCCTCCGGCTGATACCAGACGACGTGGCCGAAAAAACCGCCCAGGAACTGGAAGACTATCCTGGCCAGGCCGACAGACATCTGGCCGAACTGATGGCCATCTTGGACGACGAAGGCGAAAACTACGCCTCCTGATCAGGACCACATGACATGACAGACGCACCACCTCCCCAGTCGAAAGAGTGGAACTATCATCCTGAACTGCCCTTACAGGACCCCTCGGTGTTCAAATGGCCACCGAGCCCGGGGTTTCTGGTCCGCTGGTTTGGCCACAACTGGCTGACGCTGAGCGAGCGGGTGATGATGGTGCTGCTCGCAGTGGTGATGTGGCTGCTGTTCTACCCCTCGCTAGATATCGCGAAGAGCTTTGCTATTGGCTGGATCCTACAGACCTGGCTGATCAATTTCATCCTGGTGCTAAGCTGCGCCGGAGGCCTGCATTGGTACTTCTACATGCGCAAAGGGCAGGGGATGGCGTTGAAGTTCGACCGTCGTCCACAAGGCAAGAAGAACAAACTGTGGGATTTCTCAGACCAGGTGCATGACAACATGTTCTGGTCCTTGGGCAGTGGTGTGGCGCAGCTGACCGCATTTCAGGTGGTGACCATGTGGCTGATGGCGAATGGCTATGCGCCGACAATCACACCGGCCAGCGCTCCTGTCTGGTTTGTGCTTTCGCTGATCCTGCTGCCCATTTGGTCGGCCTTTCATTTCTATTGGATGCACCGGCTGCTGCATGTTCCGGTTCTCTACAAACGGGTCCATTCGCTGCATCACCGGAATGTCAGTGTTGGGCCGTGGTCAGGCTTTGCCATGCACCCGATGGAGCATTTCCTGTATCTGTCGTCCTTGTGCATCCATTGGATTGTTCCAACAGATCCGATCCTTCTGTTCTTTCACGTGATCTATCTTGGCCCAGGCGCAGCCATGACCCACACGGGTTATGAGGATCTGCTGATCAAAGACAAACGCCGTCTTGCGTTGGGGACATTTTATCATCAGCTGCATCACCGGTATTACGAGTGCAACTACGGCAATCAGGAGATGCCTTGGGACAGGTGGTTCGGCACGTTTCATGACGGCAGCGATGAGGCCACGCAAGTCACGCGGGATCGCAAGAAGAAGATGCACGCTTGAGTATCGCGCCGATGTTGGGTGCGTACGGTTTGGGGCAGGGATTTAATCCAAGTGTGGGCAAGGGCGGTCTTGCGTCCTGAGAGACCTCTCGCTTTGAAGTCTCAGGCACAGAAGGCCAACGTCAGCCCCAGGGGTGGCGATCCAACAGAAGTTGCAGTTCGCTTTATGTCAGCAAAGCACACCCTACAAAACAATTGACGCGCCTAGATCAGACATATCGCCAGCCCAAGGGAGGGGCTGACGATGGCCGGGCCGCTAAAGCGGCTGTTAACCGGCCTGGGTGAATCAAGCGATCGTCAGCTTCGCCCTATTGGCATTTTCTACACACCTGAACCTTGCCATCGGCACCTGCGCACGACACATAAGGCGCATGAGCAAAACTCTCCTCTCTTTCGGTCATGGCTATTCTGCCCGCGCTTTGGCGAAACTCTTGGTACCGCAAGGCTGGACCATCTATAGCACCACCCGCAAACCCGAGAAATGCGAGACATTTCGGGCAGAAGGCGTCACCCCGATCCTATGGCCAAACAGTGATCTATCCGAGGCCTTTGCCACAGCCACCCACCTGCTGATCTCAGCCGGACCCGGCGAAGACGGAGACCCGGTGCTCAACCTTTACCGTAACGAAATCAGCCAGATGGCGTCTCGGCTTTCATGGGCTGGGTATTTGTCCACCACAGGTGTCTACGGCGATCATCAAGGGGGTTGGGTGACCGAAGATACGCCCCTGATCCCCTCGACCAAACGCGGCCAGATGCGTGTCGATGCCGAAGCCGACTGGCAAAGCATCCCCGACCTGCCCCTGCATATTTTCCGCCTTGCGGGCATCTACGGCCCGGGCCGCGGCCCCTTTGCCAAAGTGCGCAACGGCACCGCGCGGCGGATCATCAAAAAAGGGCAGGTCTTTAGTCGCACCCATGTTGATGACATCGCGCAAATCCTCAACGCTTCGATCCGTCAGCCAAACCCCGGCGCGGCCTACAATGTTTGCGACAATGATCCGGCCCCGCCCGAGGATGTGATCGCCTATGCGGCTGAATTGCTCGGGATGCCCATTCCGCCTGCTGTGGCGTTTGAAGACGCAGAGATGACCCCGATGGCCCGCAGTTTTTATGCCGAAAGCAAACGGGTCAGCAATGCACGTATCAAGGATGAATTGGGGGTGGACTTGCTCTATCCGGATTACAGAACAGGGCTGCAAGCGCTTCTTGATCTTGAGCCGTCAACCAACTGAACAGGCAGAACACATGTTCAGGGATTGAACTGAAATCCCACGCAACCTGTTTCGGGATCATAGGAGGCGGGATAGGCAATCAGCTCAGGCTTCTCGAACTCGCCGCAAATTCGAAAACCTGTGTCTGACAAGCGCTCATAGGAATAAGCGGCTTCGGTAAACGGGTCTTCCAGTCGTGGCACAGGCGAACAATCCTCGATCGTCTTTTCCTCAGACGGCAACATATCGGGCAAGGTCCGATCCGTGGCATAGGCCAGGCAGAGTACGTGTCCGTTCAGCTTTTGTATGTCAGACATACGCACCTTATCGCGCTTTTCCTGTTTGGCCGACGCGGGCCCCCCGACCGACCAGACACCAGCTGCGATGGTCGCCAGAACGACTGCTCCAATCACCCATGGCACTGTTTTCTCAGCTTGCATTGGCATCCTCCGTCATATCTGCGCGGAAATAGGCAAAGATCAGCCCCGCCACAAGCGCGACCATCACAGCCTTTGCGAAAAAGCGCAGGGTCAGATCACCATTCAACAATGCATAGATCACCCAGATCAGATCACTGAGCAAGGTGATCGCAGCCAGAAACAGGGTGATATAGCCAAACCACTTGCGCACCCCGGAACGTCGCCGCCCAGCATTGGCTTTCATGGATCTGTTGGCCCGTATGTTCAGCACGGCAAACAAGGGGAAGAACACGATCAGCGAGGCAATCGAGAAGCGCATATCGCGCGTGTCATAGTAGTTTGAGGTGTCGGCAATATCAGGCACCCAGCGATCAATCAGATGAAACATGAGCGAAGTCAGATGCCACGCCACCATGGCAAGGGCCACAAACATCAACCCGTACAAAAAGGCCTCGCGTGCCGACACGAAGGGTCGGGGCCGCGGAACGGGCGGCGTGAAGTCCCCCGTCGCCCAATTGTCCAGGGCATCGCGGACTTCTGCATCGCTCCATCCGGCTTGGGTCAGTGCGGTGGTGATGTCGCCGCGTGAGCGCCCTGCATTCAACGCATCATAGACAAAACTGGCCAATTGATCCGACGATTTCATACCGGGTCTCCTGCTGACTACCTCATGCGACGCACTGTGCGCATATCGCGGACCGGGTGCAATGCCTGCGCCCTACAACGCCTGAACCGCAGCTGCAAAACGTGCCACTTCGTCATGGGTGTTGAAATAATGCACCGAGGCGCGCGACACCCCTTGGGTCAAACCGCGCGGCACCATGTCCAGCCGTGCAGATGTGGTCAGCGCGACGGATGTGTTCATCTGCTGGGCGCTCAGGGCCTCAAAAACCTGCTGCGGATGCAGCCCCTCTTTGGTGAAGGTGACGATCCCGGATTTATGCGCGCCAAGGTCCTGCACCGTTACGCCGGAAAGGTCCGAGAGCGCATCGCGCAACGCGCCTGATATCTCGGCAACACGGGCCTCAATCGCGGGCAGTCCCAACGCGCGCGCATAGCGCACGGCCACGCCTAGACCGATTTGTCCTGCCACATAGCGTTCCCAGTTTTCAAACCGTTTGGCGCCGGGGGCCCAGTCATAGCCGTTGTCGCTGCTCCAGGTGGCGGCGCGCAGGTCGATGAAGGGCGGCGTTGTATCTTCGGCCAGAGCTTTGCGGATGTACAAGAACCCCGTGCCACGCGGCCCACGCAGATATTTGCGACCTGTGCCCGACAGCACATCACACCCGATCTTTTGCACATCAATGTCCATCTGGCCCACCGATTGGCAGGCATCCAGAACATAGATCAGCCCATGGGCCTTGGCGATTTTGCCCACCTCCTCGGCCGGGTTCACCAACCCGCCTTGGGTCGGCACATGCGTGATCGCCACAAGACGCGTGCGCGGGGTGATCATCCCTTCCATCGCCTCTACGTCAATCTGTCCGCTGCCGTCCGAGGGCACCAGATCAATCTCGACACCGCGTTTTTCGGCCAGCTGCAGAAAAGCCAGATAGTTCGACACATACTCCGAGGCATGTGTCAGAATACGGTCGCCTTCTTTCAAGGGCAGGCCATAAAAGGCCATGTCCCAGGCGCGCGTTGCGTTCTCGACAAAGGCAATCTCGGATGGGTCGGCGTTCAGCAGGGCGGCGAATTCGGTATAGAACGCCGCCAATCCGTCGGCGGCGGCGGCTTCGGCCTCGTATCCGCCTATCTCGGCTTCCTTCGCGATATGTTCTGTCAGGGCACGATAGACAGGGCTGGGCATCAGGGATGCGCCCGCGTTGTTGAAATGCAGCCGGTTGGCGCAGGCCGGCGTCTCGGCGCGCAGGGCGTCTATATCCATCAGGTTTTGCCCTTCCCGACATTCTCGTCAAAGGCCGTCTTGAAGTCCTCCTGTTGCCGAGGCGAGGCATCCGTTTGATAGTTGGCCTTCCACTCGGCCATGGTCATGCCGTAGAAGGCTTCGCGGGCGTCGTCCTTGGACATCTCAATGCCCTTTTCGGCAGCAGCCTCCTGATACCAGCGGCTGAGGCAATTCCGGCAAAACCCAGCCAGATTCATCATGTCGATGTTTTGCACATCTGTGCGCTTTTCCATCAAATGTTCGCGCAGGGTGCGAAAGGCTGCGGCCTCCAGCTCGATACGGGTTTGGTCATCCATCACGTGGTCCTTTGCGGTCGTCTCATAACATGCGTTTAAGGTAGGGTTGGTGCAGATCCGTCAATCGCACGGTCAAGCTGCCCACGTCGGGCAGGGCATCACAGAGCTTGTCCAGGATCAACTGCGCCATTTGTTGCTTTATCTCGTCCGAGCGCCCGGGCATCAGGATCAGCGTGGCATGGGCAAAGCTTTGCGGCTCCACTCCGATCCGCGACGCCGTTGCGCAGAGCATGCGCACGCGGACAGTATCCGGCCCATTGATGGCGGGATGGTGGGCAAATTCTTCCCACAAGGCGTCACACAGGGCCTGTACATCGTGGCTGTCTTGCAAGCCGGCTGAATGCTCGATGACGATATGGGGCATGATCCGTCCTCAACCTGGGTTCCGGCAAACTCTGCGCCTTACACTGCCACAAGTGCAACCCGGAAAATGACGGGGTCAGACGCCTGCGCGTTTCGCAGCCTCTGTCAGCATCGGAGCCAAACGTTTGGCCCAGTCCTTTTGATCCGCGGGATCTTCAATGAGGTCGTTCCGCAGCTCAATCAGGATATTGGCACGTCCGTGAGCAATCGCGTGGCGGGCGATCGCATCGCCTTCCAGGTGTCCACCGTAAGGTTCATTTTCGCCGACGCACATATCAGCCTCGGCGCGCAGGATGTCTGCCAAAGGCCGCGCCAGCCGCGTGTCGTCGGCATAAAGCAGACCGATATGCCAGGGCCGCAGCGGGCGGCCCTTTAACTGAGGTGTAAAGCTGTGAACCGAGACAATCACCGTATCCATCTGACGCGCGGCCATCTTGGCCAATGCGTCGTGATAGGGGCGGTAACATCGGTTCAGGCGCATCTCCAGTTCGGCCGCATCTGCATGGCGATTGCCCGAAATGATGGTCCCGTCATACAACTTCATTAGCAAGGTCGGATCATCCTCGCCACGGTTGGGATCAATCACCAATCGCGAGAAGTTGGACAGGATAGCAGGCGCATCCATCTCCCCGGCCAGGGCGCGGGTCACGCCGGCTGCACCCACATCATAGGCGATGTGCCGACCCATCTCAGGCGCCTCTAACCCCAATGTTCCGCCATTGACGAACGGGGGGACGGTATTGGTTGCATGATCACATGTGATCAGCCACCGCGCAGGGCGCTCTGCCCCATCCACATGAAATGGAAAATAAGTCATTCGTTTGGTCGTGTCCTTTGGGCCTCCCTTAGGACAGTTGCCAAGGAAAGTGAATTGGGCAATAACGCGCCAGAGACATTTGTTAGCGATAACGTGAAAAGCGAAGGCCATCGCCGCCTTTGCGTCACGATTATTGACGCCGCCGCGCTAAGTGCCCTTGATGCAGGGCCTAGAGAAGGACTGATGTATGAGACGCTTCCGCAATGTAAAAATCGTGGCCACGCTTGGCCCGGCATCCGAGACCTATGACAGCATCCGCGCCCTGCACGAAGCAGGCGCTGACGTGTTCCGCCTGAACATGAGCCACGGTGATCACGACAGCATCCGCGAAAAGCACCGCATCATCCGGCAAATTGAAACTGACCTCGACAGCCCGATTTGCATTCTGGCCGACCTGCAAGGACCCAAACTGCGCGTCGGCAGCTTTGCCAATGGCGAAGAGGAGCTTGTTCCAGGTGCAGCCTTCCGCATGGATCTCGACACCGCCGAAGGCACGATTGATCGCGTTTGCCTGCCGCACCCCGAAATTTTTGCAGCGTTGAAGCCGGGATCGAGCCTGCTGGTCAATGACGGCAAGATACGCCTGAAGGTCACGGAATGTGGCGCGGATTTCGCGGAGACCCAAGTTGTCATCGGTGGGGCAATCTCAAACCGCAAAGGGGTGAACGTGCCCGATGTGGTATTGCCGCTGGCCGCGCTGTCGGACAAGGACCGGGCTGATCTGGAATTCGTCTGCCAGTTGGGCGTCGATTGGCTGGCGCTCAGCTTTGTTCAACGCGCCAAAGATGTCGATGAGGCGCGCGCACTTTGCAAGGGCCGCGCCGCGATTCTAAGCAAGATCGAGAAACCCTCGGCGGTCGAATGGTTTGACAACATCCTCGCAGCCTCCGACGGGATCATGGTGGCGCGCGGTGATCTCGGGGTCGAGCTGCCAGTGCAAAACGTGCCTCCCATCCAGAAACGTCTGGTGCGCAAATGTCGTGCGGCGGCCAAGCCGGTGATTGTCGCCACGCAGATGTTGGAATCAATGGTTGAAAGCCCGATGCCCACAAGGGCCGAGGTGTCAGATGTGGCGGCTGCCATCTATGAAGGCGCAGACGCTATCATGCTGTCGGCGGAATCAGCCGCCGGAGATTACCCGGTTGAGGCGGTCACCACGATGGACAACGTCGCCCGCGAAGTGGAAAGCGATCCAACCTATACCGAGATCATGGAAGCCTCGCGCAAGATCAAACGCACCTCTATTGCAGATGGTATCGTGGCCGCCGCCCGCGAGATTGCCGAGGCGACCGACATCAAGGCAATCTGCTGCTTTACCCAAAGCGGAACAACCGCTTTGCTGACGGCGCGTGAACGCCCCCGCGTGCCGATTATGGCCTTGACCAACCTGCGTGGCACGGCGCGGCGACTGGCCCTCAGCTGGGGTGTCAATTGTGTGATGTGCGGCGAGCTGGAGCGGTTCAAACTGGCTGTCATCAATGCAGCACGCGCGGCGCGTGCTCAGGGCTACGCAGAACCTCTCGATCAGATCGTTATCACTGCGGGCGTTCCCTTCAATGTACCCGGAACCACAAACATCTTGCGAATTGCACCCTGTCAGGAAAGTTTGATTTATTCCACTGATCCGGGCTAAGCTTGCGCTGGTCACTTTAGATATTGCAGGAGGGACGTATGGATCCCGATATAGCTCTGGTTGTGGGCGTCGTTTTGGCCGTGTTTTCCGTGCCGTCGATCCTTTCCGCGATTTCAGAAGGCCGTGCACCTCGTGTTGCGGCCTTCACTATTATTTCAGCGGGGGCGCTGATCTTATGGGCCATCTCCGCGCATCCCGGCGGGTATTCACTGCATGACGTGCCGGGTGCATTTGTTCGGGTTGTGGCCAATTTTCTTTGATCTTTGAGTGCGCCAAATTCACTCATACCAGCTGGGTGATCTCAATTGCCTTCCTTTGACATTCTGATTGCGTTTGTGCTGGCCGCCGGCATCTTCGCCTATATGCCTGGCCCTGCTCTGATGTACACCGCCGCCCAGACCATAGCGCGCGGCAGGCGGGCAGGGTTTCTGGCTGCGTTGGGGTTGCACTTAGGTGGGTATGTGCATGTTCTGGCTGCGGCTCTTGGGCTGGCTGTGTTGTTTCAACTGGTGCCCAGCCTCTATCTGCTCCTCAAACTCGCAGGGGCAGCCTATCTGATTTGGCTTGGGCTGAGCATGGTCTTCAGTGCGCACCACTCAGTGGGCGATATGCAAGACATCCCGGCAAAAACCCCCAAGCGCGCCTTCTGGGAAAGTGTCACTGTCGAAGTGCTCAATCCGAAGACAGCCCTGTTTTTCCTGGCGTTTTTACCGCAATTCACAGACCCGACTGCGACGTTTCCCGTCTGGGTGCAGCTGTTGATCCTGGGCACTGTGGTCAATATCATGTTTTCCAGTGCGGATGTCTTGTGTGTGGTGCTGGCCGACAGAATGTCCCTTTTGCTCAGAACATCGCGCAACGCAGCCCGCTGGAGCAGCCGCATCGGCGGCGCTATTCTGGTCGGTCTGGGCATCAGTGTGCTGCTCAGACGCAGCTGATCGCAGAGGGAGCAGATCATGTTAATGTCCTGGCTTGAAGCGCTCAGCTATGTGGTGACCATTTTGGGGTTCCCCGCTGCGATCATGATCATCATCCGGGAAGAGCGCCTGCGCCGACGCAATGAAGAGCACGAACTGCACCGGAACCTAAGCGAGGAATACGACAATTTCCTGCGCATGGTGATGGACAACGCAGACCTGTTATTGCTGAGCAAATCACGCCTCCCCGACCCGTTTACGGACGAGCAACGCGAACGCACCGAAGTGATCTTTCGGATGCTCATAAGCCTGTTTGAGAAAGCCTATATCATCCTTTATTCAGACAGTATGGGCCCGCAGGCCCAGCGCCGCTGGATGTCATGGGAGGATGACATGATTGAATGGTGTGGTCGCGATGATTTCCGGGCGCGTTTGCCCGGGCTGTTGGAAGGCGAAGATGATGCGTTCAGCCAATACATTCTGAACCTGTCGAAAAGGTCTTATGCCTAGGTCATAGATCGTTGCCAGCCATATTGGTCGCTCGGGCTCCAAGACCTGCCTGTTCTAAACGAATCTCCTTGCCATATGCGCGTTCGCGGCCTATACGCCAACTCTCACCGCGAGACCGGCCAGAATGGCATGCCGAGTCGCGCGCTTACCGTCCGAACTTTGAAGGAGCCGGAAATGCCTAAGATGAAGACAAAATCGAGCTGCAAAAAGCGGTTCAAAGTGACGGCCAGTGGCCGCGTGGTGGCCGCTCAGGCCGGCAAGCAGCACGGCATGATCAAACGCAGCAACAAATTTCTCCGTAACGCTCGTGGCACGTCCACACTGAGCAAAGCTGACGAAGGTATCATCAAACCGATGATGCCTTACGCGCGATAAGGAGGATTTGAGATATGGCACGCGTTAAAGGTGGTGTAGTTACCCACGCCCGTCACAAGAAAGTCGTCAAAGCCGCCAAAGGTTACTATGGCCGTCGCAAGAGCACCTTCAAGGTCGCGACACAGGCTGTCGACAAAGCCAACCAATACGCAACACGTGACCGCAAAGCGCGCAAGCGCAGCTTCCGCGCGTTGTGGATCCAACGGATCAACGCAGCTGTACGCAGCCACGACGAAGCGCTGACCTACTCGCGCTTCATCAACGGTCTGGGTCTGGCTGGCATCGAAGTCGACCGCAAAGTTCTGGCCGATCTGGCTGTGCATGAACCAGCGGCCTTTGGTGCAATTGTAGACCAAGCCAAATCGGCTCTGGCGCAATAAACGACTCAGGACCACTGGCCATCCGAAAAGAGCCAGTCGCCTCGAGGGACAAAACCTTTAAGACGTCGTCGGATTGAAACCGGCGGCGTTTTTCTTTGGTCTATGCCTGTTGGCGCAGTCCTTGCTCAAAGGAATGAACCACCGGATGTCTCGCATTTCCCCTAAAATCCTTTGTTTTGCCTTATTTTCAGCACAGCCCACTGCGATCCCTGTCTGGTAAGTTTATTTCCATGCCACACAGCAAGGACCGTAACGATGACCATGAACGTAAGTAAAAACGACACCAAGCAACCGGCACTCAGCGAAAAAGCACTGCGCCTTTTGGCCGCGCATGATCGCGAAATCAAAGGGATGGAGCGGTTTTTGTCATCTGGACGTAAGGCAAATCGCTGGAGTTGAGCCCGCCCCACCGGCCTTGACCCGCTTCGGATTCTGACCCACGATCTGCCGCACTGTGTGGGAGGTTTGGGTGGATCATCTAACATTTGTATCTTCTTTGCCGCGCGATACGCTCGCGCGTTTAAATGCATTGTCAGATGGTCCCGGGCTACGGCATTTGGCTGGCCACCTCGGGGCGATCCTGTTCTTTGGGTTATGGATTTCACAGGGGTGGTTTCTTTGGCCTGTGATTCTGGTCGTGCAAGGCATCCTAATTTGTTTTCTGTTCACGCTAGAACACGAAACTACCCATAAAACCCCTTTTGAAACTCAATGGATCAACGAATGGACCGGACGTATCTGTGGGGTGCTGATTGCATTGCCTTTCGAATGGTTCAGATATTTCCATCTGGCACATCACAAACACACCAATATCCCCGAAAAAGACCCAGAGCTGATTGCCGGAGCTAAACCCGAAGGATGGGGCGCTTACATTCAATATGTTTCAGGCATTCCCTATTGGGTCGATACGATTGACAAAACCATCGGAAATGCATTTGGCCGTTATCCGGGGGATTATGTGCCTCAACGTGCTCACACCCGGATCCGAACCGAGGCAAAATGGATGCTGGTTTTCTACGGGTTGGTTTTGGCGAGCTTTCTGTTTACGCCCCTGTTGTTCTGGGTCTGGTTGTTACCGTGTTTGCTGGGTCAACCGTTTCTGCGACTGTATTTACTGGCCGAGCATGGACGCTGTGCCTTTGTGACAAACATGTTTGAAAATACGCGCACGACCCTGACCAACCGGATCGTGCGCTTTGTGGCATGGAACATGCCCTATCACGTCGAGCATCATAGCTTGCCTCAGGTGCCGTTTCACCAATTGCCCGAGCTGCATCGGCAGATGCAGGGGCGTCACGCTGTGCTGGCGAACGGGTACACGGAGTTTACCAAAGACTACGCAAGTAGCCTGCATTGAGGTTGGCAGCGAAACAGGCGCTCCCATTTGGGCGTGCCTGTCATATACTATGCGCTGGGGCGGAGTATGGTTTCACAATGGCGCCCCGCAGCAGGCTGGCCGATGTGATGCGGGTTGATGATCAAGACCCACATCACCTCGTAGCCAGGGGCCTGCGCACGTGAGTAAGAACACCCATCCGGGGTCACATACCACTGTCCTTGATATGTCGAAGGCGGACCCCACGTAGGGGCTGAACGTTTGGCCACACCCAAGGCATCCGCCGGGCTCGCAAGGCTCAGGGCGATGGCAAATGCAGGGATGGCAGCAAGGGTTTTCAAAAATGTCATATCAGGGTCCTTTTCCTCAGGGGGCAATATCTGCGGTCAAACTGCCCCTGCCTGTCGGCGCCACGCCGGCGTAAATCTGGCAAAACCATGTGGTTTATCGCCAGCTTTATTTGCATTTTAAAGACTTTGGACCAGCACCGAGCAGGCACAGGCGGACACGCCCAAGCGCTTGCAATTGTGCCGTGCCACAGCTAGCAGAGACCCGCATGTGACAGGAGAGCACCATGGACGATCTGCGCAACAAATACCTTGGCCTGATTGCCGACGCCGCTGACGAGGCCGCGCTGGAGGATCTCCGCGTACAAGCCGTGGGCAAAAAAGGTGAAGTGTCCTTGCAGATGCGCGAGCTGGGCAAAATGACGCCCGAGGAACGCCAGGTGGCAGGCCCCGCGCTGAACGCCCTGAAGGATGAGATCAACTCGGCGCTCTCGGCCAAGAAGGCCGCGCTGGCCGATGCCGCTCTTGATGAACGCCTGAAGACCGAATGGCTGGACGTGACACTGCCGGGTCGGGGGCGTGGGACCGGGACGATCCACCCGATCTCTCAGGTCACCGAAGAGGTCACCGCTATTTTTGCCGATATGGGGTTTGCCGTGGCCGAAGGCCCGCAGATCGAAAGCGATTGGTACAACTTTGATGCGTTGAACATCCCCAGCCACCACCCCGCGCGGGCCGAGATGGACACCTTCTATACCCACCGTGCGGCGGATGACGATCGCCCGCCACATGTGCTGCGCACCCATACCTCGCCGGTGCAAATCCGTACCATGCAGGCCGAAGGTGCGCCCTTGCGGGTGATCGCCCCGGGTCGGGTCTACCGGGCAGATTATGACATGACGCACACGCCGATGTTCCACCAGGTTGAAGGGCTGGCGATTGATAAAGACATCTCCATGGCCAACCTGAAATGGTGCCTTGAGGAATTTGTGAAAGCCTTCTTTGAAGTAGACGACGTCGAACTGCGCTTCCGCGCCTCGCACTTTCCGTTCACCGAGCCATCGGCTGAGGTTGATATCCGTTGCAGCTGGGAAGGCGGAACATTGAAGATTGGCGAAGGTGACGACTGGCTGGAAATCCTTGGCTCCGGCATGGTCCACCCCAAGGTGCTGGAGGCTGGCAACATTGATCCAGCCGAATGGCAAGGCTTCGCCTTCGGCGTGGGCATCGACCGCATCGCCATGCTGAAATACGGCATCCCCGATTTGCGCGCGTTCTTTGATAGCGACCTGCGCTGGCTGCGCCACTACGGGTTTGCAGGGCTGGACGTGCCGACGCTGCATGGCGGGTTGAGCAGGTAGTGCTCCTTTTAACCTCAATACTTCTGATTTGTGTTGCTTTCTTCGGCTATCAGATTGGGCTGTATCGAAACACGCAAGAGGTTTCTCGAGATAAGGTCGAATTAGAAAAGTTACTCGAAGATCGAATACAGGGAATGGAGTTTTGGCACTTTGAAGAAACACTGATTAATCAAAGAGTTTCTTGGTTGGCCATTTTTCAATCTCTCTTGTTTTCCGGCTGGGTGCTGTCTCACCAGGCAATCCCAGATTTGATGCCCTACATCGCAGGTTTTGGCCTGGCTACTTGCATCGTTGGCGTCCTGGGTGTTGGTAGTGGGATAAGAGCTCAGATAGGCTGGGATCGCAGGTATAAGTTGAACAGACGAAGCGAAGCACCTTATGCCACGTTCTTTGGGTGGGCAGCCCCGTCAACATTGATTGCTTCTCTCATAATCGGTTGGGCTTACCTGTTTTTTTACGTTCCAGAAATCACCGGATAGGTGAGGTCAAGTCCGTTTCTCAAAATGATACGTGGGCTTTGTTCACGCTGCACCTTGACTCATAATTCAATCACTAGCAGCCTCCCCCCTTGGATAACATCAGGAGGGCATCCCCATGAAAGACCAACCGGCAAATGAATTTACGCTGCACGCACGGCGGGACGGCGGGGGCACGCCCAAGCTGAACGGATGGGGGGCGGACAGTGATTATGGCACGCTGCGCTCGGTTCTGCTGGGGCCGATTGAGAATTATCAGTGGCTGCAAACCTCCTCGGTATCGAAGAAATCCCTGCGACGTGGGGTGCCATTCAGTCAGGACACCGCCCGCCGTCAACATGCCGAAATGGTCAGCGCCTATCAATCCGCAGGGGTTGAGGTGCACGAACATAAGGGCGATCCGAATCTGCCCTATCAGGTCTATGCCCGTGACAGCTCGATCATGACGCCCTACGGCGCGATCATCACCCATATGGCGCAGTACTGGCGGCGCGGTGAAAACTTCCGCGCGATTGAAACCTACCAGAGCCTCGGCATACCGATCTACGATTTCGTGACCGCCGGCACCTTTGAGGGCGGTGATTTCAACGTGATCGAACCGGGCTGCGTGCTGATCGGCTGGGAAGGCGAAGAAGGGCGCACAATGGAGCAAGGCGCCAAGCAGATTGCCGGCTGGATGGAGGCCGAAGGCTGGGAAGTCAAACTGGCCGACATCGACCCCTACTATGTGCACATCGACCTGATGGTCGTGATGCTGGCCCCCAAGCTGGCCGCCGTCTGCACCGATTGTACGGACCCCGAGATTGTTGATTGGCTGCGCGCCAAGAACATCGAGATTGTCGAAGTGCCCTTTGCCGAAACGATTGCGCTGGGATGCAACGTGGTGGCACTGGGTAAAGACCGCGTGCTGCTGCCCGAAGGCTCCAAAACGCTCAAGGCCAAACTCAAGGCACTCGGCTTCACCATCTACGACCCGGACCTGTCAATGATCACCCAAGGCGGCGGCGGCGTGCATTGCATGTGCCAAAGCCTGATCCGCGATCCGGGTTAGGCTGGATTTCTGAGTATCCGGAGCAAGATGAAGAGGGTGCCCGCGCCCTTCATCTTGCCAAAAATACTCAAACCCCAACCCATCAACAGCCTTCCCCCTTCGCCCCCAATGCGATACATCCGCCAAGACCCATAATTCTTGCGGATTGTTGACCGATGAAATTCACGCTCTCCTGGCTCAAAGACCATCTCGACACCGAGGCTTCGGTGGATGAAATCTGTGACGCGCTGACCGATCTTGGCCTTGAGGTCGAGGAGGTGACGAACCCAGCCGCAAGGCTCGGTGAGTTTACCATCGGCAAGGTTACTCACGCTGAGAAACATCCGGATGCGGACCGCCTGAATGTCTGTCAGGTGCTGACCGACGAGGGCTCGTTGCAAATCATTTGCGGCGCACCCAACGCACGCACGGGTATCACCGTGGTGGTCGCCAAACCGGGCGTCTATGTGCCGGGTATTGATACCACTATCGGTGTTGGCAAAATCCGCGGTGTCGAAAGTTACGGCATGATGTGTTCCGAGCGCGAGATGGAGCTTAGCGAGGAACACGACGGCATCATCGAATTACCATCAGGCGAAGTGGGCGACAGGTTCACCGATTGGCTTGCCGAGAATGATCCGGCCAAAGTCGACCCGGTGATTGAAATTGCCATCACGCCCAACCGCCCAGATGCGCTGGGCGTGCGCGGGATTGCGCTAGATCTGGCTGCGCGTGGATTGGGCAAGATGAAACCGGCAGCCGAAGTTGAGGTCGAAGGTCAATTCCCGTGTCCGATCAATGTCACCATTGACGAAGACACAACAGAAAACGGTTGCCATGTCTTTGCTGGGCGCCTGATCCGCAATGTCAAAAATGGCCCCAGCCCAGAGTGGCTGCAAACCCGGCTGCGTGCCATTGGATTGCGACCTATTTCAGCGCTGGTGGATATCACCAACTTCTTCACCTTCGATCGCAACCGCCCTCTGCACGTGTTCGATGCGGATAAGGTCAGCGGCAATCTGCGGGTACACCGCGCCAAGGCCGGTGAAACGCTGACAGGTCTGGACGAAAAGGAATATACCTTTTCGGACGGGCAGGTGGTGATCTCGGATGACAAGAGTATTGAAAGCATTGGCGGCATCATGGGCGGGCTGGCCACGGGCTGCACCGAGGACACCATCAATGTGTTTCTGGAAGCGGCTTATTGGGACCACATCCAGATTGCCCACACAGGGCGTGCGCTGAAGATCAATTCGGATGCGCGATACCGCAACGAGCGCGGAATTGATCCGGCCTTCAACATGCCAGCCCATGAACTGGCCACGCAGATGATCCTTGATCTGTGCGGCGGCGAAGCCTCTAACGTGGTGATCGCAGGTCAGGTGCCCGATGTCAGCCGCGCCTACAAACTGGATCCGGCGCGTGTGCAATCGCTGGTGGGTATGGACATTCCCGAAAGCGAACAGCGTCAGACCCTGACGGCGCTGGGCTTCCGCATGGAAGGCAATATGGCCCATGTGCCCAGCTGGCGCCCCGATGTTCTGGGCCAGGCCGATCTGGTCGAAGAGGTGGCGCGGATCGCGTCACTGACCAAACTGGTGGGCCGCCCGATGAAACGCATGGGCCACGGTGTGCCCAAACAGATCCTGTCAGCGGCACAAAAGCGCGAGCAAATCGCCCGGCGCACGGCGGCCGCACTGGGATACAACGAATGTGTCACCTACAGCTTCATTGACCGCGCCAGCGCCACGCTTTTTGGGGGTGGGACAGATGCCACGATGCTGGCCAATCCCATCAGTTCCGAGATGAGCCATATGCGCCCTGCCTTGCTGCCCGGCCTGTTGCAGGCCGCCGCACGCAATCAGGCGCGTGGGTTTATGGACCTGTCCTTGTTCGAGATGGGCCACGCCTTCCACGGGGGCGAGCCTGAAGAGCAACACCGGCTGCTGTCTGGTATCCTTGTGGGCCGCACCGGGCCCAAGGATGTGCATGGCACATCGCGCAACGTGGATATCTATGACGTCAAAGCCGACGCCGAAGCGATCCTTGCGGCCCTTGGGGCACCCGCCAAGGTGCAAATCCTGCGCGGCGCGCGCGAGTGGTGGCATCCCGGACGGCACGGCATGATTTGCCTTGGCCCCAAGAAAGTTCTGGGTGTCTTCGGCGAATTGCACCCCAAGGTGCTGGCGGAAATGGACGTCAAAGGCCCGGTTATGGGCTTTACCCTCTGGCCAGATGAAATCCCGCAGAAACGCAACGCCACCGCCAATCGTGGGGCGTTGGCCCTGAATGATTTGCAAGCCGTCGAGAGGGACTTTGCCTTTGTGGTGGATGCGGATGTCGAGGCGCTGACCTTGATCAATGCCGCCGCCGGCGCCGACAAGGCGCTCATCGAAGACGTGCGCGTGTTTGACGAATTCATCGGTGGTAGCCTGGGAGAGGGTAAGAAATCCCTCGCCATCACGGTGCGCTTGCAACCAACCGAGGCAACGCTGAAAGATGCGGATATCGAAGCTGTGGCCGCCAAGATCGTCGAGAAGGTGACAAAGGCCACAGGCGGAACCCTGCGCGGCTGATCAGATGGCGATTGTTATTGACAGGGCGGAGGCCGCGGATGCCTCAGGTCTGCGGATCTGCGTCGACGCCGCCTATGCGCCCTATACGGATCAAGGCATCTCTCTGCCCGATGTGTCGGGTGGGATCGAGCAGTCCATCGCCTCGTCGTTCGTCTGGGTTGCAAAAGACCCTCACCAGATCATCGGCGGTTTGATCCTGTCCGTTGATGGGACCGAGGCCTATCTGGAAAACATCGCCATCCATCCGGATCATGGCGGAAAAGGCATTGCCAGGCAGTTGCTTGAAACCGCCAACACCGCAGCCGTTTCTGCGGGGTGCAATATCATGAAACTTACGACGCATTCTGCCCAGCCGCAGAATGTGGCGCTCTATCAGCATCTGGGCTGGCGGCTGGTCCGCACCCAGGGTGAAAAAGTTGCAATGGAACGTGACCTGACACCGGGCTAGATCTTAGCTGTGCCAGTCGATCAGAAACTCTGCCAGCATGTCAAACACCAGGCGGATCGGGCGACTGGTGTGCAATTCGCGGTGCGTGGTCAGCCATACCGGAAAGGTGAACGGCTCCATATCCGGCAGGAGACGCTCCATATCGGGAAACGCTTCGGCCACATGATCGGCCATCACCGCAATGCCCAACCCTTTTCGGGCCATCTCCCAGGCCACGACGCCATTGGCAGACCCCAGGCGGTAATTCTCGCGCGTGACGGGCAGGCCGCTGGGCTGCATGTATTGCAACATCTGCTCGGGATCGCCAAAGCTGATGAAATCATGCGCGGCCATTGCAGCCATATCGGCTGGCCTGCCGCGTGTCTCCAGATAGCTGCGCGATGCGTAGAAATGGGCTGTCTCTTCGCAGAGCATCCGGGCGATCAGCTCGGGCTGTTCCGGGCGCACGTGACGGATCGCGATATCGGCCTCGCGGCGCAGCAAATCGCGTATGTCGTTGGTCGCAACAACGTTCACTTCCAGTTTTGGCGCATGTTGTCGCAATGTCCGCAGCAATGGGGGCAGAACATAGGTCGACATGACATCGCTGGCAGTGACGCTGATCTGCCCGTCAATCGCCTGTGATCGGCCTTTGGCAATCAATGAAATCCGATCTGCCGCATCACCCATCGCACGGACGTGCTCCAGCAAGTCCCGGCCAGCTTCGGTCAGGGTCAGCGATTTGCCCACACGGTCAAACAGCAATACGCCCAGGTCGTCCTCAAGGGCCGCCACCTGTCGGCCCAATGTCGGCTGAGTCAATTTCAACCGGCGGGCCGCTGCGGAAAAGGAGCCCTCCTCTGCCGTCGCCAAAAAGGCCCGGGCTTGGCTCCAATCAAAGGATTGGTTCATCATATCCATGCAAAATTGTATGGTAATAAGACAGGATTTCGCAATTAATATTCTGTTCTTGCATGGATAAATCCAAGTAAAGGAGACATCACATGGTAGACGCCAAGGCATTCTGGGACAAAGCTGCGAAACGCTACGCGCAAAGCCCCATCCGCGATATGGACGGATACAACTACACATTGGACCGTACGCGCTCTTATCTCACTCCCACTGATCAGGCCTTGGAACTGGGATGTGGCACCGGTGGAACCGCACGGTTACTCGCCGCTCATTTGGGGCACATCACTGGCACGGATATCTCGCCGGAAATGATCCGCATCGCCAAGGCCAGGGCGGCAGAGGATGGGATCGAAAACGCTGAGTTCACCACGGCTGATCTGGAAGCAAACCTGCCGCAAGGAGGACCATACGACGTGGTGATGGCCCACAACCTGCTGCATCTGCTGCCTCAGACAAAACAGGCGATTGAACGGATCACACCGATGGTCAAATCCGGTGGGTTGTTTATCTCGAAGACACCCTGTCTTGCGCAGCGGGATATCGGCTGGAAGATCCGCTTGATGTTGCGCTTCATTCCCTTGCTGCAATGGGCGGGCAAAGCGCCCTATGTCAACCTGCTGACCCATGCGCAGCTGGAGGAGATGATCACAAATGCGGACTTCTCCATCATTGAAACATCCAGCTATCCTAAAGAGGCGCTCGGCCGCTATATCGTGGCCCGCCGCAACTGACCAATTGAGTTTGGCCTTGTCCTTGCCACCGTGTCCTCTACCATCGGAAGAGACATGGAAAAGGCGGCCAAGATGACACTTAATATTTACCTCTCGGGTGAAATTCACACCGACTGGCGGGATCAGATTATCGAAGGGTCGGCGGGCCTTGATGTCCGCTTTTCCAGCCCGGTCACGGATCATGCGGCCTCAGATGATTGCGGCGTGGCGATCCTGGGGGCGGAACCGGACAAATTCTGGCATGACCGCAAGGGCGCTCAGATCAATGCGATCCGCACCCGAACAGGGATCGAGGAGGCCGACATCGTTGTTGTCCGCTTTGGCGAGCAATACAAACAATGGAATGCAGCCTTTGATGCCGGCTATGCGGCGGCCCTTGGCAAATCCCTGATCATCCTGCACCCACCCGAGCATGATCACCCGTTGAAAGAGGTCGATGCCGCGGCATTGGCTGTGGCGCGTACCCCAGGGCAAGTGGTGCAAATCCTGCGCTATGTTCAAGACGGCGCCCTGCCTGCGTGACCACTAAACACACGCATGTACATCCACGTCGCGTGTGAGGACCATCCACTAGTTCGCATGGGAAAAGGTCAAAACGTCTCATTTTTGACGCCCGAACTTCAGTTTTTCCCATGAAATTCCCACCAACTTTATGAAAATTCATGCTACACAAGCGACGCGAACGGGACATCTGTCGCAAGAGAACACGACAAAGGGACGAAAAATGATTCAAGAGTTCAAAGATTTCATCGCCAAGGGAAATGTCATGGACATGGCCGTTGGTATCATCATCGGTGCAGCGTTCACCGCGATCGTTGGCTCATTGGTGGCAGATCTGATCAACCCGATCATAAGCCTCTTCATGGGCGGCACTGACTTCTCAGGCATGCATGCTGTGCTGGGTGACGGCGAGTACGCCTCGATGGCTGAAGCCGAAGAAGCGGGCGCTGCTGTCTTTGCCTACGGTCGCTTCATCATGGCGATCATCAACTTCCTCGTGATTGCCTGGGTTGTGTTCATGCTGGTCAAGGCTGTGAACAAAACCAAGAAAGCCGAAGAAGAAGCGCCAGCCGAAGATCCTGGTCCTTCCGAGCTGGATATCCTGATGGAAATCCGCGACTCGCTGAAAAAGTAAGTCTGTAGGCTCAATGCACAAAAGGCCCGCCCATTGTGGCGGGCCTTTTACGTTCTGAGGATTAAAAAACAACGCTCGGCAACCAGGTGGCCAGCGCTGGAAAGGCCCAGATGGTAGCGATTCCGAGTATTTGGAGCAAGATGAAGGGGGCGACGCCAGCGTAGATCTGCCCCGTTGTGATTTCGGGTGGGGCCGCTCCGCGCAGGTAGAACAAAGAGAAGCCAAAGGGCGGCGTCAGGAAACTGGTTTGCAGATTGATCGCGATCAGAATGGCCAGCCAGACCGGGTCGTGGCCCATCAGGATCAGAACCGGAGCCAGCAGCGGCAGCAAGATCACCGTGATCTCGACAAAGTCGAGGAAGAACCCCAGCACGAAAATCAGCGCCATCGCAAAGATCAAAGCCCCTGTCGCACCACCTGGCATGCTTTCAAGGATATGCGCCACGCGGTCTTCACCGCCCAGTCCGACGAAGACCAGTGAGAACACCGAGGCCATCAGGATGGTTGCAAAGATCATAGCCGAGACGGTCATGGTTGTGGTCACGGCAGAGGCCAAAACCTTTTCACGGTTCAGCCGGATGAGCGAGGCCAGAATGGCCCAGAACCCTACCAAGGCCAGCGCGCCATACAAAACGGCCAGCGTGTAGGCCGTTGCGTCTGCATCCGAGCGTTGCAACCGCACGGGTGCCACACCTGCGGCAATGGCAAGGACCAGCAGCGCAGCCGCCCCTGTCAGGATCAGGCGTTTGGAGACCCCTTGCCGAGCGCCTGCCATCAGAATGGCACCAACAGCCCCCACGGATGCCGCTTCGGTCGGGGTGGCGATCCCACCGAGGATTGCCCCCAAGACTGCGATGATCAGCATGACGGGTGGCAAGACAGCCCCTGCCAGCTCGCTGAACGCGGGGCGGCCTTCGGGTGTGGGGGCAGGGGGCATATCATCCGGACGTATGATGCCCCGGACCAAAACATAGAGGATATAAATCGCCACCAGCGTCAGACCGGGGATCAGCGCTCCGGCAAATATCTGACCCACCGATATGGTCTCAACCGAAAACTTGCCCTGCTCATATTGCGCCTGTTGATAGGCCGAGGACATCACATCAGACAGGATGATCAACAAGGTCGATGGTGGAATGATTTGCCCCAGTGTTCCGGCGGTACAGACCAGCCCCGAGGCCAGGCGTGGATCATACCCGGTGCGCAGCATCGTGGGCAGGGCGATCAGGCCCATGGCAATCACAGTCGCACCGACAATGCCGGTTGAGGCCGCCAGCAAGGCCCCCACAAGGATCACCGCTATGCCTAGGCCTCCGCGCAGCTGGCCAAAGAGGCGGCCCATGGTGTCCAGCAAATCCTCGGCAATGCGCGAGCGTTCCAGGATCACACCCATGGTCACAAACAGCGGGATTGCGATCAGCACATCATTGGTGAGGACGCCAAACACACGCTGACCCAATGCGCCCAGCAAACCCAGTTGCATATGCCCGGTGGCCCAGCCCAGATAGGCGAATGCGATGGCCGTGCCTGCAATGGCGAAGCTGACCGGAAAACCCAGCAGGATCGTGCCCATCAAGGCGGCAAACATCAAAAGATCGAGGTATTCCAGCATCAGCCGCGTAGCCTCAGTAGGTTACGGATCAGGCAGGCCAGCGATTGGATAATAAGCAGGATGCAAAAGGCTGGGATCAGAGTTTTCAGCAGGAACACGCCAGGAATGCCGCCGACGGAAATAGCGCCTTCATAGATTTTCCACGCATTGCGGACGGAAGGAAAGGACCAATAGAGCAGCGCCAGCATGGACGGGATCAGCAGGAAGATATGTCCAAACACATCAATCCGGGCCTTGCCAGTCTCGCTGGCTTTGGCCTGGAAAATATCCACACGCACGTGATCATCCACCAACAGCGTGTAGCCCGCGCCCAGCATAAACAGCGTGGCGTGCATGTAGAGAACGCTTTCGTTGACCGCGATGGAGCTGACACCATAAACGTAACGCAGGACCACGATGCCAAACTGCACCAGCACCATGGCAATGGCCAGCCAGCGCACGGTCATCCCGACGCTGCGGTTGATCCAATCCAGCCTGTTGGCCAACTGCTCCATACCTGCCCCCAGTTCGTGGTAGCGGCCCCGGCACTTCACCGGGGCCACGCCTGATTTTAATAGCCCAGCACCTTGGCGCGGGCGTTCATTTGGCCGCCATCGGCATAGACCATGTAGCGACCAATGCTGTCACGGTAGGCGACAAAACTTTCAGCGATGCGCTTGACCAGCTCGTCGTCATCTTCGCGCAGACGGCCAATGACGGTATCTGCCGCCTTGCCCATCTCCATCACGATGCTTTCAGGTAGTTCGCGCACCATGACGCCCTCGTCGGCAACCAGCTTTTCCAACGCGCGGGCGTGTTTGGTCTCATACTCGGTCCAGACATCATTGTAGAGGCTGGAGCAGGCCGTTGAGACCACCAGTTTCAGGTCATCGGGCAGGGCGTTATAGGCTTCGGCATTCACACCACATTCCTCGGCTGACGAAGGCTCACCAATACCCGGCCAATAGTAATTCTTGGCGATCTGGTGATAGCCCAGAGCACTGTCGGTCCATGGCCCGATAAATTCGCCGGCATCCAAAGCACCTGATTGCATCGCCTGGAACATCGCAGGGCCGGACATGGCCTGGACTGCCATCCCGATCTCGGCACACATTTCCGAAGCCAGACCGGTCGAGCGGTATTTCATGCCCTTCAGATCATCCACCGAGTTGATTTCATTTCGGAACCAGCCAAACCATTGCGGGCCCGAGTTGCCACACAGAAACGGCTTGATGCCAAATCGGCCATACATCTCGTCATAGAGCGCCTGACCACCCGCATGGGTCATCCACCCCACCTGCTCATCCGCGCGCAGGCCAAAGGGTTGCGAGCCGAACAACAAGATGCCCTTGGATTTGGAACCCCAATAAGCAGGTACCGCATGATAAAGATGCGCCGTACCCTCAGAGACCGCATCAAACACACCGCGCCCGGGGACAATCTCGCCAGCGGCATGCAGTTTCACCTGCAAGCGGCCACCGGACAGCGTTGTGATCCGGTCGGCCAGCGTTTGCGCCGCCACACCGGGGCCAGGCAGGTTCTTGGGCCAGGCCGTCACCATCGTCCATTCGGTGATATCCTGCGCAATCGCAGGGGCCGCAATGGCCGTGGCCGCGGTGCCAATCGCACCGGCCTTGATAAAGTCACGTCTTTTCATCTTATCGTCCTCCTTTTGAATTCTTCAGGATTTGCCTTCCAGCCCATCTGCCTCCGCTTGGCTGGCATTCGGTATGCGCATCTCAAATACGTCGCGCACGACTGTGTAGTCATAGTATCCCATTCTTGCGATGGGCTCGATTTTCGGGATGTCGAGTTTGCCGTCCGTGCCGATCACCTCATCGCGCACATGGATGCGCATCACTTGGCCATAGACCACATCCACGAAGCCCCCAGCCGTGCTTTCAGGCAGGCGGTGCGTGGCGATATACTTGCATTCAAAATGCGCCGGGCTTTCAGCCACGCGGTATCCCGGCGCATCTGTGCAAGCCTCTTTGGTGACACCGGCGTGGTCAAATTCATCTTCGCCCGAGGCCAGTGCCATTGACGACAGGTTCACCGCCTCGCGCAGCGCATAAGTGGCCATGTTCCACACAAACCAGCCGGTATCTTCGGCGTTGATCACCGTATCCTTGCGCCGCCCGTCTGTGTGTTGGTTGGCCGCAAACATCACCATCGGCGGATCATAAGTCAGGTTTTGCCATTGGCTGTAGGGGGCAAGGTTATGCACGCCGTCCCTGCTGAGAGTGCTCAGCCAGCCAATGGGGCGCGGCACGGTGCAGCTTTTGAACGGAGAATAGGGCAGAGGGCAAGGTTCAACCCCCGGTGCATAGTCCATTCCACACGTCCCCCCAATTGTCGTAGGCCGGGCTTCAGCCCGGCACGCGCCGGGTCACTTCAAGATACCTGGCAAATTCAGCCCATGTTCCCGTGCACAGTCAATGGCGATGTCATAGCCTGCATCCGCATGGCGCATGACACCCGTGGCTGGGTCGTTCCATAAGACGCGACCAATGCGGCGGTCTGCATCCTCGGTCCCGTCACAGCAAATCACCATGCCTGAGTGCTGGCTGAACCCCATGCCCACGCCGCCACCATGGTGCAGGGATACCCATGTCGCGCCTGATGCGGTGTTCAGCAATGCGTTCAGCAGCGGCCAATCGGACACGGCATCTGATCCATCTTTCATCGCCTCGGTTTCCCGGTTGGGCGACGCGACCGAGCCACTGTCCAAATGGTCCCGCCCGATCACAACGGGCGCTTTCAACTCGCCACTGCGCACCATCTCGTTGATCGCCAACCCGGCGCGATGCCGATCGCCCAAACCAATCCACATGATCCGCGCAGGCAAGCCCTGAAAGGCAATCCGCTCGCGCGCCATGTCCAGCCAGTTGTGCAGATGGGTGTTCTCGGGGAACAATTCCTTCATCTTCGCATCGGTCTTGTAGATATCTTCCGGGTCACCCGACAGGGCGCACCACCGGAATGGTCCAATCCCGCGGCAGAAAAGAGGCCGGATATACGCAGGCACAAACCCCGGAAAGGCAAAGGCGTTCTCCAGCCCTTCTTCCAAAGCCACCTGACGGATGTTGTTGCCATAATCCAGCGTCGGCACGCCGGCGTTCCAGAAATCCACCATGGCCTGCACATGTACCTTCATGCTGGCGCGCGCGGCTTTCTCAACGGCTTTTGGATCACTTTCCTGCTTGGCGCGCCATTCGCCCACAGTCCAACCCTGCGGCAAATACCCATGCACCGGGTCATGCGCCGATGTCTGATCGGTCACCATATCCGGCTTCACGCCACGCTTGACCAATTCAGGAAACACATCCGCCGCATTGCCAATCAGTGCCACGCTCTTGGCCTCTCCGGCCTTGCACCAAGCGTCGATCATCGCCAGGGCCTCGTCCAGATCATGGGTGATCTCGTCCACATAGCGCGTGCGTTTGCGGAACTCGGCGCGGGTCTCGTCGCACTCAACGGCCAGACAGCAGGCCCCGGCCATCACCGCCGCCAAGGGCTGCGCGCCACCCATGCCACCCAGGCCCCCGGTCAAGATCCAGCGCCCTGTCAGGTTGCCGTCGTAATGCTGCCGCCCAGCCTCGGCAAAGGTCTCATAGGTCCCCTGCACAATGCCTTGCGTCCCGATGTAAATCCATGACCCAGCGGTCATCTGGCCGTACATCATCAGGCCTTTCTTATCGAGCTCGTTGAAGTGATCCCAATTCGCCCAATGCGGCACCAGGTTGCTGTTGGCGATCAACACGCGCGGCGCGTCTTTATGGGTCTGAAACACGCCCACTGGCTTGCCCGATTGCACCAGCAAGGTCTGGTCCTCTTCCAGCTCTTTCAGACTGGCCACGATCTGGTCAAAATCCTCCCAGGTCCGTGCCGCCCGGCCAATCCCGCCGTAAACCACAATCTCATGCGGGTTTTCGGCCACGTCAGGGTGCAGGTTGTTCATCAGCATCCGCATCGGCGCCTCGGTGGTCCAGTGCTTTGCCGTGATCTCGGCCCCAGTGTCAGGGTAAATATCGCGGGTGTTGTGACGCGGGTTGGTCATCTCGGTCTCCAGTCCAATAAACTCACAGTGTCATCTCAAGGCCCGAGGCGGTCACCAAGTCTCCGTCGCGGATCATCTCAGCCGCCGAGGACAGGTCAGGGGCCAGATAGCGATCGGCCTCCAACACAGGCACAGACTTCCGCATCCGTGTCACCACCGCTTGCAAAGGGGCGGAGGTCTGCAAGGGCGCGCGAAATCCGATACCCTGAGCCGCACAAATCGCCTCGACTCCAAGGATCGTATTCAGGTTCATGTTCATCCGGTGCAACCGACGCGCGGCATGGGCGGCCATGCTGACATGGTCCTCTTGATTAGCAGAGGTCGGCGTCGAATCCGTCGTACAGGGATTGGCCAGATGCTTGTTCTCACTCATCAACGCAGCAGTGGTCACCTCGGCAATCATCAGGCCTGAATTCAACCCCGGCTCGGGCGTCAGAAACGGCGGCAGATCAAAACTTAGCGTCGGGTCAACCATCAAGGCCACCCGGCGCTGGGCAATCGCCCCAATTTCGGCCACTGCCATGGCTATCTGATCTGCGGCAAACCCCACAGGCTCGGCATGGAAATTCCCGCCCGACACGATGCGCCCCTCTGACACCAGCACCAGCGGGTTATCTGTGACCGCGTTGGCCTCAATTTCCAGCACCTCACCGGCGCGGCGCAGCAGATCCACGGCGGCACCCGTGACCTGTGCCTGACAACGAATGCAATAGGGATCCTGTACGCGGGCATCATCCTCGCGGTGGCTCTCGCGAATTTCAGATCCGTCCATCAATCCGCGTTGTGCCCGGGCCACGTCAATCTGGCCCCGATGACCGCGCAACGTATGAATGTCATCCACCAATGGGGCCGTGGACCCCATGATGGCATCTGTCGAGAGCGCACAGGTCACCACTGCCCCTTGGGCATTGCGCCATGCGTTCCACAACCCTGTCAGCGCGCAAGCCGTGGAAAACTGTGTGCCATTGATCAGCGCCAGCCCTTCCTTGGGACCCAGTTCAATCGCCTCCAGTCCCGCCGCGCGCAAGGCGTCAGCCGCAGACAAGCGAGCGCCGCCGTAAAATGCCTCGCCTTCGCCCATCATTGCGGCGGCCATATGCGCCAGCGGGGCCAAATCACCCGATGCTCCGACCGAGCCTTGTTCGGGCACAACGGGTGTGACCCCTTTGGCCAGCATCGCCTGGATCAACTCAATGGTGGTCCACGCCACGCCCGAGGCCCCACGGCCCAAAGACAAGAGCTTCAATGTCATCATCAACCGCGTTGTGGCGACATCCAAGGCCTCTCCGACACCGCAGCAATGCGACAGGATCAGGTTGCGTTGCAGCTGTGCAGTGTCCTTGGCCGGTATCTTGACCGAGGCCAGTTTGCCAAAACCGGTGTTCACGCCATAGACGGCTTCATTCCCAGCCGCCGCGCGGGCCACCAGATCGGCTGCGGCCTCTACCGCAGGCTTGACCGATGGGTCCAGCGATGCCGCCAGATTGCCACGCCACGTCGCTTCGAGCTGCGCCAATGTTGTCGCGCCCGGAACCAAAACCTGTGTCATCCCTGACCTCCAAAAATACGTCGGTGCAACGGGTTGTACCCAATCCGGTAGGCCAACTCGGCGGGTTCCGCGACATCCCATATCGCCAGATCAGCACGCAGGCTGGGGGCAATCCTGCCGATGTCTTCCAATCCCAACGCGCGCGCGGCATGACGTGTCACCCCGGCCAAGGCCTCCTCAGGGGTCATCCGAAACAACGTGCAGCCCATGTTCATCGTCATCAACAGCGAGGCCATGGGCGATGAGCCCGGATTGCAATCCGTGGCCAATGCCATCGGCACACCATGCTTGCGGAAGGCGTCGATAGGCGGCGCTTGGGTCTCGCGGATGGTATAGAACGCGCCGGGCAGGATCACGGCCACAGACCCGGCGGCGGCCAGGGCCTGCGCGTCTGTGTCCGTGGCATATTCCACATGATCCGCCGACAGCGCGCCGTACTTCGCAGCCAGTTGTGTGCCGCCAATATGGCTCAGCTGTTCAGCATGAAGCTTCACCGGAATACCCAGCTCTTTTGCCCGGGCGAACACCGGTTCAATCTCTTCAACCGAAAAGGCGATGCCTTCGCAAAATCCATCCACCGCATCGACCAGCCCTTCGGCGTGGGCGGCCTCCAAGGCGGGCAGGCAAACTTCTGATATGTATTGCGCGGCATGCCCTTGAAACTCGGCAGGCACGGCATGCGCGCCCAGAAAAGATGTCTTCACACGCACAGGTCTTGCGGTTTCAATCGCACGGGCGGCGCGTAGCATTTTCAATTCGGTTTCGATGTCCAGCCCATAGCCGGACTTGACTTCAATGACGGACGCGCCTTCTGCGATCAACGCATCGGCAAAGCGCAAAGCCCCGGCCAGCAGCTCGGCCTCGGTGGCCAGGCGCGTGGCTTTTACGGTGGAGACAATGCCGCCTCCGGCACGTGCCACCTCTTCATAAGAGGCACCGTTCAGACGCATTTCAAATTCGCCGGCGCGGTTGCCACCGTGCACAATATGCGTGTGACAATCTATCAGGGCAGGGGTGATCAGACGCCCGGCCATGTCCTCGGTGGGTCCGGCCTCCGAGGGGGCATCTGCCTGGGGTCCGACCCAGGCGATCACCCCGCCCTTGATCCAAACAGCCCCATCCCGGAGCAGCCCGTAAGGCGCGCCCCCTGCCATCGTGGCAATCGTTGCGTTGGTCAGCAGCATGGCAGTCACATTCATCTTGATTAGCCGAGTCGTTCTGGATATTATGTATAGACATAATAATCTGTCAACTCGGGAAATGGATATGAGCACGATCTGGGCAAAGACGGCGTTGCTGCCTTCGGGCTGGGAATCAGATGTGGCCGTCACACTATCGCCCGAAGGGCGCATCGCGTCGGTGCAAACCGGAGCACCTGAGACCGGACACCGTGTGGGCATCCTCTTGCCTGCACCCGTGAATGCCCATTCCCACGCGTTTCAACGCGCCATGGCTGGGATGACCGAACGCCGCGGCCCCGATCCAAGTGACAGCTTCTGGACATGGCGACAGCTGATGTACCGGTTTCTGGATCAGCTGACGCCGGAACAGGTCCAGGCCATCGCGGCCCTTGTGCAAATGGAGATGCTTGAGGCGGGCTATGCCACCAACGTTGAATTCCATTACCTGCATCACCAGCCGGGAGGTGTGCCTTATGACAACCTGTCGGAAATGGCGCAGCGCATCACGGCGGCGACCCAGCAAACGGGCATCGGCCTGACCCTGTTGCCAGTCCAATACCAATACGGCGGCTGTGACAAATCCGGGTTGGGGCCGGGGCAAATTCGGTTCGGCAATGACCCGGACCGCTATGCGCGCCTGCTGGACGATTGCCGTGCCACCCTGGCGGCTCTGCCATCCGATGCCACGCTTGGGGTCGCCCCGCACTCCTTGCGCGCGGTGGCCCCTGAGGACCTCAAACGCGCAGCGGGCCTGTGCCCGGAAGGGCCCGTGCATCTGCATCTCGCCGAACAAATCAAAGAAGTTGAAGACGTACAAGCCGCCTGGGGTGCGCGCCCGGTCGAATGGCTGCTGGACAACGTGGATGTCGATGACCGGTGGTGCCTGATCCACTGCACGCAAATGCAACCCCATGAAACCACCAGCTTGGCCGCGACGGGGGCTGTCGCTGGCCTGTGCCCGATCACCGAAAGCAGCCTGGGCGATGGCATTTTTGACGGCGTTCGCTGGTTTGACAACCATGGCGCAGTTGCCATCGGGTCCGACAGCAACATCCGCATCTCCCTCTCCGAGGAACTGCGCACGCTGGATTATTCACAACGGCTGCGTGACCACTCGCGCGCCGCTCTGGCCACACCTGATCTGTCTACGGGTCGCCGTTTGTTTGGGTCCGTTTGCGCAGGCGGTGCCCAAGCGGCTGGACGTACATCAGGTGCCATTGCCGAGGGAACCTGGGCCGACCTCATGACCCTCGACGCCGACCATTTTGATCTTGCAGGGCAGACGGGCGACATGCTGCTCGATACGTGGATCTTCGCGGGCGACGATCGTATGGTGCGTGATGTCTGGTCCGCCGGGCGGCATATGGTGCAAAATGGCCGCCATACCGCCCGGGATCAGATTGTCGAAGCCTATCGCAGAGCTATGGCACCCCTGCGTGATCTCTAGAGGAAGGCTGACAAAAACCGCACGCTCAGATCGCTGTTTTCAGGCTTTCGTCCAGATAAATCTCGCGCAGACGCTTGGCCACACGTCCCGGCGTCCCATCGCCCAAAGTCTCGCCGTCTACCTTGACGACAGGCATGACAAAGGTGCTGGCTGAGGTGATAAACGCCTCGTCCGCATCCTTGGCTTCGTCGATGGTAAAGTTGCGTTCCACCACTTCCATCTGTGCCTCTGCCGCAAAGCGCAACACAGCGGCGCGGGTGATCCCGTGCAGGATGTCGTTGCTCAGCTCACGGGTGATGATCTTGCCATCTTTCACGATATAGGCGTTGTTAGATGACCCTTCGGTCACAAAGCCATCCTGTACCAGCCAGGCATCATCGGCACCGGCTTTCTTCGCCATCATTTTGCACATGGACGGGTAGAGCAGCTGAACCGTCTTGATATCGCGCCGTCCCCAACGCAGATCATCCACGCTGATGACGCTCATGCCTTTGTCGGCCATAGGGGCCTTGGCCATTCCCGGCTTGGACTGAGTGAACAGAACCACAGTTGGCGCAGTCGTCTCGGGGTTCGGAAAGACAAAATCCCGATCGCCGTCTGACCCACGGGTGACCTGCAAATACACCATCCCGTCGGTGATCTCATTCACCCGGACCAGTTCGCGGTGGATCTCCAGCAGATCGCCCATCGCAGCAGGGTGCGGCATGTCTAGCTCGTTCAAGGAACGCTCCAGCCGCTTCAGGTGGCCATCAAAGTCAATCAACTTGCCACCCAGCACCGATGTAACTTCATAGACACCGTCGCCCATCAGGAACGCCCGGTCAAAGATTGAGACCTTGGCCTCGTGCTCGGGCAGGTAATCTCCATTCACATAAACTGTACGGGTCATGTCGGATCCTCTCAACTTGGTGCGATTTGTGCCATGGCTTCCACCACTTCGGGCAGGCTGCGGCGCGCGCCGGTTTGTAAATATTCCATCGCTTTCAACGACGCTTCATGCGCTTCAATCGTTGAACCTGCAACGCAATCTTCTATCACGCGGCAAAAATAATCATGTTGGTGGCCATCCACGAAAGTGTAGTGCACACAAACATCCGTCAGCCCGCCAACCAAAATCAGCGTCTGTGCCTTTAACCCCTTCAACAGGATTTCCAAATCTGTGCCGAAAAAGGCTGAGTACCGCCGTTTTGGCACAAGATAGTCGCCGTTACGAAACCCCATTTCATCAACGGCAATTTCCGTGCCTGCATCACCTTCGATGCAATGCACGGTCTCTGATCCGTCCAACTCGCGGCCGAAATCCACATGATCCGGGCGATGCACCTCTTGAATATAGACAATGGGGATATTGGCCGCGCGGGCCGCGTCAATCGCCTGACGGGCGGCCAACATACGATCGGCATACCCCTCCATGCAGGGTATCGCCCCATCCCCTCCGCCCTCGGCAAAAGTATTGGCCTGAATGTCGATCACAATCAGGGCGGCCTGGCCTTCGATCAGGGCTCGCGGGGTGGCAGTGGCTTGGCTCATGGTCTCAGCCCCACAGCGTCGCCTCAGGCGGATGCACGCCGACTGCGTCAAACTTCAGCGGCATCTCGCGATCTTCGGCCAGCAACAACGGGCCGTCCAGATCGGTCACCATCACCCCCTGCGCCACCAAAGTCGCCGGAGCCATCGCCAGCGATGAACCGACCATACAGCCGACCATGACCTTATAGCCCTCGGCCTCGGCGGCCGCGCGCAGCTTCAGCGCTTCGGTCAGGCCGCCGGTTTTATCCAGCTTGATGTTCACCACATCGTATTTGCCCTTCAGATGCGCCAGCGATCCGCGGTCATGACAGCTTTCGTCGGCGCAGACGGGCACAGGGCGATCCATTCCAATCAGCGCATCATCATCTGCTGCAGGCAGGGGCTGCTCTACCAGGGCCACCCCCAGACGCACCAGATGCGGGGCCAGATCGGCATAAACCTCGGCGGACCAGCCCTCGTTGGCATCCACAATGATCGTCGACTTGGGCGCCCCGGCGCGTACGGCTTCAAGCCTGGGCATGTCATCCGGTGTGCCCAGTTTGATTTTCAACAAGGGGCGGAACGCATTCTCAGCGGCCTGCGCCTGCATCTTTTCAGGGCTGTCCAGCGACAGTGTGTAGGCGGTAATCTCCGGCCCTGGTTTGGCCAATCCGGCCAAGTCCCACGCCCGTTTGCCTGCGCGCTTGGCCTCCAGATCCCAAAGGGCGCAATCCACTGCATTGCGGGCCGCCCCGGCTGGCAACAGATCATACAGTGCGTCCCGTGTGATATCACCGGGCAAGCCTTCGATTTCCGCAGTCACACTTTCTAGTGTCTCGTCATATCGTGCATAAGGCACACATTCGCCCCAACCACGCACACCACCGTCTTCCACTGAAACGGTCAACACCTTGGCTTCGGTCCGGCTGCCGCGCGAGATGGTAAACACCTGTGCCAGCTTGAACACATCGGACGTCACTGAAATCTGCACGCGGGGCCCCTTCATCTTGCCAAAAATACTCCCGCCGGAGGCGTCCCAAAGGCACCCCCGGCGAAACCAATGCGTTAAAGTGCCGCCAGAGCATCCACCAGCTTGCCCGACCCAAAGCGATAGGGGTCGGTCGCAGGCAGGCCCATATCCGCCTCAACCTTGGCCAGATAGGCGCGGGCATCGTCCTCGGACATATGCTGGGTGTTCACCGACACGCCTACAACCTGACAGGCCGGGTTGGCGATCTGGGCAATCGGCAGAGCCATGTCGCGCAGACGTTCCAGTGAGGGCGGCGTGTATTCGGGCAATCCGCGCATATGCTCGCGGGTGGGTTCATGGCACAGGATCAGCGCGTCAGGCTGACCGCCGTGGATCAGTGCCATGGTCACACCGGAATAGCTGACATGGAACAAGCTGCCTTGCCCTTCGATCAGGTCCCAGTGGTCTGCGTCATTGTCGGGCGTCAGATACTCAACTGAGCCCGCCATGAAATCCGCGATAACCGCATCCAGAGGCACGCCGTGGCCCGTAATCAGAATACCTGTCTGACCTGTGGCACGGAATGTGGCCTTCATGCCAGCGGCGTGCATGTCACGCTCCATCGCCATGGCGGTGTACATCTTGCCCACGGAACAATCGGTGCCCACAGCCAGACAACGCTTGCCGGTGCGTTTCTTGCCGTTTGCAATCGGATAACCCACCGAAGGTACACGCACATCATGCAAGGTGCCGCCATGGGTCTGGCTGGCAGCGGTCAAATCGCCCTCGTCGCGTAGCAGGTTGTGCAGGCCGGACGCCAGATCATAACCCATTTCCAGCGCTTCGATCAGAACCTCTTTCCAGGCCTGACTGATCACACCGCCACGGTTGGCCACACCAATCACCAGCGTTTTGGCACCCGCCTCCTTGGCCTCGGCCAGAGAAAGATCTTTCAGACCCAGATCAGCACCACATCCGGGCAACCGGATTTGGCCAAGGGCATAGTCAGGCCGCCAGTCACGGATGCCGATGGCCACTTTGGCCGCCAACATGTCAGGCGCATCGCCCAAAAACAGCAGATATGGTGATTCGATCATAGCAGAGCCTCCCAGGCGGAATCAGGTTTGTGGCAGTTTCCTATGCCTTCCAAGCGATTTCTTGTCGAAATGCAAGCTGGAACCAAATCAAGCGCAAGAATCTTTCAGCGAACCGGGTGATTTACGCAAGAAATGCCCAGTATCGCCGAAGCGGCGGGTCAATTTTGCGTTTCATCGTCTTCGTCTGACAGAACCTGCGCCTGCAACATGCCGGGCAAGGCCATGCCGATGACACCCGTGGCGACCACCTCGCCGGTGTCTTCAGGCGCTTCGCTGCTCACGCGGCGGGCGATGGCAATCATGGCCACACCCACGCCGATGGCCACCAGCATGATCTGCAATCCACGCCCGTCAAACATCGCAATCATATTTGGGCCCAGCAACATGCCAAAGACCTGACCCAATTGCAGCAGGAACGCCATGGTGCCACTGGCAGGCACCACCTGTGCCGGGGTCAGCTGATCATTGGCGTGGGCGGCGAGGATGGAATAGATCGGAAGGGTGACGGCCGCGATCACGGCAAAGCCGATCACCGTGCGAGACGGGGAGGTATCCACAGCCATCCAAAGGGCGGCCAACGCCGAGATCGCGGCCAGCCCGATCACCACATAGCGCCGGTCCGTATGATCTGAAATCCAGCCCACCGGATATTGCGAAACCGCCGCTGCAAACATGGCGACCACCAGCGCCCCCGAGGCCTGCGCCGCCGAAAACCCCTGTTGCAACGCATAAAGCGGCAGGGCGATGAACCAGGCCGAAACACCGATGCTCATCAACACAATGCCGGTCACAGCCATGGGCGACACTTTGTAAAGCCGTCCAACTGTCATCCGGTCCGGCACCTCAAATTCCGGCGCGCGGTTGTTGGATAAGAGGAGCGGCACAATCGCCAGTGACATCAGCACCGACACGATACCGAACATCAGGTTGCCCGTGGGATCAGGAAAGCCAACCATCGCCGTGCCCAAAGCGGGGCCAAGGGTTTGGATGATGAAATAGATCGACAGCACCTGCGCGCGGATGCGATTCTCGGATTTGGCGTTCAGCCAGCTTTCTGTGACCACATAAAGCCCGGGAAAACAGATGCCTGCCAGAAACCGCATCGCGCTCCAGCTATAAGGATCATTGGTCAGCAGGTGAATGATAGCGGCAGTGGAGACGAGTGAGGCCAAAGCCGAAAACACCCGGATATGCCCCACCTTGGCAATATAGCGTGGCACTGTCACCGTGCCGATCAGCGCTCCCAGAGGGTAACAGGCCTGCATCAGCGAGATGGTCAGCGGGGTAAACCCCAACCCGGCGCCGCGGATCGACAACAGCGTGACCAGCAAGCCATTGGCCACCATCAGCATCATCATGCCCAAAAACAGGGCCCAGTTGTCGATCAATGCGCGTTTCATACCCTTGGGCTATCAGGAGCGTGTTCAGGCGGTCGCTCTTGTTTGCGACAGGGGGGTCGCATCCTGGCAATGCTGCACCTGCAAAATCACCTTGCAGCCAGATGTGTAATTTTATACCGATTGACCCAAGTTTTCCGCAATTTCCTAATCCGAAGGAACACCGCCCATGAGCTTCCGTCTGCAACCGCCCGCACCTGCCCGTCCCAACCGTTGCCAATTGTTTGGCCCCGGCTCCAACGTAAAGTTGTTCGAGAAAATGGCCGCCAGCGCCGCAGACGTCATCAACATTGATCTCGAAGACAGCGTGGCCCCCACCGACAAAGATGTCGCCCGCGCCAATACGATCGAGGCGATCAACACCGTAGATTGGGGCAACAAATACCTCAGCGTCCGGATCAATGGGCTCGACACCGGCTGGTGGTACCGCGATGTGGTGGACCTGCTGGAACAGGCCGGCGACCGCCTGGATCAGATCATGATCCCCAAGGTGGGCTGTGCCGGGGATATCTACGCCGTGGACGCTCTGGTCACTGCCATCGAACGCGCCAAGGGCCGGACCAAGCCGATCAGCTTTGAGGTGATCATCGAATCCGCCGCGGGCATCGCTCATGTGGAAGAAATCGCCGCCGCCAGCCCGCGTATGCAAGCGATGAGTCTGGGTGCGGCGGATTTTGCCGCCTCGATGGGCATGGCCACGACAGGCATCGGTGGCACGCAGGAAAACTACTACATGCACCGCGAAGGTGAGAAGTACTGGTCAGACCCGTGGCATTGGGCGCAAGCCGCCATCGTCGCCGCCTGCCGTACGCATGGATTGTTGCCCGTGGATGGCCCGTTCGGTGACTTCTCGGACGACGAAGGGTTTCGCGCGCAGGCGTTGCGCTCGGCGACCCTGGGCATGGTCGGCAAATGGGCCATCCACCCCAAGCAGATCGCCCTGGCAAACGAGGTGTTCACCCCGTCCGATGAGGCCGTACAGGAAGCCCGCGAAATTCTGGCTGCCATGGAAGAGGCCAAAGCCCGCGGCGAAGGCGCGACCACCTACAAGGGGCGTCTGGTTGATATTGCGTCGATCAAACAAGCCGAAGTGATCGTGAAACAAGCCGAGATGATCGCCGGATAAACCCCGCGCGACGGTTATTAATGAACGTAGGCCGGGCTTCAGCCCGGCATGCGCTTTGGGTCACTCAAAGGGCAAATGTCCAGTTTTCACCCAGATCAGGCAGCCCTCTTTTGAAAACGGTGTGTGCTGCGACAGATGTGGCGAACGCAACCAGCTGCCTTTAGGATAGCGGCCATGCTCGTCCTCAAAGGTGCCGTCCAGCACAAAGATCTCTTCGCCACCCCAATGCTGATGCGCATTGAACTGCGTGCCGGGGGCCCAGCGCACCAAGGCGACATTTTCGTTATGCGCTGAATGCAGGGGCAAAACGGATAATCCCTCAACCGCGCCGGGGCGAAACGCCTCAGACGTTGTATTCACACTGAAATGTGCCGTGTCGTCCTCGGCAAATTGATGCAGCTTGACCAGTATCGTACAGCCCTCAACCGTGTGCGGCTTATGTGACGTCCCAATCGGATTGCGCACATAAGAGCCCGCCGGATAATCCCCGCTTTCATCCGAAAACGTCCCCTCCAGCACCAGATATTCTTCGCCGCCGTCATGCGTGTGGGCATCAAAGTACGACCCCGGTGTAAACCGCACGATCGTTGTCGCACGGGCCACCTCGTCACCGATCCGGTCGAGCATCATCCGCTCCACTCCGGCAGCGGGTGAACTGACCCAATTGTAATCGTCTGGGCGCACCACTACCCGCTTGGTGAAATCTGCATTGATACGCATGTGGCACCTTTCTGTGGTCATGTGATCCGTTGTGTCAAAGCACGAGTGGCCCGGTCATACGGGCCGAGGTCTTTTGCAGCCCGCGCAATCAGCTGCGCGCCTTCCAGCAGGGCCAAACAGGCCGCCGCTTCTGTCTTGGGGTCCGTGATGCCCTGCATTGATCCGTCTTTCTGGGCGCGGGCGAAGGCGGCGCTCAACCACTCCAAACTGTCGTTGTGAAATTGCGACAACAGGACCAGCGCTTCGGGGTCGAGCATGTCGCGCCCGGCTGAAAACGCCACGCAAAGACACAGTTGCTGCCCCTGGTTCAAAGCCCTGCGGTAGAGCGCAATGATCTCTGTGATCTCAGCCCCACCCGTGGGGGCATCGTCGGCGATGCGCTGGCGTTCCTGGGCCAGAGCTTTCGCGTACTGGCCCAACAGATGCGCTGCCAAATCAGCTTTCTTGGGGAAATGATAATGAATGCTGGCCGTCTTGATGCCGATCTCCTTAGCCAAATCGCCAAAGCTGACGGCATCATACCCACGCTGTCGCATAAGGCGTTCGGCCGATGTCAGAAGAGTGCTGCGAGTATCCATAACTATCTACTAGTAGATAGGTATATTTTTCACAATCGAAAACTCATCACGTTCCTGCGATCCGGTGAATTAATAAGGGGGCTTACCCCCGTGCGTTCAATCGTGCGATCAGGGCCATGCTGCGTCGCGCTGAGGTCGCCGCAGACCCGATCATCACCATCCACAGGGTGGCCGTCAGCAACCCCAACCCGGTTGCCCCCCATATTGGCACAATACATGCCAGCACCGCGGCGATGGTCACGACGGCCATGCGGTGCGGCTTGGCCAGTGGGCCGCTGAAGTCATTGACGCCGTCGGTGGCCCGGCCCAGCTCGCGCACGTAGGCTGTTCCAATGGCCATGGCCGCTGCCGCCCAGCCCAGGCCAGGTAATCCGACACCCATGCCCAGACCGACCAGTATGAACACATCAGACACGCGGTCCGGTGCTTCGTTCCAAAACGATCCATCCGGCGACGCCTTGCCCGCCTCAACGGCGACCAACCCATCAAACAGGTTGCACAAGAGCCGCAGCTGGCAACAGGCCGCCGCAACCAAAAGAGCAAAGATCCCACCAAACCCCGAGGCCTGCGCGCCAAAATAGAACCCGAACCCCGCCAAAGCGGCAAACCCCATGCTCGCTATGGAAATCTGGTTCGGAGAAATATCAGTCGCGGCCAATTTGCGGGTGATCATCCGGGCCCAGCTTGTATCCCGGCTGGTCAGAGGACGGCGGTCGTTCATGATATCTGCCCTTTCTTCCACATCGCGAAATTGTAGGTCACTGCATAGGTTGTGGCTACGGAAAATGGCACCGCGATGGTTCTGACAATCTCTGGCGTGCCAAAGGCAATATGCGCACCGACCAAGACACTGAGAGATCCAGCCAGCGTGATCAGCGGCGGTAACCACCATCCCTGCTTGGCGCTGACCTTGCGCCGCAGCCAATCCAACAGCGATTTCATTCCAAAGGTAATCGCCCCGGACAAAGCCCCTTGAACCAACGCCGCCTTAACGGGTTTGGGCCACTCATATCCCCAGTTGGCATAAAGCGCCCAACAGCCCATCATCACAAAGGCAAAGGCCACGTGCACCCATGCCCTCTCGGTCAGCTTTGCGGCTACACGGTCCAAAAGTATCTCGTCAGATGAAAGAACACGGGCGCGGCAAAGATCAATGAATCCAGTCGATCAATGAACCCGCCATGTCCCGCAATCGTGGCACCCCAGTCCTTGACGCCCCGGTCACGCTTGACAGCTGACAGGACCAGCCCGCCAAAAAATCCCATGACCGCGATGATCAAGGCCATGAGGGCGGCCTGAAGAAATCCAAAGGGTGTGATCCACCACAGACAGGCGCCCAACAGGGTGGCGCTCAGCACGCCGCCGGCAAAGCCTTCTACCGTTTTGGACGGCGACAGACGCGGCGCGATCTTGTGCTTACCGGTCAGTTTGCCCCAAACGTATTGCAACACGTCACTGGCCTGCACGACGATCACCAGAAAGGCGATCAGCAGGATGTTGTGGCCCTCATAACCCGCAATTTCCAGGCTCAGCAGCGCCGGAATGTAGGACACACAGTAAATCGCAATCATTGCCGCCCACTGCACTTCTGCTATGCGGATCAGGAAATTATCGGTCTCGCCGCGAATGGCACTCAGGATCGGCATAGCCAGAAAGACGTAAACCGGAATAAAGATTGACGAAAAGCCGTACCAATCCGTCCAGATGGCCCAATATTGCAGGGGCAAGGCCACATAAAACAACGCGGCCAGCATCCAGGTGTCGGCACGTTTTACATTGGTCAGCGTCACAAACTCGCGCAGCGCCGCAAAGGAACACAGCGCAAACAGGATCACCACACCGGGCCGTCCCATCCAAAAGGCCAGACCCAGCACTCCGGCCATCACCCACCAGGCGTTGATCCGGTCGGTCAGGTTTTCCACCAACAGATCATCCTCGCCCTTCTTGAGGCGCAATGCAAAAGCCACAGCCGAGGCCACCAGCAGCACCGCCAGCGTGCCATAAAGCAGGGACATCAGGGATCCGTGATGGGCGCTCATGGGGTGATCCCCTCAGGGCCCAGCACCAGAACCATATCTTCGGCGCGCTTGAGGAAACCCGCTTTGCTTTCGCCCTTCTCCAGATGCATCGACGCGCCAAACCGGACAGTGCAGATGAACGGCACCGGGATCACCTCGCCTTTGGGCAAGACCCGATTCAGGTTCTCGATCCACGCAGGCACCAGCGGCACGTCGGGGCGTTTCTCGGCCAGATGGTAAATGCCGGGCTTGAACGGCAGCAGGATCTCATCCGTGCCATTGCGCTGCCCTTCGGGAAAGATGATCAGACTATAGCCGTCATCCAAAGCCTCGAGCATCTGATCAATCGGATCCTGGGTGCGCTTCTCAGGATCGCGCTGGATCAGAACCGCATTAAACACCTGTTCACCGATAAAGCGCCGCAACGGGCTGGTTAGCCAATAATCGGCCGCCGCCACCGGGCGGGTCTTGCGCCGCATGGCCCCCAACACCGTCCAGAGCAAAACGAAATCACCGTTCGACGTGTGATTGGCAAAATAAATCGCCTGTCCCTGATGCTTGACGCCACCGGGCCAAAGCCCCTTGACAGCCGTAATGAACCGGGAAAATCCGATGATTGCGATGGCAGTGAACCGGGCCAAAAGTGGCATGATCTCTCCTTACGTCCATCTTATGTGGCGCAGCTGGCCGTCAAAGAGCAAGTCAGCAAATCCATACCCGCGAAGGTCACTTCATGATTACATAGACCTTGCGAACAGTTTCGGTAATGTCCCAGCGCCCGGTCCAGCCCTTGGGCAAGGTGACAACCGATCCTTCGGAAATCGGCGTCTCGGTGCCATTGGCGTCGGTGATCACGCCCTGACCGCTCAGGATCGTGGCCACTTCGCAATCAGGACGATCCACCACAGGCCAACCGCCGGGCTGGCATTCCCAAACACCCACAGCAATGCCGGACTGATTGGACAATTCGCGCACACTGATCTGCGGATCGCCACTGTCTGCACCTGCACGTTGGCCTGCTGGAGTAAGCTCCATATCGGTGGCGCCGATGATCGAGGAAGGTGAAGTGGTCATGTGGCTTATCCTTGATGTGTGATCCCGCCGTCACCCAAGCTGAGACACGACGCTACGTCAACCATGATGCTCGCACCCCTTCATCTTTCCCCAAAATGCTCCGGCCGGAGGCAGGACATCAAAAAGGGCGCAGCCCACAGGCACGCCCTTTTCGTTCAGGTGATCTGACTGCGCTTATGCGGTCGGCAGGATCACAATCTCAACCCGGCGGTTTTGGCTGCGACCGTCTTCGGTCAGATTTGACGACACCGGCTGATCTTCACCGCGGCCAAAGGCCTGGATGCGGTCAAACGAAACGCCGCCATTCATCAGCACATCCGCCACCGCGTTCGCACGCCGCTCAGACAGGTCCTGATTATACTGCGCGTCACCGGTGTTGTCGGTATGGCCCACCACCTGCACGTTGCTGTCAGGATAGTTCTGCAGGCTGCTCGCCACGGTCAAAAGGTCCTGTCGCAGGCTCGAATTGACGGTGTAGCTGTCTACGCCAAACAGGATGTCCTGCGGCATGGTCACGATCAGGCGGTCGCCGGTGTTGACGATCTGGATGTCATCATTGCCCAGCTGATCACGCAGCTCGGCCTCTTGGCGGTCCAGTGCGTTGCCAATGGCCGCGCCGCCAGCGGCTCCTACGACGCCGCCAATCAGCGCGCCCTTGCCCTTTTTGTCACTGACCAAAGCGCCGGTGACAGCGCCGACAATCCCCCCGGCAATTGCGCCGGTTTTGGTTTTGTCGTAATCGCCATTGTCCAGTCCAACCTGTCCCGGATCAGTACAGCCTGCGACCGCAATCAGCGAAATCCCGGCCAGAATCTTGGTGTGTGTTTTCATGTGGTTCATGTGTCTCGCGCCTCAGTTTGAATGCCCAATTGATCGGGTCTGAGGGCATGATATTCAATAACACGTCCCGCCCCAAGAGATTTCGCAGGGGAATTCGGCGAGGTTTCGCGCATAGCTCCGGTCGTCGGACATCGCGGTACGAGGTGATTGAGCAGGATCTAATCCTGACTGTTCAACTCAAACGTCAGGCCAAATGTCAGCAAACTGTCGACGGTGGCCCCATCTGCCGGGATAAACTGCGCAAACGCGTTGCGATACCGTGCCTGTAGCCCACCGATGGGGATCATATCCCCAACCGAGACGCTGAACTGATCCCCCTCGCCGGGATAAAACGCCAGCCCGGCAAAGGCGCCTACTTCAAATTCAGGTGCGATTTCATAGTTGTACCCAACTGCTGCCAAAGCTGAAAACCCTTGATAGCTATTGTAGAACCCGCCGATTGAATAATCAAAAACCTGCTCTTCCCAGGTGAAAAAGACACCTGGATTGACCTCTTGAAACGCGCGGGTCGCACCAAAATGCTCGCTGCCCAGCAAAATCGAAACACGATCAGGTCCGGCCAGTGCGCCAGTCGGCAAAAGCATTGCGAACGCAAAGCTCCAGACAGGGTGGATCGGTTTCATTGTACTTCTCCAGCGTATGCAAAGGTTTTGACGCAGGTTTCAGGCGCAATTATGACCTGAGGGCCTTTTTAACAAAACGCAAACAGCGTTTCCGCAAGGCACCGCTAATAGGCCTGTCCCCTACGATAGTTATAGCGCCAAAGCCGAGTAAAACGCTCACTTCACAGCGATTTCCATCCGGTCATATCCATAAACATCACTGTCCTGCTCGCCGCCATTGGCCAGTGCACCGACAACTCCACAGATCGGGCAAACCACGATACCAACAGCCAAAACGGCCCCATCGCGCGAAGTCTTGGACAGGTTCACAGCTTTGTATGTCTCGCTGATCATCTTGTCTTTGTAAGAGCAATCCACTTTTACCGATTTGGAATTTTTTCCCAGACTGGGCAGGTTCAGAACGGCCGGAGTTTCAAACTCCGCAGAAAATCCACTTCCGGTCAGCTTGCAGCTTAATGAAAGGCGCTTGGTTGTGCCCTGCGCAGCGCTGCCTCCGCCTCCACTTTTCTCTGAAATCGCAGTGATGCTGGTGGCGCGAAAGCCAATCACATCTTTGGCCACGGCTTTGTCATTGAACGTCACGTTTATTGCGTCGGCCTTGGCTTGAAGATGACGCTCTTGCTCTGCTTCGTGCGTGGTTGGCCCACAGGCCCCAAGTACAAACATCAAACTGGCGCACAGAAAAAAAACTTTGGTATTCATGATCAACTCCTGATTGTTGCGCTTTCCATAGAGGATTCACCTCAGGTGTCAATCACCATAAAAATCAATCAGTTAATCTGTTGTTCCCTTCCGTCCGGGACGAGTAGCACATGTGTGACCATTCCCTCGAGGTAAACACAGTTTAAGCCTCCTGGCGCGCGCTTTCCCAGGCCAGAATGGCGCGTTTGACGGGCAGCCCCCAGTGATAGCCACCCAATCCGCCTGATTTACGCAGGGCGCGGTGGCAGGGGATCAAATAGCTGACCGGATTGCGGCCCACAGCCGTGCCCACGGCGCGCACGGCCTTGGGGTTGCCGATGCTCTCGGCGATCTCGGAGTAGGTCGTCACCTGTCCCGACGGAATTTGCAGCAATGCCTCCCAGACTTTGATCTGAAACGGGGCCCCGATCATATAAAGCGGCGTTTTCTCGGTCCCGTCACCGGCGCCGTAGGCGTTCAACACCCAAGGGCGCAACATCATCGGATCCTCGATAAATTCAGCCTTGGGCCAGCGCGAGACCAGATCTTCCATCGCAGCCTCTTCCCCCATTTCCGAGACATAGCCGATCCCGCAGATCCCCTTTTCGGTACCCATGACAAGGCTCAGACCAAAGGGGCTTTCAAACCAACCCCAATAAATCCTCAGACCCTCGCCTTTGCGGGCAAACTCACCAGGGCTCATGGCCTCCCAACGCAGGAACAGATCGTGCAAGCGGCCCGATCCACTCAGACCCAGCTCATGCGCCGTGCCCAGCGTGGTGAATTGTTGCGACAGCAATTCCTTGGCATGCCCCAAGGCCAGGTACTGTTGATATCGTTTCGGCGATACCCCCACCCACTGCGTGAACAGCCGCTGAAAATGAGCGGGGCTCATCTGCATTTCAGCGGCCAGGTCATTCAGGGTCAATGGCTCGTCGGCGGCATCAATCAAATCAATCGCGCGGCGCATCACGTGAAAATGGTAGCTTTGGTTTGGCTCGGCATTCATCGGCTTGGGTCCTTGTTGTCTTGCGGTCCAACCTAAGCGCCCAACCTGTGCGAGGCGACCCGAATATTGCGCATTTGCGTCTGCAGGATTATCCCAAATACCATGATGCCATTGCGCACCCTTCTTGTGTTGCCGATCCTGCTGTTGGGTGTGACCCCAGCCCACGCCTGCTGGCAAAGTCCGACGGCCGCGTGCTTTGGGCAACTCTGGCAGGATCAGACTTTGGCGTATATTGCGACCGGACCAAAGGTTCGGCGTCTTTACGATCTGATCGACTGGGGTGTCATTCTGCTGGGTGAAGGCCCGGCCCGCGCAGTGCTGCAAGACGTCACATACGATGATCTGGTGGCGCATCACGCCACAGAAAATGACGCGTTCGGGGCGCAAAGCGCGCCTGTGGTAAATCCAGACTACCTCTACGAGATATACCGCCTGTCGCTGGCCACAAACGACCGTAATTTACCCTTGGAATGGTATGTGCGTTTGCCTGAGGTCCTGCGCAACAGCCCCGACGTTCTCAGCCCGGATGGCACGCCGAAATACCCCGACCCCTACCGCACAGCTCAGACCGCAGCGGTGAGCGCGCTCACTCATTTGCGCGAAGGCGATGTGACCAAGGCCGTATCTGCTGCGGAAAATATCCAAGGAGAGCCCGGGTTTCTGACATGGCGCGCGCTGGCCCGGCACGCCATCGACAGCAATGACACGGCCCTTCTGGCCCGCGCGGTGACAGGGATGCGTGATACAGTGTCCACACAAGAGGCCCCGCCATTCGACGACGAGGCGTTCGAACGCGCCCTACAAGCCGCCGAAGCCGAATATGCGCAAACTGGCGATCCCGACGCATTGGTTCATGCCTTGGAATCCGCCGATCCTTCCGCCTATGCCTTGCCTGTGGGTGTCGGGATCACGGTCGCCTTGGCACAACGCCACTTGAACCGCTTGGATCAAAAATCAGCCGATGATGGGTTTGACGCCGCCCTGAGGGCGACGCAGCGTGCCCTGCAAACCAACGAAGATGAAGACGACGCCACACCGATGCTGAACGCCCGCACGGCCATGCGTTTGGGATTGCAGGATGAGGCAGAGCGCCTGATTGCCATGACCGACACGCATTTCCCCGGCGTCGCTGGCTTCTTCCTCTACGATTTGCCGTCCGAGCCGGTCCCCTGGGCCGACGCCTGGCTGGATCGGATGATCGCCCGCTTTGATCATATCGCGGCCAACCCAGGCCTTTATGACACTCGTGCATATTGGGACATCTGGCTGGAACAGGAGGCGTTGGATACGGCGATTGATATTGCGCAACTTCTGGCGCTTTACGATCGTCGCGACGATGCCCACGATTTTGCTGACCGGGCGACGGCCTTCCTGAAAACGCTGCCGCAGCAGTATCCGGGTTCCAACCTCTCTGTGCTGGCCACGATCTTCGAAGGGGAAACCGCTGCATACCTCTATCCCTGGGATGTGGCTATACCGCGAATGCGGGCATTGGACATGGACGAAACGCTGATGCAATACGCCTTCGCCAATGCGCGTCGGCCCGTGCTTGCACTGAAACTAATGGCGCAGCAGCAAGGGTATCGCAGCCTCAGCCATTGGATGGGCCTGACCAACACAGTGCCCGCCTATCTCAGGGACGAATACATCACCCTCCTGACGTCCCTGATCGAAGAGGAACCTGCACGCCTGATCGCTCAGGGTTATCCGAACCTGGCACAGGCGCTTTATGCCGAAGCAGCTGTGTTTTTCGCCACTCAGGGCGATTGGGACGCGGCACGTCGGCAGTACGATCAGATTGCGGATACCACGGGTAAATACGGGCCTTCTCCCGCCATCCGCAACAGGCTTGTCGTGTTGCGCGACATTGCCCGGCATCTGTCTGCTGAACCGGCACCTGTGATCTACCCCTATCAGGATTTTGCGCTTTAAGCCGAACTGACCCCTTGCCAACCGCCCCCAATGCACGGCAAGGAAACAGGACTATGGCCAAACAGCTAGATTATCACTCGATCCGCGCCATTTTTGAGCGCTTCCATGCCGCAGATGCCGAACCCAAGGGCGAACTGGAGCATGTGAATGTCTACACCCTTGTGGTGGCCGTGGCGCTGTCCGCTCAGGCCACGGACGCAGGGGTGAACAAAGCCACCCGCGCATTGTTCAAGATCGCGGATACCCCGCAAAAGATGCTTGATCTGGGGCTGGACGGTGTAACCGAACACATCAAAACGATTGGCCTGTTTCGGCAAAAGGCCAAGAACGTCATCAAGCTCAGCCAGATCTTGGTCGACGATTACAACGGCGAAGTGCCCAACAGCCGTGCTGCCTTGCAATCGCTGCCGGGTGTGGGCCGCAAAACCGCGAATGTGGTGCTGAACATGTGGTGGGGCATGCCCACCCAAGCCGTCGATACGCATATCTTCCGTGTGGGCAACCGCACCGGCATCTGCCCCGGCAAAGATGTCAACGTCGTCGAACGTGCCATCGAAGACAATATTCCCGCCGACTATCAGCATCATGCCCATCATTGGCTGATCCTGCACGGCCGCTATCACTGCAAGGCGCGCAAACCCCTCTGCGGCACCTGCATCATCCGAGACCTATGTATCTTTGAGGACAAAACCCTATGACCAAATACCAAGCCGTCGGTATCGGCAACGCCGTATCGGATGTGATCACTCAATCTGACGATGCTTTTCTGGCGCAGATGGGCATCGAAAAAGGCATCATGCAATTGATTGATCAGGCGCGCGGGGCTGAACTTTATGCCGCCATGGAAAACCGCACGCAAATGGCGGGTGGATCTGTGGCCAACACCATCGCAGGCCTCGGCGCGCTGGGCTTGTCCACCGGCTTTATCGGGCGTGTCTGCGATGATGAACTGGGCCGCTCTTATGTGCAGGACATGGCCAATGTGGGAACGGATTTCGTCAATACCCCGGTCGCAGGAGGGGAACTGCCCACGTCCAGCTGTATGATCTTCGTCTCGCCCGACGGTGAGCGCTCGATGAACACATACCTTGGCATCTCAACCGAACTCAGCTCGGACGATGTGCCATCCGAGGCCGCGGGCGATTGTGGCTTGCTGGTGCTCGAAGGGTATCTGTTTGACAAGGACAAGGGCAAAACCGCCTTCCTGGAAGCCGCGCGCGCCTGTCGTGCAGGCGGGGGCAAGGCCGGCATTTCCCTGTCTGATCCCTTTTGCGTAGACCGCCACCGCGACAGCTTTCGCCAATTGGTCAAGGAACTGGACTACGTGATCGGCAACGAACATGAATGGCAATCGCTCTATCAGACCGAAAGCCTGGGCGCGGCACTGGAACAAGCCGCAGCAGATAGTGGCCTCATCGCCTGCACTCGATCCGGAGAAGACGTGGTGATCGTACAAGGGGATGAAACTGCGCGTGTGGCTGTGGACGAGGTGACCCCCGTTGACACCACCGGAGCCGGAGATCAATTCGCGGCGGGCTTCCTCTACGGTGTGGCCACCGGGGCCTCGATGGAGGTGGCAGGCCGCATGGGATGCATCGCCGCCGCCGAAGTCATCGGACACTATGGTGCCCGCCCCGAGACAGACGTCAAAGCCATGTTCAAGGCGGCCGGATTGGTTTGACCCAACCAAAGCTTGCCTGAACACGGTCGCTTGCTGTAATCCGGCGCACGAAAGGAACGTAGATGACACTTCGCTGCTCAGATCGAGATTGCAACAACACCGCCCCCGGGGGGCGCGTGACCTAAGGCGTTGCGTGTCTCATAAAGCGAAGTCACTTCGACTTCCTACCCCACGGGCGGCACCACATGGTGACCGCCCTTTTTCATGTCCAAACGTAAAGGAGACCTGCGCTGTGACCTCTCAGCCGATCGAAGACCCCGAGGATACAAAGGAGTCGGTGCCCGCTTGTGCCCCTCTCCCTTTTCTCACCCATACCCATACGACACCGGCGGGCCGGATTGTGCGATAGTTCCTAAGCTATGGCATGGATACAATATTGCCATAAGTAACTGTTATAAAATAATAAATTTACATATTTTTCCACCTGCCGTACAACCTCTCTATCGGCGTTCGTCCAGGGGCCGGGACACCCGTCCACCCTGCCAGCTGAAAGTGGTCGCGTAGCTCAATGGGAGAGCACCGGATTGTCTATCCGGGTGTTGCGGGTTCGAATCCCGTCGCGATCGCCATCACCTCTATGGTAGTGTCAGGAAAACAGGCCTTTGATATGAAACCCTTACCCACTCCACCGAACTGGATGCACCCGCTGCCATCCGACCCGCCCGATCTGGACACCGCATTCCAGGCTTGCGTGGCGGTGTATTCCGGGCATGACGTACCCACACTTCTGTGCCGCCAATGCCTGTCCGAAGACATGGAAGCGCGCGTGATCGCGTCTGCGCGCATCGCCCAAAGCGGCGTCACTCCTCCACCCGAGGATTTCGGCCAGATCTACTTTGAACACCCCGATTGCGTGGGTGGAGAGGACACCATCAAGCTGTTTCTGCCCCATGGGATCAAGACAATGCTGGCGGGATGCCCGCCACCGGGTTTTGGCAAATTCAGCTATCCAGAGGTGCTTGAAACCATGCTCAGGGCCGGGTTCTGGTACTGGCATCCTGATGTGCAAGCGCCAGTGCGGGCGCTGGCTGCGCGGCTGTTCTGGGATTGGTTCCGTGATGGGGTCTATGACTGGCCCAAGATTGACCCACGCCCAGATGACCTGCTGGGTTCGGGGGATGATATCTTGTCGCTCTGTTTGGCCTGTCTCATTGATCCCGCTGACCTGATCAGGGTGCTGATGGACCTGGGCACAGCTCAAAGCGATGACGCGCTGAGCATTGCGGGCAGTTTCACACCCCAGACTCCGTTTTATGTCTCCTTTGAAACGGGCTCGGACACCCCGGTTTACAAACCCGCCTGCGATCTAATCACCGCCTCGCTGGAAGCGCGTGAAGCCCAGGCCGCATTGCAGTATGTGACACGCGACTGGCTGCAAACGGCGTTTTGGCGCCATGACGGGGTGCATCCTGATCTGGCGGCCTACCTGTCGAAGTACGAAAACTACTACGACATCGAAACCGTCGATACCCGCAAACACGCCGCGCAGGACATATTGACTGACTGGCCCAAGCTGCCACTGATCTGACGCCACCCGCGCATCCGCCTTCACAGGTGGATGCGCAGATAACTGTCCAACACGCCTAGGCCTGCCGTTGCAAGGATTGGGACAAGTTTGATCTCGGACAACATGTTCAATCGCGTCCGCCCGTAGGATCACGTCATGCCCTGGTTACAAACACAGGCCCAAAGGAGGTATGTCATGACGATCCTGATCATCTATTCCACGATCGAAGGCCAAACTGGAAAAATCGCCCATTTTGTTCAATCAAAACTAGAAGCGTCAGACCACGATGTGCGCGTGGCAGATGCCGGCAACAAGATGGTGGAGCTGTCCTATGACGGTGTCGACAAGGTCATTCTTGCCGCACCGGTGCATGAACGCCGACATCCCAAGCCGTTCGAATTGCTGGTCACAGCGGAGCGCGATGTGCTGTCCGCCCGGAAAACGCTGATGCTGTCGGTCAGCCTCAAGGCAAGTTTTGCCGAAACCCGCGAAGAGGCGCAGGATTTCCTGGATGAAATGAAGCTACGCACAGGGCTTCAGCCGGATGTCGAGATGCTGGTGGCCGGCGCGGTGCACCCGGAATATTATGACTACTACGCCGATCAAGTCCTGCGTCACGTCATCCTGCCTGGCCGGGATATCGACCCGCATGTCGAACACGAATTCACCGATTGGGCGGCACTTGAAGCGGGGGTGACAGCCTTCCTGACAACCTGATCCGCCGATCACGTTCCCAACTTGGCGTGCACCTCGTCCAGATCAATTTCACCGATCGGCATCTTGTTCGACGGATCATCAAAATCGTATTTGAACAGCTCGAAATCCCGGTGATAGATTTCCTTGATCAGATGCATCGACAGGTCGTCAAAGTAATCCTCAACCGGATGCGCACGCTTGGGGCCATGGCCTTCGCTTTCGTTGAAGCGCGGGATTGCTTTGATATCGACTTTCTTGGGCGTCTTGATCGCCTTCAGAACGTCGCCCATGCCGTCGTTGAACGTCTCGGTCCAGAAAATCTTGTCGTAGGTCCCACCGTTGGCGACAAAAGTCGACACATGCCCGGACATGGCCGACCAGTGGATATCCGGATCCATCGGTTTGCGCCAGCGAATGGTATCGCGGGCAAACAGCAGGAAACGGCGGAAGCTCTGGATCTGGTCAAACTCTTGTTTGCCATCATCTCCGCCCACTTCAATTCCGTATTTCTGGATCAGCAAGGGCACCAGTTTGCCGCGATACCGTTTGCCGTTGCGTTGAATTCCACAGATCTTGTCGAAGAATGATGACAAGATACGCGTGTAAGGATTGCGCACACAGGTGAAGGCATAAGACGTGTGGGTTTTCACATTCGCATTGATCAGCTTCTGGCTGTCTTCGCGCGCCCATTTGTGCAGCCCATCGGTCGCGTCATGAATATCACCGTCAAAGAATTCGCCATGATCGGAGTAATACATGATCTGCCCAATGGTCGAGCAGGCACATTTTGGCACCACACGGTACACAACACTTTCACTTTCGGTCATCCAGGTACCGGGAAACCCCATAAAATACTGCCTCCAATGCCTCATCGACGTTGTTTTTCAACGTTTCGAGTTTTTACCTCGTTAAAATAAGCAAAGAAAGCCTGTTTATTCAAAGCCTCTTCACCTTTATCAGTGTAAACAATCGAGGTTAATTCGGGTAAACCGTTTCTGAAATGGCAAAAATCGCCTTCATACTGCTTTGTCACAAAGACCCGGATGCCATCATCCGGCAGGCCGAAATGCTGACCGCCGCAGGCGACTATATGGCGATTCACTTTGACGCCTCTGCAAAAGCAGAACACTACAATCAGATCAGAACCGCTTTGGCCGACAATCCAAACGTCACCTTTGCCAAGAAACGCATCAAATGCGGCTGGGGGGAATGGTCGTTGGTGCAGGCCTCGCTGAATGCGGTTGAGGCGGCCGTTGATCAATTTCCGCGCGCCACGCACTTTTACATGCTGTCTGGCGATTGCATGGCGATCAAATCCGCCCAATACGCGCATACGTTCCTGGACACCCATGATGTCGATTACATCGAAAGTTTCGACTATTTTGAGAGTGACTGGATCAAAACCGGCATGAAGGAAGAGCGGCTGATTTACCGCCATTTCTTCAACGAACGCACACAGCCCAAACGCTTCTACGCAGGATACAGGCTGCAACAAAAGCTTGGTCTGACCCGCGATATCCCGTCGGATATCCAAGTACAGATCGGGTCTCAGTGGTGGTGCCTGCGCCGCCGGACGATCGAATGGATTTTGGAATTTACCCGCAAGCGCAAGGATGTGATGCGATTCTTCCGAACGACATGGATTCCCGATGAGACATTCTTTCAGACGCTGGTCCGGCATCTGATCCCCGACACTGAAATCCAAGCGCGCACTCTGACGTTCCTGATGTTCACCGACTACGGCATGCCAGTGACGTTCTACAATGATCACTATGATTTGCTGCTCAGTCAGGACTATCTCTTTGCGCGTAAAATTTCCGGTGAGGCGCTTGAGCTGAAAAGACGACTGGGCGCGCTCTATGCGGATGATGCCGCGCAGTTCCAGATTTCCAATGAAGGGCGCAACCTGTTCAAGTTCCTCACGGAACGTGGCCGCATCGGGCGTCGATTTGCCAGCCGGTTCTGGGAAACGGAATCCACTCTGGGCCGCGAACGCGAGCTGATGATCGTCATCTGCAAGAAATGGCACGTGGCCAAACGCCTGCTGGAACGTGTGCGTCAGGTGACTAATGTGCCGGCCCTGGAGTATGTGTTCAACGAAGAAAGCACCGCGCTTCCGGACTTGGGCGGCATTCAGGCGACACTTGGCAAACGCACTCGTCACCGCCGCGCATTGATGCGGATGTTGTTCGACTATTACGAGGCCGACCGGATGATCGTTTGCATTGATCCCGGTAGCCTTGATCTGTTGCAGGACTTCTGCGGGGATCGCTCGGTGACCAAATTGCTCGAGGTGCAGTGTGATTTCACAGATGAGTATTTGATCGGCCATGCCATGCGTGTCGGCCTGGCGGGGGAACAAACTCCCGATGACACGCTGGAGCGATTGTTGCCCACCATTCGGGGCGATATGAACTTTGAATCGGATCGCATCCGGGACGAAGAATTTGAAAACCACTTGATCTTGCGTGAAAGTGACACCCGCGATCAGCAAAGTGATCTTTTGGCGCGCTTTCTGGACATTGCCCCGGACAAGGCGGAACAGATCACTGAATCTGAACATCTCTTTGCAGACTAGGCTCAAAGGACACCCATGACCCGACGCTACGACGATCAAAACATCTTCGCCAAAATCATCCGCGGCGAAATTCCCAATTCCACGGTGATTGAAACCGAACACACTTTGGCCTTTCGGGACATCCAACCTCAGGCACCGGTGCATGTGCTGATCATTCCAAAGGGGCCCTATGTGGATCACGCGGATTTTGCAGCCAATGCCTCGGAGGCCGAGCTGGTGGATTTTGCCCGTGTCACTGCCCAGGTGTGCGAGGCCGAAGGGGTCATATCAGACGGGTTTCGCGCGATTTCGAATGCGGGTGTGCACGGCGTCCAGGAAGTGCCGCACTACCACCTGCATATCCTAGGGGGGCGCGCTTTGGGCCGCATGTTGGCACGCGCCTGAGCCTGCCACCCTTCAGCCAATGGACACGCGGCGCGTGTCACCACACCACGGCGACGTGATGAGATCTTGGCACCCCCACATTGAACGGTTGATTTTCCTAATCAGACAGCGTTAAGGCATTCCCTCAAACCGGAGGGGGAATCCGATGACCGAACAACAAGGCGATCCACGCCACCTTGAGACGCTTGATCGGGATCTCGAACGATTTTCCAATCTGGAGGCTGCCACCAGCATGGTGGGCCGCCCGATGGTTGGGGTCGGTATCTCTTTTGTCTTTGTGGTGCTGGCAGGCCTCGCGGCCATGCTGTTTTTCGGACAGGCCAGCAACACGCTGATCGTCGTCGTGGCTGCTTGCCTTGGGGCCTATATGGCGCTCAACATCGGGGCCAACGATGTGGCCAACAACATGGGCCCTGCCGTGGGGGCAAACGCGCTGTCCATGGGCGGGGCCATTGCCATCGCCGTGGTGTTTGAAAGCGCGGGCGCGTTGATTGCGGGCGGAGATGTGGTCTCGACCATCGCCAAAGGCATTATTGCCCCCGAAAGCATGGGCACTGCTGAGGTCTTTATCTGGGCGATGATGGCCGCCCTGCTGTCGGCGGCCCTCTGGGTCAACCTGGCCACTTGGGTCGGCGCACCTGTGTCCACAACCCATTCGGTTGTGGGCGGCGTGATGGGAGCGGGGATCGCGGCGGCTGGATTTGCAGCTGTGAACTGGCCCACAATGGGCAAGATCGCCGCCAGCTGGGTCATCTCTCCGGTTCTGGGTGGGGCTGTGGCCGCATTGTTTCTGGCGCTGATCAAATCGCGCATCATCTACCGCGATGACAAGATTGCGGCAGCCCGCGTCTGGGTGCCGGTTCTGGTGGGCATCATGGGAGGTGCATTCGCATCTTACCTGGCGCTGAAAGGCCTCAAGAAGATCATCAAGATCGACCTGCCAATGTCCCTGATGATCGGTGCGGCCATTGGCGTTCTGATCTGGATCGTGATGATCCCCATCATCCGCAGGCAATCCCAGGGGCTGGAAAACCGGAACAAATCTCTCAAGGTGCTGTTTGGCATTCCTCTGGTCGTCTCGGCAGCACTGCTTAGCTTTGCCCACGGGGCCAATGATGTGGCCAATGCGGTTGGCCCACTGGCCGCCATTGTTCAGGCCTCGCAATTGGGCGACTTTACGCAGGCCGTCTCCATCCCGTTTTGGGTCATGGTGATCGGGGCCTTCGGAATCTCGTTCGGCCTGTTCCTGTTTGGACCCAAACTGATCCGCATGGTCGGAGGAGAGATCACCAAGCTCAACCCGATGCGCGCGTATTGCGTGGCGCTCTCGGCGGCGATCACGGTGATCGTGGCCAGCTGGCTGGGCCTGCCTGTCAGTTCGACCCACATCGCGGTGGGGGCTGTGTTCGGCGTTGGGTTCTTTCGCGAATGGGACGCGGAACGCCGTATCCGCAAAGCCCGGCTCGCCATGCCCGAACGCACCCACGCAGGCCCCGAAGAACGTCGCCGCCGCAAACTGGTCCGGCGCTCGCACTTCATGACCATCATTGCGGCCTGGATCATTACGGTGCCTGCCGCTGCGATCTTGTCAGGCGTCATATTCTTCCTGATCAGCACCGCTCTCGGATAAGGCCCTTTACGTGATCAATCGCAGCCAATTTCCATTCTTGGCTTGCCCCGTCAAACCCGGTGCCCCATATCGCGGTCTATGACCCAACTCATCTCTCTCCGTGCGCGTGTCGATGCGATGATCGACCGACCCGTTGTCCAGAATTTCATCCTTGGGGTGATCCTCTTCAATGCGGTGATCCTCGGCATGGAAACCTCCAAGACGGCGATGACCGCGGCGGGCGATCTGCTGACCCTGCTCGACACCCTGTGTCTGGTGATTTTCACGGTCGAGATCGCGGCCAAACTCTTTGCCAAAGGCCCGGCCTTCTTTCGCAATGGATGGAACCTGTTTGATTTTGTGATCGTGGGCATATCGCTTCTGCCGATCACCCAGGGCCTGTCGGTGCTGCGCGCATTGCGTATCCTGCGCCTGCTGCGCGTGGTGTCCGTTACACCGTCACTGCGCCGCGTGGTCGAAGGGCTGATGGCGGCCCTGCCCGGGATGGGGTCTGTCTTCTTGCTGATGGGGATCATCTTCTACATCGCGTCCGTCATGGCCACCAAACTCTTTGGCGACAGTTTCCCGGATTGGTTCGGCACATTGGGCACCTCGGCCTATTCGCTGTTTCAGATCATGACGCTGGAATCGTGGTCCATGGGCATCGTGCGCCCGGTGATGGAGACCTATCCTTACGCCTGGCTATTCTTTGTGCCCTTCATCCTGGTGACGACCTTCGCGGTGGTGAACCTGGTGGTCGGCCTGATCGTGAACTCCATGCAGGACGCCCACAACGCCGAGGCCGATGAGCTGACCGGCACCTACCGTGACGAGGTGTTGGCCCGCCTGACCGAGATCGAAAAGTCGCTGAAAAAGCGCGATACCTAAGGCCGGTTCGCTGCGACGGCTTTGACTCGAACGTCAGCCGTGCGGACGAAGCTGCTGTTTTTAATTACAGACCAAGCCGGTTAACAGCCGCGGAGCGGCCCGGCCATCGTCAGCCCCTCCCTTGGGCTGGCGATATGTCTGATCTAGGCGCGTCAATTCTTCTGTAGGATGTGCTTGGCGGGCATAAAGCGTGTTGAAGCTCGTGTTGGATCGCCACCCCAGGGGCTGACGTTGGCCTACTATTGCTTTGTGTTACAAGACAAAGGTCCGCTGTGGGCTCAAAGCAGACACACCACAGCAATCACCTGCAGCTGTGCCTTGTTGCCTATCGGCACCGGGTCAGCTCCAGGAACACATCCTGTAAATCTGCCTGCTCGGTGCGCACATCGCGAATGCGGATGCCGGCGTGGCGCACGGCTTCCAGCACGGCTTCCGCAGGCGTGGCCTTGGACTGGTAGCTCAGCACCAAAGACCCGTCAGGGCGCCGCTCGGCGGTGATGCCGTCCAGTTCAGGCAGCGCATCTGTCGGGTCTTCGGGCAGGATGATCATTCGCCGTGCATCCATCCGACCCAGAAGATTGGCCGTACTGTCACGCGCAACCAATTCGCCCTGGTTGATGATGGCGATCTCGTCACACATTTCCTCGGCTTCTTCCAGGTAGTGCGTGGTCAGGATGATGGTCATACCTTGGCTGTTCAGCTTACGGACATTGTCCCACAGCATTTGCCGCAGTTCGATGTCGACGCCGGCCGTGGGTTCGTCCAGCACCAGAATATGCGGCGTGTGCACCAGCGCCTTGGCCAGCAGCAATCTGCGCCGCATGCCTCCGGACAGCGTCCGTGCATAGGCCTCGGCCTTATCCTCAAGACCCACCAGCGCCAACACCTCGTCACTGCGTCGGTCCTTCTTCTTCACACCATACAACCCCGCCTGCACCTCAAGTGCTGCGCGCGGACTGAAGAAAGGATCAAGGTTCAACTCCTGCGGCATCACCCCGATCGAGGCACGGCTTTGACGCGGGTTCACGTCCTGATCAAACCCCCAGATCGTGACCTTCCCGGCAGATTTGATCACCAGCCCGGCCAGTATGTTGATCAGCGTCGACTTGCCCGCCCCGTTGGGCCCAAGTAGGCCAAACACAGAGCCTTTGGGAATATCCAGATCAATGCCCTTCAGCGCCTGTTTCTCAGGGCTGCCCCGGCAACCGCCATAGGTCTTCTTCAACCCGCGAATTTCAATCGCATTGTCGCGCATCGGTGGTCTTGCTCCTGAGGCTCAGATCGCTCATATTGCAGCTAGCGCTATTGGCCCCAAAAGGAAATGCCCGATGACAACCGCCGCCCCGGAAACCAAGATCGTAGAGAGCTACCGCGTGTCCTGCGACGGCGGCGAAGGCGCCTTGGGCCACCCACGCGTCTGGCTGCAGATCCCCAACGAGCACGGCTGGGTCGAATGCCCCTATTGCGATTGCAAGCTCGTGCACAAGGATTTTGAAGGGAAGGTCTAAGCCGCCCCGTTACAAATCCCAAACGTCACAGCACAAACCGGACACCGGCACCTGACGCGCCCATGTCCGGTTGTTTACGTTATCCTTCAAGTGGTGCGTTGTTGATGCGACTGACATCTTCCATAATGTCGAATATGTGATCCGAGGTCACCTTGATCCCGATGGCCTCCAGTCGTTTCACATGCATCTCTTTATAGGTCTCAAGATACTCGCGATTGCGGAAAAGATACGTGGACCCATAGTGATTTGTACCGTCTTCCACAGTCCAGATTTTCCAGATAATGCCGGGTTCCTCGGCAATGCTTTCTGCCAGTGCCTTGGTTCCAGCCAAGAACTCTTCGGTGACCGGGCCGTCATAGGACAAATGCAGGTCCCAGATTTTTTGCGTGCTCATTGTCTTGTTCTCCTGATTGATTGAATTGGTCGGATTTTCGACGCTCAGCGGTTTTGACCGAGTTGAAAGAAACTCAGCACCGCAAGAAGAGTAAAGAAGATCGGATCGGACCAGCCGAAGCCGGTGAAAATACCAGTGAAGCAAGCGTAGAGCGTGATGACCGCACCAAGTACGTTGGTCCACATCAGCCCCTTCAGGATACTCCGTGCTGTCTCACTGCCTTGGGGTGCATCGCGGAACAGATAGCTGGTGATCCCGATACCACCCAGAAAGATCGAGTTATGCTGGGATAGAAACACAGCGTATTGGTCATTCAATTGCAGCCCATAGTTCGGCCAGAGAATGCCCGGAATGAAAAACAGAGCGAGAGCGAAGAACACATAGATCACGCCGTGCGCTGTCAGGAAGGTTTTGTTTGTCATGGTCAGTCTTTCTTTGGTTGAGTAAGCGCTTTGCGAAGCTGATTGAGCGTCGTGATCGTTGTGCGCTTTTGTTTTGCGTCCAGATCGCTGAAAATCTCATCCAATGCGCGATTATGCGCAGGCCAAAACTCTGTTACTTTTTTGCGTCCTGCAGGGGTCAGGCGCAAAACCCGTGCACGTTTGTCGGTTTGATCAACCGTCTTTTCGACCAGTCCGGCCTGAATAAGATTCTTGACCACGACATCCAGATTGCCCGACGTGGAGAGGGTCAGTCGCATCAGATCATTGATCGACAACTCCCCCTTGTTGCTGAGCGTTTCCAATGCATCCCATTGTGATGCTGTCAGATCGGCAGAGCGAAACACAGGTCCCATGGCGCGCATGAACAGCTGGTGATTGCGCAACAGAGCCAGCACTAAGGTCTGGTTTTCTCGGGTGTGATTTTCATGTCTCATGTTGATCATATATCCCTAGCTAGGGATATATTCAAGACCTGATCGAAATCCCAGGAATCGACTACTTGTTGAATATAAGAAGCACCGCAACTTATGTATTGAGCAGACTGTGCCTACGTTCCCACTGGCACCCTCTGCCCCCCCATGGCATTACAGGTCTCAACATCTGACACCGGGGGCACGTGCATCATGACATTCGGAAAAGGCCATCACCTTCACCTGATCGACGGCTCAGCCTTCATCTTCCGCGCCTATCACGCCCTGCCACCACTCACGCGCAAATCTGACGGGTTGCCCATCGGTGCGGTCTCAGGCTTCTGCAACATGCTGCAGCGCTACATTGACGGCAACACCGGCGCAGACGCCCCCACCCATTTGGCGGTGATCTTCGACAAGGGCAGCCACACGTTTCGCAACGATATGTACGACCTCTACAAAGCCAACCGCGAGGCCATGCCCGAAGATCTGCGTCCGCAGATCCCGCTGACTCGGGACGCCACCCATGCCTTCAACATCGCCTGCAAGGAACTCGAAGGCTACGAGGCCGATGACATCATCGCCACGCTATCCTGTCAGGCCCGTGATGCGGGTGGTCGTGTGACCATTATCAGTTCCGACAAAGACCTGATGCAGCTGGTCGGCGGCGGGGTCGAAATGTTTGACGCCATGAAAAACAACCTTATCGGGGTAGAAGGCGTCGAGGCCAAGTTTGGCGTCGGTCCCGACCGCGTGGTCGATGTGCAGGCTTTGGCCGGAGACAGCGTCGATAACGTCCCCGGCGCGCCGGGCATTGGCATCAAAACCGCCGCTCTACTGATCAATGAATATGGCGATCTCGAAACCCTTCTGGACCGCGCCGAGGAGATTAAACAACCCAAGCGCCGCGAGTCCCTGATCGAAAACCGCGCACAGATTGAACTCAGCAAACGTCTTGTGCAGCTGGATTGTGAAACACCTCTGGATTTCACGCTGGATGATCTCGAAGTGCGCGATCCAGACCCCGACACGCTCATGGCGTTCCTCACGGAAATGGAATTCCGCACCCTCACCAAACGCATTGCAGCCGCGCTGGACGTGGAAGCACCGACCATCCCCGAAGCAACCCCGCAAGGGGGCGACGAGGGCGCTGCCCCCGAATGGCCAGGTATTGACCCGGACGCTTACACGCGCATCTCGGACATGGCCGCGCTGGACACATGGATCAAATTGATCCGCCATCAGGGCTATGTCGCGGTCGATACCGAAACCACGTCGCTGAATGAAATGCAGGCCGATCTGGTGGGCATCTGTCTGGCGATTGAACCCGGACAGGCCTGCTACATCCCGCTCACCCACAAAGACGGCGACGCCGATGATCTCTTTGGGTCCGACGCGCTGCTCGACGGTCAACTGCCGCTTGAGGATGTGCTGGCCAAGCTCAAGCCCGTGTTCGAGGACGAAAGCATCCTCAAAATCGGCCAGAACATGAAATACGACAGTAAAATCCTGGCCAATTACAACGTCGGCATTCACCCCATCGACGACACCATGCTGATGTCCTACGCGCTGAATTCCGGCATCCACAACCACGGCATGGACACGCTCTCGGATCGCTATCTTGGCCACACGCCGATCCCGATCAAACAGCTGCTGGGCACCGGAAAATCCGCCATTACCTTCGACCGTGTCCCCATCGACGAGGCCGTCAAATACGCCGCCGAAGATGCCGACATCACCCTGCGTCTCTGGCTGACGTTCAAGCCTCAGCTACACCGCAAGCAAGTCACCACCGTGTATGAGACCCTCGAACGCCCTCTGGTGCCTGTACTGGCCCAGATGGAACGCCACGGCATCAAGGTTGACCGCGAAACGCTGTCCCGCATGTCCAACGCCTTCGCCCAGAAAATGGCGGGGCTTGAGGCGGAAATCCACGAATTGGCCGGGCGCAGTTTCAACGTCGGCTCCCCCAAACAACTGGGCGAAATCCTGTTTGACGAAATGGGGATCGAAGGCGGCAAAAAGGGCAAGACAGGCGCCTATGCCACCGGTGCCGACGTGCTCGAAGACCTCGCCACCGAACATGACCTGCCCGCCCGCGTCCTCGACTGGCGGCAACTGAGCAAACTCAAATCCACCTACACCGACGCGCTGCAGGATCACATCGACCCGGACACCACCCGCGTCCACACATCTTACGTGCAAACCGGGGCCTCCACCGGCCGCCTCGCCTCCACCGATCCCAACCTGCAAAACATCCCCGTGCGCACCGAGGAAGGCCGCCGCATCCGCGAGGCCTTCGTGGCCGAACCCGGCAACACCCTCGTCTCCCTCGACTACTCCCAGATCGAGCTGCGCATCCTCGCCCATGTCGCCGACATCCCCGCCCTCAAACAGGCCTTCCGCGACGGTCAGGACATCCACGCCATGACCGCGTCCGAGATGTTCGACGTCAAAATGGACGACATGACCCCCGAAATCCGCCGCCGCGCCAAGGCGATCAACTTCGGCGTGATCTACGGCATCTCGGGCTTCGGCCTCGCCCGCAATCTGCGCATCCCGAGGGCCGAGGCTCAGGCCTTCATCGACCGCTACTTTGAACGCTTCCCTGGCATCCGCACCTACATGGATGACACGGTTTCGTTTGCCAAAGAGCACGGCTATGTCCAAACCCTCTTTGGCCGCCGCATCCACACGCCCGAGATCGCCGCCAAAGGCCCCCGCGCCGGCTTTGCCAAACGCGCGGCCATCAACGCGCCCATTCAAGGGACAGCGGCCGACATCATCCGCCGCGCCATGATCCGTATGCCCTCGGCGATTGCAGACCTGCCCGCCCGCATGCTGCTACAAGTGCACGACGAGCTGATCTTCGAGGTCACCTCCGGCTCTGAGGCCACCCTCATCACCGCCGCCCGAGACGTCATGCAAACCGCCGCTGACCCGGCGGTGAAATTGGATGTGCCTTTGGTGGTGGATGCAGGGCAGGGGGCGAATTGGGCCGAGGCGCACTAACTTCTCAACCCAAATCCACCTCACTCCAACCCACGTAGGCCGAGCTTCAGCCCGGCACACCCCGCCAACCGGATCACCCAAGGCGGAAACAAAGCGCAGCCAGCCTGATCCGAAGAACGTGACATCAAAACACGTCTCGTTTTTGAAGCAATCGATACACCACCCAGCGCGGAATCAAGGCGCAGCCGCCGCGCCATCGCCGGGCCGCCCCCTGGCACGGCGATATGGTTGGGCTGGGTGTTCCCTGTCGAGGTCATTTAGATGTGGCTGAGATAAACTGCTCATAACTAAGGTTAGATCGCCGCACCACGGCCCGACGATGGCGCGGCTTGATGTATAGGAAATAGGTCGGAAAGGGCGGAGAGCTGCCATTTCTGCGACGTGCAAAGATGTCGGAGATGCGGGACATTGCCGCCGTTGCGCTATCGGATGTTTGCTGACGCAGCATCCGCTCGCAGGTGCGGCAGGCCTGTCATTGCGGTGCAGCGCAGGTCACCGAAGCAGTCGTTCGAGGGTGATGTGAACTTCCCGTTTTCGGACATTGGAAAGAGCAGAAACCAGCAATATCCAAACCATCCGTTCGCCGCGACCGAGATCAACTATCGAGGAGCAGCTAAAGCGCAATTTCGCTGCTGCACTCAAATTCCCACATTTGGCTTGCGATCGCGCATTTCGCCAGCCAGGCTTTTCTAAACATCGACGGCAATCCGTGGTATCCTCCCCTCATTGACAGCATTCAGAGGAGGCGTTTTGATGCCCGATAGTGACGACACGAATTTCCTACGCAGCAGCAGTTTTCACAGCCCGTTTTCGCACAAGGCCAAAGATGCCCTGAGCAAAATTGCCGACGACCAGAAGAAGGCCGACGATCTCGCGACTGTCCTGGTTCCGATACTTGATCACCTCGGGATAACACCGCCCCCTGCCGGGCCGTCGAGACATATCGAAGGGCCTTTCGACAGGGCGCGGGTGATGCAGAGGGCGCGGGACGCGGACGAGGTGCATGGTGTGTTTTCCATCGAGGGCAGAGTCGAGCTCGGACCGGGTGTCAAATCGTTCCGGTGCGAGACGCTGAGTTTCAATGACGGCGCCCATCTTGTGATATCGGGAGGGCGCATCGATAACACGGGCGATCCAGAGGCGGATACGCTGATCATTGCCGCGAAGAATCTTCTGATCCGCACCCCGAACGACCACGCGACGATCGAATTTGCCGGTACCGGTGATCTGCCCAAACCGAACAAGGCTCGGAACGGCACACCTGGCGACAGGGCCCAGACTGTCGGCGGACATGGAACGAACGGTGGGGATGGCGCTCAGGGTGCCGATGGCACGGTTCCCGGCAGGTCGATCATGAAGCAGATCGTTCTTGCCTTCGACAATATCGAGACCACCGATCCGGAAGACCCCACCAAGGAATATCCCAGGCTGAGGATTATCGCGGAAGGTGCGAATGGTCGCGACGGGGGCGATGGGGGTGACGGAGGCGCAGGCGGCCACGGCGGCCGGGGGTCGAAATCGGTGGTCGCGGGATCACTGTTCACCGTCGTCCAGTGCAAGGCCGGCCCTGGAAAGGGCGGTAATGGCGGAAACGGTGGCGATGCCGGCAATGGCGGTCATGGCGAGGATGCCATCCAGGGACATAACATCTTTCTCATGGGAACCCCCAATGGCATCACGAAGGCATCGGGATTTCTCTTCGGCACCGATCCTGGGGTCCCGGGTGAGGGTGGCCAGCCCGGCGAGCGCGGAGCGAGAGGTCCCAAGGGTCGCCGGGGTCAGGTCAGCTTCCCCTGCAGCGATCCGGGCAGCAGGGACGGTGAGGACGGGCGCTGGGGCCGGGATGGCCAGGAAGGCAAGGATGGTGAAGGCGGGGTTCGCGGAAGGGTCTATAACGAGTATCTGACTCAGGCCGAGTTCGACGTGATGTGGAGCTAGCCTGACCAGAAAGTCGAGAAATCGCGATGGCAACCTTGGGCTCTCGCCATGGGCTCGAAGCGGCCGCTCGCTAAAGTCAGCAGGACGATCTGTTCTGAGCCGTCCTCACCCATCCAACCCCGCCTTCAACGCCTCCCACCTCCGCTGCGCTTCCTCTATCTGGAAGCGCTTGTAGCTGAGGCTTTTGCCCTCCACATCCTCCAGCAGGTCCATGTCCTCGACCGACACCAGGGCGGCCACGTCGCGCCCGTGACGGACGATCAGAAAGCGGTCGCCGGTTCTCCAGGTCTGGGTCAGGCACTCGCTGAACTGCGAGCGGAATTGCAGGGCGGTGAGGGTTTTGTACATTCGGGGCACCTCGGGGCGGGGGATCAGCGACGGGCAGATTGGGCCGCACCGCGTAAACATCTGCTTACCCGTACGTGCGTCGGGGCATACCGCCACACCCCTCCGAATTGGCAGAAAATCGAGTCGAATTGGCAGACTGCCAATGCTTACCGCACCGGGCGCTCGGGTCACGTTCTGCCGCTCAGATTGCCCTGAGAGGGTGCCGGCCCGCCCAAATCCGGCGCTCTGGGCGCGTCCGAACGGCGGCTGGAAATTTCGATGCAATTTTTCTGAAACGCTGTAAGGTTCCCTGATTCCAACAAGAAAGCAATTGAGATCCATGCATACCGCCAAGACAACATCTTTGATCGCCGACCCAGCCCAACAGAATGCGCAGAAGGGACCGGCATTGCCCGCCCAAGCCGCCATTATCGAAATCGGCGATAGCGGCACGGCCACTTTGCCCGACCCTTGGGATGGGTACTTCATTGGCACGATCGCCTCGAGTTCGGATGTTGATTTGCTTCGCTTAAACGTAACAGCAGGCGTGACCTACACGATCAACTTTTACGGCGCCGACGCCGACGGTGGCAGAGGCACGCTGAACGATCCCTATTTGCGGCTTCTGGAGGACAGTTCCCCTTTTGATGTACTGGTTATTGACGGAGCACTTGCCGTCGATGCCGACTCTGGAATGGGACGGGATGCACTGTTCGAATTTACCGCCACGACATCCGAGACCATTCTCCTCGAGTTATCGTCTCAGGATGGAAGTACTGGGCGTTACACCTTGCAAATTGAGGACGATCTGCCATCGGCACCTGCCGTGCTTGGTACGCTGCAGGACATGGCGACGCAATTGCAGTCGGGGAACACCAATGGATCGGAATATACGTTCGACACGTCCAGCTCAAACGTGATCACGGTGAATATCAGCGGGTTGACGGCAGTGGGTCAGCAGCATGCGCTCTGGGCGATGGAGGCCTGGGAGATGGTGGCAGACCTTGATTTTCAGACGGTCACATCCGGTGAGATGATCACAGTGGATGATGAAGAACGGGACGCCTATGCGTTTTTCCCCGACACCACATTTATCCCCGATGGGGTGGAAATGAATGTGTCCAGCAACATCAATGGCTTTGGCGACACGCTGGGCAGCCTGACGTTCCAGACCTATATACAACAGTTCGGCCAAGCCCTCGGCCTTGGCGCTCTCGGGAATTACAACTCTACTTTCTTTGGTACCTCCTATTTCATCGATTCCGGCGATGCGATTTTTACCAATGACAGCTGGCAACTGTCGGTGATGTCCGCCTTTGCCCAGAATACAAATCCGACGGTCGACGCATCTTACGGCTTTGTGACAAGCGCGATGATGGTGGACATTCTGGCGATCCAAAACCTGTACGGTGCACCTGGGGCCAGTTCTGCGACCACAGGCAACACGATTTATGGCGAAGGGTCCAACCTTGGCAACTATCTGGATGATGTGTTCGCAGCTATGGTTGCCGGAGGGGCGACAGCCAATGTCAGCGACTTCCCAATGGCCTATACGATCTATGACAGGGGTGGTTTTGACACACTTGCCTTTGGTTTCTCCGAGGAAGACATCAACCTCGACATGCGCGGGCAGCAGTTTTCTGACTTTGGCGACGCCATTGGTATGCTGGGGATCGCCGATGGCACGGTGATTGAAAACGCGATCACGGGATCGGGCAATGATACCGTCACCGGCAACGCCGTGGCCAATGTCATCACCACAAATGACGGCGATGACAGCATCTCGGGCGGCAACAACTTTGACACCATTTCTTCGGGCGCAGGCAATGACACTGTCGCTGGTGACAATGGCCGCGATCTTGTGTTCCTCAACCAGGGCGATGATCTGTACATCGACAATGCCCAGGGCGGAGAGCTGGGCCGTGACACTGTTTTTGCAGGCTTCGGTAACGACACCATCGAAGGCGGCAACGCCGATGACGTGTTCTATGGCGAGTGGGGCAATGACGTCATCAATGCACGTCTTGGCAATGACCTTGTGTTTGGTGGCGACCAGTTTGACACCATCAGCGCGGGCGAAGGTCAAGATACAGTCTTTGGCGGTAATGGCCGGGATCTGATTTTCCTCAACCAGGGCGACGACCTTTTTTCAGACAACGGCCAAGGCGGTGAGCTTGGACAAGACACGGTTTTTGGCGGCTTTGGCAACGACACCATTCAAGGGGGGAACGGCAATGACCAATTCTTTGGCGAATGGGGCAACGATCTGATATTTGCCCGGCTGGGTGACGACACGGTCGGTGGTGGCGATGGCAATGACACGATCAACGGCGGCGGAGGCAGCGATACGCTGACCGGGGGCGTAGGCGTTGACACCTTCATCTTTGATGTCGGCGATACAGCCACGGGCACGGACTTTGTGACAGATTTTGTGTTGGGCACGGATGTGTTCCAACTTGCAGGCACGATGACCGCGACGGTGGATTATATTACAGTGCAGAACGATGTGAGGGTTTTCTCAGGCGGAAACATGGTCGCATTGCTGCGCTCTGACGCAGATTTATCCGGCTTTGGCGTGGACGACATCGTATTTGTCTGAGCGCTGACCCTGTAGAGCTTGCGATCGTCTCGCGTTTTCGGTTGAGCCTCTCGCAAAAGTCTTGGATGCTGCGGCATGGGCACTTTTATGGGCAAGTTTTTGGCTTTGCTGCTTGGCGTTTGCGTGCTGGCGTTCTCTTTTGCAGGCCCGTCGGATACGTTCGAGTGCAGCTTTGGCCCTTCAAGCACAAAGCTAATTCCAAACCCATTCCCGGATCCGTTCGTTTTTGAAGAAAGTGGTTCGTTCTATGCAACGTCCACGTCAAACGATGCCACCCGCTTGGTTATGAAAAAGCTGTCTTTAACAGATGTGCCGTGCGGAGCGGCTGCACCTGTCGCCACAGTGCACGATGTGCGTTTGAGCTATGAAAAGCTCGCGGGCGTTGATCCCGAGTTCTTCCCGAAACATAAATCAATGCCGCTCAATACTGTCGACAGATGGGGGTTATGGTCCCCTTCGATCCAAAGAAACCGCGCGGGCCGACTCAGGCTCTACGCGACAGTGCACTTCGGATACTTCAACACCGCCGTTGCAGTGTTCCATCCCGCAGCCGGTCAGACATGGTCAGAGGATGATCCGATACGCCACTGGATCTTCGAGAAATTTGTGGCCGGAGGAGGTGCGGGCGGTCTCAAGCATTTCGCAGCCTATGATTTCAAATCCAAAATCCACGACGGTAAAAGATACGCACTTTACAACTACAACCCATTCAAAGGTGCGAGCGGCGCACGGCAGTCCATATTCATTCAAGAGATTGATGAGCAGGACACTCTCTTGCAGTCAAATCGAGCGATGTATGAATTCAAGGCCGATCCTGGCTCTGAGGTGGCCTGGGGGTCCTTACCGCTGGTGGAAGGCGGATCGATTCATGTCCACAAGGGCAGGTTTTTTCTGTTCTACACCACGGGGACGTATCTGTATGACGACTATCGGATCGGGGTGGCCTTAAGCTCTGAGTCCATCCTGGGACCCTACCACAAGATGATGCAGAACGGATCGCTCGCCTACGTCTTGCAGTCGCGCAACGCGGCGCGCTCTGGCTACGTGGGCGAGTTTTACAACGCGCCCGGAATTCCGAACGTGATCGCAGGTGAAGATGGCGCGCTCAAACTGGTCTTCCATGCCAACGATGCGACCGAAACTCCATCGCAGGAATCATGTGGAAAAGGCATCAATGGCATCTGCTTCAATTCACGACAGAGATTTACACACCTGCTGGATTTAGACCTTGGCGAAGTTGTCTTTGATCAGGGGGCCTACCGACCCAGTGGCGTTTCTGTCCAAATGCCATAACACACCTGTGGCATTCATCATCAGACCGACAATGGCACGAATCCATCCACGAAATCGTCCAGGGCTATGCACGGTGATATGCCAAGTTTGGAATATGCCATCTAAGTCATTGAAAGTAATGGTGAGCCGTGTAGGGTTCGAACCTACGACCTACTGATTAAAAGTCAGTTGCTCTACCAACTGAGCTAACGGCCCACTGAGCGGTCTATCTAGAAAGAGCCGGGGGCACGGTCAACCCCGAATCGCGAGGTTTTTCAAGCGAATGCTGGATTCACACGAGAGCCGGGTTTATATGCCGCCCTATGGCACACGATAACCTCACAGATTTGCTCTTTATGAAAATGCACGGGCTGGGCAACGACTTTGTCGTGCTGGACGGGCGCGCGCGTGAAATTCCGGTGACATCTGCCTTCGCCGTGGCCGTGGGTGATCGCAGAACGGGTATTGGATTTGATCAGCTGGCGTTGATTTCTGAGGGGGCAGGCGATGCACATCTGACCTTTTGGAATACAGATGGGTCCATGTCAGCAGCCTGTGGCAATGCCACCCGCTGCATCGCCCGACATCTGATGTCCGAGACCGGTAAAACCGAGCTGCATCTGACCACCGAGCGCGGTGATCTTTATGCAGTAGATGCGGGCAACGAGATGACATCTGTCAATATGGGCGCCCCGCAGCTGGAATGGCAGGATGTCCCCTTGGCCGAAGCCATGGATACGCTTGAGCTGCCCATCGAAGGCGCACCAACCGCCACAGGCATGGGCAACCCGCATTGCAGTTTCTTTGTCGATGATGCCGAAGCGATCCCGATGGAGACCTTCGGTCCACGCTATGAGCATCACCCGCTGTTTCCCGAACGCACGAATGTACAGGTGGTCAGTGTCATCGGCCCCGATCACCTGCGGATGCGGGTGTGGGAACGTGGGGCCGGGCTGACGTTGGCGTCGGGGTCATCATCCTGCGCGGTCGGCGTGGCCGCCCATCGCCGGGGCCTGACAGGGCGTCGTGTTCAGATTGAACTGGATGGCGGCACGATCCATGTGGACTGGCGTGACGATGGCGTCTGGATGACTGGGCCGACCACGCATGTGTGCAACGGTGTGATCACCAAGCAATTCCTGAAGGCTCTTGGATGAACACGCCCAAATTCACCACTTTGGGCTGCCGCCTGAACGCCTATGAGACCGAGGCGATGAAAGAGCTGAGCCAGATGGCCGGGCTCGACAATGCTGTGGTCGTCAACACCTGTGCTGTCACGTCCGAGGCCGTGCGCAAGGCGCGTCAGGAAATACGGCGCTTGCGGCGGGAAAACCCTGAGGCGCGTTTGATCGTGACAGGCTGTGCGGCGCAAACCGAGCCTGGAACCTTTCAGGCGATGGAAGAGGTCGATGCGGTGATCGGCAACACCGAGAAGATGCAAGCCGACACCTGGATGGGTCTCGCCGCGGATTTCATTGGTGCGACGGAGGTCCCGCAGGTGGATGACATCATGTCGGTCACGGAAACCGCAGGACATTTGATTGATGGCTTTGGCACCCGCAGCCGCGCCTATGTGCAGGTGCAAAACGGCTGCGACCATCGCTGTACCTTTTGCATCATCCCCTATGGCCGTGGCAATTCGCGGTCAGTGCCAGCGGGTGTCGCGGTGGACCAGATCAAACGTCTGGTGGACCGTGGCTATAACGAAGTGGTGCTGACGGGTGTGGATCTGACCAGTTGGGGCGCGGATCTGCCCGGAGAGCCAAAGCTGGGTGATCTGGTCATGCGCATCCTGCGGCTGGTGCCGGATTTGCCGCGTCTGCGGATTTCATCCATCGACAGCATCGAAGTGGACGACAACCTGATGTTGGCCATCGCCTCCGAGCCGCGCCTGATGCCGCATTTGCATCTGAGCCTGCAACATGGCGATGACTTGATCCTGAAACGTATGAAACGCCGCCATCTGCGCGACGACGCGATCCGGTTTTCCGAGGAGGCGCGCAAGCTGCGCCGCGACATGACCTTTGGGGCCGATATCATCGCGGGCTTCCCAACCGAAACGGACGCGCATTTTGAGAACTCTCTGAAGTTGGTTGACGATTGCCATCTGACCTGGCTGCACGTGTTCCCTTATTCAAAACGCAACGGCACACCGGCGGCGAAAATCCCCAGTCAGGTGAATGGCAACGTGATCAAGGACCGCGCGGCCCGGTTGCGCGCGGCGGGGACGCGCCGGGTCAAAGAGCACCTTTCCGCACAGATCGGGCGCACACACAGCATCCTGATGGAAAACCCGCGCATGGGCCGGACCGAACAGTTTACCGAAGTTCAGTTCGCATCGGATCAGCCGGAAAGCCAGATTGTGCAGGCCACAATCACCGGGGCCACAGACACTCAGTTAATCGCATGACCCCGCCGGTTCTGTGGTCCTTCCGCCGCTGTCCCTATGCGATGCGCGCACGGTTGGCGGTCGCGTCTTCAAGGGTTCAAACCGAGCTGCGCGAGGTGGTTCTGCGCGATAAGCCTCAGGCGTTTCTGGAGGCATCTCCCAGTGCCACGGTGCCTTGTCTGATCACCGAGACCGAAGTGATTGATGAGAGCTTTGACATCATGTTGTGGGCGCTGCAGCAAGCCGATCCCGAAGGCTGGTTGGACATGCCCGAGGACGGGCTGGCATTGATCGAGATCTGTGATGGCCCGTTCAAAACGTCCCTCGACCACTACAAGTACCCCAGTCGGTATGACGGGATTGATGCCGACGCGGAACGGTCGAGTGCCGGGCGTTTTCTGAAAGATCTGAACACGCAACTAGGACGCCAAGCCTATCTCTTTGGCGATACGCCGAAGTTGGCGGATATGGCGATCCTGCCCTTTGCCCGCCAGTTCGCACATGTGGATTTGGAGTGGTTTGAAGATCAGAGCTGGGCTGCCGTTTTGGGTTGGCTGGATCGGTTTAAATCTTCTGATAGGTTTGCCGGAATCATGAGCAAGTATCCTCAGTGGCAGCCCGGTGATCCTGTCACCAGTTTTCCCTGAAAGCACGCGCCACACAAAAAAACCCCGCCAACGAGGGCGGGGTAAAGTTAGTGCCTAGGGTCAGGCCACAGGCACCGGCGGTGTTAGGTTATCTGTAATGTTCAGTTCGGGCGCTCGGCCATTTCCGCGCGGATTTGCTGGCGGAAGATATCAATAGGCACACGTTTGCCGTCTTTCTTGATACACCAGTAGGTCCAGCCATTGCAGCTGGGCGCGCCTTCGAGGGCGGCGCCAACCTGGTGGATGGATCCTTTGATGTCATCACCAATCAGGGTGCCATCGGCACGCACCTTGGCTTTGTGGCGGTTGTTCATCGAATACAGCTCTTCACCCGGGCGCAGCATGCCGCGCTCGATCAGCTGGCCAAAGGGCACACGTGGCTCGGCACGTTTGCTGACAGAGACTTGCAAAGCCTCGCGATCATAACGGCGGGTTTTCGACAGGCGCTTTTCAGCGACTTTGCGATACGCCTCTTCGCGCTCGATCCCGATGTAATCGCGGCCCAGCATCTTGGCCACGGCCCCGGTTGTGCCTGTGCCAAAGAACGGATCCAGCACCACATCGCCCGGATTGGTTGTCCCCACCAGAACGCGGTGCAGCAGGCTTTCGGGTTTCTGGGTGGGATGGGCCTTGTCGCCCTCTTCGTTCTTGAGGCGTTCATGCCCAGTGCAGATCGGCAGCACCCAGTCGCTGCGCATCTGAATGCCCTCGTTCAGCGATTTCAGGGCTTCGTAGTTGAAGGTGTACTTCGCACCCTCATCGCGGCTGGCCCAGATCATCGTCTCGTGGGCGTTGGTCAGGCGTTTGCCACGGAAGTTTGGCATCGGATTGGATTTGCGCCACACGACATCGTTCAAGATCCAGAACCCTTCGTTCTGCAGTGATGCGCCAACGCGGAAAATATTATGATACGAGCCGATCACCCAGATTGCGCCGTTGGGCTTGAGCAGGCGCTTGGCCGCCTTTAGCCAGGCGTTGGTGAATTCGTCATAGGCTTTGAAGCTGGAGAATTGATCCCAGTGGTCATCCACAGCATCCACCTGGCTGTTGTCCGGGCGATGCAAATCACCCTTCAGCTGCAGGTTATAGGGGGGGTCTGCAAAGATCAGGTCAATGGACCCTTCAGGCAGCGCATTCATGGCGTCAATACAGTCGCCAGAGAGAATCGTGTTCAATGGGAGCGCATCTGCGCCCTTGGTTTTGGTCTTTGTCATCGTCTGCCTCTGTCCCGGTGCATTTTGCACTCGTTGGTTGGGCTCAGGATGAGTCAAAGTGATTCGCGGGTCAAATTCTTTTTTGAATCAGGGGTTTACACTTTTACCTTGATACAAGATGTTGTGTACCGGCTTGAACGAACGTCTATGGTGTGGGGTTACGCCAAGATTTCGCAGCGCGTCTTTGTGGCTTTTGGACGGATAACCCGCGTTGGTCTCCCAGCCATAGCCGGGGTAGTGTTGCGCCAAATCCCACATGACATAATCCCGACATATTTTGGCCATAATTGAGGCCGCCGAAATCGAACAAGACCGGGCATCTCCTTTGATGATCGCTTGCGCCGGCAAACTCAGGCCGCGCGGGATCATGTTGCCGTCAATCAGGACCTCATCCGGCACGCGCGGCAGGCGTGCAATTGCGCGCTCCATCGCGAGATGAGAGGCGCGCAGGATGTTGATCTCGTCTATTTCCTCGACGGTGGCATGTGCGATGGAGACCTCGGCGCAGGTCATGATCTGACCATAAAGAGCTGCACGCCGCTTTGCGGTCAGGGCCTTGGAGTCATTGAGGCCCGTTGGGATATTGACCGGATCAAGGATCACTGCTGCGGCCGTCACCGGACCGGCAATCGGCCCACGGCCCACCTCATCGACACCGGCCACAATTTGGGCGCCGCGTGCCATGGCCTCTGCTTCTAATGAAAAATCGGGTCCGGACATGGCTTTAGTAACCATGTGCCGAACCCGATTGCAAAGGGAACACTCTCGCAGAGACCCGAGGAGGAAGGAGCGTTCCCTTTGACTGCCCGAGACGTTGCCCGGTTGTGAGACCTCAGTGCACTTTGCCGATGCGGTATCCGGCATCTCTCAGGCAGCGGCTGCCAAAGATCACATTGCGTTTGCCATTGTTGGGATTGTGAACGCGGTATTTACATTGACCGGGCAAGGCCCGCACGTCGATGTTGTTGCGCTTCAGACAACCGCGGGCAAATCCCCGGATTTTTTGACCGTGCACGTATTTGGTCACGCGGCACCCGGCGGGCAGATATTTGTTGCGGCGGTAGTGTTCTTTTTCGGTGCGCTGCGTTTCATAGTAATGCTGAGCAGCACGGCGTTTGCGCTTTTTCTTTTTCTCTTCGTGAATGGCCAATCCGATGATGGCCAGCGCGGCTGCGCCTGCGATCCATTTTTCTGTGTCATTGGCGCGGGCCGGAGCAACCCCGATACTGGTGATGGCGAGGGCGGCGCTGAGGACGATTGCGATAAAGCGACGGTGCATAAGAAGTCTCCTTTGGTAAGTCTGCGGTTGTCCGGGGCAAGGCAGCTAGACCCGTGTCCCGACTGAACCAAGGATGGGGGTGACCCCGGAAGACAGGCAATAACGGCATGGTGTTATCGCATAACCAAAGGCATTTTGTGCTTTGAGCAGATGTGGTTATTGAATAGCCGGCGCGTTCGGCGCATGTTCTGTTTCATGAAACGCAAACCAACATTATGCGCCGCGATTGCTGCCTTCAGCATCGGGATGGGCGCCACTGCCGGGCAAGCGCTGGCCGCTTGCACTGCAGAGTACAAAGCCAAGCGGGACAATCCGCTTGAGCTTTTCTATGATGTCGCACAGGTGGACGGCCCGTGTACCCGCGAAAACGCCCAGGCGCAGTTGCAGGCGGCCTTGGCGGCGCAGGGGCTGACCCTGTTGAAGGTCTTATCTGTGTCGGAGAACTAAGCGTGGCAGATCAAACTGGCAGTGCCGCAATCGCGCGCCGCTCGGGCAGCCGGGTGGTGGTTTTTGGCATGGCGGCGATCGTGCTGATCCTTGTGCTGACAGCCGTTTTTCTGTTCATCAGCCTGCCGGATGCAAACGCCTTTAATGCACGCGTTGAACGGATTTTTGTTGAGAACGATTTGCTGACCTCGGAGGCCGAGATCAAGCTGCTGGAAATTCTGGCCCTGTCCGGCACAGCATTTTCCGAGACATTGATCAGTTATCGTATGGTGATTTTTGTGCTGCTGGTTTTTGCCGCGGCCTTGCTGATCGCGGCGCTGGTGTTCCTGGTGATGCTGGTGACGCTGAACCGCCGGATGGCGCAGATTGAACGTGCGGGCATTCAGGTGAGCAGCCTGTTGATCAGCCGCGAGGAAAAAACGGTCTATCTGAACAATATGGGTTTCAAATTGACCGATGCGGCAATGGAAACCCTGGCCGTTTTGGCCGAGGCACGCATGGACGACGACGTGATGTCGGGAGCGGAGATCGAAGGCGTGATCTCGGGCCGGTCGGCCTCGGATTGTGAAGAGGCGGCCGGGGCCACAAGGATCAAACGGTTGCGCGATGCCCTTGGCAACCAGATGGTGACGGAGCTTTTGGTCAAGAACATTGCCCGCAAGGGCTATATGTTGGCCATCGACAAGGATGTCATCAAAGTTATCTAGCTTGCTGTCAGGGCCGGAGCCCACCCGCCTCCCCCTTCGGCGCGTTCCGCGCCTGTGGCCATCGGTGGCGCGCTGTCGCGCGCCAGAGACAGAATAGAGCAGGGCCTTCAATGCAGGGTGGCTGAAACGGGATGCGAGGGTATTGGCGCTTTGGGCGTTCCCAGTCGCATCCGCTTCAAAGCCAGGCCAAATTCTGCGGCCATGGCGACCAGCATGGGTGCCACGTCCGGGCGCACCAGCAGGGTTGCAATCAGCATCGCATCCTCGCGTTCTCCTTCAGCTGCCGTGGCGACAAAGTTCGCAAAGCAGGATTCATCTGATCCCAGGCATTTGCACGTCACAGAGTGTCGCATCAAAGGGCGTCGCCCGTGTGTTCGGCACAGATCGCACAGCGCTTCGAAGTTTGCGATGGCCTGCTGTCCTTGCTCGGACCCCAGGGCCAATCTCAGGTCATTGCAGACTTCGCCACGGCTCGATGCTCCGTCGCACCAAAGTCGGAGATAAAGCACCGAAGCGGCCCGGATCGCATCCAGTTCAGACACATATCCCACCGGAGACCTGCCGGCTTGCATGACATCAAAGCTCATTTGGTCAGGATCAACTTGCCGGCCCGCGTGATCCGCAGGGTATAGACCTGGTCACCCAGCACAATCTGCGCCTGATCACCATTTTTGGTCAGGTCGGTCGCCGCGTATGTTGGCAAGCTCTTGGAAGGTAGGGATTTTGTATCAGGCACTGCGTGAAATGACATTATTGCCATCCTCCGTTTTGCTCGAACCGGTCAAAGACCCATTCGAGGTTGAAACCATCCAAGCTGCCGCCAAGAGCCAGCAGCTCCATATAGTCTGTCTTTTCAGGAAGGCGTTGGAGGCGATCGAAGACGGGATCACGGTCCTTTGCTCGCGCGGTTTGCATTAGAGTAGTCCTTCCAGCTCGGGGAGTGTCGGGCTTCCCCGGAATGCAAACGGGGTGGCTGGATCATGGCTGCCATCATGGGGGTGACTCGGTGGGAAAGTCAATCTGATAATTTTAGTCAGGTATTATTTGGCGCTTTTTACATCTCCTTCAGTTGCCCACCGCGAACCATTGCTCGGCGGATTTCAGAAGACTGCAGGTAACGCAACATCACCTGTTCCGGTCTTTGCGCAAAGCGTGTATGCACGCTCTTGACTGCAGAGACGATCAACGCTGCTTGTCTACGAGCCATGGAGAGCTTATCAGATGACCCCTTTTGCGATTGCCGGTGTGCAAATGTACGTCAACGCCCTACAGCCCAACGTGGATGGGATGATCCATCGTTTGGATGTGCTCATGGCGCGGTTTCCGTGGACGCAGATGGTGCTCTTTTCCGAGTTGGCACCCTTTGGCCCGCTCGACAAGTTTGCCCTGCCAGAACAGAACGAAACGCTGGATCGGTTTTGCGCTGCCGCCAAACGCCACAAGGTTTGGTTGATCCCTGGATCAATGTTTATCAAAAACCCAGATGGACGCATCTTTAACACGTCTGTTGTGATCAACCCAGAAGGCGAGATCATTCGGCGCTACGCCAAGATGTTCCCGTTCCGGCCATATGAAGCAGGAATTGCCGCAGGCACAGAATTCTGCGTGTTTGATGTACCCGATGTAGGCCGGTTTGGCCTATCGATCTGCTATGATATCTGGTTCCCCGAAACCACGCGTCAGTTGACCGCGCAGGGTGTGGAAGTCTTGCTGCATCCGGTGCTGACTGGCACGACAGATCGCGATGCCGAATTGGCTATTGCGCGGGCGACCGCGGCGCAATTCCAATGCTACGTCTTTGACGTGAACGGGCTGGGCGCGGGCGGCTTGGGCAAATCTTGCGTCGTAGATCCTTCGGCCAATGTGCTGCACCAATCTGCTGGCCAGGAAGATATGTTTCCCATCGAGGTTGATCTGTCGGTTGTGCGCCGTCAGCGTGAGGCGGGCATGAAGGGCCTCGGCCAGGTTTTGAAAAGCTTCCGCGACCGTGAGGTCGATTTCTCGGTATACGATCAAGCCTCGGGAGTGGACAGCTATCTGCACAGCCTGGGGGCGCTGGAGATGCAGCAACAAGGATCGCGCGCTGGGCTGCACGTGGATGTGAGTGGTACAGAAGCAGAAAGCAAAACCGATGCCAGCGCAGCAACCGCGCCTGGCACGTTACCTTTCCCGGGACATGTGTCGAACGGATAGGACTGGGCCTTCCATCTAATTATCGTACGAGGATCAGCCTTCCTTAAGGCGACGACGTTCTTATAAGAAGAGCTTAAGAAACTAGCTTTTTGATCAGCTAAATGTGCTGAATCAAAAAACCTTTTTGCATCTTCCGCAATCGCAACGCTAAGATGCAAGATGCGCGAAAGGTAAGAACCTAGCGTCATGTCAGATGTTGCATACTCTGGGCGAGTCAGTGCAGCGCGACACATAAAGGGAGCTACACGATGGATTCTGCGAGCGACTACTATTCCGCGATACAGCTTAGGTCTGATCGATGGAGCGCCTTGCGAGAAGCTACTGCAGCCTTATCACGAAACAGCAATGACAAAGATCTGGACAAGCTGAAAGCTAGGGCACATGACCTTCTGGAATCGCTGTCGGTCATTGAACCGTATTGGGCCTTTCCCGGAATGGTCGCGTTTGATCATTTGCGCCGATTGCTGGACCATTCTGCCTTCGAGGAGTTGGCCTTTACGGTGCACCGTATTTCCCGGGCTTTGACCACAGGGGCCTATCGTCGTCGGCACATACCGTTAGACCGGGATATTGTGGACAAAGACGAGCACGAAGATGAAGCCCTATTGTCGCCAGAGGCTCGTGCGCTGACAAAGCCTTACTTTGAAGTTTTGATCGTAGACAATGTAGGCGACCACCAAGAGCGCTGGTTGAAGACGTCGGTGACGAATATGCGTCGGGCAGAGGATGAATATGTCTACGAACCCGTCGTGGTGCCGAGCCTCGAAGATGCGCTGATTGCGGTCCTGTTCAACTACAACATTCAAGCCATCGTCGTGCGCCCGGGTCTGACACTCACATCCAAGCTGGATAACGAAATACTGACCAGATACCTGAACCGGGTCGGGGGGCGTGAAGCGTTAGAAGAACTCCAACCCGAGACCTATGGCCCGGAGCTGTGCCGCCTCATATCCGAGGTGCGCCCAGAGCTTGATGCCTATCTGGTCACGGAACGATCCGTCGAAGAAATTGCAGGCCATGATCTGGGGATTTGTCGGCGGGTTTTCTACAATCAAGAAGACTTCATGGAATTGCATCTGAACATTCTCAGAGGTGTGACCGCGCGAAACCAGACCCCATTCTTTACGGCTTTGGTTGACTACTCCAAACAGCCCACGGGCGTGTTTCATGCGATGCCCATCAGCCGCGGGAAGTCGATCACCCGGTCGCATTGGATTCAGGATATGGGGGCGTTTTATGGCCCGAATATCTTCCTGGCCGAAACATCAGCGACGTCTGGCGGATTGGACAGCCTGCTGGAACCCCACGGCCCGATCAAGGAAGCGCAGGAACTGGCCAGTCGGGCGTTCGGATCCAAGCAAACTTTTTTTGCAACCAATGGAACATCCACGTGCAATAAGATCGTTGTCCAAGCTTTGGTGCGCCCCGGAGACATCGTCTTGGTCGACCGGGATTGCCACAAATCACACCATTACGGCATGGTGCTTGCCGGAGCCGAGGTGGTCTATCTCGACAGCTACCCGCTGAATGAATACTCGATGTATGGGGCCGTGCCTCTGAAAGAGATCAAACACCAGCTGCTTGAATTGAAGAAGGCAGGCAAGCTGGACCGGGTGCGGATGCTCTTGCTCACCAATTGCACCTTTGACGGGCTTGTCTATAACACCCGGCGCGTGATGGAAGAGTGCCTGGCGATCAAGCCTGACCTGATTTTCCTGTGGGATGAGGCATGGTTCGCTTTCGCCCGGTTCAGCCCGACCTACCGCCAGCGAACAGCGATGCGTTGCGCCAATACCTTGCGTCGGGAACTGCGCACCGAAGCGCATGCAAAAGCTTATGAGGCCCAACAAAAGAAGCTGGCCAAAGGCAAGGACAAGGATTGGTTGGAAACACGACTGCTACCACCACCAGATGCGCGCATCCGCGCTTATGCCACACAATCCACCCACAAGACACTGACCTCACTGCGGCAAGGATCCATGATTCACGTGAACGATCAGGATTTCAAAGGCGAAGTCGAACAGGCCTTTCACGAGGCCTATATGACCCATACGTCAACATCGCCCAACTATCAGATAATCGCATCCCTTGATGTTGGTCGCCGACAGGTGGAACTGGAAGGATTTGAGTTTGTCCAACGTCAGATCGAAGCGGCTATGTCCATGCGCCGCGCGATCCACTCGCATCCATTGCTGCAAAAGTACTTCAAGGTGCTGACAGCTGGCGACATGATCCCCGAGAAATTCCGCCAGTCCGGCGTGACCAGCTATTACGATCAGGAACAGGGCTGGACCGATATGTGGGATTGCTGGGAACAGGATGATTTCGCCCTGGATGCCACGCGAGTCACGCTGGCTGTCGGGGGCACCGGCTGGGATGGAGATACCTTCAAGACGCAGGTGTTGATGGATAAATATGGAATCCAGATCAACAAAACTTCGCGCAATTCTGTGTTGTTCATGACCAACATCGGCACCACCCGGTCGTCGGTGGCTTATCTCATCGAGGTGCTGGTTGAGATCGCCAAAGAGCTGGACGATCTTTTGGATGACGCTTCGAAAATGGAGAAGATGGCGTTTGACCGGCGGGTGACCAATTTGACGGAGAACTTCCCGCCATTACCCGATTTCAGTCGCTTCCACGAGGCCTTCCGGCCAGACGACAAGACCCCTGAGGGCGACATTCGTTCGGCGTATTATCTGGCTTATGATGATGCAAATTGCGATTATATGGATTTGGACGGGCCGATCCTCGACAAGGTGAGCGCGGGTGAGGAAGTTGTCTCGGCATCCTTCATCATTCCCTATCCTCCTGGCTTTCCGATTCTGGTGCCCGGACAGGTGATCAGTCGGGAAATTCTGGATTTCATGCGCGCGCTGGATGTGAACGAAATTCATGGATACCGCCCCGATCTTGGCCTTCGTGTCTTCACGCCCGAGGCGCTGACGTCTCGGCGTCAAACCCCGCTTAAACCCGCAGCCGAATAATAAGAAAAGGACCAATACATCATGGCAAAAGTTCTCAATAACATTTCTGAAATTCGGCGTTTCTTTCACCGCAATGACACGCCGATCTACTTCATTTCGGCAACCAACTTTAACCTTTTAGGATTGGACGAATGGGTCAAGAATTTCAAATACATATGCTATATTGACTGCTACGATGGGCGCCATCCGAACACCTTCTGCCCGTCCGAGCAGCCTCACGCAGAATTTCAGTCCATCGAGGACATCAACAACTACCTTTTGCAGCACAAGGAAGTGATTGATCTGGTCAAGCGTCGGGGCGGTAAGCCCAAGTTTGTGTTTTTGATGTTTGATGAGGAAACCGAGCGTCTGGCCAAGGAACTGGGCGCCGAGGTTTGGTTCCCGTCTGCCAAGCTGCGCACACAGATGGACAATAAGATCGAAACCGTGCGTATCGGCAACAAGGCCGGTGTGCCATCTGTGCCCAACGTCTTGGCCGAAGTGAAGGACTACGCGGATCTGCGCAAGACCTGCGAGAAGGCCAACATCGGCCATGATCTGGTGTTGCAATCGGCTTTTGGCGACAGCGGCCACACCACGTTTTTTATCAAGAACGAGGCCGATTTCCGCCGCCATGAACATGAGATCGTGGGCGAGGGTGAGATCAAGATCATGAAGCGGATTGATTGCCGTGGATCAGCGATTGAAGCCTGCGCCACCAAGGAGGGTACCATCGTTGGGCCCTTGATGACCGAACTGGTCGGGTTCAAGGAGCTGACACCCTATCGCGGCGGGTGGTGCGGCAACGAAATCCTGTCCACGGCCTTCCCGCCCAAGGTGCGTGAAAAGGCACGTGATCTGACGTTTAAATTCGGCGAGCAGCTACGCAAAGAAGGCTATCGCGGGTATTTTGAACTGGATTTCCTGATCGACAAGAAAACTGGAGACCTTTGGCTTGGCGAGCTGAACCCACGCATCACAGGCGCGTCTTCAATGACCAATCACGCGGCCTTTGCTCATGCGGATGCGCCCTTGTTCATGTTCCATCTGCTGGAATTCAGCCGCAAGAAGTTTGACCTCGATGTGGATGAGTTGAACGCGCGCTGGGCGGATCCGGAGATGATTGATAGCTGGTCGCAGATGGTGATCAAATACACCGATGATGAAGTGGATATCTGCACGGCCGCCCCGGAAACCGGCATTTACAAAATGCGCGAAGACGGGAGCGTGGACTTTAACCGGTTTGATTATCACCGCCGCGCGGTTGAGAATGAAAACGAAGCCTTCTTCCTGCGGATCATGAAGCCAGGTGATTATCGCTATGAAGGTGCCGATATCGGTATTCTTGTGACGCGCGGGCGTTCGATGACCAAGAGTTTCCAGTTGAATGAACGCGCCAGGAAGTGGATTCACGGGATAAAGAAATCCGTGGACGGCAAGCCTCTGGAGGTGGCGAATGCCGGACCTGCTTTGGCGGACCCTGCGTTTAAAATCATGTAAGGAGAGCCGCCCATGCTGTGGCGCGCCCTACGCGAAGATTTGCCTGGCCCGAAATGGGCCGGGCTCTTTGCTGAATATTGGCCGGACTATAAACGCTGGTGGCTGAAAGAAGGCGACAGCGCGCGGCCCTCCTATCTGGAATGCCGTCGGGCCTTGCAACAGCATATGCCCGAGATTGTCCCGCTCTATGACGAGCTGTGCGAGTTGGTAGGTGGCGGGGACCAAGCGTCGCGGTTTCTGAGCTTCTATTGCCCACCTCCCTATCTGTCAGGGTGTTCTCAGGCGATCTGGACTGGTGAAGAGCCCGTGCTGGTGCGCAACTACGATTACAACCCGAACGCCTTTGACAGTCTTATGCTGGGCACGGGGTGGCAAGGCCGTCAGGTCATCGGAACCTCAGATGGTTTGTGGGGAATGGTTGACGGGATGAATGATGCAGGGCTTGCCCTGTCCCTGACATTTGGCGGCAGACGAGTGGTGGGCGAGGGCTTTGGTGTGCCCTTGATCCTTCGATATGTCTTACAGACCTGCTCCACGGCCAAAGAAGCCGGGGCTGCTCTGGCGCGTATTCCCACGCATATGAGTTACAACGTGACTGTTCTGGATGCCGAACGGCACTACCTGACGGCGATGATGGCCCCGGACCGTGACACGGTGATCACCCATGCGGCTGTGGCGACCAACCATCAGGAAAACGTAGAATGGGTGAGCCACGCGCGTTTCACTGCGACGGTTGAGCGTGAGAGGTTTCTGCTTCAACGCCTCACATTGCACCGCGATCCTGAAGAGAAATTCATTGGGGCATTTTTGAAACCCCCACTTTATTCAACGGCATTTGATGCAGGGTTTGGCACACTTTACACAGCCGTATATCGTCCACGCTTGGGTGAGATGGAAATTCGTTGGCCGGGGACGGTCTGGCCTTTGTCATTCACGCAGTTTCAAGAAAGCAGCCGCCGGGTGCATATCCCCGGGGCCGCCTGAGAAAATTCGTACGTATTTTCATCGCTTGAGATTTTTCGTACGAAAAAGCTTGTCAACTCATGACTTCAAACCGATCCACATCAACCATGCCGTGATCCGTGATCTTGAGATGTGGGATGACCGGCAATGCCAGAAAGGCCAGTTGCAAAAACGGCTCTTCCAGGGTCACACCCAAGGCCTGCGCCGCATCGCGCAGGGCAACCAAGTCGTTCTTGACCTGTTCAAAGGGCTGCAGGCTCATCAATCCTGCGATGGGCAAGGCCAGCTCCGCCAGGATATTGCCCTCGTTCGTTACGACAAACCCTCCATTCAGTTCCTTTAACCGGTTTGCGGCCAGAGCCATATCGCGATCGTCGATCCCGACGCAGATGATGTTGTGATGATCGTGGCATACGGTTGAGGCTATCGCGCCGCGTTGCAGCCCGAACCCACGAACAAAACCAGTGGCAATGTTGCCATTTTTTCCGTGCCGTTCAATTACTGCAATCTTCGACAGATCACAGGACGGATCGGCACTCTTATCCCCGTCAATGGGCTGAATGTCTTCTGTCAGATGCTGTGTGATGATCTTGCCTTCGATGATCCCGATCGCTGGCGTTTCAGCGCGGTTCCCTGCGGTTCGAAAGCTTTCAGGCGTGATCTCGGGGGCGTTTACAGATTCTAAACCGACGGGATCGACCGTGGATCGCGCATGGAAGGCGTCTGCATCTGCGACGCGGCCGTCGCAAAGAACAAGCTCTGCCCGGCACGCCGTCAGATCATCAAGCACCACGATATCTGCACGCTTGCCGGGCGCAATCAACCCTCGGTCCTTTAAGCCAAAAGCCTCGGCCGCGGAAAGACTGGCGGCGCGGTAAACGGCCAACGGGGCGCATTCCGCTGCAATCGCTGTTCGGATCATGTGGTCCAGGTGACCGTGCTCGCTGATATCCAGCGGATTGCGGTCGTCCGTACACAGGCAAATGTAGGGCGAGTTTCGTTCCGTGATCAGCTCCATCAACGCGTGCAGGTCTTTTGAGACGGACCCTTCACGGATCAGGACACGCATCCCCTTTTGCAGCTTTTCGCGCGCTTCTTCGGCTGTGGTGGCTTCATGCTCCGTGCGGATGCCAGCGCTGATATAGGCGTTCAGATCCATCCCCCGCACCAAAGGCGCGTGCCCGTCAATGTGCCGCCCCTCGAAGGCGTGCAGCTTGGCCATGATGCCCGGATCTTTGTGAATGACACCGGGGTAGTTCATCACCTCTGCCAGGCCAATGACCAACGGGTGATCCATGAACGGCACCAGGTCTGCGGCCTCAAGTTGGGCGCCGGCGGTTTCCATATTGGTGGAGGGCACACAGGAGCTCAGCTGCACTTTGATATCCATGATCGTATGGATGCTGGCGCTGAGGAAGTATTCGATCCCTGCCAGACCCACGACATTTGCAATCTCATGTGGATCACAAATCGCGGTCGTCACCCCGCGTGGACAAACGCAGCGGTCGAATTCAAACGGGGTCACCATGGAACTTTCGATATGCAGATGCGTGTCGATGAATCCCGGCACCAACGTCTTGCCGGTCACGTCAATCACCTTGCAACCATCGTAAGAAGCACAGGTCCCCACGATCATGCCGTCACAGATCGCGACATCCCCATCCAGCATCTCGCCGGTGACCAGGTCGAACACCCGCCCACCACGCAGCACAATGTCCGCAGGTTCCCGCCCGTGGGCCTGATCGAGGCGTTTGTCCAGATTGCTCATGTCGTCCTCCGGTCGCGAGCGGGGCGTGGTTAGTCCAATCCCAGAGATGCCAAGGCTTGGGATAACGCATCCCAACTCTCCAGCTCCAAGCGTACAGGCAATGCTAGCACTTTGGCGCGGAATTCGGGAGGGAGCCGGACCGCATCCTTTTCGGTGGTCACAAGTTGTGCCCCTAAAAGTTTGGCTTCTCCTTCTAGCCTGGTCAGAAGGGCAGAGGTCAATGGTTGATGATCCTCCAAAGGTTCGCTGCGCACCAGATCCGCCCCCAACACGCGCAGAGTGTTAAAGAACTTCTCGGGGTGGCCAATGCCAGCAAAAGCCAACAAGCGGCTGCCCTGCCAGTCCATACCAGTTTGCAAAGGTTCCAGATGCCCACGCAGATGTGGCAGGTCGATGGCATCCCCCCAGATCTGGCGGAAGTGTTCCTGTGCCTTTGGGGGGCCAATCGACAGCACGAAATCTGCCCGGGACAGGCCAACATCGACAGGTTCCCTCAGAGGTCCTGCCGGGATGCAACGACCATTGCCAAACCCTTTGGCGGCATCCACCACCACAAGCGAGAGATCTTTGATCACATCCGGGTTTTGGTGCCCATCATCCTGTATGATCACATCGGCCCCGGCGTCCTGAGCCGCCTGCGCGGCGGCGGCCCTGTCTCGCCCGATCCAGACGCGTGTGAAGGCCGCAAGCAACAAAGGCTCGTCCCCCACTTCCGCTGCGGTGTGGTGCGCTTCGCTGACTTCAACAGGGCCGTGAAGAGACCCACCATGCCCTCGTGACACGACAAAGGGGTTGTGGCCTTTCGATTGCAGCTGCTGGACCAGCGCTGTGACAGTTGGCGTCTTGCCCGTGCCACCAGCGTTTATGTTGCCAACACAGATCACCGGAACAGCCAACGTCAAGCCAGATGTCTTTTGCAAACGTCGCGCGGTTGCTTGGGCATAAATTGCACCCAACGGCGCAAGCAGACGCGCTCGCAAGGCAGGCCTATCAGGCGAGGTGTCCCAAAAAGAAGGCGCGCGCATCAGTTGCTCCCCACGACATCAAGGGTGTCTTGCAGGAGATCGAGAATGCGGTCCGTCACCTCGGCACCTTGCGAGGCGACATCCCACGCGGCATTCGCCATCTTGGCCGCTTGATCCGGTGCGATCAGGTTTTGAACCGCTGCCGCCAAGGTTTCAGCATCTCTGACGATCCGCGCAGCGCGTGCTTCGGCAAATCGGGAATATTCGCCAATGAACTTCCGAATATTCGGGCCATAAAGGATGGCGGTCCCATGTACGGCAGGTTCGTTTGGATTGCAGCCCTTCATACCCGGCAGCAAGGACTGCCCGATTAAGCTGACCGGCGCCAGGCTGTACCACAAACCCAGTTCTTCTCGGCCCATTCCAAGGATGACTTGTGTGTTCTCATCGGGCATATCGCCTTCGGTCCAGATCGCGCTGGGGATATCTTCCTGCTGCAGACGGGCTTGGATCAGATGTGTATCCGTTTCCAAATGCGGAACGATGATCAACAAAGAGCGATGCGACAGGCGGCTGACCGACCGCCGGGCCTCAAGCACGATGTCCAGTTCATCCAGGTGCAGGTTTGCAGCAAGCCACAAAGGCCGCCCGCGCAATTCAGTGGCCAGTTCTTCGCGTTCGTCTTCATTGTATGGCAGTGGGACGGCCTCGGGGCGGAGCGCTGCTGTCTGCATGATGTCGACATCAGGCACACCAATCCGGCGTAGGAAGCGGGCAGTGTCTTCAGTTTGCACCTGAATTTGGGCGAACTTGTCCATCAAGGATCGGGGTAAATCCGGGAACCAGCGCCAGCCAGAGCGCGTCAACAGGTCTTCTTCTGCATCCAGAAGGAATAAGGGAAGGCCGCGATTGTCCGAGCAGCTGAGCAGCGCAGGATGTAAATCACCGCCTGTCCAAAGGCAGATATCGGGACGCCAATGATCCAGGAACGCCTCGGAGGCCACCACGGTGTCGGGGGGCAGATTTTGACACAAGATTGCGGCTTTTTGCTCGCTGGGCAGCTCGGCGTCCGGGGGCAGGGTCAGAAGCATTCGTACACCCGCGCGTTGTTGGGACAGGCGTTCTGTGATCTGGCACAGTGCGGCAGCGCGGGTTGAATCAGTGGCGTGCCCCCAGACCAATTCGCCTTCGGGCCGCATTTGTTGCGGGGCGGGTGGCGCCTGCGTGGCGCGGCGCGCGTAGGCCATATAGGCTGCAAGGCTGATCGACCGTGCCATGAATATCCCTGTGCAGGTTCGGTCCGGAAACCGCAGCGTATTCCTTTGACCCGTGGGGTCAAGACAGGGTCGGGCTTGACGCCTGCGTACGCAAAGGGCAACCACAAAGTCACAGATACTGAAGGTGACCGGATGTCCAAGCCCTTTTTGATATTGCAGCTGCGCCCCGAAGCCGAGGCGTCGGACGATGAATATGCGGCGATCCTGCGTAAAGGTGGATTGGAACCGGATCAGACCCATCGCATTCGGCTGGACCAGGATGATCTGCCCGAGGATCTGAATCTTGATGAGTATGCGGGAGTCATTGTCGGCGGTGGTCCCGGATGCGTCAGTGATGCGCCGGAGGACAAGACCGAGGTCGAGGCAAGGATCGAAACCGCCGTGCTGTCCCTGATGCCTGAAATCACCAGTCGCGACCTGCCTTTTCTGGGGTGTTGCTACGGGATCGGTATCTTGGGCAAGCATTTGGGAGCGAGCGTCGACAAATCAGCATTTGGTGAACCGGTTGGCACGTCAGACTGTCACATGCTGCCCCAGGGCAGTGATGATCCATTGCTGCGGGACGTGCCCGATACGTTTTCTGCTTTTGTGGGCCACAAGGAAGCGTTGCAAGAGCTGCCTGAAGGCTGCACTCATCTGGTGTCGTCCGAGGCCTGTCCCTATCAGATGATCAGGTACAAGGACCACGTCTATGCCACGCAGTTTCACCCCGAGGCCGACAGCGCCGGATTTGAAACGCGGATCAACATCTACAAACACCGTGGGTATTTCCCACCCGAAGCGGCAGATGATCTGATCGCCATGTGCCGGGCTGCGGATGTGCACGCGCCCGAGATCATCTTGCGCAACTTTGTCGAACTTTATTCAGGCACCTGAATGGGCTCAGCGGGTTTGCGCGGTGCAAGGCCCGCCCTTCATGCATTGATGTACGCGCCGCAACATCTTGGGCGAGGGTTGGGCAAATCCCATGCCACCACAGGGATCAACAGCCAGAGCGTAAGCACTACCCTCTTTGCGCAGGAAGGCCAGATATGGCACCCCCGAGGTTGCGTTGCCACACCAGGGTCCAAGGCAGTTCAACTCGAGCGTAATGGTGCGGTCAAAATCTGATTTGTACCCGGATTGAGACAATGACTTACCACTTAGACGCGCTTTGATCTTAAGGTTCTGCGGATTGTTGTTGTAATGATCCTGCGGAAGCTTCTGGTCGTTGAATTTCAGGATCCCGTGCACCACGATGTATGTCTCTTTGGCCTCTGCGGCATAGCCATATGTGCGCGCCACATCGGGGCGCATACACGACAGAGACGTCGCAGGCCCGGCAATGGCCATAAGGGCGATGGTCAAGACCATGCTGCGTATTGGCATTACAGATACTCCTTTAACTCGTTCAAAACCTGCTCGTAAACGGACCGTTTGAACGGCACGATGTTGTCCACCAGATCGTTGGCAGGCAACCAGCGCCATTCGCTGAACTCAGGGTGCTCGGTTGCGATGTCGACGTCGCTGTCCTGACCATGAAAGCGCAACAGAAACCACTTCTGTTCCTGCCCGCGATAGCGGCCTTTCCACAGCCGGGGCACCAGATCGTGAGGCAGATCATATGGTATCCAACCCACTGTTTCTGCCTCGACCGTCACCAATTCAGATGTGACGCCGGTTTCTTCCCAAAGTTCACGCAAGGCCGCAGCACACGGGTCTTCACCGGGGTCGATACCGCCCTGGGGCATCTGCCAGGCCTGAGCCTGACTGTCCCGCCGTTGCCCCACGAAGACACGATTGTCCGCATTTACCAACATCACTCCTGCGCAAGGGCGATAGGGTAATTTCTCGATCTCTTCTGGAGTCATCTGCGCGCCTTTCCGTTGGCCTACAGATGTGGTGCTTTGCAAGGCGCGTCAACCGGTGAGGACAGAACAGCGCGCCTAAACCTTCGGGTTTTCAGGAATTAAGTTCAGGATTTCCGAAAGAAGCAGAAAAAAGTCGCGGCGTTGGGGAATCTATCCTAAAGACGACGACAACACCCTTCGGTGCTTTTCACATAACGCCAAAAGAGAGACAAAAGACGAAAATGCCGTCCGATCAATTGATGTCCTCTTTGTCACCAACAATCTTGAAAGAGCAGGGTCGTATCCTGTTTCCCGGGATCATGGTGGCAATCATAGTTGCGATCACAGCCAAATTTCTGTCCGAGCATTATGCAACGCCCGCCATGTTGCTGGCATTGCTGTTGGGTATCGCAGTCAGTTTTCTTGGGGAAGAAGGCAAAGCGGTCAAGGGCATTGCCTTTTCCGCGCGCACGCTTTTGCGGTTGGGTATCGTTTTATTGGGTGTGCGTGTGTCCATGACGTTGATGCTGGGCCTTGGCTGGGATTTGATTGCACTTGTTGTGATCGGCGTGATCACCACGATTGGGTTTGGGTTGGTGGTGGCCAAGCTCTTTGGCGCGAAATGGCGCTTTGCCTTTCTCACTGCGGGGTCCGTTGCGATTTGTGGTGCCTCTGCGGCGATGGCGATTTCGGCCATCCTGCCCAAAGATGAAAGATCCGAGGAACGTCTGCTGTTCACCGTGTTGGGCGTTACCGTGTTGTCGACAATCGCGATGATTGCCTATCCTATTTTGGTCCGCACTTTAGATATGAACGACATCGCAGGCGGTGTGTTTTTGGGCGGCACGATTCATGATGTGGCACAGGTGGTCGGTGCCGGCTTCTCGATTTCCGAGCAAACCGGCGACACGGCAACATTGGTCAAACTGATCCGCGTGGCGATGCTGGCCCCTGTTGTTTTGGTCGCATCTTTGCTAATCCGCCGCTACGCCGAGGCTGACCCAGATGGCACGACACCTCCTTTGTTGCCATCGTTCGTCGTAGGATTTCTTGTTCTGGCGACGCTTAGCTCATTTGGAGTAATTCCGCTGATCGTGAGCGATTTTCTCAGCGATGCTTCACGCTGGTTATTGCTGATCGCTATCGCTGCCGTGGGCATGAAAACCAATCTAAGGCAGGTATTGGCCGTTGGTCCTGCCGCAATTGCCCTGATTGTAACCGAAACCCTGTTTATTGCCGGAGTAATTCTGGCCGGGATCACATTCCTGACCTAAGGTGTGACAAGATAAGTAAGGACGCCAGAATGACATTCCAGCAACCGAAAGTGGACACCAGCCCCAAAGTCTCGGACGAGGTGCGCAAGACCACCTGCTATATGTGCGCCTGTCGCTGCGGCATCAACGTGCACATGAAGGACGGCAAGGTCGCCTATATCGAAGGCAACCGTGATCATCCGGTGAACAAGGGTGTGCTGTGCGCCAAAGGGTCAGCCGGGATCATGCAGGTCAATGCGCCTTCACGTCTGCGCGCCCCTCTGAAACGGGTTGGTCCACGTGGCTCGGGCGAGTTTGAAGAAATCAGCTGGGACGAAGCGCTGGAGATGGCCACGGGCTGGCTGGAGCCGATCCGGCAGAAAAACCCCGAGAAGTTGGCGTTTTTCACCGGCCGCGATCAATCACAGTCTTTTACCAGTTTCTGGGCGCAGAACTTTGGCACGCCGAACTATGCGGCTCACGGTGGGTTCTGTTCGGTCAACATGGCCGCGGCCGGCATCTACACCATGGGCGGCGCCTTTTGGGAATTTGGCCAGCCGGATTGGGATCACACCAAACTGTTCATGATCTTTGGCGTGGCCGAGGATCATGACAGCAACCCGATCAAGATGGGAATCGGCAAGATCAAGGCGCGCGGCGCCAAGGTGATTGGCGTCAACCCGATCCGGTCAGGCTATAATGCTGTAGCCGATGATTGGGTGGGCATCACGCCCGGTACGGATGGCCTTTTCATTCTGGCGCTGGTGCATGAGCTACTGAAAGCGGGCAAGATTGATCTGGAGTATCTGGCCAACTACACCAACGCCCCTGTTTTAGTGAATCGCGACAGCAAATCACCTGAATATGGCCTCTTCCTGCGTGATGACGATGGCAAACCATTAGTCGTGGACCGTGTCACCGGCAAACTGACCGCGTTTGACGAGCCTGGTGTGAAGCCTGACCTGTCCGGCAGCCACCGCGCGGCTGGAATCACGCACCGGCCTGTCATGCACCTTCTGGCTTCGCGCTATCTCGACAAGGAATACGCGCCCGAGGCTGTGGCCGAGCGATGCGGTATCAAAGCTGAGAAGATCAAAGCCATTGCCGCCGAATTGGCGCGTGTCGCTTTTGAAGAAGAAATCATCCTTGAGCGCGAATGGACTGATTTCCGGGGTGAGAAGCACAAAGTCATGAAAGGCCGCCCGGTCAGCTTCCACTCGATGCGCGGGATTTCAGCACATTCAAATGGCTTTCAAACTTGCCGCTCGCTGCATATGTTGCAAATCCTGCTGGGGTCGGTAGAAACCCCCGGAGGCTTCCGCTTCAAACCACCCTATCCAAAGCCGGTCAGCGCCCACCCCGCCCCGCATTTCAAAGTCACGCCGGGCAAGCCGTTAGATGGCCCGCACCTTGGTTTTGTGCGTGGCCCCGAAGGTCTGGCGCTCAAGGAAGACGGCACCCCGGCCCGGATTGACAAGGCATTCACGTGGGAAAACCCAATGTCGTCCCATGGCATGATGCATATGGTGATCTCGAACGCCCATGCGGGTGACCCGTACAAGATCGACACTCTGTTTATGTACATGGCGAATATGTCGTGGAACTCATCCATGAACACATCCGGTGTGCACGAGATGCTGACGGATACGGATGAAAATGGCGACTACAAAATTCCGCATATCATCTATTCCGATGCCTATTCTTCGGAGATGGTCGCCTATGCCGACCTGGTCTTGCCGGACACCACCTACCTTGAACGGCACGACTGTATCTCCCTGCTCGATCGCCCGATTTGCGAGGCAGACGGGGCGGCAGACGCCATCCGCTGGCCGGTGATCGAGCCCGACCGCGATGTGCGCGGCTTCCAAACGGTGCTGGTGCAATTGGCCAACAAGATGAAACTGCCGGGCTTTACCAATGAAGATGGCAGCGCGAAGTATCAGGACTATGCTGACTACATCACCAACCACGAACGCAAGCCAGGCATCGGTCCGCTGGCCGGTTGGCGTCTGGGCAAGAACGGCCTGACCCATGGCCGGGGGGAGCCAAACGGCTCGCAGCTGCAAAGCTACATCGCCAATGGCGGGTTCTTCATCAAACATGTTCCCGAAGAGGCCTCGTATATGAAGCCGTGGAACATGGACTATCAGAATTGGGCCGTTGACTTGGGACTCTACGATAGCCCCCAGCCTTACATCTTTGATCTTTATGTCGAGACGATGCGTCACTTCCAGCTGGCGGCCGAAGGGCATGGGGAACATCAACCACCCGACCATCTGCGTGAACGGATCAAGAAAACCCTCGATCCGCTGCCGATCTGGTATCCGCCGTTTGAGGACGACAGCGTCGACACCGATGAATACAACGTGCACGCTCTGACCCAACGCCCCATGGCGATGTATCACAGCTGGGGCACGCAAAACGCGTGGCTGCGCCAAATCCATGGGCATAACCCATTGTATTTGCCGACCAAGATTTGGGAAAAGCATGGCTTTGCTGAGGGCGACTGGGCCGAAGTCAAATCGGTGCATGGTGCGATCACCGTGCCTGTCGCCCATATGGCGGCCCTCAACGAGAATACCGTCTGGACCTGGAACGCCATCGGCAAGCGCAAAGGCGCCTGGGCGCTTAAGGATGATGCGCCCGAGACCACCAAAGGCTTCCTGCTGAATCACCTGATCCACGAGCTGCAGCCCCCCAAAGGGGATGGATTGCGCTGGTCCAATTCGGATCCTGTGACAGGCCAAGCGGCGTGGTTCGACTTGCGCGTGAAGATCGCTAAAGTGGCCGCCGCTTCGGAAAGCCAGCCTGCAATGGCCCCGATCAAATCTCCTGTCGGCCACGGCCCGGATGAACTCGCGTGGAAGGTAGGCAAGTAACATGACCCCCAACCAACGCATTCTGCTGGCCATCATGGCCTTCGTGACCCTGACTGTAGGCACTTTCATCTGGTTCATCGCCAGCTGGGACCCCGCCAAAAAGGAAAGCCTGACGGGCTTGCCAAGTGACATTCAATTTGAGGAGCGCCTGTCATGACGACGCTGCCTGAATCCACCCAGAAGAAGCTGGGCCTTGTGATTGATCTGGACACCTGCGTGGGATGTCATGCCTGCGTCGTGTCCTGCAAAGGCTGGAACACCGAAAACTACGGCGCGCCGCTGAGCGATCAGGACCCCTATGGCACGCCCTCGGGCACTTTCCTGAACCGCGTGCATTCCTACGAGGTGCAACCCGATGAGGGAGCTGCACAGCTAATTCATTTTCCCAAATCCTGCCTGCATTGTGAGGACGCGCCTTGCGTGACCGTCTGCCCGACAGGGGCAAGTTACAAGCGGGTTGAGGATGGTATCGTTCTGGTCAACGAAAGCGATTGCATCGGCTGTGGCCTGTGTGCCTGGGCCTGTCCTTACGGAGCGCGCGAGCTGGACCAGGCCGAAGGTGTGATGAAGAAATGCACGCTCTGCGTGGACCGGATTTACAATGAAAACCTGCCCGAGGTGGACCGCGTTCCTGCCTGCGTACGGACCTGCCCCGCAGGCGCACGGCACTTTGGCGATCTAGGCGACCCCGACAGTGATGTCAGCCAGTTGGTGGCCGAGCGCGGCGGGATGGATCTGATGCCCGAGCAAGGCACCAAACCTGTGAACAAATACCTGCCGCCACGTCCCAAGGATCAGATGGACCAGCTCGACATTCTGGCCCCCTACCTGGAACCTGTGGCCGAGGAGACCAAAGGCTTCCTCAGCTGGCTCGACAAAGCTTTGGAGAAAATCTGATGCATCCGGCACCTTCCGTCATCATCTTCACCACCCTGTCGGGTATTGGCTTCGGGCTTCTGTTCTGGTTGGGGCTGGGCATTCCGTCTGTCACGGGCTGGAGCGCCTTTGCCTTCTTTGCCATTGCCTATCTGCTGGCCGTCGGCGGGTTGATTTCATCGACTTTCCACCTTGGCCATCCTGAACGCGCGATGAAGGCGTTCACGCAGTGGCGCTCCTCCTGGCTCAGCCGCGAAGGCGTGGCTGCTGTGGCTGCCCTATTGGTGATGGCGCTTTTTGGCGCTGGGCTGGTTTTTCTGAGCACAAGCTGGACCCCTCTGGGTTGGCTTGGTGCGTTCTTGTCACTGGCCGTCGTCTACTGCACGGCGATGATCTATGGCCAGCTCAAGACAGTACCACGCTGGAAACAACCTTTGACACCTTTGCTCTTGGTGGCGATTTCACTGGCGGGCGGCGCGTTGCTGGCGGGGCAAGTGACATATACCCTGATCTCGTTGCCTTTGGCGGGCGTCATTCAGGTTGTCTGGTGGGTCACTGGGGACAAGGCCTTGACCGAGAGCGGCTCGAATCTTGCGACGGCCACGGGCCTCGGCAAACCCGGACAGGTACGCGCCTTTGAGCCGCCCCATACAGGCACCAACTATCTGCTGCGTGAATTTGTGCATGTGGTGGGGCGCAAACATGCGTTCAAGCTGCGTGTGATTGCTCTGCTGCTGGGGTTTGTGCTGCCGGTGTTGCTGCTGCTTTTGCCGTTCAATCACGTGTTTGCGGTACTGGCTGTGGCAAGCCATCTGGCAGGCATTGCCGCGTCACGCTGGTTGTTCTTTGCCGAAGCCGAGCATGTGGTGGGCTTGTATTACGGGAAACGTTGAACGGGTGCCGGGCTGAAGCCCGGCCTACGGGTTTGGTTGTCGTTGAAACTGAATTCTAGGCGCCGCCCGTAAACGTCACAAGCGCTGCTGCGGAGTATTCTGCTACCCCCGGAGCTCCGCCCGTGAATGCCTCAAACCGCTCCCCCGGAGCGTTTCGTTTTCGGCATTCACCCCCAGCCATCCGTCCATTCGTCGATCTTGGGATTGATACGGTTCTCGCGAAAACGCACCCAGCGCACACGCACGGCCCAGAAGATGGCAAACAGCGTTGTCAGAAAGATGATGTTGAACCAGGGGATGATCCGCGTATCCGGCCCGTCAACCTCGCGCACAGAAATGGCGTTGGGGTAGATCGACAAGAACTCATTGCGCCAGCCATAGTGTTTGATCGCAGCCCAGTTGGGGGCGCTCTTGGTGGATTTCAGATCGCCGGCTTCGGCCTGCAGGTTGGCCGTGTCGAATTTGAAATAGGGCGGCCAGCCCCAGCCCGTATCCTCGTTGCGATACACCATGACGCGATCATTGGTCTGCACCGTCTGAATGAAAAACACATCGCGGTTGGCGGTGCCTTCGGCTTCGCCCGTGCCCTGGTTGGACCAAAAGATCGAGTTTTCGCCAAAATCGACCCGCTTTTCATAGGTGTCCGAGATGCGTACGATATCATGCTGAGGCAAGGTGTAGTGCAGCACAGTGAAGGCCATCAAAAAGAAAACCGTCCAAAACAGATACTTTAAATAGACCATCCAAGGCCTCCTTACCCTCTAGCGCCCCTCAACGGGATTTGATCTGGGCACCACACGATACATGTTATCTGTGGTACACATCATAAACACAACCAATGGGAGGCAAGATAATGTGTGACATCTGCGTAATGAAGGCCGTGAAGGAAAAGATGTTGTCACGTCGGCAATTTTTTACGGCAAGTGCGGCTGTTGGGGCCGCCGCCGCTTTGGGATCCGCGACTGGGACACCCGCGATGGCTGACGGCCACAGCATGGTCGAGGATTTGACCCACACCTATGATGCCGAGTTTCCGACCTATTTTGGCACTCCGGGAATTGAGATGAAGCAGGAGTTTAATTTTGGCGAACACGGCTTCAACCTGTTCACAATGAACCTGAACGAACACACTGGCACCCATATCGACGCGCCTTTGCACTTCTCAGCCGATGGCAATGCCGTGGATGAAATCCCTGTTGGATCATTGGTGGCACCACTCTGCGTCATTGATATTGCAGCCAAGGCGGCGGAGGACGCAGATGCACAAGTGACCCCCGAAGACATCAAAGCGTGGATGGCAGCGAATGGCGATATTCCTGATGGCGCCTGTGTCGCCATGCATTCGGGTTGGGGATCTAAAACCGGCAGTGATGGATACCGAAATGCTGACGGCGAGGGCGTTATGCATTTCCCCGGTTTCCATGTGGAAGCGGCAAAGATGCTGATGGAAGAAACCGGCGCGCAATCCATGGCCACCGATTCCCTGTCACTTGATCACGGGCCCTCGGCTGATTTTGCGACGCACTACGCCTGGTTGCCTTCGGGCAGGTTTGGGATTGAGAACATTGCCAACCTCGACAAACTGCCCGCAGCCGGGGCTACAATCGTGATCGGTGCCCCTAAACACCGCGGAGGATCAGGCGGCCCAGCCCGCATCTTTGCGATGGTGTAAGCGTTAAGGCTCGGTGCTGAGGATCTCTCCGATCTTCAGCGCCCGCATCGGGTTTCCATCTACTTTCAGTTTGCGGGTCATAAAGGCCGCAGCCGGATTCTGGTTTCCCTCAAAGATATCCCGAAACACCTGCGAATTGGCGGTCAATGTGATCTCCGCCTCTTCTTCGCTGATCACAGCACCTGTTTCATCGACAAAGAGGTTCCCCATGTCGGGCATCTCAAGCCGGACAGTGCCTTTGATCCGCCCTTTGGCACGGGCTGTGACGGCGTCGGCGAAGGTTGCCAGGTCAGTCATGTGGAACTCCTACAACGGTTACTGGCCAAGCTTTGGCAGATTAGAAAAAATGAACCAGCGTGACGGTGGGTCACTTGGGTTAAACGCCAATTCGTTCTATGTTTGAACCAAGTTCATAATAACGAGCAGAATACCATGCCCTCGAAACGAGAAGAACGGCGCAACGCTTTGCATAAATTGCTGGTGGATATCGCCGAGGAACGGGTGGTGCAGCACGGGGCACATGCAATCAAGGCGCGGGAGCTGGCCAAAGAGGCCGGCTGTGCCTTGGGGGCGATCTATAACGTCTTTGACGATCTGACCCATATCGTTCTGGAAGTGAACGGGCGCAGTTTTCGTCTGCTGGGTCAAGATGTGCGCACTGCTTTAAGCGCCCAAACCTCTGGCAATCCCAATGACGAACTGATGGTGATCGCCAATGCCTATCTTGAATTTGCCACGAGCCAAACCAACCGTTGGAGGAGCTTGTTTGAAGTACCGTTTTCGCCAGACCTCGACGTGCCACAATGGTATTGGGATGAAATGGAAGATCTTTTTGATCTTATATCTGACCCGGTCGCACGGGCATTTCCTGATCTTCCTTTGCAAGATCAGACTTTGATGACAAAGGCTTTGTTTTCATCGGTCCAAGGAATCATTTCCTTTGGTATAGAAAATCGCAATTCGCCGGTTCCGCTGTCAGACCTAAAACGTATGGTCGAATTGATTGTCACGCAGGTCATCAAAAACAAATAGTTTCTGAACGCTGTTCAATATATTCTTGAATGCCTTCAGGCCATCACTATATTCCTATTCGTGAACGATGTTCATAAATAGGAGAAACACATGTTTGGAACATTCAAAACCTTGATGACCGGTGCCAATGCGCGGGCTGAGGAACGCGTAAAGGACGCATTTGCGATTGAACTTATTGATCAGAAAATCCGCGATTCCGAGGCCCAGTTGAAAGCGGCCAAAGCGACGCTGGCCTCATTGGTGCAACGGCAAAGATCTGAAAACCGCCTGCTGGATGCATTGACCACGCGGATCACCACCATGACCACGCGCGCTGAGGAGGCCCTGAAAGGGAACCGCGTGGATATGGCGCAACAAGCTGCCGAGGCGATTGCCTCGATGGAGAACGAAGCACAGCTACGTCAGGCCACTGTGGACCGGTTGGATGGGCAAGTGATCCGTCTGCGTGGATCGGTCGAGGCCGCGCACAGACGGCTGATCGACCTCAAGCAAGGGGCCGTGACCGCCCGTGCCATCCGCCGCGAACAACAGATGCAAGGCCAGTTGCGCACCACAATTGCCAACACATCCGCCGCGGATGAGGCCGAAGATCTGATCGCCCGTGTGGTGAGCCGCGATGATCCGTTTGAGCAATCTCAAATCCTCGCCGGGATCGAGGCCGACCTGAATCATTTCTCTCTGGATGATCGCATGGCCGACCATGGATTTGGCCCGGCCACCAAAGTTACAGCACAGCAAGTGCTTGATCGCCTGAAACGCGACTAAACCCCATCAAAAACGAAGAAGGACAGTTTCCATGTATACCCACGATAAAACCGACAACTCCGTCATCATGCTGTTTAACCTTGCAGGGGTGGCCGCGTCCTACATCCTGCTGGCGCTTTCGCTTTACAAATCGGTGGATGTGCCCTTGGCCACCAAAGGGTTTTGGGGCATCGGCATTCTGCTGCTGACGCTGAGCCTGGTAAATTTTGTCAAATACCGTTTCGACAACCAGCAACGCATCGACCGGATCAACCGGATCGAAGAAGCGCGCAACGAGAAGCTGCTTGAGGATTACGTGGGCGATGCTTACGGCCCCGACAAGCGTGAAGATTGATAACCTGCTGGCAGTCGGCGCTTAATGCGTCGGCTGCCTTGTCGCGAGAGGTGAATCATGCAACCAGATATTGATTACCGCCTGAAGCCCAGCCCTGAGCTGAAACGAACATGGGGGCTGACAGCGTTGGCCCTCTGGCTGATCTCATCGCCAGTTTATGCGTTGTTACTCGCACCAACCCTGATCGACCCTTCAGTGATTTTTCTGCCGTCAGGATACTGGGCTCCAATCGGTATGTTTCTTCCTTGCCTTGCCCTTGGTCTGCTGATTGCCATTCTTTGGCATCGCACGGCTCCGGTCATCCGCGTGTTCCGTATCACCCGTGCACGGCTGCTTGGGACCTTGGCCTTTTGGACCGTGTTGCCCATGGCCGGTGTTGCGATCTTTCCGATCAGTGCCGGATACATCGCAATGCAATCCCTGCTCCATATCCAGCTGCATCTGACAGGCGATACGCAGCTCGCGATGATCGCTTTTGCCTTGCTCGGAGTAAGTTACATCATCGCTTGCCTGCTTAGTCACGGGATGCCGCATTTGGGAAAACGGCTGGCAGGATATCTTTTGATGTGGCTAGGATGCCTGAGCCTTACAGCGGCTGCAGGTATGGAACATAGGCTTGTTTTGTAAGGCGGGCCCGGACACGTCCGGACCTGCCAGCTTTTCACGTTAACCAACGACGTTGAACTCAGGCCCATAAGGATAGCCCGTAATGTTCTCGTTACCATCTTCGGTGATGATCAGAACGTCATGCTCGCGGTAGCCGCCAGCTCCGGGCTTGCCGTCTGCGATGGTCAGCATCGGCTCCATCGAGATCACCATTCCGGGCTCAAGTACCGTGTCGATGTCTTCGCGCAGTTCCAGACCCGCCTCGCGGCCATAGTAGTGCGACAGAACACCGAATGAGTGGCCATAGCCAAAGGTGCGGTATTGCAGCAGTTGGCGCTCTTCAAAGAAGTCGTTGATCTTGTGAGTGATCTCAGCACAGCTGACGCCAGGCTTGAGCAGGCTCATCCCGTATTCGTGGGCTTCGACGTTGGCTTCCCAGACCTTCAGCGATTCTGCGTCGACTTCGCCCACAAACATGGTGCGTTCCAAAGCCACATAATAGGCTGAAATCATCGGGAAGGTGTTGAGGCTCAAGATATCGCCACGCTGCAATTCGCGTGCTGTGACAGGGTTATGCGCGCCATCGGTGTTGATGCCCGACTGGAACCAGACCCAGGTGTCGCGGTATTCCGCATCCGGGAAGACTTTGGCAATTTCCAGCTCCATCGCGTCACGGCCGGCAATCGCCACGTCGATTTCACGTGTGCCAACTTTGACGGCGTCCTTGATGGCATAGCCGCCAACGTCAGCCACTTTGCAGCACTTGCGGATCAGGTCCAGCTCGGCCTGTGATTTGTGCATACGCTGCACCATGGTGTGGCCCGCGATGTCCACAGTTTTCGATGGGCTCAGGAAGCTGTCCAGCTTGGCCATTTGCATCAGCGTCATGTGGTCGGCTTCATAGCCAATCACTTTGCCTTCACCGGACACTGAGCGTACCGCGCGCCAGTAATTGTCGCGCTGCCAGTCGGTGTATGTGATGTTGTCTTGATGGCTGCGACGCCAGGGCTGACCTGCGTCGATACCGGCTGAGATTGTCACGCTTTCGGTGGCTGTGACGACCAGACCGTAGGGACGGCCAAAGGCGCAATACAGAAAGCCCGAGTAATAGGCGATGTTGTGCATGGATGTGAACACAGCAGCATCAACGCCATTGTCATCCATAATTTTACGAAGACCTGCCAGACGGGCATCATATTCAGCTGCGTCAAAGGCTTGGGTGGCTTTTTCACCGTTGTGGAAACGGTACATTTCAGGACGTGCAGTCATAGTGACCCTCCTAATCAAAGAAAGATCCCGGCGTTCAGGACTGTTGGATATGTGAGGCCGTTTTCGAATCGACGCCATCGTTCGCGAGCCTGATGCTTGTTTAGCCGACCGCCGCTTGTAATCAAGCTTTTTCACAGTAGGCTTTGCGCAAAACATCGGGAGCGTGCGAAGTGGACAAGATCAATCTGGCTGAAAAGCTGACGGGTTTCAGTGATCATTGGAGCCCACATACCGTGGCAAGCTACAACGACCATGATGTGATGGTGGTCAAGGTCGAAGGTGAATTTAAGTGGCACAGCCACCCCGACACGGATGATTTCTTTTTGGTGCTGCAAGGTGAGGTGGATATCGAGATGCGCGACCGCACGGTGACGCTGCGGGCGGGCGAGATGTTCGTGGTGCCCAAAGGGGTGGAACATAGGCCTGTGGCCCGGCAAGAAGCGCATTTGCTGCTGATTGAACCGCGCGGCACACCCAATACAGGCGATCCGGAAACGGCTGCGGCACGAGTTTCCATATGAGTATGCAACCCGGTCCTCTCAACCTGATCACCGATGTGCCTGGGCTGCGGGTTGGGAATGCTTCGGACGATGCCATCAAAACCGGAACTACCGTTTTGATGGGCGACGCGCCTTTCACGGCCGGGGTGCATGTCATGGGCGGTGCGCCGGGGACACGCGAAACCGATCTGCTGGCCCCGGACAAAACCGTTGAACAGGTAGATGCGCTGGTTTTGTCCGGCGGTTCGGCCTTTGGGTTGGATGCCGCCTCGGGCGTAGCAGATGCCTTGCGGTTGGCGGGTCGCGGTTTTGCGGTGGGCGATCAGCGTGTTCCGATTGTTCCGGGAGCCATCCTGTTCGATCTTCTCAATGGCGGTGAAAAAGATTGGGCCGAGAACCCCTACAAACGTCTGGGAGCCGAGGCCTTTCACAACGCATCTACCACGTTTGATCTTGGTACAGTTGGTGCAGGCACCGGGGCCACAACAGCCAAACTCAAAGGCGGGCTTGGCTCAGCCTCACTGGTGTTGCCGTCAGGGGCGACGGTTGGCGCAATGGTCGCGGTAAACGCACTGGGGTCCGCCACTGTTGGCGAAACTTCGCACTTCTGGGCCGCCCCCTTTGAAATGAGTGATGAATTCGGCGGGCTAGGACCAGCGCCGACTTTTCCTGATACAACGCAAGTCTCCGTCAAATCAGCCCAGCACGCCAATACTACTATTGGCATTGTCGCCACCGATGCCGCCCTGACCCAAGCGCAATGTACCCGTCTGGCCATGGCAGCCCACGATGGCTTCGCCCGCGCCTTGATCCCATCGCACACACCCATGGATGGCGACTTGATCTTTGCGGCCTCAACCGGTGCTCATGCGATGAGCAACCCTATTGCCGAGACACTCACCGTCGGGCACGCCGCCGCCCTTTGCATGTCCCGCGCCATTGCACGTGCCGTTTATGCGGCCACGCCAGCAGAGAATGACACGCTCCCCTGCTGGTCCCAACGCCACGCCTAGGCTTCATCTTGCTCTAAATACTCAAAATCCTTAGGTCAGCAAAACGCGCACCATATCGCTACCGGGATCAACCAGCGCATCAATCACATCAAAGTGGTGCTTGCCGTCCTCCACAACATGATCCGCATCCCAGGCCTCGGCCAACCAACGCGCTTGATCCAGAAACACTGGCCGCTCATCCGCACCCGCCCAGACGGTCACAGGCACATCCAGACGGTCAGTCATCAGTATCGGGCTTTCGGCGGCGGCACTGGCCTCGTCCAAACCAAAGTCTGCATTCATTTCCGTGTGGATCAGCGGCCGTAAATCCGACACCGGCGATATGGGCATGACCCGCTGGAGTCGGGCGGCCACGTCAGGTGACAGCAGTCCCGGTTCCAGCATCCTCGATACCAGATGTCCCCCGGCAGAGTGACCCGCCAGAACAATCGGACCCTCTGCCATTTCAGATACCACATTCACAGCACTGGCAATCTGCTGCGTGATCTCGGCAATGCTTACATCCGGGCACAGATCATAGGACGGCATCGCCACTGCCCAGCCCTTGGCCACGGCCCCTTGCGCCAGATGGAACCAATAAGACCGATCAAACTTCAGCCAATACCCTCCGTGCACAAACACGACCAAGCCAAGCGCTTCGCCTTCGGGATAAAACAAATCGAACCGTTGTCGCCCGCTACCACCATAGGGCAATCCGTCCCGCCTGCGCCCATTGGCCCCCTGCACAAACGCCCAATTTCGAGAGGCATTCAGCCAGCGCTCAGGATAGGCCTCGGCCCCTTCAATATATGGTCCATTGGCATAGGCATCATTGTAATCCATGGGCGTCTTTCCTTCACTGCACTGGACAAGCCTAGCCTAAGATGCTTTGGCATGGCGAGAGTTTACGAGACACCACCGATACGAAGGAGACGCACCATGTCCGCGACCGATCTGAAATCCATGTTGAAAGACCCCAGCCTGCTGGCCGAGAAGGCTTATTCGAACGGTCAATGGATCGACGGCGACGGCGGGACGTACGACGTGACCAACCCGGCAACGGGAGAGGTGATTGCGCAAGTGGCCGATATGTCGCGGGCACAGGTTGCAGGTACAGTGGCCGCAGCTCAGAAGGCGCAAAAAGAGTGGGCCGCCATGACCGGCAAAGAACGTGCCGGCATCCTGCGCAAATGGTTCGATCTGATGATGGAGAACCAAGAAGATCTGGCCATTATCCTGACCGCCGAGCAAGGCAAACCCCTGGCCGAGGCCCGTGGCGAGATCGGCTATGGCGCGTCCTTCATCGAGTTTTTCGGCGAAGAGGCCAAACGCATCTACGGTGAGACCATCCCGGGCCACCAGCGCGACAAGCGTATCACCGTGATCAAGCAGCCCATCGGTGTGGCGGCCTCGATCACCCCCTGGAATTTTCCCAATGCAATGATCACACGCAAAGCGGCACCCGCGCTGGCTGCAGGCTGTGCCTTTGTGGGGCGTCCGGCAGCGGAAACTCCGCTTTCTGCCACCGTCATGGGCGTGTTGGCCGAACGGGCCGGTATCCCGGCAGGGGTGTTCAACATTGTGACCTCGTCGCGCAGCTCAGACGTGGGCAAGGAATTCTGCGAAAACGATGCCGTGCGTAAGCTGACCTTCACTGGCTCCACCGAAGTGGGGCGTATCTTGCTGAAGCAAGCAGCGGACAGCGTGATGAAATGTTCGATGGAACTGGGCGGCAACGCGCCCTTCATCGTGTTTGATGACGCCGATCTGGATGCCGCTGTTGAGGGTGCCATTATGTGCAAATTCCGCAACAACGGACAAACTTGCGTCTGTGCCAACCGCATCTATGTGCAGGCCGGTGTTTATGACGCTTTTGCCGCCAAGTTGAAAGATGCGGTCAGCAAAATGAAAATCGGCAACGGTATGGATGATGGCGTGGCGCTGGGCCCGCTGATCAACGCTGATGCCATCGTGAAAGTGCAGGAACATGTGGCCGATGCTACAGCCAAAGGCGGCGAAGTGATCCTGGGTGGCGGCGATCCGATGCAGGGCGAGGGCTATTTCCTCCCCCCCACCATCATCACCGGCTGTACGCAGGACATGCAGGTCGCCACCGATGAAACCTTTGGCCCCATGGCGCCCCTGTTCAAGTTCGAGAACGAAGACGATGTGATTGCCATGGCCAATGACACGATCTTTGGTTTGGCCTCGTATTTCTATGCCAAGGACCTCAGCCGCGTCTACAAAGTGGCCGAGGCACTGGAGTACGGCATCGTTGGTGTGAACACCGGCATCATCTCAACCGAGGTCGCCCCGTTCGGGGGCGTCAAGCAATCCGGTCTTGGCCGCGAAGGCAGTCACCACGGAATCGAAGATTACCTGGAGATGAAATACATCTGCATGAGCGTCTAATTCGCAGATACCCAACCCTGAGTTAGGAAGGCACCCCATGTCAGATCAATCGCAAAAGGCCGCTCAGTTCCGAAACCTGCACGTCAAAGGCACGCCTGTCGTGCTCTACAACGTCTGGGACGCGGGCAGTGCCAAAGCGGTGGCTGATGCAGGCGCCTCGGCGATTGCCACAGGCAGCGCGCCCGTGGCCATGGCCAATGGGTTTGGCGACGGGCAACAGTTGGGGCTTGATCTGGCATTGGCCAATATCACACGCATCGTTGAGGCCATGGACCTTCCTGTTTCGATGGATTTCGAAGGCGGCTATAGCACCGATCCCGCGGAGTGCGCGGCCAACTTTGTCAGGGCGATCGAGGCCGGTGCAATCGGTTTCAACTTCGAGGATCAGGTTGTGGGCGGCGAGGGCCTGCACGATATCGCAGAACAAGCGGTGCGTTTGAAAGCCGCGCGGGAGGCCTGCGATGCCTCCGGTGTAGATGCCTTCATAAATGCCCGTACGGATGTTTTTCTAAAGGCCTTTGCAAAGCAGGCTCCGGTCACACAAGACATGATGGAAGAGGCCGTGACGCGTGCACAGACCTATGCGGATGCAGGCGCTGACGGCTTCTTTGCCCCCGGACTGATGGACATTGATATGGTTGCCGAGCTTTGCGACCGGGTTGCGTTGCCTGTCAACATCATCGCACTGCCCGGCGCGCCATCAAATGCCGATCTGGCGGGCGCAGGTGTGGCCCGGATCAGCTATGGTCCAGTACCATACAAACAGATGATTGCTTGGATCTCTGCAAAAGCGAAAGCCGTTTTTGACGGCAATTAAGCTGCAATTCTCCAAACACGGAAAAATCTTCTGATCTTTACCAAGGATTGACGTTTCACATCCGTCCTACAATCGTGATGCGCATGACAGTGAGTGACCAAAGCCTGGCCGAAGCGGCCGGGAGTGGCGATGCCCAGGCCTTCTCGATCCTGATCGAGAGGCATTATGAGTGTGTGTTCCGTCTGGCCTTTCGTCTGACCGGATCCAAGGCTGAGGCCGAGGATCTGACGCAGGATATATGCGCCGCTCTGCCTGACAAGCTGATCAAGTTTCGCGGAGAGGCCAAATTCACCACATGGCTCTGGCGCGTGGTGGTGAATGCCGCCCATGATCGCCGCCGTCGTGTTGCCACCCGTGCCAAACATGGCGAAGGTTGGGGGGATTGGGAAAAGAACCGTCAGGCGGCCAACGCTGAAACCGCTGAAGCGCTCGATTGGTTAACCCAAGCGATGTGCGCCCTGCCCGGTGATCTGCGCGACACGCTGGCGCTGGTGTTGGATGATGCCACCCACGATCAGGCCGCCGAAGTTTTGGGGATATCCCCGGGCACAGTCGCCTGGCGTGTCTCTGAGGCCAAGAAACACCTGCGTGCCCTGCGCGAGAAGGAGGATCAGATATGAGTGATAACACGCATGACGATCTGGACGATCTGAAGTCTGCCCTGCGGGCCGCAACGCCTACACCGGATGCCTCCAAACGCATGGCCGACATCGCTCTGGCCAAGAAAAATTTCGCCGATCTCCAAGGATCGCGAATTGACGTTCGTCCTACTTCTGAACGCCCCCAAAACGGGCTTATCAGAGGAGTACGCAACATGATCACCAGTCTCTCAACCCGCGGCGCGCTGACCGCTACCACAGCCATGGTCGCCCTTGGTCTTGTCGTGGCCTTGCCGCAGATGGCGCAGAAACCCGATGACTTTAGGGGATTCAGCTCTCCAGAAATCACTGCTGTTGAGACAAGTGACGAAGCACCTGTCTTGGAGATGGAAGAGACCGCAGGGGGTGAACCTACTGCGACCGTTGACTTGGGCAACCGTACAGTGCTTCAGGCAGATCAGGACGCGTTGACCCGTTCACGCGATGATGAAGGCCGCATTGGCTCTGATGGCTATGCCACCCTCTCCGATTTGGCAGAGGCAGCCCCTGAGCCAGAAGCCTTCGCCGGGGCTCCTGCCTTGAGCACAGCAAAACCCAAGGTTGCCAAACGAGAGCAGCCTGCTGAGAGCTTGGGCGGCATCGTTGCCCCTGCTCCGGCGGATGACGTGCTGATGCAGCCCGAAAGCGATACCGAGGCCTATCCGCAAGCCGAAAACAACCCGCTCAAGATCACAACCGAGGAACCGGTCTCGACCTTCTCGATTGATGTCGATACCGCCTCTTACGCGATCGTCCGCAACTCCATCTCCAATGGGCAGTTGCCGCGCCCCGAGATGGTGCGGATTGAGGAGATGGTGAATTACTTCCCCTATGATTACGCCACGCCCGACGGCCCGCATCCCTTCCAGCCGACCGTTTCGGTGGTGCCCACCCCGTGGAACCAGGGCACGCAGCTGGTGCATATCGCCATTCAGGGTGAAAAACCCGCCGTGGAAGACCGTCCACCGCTGAACCTGGTTTTCCTGATTGATACCTCCGGGTCTATGAACCAGTCCAACAAGCTGCCGCTGCTCAAGCAAAGCCTGTCGTTGATGTTGTCGCAACTGACCGAGCAGGATCAGGTCGCCATTGTCACCTACGCGGGCAGTGCTGGACAGGTTCTGGCACCAACTGTGGCCAGCCAGCGCAGCACCATCCTGAGCGCTTTGGACAACCTGTCAGCTGGTGGCTCCACCGCGGGCCAGGCTGGGCTGCAACAGGCCTATGCGGTGGCCGAAAGCATGGTCGAAGACGGCGATGTCACCCGCGTGGTGCTGGCCACCGATGGGGATTTCAATGTTGGCCTGTCTGACCCTGAGGCTCTGAAAGACTATATCGCCACCAAGCGTGACAGCGGCACCTACCTGTCGGTCATGGGCTTTGGCCGGGGCAATCTGGACGATGCCACGATGCAGGCGCTGGCCCAGAACGGCAACGGCAATGCTGCCTACATCGACACACTTTCCGAGGCACAAAAGGTGCTGGTGGATCAGTTCGCCGGGGCGTCCTTCCCCATCGCAGATGACGTGAAGATACAGGTGGAGTTCAACCCCGCCCAAATCGCCGAATACCGCCTGATTGGCTATGAGACCCGTGCGCTGAACCGTGAGGATTTCAACAACGACAAGGTGGATGCCGGTGACATTGGCGCAGGCACATCCGTGACCGCGATTTACGAGGTCACACCTGTCGGATCAGATGCTATCCTAAACGATCCCCTACGCTATGGCGAGGCTGCGGGCACGGCGGACGAGCTTTCCCCCGAGCTGGGTTTTCTGAAACTGCGCTACAAAGCGCCGGGCGCTAGCATCAGCACGTTGATCGAAACGCCGATCTCCTCAGGCGCCGAGGATGCGGACGGCGACATAGGCTTTGCCATTGCCATCGCCTCGTTTGGGGAATTGCTGAAAGGCTCGGATTACACTGCCCAGTGGTCCTATGCGGATGCCATCGCGCTGGCTTCTGCCACCAAAGGTGAGGACGTCTATGGCTACCGTGCCGAAGCGATCCGCCTGATGCGTCTGGCCGCGAGCCTGTCTGAGCAATAATCCCCTGCCTTCAATGCCAAGACGCGAAAAGGCCCGGGGGCATCTGCACCCGGGCCTGATTTCTGTCCGATAGGAGGTGTAATTAGTTGACAGCCTTGGCGTCAACCACGTCCTTTTCTTTGGACACACCGTTCGCAATCGCAATCCGGCGCGGTTTCAGCGCTTCTGGCACTTCGCGCACCAAGTCAATGTGTAGCATCCCATCGGTATGGGCAGCCCCTTCGACACGAACGTGATCGGCCAGTTGGAACTTGCGCTCGAACGCACGGGTGGCAATGCCACGGTGCAGATATGTGCGCTCGGTGTCTTCTTCAGATTTCCGGGCCGAAACGATCAGCTGGCCTTCGCGCAGCTCAACACTCAGGTCTTCATCGGCAAAACCGGCGACTGCGATGGAAATGCGATACGCATCATCAGCAGTTTTTTCGATATTGTAAGGTGGGTAAGTCGGCTGGGCGACATCATTGGACAAAACACGGTCCATCATGTCTGCGATTTGGTCAAAGCCGACGGTGGCACGGTAAAGCGGTGCCATATCAAAGTTACGCATGGGTCATCCTCCATTGAGCGATAACAATATGTTTGCAGCCTTCCCACCATGGGACAGGCCAGTTTTCCCAACCCGACTATGCGGCATTGGACATCGCAGATGTGTGTACGGAAAAATCACCTTTCAAGGGGGTGATCTCAGGGTTTGGCGAATTTTGCACCTGTATTGCGCCGTACGCCCTTTACGGCCATTTCCGGAGCAGGGGCCTGGAACGCGCCTTTGCCTGCAGCCAGTTCGCTTCGGAGCAATTCCAGCGGGTCTTGCAGTTGAGTGCCCAGTGATACTTTTTCACCGTCGACTTCAGCCATCGCCGAAACAACGGACACCACCCGGGGTTCTCCGCTTTCAAACGAAAACACCGGCGCGCCGGATGCCCCGAAATTCACGTCGCATGACATGATCAGTACCCCTTGCTGACGGGCTTTGACGTCGCATACTTCCTGCAGCGAGGGCGCCTCTGCACGATCTCGGGCATAGCTGACAACTCCGATCCGCTGCCCCTTGCGGGGCCTGCGATCGGTTTGAAACGGAACCACTGAGGTATTGTTGATCGGGTGATGTAACTTCAGCAAAGCCACGTCATTCCTGACACGCTCGGCGGCGATTTCACCATCATAACTGAAATCGGGGTGTGTCACTGCGCGTTTGACCCAACGATACGCCGAAGCCCGGCCATTGCGCCAACCGGCCAAAAACTCAATCTTGCCGTGATCAATACGCTCGCCAGTGGTGTTGTCATACAGGCAATGTGCCGCTGTGAGCACTAGATCAGGCGCAATCAAAGCACCCGTGCAAAATCCCCGTCCGTCAATGTCGAGACGTCCTACGGCTTCCCATCCGCGGCTTTCATCGCCAGTTTGCAGGGCTGTCAGGGCTGTGCCTTCGGCAGAGCTGATGCTCGCAGAAAATACCAAAGCCAAACTTAACAAAATGCGCCGCATGGAACGTCCAATATCACAAAGTAATCCGATGATGGAGCTACCAACGCTTTAAGTCAAAATTGCGGCGTTTGGAGTGGATTAATCAGTGCTGTTGCAAGGCCGCAGGTTTCGGGCCGCCAAGTGCCCAATCCAGCAATTCAACTGTGTGCACAATGGGTATTTCGGTGCCGCTGCCGATCTGCATCATGCAGCCAATATTACCGGCAACGATGATATCGGGTGTCTTGGCTTCCAATGTGTGCACTTTACGGTTCTTCAGCTTCTTGGAAATCTCAGGCTGCATCAGATTATACGTTCCCGCAGACCCGCAGCACAGATGGCTATCGGCAGGTTCGACCACATCAAACCCAACGCGTTTCAACAAGTCTTTGGGGAAGGTCTTGATCTGCTGACCGTGTTGCAGGGAGCAAGCCGCATGATATGCCACTTTGAGGCCTTTGGGCGCACCTTCGGGAATGTCCAATTTCATCAGCACCTCCGAGATGTCCATGGCTATGTTCGCGACCCGCGCGGCGTCCAAGGACAAGGTGTCATTGCGGAACATATGCCCGTAATCCTTGACGGTTGTTCCACAGCCCGAGGTGTTGATCACCACCGCATCCAGACCCGGGCCGTCCATTTCTCGGGCCCAGGCCCTGATGTTTTTGCCAGCAGCGCGGTGGCTCTCTTGGGTTTTGCCCATGTGATGGCTCAATGCTCCGCAACATCCCGCAGCATCGGCCACCACAACTTCGCACCCCAGTCGGGTTAACAGTCGGATCGTGGCATCGTTGATATCGGTGTTGAGGGCTTTTTGCGCACAGCCTGTCATCAGGGCCACTCGTAGGGTCTTTGGTGCCTGAGGGGCAAAGCTTTGCGGATCGTCATTCCGACTGACCGGTGGAATATGTTTGGGTGCCATTTCCAGCATGGCGCGCACCCGGGCATCTGGCATTAGCCGCGCGAAAGGCCTGCCGATCTTAGCCCCTAGAAGGGCCACACGAAACCGCATGGGATAAGGTAGAATTTTGGACAAAATCCAGCGCAATGCACGATCATCCCACCGGCGTTTATAGCGCTCTTCGATGTATTCACGCGCATGATCGACCAGATGCATGTAGTGCACTCCCGATGGACAGGTGGACATACAGGCGAGACAGCTGAGACACCGATCAACATGTTTGACGGTTTTCTCATCCGGGTCGCGGCCTTGCTCGAGCATATCCTTGATCAGGTAAATCCGGCCGCGCGGGCTGTCCAACTCGTCACCCAAAACCTGATAGGTGGGACAGGTTGCCGTACAGAAACCGCAATGCACGCAGGCGCGCAATATCTCGTTCGAGCGTTGGATGGCCGGGTCTTGCAGTTGGATGTCGGTGAATTCTGTTTTCATTTAGTTCGCCATCAGTTGCGCCAGGTTCAAGCCGAACCAAGGCAAGGTTGTTGCCACGGCCCCTATGGCAAACGCGCCGCGAAAGGCACGACCGTTCCCATAGCGGCGGCGCACCGCCAATGCACACATCGCCAGTACGGCGATCCAGGCCAACCAAAGGATCGTCAAAAGGACAACGCCGAAGTAAACCCACGTCACCCAATCCTCGCCCACACTGCGGGGCAGAACAACAGCGATGACCAACAGGACCACGGCAAGAACGGCCAGTTGCGTGAAGTAAGAGCGGTTTGGCTTTTGTCGCGCAAGCGCCCAAAATGCCAGGGGTCCCGCTGCAAATGTCACAAAGTAAATCGCGATGAACATCAGCCGCCCAATTCCATCAGGTTCGGGTTCAAAATGCGGCGTGGATCGAATTTGTCTTTCAACCCGCGCGACAACCGCGCCAGCGACTCTGGGTGTGGGTGAAACATCGGTACGGTGGCCCGCGTGGCTTGGGAGCCTCGTATCAAAGTGGCGTGACCCGCAAATGCCCCCAGCTGCGCTCTTAAATCGGTGCCTTCGGGCATGAGCGCCCAAATCAATCCACCGCCCCAATCCAGTTGGGTCTGCGCGTCGGCCCCCAGGCTTTCGATCAGCGTTGGGGCATCCGAGGGCTTGACGGAGACGCGCCAGATATCCCCGGCCCGATCTGCCATAGACGAGGCATCCCGAATGCCTTCCCAGGCTTTTCTTGAGGCTGATCCATGGATGTCCGTCAACTCTCCGAAATCTGCCAGCCTGGAGCGTAACGCCTCGAGACGATAGCGCACCGAGGCGTCTGTTCCTTCAATCCGCAGCAAAGTTTGTGGGGTGCCGTGACCTGCGATATGGGCATGCGCTGCGCCGGTTACCTCATAGGGTGATCCCAACGCCGACGACATCGCAGCTACTGCACGAGCGTGGTCGAGGTTATGCAGGCACAGTGTTGCTTCGGTTTCGGTTTGGGGCAGGACCTTCAAAGCGACCTCGCTCAAAACCCCTAAGGTGCCAAAGCTGCCAGCCATCAACTTCACCAGATCATAGCCCGTGACGTTCTTCATCACGCGACCACCATTTGAGAGCGCCTGTCCTTGACCATCGACAAATTTGACGCCGAGCAGGCTGTCGCGACAGGCACCCACCTGGATGCGCCTTGGCCCGGAAACATTCGCGGCAACCATGCCTCCAACCGTGGGCTCGCCAGATGTGCCAAGTAACGCGCGGTGGTCCATCGGCTCGAACGCCAACCGCTGATTTTCACTTGTCAGAGCAGCCTCGACGTCAGCCAAGGGTGTCCCTGCCTTGGCCACCAGAGTCAGAGCTCCGGGTTCATAAATTTCGATCCCGGTAAGGCCGGTCGTGCGCAGCACAGACCCATCTGCAGGCGCTTGATCGGTGCGTGTGCCAGCGCCGCGCACGTGCAATGGCTCTGTCGCGCTGGCGATCATGTCAGCCAGCTCGGGTTGGGTCTGAGGGATCAATTCTTTCATACTGTCAATTTCACTTCATCGGGCTGTGGGCGGGTTTGTCGGGACTAGTCCGCCGCAATCCGGCGCGCATCGCTTGATGCCAAGGGGAATACTTTAGCTGGGTTCAACAGCCATTTGGGATCGAACACATCTTTGACAGCCATTTGAATCTCCAGATCCTCAGGGCGATATTGGTTGATCATCAGATCGCGCTTTTCGATCCCGACTCCGTGCTCTCCGGTCAAGCATCCGCCCACTTCAACACAGAGCTTCAGGATTTCAGCACCAAAAGCCTCGCAGGTTTCCAGATCACCGGGTTTGTTGGCATCAAACAGGATCAGCGGGTGCATATTTCCATCCCCGGCATGAAACACATTGGCGACATCCAATCCGAATTCGGCGCTCATCTCGCTGATACGCTTCAGAACATAGGGGAGCTGGTTCACCGGGATCGTGCCATCCAGGCACATGTAATCGTTGATTTGCCCCATCGCACCAAACGCCGACTTGCGACCTAGCCAGATCGCGGCACTTTCCTCGGACGATTGGCTTTCGCGAAGTTCAACCGGATTATGCCTACCGGCGATCTCCATGATCGTACCAAGTTGCTCGTCGATTTCGGCGTCCGAGCCTTCCACCTCGACAATTAACAAGGCCTCGCAGTCAGGGTATCCGGCATGGGCAAAGGCTTCGGTTGCGCGAATGCAGGGGCGGTCCATAAATTCGATGGCAACGGGCAAGACGCCGGCCTTAATGATGTCTGACACGCAGGCCCCGGCCACTTCGTTGCTATCAAATCCGATCAATACCGGGCGCGCCCCTTCGGGTTTTGGTAATATCTTCAGGGTGGCCTCGGTCACAACGCCCAGCTGCCCTTCTGAGCCACAGATCAGACCCAGAAGATCATATCCCGGAGCGTCAAGATGCGCCCCACCAATTTCGGTGATTGTACCATCCATCAGCACCATGGTTACACCCATCAAGTTGTTGGTGGTCACGCCGTATTTCAGACAGTGTGCACCGCCCGAATTCATCGCAATGTTGCCCGCAATGGCGCAGGCCAGCTGGCTGGACGGGTCAGGGGCGTAAAAGAATCCTTCCTCTTCAACCGCGCCCGTAACGCTTAGGTTGGTTCGGCCTGATTGGACGCGGATTGCGCGGTTGTCATAGTCCGTCTCCAGAACATCATTCAGGCGCGCCACACCCAAGATCACTGAATCCTCGGTGGGTAGGGCCCCACCTGCCAACGAAGTGCCGGATCCCCGCGGTACAACGGGCACACCGAGATCATGGCAGATGCGCAGCACTTCAGACACTTCTTGCGTCGAAGACGGCAGCACGGCCAACAATGGAGGGCATTTATACGCCGTCAGCGCATCACATTCATACGCCCGCGTTTCAAATGGGTCGGAAATAATGCCATCATCGAGCATGACCCCCTGCAATCGTTTGATCAATTCGGGTTTCTTGGCCAACACAGCAGGGTTTGGCGGTGGCATTTCCATAGCGGCACCTTTCGATTGGTAATAAAATATAACCAATTATATGCTATAGCAAGCCCAAGTTTGACGGGCTAAGAGACTGGCATGACGCTAACCGAAACACTCACTCTTTTTGCCCCTGAAGATTTCATTGCCCTCGGCCTGCTTGTGGCGGGGTGGTGGCTGATTGGTTGGTTCATTGAAAACGGCTTTGGTCAGCGTCAGTCCGTGTCCATGCTCATGGTGCAATACCGTGAAGAGTGGATGACCCATATGATCACCCGCGAACCACGGGTGTTTGACGCGCAAATCCTTGGCTCTCTCAGGCAGGGCACGGCGTTTTTCGCCTCGGCCACCATGATTGCCATTGGCGGTTGTCTGGCTTTGTTGGGCAACACAGACCGACTGGTCAACATTGCCGAAGACCTCACGCTTGAAGGTGATCCCATAATCGTTTGGGAAATCAAGGTGTTGGTGATCCTGGGCTTTTTGGCCAACTCGTTCTTCAAATTCGTCTGGGCGAACCGATTGTTCGGCTATTGCGGTGTGGTCATGGGGGCGGTTCCCAATGATCCGTCACATGCGAACACCCGCATTCGCACGGATCAGGCGGCAGAAATCAGTAACTTTTCAGCCCGCAGCTTCAACCGTGGTCTTCGGGCCATTTACTTCGCACTGGCCGCGACCGCATGGCTTTTGGGGCCATGGGCGCTCGTGCTGGCGGCCCTAGTCACGTGCCTGATGCTGATACGGCGTGAATTCATGTCTCAATCCCATTGCACATTGTCTCGTGATGGTCTGTCACAATCCCCCACGCAGACGTGAGTGTAAGCCTGTGACGAATCCCTTATATTGTTTCGAATGAAACGCACGATTGCTCTTTTCTTTGCTTTACTCGGAACGGGTTCCGCCTTCGCGGGTGCCCCTGAAATCGTCAACGCCAATGTGACCAAGCAGGGCATGAGCTGGCGAGTCGAAGTCACCCTTCTTCATGACGATACGGGCTGGGATCACTACGCGGATGGTTGGGAAGTGGTGGATGCAGAAGGCAAGGTGCTGGGGTATCGCAAATTGCTGCACCCACACGTCGACGAACAGCCGTTCACCCGTTCGCTGAGCAATCTGATTTTGCCGGATGGCACACGCGAAGTTTTCATTCGGGCACATTGTTCGATTGAAGGCTGGACAGGTGAACCGGTGAGGATTGAGCTGTCTCCCTAAAGGCCCGTTTACCGGCGCCCTTCGCGCAGCCAACCGGCCAAAACCAATCCTGAGATCAAGATCAACACCAGCCAAGCTGGCAGGATCGGGGTCTGTGTCAGATTCAATGTCTCATAAGCGCCACGAGGCGTAATACCAATCCATCCGCGCCCGATCGCTGGTCGTCCTTCGCGGACCTGACGAATGCTGGGAATGCCGTCTTCAAGGGCTTTAACGCCGCCACCGTTTGCCTCGATCATCGGCAGAAGTGTTTCTGCGCTGGCGAGCGTGTCTTCAAATTCAACGGGTGCGGCTGGGCCAAGGCCAATCACAGCATTCAGATCACCCAAGCTGAGCCGATAGAGGCCAATCTCGGGACCGTCATAGATCGCTTCAAATCGGCCTGGGCTTGTCTCGGTCAGTTCGACTTGCAATGCGGTGCCTGATGGAGTGACTATGGTGACGGGATCCGTCGTATCTTCCAGGGTCTGACGGATGATGCGCATGGTCTGCCCTGTGGCCTCGGCCCAAAGCGCCTCTTCCTCAAGCTCGGGTTCTTTCATCATCCAATGTGCCAGCCGTCGCAGCAGTTCCAACTGTGGCCCGCCGCCCTCATAGCCACGGTTCCAAAGCCAGGCGTGGTCCGACGCCAAAAGCGCCACGCGGCCCTCGCCGACACGGTTCAAAACCAAAAGCGGTTTGTCATCTATGCCCGTCATGACGGTATCACCCGTCTCTGCCTCCACTTCGATCTGGCGCAGCCAACGGCCCCAGGGTTCATCCTCGGGCGGAGTGAGCCCGGCTGTGACAGGGTGGCGTTCTCCCAGTTCTGTCACGGTCGGGCGAAATTGTTCTTCCAGTACGCGTGCTGTGGGGCGGGCTGGAACAACCGATTCAATCGGTGTGCGATAGATGCTGTCGGCACTGGCAAAATCCGGGCCTGCTGCAATCAGCACAGCGCCGCCTTGCTCCACATAGTTGCGCACATTGTCCAGGTAGATTGACGGCAGAATACCCCGGCGTTTGTAGCGGTCAAAGATGATCAGGTCGAAATCTTCAATCTTCTCTAAAAACAATTCACGCGTGGGGAAGGCGATCAGGGATAGTTCGCGCACGGGCACGCCGTCTTGCTTTTCCGGAGGACGCAGGATGGTGAAATGCACCAGATCAACCGAGCTGTCGGACTTGAGCAAATTGCGCCATGTGCGCCCGCCCGCATGGGGTTCACCCGAGACCAGCAGCACGCTAAGGCGATCCCGCACCCCGTTAATCTGCACCAAAGCTACATTGTTGCGGTCAGTCAGTTCGCCTTCCACGAATGGGGTTGAAAATTCGAGGACGTTGCGACCCCCGTGTGGCAACCGCAGAGGGAGTGAAATGTCCTTGTCCAAAGCCACTTCGAACCGCTGTGGTTCATCGCCATCCACCGACACATCGAGCACAACTGATCCATCCGTGGCCGGGGCGGCGCCGACATCTTCTAGTCTGAGAGTGAGTGTCACTTCTTCGCCCAGAATTGCAAAGGCTGGAGCATTCGAGACAGTCACCTTGCGATCCCAATCAGAATCGCGCCCGGTATGAAGCAGATGTACGGGAGCGGGTATTTCGGGGGCGCGGTCCAGGTCGTGCAGCCGCCCATCCGACAGCAGTATCGCGCCTGCGACGCGGCCACGCGGTTCTTCGGCCAATGCCTCACTGAGGGTGGTCATCAGTTGTGTGCCAGTGTTGTCTGCCCCATCCGGAACTTTGATCCGGCGCACCTCGGTATTGCCCAAAACAGCCAGCTGCGCGGCCAGTTGATCGCCCGCGCTTTTTGTCTGACTGGCGCGGTCCCCCAAGGTTTGACTGGCGCTTTCATCTTCAACCAGCAGCACGATGTCAGACAGTGTCTCGCGGTCTTCTTGCTGATAGATCGGCCCGGCCAAGGCCCCTAGCAGGACAAGCCCCGCCAAAGCGCGGAACGCCCAGCCAGACAGTCCTCGCCAAAGGGCAAGTGCCACGACGCTCAACACCATGCCGCCCAGACCGGCGATCAGCCACCAGGGCAACAATGGATTAAAGACGATGCTATCGGTCATTGGCCCAACCTGTTCAGAAGCGCAGGCACGTGCACCTGATCGGATTTGTAATTACCCGTCAGCACATGCATCACCAGATTAACACCAAAGCGATACGCCAGTTCACGTTGACGCTCTCCGGCAAAGCCACGGCCGACGGGGAACAATGGATTGCCTCGGGCATCCATCGCCCAGGCCGACATCCAGTCATTCCCACCAATCACCACGGGTGTGACGCCGTCATTGAGATTGCGAAACGGCATGCCTTCGATTTGTTCGGCATCGGGTGGGGCGGCTTCGACCCAAACATTGCGGCCCGAGTGTCGTCCAGGAAAGTCCTGTAGCAAATAGAAGGTGCGGGTCAGCACATGGTCATCTGGCATCGGCTCCAGTGGCGGAATGTCCAAGGGGGCCGCCAGCTGTTGCAGCTTAGCGCCATTTGGTGAGGCCGCGCCGAAGCCCGAGACATTGGCGTCGCGCGTGTCAAACAAGATCATGCCGCCTGCACGAAGATAGCTGTTCAGCTTGGCATAAGCGACATCCGAAGGAATGGGCTGATCCGGGGTGATCGGCCAATAGATCATTGGGAAAACAGCCAGTTCATCTGTTTCCAAATTGACCCCGACAGGATCTGCCGGTTCGACTGAAGTTCGGAAAAACATCGTTTGTGTCAGCCCGAACAGCCCGGCCTGGGCCGTGTCATCAATCTGGGCATCTCCTGTGATCACATGCGCAAGCACGACCTCTGAGGTGGCAGCGCGAATCTTATCATCTTGCGCCTGGGCCTCTTGGGGCAGCAGGAGAACCGCCGCTAAAATCATTGCGGCGCGGGCAGGTAACAACCGGCCTGACAACGCCAATGAGGCCAAGACATCCACTGACAGAAAAATCAACGCCAGGGCCAGCAACCATCCGCCCAAGGGCTGCTGCGCCGGACGGATCAGGCCGGTCACCGGCACATCCGCAGGCCAGGTCACTGATGTCAGCGTCGTCTCAGCCGAGATCACGTTACGGGCAATGCTCCGCTCGGGTCCCTCATAAAGACCGGGTTGCAATTCAGGTCCAAGTGGATCGTCGATCAGCCGCTCACCGGCAACGCCGGGTAGATTGCCAGCGTCACGCAAACTGCCGTCGGCGCTGACGGTCTTGATGGGTTGCCACGTCGTCCCCGCCAAATCCTCGGCGGTGGGTAATGTTGTAGCGGCTGAAACAGCGAGGCGTTCCAACATCTGAACAAATAGCCCTGACAATGGCAGGGTGGACCATTCTGCATTTGCCGTGACGTGGAACAGCACCACTTGACCCTGGCCAATTCGCTTGCGCGTGACCAGAGGGGTGCCATCGGTCAGCTGCGCCACGACACGGTCGGCCAAGGTGGGATCGGGTTGCGCCATCACCTGTGCGCTGACGGTGACATCGGGCGGAATAGAAAGGCCGAAGAACGGGCTTGTCTCGCTAAAGGGGGCCAGTTCCTTGGGCTCCCCCCAGCTCATCGCTCCGCCGACTGAGCGGCCCCCCGCACGCAAGCGCACGGGCATCAGGGCGTCTTCTTCGGTGCGCGACACATCGCTTGCCGCCAGGCGTGGACCGGCAAAGCGCAGAAGAACGCCCCCCCGTTGGATCCACTCCAGCATCTGGGCGGTTTCGCCATCGGCAAGGGTCGCTACATCCGCCAAAACGATGGCGTCGGGATTGGCAGGCAGGATATCTGTCAGCCCGCCGCCCAGCAAATCGGCGGTGGGGATCAATGCCTGCTCCAGATAATGCAGTGGGGACAGCAGCTCGAGCCCTTCGCGATCTTCGCGACCGGCGATCAAGGCGACCTCGCGGCGCTTCAGCGTGTCATCCGACAATGTTACGGCCCCTGCATGATCCTGGCCCACAATCTGAAACTGGGTCAGACGAGCGCGCAGTTCTGGAGGCAGGGACAACATCTCCGTGGCCTCGGTCTGTCCGGCCTCAAACGTCAATGGCAACACGGCAAGAATGCGTGGCACGCCTGATGGATCACGGCCCGTGGCCGCAACTTGAATATCGCGCGCACCTCCTGCTGTGACACGGATCGCGGTGATTTGCAGGTTGCCTTCGACCAATGTGGCAGGGGTCAGTGCGATTGTGGCTCGAGGGCTCTCATAGACCGAAACGGTGCCGCGGTCCTGCAACGCTTCCAACAATACCTTGCGCCCGTCTCTGGCCAATCCGTCCGAGAACCAGCGCGTTTCAAATCTGTCGTCCCCCAGAAGAGCGGCGGCGAGGTCAAGACTCGTTGGGCTTGGCTCCCACGCGTCGGGGCCAAGTCCGGAAAGACGGCTGCGCCAAGCTTCGGCGGATTGGAACTGCAAGGCTTCGGGAGAAGTCAGGCGCAGGATGGCCACGGGTCGGCTCTCGCGCCCGGCTTCGCTTAACATATCGCCCAGTAAATCCCGTTGCGCCGTCCAATCCCGTGCGCTGGCCCATGAACCGTCCAGCACGATCAACAGCGGGGTGTCGCCGCGGGCTTGGTTTTTATCTTCGGGGTTCAATACCGGGCCGGCCAAACCAATGATCACAGCCGCCACCGCCAACATCCTCAGCAGCATTAGCCACCAAGGTGTGCGATCGGTGACGCTGTCGTCATCCTTAAGGCCAATGAGCAGTGCCACACCGGGAAACAGCCGCCGCACGGGGGCAGGTGGCACGGCGCGCAGGATCAGCCAAAGGATCGGCAAAAGGGCGAGAGCCACCAGCAGCCAGGGTGCTGCAAATCCGATGGGGCCGATCGTCATGCGTCTACCCCACCTTCAATGGCGCGGTAGAGCCACAACAATGCAGCCTGCGCGCTGTCTGAACTGTGATGGCAATGGTACCGCCATCCTGTGAGAGCACAAAGCTGCGCCAGTTCTGCCTTGCGCTCGGCAAGCCGCTCCAGGTAGCGGTCGCGCAGGTCTGATGCCTTGAGGGTTTCATGTGCAAGCGTGCCGCCCATTGACTGAAAAATCGTCCGACCGCGATAGGGAAAGGCTTCTTCGGCCGGGTCGAGGATCTGCATCAGGACACCGTTCACACCGCGATCTGCAGCCGATGTCAACGCTGTCTGTACCGGTGCAATATCGCCCATGAAATCTGACAGGAAGATTGCCCGTCCGTGACTGGGCATCCCTCGCATATCCGGGCTTCCATAATCATCGCTGTCCTCGTTCATCAGCGTATCAGCGATCCGGGTGATCTGCGCCTCGCCTCTGCGTGGTGGCAGGGCGGTTCCCGTCAGCCCCACCCGCTCTCCTGCGCGGTTCAGCAAGATGGCGATGGACATGGCCAACAGCCTTGCACGGTCAGCCTTCTCTGGAAGGGTCTTGTCCGAAGCAAAACGCATCGACGCTGCATTATCCACCCACAGCATGACGGACTGCGCAATCTGCCATTCGCGTTGTTTGACAAACTGCGTGTCGGATTTGGCAGAGCGGCGATGATCAATCCATCGACGCGAATCTCCGGGTTGGACCGGGCGATATTGCCAAAAGTCATCTCCTAGGCCCGAACGCCTGCGGCCATGTTCCCCCAACAGCACAGCCCCGGCCAAATGCTCGGCCCGAGCGAGCAGTGGCGGCAACCAGGCCGCCTCGTGTTCAGCGCGGGCGCGAAGAGGGAGAGGCTGGATCACGCAGCCGCCTCGACACGGGTAATGTTGCGCGTCGTCGTTTCGATCAGCCCAGCCAGCGTATCTCCTCGGGCACGCGCCGCAAAGCTGAGTGCCATGCGGTGGCTCAGCACAGGTGCGGCCATTGCCGCCACATCATCCACATCAGGGGCCAGGCGACCCTGCAACATGGCCCGCGCCCGCACTGTCAGCATCAGAGCCTGCGCCGCCCTTGGGCCCGGGCCCCAGGCAACAGTTTCGCGAACGACGTCGCTGGCGCTTGCATCTTCAGGCCGGAAGGCGCGCACGAGGTCCAGAATGGCTTCCATCACGCTTTCGCCGACGGGCATCCGGCGCAGCAATGTCTGGGCTTCGACCAGTTCAGCGGCGGTAAAGACTTCATGCGCGTCATCTTCTTCCACACCTGTTGTGGCCAGCAGGATATCGCGCTCGGTATCACGATCAGGGTAGGGCACATCAATCTGCACCAGGAAGCGGTCCAATTGGGCTTCGGGCAGCGGGTAGGTGCCTTCCTGCTCGATCGGGTTTTGTGTCGCTAAGACGTGGAATGGGGCGTCCAGCGGGCGATCTTGTCCCGCCACGGTCACTTGCCGTTCTTGCATGGCCTGCAACAGGGCTGATTGTGTCCGGGGACTGGCACGGTTGATCTCATCTGCCATTAGCAATTGACAAAAGATCGGGCCGGATATGAACTTGAAATCGCGGCTGCCATCGGCACCGGTTTCCAACACTTCCGACCCCAGGATATCCGCAGGCATCAAATCAGGCGTAAACTGGATGCGGTTGCCGTTCAGGCCCATCACGGTGCTCAGCGTCTCAACCAGGCGGGTTTTGCCCAATCCGGGCAGGCCGATCAAAAGCCCGTGACCACCGCACAAAAGCGCGGATAACGACAGATCCACCACATTTTGCTGACCAATAAAGCGTCGCGTGATCGAGGCCCGCGCTTGCGCCAGCTTCTCTTCCAGCGCCTCAATCCCTTGCAACAGCTCGGTTTGATCGGTCATGGCAATACTCCTGAATGAACTATATCTCTTAGATAGAGTGTATCGCGCACAACCAAAATGGCAAAAGCAATGAGCGACAAAGAGATCACGTCCCCGTCAGCGGATAGTATAGCCGCCTTGATCAAAGCAGCATCTTCGCAAAAAGGGCTGCCCCCGGTGCATTTGTGGAACCCGCCGTTTTGCGGGGATCTGGATATGCGTATCGCCCGAGATGGGACTTGGTACTATGAAGGGGGTGCCATCAATCGTGCGGGGTTGGTCCGGCTGTTCTCCAGCATTTTGGTGCGGGAGGACGACAAGTATTTTCTTGTCACCCCTGTCGAAAAAGTTGGGATCACGGTAGATGATGTGCCTTTTGTTGGGGTCGACTTTGAACGGTCAGGGTCGGGTGTGGGACAAACGCTTTGCTTTGAAACAAATGTCGGCGACCACGTGGTCGCTGGCAAAGATCACCCGATCCGGGTGGAGCGGAATGCGCAAACCGGAGAACCTGCGCCTTATATTCTTGTTCGCCGCAACCTTGAGGCTTTGATCGACCGCAAAAGCTTTTACCGCATGGTGGATATTGGCACAGATCACGAAGGATGGTTCGGAATTTGGTCGGGCGACGCCTTCTTTGGCATTATCCCATCGGATGAATTGCCCTAATCTCATAGCTCTCAATTATTAATGATTGAAGTTTGTGCAACATATTCAACCTTAAGTTTTACTTTCTGCAGACGTGCGTGGTGCGCCTGTGATACGTTTTTGCATCCAATGGGGATAGTCGTCTTAGGGGTCGACTGAATGGCAAAAAATATTTTGCGATATTGGGGCGAAGGGGCGGATGATCCGTTTGCACCGCTTTTCGATCTGGCACCGATCTCGATCCATTCGATTGATCGAGATGGAACCTTAATAGATGTCAGCGCTTTTTGGGCAGAGAAACTGGGGTACACCCGCGCAGAAATGATTGGGCGGAAGTCCACTGATTTTCTCACGGAAGACTCTCGCGTTGACGCGCTAGAGCGCCACCTTCCACAGTTTTTTGAAACAGGCAAAATTGACAGTGCCGAATATGACTTTGTTCAAAAGAACGGCGATGTTTTGCCCGTATTGCTGTCGGCGATCGCGCAATACAACCCGGACGGTGCATTCATGCGCTCGCTTGCGATCATGTTCGACAACTCAGAGAACAAACTTCTTTGGGCGGAGTTGAATCACAATCGCCGCATGAAATCCCTGGGACAGTTGGTTGCTGGCGTGGCACACGACTTCAACAACATCCTGACGGTGATCAAAGGCAATACAGAGTTTCTGCGAGATGATCCCGACGATGAAAACCGACTTGAATTTCTACGAGACACCTGGCGATCGGCGGAGCGGGGGGCGTCGCTGACCAAAATGCTATTGTCTTACGGACAGCGCAGTCATCTGCAGCCCAAGCTTACCAATCTGAACGACGTGGTTTGCGAGATGGCCCATATGATCCGCCGCGTTCTGCCCAACAAGCTGGATATTTCAGTCGTGACCGCAAGTGGGTTGTGGGGCGTGAATGTTGATCCGCATTTATTAGAAACCTCTTTAACGAACATATTGAATAACGCCCGTGACGCCATGCCCTTGGGTGGCAAGATCACAGTCGAGACATGCAATGTCCGTATTTCCGAGGATTACATCGCCTCTCGAGATGAAGACATCTTGCCAGGACGATATGTGATGCTGGCCATATCCGACACAGGCGAGGGTATTGCGCCAGATGTATTGGATCGCGTGTTTGAGCCTTACTTCACCACCAAGCCCTTTGGCCAGGGATCAGGCCTGGGTCTTTCGATGGTGTTTGGATTTGTTAAACAATCGGGTGGGACAATTCGGGTCTATACCGAAGCGGGCTTTGGCACGACCTTCAAGCTCTATTTTCCAGCCGTTCATTTTGATACCTTTAGTGACCCGGATGACGAGACTGACGAGCTTACGCGCTCGGTTCCAAGTCCGTTGGCGCAGGTTCTGATCGTGGAAGATGAAAGCGATGTGCGTCGTGTCTTGGTCTCTCAGGAGAAAAATGGTGGCTTTACCGTCAGTCAGGCCAAGGATGGCGATGATGCGTTTACCCTTTTGAACACCGGCTATCGGCCCAAGCTGATTGTGACAGACATCATCATGCCGGGAGCCCTTCAGGGTCCGGAGTTGGCCGAAAGAGCGCGAAACTTGATCGAAGACCTCAAGGTCATCTTTGTGTCCGGTCTTCCGCAAGAAGCCGCGATCAACAGCAGCGCAATGCAGCTGGGAGACATGTTCATCCCCAAGCCAATAGACAGAGCGTTACTGCTGAAAGGGATAAAAAAGGCGCTGGCCTGATTGGTTTTGAGATGTGCGCGGTCAGCTTTTGAGATGCGCGTTTAAGTCGGCAAAGCTTTGATCCAGTGCCGCAAGTACGGGCGCGATATCCTCCATCGACAAGCAAAGCGGAGGCACCATGCGCAAGACGTTTTTGAAGTTGCCTGATTTTGACACCACAATCCCATGCTCTCTTGTGCGTTCAAAAACATAAGCGGTTTCATCGGGGGCAGGTTCTTTGGTGTCGTGATCTTTGACCAGTTCGATCGCCTGCATGAATCCTGTGCCGCGCACATCCCCGATGATCGGATAGCGCGTTGCCAGATCCTGAAGACCTGCGTGCAAGGCAGCGCCGGTATCGCGGGCATTTGCGATCATTTTGTCATCGCGGATGACCTGAAGCACAGCCCGACCCGCGGCGCAGGCAGCCGGGTTGGCCCCATAGGTGTGGAAAAGGAACTTGCCCGCCATCGCCTCGGCCACATCGCGCCGGGCCACAACGGCTCCGAGGGGGATACCGTTGCCAATTCCCTTGGCCAGCACGACTATATCCGGCACTACGCCATGGGCATCAAAGGCCCACATTGCCTTGCCTGTCTTGCCAAAGCCCGCCTGCACTTCATCAATGATCATCAGGCCGCCCTTGGCCCGAATGCGTTCGGCCGCGCCCTTGAGATAGCCTTCTGGCATTTCGACAATCCCGCCGTATCCCTGCACGGGTTCCGCAATCATGCCTGCAAGTTGACCTGATGTGGTGCACGCCAGAACACGGTCCAGTTCATCCAGATAAGGTTGCGTCCCAGTTCCAAAAGCACCCCGGTATTGATTGGGTTCGGCAGCAAAGGTGATGTTGGGCAGCATCCCCACATTGTGCCGGAAGTTCTGCACCCCCGTGACCGCTTGCGCGCCGTAGGTGGCCCCATGATAGGAATTGCGCAATGCAACAATGTCGTGGTTTCCGGTCGAGGCCCGCGCCATCATCAACGCCAGATCAATGGCCTCGGTGCCGGAGTTGGTGAAATGCACCACCCACTCATGTCCCTCGGGCATGGTGGCGGCCAGTTCTTCGGCGAAATGTGCAGGCACTGGGTGATAAAACATCGTGGTGCAATGGGTTAGCTTGGCCACTTGCGCCTGTACGGCGGAGACAACGGCAGGATGCGCATGCCCCACGGAAATACACAGGTTCATGCCCAGTAAATCGGTCAGCTTGTTGTCGTGCTCATCCCAGACATATTGCATCGACCCGCGCTTCAGGATCAGTGGCTTGGCATAGGGCGCAAATCCGCGTTGCGAGGCGGCATAGTAGCGATCGCGTTTGGCAATGATCTGATCCGTCGACCAGTTGACCGGGGCCATATCGGTGGATTTCGTCAGGCCGTCCATGCTGCGCTCCTTGATTGAGTGACGAGCAAAGCGTAGCGCGGGTGCTCTGAACAGGTAAAGACTCATTCGTCGCCTCACTGGACGAGTACAAACCAGACCCTGTACCAGATGTGCGCCAATTGATGCCGCGTCATTTACCCGCCCGCGCAACGCCCTCCCCACCCGGCTTACCGGTCAAAGTGATCCGAATTCAGAACCCTTTAATCTCCAGCCACAAGGTCGCAATTCAACTTAATGTTGTCGTTTTCCCTTGCTGGGTCGCAAAATTTTATCCGACACTTGATCTATTCTGCTGCTGTTCACCAATTTTGAACCGCACCCTTAGCAGGCCAGCGTCGACCCTTGCAGTGATCTTCACTGAACAATGCGGCGCGAATCGGAAGGCATCAACAAGCGCCCCTAAGGGCCATACGTGCCAAAATTCTCTCTGGGAGGAGACCCAATGTACCGAAATCGAAAGGGATATTCGGGCGGGCTCGTGGCACTGTCCACGGCCCTGATGCTGAGCGTAAGTGCTGCATCGGCCCAATCCACCACCGAAGACAGTGCCTCAATGGCACCCAAACCCAAACCAGAGATCACGTTTACATCCTGGACCGGGCCTTACATGCGAAGCCAGATGCTGGGTTTTGTGCGGCCTTACGAAGACGCCAAAAACACGCGCGTAAATGTGGCACACTACAATGGCGGCATCGCGGAAATCCGCGATCAAGTCGAAAGTGCCAATGTGATTTGGGATGTGGTCGATCTGACTCAGGCCGACAGCCTTCGAGCATGCGAGGAAGGCCTATTGGAAAATTTGTCGGACATTGATCTGCCGGCCGGTGCTGATGGTACGGCAGCAATGGACGATTTTGTTGATGGTGCATTGAATGATTGCGGTGTCGGGGTGATTGTTTGGGGCACGGCCTTTGCACATTCCAAATCTGCCTTTGGCGATGCGGCCCCGGCCTCCATTGCAGATTTCTTCGATACGGAAACTTATCCGGGTGCGCGCGCCATCAGGAACGATCCTACAGTGATCATGGAGTGGGCGTTGATGGCCGATGGCGTAGCGCGTGAAGACGTCTATGCCACGCTCGAAACCGAAGACGGCGTGGCGCAGGCATTGGCCAAAATGGATTCGATCAAGTCAGGCCTTCAACTGTGGCAGTCTGGTCGGGAACCTGTACGACTGCTGAACGCAGGCGAAGTGACCATGTCGATGATTTGGGCCACGACTGGTGCCACGGCCTCACAAGAAGAGGGGGCAGATTTTGTCGTTAACATGGATGGCCGTGTGATCGAGTTAGATCTTTTTGGTATCCCTAAAGGGAGCCGCTATCTGGAAGAGGCAAAGGACTTTATTCGCCACGCCTCCAGCTCGCAATCACTGGCTGATATGGTCAGCCATCTGCCCAACGGACCGACACGCAAATCATCGCTAGCAATGCTGAGCGATGATGTTTTGCAGCAAATTCCCAACGGTCCCGCCTATGAAGACAAAGCCTTCATCATGTCAGATGCCAAATGGTGGGCTGCCAATCATGGCCGACTGGAAGAAGCATTCCAGGCTTGGTTGACCGCCGGCGCGCGTCAAGGCGCCTCAGGTACTGTCAGATAACAATAAGAGCAAGATTTCAGAGAGGAATGAATAATGAGTGATGAAACTCAGAAGTCCCGAGAGGATCTGGTCGCAAAATCCGGATTGTTTGCGGGGATGAATCCGTTCATGGGGATTGCGTCCATGATCATGATTCTAGGATTTGTCGGCTACACCATCATGGACGTAGAAGCATCCGGAGCGGTGTTCGCTGCTGGTAAAGGCTTTATCATCGATACCTTGGATTGGTTCTATGTGATCGTTGTTAACGTTGCGCTGTTCTTTGTCTTTTGGCTACTTGTCAGTCGCTTTGGCGACGTCAAACTGGGTAAGGATGACGACGAGCCAGACTTTTCCACTTTCTCGTGGATCTGCATGTTGTTCTCGGCTGGATTGGGTTCCGGCCTGATCTATTGGGGCGTTGCTGAGCCGATGTACCATATTCAAAGCAGCCCGTTTCTTGACAGAGGAGGCATTGAAGGAGGGAGCGTTGACGCGGCTATCTCAGCGGTGACAGTGACCAACTTCCACTGGGGTTTCCATGGTTGGGGTCTGTATGTTTTGGTTGGCCTTAGCCTTGCATTCTTTTCGTATCGTAAGGGCCTGCCGCTCACGTTTCGGGCAGCACTTTACCCAATCCTGAAAGACAAGATTTATGGGTTTTGGGGGAATGTGATCGATCTTGTTGGCGTGTTTGGAACTATCTTTGGTCTGGCTACTTCGCTTGGCTTGGGAGTAACACCTATCGCCGCCGGTCTCGAAAGGCTGGGTTGGATGGCCAACACGCAAACCAACCAGTTAATCTTGATCGCGATCATTACCTGCCTTGGTACTGCCTCGGCTGCATCCGGTGTTGGCAAAGGTGTTCGTATCCTTTCGGAAATGAACGTTATGGCTTCGATTGGTCTGTTGGTTTTGTTCCTGATCCTGGGCCCAACCGCATTTATGCTTGGTATCATGATTTCAGGTGCGGGTGATTACCTTTGGAACTTCATTCCGATGGGCTTCTGGATCAACAGCGATCCTGAAGTACAATGGCAGGGTTGGTGGACCATCTTCTATTGGGCCTGGTGGATCGCGTGGTGCCCATTTGTGGGGCTGTTTATTGCGCGTGTATCAAAAGGCCGCACGATCCGTCAGTTCTGCTTCTGCGTACTGTTGATCCCAGTTTCAGTGGTCACACTGTGGATGGGTTTGTTCGGCGGCGCAGCGGCAGGTGTAGATTTGTTCTACAATGCCGGTGTTGTTGATGCAGTTAACGACGACTATGCAACCGGCGTTTTTGCCACTGTGGCAGGGTTTGGGTATGACTATCTGACAATGCCCGTGACGATCCTGATCACAATCCTTTTAATCTCGTGGTTCGTGACGTCATCAGACTCTGGTACGTTGGTGATGTGCACGATGTTGTCGATGGGAGATGAGCACCCTCCTGTTAAGTTCCGCATCTTCTGGGGTTTGACATCGGGTGTCGTCGCAGCAGTTCTGATGCTTGCCGGGGGGCTTGGGGCGCTGCAAACCGCGTCGATTGTGGCTGGTTTACCGATCGCAGTCATCTTGTGTCTGATGACCTATGGGATGGTGAAAACTCTGCACGAGGACTTCCCTGTCGAGGATGTAGAAGACAAGTTAGAGATGGAGTTTCTTAACCGGTAAACGGTTAAACAAAAATGCAAAGGAGGGCTGGCGTTGTCGGCCCTCTTTTTTGTTTTGATACCATTGGGAAGGCTCGAGCCCTTTTCCCCCTGATCATTCACCGAGTTAATCCTATCTTCTGATCATGAAACGACGCGATTTTCTTCGAACCGTTGGGGCCACTGCCGCGATGTCCGGCGCGCCCTTGCCCGCACTCTCCAGCACAAGTGGCGTCCCGGCCGTCCAATATGGGATGAGCCCCTACGTCTGGGCAAAATACACAGCCCGAATCAACAAAAAGCTGACACCCAAGATGCTAACTCAGTTTTGCGGTTTCTCAGAAGGAGAGGCCGCACAGATGATCCGCCGCCTGACTTTCGAGAAGGTTCTGGTAGCGCCAGATGCAACAGGGGTGAGCCGGGCCAGCGGGGACTACATGACCGCCGTCCGCGATCGACGCGATGCGATGAAGCGTATCTTGCAGGCCTTGCGCAACGAGGATGAGTCGGAGGCGGAGGTACTTGATGAGAACTCAGTCTCTGACGCACAACCATCTGAGGGCGTCAAGTCGATCTCATCTGACAGCATCATTGGATAACCCAAGAAATCTGCTCAGACCTCACGAAATAATACTTCCCAGATAATCCAGAACCATTTCCCGATCTTGGAAATTGTGCCCCTGCTTTTCGTTTGAAATCGCGCGGGAGTTAAGTGGCGACCCCGGCAGGATTCGAACCTGCAACCTGCCCCTTAGGAGGGGGCTGCTCTATCCAGTTGAGCCACGGGGCCATCGTGTGATTGCTTAGCGTCTCTTCAGTCAAATGTCAGCTTCAAACCTGCCTCAAAATCCGAACATCTGAGGAAGTGGCTGCACCCCATTGCGCGAAGTTGACTGATTGCGGTAACATCGCGCTGGGACACTAGTTAGGATGATACCTCTGTGAACAACTCAAACCAACGCCCGTTGACCTTGCGAGACGTCTCGGAAGCGTCCGGTGTATCCGAGATGACGGTAAGCCGCGTTCTTCGAAATCGGGGGGATGTCTCGAACGATACACGCCAGCGTGTCCTGGAAACCGCGAAAAAGCTGGGCTACGTACCCAACAAGATTGCGGGTGCTTTGGCGTCCTCCAGGGTTAATCTGGTTGCTGTGATTATTCCGTCCATGTCCAACATGGTGTTTCCCGAGGTGATGACTGGTATCAGCCAGATCTTGGAAGAAACCGAATTGCAGCCGGTTGTTGGCATCACCGGCTATTTGCCGGAAAAAGAAGAGAAAGTTCTTTACGAGATGCTGTCGTGGCGACCATCTGGTGTGATTATCGCCGGGTTGGAGCATACCGAAGCCTCGCGTGCGATGCTGCGCGCATCGGGAATACCCGTGGTTGAGATAATGGACACCGACGGCACAGCGGTCGACTCGGTTGTTGGGATATCACATCGGCGTGCTGGCCAGAAGATGGCCGAAGCGATCCTGAAGGGTGGGTATCAGAAGATCGGTTTCCTGGGCACCAAGATGTCGCTCGATCACCGGGCACGCAAAAGATTTGAGGGGTTTACCGAAACCCTGGCAAAAAATGGCGTCGAGATTCTGGATCAGGAATTCTATTCAGGTGGGTCAGCACTGGCCAAAGGCCGCGAGATGACCCAGGCCATTATGGAGCGCGAACCAGAGCTGGATTTCATCTACTACTCCAACGATCTGATCGGTGCGGGGGGCATGCTGTATCTGATTGAGCAGGGGGTCAACATTCCTCAGGATGTGGGTCTCGCTGGTTTCAACGGGGTGAATTTGTTGAAAGGCCTGCCCAAGCAATTGGCCACCATGGACGCGATGCGCCTTGAGATCGGTCGCAAGGCTGCCGAAATCATAGCCGCTCGGGTGAACGATGAAGCAAGTGGACCCGAGCGTGTCGCGATGGAGCCAATGATCAGCTATGGCGATACGTTGCGGCGACCCTGAAGGCGGATCAAGCTTGGCGCGGTTGAGGATTGAGCGCTTTGTTGTAAGGCTTCCAGTCTGAAATCTCTGGATAGTACATCTGACGCCAGCGGCGCACACGCGGGTTCATCATACGACGCCACAGGGGCGGCACCAGCGCGGCCATCGTCATCAGAGGATACCCATAGGGCAGCTGTGGAGCATCGGCGTCGGTATAGTTTTGCAGCAACGGAAAGCGGCGCGACGGTTTATAGTGGTGGTCCGAATGGCGCTGTAGATTCAAGAGCAGCCAATTTGAAGCTTTATGCGCGGCATTCCAGCTGTGTCGAGGCAAGACGTGCTCATATTTGCCATCCCCCAGATGTTTGCGTGTCAGGCCGTAGTGCTCAATGTAATTCACCAGCTCAAGCTGCCAGACGGCGACCAAAGCTTGCCACAGAAACAACAACACACCGACCCAGCCCCCAATAAGAACAGCGAGCAGCAAAAAGTATGCCTGCAATCCCCAGTACCGCCAAAACGGATTACTCAGGTCGGTCCAGGGCTTGCCCTTGCGTTCCAGCATGTCGGCCTCGGCCTTAAAACCCGATTTCAAACAGCTGATTAACACACGTGGGAAAAACCGGTGGAACCCTTCGTTGTAGCGCGCAGTGACCGGGTCACGCGGGGTGCCGATGTAACGGTGATGCACCAGCAAGTGCTCGGACCGGAAATGAGAATAGAGCACCATGCCCAGCAGCGCGTCGGCCATGAAGCGCTCGCCCTTGTCCTTTTGGTGCATCAGCTCGTGGCTATAATTGATACCAACAGTTCCGGTGATCACACCAATGCCAAAGAACAGCAGGATCATTTCAAAACCAGAAAGGTGGTCTGCTGAGGTGGCGTACCAAATGGTCCAATAAATCAACAAAAACTGTATTGGGGCCCAGGTCAGAGTGATGGCCTTGTGCCATTTCAGATGAGACTCCTCCATTGCGGGATCCTGGTTGCTCAATTCAAGACCCAGAACCGCATCGAGAAATGAAAAGAAAAGCCACGTCATCACCGGCAATAGCAGCAATGCCCAGCCTCCAAGTGTTGCGCTGATAATTGCGAGTGGAATCAATAAAATGGTCGCCCAGAAGGGTAGTGCGTGTGCCAAAGGCGAAAGTTTCAGGGATGTGGACATAATACACTCCGAAGGTCATAAAATGTATAGATAGCATTCAGTCTACACAAAGCGTGGGACAGTTCCATGTGCGAAATGGGGCCGGGGCGCTAAGTCACACCCCAAGATGTGCGCGCGAGGTCAAAGACTTTGCGCATCACGGTCGGCAGATCAGACGGGCGAAACTGAGGCGCTGCTAGAAATTCACCCGTAGCGGCCTCGGTATCCAAGGGAACTTCAGCAACACACACCTGCAGATGTAAATGAAAATGAGTGAAGGTATGTCGTGCTGTTTCGGGCAGGGGCGTCCAGTCCGAGTGGATGGGCGGTGCTTCTAGTGGATCGTCTGACCATTCTCCGCCAGGCCAGCCTAGCATGCCCCCCAACAATCCCTTGTCAGGACGTCGCTCCAACAGCAAAGCCCCGTCTGCCCGACGGGCCACGTAGACAATTCCATAGCGGGTCGGCTTGGCCTTCTTTGGGGTTTTACGAGGCAGATCAGCCGCAATTCCCGCCCGTCGGGCCACACAGGGCGTGCGCCAGGGGCATATGCCACAGGCCGGAGATTTGGGCGTGCAGAGTGTGGCACCCAGATCCATTACGGCTTGGGCATAATCCCCAGGACGCTTAGCTGGGGTGAGGGCTGCGGCAGCATCTGTCAATTCGGGTTTGGCTGCGGGCAGAGGCGTTTCGATTCCGTAAAGGCGCGACATGACACGCTCAACATTGCCATCAACCACAACTTTGGCCTGATCAAAGGCAATCGCCGAAATGGCGGCCGCCGTGTAGGGACCGATCCCGGGGAGTTTGAGCAATGCATCATGATCACGGGGGAAATTGCCGCCATGGTCCGCGACCACCATCCGCGCGCATTTCAGCAGGTTGCGCGCGCGGGCGTAGTATCCAAGGCCTGCCCATTCCCCCATCACATTGCCATCTTCCGCAGCGGCCAGATCCGCAACGGTCGGCCAAAGTGCCGTGAACCGTTCAAAGTAACTTTTCACGGCGGCAACGGTGGTTTGTTGTAACATCACCTCGCTTAGCCATATGCGGTAGGGGTCTGGCACGTCGCCGCGCTTGCGATCAGCGGGGCTGACGCGCCAGGGCATCTTGCGGGCATTGTGGTCGTACCAGTCCAGTAAGTCAGCTGGATTTGCCTGTTCAGTGCGGCGCATGGTCACGCATTCGTTAAGTCCTGTCTTTTGATTAAGGGCTGGTATGCCGTGTTCTATGCCTTACATAGGAGCGTAAGGACAGGAGCCTACCCATGGCAAGCACGCGCGGCTTCAAACGCACGTCTCAGCTACTCAAAGACCGAATCCGGCGCGCTTCAGAAAGCCGGGGCTTTGCTGTGTCCCGCCTTCTGACGCAATGGGAAGAGGTGGTCGGCCCCGATATCGCCGGGATTGCACGGCCGGTAGATGTTTCTTATGGCAGGCAAGGTTTCGGCGCGACGCTGACGGTGCTGACGACGGGCGCACAGGCACCCATGTTGGAAATGCAAAAGGAAAAGCTGCGCGAGCGTGTAAATGCCGTTTATGGCTACAATGCGATTTCGCGGATCCGTCTGACACAAACAGCCCCAACTGGGTTTGCCGAAGGCGAGGTCAGCTTTGACCATCGACCCAAACCGAATTCGACCCCAACAGCAGATCCCGCGGCGCAAGCAGTTGCGGCCCGCATGGCGGCCCCTGTTTCTGATGGAAGCCTGCGCCATGCGCTTGAGGCTTTGGGGCGAAACGTACTATCCAGATCCAAACGTTGAAACGAAAGGTTTCCCAATGAAACGACTGATCCTTATCGGGGCCGTGGGCCTTGCGATTGTGGCAGGGGCCACCTTCTGGCAAACCCGTAGCGCGCCTGCACCGACAGCTGAATTGCCGATGGGCGCCGTGAACGCACAAGAGGCCGCCGAAGTAGATATCTCAAGCATCCAAGAGATGAGTATCGGCAATCCGGATGCCAAGGTTACTGTCATTGAATACGCCTCCTTCACCTGCCCACATTGCGCGCGTTTCCACTCGGAGCAATTCAAGGATCTGAAGGCTGATTTCATCGACACGGATCAGATCAATTTTATATACCGTGACGTCTACTTTGATCGCTACGGACTTTGGGCTTCAATTGTGGCGCGCTGTGGCGGGCAAGAGCGGTTCTTTGGTATCGCCGACATGATTTACGACCAGCAACGAGATTGGATCGGAGATGGTCAGGACCCTGTAGGCATCGCTGACCGGCTGCGCAAGATTGGCAAGGTGGCAGGTCTGTCGGGTGATCAGATTGAGGTGTGCCTCAATGACAACGATAAGGCCAAATCGCTGGTGGCCTGGTATCAACAGAACGCCGAAGAGGATGGGATACGCTCGACACCGACTTTGGTGATCAATGGCACGTCCTACAACAATATGGCCTACGGCGAGTTGAAAGAGCTGCTCGAAGAAGAGCTGGCAAAATAATGTCAGCCCCGCTCGCTGGTCTGAAAGTCATCGAATTGGCCCGCATTCTTGCGGGCCCCTGGGCCGGTCAGACACTGTCTGATCTGGGTGCCGAGGTGATCAAGGTGGAAAGCCCGGTAGGGGACGACACTCGCAAATGGGGCCCTCCGTTTATCGAACGTGAGGACGATAGCACAGCCGCATACTTCCACGGTTGCAACAGGGGCAAGGCTTCGGTCACCTGCGATTTTCGCACCGATGAGGGCCAGGCGCAGGTCCGCGATCTCATTCGAGATGCAGACATTCTGATCGAGAACTTCAAAGTGGGTGGGTTGGCCAAATATGGCCTCGATTATGACAGTCTGAAAAAGATCAATTCGCGTCTGATCTATTGCTCCATCACAGGCTTTGGTCAGGACGGACCTTATGCCCATCGTGCGGGATATGACTATATCATCCAAGGCATGTCTGGCCTGATGTCCATTACGGGCGAAGTTGACCGACAACCCCTTAAGGTCGGTGTGGCGATTACGGACATCTTCTCGGGGGTCTATGCCACCACCGCTATTCTGGCCGCGGTGCACCAACGCAATGCCACAGGTAAGGGCCAGCACATTGACATGGCTCTGTTGGACGTGGCGGTGTCTGTCACCGCCAATCAGGCGATGAACTACCTGTCCACCGGCACCGCGCCCGGTCGTCTGGGCAATTTCCATCCCAACCTCAGCCCCTATCAGGTGTTCGACTGCTCTGATGGTTTTCTGATCATCGCGGTGGGCAATGACGGCCAATACCAGAGATTCTGTACCCTTTTGGGCTGTCCTGAACTGGGAACAGACGAACGATACGCCACAAACGCCGACCGAGTGTTGCGGCAACAGGAGCTGTCGGACACCCTGCACAGGTACACGCGTGAATTTACCAAAGACGCCCTGTTGTCGGCTTGTGAAGCGCAGGGTGTTCCCGCCGGACCGATCAACGATATGGCCGAAGTTTTTGACGATCCTCAGGTCAAGGCGCGTGAGATGCAGGTGACATTGGACGGCGTTCCGGGGGTACGTGCGCCGTTCAAATTCTCGGACGCAGAACTGGCTTTGGATCGCCCATCACCCAAACTGGGTGAGGATAACTGATCCACAGCGCCTCAAGGCGTATCCGGCGTTTCCGCAAGAACCTTTGCAATTGCCCGATCCAGCATGCGGACGGCACCATCCAGATCCTCCTCGGTTGAGATAAACGGCGGGGCCAGCAGGATGTGGTCCCCCACTTTGCCGTCTCGGGTGCCAGGCATCGGATAGCAAATCAACCCTTCGGCCATTGCCGCTTTCTTCACGCGTCCGGCTACACCATGCTTCTGGGCAAAGGGGCGTTTGGTGGCGCGGTCTGCAACAATCTCGACGCCCCAGAACAAGCCCCGCCCGCGAACATCACCGATATGCGGATTTTGCCCAAATGCTTCGCGCAGGCGTGTCTCAAAATACGTGCCCCGCTCTTTGACTTGCGGCATCAGTTTGCGTTCCAACATGTCTTGCACCACTGCAAGAGCGGCAGCCGCAGCAACCGGGTGACCCACATAGGTGTGGCCATGTTGAAAGAATCCGGACCCTTCAGCGATGGCGTCGTAAATCTGCGAGGTGCACAGCATCGCGCCAATCGGTTGATATCCAGCGCCAAGACCCTTGGCGATGGTCAGGATATCGGGGGCTATGCCTTCAGCTTCGCAGGCAAACAAATGCCCGGTCCGCCCCATGCCGCACATCACCTCATCCAGGATCAAAAGCACGCCGTGTTGGTCGCAAATCTCTCGGATGCGGGTGAAGTACCCCTCGACCGCAGGCACGGCCCCTAAAGTTGCGCCCACCACCGGTTCGGCAAGAAAGGCCATGACATTCTCGGGCCCAAGCCGCTGGATTTCGGTCTCCAACTCGTTGGCGGCGCGTTGCCCGTAGTCTGCCAGACTCTCGGCTTCGTTTCGCTCGGCGTATTCATAACAGGGAGCGATATGGCTGACCTCGATCAACAAAGGTGAAAACTGCGCCTGTCGCCAGGCATTCCCACCTGCTGCCAAGGCCCCCAAAGTGTTGCCGTGATAGCTTTGGCGACGCGCGATGATGTGGCGGCGCTGCGGCTGACCGATCTCGACAAAGTACTGGCGGGCCAGCTTGAGAGCCGCCTCTACCGCCTCAGACCCTCCCGAGACAAAATAGGCGCGATCGATGTCGCCAGGTGCATGCTGCACCAGCAAATCTGCCAATGCTTCTGCCGGTTTCGATGTGAAAAAACCGGTATGCGCAAAATCCAGCACCTCCAGTTGATCGCGAATCGCTTGTTTCACTCGCTCGTTGGAGTGACCCAGGCACGACACAGCCGCACCGCCTGATCCGTCAAAGTAGCGTTTGCCGTCTGCATCAATCAGATAACATCCATCTCCTGCGACGGCTGTCGGAAAATGTGCGGTGGAATGGCGTGGAAAGACATGAGACATGGGTCAGCCTCCGATGGGTTCGGGTTGAGGTGTGGGATGTGCAATTGCGGCTTTGAGTGCGGCCACTGATGCGGCGTTGTCGGGCCAGGGGGTGCCATTGGTTGCCGTCAGACTGTTTTCAAACCCGACCCGCACATCCCCCCCGAGATGGGCGGCGTGGGTCAAACAGGTGTGTTCGCCTGCGCCAAACGCACAGACCATCCAACGTGCAGAGCCCGTGTGTGTTTCCATGAACGGATTAAGATCGGACGGTTGAGAGCTGCGCGACGTCAGGTATCGCCCCAGGACGAACAACATATCGGTTTGATCCGCAGGTACTGTGCGGTCTTGGTGCCATAGGCGCAGTTGTGCGTAATCGGCTGCATCGTAGAGGATATGTTGCACGCGTGTTCCATTGTCAGCGCAGGTGCCATAAACTTGGGCTGCAAGCTCAGGCGCGCGTGCGATCTCGCGTAGTGCGATGGACGCCCAGGTTGGGCGGACAAGCTTGAGACAGGCCAGCTGTTCCGAGACATCATACACCCCCGCGGCCTCGGTTGTGATTTGAACTGCCAAAGTGGGAACATTTTGCTGCAGTTCTGCGAGGGTTTCATTGTATCGTCCGGCATCCAGGGAATGAGCGCCTGTGTCATCTCGAGTATGCAGGTGCAAACCATTCGCACCTGCCGCCTGACACGCAGAGGCGGTTTTGACAATTTCCCCCAAAGTGATCGGCAACAAGCTGTGGTCAGCTTTGCTGCGCCGCGCGCCGTTGGGGGCTGCCATGATGAACGGGGAAGTCATGTCCAGTGTCTCTCAAAAAATAACTCTATGTTTCTTTGGAACGATCGCAGGCTTAGCGAGGGTAAACGAGCGCATTGATTGTTAAGTTCTCAACATCACCTGATGAGGTACAGCTTGCCTGAATTACAAAATCTGTCAATCACCTGAAAAAATAACATAAGTTATTATAGTTCCTTGATTGAAGTGAGAGCGATTCGGAATGGACCCGACCCTAAAAACAAAAACGATTTCAAAGCTTAAGGCAGATCTACCCAGCTTGTCTCCGCGTTTAAGACTGGTCGCGAAGTACATTGTTGATTACCCATCTGACTTTGGACTGGACCCCATTCGTGAAACGGCGCGCAAGTGTGGCGTGTCGACATTCACCCTCGTTCGTATGGCGCATCACCTTGATTTCGCGGGCTATGACGAGCTGCGCGAACCGTTCCGGCATGCCCTGGTGTCCTCGTCGGATGCCGTTGTAAGGCCCGATTGGTTGGACGACCTGCGACATCATTCCGACCTTGGCCGTGTCCAGGCAGATGCCACCGCGAATGCTATGGCAATTGTGCAAAGATCGCTGGAACGTCAAACCCCCAAACAGATGGAGCGTGTGGCCCGGATGTTGTTAGAGGCAGAAACCGTTTACCTCACCGCCGTCAGGGCAAGTTATTCACTGGCCTATTATTTTCACTATGTCGGCCGCATGGCGCTTCCGACATTGCAATTAATCCCGCGCCACATCAATTCTGCGATTGATGAGTTACAGTACGCCGAGCCGGGTGATGTGATGATCGCAATAACATTCACACCCTATTCAAGAGAGACCATTGAAGCCTGTAAATTTGCCCGCAAGCGTGGAGTGAAACTGATCATGCTTTCGGACAGCGATGTGATATCGCCGGACTTTGAACCAGATGAGACCTTGATCGCATCAGTCGTCAGCACACACCATTTCGGGTGCTTTTCCGGAGCGATGTCGATCATCGAAAATCTTCTGGCGCTGCTCGTGCAACTCGGAGGTGAACCCGCAAAAGCGCGAATCAAGTCCTATGAAGATTTGCGAAAGGAAACGAATGCCTACTGGGTCGCGCATAAAAAACATTAGTTTTAAGGGCTATCTCTCGAAGTAGTCGCTTTTGAACCACTCAGGGAATGGCACTTTCAATCCGCGCGGCCAAATCGATCAATTCTGCCACGGAGTTAATCTCAAGTTTTTCAAGAATGCGTGCGCGGTGATGGTCAACCGTACGCGGGCTGATATCCAGTTCTCTGCCGATATGCTTGCTGGTCGTATACGAGGGATTGGCAATCATGAAATCCGCCACTTCGCGCTCTCGTACTGTGAGGCGTTCAAACCTTTCCCGCGCCTGCACCTCGTCTGCTACTTTTGCACGGTTCGCTGCATCCACTTTGAAGGCGTCTTCGATACATTCAATCAAATGCCTCTGGCGGAACGGTTTTTGGATGAAATCAACGGCGCCTCCTTTCATCGCCTCCACCGATTCCGGAACGCCGCCATGCCCGGAGATGAATACAATAGGTACGCTGATGCCACGCCTGTTTAGCTCGCTTTGCAACTGCAGACCGTTCATGCCCGGCATGCCATAGTCCAGCACCAAACACCCGGCTTCGCTGGGTTGATATCCGTTCAAAAACTGCTCGGCATTGGCAAAGGCCTTAACTTTGAAGCCGCGCATTTTCAGCGCTCGCGACAGCGTGACCCGCACTTCTTCCTCGTCATCGACCAGAAAAATGATTGGTTCCATATTTCGGGGCCTGATTGGTTGCTCACTTTACTATTTCACGATTCCAATCCGGTGGAAAGCAGTGGCAACGTGAAGCAGAAGCGAGATGTGTTGCGACTTTCATGATCATACCAAAGATGGCCGCCATTGGCTTCGATGATTGTCTTGCTGATCGATAACCCAAACCCCATACCATCCGTTTTGCTTGTCTCAAAATGCCGGAACAAGGGCTGATCTGGTGCCACCCCAGGTCCGGAGTCTTCTACCCAAACCTCCAGAAAAGAATTTTGAGGGCGCGCGGAGATCAAAATTTCACGCGATTGGGTTTTTGCCATAGTCATGGCCTCGATGGCATTGTGCATCAGGTTGATCAGAACCTGGGCTATCTGTACCCGATTGGCGAGAACTTGATGCTGAGTGACGTTGCTTTTGACCAGTTGGACGGAATTGATGTCAGCTTCGTGCTGCACAATCTTCAGCGATTGATCCAAGAGATCTTCGAACTCAAACGCCACAAATTGTCCTTCATCCTTTCGAACCAGCCCACGTAGCGCTGCGATGATGTCCCCGCCGCGATGCGCCTGATCGTCCAACTCGGACAAGATTTGCATGAGCTCCGGATTGATGTCCTTCATCTTGGCGGCGGTCGAAATCGCGGCGTCAACGTTCTGGGTAATGGCCGTGATGGGCTGGCTCAGTTCATGGGCAAGCCCCGTGGCCAACTGTCCCATCATATCGACCCGTGAAAAATGAAAGAGCTGTCGGCTAAGGTCGCGTTGCCTTTTCTCTGATTCACGACGTTGGGAAATTTCATGGATCAAGGTTTCGTTGGCACGCTTGAGCTCTTGATAGGTTTTAGGAAGCGGAGTATCGGCGGAAACTTCACCTTGCGATACAAGCGACGTACGAACAGCAAACGCCCGAACCGGTCGTAAAATCACCTCGGCCAGCATCAACCCAGCAATGGCCGTCACAAGCGAGATGATTGCCGCAATCCAGATATTCCGACGTCGATTGTCTTTGATCCCCTGAACAAAGTCGTTTTCGGGGGCATGGATCGCAATGGTCCAAGGAAGATCATGACCTTTGATCGGTGCGAGAAGTGTCAGATACGATTCCTTGTCATGCTCTAGCTCGGACCTGACTTCGCCTGTGATTGCCAGTGGACCAGATTGGGCGAGCTTGCCAAACGCCGCATTGGCAACCGGATCGTTAATTTCATTGATGCCAACAAAACGGATCGTCTTGTCTTCATTTTGAACCACAATCTGATCACTTGCCGGATGCGCGATAACCTCGCCATTTTCATTCAGGATGAGCGCGGTACTTCCAGCGCTTATCGTGAGCTCAGACAAAAACTGGGAAATCGCATCAAGTTCAATATCAACCCCGACGACCCCTTGCAGGGTGCCATCCGAAAGGATGACAGGAACAGCCGCTGTTATTCCTGGCCTGCGCGACGAAAAGAAAACGTAAGGATCGGTCCAAACCGGCTGTTTCGCGCTTGCCGCAGATTGGTACCAGGGGCGTTTGCGGGGGTCAAAACGGTCGGAGGGGTCAATAGCTTCTGACACTAGTTCGAATGCGGTGTTTCGCCAGACAAATTCTGTACTCCGACCGCCGTCTTCGTGCGAAATGATCTTTGTTCGCACAGGTCCTGGGCCGTCACTGCGCATGAGGTAAACAAAATTTCCTGCTTCATCGCCATAATATACCCCTGCGACCTGAGGTTCTGACAGGACTTGTTGAAACAACAATTGTTCCAGTGCATCGTGATCGTTGGCGTCGATGATACCACTGGTGAGCATACCCGTGGCTTGCTTTGCCAAATCCTGAGCAGGCTTTAAAAACAGGCGCGTGTGTTCAGTGGCGTTGTTTCCCGCTTGGCTCATTAACCCAAGGGCATGCTTTAACATGGCCCGTTCTGATGTGACAAAAGTCGTAAAAACAACAATCAAAATAGCGAGAAACTGTAAGCCCGCCAGGCTGATCATCAGGATGAAGGCAAGCGATTGCCTCATGTTTCAAGGCTCCACTGACATCGTGAAAATACGATTGAACTTCGCATGCGGCGCCGTAAACCTTGTATGAAAAAGTTGTGGTTCATCGTGTCCGATCTAGCACAGCATGCAGATTTTGTCTCTTGAGATAGATAACTTGGCTATAGGCAACTACGCGCATAGACTCTGTGGAGCAGTGCTGAGACGCTGCTTGTATACCGGGTCTATCATTCCGGTTGCAAAGATCGCCTTCGCGCCCGCGACCAATTCACTTCAAGTGAACTCGGGCGAACGGGGGCATAAACGAATATGGGAGATTTCGTATGAAACGTTTTACTTCATTTGCTTTTGCCTGCGCCGCCGCCGTTACATTGAGCGCGCCGCAAGCTTCTGCTGAAGAGTTTATCACCATCGGCACCGGTGGTGTGACTGGGGTTTATTATCCAACAGGTGGTGCCATCTGCCGTCTGGTCAACAAAGGCCGCAAAGAGCACGGTATTCGCTGCTCGGTCGAATCGACAGGCGGTTCGGTCTACAACATCAACACCATCCGCGAAGGCGAACTGGAGTTTGGTGTGGCTCAGTCAGACTGGCAATACCACGCATACAACGGGTCTTCGAAGTTTGAAGAAGCAGGCGCTTTCGAAGGCCTGCGCGCGGTGTTTTCAGTACACCCAGAACCGTTCACAGTTGTGGCGCGCGCCGATGCAGGCATCACCAGCTTTGAAGACCTCAAAGGCAAGCGTGTGAACATCGGCAACCCAGGGTCCGGACAACGCGGCACGATGGAAGTTCTGCTCGAAGCAATGGGCTGGACAACCGATGACTTCGCTCTGGCCACCGAGCTGAAAGCAGCTGAGCAATCAGCAGCCCTGTGCGACAACCAGATTGATGCAATGGTTTACACTGTTGGTCACCCTTCCGGTTCCATTCAGGAAGCCACAACTGCTTGTGACAGCGTTCTGGTGAATGTGACGGGCGATGCTGTGGCCAAGCTGATTGAAGAAAACTCGTTCTATCGGACAGCCACAATCCCAGGCGGAATGTACCGTGGGTCGGACAACGACACGACCACATTCGGTGTGGGCGCAACGTTCGTGAGTTCGGACGCCGTCTCGGAAGATGCGGTCTACGCGGTTGTCAGCTCAGTCTTTGACAACATGGATGACTTCAAAAAGCTGCACCCGGCATTTGCCAACCTGACGCCTGAGGACATGTCTAGCGCAGGTCTGTCAGCGCCGATCCATCCCGGAGCGGCCAAGTACTACAAAGAAAAAGGCCTGATGGAGTAGTTCATCTGCCTGTCGCGGGGGTGGTCTGCTACCCCCGCGCATCTGCATTTTTGTTAAGAGGCCTCGAAGCCTCGATATAAGAAAGCCGCGTCAATGAACGCAGCACCCAGGGAGACAGAGATATGGCCGAGGACAAACAGGGCGGACGCCCGCTAAGCGAAGAAGAGCTTCAGGAACTTGTCGCCTCTTCCGATGCCGGGGCACGTAACCCCGCCGGAACCGTGGGTAAGATGCTGGCCATTGTGGCCGTGGTCTGGTCGGTGTTCCAGGTCTTGCTGGCCTCGCCGATCGCGAACTACGTGTTGCCCGGTGATCTGATCAACAACTCGCGCCAGATCCATTTGGCGTTTGCTATCTTCCTGGCCTTCATGGCCTACCCGGCGCTGAAATCCAGCCCGCGACATTATATTCCGATCCAGGATTGGATCATGGGCCTGCTGGCAGCCTTCATTGCGCTCTATGGTTATTGGTTCTACGAAAAAATCGTCAATGCGGGCGGTCTGGCCGATGACGTGGACAAGTGGTTTGCCCTCGCCGGTCTCATCCTGCTGTTTGAGGCCGCGCGCCGTGCGCTGGGCCCCGCAATGGCGATCATCGCAACAATCTTCTTACTTTATGTTTTCTTCGGCTCATCCGACGCCGTGCCCGATGTCATTCGCTGGAAAGGCGCTTCGCTTAAGAAAGCGATGAGCCATATGTGGATCACTTCTGAGGGCGTGTTCGGGATTGCCTTGGGTGTTTCAACGAAATTTGTGTTCCTGTTTGTGTTGTTCGGCGCGCTTCTGGATAAGGCGGGTGCCGGTAATTATTTCATCAAGATGGCGTTTGGTGCATTGGGGCACCTGCGAGGCGGCCCTGCGAAAGCGGCCGTTGTGGGCTCTGCGGCAACCGGTCTGATCTCGGGCTCGTCGATTGCCAACGTTGTGACCACCGGGACGTTTACCATCCCATTGATGAAGCGCGTTGGTTTCTCGTCCGAAAAAGCCGGCGCGGTCGAGGTGGCCTCATCGGTGAACGGTCAGATCATGCCGCCCGTGATGGGTGCTGCGGCCTTCCTGATGGTGGAATATGTGGGCATCTCATACGTCGAGGTAATCACCCACGCCTTCCTGCCTGCTGCAATTTCCTACATTGCGCTGGTCTACATCGTTCACCTTGAAGCGGTGAAGAACAATATGCCCACACTGGGCAATCGCGTCGTGAGCATGGGTAAAACCATTGGCGGTATGGCGATCTTCTTTGTGGGTTTTGCGGCGCTTTGCTATGGCGTGCAGTATCCGGTGGGTTGGATCACTTCTGCCTTCCCGGCTTCGGGTTTGGTCATGTCTCTGCTTATCTTCGTTGTCTATGCGGTCCTCTTGTATCTGGCCTCGACCGTACCTGATCTGGAACCAGATGATCCTAATGCAGAAGAGGTTGAATTGCCTGTCGTGGGCGAGATCTATAAATCCGGCCTCTACTATCTGCTGCCGATCATCGTGCTCGTTTACTTCCTGATGATCGAACAGAAGTCACCAGGGCTGTCAGCCTTCTGGGCAACCATGCTGTTGTTTGTGATCCTGCTGACTCAGCGCCCGCTCAAGTCGATCTTCCGCGGTGAAAGCGATATGGCCAATGCGTTCATGGCCGGTATTGTGGATCTCTGGGATGGCCTGATTGATGGCGCCCGCAACATGATTGGCATCGGTCTGGCGACAGCCACTGCCGGTGTGATCGTGGGCACGGTCACATTGACGGGTGTGGGTCAGGTGATGGCTGATCTGGTCGAGTTCCTGTCGGGCGGCAATCTCATCCTGATGCTGATCATGGTTGGGCTTTTGTCCCTGATCCTTGGTATGGGGTTGCCAACCACGGCGAACTACATTGTTGTGTCATCCCTTATGGCCGGCGTGGTCGTCGAGCTGGGTGCACAATCCGGTCTCATCGTGCCACTGATCGCGGTGCACCTCTTTGTGTTCTACTTCGGCATCATGGCGGATGTGACGCCCCCCGTGGGACTTGCCTCATTTGCCGCGGCTGCGGTGTCGGGCGGCGATGCAATCAAAACCGGTTTCGTGGCCTTCTTCTACAGCCTGCGGACCGTGGCGCTGCCCTTCGTGTTCATCTTCAACACGGACCTTCTGTTGATAGATGTCACTTGGATACAGGGCATCATTGTCTTCATCGCGGCGACCATCGCGATCCTTGCTTTCACGGCGGGCACGATGGGTTATTTCCTGACCAAAAGCCGTATCTATGAAAGCGTCGGACTGGTTTTGGTGGCCTTCCTGCTGTTCCGTCCTGATTTCTTCATGGATCGGTTCCAGCCGCCCTTCTCAGCGATTGAACCCACGGCAGTGGCCACTGCTCTGGACAGTGCCGAGACCGGGCAGGAGCTGCGTTTTGTGGTCTCCGGCCCAGACTTCGATACTGGCGAAATGAAAGATATGTCTCTCATCGTGCCAGTCGGTGAAGGTGAAGACGGGGCCTCACGGCTTGAAGCGATGGGCTTCCTCACTCTGGAAGAAGATGGCCTGATGAAGATGGAAGAGCCTCTGTTTGGCAGCCCGATCGGCGACCAGATGGGCAGCTTTGATTTCTACGGAGACGAAGCCGTGCGCATTTCGGAGGTCAAAGCACCTCAGGCGCAGATGCCCAAGGAATTGGTGTTTATTCCTGGTCTGATCCTGCTGGCCCTGATCGCCATGTTGCAACGCGGCCGTATGAGCAAAGAAGGAGTGCCAGCATGAGCATTGAAACCGTTTTGTGTGCTGTCGATGTCAGCAATGGTGATATTGACGTAAATGTCGTGAAAAAGGCGGCACATATGGCTGATATCGAAGGAGCGACGCTGGATGTCATCACGGTGGTGCCAGATTTTGGTATGAGCGTCGTCGGTGGTTTCTTTGAACAGGATCATCACGACAAGGCGTTGTCCGAGGCAAATACTTTGCTGAACCAGTTGGTCGTGAAAGCCATCGGTGTGGAGGCCAATGACAAAGCGCGCCATGTGGTCGCCACGGGCAATGCCTACGAGGAAATCCTCAGAACCGCCGAAGCAGGTGGCGCTGGCCTGATCGTCATTGGCGCGCATAAGCCAGATCTGAAGGACTACCTTTTGGGACCAAACGCGGCACGCGTGGTCCGCCATTCTATATGTTCTGTCTATGTTGTTCGCGAGTAACCAGAAGATCAAAATATTCTGGCTTGGATAATTGGAAAGCCCTGGATCAGTGTCCGGGGCTTTTCATTTCGCTTGGTGGAGCGCTGGTTTGGTCCATCGTCCATTCCTCGGACTGCATTTCGCGTAAGCGGCTCGCAGTACGGTCAAACTCAAAACTGCCCGCGCCCTCAACATAAAGAAACTCAGGAGCTGCGGCGGCCGAGCAGATCAGCCGCACCCGCGCCTCGTAAAGTGCATCAATCAGTGTCACGAACCGCTTTGCTTCGTTAAAGTTTGATCGGCTTAGCTGAGGGATATCTTCCAACACCAAAACCCGCGCGGCTTCGGCCAGGGCCAGAAAATCAGCGGGTCCAAGTGGCTTGCCGCAAAGATCATAGAAATTGGCCCGCGCCACACCGTTGTGAAAGCCGGGGATCTCTACCTCGCGTTTGTTCACAGTCAGCGTCAGGGGGGCAGCTTGACCGCCTGTCAAATCTTGCCAGACGGCGTCAATCTGAGAGCGGGTTTCCTCGTTGATGGGGGAGAAGTAGACCGGACTGCCAGCGAGCTTGTCCTGCCGGTAGTCAGTTGGGCTGACCATTTCATGCACGACCATGCGATCTTCGAGCAGATCAATGAACGGCAGGAACAGCTGCCGGTTCAGCCCGTCCTTGTAAAGATCGTCAGGCACCCGGTTCGAAGTGGTGATCACCACAACACCCGCATCAAACAGGGCCTGAAACAGTCGCCCAACGATCATCGCGTCGGTGATGTCAGTGATCTGCATCTCGTCAAAGGCCAGCAAGCGCACTGACCCGATGATATCGGCCACCACAGGCGCAAGCGCATCCTCAATCCCCTGCTGACGTGCGGCATGCATCCCCTTGTGAATCTCTTGCATGAAGGCATGGAAATGTACCCTGCGGTTGGGCACATCCAGATTTTCGGCAAAGAGATCCATGATCATGGATTTGCCACGTCCAACACCTCCCCATAGGTACAACCCCTTGGGGGTTTCAATTTCGGCTTTGCGAAACCAACCCTTTTTGACCGGCGCGGCGGTAAGCCCTTTGTGGATGCGTTCAAATTCAGGCAATACAGCCTCTTGGGCCGGATCGCGGGTCAGGGTGCCATCCGCCACCAGCTGTCTGTATATTTGTGACAGAGTCTTCATGCTATTTGTCCTATCGTGCCCGTCGCCCTAGGGGAAGTCATTGGGCCACAGGATGTGATTGTACGCATCACAAAGCCTGCATTGACCGTATCGCGCAAAGCCAGCACTCTGTTGCCAAGATGAAGGAGGTTGCATGGCCAAAGCCGCTCCACTTTTTACACCGGTTTTGATTGCGGGTTGCGTGATCATGATCGTGTCATTTGCCATCCGCGCCTCATTCGGGGTGTTCCAGATTCCGATCGCCGATGAGTTCGGCTGGATGCGCGCCGAATTCTCCACGGCCATCGCGATCCAGAATCTCGCCTGGGGCATTGGCCAGCCAATCTTTGGCGCGATTGCAGAACGTATTGGTGATCGTAAGGCAATTGTCATGGGCGCGCTGATCTATGCCGCCGGGCTAGTGATGTCTTCGGTGTCGGTAACGCCAGGTGCGCATCAGTTTTACGAGGTCTTCGTGGGTTTTGGTGTCGCGGGTACCGGCTTTGGGGTCATTCTGGCGGTCGTTGGTCGGGCCAGCAGTGCCGAGAACCGTTCGATGAGCCTTGCGATTGCGGCGGCAGCAGGATCAACGGGGCAGGTATTTGGCGCACCGTTGGCCGAGTTTTTGCTGACGATGATGTCTTGGCAAAGCGTGTTTTTGGTCTTTGCGATCAGTATACTTGCGACTTTGGTGATGCTACCCATGATGCGTGCACCCCAGTCGGTCGACAAAACCGAACTGGAAGAAAGCATAGGGGCTCTGCTGGCCCGAGCCTTTCGCGATCCCAGCTATACGTTGATTTTTCTGGGTTTCTTTTCCTGTGGGTATCAACTGGGGTTCATTACTGCACACTTCCCCGCATTTGTTACCGAAATGTGCGGCCCGATTGCACCGGGGGGTGCGTTGCATAATATCGGTGTTACCAGTACCTCAGCCTTGGGGGCTGTGGCGATATCAATGATTGGTCTTGCCAACATCGCGGGCACGCTGACGGCTGGCTATCTGGGCAAGAGATATCCTAAGAAATACTTGTTAGCGGCCATATATACCGGCCGAACAATCATCGCGGCCGCCTTCATTTTGCTTCCCATCACGCCCACATCGGTGCTGTTGTTCAGCCTCGGAATGGGGGCACTTTGGCTGGCGACAGTCCCGCTGACCAGCGGTCTGATCGCACATATCTACGGTTTGCGTTACATGGGTACGCTGTATGGCATCGTGTTCTTCAGCCACCAGTTGGGCAGCTTTATTGGGATCTGGCTGGGCGGGCGGATGTATGATGCCTATGGCGACTACACAACCGTGTGGTGGATTGGCGTAGCGGTCGGTGCTTTCAGCGCTATCGTGCATTTGCCCGTCCGCGAAAATCGCGAAGTTGCCACAGCATGATCCGCGCATTCATCCTTTTATACCTGAGTGCCATCGCAGCAGGGGCTGACCCGGTTGAAGATTGGATTGCTCAGCAAGAAGAGACCTATCGCTGGGTTCTCTCATCCACTCGCGCGGACGAAAGGCTAATGGGGTTTCATACACAATGCCCCGCTGATGTGTTTCCCAAGGCCGGACGCCGCGCGAAAGGATCCAAAACCTGTGATGACGGTTTGGGCTGGTGCCTGACCCTGTGCCGCAGTGGGCATGGCAATGCCTGTTTTGGTATAGCCCGCACCATAGAGACCGAAATGTCAGATGAGGGTGAGGCAACATTGAAGTTCCCGATGTTCATGGCAGCCTGCGCGGATGGCAATGCAAACGGATGTACCAATGCCGGGGCGAGCGCCAAAAACGGCAGTTGGATCGACGGCACCGCCCCCCAAAATGCAGCCAGCCGCGCCTGTCAATTTCGAACCTATGACGCCGCGTGCGGGGCGGGGTCTAGCTGGGGCTGTTACATGCTGGGATTGGAGTGGGGCGTTGAAGGTGTGCAAGGACGGTTAGTACCGGAAAAAGCACAAGCCGCATGGCGGCGGTCCTGTGAGCTTCTTCCCGATAGCGGGGCATGCGATGCGTCCAAAAGGCAATTGGATTTGCAGTAATTCTCTAGTCTTTCATCAGATCGCGCATGGCGTGCATCACCTCGTCGGTATGTGTGTACGCCAGCCCATGCCCGGCCCCTTCGATCACTTCGTGACGTGCGACACGGTTCCATTGCGCCAGCTTGCCCATGCCCGTGATTGGGATCACCTCATCATCGCGCGCCCAGATCGCCAGCACCTGGATACCTTCACGACTGATCTCGCGGTGTTCTTCTTCCTGGTCTTCGTCCAGCATACCGCGGATCGACGCCAGAACGGCGGGAACAAACCCTCGGTATTTCAACTCGGCTTGTTGCAGCTCCACAATGTTGTCGATCGAGCTGGGCAGCCCACGTTCTGCCTCGGTGCCCATGCGGTGGGACCGTTCGTACAGTGCCAGCATCAACCATGCGCCAAGCCGGTCATAGTTTTGCACCAGCCGCGCGACAGGCCCCAGATCATGCCCCATACCGGCGGTTGCAATCAGCACCATCTGGCGCAATTTTTCGGGGTATGTGGCGGCATAGGAGGTGGCGATAGCCCCACCCATCGAATAGCCCAGCAAGGTGATATCGTCTTCGACCTTCAGGGCCTCAAGCAGATCTTCCAGCTGCGCCACGAAGAACGGCGCATCCTGCGGGCCGGATGGCCGGTCTGAATATCCGCGACCGTAGAGGTCATAGACCAGCACGCGAAATCCGAGCTTTCCCAGCCCTTCGGCAATTGGACCCCAAACATAAGAAGGGGTGGTCAGCCCATGGACACAGACCGCCACGGGCCCCCTGGCGGCACCCAGCCATTGATAGTGGGTGACACCGCGCGACAATTCGACAAACGCACCGGGGGCCTTGCGCCGCGCGTCATCGTTCATCTCAGGTTTGCGCGCCTCGCGCAGATACGGCATGGCCACAATTGCCAGCACCAAGCAGATCATGATCAACAGTAAAAACCAGCCCATCACACAGCCCCTTTCCAGGCGTCCAGAATATAGCGCGAGGTTATCAAATCCAGATGTGCACCGCCGCCGTTCTTGAACACAGTAATTTCATTTTCAGACAGGCGCGTGAAGGTCTGAGGCTCATAAAAATCAGCCAACACATCCTCTCGTGTGATTGTGCCTGTGTCGAGTGGTATCTTCATTTCGCCAATATGGTCCAATGTGGTGTCGAAGCTATCCACAAAAATGCGCGCACGGCGCAATGCGTCGTCATCCGCCTCGCGCATACCCGGTTGATAGGCTCCGATTAGATCAACATGCTGGCCGGGTTTTAGCCAGGACCCACGTAAAAACGGCTCGGTTGACATTGTGGCCGATGTGATGATGTCAGCATCCCCGATCGCCGCCTCAAGATCGTCGGACACGCGCACCCCCGGATGCTCGGCCGCCAGCGCTTCAGCATTGGCACGGGTGCGGTTCCAGAGGGTGAACTGAGCGCTGGGGAAGGCGGCGCCATAGGCTTGCAGCAGATTGCGCCCCACGGTGCCCGCGCCCACTATCAGAATCTTCCGGCTGTCAGGGCGCGCAAGTTTGGTCGCAGCATAAACGCTGTCCCCGGCTGTTTTCCATTTGGTCACCAGATGAAAATCAAGAATGGCCTCCAACGCCCCTGTGGTGTCGTCAAAGAGGCTGACAGAACCACCAATCGTCGGCTGACCTCGACTGGAGTTATTCGGAAAGACGGTAGCAGATTTGACAGCGATGCCCATCCCGTCGATCCACGCCGCTCGGCTGAGCAGCGTGTCTTTCCCACGGTGAAGAAGACTGTCCGAAATCTTGGGCTTGGGACGTGTGTGCCCCTCTTCAATCGCGGCACAGAGGTCCATCCAATCCAAGGCAGCTTCACCATCGGTGAATGAAATTATGGGAACGCTCATTGCGCTTCGCCTTCTTCCAACAGCCCTGCGTGGATCAAGGTCCGCGCCCATCCTTCAGCGCCTTCAAAGAGATGCGTTTGCCAGCTGCGCTGGCGTGCCGCCTCGATGTTCTCAGGGCGATCGTCGGTGAACAACAGATGGTCCGGTGCCAAACCGCAGTCCTGTTCCAGAGCGGCATAAATGGCGGGTTCCGGTTTTATCGTTTTCATATATCCTGAGATATAGCTTCGGTCGAAACCCTTCAAAAACGGATAGGCGCGACACGCGATATCAAACGGTCCGATGCCAAAGTTGCTGAGCGCAAAGACAGGCACGCCCTTGGCCTGTAGCGCGGCCATCAGACGCACCGAGTGATCAATCGCAGGGCGCGCAAAGTCCAGCCATCTGTCATGCCATAACATGACTTCGTCATGCCATTCGGGATGTTTGGCAGCCAAGGCTTCAACCGAAGGCTTGAAGTCAGCGCCGCGGTCGAGATCCAAATTCATCTGGTGAATATTGGTCTCTTCAAAGAACCGTTTGCGTGCGGCTTTGCCAAGTCTTGCGTCATAAACCCGTTCTGGGTTCCAGTGGATGAGCACGTTGCCGATATCCAACACGACGGCCTCGATAATGTGGCTTGGCGATCCTTGCAAGTTTGTCTGTGCGTGCACGGCCTGCGTCTTTCAAAATGATCCGGGGTTGAATGAATTAACCCAAGAAGACGTGACAGAGGCTGATTTGTAAAGGCCGAGGCTACGTCGCCTTGGCCTTGCGCAGTGAACGTTCCAAGGCATCCAGAAAACGCGAGCGATCGGCCTTGGTGAATCCCTTGCCGCCGCCTTGGCGAAAGGGGTCTGCCGCGCGCAGGTCGGCCATCAAGTCACGTGTGGCCAGAACATTACCGATATTGGCCGCGGTCAACGGCTCGCCATTGTGTTTCAGAACCTGCGCTCCTGCTTCAACGACCTTGGCTGCCAAGGGGATGTCACCGGTGATCACCACATCGCCGGGTCCGGCCCGGTCCGCAATCCACATATCTGCGACGTCGGGACCATCGGGTACGATGACGGTTTCGACCAACGGGTTTTGTGACGGGCGCAACCCGCCATTGGACACGATGTACATCTTGACACCGTGGCGGGTGCCGACCTTCTCAACCTCTGCCTTCACTGGGCAGGCATCTGCATCTACATAGATCATATCCGTTGCTTTATCCCAAAGAGCACCGCGGCGCCAAGCAAGATGGGTAAAGCCGTCGGGTGTAGGGCTACTTTCCGCGAGAAAGTTTCGATCTGCATGCAAAACGCGATCAAGGCCTGGACCGTTATTTCAAAGAAACTTGAGATAGCCTGTCAATCCATCAGGGCCCATACCTGCATCTATTTCCAGGACAAAGGACAGCCGTGAAACGCACGCATTAACGTTCGGGCGAAGTTCGCGGGATCAGTCTTTCTTCTTGGGCTTTTTCTTAATCTTGAATTCCTCAGGAATTGGCATGCGATTGAACGCGTCCAGGCCGGCAATCTTATAGGCCTCGGCCAGTGTGGGGTAATTGAACGTGTTCTGTACAAAATAATCGACTGTGCCCTTCAGGTTCAGCACCGCTTGTGCAATGTGAATAAGCTCAGTCGCGCCTTCTCCAACGATTTGAACACCCAAAACGCGCCGGGTTTTGAGGCTGAACAACATCTTCAGCATCCCGTGTTCCAAGCCCATGATGTGGCCCCGGCTGGTTTCACGAAAGCGCGCGATACCCACCTCATAGGGAATGCCACGCTCCTGCATCTCTTCCTCGGACATGCCGCAGGTTGAAATTTCAGGGACCGAATAGATGCCATAGGGAAACCATGGGCTTTCCTCTAACGTCGGAACCTCAAGCGCATGGCAGGCCGCCACGCGCCCCTGTTGGATCGAGGTAGAGGCAAGTGACGGATGCCCGATGACATCCCCGGTGGCATAGATATGGGGCACGGTGGTTTGATAGGTCTTGTGGTCCACCTGGATGCGCCCACGATGATCGGTTTCCAGCCCGACTGACCCTAGGTTGAGCCGCGTGGTCGCGCCCATGCGACCCGCAGCAAACAGCAGCATCTCCGAGCGTACATGCCGACCATTGCCCATCGTGACCTCTATGTGGCCATCTGTGTCCTCGATCTTTTCAATGGCCGACCCAAGGCGCAGATCCACGCCATTCTCGCGAATTTGATGCGTGAACTCGCGGATGGTTTGCTGGTCGACAAAGTCGAGGAAGCTGTCACGCGGCTCAATCAGCGTCACGCGCACATCTAATGCTGCAAACATGGTGGCGTACTCCACGCCAATCACGCCAGCACCCACAACGGTCAGACTGCGAGGAATCTTGGCCAACTCAAGGAATTCGTCGCTGTCGACAACTGTCGTGCCATTGAAAGGCACGTAATCCGGGCGATAGGTCTTGGTCCCAGTTGCGATCATGAATTTATCGCCCGTGACCGTGGTCACATCACCCGCCTCGGTGGCCACCTCGATGGTATTGGCATCAATGAACGACGCCATACCGTGCAGGGTTTCCACATGGTTCCGGTTGAACTGATGCTCCAGGACGTCGACTTCGTAATCCAGCGTCTTGTGCAGCCGCGCTTTGAGGTCTTGCGCCTCAATATCGTCTTTCACCCGGTAGGACCGCCCGTAAAAGCTGCGCTCGCGCCAGCCAGACAGGTTCAGTACCGTTTCGCGCAGCGTCTTGGACGGAATGGTCCCTGTGTGAACCGACACGCCGCCTAAACGATCCTTGCGGTCAATGACCAAAACCCGACGTTTCAGTTTTCCGGCCTGGATGGCGGCAGATCGACCTGACGGGCCTGAGCCGATGATGATCAGATCATAATGGCTCATGCGTACAGGGCCTCGGCATGGAAAGCGACGTGATCTTCCATGAATGTCGAGACAAAGAAATAGCTGTGATCATAACCCGGCTGCATGCGCAACGTCGCGTGCTGGCGTTGTGCGGCGCATGCTTCGGCAAAGCTTTCGGGCATAAGTAGATCAACGAACTGATCCTTGGTGCCTGTATCAGCCAACACAGGGCCGTCGAACCCATGTTCACGCATCAAAAGCGTCGCATCATGTGCGGCCCAATTGCTTTCGTCATCTCCCAGATACGCTCCAAATTGCTTGCGACCCCAGTCGCTGGCCGTGGGGTTCACGATAGGTGAAAAGGCGGACACCGACCGAAACCGGCCCTTCAGCCCCATGGCAAGGGTCAATGCGCCGTGTCCACCCATGGAATGACCTGTGATGGCCTGGCGATCCGGGTCGATTGCGAAATGTTCGGCGATCAGAGTTGGCAATTCTTCGGCCACATAATCCCACATCTGAAAATGAGGCTTCCAGGGGTCTTGCGTGGCGTTCACATAAAATCCGGCACCCTGTCCAAGGTCATAGGCCTCATCATTGGCCACGCCCTCTCCGCGCGGAGAGGTATCCGGGAAGACCAGGGCGATACCCTGCTCAGCCGCCCAGGCTTGCGCCCCCGCTTTGGTCATTGCGTTTTCGTGGGTGCAGGTCAGGCCAGACAAATACCACAGCACGGGGACCGGGCCATCACGTGCCTCTTCCGGCAGGAACACGCCAAAGGTCATGTCGCAGGCGCACGCCTTGGAGGTATGCGAGTACACCCCCTGAACACCGCCATAACAGGCGTTTTCGGATACGGTTTCCATGTCAGTTCTACCTTTCGCAACGTCGTGTCGGTTTGCATTGATCTATCAGCACATCTTGCTGAAAGAAATGAAAATTCACAGCGAATGAGCATGCAAACCCGTCTTGGAGGCATGGATGTTCCCCGTATTCGCCCGACTTTCGCCACGATCAACCAGCATTGATCAGGTCGCACAACTCAAAGGTGAGCGGAACATGCAGCGTTTTACATGTTTTATAGCCGGGGCCATCCTGGCGCACTCTGCTACTTTCAACCACGCCGCCATGGCGCAAGATGTCGCGCATTGTTTGCAGCAATCTTGTTCGGCGGAGGCTGTAACATCGGTCAATCTCCAAGATAGTTTCGTATCAAGAGACTCTCAGGTCATGCATCTGCGTTGGAAATTGCGGCATATGGCTGAAACAGCCCCGTTAACCTATCGCAAGCTGAGCCAAAGTAATGATGTGGGCGTACAACCCAAGTCGTGCAACCCCCTGACATTGAAGCAAGATGTAAGTGGATGACCCAGCTTTTCAAAACAATTGCGACTGTCTGGATGCTGTGCCTTCTGACAACCGCGCCCTCGGTTCAAGCCTCCGATATCATAACCACAGTGGAGCTGCGCGAAGCTGCATACGCCGGTCAAGTCGATCGGGTCGAAGAGGCGCTTGTCGATGCGCAAACGGCGTTTGAAGCAGGAGAGGTTACGGCGGACGAGATGCGCTCGCTGGTCATGGTGCTAACCGTGTCCCACCCCAAGATGGCCGACCTGACCGAAAACTGGCTGCGCCGGTATCCACAATCACCCTACGCGCACATCGTGCAAGCGTGGTTGTTTAATGACATTGCGTGGAACATTCGAGGCTCGCACACCATTGGCAAAACCTACCCGGACTCGATCAGTTCGTTTTATGAGTGGCATCGCAAGGCCCTGGAACACGCTGAGTTTGCGTATGAAGCCGCCCCCCGGCTGATCCCCGCCTCGGATGCGATCATTAAGTTCGCCAACGGTTCAGGTAACAGAATGACGGCATTCGAGACCCTTGAAAACGTGATGACAACTGACCCGAACATGGGCACCTTGCGTCGTTCGCTTTGGCTGTCAGCCCCTGGCTGGGGCGGTTCCGCGCAGCAGGCGGTGCGCATGTGTGAAGCCTATGCACCTGGCCTGCCGTCAATGATCGACCCGGTCACCGAATGCAAACTCGACGCCTGGACGAACCATCATTGGCGTGATCTGGCAGAATGGGCCTTTGATGTTGTTGGCACCACTGACAACCCGGATATGGCCTATTACCGAATGTTCGGCCTCCAGAATTCCTGGGGTTGGAGTGGGATCGAAGACGCTCAATTTTCTTACGATTACCTGACACGTGATGGTGTTGTCTGGCGCAAGGCCGCCGAGACTTTTGACCTAAATATTCCGCGCAAATTCGGATTTCCCTATATCTATGAGGCTCATCACCGCAAAGCTATCGCGAGAGCGAGAGAACAGCTGGAGCATGACCCCTACAACACCAGTCTGATTGATGATCTGCGCATAAGACTCATTCCGGACCTACATCGCAATGCGTTGGGCCAGCCCCTGAAACCAGATGAGGTAATCACACTGGCCCCCGAAGAAGAGCGGGAATTGATCCAGAGACAATTGGTGTCATCGCCTTATAGGTCCACTCTCTGGTGGGCCCTGTGGAGCCACTTAAAAGATGAAGCAGAGCCACATGAGCTGATCGATTTGGACCCCTATCTGATCAACGCGGTGGTCTATTCCAAGCACCGTATGTGGGAACTGCATACTTTGATGAACCAGAAAAAGAACCAATACGATCTGGTGCAAGACATCCAATTCGGCAAGATTGAGAATGATGGATATGCCGTCACGGAAGACGTGGACAATGATATTACGTGCCCCCTTATCCGTGCACAGCGCCTCTATGAAAAAGTGTGCGTCGCCACCAAGGATCAACATTCAAGTACCTGCGGGTACTCCAAGTTTCAGCAAGCTGACTTTGATGCAATCTGGGCAGATGTGAAAGCACGCGGTGTTTGCAAGAAGGAGCGGTTCTCACCGGTGTTGGAGTTGAGTTATTCACCTGTACCCGTCGATCTTCCAGCTGAAACCGGAGGCTGAATGGTTGAGATACACAACACCCGGACCTTGCCGAAACGCAGACACAACAATGAGAGTATGATGCGCCGCTTTCTATTGGTCATTTCAATCATCTTGGGGCAGGCGACGCCTGTGCTTGCACAACAAGATCCGCTTGTTACGCCAAATGAGGTGCAAGCCGCAGTCATGGCGCAAGATTTCGATCAAGTTGAACAGCTCTTGGATCGTGCACAGGACAATGTCTTGCGCGGGGATGCCACGCTGGAGGGTATGCGCGCTCTGTTCAGCGTGTTCGACAGCACTCATCCCGATGTAATCGCTTTTTCTGCAAAATGGGTCGCGCGCCATCCGTCCTCGCCCTACGCAAACGTGGCGCGGGCTCAAGTGCTGTTTGAGGCAGGCGCGCTGATCCGCGGGGAACGCACGGCCGAACACACCTACGCCGATGCGCTGCGTCTGCATTCGCAGCTTCACCGCGAAGCTTGGACCTACGCCACGGCGGCATATGATGCGGCTCCGCGTCTGATTGGGGCTTCGGATATGGTGATCAAGTTGGCCAACACGACGCACAACAAAGCCCGCGCCTTTGCGGTGTTGGACGAGGTCATGAAAGCTGATCCCAACATGGGCAGCCTGACCCGAGCGCTCCATATGGCACACAAAGGCTGGGGCGGCAGTTTTGCTCAGGCAGAACGCATCTGCGCGGCTTTTGCCCCAAACTTGGACTATGGCGTTGACCCGCTGACCCATTGCAGACTGGTGATCTGGAAACACCTCTACCGCGATGAACTGGATGAATGGGCCGCAACCATCATGCCAGCCATCAAAGATCCCTATGACGACCATCTTGCCCCTTACCGCGTAAAATTCATCCTTGAAACGCAAGCCGAGGATCGGGCCGAGGATGCGAAATTTCTTTATGACTATCTGACCCGGCCCTACGTTCTGGCCCCAGAAGAGGCCGCCGCATTCGACACCAGATTCGCTGTGCCCTACGGATATGATTTTCAGAATGAGACACATTTGAGCGGTGCCAAAAGACGCGCGTGGCACATGCTCGAGGCAGATCCCTATAATCGCGACCACCTGATCACCATGATTACAGAGGAATACCATCTGAGCATTGAATACGAAGGGGATATTACACGCATCATGGCGGAACCTGTAGGTCCGCTTAAGCATGACATTCACGTCGACATGCTAAAGCGCCTGCTGAAAGTGTCACCTTATGATCCCATCAACTGGCACCGGTTTGCAGATGTTGCGTTCGGTACAAGAACTATGGCTGCGTCCTTGCGCAGAGACCCATATGAGATCAATTCCATTGCCTATTCCAATCAGGGTGCCTGGGAGATCGAGAATCATCTGAACAACAAGATGGGTCAGTTCATTCGGTTGGAAAAGTTCAACACAGGCGAGCACAACGAAGACTGGCGCGAGGTGCTCACGGATCTGGACGGTCAGGTGCTTTGCCCGTTGATACGTGTGTACCGAATGCGGCAATTCAAATGCAAAGAGGTTGATCCGGACGAAGACAAGTTTTGCTATCCCAATGCAGAAGCCGCGGAATGGTACGCCAAGGCCCTTTCGGATGCCGTTGAACGAAGCGTGTGCAAATGGGAGCGCATGACCCCTGTTCAGACCCTGTCATACACGCCCGTGGATGTGGACTTTGAAGGTGATCTGGGCGGTTAATCTTCAGGCCGAAAGAAACTGGCGATCTCACTCAGCGCTTTTTTCTTTTTCGCAGCAGCGGGCACAGTTGCCGTCTCAGAGGCGTGACCCACCGCCAAGATCATCACAGGTTTTTCATTTTCAGGCCGGGCGCAAACACTGGTTAGAAACTTCATCGGATTGGGCGTATGGGTGAGGCACACCAGGCCGGCTCTGTGCAATGCGGTGATCAGCATACCCGTCGCGATGCCAACGCTTTCGGGCACATAGTAGTGTTTCTGCCGGGTGCCGTCCGGCCTGACACCCCAGCGCTGGGCGAAAACCACGATCAGCCAGGGCGCGTCTGTTAGGTGCGGTTTGTGTACGCCTGTGCCAATGGGTTCTAACGCAGCCAGCCACTCATCCCCTCCGCCGCCATCGTAGAACCGTTGCTCTTCTTCTTCGGCCGCAGTCCGGATCTGGGCTTTCATGCTGGGATCACAAATCGCAGCAAAGTGCCAAGGTTGCTGATTAGCGCCACTTGGGGCCGTGCCCGCCGCCGCAATGCAATTGGCAATGACGTCTTCCGGGATGGCCCTGGTTGAATAATCGCGCACGCTGTGGCGTCGGCGCATGTCTTCCAGAAACGCAGCACTTTCCAAAAGGGCGTCTTCATCACTCAGTTCTTGCCGATGAGGTAAGGGCAAAGGTGTGTAATCCGACATACTTACAATCCTGCCATGGGGCTGACCCAACCGATCACAAAAGAAACGGTTAGCACTGCCACAGTTGTTGAGATCAGAATAGAGGCCGACACGCGCGCCGGAGCAACGCCGTAATGTTGCGCAAGAATGTAGACATTGCCAGCCACAGGCAATGCGGCGCAGGCAATCATGACGGCAGCGGGATAGGGGGAGACCGGAAACAACCACAAGGCAGATACGGCGACGAACAAGGGATGAAGGACCAGCTTGCAAAAGCTGAGCCAGCCCGAAATGATAAGACGTTCAGCTGATTTACTCGCCAGCGAGGCCCCGATGGCAAAGAGAGCACCGGGCGTCGCAGCCCCCCCAAGGATTGACAGAAAGTCGTTCATTGGGTCCGGGATCGGTATCGCCAACGCCGACCAGCTGAGACCCAGGACGATTGAAACGATCATTGGATTTTTAAGCAGACCAAGACCCACGGTACGCAATATACCGATAGACATACGCCCATCGCGAGACCCGGTGATCAAAATGACAATCAGCGAGCCGAACACGATCAGATCAACGGCCAGCACCAGCATCACCGGTGCGATGGCGGCGTCCCCCATCAATATCACCAACATCGGGATGCCCAGAAAACCAACGTTCCCGATCACGGCGCACTGCGCTTCAATCGCGGCTTCTTCAATGGGCGCGCGCCGGGCCAGCGAGACCAAAGTCGCCAGAAGATAGACAAACCCCGTGCCCCACAGATAGGCCGAGATAAAGCGCCAGTCGATGATTTCGGCCAGACTCAGATTTGCTGAGAACCGAAACAGCATGGCCGACAATGCAAAGTAAAACACGAATTTGGTCAGATAGGCGGTGGCCTCTTCGCTGAAAAATCCAGTACGTCCGGCCCCATAGCCAAGGCCAATGATTAGAAAGAATGGTAAGGTTTGCATGAAGATGGCAAGCATATCGCCTTGGTAGCAGAGCGCTGGGCAAGGTCAATCAACCTCTGTATCGCCGAGCCGTTTCTTAGATTCTAAAACATTTCATGCAAGGTCGAAGTATTAGGGCCGGAAGAGCGGTTAGCCCGAACCAATCAATATCCCCGCCGCAAGCACCAATGCGCCGCCCAGAACCACCTGAAGCGCCGCACGGAAGAACGGGGTTTCCATATATTTGTTCTGAATCCAGGCGATCGCCCATAGTTCCACAAAGACCACCATGATGGCGATTACTGTGGCGGTCCAGAAGTCGGTGATCAGATAGGGTAGCGCATGGCCCAAGCCGCCAACCGTGGTCATGATCCCACTGGCGAACCCGCGTTTCATCGGGCTACCCCGGCCTGACAGCTGCCCGTCATCACTGGCCGCTTCGGTGAAACCCATGGAAATGCCTGCCCCGACCGAGGCCGCCAACCCTACCAGAAAGGTGGTCCACGTGTCCTGCGTGGCAAAGGCCACCGCAAAGATGGGCGCCAGGGTGCTGACTGATCCGTCCATCAATCCCGCCAACCCGGGCTGCACCCAAGTCAGAAGGAACTGACGTTTGGCCGTGCGATCTTCCGCAGCAAGAGCATCATCATCCAGATGTTCTTTTTCTAACTCTCCGGCGCGCTCTTGATGGCCTGCTTCTGCCGCAGCCAGTGTCCCCAGTAATTTGCGCGTATCGGCATCCGTTGTGGCCTGCGCGGCACGCATGTAAAACGCTTCGGCGTCTTTCTCCATGCCTTCGGCCTCGGCGCGAATCCGTTCAATGCCAAGGTTCTCAACCAGCCATATGGGGCGGCGAGCGTAAAAACCGGCCACATGTTCGCGTCGGATTAGGGGGATCACTTCGCCAAACCGCGTCTTATGCAGGTCAATCAATGCGGCACGGTGCCCGTCTTCCTCAACCGCCATGCCGTCAAAAATCTTAGCCGTCTCAGGGTAATCATCGCGCAGCATCTCAGCGTAACTGCGATAGATGCGTGCGTCATCCTCTTCCGAGGAAATAGCCAACGCCAGAACCTCTTGTTCAGTCAGGTCAGAAAAACGTCGGCGAGAGGTAAAGCCGGGGATCATGGGGGTGCTCCAATTTAGAATGGTTCTAAGATTAGTGATTGTTTCGCGAAAAACAATGGCCAAAATCACGCAAAAGAGCTGGGATATGTCTGCGTGTGGAAACCTGCGGCAGACCTGCTAAGTTTCTCACAATCAAAATCAAAAACCGATTCTTGGGAGGATCACGATGAACACCATGATTAAAGCGGCCACGATAAGCGCTATCTCGTTCGCGTTTGCCGGTGAAGCACTGGCGACGGAGTGGAATGTCTCGCTCTGGGGCAAGCGCCGCGCCTTTACCGAACATGTTGAAAAACTGGCCGAGCTGGTGAGCGAGAAGACCGGTGGCGAATTTACGCTCAACATTTCATACGGTGGTCTGTCGAAGAACAAAGAAAACCTCGATGGGATTTCTATTGGCGCGTTTGAAATGGCGCAGTTCTGTGCTGGCTATCACCGCGACAAGAACCGCACGATCACCGTGCTTGAACTGCCGTTTTTGGGTGTTGAGAACCTCGATCAGGAGGTGGCCATCAGCCATGCTGTTTACGGTCACCCCGCCGTTCAGGATGAAATGGCGCAGTGGAATGCTAAACTACTTATGACCTCGCCCATGCCACAGTACAATATCGTTGGCACCGGCGAAGTGCGTGACGAGCTGGCCGAATTTGAAGGCATGCGGGTGCGCGCAACGGGTGGCCTTGGGAAAGCGTTTGAGGCGGTGGGGGCCGTGCCCACATCCGTGACCGCCACCGAGGCCTATCAGGCGATGGAAGGTGGCGTTGTGGATACGGTTGCCTTCGCTCAGCACGCGCACCTTAGCTTTGGCACCATCAATCAGGCCGCATGGTGGACCGCCAACCTGAACCCCGGCACCGTCAACTGCCCTGTGGTGGTGAACATCGACGCCTATGAAGGCCTGTCGGAGGGCCACCGTGCGGCACTGGACGCATCAGTAGATGAAGCGATCGCCCATTACCTCGACAACTATGGGCAACTGCTGGAGAAGTGGGACGGGATTCTGGCCGAGAAGGGCGTTGAGAAGGTCATGATCTCGGATGCAGAACTGGACGCTTTCCGTGCCAAGGCTGCCGATCCAATCCGGGAGGCTTGGATTGCCGATATGGAAGGTCAGGGCCTGCCCGGCCAAGAACTCTATGACCTCGTGCAATCGACCCTGAAAGAAGCAAAAATGTCGAACTAAGCCCGACGGGCTTTTGGCCGCATGGCTGGCGCATCAACAGTTCTGAGCGATCAAGGGTGGCTTTCCGCCCTTGATCGTCAGTTATTGAAAGCAGAGCAGTTTTTGGCGTTGCTGTCAGGCCTCGCCGTCTTCTCCCTCATGTTTCTTGCAGCAATATCGGTAGGGGGCCGCAAATTCTTTGCCCAACCTTTGCCCGGGTATGTCGACTGGATCGAGGTGCTGATGCCGCTTATGGCGATCATGGGGATTGCCTATGTGCAGCGCGATGGCGGGCATATCCGCATGGACATCCTCATTGGCCGTCTCAAGGGGCGGCTGCTCTGGGCTGCGGAGCTGCTGTCGGTGGTCTTGATTTTTGGCCTGATCCTGATGCTGCTTTGGGGCTCCTGGGCACATTTCGACCGCAGCTTTGATATGTCCCGGCCGCTTTTCAGCCGAGACAGCACTATCGACATTGGCCTGCCGATCTGGCCATCAAAGCTGATCGTTCCTGTCGCCTTTGCGGTGCTCTGCTTGCGACTGCTTTTGCAGATATACGGTTATGGCCGTGCTCTGGTGCTGGGGCTTGAAACTCCTGTGGCGGTTCCCTTGTCAATGACGGTCGAACAACAGGCCCGCGCCGAGGCCGAGCAGCTGGAAGGGCGCGACTGATGGAGCCGATTACCATTGGCCTCTGGGTTTCGGCTGGCATGCTGGTCATGGTTGTGCTGGGCATGCGCGTGGCGTTTGCGGCTGGATTGGCCGGGTTTGTTGGCCTTGTCTGGCTGCGTTGGAACGGGTTCGACTATGACCCGGCGCGCTTTGGCAAATCCTTGGAGATTAGTGTCAAACTGGCGGGCTCGGTGCCGCATTCCAAAGTCTCGTCTCACGCACTGTCCCTGATCCCAACCTTCATCCTGATTGGATATCTTGCCTATTATGCGGGCTTGACCCGTGCCCTGTTTGAGGCGGCCAAACGTTGGATCGCTTGGGTGCCGGGGGGATTGGCCGTCTCGACCGTCTTTGCCACCGCGGGCTTTGCCGCTGTGTCGGGGGCGTCGGTGGCCACGGCAGCGGTCTTTGCACGTATTGCGATCCCTGAAATGCTCAAGATCGGGTACAACAAGCAATTCGCAGCAGGCGTCGTCGCGGCTGGCGGCACACTGGCTTCGCTTATCCCACCCTCGGCGATCCTTGTGATCTATGCGATCATCGTCGAGCAAGACGTGGGCAAACTCCTGCTTGCAGGTTTCATCCCTGGCGCCTTTTCGGCGCTGGTCTACGGTCTTTTGATCGTCGGAATCGCCGTGGTCTTCAAATCCGTCGGCCCACCGGTCCGGGGCTTCACCTGGGGAGAGCGCTTTGCCTCTCTGCCACCGGCCTTGCCTATTGTGGCGGTGGTCGTGATTATCATCTTCTTTGTCTACAACCCGTTCGGTGACGCTTGGGGCACCCCGACCGAGGGGGGCGCGGTAGGTGCCTTCATCGTCTTTCTCATGGCGCTCTATCGTGGGATGCGCTGGGGCGAACTAAAATCGGCGCTCTTGGAAACCGCGAAGCTGACTGTGATGATCTTTACCATCATCTGGGGCGTGTTGATCTATGTGCGTTTTTTGGGTTTCGCCGAACTTCCTGCGGCCTTCTCGGACTGGATTACGTCTCTGACCGTGTCGCCGATGCTCATCCTCGTGTGCATCTTGTTGGCCTATGCGGTTTTGGGGATGTTCATGGACGCGATCGGCATGCTGTTACTGACGCTGCCCGTCGTCTATCCCGCCGTCATGGCTCTAAATGGCGGTGAAAGCGTTGCGGCAGCAGACAGCGCATTCGGCATGTCCGGCGAGATGTGTGCAATCTGGTTTGGAATCTTGGTGGTCAAGATGGCCGAGTTCTGTCTCATCACACCGCCGATTGGCCTGAATTGCTTTGTCGTGGCGGGGGTCCGAGATGACCTGACAGTGCAAGATGTCTTCAAAGGTGTGACACCGTTTTTCATCGCAGATGCGATCACGATTGCTCTGTTGGTGGCATTTCCTGCCATCGTCTTGTGGCTTCCGAGCCTCGCGTAGGGAATTATTTATATTAAAATCAATATCATAATCGTATCTTGCGCCAATATGAACTGAATAGTTCACTTATGTATTGCAATCTAAACTGATTAGTTTACTTATGGATAAGTGAACCAAACAGTTTAGATTGGAATTGAGAAATGAAACCGATCCTCTCCGCCCTTCTATTGATCATGGCAACCGGGCCAGCCCTGGCGCAAAGTGTTGACATCTCAAGCGTGTTCCCGCCCAGCACTTATCCTGATGCGACCACTGAGACCGTGACACAGGACGATGCTGAGATTGACAATTAGAGTCCCACTCACACCTCTTGCCCCCGCGTTCCGCTTGGCACGCGGGGCCGGGCCGACTAGAGTGGTCCAGCCAAGCAGGAGGGCATCAATGACGGCTGTTGTCGCCGAAATCAAAAAGGGCCGCAAATTTGACCAGGTGCTGGAAGGCGCGCGGCAGATTTTTATGCGAGATGGCTTTGAAGGTGCCAGTGTGGACGAGATCGCGCGCGCAGCGCAGGTCTCGAAGGCGACGCTCTATAGCTACTTCCCCGACAAGCGGCTTTTGTTTTCCGAAGTCGCGCGGATTGAATGTAATCGCCAAGCCAGCGAAGCCCTGGACGTGATTGATGACAACGCACCTGTGGAGCAGATGTTGTATCAGGCGGCAGATCGCGTCGTGCGCTTTTTCCTGAGTGATTTTGGTCAACAGGTTTTTCGCATCTGTGTTTCTGAAAGCCACCGTTTCCCCGAATTGGGCCAACGCTTTTACGAAAGCGGACCCCAACTGCTGCGTCAGCGCCTGGGCTCTATTCTGCAAAGATATGTCGACAAAGGAGCTCTGAAAATTGACGATATGGAGTTGGCAACGTCGCAGTTTGGCGAATTGTGTAAATCCGATTTGTTTGTCAAATGCCTCTGCGGGGTTTCATGCGGTTGCACCGAAGCAGACGTCAGCCGCGTTGTGCGTGGCGTGGTCGAGATGTTCCTAGCCCGGTACAAAGTCTGAGTTCAGGGCTTACTCCAATGTCTCGGCAATGGCGCGTGCAACAACGGGCACGGTGTTTACATTCAGACCCGCGATGTTGATCCGGCTGTCACCGACCATATAAATGCCGTTCTTTTCGCGCAGACTGTCGATCATGGTGGTCGACAGGCCTAGGCGTGAAAACATACCCCGATGCTGCGCAAGAAATCCGAACCGGTTCGAATTGGTGAGTCGCTGCAATTCACCGGAGAGTTGCTTGCGCAAGGAAAGCATATTTCGTCTGACATCGTCTAACTCGGCCTGCCAGTCGGTACGCAGGGCTGCGTCGCCCAGAACCATCGTCACCAAACGTGCTCCGTGATCAGGTGGAAAGGAATACCCCTGACGATTGAGATGCGCGAGATTGGCCTGTGCCACATTGCGTTGCTCGGCTGTTTCACAGATCACAAGTGTGATGCCGGTGCGTTCGCGGTAGATGCCAAAGTTCTTTGAACAACTGGCAGCAATCATAACCTGCGGGCATGCACTGGCCACAAGCCGCGTGCCGACTGCGTCATCCTCGAGCCCATCGCCAAAACCCTGATAGGCGATGTCGATGATTGGCACTGCGCCGGTCGAATTCAGGATATCCACCACGGCCTGCCAGTCCGGTAGTGTCAAGTTTGCACCCGTCGGGTTGTGGCAGCACCCGTGCAGCAAGACCACGTCTCCCGGTCTTGCTTGACCCAAATCGGCAATCATCCCATCAAAATCCACCGCACCACTTTCGGGCTCAAAGTACCGATAGGGCACGATCTCCAATCCGATATGTTCGAGAATGCTCAGGTGGTTGGGCCAGGTTGGGTTGGACACAAAGACCCGCGCGTTCGGGTTTGCAAGTTTAACCAGGTCGAACGCCTGACGAACCGCCCCGGTTCCCCCAGGAGTGGCGCAGGCAGCGATGCGATCCCGAGGGGCGCTGTCGGCTAACAGCAACTCGATCATCACTTCATGAAACGCCGGGTCGCCAGCAAGCGAGGTGTAGACCTTCGTGTCTTCCACATTCCAGAGCTGTTGTTCAGCAGCCTTGATTGCCCGCATGATGGGTGTGTGGCCATCGGCATCTTTGTAGACGCCAACTCCGAGGTCGATTTTATCTTCGCGCGGGTCTACCCGAAACGCCTGCATCAGTTGCAGGATTTTGTCAGCAGGTTGTGCCTTCAGGTGGTTCAGCATCAGCTGTCTCCGGTTGCAATCGGAAGTGTGGGGAAGGCCCCCCATTCTGTCCAGGATCCATCATAAAGCGCATGATCTGTTTTCTCGATACGCTCAAGCGCGAGGTTGATCACAGCACCTGTGACACCAGATCCACACGAGGTGATCGCGGGTTTGTTCAAATCCACCCCTGCCGCCGCAAAAGTAGCGCGCAGGGCATCGGGAGGTTTCATTGTGTTGTCGGCGTTCAGCAGGTCGGTAAACGGCACGCTTTTTGCGCCTGGAATATGTCCGGCTCGCAGGCCTTCACGCGGCTCGGGCTCTTCACCCCTGAAACGCTGTGCGGCACGTGCATCAAGTATTTCGTGATCCTTCAACTTTGAGGCCGAAGACACTTGTGTCACATCTTTGACCAGATGAGGTCGCCGTTGCACGGTCATGTGCCGATCACGGATCACAGGCGGCAAGCTGTCGGTGGGGTGCCCCTCTGCCTGCCATTTGGGCAACCCGCCATCCAGCACCGCGATGTTGTCTTGGCCCATGAGGCGAAACATCCACCAGACACGCGCGGCTGAGAACAACCCCATGGCGTCATAGACAACAACCTGGTGACCGTCTCCAACGCCCAGTTTGCGCAGACGTGACATGAACTTCTCTACCGGGGGGGCCATGTGCGGCAGGTCTGATCGGTGATCCGATATATCATCAATGTCAAAAAATCGGGCGCCGGGAATGTGAGAGGCCTCAAATTCAGCCCGCGCGTCGCGGCCCATAGCGGGCAGAAACCATGTGCCATCTAGGATGCGCAGATCCGGGTCTTTCAAGTGTTTGGCGAGCCAATCCGTTGAGACCAGCGTTTTCGGATCATCCTGTGCCATGGAGCTCTCCGTTTGAGGACGCGTTCTGACTACAGGCCGGATGCCCGAAGGGCAAGGCTGCGCTTGCCCCGAAATGACGTGTGTCAGCGGCTTGGATCGCGGCTATGCAGACACAAAAAAACCGCGCATCCCCGAGGATACGCGGCGTTCTGAACCGGCCGGATTATTTGGCCAGCATGTTCTTGACCAGGCCAATGACGACCATCAATGCGCCGCCGCCAACGCCGCCCGATGCGACCTGACCAATGATGCTGCCAATGTCCATTCCGCCGCTGGCTGCCATACCGCCCGCACCGAGCATCGACAGGATTTGACCACCGAGGCCACCCCCTACGACACCTGCAATTGAGTTACCCAATACGCCCAGATTCAAATTCTTCATAAGGCCACCGGCGACGTTTCCGCCAACAGCTCCCGAAAGCAAACCAATTAAAAGTTCCATACGTCTTCCTTCCCAAAGACAGGCCCTGATTGTTCTTTTTGCTCAGGCCGGACCCACCCACTCCAAGCGAGGAAAATTCTAACGGAAGCGTTTCGAGATCCTAAGGGGAAATTGCCGGGGCTTATTCCCCGTGTCGTAGCAACCGCTGTTTCTGGCGGCCCCAATCGCGCTTGGCATCGGTTTCGCGCTTGTCGTGGTGCTTCTTACCCTTGGCGATGCCCAGTTTGATTTTCGCCAATCCCTTATGATTGAAGTACAACACCAGTGGCACCAACGTCATACCCTTGCGCTGGGTTTCATTCCACAGGCGCGACAGTTCCTTACGCGACACCAAAAGCTTGCGGCGACGTTTTTCCTCGTGGCCAAATGTTTTGGCCTGCTCGTACGGAGCGATATAGGAATTCACCAACCACAGTTCGCCCTCTTCGACTGCGGCATAGCTTTCAGCAATGTTCGAGCTGTTTTCGCGAAGAGACTTCACTTCGGAACCCTCAAGGATGATGCCGCACTCGATATCGTCCTCGATCGCGTAATCATACCGCGCCCGCCGGTTTTCGGCGATGACTTTGTAGTTGGGGTTTTCCTTCGGCTTGACCATCCGGCGTTCCTATCGGGCTGATGTGGTGCTGTCCAGCGAGGCGGAGAATATATCCTCACGTCTGCGCGGTTCAAGTCACGCCGCGTTCTCGCAAACGTGAGAACAAGTTTATGCACACTGAATGTGACGGCTGTTAGCAAGAACGAATGATAAGTGCGTTGAAATCCAAACCTAGCCTTATCGTCGGCCTCTCTCTCGCAGCGGTTCTAGGAGCCGGAGGGGTCGCGTGGACTATGAAGGAAGATCGTTCGTTGAAGGGTCGCAAAGTGGATTACCATAAGATTTATGATGTCTTTTGGGATGTGGCTTGCGATACCGCAATGGATGGTTCCGATCGGCTTTGTTATGTTCAATACGTGGATGTTTATCGCCCCCGACCTGACTTTGCTGCAGCCATGGTGGAAGTGGTTGTGCACAAAGGCGATGATGGTCAACCCGACCCGCATGTCAGGTTCGATATCGAGCCGGGTTTGTCGTTTCAGAACACTAAGATTGCGATTGAAACCGGACAGGGGGCCATGCCTATCGACGTCTCACAATGTAAATCCAACACCTGCAGATTTTCTGGTGACGAAGGGCGGGAAATCCTGGCACTTTGGCGCCAGGGCAGCATGTTGAGCATGACCATTGATGAGGGCCGCGAAGAGCTGTCTCAGCTCAGTTGGCCAATGCAAAACATCAATACCATTCTTGATGATTTTGCCACCCAGCGCGTTGAACGCGGACTGCCCTGAACGCGCACCATCACGTTCTCACAACCACTTTGTTCCTCCGAACATCCGCTCGAACGCCTCAAACTTCATCGCGGTTTGCGTCGCGGTGAACGTACCTTTGTCAGCAACTTCGCGGGCGGCACGAAACATAGCGCCGTAAGCGACACGGAAAAACCCCGACCCAATGCTGATGCGCTTCACTCCCGCATCGGCGAGATCAGAAATCCCGAACTCGGCAAATGGCATTTCGATAACAACATTCACTGGCTTTGTAAGGCTGGCGCAAACTTCGCGAATGGCACCTAAATCTTGAAGCCCCGGTGCAAAGAGCACATCTGCGCCTGCCTTTTCATATGCTTGAAGTCGGCCGATGACTTTGGATAGATCAGTCCATCCCCACAAAAGCCCCTCACATCGCGCGGTCAATACAAAGTCTTGTTTCATACCGCGACACGCTTCGACCGCGGCTGTGATGCGTTCTACTGCAAGAGTATCTTCAAAGATTGGCTTCTCCGCAGTGCCTGTGTGATCCTCGATCGATCCGCCTGCCAAACCGGTTTTCGCTACACTGTAGATGGTTTGAGCTACGCTTTCTGGTGTGTCGCCAAAACCTTTCTCCAAATCGGCTGAAACGGGCAACGATGTGGCGGCCACCAACGTGCGGTAGTGGTCCATCTGTTGATCGGGCGTGACTGCCCCTTCCGGTAAACCGAGAGTATAAGCCATCCCGCAGCTGGTGGTCGCCAATGCTTCAAACCCCATGGAAGCCAAGATGCGAGCTGAGCCCACGTCCCAGGGATTGGGAATCACAAACGCCCCGTCGCGCTCGTGCAATACGCGGAAACCTTCAACCATATCGCACACCCATTTCTAGCAATTCAAACCCCAAGATTTCGAATTCGTAGAGATCGCTGTTGTCTGGGCGCATCGTGCGCGCGATCAGCTTGCCGTCTTCGGATTGATAGACCGCATGGGTGGTGTGCAGAGCGCGATAGCAGTGGCTGCCGTCGGGGTAGTAGTATTTGATCATCGCGGTCGTCCTTTAATCAAGCTGGTTGGGCAATCCACGCCCATCGTTCCACCAGCGGTTGGGGTTTGTGTTGTCAGGATTGTATGCGGCGGCACTGGCCCAGGCTTCACGAATGAAAATTGCGGGCTGTTCATAGTGATGAACGTCCAGAATGGCGTCCATCACGCGTGCGAGGGCCGCCAGATCGCGCTCAATGGAAATCTTCAACTCAACCATCGGATACGTCTCGGTTACCCCGGCTGAATATCCCGGTTTATGTGTCGTCGTGGTCGAATTTTCCTGCGGCTGTGCGGTTTCCTTGCCTACGGCCGAGATTGACGCCGTACGCCCATATCGACCATACCCCAGAGGATGCACCTCCAGTATGGCATCCAGAATACGGTCGGTATCCTCGGGCAAGGTTTGAATTTCCAAGGTCCAGACGGGATCAAGACGACCAGATTTCGCAGTGTAGGTTTCAAGGGTCATGTGACATCCTTCACTTTATCGGACGTTAGCAAAACCCTACTGACAGCATCTTGTCAGCAGTCATGTTAAAAGCAGGGCATGACCCGCTCGACTCGCCTCTTTGAAATCATTCAGATCCTGCGACAGGCTAAATCACCTGTCACGGCGCACACCATCTCAGAGCAGCTGGAGGTGACCAAGCGGACTGTGTACCGCGATGTGGCAGCCCTTCAGGCCATGTCCGTGCCAATCGAAGGCGAGGCAGGTGTCGGATACATCATGCGCGCGGGTTTTGATTTGCCGCCCTTGATGCTGACCCCCGAAGAGGTAGAAGCGCTGTTCGTCGGGGCGGCACTCTTGCAGCGCACTGGCGACGCGGGGTTGCAACGGGCCGCGCGATCCGCCACCGGCAAGATTGCTGCCGCTTTGCCGGAAGGGCGCACGCCCCATGCGCCCTTACATGTATCGGGGTGGACGGCCATCGAAGAAACGCCCTTGGCCGATCCCTTGCGTGCACATATCCGCAATGGCAATGAGCTGAAGATCACCTATCTCGATCTGAGCGATGTAAGCAGCCAGCGCACCGTTTGGCCACTGGCTATGATCTATTTTACAGACGCTCTTTTGCTGGCCGCGTGGTGCAGTTTGCGCCAGGACTTTCGTCATTTTCGCGTGGACCGCATCAGGGAGTGTATCGCGACGGGCGTTCAAAACCCCGACAAGTGCCAACGTCTGCGGTTTGAGTGGGAACGGTCTGACCCCATGCGCGATTACCAAATGGCACGAGTGGACTAAACGATTACAAAAGGCCAGCCTGCTTCAATTCGGCACGGATCGCATCGCCGTCGGCATTCTTGTCAGGTGTGGCACCTGGCCCAACACGTTGTCCGTCGAACCGGGGTGCAGGGGCGGGTTGCAAGGGCTCCTGCTGCCAAACACCGCGGTTTGCCATGTGCGGGTCATCTGCGGCCTCTTCCGGGGACAAGACAGGGGCGACACAGGCATCGCTGCCCTCAAAGAGTGCCGCCCAGTGCGCCAGTGGTTCCCGTGCAAAAAGCTGCGCCAGTTCGCGCCCTTGTGCAGCCCATTTCTGGGCGTCGTATTGCGCGGCAAATCGGGGATCATCTGCCAGACCAAGTATATCAAGGAAGATGGCATAAAATTTGGCTTCCAGACATTGCACGGACAGATGTCGCCCATCTGCGCAAGTATAGACCCTGCTCCAATGCGGGCCATCCAGCAGGCTTTGGCCGCGCTGTGTGACCAGGTTACCCGAAGGTCCCATCGACATCAGCAGGGCCATCATATGGGCCGACCCATCCACGATGGCCGCATCCACGACCGTGCCTTTGCCCGTCTTCCCCGCATTCAGAAGGCCTGCCAGAATACCCGCCACCAGATAAAGCGCACCGCCACCGATATCGCCCACCAAAGTGGCTGGCGTAAGAGGCGCATCATTGGGATGTGATCCATACCAAAGCGCACCCGAGGTGGCGATGTAATTGTAATCATGTCCGGCCTGCATTGCACGCGGCCCGGTCTGTCCCCAACCCGTCATGCGGCCATACACCAAGGCAGGGTTTCGGGCATGACATGGCTCTGGCCCAAGCCCCAGTCGCTCCATGACACCGGGCCGATTGCCTTCGATTAAGGCATCCGCACTGGCGACCAGGGCCAAGGCCACCGATAGATCGGCGGTCTCTTTCAGATCCAAAACGATGGACTTCTTTCCGCGGTTTAGCAGACTATCCTGCCCGACGGTTGGATTGGCACTGACGGGGCGTTCAACCACGATCACTTCGGCACCCAAATCAGCCAGCATCATTGCGGCAAATGGGCCAGGGCCGATGCCTTCAAATTCTACGATACGGATGCCATGCAGCATGGGTGTTCTCCTCAAAGCCGACGTTGCAAACGTTTATCGCTGACCAAATTGCGTTTTTTTACCCGCTCGCGCAGGAACACAAAGAGACCCGATCCAAGGATTAGGGTGATGCCCAACAAGATCACCGCGTCTGGCAAATCTCCCCAGATCACCCAGCCCCAGAAGATCGCCAATGGCAGGCCGGTGTACTCAAACGGGGCGACGGTGGCGGCATCGGCCATCCGGTATGCTTGGCTCATCGTATAGCCGACAATGGCGACGTTCAGGCCCAGAACCATAAACAGCCATACGTCATTCCCTTGTGGCCAGACCCACGCGCGCAGCAGAAAGATGAGGCTTTCGTCCTCCAATCCAACAGCGTATCGCCCATCCCCGGCCGCGATCCAGAAGGCCACGCTGACCGCGATGAACGTTGCCTGAATATACACCGCCATGGCCGAGGCCTTGGCCGACACGCCCAACATGCGGGTCAGCAATTGAAACAGCGCATAGCTGACAGCACCGATGATGGGCAGCAGGTAAACAAAGAGGGGAGCGTCTCTTTCGGCCCCGCCTTGCCAGGGTTGAGTCATAATGATCACGCCAACAAAGCCCACGATCACGGCGCAGATTCGCAAGGGCCCCACCGGCTCTCCCAGCAAGGGGATGCTGAGAAGGGTAATGACCAAAGGTGCCACAAAGAACATCGCGGTGGTGGTCGCCAAAGGCAGCGTGGCTAAGGCTGTAAAAAATGACAGGTTAGCCAGCACAATCAGAAAACCGCGCAGCAAGTGTAGATACGGGTGGTCCGTCTTCAACACGCTCCAACCACCCTCGAGCTTCACAAAGACAAGGCTGAATGAAATTCCGATCACCGACCGGATGAACACCATCTGATGCAAAGGGTACCCGCCCGACAAAAGCTTGATCAGCATGTCGTTAATGGAAATGGCCACCATACCAATCAACAACAGGCCAATGGCCGCACCGGGTTTGTTGGATTTCTCGGGGGGGTGCATGGTTTTGGCCCTTCTCTTAGATATTCCGTATCATGCAGAACGGCATGTGAAAATAGCAGTGATCGCACCGCCCCTTGGCGGGATATGCCCACTGAGATAGACTGACCCAAAGGCTCAACAGAACAGGGATCCCCGCAGATGCAGATGAGTGACGAACGTGACATCTCCGCCGACCGGGCCACTGTCTGGGCTGCCTTGATCAGCCCCGAAGTTCTGGCCGAATGCGTCCCCGGAACACAAGAGTTGACCGGCTCTCCTGAGGAAGGATTTGATGCGGTCGTCGTGCAGAAGGTCGGCCCAGTCAAAGCCAAATTCAAAGGCCATGTCACGCTGTCCGATATGGTGGAACATGAAAGCCTGACACTGAGCGGCGAAGGCAAGGGCGGCGTTGCAGGCTTTGCCAATGGCCAAGCCAAGGTGCTGTTGCAAGACAGCGAAACGGGCACGCGTCTCATCTACGATGTCGAGGCCAAAGTCGGCGGCAAACTGGCGCAATTGGGCAGCCGTATCGTGGATGGCTTTGCCAAGAAAATGGCAGATCAGTTCTTTTCCAATCTGGAATCCGTGATCGAGGGTCCAAGCGAAGAAGATGAACCCGAACAGGCCGAGAAAAAGGGCTGGTTGAAAAAGCTGATCAGTTAGGGGGCTGACCGATAATAGCGGCAATGCGCTTGCCGATTTCGGCGCTGGCTTTGACCGAAGGGTGGATCATGTCAATCGCGTGATAGCTACGGTCCCCATGCGGTACCAGATCTGCCAGCGACAGGAATTCGATCCCGACATCCAGCTTCGCAAGTTTAGACACGCGGGCTTCAAATTCGTTGCCTTCGTCACGGCAATACTCAATCGGCGACCCCAGCCCTGGAGACCGCAAATACCCGACATAAAGCACCTTCGCCCCGTCCTGACGCAGCTTGGAGACCAGCCCCGGGATGACGCCCTTGCGACCGTCTTTGGAAATCAAACGTTCCATCCGGCCCTTGCAGGCGAAACAGCCGCAGCCCAACCAAAGGTCGTTGCCCCCACCGTTCAAGATCACCCAGTCCCACTTGCCAGCGCGGTATTGCTTGGGAATGTTCAGACCAGCAGCGCCCGAGATGGGCAGGGCATAAATCATCCGTGCGCCCACGACCGAGCGGTCGATCACCGGTTCGCCCAATAGCCGTTCGACCGAGTGCGACACAGCTTTGCCACTGCCATGATGCGTGGCCATCATACTGTCCCCCATCAGTAGGATGCGCGCTGGGTCATTGCGCGTCACATCCTCGCCACAGCCGGTCAATGCCAATAGCATCACAACCAACATCACCAACGAATCTTTCATCTTATTTTTCACAGTGCAGCCGTGCCTTATCGTGCCTTCAAGCCAGATCGCCTGACCTTCCAACGAGTCGGCTTTAAGTATCCGAGACTTTTCTTAATAAAGCGACACAGATTCAGGGCTGACTGGATGGACAATCTGTTTCTTGTTTTGACTGCGCGCTGACGCACAGGATGTTGTGTCAGCAGAATGATTTGCATGCCCTCAGCTTTGCCGTACACCTGTTCCGAATCATGAGCAGAGGCACGCTATGTCCCCGATTGTTGAAACCACCGACCTGCGCAAAATCTACAAGGGTGGATTTGAGGCGCTTAAGGGAATCAACCTGTCAATCCATGAAGGCGAGATTTTAGCCCTGCTTGGACCAAACGGTGCAGGCAAGACCACGTTGATCTCGACACTCTGCGGGATTTCGCAGCCCACTGCCGGCTCGGCTCGGGTGGGTGGCCATGATATTGTCGATGACTACCGTGCCGCGCGCAGTCTAGTGGGTCTCGTCCCGCAAGAAGTGGCGTTGGAGCCGTTTGAGAAGGTGATCAACTGTGTGAATTTCTCGCGCGGGGTCTTTGGGAAACCCAAGGATGACGCACTGGTTGAGAAGATTCTGCGTCAGCTGACACTTTGGGACAAGCGCCATGCGCGCATTCGCGAACTGTCAGGCGGGATGAAACGCCGCGTCTTGATTGCCAAGGCGCTGTGTCACGAACCACGTGTTCTGTTTCTGGATGAACCCACCGCAGGGGTTGATGTGGAATTGCGCCGGGACATGTGGAACATTGTCGAAGAGCTGAAAGCCGATGGTGTGACCATCATCCTGACGACCCATTACATCGAAGAAGCCGAGGCGATTGCCGACCGCGTTGGGGTCATCAACAACGGCGAGCTGTTGTTGGTTGAAGACAAAAACGCGCTGATGGCGCGGATGGGACGCAAATCCCTGAAGATTGATCTGCGCGAAGCGGTGAAAGAGGTGCCAAAGGCGCTGTCAGAATACGAACTGGAGCGTTCAGCTGATGGTTTGTCGCTGACCTACCACTACGATGCGCGTGGTGAAGGCACAGGCATCACCCGCCTGCTGGCCGCTTTGGCGAACGAGGGGATGCAACTGCGCGATATCCACACCAGCCAGTCCAGCCTTGAAGAAATTTTCGTGGACCTTGTCCATCAGGAGGATGCAGCATGAACCTCTACGCCATCCGCGCTATTTTCGTCTACGAAATGAAACGATTTTTCCGTACTTTGATGGAAAGCCTGCTGTCACCTGTCATCTCGACCTGCCTCTACTTCGTCGTCTTCGGGACCGCCATCGGCAGCCGCATCGACCAGATCGAAGGGGTCAGCTATGGAGCGTTCATTGTGCCGGGGCTGATCATGCTGAGTGTGATGACCCAAGCCATCAGCAACGCGAGCTTTGGTATCTACTTTCCCAAGTTCATTGGCACGATATTTGAGCTGTTCTCAGCCCCCGTGAGTTTCCTCGAAATCGTCATTGGCTATGTCGGGGCTGCGGCAACCAAGGCGATGATGATCGGTGTCATAATTCTGATCACGGCGCATTTCTTTGTCGACATCACCATCCAACACCCCCTTGCGATGCTGGCGTTTTTGGTTCTGACGTGTCTGTCGTTCTCCCTTTTCGGCTTCATCATCGGGATTTGGGCCGAAAACTTCCAACAGCTGCAATTGATCCCTTTGCTGGTCATTACGCCGCTCGTTTTCCTTGGCGGTTCCTTCTACTCGATTTCAATGCTGCCACCGGTGTGGCAGACGATTACACTTTTTAATCCGGTGGTGTACCTGATCTCGGGGTTTCGGTGGTCCTTCTTTGGGCAGGCCGATGTGCCCGTAGGCCTCAGTCTTCTGGCCATTCTCGGCTTTACGGCGCTGTGTCTCGGGGTGGTCTGGTGGATCTTCAAAACTGGATACCGGATCAAAAGCTAGCTTAGATTCAGAGTCACTTTTGAGCCACATCATCACATCTGGGTGGCGCACATCTTGTTTGCAGGTCGGCGGCACTCTACATCGGCCTTCATGAAGCACCTGATCCCCTTTACCAAATCCGAGCCCATGGTCGCCGTGATCCGTCTACAAGGATCCATTGGCGCCGGAGGTCGATCGCAGCTGAATGATCAGGCTCTCGGCCCGTTGATCGACAAGGCATTCAAGAAATCCAAACCGGCCGCCGTGGCGCTGGTGATCAACTCTCCTGGCGGCTCCCCGGTGCAATCGTCGCTGATCGCGGCCCGCATCCGACGATTGGCTGAAGAACACGCCGTGCCCGTGCACGCTTTCGTCGAAGACGTCGCGGCGTCGGGTGGATACTGGCTGGCATTGGCAGCGGACGATATTTGGGTGGATCGCGGATCGGTCGTGGGATCCATCGGTGTCATTTCAGCTGGATTTGGCGCGCCGGTGTTTCTGGCCCGTCAGGGCATCGAGCGCCGCGTGCACACATCCGTCAAATCCAAGTCCATGATGGACCCGTTCTTGCCCGAGAAAAAGGAAGACGTGGCCCGCCTGCGCACGATCCTAGAACAGATGCACGAAGGATTTGTGGACTACGTCCTGTCGCGCCGAGGCGACAAGCTGACCGACGAGAAAGATATCTTCACGGGCGAGTTTTGGCTTGGTCGTCGTGCAATCGAATTGGGGCTGGTAGATGGCGAAGCGCATATGATGCCCAAGCTGAAACAGCTCTATGGCGAGAAAGTTCGCATTCGCAAATATGAACGTCGCCGTGGCATGTTCAGCCGTTTGGGTGCAACACTGGCCAATGATGCCGTGTCCGCCATAGAGGAACGCGCCGATTATGCGCGTTACGGGCTGTAACTCATGATCGCAAAAATCGTCATGTTGTTCCTGGTGTTTATCGGCGTGCTGGGCATGTTTGGTAAACTACGCTTTCCAGGTCAACAGCGATTGGCGTCGGCTAAGTGCAAGAGCTGCGGGCGCTACCGCATTGGCAAGGGTCCGTGTTCCTGCGGAAAAGGGGGCAGCGCATGATCACCCCTTGGCTGCTTTCAGGCCTCGGCCTTGTGATCTTGCTGCTGGCAGGGGACGCGCTCGTTAAGGGGGCTGTGAACCTCAGCTTGCGTGTGGGTATTCCGGCCTTGATTGTCAGCCTGACCATTGTGGCTTTTGGCACTTCTGCTCCTGAACTTCTCATCGGTGTCAATGCGGTGCTGGAAGGCAAACCGGGCCTTGCTCTGGGCAATGTCGTGGGATCCAACACTGCCAACATCCTTCTGGTCTTGGGCGTACCCGCCTTATTGGCAGGGCTGCACACAAGCAGTTGCAGCTGCCAGAAAACCTTTTTGTTCATGATCGCGGCGACGGTGCTGTTTATTGCCCTGGCCTTCCGGGGCGTGTTTGATTTCACAGCTGGCCTGATCCTGCTTGCGGCTTTGGGATACGTGCTGTTCGATGCGTTCCGCGATGCTCAGAAACACCGCCGGGCGGTTGCGAGCTCCGAAGCGGCCTGTTCTGATCTGGATGATGAAGAAGATATTGAAGGCGCCGACCCCGATATGCCCTGGTGGCAGATCATCCTGTTCTTGTTGCTTGGCTTGATCGGTCTGCCCCTGGGTGCTGACCTACTGGTCGACAATGCCTCGATCATTGCCTCAGCTTTTGGTGTCAGCGATGCGGTGATCGGCCTGACGCTTGTTGCGCTGGGTACTTCGCTGCCCGAACTGGCGACGACCGTTATGGCAGCCTTGCGTAAACAGGCGGATGTGGCGCTGGGCAACGTCATCGGGTCGAACATGTTCAACCTTTTAGCCATCATCGGGATCACCTCTTTGGTGGGGGATATCCCGGTTGAGCCAGGCTTCTTGCGGTTTGACCTTTGGGTCATGCTGGCCTCATCCTTGCTCTTGATCCCTTTCGTGTTTCTCAAGCAAGATATCGGCAAAGCATGGGGCATTGCCTTGACTTCACTCTATCTGATTTATGTTGTCCTCGTACTGACCTGAGGGGAAATCAATGAAACGGGCACTTGTCACAGGAGCGGCGCGCAGATTGGGCCGATCCATGGCATTGCACTTGGCCCAACACGGATACGACGTTGCCGTTCACTATTCCCAATCGCATGAAGATGCAGGCGAAACCGTTGATGAAATTCGTGCTTTGGGCGGGATGGCCGAAGCCTTGCCAGCAGACTTGCTGAACGAAAGTGAAATGGCACAGCTTGTGCCCCAGGCTGCTGAAGCATTGGGCGGATCACTGTGTGTGCTGATCAACAATGCGTCGATCTTTGAACGCGATACCATCGAGACCGTGACCCGCACCAGCTGGGATCGACACCTCGATAGCAACCTGCGCGCGCCTTTCGTGCTGACCCAGGCGTTTGCGGCGCAGGTGCCTGACCCTGTGCTGGACAGCGAGGGCGAGCCCGAGGCGCAAGGGCTTGTAATTAATATGATTGATCAACGCGTGCGTCGCCTGACCCCGGATTTCATGAGTTATACGCTGGCAAAATCAGCGCTTTGGACTCTGACGCAGACGGCCGCGCAGGCGTTGGCCCCTCGCATTCGCGTCAACGCTATTGGACCGGGGCCGACCTTGCGCGGCGAGCATCAGACAGCCGCTCAGTTTGCACAACAAAGGCAGGCCACAATATTGGGGCGTGGGGCGGATGAGGAGGACATCACCGCCGCATTGAACTACCTGATCAACGCCCGGTCTGTGACCGGTCAGATGATCGCGGTGGACGGGGGACAACACTTGTCGTGGGAGACACCTGACGTTCTGGGCCTCGAGTAAAGGCTGCATTCGTATCTGAGTTGTACACTAAAACAGAAAGACTGAATAAAGCGTTACAAAATCTTTAATGTTTTCAGTGTTTTGGCTTTTCCTCACTTTTATTTCCTTTTATTTCAGCGAGTTAAAAAAGTGCCTAAAAAATAGGCATATTAACGAACTAAGCCGAAAACAAAGGAAAATTCCGAGAATGCCAATCTTGTCACCAGACTTATCCACATGTTTCGTGGACAGGTTTCCTCTTGCTCATTCCCATATAGGGTGGCAGCCAACCCAGAGAATCACGTTAGAATGCAAATGACTTCAGACACCGATAAGAAAAGCCCTGAAACGGGCCACACCGTGATCCAGTCTTATCTCAAGACATTGGATGGATCACCTGGCGTCTATCGGATGTTGGATGCTCAGGCGCGTGTGCTTTATGTCGGCAAAGCCCGCAACTTGCGAGCGCGGGTTTCCAGCTATGCTCGCCCCACCGGCCACACGCCGCGTATCGCACGAATGATCGGTGAAACGGCGTCTATGATGTTCCTGACCACGTCGACGGAAACCGAGGCGTTGTTGCTGGAACAGAATCTGATCAAGCAACTGAAGCCAAAGTTCAACGTGCTGTTACGGGACGACAAAAGCTTCCCCAACATCCTGGTCACCCAGACACACGACTTTCCCATGATCAAGAAGCACCGCGGGGCCAAGAAGGAACAGGGTGCCTATTACGGCCCCTTCGCCAGTGCAGGCGCGGTCAACAGAACTCTTGCGCAATTGCAACGCGTGTTCCAGTTGCGCAACTGCACTGACAGCATGTTCGAAAGCCGCACGCGCCCGTGCCTGCAGTACCAGATCAAACGGTGCACCGCCCCTTGCGTAGGTCACATCGACAAGATGCAATATGCGCAGCAGGTGAAGGATGCTGAAAGGTATCTGTCCGGGCGTAGCACGGAAATTCAGGAGAAGCTTGCCTCGCAAATGCAAGAGGCCTCAGACGCCATGGAGTTTGAGCGCGCCGCAGCACTGCGGGATCGGATCAAGGCGTTGACGCAGGTACAGACGTCTCAGGGCATCAACCCGCGTACTGTCGATGAGGCTGACCTGATCGCGCTGCATCTGGAGAAAGGACAAGCCTGCGTACAGGTCTTTTTCATCCGCGCCGGTCAAAACTGGGGCAACCGTGATTTCTATCCCCGCGTTGGTGAACATGTGGATGAAGCAGAGGCCCTTGAGGCCTTCATCGGTCAGTTCTACGACAGCAAGGAACCGCCCCGGCAGCTGATCTTGTCCAACGCAATTGAAAACCCGGATTTGATGACAAGCGCCTTGTCCGAAAAGCTGGGCCGCAAGGTGACGTTGCTGGTACCGCAGAGGGGTGAGAAAGCCGAGTTGATTGACAGTGCCTTGCGCAATGCCCGTGAAAGCCTGGCGCGCAAGATGTCCGAGACGGCCACGCAGGGCAAGCTTTTGAGGGGTCTGAAAGATGCCTTTGATCTGCCAAGCGTGCCGCAACGCATTGAAGTTTATGACAACAGCCACATTCAGGGCACCAATGCCGTCGGCGCGATGATCGTGGTAGGCCCTGAAGGATTCATGAAAAACCACTATCGCAAGTTCAACATCAAGGGGGATGATCTGACCCCCGGTGACGACTTTGGCATGATGAAAGAAGTTCTGATGCGTCGGTTCAAACGTCTGTTGAAGGACGACCCGGATCGCGAACACGGTCTTTGGCCTGATCTACTGCTGATTGATGGAGGGGCGGGGCAAGTCAGTGCCGTGGCACAGATCATGCGCGAAATGGGCGTCACGGACCTGCCGATGATCGGAGTAGCCAAAGGGGTGGACCGTGATCACGGCAAGGAAGAATTCCACCGGACAGGTCAGCGCCCCAAAGCATTGAAGCACAACGATCCCGTCTTGTACTTCGTGCAACGGATGCGCGATGAAGCGCACCGATTTGCCATCGGCACCCACCGCGCCAAAAGGGCCAAGGCCGTGGGAGCGACTCCGTTGGACGATGTGCCCGGCGTTGGCGCAGCGCGCAAACGTGCGCTCTTGCAGCACTTCGGGTCGGCCAAGGCGGTCAGCCGGGCGGCCTTGGCTGACTTGAAGGCGGTTGAGGGTGTCTCGGATGCGCTTGCTCAGAAGGTTTACGACTTTTTCCACGAGAACGGATGAGGCATCCCAACCGCACATCTTCCCCCTTGCAACAATCCGGGCTAGACAGGGGACATGACTTGGAACATCCCAAATATCCTGACCACACTCCGGCTGCTTGCAGCACCAGGTGTGGCGATTATGTTCCTATATTTTACAAGGCCTTGGGCTGACTGGTTTGCACTGGTTCTGTTCGTGAGTGCTGCTGCCACCGATTGGTTCGACGGCTACCTTGCGCGCGCTTGGAAACAGACCACCAAGCTGGGCACCATGCTGGATCCGATTGCAGACAAGGCAATGGTCGTAATCGCGCTGGCGGTGATCCTTGGATACTCCAGCATGTCGCCATGGCTGGTCTTGCCGACGACGGTGATTTTGTTCCGCGAAGTGTTCGTCTCGGGTTTGCGGGAATTCCTGGGCGATACAGCAGGCACATTGAAGGTCACCAAGCTGGCCAAGTGGAAAACGACCGCGCAAATGATCGCAATTGCAGTGCTTTTTGCCCAAGGCGTGTTTGAACACTACTTTGGTATGTTCGCGTATGGCATGGATGACGCTTTGGTCGAAGCGATCTTGACCGGGCAAGAAGAAGACGTGAACGGTCTCAAGTGGAAGTACACTGGCATGATCTGGTGTGGACATGCGGGTCTTTGGCTCTTGTGGCTTGCGGCCGCCCTGACTGCGGTTTCCGGGTTTGATTACTTCAATAAGTCTATCCCGTACCTGAAAGATACCCCATGATCGACGTGCTCTATTTTGCATGGGTTCGGGAACGGATCGGCCACCCCAAGGATCGGGTTGAGACCTCGGCACACACGGTGATGGACCTGGTCGAAGAATTGCGAACACGCGAAGAACGCTATGAGGCCGCATTCGCAGACCTGAGTGCATTGCGCGTCGCCGTGGACCAGGAGTTGACCGAATTTGATGCGCCTCTGGGAGATGCGAGGGAAGTGGCATTCTTTCCCCCAATGACAGGAGGGTAGCGTGGATATACGAGTGCAGGAGCACGCATTCGATCTGGGCCGAGAGGCGCAGGGTTTTGCCGCGCGGCAGACGGGCATGGGCGCTGTTGTCACATTCACGGGGATTGTGCGCGATGTGGCGGGTGGTCTGGATCAGATGGAGATCGAACATTACCCGGGCATGACTGAAAAAGCGCTGATGCAAATCGCTGAAGATGCGGAAAGTCGATGGAACATAGGTGATATTTTGATCATTCATCGCCATGGTAAGCTGGTTGCCGACGAAATGATCATGATGGTTGCCACATCATCCCGGCACAGAAAAGATGCCTTTGAAGCCGCCGAATTCTTGATGGATTATCTGAAATCCCGTGCACCGTTTTGGAAGAAAGAGACCACCAAGGACGGTAAAGACTGGGTTGCGGCCAAGGCGGAAGACGAGGCTGAACTGACACGCTGGACGAAAGATTAATGCGTGCCATCCTTGTGATCCTCGACAGTTTTGGCATTGGAGGCGCGCCGGATGCGGCGGCTTTTGGGGATGAAGGCGCAAACACCCTTGGCCATATTTCAGGGGTTTGTGCGAATGGGGCAACCAGCGCAAAACGACCTGTCGCAGGCCCGCTTCATTTGCCTTATATGGCTGATCTTGGCCTGTTTCAGGCGATGGCCTGTGCCAACGGCCAACCAGTAGCCACATCCAATATGTTTGGTTGCTGGGCTGCCGCCACCGAGAAAGGTGCGGGCAAAGACACCCCATCTGGTCATTGGGAGATAACCGGGTTTCCGGTGATGGAGCCGCCACGCGTTTTTTCGGGTAAGCACGATTCATTTCCACCCGAATTGATCAATGAGATTGTCACAAACGCCAAACTGCCCGGTGTGCTGGGTAACCATCATGCATCGGGCGTGGCGGTGCTCGAGGAGTTGGGCGCAGAGCATCTGCGCACGGGAAAACCGATCATCTACACCTCAGTGGATTCGGTGTTGCAGATCGCGGCCCACGAGGAAGCCTTTGGTCTGGAGCGGCTGTTGGAGCTGTGCCTGACCACACGCAAGATTGCGGACACTTACAACATCGGCCGCGTGATCGCGCGTCCTTTTGCAGGGGATGCAGCCACCGGGTTTATTCGCACAGGCCATCGTCGGGATTTCACCATGCCACCCAAGGGCCGGACGTTACTGGATCAATTGCGCCAGGCCGACAGGCAGGTGCTGGCCATGGGCAAGATAGGCGACATCTACGCGCACCGTGGGATCACTGAGACCCGCAAGGCTGATGGCAACATGGCGCTGTTTGACCTGACCCTGCGGGCGACAAAAGACCTGGACGACGGCGGCCTGCTGTTTGCCAATTTCGTGGATTTTGACACCCTCTATGGCCACCTGCGCGATCCGCTGGGATATGCGGCTGCCCTCGAGGCATTTGACGCGCGCCTGCCCGAGTTGTTTGCACAGCTACGTGTAGGCGATATGCTGATCCTGTCGGCGGATCATGGAAATGACCCGACATGGCGCGGTACCGATCACACCCGCGAACGGGTACCGGTACTGATAAGGCTGGAAGGCGCGGCATCAACAGGGCTGGGACTGCGCAATATGGCGGACATCGGAGCCACCATTGCCGCGCATCTGAAAGTGGATCCGGCACCCCACGGAACCAGCTTTCTGGAGGAGATGAGGCAAACCAAATGACCACCAAGCACGTTGAAGCGCACCATTTGACCTCAGACCAAGTGCCGGCCACCACACCGGCCCCCCGATTTGAGCGGAATGCGGGAACGGAGTTGGACCTTGATCTGGTGGCCTCCGTACAGGTCAACACCTCGGCCGTGGAGCGCCGTGCAAGCAGCTTGAGCGCACGGCGATCCGTTAAGAAAGCACACCAGGCGGCGTGGCTATGCCGGGCGATTGCGGTGATGGATCTGACGACGCTCAGCGGAGATGACACACCCGGCAAGGTGCGGCGATTGTGCGCCAAAGCCCGGCATCCGATCCGACGTGACCTGGTGGAGGCATTGGGCATTGAAAGCTTGAACATCACCCCAGCCGCGGTCTGCGTTTATCACGAGATGGTGGAAACAGCCGTTGAGGCATTGCAGGGCACGGGCATTCCTGTCGCCGCCGTCTCGACCGGATTTCCCGACGGGCTGTCGGCGTTTAATCTTCGGGTGCGCGAAATCGAAGCTTCGGTCGCATCAGGTGCGCAAGAGATCGACATTGTGATTTCGCGCCGTCACGTATTGCGCGGTGATTGGCACGCGCTCTATGATGAAATGCAAGCCTTTCGTGCGGCCTGTGGGGCGGCGCATGTAAAGGCCATCCTGGCGACGGGCCAGTTGGACAGCCTGCGCAATGTCGCGCGGGCCTCACAAGTCTGCATGATGGCCGGCGCGGATTTCATCAAAACCTCAACGGGCAAGGAAAGTGTCAACGCCACACTCCCCGTGAGCCTGACCATGGTGCGCACGCTGCGCGATTATGGTGAGCGGACTGGCTACAAGATCGGTTTCAAGCCAGCGGGGGGGATTTCCAAGGCCAAGGACGCATTGGTGTATCTCTCGATGATGAAAGAGGAATGCGGCGATGATTGGCTGCAACCGGACCTGTTCAGGTTCGGGGCTTCCAGTCTCCTGGGGGACATCGAACGACAATTGGAACATCACGTGACGGGGCGCTATTCAGCGGCTTTCCGACATGGGATCAGCTGAGGATGCGGCAATGAGCAAGGTGAAAGACGCCTACCATACTATGGAGTATGGTGATGCGCCAGAGAGTGCTGCAACCGCCCATGCCTGGCTGGATCAGCACGAACGACGGTTCGGTCTGTTCATAGAAGGCGCGTTTACCAAGCCAGGACGAAAACGGTTTGAAAGCCGCGCCCCGGGGTCGGGCGAAGTTTTGGCCGAACTGACAGAGGCATCCGCAAAGGACGTAGATGCTGCGGTTGCTGCGGCGTCCAAGGCGCAGAAAAATTGGGCGGCCCTGGGCGGTCCGGGCCGTGCACGGTATCTCTATGCGATTGCGCGGTTGGTGCAAAAACACGCACGGTTGCTGGCGGTATTGGAAAGCCTGGATAATGGCAAACCTATTCGTGAGGCGCGGGACGCGGATGTGCCGTTGGTTGCACGGCATTTCTACCATCACGCGGGTTGGGCGCAGTTGTTGGACACAGAGTTTGCGGGCTATGCACCGGTGGGCGTTGCGGGTCAGGTGATCCCGTGGAATTTTCCTTTGCTTATGTTGGCCTGGAAGGTGGCTCCTGCTTTGGCGACGGGCAACACGGTGGTGTTGAAACCAGCCGAGTATACCTCTCTGACAGCGTTGCTTTTTGCTGAGATCTGCCAGCAGGCCGGACTGCCCAAAGGGGTGGTGAACATCATCACCGGTCATGGCGACGTGGGCGCCCTGATCGCAGGACATGCGGACGTGGACAAAGTGGCCTTCACCGGATCGACCGCCGTGGGTCGGAAGCTGCGCGAGCAAACCGCGGGCACGGGCAAGAAGCTGACATTGGAGCTGGGTGGGAAATCTCCTTACGTGATATTCGGGGACGCTGATCTGGACAGTGCTGTTGAAGGCCTGGTCGATGCGATCTGGTTCAATCAGGGACAGGTATGCTGTGCCGGCTCTCGCCTGCTGGTGCAGGAATCCGTAGCCGAACGGGTTTATCAAAAGATACGACATCGTATGGATAACCTGCGGGTGGGCGATCCCCTGGACAAATCCATTGATGTAGGGGCTATCGTGGATCCGGTGCAGTTGGAGCGGATCAGACAGATGGTTGATCTGGGACTGGGCGAAGGAGTCGAGATCTATCAGCCGGGCTGCACGATGCCCGAGAATGGTTGTTACTACCCTCCAACCTTGCTGACCGGTGTCGAGGCGGGGGCGACCTTGGCGCAGGAGGAGGTGTTTGGTCCGGTGCTGGTGGCCATGACCTTCCGCACGCCCGCCGAGGCGGTGCAACTGGCCAATAATACGCGCTACGGATTGGCGGCTTCGGTCTGGTCCGAGAATATTAATCTGGCTTTGGGCGTGGTACCACAGATCAGGGCAGGTGTGGTTTGGGTGAATTCCACCAACCAGTTTGACGCCGCTGCCGGGTTTGGCGGCATGCGCGAAAGTGGCTTTGGCCGCGAAGGCGGGCGCGAGGGACTATATGAGTATCTTGTTCCGATCACCGGGAAAAAGCGCAATGCCCTCAAGGAGCCCAATCCGGTGGTGCCAACGGAAAACAGCGTTCTGGCTTCGGTGGACCGCACGGCAAAGATGTACATCGGTGGCAAGCAAGCGCGGCCAGATAGTGGGCATAGCCTGCCTGTCTGTACTCCGAAGGGTGCGCTGATTGCACATGTGGGCCATGGCAGCCGCAAGGATATCCGCAACGCGGTTGAGGCCGCGACGGCGGCGCAGGGTGGGTGGGGCAAGGCCTCGGGGCACCTCAGGGCACAGATCCTGTATTACATTGGCGAGAATCTTTCAGCGCGTTCTGAGGAGTTTCAGAACCGGTTGCGCCAGATGACAGGGGCCACGGCCAAGGCAACAGAGGCTGAAGTCAGCGCGGCTGTTGATCGTTGGTTCACCTATGCGGCATGGGCTGACAAATACGATGGCGCCGTGCACGGCGTCCCAATCCGGGGTGTGGCCATGGCGATGAAGGAACCCGTGGGCGTCATGGGGATAGCCTGTCCCAATGCTGCGCCGCTGCTCGGGATGGTGTCATTGGTGGCCCCGGCGATTGCCATGGGAAATGCTGTTGTGGTGGTGCCATCCGAGGCCTATCCGCTGGCAGCGACGGACCTCTATCAGGTTTTCGACACCTCTGATCTACCCGGTGGGGTGGTCAATATCGTGACCGGTCCCAAAGATGATCTAAGCCGGGTCCTGGCGGATCACTATGGCGTGGACGCGATGTGGTATCACGGTTCGGCTAAGGGAGCGGCGATGGTGGAACTCGCGGCGGCTGCAAATCTGAAACTGACGTGGGTGAACTATGGTTTGGCTACAGATTGGCGCGACCCGGCCCAAGGTACGGGCGAAGAATTTTTGCGTCACGCGACCGAAGTGAAGAACATCTGGGTGCCCTACGGGGAGTGATCCCTGCAACGCTGTTGTTTCTAATAGCAAATTATTTGGTCTTGAGGTTTGTTTTGAGCCCAATGAAGACCCAAATTAACTACATGCGCTTGGCTTTGACACGCATCAAACGAGGGCTAGTGACACTGAAGCGGAAAAGTATGAAATGTCATGAAAACAACAGGATTCTGAAAACTGACTTGCCTCACTGCGTCTTTGAATTCCTGTTCTACTTCGTAAACACTAAATCTGTATTCGCACGTTTCCACATCTGTTGACTCAACCAACGTAAGCCCAATACCGCACAAAGCACGCTCGACAACGATTTCAAAATCGCTTTTGCCTTCGCAATAGGCAATTACGGTTACATTCGCGCCTCTGTTTTCGCCTAGTTCATCATTTCCGCCTAGCTGTGCCACCTCGACTAGACCCACCCATTTATTGTGTAGTTCTTTGCTTTGCATCTGTTTTTCCAACCTTTGGGAAGATCACGATATGGAGAAGGTTTGCACCATCTGATTTAGACCGTTTAGTGTGCCAGATCATGATTGGCTTCTAGTGCACCAGAGCCAAAGTATCAGTCGCTTTAGATTTTAGTCGAGGTCCGCTTTACGGCCAATCTGGAAAGGCGCATCAACACACTCAATCCGCATCTTCCCAGCACGTGAACACTGTATCGCGCAGGTGCATGTACATACGGATGTGCGATTTCGTGCCCAGTTTGGCGCGGGCTTCGATATGGGCATAGGCGGCATCCAGATGGGCGCGGTTGTGGAAGCTGAGGATGGAGAACAGCTGGCAGGGGTTGGCATCATCCGTGTCCATCGGAGTGTCAGATACACGGATGCCGATGGGGCCTGCGGAGGCGATTATGCCGGCGGCGGTCAGGTCTGCGATGAAGGCGGTGTAATCGGCGCGGAAGGTCTCAAGGTCCTCGCCGTCGCGCAGGTTGAAGCTGGAGAGCATGTGGATCATAACGTGGCTCCTATTCTTAACCCATCAAGCACGGCCTCTTCCACGGTGCGGGGAGCGAGGCAATCGCCAATGATATGCACATCGCCGGGCCAATCGGCCAGCTCTCTGGCAAGTGCATCATCCGAGCGGTGGCCGAGGGCAGTGACCACAGTATCGACCTCTTCCATCACCAAGGCCTCTCCTGACAGAGTGTGCTGGAAGTATGCGCTGTCTTGGTCGGCACCGAACAAACGGGCATGTGTCGTGACCTTGACCCCCAGCTTGTGCAGAGTGCCAAGGGCCACGTCGCGGGCGTATTGCGGGATGGATTGCCCGGGGCTTTGACCGTTCACCACCAGCCGGACGTGACAACCATCCAGCGCCAGACGTTCAGCCATGCCAATCCCCACCCAATCGCAGCGCCAATCAGCAATCACCACGCGGCTGCCCACGTTGGCGGTGCCTTGCAGAACCGCCCATGGCTCAACCATATGTGCCTCATCAGCACCTTCGACAACGGGCATATAGGGCGTGGCCCCGGTGGCGAGGATGATGGCATCGGGGGCTGCGGCCTCAATGGTTTGCAACGTCACCGGCGCGTTCAGTTTGATCGACACCTCGGCCAGTTCGGCCTCGTGGCTGAGGTTCGTGGTGACACCGCCAAATTCCGCCCGGCCGGGCAGCATTTGCGCCAAATTGACTTGCCCGCCCAGGGTAGCGTGGGCCTCATACAAAGTCGCGCGATGGCCGCGCTTTGCTGCGATGGATGCGGCCTTGAGTCCGGCAGGACCGCCGCCGATGACCATCACTTTGCGTGGATCACCTGCGGGAGCCAGAGTGCCATACTCCAGTTCACGACCGGTTTCGGGGTGCTGAATACACGAGATCGGATATCCATTCAGCATATGTCCGATACAAGCCTGATTGCAGGCAACACAGGCGCGGATGTCGTCCAGCCGCCCCTCAGAGGTTTTGACGGGCATCAGTGGATCGGTGATCAGCGCTCGGGTCATGCCGCACATGTCCGCCTGATCGCTGGCCAGCACGGTTTCCGCAATCTGGGGTTGGTTGATCCGGCCTGCAACGAAGACCGGGATCGGAACCTGTGCCTTGATTGCGGCGGCGTAGGGTGCCGTGTAGCCCGCCTCATAGGCCATGGGGGGCACGATGTGGGTGGACCCGGCAAGGCCTGACGAACTGCCCGCTGCGACGTTGAGGTAATCCAGATCATCCGTGGCGGCGAGGGCGGTTGCGATGCCCAGCATTTCGGGGGCCGGGATGCCGTCGTGTTCTTTCTCATCGCCCGAAAGGCGCAGGCCGACGATCATCTCCTCTCCAACGGCGGCGCGGACGGTTGAGAGGATTTCAGTCACAAAGCGTAGGCAATTTTCGGGTGTGCCACCGTAATCATCCGATCTCTGATTGGTGCGCGGATTGAGAAACTGGCTGAGGAGATACCCATGCGCTGCGACCACCTCGACCCCATCCAGCCCGGCCTGTTGTAGACGGCGCGCGGCACTTCCGAAACTGACGATCAACTCCCGAACCATGGCAATTGGCATCTCACGCGGCATCACATGAAAGCGTTCATTCGGGATGGCCGAGGGGGCGTAGGCGACGGCATGGGTGCCTTCCGCCGTCAGAGGCATTTCGCGGCCCGGATGGGTCAGCTGGCCAAAGACCTTGCAGCCATGCGGATGGCAGGCCTCGGCGATGCGTTTGTAGCCAGGGATGCAAGCATCATCATAGGCGCGAATGGCGGGCCGACCGCTGTCGCCCGAGGGATGGGTGCGCGCAGCTTCGATGATGATCAGCGCCGCCCCACCTTTGGCCCGCGCTGCATGATAGGCGACCATGCGGTCCGTCGGCACGCCGTCTTGCAGCATCACCGTCATATGTCCGGTGGAAAAGATACGGTTCTTGAAGGTGTGACCCCTGATGGTCAGGGGAGAGAGGAGCGTGGGTAACTCCATCGCCCTTACTCCGCCTCGGTGGCTTTGGATTGCAGAGCCTCGCGTGAACGCTTCTTGGCAGCGGCGCGTGCATCACATGTGGAACAGGCCGTCGGCAGCTCAGCACCCACGTCGGGCAAAGTAATTGGCAAAGGGTCTGACCGTGTCAGCGCAATTGAAGCAATTCCGCCGCCGGCCAAAACGGCCAACACCAACGCCAGAGGCAACCGCCGTAGTGTCATGCCGTCCCCGTGTCCAGATAATGTTGCATCGGGTCGGTGCAGTTGGGATCGCCCTTAAGTTCACGCTCGATAAAGGCAATCGCCGCGTGTTCGTGATCCGTAAGGATCTTCAGCAGGGGTACATCTTCGGCCGGGGCCATGGCCTCCAGACCCTCGAAATCGTCGATGTAGCCGGGGAATTCGACCTGCCATTTGCGGATGAAATGGAGGTAGTCGCCTTCGGCCTCCAGCCCTGAATTGCGAGCGGCACTTCGAAGCTCGTCAAGGGGTCGAGGTGTGAGGCTGTACTTTTCCAGCAAGGGTTGCACGGCTTTGTAGGCATAGGTTTCCACATCACCCACCATCGTCATCTTGCGGCGTTCTTCAGGGTCGGAGAATCGCTCGGCCAAAGCATGGAAATATGCCTCGCCCTCGACTTCTTCTTCGTAATAGAGCGTCAGGGTGTCGAGGTATTTCTGGCTGGGCTCACTCATGTCATCCTCCGTTCAGATGCGCGCCTTCGGGGGTTTCACCCACATCAACGCGGTCGTGTTTCAGCGGCTCGTCGGGGTCTGGCGGGTTGCCCAGTTCGCGGGCATAGCGGTGGCCGGCATAGGTGGCGGCGGCAACGATGGCTGGCGCTTCGCAATCACCGATGCGTTTGAGGGTGAAGGGCAGCTGATCAGCGTTGCCGTCCACGCTGTCCATCAACGCTTGATAAAGGTCATCCGAGGGTGCTCGGGCCGTGACCATCACCACTGCCGCGGCGTGCACGGGGATTTCAGCGCCCGAAAAGACATCGGACAACGTGGCGGTCTCGCCGTCGAAGCTGAGCAGCTCTTGCGCCAGTTCAAACTTGACCCCCAGCCGAGCCAGATGGCTCCGTACACGCCAACGTTCGGATGTTTTGCCAGCCCAGGCCGATACATTTTCGGACGTGGTGGCAAGGGTCACGTCATTGCCATTGTTGCGCAAGCATTCAGCTATCACGCTTCCCATGTAATAGCTGTCTTCGTCGTAGACCAGCACCGGGCCTTCGGGCAGTCGGCCGGACATGATGTCATCTGGTGCCAGGATCAACGGGTCGGTGCCTTCGGCGGCGACACCCACATAAGTTTCCCAGTTGTAGCGCTCTTTGCGCCACGTGGACCCGGTGGCGATGCAGACGTGATCTGCACCCACTTCCATCACCTCGTCTACGCCCATCTGACTGTCGAGGAAGATGTCGACGTTGACCATCTCTTGCAGTTGCTGCACGCGGTAATCCCGCACGCGGGCGTATTCGGACATGCCCGGCAGGGTGCTTTCACGGGTGACACGCCCGCCCAATTCGGTGGTGCCTTCGGCGAGCATCACGTTGTAGCCGCGTCGGCCAAGTGCACGGGCGGCTTCCAGCCCGGCGGGGCCAGCGCCGACAATCAGAACGCTTTCCTCAGCATGGGCTGCTTCGATCTTTTCGGGGTGCCAGCCTTTACGCCACTCTTCACCCATCGTTGGGTTCTGCGTGCAGCGGATCGGTGTGCCAGTGCTGTCGCCGGAATAACAGATGTTGCACCCAATGCATTCGCGGATGGCCGACAGGTCTCCGGTTTCAATTTTCGAGGGCAGGAAGGGATCAGCGATGGATGGCCGGGCGGCACCCACGAAATCCATCACGCCGCGTTTGAGCTGACTGACCATCGTGTCGGGAGAGGTAAAGCGGCCGACCGTGACAACCGGCTTGTCGGTCGTGGCCTTGATGAACTCCATGTAGGGTTCAAGCGAGGCTTCCTTGATGAAACGCGAAACGCCCATTTCGAGGCTGTAATCCTGAATGTTGATGTCCCAGATGTCGGGCATATTGGCCATTATTTCAAACATCTCGCGGCGTTCGCCAAAGATTGGCGCGCCGTCCTCGCCGGTTTCTTCATCCGCGGCGAAACGCACGGCTACGGCGCAGCGGTCCCCCACGGCGTCTTTGGTTTCTTCGATCAACTCGCGCATCAGACGAGTGCGGTTTTCCAGAGAGCCGCCGTATTCATCTGTGCGGGTGTTGATCGCTGGGTTGAGGAAATTGGACAGAAGATACGTGTGAGTGGCGTAAACATAGACGATGTCAAAGCCCGCATCACGTGCGCGCAGAGCCGCCTTGCGATGCCAGCGGCGCAGGTTCTTGATGTCGGTCTTATCCATCGCGCGGGTCTGAAACGGGTGGCCCACGGCATTGGGGACGGATTGGATATCCATCGCCACTTCGCGGGTCATCAGATTGGCCGAGCGATGCCCGCCATACCACAGCTCGGCTCCGGCCAAAGCGCCGTGCTCGTGCACCGCGTCGGTCATCATGCGATGGGCCCGGATATCACTGTCATTCCACAGCGAGGCAGAGGGGGTGGGCAGATCATCCGAGGAGGGATGGATTGAGTTGTATTCTGTGCACACCACGCCCCAGCCCCCTTCGGCTTTCACGCGACGCATTTCAGCGAGGGTCCGGGGCCGCATGTGGCCCATACCGGTGCAATGCGGGACTTGGTAGAACCGGTTCTTTGCCGTGACAGGTCCGATCTTCATTGGCTCGAACAGGATGTCGTAGCGTGGATCTCGGTCTGACGTATCACGGGGCATGGATCAGGTTCCTTGCGGGAAATGTGGGGAAAGCTCGGACAGTTCGCGATCAAAGGGCACGTTGCCTTTGTCCGGTTCGTTCAATTCGCGGGCAAAGAGGTGGCCGGAATGCACGGCTGCGGCGATGGTGCTGGGTGCGAGCGCGTCACCAATGCGAGTCAGCGATTTGACCTTGGTCTGGAGCAGCGTCTGGTACAGATCATCCACGGGCAGTCGCATGGTCACAGGCAGGACGGTCTTGCAGTCGACACTTCGCTCCGCACCGGTGTAGCTGCAGCTGAGTACTGCCTGACCGGGGGTCACACATGCCAGATTGTGCGAAGTGACGATTTTCACACCCATTTCCATCAAGCGCGACTGAATGATGTGTTGCTCCAGCGTGTCAACGGTCCAAGCCGATACGGTGCTGGCAGGGGTTACGAGGGAGACCTCATGGCCCTCGGCATGCAGCTTTTCCGCCAGCAGACCGCCCATAAAGTAATGGTCATCGTCAAAGATCACGACAGGGCCGTCCGGCGAGGTGCCTTTGAACACATCATCTGGCGTCATGATGTTCGACCCAGATGCAAATTCGATGCCAGTCGGATTTGCGCGTCCGATGCCCTGCGTGTCCCAGCGAGAGCCTGTGGCGATGACCACGTGATCGGCTTCAAACTCCATAACTTGCTGTGCGTCTAACGGGCTGTTCAGATAGGTGTGCACATTGGACATCTGGCTGATCATATAGGTGCGGTGGTCCACCACGCGGCCCCATTCAGACAGCCCGGGCAGGCGGCGTTCATGAACCAGTCGCCCGCCCAATTCTGGGCCAGCCTCGGCCAGCGTCACCGCATATCCGCGTTGCCCCAAAGCGCGCGTGGCCTCCAGCCCGGAGGGGCCTCCGCCAACGATCAACACGATGTCGTCCGAGGTTTTGGGGTTCATCCGGTCCGGGTGCCATCCACGCCGCCATTCCTCACCCATTGTAGGATTCTGAGTGCAGCGGATTGGTACAAAGGTCTGATCACCGGACACGCAGATATTGCAGCCGATACATTCACGGATGTCCTCGATCCGGCCGTCTTCGATCTTCTTGGGCAGGAACGGATCGGCAATGGACGGCCGCGCGGCACCGATGAAATCCAGATGCCCGCCTTTAACCATCGACACCATCGCATCGGGCGAGGTGTAGCGGCCCACACCGACGACGGGTTTCGTGGTTATGCCTTTGACGAAAGACACATAGTCGTCCTGGAACCCGGCCTCTTTGAAACGCGATGTGGCGCTGTCATTTTCCCAACCCGATATGTTCACATCCCACAGGTCGGGCACCTCGGCCAACATCTCGATCAGCTCGCGTCCTTCAGCTTCAGAGGTGAATCCGACATCGCCCAAAAGTTCATCTACGGAAAAGCGGACAGCGACGGCCATGGTGTCGCCGACGGCCTCTTTGGTGTCCTCAAGGATTTCGCGAAAGAGTCGCGCGCGGTTTTCCAAAGAGCCACCATAGGCATCAGTGCGGCGGTTGCGGTAGGGCGACAGGAAATGCGACATCGTGCTGAGTTGATGCCCAATATAGACATAGACCAGATCATAACCCGCCGTGCGGGCGCGCACTGCAGCGTCACGGTGCCATTTGCGTAGATCAGCGATGTCCGTCAGGTCCATGGCACGGGCCTGTATGGGATCATACGTCGGGATCGGTGTATGCGAAGGCCCCAAAGGCGCGATCCGGCTGTATTTACCCGCGGCCATAACGCCTGCATGGTTCAGTTCGATCCCGGCGAGGCTGTCAAATTCGTGGATGCCATCGCACATGCGCGCATGAATTGGCACATCACGATCATCCCATAGCCGCCCACCTGACCAAGGTGAATGATCGCCAGAAGGGTGGATTTCAACTTCTTCCGTACAGACAACGGCCCAGCCGCCTTCGGCTTTGGTCCGACGCATTGCGGCCATTGATGACGGATACACCCGGCCCATGCCATTACAATGCGGGACTTGATAGAACCGATTGCGTGCGGTGACGGGGCCGATTTTCACCGGCTCAAACAGAACGTCATAACGCGGATCACGGGACATGACTTTTCCTTGCGCTACCCTTGGCAACTCTTCGGGTTCGGGAGCTGAAAGTGACTGTGGAAGGTGGTGGCCAGATATTCATGCAGTCGTTCTTTGGCGATTTCGCGTGAGAACTCGCCAGGGTACATCAGGATGTTGAGGCAAAACCCATCGTACAACCCTTCTAGCGTGTCAGCGATTTTGTCGGACTCAAGACCTGCGTATTCCCCCTGAACAATCACCATTTGACACAACGCGTTGAGCGCATCCCAGCGTTCGGTATCATATTCGGTCATGATCTTGCGGTATGACGCGCGATATCCAGCTTCGCCGTAAAAGCCGAACCACACGGCCAGTTTTTTGCGGTTGCAGATACTGGGGTGAAAGTTCGCATCGCCAATGGCCCTAAGTTTCTCGGCAGGGCTAAGACGTTCGCTGTTGGCAAACTTACGCCACTGTGCGCGGTGTTCTTTGGCCAAATGGCGCAGGGTTTCCTCGAAAAGGTTTTCTTTATTTTTAAAGTGAAAGTTCACGATACCCAGTGACAATCCGGCAAACCCAGTGACTGTCGTCATGGTCGTGCCGGAAATGCCAAACTTCGAGATGGATTCAATAGTGGCCTCGATCAGCTGCAGACGGCGCACTTCTTTGGACGCCGTGCGCCCCGCCTTTTGATTGGTCTTGGCCGCTTTCGGAGTTACTTCGGTCATTTCTGCGGTGCCCTGCCTTTAATGCGCGTCCAATACGACAAGCGCGTCGTCGCTCCAGCTGAGCCAGACCGGTCGTTTGTCTTCGCCGACACCGCTTTTCTGCTCGCGGTTCTGAGACGAGACCGCCACGGGCTTTTCCACTCCGTCAAGTGCCACGTAGAAGTGACTGCGCTCTCCCAGATAGGCTGCGTTTTGAAGGGTCCCTTGGATGGCGTTTGCGACACCATCCGGTTTGTCTTCGGTCAGCCGTAGTTTTTCCGGGCGTATGGCCACCTGAACATGAGCTCCTTTGGGATATTGGCGGTCGCGTGCGGGCGCCGAGACCTTGCCCAATCCCATCGCAGACATGTCGATTGTCGCGGTGCTTGCTTTTGACACCTCGGCATCGAAGAAATTCATCGTGCCGATAAACGACGCGACTTCCTGAGTTTGCGGGGTCTCGTACAGGCCTGTCGGCGTGTCGAGCTGCAACACGCGCCCGCCGGACATCACGGCGATACGATCTGACAGGGTCAGCGCCTCTTCTTGGTCGTGGGTCACGAACACAAAGGTAATCCCGACCTGACGCTGCAATGCGCGCAACTCTAGCTGCATCTGCTCGCGAAGTTGCTTGTCCAGAGCCCCCAGTGGTTCATCGAGCAAAAGTACCTTGGGCCGCAGGATCAGCGCGCGAGCCAAAGCGATCCGCTGACGTTGCCCGCCCGAGAGTTCATTGGCCTTGCGGTCGCCGTAGTCGGGCAGGGCGATGAGGTTCAGCATCTCGTCCACCATCTCGTACCGCTTGGCCTTGCTGAGTTTCTGTTTGCGCAGGCCATAGGCAATGTTGTCACGCACGTTCAGATGCGGGAAAATCGCGTAGCTTTGGAACACCATATTCACGGGGCGCATGTGGGGTGGCACCTCGGACATGGCCTGACCATCGATATAGATCTCACCGTTGGTCGGGTTTTCAAACCCGGCGAGCATCCGCAGTAACGTGGTTTTGCCACAGCCGGACGACCCCAAAAGCGAGAAAAATTCGGCGTGGCCGATATCAACATTCACATTGTCGACGGCTTGGAATTTGCCAAAGTACTTGTCGACATTCTGGATGGAAATGAAGGCGTCGTTGCTCATGCTTAGTGGTCCTTTTTGACGCTGGCAAAGGCTGCATCGCGGTTAATCCATTGTCCGATAAAGACAATGATGAATGAGGTGACAATAATCATGGACGCCATGGCCAGCACCGATGGGAATTCCTGTGGGAAGCGCAATTGGCTCCAGATGTACATCGGCAATGTTGGGTCCGTGCCTGTGAGGAAGAAGGCCATGATGAATTCGTCAAATGATACGGTGAAGGTCAGCAAAAGGCTGGCCAGAATACCGGGAAACACCATCGGGAACGTTACCCGCCAGAAGGTCCACCAGCCATTCTCACCTAGATCAGCCGAGGCTTCCTCGATGGAGGCATCAAACCCTTCGAACCGCGGCAACAGGGTTGCAATCGAGAAGGGAAGGCAAATGATGATATGGCCTACCGTCACAGTGTAGAGCGTCAGTGGAACACCCATTCGGCTGAACAGCACCAACAAAGCGACCCCAAAGATGATGCCTGGTACCACCAACGGCAAAAGGATGAAGCCCACAATCGAGGATTTGCCCGGAATGCGGTAACGGGTAATGGCTTTGGCAGCAAAAATGCCCAGCGTCGTCGAGAAGATCGCTGTGGCGATGCCAACCTTGATCGAATTCATCAACGAATCCCAAACCGGCTGGCGGTTCATCAACTCGCCGTACCATTTCAGTGTAAATCCTTCGATCGGGAACTTCACGTAGATACTGTCGTTGAAGCTGAAGAGCGGTAGGAACAGCACCGGCACGTAGAGAAAGATCAAAAAGATGATCGCATAAACCTGCAAGGGCCGGTTGGGACGGTTGATGTACGAAGTTGATTTGCTCATGTCAGGCGGCTCCGGACAAATTTGGTCAACAGCAAGAAGACCAGCGCTATGGCGGCGATGGACAGCATCAGGAGGATCGCCAGCGTAGCCCCCATTGGCCAGTTGTTCACTGGCCCAAATTGGAGCTGCACCAGATTCCCGATCATCAGCCCATCCGGGCCACCCAGCAGGGCGGGTGTGATGTAATCACCCGTGGTGGGAATAAAGATAAGCAGACTGGCCGAGATGATACCTGGCATCGACAGCGGAAAGGTGATGCGGAAGAACCGCGCCACAGGGCCATCGCCCAGATCAGTGGCGGCTTCCAGCAAGGACTTGTCGATCTTTTCAAGCGACACATACATCGGCAGGATCGCAAACGCGGCCCAGGCATGGGCCAGGGTGATCACAACGGCATTGGGAGAATAGAGCAAGAACTCGAGCGGCGCGTCGATCAATCCAAGGCCCAGAAGGCCGGAGTTGATCACACCCTCGTAACCCAGCACCACCTTCCAGGCAAAGACGCGCAGCAGATAGCTGGTCCAGAAGGGCAGGGTCATCAGCACGATCCACATCATCTTGTTGCGATGGACGTGGAAGGCAACGTAGTAGGCCATCGGATAAGACAGCACGACCGTGGCCACGGTGGCCCAGCCCGACACCCAAAAAGACCGCCCCAGCAAAGCGCCGTAGATCGGTTGCTCGATGGCGGTTTCGTAGTTGTTGGTGGTCAGGGTTGTATCAAACCCAAAGCCGTTGGCGGTCCAGAGGCTGATGGTGATCAGAATGCCGAAGGGGATCACGATCCCGATGAGCAGCACAATGAGTGTTGGCGTTAAAAGACTGTAACCCTTCAGAGCGTCGCTTTGCTGAAACCTTGCACGCCAGGTCAGGCGTCTGCGTCCACCACTGGCTGCCGGGGGCATTTTAGTCGTGACATCCGCCATGAGCCTTATGTCCTTTGTCTGAGAGTGAGCCTTAACAAGCTCCTGTGTCCTGAAGACCCTGAACACGCAGGGTCTGATAAGAAACAGGAAAGGGGTTCAGAGAAAAACAACCGATCCCGTGTTGGGATCGGCTGCGTTTGCTTTGGGATCAGAAGCCGGCTTTGATTTGCTCAAACATGCCGTTCATCTTCGATTCCCACTCCTGCGACTGAGGCACTTGGAAATGACCGGCCGCCAGAATGTCGGTTGGGGTCTTGCTCAGTCCGAGACCTGCCAGTGTTTCCGCGTCAAACTCGTCGAAGGATTTCGCGTTCGAGTGGCCATACCCATAATCGTTGATCATGAACTTACCCGTGTCGACGCTCAGCAGGCTGTCGATCACTTCATAGGCGCGGTCGAGATTTGGCGCATCTTTGTGCACCATAAGGCCGCAGACCCATGTCAGAGCGCCTTCCTTAGGCTGCGCGAACTTCACGGGCACGCCTTCGGACTTCAGAAGGGTCGCGGAAGAATTCCATGTCATCGCCGCCGCCAATTCGCCCGAGGCCAGAGCCTGCTCGAGCGTTGTGGTGTCGTCAGTGTAGACGCGGATCAATGGACGCTGGGCGCGCATCTCTGCCGCAATCTTCTCAAACGCTTCGGGGGTGTCGATGTTTTCAAACCCGATGCCGGCCTTGATGGCACCAATCCACCAAGCGTCTGCCCCTGAACCCAAGCTGCCCAGCTTGCCGCTGTAACGCTCGTCCCAGAGCATGTCCCAGCTTTCCTCTGCGCCGTCGAGGTCATAGAGGTCGGTGCGGTATGTGATCGAGGTTTGACCCCAGTCAAACGGCACCATCCAGACGTTTTCACCGTCCCCGGCGTTGCCTTCCATGTCATAGAGTTCGGGGATCACATCACCACTGTGGGCAAGGCGTGATTTGTCGATCTGCTGGAACAGGCCCGAGGCCTTCCAGCGCGGCAGTGCCTGATTGCAGGGGTGCGAAACATCAACAACAAACCCACCGCGCATTTTTGTCAAAGCTTCCTCAGAAGCCCCGAAGATGGCGAAGTTTGGCAGCTCGCCGTTCTTTGCTTGATATTCGCCAAAGAGCTCGGGAATGTCATAGCCACCCCAGGTGAAATATGTCGCCTGATCGCCCTCGGCTGCGCGCGCTTGCTTGGCAAAGGGGACTGTCGCCATTCCGACGCCAGCCGCCATAAGCGACCGTGTAAAGGCGCGTCGGCTCATTTTGCCTTCTTTCACGGCACCAAGTTGGTCAAGTACATCCATTTGTATTTCTCCCTATTGTGAGCTGGTGTCTCCAGCCTTAGATGCGCGCAGGGCCGACCCGGACCATACGCATGATTATGGCGTCAACTATGACTCCACACTCCGCATTCCAGCAATAACAATTGTGTAATTGGATGCGATCAATTGAATGTTCATTCAATGAATGTGTTGATTTTTTCAATGAGTCAAGGCATCTGTGTAGGTAATTGAACGCGGTTCCGCCGAAAAATTTTCGTCACAGAGTGGAAAATCATGAGAAATTCAACGACTTCGCAGGTTACACGACGCAGCGTTTTAGGGGGTCTATCCGCATTTGCGGCGATTCCGGTATCTGCCCAGGCTTTGCCGAGCAACCCAGATGTGATCATTGTCGGGGCCGGGATTGCGGGGCTGACCGCCGCGAAGACGTTGATGGATGCCGGGTATTCCGTGGCTGTGATCGAAGCGGCTGGGCGCATCGGCGGGCGTGCTTACACCGAAAGCGATACTTTCGGTGTTCCGTTTGATCACGGGTGCAGCTGGATCAATGCGGGGCAGAGTAACCCGTTCAAATGGATTGCAGAGCAAAACAACTTCACGCTGAAAAACCACTCCAATGCCAGCAGCTCGTTTTATGTGGATGGCAAGCTGGCCAACGCCGAGCAGCGCCGCGCCAACGATAATGGGTGGGGTGCTGTTGAGCAGGCTTTGAACGCGGCAGGTGAAGCGGGACTTGATGTGGCGGCCTCTTCGGTGATCCCGGCGGACAACCCCAATACGGGTGTTGCACAGACCTGGATTGGTCCGATGGACTGGGGTGTCGATTTCAAGGATCTGTCGACGAAAGATTATTGGAACTCGGAAGGGGGCAACCCGTCGTATATCGTCAAAGAAGGATTGGGGGCTGTTGTGTCCCATCACTTTCGTGATATCCCCGTGGCTTTGAATACGCCAGCCAAGGCAATAGACTGGTCCGGAAAGGGCGTGCGGGTTGAGACCCCTACCGGTACGATTGAGGGCAAGGCCTGCATTGTCACAGTGTCGACCGGAGTTCTGACCGCGGGCAAGATCAAGTTCACCACGGGTCTGCCTCAGGACACCCAAGTCGCCATTGCCGATTTGCCCATGGGCTTGCTGGCCAAAGTTTGTCTTCAGTTCAAAGACACGCGGCTAGGCTTTGTGCCCAACAACTGGCTGGACTACCAGGTGCCCGCGCAAAGCGCGACACCGGCTTGTTTCTTTCTGACCTGGCCGTTTGATTTCAACTATATGGTGGGGTTTGTCGGTGGTGAATTCGGCTGGGAGCTGTCAAGAGTAGGCGAGGCTGCTGCAGTGGATTTTGCCTTGGGCGAAGTGGTCAAAATGGCGGGAAGCGACGTGCGCAAACACTTTGTCAAAGGGCGTCTGACGGATTGGGCCGAAAACCCCAACACGCTGGGTGCATATGCAGCGGCCCGCCCCGGTCGCTACTCGGCCCGAGAAGCTTTGGCCCGCCCGGTCGATGACAAGCTTTACTTTGCGGGCGAAGCGCTGGGGTCGCCCTACGTGGCGCTTTGTAATGGCGCCTACAAAAGCGGCGAGGACGTTGCCAAGACAGTGGCGGCCTCTGCGGCATTGAACTGATGTCTGGTGGCCCTTAGGCCAAATTCTGCAAGTCGCAGCTTGATCCCACATTGAAGGGGTATCGAGCGTTGCGAGCATTCGTCCGATGAGCAAGCTCGGGCTCTGCTTTGACGGGTTTTTCACGCGCAACTTTGCCCTCTGGGGCGATCTGTGCCAAGCTGGTGCCATATTACAGAAGTCATTCAGATGCCCTGCCTTGGTGAGAGACGATGCCTAGAAAGATTATCCTGCTGCTGGACGGCACAGCCAACGCGTTGACCGCCAACACCACAAATTTGCCGCGCCTCTATCGTGTTTTGGAGCGGAACGAAGACCAGCTTGTCTATTACGATCCGGGTGTAGGCACCTTTGAGGAGGGGACGTCGTTTCTGCGCGGGTGGCGCCGGTTCAAGGAAGTGTTGGGCATGGCCACGGGATATGGCCTCGAACACAATGTGAAAGAGGCCTACAGCTATTTGTGCCAAACCGTCGGAGACGCCGACGAGATCACGGATGATATTTACTTGATGGGGTTCAGCCGCGGCGCGCACACCGCCCGGGTCCTGGCGGGGATGATCCACCAGATAGGTCTTTTGCGGCCCGATCAGATGCATTTGGTGGGTTATGCCTATGATGCCTACCGCCGGATCAGCAATGTCCGCCGCAAAGGGTCATCGGCGTCCGAGGCATTTGAATCAGTGGATGCCTTCACCCAACATTTAAAGCCGCGCGAAGTGCCGATCCGCTGTGTGGCAGTGTTTGATACAGTGGCCTCCATGCTGGAAATTCACGGGCTGCGCATTCGCAAGCGCAACTCTGCCAGCACTACGAACAACCCGTCAGTGCGGTCGGTACGCCATGCGGTGGCTGTCGATGAACGCCGGATCATGTTTGAGCCGCGCCGCTGGGGCGACAAGCAGGAATATTGGGGCGGTAAGTTCCCTCCGAAGAAACCTGAAAAACAGGATGTCGAGGAAGTTTGGTTCAGCGGCGTGCATGCCGATGTGGGCGGCGGCTATCCCGAAGCCGAGGCAGGGTTGGCCAAGATATCCCTCAAATGGATGATCGAACAGCTGGAGCCGATGGGTGTTGAGGTCAACAAGGCCGCTTTCAAACGGTATGTGTTGGGGGCTTACAAGGATGACTACGTGCCCCCCGATCCGTTGGGGCAAATTCACAACAGTATGAACTTCAAATGGAAGATACTTGAGTATATTCCGCGAAAGCAGAACCCATACAGTCGAACGCCGCGCAAGACAGTGTTCGGGTTCTATCTGCCCTTGTCCAAGCCGCGTTACATCCCGCCAGGTGCCAAAATCCACCAGTCGGTCTTTGAGCGCCCGGGCACCCCGCCCAACATCCCTGACGATCACCAAAGGGTCTGACATGTCACTTTATGCTCCTCGCACCTTGTCAGTTTTTGCCTTTGATCCCGGTGTGGCCGGGGCCTTTGAAAACCGGGCCATAGAGCATCTGGTGATTTCACTGCCATGGGAAATGGAGCGGCTGGACGAAGCCGAGCCCTTTGTTGGCCCACGGGGCGAGTATCTGGAGGTTGTGGACTACGACCCGGCCAGCGGTGTCTTTTATGATCCGGTCAATCTGAACGATCCCAAAGTGCGGTTGAATGACGGGTTGGAACCTGCGGTCGACAATCCGCAGTTTCATCAGCAGATGGTCTACGCCGTTGCAATGAACACAATCGCCGCCTTCGAAAAAGCGTTGGGGCGGGTGGCTCTTTGGGCGCCGCGCAGTTGGCGGCACACACATTCCCAGCCCGGGGTTGAGCCGGATGACGACAAGGGATTTGTGCAGCGCTTGCGTATCTACCCGCATGCCCTGCGCGAGGCCAATGCCTATTACGACCCGGCAAAGAAGGCGCTGCTGTTCGGGTATTTTCAGGCTGGGCCTGAAAACCGCCAGATGTTGCCCGGCTCGATGATTTTCACCTGCCTCAGCCACGACATCATCGTGCACGAAACCTGTCACGCCCTACTTGACGGCATGCATCCTTATTTTGCCGAAGGATCAAACCCCGATGTGCTGGCCCTGCACGAGGCATTTGCCGATGTGGTGGCGATCTTGCAGCATTTTTCGTACCCGCAGGTCCTGGAGGATCAAATCGCAAAGACCCGTGGCGACCTTGAACGCCAGAGCCTGCTGGGTCAGCTGGCGCAGGAGTTTGGGGCGGCCTTGGGCCGGGGCCATGCCCTGCGGGACGCGCTCGGTGAGAAGGTCAAAGGGCAATGGCAGCCCAAAGAGCCAGACAATCGGATATTGGATCGTACCGACAGCCCACACGCACGCGGGTCTGTTCTGGTCGCGGCCATCTTTAGAGCATTCCTGACCATCTACAAATCACGGGTGGCGGATTTGCTGCGCATTGCTTCGGGCGGCCGCGGGATATTACCAGACGGCGAGCTGGACCCCGATTTGCGGCGGCGATTGGCGCGCGAAGCTGCGAAATCTGCGCGGCACCTGCTGCAGATGTGTATTCGTGCCCTGGATTACTGCCCGCCGGTGGATGTGACCTTTGGGGACTACCTGCGCGCGTTGGTCACGGCGGATTCTGACTTGTACCCCTCGGATGATCACGGCTACCGCGCTGCTTTGATCGAGGCGTTCACGGCTTGGGGCATTCGACCCAAAGGCATGCAGATCGTTACTGAAACAACCTTGCTGTGGCCCACCGTCGAGGAAGCCGCGCTGGATGACCACCTGCAGCAATTCACTGAAGATGTCGGTACCCTCTTGAACAATCCGCAAATGAGCAGCGCCTCGTTGCGCATCTCCTCGGTCGGGAAGACAGCCAAAGATGGCGGTCCCGCAGTTCAGGAAAGCGGGATGGATCACTGGGCTTCGATGATATCCCGCGCGCTGGGCGAAGAGGATCAGACGCGGATCACCAGTAAGACCCAGACAACCAGCCGCTACTTCAACAAGCAGGAAGTCATGTCGCGCAACCTGCTGGAGCTGGGTCTGGCGGCCGATCGCAAGGTCGAACATCTGGTCCGGTTGTTTTATGGAGAACTTTTTTGGGAGATGATGCACGATCCCAAACACGACCGCATTTACAACCTCATTGGCATTGATCTCAGCGCCGCCGCCCCCCTATCCATCCGCCGTTCGCACACAACAAAGCGTCCGACGTTGCAGGTCAATTCCGTGCGTATGGCCAACCGAATTGGAGATCGGGGCCAGATGGAACGCGAGTATGTGGTCGAACTGGTGCAAAGCCGTGCGGGGTTCTTTGACCTGCAAGACCAGGCCCAAGCCGATGCCGAGGGGCTGAAAAAACGGGCCGATTTCATGGCGCGCTCTGGTGTCACATTGCTGATTGATGCGCGATCTTTCCAGATCCGGCGGATCATTCGCACCGATGGCATGGTCAGCTCGGACGCCGTCATGGAACGGCACCGGGCGTTTCGAAAGGGGCGCAGTACGACGCCCACAAGTGCCTTTGATGGTGGCGAGACACCGGTGAACAAATCCGCAGCCTTTGCCGCATTGCATCGTCATGCCGACACCGGGGGTGCACCATGAGCCGCATGAAAGCCCCAAAATCGGGCGTACGTGTGCGTATGTACCGCCAAGGGCAGGGGGATTGCTTTTTGATGGCCTTCCCGCGCGAGGGTGGCACGGCGGGAAACCCTGTCTATCTGCTGATTGACTGCGGCTATATGGGCGGCTCGCAGTTTGATGACATCGAGATGAAGGATGTCGTCGATCATATCGCCGCTGCCACGGGTGGGTTCATCGACCACGTGGCGATCACCCATGAACATGCCGATCATGTGAACGGGTTCAACAAGAAACATGCAGGACAATTACTGTTTGACCAGATCACTTTTGGCCACTTGTTTCTGGCCTGGACTGAAGAAGATGAACCTTTTGCCAATGATCTGCGCGAACGACACAATGACCAGTTGATCTCGCTGGCTTTGGCCGAGCAGAAAATAGATGCGATGGGTCTGAACGGCTCAGAGAAAACGCAGCTGTCGCAATTGCTGGAGATTGAGCTGGGCCCCCTACCGGATCGTCTGACGTTCGTTCAGGACATCCAGCAGGATGGCGCTCTGGGGTTTTCAACACAGATGGCGCTCAAGGGCCGCACCAATAAGGAAGCCATCAAATACCTGCGCGATAGGGCTCAGTCCGGCCCCGAGTTTCTACGGCCAGGTCAGGATGCCTTTGTGTTGGATGGCACCGAAGGCGCGCGGGTGTTCGTGCTCGGGCCACCCCGCAACGAGGCCTTGCTAGAGAGCCATGATCCCGAAGACCATGAGGAGTTCAAGAAAGGGCAGGGCTTTGCCCCCAGTGGCGAGGCCGCAGCGTTTCACATGGCAATGACGTCTATCGCTGACAATGGAGGGGCATCACCCTTTGCCAACCGCTACAGAACGCCCGAGGCCGATGTGTTCGGACGTGCGGTTGTGCCGACCCAGCGTGATCAAGAGATGGTCGCCAAAACTCAAGTCCACAATTACAATTCAATGGTCTATTGTGAAAATGACCTACCCATCCCCGATCAGGACTGGAGGCGCATTGATGGCGAATGGTTGACCACCGCCAGCTCGTTGGCGTTGCGCATGAACAACGAAGTCAACAATACCTCGCTTGTATTGGCGTTTGAGCTGCCGGGGACGGGTAAAGTGCTTTTGTTCACTGGAGACGCACAACGCGGCAACTGGTTCTCGTGGAAGGACGTGACCTGGGATCGCGATGGACAAGCTGTGTCTGCCAAGGACCTGCTGGGGCGTGTGGTGTTTTACAAATGCGGTCACCATGGATCGCATAATGCAACACTCAAGGGCGAAGCGGATAGCGTTCACCCCAATCTCAACTGGTTTGCCCAAGGCGCTTACGCGGGGGATTTTGTCGCCATGATCCCTGTTCATTCCGATTGGGCTGATCAATCCAAAGGCTGGACGCACCCATTGCCCTCGATCGAAGAGGCCTTGATGAAAAAGGCACGCGGTCGGGTGCTGCGCAACGACCGGGCACGGGTCAAACGCCCAAGCGCCAGCAGTGGCCATGGTAAGTTGACGGATGCGGAATGGGACGCGTTCAAGCATCTCAGTATCGAGGCCAAGCTATACAAAGAATATATTGTTCTGGACGAATGATGCAGAACGTCTCTTGAGATGCAGATGAATGGCGTAAGCGGTTTTGGTGTTTTACTATGAAATTGATGTTCAAGCTCTGATGTTTGAGGGCTATATGAACAAAAAACTGGTCCGAGCGTGACCGATGACGCATATAAAGACCGGATAAAAACCTTGCGCACATGACGCGCCTTGTTGCGAAAGCCGATTGATGAACGCGATGATCCCCGCCTGGGTGGACGGCGCCCTGACCCCGGTCGAAAAGCTAGAAGCACATAAACGCGGCCTCTTGCACAAGGCCGTATCCGTCTTTGTTCTGTGCGGAGATGATGTTCTGATCCAGCGTCGGGCGCTGAGTAAGTATCATACGCCCGGTCTGTGGGCGAACACCTGTTGCACGCATCCAAACTGGAACGAAAGCGCCGAAGATTGCGCGCATCGGCGTCTGGGTGAAGAATTGGGTCTGATAGGCATGCCACTGGAGTATCGCGATCAGGTAACATATCGCGCAGATGTGGGGGGTGGCCTGATCGAGCACGAAAGAGTGGATATCTTCTTGGCGCGCGTAGATGCGCGCGTCGAGTGTCAGCCCAATCCAGAAGAGGTCATGGACACAGGGTGGGTTGATATGGCGCGTCTCAACGAGATGATCCTCCAAACGCCTGAGCGCTTTACCCCTTGGTTGCGTATTTACATGGATGAGTTTTCCTCGTTGATATTTGATGCTCAATCAGTGGTCTGATCTCTCTCTGACGGCCACCGGCTGGGCTGATTGTGGATTTATGACGGAATTAGAGTATTTATGGCCGAATTTTTGTGGGCATTATGGGTTTTTGCCTGTATCGGTGGGAGCTGACGCTTTGAAAGTAACCGTGCTATGGCGATCCTGAATTTCCTGATCCATCTGTTTGGGGCAACGATGCTATTGCTCTTTGCTGTGCGTATGGTGCGTACGGGCATCGAGCGTGCATTTGGCGCTTCATTCCGTCGGTTGATCACATCGCAAAAAGGTACGTTCAGGCTGGTGCCCCTGGGGGTCATGCTGGCGATAATCCTACAAAGTTCCGCTGCAGTGACCTTGCTTGTCGCCGGGTTCGCAGGGACCGGGGCGATTGCTTTTGTGCCGGGTCTTGCAATGGTGATCGGTGCGGATATCGGATCGGCTTTGTTGATCCAGATCTTATCGCTGCAGCTTGACTGGCTGATCCCGCTTTTGCTGGTGGTTGGTGGTGTTTTGTTCCTGAAAACCGAACGTCGCGCATTGCGACAGGCAGGCCGTGTGATACTGGGCATCGCGTTGATCCTGCTTTCGCTGGATTTACTTCGCGAAACGGTAGAACCGATCCGTGAAAGTGGATTCCTGCCGGCCATGGCGGCCTATCTAGAGAAAGATTATTTAACCGCCTTTATTGCTGGTGCGGTTCTGGCGTTTGTGATGCATTCGTCCGTGGCGACGATCCTGATGTGCGTCACCGTGGTGGCGATAGGGGCGTTGCCTTTGTCGGTGGGGGTGTCTTTGGTGTTCGGGGCGAATTTGGGATCGGCTTTGATCCCGGTTTGGCTCAGCCGGGGCTATGATATAGAAGCGCGACGCGTGCCGCTGGCCAATCTGATGCTGCGTGGCACCGCTGCTTTGATCGCGCTTTTTGCAGTCAATGGGTTGGGCACGCCCGCTATGATCACCAATCTCGGCGGGGGGCAGGGACTGATCGTACTGCACATCGGCTTCAATCTGGCCTTGTTGTTAGCCTTGCCGTTTGCTGGATTACTCGAAGCGCCGTGCAAGGCGCTGCTTCCGTCCGATTCCAGTGGTGATGCCGTTTTGCAGAATCCCGCCTTCCGGTCTCTTTTGGATGACAAAGCCGCTCAGACCACGCAGCAGGCCTTGGCCAATCTGCGACGCGAATTATTGCGCATGGCGGGTGTGTTAACTGATATGTTTGCTCCGGTGATGCAGCTTTATGCGGTGCCTGACCGGGACAAAGCCCAAGAAATCACAGCGATGGATGATGTGATAAACGCAGCCCTTGATGGGGTGCGCCGGTATTCGGCGGGCTTGCACCGAGATGACATGCCACGCGATCAGCGCAAGGAATTGAGGGCCTTGGTGGATTACGCGATTGCCATCGAAGCGGCAGGGGACATTATTGTCAAACGCCTTATCCCATTGTCGGAAGAGATGCAGCGGGAGGGTGCTAGCTTCAGCGAAGAAGGGCGCAGCGAATTGGAATACATTCACGGACGTGTTGCCGCAAATCTGGCGATTGCAACCAACGTGATCGTGGGCTCTGATTTGGAAAGCGCCCGCCAGTTGATCGAAGAAAAGGCGCAGATGGGCAAGCTGGAACGCAAGAGCCGCAAGCGCCATCTAAACCGTCTGGCCGAGGGCGACGCGGATAGTTTCAGCACCTCAGACGCGCATCTTGAAACAGCGTATATGCTCAAAGAGTTCAATTCTTGGATCGTAACGGTGGCCCATCCCATTCTGGACCGAGAAGGGCAGCTGTTGAAAACCCGATTGGTGGACGACGATACATCGGCATCAAAATCCAGTTGAAGCCTTGGCGGGCGGCGCCTCTCTCGCTACTAAAGATTTAGTTTGACTCTGTCGCGACCTCGCGACTACGCTTGCTGCAAGTCGGCGTAACCCGGCTCACATAACAATTTGGGAGGAGAAAGATGCGTAAGTATCTGCTCTCCGCGACCGCGGCTGTGGCCGTCATCGCGGGGTCTGGGAGTGCGTTTGCCGATGCGGCAGCGGCCCAGAAATGGATTGATCAGGAGTTTCAGCCATCCACGCTCAGCAAGGATGAACAGATGTCCGAGATGGAGTGGTTCATCTCGGCATCCGAGCCTTACAAGGGCATGGAGATCAACGTGCTGTCCGAGGGTATTCCGACCCACGGCTATGAGAGCGAAGTTCTGACCAAGGCGTTTGAGGAAATCACCGGCATCAAGGTTAACCACCAGATCCTGGGTGAAGGCGAAGTGGTGCAGGCTGTGCAAACACAGATGCAGACTCAGCGGAATCTTTATGATGGCTATGTCAATGACAGTGATCTCATCGGCACACACTCGCGCCTGCAGCTGGCCTACAACCTGACCGAACAAATGGCGGGCGATTGGGCGGGCACAACCAGCCCAACGCTGGACCTGGGTGACTTCATGGGCATCCAGTTCACCACCGGCCCTGATGGCAATCTTTATCAACTGCCCGACCAACAATTTGCGAACCTCTATTGGTTCCGCAAAGATTGGTTTGATGACGAAGCCAACAAAGCGGCCTTCAAAGAAAAATACGGCTATGAGTTGGGTGTACCGGTCAACTGGTCGGCTTATGAGGATATCGCTGACTTCTTCTCAAACGACGTGAAGGAAGTGAACGGCACGGCCATTTACGGCCACATGGATTACGGCAAACGCGCGCCCGATCTGGGCTGGCGGATGACGGACGCCTGGCTTTCCATGGCGGGCACTGGTTCCAAGGGCGAGCCGAACGGTGTGCCCATTGATGAATGGGGCATCCGCATGGAAGCCGGTTCGTGCAACCCTGCCGGGGCTTCTGTCACCCGCGGTGGTGCGGCCAACGGTCCCGCGGCGGTCTATGCGATCCGCAAGTGGGATGAATGGCTGCGCAACTACGCACCGCCCGGCGCTGCATCTTATGACTTCTACCAGTCACTGCCTGCATTGGCGCAAGGGAACGTTGCTCAGCAAATCTTCTGGTACACGGCCTTTACCGCCGACATGGTGAAACCGCAGTCGGAAGGCAACAACACAGTGGACGCCGATGGCAACCCGTTGTGGCGCATGGCACCTTCGCCCCACGGTCCCTATTGGGAAGAGGGCCAGAAGGTTGGCTATCAAGATGTGGGAAGCTGGACCTTCCTGAAATCCACGCCCTCTGATCGCGCACAAGCAGCTTGGCTTTATGCGCAATTCGTGACCTCCAAAACGGTGGATGTGAAGAAGTCGCACGTGGGCCTGACCTTCATCCGTGACAGCTCGGTTAACCACGAGAGCTTTACTGAACGTGCCCCCAAACTGGGTGGTCTGGTCGAATTCTACCGCTCGCCCGACCGGGTGGCGTGGTCGCCGACAGGTATCAACGTGCCGGACTATCCCAAACTCGCGCAAATCTGGTGGCAGCAGATCGGTGACGTGAACTCGGGAGCGTTCACACCGCAACAGGCGATGGACCGTCTGGCCGAGGAAATGGACATCACCATGGCCCGAATGCAGCAAGCCGATGAGGCAGCAGGTGTCTATGGCGGCTGCGGCCCGCGCTTGAACGAGGAAAAAGACCCCTCGGAATGGCTGGGCAAAGGTGGGGCCAAGGCCATGCTGGAAAACGAGAAACCGCAGGGCGAGACCGTCAACTATGACGAGCTTGTCGCGCGCTGGAACCAGTAGGTTTCAGATCACCGGCCCTGTCACTCCCTGTGCGGGGCCGGTGGATTTCTTACGTAGGCCGGGCTTCAGCCCGGCTTGCCTTTCACACGTGCCGGGCTGAAGCCCGGCTTACGAGATACGAATATGACAATTGAGCTGAAGCAGGCCAGCAAGGCGATCCGCGGGATCACCCATATCAAGCCCACCTCTCTGGTGTTGGAGATTGGCCATTTCAACGTATTGCTGGGCCAGACTGGGTCGGGAAAGACGTCGCTGATAAAACTGATGGCCGGGCTTGATCCTTTGGCCTCGGGTCAGATTTTCATGGACGGGCAGGATGTGTCACGATTGTCGACGCAAAAACGCAACATCTCTCTCGTGCATCAGTTCTTCGTCAACTATCCGCATATGAGCGTTTACGACAACATCGCCTCGCCCCTGCGCGTGGCGGGCATGGCGAAATCCGAGATACAGGGCCGGGTGGAAGAAGCCGCTGACATCCTGCAACTGCGGCCCATGCTTGCCCGTCGCCCACAGGAACTCTCGGGTGGGCAACAGCAACGCTGCGCCTTAGCTCGTGCCATTGCCAAGGAGAGCCGGGCTGTGTTTCTGGACGAGCCTTTGGCGAACCTCGATTACAAGCTGCGTGAGGAATTGCGCGAACAATTGCCTGAACTCTTTGCCGGACGCGGTGCGGTGGTGGTCTATGCCACCTCTGAGCCTGAGGAGGCTTTGTTGCTGGGTGGCAAGACGGCGCTAATGGATGATGGCCATGTCACCCAGTTTGGTCCAACGGCTGAGATTTATCGCCAACCCGAAAACCTAACGGCGGCCCGCGTGTTCTCCGATCCACCGATCAATGCGGCTGAGATTGTGAAGACAGGTACGAAGGCCCGACTGAAAACCGGTGTCACCTGGGAGATGACAGGCAAATCCGCCAATCTGTCCGATGGTGTCTACACCGTTGCGATCCGGCCCCATCACGTGACCCCTGTAGCGGAAACGTCGAATGATGTGATCCTCAAGGGCAAGGTTTTGGTGACAGAGTTGTCCGGGTCGGAATCCAGTGCGCACTTTCAGATGGGCGAGGATGGCTGGGTGTCATTGGCCCACGGCGTGCATCCCTACAAAGTGGGTGCCTTTCACACCTTCTTTATGGATGCCAGCAAGGCCTTCTATTTTGGCCCTGACGGAAGGTTGGTGGCCTGATGGCGAAGATCACCCTTTCAAACCTGCGGCACTCCTATTTACCGCGTCCTCAGGGGGCAGAGGATTATGCTCTCAAGGAAATAGACCTCGATTGGGAAGACGGCGGAGCCTATGCACTGCTAGGTCCGTCGGGGTGTGGCAAGTCGACCTTGCTCAATATCATTTCGGGGCTGTTGCAGCCGTCTGAGGGGCGCATCCTGTTTGATGACAGAGATGTGACCGACCTGCCCCCGGATCAGCGTAACATCGCACAGGTTTTCCAGTTTCCGGTGATCTACGACACGATGACGGTACGAGAAAACTTGGCGTTTCCTTTGCGCAATAGAGGTGTTGCCGAGGGTCGGATCGCCGAGCGTGTGGCCGAGATTGCCGAGATGCTGGAAGTCGAAGAGATGCTCGATATCCGTGCCTCGCATCTCAGCCCTGACAACAAGCAAAAGATCTCCATGGGGCGCGGATTGGTGCGCGATGACGTCAATGTGGTGATGTTTGACGAACCTCTGACGGTGATCGACCCTCATCTGAAATGGAAGCTGCGGTCCAAGCTGAAAGAGCTGCACCAGCGGGTGCGTGCCACGATGATCTACGTGACCCATGACCAGACAGAGGCGCTGACCTTTGCTGATCAGGTGGTGGTCATGCAAGATGGTGAAATCGTACAGATCGGCACACCGGTGGAGCTGTTTGAACGCCCGCAACATACCTTTGTCGGGCACTTCATCGGCTCGCCCGGCATGAACGTGCTGGCTGCTGAGGATTCAGGTGGCAAGGTCACATTCCACGGCCACACTGTGGCGTTGGAAGGCGCAGTGACGGGCGCAGGTGGAACCACACAAATCGGTATCCGCCCGGAATTTGTGACGCTCTCGGATGCGGGCATCGAGGCGCGTGTCAGCAAGGTCGCAGATGTCGGCCGCCATTCGGTGGTTGAGGCGGTTGTGGGAGACACCTCCGTCAAAGCGATTATCGAAGGCGACGTGCCGGGTCAGGGCGAGACCGTGCATTTGGCTTTCCGCCCCGATCAGACACGCCTTTACCGCGATGGCTGGATTGCGACCGAACAGCAGACTGGGGCGCGATCATGAAGACTGAAAACCAAAAAGCGTGGTTCTTTGTTCTGCCAGTTCTATTGCTGGTGGCTTTCAACGCGTTGATCCCCATTATGACTGTAGTTAATTACTCGGTGCAGGAGACCTTTGGGAACAACGTGTTCTTTTGGCAGGGTCTTGATTGGTTTGAGCAAATCTTGCGTTCGGAACGCTTCCAGGCTGCTCTTGGGCGTCAGTTCCTTTTCACTTTCCTGATCCTGATCATCGAGGTGCCCTTGGGCATTATCATCGCCCTGTCGATGCCGCGCAAAGGCCCTTGGGTGCCTGTCTGTCTGGTGCTGATGGCCCTGCCGATGCTGATCCCGTGGAACGTGGTGGGCGCGATGTGGAACATCTTTACCCTGCCCAAGATCGGCCTGCTGGGCTATTTGATGAACGACGTGTTGGGCATCACCTATGACATGACCCAGAACCCGTTTGCGGCTTGGGTCACGATTATCACGATGGATGTTTGGCACTGGACGTCATTGGTGGTTCTGTTGAGCTACGCAGGGTTGGTTTCAATCCCGGATGCGTATTACCAGGCAGCGAAGATTGACGGGGCGTCCCCCTGGAAAGTGTTCCGCTATATCCAGCTGCCAAAGATGAAAACCGTGCTGACCATCGCAATCCTGTTGCGGTTCATGGACAGTTTCAACATCTACACCGAGCCCTTTGTTCTGACGGGGGGCGGCCCGGGAAATTCCACAACCTTACTGAGCATCGACTTGGTGAAAATTGCCCTCGGGCAGTTTGATCTGGGCCCGGCGGCGGCGATGTCGCTGATCTATTTTGCGATCACCCTCCTGGTCAGCTGGCTCTTCTATACATTGATGACAAAGGATGATGAGCAATGAAAAAACGCGCCCTCATTCCGATCCTGTACATCCTGTTTCTGATGCTGCCCATATACTGGCTGGTGGCGATGAGTTTCAAAACCACGAACGAGATCCTGTCAGGATTCAGTCTGTTTCCGCAGACCTTCACGCTGGACAATTACAAGGTGATCTTTACCGACCCCAGCTGGTACTGGGGCTACATCAACTCGATCATCTATGTGTCACTCAACACGGTGATCTCGGTTTGTGTGGCCTTGCCTGCGGCCTACGCGTTTTCGCGCTACAGATTCCTTGGCGACAAGCAGCTGTTCTTCTGGCTACTGACCAACCGGATGGCTCCGGCGGCTGTGTTTGCCCTGCCGTTCTTCCAGCTTTACTCCTCGGTTGGATTATTCGACACACACATCGCCGTGGCCTTGGCACACTGCTTGTTTAATATCCCCCTCGCGGTCTGGATACTCGAAGGCTTCATGGGTGGTGTGCCAAAAGAGCTGGATGAAACGGCTTATGTCGATGGCTACAGCTTCCCGCGCTTTTTCGTCACGATCTTCTTGCCGTCGATCAAGGCAGGTGTGGGTGTGGCCGCGTTTTTCTGCTTCATGTTCTCATGGGTGGAACTACTGCTGGCCAAAACACTGACGGCTGTGGCCGCCAAACCCATCGCGGCGACCATGACCAAAACGGCGTCCTCTGCCGGGTATGAACTGGGCTTGTTGGCGGCAGCTGGTACGCTGACCATCATTCCCGGGGCCATCGTGATCTACTTTGTGCGTAACTACATTGCACGGGGCTTTGCCCTTGGGAGGGTGTGATGAAGCATCTTCTGAGTACCTTGTTTATCCTACTGCCCAGCACGGCACTGGCCCAATGGGCCAGCGTGTCCGAACCCAAGGAGGAAGTGTTCAGCTGGACCGCGCCCCTCTGGCCCAGTTTCTGGATGGCGTGGACGCCTGCCACCTTCGCGCTCTTTTGTGGCATCTTCGGTGCGATTGCCTTGATCGGACTGCTGGAGGGATTCAAGCTGCGTGACGGGCTGGAACGCCGGGGCATTCTGGGGCTGACCACCACGCTGGGTGATCGGCTGTTCATCTCGCTTTTAGGGTCCGCCTATATCTTTCTGGCGTGGCTTGGCCTAGCTGGACAACCGGTCTGGTGGCCGCTTGCGATCAGTATGGGGTGGATGGTGTTCTGCTTTTGGAAGGTTTGAGTTTTTACTTTGGAATGCGCGGCGCGTGGTATTTACTGGCTAAACAGGTAAGTGAGCGCGGCTCATGGATGGGACGAGTATGAGAGAAAAAAAGAAAAGCGAACTTCTGACCGAAGTTGAGTTGGAGTTTATGACCCGCCTTTGGGCCTTGGGAAAAGGCACGGTGCGTGATGTCATGGGCCAGCTTTCGGAAGGGCGCAATTTGGCCTACACCTCGGCCGCGACCATCCTGCGCATACTGGAACAAAAGGACTTTGTGACCAGCCATAAAGAAGGCAAGCGCCTTGTCTATGTGCCTTTGCTGGCCAAAGATGCCTATCAATCCCGCTCGCTTAAGAATCTGTCGGTCAAGCTGTTTGACGACACGCCGGCTTCGCTTGTGGCGCGGTTGGTCAATGACGAAGAACTGACCGAGGAAGCATTGGGGCAAATCCGAGCACTTGTTGATCGGAGGTTGAAAGATGATACCCGCTGATGCGCTGCTAAATGCTTTCATTGATGCAAATATTCTGTTTGTTGTGGCCTTTGCGCTGTGGAAACTCGCCCGTTTCGGATTGCGGCTCGCAGGTTTGAAACACGCCTATAGCACCGAGTTGAAACTGCTGAATGGTGTCTTTCTCGCGATTGTTCTGTCTCCTTTTGCGATCCTTGGATTGAGCCTGCTGCAGGGATCGGGGTATGCCACGGGCATGCAGATGAACCTGTCTGATATGGTGGTTTCACACTACCTGAATGGTGGATTTGAGATGAGGGCGACGGAATTTGAACGCCTGCTATTGCTGCGCGATGCCTTCACCGTAAGTGTCATCCAAATGGCGGGATGGGTGGCCTGGGCTACAATTGCTGCCTTTGCCGCAGGGCTGATCATAGGCTTTGGGCGGCTGTCTTATTCCATGCTATGTCTGCGCCGAATTGTGACGGGCAGCTATGCGTGGCGTCGGTTTGGCCGCGTGCACATCCGGCTGTCGAACCGTGTGCTTGTGCCGTTCTCAACCCGGGGATTGCGCGGGTATTACGTGGTAATCCCCTCTCATATGCTTGGCAGCCCGAGCGAGTTGAAAGTGTCGCTTGCGCATGAATTCCAACACCTGCGGCAGGGTGATATCGAGTGGGAGATCGTGCTGGAAACGCTCAAGCCGCTGTTCTTTCTCAACCCGTTTTATCATGCCTGGAAACGCCAGGTGGAAACATTGCGCGAGTTGAGCTGTGACAGTGCGGTGATGACGCGCGGACGCATCGCGGTGCGCGAATACGCCGACACACTGCTGTCGGTCTGTCAACAAAGCCTGCGGCGGGATCGCCTGTTTGTGGTCGCCGTGCCCAAGGTCACACTGGTGACGGCTGATCGGTCGGGGTTGAGATGGAGACGCGCCAGCTTGCTCGAGCAACGTGTGACATCGCTGTTTGATGCCAGTCGCCTGCGCCATCCGCGTATGATCTTTGCTGGGATCATGCTGCCCCTGGTGGCAGGCATACTGTTGACGGCTGTCGCCATCCAAAATCCCGGAGACTGGAGCCAGGATCGCCTGATGCTGTCGACAGTCGTCAATCTGGAACGTTTGGAAGAGATAAACCGTTCCGTGACCTTTGGACAGGTGCGGAACTGATCCTATTCCTTGGGCACAGGTCCGCGATATCGCGCGACCAGGTCGGCGTCGACTTCGGTGCCATCGTACAGTCCGATCACCACGCCAGTGCCATTGCGCCCCGAAGTACGCCGGGCGATATCGGCATCTGACACAGTTACTCTTTGGGCCATCCGGCGGGACCAGTGGCCAAGTTTGTCGTACATGGCTGCGCGCGCGACCGCGTAGGCGGGATCACGACCCAGATCGTGTAGTTCATCCGGATCGTTTTGCAGATCAAACAGCATGGGCGGCAAGCCGCCTTCGCAGTGGACCATCTTCCATTCGTGATCGGCAACCATAAAGAGCCGCGCATCTTTGGGCGGCATGTCTAACTTGGCGGCAGCCGGATTCAAGGCGTAGTCGTATTCGCTGATCACATAGTCCCGCGGTTCGACGGACGCGTGCCCCTCGAGATACGGCAAGAGAGAGCGTCCCTCGACAATATGATCCGGGATGCTCTGACCGGACGCGGCAAGGATCGTGGCCGTTACATCTATACTCTCGACCAGCGCATTACAGGTTGTGCCGCGCGTGGCATCGGCTGATGGACGCGGGTCGTAAATAATCAGTGGTACATTTACCGAAGGGGCGTGAAACAAGTCCTTCTCACCCATCCAGTGATCGCCCAGATAATCCCCATGATCCGAAGTAAGGATGATCATGGTGTTGTCCATCTGTCCGGTCTCTTCGAGATTGGCAAAGAGCCGTCCCATCTGGTCATCACATTGTTTGACCAAACCCATATAGGCCGGGATCACCGTCTCGCGGACCTCGTTGCGGGCAAAGTTTTGACTGACCAAAGTATCGGCAAAGGCGGCATATACAGGGTGCGGGTCCAGCTGTTCGGATCGGTTGCGGTTCGCGGGCAGAATGTCATCTACCCCGTACATGTCATGATAGGGTGCGGGCACGATGTAGGGCCAATGCGGTTTGATATAGCTGACATGAGTCACCCATGGTCCGGTCGCATCTGCCATGAACTCCATAGCCTGGGAGGTCAGCCAAGGGGTCTCGCTATCTTGCTCTGTAATATTGGCCGGCCGCCCCGCGTTCTGCATGAACCAGCCACTGGCCATCTCATCCCCCAACACACCGGCATTGGCAAAGTCTGCCCAAGGGTTGTCGCCAGGGTATCCCTTGGACGTCAAATAGGCGTTGTAAGGGCTGCGTCCGGTGTCATACGGCCCATCTGGCCCTTCGGCCCACAGACCGTCATCGCGGCACCAGATGTCAAAGCCGCATTCCGCCTGTCGGGCACCGATCACGCTATCGGGGGTCAACCCAAGACGGGCCATACCGGCGACATCTGCTTTCATATGGGTCTTGCCGATCAACCAACACGCGGTCCCGCCTTCGCGCAGGTGGTCGCCCAGAGTCTGCTCGCCGACGCGCAGTGGATAGCCATTGTACGAAGACCCATGCGAGGACACATATCGCCCGGTATAAGCGCTCATACGAGCAGGGCCGCACACGGGTGATTGTGTTGTGCAATTGGTGAACCGCATTCCACGCGCAGCAAGTGCATCTATGTGTGGCGTTTGCAGTGTCGGATGTCCCGCGCAGCTGAGATAGTCAAACCGCAGCTGATCAAACATGATGTAGAGGATGTTCATCTGGTCCGTCTCAACCCGCGCAACGGATGTCGAGATCGGGGAATGCGGCGCTGAATGTGGCAGACGGGTGCGTGTCGGTGACCAGATAATCACCTGGATTCAGCTTAGGCTGGCGCAACGCTGGTCGGCGGCTCAGAACTTCGAACTTGGTGTGATCTACGGCCATGATGGCGCGTGCCGCGCTGTTCATCATGGCTGTGGCCATATCGACCTCGCATTGTTCGTGCACCAAAAACCCTTTGACGGGATCCACCATCGAGGCCGACAGCACGACATAATCCACTTGCATCCGTTCGATCACATCGAAGGCCGAACGATCAAAGGCCGCGCCATCGTGATCGCGCAACTGCGTCCCCGCCATTGAGACCTTGTTGCCAGAAATCATAGCCAGGGTGCTGGCCACAAAGGCAGAGTTTGTCACCACGGTCAGGTCCCGCCTGACCCTGAGGGCCTGTGCGATAAAGGCCGAGGTCGAGCCTGTATCAATCGCCAGGCTGTCGCCGTCCTGAACGATCTGAGCCACTTCCTTGGCGATGGCAACCTTGGCTTCGCGGTTCACCGTCATCCGAGCCAGAAAGGGAGGGTCCAGTGCGGATTTGTTGGACACCAATGCGCCGTGTACTTTGCTCAACTCGCCGTTTTCGGACATCGGCCCTGTGATCCGCCGGATCGTTTGACCTGACACACCAAGTATATCCGACAGCTCTTTCACGCTGACGGTGCCCCGCATATCTACGGTCCTTAGGATCTCGGCTCTGTGTTTTGACATGGGCTCATGCTTTGCAATTTGGTGCCGACCTTGGTCGTTCATTCAATCAGGCAGGCTGTGCAAATTACCAATAATCAACAATTGGCCGTTTGTAATGTTGTTTTTTGTTAATGCGCGTGAGGTACGTTAGGGATTCAACAGGGCGAGTAACTCGGCGTGAAGCGCAGGTGTTGCGGCTGAAACCACTCGGCCATCCGACGCCATGGTCAATGCATTGCCTTGCCAGTCGGTCATAACCCCGCCGGCAGATCGCACCACAGCGGAGACGGGTAAATAGTCATAGGGTTGCAGGTCAAAATCCACGACGGCATCTGCATACCCGGCGGCCACTAGGGCGTGGGGGTAGCAGTCCGCACCCATGCGACGCAATTGGCCCGCATGCGTGAGACGGCCAAACGCTTGCGCTTCCTGAGCTGCCAGTTTGTCCGCCTCGTTGATAAACAATCGCGCAGTGTCCAGCGCATCGCAGTCTGAAACATGGATAGGCTGACCATTGCAACTGGCGCCATGCCCGATTGCCCCAGCATAAACTTCAGCCAGTGCGGGCATTCGAATGACACCCAGTTGCGCCGCGCCGCCGGAAAGATACCCCAGCAGCATCCCAAACATCGGGTAGCCTGCAATAAAGGAGCGGGTGCCATCAATTGGATCCACGATCCAGCAATCATCGCCGTCGCCGGTCATTCCGAACTCTTCGCCGAAAATCGCCTCACCCTGGAAATGATGTGCGATCCCGTCGCGGATGGCCTGCTCGGTGGCTTTGTCCGCAGCGGTAACCGGGCTTTCGTCAGACTTTGTTTCAATCTCCAGTGGGGATCGAAAGTGCGACATTGCGACGGTGGCGGCGTCTTCTGTGATGCGTATGGATGCTTCTAACCTATCGTTTACGTCCGCCATCACATGTTCTCCCGTTACCAATTTCACCCCTATGGGATGGCAAGCGCCAGAGCAAGTGGCAACTTAAAATGACAAAAATTTATTCAAAATGTTGTTTTTTGTTGATTTGATATGGAATCCTGCTTGTATGGTTTCATGCCTGCCGCTGCCTGGAAACGTCATCCAAGTTGAAATCGCGTTGGCATCTATAGGGAGACAACAATGAAAAGATTATCTTTTGTAGCTGCGACTTTGATGGCAGCCAGCCCCGTTATCGCGGCGGAAAGCGCCGACCCGATCAAGATGACATTGCACGACTGGTCCGGTCAGCTGATTACCACAACGCTGATGGGCGAGGTGTTGCAGGAAGCGGGTTACAATATTGAATACGTACAGGCCGATTATATTGCGCAATTCGCAGGCCTGAAAACCGGTGATCTGCACGTCGCCATGGAGTTATGGGAAACCACCGCCGGTGACGCCTTGAACGAGGCGGAGGCAACAGGCAAGGTTGTCCGCCTGGGCGAAAGCGGCATGCAGGCGATCGAGGAATGGTGGTATCCCGCCTATATGGAAGAGCGTTGCCCCGGTCTGCCCGACTGGAAAGCCCTGAACGATTGCGCGCAGGAATTTGCAACAACGGAAACAGCGCCCTTGGGCCGTTACTTGGGCGGCCCTGTAACTTGGGGCGGCTATGATGACGAGCGTGTCGAAGCGCTGGGCATGGACTTTGAAGTGGTCCACGCAGGCACCGATGCCGCTCTTTTTGCTGAACTGGAATCAGCGTATCAGAGGAAAGATCCTATCGTGCTTTGGATCTACGACCCGCATTGGGCCCCGGCCAAATACGAAGGGTCATTTGTTGAGTTTCCGCCCTATTCCAAGGAATGCTACGAAGATCCGTCCGTCGGTATGAACCCCGATGCCGCCTACGACTGTGGCAAACCCCGTGGTCCGATTTGGAAAGCCGGTTGGGAAGGTGTTCCTGAAAAGTGGCCAGGAGCCGCCGCCGCAATTGAGAACTTCAAGCTAAGCAACGCCGAAATGGGCGCATTGGTGGCGCAGGTCGATCTGGAGGGCATGTCTGTCGAAGACGTGGTTGCCGGCTGGATGGACGCCAACAAAGACACCTGGATGGGGTGGATCGGCAAATAAGCCACCCCCTCCTTCTCCCTGCGCGGGGCTTTCGGGCCTCGCGCAAATTTTCCCCTGACACTCAAAGCATTGCCTGTACCATGGTCTCAGATGAAACCGTGTAGACTCCCGAGGACCGTATGAGCAAACCCGTCATTCTGGACTGCCGCAATGTGTGGAAACTCTATGGTGCGCACGCTGAGGGTTATCTAGAAACGCATCCCGAACCCACGCTGGTTGATCTGAAACAGGCAGGATTGATCGGGGCGGTACGTGCGGCCAATGTGCAGATCCACCAGGGCGAGATTTTTGTGATCATGGGTCTGTCCGGGTCTGGCAAATCCACTTTGGTGCGGTGCCTGTCGCGGCTGGTGGAACCCTCGGCAGGTGAAATCAACTTTGATGGCAATGACTTGCTGAATGCCTCGGATGACGAATTGATCGAAATTCGCCGCAAAAAGATGGGCATGGTGTTCCAGCAATTCGCCCTAATGCCGCACCTGACGGTTCTGGAGAACGCAGCATTTCCGCTGGACGTGCAGGGTGTTGATAAACCAACTCGACTGGCGCGTGCGCGGGAAGTGACCGAATTGGTCGGCCTGAAAGGGCGCGAAGATTATTATCCGCGTGAGCTGTCCGGTGGGCAGCAACAACGCGTTGGCATCGCCCGATCCTTGGCTGTTGAGCCGGAATTATGGTTTCTGGACGAGCCATTCTCAGCGCTTGATCCGCTGATTAGACGTGAAATGCAGGACGAGTTTATGCGTCTGCAAAACATACTGCATAAAACCATCGTCTTTATCACCCACGATTTTGACGAGGCTATCCGCTTGGCTGACCGCATCGCTGTGATGAAGGACGGCGCCATTGAACAGGTCGCCACGCCTGAGGAATTGGTGCTCAACCCGGCCACAGATTATGTGGCCGAATTCACCCGCCACGTTAGCCGCGCTAAGGTAATCCGGGCGGCCTCGATCATGGAGACCTTGAGCGGTGACAACCATGGCGGCGAGGTGCGCCATGATGCGGTGATCGAAGACATTGCAGATATGGTTGAAGCCTCAAACCAACCATTCAGGGTGGTGAAGGACGGGCAGGCCATTGGTCAGATCACGGGCAAGGCGGTCATTGACGTATTGGTGGGTCGCACATGAAGCTGAGCCTGACACGCAATTCAGCTTTCTACCTGGTGATTCTTGCCATCACCTGGGCTCTCTCGACGTATTCCTTTGCCATCTACAAAGCGCTCGACATGCGCTGGATCATCCGCTTTCCAAAGAAATGGCAGATGCCGTTGGAGGATTGGATTTCCGATTTCCTCGACTGGCTGGTCGAAAGTGCGAACTTTGTTTTCTTCACCTTCAAGGATGTCACCCGCGCTATCGCGGCCCTGATCGAGGCCCCATATCAAATCCTGCGGAACCTTCTGATCGAAGGGTTTGAAACCGGTTATGGGGCTGAGGCCGTGCAATACGCGCCCTCGCTCAGCTGGATTGCGGTGATCGTCACGGCGGCAGCGATCGGCCACTATGCCCGCGATTGGGCACTGGCCGGATTGGTGGCCGCGTGTTTCTTGTATCTGGCAGTCTTTGGCCAGTGGGAAAGCGCAATGATCACGCTTGCCTCGGTTCTGGTGTCTGTGCCCATCGGTGCGGTCGGTGGGTTGTGCCTTGGCATTCTGGCCTACCGCTATGACTGGTTCGACAAGCTGCTGCGTCCGGTGCTAGATCTGATGCAGACCGTGCCGGTCTTCGCCTATCTGGTGCCCATCCTGATCCTCTTTGGCTTTGGTCCTGTTGCCGCGCTTGTGGCCACGGTGATCTACGCCATGCCACCAATGGTGAGGATCACCATCATCGCCCTGCGCGGCGTGCCAGAGGAGATTCTTGAAGCCGGGCGTATGGCCGGCTGCACCCGGCGTCAAATGACATGGAAAGTGCTGGTGCCTTCGGCCACGCCCACATTGATGGTCGGAGTCAATCAGGTGATCATGCTGACGCTGAATATGGTGATCATTGCCTCGATGATCGGCGCTGGAGGCCTCGGGTTTGATGTTCTGTCCAGCTTGCGTAGTCTGGACATCGGCGGCGGGATAGAGGCAGGACTGGCGATTGTTGTCATGGCCATCGCTTTGGACCGCGCCAGTCAGGCCTTTGCCGAACGCAGCCAGCGGCATCCACCCACCGGCAACTTGCTGCAACGCCATCCATGGACAGGGACCGCGTTTCTGGTCATCGTCGGTACGCTTATACTGGGCATGTTCATCCAGCCCATTCAGACCTACCCCGAGACTTTGACCCTCACCACCGGCGCCTTCTGGGCCAATGCGATGGAATGGATCAACGTCAACTTCTTTGACACGTTTGAGGCCATCAAGACCGTCTTCCTGCAATGGCTGATGCTGCCGATAAAGAAGTTCTTTGCGGGCATCCCATGGGCCTGGGGCATCATCGCCACGGGCCTGATCGCAGGCCGTGTGGGCGGGTGGAAACTGGGTATCATGGCGGCCTTATTGATGGCTTTCATCGCGGCATCTGGTCTCTGGGCCAAGGCCATGGTGACGATCTACCTCTGCGGAGTATCGGTGTTGATCGCGACCATCATCGGTATCCCTTTGGGGATCTGGGCGGCGCAAAGCCAACGCGCCGGGCGCATCATTCTGGGTCTGATGGACACGCTGCAGACCCTGCCCAGCTTTGTCTATCTGATCCCCGTGATCATGCTGTTCCGCGTGGGCGATTTCAGCGCGATGATCGCAGTGATCCTCTATGCCCTCGCCCCTGCTGTCCGCTACGCCGCCCATGGGTTGCGCGAGGTGCCTCCGCATCTGATCGAGGCAGGGCAAATGGCCGGCTGCACGCCCAAGCAACTGCTCTGGCGGGTCAAGCTGCCGCTGGCCACGCCGCAGCTGCTGCTGGGGCTGAACCAAACCATCATGCTGGCCCTGTCGATGCTGGTGATCACGGCGTTGGTCGGCACGCGGGATCTGGGGCAGGAAGTGTATATCGCCCTGACAAAAGCCAACGCCGGGCAGGGTATAGTCGCCGGTCTTTGTGTTGCCTTCATCGCCATCATTGCCGACCGGATAGTCAACGCCTTGGCTGCGCGCCAACGCGCCAGATTGGGGATATGAACATGAATGCAGTCACACGCGCCCGCAGCCTAAGCTGCTTTGAGAACCCATCCGAGATTGAACCTCTGGGCGGGGGCATCACCAACGTCAACCTGAAGGTCGTCGATGAGGGCCGCGCCTATGTGGTGCGGTTGGGCGATGACATCCCCGAACACGGTGTGCAGCGCTGGAACGAACTGGCGCTCAGCCACGCCGCCCATGCCGCTGGGTTTGCCCCTGCCGTGGTACATCACGAACCGGGCGTGCTGGTGCTGGAGTTTCTGAACGCGCAAACCTTTGACGAGGCCGCTGTGCGTGACCCCGCCAACCTTCCCCGCATCATTGATCTGATTGCACGGGTGCATCACGGGTTGGGTGCCCATCTGACCACACCTGTGCTGACCTTCTGGCCGTTTCAGGTGATCCGCACCTATGCGACGCGGTTGCTGGCGGATGGGTCGCAGCATGTGGGTGCCTTGCCCGAACTGATGAAAGAGGCACAAGCGCTCGAAGACGCCACGGGTCAGGTTGATCTGGTCATTGGCCACAATGATCTGTTGGCCGCCAACATCATGGATGACGGCGACAATCTGTGGCTGATTGATTGGGAATACGGCGGGTTCAACACGCCGCTGTTTGATCTGGCGGGGTTGGCGGGCAACAACGGTCTGTCCGAAGATCAAGAGCGCGAGATGCTGAAGCAGTACTTCGGCACCCGTGCTGAAGCACAATGGCGCCCTTATCAGGCGATGAAATGTGCGTCTCTGATGCGCGAGACCCTATGGTCCATGACATCCGAGCTGCATTCCGAGATCGACTTTGATTATGCCGCTTACACCGTTGAGAATACCGAGCGGCTCAACACTGCTCTGCAAGACTTTCACAATTCCTAAAGGCCGCTGCCCATGTCCCTTCCGTCCTCAAGCAAGATCATTATCGTCGGTGGTGGCATCATCGGCTGCTCCACCGCTTACCATCTGGCGCAGATGGGGCAGGAAGTGCTGCTTCTGGAGAAAGCGGCGCTGAGCTCTGGCTCCACCTGGCACGCCGCCGGGTTGGTGGGGCAGCTGCGCTCGAACGCCAATATCACCCAGTTGCTAGGCTATTCGATTGACCTCTACAATCGCCTGGAGGAGGAAACCGGGCTGGCGACCGGTTGGAAAATGAACGGCGGCTTGCGGCTGGCGTGTAATCAGGAACGCTGGACTGAAGTGAAACGGCAGGCGACGACCGCGCATTCCTTCGGGTTGGATATGCAACTTCTCACCCCGCGAGAGGCGCAGGACCTCTGGCCGCTGATGGACATCGGTGATGTGGTGGGGGCGGCATTTTTGCCCACGGATGGTCAGGCCAGCCCATCAGACATCACACAGGCCTTGGCCAAAGGCGCGCGGAACCACGGCGCAAAGCTGGTCGAGAATACGCCTGTGACCGAGATCCTGACAGAGAACGGTAAGTTGACCGGCGTGCGTACCGCTGAGGGCGATTTCACCTGTGACAAGCTGGTGCTGTGCTGTGGTCAATGGACCCGCGAACTGGCTGCCACCATTGGTATCACCGTGCCTCTTGTCTCGGTGGAACATCAGTACATGATAACCGAAGCCTTTGGCGTGCCTTCCGATCTGCCTACCCTGCGCGATCCGGATCGTTTGACCTACTACAAGGAAGAGGTCGGCGGGTTGGTCATGGGGGGCTATGAACCCAACGGAATCCCTTGGGCCGTGAACGGCGTGCCCGAGCCGTTTGATTTCCAGCTGATCGACAGCAATTTTGATCACTTTGAGCAATTGATTGAGCTCTCCCTACCGCGTGTGCCTGCCTTGGAAACCGCCGGGGTCAAACAACTGATCAACGGGCCTGAGAGTTTCACGCCGGATGGTAATTTCATCTTGGGCGAAGCGCCCGAAATGCGAGATGTCTTCATCGGTGCAGGCTTCAACGCCTTTGGCATTGCCTCAGGCGGGGGCGCTGGGATGGCGCTGGCTGAATGGGTGGCCAAAGGTGCGCCGCCTTACGATCTCTGGCCCGTGGACATTCGCCGCTTTGGTCGGCCTCATACCGATACCGATTGGGTCCGCACCCGCACGCTGGAGGCTTATGGCAAGCACTACACAATGGCCTGGCCATCTGAGGAGCATGACAGCGGGCGGCCGTGTCGGCGCTCACCTTTGTACGACACGCTGAAATCCCAAGGCGCAGTCTTTGGCGAGAAGCTGGGCTGGGAACGCCCGAACTGGTTTGCTGAACCCGGCGAGGAGGCACGTGATATCTACACGTTCGAGCGCCCCAACTGGCATGTGGCCGTGGGGCGCGAACATAAGGCCGCCCGCGAGGCGGCGGTGCTGTTCGATCAGACGTCCTTTGCCAAGTTCATCCTCAAAGGTCCCGATGCCGAAGCCGCGCTGGGCTGGATCGCCGCCAATCGGGTGGACCGGCCCGTGGGCAGTATCATCTACACGCAGATGCTAAACGATCATGGCGGTATCGAATGTGATCTGACCTGTGTGCGCACGGGTGTTGATCAGTATTACATCATCACTGGCACCGGGTATGCGACCCATGATTTCGACTGGATCAGCCGAAATATTCCGGACGGCATGAATGCGCAATTGGTCGAAGTGACGTCCTCAAACGCAGTTCTGTCGTTGTTCGGACCGAAAGCCCGCGATATCCTGGGAGCGGTGACCCGTGCGGACATCAATAACGAAGTCTTCCCCTTTGGCACCATGAAACAAGTCGGCATCAGCGGATGCCCGGTGCAGGCCTTGCGTATCACCTATGTCGGAGAGTTGGGTTGGGAATTGCACCTGCCCACAGAATACGCACAGACGGTCTATGCCGCGTTGCACGAGGCGGGGGCAGATCATGGCCTCCGCAATGCCGGATACCGCGCGATTGAAACGCTGCGTTTGGAAAAAGGATATCGCGCGTGGAGCTCTGACATCGGCCCGGATCACACGCCCGAGGAGGCAGGTTTGGGCTGGGCCGTAAAGTTGAGCAGCAATATTGACTTCCGTGGGCGCGAAGCGATGCAGAAACAACGCGACGCCAGCGTGGCCAAGATGCTCGCGACGTTTACCTGTGAGGGGGATGTCATCCTGTCGGGCCGCGAAACCATCTACCGCGACGGGCAGCGTTGTGGCTGGCTGAGTTCCGGCGGCTATGGGCACACTCTGGGGCAAAGTATTGGCATGGGCTATGTGCGCAACGCTGAGGGTGTGACAAAGGACTACGTGTTATCCGGGTCATATGAACTGGAGGTGGGCACAGAACGCGTCAAAGCCGAGGTAACGATGTCGCCACTCTATGATCCGAAAATGGAGCGTGTGAAGGCATAACGGGCATGAAACCCCTGATCGGCATAACCACCTATGGAGCTGGCGAAAAGACGGTGATAAATCCGGCTTTCGATGTACATTTTGCCACGCCTGCCTTGTATGTTGATGCCATCCGGCGTGCCGGGGGTGCTGCGGCATTGCTACCGACGGGCGAGGACGACATTGACCCATGGCTTTCCACACTGGATGGAGTGGTGATGTCAGGTGGTGCTGACATTTGTCCGTCGCGCTATGATGGGGACACGACGCATCCGTCGGTGGGGCCGGTCTGCCCCGCACGCGATCGTGCTGAAATTGCTTTGACGCGGGCATTGTTGAAGCACGGCAAGATACCGGTCCTATTCGTGTGTCGAGGTATGCAAATTCTGAACGTCACACAGGGTGGGACGTTGCATGAACACATAACCGATTTGGGCAAAGGTGACATTCATCGAGACGAGGTAGCCTATTGGGCTAAGCAGCCCGTGGAATTGGATGAACACTCGGTGCTTGCGCGTGCCGCCGGGCAAAACCGGGTCACAACGATGTCAGGCCATCATCAGGGGGTGAAAACCGTCGGGAAGGGGCTGCGCGTCCTGGCCAAGGCGGAGGACGGGATTGTCGAGGCAATGGAGGTCGAAGGCCATTCCTTCGCGCTGGCAGTGCAATGGCATCCCGAGGCTAGCGCCGCAGAAGACCAAAGTCAGCAGAACATCTTTGACGCATTCATCGCGGCGGCCTTGGCTTACAAGCAGAGCTAAGCCTCAGATAGGCTCAGCGCCCTTTGCCGAAAATCTGCGCCAATGCCATCATCAGCGTCGTGACCAAAATCATCAGTGTGGAAATGGATGCAATCGTCGGATCAATCTGATCCCGCAGGGCGTTGAACATGTTGCGGGTTAGCGTAGGGTTGTCTCCGCCCGATATGAACATCGCAATAACCACCTCGTCAAAGGACGTAAGGAACGACAGCAATGCAGATGTCACAACGGCAAAGCGGATTTGCGGCAGGGTGATGTTCAGGAAGGCTTTCCACCGCGGTGCACCCAAGGACCGCGCCGCGTTTTCCTGATTCATGTCATAGCTCTTCAGCGCTGATCCGGTGACGATCACAACCAGCGGAATGGCCAGAAGCGAATGCGCCAGCACCAACCCTGTCATCGTGTAGAGGATCTGCATTTTCACATAGGCATAGAAGGCCCCGATCGCGACCAAAACGACGGGTACCATCATGGGGGTGATCAACAGCACGAAGGCAACGCGAATGAATTTAATCTTGGAGGCGTGCAATCCATAAGCCGCCAACACGCCGATGGGCGTGGCCACCAGCATGGTTAGGAACGCTGCCTTGAAGGAGGTCTTGGTCGCGCGCATCCATTCATCAGACTGGAAGTAATGCGCGTACCAACGTGTGGACCATGTCTCCGGTGGGAACTCTAGATATTGGCTGTCCGAAAAGGACATTGGGATCACGATTAGAGTCGGTGTCACCAGCAGGATCATAGTGATGCCCGCAAAGATGTAGAGCCACAGACGCTGGCCATGAGTTACTTGAGTCTCGGATGCGGGTTGTTTGAACCAAATGGCCATCAGTGCCCGCCCCCTGTCATTTGTTCCAACTTGAGGAAGCGAGAAGCGATCCAGAGGACGATGACAGTGAGGACCAGTAAGACCACACCCAACGCACTGGCCGCACCCCAGTTCACGAACAGCTCGATGTTGGATACGATTTTCATCGACACCATGATGACCTTGCCTCCACCCAGAACGGCCGGGGTGACAAAGAACCCCAGGCACAGGACGAACACCATCAGCGATCCGGCGAACAATCCGGGCGTGGACAGCGGAAAGAACACGGTCCAGAACGCGCGCGCCGGGCTGGCTCCGAGGTTGGAGGCGGCTTTGAGGTAATCACGGTCAATCGCGCGCATCGCGCCGTAAACCGGCAAGATCAGGAAGGGCAGCATGATGTGGACCATGCCGATCAGCGTGCCATTCATATTATGTACGATTTTTATGGGTTCTTCCCAAAGCCCCAAGGAAATTCCCCAATCGTTCACCAGCCCCTTCTTTTGCAACAGCACCAGCCACGCATAGGTGCGCACCAGCAGGGACGTCCAAAACGGCAGCAGCACCGTGATCAGGCAGAGGTTGGCCCATTTGTTGGGTAATTGAGACATGAAATAGGCCAGCGGATAACCGATCAGGATGCACAACCCTGTGGTCAGCAAGCTGATCTCGAATGTGGTCTGGAAGATCCGCGCATAGGATTTGCGTTTGATCATCCTCTCGTAGTTTTCCATCGAAAACGAGCCATCCGCGCCGATAAAGCTGACGTAGAACAGCCACCCCACTGGGATCACTAGGATCACCAAAACCAGCAGTAGTGCAGGCGAGGCCAGGCCGAAGAGCTTGAGCCGCTCCATGCGTTCATCGGTGCGCAGTCCCGCGGCGTTGAGGCCGGTGTTGATATCCGTGGCCGCCATCTCAGGCGTCCCCATCAGCGATCACAACGGTGTCTTTGTGGTCCACACCTAGCTTCACGGCGTCTCCGATTTTGGGCAGGCCCGCGAAGGTATCAGCTCGCAAAGCACCTCGCATCGCAATCTCGGTTCCGTCGCGGAGATTTGCATAGAGCAGGAAGCTGTCGCCTTGATAGACAATCTCACTCACCATGGCGTCAAAGATGTTCTGGTCTTTGGCGTCACCGCTGACCAGATGCAGCCGCTCGGGCCGTATCATCAGCGACATCGCTGTGGCTTCAGGGATAGAGCAGCTCACGGTCACATCCACACCAGCAGCGCGCAGGGTATCGCCGTCGCGGGTGACGGGAATGAACGCGCTTTCGCCGATGAAGTCGGCCACAAATTTGTTCTCGGGTTGATCATACAGCCCCTGCGGCGTGGCCAGTTGCATGATGCGGCCATGGTTCACCACCGCGATCCTGTCTGACATCGTCAACGCCTCGCGCTGATCGTGGGTCACGTAAACCGTGGTCATGCCCAGTTGTTCGTGCAGGTGGCGCAGTTCAATCTGCATCCGGTCGCGCAGTTTCTTGTCAAGCGCGCTCAGCGGTTCATCCATCAACAGGATACGTGGTTCAAAGACGATGGCGCGGGCCAGGGCCACGCGTTGCTTTTGCCCACCTGACAGTTGATCAATCCGTCGGTCGCCATAGCCGCCCAGTTGCACGGTTTCCAGTGCCCGTTCGATACGGTCCGCGGCCTCGGGTTTGGGCACTTTGCGCAATCGCAGCGGATAGCCCACATTCCCGGCCACGGTCATATGCGGGAACAAAGCGTAGTTCTGAAACACCATCCCCACATCGCGCAGATGCGGAGGTTTACGGATCACCTCATCCTCGCCAAACTTCAAGCTGCCCTTATCGGGGCGAGTGAATCCCGCCAGTACCATCAACAATGTGGTCTTGCCGGAACCCGAAGGCCCCAGCAAGGTCAGGAACTCACCGCTCTGGACGTCTAGTGATACGTCATCCAGCGCATAAACATCGCCGTAAGTTTTGGTGACGTTGCGCACGTTGATTGGCAGCGCGTCAGAAGAGGTATTGGTCACGTTGTCTGTCCCTGAATGATGTGGGCTACGGGCAGCGTGCCGCCCGTAGCAATCGTCTGAAAAGGCGCCGATTACTCGGTCAGCATTTCCTGATACATCTCAGCTGCGATGGTTTCCCACTCGCCGTACCATTCCAGAGACACAGGCACCTGTTTGGCCGCGTTTTCGGGTGACGACGGCAGAGAGGCCGCCGTGGCTGCATCAATCACACCAGTCTCATAAGCCGCTTTGTTGGTTGGGCCGTATGTAATGTATTTGGGCAGATCATCCTGATACTCGGGTTTGGATATCTCATTCAGAAGCATCATCGCCGTGTCTTTGTTTGGCGCGCCTTTGGGGATCGCAAAGCAGTCATAATCCAGCAAGGCTCCGTCAAAGCTGTAGCTGACCTTCGCGCCGTCTTTCTTGGCGTTGTCAAAACGGCCATTCCAGCCAGTTGTCATGTCCACCTCGCCGTCTTTCATCAGCTGGGCGTGTTGCGCACCTGAGGTCCAGAACACGGAGATATGCGACTTCAACTCGCGGATTTTATCAATCGCACGTTCGATGCCTTCCTCTGAGGCCAGCACATTGTAAACTTCCGCCGGATCGACCCCATCGGCCAACAGCGCAGGTTCAAGTGCGCCTGAGACCTTACCGCGATAGGCACGGGTGCCGGGGAATTTTTCCACATCCCAGAAGTCAGCCCAGGTTTTGGGGCCCGCATCGCCAAAGGTGTCGGTGTTATAAGCAAATACGGTTGAGAACACATCGCCGCCGACGCAGTAATCGGTGTATAGGCCGGGGTAGAAGGTTGAGACGTCGATCACGTCATAATCCAGCGGCTCCAGCAGGCCTTCGGCGGCAGCACGGGCAGCGCCGCCTGAGCCGGACACGACGATATCCAGTGTCACCTGACCCGAGGACACCTGAAGGCGCACGTCAGACATGCCGCCATAGCTTTCCTGATTGATCTTGATGCCTGTGTTTTCCGCCGCAGGTTCCAGCAGCGCTTTGGATTGGGCCTCCTGATAGGACCCGCCCCATGAGGCAAAGTTCACTTCTTTGTCCATCGCCACGGCGGTGGTGGCCATCAGCCCCGCTGCCAGCGTCAGTGTCATCTTGGTTTTCATTGTCGTTATCTCCTCTGTTTCGTTGACTAGTCAGCCTTCACAGGCTGCCTCGTTTTTCGCCGGTTCGATTTGTGTCCGGGATTAGGCGGCGAAGACCTGCCCGGTGTGGTGTGGCCCTCAGGGGGATGATCGGATCGGGCCGCGTTGAAACTTGTCGCGCCAGCGGTAGTAGGCGACCATGGGCGGCAGGAACCATGGCTTGCCGGTGTAAAGAGGGCGAGTGGTGAAAGGGGTGTCGTCAAAAGCTGTTTTACCTTCGGTCAGCCCCAGTACCTTTTGCCCTACACGCATCCCCAGATAGCTGGCCATGGACACACCTGATCCGCAATAGCCCATGGCATAGTGGATGCCTTCGTGGGTTCCGGTGTGGGCCATTTCATCGAATGTATAGGCGACAGTGCCCATCCATGAATGGCTGATCTTATAGTCACTCAGTTCAGGATAGATTCGGCACATATCGTCATAGAGGCGCGGGCCGCTGATCTTGGGATTGGTTTCATTCGCAGACACCCGCCCGCCGAACAGGATGCGTTTGCGATCAGGCGAGGGGCGGTAGTAATACACTACCTTGCAGCTGTCCGAGGCGATGCGGTCCTTGGGCGACAGGCGATCCATCAGATCGGTTGGCAATTCTTCGGTGGCGATGATGTAGGACCCGATGGGGATAACACGGCGTTGCAGCCAGGGTGTGACGCTGGTGGTATAGCCATTCGTGGCCACGATCACATCGCGGGCCTGCACCGTGCCTTTGGCGGATGTGACCAGGTAAGCTCCCGTCTTGCCCGAGATGTTGGTTACACAGGCCTGTCCAAACACTTGTGCGCCTGCCGCCATCGCCGTGCGCATCAATCCATGATGGTACTTGGCCGGATCGACCGAGGCATGGCGCGGAAAGACCACTCCGCCGTGATACGCCTCGCTGCCTAGTTCTGACAGTTGCTCGGACTTGGGTACGGCATAGGCCTCGATCCCTTCGGTCTGGCTGACCTTTTCGGCGTTGCGTGCCAGTTCGTCATAGGCTTGCGGACGGTGGGCGGCATGAAACCGGCCTACGCGGCGAAACTCACAGTCGATTTTCTCTGACGCGATCCGCTCTTCGATCCACTCAAGCGCCGCCTCACCTTCGCGCCGGATTGCCCGGCCTTGCTGCGCGCCATACGTCGCGGTGAGTCTTTCGAGCGAGGGTTTAACACTGGTGCTGATCTGCCCGCCGTTGCGGGTGCTGCATCCATGCCCCGGTGTTTCGGCCTCGAGAACAAGCGTGCTACGGCCACCACGCGCGCATTCGATGGCGGCATTCAACCCAGTGTAGCCTGATCCGATGATCACGACATCCGCCTTCTTAGGCAAAGCTCCGGTCGCGGCGTCAGGCGGCACCAACCCGTCAAGCCAATAGGGGCTGTCTTTCCACCCCTCGGCCCAAACATCACTGTGATGGCGCGTTGCGTTCACATATCCCCCTTGGCCGGACAGCAGTTATCCGGCACCAGGCGAGGGTATGAAGCTGGTGTAAATAAAGCAATTTGATATATATTATATAAATATTCGATTTGTTTATATAAAGGTGACTCCCACCATGCGGCTGAAACTCAGGCACCTCGAAGTGTTCAACGCGCTGTACGATGCAGGCTCGGTCAGCCGGGCGGCGGAACGGTTGAACCTGTCGCAGCCTGCAGTCAGCGTGGCGCTGGGCAATCTGGAGGAGGAGTTGGGTTTTCGCCTCTTCCACCGCGAACGCGGATTTTTTGCGCCCACGTCTGAGGCCGCACTGTTGCACGACAATGTTCAACAAGGCGTGGCCGCTGTGGCACGATTGGAGCAACGTGCCGAGGAAGTGCGCACCGGAACCGCAGGTCGGGTCAGCGTGGCCACCAATGGGGTGGTTGCGGTGAATTTCCTGCCTCGGATCATCGCCAGCTTTCGCCGTGAATACCCCGAGGCGCGTGTCGACATTACCGTGGAATCCTCGCGCCAGATTGCAACATTGGTGGGCAATCAGCAGATGGATATAGGGTTCATCGATATCCCGCTGCCCGTGGCTGGATTGCAGGCAGATCTGTTCCGGTTTGAATGTGTCTGCATCTGCCGCGAGGATCACCCGCTGGCACGGCTGAAAGTGGTGACGCCGCAGGATCTGGAAGGCCGCCGGGTGGTGGGCATAACCGGTGATCACTTTGTGGATCAGCAATTGCGAAGGGTGATGGCCGCGGCAGGCCTTGGATTGGATCAGTCCGTGAACAGTTGCTACTTTGCCATCGCACGCAATCTGGTGGCGGCTGGCGACGGGGTGGCTTTGGTCGATCCGATCAACGGCAAGGCTCAGCTGCATGACGGTGTGGTCTGGCGCCCGTTTCAGCCTGCGATCATCCACGAATTACCGATGCTCACTCACAGGGACCGCGCGCTCAGCATCACTGCGGGTCGGTTCCGGGATCATTTGAAACGTGAGTTGAGCCTGTATGAGATGGTCGAGGCCTCATAAAGAAACAGGCCCCTCACATTGGAGGGGCCTGCTTGACGTCTTAGGAAAGGGCCGAGATCAGCCTTTGCCTTTCCATGGTACCAGATAGCGCTCGGCCATGCGCATCAGCATGTCGATGCCAAAGCCGATGACCCCAATCAGAATGATACCCAGGATCACGATATCCGTGTTCTGGAAGCGCGAGGCGACCATGATCATCATACCTGCACCTTGCTCAGCCGCAACCAGTTCGGCGGCCACAACCGTGCCCCAGCACACACCCATGGCAACCCGCGCTCCGGTAAAGATTTCCGGCAAGCTGTTGGGGATGATGACATAGCGCATGATCTGCCACTTGCTTGCCCCCAGTGAGTAGGCGGCGTGCACCTTCGAGATGTTGACACCTGACACACCGGACCGGGCGGCGATGGCCATAATCCAGAGCGCGGCCAGGAACAGCAGGATGATCTTGCCCACCTCTCCAATGCCGAACCAGATGATGACCAGCGGGATCAGGGCCAGCGGCGGCACCGGGCGCATGAATTCCACGATGGGGTCAAACCACCCGCGGAACCAGTTGCTGAGGCCCATGGCGTAGCCCAGAGGAATGCCCACCAATGCGCCCAGCAGGAAGCCTGCGATCACGCGAAAGAGGGAATAGCCAAGGTGCTCCCACAGGGTGAAATTGCGGAAGCCTTCACTGAGTACTTTGAGTGTACGCTTCCAGACCACCTCAGGGGCAGGCAGGTACAATGGCTCCATCTGCCAGCCTTTGTAAGGTGCGAAGTTGGGCGTGCCTTTGTCAGACAGCGTTACCGTGCCGTTGTCGATCTTTACTTTCTGGCCGCGTTCGATGGGTTTGCCATTGATGGCGACAACTTCAGCCCCGTCTTTCTTGGAAATCTCGTCGTTCTTGTCGACACGCACCAGACCAGACCGCCACTGCGCAATGGCAATGGAATCGTTCTTGGCAAAGCCATCGCCGGGCTCGACCTCAAGCGGGTCGGTTTCCTCTTCGCGCGGATGTACGATAACGGTCACTGTCGCGTCGTCGCGTTCTCCATTTGCTTCTACGGTGTAGGTGAACTCAGTGGTCCCAGCATAGGGCGCAGGCGCATGCAAAAACTTCGGCAACAAGGCCGAACCTGTGAACATGCCCCAGATGAAAAACAGCGTCAGGATCGAAATGATCCCCGCCCAACGGTTCGGGCGCACTGCGCTTTCATCGCCGAAGGTCACGGTTTTCAGGGATGTGTAATCCTTGACAGTGGCCTTCGCGATCACCTTGGTGACGATGAAAAAGGCGCCCACGAAGATGCCAATATATATGGCCAGAATGAATATACCGGTCATGCTGCATCCTCCGTGCGGCCCATGATTTCCTCTTCCATGTCCCAGATCATGGCAAGGATTTCATCACGCTTCACACCAAAGTCCGGGTGCTTTTTCACTTCGCGCAGATCAGCGCCCACGCCCAATTCGGCAAAGGGCAGGCGGTATTCTTTGTGGATGCGCCCGGGGCGCGGAGCCATCACGATCAGACGTTCGCCCAGCAGCAGGGCCTCTTCGACCGAGTGGGTGATCAGGATGATCGTCTTGCCGGTCTCTTTCCACAGCTTGAGCACGAGGCTTTGCATTTTCTCGCGGGTCAAAGCATCCAGCGCGCCTAGCGGTTCGTCCATCAGAATGACGTCAGGATCATTGGCCAGACAGCGGGCAAGGGCCACCCGCTGCTGCATGCCGCCAGACAGTTCGTAGACGGCCTTTTCCTTGAAGTCCTGGAGGCCAACAACGTCCAGAAGGTGATCCACCGTCTCACGCTTTTCGGCGCTAGGCATGCCCTTCATCGAAGGACCAAAGCCCACGTTTTCGCGCACAGACATCCACTCGAACAAGGCACCTTTCTGGAACACCATGCCACGTTCGGCGTCGGGACCGTGAATTTCGTGCCCGTTCAGAACCAGTTTGCCTGATGTCTGGGCCAGAAAGCCTGCAACAATGTTCAAAAGTGTGGTTTTACCGCAGCCCGAAGGCCCCAGCACGCTCATCAATTCACCCGCTTTGAGATCCAGCGAAACGCCTTCAAGGGCCTGCACAGCCCCGCCGTTCGGCAGCTCAAAACGCATGGACAAATCTTGTATAGAAAGTCCGGTCATCATGTCCCCGCATGGTTGTTTATTTTTGTTGGAGGTAGTGAAGCAGGTTTTTCCCGCCTTATTCAACAGGCCTGTTTGATCGGCACTGATAAAGTGATTGGCGCGAGAGCATGTCCCGCGCCAATCGATATAATTTACATCTCAGACGCTGCTTGCAGTGGACCTGCGTTAACGGCGTCTTCGTAGCTGTCGAGCGCGCCATCGATGGATCCGGCTTCCACGAAGACGTCAGCAACGCCTTTCATGAAGGTGGCCGCGTTTCCGCCCAGCCATTTTTCCGACAGCTGATCTTCCACGGATGGGAACTTCATGGTCGAAATGGCTGATTTAGCCGCGTCCAGGTCCATACCCGATTGCTCGGCGATAACGGCCAGCATTTCGTCGCCACCCTCACCCGAGTTCCACTTCTCGTTTGCTGCCGCTGTTACGGCCAGGAACTTGGCAACCACATCGCCGTTTTCGGCGATGAACGACGCGGGCCCGGTGGTCACGTCAAACACCAGAATGCCCAGCTCTTCTTTTTCAGCACCAGATAGCAATTGGTTGCCATGCTCACGCATCGAGGTCAGACCACCACCGTACCCACAGGCGAAATCAACCGCTTTCTGGCTGAGGGCGTTCGCACCTTCAGGGGGAGGCATGTCCACGATTTGCAGGCTGGCCAGGTCAATGCCGAAATGGTCCATCTGACGCAGGAAGCCGTAGTGTGCGGCTGTGCCCAGAGGCACGGCAACTTTCTTGCCTGCCAGCTCACCAGCTGAATCCTTGTCGATTTCCAGGTCAGCGTGAACGATACAGTTGTCATTGTCCGAGTAGCTGACGGCCACGTCAACAACCTGGATGTCCTGACCACCGGAAGCGGCCACAACGAAAGGCGGTACACCTTGGCTAACTGACAGCTGTACGTCGCCCGAGGCCATGGCGGCGCTCATGGCGGTACCTGTTTCGAAGGAAACCCAGTTCACTTTCATGCCCAATGCTTCGTCATATGCGCCAGATGCTTTGGCAGCCATCATTGGCATGGGCCACTCGAGGAAATAACCAACTGTGATTTCATGGTCGTCGGCCATCGCGGCTTGTGCGCTGATCGCCATTGCGACGCCAGCGGCGAAGCCTGTGATTGTCTTTTTCATGTAGTTCTCCCTAGTTTCGTTATTATGCATTATAGTTTCGTATTTCGAAACTCTTATTTTGCATAACGAGATTACGGAAGGCTTACCCCTTCCGTCAATTGTTTTCTTCTCACACGGGGTGATCGGCGGCAACATAATTACCTGTTTGACATGAGTATTGGGGCTTGGAACGCCCTCACGTTTCAGGGAATGGAAACTGTGCTTTCAAAAATCTGAAGCTCAGAGAGCTCACCGACATTTCGCTATCCTTGCAAATGGCATTGACCAGAATCGCGAATGGAAATATGTTCTTTATTGCGGAAACAATGTTTTGCAATGCGGAATAAAAATTCCGTAAAAACATCCGATCAGGAGACACAATCATGGGTGTGACCACCGAAGCTGACATCCACTGGCACCGCACAGCAGGCGAAGCCCCGGTTTGTGCAAAACTCCAGGATGACATCAAAGCTGACGTTGTCATTGTGGGTGGAGGGCTGACTGGGACCCGCACGGCCATTGGTTTGGCCGAATCAGGTGCAAAGGTTGTTTTGCTCGAAGCTCAGCGCATCGGATATGGGGCTTCTGGACGCAGCGGCGGGCAATGCAACCCGATGTGGCGCGCCACACCAGATGATCTTGCCAAACGATTGGGTGGGGCCTGTGCCGAACGTCTGGTCGAAACAACAATTGGATCAGCCGACGCCTTGTTCGCCGACATCGAAAAGTACGCTGTGGATTGCGATCCACAACAGAATGGCTGGGTGCAGGCCGCGCATTGCGGCGCCTCACGCAACAACCTGGAACGATTGGCACAAGCCTGGAACGCCGTTGGCACCAAGATCGAGAGGTTGGACCGCCCGGGAACTGAAAATCGAACAGGGTCGAAGGCCTACGGCTTTTCACTTTTTCATCCCAATGGCGGTCATGTGCATCCCTTGTCGATGACACGTGGGTTTGCCCGCGCGGCCATCCGATTGGGGGCCGAACTTTATGATCGTTCTCCAGTTCAAGCCATGTCTCGAGACGGCAACAAGTGGCGGCTGACAACACCCGAGGGATCTGTGACAGCCGAGCAGGTCATCCTCTCGACCAATGGATACACAGACAACCTTTGGCCCAATCTCAAACGAACCTTTTTCCCGATGGTCAGCGTTTCATTGGCGACGGCCCCTTTGTCGGACAACCTCCGTAAAACGATCCTGCCTAATTCCGTAACCATCGCTGACACACGCCGTGCCATTTACTATTCGCGATACGACCGGGATGGGCGCCTGGTGTTCGGATGCATCGGCAGCACTGAAGATGCGGCCACTTTGGGAGGTGTACAGCGGTTGAAGCGCGGCTTGCGCACCGTGTTTCCGCAACTGGCGGACACAGAAATCGAAGCCACATGGGCCGGACGCATTGCTGTTACGCCCGAAATGATGCCGCATCTGCATCAACCTGCGCCGGGCGTGTTGGCCGGCCTAGGATACAGTGGACGCGGGATTGCAATGACATCGGTGATGGCGCGCACCATGGTGCAAAAGGTGCTGGGTGCAGCCGACGATACTCTGCCCTTCCCCATCTCACCCATTCAGCCCATACCGATGCACTGGGCTGCGCGCAAAGTCATCCCGCTTGGCGCACCCGCGATGACACTTCGTGATCAAATTGATACCCTGTTTGACCCCACATAAGACTGGAGCCCTGACATGAAATTGACCCTCTTTCGCGACTGCGATGTGGCCCGCGTGGAAAAAATATATCCGGTGACATCGTTAGCGGAACACCGCGCCAGCACTCTCAACTGATGGCATCCGTCCGGGGCGACACGATTAAATCAGGCATTTGGGAGAGCACGGCTGGCGTGTTTACCGCCGTGATGCAGGATCAGGTTGAGTTTTGTCATGTTCTTGAAGGTGCGGCGACCATCCGCACGGGTGACGGCAACAGCTGCCACGTGGCAGCAGGCGATGCGTTTGTGATGGAAAGCGGTTTGCAGACCGAGTGGACCGTAGAAGACCACATCAAAAAGCACTTCGTGATCTGCGCGGTCTAGGCGTCACTAAGGGTCATACGTGTCGGGGCGAGTCCCCCAATTAGACCGGTCACATTTTGAGCCGCTTCTTTCAGATCATCGGACCAGTCGAGAATTTGTTCGAATGAATGGCGTGGCACATTGGTCCAGATGTTCAGAACGGCAATCGGTTCGCTCATATAGTTAAAGATCGGAGCGGCAATGCCGATGAAATTATCGTACTCTTCGCAATCGTTCGTTGCAAACCCATCCTGACGCACCTTGGCCAAGGCGGCGCGGAACGCCGCGACATTGTTAATGGTACGATCCGTGAATTGATCGAAGACATATCCTTCGAGTTTGGCGTTAATCACCTGCTCGGGCAGAAACGCCATCAGAGCCTTGCCCGATGCTGAGCAATGAACTGGTTCGCGCATGCCTGGACGCTGCACGCCTCCCAAGGTCTGCAGCGATTCCAGGATGCGCAGATAAACCACTTCCATCCCGCTGGGAATCCCAATGGTGACATTCGCGTCAAAGCGTTCATGCAGCCTGATCATTTCGTCCAGCGCGACGGCCTGTATGTCGTATCCAGAGTAGGCATTGCGCACCAGATCGAACACTTTGGGACCCAACAGATAGACCTTGCGATGCTTGTCGTACTGCACCAACCGCTCTTCCATCCCAATCGCCAAGAGCCGGTGAAGCGTGCTTTTGTTCAGGCCGCTTTTCTTGACCAGCTCGGAAAAGGTCAAAGGTTTCTGCGTCTCTGAAATCAGGGTGAGAAGCGACAGAAGTTTGGCGACGATTGAGCTTTGCATGAGGATGGGGTTATCGGAAAAATTTCCGCGCAACAAGCAGTGTCCTTTCTGCGCAGCAAGGAAACCCCACCGTGGAAAAAAGCACGCACTGTTCAAAAGCTCCTGAAGAAAGATAGAATACTATCATCCCTTGATTAAGGTTGGCTTACATTGAGAGAAAGATTTTTTCGCGTTTATCAAGACAAGCTTTCTTTTACGCTGGGTGGAAAGACGGCCCAAATTGGGAAGAGACCCCCGATATGACCACAAACATACTTAAAGTGACGATTGATCGTGGTGCAGGCGCATCCTCGGTGCAGAGCGTCTTTAACGTTCCTGCCTATGACAATCAGACGGTTCTGGACGTTGTCTCATGGGTGCAACAAAATGCAGACCAGACGCTCAGCTATCGTTTTGCTTGCCGGGTGGGCATGTGTGGCAGCTGTGCGATGATGGTCAATGGTGTGCCGCGTTGGACCTGCCGAACCCATGTTTCCAAAGTGCTCAATGGCCATGAAATCGAGATTGGCCCGCTGCGCAATTTGCCAGTGATCAAGGATCTAGCTGTCGATATGGACCCTTTTTTCGACAAATGGGTTGCCGCAGAGGCTGTGCACCATCCGTCGGCTTCACGCAAAGAGCCGATTGCCGCCGTAGACGAAAACAGCAAAGCACGTGTCGCAGCAAATGCCGGGATCGAATGTATCAATTGTGCGGTGTGCTACGCCGCCTGCGACACCGTGACAGGCAACCCCGACTACCTTGGTCCTGCGGCTTTGCAACGCGCATGGACCTTGCTGAATGACGCCAAAGACGACGGGCGCTTGGCCATTCTGGAGTCTGTCTCTGGGGCGGGCGGCTGCCACAATTGCCATTCCATGGGGTCCTGCACGGCCTACTGCCCCAATGATCTGGACCCGATGTCGGCCATCGCCGGGCTGAAACGCGAGACCTTCAAATCCTTGTTCAAACGGGGCCTCTGATGCTGACCCTGCGTTTATACCTGTTGCAACGCATCACGGCCCTGCTGATGGCGCCGCTGGTGCTAGGGCATCTGGCGGTCATGATCTATGCCATTCGCGGCGGGTTGAGCGCTGCTGAAATCCTGGGGCGCACGCAGGGATCGGTACTGTGGTTTATGTTCTACGGCACGTTCGTATTGGCTGTCGCCATTCACGGCGCGATCGGCCTGCGCGCCATCCTGCATGAATGGGCCGGTGTAAAGGGGGCCACTTTGGAGGTTGTGATGTGGATCACAGGCCTCGGCCTCTTCACTTTGGGAGCACGCGCTGTCTGGGCCGTGACAATCGTATGAAAGCGGCACGGGGCATCACATCACGGGCGCACCCGCTTTGGCTGGCCTATATCTTGCACCGTCTGTCAGGGCTGACGCTGGCGCTCTTTCTGCCCCTGCATTTCTGGGTGTTGTCGCTGGCAATGACAAACCCCGCACGCCTGGATGGAATGTTACACCTGACCGAGGCAGGGATGCTGAAACTGATCGAGTTTGGCCTCGTCTTTCTGCTGGCTGTCCACATGTTTGGCGGCTTGCGCCTTATGGCCCTTGAATGGTTGCCGTGGAGTGCGCCGCAGAAGTTATTGGCCGCAGGGGCGGCGGCATTGTCCTTTCTGATCGCCACACTGTTCCTGATGCGGGCGATCTAATGCAGATTGAGCGGTATGATACAGATGTCCTGATCCTCGGCGCGGGGGGGGCAGGTCTGTTTGCAGCACTTCACGCGCAACAATCTGCACCCGAGGGGACGAAGATCACCATCGCCGTCAAAGGTCTGATCGGCAAATGCGGCTGCACGCGGATGGTGCAGGGGGGCTATAACGTGGCTTTGGGTGGCGGCGACACGGTCGAGCGGCATTTTATGGACACCATTCAGGGCGGTAAATGGTTGCCCAATCAAGATATGGCCTGGCGGCTTTGCGAACAGGCCGTGGTGCGCATTCGTGAACTGGAAAACGAAGTGGGGTGTTTCTTTGATCGTAACCCGGATGGATCCTTGCATCAGAAGGCCTTTGCCGGGCAAACCGCCGACCGCACCGTGCATAAAGGCGATCTGACCGGGATCGAGATCATCAATCGCCTGATGGAGAAGGTCTTGGCCAGCGGTGTTGAGAAACTGCAGGACCACCGCGCGGTCGGGTTGATCCCCACCAGGGACAAGTCAGCGCTGGCGGGCGTCTTGATGATCGACATGCGCTCTGGGCAATTCCGTCTGGTGCGGGCCAAGACGGTGCTAATGGGCACTGGCGGTGGACCGTCGATGTACAAGTATCACACCCCCTCGGGTGACAAAACGATGGATGGCTTGGCGATGGCCCTGCGCGCTGGGCTGCCTCTGCGCGATATGGAGATGGTGCAGTTTCATCCCACGGGCCTGCTGGCAGGGGATCACACGCGTATGACCGGCACGGTGTTGGAAGAAGGCCTGCGTGGGGCAGGGGGGCAGTTGATCAACCACGCTGGCCAACGCTTCATGTTCGACTATGACACCAAGGGCGAACGTGCTACTCGCGATGTGGTCAGCCGGGGCATCTATGCTGAGATGCGCAAGAACAACGATCCTGCGCAGGAAGGCGTGTTCATCTCCATGTCCCATCTGGGGCCAGAGTGGGTGGCAGAAAAATTCAAAGGCATGGTCAAACGCTGTACAGACTCGGGGTTCGATCTGGCAGGGGGCCGTGTCGAGGTCGTTCCTACGGCGCATTATTTCATGGGCGGCGTGGTGGTGGATGTGGACACCCGCACCGCGATGGAAGGGCTTTACGTGGCAGGCGAGGACGCAGGTGGCGCGCATGGCTCAAACCGGTTGGGCGGAAATGGCGTGGCCAATTCGACTGTCTATGGCGGCATTGCTGGTGATACGATGGGCGCGGATATTCGCGGCATGTCCCTGCGCGACCCGGATGAGGATGTGCTGGCCACCGAGTTTGAACGCGCCACCTACCCGCTCACCCGCAAACCGCGCCCGATACAGCCTTTGCGGAAGGAATTGCAGGATCTGATGTGGGAGGGTGTTGGCGTGATGCGTACCGAGGCAGGCATGAACCGCGCCTTGCTGGGCCTCAGCGATATCAGCAACGATATGATGGACGCAGGTGTGGACGGCAGTAACACGGCGTTTAACCTGACGTGGCACGACTGGCTCAACCTACGCTCACTTTGTGATATATCCGAGGTGATCACGCTGGCGGCCATGGCCCGCGAAAATTCCCGCGGGGCGCATTATCGCGAGGATTTCCCCGATCCGGGCGCGATGGAAGACAGCGATTTTACGGTGGCTCAAATGGACAGCGAAGACGTGGAAATCAGACGCGAGCCGGTGCAGTTCACCATCGTACGCCCGGGGGAGACAATTCTCCCTGAAGGTTCGCCCGAGACATTGGTGGAGGCACCCTGATGGCCAAACGCGATTTCAAGAAAAAGCCGCTCTATCGGTCGGTGAACACCCGCACACATGGGGTGGATCACGGCTATGGCAGCGACTACCGCTATCAACGCAACACCAAGCGTGAAGCCAAGTCGCCGGATACTTCGGTGCACTCCAAACACCGGCATGGGCGTGATTACAAGCCACTCTTCAAGTTCCTGATCTCGAAGGTGGGGCAAGACTGGGATGATGTATTCAGCGAGGCAGTGGAACGACTGGACACCCAAGAGCCTATCTTCTGGATCGTCTCTTTGGATGCTGGGGATGCAAAGGATCTCGTCAGATACGGCGAAAGTAGTTTCTTCAGCGGGCTGTTTGTGGACGCCGAAGGAATCCTGCAGAAAACCGATCCCACCCTGACAGCCGAAACGATGGAGCCGCTGTGCCATTGCTGCACGCATACTTTCGACGGCGAGGTGTTTGGCATCACGAAAACCCTCGAGGACTTTAAACGTGAATGGGCGCAAAGATGATCCCCCTCTCCCTAATCCAATCCACTGCCGAAACGCTGATGGACAAAGCCGCCATCGAAATCCCGCAGGACTATCTGGATGGCTTGCAAGAGGCGGCGCGCACCGAAGACGGCGATCTGTCGTCCTTTGTGCTCAAGGCCATGCTGGAGAATTACGAGGCCGCCAAGGAGGACCGCCGCGCCATGTGTGGCGACACTGGCGTGCCGCGGTGGTTCGTGAAGCTGGGCAATGAGGCACAGGTGGAGGGTGGCATGGTGGCGCTGGAGGCAGCGCTCAGACGGGCAACGGCTAATGCCACCAACGGCGTGCCTTTGCGCCCTAACCGGGTGCATCCTCTGTGGCGCACGGATCACGATAACAACGTCGGCATCGGCGCGCCGGAGATTGAGTATGGGTTTGAACCCGAAGGTGCCTGGATTGACCTGATCACCGTGCACAAGGGCGGGCTGTTTGGCACCGACTACCGGATGTTGTTTCCCTCGGACGGTATTGAAGGCATCAAACGGTTCTATCTCGACAGCCTTATGGCCTTCGGCAAACGCGGCCTCGCCTGTCAACCGGCGATCATCGGCATTGGACTGGGCGGCTCCAAGGATATTTGTATGACCTTAGGCAAACGTGCCTCCACCCTGCGCGTGGTGGGCAGCCGCAATTCGGATCCTGAAATTGCCAAGATGGAGGATGAGTTCAAAGAGCTTGGCAACTCCATCGGAATGGGGGCGATGGGCTTTGTTGGCAAGAACATGGTGATCGATTGCAACATCGAGGTGGGCTATTGCCACACCGGCGGTTTGCCCATGTCCGTACACGCCTTTTGCCTGTCCTCGCGCCGTGCCGTGGCCCGCATCCAAGCTGATGGGAGGGTGGAGCACCGCACGGACCCGGATTGGTTTACGCCCTATCAGCGACGTGAGACGGTGGAGTGGGACACGGTGAAGGAGGCGGCGGAATGAGCTACGATCTAATGGTTTTTGATCAAGCAGTTGCCCCCCGGAACCGAGACAATTTCATAAGGTGGTACGAAGATGTCACTAAATGGGATGACCCGCGCGACTATTTCTCACCTCATGGGATGACAGGTAACCTAGGGGCTTTCTATGATAGTCTACGTCAAACCTTTCCGCCTATGAACGGTCCTCACGCGATTTCAGAGGCACAGGTCGATGATCCTGAGGTGACTGACTACATGCTAGCAGAAAGCGCGATTTACATGGCCTTTGCTTGGTCAGTTTCTGGAACTGCTCGCCAATCAGTCATTCAAAACGCTATTAGCGCAAATGTCGGATTTTTTGACGTAAGTTCGCCGAGTGGAGTTATAGCACATGATCGTTCTGTTTTAATGAAGCTAGAGTTCTAGTCATGGCTCCCCGCGAAGTGCGCCTTTCCACCACCCCCACGCTTGAGGCGATTGCTGATCTGCGCCTTGGCGATATCGTCTACCTCGATGGTCTGATGTACACCGCGCGCGAGGGTGTTTACATGCGCGCACTTGAAGACAAGGCCAACATCCCGATGGAACTGCCCGGCCAGTCTGCGGCCAATTTCCATTGCTCCCCCGCCGCGCGGATCAACCCCGATGGCAGCTTTGACATGGGTGCTGTGACCGCCACGGCCTCGTTCCGCTTTGCCAAATGGCTGCCCGAATGGATGGCCAAGACAGGTGCCAAACTAATCGTGGGCAAGGGGGGTATGACCTCCAAGGACTACAAGGATTATTTCGTGCCCAATGGCGCGGTGTATCTCTCGACTGTGGGCTATGGCACTGGTGCACTCCTCGGGCGCGGTGTCGAAAGGGTGGAGGCTGTGCACTGGAATGAAGAACTGGGGCTGGCTCAAGCCATGTGGGTGATCAAGTGCAACCGCATGGGGCCGTTTATCGTGGCCTCGGACCTGCAGGGCAATTGCCTGTTTGAACGCGAAAACGCCAAGATCGCAGGCAATGTTGCTCGGGTATACGAAGGCACTAAACCCGCCACGCTGAAGCGCTACGGCGAAAGCGATGACCGAACGGATGAGGTCATCTGAGCTATAGAACCTCGCTGAGCAGAAGGCCCAAGCCCATCAGCAGGGACATCACCACAAGCAACCTGCGAAACCCGTCTGTACTGAGGCGGCGGAACACCATCAACCCGATCTGGGCTGCTATCAGCCCGGTAGGGACGGTGATCAACAGGGCTTTTAAGGCGGCAGCATCATAGGCCCCTCTGAACAAGAGCAGGACAACCGTGGTGATCAGAATGACCATGTTGAACGATTGCAAAACCGCGCGGATTTGCGCCTTGGGCCATGGGCGCAACGACAGCCAGAGCGTGGGCAATGCGCCCGACAACCCGGCCATACCTCCCAACACTCCTCCAGCAAGACCAACAGTCGGTTCCACCCATGCCTTGGGTTGGGTTAAAGTTGGCAAGTTGGCGCGAAAGGCGAAATAGCCGCCATAGATGATCAGCAGGGCGGCGACTATGAGACGTAAAACGCTCGTTTCGACCAACCCCAATAGTAACAGCCCCACAGGCACACCACACAATCCCGGCACCACAAAGCGCAAGACGCGTGCGCGTTGGATCAGGATATCAGAGCGCACTTCCCACAGGCCTTGGATCCCGGCCAGTACGGCCATGGCGGCGACAATGGCTACGGCCGTGACAGGCTCCAGCGCCACAAGGTAAAACCCCAGTGCAAAAAGGGCCGTTCCGGTGCCTGCCAGCCCGTTGATGAACCCGCCTGCGGCAGCGCCCAACACCAGATACAGGATGTATTCCATATTCATGACGTGAGACTGCTGGGTGTGGTGTGCTCGTCTAGAATGGCGGCTTGCAGAGCGGCATAAAGCGCGTCGATGGCTTGGGTCTTGATATAGTTTTCCGGGTGAACAAGGCCTAGCACACGGCATGGAGCATCCGGACCCAGGCTCAGGCGTTTGACCGGTGCGCTTTCGGCAGGCTTCACCGCGAGGTCTGGCACAATTGATACGCCCAGACTGGCCTGCACCATGCTTGTGATCGCTTCGGGACTGTCGAGCTCCATCGTCTCGGAGACGCTTATGCGTTTCGACAAAATCCAGTTGTCGATCAGCGTGCCCAACACGGCACTTCTGTCAAATCGAATAAAGGGCCGCGTCTTTAACAGCAGGATTGGATCATCCTCGTGTTCTTCGATGGCGGCGATCAATTGCATTGGCTCTTGTGTCAACTCGCGAAAGACCACGCCTCTTGGCAGTAAGTGCGGCTTGGTGACAATCGCTGCATCCAAATGGCCACGCTCGATCTCAGCAATCAAGGTGCCCGTCAATCCAGGTCGGATGTGCAGGCCGATCTCAGGGTATTTTGCCTTCAGACCCGCCATGGCCTTGGGCGTCAGACCGGTCAGTGTGGTGCGCAAGACGCCCAGCGTTATAACGCCGCTCAGCCCGCTATCATTCAGAACCGAGGGCACAAGGTTATCGTAATCCACGATCAATACGCGTGCTTTGGCAACAATCTGTTGTGCAATGGGGGTCAGCTCGGGCGTTCTGCGGCTTCGGTCAAACAAGGCCAGGCCCAGATCGGCTTCCAGAGTTTGCATTTGCTGGCTCACGGCGGCATGGGTGACATGCACCACTTCTGCCGCGGCGCTGAATGTCTTGGCGTCGGCCACAGCAACCAAGGTTCTCAACAATCGTATTGTCATCTGCGTAAACCTGCTGCGTAAGGAATTCTATCAACTCTCACAAACATTCTAGCGAAACATCAAGTATTGCTTACCGGTGCATCGGAGAAAAAGTCGAGAGTATCCAGCCATCGGAGATTGGGCAAGCCGAGTAGGATTCACCCCTTGGAAGGTGGCGCGTCAAAGTAAGGCAGCCGCTCCACACTGGGCGACCATTTACCTGATCTCTGCAAATCGTCCAGATGATCGGCGATCCCTGAAAGCGTGGTGAACCAGACATCGCGGGTGTTCAGCGTGTCTTCGATCCATTTCTCAACCAGCCGCCACCGCGCCAGACGTCCTGTCAGGAACGGATGCAGGATCAGCATGAAAAAGCCACCTGCCTCGTACTGCGCCTCGAATTCCTCCCAGAACCCGGCCAGCGCCTCGGACGGGCGGCGCACAGGCATCATGTATCCAATTTCTTCATAGTGGGCGAACGGTGGCCAATCATCCGTGCCCCAATGCACCGGCATTTCATACAGCTGTCCTTTGGCGGTCTCTAAGGCATAGGGGATGTCATCGGCCATCATCGAACTGTCATAGCGAAACCCGTGGTCCTGCATTAGATCAATCACCTCATCGGTGATGTTGTAGACGGGCGCGCGGTAGCCTTCGGGCGATTTCCCGCAAATGCGTTGATGCGCCTCCATGGTGCGTTCAAACCATTCGCGCTGATTGCCATAGGTCGCGATGGGGTCTTCGTGCAGATAGCCATGGTGGCCAATTTCATGGCCGTCATTGAGGATCGCTTCGGCGGTATCGGGATAGTGTTCCAGACACCAGCCGGGGATGAAGAAGGATTGCTTCAGATCGAACCGTCGGTAGGTGTCCAGAATTCGCGGCAAGGCCACATGTGGGCCATAACGTCCCATGGATGTGGGATACAATCGCCGGTGGCTGTCTTCGGGCCGGGCAATGTGGATCAGACTATCCGCATCCATATCAAAGCTCAGCGCCACCGCGCATTTTGCGCCATTTGGCCAAGGGATCGGATTGCGGATCATCGGTTACTCTCCGTCTAGAACGTGCGCATTCTCCACCGCCCAGCTAAGCCATATCTGGCTGCCACTGTGCAGGTCCAACTCGATCAGATCGCGCTCTTGCATCTGAACTTTGAATTCGTGGCCATCCGAGCTTTCTAGGAACAGCGTCACCATTGATCCCACAAATTCTTCCGAGATCAATGTACACAACACACGGTTCCGATCCTGAGGTTCTTCAACCGACAGGCTGACTAGATCAGCCGAGACCACGAAGGTCACCTCACTGCCATCACTGCGCGCGGTTTCCGGGGCGGAGGCTATGAAGGTTCCTGAGGGTGTTTCAACAACGATCCCATTGCCGTCCTGCGATACTTGCGTGCCGGTCAGAATGTTGTTGCGGCCTACAAACTCCGCCACGAACCTGTTGGCCGGAGCACGGTAGATGTCCTTGGGCGATCCCACTTGGGCAATCTCGCCCTGGCTCATGATTACCACTCGGTCGGCCATGGCGAAGGCCTCGGATTGCGAGTGGGTGACGTAGACAAAGGTGATCCCCAATTCCTTTTGCAACCGTGTCAGAACCGCTTGCATCCGGATCACAAGGTTCGCATCAAGAGCTGAAAGGGGCTCGTCCAGCAACAGCATCTTCGGTTCCATAACCAAAGACCGCGCCAAGGCAACCCGTTGCTTCTGACCTCCCGAAAGCGTGGTGATATTGCGTTCAGCAAACTCGCCAATCTCCATCCGGTTCAGCCACTCCAGAGCGCGGCGTGTGCGTTCGGCCGGCGCGACACCGCGCATCTTCAATCCAAACTCAACATTCTCCCGTGCGCTCAGAAACGGGAACAGCGCCAACGATTGCCACACCAAGGGCGTGTCCCGTTCGTGCGGCTTGACGTTGTTCATCAGCTCGCCGCCAATGTGGATTTGGCCTGCGGTCGGTGTTTCCAACCCGGCCAGCATACGCAGCGTCGTGGTTTTGCCGCACCCTGATGAACCCATGATCGCCAGAAACTCGCCGGGATAGATATCAAGGTCCATATCGCGCACGGCAACAAAATCGTCGAAGTGTTTTTTTACATTACGGAAGGTGACAAGCGGTTCAGACATATCAGGAATGGCTCTTTACTTGGCGACTGATGAAAAACACCTGCGCGAGGATGACAAGCGTCATGGAGGTCAGAAAGACGAATGTGCCGATGGCGTTCACTTGCGGGTCAATGTTGCCCTGCACGATCTCAAGGATCACGACAGGCACGGTTTTGTTCAGGCCCGAGACGAACCACGACACAGCAAATTCATCGAAGGAGACAGCAGCGGTCAGACACAGGGCCGATACGATGGACGGCATGCAAAACGGAATGATCACATGCCGCATCGCCTGCCATTCCGATCCGCCCAGGTTCCAGGCGGCTGATTCCAGATCCGGGTCCATCTGGTTCAGGCGTAGCCGGATGATGGCCATGGCAAAGGGGGCTGTCAGCACCGAATGGGCCAGGATGATCGACCAGAGCTGCCCCGACAGCCCCAGTTTGGACAGCCATGCCAGCATCGCCAGCGCCATGATGATCAGCGGAATAGTGGGCGGCAGCAGGATCAGCGCCAGATAGGGACCCTTGAAACGGAAGTTATAGCGGAAGTCTGAGTAGGCCGTGCAGAAGCCAAGGAATGTGGCGACCACTGCCGTGCTGACCGATACGATCAGCGAATTGCGCGCGGCGATCCAGACGTCGGGGTCGGCGAAGATCTTGGCGTACCACTCGGTTGAGAACTCTCCCAGCGGTATGGTGGGGAAGCGTTGCGAGTTAAATGAGAACACCAGCGAAAATAGGATCGGCGCAAAGATGAAGGCAAAGATGCACGCCACATATAGCACCAGCATGATGTTGAGCACACGTGTCTGGTTCATTTCGCGCCTCCCTTGCGGTAGGCCAGCGCGATTGCGGCAAACGCTATAGTAAAGAGTGTCACCATCATCATAATCGCCACCACCGCAGCCCTTGGCCATTGCTGGCCGGATTTGGTGGTGTCAAGGATCAGGATAGGCAACGTCGGTTCTTGTGAGCCACCCAGATAGAACGGTGCCACGAAATCCCCGAACGACAGGATGAAACAGAACAGAGCGGCGACGATGAAGCCCGTCTTGGACAGGGGCAGTATTACTCGCCAGATGGTGGCCAGCGGCTTGCACCCTAGATTGCGTGCCGCCTCGATCAGAGTTTTGTCGACGTTGGCCATGGTGACCGTTTGCAGGATCACTACCAAGGGCAGCGTCAGGGTCAGATAACCCACCACGGTGCCAAAGTGTGTGTTGAGCATCTTGAACGGGCCCAATCCGATATAGCCCAGCATGGCGTTCAGCACACCGCTTTCGGCGAGGATGACGTACCATGAGAAAGTCCGTACCAGGTAAGACGTGAAGAACGGGATGATCAGCAGAAAGATCGCCCAGCGCCGCAGGTTGTCCGAGGCGCGAAACGCCAGCGCAAAGGATGCTGGAAAGGCCAGGATCATGGCGACGGTGGAACTGAGCGCTGCGATGAAGATCGTGTACCAATAGCTGTCCCAGAAGTAGCCTTTCGAGAACATCTTCTGCCAGTTCACGAACTCAAACGCCTCGGTCATGCGGTAGTTTTTCACCACGAAGAACGAGATGGCGACCATGAACAGAAGCGGCCCGACAAAGAATAGGAACTGCCAAAAGATGATCGGCAGCCGCCATGTCATCGCATAGATATCAAACCTGCGTTTCACCTGCCCCAGCCCTTATCCGCTCTGGTCGGGCGGCCCGTTATCAGGCCGCCCACCATTTTGTAGACCTGAAAGATCAGGCGTTTTTGTACTCGGACCAAAAGTCATTCCAGTCTTCCAGCGATTGCTGCTGAGGAATGTCACGGTAGTGAATACGGCCTTCGTTGATCAGGGCGATCGGCTCATTGGCCATGCCGTCCAACTGGTGGCTGCGCTGGGCCTCGGCCGGATCGACCTCTTGCAACATCGCACGGCCTGCCTTGGTCACACAGAAGCCGGGATAGGCCAACATCTGCGCCGATTTCACCTGACCTTCGGGCGACAACATGTACTGGATGAACTTGTTGACGATATCCGCTTTCTCGCTGCCCTTGCCGATGCAATAGCTTTCGGTGAACTGGATGCCGCCCTCTTTTGGAATGGCCGAGGCCACAGGCGCGCCATCACGCTCCAACACTCCGGTGATCCAGTCGCCAATGCCACACATGGCCAGCATCTCGCCGTTCTTGAGGCCGTTGAACGTACCGCCATAGTCAAAGAAGCCACCAACTTGCTCTCGCAGGCTCATCGTGGTGTCTTGGACAGCCTGCCACTGGGCATCGTCGATGTCCCACAAGCTGGCCCCATTGCCATTTTTCAGGCTCATCATGCCAAGGCTGGGCAGGTGCCAGTCAAAGTGCCCGACCTTGCCTTTCACTTCAGGCTTCCAAAACGCATCATAGCTGGTCGCTTCTTCGGCGCTGATCGCTGTTGTGTTATAGCTGACACCCAAGTGTCCACCGCGCAGGATCATGGAATAAAGCGTGTCTCCGTCCCAGTGACCTGGGAACTTAGTGAAATCCTCGTGCAGCATGTCGTCGAAGGGGTAATCATCTGCATTCAGTTCTTCAATGTAGCCCGCCGCATTCAGCTGCTGCACAAATTCACCGTCCGACAGGATGATGTCATAGGTCCCCGGAGGTGACTGGGCGATCAGGGCCAGCATATTGTCACCGCCAGCGTAATACTTGGGTACAAATTTGACGTTGTTGGCTTCTTCAAAGGCGCCAACCATGTCCGGCTCGCCGTGGCCATACCATGCCAGCATGTTAATCTCGGTGGTCGAGGCCCAGGCGCGCCCTACGAAAGGTGCAGACAACGCCACACCACCAACCAGCCGCAACACATCACGTCTTAATAACTGCGTGCCAGCCTTTTTCTTTTTATCAGTCATAAAAGTTCCTCCACTGTTTTTTCTGATGGTCATTTGCGCCACCGTTTTTAGGTCTCAAATCTGTCGTTTGCGCCGAGTGTAGTCAAACTCAACAAGATACGGAAATTTATCCAGCATATACTTCCATAAGCGTTCTAAATCAGGTTTTTGACCTGAGATAGGCGTCGATTCGGGGGCAGTTTGCCACAGTGTTAAATTTTTACCAAATGATTAAAAATAACCGCCCGGTATGGTTGCGCGCGGCTAGATTTCAAAAAACTCATCAATGATCTGCGTGATGCATTCAACCACCTGATTGCCACTGCTGCCCATCCGGGTCTGACGATAGAACAACCCAATCCGAAGCGGTTCCAGTTCGGGCAGGCTTTCGCATGTGGTGATCTTCTCCATTCCGGTCTCAAGGGTCGAATTCGTCAGACAGGTAAAACCCAATTCATCTTTGACCGCCTGTTGAATGGCTCCGATATTCGGACTGGAGAACACAATTCTCCAATTGCGTCGCGCGAGTTTCAACGCGTCGGTCATCCGCTTTCGGTACACGCAGCCCTGGGGATGGGCGATCAGTGGCATCTCTGCAAAGTCCTCGTGCCGAAGCGAGGGGGAGCCGACCCAAACCGGAAATTCCTGCCAGTGTCGCACAAGAAACTGCGGGTCGCCGCCATCGTATATCGCTACAGCGAAATCAATTTCATCTTGCAACAAGGCAGACAAAAGGTTCTGCGACAGATCACATTGGATGGTGATGTTCAGTTGCGTATTGTGCTTCTGCAATGTGGTAATCCCACGCTGCAGCCGCATGACGCCGTAATCGACAGGCAAGCCAATGCGAAAGGTCTCATCGTCCGGCTGCGTTTCAAACAACCCGACAGCCAAGTCATTCAGACGCAGGATTTGCCGGGCGTGCATCGCCAAAGCTTCGCCTTTTTCGCTGACCTTCATCGAGCGCCCGGATTGCGTAATCAGCTTGTAACCGACGAGGTCTTCTAACCGTTTGATCTGCAGGCTAATCGCGGGTTGAGAGCGTCCGAGCATGTCGGCCGCCCGCGTGTAATTTTGCACTTCGATGACTGTGACAAACGTCCGCAGCAGATCGGTAGGAAGGTTGGTAACGCGCATACCCTAAGGTATAACAGTTTCAAATCGTTACTGAACAGTCATTTCATTTACCTATTTCGAACTGAGGCTGGACTCAGACCGGAAAGGCCATCTCGGGTTTATAGGTTTTGAAACTTTCCAGATATTGCGAGTTGGCTTGACGCTGCCACTCGGTGCCCGGCTGAATGGCGGTGACGCAGTTGTACTTTTTGCGGTACTCAGCCGTGTTGTTGTTGTCTTCCATGACAATTGCCACCATGCCAGCGACCTTGCCTTGTTGTTGCTCCACCAGTTGCACCGCTCCGTGCATGGTGCCGCCCGTTTCGACCCATTGATCCACCAGCAAAACCCGTGTGCCGGGGGCGAAGGCAGGCAGGCGCATTTCCATTGCCTGCGTTTGACCCGAATAATTGGTCATGGCAGCGCTGTCAGTATCCACGCACAACTTGCCGGCTTTGCGAATGGGCAGGAACCCTTTTCCAATCCGCGCGGCAATGCCTGCGGCCAGAACAAAACCCATGGCATCAAGACCCGCGACCACATCAATATCATCCGCATTTAATTCGGCACAGAGATCGTCCAGCAGATCGTGATAGGCGCGCCCGTTGATGTAAATCGAGGTGGGGTCTAGCCAAGCGAACTTATCCCCTTTGGTGTTTGGGGCCATCAGTGAGAAATACCAGCGATCATCACGCGGTCCTTTGTCTTGGGTCATGTCAGGTGCTCCCTAGAGTTTTTACCGAAGTCATAAGCTGTTGCAGGCGGTTGGGATCGATGTTGTAGAAATCCCCGTCAAAATTGATGCCTGTTGCGACCATGAACAGATCGACGTCATCTTTGTATTGCCCCGCGTTTTGCGGTGTGATCCCCGAGGCAAGACCCAGGGCGGTGTCCCCGCAATGTTCGCGAAAAATGCCAATCTTGCCGACATCTGCTGCCTGACCTGTCGCAACCCCAGAGGTCACAACCACATCCATGTGCCGCGTGGCAATCGAGGCGGATTTGGCATAGTCGGCCGGATCCACATCGCGCTGTTTTTTGAAGGCCGTGCCGCCAACATACAGCCCGTTCCATCCGCTTTGCCTGCGGATGGACGAAATCTCGTCTGCCTCGGGCTGATCGTCTTCGGTGCGGCGCTCATCTATGCGCGCATCATCGGCCCAATATCCATCCAATTGAATCCCATCGGCTTGCAACTCTCCAAGGATTGGAAAGGCAAATTTGCCGGTCACAGCCAGGAAGTTGACCCCGATCCAATAGTCAAGAAAGGCCGCACGCATGTCGCGGATGATCGGAATGAGTTTTTCTTTTTCAAAGTCATGGTTGATCAGAAAAACACCCGGGCATCCGCCATCTCTGGCGGCTTGGATGTTGCGCCTGGCCTGGTCCGAGTCCAGGATGTGGATCACTGGCATCACCACCGGTCCAACGGTTTGGAACGCAGTCTGAAAGGCATGTCTGTTCATTATCAAGCCTCGGTGATGAAAAGCCCCTCAACCTGTACCACTGACGACCGGACGGCAAAAATTGATTGTCCTTATCAAAACATAAACGATGGAAATGAGCGGAGCTTGATCGAGAGGGCCGGATAGATATCGTGCGCGCCCATCACTTGCAGATCGGCAAAACACGAGGAGATTGCTTTGGCAAGGATCGCCGCCATTTGTTGATGACCGGTTGCAATGTGCGTTTGGGCCAGAATTTGGGTTGGCCAATCGCCTTGAGGCACGCCGCATTCCAGTAAACGTCGCTACCCTTCAAGGATCGCCCAGCTTTCACAGCTGCTGCAATGGCGTTGATGTCACCAGATTCAGGATAGATGTAGAGCGTGGTTGGATTTCCCTCGACCAAGGCCAGAACCTCTTTGGAGGCGGATTGTGACCAGGTCGTACACCCATTGCTCCGACCGCTGGTATAATCGACCAACTTTCCATAGGGGACATAGCCCTCTTTATCCGCATGGCTGCTCTGGGGGTTCTTGAAACGACATTGCCATTTCAAAAACACCGCCGGATGTCCGCCGATTGCACGTTCGCGAGCATTTCTGGTGTCACCTTCTCCATCATAGAGAAGGAACGTGCGATAGAATGGTACGCGCTTGCCAGACTTTCGGTAATACCCTTTGAACGAAGTGCGCGTTTCAGCTGTCACATATGACCCGCCAGTGGTGAGCTTCGAGCCTTCGGCATTGCTGAAATTCCTGGCGCATTGTCGTCCGTTTGAGAAATTTGCGCCCTTCAGCTTTCGTCCGTTCCCATAACCTGAAGAAATCGCGCGGAACGATCTTTGGCTTTCACATATGATATAAAATCGGCGCCCCACTTGGCCATTGCTTAACGTGCTGGGACGGGTTGCATCCTTGGCGAAATAGCAAGGGTTCTTAACTTTGCCTGCGCTGGTCTTCTTTTGATAAAGCGCGCGCGCCCGTTGCAGCACCACAGGCGCGATTTGGCCGTCGGCGGTGCCGACGTGTTTTTTAAGCCAAAGCGGCACATCAGATGATTGCGCTCGTGTTGGCATTACGGCGGACACTGCGATAAAAAGTCCCAGAATGATGGATGCTGGAATATTGTTCGCGATCAATGGGGTATCTCCTGCTTGACAAGCCTCCGGGCAAGCTTACCACAATCATATTGATCATGGCGACCATCCGTTAGCGGGCCATAATCCCGACGCGGTTGTTGACTTCGCTCGTGACCCAGTCGTCAGGATAAGACATTCCCAGGCAGTTTCTCCGCCCCTTTGTCCTGCACCTCGCTGAGATATGAGCGTACAGTCGGGTCGATGTTCCGACTTTCAGGAGCGTACACACCGCAGGCATTGAGAGCTTCTCTGAGTGAGACTTTGGTTTCGATCCGTTTCCAGATGGATTTGGATGCATATGGGCTGACGTGCGGTTGCCAGGCAACACCCATCGTCATGCCGCGCAGGAACTGGACTTGTTGACGATGTGACGGCGTCAATATGGTTTCAACGATGCTGCCTTCGCGCACCATTTCATGTTCCACGATGTAAACACGGTTGCCGCGCTGCGCGACCATGCCTTCATAGCGCGACTTTTGATAAACGCTGCCGTCTTTGGCGGCCACGCGCTCCACGGAACGGGACATCACATACCCGTCTTTTTCGTATAGCCAAATCAGACTGCGCAGGATTTTGCCTTGCCATGACGGAGTCTGAAAATGCGAGTGATAAAAACCCAGATAGCGTCGTAAAACCTTTGTCTGATCTCGAAACGGGTCGATCATCAGATCCACAGGTCCACTGGCAGTCCGTTTGTTGTTCAGAATATGGCGTCGCGTAAATTCGCCATGATCTGAAAACAGATCAGCCTCAGTCAAATCAAAATGCCTGGCGATCCGCCGCATGTTGTGCGCCGAGGGCAGTCCACCGCCATTGAGGTAGCGGTTGAACTGTTGACGATTGATTCCAATCTCGCGGCAGACCTGCGCGATGGATCCATAGTCTGCGCAAATGCTTCGAAGATTCAGTGGAAAGTTTTCCATCAAGGATCCAATCCATAAACATTTGTAAGCAATGTAACGTCAAATTGCTTACATTTATATAAACTTGCGTAGTTTTGGTAATCAAGCAAAAGCGTAAACTCTGTGAGAGATCACGGGATGAATCGTGAGTGTTTTGGGAGAAAATCAGATGGACACGCAGGAAAAACATGCCAAATGGCTTATTGGCCAGGTGGAAAAAGGACGGATGTCACGGCGCGAATTTTTGGGGCGCAGCACCGCTCTTGGGTTGGCGATGGGCGTGAGTACCGGACTATACAGTCAGGCGCACGCAGCCACACCCAACAAAGGCGGGCACATGCGCTTGGGAATGGGGCATGGGGCGACTTCGGATACGCTTGACCCGGCGACAATTGCTAATGGATTGCAATGGGTTGTCTGCTACGGCGTTGCCAACACTCTGACCGAACTGGATGCGCAGGGTAACTTGGTGGGATCGCTGGCGACCGAGTGGAGCTCATCCCCGGATGCCGCAACCTGGACGTTCAAGCTGCGCCAGGGCGTTGAATTCCACAATGGCAAGACCATGACAGCCGAAGATGTGGTTGCCTCGCTGAACTATCACCGGGGAGAAGACACCACATCCGTTGGTAAACCGGTGATGGAGGCTGTGACGGATATCAAAATTGACGGAGACACGATTGTTGTGTCCTTGTCGTCTGGCAACGCCGATTTCCCGTTTAACTTCAACGAAGCGACTTTTGGCATCTATCCTGCCGTGGATGGCGGGATTGATTGGAAAGCTGGTGGCTCGGGCGGCTATATCCTGAAAAGCGAACAACCCGGACAGCGGTATGAGTTCGAGCGCAACCCCAACTATTGGAAAGATGGCGCTGCCCACGCGGATTCGATTGAAATTCATTCGATCACCGACCCCGCAGCTCGCCAAAACGCCCTGATCACCGGCGAGGTGGACTGTATCGACCGGGTTGAGCTGAAAACCCTTGCGCTGATGTCGCGCCAGCCCGGTGTTGTTATTGAAGAAGGTGCTGGTCCGCTGCACTACACCTTCCCGATGGCCACCAAGGTTGCCCCTTTTGATAATCTCCATCTGCGCAAGGCTCTGAAATACGGCATCAACCGTCAGGAGATTGTCGACAAGATTCTCTTCGGCCACGGTGTCGTGGGCAATGACCATCCGATTGGGCCGTCCTACCGTTATCACGCGGCGGACATCGAGCAGCTGGCTTATGACCCTGACAAAGCCAAGCACCACTTCGACAAATCCGGGTTGGGCGACGTTGAAATCAATCTGAGCGCCTCGGATGCCGCCTATAGCGGTGCATTGGATGCGGCTGTGTTGTTCCAGGCCTCGGCCAAGGCCGCAGGGATCAACATCAACGTCGTACGCGAGCCCAACGATGGCTACTGGTCTGATGTTTGGATGAAGAAGCCCTGGTCAGCCAGCTATTGGGGCGGATATTCGACCGAAGATACCATGCTGACCACGGGTTTCGCAGCCGGGGCCGCGTGGAACGACACGCAATGGGATGATCCGCGCTTTAACGAGCTGCTGGTGCAGGCCCGTGCTGAACTTAACGAAGAGCTCCGCGCGGAAATGTACCGCGAAATGCAAGTGATCCTGCGCGACGAAGGTGGAAACATCGTGCCGATGTTTGCCAACGAAGTGCATGCACGCAACGAAAAGATTGCCCACGGCGATCTGTCTTGGGTGCGTGGCTTCGACGGACGCCGGATCATGGAACGCTGGTGGATGGTGTAGTCCTCTCCCTGACGACACCAATAACCTCTCGTACCGTCGAGGTGCGGGAGGTTTTTTAAACTAAACGTGCAAGGGTTTCACCTATGACCGGTCAGCAAACACTCTACTTCAATGGCCCGATCCTGACGATGGACGATCAAGTGCCAACCGTTGAGGCTGTTCTGACACAAGGTGAACGCATTCTTGACGCCGGCCGCGAGAGCGATCTGCGTAACCGCATGGCCACGGATGCCAGCGAAGTGGATTTGCTGGGTCGCACCATGTTACCTGCATTCATTGATCCGCATGGTCATTTTCCTGATCCTGGCTTTATCCAATTGTTTCGGGTTGATCTGGCAGCGCCACCCCGCGGAGATTGCGCCGACATGGCCACCGCGTTGGACCGATTACGGGCCAAGGCCGCTGTGACCCCCAAAGGCGACTGGGTGATGGGGGTGCTGTTCGACAACACATCTATTGCCGAGCGGCGTATGCCCACTCGGGAAGAATTAGATAGCGTCTCGACAGAGCATCCGGTCTGGGTGCTGCACGCATCGGGTCACAATGGTGCGGCGAACTCCTATACGTTGCGCACGCATGGCGTAGATCGTGACACCCCCGATCCGATTGGCGGGCGATTTGGACGGGATCCCGAAACAGGCGCGCTTACAGGTCTGATCGAAGGGATTTCAGCCATGGGCGAAATGGGAGATACGGACTTTCTGATAGATCAGGCGCGATTTTGGCAGGGGTTTGATGCCTGTCGTGACGAATATTTGGCGCATGGGGTCACCTATGCTCAAAACGCCTGGGCATCGGCTGATCTGCTGTCGCATTTTGCAAGCCTTGAGGCAGGGGCTGACCCCGGCATTGACCTTATGCTGCTTCCGACCGCCGAGCTTGAGCCCGAGCTGACCCAAGGGGGCGGGCCCGTTAACTGGCCTCAGACACGATACTTCACCCTTGGTCCGCGCAAGCTATTTACCGATGGGGCGTTTCAACTGCAGACCGCATTCTTAAGTGCGCCTTATCACAAACCATCTGATCCCAACGCGCCTTGTGGGTTGTCCTATGCGGAACGCAAGGATCACATGCGGGATGTGCGCCGTTTGCACGAAATGGGCCACCAAATCCATTGCCACTGCAACGGGGACGCGGCCTCGGACATGTTCCTGGACGCAATCGAGGCCGCCTTGAAAGCAACACCGCGCAGCGATCACCGCCACACGCTCATTCACGGCCAAGTGCTGCGCCCCGATCAACTTGAGCGTATCGCTGACCTTGGTGTCACGATCAGCTTCTTCTCGGCCCATATCCATTTCTGGGGAGATCGGCATCATGACACGTTTCTGGGGCCAGACAGGGCTGCGCGTATCTCTCCCGCAGCCTCGGCGGGACGTCTTGGTATCCGCTATACGATCCACAATGACGCATCGGTCACCCCAACGCGGCCGTTGCACCTTGCCCATTGCGCCGTCAACCGGATCACCTCGGGCGGGCGTGTCTTGGGAGGGGAAGAAAAAATCACTATACACGCCGCGCTGAAAGCCCAGACCATTGATGCGGCATGGCAGGTGTTCCAGGAAAACGAGCGTGGATCTATTGTGACGGGAAAGCTGGCTGATTTCGTAGTCTTGTCGGGCAACTCACTTGAAAACCCTGACGAAATTCAAAACAACCGAGTGCTGTGTACAATACGCCGCGGCAAACCGGCCTTCCAGGGCGCGTCCTTCCCGCGACAAGCGGATTAAAATCGTCGGCGCGGAGGGTTGCGATGCTGCGCTCCTCGAGTGCAGGAACGTTTGAGCGTCTGTCGGTGATGCAGTCCAACGCCATCAACAATTGCCGCACAAGAACGATGTTCCGCGTGTTGGATACTGGTCTGAGTCCAAAATTCAGCATTTAGCAAAACACGCGTGATATGTGTCTTGTTTGCAATGCAGGATCGACAGGACGCAAAACGATACCTATATGCGATAAGAATTGATCAACATCGCCTGATTGTCAGGGTTGTGCACAATACCGTTTCACAGGGGCTTTTGACGCCAAATGCGAAACAGGAATGTGACAACACTCTTTCAAAATCAAGCGTATGGATGTATCGTCTAACGGTTTAAGAAATTGAGTTTAAGGCATGAGCGAAGTATGAGCACTGCTCTCTATAACGAACATTTCGGTTTTAGCGAGCGCCCGTTTTCATTGTCGCCTGACCCGGAATTCCTGTTTTGGTCTAAGGCACATGCCCGGGCGCTCTCTGTGCTGGAATATGGCCTCGTTACCCGAGCCCCGCTTACGGTTGTGACCGGGGAGGTCGGCACTGGCAAGACGACCCTCATACAGGAATTGCTACGCACCATCGAAAGCGATGTAACCGTCGGGCTGATCTCGAACGCGCGGGGGGATCGTGGAGATTTGCTGCGCTGGGTCTTGGGCGCATTTGATGTGGTTTCACCTGAGGGCGCTGATTACGTCGCATTATTTCAGCGATTTCAGGACTTTGTACTGGACGAATATGCGGCTGGGCGCCATGTCGCTCTGATCGTTGACGAAGCACAGAACCTCGGTCTCGAAACGTTGGAGGAGCTGCGCATGCTCACCAACATCAATTCTGGCAAGGATGAACTTCTGCAAATCATCCTGGTCGGACAGCCCGAACTGCGTGAACTGATTTGTCAGCCAGAGCTGCGCCAATTCGCCCAACGGGTGACTGCGACATATCATCTGGGACCTATGGACCTGATGACCGCCCAGGAGTATGTGACACATCGCCTGCGTCATGTGGGTGGTACTGGAAACGAAGTGACTCTCGAGGCGATCACTCATATCCACAAGGAAGCAGAGGGGATTCCACGTGTGATCAACAAGCTGTGCGATCTTGCTTTGGTCTATGCGTCTAGCGCAGGAGCAAAGACAGTGGATGAAGGCACAATCGAAGAGCTGATCCACGATGGGCTTATCCTCAAACCCGTTGCTGAACCCATCTGGTTGACCAACCGGATTGATCGACCCAGAAAGGCAGCCGAATGAAGTTCGACTTAGGGTTTTACTGGGCGATGTTTTTGCGCCGCTTTCCAGTGATGACGCTGTTTGTCCTTCTGTTTGCCGGACTGGGCATCATCACCGCATTCAAGCTGCCAGAAACCTACTCGACCTCAGCTCGGTTGTTGGTCGAAGCACCGCAAATTCCAGACAGCATGGTATCCTCGACAGTGCAGACTGGCGCGGCGGAACAGCTTGCAATCATTGAACAACGGATGCTGACACGGGCTAACTTGATTGATATCGCCAATCGCTTTGACGTGTTCGAAAATATGCGCGAGTTGGAGCCCGACAGAGTAATTGAAGGAATGCGTAGTTCGACGCGGGTCCGCCGAAGCAAGGGCGGGCGTAGTCTTGCCACGATGATGACCATCGAATTCGAAGCCCGTTCCCCTCAGATCGCTGCCGATGTCGTAAATGAATACGTCACGGTGGTGTTGCAGGAAAATTCGAGATTTCGGGTGTCTCGCGCTGAAAACACCCTGGAATTCTTTGAATCGGAAGTGAATCGGTTGGTCGACGAACTTAACCGGCAGAGTGCAAAAATTGCCAACTTCAAAAGCGAGAACGCAAGAGCACTTCCGGGAGATCAAGCGTTTCGACTTAGTCGTCAAAACAGTGTGCAAGAGCGCCTCGATCGATTGGAAAGGGACCTTGTTCTTGCCAAGCAGCAACGTATTGCACTTGTGGAAAACGGTGAAATTCCCAACGGTCGTGTAGAATCCGAACTGAGCACATACGAAAAGCAGTTGCTTGTCGGTCGAGCGGAACTTGAACGCCTGAGCGAAACCTATGGAGATGCCAATCCAAGGATCATTCGCCTGAAAGATCGGATCGCCAGCCTTGAGGCGATCGTTGCTGCACAGGCTGCAGGCGGTATTCCGGGAGATGAAGAAAATGGCGTTTCCGAGAAACAAGCGAAGCAAGAAGCCTCTCTGCTCGAAGCAGATAGCAAGATCGATACGCTGCAAGATCAGATCAAGTCGACGACGGAAGAACTCGAAGAACTCATGAAGAATATCTCAAAGAGCGCAGCTAATGCAGCGCAACTTACTGAATTAGAGCGTGATCTGGGTCTTATTCAGAGCAGGTACAGTTCGGCGGTGACCAACCAGAACTTGGCACGCATGAGCGAAAGGATAGAGGCGACCGCTCAGGGGCAACGGATTAAAGTGATCGAGAACGCGAGCGTCCCCCAAATCCCAAGTGGTCCGGACCGGCTCTTGATTGCTGCTTTGGGTATCTTCACCGGGCTCGGGCTTGCCGTGGGTTACTTTGTCTTGCTCGAAGCGCTGAATCGGACGATCCGGAGACCTGCCGAACTGAAAGATCGGTTCGACATAACTCCGATTGCCACGATACCTTACATGGAAAGCCGCACGGCGCGACTTATGCGTCGCGGTGCGCTTGTAACCACGACACTCGCTGTTCTGGTTGGCGTGCCAATTGCGCTCTGGTATGTCGATACCTACTATCTTCCTTTGGAAGTCATTGTGCAGAAGAGTTTGGCCAAGCTTGGGCTTGGTTAGGGTAAGTCGGGAACTGATAGTCAAATGGAAAAACTGCAAGCTGCCCTAGCTAAGGCACGTCAGTCACGCAGCGAGCACAATTCCTCGCCGAAAGCCGAAGGCACGTCTCGGAAGTCTAAGAGCAGGGCGCCGTCCAGTGCCTCTGATCTCTGGGATGCGCTGAGGCCGCTCGAGCTGCAGGATAAGCGCCTGATCGAGCACCGCGTCGTCACGCGCTTGGCCCGCAAAGCGGCGACGCCGTTTGATATCTTGCGCACCAAAGCGCTCTTGCAGATGCGACAGCATGGCTGGAAGCGGGTCGCAATTACATCGCCCATGCCAAGTTCGGGTAAGACGACCTTGTCGTGCAATCTCGCGCTGGGTCTTGGCCGCCAAAGCGATCTTCGTTCCATTCTATTCGATTTGGATCTCCGCGATCCGTCCGTACAAGATTTTTTCGAAACGGATCCACCCTATGGGATCAGCGAAATGCTTACCGGGGGAGTTTCGTTCGACAAACAAGCGTTTCGGTATGGGGAGAACGTTGCAGTTTCCATGGCTCAGCGTGCTGAGCCCGACCCAACCCGAATTCTGCTCGCTGAGGAAACAGCGGAAGAGCTGAGTGCGATCCAGGCAGCCTATGAACCGGACGTGATGATTTTCGACCTTCCTTCGGTCCTTGTGAATGATGATTCCCGGGCCTTTCTCAAGAACGCGGACTGCGCGATCATCGTGGTCCGGGCTGATACAACGCATTATGGCCAACTTGAGGCCTGTCGACGTGAGGTTGCTGAACATACCAACGTTCTCGGTGTTGTTTTGAATGCTTATCGGCACGACAAACGAGCTCTTGATACCGCATAAAGTCTTAATATTCTTGCGATAGCTCGGTGTGCTTTATCTGCACGAGCAACGTATGGCCCAGATATGGTTTACGACAATATACGCCAAATGAAACGGCCCAGCAGAACGAGAATCATGGCGCTTCGCACCGGTTGTGACCGACGGGTAAACTAAGGGGAAGTTCGGCCGATCGGCCCCAATTCTGGCATAATTTACTTGATTGTTGCCGACTCGAGAACAATTAGAGGGGGTAATTGGCTCATAGAGAGGCTCCATCCGGTTTTTACTTGAAACTCTTGATGCAAAATGCTTTTCTCGAGTGGTTAAAAAAAATCTATTTTAAGTTTTAAATAGTGCTTCGAGGTCGAGGGAGTTTTTGAGCAGTTATTGCTGAATTCTTATTGGGGGGATTTGTTATGAAACATGATACGGCTGCTTTGGTCGGCAGCGCACTGTACGAGCCTATGGTGGATTTTCCGGATGTGGCGCGTGCGCACAAGGGCCGAAGCCTTTTTTCCGTTTGCAAGCGTGCAGTTGATCTTTCGTTTGCTGTTTTGGTCCTGCCAATTTTGCTCGTCGTTACCTTAATTCTGGTGGTCGCTAATGCGATTTGGAACCCTGGTCCTATCTTTTTCCGCCAAGTGAGAATGGGAAGAGATGGCAAAGCTTTCACAATGTGGAAGTTCCGGACAATGACGTGCAATGGTTCAAAGGTTCGCGCCGCAGACGCGCCACTTGAAAACCACCGTATTACACCGCTTGGCCGCCTTCTTCGTCGCCTGAAAATTGACGAGCTGCCAAACATTTTGAACATTTTTACTGGGGACATGAGCCTTGTTGGCCCGCGTCCCGACGCATTTGAGCACGCGACTGAGTACCTTTACGGTGTTGCGCATTACAGCAAGCGTTTCTCGGTTCGTCCTGGTATAACCGGGCTTGCCCAGGTGCGTGGTGGCTATGCCGACAGCCAACGCTCCGTTGAGCGTAAAGCACGCTATGACAGCTTCTACATCAAAAGGGCGAGTTTCCGTCTGGAACTGTACATCATCGTCTCAACATTCGCGGTGGTATTCTCCGGATTTGGACAGCGGTAAGCCATGCCTTTCGACCAGGCTGCTAAGGTCGTGCATGAGCCGTGGTATCTCGTGCAGCTCAAACCGGGTGGACTGGAACGGGCGATAACGAACCTTGCACGCCAAGGCTTTGAGAGCTTCATGCCCCTGCGCGAGGAAACACATCGTCGCGCAGGGCGTTTCAAAACAAGCTTCAGGCCTTTGTTCCCTGGCTATCTTTTTGTAAAAGTTCCCGATGACAATCGGCAATGGCGTTCCATAAACGCCACTTACGGCGTGTCACGGCTGGTTGCCCTTGAAGCTGGGCGTCCCACACAAGTCCCTCCAGATTTTGTCGAAGCTCTGAAGTTGGGCGATGGCGATAATGCAACGCCGGATACGCCAGTGGCGCTGAGGGTTGGTGATCAGGTTAAAGTGGTGTCCGGCCCTCTTGCCGATCAGTTGGCTGAAGTCGAAGCTGTTTCAGAACAGGGCCGTATCTACGTTCTGCTTGAGCTTATGGGACGTTATGCCAAGGCCATGCTGTCAGCCACAGACGTGCAGCGCACCGAGCCAAGCGGGCTTTAAACTTCAATATCGGCATTTACAGAGGCAAATCCCCGTGGTGGTTCGCAGGACGGCGCATCTTGCAAGCTATGCCATCCATTGCCGCAGCATTCGGCTCTTTCAAATCCTTCCGAAATCGAGGTGTTCAGTACGTCCACAGTCGGCACGTCTTTGGGCTGACAGAGGAATCGGACCGCACTCAGGCGATACTTAAGGCGGCAGAGTGACCAGCTTCTCCGGATATGATGCCTGGAAACAGAGTGTTCCGTGAATGCGATTGGTTTTCCTGATAATTAGCTGGAATTTATCAACGAATTGTGGTTTGCGTTCAAATATGAACTCAGTCGTCTGCGATGGTTTGAGTGGCCAATTTTCTTTTAACGAGCTGACACTGCAGCCAGCCTCGCTGCGGTAGCCGTGGTTTAACGTGTTTTCTTGATCAATGTCTTCAAACAGAGATGAATTACAGCAATACGTGCGCTTTCGCATTTTGCGCCTGCTCGAAAGTAATCCTCAGATGAGTCAACGTGCGTTGTCTCGCGAACTGGGGATCAGTTTGGGTGCGGTTAACTATTGCCTTAAATCTCTCGTGGAAAAAGGGCAATTGAAGATCCGCGACTTTCAGGCTGCGAAAAAAAAGCTTCGGTATGCCTATGTCTTGACTCCCAAGGGGGCATCGGAAAAGGCGGCTTTGACCAGCAGGTTCCTGCAGCGCAAACTCGAGGAATATGATGCGCTGAAGGCCGAGATCGAAAGCCTGCAACAGGACTTGCTATTGGGCGCCGAGATGGGGCCCGCGCCGAGCGCACAAAACACCACAAAGGCGCGCAAATGATCCGGGCCCGGTTTATCAACTGGTATGTCTTTACGGGGTGCCACACGTGAAGATTCTCATGACGGTCAACGCCAGCTGGAATATCTGGAATTTCCGACGGCCGCTTGTGGAAGCGTTGCTGGCCGATGGACATCAGGTGACGATCCTCGCGCCGAAGGACGACGCGGTTCCAAAGCTCGAGGCGATGGGCTGTTCCGTCCGTCACCTTGAAATGAATGTGAAGGGGATCAACCCACTGCAGGATTTCAAATTGATCCGGCGTTTTCGTCAACATTTTCGAGAAAATCAGCCCGACGTCATCCTCAGCTTCACCATCAAGAACAACATTTTTGGCGCGATTGCAGCAAAAGCTGCCAGAATTCCGTTTGCTCCCAATGTAACCGGATTGGGAACGGCGTTTTTGTCCGGGGGATTGTTGGAACGGGTGGCCGTGATGCTTTACAAGACAGCATTCCGCAAGCTGCCGATTGTCTTTTTTCAGAATGAAGACGACCAATCTCTGTTTATTGATCGTGGTCTTGTCACGCAGAGCCAGGCGCATCGTTTGCCAGGGTCAGGCATTGATCTCGAACGGTTTGCAGCCGCAGCCTACCCGTCCAAAGGTGAGGCGCCGGTCTTCTTGATGATTGCGCGTCTTTTGCGTGACAAGGGGGTGCTTGAGTTCATCGACGCGGCCCGCGGCGTGAAAGCGCACCATCCGCAAGCCCGCTTTCAGCTGCTTGGCGCAACAGATGCCGAGAACCGTACGGCCATCGACCGCAACACCGTGCAGAGTTGGGAACGTGAAGATGTGATTGAATACCTCGGGACTGTTGAAGATGTACGGCCGAAGATTGAAAAAGCGCATTGCGTCGTCTTGCCGTCCTATCGCGAGGGCGCGCCGCGTACCCTTATTGAGGCCGCCGCAATGGCGCGTCCGATCATCGCCACGGATGTGCCCGGTTGCCGGGCTGTGGTCGATCATCAAAATACCGGCTTTCTGTGTGAGGTGCGTAGCGCAGACAGCTTGGCAGCCGCTTGTGAAGCCTTCATTGCATTGCCACAGGACGAGCGTGTCGCGATGGGGGAAGCGGGTCGCTTGAAGATGGAGCGCGAATATGGTCAGAGCATCGTGGTGAACGCCTATCGTGATGCACTTCGCACCCTGGCGCCAAGAACAACCACTGTGGCCGTATATGGCTCATAACTTTGAGATTGGATAAAACCGAATGACACGTGTTCTAATTACAGGAACCGCAGGGTTCATTGGCTTCCACCTTGCCAAGTTTTTATTGGCCGAGGGATTCCGCGTTCACGGCTATGACGGCATGTCAGATTACTATGACGTCAGGATCAAGCAAAAGCGCCACGCCATGCTTTTGCAGAACGAAGGATTTACGATGACCGAAGGGTTGCTGGAGGACGAGGCACTCTTTGGATCCGTGGCTGAGGAGTTCGCGCCCGACGTGATCGTGCATCTGGCGGCTCAGGCAGGGGTGCGCTACAGCCTCGAGAATCCGCGCGCCTATCTCGACAGCAATGTCATTGGCACCTTCAACGTCATGGATGCAGCACGCCGGCTGGAGGTAAAGCATCTGTTGATGGCGTCAACCTCGTCTGTGTACGGTGCCAATACCGAAATGCCCTTCATCGAAACCGAGAAGGCCGACACGCAACTGACAATTTATGCCGCGACGAAAAAGGCCAACGAAAGCATGGCCCATTCCTATGCGCATCTCTACGATCTTCCGACAACGATGTTCCGGTTCTTTACGGTCTATGGCCCTTGGGGCCGCCCGGATCTTGCGTTGTACAAGTTTGTTGACGCAATCTTGGATGATCGCCCGATTGATATTTACAACAACGGAGACATGTATCGGGATTTCACCTATGTTGACGATCTGGTGCGCGCGATCCGGTTGTTGATTGACGCAGTGCCAGAGCGCCCGGAAGACGGCATTGTCCCGGAAGGGGACAGCCTGTCACCAGTTGCGCCGTACCGCGTGGTCAACATTGGCAACTCAGACAAGGTTCGTCTGCTGGATTTTGTGGACGCAATTGAAGAGTGCCTCGGCCAGAAAGCCCAGCGCAATTACATGGGCATGCAGACCGGTGATGTCCCCGCAACCTGGGCCAATGCCGATCTTTTGAAAAAACTCACGGGGTATCGCCCCCAAACGGATTTCCGAGACGGTATCGCACGGTTTGTCGAGTGGTATCGTGAATATTATCAAAAATAAGCAGGTTCGAAACGTTACATGACTCAAGATTTTGAAAACAAGACCATCGCCGTAATTGGTTTGGGCTATGTCGGTCTGCCGCTTGCGGTGGAATTCGGCAAGCAAAGGCCGGTCATCGGATTTGACATCAATGCCCAGCGCATCACCGAGCTGCGTAAAGGCCATGACGGGACTCGCGAAGTCTCAGTAGAGGAGATGGCGACGGCCAAACACCTCACCATGACGGATGATCCGGCCGCTTTGCGTGACGCCGGAATCTATATCGTGACGGTGCCCACACCAATCGATTCAACAAAGCGTCCCGATCTGACGCCGCTCGAACGCGCCTCGGAAACCGTTGGGAGGGTGCTGAAAGCCGGTGACACGGTGATCTACGAATCCACTGTGTATCCGGGCGCCACAGAAGAGGTCTGCGTGCCAATTCTGGAACGTGTCTCGGGGCTGAGGTTCAACCAGGATTTCACCGTGGGATATTCTCCGGAACGTATTAACCCGGGCGATACCGAGCGCCGTTTGCCCAACATTGTCAAAGTCACCTCGGGTTCGACGCCTGAAGCGGCTGACAATATTGATGCGCTCTATCGTGCAATTGTCCCGGTCGGCACGCATAAGGCCGCAAGCATTCGGGTGGCCGAAGCCGCGAAGGTCATTGAGAACACACAACGTGATCTGAATATTGGCCTGATGAATGAACTCGCGATCATCTTCAATAAGCTGGAGATTGACACCGAGGCCGTTTTGAAAGCAGCCGGAACAAAGTGGAACTTCTTGCCGTTCCGGCCGGGTTTGGTCGGCGGACACTGCATTGGAGTGGATCCCTATTACCTCACGCACAAGGCAGAAGAGATCGGCCACCATCCGCAGATTATCCTGTCGGGGCGGCGGATCAACGACAGCATGGGGGCCTATGTGGCAGGGCAATTGGTCAAGGCTTTGATCAAACGCCAGATCCATGTTGAGGGTGCGCGCGTGCTGGTGCTGGGCCTGACCTTCAAGGAAAACTGCCCTGACCTGCGGAATACGCGTGTCATCGACGTTGTCCGAGAGCTGGAAGAGTTTGGCGCAACTGTGGATGTACATGACCCTTGGGTCGATCCGGACGAAGCCCGGGCCGAGTTCGACATTGATGTGGTTACGGAACCGGATGGTGGCACCTATGATGCGGTTGTCCTGGCTGTTGCGCACGCAGAATTCAAGGAAGCAGGGTCTGCCGCTTTGCGCCGTTATGGACGTGACGTGCATGTGCTTTACGACTTGAAACACGTTTTGTCGTCTGCTGAGAGTGATCTGAGGCTGTGATTGGGGCTTTCGAAACCGAGACACCTCATTGGTCTTAGTTGCGTTTTTTTGCGCCTCCGCTCCGTTGTTCACACGTATCAGGCAATACGAACACAGCAAGGGCCGCGGGTGATATTTTGCGACACGTAGAATGAACACGCGCAAGATCTCAATTTTGCTGCCCGACCTGCGAGGTGGTGGGGCAGAGCGGGTCAATCTTGATCTGGCCCATGAATTTGCCAAGGCAGGGCATGAGGTGGATTTTGTACTGAGACAGGCGAGGGGAGAGCTGATCGAAGAAGCTCAGAGCGCCCACTCGGTGAGTGACCTGGCAGTGCCCAGAGTGCGCAAGCTTCTGCCAAAGCTCGTTAAATATTTGCGCACTCAGAAACCCGATGTTCTGATCGCCGCGATGTGGCCGCTGAGCGTGATCGCACCACTGGCGCAGCGGCTCTCGGGTCATCGGTGTGAGGTGCTTGTGTCCGAGCACGGCATCCTCTCAAAGCAGTATGGGGATTGGGGCCTCCTGCACCGCCTGTTTCTGCGTAGCTCTACGGGTTTGGGGTATCGTATCGCAGGTCATCGCGTCGGTGTTTCGGCAGGTGTCGCGGCAGATATGGCAGCCTTGTCCGGGATGCGCAGACGTGCATTCGAGGTGATCTACAACCCCGTTCCTGCGCGCCCAGATCCCGATCCATCTGCGCTTGATCAAGCCGAGCGTCTTTGGCCCGGTCCAAGCGGCGCCCGCATCCTCACAGTAGGCACTTTAAAAGCCGTAAAAAACCATCCGCTTTTGTTGCGTGCATTTGCGCAGTTTAACCGGCCAGACGCACAACTGATGTTCGTGGGAGACGGTGTTGGGCGAGAAGACCTGATCTCTCTCGCTCGGGATTTGGGCGTGGGCGCCCAGGTTGTTTTCGCTGGGTTCCAGTCTGATCCGACACCGTTTTACATCACAGCTGATCTGTTCGTGTTGTCGTCCGATCGCGAAGGGTTTGGCAACGTGATCGTCGAGGCCATGGCCTGCGGTACACCCGTGGTGTCTACCGATTGCCCTTCGGGTCCAGGCGAGATCCTTGAGGGCGGGCAATATGGACGCCTTACACCGGTCGGGGATGTCAAAAGCCTCGCCATCGGCATGAAGGAAAGCCTTGCGGTTCCTGTGCCAAAAGACGCATTGAAGCAACGCGCTGGATACTTCTCGCCTGAAAGGGCGGCGCAGAAGTATTTGGATTTAATAAGCCCAGAAAGCTGATCCACAAAGATCAAAGAAGGTGACAGACGTTAATGGCTAATGTTCTCTATATTTCCTACACGGGCTTGCTCGATCCACTTGGCCAAAGCCAGGTGCTTCAATATGCATTGGGCCTGGCGCGCGAGCATAACATGACATTGCTCACATTCGAGAAACCAGATGCTCTTGCGAACACGTCCGAGGTCGACGCCATTGCGCAGCGGTGCAAAGCGGCTGGCATTGATTGGCACCGACTGACCTATCATAACCGTCCGGGCATCCCCGCAACGGTTTACGACATCGCTGCCGGAACACGCAAAGCCACCGCGCTGGCGCGGTCGCGCGACATCCAGATCGTTCACACCCGATCATATCTTGCGGGTATGATGGGGCTTAAAGTCAAACGTCGCACGGGCGTCCGGTTTGTCTTTGATATTCGGGGGTTTTGGCCAGATGAACGCGTTGATGGCGGCATATGGAAACCGACCTGGATGCGGTATCGCGCTTTCAAACGGGTTGAGCGGAAGCTTTTTCTTGGGGCAGATCATGTTGTTTCGTTGACCCGCGCAGGTGCCCGCGAAATCAAAAAGTTCGATTACCTGCAGGGTAAAGTTCCACCCATATCCGTCATTCCGACATGCACCAATCTGGATCTGTTCCATCCGGTCGAACTGGCTGAGAAACCGGCGGGCCCCTTTACGCTAGGGTATGTTGGTTCGGCAGGCAGTTGGTACATGTTTGCGGAAGTGGCGCAAGCGGTGCGCATCTTCTTTGAGATGAACGCAGATGCGCGTTTCCTAGTGATCAACAAGGGGGACCACGATGCGATCCGCGACAAGCTGAGACACGCGGGCGTTGATCTGGATCGTGTCTATATTCAATCCGCGCCCTATGCGGAAGTGTCGCACCAAATTGCGCGTATGGATGCGGGCATATTCTTCATCAAACCGGTCTGGTCGAAACGCGCATCCAGCCCGACCCGGTTGGGTGAGTTTCTGGCGTGCGGCAAACCGGTGCTTGCAAATGGCAACGTTGGCGACGTCGAAGAAACGATCGTCGAGACAGACACCGGCGTCGCCATCAATGCGTTTGATGACCAAACGCTGCGGGATGCATTGGTGAAACTGATGGAACGCACACAGGAGCCCGGTCTTCCCGCGCGGTGTCGCCAGGCGGCAGAAGATCATTTTGCGCTTGAGACGGGTATCCTGGACTACAGCCGCATCTACCGTGGCCTCGTGGGGACAGACCCTGAAACAGCAGTTGGGGCCCCGGCTTGATGACAAAACCGCTGAAGGTACTGTTCCTCACGCGCTACCCGTATGAGGGCGCAAGCAGCCGATATCGCGTCTTCCAATACATCCCGCATCTGGAGCGTCTCGGAGTGAGCTGCAAGGTGCAAAGCTTCATGGACCGCCGGATGTATGCACTGAGCTTTACGCCTGGAAGGACACCCGCGAAACTTGCCGCGACGCTCAAAGCCACGTTGAGCCGCATCTGGCTGCTGCGCGGTTTCAGGAAATACGATATCATCTACATGCAGCGGGAACTGCTGCCGTTCGGCCCTCCGATTTTGGAGCGCCTCATGAAAGCATTCGGTGCATGTCTGATGTTTGATTATGATGATGCCCTGTTTATCAAAAAGCCAAGTCGCTATAGCCGCATCGCAACATGGATGCGGTCTCCTCAGAAGGCGCTCAAACTTTTTAAACTGTGCGATTGCGTTGTGGCCGGAAACGATTGGCTGCGTGACAGGGCGCTTGAAGAGGGTGGAACAGCGGTGACCGTGGAAGTGGCCGAAGACACGGATCGTATTCAAATCAGACCTCCACACAGCAATTCGGATGATATCGTGATCGGCTGGCTCGGCTCAAAATCTACGGTTAAGTATTTGCGCCTGATCGAACCTGTTCTGCGCCGGATTTCGCAGCGCTATCCGCATGTGCGTTTTGAGATTGTTGGCGGCGGTGAGTTCGATTTTCCGGGATTGGCGGTAACCCATACCGAATGGTCGTTGGATGGCGAACTGGACGCTCTGCGGCGGTTCTCAATCGGGCTGATGCCACTGCCGCTTGAGGAGTGGTCGCGCGGCAAATCCGGTGGCAAAGCGAGAACATATATGGCGGCTGGTGTTCCGGCTGTTTGCGCTGCCATTGGTTACAATCTGGAATTGATCGACAACAACGAAACGGGCTTTCTTTGCACCACGGACACCGAGTGGGAAGAGGCGATATCGAAGCTCATAGAAGATCCCGACCTTCGCCAGAGGGTAGCCGTGGATGCCCGGCATGTGGTGGAGGAGCGTTTTTCGCCCTCCAAACAAGCGGCGGCACTTCGCGAGGTTTTCGACAAGGTGCTGGCGTCGAAGGAGAATGCGCGATGACCTCTGATCAAAACCTTCCGACGGCTTTCGTTCTCGGGCTGTCACCGACCGGGCTTTATGCGATCAGGGAACTGGGCGAAGCTGGGATACCCGTGATCGGAGTTGGGGCCGAGCAGCAATGCGGCACGGCATCCCGATATCTTCGGGACGTAATCCTTGAGCCCGACGAGGATCGTCGCCTGGCAGAACTCATGAGGCGGGCAGGCACTGACAAGAGCAAGCCTGTGCTTATCCCAACCTCGGACCAGGATCTGGAGTTCATCATCCGACATCACAAGACGCTGGCCGAAGCCTTCGTCTTTCAGGACTCTTATGCGGATGGGCTGGCAGCACGGATCCTGACCAAGACAGACTTTTACCGCCTGTGCGACGAGCAAGGCATAGATTACCCCAGCCTACATGAAATCGAGAAGCCGGATATGCCTTCGCTCGCGGCGTCTCTCGACTTTCCCGTCTTGATCAAACCGAGCCGGATTCACGACATCAAGTCCGAGATGGCCGGGCGCAAGGGTTGGGTGGCACAGGACGCGGATGAGTACGCCCGCATGACCAGCTCCATTCCCGACAATGCAGGCACGTTGATCATTCAGGAAATCGTGCCTGGCCCTGAATCAGAGATCACTTTGTTTACGGCATATTTCGATGAAGAAGGCCGGTCCCATCAATCGTTCATCTGTCGGAAACTCAGGCAGTTTCCACCCGGGTTCGGATCCGCGTCGCTAGTCATCAGCGAGGATGAGCCCGAGACGCGTGAAATTTCCGAAAGGTTCCTGCGAGAGATCGGATATCGGGGCATTGCGGCGACTGAATTCAAACGGAATCCCAAGACGGGCAAACGGAAGATCATTGAAATCAACCCGCGGCCCTCGCTTTGGTTTTCAGCCTCGACAGCTGCGGGAAAGACTGTCGCCTTGGCCGCCTATCGAGACCTCACCGGTGTGGGCCCGTTGCCCGAAGACCGCGAACAAAGAAACGGCGTCACCTGGCGCTATGTACTCAAGGATTTCTATTCGGCAGCCTTCTATCGCTTCAAAAAGGACTTCGTGCTTCCTCCCCCGGATGTCTCTGCTGCCAAACGGGCTGTCAAACGGGTCAGTGCGGTTGCAGTTCCGGGTGACAGGGCACCTGCCTGGGCCGAACTGAAAAGCTTTCTGAGCAAGGGACTGCGACGCGTCCTTGCGATGAAACGCAGCAAATGAGAGCGATGATCACAGCGTGACTGGCAAGTTCATCATTTCCCTTGATTTCGAGCTCATGTGGGGCGTGCGCTATCATATGACGACGCAGAGCTACGGCGATGCCGTGCTGGGGGGACGCGAGGTGATCCCAGAGATGCTGAAGCTCTTTTCCAAATACGACGTGCATGCAACCTGGGCCACTGTTGGCCTGTTGTTTGCCCGGACTCGTAAGGAAATGCTCGACTACATGCCGGATGTCTTGCCGGAATTCACCAATAAGTCTCTTTCCAACTACGAGGTAATCCAAAGCGGTATCGGGGAAAATGAGCAAGAGGACCCCTATCATTTTGGACGCTCTCTTCTTGACCTTGTGGCGGATACACCCGGACAAGAGATTGCCACACACACATATGCTCACGTCTACTGTCTGGAAGACGGCCAATCCAAAGCCGCCTTCAGGGCAGACATCCAATCGGCAAAGGCCATCGCGGAAACCGCAGGACACACGCTGAAGAGCATCGTCTTTCCGCGCAATCAATATGGTGAAGAACACGTGGACGTTTGCGTGGCAGAAGGCATAAGCACATTTCGCGGACAACCCGATGTCTTTGCCTACCGCACAATGGCCAACCGGAAGGTCACGCGATTTGTACGCGGAGTGCGCTTGCTGGACAGCATCATGCCCGTGGTGCCGCGCAAAGATCCGCTCGAGCCGGAACACGGCGCTGGTGCAATTGACGTCAAGGCCTCTCGCTTCCTGAGGCCCTGGCGCACCTCATGGCCAGGATATTCGAATTTGCATCTGAACCGTGTCCGCTCTGAGATGCGCGCGGCCGCCCGGCAGGGGCGTCAGTTTCATCTTTGGTGGCATCCTCACAATTTCGGGCGCAATACCCGAGAGAATTTGATGCAACTCGAGGAAATACTGCAAGAGTACACACGATTGAAATCGTCTCACGGGATGGAAAGCGTCACCATGTCAGAAGCCGCGCAGCATAAAGGCGGCGCCACATAGTGGCCCTGGGTGAAAATCTGGCTGGCCTCGTTTGAAATTGGATGTCCATGGACACAGTTTTCTTCATTCTTTCCAAACTTGTCTGGGCGCTGATACGGCCCGAGACGCTGTTTTTGTTAGCGCTTTGCGTGTCACTGGTTTTCCTTTGGAAAGACCGACCGCGCGCTGGTTCCAGAACCTTGGGCGTTACGCTTGCAGGGTTGGTACTGATTGCTATTTTCCCCTTGGCCGATCTGCTCATGGCACCGCTGGAACGTCGGTTTGTTGCAGATCCGCCCGTAGAAAATGTGTCCCACATCGTTGTTTTGGGAGGTTCAGAAATACCTGATCTGACCAATGTCTGGAACCAGGCACAGATCAACGAAGCCGGAGAGCGGTTGCTGGCCGGGATTGCTCTGGCTCACCGCTTTCCTGACGCGAGGCTTGTGTTTTCCGGAGGCAGCGGTGCGATCGTCCCTGCAGAGACCCGCGAAGCCGGCATTGCCGAGCGGATTTTCCTGAGCGCAGACATTGCCCCCGATCGGCTTCAAATTGAAAGTACCTCGCGCAACACCGCTGAGAACGCGCGGAACACGCTGTCGCTTTTGCAAGATGCGTCGCAAGGGCAAATCTTGCTGGTGACCAGTGCTGCGCACATGCCGCGGGCTATGGCGAGTTTTTGTACGGCGGGATGGCAAAACATCATTGCCTGGCCCGTCGATTTTCGAAGCGGGGCGTTCCGGAATCGGGTTGGTTGGAATCTTGCGGGCAATCTGGAAGATCTCAACAAAGGGGCCAAAGAATGGATTGGGCTTTGGGCCTATCGCTGGACGGGGCGCATTTCCGCAGGCTCAGAACATGGCTGTGGGCCACAGCCGCAGGAAGAAAGCCGTTTGGGCAAAAAGAGAGTTCCGTGGGCAAATGGGCGGGCTGCTTGATGAATGAATGTGCCAAACAAGCAATGCGCAAGATGCCGTGCGGTTGCAAATCTGGCAATTTCTGCGCGATGATCTCGCGGGGAGCTTTCCGGGGATGAATGTGCTTGTTGTAGATTTAGATGGCACTTTGCTGAAGTCGGATATGCTTCACGAAAGCTTTTGGTCCGCCTTGGGTAAGAATTGGCGCAGCGCATTTCTGGCGGCGTCTTCTCTGACACATGGCAAGGCGTCGCTTAAGGCGTACCTCGGATCAGAGGCCAATATAGATGTCAGCACCTTGCCTTATGATGAGGAGGTTCTGGCGTATATCGGCAGGTACCGTGAAAACGGCGGCCGCGTGGCATTGGTGACCGCAACCAATCAAACCATTGCGGATGAAATTGCCAACCATCTACAGGTTTTTGACGAGGTGCATGGTTCAGACAATACGCGCAATCTCAAAGGACCAAACAAAGCTGCTTTCCTGGTCGAGCGTTTTGACCAAGAGGGGTTCAGCTATATGGGCGATGCCCACGCGGACTTGCCTGTCTGGCAAGTGTCCCAAGAGATCGTGACAGTGAATGCGTCCCGACCCTTGCGTGAAAAAGCTGAAGCCCTGGGCAAACCCATCGAGCATTTGGCGACGGCACCAAAAACGCTCCGCCCGTACTTCGATGCGTTGCGTATGCATCAGTGGCTCAAGAACATTTTGATTTTCCTGCCGATGCTGGCCGCGCATCAACTTGATGCTGCGCGGTTTGCAAGCAGTGTCTGGGCCTTTCTGGCCTTCAGCCTCATCGCGTCGAGCGTTTATCTGGTCAACGATCTGCTGGATCTGAATGCCGACAGGGCGCACCCTCGAAAATCGCAGCGCCCCTTCGCGTCGGGTCGTGTACCGATCGCGCTTGGTGGGATTCTGGCGCTCGTGATGTTGTGTGGTGGGGTTTTGATTTCAGGTTACATCGGTTGGGGGTTTTTACTGACCATGGCAGCCTACTACGCCCTGACCACAGCGTATTCATTTGCACTCAAACGCAGAATTGTCGTGGATATCTGCGTCTTGGCAGGGCTGTATACTATGCGCATCATTGCCGGGGGCGTTGCAACAGGTGTTGAGCTATCAGTTTGGCTTCTGGCCTTTTCGATCTTCTTCTTTCTGTCGCTGGCCGCGGTCAAGCGTCAAGCTGAACTTGTTGATATGGTCGAGAGAGGCACGCTCAAGGCAAAGGGACGGGGCTATCACGTGGAAGACTTGCCAATCATAAGCATGGTTGGCTTGGCCGCCGGATATATCTCTGTCTTGGTCTTGGCGCTCTACGTCAATTCTCCTGCGGTACAACAGCTCTATGTTTTCCCCTACGCACTTTGGGGCATCTGCTGGGTTTTGCTGTACTGGCTCACGCGCATTGTCTTGATCACCCACCGAGGGGCCATGCATGACGACCCTGTTATCTTTGCCGCAAAGGATTGGGTGAGCCAGGTGTGTTTGATCGCGATATTTGGATTTGCAACAATGGGCGCGTTGCTGTGACCGCACGCAGCTTGATTTTGCGATATGCGTTCTTTGCGGTGCTGGCAACCATTGCCAATCTTGCAACGCAGCGTTTGGTGCTTTGGTTTGGAGAGGGCGGCATGTTTTTCGCCCTTGCCGTCGGGACGGGCACGTTGGTTGGGTTGGCGCTAAAATACGTCTTGGACAAACGTTGGATATTCGAGGATGCGAGCACCGGCGCCAGAGCGCATGGAAAGAAGTTCTCGCTCTATACAGCGATGGGCATAGTAACGACGGCGATATTTTGGGGCACCGAAACAGTGTTCTGGTTGGTCTGGCAAACAGACGCGATGCGCGAGCTGGGAGCAATTATCGGTCTCAGCATCGGGTATGTCGTGAAATACAATTTGGACCGCCGTTTTGTCTTTGACGACACAAGATTGGCACCCGCCTCATGAAGCTATCGGGATGGGGCAGATACCCTGCGATTGAGGCGCGTATGATGGCGCCTCGCAGCACCGATGAGTTGTTGCATCTTGTCCGACAGCAAGGTGCAATCGCCCGCGGAAATGGGCGCGCCTATGGCGACAGCGCCGTCAGTGCAACGAATACGATCCATATGAAGCACTTCAATCATATGGTGTCTTTTGACCAAGAGACCGGGCAGCTGATTGCCGAGGCCGGTGTTCTGCTTGCCGACGTTATCGAGGCGTTCTTACCGCTCGGCTGGTTTCCATTTGTGACGCCTGGCACGAAGTTCGTCACCTTGGGTGGCATGATCGCCGCGGATGTGCATGGGAAGAACCATCACAAGGACGGTAGTTTCGGTGCTTATGTCGATTGGATCGATGTTGTCACCAGTGATGGCAGTGTTGAGAGATGCTCAAAAACAGAAAACACGGAACTTTTCGAATGGACGTTAGGCGGCATGGGGCTGACCGGCGTCATCCTAAGAGCGGCCATTCGCCTGCGACCTGTGACATCGGCTTGGATTGAGCAGACAACGCTTGTGGCAGACAATGTCTCGCATGCCATGGAGCTTTTTGAGCAGTCCATGGATGCAACTTATTCTGTCGCATGGATTGATTGTTTGCAGAAGGGACAGCACCTGGGACGTTCTCTTGTGATGCTCGGAGAACATGCGGACGCAGGCTCGGTGCCAACGCGGTTTCGCAAAACGCCATTGCAGGGGCCGGCAAAGCGGAGGCGGAACTTTCCCATCAACATGCCCAATTGGGCGCTGAACGGACCAACCGTCCGAGTGTTCAATGCCTGTTACTACTGGAATGGAAAGCGCAAACCAAAGCGACAGGTTGTGGACTGGGACAGCTATTTCTTTCCGCTTGATGCGATACAAGGCTGGAACAAGGTTTACGGTCGCCGAGGATTTGCGCAGTTCCAATGCGTTCTCCCGCTCAGCCACGCAAAAGACGGTTTGAACGAACTTCTGGATGCGATCGCAAATGCCGGGTCCGGTTCGTTCTTGGCGGTTCTCAAGCGCTTTGGCCCGCAGGCGGGTAAGTTCTCATTCCCGATGGAAGGCTATACGCTCGCATTGGACTTTCCAGTTAATGCGAAAACCCTTGCATTGATGAACGATCTGGACAGGATCACCCTTCAATACAACGGGCGTTTTTACTTGGCAAAAGACAGTCGAATGCCGCGTGACGTGTTCCTGCAGTCTGAACCACGCGCCGAAGACTACATAAAATATCGACAGAGTAAGGGTGCACCAACTGCATTTAGCTCTGCGCAATCAGAAAGGCTTGGATTGTGAGCAAAGGAACGGTTCTAGTCCTTGGGGCTAAAAGTGATATCGCGATGGCGGTGGCGCATCGGTTTGCCAAAGACGGATACGATATCCAGCTGGCGGCGCGACAAGCAGACGACCTAGAGGCGAGTTGCACCGATATGGAATTGCGCTTTCGGGTTAAGGTGACGCAGCATGATTTTGATGCCCTGGACGTCTCTTCGCACGCAGGTTTCGTGGACGCCTTGCCGATATTGCCAAGCGTCGTGGTCTGTGCTGTTGGTTACATGGGCGAGCAAGCAGAAAACGAGCGAGACGTCGAAGCAGCAGCGCAGGTTATTCGCAGCAACTTTGAAGGCCCGGCCAGCATACTCGCTGAACTCGCCAATCGGTTTGAGCAGCGCGGCTCGGGCATTCTGGTGGGCATCAGCTCTGTCGCCGGAGACAGAGGCAGGGCAACCAATTATGTGTATGGATCTGCCAAAGCAGGTTTTACCGCGTTCCTGTCGGGCTTGCGCAACCGGCTTGCAAAGAAGGGTGTGCATGTCGTCACGGTGCTTCCTGGATTTGTCGCAACGAAAATGACCGAGGGCATGGATTTGCCCGCGAAACTGACGGCTCAGCCAGAGGAAGTGGCAGATAAGATATTCAATGCGGTTCAAAAACGCCGCAACGTTATCTATGCCAAGCCGATTTGGTGGATGATCATGATGATCATCAGAAATATCCCCGAAGGTGTCTTCAAGAAATTGAAGATATGACTGGGCCCATCGGCACAATTCGCACCTTTTTGGCCGATTGGTATTGGTTTCGCCCATCGTTCTATTTGGTGTTTCGGCTCCCTTCGGACACGCTCAACCGAAAAGATGGTTTATCTTCACCAGTTTGTGATTGAGAAGATAACGCCGGGCTGGCCGGTAATTCCATGGTGGCGCGCAGATATTGGGATCGGACGTACGAACAAGAACAAAGAATGTGTTGGCCGCTGGTTATCTACCTTCAGCATCTTTAAACACAGTAAATCAATAAGTTGCGCTAAATGCGTCTTCCCTATATAGTGTCAGCTCGGGCAACCGAGCCAGTGTGGCACAGGGAGGCAGACGAGCGCCGTCCTTTTAATATGATGCCAGATTCAGCTGACGTCGATGTGCAGGTCGCTGGTGCTGATGTGAGTTTCGAAAAGGACGATTTGCTGGTATATAATCGGCAAGTCAATTTGAACGCATAGATGCCTTAGTGCTTTAATCGGAGAACATTATTTCCATGTCTACAATCGCGGATCAAGATTATGTCGCCAGAGTGACGGGCGGATGGTTGAACTGGGGGCTCGTCTGGCTGATTGCGATCGCTCTCGCAGCCGGATTGCTCTTTAGTTCCGGCTTTGAAATTTTGTTTGAAGCCTGGAGCAGACCCGAATATAGCCACGGCCCACTTATCCCGGTGCTTTCGGCACTTATGTTCTTACGGGAACTGAAAGAATATCCACCCCAACCCGGTCCCAAGAATGGCCGATGGCAGGGTGTGCTTGTTGTGCTGTTGGCAATCACGGTCATTGGACTGGGTTCGCTCCTGAATATGGATTCGCTTGAGGCATATGCCATCATTATCTGGGTGGCGGGGCTCATGCTCATCAGCTTTGGCTGGCAGACTGGCAAACAATTCTGGTCACCTGTGCTGCACCTCGTTTTCATGCTGCCCTTGCCTGGCTTGCTGTACTACGAAGTATCAACCTTCCTGCAGCTCATTTCCTCCGAGTTGGGCGTCTGGTTCTTACAGCTTGCAAGCATTCCGGTTTATCTGGACGGCAATATCATCGACCTCGGGGTGTTGAAAATGCACGTTGCGGAGGCGTGCTCGGGCCTGCGATACCTATTCCCAATCCTCAGCTTTTCTTACATTTTCGCTGTCCTGTACCAAGGGCCCAGATGGCACAAACTCGTGCTGCTGTTCGCGGCTGCACCGATTGCTGTGTTCATGAATTCGGTGCGGATTGCATTGGCGGGCATACTTGTACAGGAATTTGGGCTGGAGTGGCTCGAAGGGTTCACGCACTTCTTCGAGGGATGGGTTATTTTCATGTCCAGCGTGGTGCTGCTTTTTGGCATTGCCTGGATTATGCTGAAACTTAACCCACGCAAGATGAGTTTGGTTGAGGCGCTTGATCTCGATACCGATGGGGTCTTTCCCCAACTTGCACGAGTGAAACTTGTACAGCCATCCCGCGCACTGATCATCGCTACCATTTTGACACTCTTTGCGGCAGTCGCTTGGCCGCTGGTGCCTGATCGTAGCGCTGCCACCCCTTTACGACCCAGCTTCACGTCGTTTCCTGATGAGTTTGGAAAATGGACCCAGTATGGGGAGGAGCAAAGCTTCACTCCGAGGGTGGAAAGGGTCTTGGCCGCCGATGATTACCACGCGGTGCAATTCGGCCAGTCGCCAAAAGAGCCGACCATCGATTTCTTCTCAGCTTGGTACAAGGATCTGGCTGCGAAAGGCGTGATGCACACACCTGAAATTTGTCTGCCCGGAGCGGGCTGGGAAATTGCCAAGGTTGAGATGGTTGATATCGCCGATGAACTTGGGCTGAGCTCTCCGTACAAGATCAACCGCATCATCATCCAGAAGGGGTCCGAACGAAGCCTAGTATACTATTGGTTCACCCATATGGGTCATGCGATACCTCGCAGTGCGTCCGCGAAGGTCAGCGTGCTGACGCGTGGCGTCATGGCCGGGCGGTATGACGGGGCCATCATCCGGTTGATCATTCCGCTCAAAGAGGGTGAAGCGGAAGAAGCGGCAGAAGCAGAACTGAACGATCTGCTGAAAGAGCTCCTAGTCGAACTGCCACGGTTCATTCCTAGCTGACAGGCGAGGAGACGGGCACTGAACCGGCCAGAGCCGGTTCGGTGTGTATGTATCCCGACGATCAACGTCGCCTGAAGAGGCACATCACGCGTGATTGAGCGTGATGGCCGAGACATAGGCCTGGGGACAGGCGCCACAAACGGACCGGGCTCTGCCATCATGAGCGCCCGCAGGTTGCCCTCGGCGGTGTTCTGTCAGCTAGATGAAACATCCAAGCCAGATCCGCAGGGGCAATGAATAGCTTAAGGCGATTCTGGAAGCACCTGAGGCAGTAGCTTTGGTCAAAACGCGCGTACCATTGATATGGTCCGCGCGTTTTTGCGTTATCTTCGTGTCTAATGCATGGTGCGAACGCTTTCGCCTTAGGCAAATGTTGCCCAACCTTTGGAGCGTCGACCGCAATCGTGATCCCAGGAGTCACCTTCGGTTGAGCGCCCAGCGATCTCTCTTGCCGCCGCTCACGATATGTTCAGAGATGGCCCATCGGATAGAAGGTACGCGCATAGGTATCCACGTGCCACTCTATGCAAGTTGCAGTGACACGTCGGTCGGCGTTGGGTAGGTCGCGCTTTAGTTAGACACCGAGTCCAGGGTGTTTACCGTCTGCGCCGTGCCGGTAATCGCATTCAACGTCTTGGTCCACTGTACGAAGGGTGCTTCGGTCACATAAATCGCATCAGCATCGCGGATGTCGAAATCTCGTGCGAGCGGGATACCGTTCGGCTTGGTCAGGTCAATGACGTAAATAATGCTCTGTTCGTGCACAAGATCGGTGCGTTCAAGCACGCGGTTGGCGATCCCAGCTTCTTGTTTACGGATCACAAAGAGACCGGTTGGGTCCGCCACTGTACCGTTAAGTCCACCGGCTTGCGCAATCGCTTGAAGTGCAGAGAGATCTCTCAATCCAAAGGGAACGTTCGCTTGCGTTCCTGTTGCCCCAAGGACAGTGAAAAAACGAGGATCGCGTTTTACAAGCACGCGGTCGCCTGCATGCAGCGCGATGTCGTACTCTGGATGCTCGTAGACGTCTTCGAACCAAATCGACCCCTTCGACTGCTTCCGCAACACGGTTACGCGTGTCACTTCTGAAGGCGATGAAATCCCGCCAGCTGTAGCCAGCATTTCCATCAGTCTGCGGCTTGACCGTTTGATTGGATAAACACCTTGGGATGCGATGCCGTCTCCTAGAACGGACACCGTTGCCCCGTCACCTGCGGCACGTTGCACCAGAACCTGCGGTTCCGGCGTTTGAGCACCGAGTTTGCTGGTGATAATACGGCGCAGACCTTCGGGCGTATTGCCCGCAGCGCGAATCCGCCCTGCATATGGAATGAAGATGAATCCAGATTCGTCGACTTGGATCGACTGAAGGGTGGAGGCACCAGAGTTGCCACGGCTGAGCACGCCATCATCCACGTTTTCATAGACAGTCAACGTCAACGTATCTCCTGCACGGATCAGGTCTGACGTTGCTGCACCACCATTGATGAATTTGGCGGGAAATCCCGAATCGGAAGGCAGGGCCACTTCACGCGTGACGCGTTCATTTACCAATACAATATGGGTTTCGCCGTCTGTTTGACCCTCAAGGCTCATGATTTCGGCTTTGGTGGGACCTGGTCGCGGTAATGTGCAAGCACCTAGTACGGCCACAAGGACGGTAAGCGCAAAAAACCTTGTCATGCGAGTATGCAAAATTTTCATCTAATTACTTCCGTTCCTTCGGTATCGCGACTTTAGAACCACTACGGGGAAACACTCGTAAAACACAGCGTCGCATTCCTTTACGCTATTTAACGCCAAATTCGGAAGGATTAAGCAATCTTACTATGCACGGTTTCCGATGCAGTGTTGCACATAAGGTTCAATTTTTGCGCTGACGCGAAGACCTGAATGCTAGAAGTAAGCAATCATCAATATGGCCAAAAAGGCTGCCTGATCACATGTTGTGCAATCACTGAAAGATAAAGCGGCCTTGCCGGTGCGCGTTTAAAACGACCGACAAGGCCCGAGATGGCAGATCGAAATTTCCGCCCTCAATTCTCTTGTGCGCCAGCGTTCGGCAAACTCTGGAGCAAGGCGCGCGCATTTTCGATCAATGGCCGCGTGTCAGTGGGCCCGGCAATTTCAACAGCCATTCGAAATTGAGCGAGTGCTTCATCAGTCCGCTCCAATGCGACGTAGACCTGGCCCAGATGGTATTGAACAATCGCATCGCCTGGCAGCCCCTGAGCCGCTTTTTCAAGATAGGTCAGGGCTTCATCGCTTTTCCCGCGACGATGGAGAATCCAGCCATAAGTATCCATCAAGGCCGGTGAATTGGCGTCTTGTAGACGTCGGGCGATTCTCCAAGCTTGCTCCAGGCTCTCTTCGTCGTTGCGATGTGTGGACAGCAAGCTCGCGAGGTTATTGGCGATGATGATTGAGCTAGAATTCAATTCGTAAAGCTTCTCATAAATCTTGATGGCCTCATCTACATCCCCTTCGAGCTCCTCGAATGACGCTTTAGCCCAGAGAAGGTCCGTTTTATCAGGGTTTTGACCAATGCCGGCATCAATCACGGCAACGGCTTCATCCTTGTCACCCTGGCGCATTTTCAAGCGCGACAGCGAAAGCCAAATTCCTGATTGGTTGGGATTTGACGCCAAAATATCACGATATAGAGTTTCGGCTGTATCCAGATCATTGTTTGCGATGTTAACCACTGCCAGAATGGAATCGATCGCGATATTGTCTGGGTTTTCTTGCTTCAGTTCCTGCGCAAGAGTGAGGGCTCCGACCTCGTCTCCGGTGCCAAGTTTAGCACGCACAAGGGCGATTTTAGTGCCGAGTGTCGCTTCCGACTCATTTGCAAGGTCCTCAAGGAATGACAACGCATCTGAAACGCCGCTTTGTCGATTGAGGCGTTCAGCCTCGATCTGATTGGCCGCCAGTTTTTCGTTCTCACCACCCATGCGGTTCAGAGTATCAACAACACTGCGGACACGGCCGAAATCTTCCATCAGCAGATAGAGCTTACCAAGCGCAATCAAAATTTCGGAATTTGAAGGATCGAGTCGCAAAGCGGCCAGCAATATGTCTTCTGCCGGAAGATAGCGCTTCTCTCCGACCAAGAGTTGGGCATAGCGAAGCGTTTCAGCCGGGGCATTGCCCGAAGCTTCGACCGCTTGCGCAAGCAAATCCTTGGCCAGTCCTGGCTGACCTGCGCGCGCATAGGCGTTTGCCATAAGAGTCATCGCCTCGGCATCCTCCGGTTGCTGGTCGAGCACCATTCGCAGTCTACCAATCGCCAGATCGGTTTCATCCGCCTCGATTTGCCAAGCCGCTTGCATTTTGAGCGCTTCGGGTTCTGTCGCTTTTTCAGACAATACTTCTTCAACATGGGTTCGCGCACCGACTTCGTTACCGGTGGCAAGCAGCATCTGGGCCAGCGCAACCTTGATTCTATTGGTCTGATCCGAAGATTCTGAGGTAGCCAATACATCCTCAAGTGTCGTGATTGCTTTCTCGCGTTTTCCAAGCGAGAAATCCAATGTGGCTTGAATGACCAGGAAGGGCACGGGGTCAGGACGTTCGGAGATGGCCTTCTCGATCTCAATTTGTACTGCTTCGGTGTCACGGAATTCCGCCAAGAATCGGATAAGGTCAATGGTCGGACTTGGATCGTCCGGTTCGGACGCCTTCGAAAGGTCCCGTAAGACAGATTCTGCAGCATCCAGATTGCCACGCCCAACATAGAAACGGATCAGCGTTGCCTTGTGGGTTGGGTCATCCGGGAAGATCTCCATCATGTTGCGTAATTGGTCTTCGATCGCGCTCATGTCACCCAACGTTGCCAAGATGCGCAGACGCTCTTTGTAATACTTGCTGCTGGTGGGTTGGTACGCGATCAGCCAATCTATTTCTTCGAGCGCTCTCGTGAAGGTTTGCTCTCGAATCGCGTTATCCATGAGTATGTTACGCAGAAGAAAGTTCTCTGGCTGATCTGCAAGCATCACATCGGCCCGCTGTCCCAGGCTGCGGCGTTCGGCTTCATCTTCCTGTTCAATGGCGGATCGATAGGTGCGGACAAGGGCGATGGCCTCGACACGGGGGTCGTCCGGTGCCAATTCCTCGGTGCGCGCACCATGTCGGTCCAATTCCTCCCAGTTCCCTGCCAGGAAAGCGAGCTCGGTCAAGATGATCCGACTTTCGAGATCATCGGGATCGAATTCAGCCAAAAGCAGATACTGCCGATAGGCAGCGCGATGGTTGTTACGCTCCAGCTGCAGTTTGCCCATGGTTTGGCGCGCTTCAATGTGTTTCCCATTCAGCTCAAAGACGTTGCGCAATTCCACGATAGCTCGGTCAACGTCCCCTTCCGAGAGAAGGGCAAGAGCACTTTGATACCGATCTTCGGCTCGTTCTTCGGGCGACTTGCAAGCCGCGAGAAACAGAGCGCTCGATACGAGAAGGACAGCGGGTGTGAGTTGTCTCAGAATGCGCACGGATAGATCCTCAGATTGGGTCATTGAAACGGCCAATAGGCCAAAAAAATAATAGCGTCTTTTGTCGCCGAATTTGCGTCTTTCGGCAAGGCCTTGGTGCTGATTAGAGTGGACTGCCCCGCGAGTTTACCATCAACCGGCATCTGTTTGTGGATAATGTAAGCGATTAAGGGATACTGTTGACTTTTCAGGACTTATTTTTCGAACGCGATTGTGGGTTGAGGAGTTATGGAAAATCAGAATCACACGGCAAATTGATCTGCGGAAAGGCTAGATTCAATCGGTATCGCGTCGTCGGGCCCTATCCCTCGTCAGCACAGTTTGTCGGCACGTTTCCCGGCCACAGGCTGCGAGGTAAAAAAGTAACCACCCAGGTTGCTGCAAACCTGCTGAATTCTTTCAGATCGACCTGGTATTTGTTGTATTTTTTCGTGGGGTCTGAAATTACCCGCACAACCGAGACCGGGGCAATCGCACGTTGCAGCGCCACCGATGCGCGCGCCATATGTCTTTGAGATGTAATCAAAATCACCTCTTGAACGTCATCATGGGCGTCCAGCCAGCACGCCGTCTCAAGCGCATTTTCAAGCGTTGAGTGGGCGTCAGGGGCCAAAATAACGCGACCATTTGCAATCCAATCCACCTGTTCCGTCTTCGGTTCAAAAAGCGCGGGGAAGCGCTCTTTGATCAACCCAGAAGTGCGATTTGCACCCGAAACGAACAGTCGATCTAAGCTTTCTGAAGCGAGTAGTTCCAGGCCCAAGTCCAGGCGGTCATACTGGCCGGTAAAAATGATCGCCGTTCGCGGCAAATCACTGCCGTGGTCCTGCACCTCGGCACGGGACAGAAAATCAAGAAACAGAAAAGCCAGGATTGCAGCCATAAAACCCACAATTGAAAAGAGGCGGATCAACAGAACTATAATCTTATGAAACAAGCGCAAAACCCCCGACCGACCTAAGCGGTTCATTGATGGTTCATCCTTCTTAACGCCCCTTGGCATCACATAGATTGGGCGTGCGTACCATCCGAGAGCGTCGGCAACACGCCAAACCTGGCGAAGACCCCGTTGAAACTCAGAAAACTCTATTCAGCATTCTAGCCAATGCATCCGAAATCCGAAAGCACCGCTATTGTGCCTTGTCCTCAGATCAAACCCGCCCCGAATGCCGTGTGCTCGTTTATGGGAACGCGGTCTTTAGTCATCCGTCAGCGGGCTGCGATCTACTATGAGCGCTGCGATCCAACCGGCAAGAAACCCTCCCAAATGCGCCTGCCAGGCAAGTTGACCGTCCATTGCCCACCAAAGTACGAGGTTCAAACCGATCAGGAGCAAAACATCCTTTGCGATGCTCCAGCGAACTCCTTCTTCAGAATGCTGGTCCACATATTTCCAGGCCAGGAGCGCCCCTGCCAGACCGAAGAGAGCACCAGATGCACCGACCATCGGACGCAGCCCCGGAACCAGCAATGCAAAGCCGACGGCGCCACCAAGGATCGCAGCGACATATATGAAGGCGAAGCTTGCGCGACCGACGCGGTAAAGAATGACGCCCCCCAGTGACCACAAGGTGATCATATTCACCGTCAAATGGATTAGCCCACCGTGCAGAAATCCGTAGGTGACGAACATTGTATAGGGCTGGGCGGCGTAGTTCGGCTTCCAGTTATCCATCAGTCCCGGCCAAAACGCGCCGTAGTCGTAAACCATTCCACGCAGGCGTGACGATCCGATCAGGCCTAAATCGCCTAAGTTCAGCGTCACTTCAATCACGCTGTAAACAGTGATTAAACTGAAAAGGAATATGTGATTAGGGTTCAGCCCCGCCTCCAGCGCTTGGTGAATGGCGGGCGGATAAGACATCCACACGGCCCGTATGTATCTTGTCATAGATTAATAGCGCGGCTTGCAACCTTAATGTTTCCAAAATACCGACGATTTGTGGCAATAAAGCTCTATTGTTTTCCAGCTGAGGACAATTTTCAAAAAAAATGCGCTCGGGCCCGGAAAACACCTATTTTTCAGGCGCTTTATGTTGACATTAACCGTGGTTGGGGGGTAATTTGCCAGAGACCTTTAGCTCATCTTAGATTCGCTATGTGAGCTGTTAATGAAATTCTAACTAACTTGTGTGGGGAAAATTATGAAAAAATTTAGCACAGCACTTGCGGTTGTCGCTGCAACGGCCCTTATCGCGCCAGCAGCCAACGCCGTAACAATTATCGATGACTTTACGACTTTCCAACGCGTTGAGGACGCTCCTAGTGGCTTCCCAAACGCTTCAGTCGTATTAGCTCCTGAGGCGATCGGCGGAACTCGTTCGATGAGTGTCGCGACCAATCCGGTTGGTGATATCGCTGGTACGGTTCTCGAGGCGGATAGCGGGATTCTGTCGTTTTCGAATCAGGATGGTCAAGTTGGGATCGGAACTGTCTCGTACAGCTTCGCAAGCACTGACCTGACAAGCGGCGGCGTTGATGATCGCTTCTTCTTCGCCCTGAACAGCTTCGACCTGGTCGGCGCGGCTAACTTCACGCTGACTATTGAAGACGCGGCGATGAACGTTGGAGTTTTCACAGAGGCGCTCGACGCCATGTTTGACCCATTCTTGCGGTTTGTAGACGTGGTAGGCCCTGTAGACTTCACTCAGGTTACCTCGCTGGTGTTTGAAATCGAATCTACAACGAACTCATTCGACGGTTCTATTTCCAGCATCTCAGTTGTACCTCTGCCAGCGTCGGCTCTGCTGCTTCTCGGCGGCCTGGGTGGCTTCGCAGGTGTCTCAGCTTCGGCCAAGCGTCGTCGTCGCAAGACTGCCTGAAACGGTAAGACGGGTCTGACTACTTAAAGACCTGATCAGCAAAAACGTAAGGCCACGAAGCTCGTTCTTCGTGGCCTTATAGATTCATGCATCAGTGTCGCATTTTTAAAGGTGCTGCACGGTACAGGATAAAGAAGAAAACGCCAGAAATTTTCTTTCCCACGTTCTTCAGGCAAGTCACTTAAGCAAGAAATTACCAGCAGGCGTCCCGTTGCGTGGATTTTCGCCGAGTCGCGAACCCGCAGCTTGCTATGTCCTCAATGCAAAGATATGCCGTTTCGGAATTGGGGCATAACCAAGGCAGGCGGGGACACATGACAGGCACTCACACTCACTCTAGGCGCTTCGAGTTAACGAATCATATTTTCATGTCGAAAACTGGAATGCCGAAGCTGAACGAAAACACGTGCAATTGCAGGTCTACAAGGGGTGATAGGTGCCAGACACCTGTCCAAACTTGAGCACGCGCAGTGCAGCGTTCCGCCAAGATGGTTGTAACCATTAGTTTCAATCTTTCGACAATCCCCGTCCTAATTAGATACCGTTTCCGTCAAATTTACGCCCGATTTTTTTGCAGATTTAAGTTGCAGAGGCCAATTCGTGGTCGAAGAGATCGGAGTTCAGAATGTCAGGACTAAATCCAACACGTGCAAACCTTCTCGAAACTTTCGGGTTGGATCTTGAGCTTGCCCACGGAGTCGGTTGTCAACTTACAAGCTACGGCGGTGGTAAGTACCTAGACTTTTTATCTCAATACGGGGCGCTGCCTTTTGGCCACAACCCGTCGCACATCTGGAACGCTATCCAGAAGCAACACAGCCTTTTGAAGCCCGCGATGGTGCAGCCATTGCGCGCGCTCGAGGCCGAACGTTTGGCGGACATGTTGGCCAATGTAGCTCCACATGATCTGAGTGTGGTAACACTGGCGAATTCGGGCGCTGAGGCAGTCGAGGCCGCGATCAAGCTCGCGCGCGCACGCACCGGGCGCGACCATATCCTTTCGACCCATAACGGATTTCACGGCAAGACTATGGGGGCCCTGTCGGCCACCGGAAAACCGATGTACCAGAAGGATTTTGGCGGACCGGCCAAGGGCTTTGACTACATTGACTTTGGCGATCTCGAAGCACTCGAAGCCGAGCTGTCGGCAAACCATGAGCACATTGCTGCATTTATTGTCGAACCGATCCAAGGCGAGGGCGGTGTGATCTGCCCGTCTGACGATGACTATCTGAATTCGGTGATTTCGTTGTGCCGCAAGTACGGCGTACTGAGCATTATCGACGAAATCCAAACGGGCCTCGGCCGGACCGGCCGCCTTTTTGCTTGCGAAAAATGTGACGAAGCACCAGATATGCTGCTGCTCGGCAAGGCTTTGGGTGGTGGTCTGATGCCAATCTCAGCGGTTATCGTCCGCCCAGAAGTCTGGGACGACCGGTTTGGGTTCCTGCACAGCTCTACCTTTGCCAACAACAACCTGGCCTGCGCTGCGGCGATCGCAACGCTTGAGGAGCTTCTGAAAGACAACCGGGCCATGATCAAAACCGTGGCAAAGAATGGTCAGTATTTCCATGAAAAGCTGGAAGCGCTTAAAAACAAGTTCCCCGACGTCCTGAGCGCTGTCCGTGGACGCGGATACATGCGTGCGTTGGAATTCCACAAACCATATGAAAGAGGCGATTCAGCTTCCATGGCTTTTTGCAGCCTGAATGGTGGTTTCATCGGATTGCTGAGCTCCTATCTGCTGAATGTACAAGGTGTGCTTACAGCCCCGGTCTTTAACGATACCAAGGTAATGCGCCTGCAGCCGCCGCTGATCGCGGGCCGGGCAGAGATCGACCAATGCGTCGCCGCCCTGGAGGCCACATGTGATGTGCTGAGCCGAGGCGACTATCAGGCACTGATGAAGCATCTTGTGACGACAAAGCGTCGCGAGCAGTTGGAAGATTCAGCGCCATCAGTGCCCCAGCAGGGCCCTGCACGGAATGTGCCCGAGCCAACACAAGGACGCTTCTGCTTCCTGATCCACTATACGCAGGAAGAAGACCTCTTGCGCTCGGATCCCTCCTTTGCCGACTTCACATCTGAAGAACGTGCGAATTGGATGGAGTGGGTCAAGCGTGTTGGCCCGGGGTTTGCGTGGCCTGTGTCCGGCGGCACTTCGCGCGCCGGCGCCAAGGCAGAAGGGATGATCATGTCTGTGCCTCTTCTGCCCAAAGACATGATCGGCAAAGGCCGCAAAGACGCGCGCAACATGATCAAGGCCTCTGCCGATATGGCTGCCGAATTCGGAGCGAACCGGCTAGGCCTCGGGGCATTTACATCAATCGTAACCAATGGCGGCTCTGCTGTCGCAGGACGCGGAGTGCCCGTCACAAGCGGAAACACCCTCACCACAGTTTCAGGTGTGACGGCGCTCGAACGGGCTGCACGTCGAGTCGGAATTGATCCGGCCAGCGCCCATGTTGTTGTGATTGGGGCCAGTGGCGCAATCGGTCGTCTCGCAAGCTTGATGCTTGCCCGCCGTGCAGGACAACTGACCCTGGTTGGAAACGCGAGCAACCGGCAAGCGCAGCAATTCCTGGATAGAGTAACGGATGAAGTGGTGCACACCTTGTCCAATGAACGGCCAAACCTCAGAGCCGGTGCACTCAGCCACAGCGTGAATGCTCTGCTTCCTGCCCAAGAGTCCGAATCGGCTAAGGGTATAACCGAGAAATTCACCAACGCCTGCGCTAAAGAAGGCCGCCCCGTGCCAATCAAGGCGACCACCGACCTGAAAAGCGCGCTCGCAACAGCTGATTTGGTTCTCGTGGCAACCAGCGCCGACGTGACGCTCCTTGACCCAACAGAGCTTCGCCCTGGGACAATCGTGTGCGACGTTGCTCGTCCCGCCAATGTGGCCAAGGCCGATCTTTCGGACAAAGGCGTGCTCGTGTTCGACGGTGGTTTGGTTCGCCCTCCCTTCAAAGTCAATCTTGGGCCTTTCCAGAACCTTCCAGAAGACCTGTGCTGGGGCTGTCTCGGCGAGACTATGCTTCTGGCGCTCGAAGGAGAAAGCAACGACTACAGTCTCGGACGCGATCTGAACCTGAAAGACGCGGATCGCATCTCTGAGATGGCACGTCGTCACGGCTTCGAGCCCGCCGAACCACAGTGGTATGGCGAATATCTGACGGATGTCGATTATGAGCGGGTGGCCAAGGCTGTGATGCAGCAACGTACACCCGAGGTTACGCAAGAAATGATTGCAAGCTTGCAAGCGGCGGAGTGAGATTTCTTATCTCAAGGGTTTCACCCGTCACGCCTTGCTCGGCCGTAGTCCATTAATAAGGTCGATGCAGGTGTCGTTAAGATGCTGCTTTCCTAGGTCTAAAGCTGATAGCGACATACGGCGTTACATATGTGAGAAAGGTCGTCGCGTAAGCGTCCCAAAACGCTCCGCTGTCAACTCTAACACACAGGGGTTGGGCGGAACGTTAGTTCTCTCAGCATGTCGTGGAACGCGTCGTCCAAATCAGCTCAGGCAACACGTGTGCTACTGCGCGTTTGACAATGCAGTCGCGTCAACGGGCGGAGTTCATTCCCCAGATTGAGGCGATGCCGACAGGTTAATTCTACTGACGTCGATGTCGTACTTTGGAGAGATTGTCTCTCCATTCGCGACGAAATCTGTGATGTTGTCTCCCGCGCTGCGCTCCCACCCCAACAATGCACCACTGTCGTCGTAGCGCGCCACATCCGTCCATGCAGCGGTCCAGAACAGCAAAGGATCGAAATAGGCGCGACGCCCTTTTGCATCATAGTCGATGGACATGAGACGTGCCGTGTCCTCAGCGTCGGAAGAGTAATGGCGAATTTGGTGATCGGGGAACTTGATCGAGACGAACGAAGGCGCGCTGTCGTGCACGCCATTATTTGCGAACACCCCAATATCAACCCGAGAGACACGGCGTCGTTTATCGCCTTTTTTAGTGGGCACTTGTTCGAACCAGGGATCGTGCCAGTCAACGCGAATTCTGGCTGTTTTGCCCTCGGCGTCCAGCGGCTCGATACTGACGTGTTTTGGATCACCTCTAAGCACGCGCCATTCGAAGGTCAGTTCCCGATCATTCGGAGTGGTGGTGTCTTCGGCGGTTACAATCAGTTCGCGTTCCCAGGCAAAGCTGCGCCAGAGGCGCCCAATCGCAGCAGGCGTATCCAAAAGGCGTTCATCCAATCCGGCAAGCCCCGCAGATTCAGAAAAATCTTCATCAATGACCCGCAATCTCACCAAAGGAGGAACATCTTGGGGGCGTAGGTTCGCGGCCAATTCGACCATCCGGCCTTCCTGCAGAAGCCGAGCATCAAAAGCAGCCGGATGTGCCAGCCCGGACAAATAATCCTCGCGGGTCGTGACGGGGTCAAAATTGCGGCGCAGAATCATCTGGATAGTCGGCGCGATCAAACGCTCTTCGCGCAGGAATGCAAAAGTATCGGGCGCAAAGGCGGCCAGAGTGAGCGCGACCGCGTTCAGAAACCGCAGGTCTGAACCCGACGACCCTTGGCTGATGATCATATAAGGCCAGTTTGCCGGAAAACGATCGTCGGCATCGTGATCGCGGTGCTCGGGATAGACGTAAATATGGTTGTTCGCGTAGAGGGCTGGCGTCATGGCGTGCCAGAAGACGTTTGTCATGGCCAGACGGGGCAGGCTCCGCTGTGCCGGACCACGCGTCAGCGCGGTCGAAGAATTTCCCAACACCACGAAGGGCTTGAAAATACGACCCGCAAGACCGTAGTCCAACCCTCTGGCGACAAGGTCACGGTCGTACTTGAGATGTGTCAGGTTCGGAAACATCTCGGGGGTCAACGTCGAATGTCCGCGGTCCCGATTGTCATACAACACACCGTCGAAGCCATTGATCTTGTTTTGACCGCTGAGCACTCTCAGAAGCCTTATGCCGTCCCCTTTGCTTTTGGGTCCCACAATGGGCAATGCAGCGTCGGGTTCAGGCAGTTCAAGCCCTGTCGCCGCCCAGACATGAGGCCGCACGGGAAAGAGATCTTCCTTGGTCAAAAAGACGTCGTTGGCCTGAGCAGGGATGCCTAGCAGAACCAATACAAAAGAAGAGCGCAGGGCAATGAGCAAAGAACGCATGCAAAGAGTTTTGCAAAACCCGCCAGTGTTGTCCATCAATGGTTTGAAAATACCGATATCAAAACGGAGTGTTCCAATCTGGTACTCAATGTCCTAACGCAAACAGCCCCCTGACAGGGGCTGCAAAGCATTAAAAGCTTGAGCTTATCGCGTCAGAGGGCCATGCGGCGCCGACGCCGGGCAGCAATACCGAAACCGCCAAGCGCCGTCACAAGAAGGATACCTCCGGCGGGAAGAGGCATCGTGGTGAGTGTGCTGCTGCTGTAGATCGAGATGTGGGAGGCATCGCTGGTATTTCTCCAAGCGATCGAGAAGCTTCCAAAGTAAGAATCTGCAGCAGTTCCTTCGAACAACCAGACTGCATAGCCCGGATTATTGGCTTTTTTCAGCACGATCAGGAAAGGATTTCCTCCCAATGCGCCCATGTCAAAAGACCAAGTCCCTGGTCCGGCGCCACCATTTACCGCATCAAGGCCAATATCGGTTCCGCTCAGCACATTGCCGCCGGCGCCAAAGTCGATCTTGGCTGTAAAATCGTACACGGTCTGGTCAATCTCAATTCCGTCGCCGGACGGACCAGGGTCATTTCCTTTGAAGGCCCCCCAGCAGTCGCTGGAACCACCAGCATTCCCTGTGACATCACCCGTAGAAATACCATGGTCAGCATTACCCGCGCTGCACTGTGTGGAACTGGTCAGAACGGTCGCGGCGTCGGCTGACCAGACAAATCCGCTCGCGGTCAAAATTACCGCGGCCAGTAGAGAAGTTATTTTCATATTAAGTTTAAACATATCAGCAGCTCACTATTACAAAGCGGGCATTTCATCTAAGAAACTTGGTATTATCGCGCGATAGAAGGTAGCGCAGTTGAACAGCATCACCCATTGCCGTTCGACGCCCAACTTTGGACATATTTTGGTCAAAAGTCAAAAAATGAGGTCGGGGCACAACCCAGGATTGATTGTCAAGGCTGTTATGACATCAGTGGCACGTTAAAGGTGATTTGGTTCATGTTCGCGAAACAATGGGGTTGGTTCGCTATGGCTCAGTCAGAAAAGTTAAGAGGACCGATTCGGTCCGATTGATTTTCAGGCCGCAGATCAACTGCGCTGCGGATTGATCACGATATAGGGCTTGGGCTGATCGACTGAATCCTTGTTTTCAAGTCGATACGCAAGGAGAAGTGCAAGTCCAAGTAAACTGACTGCGCCGGTTGTGGAGTAGATCAGAAGTGCCAGCCAGATCGAAGAGCCAATCATCAGCGCCCCGGCACCCGCCGCAGCTCCTAGAAGTATTCCGACAAGGATCGGTCCAACGATCATCTAGTCCCTCCCGTTCTTGTATCCTATCACTAAAGAGATACGAACAATCCGTATCTCAGAAATAATTGTGCTTTGTGGCAATAACAAAGCACGAACGAGTTAATACTTTGCCAACAAAGCCATATTCAAAGCCAGTGTGCATTGCATTTAAAATACTCCGCTAGTGACGCATGAACGTGCCGTCCCAATACACTGCACCGAGGATACCCACATTTCAGAGCAGGTCGCAGCACTTGGAGACGTCGGAAACCTATCTTAAATTCGAACATCGTAGCGTTTTGCAGTGATGCGAGAGTTTAGTTATGCGCTGAACATGGGCAATATCAGCTGGTGAGTAAAAAATGCCAAGCTTTCAAAGAAAAAGGGCGGCCCCGATGGGACCGCCCTGATGCAAGATATGTGTGGTTGATCAGGCTTTCTTGCGACGACGACCCACCGCAGCCAAGCCGCCGACACCAGCCAGCAGAAGCCAACCAGCCGCTGGCAGCGGTACGGGTGTCACAGAGAAGCTGAAGAACAGATCTCGCGCGTTGTTCTCACCTTCTTCGGTGATGAACATGTTGCTAAAGTTCATGCCATCTGCGCTGAACCCAAGCAGGGTGAAGGTGTAAGCCAAGTCGCCCACGATGATCGTTTCATCTGCGCCACCCTGAGCATTGACGGTGACAACGTCATCACACGGCGTCATTGAAACCTGTGGGGAGCAATCGCCCACTTGTTGGCCGGTGTTGAGTGTTTCATCGTGATCAAAATCAAAAACCGCGTCGAACCCTGCCGAAATCGGCACGCCATCCGGGCTACCTTCGAAGTGGAACGCCAACTCAACGCTTTCGAGGCTGCCGCCGCTAGACGTGATTGGTTGGTTGAAGTGCGTGAACGTTCCAAGGCTGTAAACCGTGTCCGGGTCCGCATCGAAGGACACATCGGTCGGGTTAAAACTGTAGCCAGACTGGCCAGCGTTTGTTGCTGGAGTACCCCAGAAAATCGAAACGGTTTCGCCACCGACTGTGGGGTCATTATCACCATTGTCGATGGTGTTGGATACGCCCCCTTGATCGAAAACGGGATTTTGCCAAATGGCACCGATCTGATCGATTGAAACGGACGTGGCCATTGCCCCTGTTCCGATCAAAGCTGCCGCTGCTGCGGTGGCCATAAATGTCTTTTGTCTCATCGTTAAAACTCCTCATTCATGTTTAAAATACTGATAGTCATTCGTTACTCGGCACTGGTAAAATCCACTTGGGTGGATGTGCCATTTTGCGCGAGCGACGTGACAGGAAACCTAGCAACTCAACCGCGTACGCGCGTACATAGTCGTTCTGCCTCATTTTCGCCTTATTTTGTTATGTTGTCAAAGCGATCAGGCAATAAACAATCACAGGTAGAAAGTCAGGATCGTTTTTTGCCACAGATGCAAGTTAAAGCAGAAATCGTTCGCAAAATGGAAACAGTGCTCTTGGCGTGTTTCCCAAGCGCATGATTCGTTTGTTAAGTGTAAATATCCTGAACAACTTTTAAGTCGGCCGATATTGGGGTTGGACATATGCAGATCGCCCCTTAGGTCTTCTTTTCCTCAAGCGGGTTGCTGTTGGGTAATGCAGTGAATGCCGCCGCCGCCGATCGCGATCGATGAAATTTCGACCTGAACAACGCGTCGGTTGGGCAGGTATTGCTCGAACACCTCTTGAACCATGTCATCCTCGCGCAGGCCGTATTTTGGCATGATCACACCGCCATTGCAGATGTAGGAGTTTACGTAAGACCGGCAGAACAGTTCATTGCTCGATTCAAAATCTGCGGCATCGGGGACCCGTACCAATTGCAGCGGACGTCCCTTGGCATCCGTTTGATGCACAAGTGCTGCGATGTTGGCGACGTTGATGTCGTGAAATTCATGACCGGCAGGCCCTTCTCCTTCGACCAGTACGACACCCGGTGCCAGAAATGCGGCGATGCCGTCGACATGGCCGTCTGTCTCGGTTTCATACACATTACCAGGAAGCCAGATGACCTTGTCGCCGCCGAGCATTTCTTTCAGCTCGGTCTCGATGGCGTCGCGGGTCCAGTCAGGATTGCGGTTTGCATTGGGAAAGCAGCTGTCCGTTGTCAGGATGGTGCCTTCTCCATCCACGCTGATCCCGCCACCTTCTGCAACAAGATCTGAGACGAACTCTCTAGCGCCCAGATCACGCAGGATGGCGCCGGATACGGCATCATCCCCGTCAAAGGGGGAATACTTGCCGCCCCAGGCGTTGAAACGAAACGATGCACCCGCCCGGTTTCCGTTTCCGTCGATCAGGAAATTGGGGCCAGCATCGCGCGCCCAACTGTCATCAATCGGGTGCTCCAGCAGGTCAATGTCACCTCCCAGTAGGTCGCGTGCCATGCTGACGTCTTCGGGACGCACGACCATGGTCAGCGGCTCAAACTGTCGTATCGCGTGGGCGACGTCGGTGTAATTCCGACAGGTCTCTTGCATGTTATCCCAGACCTCAGCGCGCGAGGGCCACATCATCCAGGTTCTGTCATGCAGATCCCATTCGGCGGGCATGTGAAATCCGGCTTGCTTTGGGGTTTGCTGTTGCACTGTTTGCTCCGATTCAATTGTCGCTGCGGCTTGATCGAAGTTTACTCATTAGATATCGTGATGGACAAACGAGTAATACTTAATGAAATGATCAAAAATACTAATGAATAATCCATATCGGCTCCTCCCCCCTCTGGGATCGCTCATTGGTTTTGAGGCCGCCGCCCGCCTGGGTAGCTTTTCGCAAGCTGCAGAGGAGCTGAATGTGACCCAATCGGCGATTTCGCATCAGATTCGCACTTTGGAAACGCATCTGGAGCAACCGTTGTTCCACCGGGTGGGCCGTGGCATTGAACTGACAGATGCAGGGCGAGATCTGTATCGCACCAGCCAGGACGCCTTGGAAACGGTTCGGCAAGGCGTGCAAAGGTTAGACGCCTATTCAAAGCCAGGGACAGTCGTTCTTCAGATGTGTCCAAATGTGGCGGCGGGTTGGTTCATGCCCCGGCTGGACGCGTTGAAGTCCTGCGAACCCAATATGGAGCCTTGGCTCGATACCGGGACGTCGACGCTTGACCTGGGCGAAACCGAATACGACATCGTGTTTCGATTTGAGCCACCTCAACGGCCAGACGAAATGGGTGTTCGCTTTCTTGAGGAACGTCGTGTTCCACTCTGTGCACCGACCCAATTGGAAGGTTTCCGCACCTCTCCTGATTGCGCGCCTCTGATTCACGACGAAGAACCAGATGATTGGCAAACCTGGTTCGTGCGGGTCGGGCTGTCCCGTGAAAATTATTCTGCAGGATTGAATTTCTCCGACCCTGTCTACGCGTTGAATGCCGCGACACAGGGGTTTGGCGTCTATCTGGGCAATCCCGATCTGGCCGTCCCATGGCTGGAAAAGGGGCAATTGTGCATCGCAGATGATCGGGCATTGGACACCGGTAGGGTTATCTATGCCATCACTCAAAATCGCGATCTACAGCGCCCGGCTGTTCGGGCCGTGTGGGACTGGTTGCTGGCTCACGCGCCTGCTGCAGGCAATCCACCCGATACCTCGCAGGAAACTTGAGTAGAAGCCGCACTGTAGATGACACAGCGTTAGAGGTGATCATTCAATATTTTGATGGGCCACATAAAATTGATTTTCAAATGATCCAATAAGTCGCTTCAAAAATCATCTGCAACAATCGAAGTTGTTCAAACGCGACAATCAGGGTCTTGTTGAGCAGGAGTTATAAAAGGCAAGACAATGACAAAACGGACCTATTATGCCCCAACAGGTGGATTGCCCCCTCAGGAGCAGTTGCTGACAGACCGGGCTGTGTTCACAGACGCGTATGCCGTCATCCCCAAAGGGACGTTTAGTGATATTGTCACCAGCCTGCTGCCGTTTTGGGACCATTCCAGATTCTGGGTAATTTCACGTCCCCTGTCTGGATTTGCGGAGAGCTTTTCGCAGTATATCGCCGAGGTGCTGCCCGGTGGCGGGAGCGACCGCCCTGAAACCGACGCAGGTGTGCAATCGGTGTTGTTTGTCGTTGAAGGAAGCATCAGCGTCACGATCAGCGGGCAAATACACAACATGATTGAAGGCGGGTATGCCTATGTTCCACCCAATGCAGAATGGTCATTGCGCAACACTGGCGATGTGACGGCGCGGTTCCATTGGGTACGCAAGGCTTATCAGGCCGTTGATGGGTTGGATCTGCCTGAACCGCTGGTGCTGAACGAAAATGATGTTGCCCCGACTGAGATGCCGGACACCAACGGCGTTTGGGCGACGACACGCTTTGTTGACCCCGAAGATTTGCGCCACGACATGCATGTGACCATCGTGACCTTCCAGCCGGGTGGGGTGATCCCGTTCTGCGAAACCCATGTGATGGAGCATGGGCTATATGTATTGGAAGGCAAGGCGGTCTACAGGCTCAATCAGGATTGGGTTGAAGTGGAAGCCGGCGACTACATGTGGCTGCGCGCCTTTTGCCCGCAAGCCTGTTACGCGGGTGGGCCAGGTCCGTTCCGCTATCTGCTTTACAAGGATGTGAACCGGCATATGCCGATGACCGCGCATCTGTTCCATTCCAAAATAGCTGGTTAAGCACCGTTCACAGATCCCCCGGCAGGGAGGCGCCCAATGCACGGGACACGGTTTTGGCAGCGTCTCGAACCTGCGCTCCGATGCCCTCAATAGATGTGAGAGGCAATCTGTATGTCGGCCCCGAAACAGATATTCCGGCCACAGCCTCGCCAAAGATGTTGAGAATTGGGGCGGCGACACATCGCATGCCTTCGGCTTTCTCCTCGTTGTCAAAGGCCCAGCCGCGTTTGCCTGACAGGGTCAGCTCTTCGCGTAGGGCGTCTCCTTCTGTGATGGTGAGGTCGGAGAAACGCTGCAGATCGTGGGTTTGCACAAACTGCTTCAGCCTGTCATCGGAATAGGTGCTGAGCAGCGCCTTTCCAATGCCAGAGGCGTGCATGGGTGAGATGGTGCCCGGCGGGAAAAACGCACGGATTGTCTCGTTGGTTTCAACCTGGCTGATGAACATGACGTTGCCCTGACGTTCAATGCCAAGGTTGGAAGTCTCGCCCGTCGTTTCCATCAATTCGTGCATCACGGGACGGCTGCGTTCAATGACACCGCTGCGTCGCAGGAAGGCAGACCCGATCTGAAATGCAATGGCACCGATGTGCCAAGTTTGAGTCTGAGTATCCATTTCAATCACGTCACGGGCCTCAAGCGTGGCCAGCACGCGGTGCATGGTGGCGGGGGATTGATCCAGTTCTGTGGAAATTTCGGACAGGGTCAATCCAGAATGTGCCGCCAGCACATCCAGCACATCCAACGCACGGGCCAACGCCTGAATGGTGGGTTGGGAGGGCTTGCCGTAGAAACTCTTCGGGCGTCCTTTGCGGCGGATATCCTGGGTCATTTATCTAGTTTCTCCTCAATCAAGCAACTTCTTCTGGATATTGATGAAAATCACTTTTGGCCAATGAAAAAATATAACTATCTGAAAAATTAAAAGTAATCCTGATTTTGTAGAAAATGAAAAACGTTTTCAAAAAAATATCACTCGGTTGAATCTCACTATAGGCTGCATTCAAGCCGCTATAGGAGGGCACATCCATGAGCTTCCAAAATCCAGTATTCATTCCCGGTCCCACCAATATGCCCGAGGAAATTCGCAAATCAATCTACATGCCGACAATCGACCACAGGTCGCCTTTGTTTGGCGAAATTCTCCACCCTGCTTTGGCGGGTGTGAAGAAGGTGCTGAAAAGTGAAACTGCTGAGATCTTTGTTTTCCCGTCCACCGGGACAGGCGGCTGGGAAACCGCCCTGACCAACACGCTGAGTGCGGGCGACAAAGTATTGGCGGCCCGCAACGGCATGTTCAGCCACCGTTGGATCGACATGTGCAACCGTCATTGTCTGGATGTTCAGGTGGTGGAAGCCACCTGGGGTGAAGGCCTGCCAGCGGATCGGTATGAGGAAATCCTGACCGCCGACAAAGGGCACGAGATCAAAGTTGTTCTGGCCACGCACAACGAAACCGCCACTGGTGTCAAATCGGACATCGCCGCTGTGCGCCGCGCATTGAATGCCGCAGGCCACCCCGCTTTGCTGTTTGTGGATGGTGTCAGCTCAATCGCCTCGATGGATTTCCGCATGGACGAATGGGGCGTCGATATCGCCGTGACCGGCAGCCAGAAAGGCTTCATGTTGCCCGCTGGTCTGGCGATTGTCGCCTTCTCACCCAATGCAATGGGCGCAGTGGAAACCGCCAAACTGCCGCGCACCTTCTTTGACATCCGCGACATGGCGGCAGGATATGCCAACAATGCCTATCCTTATACGCCTGCTGTGGGTCTGCTGAATGGTCTGAAACTGGCGACCGAGATGCTGTTGGATGAAGGGTTGGAGAGCGTCTTTGCCCGTCACCACCGAATCGCCGAAGGCATCCGTCGGGGTGTCGTAGCCTGGGGCCTGAATCTCTGTGCGGCTTCCCCGGATGTTTACTCGGACACCGTCAGCGCAATCCGCACACCCGAAGGATTTAACGCCACAGATATCGTGAGCCATGCCGCAGACAAATACGGCGTCGCCTACGGTGTTGGTCTGGGCGAAGTGGCTGGCAAAGTATTCCGCATCGGACACCTGGGTCAGCTGACAGATGTGCTGGCACTGTCTGGCATTGCTACGGCCGAAATGGTGATGGTCGACCTGGGCATTGATATCGAACTGGGTTCGGGCGTTGCAGCAGCTCAGGATTTCTATCGCAACCAGGATGTCGCCGCTGTCAAAGTCGCTGCTTAATCAAGGATACCACAGAAATGTATATCCCCACATATGACGACATGCTGGCCGCCCATGAACGTGTAAAGCCGCACATCCGCTGCACGCCGGTTCGGACCTCGCACTATCTGAATGAGCTGGCGGGCTGCGAGTTGTTCTTCAAATGTGAGAACTTTCATGAACCGGGTGCGTTCAAGGTGCGCGGTGCCTCAAACGCGGTCTTCGGGCTGGATGACGAACAGGCCAAGAAGGGTGTGGCAACTCACTCATCCGGCAACCATGCGTCCTGCCTGAGCTATGCAGCGATGCTGCGCGGAATTCCTTGCAATGTGGTCATGCCACACACGGCGCCTCAGGCCAAAAAGGACACAGTGCGCCGGTATGGCGGCAAGATCACCGAATGCGAGCCTTCAACCACCTCGCGTGAGGAAACCTTTGCCAAGGTACAGGCCGAAACCGGCGGTGATTTTGTACATCCTTACAATGACCCGCGGGTGATTGCGGGGCAGGGGACCTGTTCAAAAGAGTTGATTGAGCAAACAGACGGCCTGGACTTTGTTGTGGCCCCAATCGGGGGAGGCGGCATGATTTCGGGCACCTGCCTGACGCTGTCGATGCTCGCACCTGAAACCAAGGTGATCGCGGCCGAGCCTGAACAGGCCGATGACGCCTATCGCAGCTTCAAGGCGGGTCACATCATCGCCGATGACGCCCCCAAGACCATCGCCGATGGTCTGCTGGTGCCGCTGAAGGATCTGACCTGGCATTTCGTGTCGAACCAAGTGCACGAAATGTACACCGCTTCCGAGGCCGAAATTGTCGATGCGATGAAGATCATCTGGAAACACCTGCGGGTGGTGATGGAGCCTTCGTCGGCGGTGCCGCTGGCGACCATTCTGAACAACAGGGACGCCTTCGCGGGCAAACGCGTGGGCGTGATTGTAACCGGTGGAAATGTCGATCTCGACAAACTGCCATGGATGAACAGCTGACAAAAGCTGACCCTCAAAAGGAAGGAGCAAGACAATGAACGCACCTGTAGATTTTTCTAAGCTCGAAGTTGGTTTTGACGTCCCCGCCGTTCCTGGCATGGACGAGGCTGATATCCAGACCCCATGTCTGGTGCTGGATCTGGACGCGCTGGAGCGCAACGTGAAGAAAATGGGCGATTACGCCAAAGACAACGGGATGCGCCACCGCGCCCACGGCAAAATGCACAAGTCCGTTGACGTGCTGAAGCTGCAACAAGACATGGGCGCCGCCGTTGGTGTGTGCTGTCAGAAGGTTTCCGAGGCCGAAGTCTTTGCCCGTGGTGGCATCAAGGACGTGATGGTGTCGAACCAGGTGACTGAGCCAGCCAAGATCAAACGTCTGGCTGAGATGCCCAAACTGGGTTGCCGGGTTCTGGTCTGTGTGGACGATCCCGAAAACGTCGCGGCTCTGTCCGCGGCTGCTGTGGCTGCCGGCACCGAGTTGGAGGCTCTGGTTGAGATCGACTGCGGCGCGGGTCGTTGTGGCGTGAACACCACGCAGGATGTTGTGAACATCGCCAAGCTGATCGACGCGGCAGACGGTCTGAAATTTGCGGGCATCCAGGCCTACCAAGGCGCGATGCAGCACATAGACCTCTATATCGACCGCAAAGAAAAGCTGGATGCGGCGATTGCCCAGGTGGCGGACGCTGTGCAGGGCTTGAAAAGCAATGGTCTGGTCTGCGACATTGTCGGCGGTGGCGGCACTGGCTCTTATTACTTTGAGAGCGCGTCGGGCGTTTACAACGAATTGCAATGTGGCTCCTACGCCTTCATGGACGCGGATTATGGACGCATTCTGGATGAAAATGGCAAGCGCATCGACGATGGCGAATGGGAGAACGCCCTGTTTATTCTAACCACCGTGATGAGCCACTCGAAAGCGGACAAAGCCATCGTGGACGCGGGCCTCAAAGCCCAGTCGGTCGATAGTGGCCTGCCGTTTGTCTATGGCCGCGATGATGTGGAATACCTGAAATGCTCGGACGAGCATGGCGTGGTCGGCGACCCGAACGGCGCGCTGAAAGTGAACGACAAGCTGCGCCTCGTGCCCGGTCACTGCGACCCGACCTGCAACGTGCATGATTGGTACGTCGGTGTGCGCAACGGCAAAGTTGATACCGTCTGGCCCGTCTCGGCCCGCGGCAAAGCCTACTAAGGGATCCTTCCTACTCGGCGGGAAGGTACTTCAAGGGTCTTCCCGCCGCTTTTTTAACTGAGAGGCTGCTATGTATATCGTTCCTGAGAAGGAAATCGCTGGGCTTGTGACCCGCGCTCAGAATTTTGACGCCGTTGAGAATGTCTTTGCGTCTATGTCGGCGCGTTCAGCGTATAATTTTCCGGTGATCCGCGAAGCGATCGGCCATGCCGATGCGCTTTATGGGTTCAAATCCGGGTTTGACCGCGCTGGTCTGAACTTGGGCCTGAAATCCGGCGGGTACTGGCCCGGCAACATGGAAAAGGGTCTGACCAATCACCAGTCCACCGTGTTCCTGTTTGATGCGGACACGGGAAAATGCCGCGCTGTGGTCGGGGGGAACCTGCTGACCGCTCTGCGTACCGCTGCCGCTGCTGCTGTTTCGGTGGCCCATCTGGCGCGCGAAGACGCCAAGGTGCTGGGCATTGTCGGCGCAGGCCATCAGGCCACGTTCCAATTGCGCGCCGTAGCGGAACAGCGCGACTTTGAACGCGTCGTTGCCTGGAACCGCACCCCCGAAAAACTGGCCTCGCTTGAAAAAGCAGCTGCTGAAATGGGTCTGCCGTTTGAAAGCTTGTCATTGGAGGAACTCGGGGCGCATTCAGACGTGATCGTCACCATCACCTCCAGCTTTGATGCGATCCTGAAGGATGCTCAGGTCAAACCCGGCACGCATATCGCCTGCATGGGAACAGACACCAAAGGCAAGCAAGAGGTCGAGGCTGCTCTGGTGGCGCGGGCCACCTGTTTCACCGATGAGATTGCCCAGTCGATCGGCATCGGTGAGTGCCAGCACGCCATCGCGGATGGATCTCTGAAAGAGGCCGACATTGCCGAGATTGGGGCCGTGATCAACGGCAATCACACGGGCCGCAGCAGCGACGACGAAGTGACGCTGTTTGACGGCACAGGCGTCGGCCTGCAGGATCTGGCCGTGGCCGCAGCCGTGGTCGATTTGGCCATCGAAAAAGGCGTGGCCGTCAAGGTGGACTTTTAAACAACTGCCGTGGGGATGGCGCAACGACTTCGCCTGTCGGCTTATTTTGGGATGGTTTCGACGATGTAAGGTGTGTCGAACCAATGCTCTTCAAGGTTTGCGCCGTCGCCAATGCGGTCGACGACGGCAAATTGCCCCGGCGCGCCGATTGGGGCGAGAACCCCGTGCCACACGCCGCGATGCAGGTTGATGGACTGCCCGGGGGCGGTCACAAATGCTTTGAGGTTTTCGGGAGTTCCCGCATTGTCGTCGGCCACAACCACCAGGAACGGCACCGGCGAGATCGGCATAAAAGCCTGGCTGCCTTGCGGGTGGCGTTCCACCATGGTCACCGCATGTGGCAAATGGCGCGCCTTTGCATTGAACATGCTTATGCCTGCGCACCCGTCGTCAAAATCGAGTTTGGCGAGGTCGTGATGACGTCCGCACATGCCTTCGTTGATCAGTTTGGTCGGCTCACCGGACACTTCGATAACGTCGCCATAGCTGGCAAAATCATTGGCGTTCAGGGGGTTCACTTTCAGCAGACTGGTCATGGCAGCATAACTTTCAGACGCCATTCCCCGATGCGTTCAACTTGGCTGCAGGCCTCGGCGAACTCGGTTTCGGTGTCATTGTTAATCCGGCGTTCAAATGCCGCCTGGATCGAGGCTTTGGTGTTGTCCCGCACGGCGATGATGAAGGGAAAGCCGTGCTTCTCGACGTATTCAGCGTTCAGTTTCTGGAACATTGCGCGTTCATCATCTGTCAGCAGATCCAGACCCGCACCCGCTTGCTCGGATGTACTCTCAGCCGTGAGTTTACCGGCCGATGCCAGCTTGCCTGCAAGATCCGGGTGTGCGGTCAGAACGCCGAGACGCTCCTTATAGGATGCACTGCGGAACATGCGCGCCAGCGCGTGATGCAGGCCCGTGGCGCTGTCATGGGCCGGGCCCAGTTCCAGATCAAACGCACGTTCGGCAATCCAGGGAGAATGCTCGAAGATACTGCCGTAAGCTGCGACGAAGGCGTCTTTGGTCATCTGTGATGGACGATCAAATTGCACAGGCGGATGGTTGTCATGCCAGTGTCGGGCGATCTCAATCCGCTTGGCGAACCAGACATCCGCCTTGCTTTGCGCGTAGTCCATGAACCGACGCAGAGCCATCACCCGACCGGGGCGGCCAACCAAACGGCAATGCAGACCAACGGACATCATTTTCGCCTGACCCGCTTCGCCCTCTGCGTAGAGCGCATCAAAGGTGTCTTTCAGGTAGTTGTAGAACTGATCGCCCGAGTTGAACCCCTGCGGCGTGGCAAAGCGCATGTCGTTGCAGTCCAGGGTATACGGCACGACCAGCTGTTCGCCATGCCAATACGGCAAGTCATCTGCATAGGCATCTGACACATAGTCAAACCCGCCTTCCTCAGCGACCAGATCAACGGTGTGGCACGAGCAACGCCCGGTGTACCAGCCACGTGGTCGCAAGCCAGTGACTTCGGTGTGCAGGGCGATCGCCTCCAACATGTCGGCACGTTCCGCGTCGGGCGTGTGGTCCTTATAGTCGATCCATTTCAGCCCGTGGCTGGCAATCTCCCAATTGGCGTCCTGCATGGCACGCACCTGTTCGGGGTTGCGGGCCAATGCGGTCGCGACACCGTACACGGTCGCAGGAATGTCTTTTTCGGTGAGCAAGCGGTGCAGACGCCAGAACCCGGCGCGCGCACCGTATTCATAGAACGATTCCATGTTCCAATGGCGTTTGTCGGGCCAGGCTGCCGCGCCAACAATCTCGGACAGGAACGCCTCGGATGCGGTATCCCCGTGCAACACACAGTTTTCTCCACCCTCTTCGTAGTTTATGACGAACTGAACCGCAATTTTCGCCCCATTCGGCCACTTTGGGTCGGGGGTTTTCGGGCCGTATCCGCGCATGTCACGAGGGTAGCGATTCATCAAAGGGTCTCCAACGTTTCGATTTCTGTCTAAGTTAAAAGAATAGAAATTACCTTCCAGAAATTTTTGAAAGAGTTATTCGCAAGGCTAAGGTGTCAATTTCGCGGTAAAACACGCAAAACTCGGTCAGGAATCAACAACGGAGAGCGGACATGAGCGGCTATCTGACAACCCACGTTCTGGACACGGCCCGAGGAGCTCCGGCGGAAGAGCTTAAAATCGAATTGTACCGATTGAGTGGTGAGACACGTGAATTGCTCAAAACGTTGGTGACTAATGATGATGGGCGCACGGACGAGCACATCCTGCCCGAAAGCGAATTTGCACTGGGCACTTACGAGCTGGTGTTTCATGCAGGTGATTATCTGACGGCTATTGGCACACCGGCCGAGGACCCGCGGTTTCTGGATGTGATCCCGTTGCGGTTTGGGATGTCCGAGCACAGCCACTATCATGTGCCCCTGCTTTTGTCGCCTTTTGGCTATGCCACATACCGGGGAAGCTGATCCTGCATCTCATGCGTTATCGGGCAGCATCGCCTCGATATGGGCGACCATGAAATCCATCAGCAATCGGGCTTTTGGATCTTGCAGTCGGCGATGAGAATACAAGCACCCCATCTGGATCGGGATCGGCGGTTCGTTAGGCAGAACCCTGAACAGCCGACCCGACTTCAGGTGATCGGCCACCTCGAACAGAGGTTTCAGGACGATGCCGTGCCCCTCAAGCGCCCAGTTGGTCAGAACATCGCCATGATCGGTTTCAAACGGCCCTGAGACCGCCACACGTTTCAATCCGTCAGGCGTTTCCAAGGGCCATTGGAACTCCGGTGCGCCGGGATAGCGCAAGTTCAGACAATCGTGCTTGTCAGTGCTTAGTTCCGCGCTGCTTTCAGGCTGGCCTCTGCGGGTGATATAATCCGGCGAAGCGCACAGCACCCGCGCACAATCCGCGATCTTACGGATACGCAGGTTTGAATCCTCGGGGATGCCTACAAAAAATGCCGCATCCAACCCTTCGCCCGCAACGTCCAGCTTGCGGTCTGACAGGCGCAGGCGAATGTTGATCAAAGGGTAGGCCTCTTTGAACAGTGGGACAGCGGGGGCAATGAATCGTTGCCCCATGACCAAGGGGGCCGCGACATGCAAAGTGCCGCGAGGTGATCTGGTGACACTGGTGATATCCGCCTCGGCCTCTTCCACCGCCTCGAGGATCTTGCAGGCCCCGGCATAAAACAGCACACCTTGTTCGGTCGGCTTCAGCATCCGTGTGGTGCGCTGGAACAGGCGGATATCCAGATGTTCTTCCAGACTGGCAATGCGCGCCGAAGTGACCGCGGCCGAAATACGCTGATCCCGCGCGGCCGCCGACATATTGCCAAGCTCGTACACACGCACAAAGGTTCGGATATTATCAAGATAAGCCATGGTGAAATATTATTAGCTTTACTTTGAAGCTGCTAGGATTTTTTCTGCAATTCAGGAAAGCGACGCACTGAGATACAGAGGACGCGGCAGCTTCAAAAGGAGGGACGCATGCACGATCTGGCGATAATGTGGGACTGGTTGGCCTTTGCCGTCCGTTGGTTGCACGTCATCACAGCGATGGCCTGGATTGGCGCGTCATTCTATTTTATCGCGCTCGATTTGATGCTGAAGCCTAATGAAGCTCTGCCCGAAGGCGCCTCCGGCGAAGAATGGGAAGTGCATGGCGGCGGCTTTTATCACACGGTCAAATACCTTGTCGCCCCATCGGAAATGCCCGAGCACCTGACCTGGCACAAATGGCAAAGCTACACGACCTGGCTGACCGGCGCGGCCTTGTTGATGATAATCTATTGGGTCGGCGGCGAGCTGTACCTGATTGATGCGGCCAAGGCGGATCTTGCCTTGTGGCAAGGCATCGCGATCTCGGCGGGCTCTCTGACCATCGGTTGGATGCTGTATGACGCCATGTGCAAATCGAAACTGGCAGACACCCCGACAGTGCTGATGGTGCTGCTCTTTGCGATACTCGTGGTCATGTCCTGGGGCTACAACCAGATCTTCACGGGCCGTGCTGCATTGCTGCACCTGGGTGCATTCACCGCCACCATCATGACCGCGAATGTGTTTTTCCAGATCATGCCCAACCAGCGCATTGTGGTCGAAGACCTCAAACAAGGGCGCACCCCAGATGCCAAATACGGCAAGATCGCCAAGGTGCGTTCAACCCACAATAACTATCTGACTTTGCCGGTCGTCTTCCTGATGCTGTCGAACCACTATCCGCTGGCCTTCGCCACCGAGTATTCCTGGATCATCGCATCGCTGATCTTCCTGACGGGTGTGACCATACGGCATTACTTCAACACCATGCACCGCACGGGCAAAGGCCCCAGCTGGACATGGGCTGTGACAGTTCTGCTGTTCATCGTGATCATGTGGCTCAGCACAGCGCCGCTGATGCACGACACCTATGAAGACAGCGAAGCTCGCCCTTTGACGAAGACCGAAGAGGTCTTCGCCTCGGCAGACGGGTTTGACAAGGTGATGGAGATCGTTCCCGGGCGCTGTGCCATGTGCCATGCCCGCGAGCCGTTTTATGATGGCATCCGCCGCGCGCCCAAGAACATCCTGTTGGAAACACCCGCTGATGTGGCCCGTGCGGCCAGTCAGATCTATCTGCAAGCGGGGGTCAGCGTGGCCATGCCACCCGCCAATGTGTCGTTTATGGAAGAAGACGAGCGCAAGGTGATTATTCGTTGGTATGAAAACGCAGGCAAAGACCTGCCCTTCTATGTCGTGTCGCGCTAACGCGGCCTCGTTCACGCGAGAGACAGATTTTCACGACAACGCTGTTGTAGGAAGTCGACCAAAAGCCGGACCTTGTTATCTTGTAGCCTTCGATGCGGATAAAGACATCCGAACATTGCGGGTTTGGGCGGTGTTTCGGGGAGGACTTCGACAAGTGTTCCACTCCGAAGGTGATCCAGCACTTCAAACCGAGGCTTGTTGATGATGCCGCGTCCAGCACAGGCCCAACCGGTCAACACATCGCCGTCATCGGAATCATAGCTGCCGGATACATCCATCCGCTTTGGCCCTTGGGATGTTGACAATGTCCAGTACCATTCGGGCGACCGTGGATACCGCAGTAACAGACAATTGTGGTGCAATAGATCATCAGGCGTTTGCGGCACGCCATGTTGTTCAAGGTAAGACGGCGCGGCGCACAGGATACGAGGTGTATCCATGATCTTTCGCAATTTCAGGTTCGAATCCGAAGGCTCACCGACAAAGAACGCCACATCAATTCCGTCTGCCAACAGATCCACCTTGCGGTCCGACAGGCGCAACCGCACGGACACATCCGGGTACATATCCACAAACTCGGGGATGAGAGGGGCCACCAAACGTTTGCCCACCCCAAGTGGCGCCGTCACTTGCACGGTGCCGTGTGGCGACTGTGAATACCCCGAGATCGCAGCCTCAGCGTCTTCTATAGATTGAACCACCTGGCGTGCGTGTTGGTAAAACTCGTGCCCCACCTCGGTTGGAGACAGCTTACGTGTCGTGCGGTTGAAGAGACGGACATCCAACCGGCGCTCCAGCTCCTTGATGCGATTGCTAGCGACCGCCGGGGTCAGACGCAAATCGCGGCCGCCAGCTGTAATGCTACCAAGTTCGACCACTCTGACAAAGACCTTCAGGCTTTCAACGTAAGGCATCTGCACCTCAGATTATATACGAATCGTTGAAACAGCATACCCGATTGTAACGTTTTTCGGGGTAGTTAATTGGGCCATAAAAGAGAAAGCCGCAGAGTCCCAGCTGCGGCGAGGGAGGACATATGAACACCAGATCTGAAATCCGCTTCGTGCTGAACGACCGTGATGTGAGTTTGGACCGCGTTGGTGCAAATGACACATTGCTGGACTTTCTGCGTCTTGATTGTCGCCTGACAGGCACCAAAGAAGGCTGTGCTGAAGGGGATTGCGGAGCGTGCACTGTTCTGGTCGGCCGGTTGCAAAATGGCACGCTGCGCTATGAGCCCGTGAACGCCTGCATCCGGCTGACAGCATCGCTGGATGCCTGCCATGTGGTGTCCATCGAATATCTATCCGACCCGAACGGAAAATTGCATCCCGTGCAGCAGGCGATGGTCGAGCACCATGGTAGCCAGTGCGGATTCTGTACGCCGGGCTTTGTCATGTCGCTCTATGCGCTTTGGATGCAAAATCCTGACCCTTCGGAAACCCAGATTGAAACCGCACTGCAAGGCAACCTGTGTCGGTGCACAGGGTATGAGCCCATCATCAAGGCGGCCAAAGCTGCCACAACACTTGGCAGCCCGGCAGAGGACGCGCTGACGCTTGAACGCGCGACAATGACGGCCAGGCTGACAGAGCTGCGCGATGGCAAGCGGGTTGATGTGGCGAACGGGGGCAGCCGCTGCATCCTGCCGGCGAGCGTTGATGATCTGGCAGAGATTCTGCTGGAGATGCCCGAGGCAACAATCGTGGCAGGCGCGACAGACGTGGGGCTGTGGGTCACAAAATTCCTGCGTGATATCTCGCCGGTGGTTTTCCTGAACCATCTGGATGAGTTGCGGCAGATCGTCAAAACAGAAGATGCCATCAAGATTGGTGCAGGTGTGAGCTATGCCGATAGTCAGGCGGTGATCTCTGAACGCCATCCGCATCTCGGGGCATTCTGGGATCGGATTGCCGGCTGGCAAATCCGCAGCATGGGCACCATCGGTGGCAACATCGCGAACGGATCGCCTATCGGGGATACACCTCCGGTGCTCATCGCTCTCGGTGCCACCATCACGCTGCGCAAGGGGGCCGCACGTCGGACGTTGCCGATCGAGGAATTCTTCATCGACTACGGCAAGCAGGACATGGCAAACGGCGAATTTCTGGAGAGCATCAGCATTCCCAATGCCACCCCTCACTCACTCCACGCCGCCTACAAGATTTCCAAGCGGCGCGATGAGGATATTTCCTCGGTCTGTGCCGCGTTCAATGTAACGGTTCAGAACGGCACGATCACTGCCGCTCGGATCGCGTTTGGCGGCATGGCCGCCACCCCGAAACGGGCAGCACATGCCGAAGCTGCCCTGGTCGGTGCTGTTTGGAGCGAAGCGACGCTGATCGCCGCCGCCGCAAGATTAGGAGAGGACTTCAGTCCTCTCAGTGATTGGCGCGCCTCTGCCGAGTACCGCCTGCAAGTGTCCAAGAATCTGTTCCGGAAGTTTTGGCTGGATCAGCAAGTTGATGCACCAACCAACCGTCTCAGCGCGTAAACAGGGGGACTGTCATGACAACCGTACAAAACTCTGCGCCTGCTAAGATCAAAGGCGGTGTCAACGCGGATTTGCGCCACGACAGCGCCATCAAACACGTCACGGGCCGCGCCGAGTATTGCGATGATATCGCCGAGCCGGTGGGAACCCTTCACGCCTATCTGGGTCTGTCCACAAAGGCCCATGCCTTGTTGCGGGATGTCGATCTGAGTGCGGTGCGCAAGGCCCCCGGTGTGATCGGCGTTTTGACCGCGGATGATATTCCGGGCGTTAATGATGTGTCGCCCACAGGGCGTGATGACGAACCGATTTTCGCCACCGACAAGGTGGAGTTCTGGGGTCAGCCCATGTTTGCCGTGGTGGCTGAATCCCGGGACGCCGCACGCCGGGCGGCCAAGCTGGCAAAAGTGACTTACAAGGAGCTGCCCCACGCCCTGGATCCTGAAGCGGCGCAGGCCGCTGACATGGGATATGTGACCCCTCCGCTAACGCTCAAACGTGGCGAGGCGGAAAGCGCCCTGGGCAAGGCAACCCACCGGATCAAAGGCAAGCTGCGCATCGGCGGTCAGGATCACATGTATCTTGAAGGCCATATCGCATTTGCGATCCCAGGCGAGGACGATGACGTGATCGTGCATTCCTCCACTCAGCACCCCAGCGAAGCGCAACACATGGTGGCGCATGTTCTGGGCGTGCCGTCAAACGCGGTGACAATCAATGTGCGCCGAATGGGTGGCGGGTTCGGCGGTAAGGAAACCCAGATGAACCTGTTCTGTTCGGTCGCGGCGGTTGCCGCAAAGAAATGGAATCGCGCGGTCAAGATCCGCCCCGACCGTGATGATGATATGTCAGCCACCGGCAAACGCCATGATTTCGTGATCGACTACGAAGTGGGTTTTGACGATAATGGCGTGATCGAGGCTGTCACAGGCGAATTTGCCGCGCGCTGCGGATTTTCATCCGACCTTTCCGGGCCCGTGACAGACCGGGCGCTTTTTCATGCCGACAACGCCTACTACTACCCCAATGTCCTGTTGAATTCGCATCCGATGAAAACCAACACCGTCTCCAACACTGCATTTCGCGGCTTTGGCGGGCCACAGGGCGTGATCGCCGCTGAGCGGATAATCGAAGAGATCGCCTATCATCGTGGGCTGGACAGCCTTGAAGTGCGCAGACGTAACTTCTACGGCGACAATGGGCGCGATGTGACGCCCTATCACCAGACAGTCGAGGACAATATCGCCCCGCGCATCTGTCAGGAGCTTGAAGACAGCGCTGATTATCGAATCCGGCGTCAGGCGGTGCTGGATTGGAATGCCAAAGGCGGAACGATCCGCAAAGGCATCGCGCTGACACCCGTCAAGTTTGGCATCTCTTTCACGGCCACATGGTACAATCAGGCCGGTGCCTTGCTGCACATTTATTCAGATGGGTCGATCCATTTGAACCACGGCGGCACGGAAATGGGCCAGGGGCTGAACACCAAGATCGCGCAGGTCGTGGCTGATGCGTTTCAGGTGGATTTCGACACGATCAAAATCACCAAAACGACCACGGAGAAAGTACCAAATACCTCCGCGACTGCGGCCTCTTCGGGGTCTGACCTCAACGGGATGGCCGCGCAGGATGCGGCACGACAGATCAAGGAACGGCTGATTGCATTTGCGGCATCGCACTGGGAAACCGATGCTGAAAACGTGCAATTTCTGCCGAATGCGGTGCAGGTGGGGGATGAAATCCTGCCCTTTCGTGATTTCATCAAGCAGGCCTATATGGCCCGCGTCCACCTGTCCGCGGCAGGGTTTTACAAGACCCCCAAAATCCACTGGGATCGCGAAACGGGCCAAGGCCGTCCGTTTTACTACTACGCCTATGGGGCTGCCTGTTCCGAAGTGTCCGTCGACACATTGACAGGGGAGTACCGGGTGGAGCGCACGGACATCCTGCATGATGTGGGAAAATCCCTGAACCCGGTCATTGATATTGGACAGGTTGAAGGGGCCTTTATCCAAGGCATGGGATGGCTCACCACCGAAGAACTATGGTGGGACGCCGAGGGCCAGCTGCGCACCCATGCGCCCTCGACCTATAAAATCCCGCTGGCCTCAGACCGACCGCGCATCTTCAACACCAAACTTGCGACCTGGTCCGAGAACAAGGAACAAACGATCAAGCGCTCCAAGGCCGTGGGTGAGCCCCCCTTTATGTTGGGCATTTCAGTGTTTGAAGCCTTGTCGCATGCGGTCGCTAGCGTTGAGGACTACAAGACATGTCCACGCCTTGATGCGCCCGCCACGCCCGAGCGCGTGTTGATGGCGATCGAACGGCTTAAGGGGGGAACCCCATGACGCTCGATACCTTCTTGGCGGCGTCGCAGAACGCGATCCACATCCGGCTCACAAAAGTGCGCGGATCCTCTCCGCGCGAGCCGGGCGCACAGATGTTTGTGAGTGCCGATACCCTCTACGGCACAATCGGAGGCGGTCAGCTGGAATACATGGCCATCGACAAAGCCCGCGCGATGTTGCGTGCGGGATGCGTGGCCGAGGATATGGATGTTCCACTGGGGCCGGAGATTGGCCAGTGCTGCGGCGGGCGCGTTGCGATCACGTTGCGCCAGATGACCACAGCTGATTGCCGCATCGCTTATCAGCATGAGATGCAAAGCCTCGCGGCGCGCCCTCGTGTCTATATTCTGGGTGCAGGTCATGTCGGTCGTGCCTTGGCCCAGTTCTTTCAGTTCCTGCCGGTGCGTTGCATTTTGATAGATGGGCGCAGCGAAGAGCTGTCGCTGTGCGATGCAAACGTGGAAACACGCTTGTCGGTGATGCCCGAAGCCGACATTCGCGAGGCCCCTGCAAACAGCGCATTTATCGTGCTGACTCATGATCATGCGCTGGATTTTGTGCTGACATCCGAGGCGCTTGACCGCTTTGATGCCGCTTATGTCGGCCTGATCGGATCGGCCACGAAACGGGAGAAATTCGCGCGTTTTCATGCCGTCAGTTCGGTGGGCAAGGACACCATTGGTCTGACCTGCCCCATCGGGGCATCCGAAAGCACCGACAAGCGGCCCGAGGTCATTGCCGCCGCTGTGGTTGCCGAAGTCATGGTCCGTCTAACAGCCCCCGCCATAGCCGAAATCAAATCAACACCTGACCAATATCCCGCGAAAACCGCCTGAGAGCGGCCCAGCGAGGCAATTCCAATGGGAGGAAACCCGAAATGTCTGATGCCGCCTACAACTACAAGCTATACAACAGGAGCGATTTCAATGCGTTCTGGGCTCTTTTCACCGACAACCTCGTCAATCTTCTGATTCTCTCAGGCGTTTGCCAATTCGTCTTTCAGATGCCAGCTGACATTGTCTACGGGCGTATTGTGCCGGGTGCGGCTGTTGCGATCCTTGCGGGTGTTGTCGTCTATACCCTGATGGCCAGGTGGTTGGCGGGCAAAGAGGGTAGAGATGTCACCGCTCTGCCATACGGTATCTCAACTCCAGTCATGTTCGTTTACCTGTTCGGCGTCATTGGTCCAATCTTCTGGGCCACAGGCGATTCACTGCTGGCCTGGCAGGTTGGCATTGGGGCAGGCTTCATGGGCGGTATTGTTGCGGCCTTCGGTGCCATTGTCGGCCCGTTCCTCAAGCGGATCACGCCACGAGCGGGCATGCTAGGCACGCTGTGCGGCATCGCCTTGGTCTTCATCGGATCGGTTCCTCTGGCGACCATATTTGAACACCCGCTCATCGGCTTTACGTCGCTGTTGTTCATCCTTTGGGGATTGATTGGTCGGTTCCGCCTTCCCGGCAACCTGCCTGCGGGATTGGTCGCCATCGCCGTCGGCACAGTCATCGCAATTTTCCTGGGGCAATCGTCGTTCAACACCGACGGCATCGGTTTTTATGCACCCATCCCGTACTTTGGCGACATGATGATTGGCATCCAATACCTCTTTGCCAATCCCGAACTGTTTCTGGTTCTGATACCGGTTCAGATCTACAACTTCATCGAAACGATGAACAACGTGGAATCCGCCGAAGCCGCGGGTGACAGCTACCCTGTCGCCGTCTGTCAGGTCACAGACGGTGCAGGCACTATGATTGGTGCCCTGTTCGGATCACCCTTCCCGACCACGGTTTACATCGGCCACCCGGCATACAAACGGATGGATGCGCGCGCGGGCTACATCATTGGTGTGGCACTGGTGATTGCTGCGGCAGCCTTCCTTGGCTTCTTGTCGTTCCTTGCCGGTCTGATCCCGATAGCCGCGGCGGCACCAGTTCTGGTCTTCGTGGCGGTCAGCCTGATCACCAACACCGGCTATGCGGTAAAACCCGCGCATATGGCGGCAGTGGCGTTTGCGATCCTGCCTCACATCTCGAGCTTCCTTATGGTCAAATGGGGCTCACTGATGAATGCTCTGCGCAACTCAGGCGTCGAAGGGCTACCCGGATTGGGCGATGGGGAGTTGACCGCCGCACTGTTGATGGAAGGCGCCCACTATGAAGGTCATCTGGCCTTGTCACAGGGCGCCATCATCACCGGGCTCGTGTGGGGAGCAATCGCGGCAGATGTGATCGACGGGCGGTTCAAACAGGCGGGCTGGTTTGCGGTTGCCGCGGCTCTGATGTCCTCGATCGGGATCATTCACAGCTACACACTGCAGATGCCCCAGCTTGATCAGATCACCATTGGATATCTGATTATCGGTGCGTTCATGTTGATCTATCCGGTGTTCGCGCCCAAGGAAGACCTTGCGCATCGCGTCATCGTTCCGGATGAGCCTGATCTAATGGATGACGACACGCCCGCATATGATGTGCGCTGACACATACATCCTTGAGAGGCGGTCTGCGGATCGCCTCGCGCGTTTTCCTTCTTCTTCAAACAAGGTTTCTCTATGACCGACACTCTACTGCGAGGTCGCATCCTGACGTTCCACCGCGAACCGGCGGACCCTGACGACACGGACGCTTACACCTATGTTGAAGATGGCGCAGTGTTGATCCGCGATGATCTGATTGCCGCGTCGGGCGCATTTGATGTGGTTTCTCCAGATGCCGACGATGCAACGCTGATTGATCATCGGCCGCATTTGCTGATGGCCGGGTTCATCGATGCGCATATCCATTTTCCGCAGGTGCAGATAGTCGCCAGTTGGGGCAGTCAATTGCTGGATTGGCTCAACGGGTACACCTTTCCAGCCGAGGCAGAATACGCCAACGCCCAACACGCTCGTGCCATGGCAGGCCAGTTTTGCGGCCTGTTGGCTGACCACGGCACCACAACAGCCGTGACCTTCTGTTCGGTGCATGCCGCATCTGCCGAGGCGCTCTTTGCCGAAGCCGCAGATCGCAATATGCGGATGATTGCTGGCAAAACCATGATGGATCGCAACGCGCCCGAAGCCGTGCTTGACACCCCTCAGTCGAGTTATGACGACAGCAAGGCCCTTATTGATCACTGGCACGGACAAGGCCGTGCCTCTTACGCCATCACACCCCGGTTCGCGATCACATCCTCACCCGCGCAACTTGAATTGGCGGGGGCTTTGGCATCCGAGCATCCAGAGTGCTTTGTCCAAACCCATCTGTCTGAAAACCATGATGAAATCGCCTTTACCGCAGAACTCTACCCGGACGCACGTGATTATTTGGATGTCTACGAAAGCTATGGGTTGCTTGGTCCCCGTACCTTGTTGGGCCACGCCATTCACCTGCAGGAACGCGAGATTTCCGCAATGGCCGAGTTAGGCGCCCATCCCGTGTTTTGCCCTACGTCCAACCTTTTCTTGGGGAGTGGATTGTTCGATGAAGCAGGCCTGCGCGCGCAGGGCATCCAGAGCGGGATCGCCACAGATATAGGGGCGGGCACCAGCTATTCGATGCTGCAGACGTTGAACGAAGGATACAAGATCCTGCAGCTTCAAAACCAGAAACTGCACGCGCTGCGTGCCTTTCACTGGATCACCCGTGGCAATGCCGAAGTATTGGGCCTGGAGAAAAAGATCGGCACCCTTGATGTTGGAACCGAGGCCGATATCGTAGTCATCAACGCACGTGCCACCCCTGCGATGACGCTGCGCATGACCATGGTCGAAAGTCTGTCAGAGGAGTTGTTCGTTGTTCAAATGATGGGCGATGACCGCGCGATTGCTCAGACCTACATCGCAGGGCAGCCACAAAAGAAGGGCGTCTTGTAAACCCGGCACACCATCTTTGATCCCGTTACTTCACCAGTTTAGCCTTTTCAATCATTGGTAAGAGCTCGGCCTAAGCGCACCGATGTATTTGCGCACAAGCGTGGACGTCATTTAGATCAAGGACGTCCAAAGTATTCTGATCCCAATGGGTTGCAAATACGCGCGTCGCAATATCGGTGATGGCAGACTATGTGTCCAAGCCGCCAGCCCGAGAACAAAGATTTCGGGTGCGGCAAATTTAACCCGATGCATTCAAGTTCACTGAACGTACTTCAGTGGTGATGAGGATCATCATCCACCGACCCGTGGATCGCGAATTGATCGAGACCTGCATCGCGCGGCTCAATGATGCGGAAGCTCTCTTTGACACCAGAAGCGGTCAACTCTCGCACCACGGTCAACAGAGTATTGGGCTCCTGATCGTCGCACAGATCCACCATATGGCGCAATTCATCCTCGGCAACCTGTGCCGCAGCCTCAACTGACGGAGCGCCGTACATCTGTACAAAGTGTTCGGCGAGGGCCTGTTTGGCAGCGTCAAACTCGGCTGGTTCAACCTGGGTTACGGCCACAAAAGTCACACGACCAAAGGTCTCAAGCCCAAGCCAGCCGTTGGTAAAGGCCTGCCGCGCCTTGCCGGTCAAATCAGCCTCGGACCAGTTGGAAAACTCAAACCCGCCTGAAATGCACCACTCGCCGGTGCGGGCGCTGGAGTGAAAGACGTTGCGATCACTTTCGTCAAAGTGGATGGCGCGGGCCAGCATCATGTCAGGGGGTCTCCAGTAGGTCCGTCAGCGGGATCAGATGGGTGGTTTCAGCATTGCGCAGCAAAAGGCCGAACTGTTCATCTACACCAAGGAAGGTTCCGGAAAAATCGTTGATGGTCATGTCTTCGCCCACGCCGAAGGCCAATGCGCGCCATTCCTTGTGCAGCGGTGCTACTCCCTGATCCAGCCAGGTGTTGATGCCCACGAGCGTATGTTTGACCCAGGATTCCAGCAAGGCATCGGCTTGCACATCTGCACAACCTTCGGAATAAAGAGCCGTCTGATCTGGCGTTTCGCCGGGGTTGTCGCTGGTAGGCCAGAGCGGCAGGGTCAGACCGATGACCAGCCAAGAGGGCAGGGCGGCGGGATCGGTATCCGAGCACGCGACCTGCAACCGACCACACGATGCGCCATTGATGCGCAAGTCACCGTTCCAATCCAGATGCACCGCCACCTCGGGCGGGGCCAGTGCGCCGAGTGCGTTCTGAAATCCCACACCACAGAGCGGCAGCATCGCCAAGGCATCGGCTAGCACCACATCGGGGGCAAAGACGATCGCTGCGCGTAGGGTGTTTGCCCCTAAATTGTAGACCACCAAACCCGCATCGCATCCCTTCACCGCCTCAACGCAGGCCTTGTCGAAGGGATCAATCGCCCCCTCAACCGCAAGCCCACTGAAGAGCGGAGGAAAGCTCGGCTCGCTCATGCCTTGCCAGCCTCGATCAGCGCCTTGGCCACGGTGCGGAACCCTTGGGCCTGCGCACTGTCGGGTTTGGACACCACGATGGGTGCACCGCCATCGGCAGCCATGCGAATATCCAGATGTAACGGTATTTCCGCCAGCAGGGGCACGCCCAACTTTTCGGCCTCAGCCGCAACGCCGCCATGACCAAAGACATGTTCTTCGTGACCACAGGAGGAACAGATATGCGTGCTCATATTTTCAATCATGCCAATGATCGGCGTGCCCATCTGGTTGAACATGTCGATCCCTTTGCGTGCGTCGAGCAGCGCCACGTCCTGGGGAGTCGAGACGATCACAGCCCCGTCCAGATGCGCCTTTTGCGCAAGTGTCATTTGCACATCCCCCGTGCCGGGCGGCAGATCAACGATCAGCACGTCTAATGCCCCCCATTGCACCTGGGTTAGCATCTGTTGCAAAGCCCCCATCAGCATCGGCCCACGCCAAACCACCGCCTGGTCTTCGTTGGTCATCAAGCCGATGGACATCATCGTCACGCCAAAGTTGCGCAGGGGCAGGATCAGCTTGCCATCCGGGCTTTGCGGACGACCCGAGACACCCAGCATGCGCGGCTGCGATGGGCCATAGACATCCGCATCGAGCATCCCGACACGCCGTCCTTCAGCAGCCAGGGCGCAGGCAAGATTGGCCGCGACTGTGGATTTACCAACGCCGCCTTTGCCCGAGGCCACGGCAATGATCCGTTCCACACCGGGGATTTTTTCGGGACCTGCTGGCTCGGCCTTGCGCTGCGGTTTCAGGTCGGGCGGGGCTTGCGGCGAGCTATGTGCCGTCATCACGATGGATACGGAAGTTGCCCCGAGGGCCTCCAGCTTTTGCTCGGCCTCTTCCTTGGCAGGCAGGAACGGCTCGGGCGCGTCCACTTCCATCACAAAACGAACAGCGCCCTCGTCCACATTCAGCGCACGCACCAACCCGGCCTCGACCAGATCGACACCCGAAGGTGCGGAAATGCCCTTCAGACACGCCAAAACCTCTTCTCGAGACAGCGCCATTTATGCGCCTTCGATCTTGCCGGTGACGGTATGTTCTAGATCAATCCCGTCGATTGTCAGCACCATCTTGGCCTCATAGCTCTGGCCGACAGTTTCACCTGCATTGCGCATCGCCTCTTCGATGGCTTGCTGCGAGGTGACCCCCACCTGTTTGAGAAATTTGCGCATCGACATGTTAAACTCGTCGCTCATGGTGTTGCCCTCGCATAGCTTGAGAAGTTGACGTGATGACCCTAGCGCCTCTAGGCTGATGTGCAACCTGATGCACATGATCGGAGCGGATGGAGTGCTGAAACCCTTGACCCTTGGCGTCGCCCTGCTGGCCGTGCCTGCCGTCGCGCAGGACAAGGCGTTTGATCTGACAGTCCCTTCCGAGCTGGTTGTCACCGGGTTTTCCAAGCACCTGTTGCCGCGGTTTTCGTTGAAAACCAGCATCCGCATCAATGTAACTTCTGGTTCGGGCGATGCAGAGCTCGGCGACACGGGCACTCCGGTTTTTCGTCAGGGCGACACGATCTGGCATCTCGCCAAGACGGACGGGTCCTATACCGATGCTTTTGAAGAATGGCTCTTGTCGGATGTGGGTAAACGTACGATTGAGGCCTTTGCCCCGGACGGAGAACCGATGTTCAGCGCGGATGTCAAAACCAAACCAAAGGTCCAGAAGATCGCTGCAACTGGAGATGTCGTATTGGGTGAAAAAATCAGCCTGCACCATTGCGGTCGCTGTCACGTGGTCAATGAGACGAACCGGATGAACGCCATTGGCTCGACCCCCTCGTTTGGCTTGCTGCGCAATTTTGACGACTGGCGAGACCGGTTTGAAGGCTTCTTTGTCCTCAAACCCCATGCCGCCTTTACTCAGGTCGAAGGCGTCACCGAACCTTTCGCGGAAAACCTGCCGTCGCCGATTGCTCCCATAGAAGTCACGTTGGACGAAATTGATGCGATCACAGCCTATGTCGGCTCCATAGCGCCTGCAGATCTGGGGGCTCCCATTCAAACTCAGTGATCCTTGCGCTTTGACAGATAGTCTTCGGTTGTGCGCACGCGGGGACGTTCGCCACCCTGAAACGGGTTATCGGTCGAATGGAATTGCGCTTGAATGCGGCAGTTTTCGCACATCTGGATCATCTTGACGGCCTGTGGATTGGCGAACATGGCATGATTGCCTGCCAGCTTCTCGGTGATCTTCTCAACCGTGGATTTTGACCCAAACAGTGACCCGCATTCGATGCAGGCAAAGGGCTCTTCTTCGTGCAACACGGACTGGGTGAACGCCGCATCAGTCAGGTTCATCTGTGGTGCCAGCGTGATGGCCTTTTCCGGGCAGATGTTGCTGCACAATCCGCATTGCAGGCAGGCATCCTCCTGAAACCGCAACTGCGGCAGGTCCGTATTGTCGCCCAAGGCCCCCGACGGGCATAACGACACACAGGACAGGCACAGGGTGCAGGCATCATCGTCAACGATGATTGCGCCGTAGGGGGCGTTTTCGGGCAATGGCAGGACATCTGCATCCGGTTGCAGGGCTTTCACGGCCAAACGGGTGATTTGGCGTCGCGTGCCCATGGGCAAGATCGGGTTACATTGGATGGACGTTGTTTCGTTTTCATAGAGTGTGTCACACAGCGCATCAGGATCAGCGGGATGCAGCAACCGAATTGCCGTTTTGTCGCCTGCCAAAGCCTGTGCCAAAGCCTGCTGCGTCTCAATCACCTCCTGTTCGGTCTTGGGGGAAACGAGGATATCCACCTGCCCAAATCCACAGGCCAGAGCCGCCAGCATTTCCGCATGCCCAAAGCCAGATAGCGCCTCCACTTCCAACGGGATCACATGAGCAGGCAGGCCCCGGCCAAACCGCGCGGCGAGTGAAATCATCTCGCGGCCGTGTCCGGCGTCATGCACCAGCAATTGCGCATCCTTGCCGCCTGCTTTGCGATAGGTCCTAGCGAGCCCATTCAACCGGGCAAACACCGTGTCAACCGGAGGGCTGTCATAGGCGATTGCCCCCGATGGGCACACCGCCGAACACGATCCACACCCGGCGCAGATCATTGGATTAATTGCAACATGTTCGCCCGCTGATGTGATCGCCCCGGTGGGACAGACGTTCAGGCAATTGGAACAGGCTGGTTGCTCGGCTCGGCTGTGAGCGCAAAGGCTTTCTGTCAGCTTGACGTAGAGAGGCTTTTCAAAGGTTCCAACCATTTGTGATGCCGACGAAACCGCCTGCGCCACCGAGGGCGGATGAGACGGATCAGCGCGCAGATATCCCTCGCGTTTTTCAGGGGCAGGGAACAAGGGAGTGTCACCGCTCAGATCAAGAATAATATCGCACTCCGACACTGCGTTTTGCAAAGGATTATCCAACGTAAACGCACCCCGACCACCCGGCGTAACCTGCTGTAATTCAGAGAATTTTACGGTGAACCCGGCAAAGGCACCCATGGCGTTTGCAATGCGTCCTATCACGCTGTCGAAGCGCCGATCCGCGGGGATCAGACTGGCGTCGTCCAGCAACACGGTGATGGCCAGAGTTTCACACAAGTCTGATGCCGCGCGCAGGGCCGCTTCACCCCCGATAATCAGGCATGTGCCTTCCGAGATCACATCCACCGATTTGCCCATCGCCAATGGCAACACCGCTTCGGCGGCAAGGGCAGCCATCTTGGGGGTGGCGTCACCTTCGCCCCAGCCGGCCCGGTCACGCAGATCGACAAACCCGGGCGTGGGCAACTCCAGCTCTTCGGCCAGTTCCTCAAACCTTGGGCGTTCCTGCTGGCAGGCGATGATCACCTCGCCGCCAGCTTGCACGATCTCTTTCGCGGTCTGTTCAATCTGATCCACGCACAGGCTGGTGTACACCTTAGAGCAGGTCAAACCGCACCCGTCCGACACCGCTTTGGGATCGATAGCCTGGCTGCCCAGACAATCACACAGGATCAGTTTTTTCGTCATCCTCAAGTCCTTCTGGCGCGGAAATTCAGTCTCCTGCACGGCGCAGGCTAGTCGTGATTCTCACGCGACGTAAACCTAAATTCGCGAATTCACCTCGAACATGGGTATTGCTGCATGTGCAAAATTTTTTCCTTCAAACAATTAAAAAATGAGACAAATATCCCCAGCCCCCTTTTAACTATTAAAAATTTAGCAGGTCCGCGCACGCTGCGTTGCGGCATGCCTAAAATTTGACCTCAAGCATCGTCAGAAAGTTCTTTGAGAAATACCTCAAGTCATACAAACTTCAGAGAAAATGAAGTCTACTTCTGGGGAGTGCGACGATCCAAAGCGATCAAAAAACCATTTCTATGCCCTTGGGAATTGTCATTCGCAGGGTGCCAGGCGTGACGCGCTGGGCCAAGCATGTATGGAAAGCTTCAGCTGTTTTGCCGGGCGCCGGTGAGGCTTCTTGGAAGGAGCTGCGGCGCGAAGGCGACACTGTGGAATATCACGCGGCAACCGTGCCTCTGGTACTCTATCGCACCGATACCGAGGCTTACCTGCACGGTCTCTCCGCGAAAGAACCTGCGATCTATGTTGTGATGCGTGAAAGCGAATCCGACGATCCGCTGGATGTCGTGCTGGCCACAGCCTCGCCCTACGAGGCGCAGGATTACGCGGACACAGGCGAAGAGCTGGTTGAGAAAGTGTCGATGCCCGAGGGGCTGATTGCCTGGATCAGGGACTACATTGAGGCGCACCACGAACATGAAGTCTTCGTCAAACGCCGCCGTGACAAGGCCCGTGTTGATCTCACGCAAGATGGAATTGGCGATGCGCGTATTCGCCAGACGGCCGATGTCTATCGCGCGCCCTCGAAGCGGGAGACAGTGCATTGAGGGGTGAACGTTCTTTCTGGGCTGATCGAAAAGCCCGCGTCGCAGCCGAAGCTGAGGCCGAACAGGCAGCAGTAGAAACGCAGGCGCTGGCGGAAGAGCACCAAGCGCTGGAGGAGAAAAGCGACACCGAGATATTGGAAGAGCTGGACCTGCCTGATCCCGACAGCATGCAGATGGGTGATGATTTCAGCGCGTTCATGTCCAAGGCTGTCCCCGACCGCATTCGCCGCCGCGCTTTGCGCACCTTGTGGCGGTCCAATCCGGTATTGGCGAATGTCGATATGCTAGTCGATTATGGCGAGGATTTCACTGACAAGGCGATGGTCGTTGAGAACATGCAAACCGCCTATCAGATCGGCAAGGGCATGTTGAAACACGTCGAGGAAATGGCGCGTCAGGCAGAAGAGCGTGAGAACCCGCCCGAGCCTGAAGTGATTGAGGACGAAGAAGAGGTCTTTGTGGCCGGAGCGCCTGATGAAGCCATCGAAGAGACGCCCGCCTATGTGGAAGTTGACATCGAAGAAGGCGGCGATGAGGAGGAATTGGCCCGTACCATGCCCACCCCGCGCCGCATGAAATTCAGAACCGAGGAGCATGCCGCGTGAGTGCTGCGGAAGATATCAAAATCGCCTCCGAGGACCGCCTGCGGGCGGATCTTTACAATTTTCTCGGGTTGATGCTGTCAGGCCCGCCGGATCAGTTGTTGCTGGATCAATGTGTCGGCCTCTCGGGGGATGACAGCGATCTGGGCCAAGCGATTTCGGCGCTGTCGCGTGTGGCCAAGGTCACCAATCCCAAAAAGGTGGAAAGCGAATTCAATGCGCTTTTCGTAGGCCTCGGCCGGGGCGAATTGCTGCCCTATGCCAGCTATTATCTGACCGGGTTCCTCAACGAGAAACCACTCGCTGCCCTGCGCAGCGATATGGCTGCCAATGCCATGACACGTGCATCGAATGTCTATGAGCCTGAGGACAACATCGCCTCGCTGATGGAAATGATGGGTGGCATGATCGTGGGACGCTTCGGCACCCCAGCCACACTTGAGGGACAAAAGGCGTTCTTTAACAAACATATCGCGCCATGGGCGGGACATTTCTTTGCTGATCTGGAGGGAGCCAAGAATTCGGTTCTCTATGCCTCGCTGGGCAGTGTCGGCAAAGCCTTTGTCGAGATTGAGCGCGAAGCATTCAGAATGATTGCAGTGTAGCGCGCTGCACGAAACCGGTGGGGATGCCCACCACAACAAGGAGGGAGACATCCCCATGACCAAAAAGACAGAAGACGGCACAAGCCGCCGCGACTTTTTAAAACTGGCTGGCACCACTGCGCCCGCAGCTGCCGTGGCAATGGCCGCAGGTAGCAGCACCGCCGAGGCGAAGCCTGTCGATCTGACATCTGAAAAGATGCAAGACACTGCGCATACCCGCGCCTATCTCGACAGCGCCCGTTTCTAGGACGCTGTTGCATTCGACCCTCAAGGCGACTGGTTGCGTGACGCCCGACTGCCCGGAGGTTTCAAAAAACCAAGCAAGCAAGGGGATTTCCCCAAGCACGCAAGGGAGGAACTAACATGCTAAGGAAAAAGACCAACGGGGTAGCGAGACGCCCCCAGCGGACCGGTATCCTGTCTGACATCGCAGAGAAATCTGTAGATCGCCGCGCGTTTCTGCGCGGAAGCGGTCTGGCCATCGGTGGCCTGGCTGCCATTTCAGCCACGGGTGGCACAGTCACCCAGGCCTCAGCCGCCAGTGCCGCCACAGGCTCGGTCGAGTTGGTCAAATCAGTTTGCACCCACTGTTCAGTCGGCTGCACGGTTGTCGCCGAGGTCAGCAACGGTGTCTGGACGGGGCAGGAACCCGGCTGGGACAGCCCGTTCAATCTTGGTGCGCATTGTGCCAAAGGGGCCGCTGTACGCGAGCACGCCCACGGCGAGCGCCGCCTCAAGTACCCCATGAAGAAAGAGGGTGGAGAGTGGAAACGCATCAGCTGGGAAGAGGCGATCAACGAGATCGGCGACGGCATGATGAAGATCCGCGATGAGAGCGGCCCGGATTCAGTCTATTGGCTGGGCTCTGCCAAGCATAACAACGAGCAGGCCTATCTGTTCCGCAAGTTTGCCGCCTATTGGGGCACCAACAACGTGGATCACCAGGCCCGGATTTGTCACTCGACCACCGTGGCCGGCGTAGCAAACACATGGGGCTACGGCGCCATGACGAACAGCTACAACGACATCCACAATTCCAAAGCGATCTTCATCATCGGCGGCAACCCTGCCGAGGCGCATCCTGTGTCCCTGCTGCACCTGCTGCGGGCCAAGGAGCAAAACAATGCGCCAGTGATCGTCTGCGATCCACGCTTCACCCGCACGGCGGCCCATGCTGATGAGTATGTGCGCTTCCGTCCCGGTACTGACGTGGCGCTGGTCTGGGGTATCCTGTGGCATATCTTCGACAACGGTTGGGAGGACAAAGAGTTCATCCGCACCCGTGTCTGGGGCATGGACCAGATCCAGGAAGAAGTCTCCAAATGGAACCCTGAGGAAGTGGAACGTGTCACTGGCGCGCCAGGGAGCCAGTTGAAACGCGTGGCACGGACCATGGCCAACAACCGCCCCGGCACCGTAATCTGGTGCATGGGTGGCACCCAGCACACCAACGGCAACAACAACACGCGCGCCTACTGCGTGTTGCAGCTGGCGCTGGGCAACATGGGCACCTCGGGAGGTGGCACGAACATCTTCCGCGGCCACGACAACGTGCAAGGTGCTACTGACCTTGGCGTTCTGTCGCACACGCTGCCCGGCTACTATGGGCTCAAGCCCGGTTCATGGGCGCACTGGGGCCGCGTCTGGGAAGAGGACATGGACTGGCTGAAAGGTCAGTTTGCCTCAACCAAAGGATCGGACGGCGAAGAGAAGAGCCTGATGAACCTGACGGGCATCCCGGTGTCGCGCTGGATTGATGGCGTGCTGGAAGACCCCGAAAACATGGACAACCCTGACAAAGTGCGGGCCATGGTTCTGTGGGGTCATGCACCGAACTCGCAAACACGGATGAAGGAAATGAAAACCGCGATGGAGCAGCTGGATATGCTGGTTGTCGTGGATCCTTATCCGACGGTCTCGGCCGTGCTACATGACCGGGAAGACGGTGTTTACTTGCTGCCCGCCTGTACGCAGTTTGAAACCCGTGGCTCGGTCACGGCGTCAAACCGTAGCTTCCAGTGGCGCGACCGCGTGGTGGAACCTCTGTTTGAGAGCCTGCCGGATGAGGTCATCATGGCCAAGTTCGCCAACAAGTTCGGCTGGGCTGATCGCTTCTTCCGCAATATCGAAATGGAAGACGAAGAAACGCCCAACGTCGAAAGTGTCACGCGCGAGTTCAACCGTGGCATGTGGACCATTGGCTATACTGGACAGGACCCTGACCGGATCAAAAAGCACATGGCGAACCAGCACACCTTTGATCGCACCACGCTGCGCGCCAATGGCGGGCCGGCAGATGGCGATTACTACGGTCTGCCATGGCCATCATGGGGCACTGCTGAGATGAACCACCCTGGCACGCCCAACCTCTATGATATGTCCAAACGTGTCTCTGAGGGGGGCCTGACATTCCGCGCCCGCTTCGGTGTGGAACGGGACGGTGACAACCTGCTGGCCGAAGGCGTCTACAGCCTGGATTCGGATATTCAGGACGGATACCCCGAGTTCACGATGCAGATGCTGATGGACCTGGGTTGGGATTCCGAGCTGACGGACGAAGAACGTGCCGTCATCGACGGGATCGCAGGGCCGAAAACCAACTGGAAGACCGATCTTTCGGGCGGCATCCAGCGGGTGGCTATTGCCCATGAATGTGCACCCTTCGGCAATGCCAAGGCGCGTGCGGTTGTCTGGACATTCCCAGACCCTGTACCTCTGCATCGCGAGCCGCTCTATACCAACCGCCGTGATCTGGTTGAGGACTACCCAACATATGAGGACCGCAAGTTCTATCGCTTGCCGACCATGTATGCCTCGATCCAGAAACAGGACTTCTCGAAGGATTATCCAATGATCCTGACATCGGGACGTCTGGTGGAATACGAAGGTGGCGGAGACGAGTCCCGTTCAAACCCATGGCTGGCTGAACTGCAGCAGGACATGTTCGTAGAAATCAACGTACGGGACGCCAACAACCTTGGTGTTCGGGATGGAGAACAGGTTTGGGTCGAAGGCGCGGAAGGGGCCAAGGTCAAGGTTATGGCCATGGTGACCGAACGGGTCGGCGAAGGTGTCGCATTCATGCCGTTCCACTTCGGCGGTCATCTGGAGGGCGAGGACCTGAGGGGCAAATACCCCGACGGGGCTGACCCCTATGTGCTGGGTGAAAGCTCGAACACGGCACAAACCTATGGCTACGACTCAGTCACGCAAATGCAGGAGACAAAATGTACTCTCTGCAAAATTTCAGCAGCATAAGGAGGACTATCAATGGCAAGAGCAAAGTTTCTCGTCGACGCCGAACGCTGCATTGAATGCAACGCCTGCGTCACTGCCTGTAAGAACGAGCATGAAGTGCCCTGGGGCATCAACCGCCGGAAGGTCGTCACCATCAATGACGGCTCACCCGGGGAACGGTCGATATCCGTGGCCTGTATGCACTGTTCTGATGCACCCTGTATGGCGGTCTGCCCTGTAGACTGCTTTTACCAGAACGAGGAAGGAGTGGTTCTGCACTCCAAGGACCTCTGCATCGGCTGTGGGTATTGCTTCTACGCGTGCCCCTTCGGCGCGCCGCAGTTCCCGCAGGCCGGCAACTTTGGATCACGCGGCAAGATGGACAAATGTACCTTCTGCGCGGGTGGCCCCGAGGAAACCCACTCCACCGCCGAATTCGCCAAATACGGGCGCAACCGGATCGCCGAGGGCAAGCTGCCCATCTGCGCCGAGATGTGCTCGACCAAGGCGCTGCTCGCGGGTGACGGTGACGTTGTCTCGGGCATCTACCGCGAACGTGTGGTGGCTCGTGGCTTCGGCTCGGGTGCCTGGGGTTGGGGTTCGGCCTATGGCCAGCAAGGCGGTTGATCCTGCCCTGACTGACGCATGAACAGATCAGGGCGGCCCCATGTGGGCCGCCCTTTTCGGCTAATATGAAACAAGAGGAAATCCCATGCTCCGTGCGCTGATCGCTCTCATGTTGACCTTGTCTTTCTTCTCTGTGGCTCAGGCGCAAGAGGCCGAAACGCCCGTGTCTGATCGCTCGGCCACAGGCGGCGCGCAGACGCTTGAGGATATTCTGGCCCGTCAGCGTGGCGAAGAGGTCGACAACAGTTTTCGCTCTGAGAGCATAGGCGACCCGGATAGCGCCGCCGGGTTGGCTAACCAATTGGGCACGCTTGGCGGCGCATCTGATCCCGAACTTTGGCGCGCGCTGCGCTTTGGCGAGGCCAATATCACGGCCTCAAACAACGGCCCTGCCGCCACCACTCTGGTGCAAGATGGCGGCATGCGCTGGCTGACATTCCGTCAGGGGCCATTGATTAGCTTCGCGGGATACCTGCTAGGCGGCACACTTCTGCTGCTGCTGATCTTCTTTCTGGTGCGTGGACGAATTCGCATTGATGGCGAAAAGACCGGTCGAAAGATCGAGCGGTTCAAGGCAATTGAACGCATCGCTCACTGGATGCTGGCCGGGTCCTTTATCGTTCTCGGGTTGACCGGAATAATCACGCTCATAGGGCGCAAGTTCCTGATCCCGCTCTTTGGGCATGACGCCTTTGCTACCCTCGCCATTGGCTCCAAATGGGTGCACAACAATGTGTCCTGGGCCTTTATGATCGCACTGGTGATGATCTTTGTGATGTGGGTTATCCACAATCTGCCCGATCGTACAGATCTGCACTGGCTGCGCAAAGGCGGTGGAATTTTCAGCAAAGGCCATCCGCCCGCCAAGAAATTCAACGCCGGGCAAAAGCTGATATTCTGGTCGGTAATCGTGCTGGGCACGTCCATTTCAGTCACCGGTCTGGCGCTGCTCTTCCCGTTCGAGATCAACATGTTCGCTGCCACCTTCTCCAAACTGCAGGCCATCGGCATCACCCATCTGCCGGGCATGGGCGAGTTGCCCACCACCCTCGCGCCGCATGAGGAAATGCAATATGCGCAACTGTGGCACGCGCTGGTCAGCTTTGTCCTGATTGCCATCATCTTTGCCCATATCTACATCGGCACCGTCGGCATGGAGGGCGCTTACGATGCCATGGGCTCGGGTGAGGTTGAAGAGCAATGGGCACGCGAACACCATTCGCTTTGGGTGGATGAGGTGAAGGCCAAAGAGGTTGAAACACCCAAGGCCCCTGAAAGTGCCACACCTGCCGAATAGATGCTGCGTGCCCTGGCCATAAGTGCGCTCTTTGCTACCCCATTGACGGCGCAGGAGTTCTTCACACTGAAAGGACATGGCGGCCCGATCATGGACATCGCTGTGTCGCCCTCGGGACAGATTGCAAGCGCCAGTTTTGACAATTCGGTCGGGCTTTGGGAAGGGCAAACGCCGACATGGCTAGAAGGCCATCGGGCTGCGGTCACAACGCTGAACTATCACGACGAATCTGAGCTCCTGTCAGGAGGAGACGATTTCCAAGTCCTGCTGTGGCACCCGGAGATGGAAACCCCGCTGCAGGTCAGTGAACATCAGGGCAAGGTCAGTGCCATTGCAGTGTCTTCTGATCAGCGTTTCATCGCCAGCGCGGGATGGGACGGGTTCATCAATCTGACAACTATGGTCCAGTTCCTGCAAACCATCGACAGCCCACCAGTGGAGTTCGCCACTCGCGTACTCAAGGGTCATCGGTCCAACGTGACCGACGTCGCGTTTTCACCAAATGACACACTCTACTCAGCTTCGTCGGATGGCACGTTGCGAGTTTGGGAAGAAACGGGTGACAATGAACTGACATCGCGTGTGCTGGTCAAACATGGATTTGGGATCAACCAGATCATCGTGGTCGATAATTGGATTGCATATGGTGCCGTGGATGGCGGCACGCGGATCGTCGACCCTGAAACAGGCGCGCAGATCGCTGACTTCACACTGGACCGCCGCCCAATATTGGCGATGGCCTATCACGAACCAAGTCACCAACTGGCTGTAGGCGACGGTCAGGGTTACATCATGGTCATCGACATGGCAGCGCTTGAGATCACGCATGACTTCCGCGCCGCCCGCAACGGCCCCATCTGGGCATTGGCCTTTTCGCCGGACGGGCAGAACATCCACGCAGGCGGGATAGAAGACATCGTCTATTCTTGGCCCGTGGACACTTTGGACAAACACGAGCCCATGAGCGGCATCACCCGCAGCTTCCTTGAAGACCCCGACACGCTGCCCAATGGCGAGCGCCAGTTCAAACGCAAATGCTCGATCTGCCACACGCTCACCCAAGGGTCCGCCCGCAAGGCAGGCCCCAGTCTGTATGGTCTTTATGGCCGCCGCGCGGGCACCGTGCCGGATTATACCTATTCCGAGACGCTAAATGGCTCGGAAATTGTCTGGTCACCCGAGACAATCAATGATTTGTTTGACCAAGGCCCCGATCACTATATTCCGGGGACGAAAATGCCGATGCAGCGAATTGCGCAGCAAAGTGACCGGGATGACCTGATCGACTATCTGCGCGTGGCCACTGCGAAACAGGAGAACTGAGATGAAAGCGATGTTCATTGCCTTTGCCGCTATTGCGGTCATTGCCGTTGGATCAAACCTGATCCTCGGGCAGGTCGGTTTCTCCAGTCAGGACCGCGCTGCGGGTTCTGCTGTGCGGCTCGACGATTGAACCGCGCGCGGTAAGGGTCGGGCCACCAACATATGAATGACATCTGGGCCGGCATAGAGGCAGCGTTTCGCCTGATCATCACGCTGGACAGCGATCTGGTCGAGATCACCCTGAGGTCGTTGCAAGTAAGCCTGTCGGCGCTGGTGATTGCCAGCCTCATCGCTCTACCCTTTGGCACGTGGCTGGCAATCCGGCGGTTTCGCTATCGCCGACTGACCATCGCCACGCTGAACGCCCTCATGGGTCTGCCACCTGTGGTGGTGGGGCTGATCGTTTATCTGCTGCTCTCGCGCTCCGGCCCTTTCGGCGTGCTGGGCCTTTTGTTCACCCCCACGGCCATGATCATCGCACAGGTGATCATTATCACGCCGCTGATTGCCTCGATCACCCATCAGGCCATGCGCGAGCTTTGGGCGGAGTATCACGACCTACTGATTTCCCTGAACACCAGCAAGAGCCAGCGCATCCTGACATTGATCCGCGATGGTCGGCGGACCCTACTGACCGCTGCATTGGCCGGGTTTGGTCGCGCCATTGGAGAGGTCGGCGCGATCATGATCGTGGGAGGCAATATTGACCACGCCACACGGGTGCTGACCACGGCCATTGCACTGGAAACCGGCAAAGGCGATTTCGCTCTGGCACTCGGTCTGGGCTTTGTGCTGATTGCGCTCGCACTGCTGGTTAACTTTGCGATCCACGCCCTGTCGCGTACGGAACGGGAGGGACGGTGGTGAGCCAGCCGATGTCCGTTACCCTTGAAAACGTGGCCGTGAAACGCCGTGGTAAGGCCATTCTGGGCCCAGTCAAAATGGCGCTATCCGCAGACGGCTTTACCATCGTGCTCGGCCCCAATGGCGCAGGCAAGACAACCCTGCTGAAGGTGCTGCACGGGGTGGAACGGCTGTCCTCGGGTCGCGTCACATGGTCGGTGCCGGATGAAGATGCGCGCGAAGCACAGGCTTATGTCTTTCAAAAACCGATCATGCTGCGACGGTCAGTACGTCAAAATCTGGCGTTTCCCCTGCAACTGCTGAAAACCCCGAAGGCCGAGATTGACACCCGTGTCACCGATTGGTCGCGCCGCATCGGTTTGGAAGAGGCACTCGACCGCCCCGCCACGCGCATCTCCGGCGGCGAGCAGCAAAAGCTGGCCCTCGCCCGCGCTCTCATCCGTGATCCTCAGGTGCTGTTTCTTGACGAACCCTGCGCCAATCTCGATGGCCGCTCCATGCGCGAGATCGAAGAGCTGCTTATGGCCTCTTCCGCCTCCGGCACGCGGATCATCATGACAACCCATGATCTGGGGCAGGCCCGCCGTCTGGCAAGCGATGTGGTGTTTTTGTTGAATGGTCAGCTGTGTGAACAGGCGGATGCAAGCACCTTCTTTGCCGCCCCTCAATCAGATGAGGCCCGCGCCTTCCTCAAAGGGGATATCATCGAATGACCCGATTCTTGGGGGCCATATTAATGCTCATCGGCGTGCAAGTTCACGCTGAAACTATGCGCATGGCCGTGACCACCAGTTTCCACAACTCGGGCCTGTCCGACGTGTTGCTGCCCGCCATTGAGGCCGATACCGGGCTTGAGGTGCAATTGCTGGTGGTCGGCACAGGGCAGGCGATCCGTTTGGGCGAGGCGGGCGATGTAGATGCGATACTGGTGCATTCCAAATCCGCCGAGGAGGCCTTTGTGAAAGGTGGCTATGGCACCCATCGACGCGAGATCATGTATAATGACTTCGTCCTGATCGGCCCCTCAACAGACGCGGCCAAAGTGCAAGAGGCCACTGATGCCGCCACAGCACTGCGACTGATCCATGATACCCAATCCCCCTTTGTCAGCCGGGGCGATGACAGTGGTACGCATAAAAAAGAACTGTCTCTGTGGGCGCTCACCTCGCTTGATCCGGCGCAATTTGGCGACTGGTACAACGCGGTTGGCGCGGGCATGGGGGCCAGCCTGAACACGGCTGCGGGTCTGAACGCCTATATCATGGCGGATCGTGCCAGCTGGCTGAACTTTGGCAACAAGCAGGACCTAAGGCTGCTGTTCGCAGGCGATCCGGTGTTGTTCAATCAATACGCCTATATCCCAGTGAATCCCGAGCGGCATGCCCATGTAAACGCGCAGGCCACCGCTCAATTGGAAGACTGGCTGACATCCCCCGCAGCATCCGCGCTGATAAACGGCTATACTATTGCAGGCGAGGCGTTGTTCACCTTCAACGCCACTCCGTAACCGCAGGGGCAAAGCCAAGGAGTGTCGCATAGATGCAATTGAACCGCCGCAAGTTTCTGGCCACATCTGCTGCCGTGCTTGGGTGCCCCAAGGCGTCGCTGGCCGCGCCTTTGGTGTTGCGCGCCGCACCTGTGACAGCGCAGATCCTGCCCGAAGGGGACGGCACCACCCAGATGCTGGGCTTCAATGGTGCCACCCCGGGCCCGGAATTGAGATACCGCCAAGGTGACACGCTGGATGTGCGGTTTGAAAATGCAATTGATCAAGGCTCGGCCCTGCATTGGCACGGCATCCGTATCGACAACGCCATGGACGGCGTGCCCGGTTTGACCCAGCCAATGGTGGGCCCCGGCACCGGGTTTGACTATCATTTTACCCTGCCTGACGCCGGAACTTATTGGTATCATTCCCACAATCGATCATGGGAGCAAGTGGCCCGCGGGCTCTATGGCCCCTTGATCATAGAGGAACAGCACCCTCCTAAAGTCGACCATGACATCACAGTGATCATTGACGACTGGCGCATTGAACGCACCGGTGAGATGATCGAAGACTTCGGCAACCGTCATGATTTTTCCCACGCCGGGCGGCTGGGCACCTACGCCAAGGTGATCCCCTCGGTCTCAACCGTGCGGCGTGGTGATCGGGTGCGGCTGCGCCTGATCAACGTGGCCACTGCTCGGGTCTTCCCTCTGGAAATCTCCGGTATTGAAGGAAAAGTCGTCGCGCTAGATGGGATGCCTTTGGCCGCGGTGCAAGCGATGGGCCCTCTGATGCTGGCCCCGGCGCAACGTATGGACATCATCGCAGATGTTTCAGACACGGTGGCTTTTGTTTTCCCAACTCCGCAAGAGCCTTACGAGATGGGGCAAATCGCGGTGATCGGTTACAACCCCGAGCCAAGCACCTCTGACATCACACCGTTGCCTAAGGCCAGGGTAAATCAACCCGCCGCCACGCCTGACCGTAGCATCACCCTCGCGCTGCAAGGTGGCGCGATGGGGGGACAGCACGGCGGAGATGATATCTGGAGCCTCAATGGCGTGTCCGGGATGACTGATGCACCTTGGCAGCGCTTTGCCCTTGGGGAAACTGTGCGCCTCACGCTGGACAATCAAACTGCCTTTCCACACGGTATTCACTTGCACGGCCACCATTTCCACGAGGTCCACACGGATGGATCACTTGGTCCTCTGCGTGACACGACCTTTCTGCAACGGCGAGAGGTCCGTGACATTCTTTGCGTCTTTGGCAATCCCGGAAAATGGCTACTGCACTGCCATATGCTGGACCACCAGGCCAGCGGCATGAAAACCTGGATCGAGGTTGGTTGATCAAGGAGTAAGAGCACGACCGAGGCTTGCCAAACTTCGGCAGACCTGCGCCATGCTGGCCGCCAAAGTTCCATTTTCCAACATGCGATGTCAACGAACAGTTCTTCTTCAAGGCAGGTTCTGGAAAGATGCGATTCACGCCGGGCGACACAGGAAAGGAAGATTGGCTGGGATGGTAGGATTCGAACCTACGGTACACTGTACCAAAAACAGTTGCCTTACCACTTGGCTACATCCCAACTGTGACGCGCTAAGTACTCTTCTCTTTTCATTGGTGCAAGAGCAGAAGGCAAAAAATTTGCCTTCGATTATGCGCAAAAATCTAAGGGCGCGCGTTACTCGATGATTTCGCCGGGGCCAATGCCCCAAAGTGCCGTTTTAGGGGCCCATCCCTTGTAGCCGGCCGCGTTCATGCGACACCAACTGTCCGAGCATTCCTCGATCCGGGCGATTACGCCAAGTTCAAGCTGTGCCACGGCCATCGCACTTGCGTCTGGTTTGGACAAAAGTTCCAGCATATCCTTTTCAACAATGGCGGTGCGCGTTCCGGAAAGCAGCGAGTAATGCACCCATCCTCCAGCCCCATCACGATCTTGCACACGGCGCCAGTGGCCATGTTCGGCCGTGATCACCAGTGGCAGGTCTTTGCGTTTGAAGACCCAGTCAATTTGATGGGTCAGGCTGGGTCCACGACGGACGTTGCCTTCGGAGGCCTTCATCGACACGAACCTTGGCACGGGCAAGTTGGTCACAGATCCACGGTCTTGAGCGAGGGGTAATTGTGGAAATAAAAGGCAAAACGCCAAGGCGCTGAGGATCATTGCTTTCATGTTACAATCCGATTTCTGCTCGTTCTTGGCTCAGGTTCTTGTGCCTGATGCGTTCCTGCGCCACTCTGGCAGGATGAGGGCGATTTTGGAAGCACAAGGAAGAGTCATATGTCATCTCGACGCCTGACTGTTGTCTTAACGCGACGCTTGCCTGAACCGGTGGAACGGCGCATGGCTGAATTGTTTGACGTTTCACTGCGTGAAACGGAAGTGCCTATGACGCAAGAAGAACTGGTAAAAGCGGTCAAATACACTGATGTTTTAGTGCCCACGCTGAATGACAGGATTGACGCTGCTTTGTTGGCTCAGGCCGGCGATCAGCTAAAACTGATCGCAAATTACGGAGCAGGCGTGGATCATATTGATGTGCAAACTGCACGCCAGCACGGCATCCTGGTGTCCAACACGCCGGGTGTGTCTGCTGAAGATACAGCCGATATCGCCATGGCGCTGATCCTGGCTGTGACCCGCCGCATGCCCGAGGGTTTGGCCGTCATGAAGGCAGGCAATTGGGGAGGCTGGTCGCCGACGCAGCTCTTGGGGGGGCGCATTGCGGGGCGCAAGCTGGGCATTCTAGGGATGGGCCGGATTGGCCAAGCCGTGGCACGGCGCGCAGCGGCCTTTGGCATGGAAATACATTACCACAACCGCAATCGGCTGCGCCTTGAGACAGAACAGAGCCTGAGTGCCAGCTATTGGGAAAGCCTCGACCAGATGGTGTCCCGCATGGATGTGATCAGTGTCAATTGCCCGCATACGCCCAGCACGTTTCATTTGATGAACGCGCGCCGTTTGAAACTGATGCCTGAAGGGGCGGTGATCGTGAACACGTCGCGAGGCGAAGTGATTGACGAGAACGCTTTGACCCGGATGCTGCGTGCAGGCGAGATCGCAGGGGCGGGACTGGATGTTTATGAAAACGGCTCGGACATCAATCCGCGCTTGAAAGAGCTGAACAATGTAGTGGCTCTGCCGCATATGGCCTCGGCCACAGTTGAAGGCCGTATCGAGATGGGCGAAAAGGTGATGATCAACATTCAGACCTTTTTTGATGGGCATCGCCCGCCTGATCAGGTTTTACCAACGCAAGGATAGTGCAGGGTGAAGGGGTATCGCCCCTTTCGGGCAGCCCACCCGCCCACCCCTGCTGCCCTCTAGGGGCGATTTGGCGCAAGTTGAGAGGGAATGATCATTATGAGACAAATCTTTGCAGCCGCGATTGCAGTTGTCATTGCCAGCGCGCCTTGGGCGCAAGAGGCTGCTGATCAGGTCGCGCCTGAAGCTGCTGGCGCAGGTGTGATCTCGGGATCGGCCGAAGTGCAGGCTGCGCAGAACGCTAAGGCGCAAGGCCAACCGGTAGAGGCGAAAAGCTGGATGGTGAGCGCGGCCAACCCCCACGCCGTTCAGGCGGGCGCTGACATATTGCGCGCTGGCGGCACGGCTGCGGATGCGATGGTGGCCGTGCAGGCTGTTCTGGGACTGGTCGAGCCGCAAAGCTCGGGACTGGGGGGCGGCGCGTTTCTGGTTTGGTATGACGGGACAAGCGGCGAACTTACCACATTAGACGGACGTGAAACTGCACCTTTGGCCGCCACGCCCCGCTTGTTCCAGGATGAAGCGGGTGAACCGCTGGGGTTTTATGATGCCGTGGTCGGAGGCCGGTCTGTTGGCACCCCCGGAACGCCCGCCCTGCTGCAGGCCGCCCATAACAAGTGGGGGCAAGCAGAGTGGGTGGGATTGTTCAACGATGCGATCAGATTGGCTGAAGACGGGTTCACCGTCAGCCCGCGTATGGCCAAGCTGATTGCTGGCGATGCAGAGCGTCTGAGGCGGCAGGATGCTGCCCGTGCCTATTTCCTTCCCGAAGGCGTGCCACTGGCGGAAGGTGCATTGCTTAAAAACCCGAAGTACGGCCAGACCTTACGGTTGCTGGCAACCGATGGTGCCGATGTGTTCTACACAGGTGAGATTGCCAAGGATATCGTGAAGGCCGTGCAGGATAACCCGGATAATCCGGGAGTTTTGGCTGAAGTGGATCTGGCGATCTATCAGGTCAAAGAGCGCGCCCCGGTTTGCATGACATACCGTGCCCATGACATATGCGGAATGGGTCCACCCTCTTCGGGGGCACTTACTGTCGGGCAAATCTTGGGCCTGCTGGCACCCTTTGATCTTGCGAGTATGGGCGCAGACAATGCCGCAGGCTGGCGGCTGATTGGCGATGCCAGCCGTTTGGCCTTTGCCGACCGCGCACGGTATATGGCGGACAGTGACTTTGTGCCGGTTCCAAGCCAGGGCTTGTTGGACCCCACCTATCTGTCGAAGCGGTCTGAAGTGCTTCGAGGAGATGCCGCGTTGCCGGAGGTGCGCCCGGGTACGCCGGAGTTCGATCATGCGCTGAACTATGCGGATGATGCGGCGATCGAGTTGCCCTCGACTTCGCATATCTCGATTGTGGATCAGTATGGCAACGCTTTGTCGATGACCACGACGATTGAAAACGCCTTTGGGTCACGTCTCATGGTGGGCGGGTTTCTCTTGAACAATGAGCTCACCGATTTTTCCTTCCGCTCGCACCGCGACGGGGTGCCTGTGGCCAACCGGGTAGAGCCGGGCAAGCGGCCCCGGTCTTCTATGGCGCCAACGATTGTGCTGAAGGATGGAAAACCGGTGTTGGTGGTCGGGAGCCCAGGTGGCAGTCGGATCATTGGCTATGTGGCCAAGACGATCATCGCCCATCTCGATTGGGGGATGGACGTGCAGGAGGCTGTCAGCCTGCCGCATCTGGTGAACCGGTTTGGCACCTATGATGTGGAAGAGGGGACCGGGGCTGAAGCTTTGGTGGGGCCGCTTGGCGAGATGGGGTTTGAGATGAACGCGCGCGCTTTGACCTCCGGGTTGCATGTGATCGCAATCGGGGAAGGATTGCTAGGCGGGGCTGATCCACGCCGAGAAGGGATCGCTCTGGGGGACTGACGCCCCTTTCGAAGAGGCTCCCSCCCMCCCACCCCGCCGATGCAAAAGGGGCTGACATTCCGGACAGCCGTCACGCCTGAAACCCGTCTGGCGTCGCTTTTTCACCCACAAGCGTCGGCTGGATTGTGCGCCATTCCATGGACCTGCTAAATATGCGCAATCATTTTCCGCGTCAGGGGAGTCGCATCACATGAAAACCCAAGTCAAAGCATTGGTTGTCGGCGGCGGTGCCGTTGGGACTTCGATTGCCTATCATCTGGCCAAAGCAGGCTGGGACGATGTGATGCTGATCGAACGCGATGAGCTGACGTCTGGATCAACCTGGCACGCTGCAGGCCTGCTGCCTTTGTTCAACATGTCCTATGCGACAACCCATATCCACAAATACTCGGTCGATTTCTACAAGCAGCTTGAGGAAGAAACAGGGTTGAACGCGGGTTTCGCCGTGGTGGGCAATCTGCGTATGGCGCAGACACAGGAACGCATGGACGAGTACATGCTATACGCCTCGACGGCTGAAACCTGTGGCGTCGCCTATGAATGGCTGACCCCCGATCAGATCAAGGAGCGATGGCCACTCATTCGCACCGATGACCTGAAAGGTGCGATCTATCACACCGAAGATGGCTACATTAACCCCGCTGACGTCACGCAAGCGATGGCCAAGGGCGCGCGCCAGCGCGGGGTCGAGATTGTGCGTAAGATGCAGGCCGATGCTTTCCACTGGAACGGTACCCATTGGGAAGTGACCTGCACCAAGATGGTCGACAAGGGTGGTAACCTTGTGGCCTCGGACGAGCAGGTGGTGATCACTGCCGAACATGTTGTGACCGCCTCAGGCAACCACGCGCAGCGCACCGCCAAGATGCTGGGCATCAAAATGCCTGCCATCCCGGTGGAGCATACCTTCATTGTCATGGACAAAGACCCTGAGTTGGTCAAATGGCGTGAAGTCGGCAACCCTGAGCACCCTGTTGTGCGCGATGCTGACAATGAGTCCTACGCCCGCGAAGAGCGCGGTGGCTGGATTTTGGGAATCTATGAGCACGGCGCTCCGGCCCGTTTTGAACACGGCGTGCCAGACAGCTTCCGTGCTGATCTTTTCCCGATTGATCTGGATCGCATCGCCGAACAATACATGGCAATGACCGAACGGGTGCCTTCCTGCGCCGAGTCTGGCCTCAAGGACGATTTCAACGGCCCGATCTGCTATACTCCTGATGGCAACCCGCTGGTCGGTCCTGCGCCGGGCCTGCGCAACATGTGGCTGGCCGAAGGGTTTTCATTCGGGATCACCGCTGGCGGCGGCACGGGGTATTACCTCGCTCAGATGATGGTCGATGGCGAAGCCGAGATCGACATGGCGTCGCTTGATCCCAAACGCTATTCCAGCAACTGGATGACCACCGAATTTGCAGCGCGCAAGAACGAAGAGTGCTATAGCCACGTCTATATCCTGCACCACCCGGATGAGGAACGCCCTGCCTGTCGCCCATTGCGCACAGCCCCTGCATTTGATCGTCAAAAAGCCCGTGGCGCACAGTTCGGCTGGGTCAATGGCTGGGAGCGCCCCAACTACTTTGGGCCACTCGATGCATCTGACACCTTCGACCATGACGCACGCAGCTTCCGCCGTGGCGGTTGGTGGCAGCACGCCGTGGACGAGGCTAAGGCGATCCGCGAAGGTGTCGGTCTGATCGACGCCACGGCGTTCACCAAACACGTTGTCAAAGGGCCGGGAGCGACTGCCTTCCTCGACTGGTTCACCTGCAACAAGCTGCCCAAGGTTGGCCGGATCAACCTGACCTATGCGCTGACAGCCTTTGGCACCACACGCACCGAATACACCATCGTGCGTAATGGCGAGAACAACTACTACCTCGTCAGTGCGGGCGCCTGGACGGAATATGATGCCGACTTCCTACGTAAAGCCGCCGAGGATAAGGCGGATGAGTTCGGCTATATCGAAATTCAGGATGTCACTACGCAGTGGGGTGTTTTTGCTATCGCAGGACCTAAGTCACGTGATGTGCTGCGCGAAGTGATCAACGATGCTGATCCGGCAACCGCTTTGTCGAACAAACGCTTCCCTTGGCTGTCTGCCCGTCAGATTGAATTGGGTATGTGCCCGGTCAACGCCATCCGCGTGGCGTACACGGGCGAACTGGGCTACGAGCTGCACCATCCAATGGAAATGCAGAACTACCTGTTTGATCTGCTCGAGAAAGCTGGCGAAAAGCACGGCATGAAGCTGGTCGGTGCCCGCGCCCAGAACTGGTTGCGTCAGGAAAAATCCTATCGCGCCTTTGGCAACGAACTGGGCCGCGATGCCACACCTCTGGAAGCTGACTTGCCGCGTTTCGTTGATCTTGAAAAGGACTTCCACGGCAAGGACAAGCTGGTCGAGACAGGCGTGCGTGTGAAATGCTGCACGGTTCTGATCGACGGCCCAGAGGACGCTGACCCTTGGGGTCGCGAAGTGCTCTATACGCCTGAGGGCACCCGCGTTGGACGTCTGACATCGGGTGGCTATTCGGTGCATTTCGGCAAGTCCATCGGGATGGGCTATGTCACGCCAGATCTGGCCGTGGAGGGCACTAAGCTGCAGGTCAAAATGCAGGACAAGCTGTGGGATGCGGTGGTGACCTGCGACAGCCCATATGATCCGAAAAACGAAGTGATCCGCATCGACGGATAAGTCACTCAAGGGGGCGCGTCATTGATGCGCCCCTGTTGTTTTTCAGGAAGTCGCAGCGTCCCACGGTTCAAGTCTGCTGTCTGGATTGAGCCCATTGCAGGCCTTTGATTTTGGAACACCTATCCTCAGGAGGCCAACGTCAGCCCCTGGGCAAGCGAACCAATAGAAACTTCAACGCGTTTTATGCCCGCAAAGCACATCCTTCAGAACATTTCTTGCGCTTACTCTCACCATATCGCCAGCCCAAGGGAGGGGCTGACGTCTCTCGGGACATTGCTGCGCAATACCCTGCCGACCAGCGGATAGCAGGGCCGCAAAAGCGGCTGATACCCGGCTAGGCGTACGAATTGAATGGCAGCCCCACCCCAGCGGATTCAATTCCTAAATCTCAGCGCGATGGTAACCCCGCTAACGCGCCCGCTTCCTCAACCACGCCTTCCACTGCCTGCGGTTCCCGGCAAAGACGTTCAGGTCAACCTCGCCCTTGATCCCCGGCACCAGTCCGGTGGCACTGTATTGCCAAAAGCTCCAGCTTTGGTCGGGATAGGCCTGCTTGGGCGTCTTGGCCGTGGTGCGCAACCAGAACTCTTCGCGGCGCATCTGACGCAGATCGTTGTCTTTGTAAAATCCGGGCGTGGTGTAGATGATGGGACGCTGGCCGTAATGTCGCTCAACCATGTTGAGCCAGATGGTCATCTGCCGCCGCACCTCGGCCGCTGGGGGGCGCAGCTTGCAGGTCGGCGAAAACGGGTTCCACTCCATGTCCAGAACAGGGGGCAAAGCCCCTCGCTTCTTTGGCACATTGCGGATGAACCACCGCGCCTGCACCCGTGGTTTAGTACAAAAATAGTAAAAATGGTACGCACCCGTGGCGATGCCCGCCCGTTGAGCGCCGTTCCAATGAGCACCAAATTTCGGGTCCAGCAGATCCCCACCTTCGGTGGCTTTGACAAAGGCAAATTGCACACCTGCGCGCTTGGCTTTCTTCCAGTCCACTGACGTTTGGAAACGGGCAGCATCAATGCCATGAACCGGATAGCGTCCGGGCCCTTTGCCGACAAAATCCACTGGATCACTATCGCTAAAGTTCTGTGCTTGCGCTCCTGTCCCCAAGGCCAGTGCTATGCAGGCCAAACCCATGAAACAAAGATACCTAAACGCGTTCATCATACAGACCCAATGCAATTTAACTGGACCTCAAGCCTCATGGGGCGAGGCGTGCTTGTCAAATTGTATTCAGAAGAAAGGAGGCGGAACAGCGCCCAGCCGCTTAGCCATCTCGCTGAGCAATCAGGCACAGGTTGTTTGCAGGCATTTCGATTACATCAACCAAGGCCAATCCTGCACCGTGCAGCCAGTCGATGACATCAAAATCATCCTTGTACCCAATCTGCGTATCTGCGGCCCTCAGGCTGGCGTTAAATCGGACATCTCCCTCCGAGGTCAATTCTCCGGCGCGCCGAAACGGTCCGTAAAGCATCAGGCGTCCATTGGGGTTCAGGGCCCGGGCCGCTTGGGTCACCACAGTCTTTGCCTCATCCTCGCGGATCAAGTGTAGCAGATTCACCAGTAAGATCAGATCTTGTTCATGCAGTGTGCTTCCCCACCCGGGTTGTGCCGCATCCAAAGCGACGGCCGGGCGCAGGTTTGGCAGCCCGGATTCGCTGGCCCATGCGTCGATGCTTTCGCGTCGCTCTGGGTCGATGTCGCTGGGCTGCCAGATCAGATCCGGCAAGGTCCGGGCAAACTGCACCACATGCTGTCCTGTGCCACTGGCGATTTCCAATGCCTGGCCCGTCCGCGGGGCATATTGTTCTAAAACTGCAGCAATCGCATTGGCATTGCGCTCAGCCGAGGGCGCATGCAGTCGAGCGCCCTCAACAGGTGAGGCGAATGAGGCGGATTCTGGCAGTCGGCGTTTATCAGTCATGATCTCATCCCTGCCACATTCTGGCATGAAATGAAAAGAGCCCCGCCGAAGCAGGGCCCTTATATCTGAATGCGTCAAGCTCAGTTCGGAATTTCGCCGTCCAGACCTTCGACGTAGAAATCCATTCCCAGCAAGGTGCCGTCGTCGGCAGTTTCACCTTCGGCCAGCCAATCAGAGCCGTCCTGCTTTTTCAAAGGACCGCTGAACGGGTGGTACTCACCTGATGCAATGGCGTCTTTCATTGCCAAGGCTTCAGCTTTCACATCCGCAGGGACCGCATCGGTGATCTCGCCAATGCCAACCATGCCGGCGCCAATGCCATCCCATGTTTGCACAGTTGACCAGTTGCCATCCATGACCGCCTTGGTGCGCGCCACATAGTAAGGGCCCCAATCGTCAATGATGCTGCTTACACGGGGCAGGGGGGCGTATTCGCTCATGTCCGAGGCCTGACCAAAGGTGATCACGCCTCCTGCCTTTTCTGCTGCTGCCTGAGGGGCTGTGGAATCGGTATGCTGCAGGATTACATCAGCACCCTGTTCGATCAGAGCCGTCGCCGCATCGGCCTCTTTGGCAGGATCGAACCAGGTAAAGGCCCAGATGATCTTGAACTGCACATCAGGGTTGACCTTTTTCGCGTGGATATAGGCCGAGTTGATGCCCCGGATCACTTCGGGGATTGGGAATGAGGCAATATAGCCAATCGTGTTGGTCTTGGTCATCTTGCCTGCGATATGGCCCTGAATGGCGCGGCCTTCGTAGAAACGCGCCGAATAGGTACTGACATTGTCAGCAGTTTTATAGCCTGTGGCGTGCTCAAACTTCACATCAGGAAACTTGGCCGCAACATTCACAGTTGGATCCATATAGCCAAAGGACGTGGTGAAAATCAGATCAGCCCCCTGAAGCGCCATCTGAGTGATTGCCCGTTCGGCGTCTGCCCCTTCCGGCACGCTTTCCTGGTAAACGGTCTCGACCGCGTCTCCGAATGCCTCTTCGATCGCCTGACGGCCTTTGTCATGCTCGTAAGTCCAGCCGCCATCGCCGACAGGTCCCACGTATATAAAGCCAACCTTGGTTTTGTCCTGAGCCATGGCCGATGTGGCCAACCCCAGCGCCAGGGCAGCCCCGGCAAGGTGTTTCACGAATTTCATCTGAGTGGTTCTCCCTTTGTCGTTTATAGCAGCGGCCTCAGTTTGAGGCGTGGAAGGTGCGGCCAAGGCTTGCCGGGGCGCGGTTGCGCTCGGCTGACATGATGACCAGCACCAATATGGTAATAATATAGGGCGACATGGAAAGGTATTCGACAGGAAGTGCAACCCCCGCCGCCTGCAGGTTCAACTGTAACACCGTGACGCCGCCAAATAAGTAAGCGCCCAACATTACCCGTCCGGCGCGCCACGATGCAAAGACAACCAGGGCCAGAGCGATCCATCCTACCCCTGCCGTCATGCCTTCGGTCCATTGCGGCACTCGGATCAGGCTGATATACGCCCCGCCCAATCCCGCACAGGCCCCACCAAAGAGGATGGCCATAACCCGCACGCGCACCACTTTGTAACCCAGAGCATGGGCTGCATCGTGGTTCTCACCCACCGCGCGTAGGATCAGCCCGGCGCGGGTGCGGTTCAGCACGAACCATACGGCCAGCGTGAGGGCCAGCCCGACATACACCATCGGATCATGGGCAAAGAGCACCGGGCCCACGACAGGTAAATCGCTCAGCACCGGAATATCCAGCTTGTCCGTGGCGGGTGGTTTGATGCCCACATAGCCTTGGCCCAAAAGCGCACTCAGGCCCAGCCCGAACAAGGTCAACGCCAAACCGCTTGCCACATGATTGGCCAGAGCCACTTGCGTGAGAATAGCAAAGAGCAGCGATAGCGCCGCCCCACCCAGGGCCGCTGCGATAAATCCAAGGGTGGGCGAGCCAGTGTTTACCGCAATCGCAAAGCCACAAATCGCCCCGGTGATCATCATGCCCTCAACCCCAAGGTTCAGCACGCCTGCCCGCTCGACCACCAACTCTCCAAGTGCGGCCAGCAGAATAGGCGTGGCCGCGACCATGAGCGAGGCGAGCAAAAGGGTGGGGCTGATTGATCCAAGGTCCATCATGCAAATCCTTGTAACAGATAAACCAACAAACCGATTGTGACCCCTAGCACTGTGCACAATACTCTAGAGCTTTTGCTATACTGAATTGTTCCCTCTGCAGGCTTGTGTCGGATGCCGAGCAGCGGCATGGAATTCGCATAGCGATAGATCAGAACAAGAAGCCAAAAGAACAAGTAAAACGGAATCGATAGTATTGTGAAAATCAGGAATACGGTAAAGTAGCCTCCAACTTGTTCAAACATCCCATCTATGTTTCCAGTGATCAATTCATTGAGAGCAGGTCCAATTAACGAGAGAGTCAAAAAATAGGTGAGAAACGCCCACATGACGATAAACGCGGCGCTTGCGATGGCATTTGTGACCCATTTAGTTTGTCGGGTTTGTTCTGCGCTCATCACACCACCTCGCGCCGGGACAATCGCACCCGAAAGTTCGTCAACACATCAATCGCCAGCAGGAAAAACAAAAGCATCCCCTGAAACATCTGTATCGCCGCCGCAGGCAGCCCCAGATTGCTCTGCGCTATCTCGCCGCCGATATATGTCAGTGCCATCAATAACCCGGCCAGCAGAATGCCCACCGGATGCAAGCGGCCCAGAAAGGCCACGATGATCGCGGTAAACCCATAGCCCACGTTGAAATCAATGCTCACCTGTCCGGCAGGGCCAGAGACTTCAAACATCCCGGCCAAGCCGGCCAGCGCTCCAGATGTGCCCAGACAAAATAGCACCAACCGCGTGGGGCTCACACCGGCAAATCGCGCGGCGCGCGGAGCCTGTCCCGCTAGGCGGATGTGATAGCCAAGGATATGCCGGTTCAGCAGCACATAGGCAAAAATCACCGCAATCAGCGCGGCCACCACGCCCCAGTGCATGCCCGTTCCGGTGATCAGCTCGGCATTATGCCCGCTTGGATATTGTTGGAAATTGCGCGATCCCGGAAAGCCATGCCCATCTGGGTTGCGCAGCAAACCAAGCGCCATTTTGGCCAGTAATTGCTCGGCCACATAGACCAGCATCAGCGAAACAAGGATTTCATTGGTGCCAAAGCGGGTGCGTAAAATCGCCGGGATCATCGCCCAGACCCAGCCCCCAAAGGCACCTGCAATCATCATCAGTGGGAAGATGTACCACCCTTCAGCCGGATAGAATGCCAGCCCGACGCCTGCCCCGGTCAAGGCGCCGATGATGAACTGCCCTTCAGCCCCGATGTTCCATATCCCCGCTCGAAACCCCAGAGACAGGCCAATGGCAATCAACACCAATGGCGCACCTTTGATCAGCAACTGCGGTCGATAATAAAATGCGAACTCTCCAAACAAAGGCTCCCAGAAAATGGTCGCAATAGCCTCAACTGGATTTTTGCCCAGAAGGCTGAACAATGCACCGCCTGCTACCATCGTGCAGATCACCGCCACCAGGGGCGTCAGATACGTCCAGAGCTTCGACGGCTGCGGCCGTTTCTCCAACCTCACCAAAACGCGCCACCCCCCTGCTTCATTTTCCCAGACATACTCCGGCCGGAGGCAGGAAATCTTATTTGGTACAAAATCTTACGCATGGGCCAAATCCATGCCATGGGCCCCACCCATCATCAGCCCAATTTCATCAACGCTCAGCCCTCGGGCCGGTTTGATGTCTGACAAACGCCCCTCGTTCAGCGCACAGAACCGGTCGGATATTTCCATCAGCTCGTCCAGGTCTTGCGAAATACAGACAATCGCCGTGCCGCCAGCTGCCAAATCCAGTAGCGCCTGACGAATAGCAGCGGCGGCGGCGGCATCCACCCCCCAGGTTGGTTGGTTCACAATCAAAACCTCTGGGCGTTGCAACACCTCGCGACCAATCACAAATTTTTGCAAATTGCCGCCCGACAGTGATCTGGCGACATTATCCGGCCCCGGAGTGCGCACATCAAAGGTGTCAATGATGCGGTTGGCAAAGGCTTCGGTAGCGCGCCATTTCAAAAAACCGCGAGAGAGAAGCCCTTCGCGCTGCGCACCGGTTAGCAGGGCATTCTCCGTCAGGCTCATATCCGGTGCGGCTGCATGGCCCAACCGCTCTTCCGGGGCGGCCAGAACGCCCAAGGCCCGTCGCGCGACAGGGCCCAGCCGTCCGATGGGCTGCCCTTTCAGAAGAACGGCACCCGGTGTGCTTGGCATCTCGCCTGACAGGGCGGCCAGTAATTCATCTTGACCGTTGCCCGCCACGCCGCCAATACCCAGAACCTCGCCCATCTGCACGGTGAATGTCAGGTTCTTCAATGCGGTGCCAAACTCACTTGGTGCAGACAAGGACAGATCTTTGACATCAAGGGCCACCTCGCCCAGCTCACGTCCTGCACGGGCCGGGGCTTCGAAGGCCTGCCCCACCATCATTTCCGCCATGTCGCGTGCAGATGTCTCGCGTGGCACGCACGAGCCCACATTGCGCCCCAGCCGCAGGATCGTGGCGTGATCGCACAAACTGCGGATTTCCTCCAGCTTGTGAGAAATATAGAGGATCGCCACGCCCTCGTCGGTCAACTTGCGCAGGGTGCGAAACAGGATTTCCACTTCTTGCGGGGTCAGAACGGATGTCGGTTCATCCATAATCAGCAGCTTGGGGTCCTGCAGCAGACATCGAATGATCTCAACCCGTTGCCGTTCACCAGCCGACAAATCACCCACGGTGCGGTAGGGATCAAGCGGAAGCCCATAGGTATCCGAAACCTCTCGGATGCGGGTCGCAAGGTCGCGCATCTTGGGTGGGTGTTCCATGCCAAGGGCGATATTCTCCGCGACGTTCAGCGCCTCAAACAGCGAGAAATGCTGAAACACCATTGCCACACCTTCCGCACGCGCGGCCCGTGGTTCAGCCGGTGTGAAAGGCGCATCACGCAATGTCATTGTGCCGCTATCGGGTTTGACCAACCCATAGATCATCTTGACCAATGTGGACTTGCCAGCCCCGTTTTCGCCCAACAAAGCATGGACTTCGCCAGGCGCGATTTCAAATGAAACATCATCATTGGCCACAACGCCGGGATAGGCTTTGGTGAGCCCGGATATGCGGAGAAGGGCGGCGCTCATGCTGTCTTTTTCAGCAGTGCGACCTGCTCGATCTGATGCTGAAGCAAAAGCGCCGTCACGCCTATGGCAATCGCCTGCGGGTGTTTCCCAAGTCCCGGGTCACCGATGGGACATTGAATGCGATCTATCTGGCGGTCGTCATGCCCTAGATCAATCAGCCGCTTTCTAAACCGGACCCATTTGGTTTGGGATCCGATCAGACCGGCGTAGCCAAAACTGCGGCTCAGCAAACGGTGGCACAATTCCAGATCGTATTCGTGTTCTGGCGTCATGATGAGGTGCGCGGCCGTTTGAGGGGCATGGGCCATCACGTCGGTGGGCAGCAACGTCCAGCTTTTTTGAATGTTGTCGGGCAAATCTTCGAACTGTTCCTCACGCACATCGCACAGGTGCACCTCAAACTGAGGCAGAGGCGCAAGCATCAGCGCCAAAGCGCGTCCCACATGGCCGGCACCATAAATAAAGACAGGCAATCTGGCTCGCCAGACCGGTTCGACCAGCCAGCCCTTGCTGAGCTGTGTCGACACAGGCTGAGATTGCGCGATCGCTTGCGCCACCTGGCTCAGCAGGGCCGTAGGCGGGGTGTGCGAACCCTGTTCCAGCTGGCGCATATAGCTGGCTTTGTCTTGGATGCCTGACATGGCAACGTCCAGTGTTGTGGCGTTGTAGATCTCATAGGCCAACGTGACCGATCCGCCGCAGCACTGGTCCACCTCCGGCCCCAGGGCGATACGCGATACCAGTTGCGCCGTTCCATCCTCAAGCAGCTTGCGCGCGGTTTTGACGGCGTCAAACTCCAGGCGCCCACCGCCAATTGTACCCAATATCCCATCATCCCAGATTAGCATGGACGTTCCGGGCTCGCGCGGGGCCGACCCTTTGACGTCAGCCACCACCAGTCGCACCACCTGCGTGTGCGCCTCAACGGCCTCGACCAGAGCGGCAAAGTCAATCATATATTCCCCCTTGCCCTGTGCATGGTGCGCAGGACGTCATCCGCCATGGCCGGACCTGCAAGTCGGGGATACCCGGTGCACATGCCGAACCCGCATCGCTCAATGCCAGAAGGGCTGAAATGCCCAAGGTCACGGGCGGCTTCCCCACCGCCTTTGAACGAAAGATCACCTCCTCGCGATGTTTCCCGTCCCGCAGGGAAACGAGGAAAATGCGCGGGTGATGACCACAAACCGGGACCATATAAGTCGAAGGGGCATGTGTATGCAATCGTCCCGTGTCATCCCTGACCAGTTCCTGCGCAGATCAGTCATCAATCTGGCACATGTCCAGTGCAGGGTGATGCGTCGCTCTATGAGATTGCGTAAAGGCGCTTGGCTTGAAAATGCCAAAGGTTCTGCGCCCGTGTGCCCGTTGGTGTGTACAGAATTTCTCCCACAGGATCGCTTGATCACTGGTCCCTTTCGCATCGGTGACTTAGGGTGCATGGCATGAGTAATGCTGCCCGATTCATTCATCTGCGTGTCCATACCGAATACTCCCTTTTGGAAGGGGCCATTCGGTTGAAAAAACTGCCTGGGCTGTGTGCCGACGGGGGTATGCCCGCCGTCGCCGTGACCGACACCAACAATATGTTTTCGGCGCTGGAGTTTTCCGTATCTGCTCAGGCAGCGGGGGTACAGCCGATCATGGGGTGCCAGATTGATCTGGCCTATCTGACACCCGCTCCGGGTGAACGTGCGAAGCCGCCTGCCCCCGTTGTGGTCCTCGCGCAGAACGAAGCCGGGTATGAGAACCTGATGAAGCTCAACTCTTGCCTCTATCTGCGCGCAGACGGTGAGTTGCCCCATGTGACCATGGCCGAGCTGACGCAGCATTCTGAAGGGGTGATTTGCCTGACGGGTGGCCCCGACGGCCCAGTGGGGCGTTTGCTGCAAGGGGGGCAACGTCCCCATGCTGAAGCATTGATGCAAGAGTTGCATCGCGCGTTCGGGGACAAGCTTTATGTCGAATTGCAACGCCACCCTGGCGATGGGGGCCTGCCCGAGGCCGAACGCCTGACCGAGCGCGGATTGATCGAAATGGCCTACGCCATGCACATCCCGCTGGTCGCCACCAATGATGTCTATTTCCCCGCCGCCAAGATGTACGAGGCGCACGACGCCATGATCTGTGTGGCCGAAGGGGCTTATGTCGATCAATCTGACCCACGTCGCCGGTTGACCAACCAGCATTACTTCAAATCCCCGCAGGAAATGATCACTCTGTTTGCGGACCTGCCCGAGGCGATTGAGAACACGGTCGAGATCGCCCGGCGCTGCGCCTTTGGCTGCTACCGTCGCGATCCGATCCTGCCCAAATTTGCCGACAACGAGAATGACGAACTACGGCGGCAGGCGCAGGAGGGCCTCAAGGCGCGGCTTGATGTGATCCCCCATGCGGCTTCGGTGCAGGACTACGAAGACCGGCTGGAGTTTGAGCTGAAGATCATCGAGGGCATGGGGTTTCCCGGCTACTTCCTGATCGTGGCGGACTTTATCAAATGGGCCAAGGATCAGGACATTCCCGTCGGCCCCGGTCGTGGTTCGGGTGCGGGGTCTCTGGTGGCCTATGCGCTGACCATCACCGACCTTGATCCCCTGCGCTATTCGCTGCTGTTTGAACGGTTTTTGAACCCCGAACGGGTGTCGATGCCCGATTTCGACATCGATTTCTGCATGGATCGCCGCGAAGAGGTGATCGACTACGTACAGGATAAATACGGTCGTGACCGTGTGGCGCAGATCATTACGTTTGGTGCTTTACTCTCCAAGGCCGCCGTGCGCGACTTGGGGCGCGTGTTGCAGATGCCCTATGGTCAGGTGGATCGTCTCAGCAAAATGATCCCGGTTGAGGGCGTAAAGCCGCTGTCCATCGAAAAGGCTCTGGCGCAAGAGGAGCGCCTGCGCGAAGAAGCGCGCAACGAAGAAGTCGTGGACCGGCTGCTGAAGTACGGCATGCAGGTGGAAGGATTGCTGCGCAACGCATCGACTCATGCGGCGGGCGTGGTGATCGGTGATCGGCCTCTTGATACGCTGGTGCCGCTCTATCAGGACCCGCGGTCCACCATGCCTGCCACGCAGTTCAACATGAAGTGGGTGGAACAAGCCGGGCTGGTGAAGTTCGACTTTCTGGGTCTGAAAACCCTGACCGTGATCCAAAACGCGATTGAGCAAATCCACGCCGGTGGGCGCGATCTGCACATCGCGGCCGACGGGGCCGAGATTTACAAACCAGCCCCAGGGGCCGAGAACCAGATCAACGCCATCCCACTGGATGATGAGCCGACGTATCAACTCTATGCGCGCGCCCAGACCGTGGCTGTGTTTCAGGTGGAAAGCTCAGGCATGATGGACGCGCTTAAGCGGATGAAGCCTGATTGCATCGAGGACATCATCGCCCTTGTGGCCCTCTACCGTCCCGGCCCGATGGAGAACATCCCGAAGTTCTGTGAGGTCAAAAATGACCTCAGCGACCGCGAGACCCTACATCCGTCCATTGACCATATTCTGGACGAAACCCAAGGCATCATCGTCTACCAGGAACAGGTGATGCAGATCGCGCAGGAAATGGCCGGTTACAGCCTGGGCGGAGCCGACTTGCTGCGCCGCGCGATGGGTAAGAAAATCCAGGAAGCGATGGACGCCGAGCGCCCTAAATTCATCGCCGGCGCCAAGGAAAACGGTGTTGACGACAATAAAGCCATCGAGGTTTGGAACCTCTTGGATAAGTTCGCCAACTACGGTTTCAACAAATCCCACGCCGCCGCTTATGCTGTGGTCAGTTACCAGACCGCCTGGCTGAAAACCAATCACCCGGTTGAGTTTATGGCAGGCGTTATGAACTGCGATATCCATCTAACCGACAAGCTGGCTGTTTATTTCGAAGAGGTCAAAAAGGGCCTTGATCTGCCGTGGGCCCCGCCTTGCGTGAATCGCTCCGAGGCGACGTTTGTCGTACGCGACGGTACGTTGCACTACGCGCTGGGCGCTTTGAAAAACGTGGGTGTCGAAGCTATGAAGCTGATCACCGAAGGCCGGAAGGTGGACGGTGAAGACAAACCCTTTGCCACACTTTTCGATTTCGCTCGACGTGTTGACCTCAAGCGCATCGGAAAACGCCCATTGGAAATGTTGGCGCGTGCCGGTGGCTTTGACGAACTCGACCGCAACCGACGCAAGGTGTTCGACAGCGTCGAAGCTCTGTCCAACTACTCGGCTGCGATTTTTGAACAGAAAACATCCAATCAGGTTTCGCTCTTTGGCGAGGCAGGCGATGATTTGCCCGAGCCACGCCTGAGCCCAGTCGAAGATTGGCTACCCGCTGAACGCCTGACCGAAGAATTCAAGGCGGTTGGTTTCTACCTCTCGGGTCATCCGCTGGATGATTATGAGGCCTCCCTCAAACGCAAAGATGTCAAAACGCTAGAACAAGCCACGCTCGAGGCCAGTCGCAAAGGGGCGACAGTGGTCAAAATGGCGGGTGTTGTCGCAGGTCGACAGGAACGTAAATCAGCGCGTGGCAACCGGTTTGCATTTGTGCAGCTCAGTGACACCACGGGCGGGTACGAAGTCACCATGTTCTCAGAGCCGCTCGAAAAATTCCGCGACCTGCTGGAGACCGGCAACAGCGTTGTCATCACCGCCGAGGCGACGATGGAAACCGAACAACTCAAACTCCTGTGTCGTTCAGTACAGCCCATTGACAGCGTGGTTGCAGATGCAGGCACCGCTGGTTTGCGGGTGTTCGTGGACGATGCAGCAGCCATTTCATCGGTCGCCAATGTGCTGCAAGGTGCCGTGCAATCCGCCAAAAGTGGCGGGCGAGGGCCCATCCATTTCTGCTTGCTTGACCCGGCACTGCCCGGTGAGGTGGAACTGGAAACAGGGATGGAGTACCCGGTTAATCCGCAAATAAAAGGCGCGATCAAATCCCTCAGCGGCGTAGTAACAGTCGAGGAATTCTAAGAACTGCACCACGCGATAGACCGCCTATCCGGAGGGGTATCGCGAAAAAAGTGGATTCTTCTCTTAAACTTACGTTAAGAGTCGCGTCAGTTCGAAATGGGGTCGGGGGGCTGTCGGTTTGCGGAAGTTGGTTTGTACTGTTGCGCTTGTTGCTTTGGCCGCCTGTGGCGACCCGATGGCAGAATTGCCGCGCCTGTCCGATCAAGACATTCCCGATCAAAGCAACACGGTCGAGGTGGCCGCAGCACCGGACATTGAAGGCGCAAGCTTGCTCGAACGGCTTATGGGCCCCGCAGAAGCGGAACCGGATCAAAGATCTCTTGCGGTCTCGGAAGAGCCAAACGATCCGGCGCTGACGGACACCCCACAAAAGAAAACGGGCTTGTTGGCGATGCTCACCCGTGCCGCACCTCCAAGACAAGACGTTGTTTCTACGCCCGAGAAACAAGCAGTCAATGCGGCGCTCTTGCCAGAAACTGTCGCGCAACCCGAGATGGCCGCGTTGCCCGCCCACCCGGAAGAAAAACCGGACTTCGCCGCTGGCACGAAGCACAAGAGTATTTTTGGCATCAACACCGCCACTTCCGCAAAACCCACGGGCGCTGTCAGTGAAGTCGCGCCGGGTACGTTGCTGCCCTACGGCAAAGTGGCGCGCATATGCGGCCTACCCAAACGCGAGCTGGGCAAACAGGTCGCACAGTATCCCGACAAACGACCCAAGCACCGCGTCTATGACAGCGCAGCAGGCAGCACGGTCCCGCGGACGTTCTTTGTGACCGGATTTGACGATGGGTGTGCGCGGCAATTCACGGCATCGCTGGCAATGTTCGGCTCGGCTTCGATGCACGAGCAGCTGCGCTACGGCTTGCCGTCACAGGTCCAGCCTTACAGCGATACCGACAAAGCCTATGAAAAGCTGAAATCACGCGTGTGCAGCGTGCCGCGCAAAACGCCGTGCGGAGCAAAAGTATCCCGGATGGAGAAGGACACTGTGTTCCTCAGCATCTACGAACGTTTTGGCAGCAATCCACACTGGACGAACCTGCTGCTGCATGACGGCGCTGTTCTAGCGCAGGATGCTAAAGGCGGGTGACGCCACTTAGTAGTGGGGTGGGCGTTCATCGCCCAAAACCACACCTCCGGACCCTTCTGCCTCGCGCCCGGCTTCGCGCTGCATCAGCATGGCCACGCGGCGGGTCAGCTCATCAATCTCTTTGCGCTGTTCAGCGACAAGGTCAGACAGATCATCCACTGTGCGGATCAGGTGTGCGAGTGTTTCTTCGGTTTGAGTCATGAAATGTGGTCTAGGCTGCGCCACGTTGCACGTCAATCCACCTCACATGGAACACGCCCCCGCCGATGAATAGGCCGTAGGCTCTGCACAGCCCCTGCACCTCCATCTTGCCCCCACGCCGCCCATCCGCTAGACCGCCCCGCAACTGCACTCCACAGGACACGCCCCATGGCCAAGCCCAAGAAAACCCCACGCCCCAAGGCCGAAACGCCCAAAGGCTTCCGCGATTATTTCGGCACAGATGTGGCCGAGCGCAGCGCCATGCTGCAAACCATCGCCGGGGTTTATCATCGCTATGGGTTTGACGCTCTGGAAAGCTCGGCCGTGGAAACGGTTGAGGCGCTGGGCAAGTTTCTTCCCGATGTGGACCGCCCCAACGAGGGCGTGTTTGCCTGGCAAGAAGGCGATGAAGACGGCAAGTCCGACTGGCTGGCCCTGCGCTATGATCTGACAGCGCCATTGGCGCGGGTCTATGCTCAGCATCAGAACGATCTGCCCAAACCCTATCGCCGCTACGCGATGGGCCCCGTTTGGCGCAATGAAAAGCCTGGACCAGGGCGGTTTCGTCAGTTTTATCAATGCGATGCGGACACGGTTGGCACAGCCAGCCATGCAGCCGATGCCGAGATTTGCGCAATGTTGGCCGACACGCTGGAAGCCGTTGGTATTCCTCGCGGTGACTATGTTGTTCGAGTGAACAGCCGAAAAGTACTAAATGGTATATTGGGGGGAATACGTTCTGACGCTGCAAGAAAAAATGCTCCCATCTCGAGTTTTAACGACGCTTTAGAGATGGGTGTTTCAGATCTTGGTTTTGTTTCGCCGGACGCAATACTTAGAACAATTGACAAATTTGATAAAGTTGGAGCCGATGGAATCATAGAACTGCTTACCTCAGGTCGCAAAGACCAATCCGGAGCTTTCATTGAGGGTGTTGGACTGTCTGTGTCAGATGCAGAGCGTGTCGTGAAGTTTATGATGTCTCGTGGTGAAAACAATCAAGCGACATTGGACAGTCTAAGAGAACTGTTTGAACTTCTGGATAATGTCCCTGACGACGTTCATCAATATAGTGAGGGTTTGGAAGGAGTTAGTGAACTTGCTGAGATTTCTAAATTGCTCGAGGCCCAAGGCTACGGCCCCGATCGCATCATCATCGACCCATCGGTCGTACGCGGTCTTGGCTACTACACCGGCCCCGTGTTTGAAGCCGAACTCACCTTCGACATTATCGACGAAAAAGGCCGTAAGCGCCAGTTCGGCAGCGTGGCAGGCGGGGGGCGCTACGATGACCTCGTGAAACGATTCACCGGGCAATCCGTCCCTGCCACGGGTGTCTCCATCGGCGTGGACCGACTGCTGGCCGCCCTACGCGAAAAGGGCCGCACCAAAGGCAAGGCCCAAGGGCCAGTCGTCGTCACCGTCATGGACCGTGACCGCATGGCTGACTATCAAAGCATGGTTGCCGATCTGCGCAACGCGGGCATCCGTGCTGAGGTCTATCTGGGCAACCCCAAGAACTTTGGCAACCAGTTGAAATACGCGGACAAACGCGGCTCTCCTGTGGCTATCATTCAGGGGGGGGATGAAAAGGATCGGGAGGTTGTTCAGATCAAGGACCTGATCCTTGGCGCTCAGATCGCTGAAAACGCCACGCTTGAGGAGTGGAAGGAACGCCCCAGCCAATACGAGGTGCCTCTTTCCGACATGGTGGCCAAGGTGCAAGCCATTCTGGACAGCCAATCAGGATGACCAACCGCGCCGCGATCCAGATCGAAGCCGCGCGCCTGCGTGCTGCATTCGAGGCGCAAGGCGCTGTCGTGGTCGAGCCACCCGTGCTGCAATCTGCTGAAACGCTGCTGGACTTGTACGGCGAAGACATCCGCGCCCGGGCTTATGTGACATCTGACGCCCTGCGCGGGGAACAGATGCTGCGACCCGATTTCACTGTTCCGGTCGTGGAAATGCACATGGCCCATGGCGCAGAGCCTGCCCGTTATACATATGCAGGCGAGGTGTTTCGCCGTCAGGAAGATGACGCCAACCGCGATAATGAATACACGCAAGTCGGGTATGAAATCTTTGAGCGCACGGCCCCAGACGCATCGGACGCGGAAGTGTTCGCCTTGTTTTACGACACTTTGAAACCCTTGGGCTTGCGGGCGGCGACCGGTGACATCGGCATTTTGACCGCCGCTGTGGAAGGGCTGAACACCACCGAGCGTCGGAAACACGCCTTAATGCGCCATATCTGGCGGCCTGCGCGCTTCAGGGCGTTGATCGACCGCTTCTCGGCGCGCGCAGACGTGCCTTCCAGTCGCGTGGCCCTGCTGCAGAACCCGGACCCTATGGCAAATGCAGTACCGGTGATCGGATTGCGCGGGCCGGATGAAATTCTGGGCCGGATCAATGCTCTGCGAGAAGATCACGCGGCCGACCCCATCTCGGCCCGCGAAGTCGAATTGATCGACGCTATCCTTGCGGTGCGTGGCACCTGCGCCGAGGCGTTACCTCAGCTGAGTGAGATTGCCACGCAGATGCAGGCAATTTCCCCGGCTGTGGACAGGCTGGCCCAAAGGTTGGCCGCGATTGAGGCGCGCGGCATTGATCCGGGCGCGCTGGAGTTTGAGGCCACTTATGGCCGCACGCAGATGGAATACTACGATGGGTTCGTCTTTGGGTTTTATGCCGCGGACCGACCCGAGCTGCCAGCGATTGCCAGTGGGGGGCGGTATGATGCCCTGACCCGGCGCTTGGGGCAGGGGCGCGAGATTCCGGCCGTGGGTGGCGTGATCCGCCCTGGTCTGGTGCTCGAGCTGGGAGGTCTGTCATGAGCGTGAAACTGGGCGTGCCGTCCAAAGGCCGATTGATGGAAAAAACCTTTGAGTGGTTCGGTGCAAGAGGCATCCAGCTGGGTCGCGCCGGATCCGAGCGCGAATACGCAGGTTTTGTGGATGGCATTGAGAATGTTGAGCTTGTGCTGCTGTCTGCCGGTGAAATCCCGCGCGAACTTGCAGCAGGGCGTATCCACTTGGGTGTTACAGGCACCGATCTGATCCGGGAAAAGCTTGCCCTTTGGAACACCAGCGTAACGCAGCTGGCAGAACTGGGGTTTGGTCACGCTGATCTAATCCTCGCAGTGCCGCAGGCCTGGGTGGATGTTTGCACGCTGGATGATCTGGATGCTGCATCCGCTGCCTTTCGGACGCATCATGGATTTCGGTTGAGGGTCGCGACCAAGTATCACCGGCTGGTGCGGGACTTTTTGCGTGACAACGGCGTGGCGGACTATCAGTTGGTCGACAGCCAGGGCGCGACCGAGGGCACCGTCAAAAATGAAACCGCCGAGGCAATCGCCGATATCACCTCAACCGGGGATACGCTGCGCGCCAATCATCTCAAGCTGCTGGATGACGGGTTGATCTTGCGGTCGCAGGCGACATTGTTTCGCTCTCAGACTGCAGGGCTGACTGATGCAGAACGGGGCACGATGAATCGGCTGATCTCAAAGCTGGAACTGAGCTGAAGGGCATTCAGCAATCAATCCGCTTCTGGAACGTCGTCGGGTTTTGTCTCGATATCTGGTTCCGGGTCTTCGCCCTGTCGTTCAATCTGGGCATCAAGCCAGTTCCGCGCTGCGGATTTGATCCCGTCGGGGTTTGAGCCCAGTGCTGTCTTGATCAGTTTTGCACCTTGCATATAAGGCTCGGACGCGATGGCTAGGCCTGCGGCGTTGGGCGCAGTCACAATACCCTGGCGCAACAATTGCGCTTGCATAGCTTGAGCAGCTGCTGGCGCCAGTTGCAGTTTTTTGGCCAGAATGGCGGCGGAACTCCCGCCAGTGCTGCGCGCAAGATGCGCCCCAAGCCCGTACATATAGGGTGTGAATGCGGCCTCTGTGGCCTTTGCGGCGGCAGCCGTGGGTAAACCGGGAAGTGCAGGCGCAAGACCCAAAGCGGCGAGGGATTTGGTGAATTCTCTTCTATTCATACGAGGGATATGGGGTCGCCACTCTGGTATTGCGAGTCGTTCGCAACAAATTCTGCCCTAGTTTTTTGAACTGAACCATAAAAATGGCGCGCGCCCTGCCCGAACGAGAGGGATGGGAGGAGAGAACAAAGCGCGCGCCGCCAGACAAGCGGGCGGTTGATTAGAACCGGAACGTGCCCCGCAGCTGGAGGGTCGTGGCCTCAATGTCGGTGGTGGTGGAATTGAAATTATTGAAGTCGTGATAAAGGATTTCACCCCCCACCGCGAAATTGGCCGTCAGTATATGTTCGTAGCCTGCCCCGATGAAATACCCATCATCTGTACCCAAGGTGGATGTCTGCGCCTGTGCGAAACCCGTGGTCGCATAGGCAAGCCCATCTCCGATTTTGATCCCGCCGCGCACCTTGGCACGCCAGACATTTTCGAGGGTCGCGGCCCCGCCGACGTTGATATCAGCGATGTCATAATCCAAGCCTGCCCCGACGACGAACTGCCCAAAGTCAAAGTCATAGCCAGCAACGACACCACCCAGAATGTCATCTCCATCAACTTCTGGAAGGTTGGTATCGACCATACCCCAACCAAGCTGCCCGCCGACATAGGCCCCGGTCCAATCCTGAATTGAGCCTTGGGTCGATACAGTTGGGGTGCCAAACGAAAGTGCGGTGTCTTCCGCCAGTGCCGGAGCTGCTGTAAGCGACACTGCGCTTGCCATAGTAAGAATAAGTGCTCGCATGGTGAATGTCCTTCTGCCTTATTGCTGTTTTTTCGGGGCATCGCCCCTGCACGGTGAGAGGTGCGAACCGCCAGTCAGGGCTTCAAGGGTGGGACCAGGAACCAGCAAGGGGTCGCTGGTCTGGGGCGGGATCCAGCGCATTCGGGTGTTGTCATGGGCCAGATTCTGCCCGCTGCAAGCCAACGGGTCGGCGGAAACTGACCGTTTGGACTGGCGAAATTGAGGATAGAAGCAGGATCGAATTGGGATAAGGTTCCTCAAATGCACGAGTGAAAAGATGCCCCATGAAAATCCGGTCAATCTGCGCAACCCCTGTGAACATCCCCTTCGTGGCTCCCTATCGGTTCAGCTACGGCAGCATTGCCGCACTGACGAAAACGGTGATCGAATTGACCACCGAAGACGGCATTGTAGGGCTGGGCGAATGCGCGGATGGGGATCGGGCTGCGGATGTCGAAGTCATGGGAGAACGTCTGATCGGACTGGATGTTCGCCTCATCCGCGAGGCCTCCAAGCGTGTCGTGCCTGGCATGGCCTATTCTCCTTGGGACAATGTGCTGGCCCGGCGTCGTGCCTTTGGCGGGATCGAAACGGCGATGTGGGATGCGCGCGGCAAAACCGAAGGTCTGCCGCTTTGGCATCTTTTGGGCGGCAAAGTGCGCGAAGGCATCGCGCTGACAGAATATTTTGCGTTTCGATCCCCGGGCTCCGCGCATCCGGGCGAGGCAAGCCCGGTGGAGATTGCAAAGTTCTGCGCGCAAATGATTGATCAGCACGATGCCATGATATTTGAGGGCAAGCTGGCAACGATTGATCTGGCCACGGAACTGGAGATGGTTCGCGAAGTGCGCAGTGCGATCGGGGACCGCGAGTTGCGATTGGACGCCAATGGCGCCTGGACCCTGCCAACGGCCAAACAGGCGATCCGGGCGTTGGAGCCCTACGATATCGCCTGGTACGAAGAACCTGTTGAAAGCTTCGAGGAAATGGCCGCATTGCGTTCCGTCACGGATGCGAGCCTCAGTGCGCATCGGGTTGATCTGCGCCGGGCCGTTGACTTGGGTGCGCCGGATGCAATTGTCACCAACCTGAATGAATTGGGTGGCATTGCAGGAGCTGTGCGGTTCATCGAAAGCTGCGAAAGCTTTGACGTGGGCTTTCGCTTTCACTCCGGTGAAACAGGTGTGGCGAGTGCGGCTTACCTGCATGTCTCGGCAGCGTTGGAGCATGTGCGCGGTGCGTCACAAACCCTGTTCCGCTGGTATGCGGATGATGTGATCGAGGGCGGGCCGTTTCAGCCCAAGTCCGGCGCTGTCGCTGTTCCGGACGGGCCAGGGTTAGGGGTTGTATTAGATCCCGTCGCGTTGGAGCGATGCCATCAAAGGTATTGCGATCAAGGTGCCTTTCCCTCGGCTGAGGCGTCGGGTCACTATGGGGGCAGTTTTTCCAAAGCGTAGCGGTCGGGCTGCTTCGTATTCAGAGAACACCTATATCGGCAAGGGCCGCAGAGAGATCGTCTGGCAAGGCATCATCGCTTGCGCGTGACTGGGGCAAATCCACCGGCGCATCTGTGCCGGGTAAATAGCGCCAACCTTGGAAGGGGCGTTTGCGCGCGGATGTGGTTTTGACAATCTCCGGGTCTAGCACGATGGCGCAACGGCGAATGCCATCTGAACCGATGACTTCATCCAGTCGCAGGATACGTTGTCGGCATTGCACATGGCCCTGAATGACCCAGTAAATTGATCCGCCCTGCAAAAGCTCGGCCTCGCGTCTGGGCCACATGCGGGTGACATGACGCGGCAGGCCGTCTTCGCCTTGGGCGCGTTTGGTCTTGTGCCATTCGACCAAGCCCTCGACAGATTCTGTGCCGACACTGAGTTTTATGAGATTGAGATCGGCCAACTTACAGAATCCCCCCGGATTACACGACATAGGGTAGTGGAAATTGGATGGCATTCAAGGTATTGTGGTCACCTCAAATCCCAGAGAATCGCCGTTATCCACAGGAATCTGCTGCCATGACCCGTTTTGCTGCCCCTATTTCCGAAGCCATTTGGGATATGAAATACCGTTTCAAAGACCCAGATGGTGCGCCAAAAGACCTGACGGTGGAAGACAGCTGGCGACGTGTGGCGCGGTCTCTTGCCGAAGTTGAGGAGGACTCTAAGCACTGGGAAGATGTGTTTTACGGTGCTTTGGAAGACTTCAAATTCCTGCCCGCAGGCCGCATTGCCGCCGGGGCTGGCACAGGCCGTAGGGTGACCCTGTTCAATTGTTTTGTCATGGGGACTATTCCCGACGACATGAACGGCATTTTTGATGCGCTGCGCGAGGCGGCGCTGACGATGCAGCAGGGTGGCGGGATCGGCTATGATTTCTCAACCATCCGACCCAAGGGCGCGGATGTCAAAGGTGTGGGGGCTGATGCCTCAGGTCCTCTGAGTTTCATGGATGTGTGGGACGCCATGTGCCGCACGATCATGTCTGCCGGCAGCCGACGCGGCGCGATGATGGCGACCATGCGCTGCGATCACCCCGACATCGAAGATTTCATCGCGGCCAAAGCGGACGCCGCGCGTTTGCGGATGTTCAACCTGTCGGTGCTGATGACAGATGATTTCATGGCGGCTGTCAAAGCTGATGGGTCGTGGGATCTCAAGTTTGATGGCAAGGTGTATCACACCATTCAGGCGCGCGATCTGTGGAACCGGATCATGCAGGCGACATATGATTTTGCCGAGCCTGGTGTGATCTTCATCGACCGGATCAACGCCGCCAACAATCTGCAATATGCCGAAACGATCTCGGCCACCAACCCCTGCGGTGAACAACCTCTGCCGCCATATGGTGCGTGCCTCTTGGGTTCGATCAACATGGCGCGTCTGGTCAGCGAACCGTTTGAGGACGCGGCGGCCTTGGATGAGGACGCTTTGCAGGACTTGGTCGCGACGGCCGTGCGGATGATGGACAACGTGGTCGATGCCTCGAAGTTTCCGCTGGAGGCGCAACTTCAGGAAGCCAAGGCCAAACGCCGGATTGGCCTGGGCGTCACCGGGCTGGCCGATGCTCTGCTGATGGTGGGCTTGCGCTATGGTTCGGAGGAGGCGGCGCGTCAGACCGAAGATTGGCTGCGCGCGATAGCCCGCGCCGCATATCTGGCGTCCGTGCAATTGGCGAAGGAGAAGGGCGCGTTTCCGCTGTTCGATGCGGATGAATATCTGGCGTCGGGCACGATGCAGACCATGGATGAAGACGTGCGCGCAGCCGTGCGCGAACACGGCATTCGCAACGCCTTGCTGACGTCAATCGCGCCCACTGGTACGATCAGCCTTTATGCGGGCAACGTAAGCTCCGGCATTGAACCGGTGTTTGCCTATTCCTACACCCGCAAAGTGTTGCAGCGTGACGGGTCGCGTTCTGAGGAAGAGGTGGTGGACTACGCCGTGCAACTGTGGCGCGAGAAGTATGGCGATGCGGACTTGCCCGAGCATTTCGTAAATGCACAAACTCTGGCCCCGCTGGATCACGTGAAGATGCAGGCGGCGGCGCAGAAATGGGTGGATAGCTCCATCTCGAAAACCATCAACTGCCCGGCGGATATTTCTTTTGAGGCGTTCAAGGACGTCTACATGGAGGCCTGGGACACAGGCTGCAAAGGCTGCACAACCTACCGGCCCAATGATGTGACGGGGTCCGTTCTAAGCGTGAGTGAAAATGCGGACAAAGTGCCGGATGAAAATCCCGCCATCGCCTCGGCCGAAGGGGGCGAGGTTGTCTATATGTCCGAACCTCTGGATCGCCCGAACGAGTTGGAGGGGGCGACCTACAAGCTGAAATGGCCCGACAGCAACCACGCGATTTATGTGACGGTGAATGACATTGTGTTGAACGGACGTCGCCAACCCTTCGAAGTGTTTATCAACTCCAAGAACATGGAACATTTCGCTTGGACCGTGGCCCTGACCCGGATGATTTCAGCCGTGTTCCGGCGCGGGGGCGATGTGTCTTTTGTGGTCGAGGAGCTGAAGGCCGTCTTTGATCCGCGCGGCGGGGCGTGGATGAATGGCAAGTACATTCCGTCCATTCTGGCTGCCATCGGTGGTGTACTGGAGCAGCATCTGGTCGCAATCGGCTTCCTTGAGGGCGAAGGCATGGGGCTCAAGTCAGACCCGCAGGCTCAGGTAGTCAATCTGGATACACTGAAGGGGCCTGCCTGCCCCTCATGTGGCCAGTTTGACATGCGGATGGTCGAGGGATGTATGACCTGCGCAAGCTGCGGGCATTCCAAATGCGGATAAGACAGCGGATTTAACCTAAGTAGTCGCGCAGCGCTGCTGGTGGGTTGGCAAAGAGCGTTTCGGTGCCAGTGGGCGCGTGTGCCGTGCCATCTGCCACCAGCACAGCTTGCTTTGATATCCGGCGCGCGTCCTCGGGATCGTGGCTGACCATCAACAAAGTTGTCTTTGTTTCCATGACAAGCTCTGCAACAAGATCCAGCATTTCGACCTTGAGCGCGGGGCCTAGCGCGGCAAAAGGTTCATCCAAAAGCAAGATATCGCGCTGTTGCACGAGGGCGCGGGCCAGCGCCACGCGGCTTTGTTGACCACCGGACAGCTCGGACGGTTTGCGCGCACCCATATCGGGTAATCCCACGCGGGTGAGGGCGGTGTCGACGGTGTCCTGTTCTGCCTTGGACAGCCGGGTCGTGGGACGTAGTCCCAGACCGACATTTTGCGCGGCAGTCAGATGTGGAAACAGATTGCCATCCTGAAACAGCATTGCCACGGAGCGCTGGCCAGGTGCCAGGTCGGTCCAATCTGATTTCTTCCACAAAATTCGCCCGGAAGAGACATCGCGAAACCCGGCAATCGCCTCGAGCAGTGTGGACTTTCCGGAACCGGAAGGCCCAAGAATGGCTACCCGCGCACCTCGATTAATCTGTAGGTCGGCCCGCAACGTAAAGCTGCTGTTTGTTACGGTGCAGCTCTCAAGTTTCAGCATGGTGGCGTCCTCCTCGGTCCAAGAGCCAGAACAGCCCCATCGACAAGATCAACAACAGCAAGGCTGCCGCTGCCGCGTCTTGCATCCGGTAGGCGCCCATCAGACGGTAGATCTGAAGAGGAAGCGTCGCAATGTCAGGATCGGCGAAAAGGGCGATCACCCCGAGGTCGCCCATCGACAAGGCGGCGGCCAAACCTGCGGCGAAACTGATCTGAGCTCGCATCCGTGGCAACAGGACAATCGTGGTGAATTGCCACCCGGTCATATCCAATGACAAAGATAGGCGGCTGTAGCGCGTGACGACAGCCCGCGCCTGGGGCACCAGAATACGCAGGGCAAAGGGCAAGGCCATGACAGCGTTGACCAGAGCGGTAACGGGTAGCGCCCACGCAAAAGGGTCCGCCACAGGGCGTAGGACGATAAACAGACCTGTTCCAATCACCAGCGGAGAGGCCGCGAGGCCCAGAATGCCTGACATTTCGATCATCGCTCCCCGGCCCAAGGCCACTGCAGCAGCCATAGGTAAAGCAAGCGCCAAAAGGATCGCGGTGCTGGCGAGGGCCACAGCCATCGAAATCAGCGTGGCAGATAGCACGGCGTCTGGCAGGGACAGCAAACCCGCAACACCCGAGAGAGTGATCGCAGACAGGGGCATCAACAGGAAAAGGGCTGCCAGCATGATCCAGGCTACATCGGCAAGCTTTGCGCTGATGTGATGGCTGTCCCAACGTTTGAGAGATCGATCCAATCCAGTGCCAATTCCACCGCCTCTGGACAGGCGCAGCGCTAGCAAGGCCGCTCCGGCTGTGAGGATCAGCTGCACGCCCGATAACAGGGCCGCGCGGCCAAGGTCATAGTCAAAACGGAAGGCCTGAAAAATCGCAAGCTCGATGGTTGTGGCACGTGGCCCACCGCCCAGGGTTAACGCTACAGCAAAGCTGGTCAGACAGATCGCAAAGACAACAGCCAAGGCACCGGGACAGCTGTGGCGTAGGACAGGCCATTCGATCAGGCGGAACATGGCAGAGGCACCAAGGTTCAGCTGAGCAGCCAATCGAAACTGTTCGGCCGGAATTTCCTGCCAGCTTTGCAGAATCAGACGCGTGGCGAGTGGTAAATTGAAAAAGACATGGGCCAGGACGACGCCGTGCAGACCGTAGATTTGCAAAGGTGGCAGACCCAATGAAAGGAAAACCTGGCTGACCCAGCCGGAGCGGCCGAAAATCTGCAGAAGTCCAAGGATGGCAACGATCACTGGCAGGATAAAAGGCGCACCCAATAGGGCAATCAGGATACGACGCCCCGGAAAGCGTCGCCGTGCCAAGGCGCGCGCCACGGGAACAGCCAGAGCCACGCTAAGCACCGCTGAGATCGTCGCTTGAAGCACCGTAAACCGCAGAGCGGCCCAATCAGAAGGTCCCAACCCACGACCCGCTTCGGCCCTGAGGGCCACAGCGCATAAGGTGCCTAGGATCAACACCGCCACCCCGATGGCAGCGGTGCGTCCTGGCCAGGCGCTTAACGGCTGAGCGCGGTCAGCCATTCGTCCAATGCGGCATCACGCACTGCAGCGGCATCCTCGGGTGACAACAGCAGGGATTTCTCTGGTGTAATCAGGGTTTCAAAGCCTTCGGGCAATCCGCTTGCTGGTGTGACGGCCGGATACATCCAGTTGGTGGTCGGGATGATGGATTGGAAAGCATCCGTCACCATGAAGTTCAGGAACTGGTCGGCCAGATCGGATTCATTTGTCGAGGCCAGCTTGGCCGCCACTTCGACTTGCATGTAATGCCCTTCCTCAAAGGGCGCTGCCGCTTTGGAGGCGTCTTCCTCGGCTATCAGGTGGTAGGCTGGTGATGTGGTGTAGCTCAGCACCATATCCGCCTCGCCTTCCAGAAAGAGCCCGTAGGCTTCAGACCAGCCCTTGGTGACAGTCACGACGTTATCGGACAAGGCGTCCCAGATCATCGAGGCCTCATCCCCGTAGGCCGCTTTGATCCACATCAAGAGGCCAAGGCCAGGTGTTGACGAACGGGGGTCTTGGATGACGATTTTAGTGTTGCTGTCAGCCAATGCTTTGAAATTCGCAGGGGCTGCGGCATCCGCATTGTGCACGAAGGCAAAGTAGCCCCAGTCGTACGGCACGAATGTATCATCCGCCCAATCGACAGGCAGGGTAAAGTTTGCCTCAACCGCGTGAGGGACAAAAAGACCAGTGTCACGGGCGGCCGTCACCAGATTGGTATCGAGACCCAACACGATATCCGCGTCTGTGTTGGCCCCCTCCAGACGCACGCGCGCCAAGAGAGCTGCGCCGTCTTCAACACCCACCAGTTTGAGGTCGCAGCCACAAGTGGCTTCAAAGGCGGCCTCGACCTGCGGGCCGGGGCCCCAGTCCGAGACAAAGCTGTCATAGGTGTACACGGTCAGCTCGGGCGTATCGGCAAAGGCCGATGTTGCACCAAGTAGTCCCGCAGCAAAAATCAGATGTTTCATGTTCATCCTCCATTGCGACGGATGGGCAAGGGAGGACCTTTGGTCCCGTAACCTTCCCTCCGCCGGTGTTAGCCGGTTCAGGTTCAACGGGTCCGCGAATTCTGCATCTCAGCATGGAACTGGTCCATGCACCCCGAGGTATGGCGAGTGGTAGGAGGTCTGCGACAAAAGCGCAACCGAATTTCTATTGCACGTATGGGCCAAGCGCCTCTATGTAGGGCGGCGACCTTGGGGGAAAAATCTTTGAAAGATGAAAGCGGTTTGAGTGCACCACGCACCGCGCGTGAGTGGTTGCCTGTTTTGGCGCAGTACCGGGTGCCGCTGAAGGGGCGAACCCTTTGGGTCATTGCCAACACTCTTGGACCGTTCGTTGGTTTGTGGGCCCTGGCATGGTGGTCCCTGCAAGGGCCCGTCATTCTGACCCTGCTGTTAAGCGTTGTGATCGGTTTTTTCCTGATGCGGCTTTTTTGTTTGCAACACGATTGTGGACATGGATCGCTGTTTGCCAGTCGAAGGACCTGCAACATTGTCGGAGGGCTGCTGGGGGTCGTCACCATTACACCCTACGCGGTCTGGCGCGAAGTGCATGACCGGCACCATCGCCATTCCGGCAATCTGGCCGTCCGCGATTTGGGCGAGATCCGCACTCTGACAATCGAAGAGTACCGAGCCCGCACTCCTTTGGGGCAGCTGAGCTACCGCATATATCGCAATCCGGTGTTTTTGTTTGTGCTGGCGCCATTCCTTTTGTTCTTTCTTCAGAACCGCATTCCCTTGGGTTTGATGAAAGAAGGTCGCAAGTTTTGGATCAGCACCATGTCCACTAACCTTGGGATCGCTCTGGTGTTGGGCGCGATGTACGCGTTTGGTGGATGGGCTCCGATTCTGTTGATTTTCTTGCCCAGCACAACAATTGCTGCCTTTGCGGGAGTCTGGACATTTTATGTGCATCACCAGTTTGAAGGGGCGCATTTTGAAGACGGTGATCATTGGCAGGTTCATGAGGCAGCACTGCATGGTTCATCCCAGGTCATCCTGCCCGGGTGGCTGCAATGGATGACCGCCAACATCAGCTTGCATCATGTTCACCATCTTTATTCTCGTATCCCGTTTTATCGCTTGCCTGAAGTTCTGGACGACCATCCTGAACTGGCCGCCATCAACCGCCTGTCCATGCGTGACAGCCTTGCAGGGTTGCGTATGAACCTGTGGGATCCCAAGGGCCGGAGGTTGGTCTCCTTCGCTGAGGCGCGGAGTTTGTGAACCCGAGCAACACACGCGCTCGCAGGCAAAAGGCGCATGGCCGTTTCAGGCAATGGGCTTGTTCTGCGTCCAGTCAAACGTGCCATCATCGCGTTCCTGAACCGCCTGTTTCCAGCCGACCTGTTCAACGCGCGCTTTGAAGTTCAGACCTTCGGGTGAATGGCGCGTCATTCCGTCAAACACCGTGGACAGCCGCTGGGTTTGGTTGATTTGTGCTTCCACGGCTGAATTGATCACCATCTTTTGCATCGCAAGCTGATTGATCGGCACCGAGGCCATGCGTGTGGCCAATGCCTCAACAGCGTCGTCCAATTGATCATCTGGCACCGACTTTAGCACCAAACCCATCTCGGCCGCCTCGCGCCCTGTGATTTTGTCGCCTGTGAACATCATTCGCTTGGCCTGTTCTGGCCCCAGGCGGTGAACCCACATGGCCGTCGTTGGGCATCCCCAGACGCGGGTGGGCATGTAACCTATCTGTGCGGTGTCGCCCATGAGTGTGAGATCCGCACATAAGGCGATATCTGATCCGCCTGCGACGGCAAACCCATGCACCTTACAGATCACGGGCTTCATCGCCCGAAAGAGAGACATAAAAGATTGCGTATTGGCCCACATGAACTGAAAATCCTGCATCGGATCCCAGGGCATGTCCTGAACCACCTTATTCGGGCCGTTGCCTTCGGCGTAGTGGGCCAGATCATAACCTGAGCAAAATGCCTTGCCCGCGCCCGAGAGCACCATCACATGCACGTCCCGGTCCGCATCAGCGCGGGCCACAGCATCGGCCAATTCACGTGGCAGATCATCGTCGATGGCGTTCATGACATCAGGGCGGTTGAGCGTAATCCGCCCGATCCGACCCTCTTTTTCGTAAAGAACTTTGGACATATGGGCTCCGGCATGCAGTGCTGTCAGTCGCAATCTTGCCGGGTCACGCTTACATCAACAATAACAAACTTCTATGTTTGTGTATTCGCAGACGTCAGGGGCTTGCATCCGATGTCTGCTCCGCCGCAACATGTGGGAGGTGGCAAGTTATACTGGACATTTCGTTAGTATACACACAAACTGCGATAAAACACCGGGCCTAAGATGGCCTGCAATAGGGAGAATAAACATGACCAAGACACCAAAGAACGCCTTTACGCGGCGCGGTCTGCTGAAATCCATTGGCGCGGGCGCAGGTGTGGCAGCAGCCACGAACTTCATGCCAGATGTGGCGCGCTTTGCCCATGCCCAATCGGCAGGACCGATCAAAGTAGGGTTCCAGATGCACGCCACGGGCATCGGCGCCTCCTATGGTCGCTGGTACGACCGTACAACGCAGGCAGCCGCTAAGCGCATCAACGACATGGGCGGTATCAATGGCCGCGAGTTGGAAATCGTGACCGAAGATGACGGCACCGATCCCAAGCGGGGTGCTGAAGTGGTCGAAAAATTTGCAACCCAGCACAATTGCGATATCGCCTTTGGCACGCTCTTCAGCCATGTCGTTTACGGCTCCGCCCCGCGTGCGGGCGAGCTGAAGATCCCGTATTTCGTGGTTTCCGAAGGGCATCATGTCGCCAGCGGCAAACTGAACCGCTACACGCTGCAGCCCGGCATTACGGACGTGAAAAGCCAGGTGCAGGCGATGGCACCGTTTGTGTCCGAGAACCTTGGCAAGAAGATCACCATGATCTATCCCGATTTTGCCTTTGGCCATGACCACCGCGATTACTTTACCGCCGCGATCGAAGCGCAGGGCGGTGAGGTGGTGGCCAGCATTCCAATTCCGCCCACCGAGACATCCTTCACCAAGTATTTCCCCAACATCCCACGGGAAACCGAGGTGCTATATCACGTCATGGTCGGCCCCGGTGTACTGACCTTCGTGAAAGAATTGGGCGAATTCTTTGGCGACCAGGGCCCGCAGCTCTTTGGCTTTATCGACAGTCTTGAAGCGGTCAGCTTTGGCAGCCCTGGCCTGGAATTCCTTGAGGGCTCCTACTTCTGGGAAGGCAATCCGCGCCATGTGCAGGCAGATCAGTCCGAGCATGACAAGATGTACCGCGCCGCCGTGGGTGTGAACGAGATGGGCGCTTCTGTGGATGATCCCAAGGATGTGTCGACCTACGCCCATATGTTTGGCTGCTGGGAAACGCTCAACATCGTGAAAGCAGGGATGGAGGCCGCTGGCTATGCGGGCCCCGATGACCGTGCTGCCCTTATCGAGGCGGTGGAGGCGATGACAGACATGCCTCATTCCGACGATCACCCGCAGGGCCACAAAGTGTTCAACGGCAAGACCCACCAGACCTTCGGACATCAGTACATCTCGAAAGTCACAGATGGGAAGCTGATGGTGCAACACACCACCTCGGTCGAGGATGGAATGTACGAGGACGAAGTGGACTACACCACGATGTCCTTCTGATCTGACCCTTCTGCGAGGCTGGTGAGAGATGGATTTTGGTCCGCATCTGATGCTGGCCTCGCTGGAAGGCGCGGTGACTGCTGCTATTCTGGCGCTGACGGCCATGGGGCTGAGTATCGTCTTTGGCGTCATGCGCGTGGTCAACGTGGCTCACGGCGAGTTTTACATGCTGGGAGCTGTGCTGGCCTGGGTCGTGGCCTCGATGGTGGGGGCCAGCCCCGCTTTGGGGTTTGTCGCCGCTCTGGTTGTGGCTCCGCTGATCGTAGGGTGTATTGCCGTGGTGGCAGACCGCGTGATCCTGCAACGGGTCGAATACGACCCCGACCGCACGATCGTCGCCACCATCGGCCTGCTCTATATCATCCAGCAAACCACCTTGATGACCTTCGGCCCCGATGCCCGTCCGGTGGAACCGCCGTTTAACGATCGGCTGGCCTTGCCTTGGTTTGAATTGGGTGAGTCCGGGTTCGAGATGTTCTGGCCCTGGGGCCTCAGCATCACCAGTTACAAGCTATTCGTGATCTTTGCAGCGATGGCCATTCTGACGGCGCTCTGGCTGCTGATGACCCGCTCCAAAGCGGGGTTGATCATGCGTGCCACGCAGCAAGACAGTGAAACCGCGCAGGCGTTCGGCATCCCGGTGGGCCGCGTGTATTCATACGTCTTTGGGCTGGGCGCGGGACTTGCGGCCGTGGGTGCCGTTCTAGTCGTGCCGATCCAGCAAGCGCATTACCTGATGGGCCATGACCCTCTGCTCTTGTCGTTTATTGTCGTGATCATCGGCGGCCTAGGAAGTCTGCCCGGGACCGTCATCGCCGCTTTCCTCATCGGGATGAGCGACGGGATCATCTCGGTCTTTTTCACTCCAACGCTGGCCAAGATCTTCGCCACGCTCGTGGTGGCGCTCGTTCTCGTGTTCCGGCCTCAGGGGTTGTTGGGGAGGGTTGAACGGTGAGTGACACCAAACGCTCGCATCTGCTGCATCTGGGCGTGATCGCGGTGCTCTTCGCACTCTTTTTCGTGTTGCCCGCCTATCATGTGGGCAACCTCAGCCGCATCATGGTACTTGCCGTCTACGCCATGGGGTTCAACCTGCTCTTTGGCTACACTGGCCTGCTTAGCCTTGGACACGCGCTGTTCTTTGCGACGGGCATGTATGGCCTTGGCATGGCGATGAACAGCTTTGGCATTGCAGCCGAGCCTGCCTTGTTGATTGGCCTGATCTGCGCCGTTGTGATGGCGGCCGTGGTTGGGTTTCTGGCCCTGCGCACCAGTGGCGTCGCGTTCATGATCGTCACACTGATGTTTGCGCAGGCCGGGTATCTGACCATCCTTTACTTCGGGGCATACACCCGTGGCGACGAAGGCTTTGTCATCCCGCAGCCTGATCGGATGATCGCTGGCATCGACATCACCGGAGAGACCGCACGCTACTTTGCAGCGCTGATCCTGTTTGCCGTGGTGTTCCTGCTGATCGCCCACGTGGTGCGATCGCCGTTCGGGCGCACCTTGGTGGCCATCCGCGAAAACGAAGAACGCACACGGATGCTGGGCTATGACACAGACCGGCACAAACTGAAGGCGGTGATCCTGTCGGGCACCATCTCAGGGCTCGCTGGGGCGGCGTATGCGCTTCTCTTTGGATACGCTGGGGCCACCTTTGCCACGGTGCAATACTCGATCTTTCCGCTTCTCTGGGTCCTGCTGGGCGGGGCAGGGACCACACTGGGGCCTATTATCGGTGTCGCCTTCATGTTCTATCTGATCGACCTCAGCAGCTCGGTCACACAGGCCTATATGCTGATTGCAGGTGTCGTGCTGGTGCTGCTGACGCTTTTTGCGCCTCAGGGCCTTGCCGGAGAGCTGCGCCGGAGGGTCATGCGATGGCTGCCGTGATCTTAGAGACCAAGGGCCTGACGAAATCTTATGGCGGGCTGAATGCCAACGAGGACGTAGATTTTGAACTGCGGCGTGGCAAGGTCACAGCGTTGATCGGACCGAACGGCGCGGGCAAATCCACTTTTGTGGGCATGGTCAGCGGGCGTATCCCTGCGACGCGTGGGCAGGTGATCTTTGACGGACAGGACATCAGCGCATTGCCTGCACATAAGCGCATTCAGCTTGGCATTGCTTATACGTTTCAGATCACTTCCGTCTACGCTGGGCTGACACTGCGCGAGAATATCGCCATTGCGGCACGTCGCCGACTGGGAAAGGATCGCAAGGCGGTACAAACCAAAGTCTCGGGCGTGTTGGAACAGGTCAGCCTCTTGGACCGTGCGGATCAAGACGCAGGCGACCTCAGCTATGGCCACCAGCGCGTTCTGGAGATCGCGATGGGACTGGTGCAGGATCCGCGCCTGTTCATTCTGGATGAGCCCACCCAAGGGCTAGCTGAATCCGAAGTGGATGATTTCGTTACGCTGATCAAGACGTTGGTCGGGGACACCACCATCTTACTGATCGAACACAACATGGATGTGGTGATGCGCACAGCGGATTACATTCATGTTCTGGACAATGGGCGATCGTTGGCCTCGGGCACACCCGAAGAGATTCGTAAAAATACTGCCGTACAAGCCGCCTATCTGGGGACAGATGTCGATGCTTGAACTGAAGGATATCCAAGCCGCTTATGGCCGAGTGAAGGTGCTGCACGGCGTGTCGTTGTCTGCCAAATCCGGCGAAATCCACTGTCTGTTGGGTCGCAATGGAGCAGGTAAAACAACCGTCATGAAGGCAATCATGGGGCTGGTGCCACTTAGTGCTGGATCGGTTGAACTGGACGGCGAATGTCTGAGCGACCTACCCGCGCATGAGGTGCCCAAACGCCGGGTCGGCTATGTACCACAGGGCCGCAGGTTGTTCCCGGAACTCAGCGTGGCGGAAAACATCGACGTGGGTCTGATGACCTGCGACGTTTCGGCGGATACGCGCGGCTGGGTGCTGGATATTTTCCCCCCTCTCAAAGATCGACTGAACCAACAGGCCAACACCCTGTCAGGTGGAGAGCAACAGATGCTGGCCACAGCACGAGCGCTGTGTTTGCGGCCACAAGTGCTGTTGCTGGACGAGCCGACCGAAGGGCTGCAACCTTCGATGATCGAACAAATCCGCCAGGTGGTGGTTCGGATGAAATCCGAAGGTGTCGCCATATTGCTTGTCGAACAACGGGTGGATGCGGTCTTGTCGATTGCCGATCAGGTGACATTTGTCGAAAACGGCCGCGATCTGGAAACGGTGACCGCCGAGATGCTGCGCGCGCAACCCGAGAAGCTGAAGCTGCATCTGGGGGTTTGAACCCCGCAGCCGCAGATCAACTGATCTTGCGTAGAAGCCCCATGAGGGTCGATTGCTCCGCTGGGGTCAGAGGGGCGACGGTTTCTGTCGAAATCTGGTGGCCCACCTCATGCAGCGTCTTGATCATCGCTTTGGCTGAGCGTGTCAGGCGAATGATGGTGCGCCGCTTGTCTTTCGCGTCCGGCTCAAGTGCCAACAACCCTTTTCCCTTCAGCCTGTCCACCACGCCCTTGATGGTTGCGACGTCCATCGCGGTCAAACGGCCCAAATGGTTTTGCGAGCAGGCTCCCACCTCGGCCACCCGGACCAGCACCGAAAACTGTCGCGGCGTTAAGCCTTCGGGGCTGAGTGCCTGAAAGATTGCAGCATGGCGTTGGCTGACAACGCGCAAAATATACCCCACCTGTTCTTCAAGAACATAAGTATCCTGCCGGGTCTCAGTGGGGCCTTTTGCGTCGCTCAAAATTGGCACCTTTCCATCCTATAGGGCCAAGTATGACCCCATTGATGTTAGTGTGCAAATGAGCCGAGACGCAAGGGCAGCCCCGGCTGCATAAGGTGTAGTTGGCTGGTAGACCTATTCTAACGGGACGGAGCCCGACCAGAGCTCTGTCAGCTCTTGATCGCCCGAAGGCAGAACTTTTTTGCTGAATTGTCCTAACACGATGCGGCTTAGCTCACCTTCTGGCACCTTCAATACATGGTGTTTGTCAGACGATGGCCACACCAAAGATTCGACATGGCGCGGTTGATCCTTGAAGTGAAAGTGCGCGAAACACCGGGCATCGAAATCAAAGCTATCATTGCGCTGCAGAACCAGGTTCGAGAATCTGGGCAGATAGCGTACTTTCATGCCGCCAATGTCCGTGAACCCTTTGGTCAGATCGGTGTTATGCACTTCGCAATTCAGGAATTTACGGTGTTTTTCATGGGGCCCATGCACGGCATCGTCATACCAGAACCGAACAGGCAGTTGGAACACTTCATCCAAAAAGTGAATTTGGCCAGGGCGCCAGAAAATGACTTTTCCGTTGTAGGAATCGAAATTCCACTGATGCAGGCCTGAATAGTGATTGTGCTCACCTTCGTTTACGAAAACTCGGAAAAAGAACACGGCATCAGGGCGGCATGTTTTCTGAAGTTCCGCCACAGCGCGTTCGGCATCCTGCACGTGGTCGAGCGAGTTTTCAGCGTGCACGTAATCAAAGGAGCCTTCGCCAAAATACTCAGACGCTTTCTCGGCAAATCCGGCAACCGATGTATGTGGGCTTTTCAGGCCCGCCTCGTCGATGAGCATTTGATACTCATCGGCCAATGGATCCAGCCCCACCAGTTCCACATCGAGCCCATCTGCCTTTTTCCCGACAGTCGAGAGCGGTCCACATCCAACATCAAGGATACGCGCAATCTTTTGCTCGCCATCCACCGAGATGCGCACACGTTCAGCGATTTCGCCTTGCAAGGGGCGATCCGGGTCAAGTTTTACACCGATGTAGGATTTTGAAGGGTCGTTTTTGTACCGCTCAAACGCTCCACGCCAAAACGCGACTTCTTCTTCTGCTCCGGACAGATCCTCGGACATGACAATCTCCTCTTTGACGTGTTTTCAGACGAAGCTGACAACCGCGCAATTTCAGGGACAGTCAGTACATACGCAGAGTTTGCATTGCAACGTGTTCATGCGCCTGTGCGCCAATCCAACTGCAGCGCCTGAGCGACAATAAAGCAAGGGTTTTGGTATTGGTGGAGCCTAGGGGGATCGAACCCCTGACCTCTTGCATGCCATGCAAGCGCTCTCCCAGCTGAGCTAAGGCCCCATACCTGCGGGTCACCTGACCCGTCGCCGCGTCTTAGGCAAAGCGGCAGGCGGGATCAAGTGGAAAATCCCGCCCTGATCTTGCGATCAATCGTCGTCGTCATCCGCGGCGACATCGGCAATGTCGTCGAGAGAGACTTCGTCATCATCATCGTCTTCCAGCACGTCATCGCCCAGATCGACATCGACTTCGTCGTCATCGTCCAGCACATCGGCATCCGTGTCCACGTCTGCCTCTTTCATCTTTTTCGTTTCAGCGTCTTCTTCATCCGCTGTGATCGAACGGCTCTTGCCGGAATTGATTTCGATCGCCTCGCCCGAGTAGGGGCTGACAATCGGATTTTTGTTCAGGTCGTAAAAGCGTTTGCCAGTTGTTGGGCAAAGGCGTTTCACACCCCATTCATCTTTGGGCATGGGTGATCCCTTTCATCTGTCTCTTGCGATGGGTCTGCGCCAACTGCCATAACCCGCTACAGGTGTCAAAGGCTTTAAGAGCAGCGGTTCAACGATCTTCAGGAGGCCATATGGGCCAACACATCCTCCCAGGCAACCCCCCGGTCGCACTTGTGCTCAAGCAATCCGCCCGTGCGCGGCGAATTTCGCTGCGGGTGTCAGGGCTTGACGGCAAGGTCACCTTGACCATTCCGAAGGGCGTCCACGAGCGGGAAGCACTGGACTTCGCCAGATCCAAGGCGGATTGGCTGCGCAAACAAGTCGCACAACAGGTGAGCCCGGTGCAGGTGACGGACGGCGTGGACATGCCATTTGAAGGCAATGTCTTGCGAATCGCATCAGTGCCGGGGCGCGGCATTTCTGTTGAGGGGGATTGCCTGTGCGTGGGCGGTGCGCCCGAGACCATTGGTCCTAGGGTGCAAGCTTGGCTCAAGACCCGCGCACGGGACCGACTGGCGCACTGCTCGGATCGTTATGCGGCAGTGTTGGGCTGTGATTACATCCGTCTGACCATGCGAGACACCCGCTCGCGTTGGGGATCCTGCACGTCAGATGGCGGTTTGATGTATTCTTGGCGTTTGATCATGACCCCACCAGATGTGCTCGATTACGTCGCCGCCCACGAAGTCGCGCATTTGCAGGAGATGAATCACTCTGCCGCCTTCTGGAATGTGGTGGAGCGCCTAAAGCCCGGATACGAAGCCCCGCGCCGCTGGTTGCGCGAGAATGGATCGTACTTTCATCGCTATCGCTTCAAAGATTGACCTTGCGCAACTTTGTGATCACAAACGCAATATGCTCTATTCAACGCGACCTGATCCAAAACCATCGGCACATGAAACTGTATATCGCGGATTGCGCAGCCGCGTGATGCACGGAGAGATTGGCCCTGGCCAACCCCTGACGCTGCGGGGCATCGGGGCAGAGTTCAGCGTGTCCATGACCCCGGCGCGCGAAGCAGTGAGGCGTCTGGTGGCGGAAGGCGCCCTGACGCTGAGCAATTCGGGACGCGTGTCAACGCCCGAGTTGACCTCAGAGCGGATTGAAGAACTGGCCGCATTGCGGGCTTTGATCGAGGTTGAATTGGCCAGCCGGGCCTTGCCGCGTGCGCATATTGCGCTGATTGACCGGCTGCAGAGCATCAATGCCCGCATTTCCGAAGATATCGCGCGACATGATGCGGTGTCCTATATCCGGCGCAATCTGGAATTTCACCGGGCGTTGTATCTGCGCGCCCAGGCGCCTGCGATGCTGGCCATGGCGGAAACGGTGTGGCTGCAGTTAGGCCCGACGATGCGCGCCTTGTACGGACGTTTGGAGCGCAAAGAGCAGCCAAGATATCACCGGTTGATCATTCAGGCTCTGAAGGCCGGAGACGAGCCGGGTCTGCGTCTGGCGGTCCGCTCAGACGTGACACAGGGACTGCGGATGTTGAAAGGATAGGTTCAAAGCCTTGTCAGGCCGTGAGAACCTGAGTGCCCATTTTCAGAAATTTCTCGCGGCGTTCTTTGATCAGTTTCTTGCGGGTCTTGCCATCTAGCTCGGACAACATGGCTTCGAGGGCCTCACCAATCGCCGCAATCGCTTTTTGCGGATCGCGGTGCGCGCCCCCCATCGGCTCGTCGATCATGCGGTCGGCCACTCCCAGTTTAATGAGATCAGGGGCGGTCAAACGCAAAGCCTCGGCGGCCTCGCGCATTTTCTCGGCATCTTTCCACAAAATTGAGGCACAGCCTTCGGGGCTGATGACGGAATAGACCGAGTGCTCCAGCATCGCCACGCGGTTGCCCGAAGCAAAGGCAACAGCACCGCCCGATCCACCTTCTCCAATGATGACGGTGATCAGAGGCACACCAATGGCCAGACATTTTTCTGTCGACCGGGCGATGGCCTCGGATTGCCCTCGCTCTTCGGCCCCTTTGCCGGGATAGGCGCCCGGCGTGTCAACCAGAGTGATGACCGGAAGATTGAAGCGGTCCGCCAGGTCCATCAGGCGAATAGCCTTGCGATAACCTTCGGGACGGGCCATGCCGAAATTGCGTTCAATCCGAGATTTGGTGTCATTGCCCTTTTCATGGCCTATCACCACAACAGCGCGATCTCCCAAACGAGCGAGACCGCCCATGACAGAATGATCATCCGCAAAATTTCGATCGCCGGCCAGGGGCGTGTATTCATCAAACAACGCGTCAATGTAGTCTCGGCAATGCGGCCGTTCCGGGTGACGTGCGACCTGACATTTGCGCCAGGGCGTCAGACCTTTGTAAAGGTCCTGCAGCATTTCTGACGCCTTTTTGTCCAGAGCGCCGGCTTCTTCTTCGACATCCATTTCTTCATTCTGACGCGCGAGGGCACGCAGTTCTTCTGCTTTGCCTTCGATTTCGGCCAGAGGTTTCTCAAAATCGAGATAGATGGTCATGTCATGCTCCAAACGTAACGCTTGGATATATGGCCATGATTGGGTCGGTTTGCAATCGTTTCTAAGCGCCTCAATCGGTTCCGGGCCAAAGCACGGGGATCAACGTAGCAATCAAAAGGGCTGCCATGATCCAGTTGAAAACACGCAGACGCAGGGGGCTTTTTAGCAGGCGACTCAGCTGTTGACCCAACACAGTCCAGCTGGTGGTTGAGATGCACGAGACACAGGCATAGGTGCCCGCGACCCACAGAACGGCCCAAAGATCGCGGCTGGTGGCATAAAGCGTGATCGCCGAGAGAACCATGGTCCAGGCCTTGGGATTGACCCACTGAAACGCAGCGGACTGCAGAAATGTAAGTGGTTTGCCCTGAGGCTCCCCTTGTTCAGGAGGCGCGGCGTTGGCAATCTTCCAAGCCAGATACACCAGATAGACCACGCTGAGGATCTTGAGGATGGTGTAGCTGAGCGGATAGCGGTCAAAAACCTGCATGATCCCGATGCCCACTAGGATCACCATCAACGGCATGCCCAATCCGATGCCAAACATATGGGGCACCGTACGTCGGAACCCAAAATTAGCACCCGACGCCATCAGCATCAGATTATTTGGTCCGGGCGTGATGACCGTAACCAGGGCGAAGGTGAACAATGCAATGAAGAGATCATAAGTCATGCAGGCAAGCTTATGCCGAATTATTTGGTGTGGAATTGCAAATAATTGATTAAAATGAAAAATTGCACAATATAATTTGGCAATGGATCGAATTAATCAAAATATATTGCAAGAATTGGGCCGTAATGGCCGGATCAGCAACCTCGACCTGGCTGAAAAGGTAGGACTGTCGCCTTCGGCCTGTCTGCGCCGTGTACAGGATCTGGAACGGCGAGGAGTGATCAAAGGATACCGTGTCGTGCTGGATAAAACGGCCTTGGGGATCGGTTTTGTTGCCTATTCCACGGTGGGGCTGAATTCTCATACAAAGGCCAGTCAGGAAGCGTTTGAGCGCGCCATGAGTGTCGCACCTGAAGTGGTGGAATGCCACAACATCACAGGCACCGTGGAGTATCTGCTGCGCATCGAAGTGGCCGACTTGATCGAATACAAGCGATTCCACACAGATGTGGTGGGCACGTTGCCCCAGGTGAACTCAATCACTTCTTATGTGGTGATGGGGTCTCCGAAAGATATGCGCGCTTGACCAAAAGGAGTGCGTCCGCACGCTTTTATGCTGCAAGATGCGAACTGACGTATCGCCGCTGTGTTCTTGACATGGCGCACATGTTTTCAACAGCTGCCTGTGTAACGCAGCGTTTGAAGTGACAATCGCGGAAGGCCGGGGCAGGTTGACCGAGATTCAAGGAGACCGCCATGACTGACTATCCCCATTTGCTTGCCACGCTTGATCTGGGCCATGTGACACTAAAGAACCGTGTTTTGATGGGGTCGATGCACACCGGCTTGGAAGAAACCAAGGATTGGAACCGTGTTGCGGAGTTTTACGCCTCCCGGGCACGGGGCGATGTCGGCTTGATGGTGACAGGGGGCATGGCCCCAAACCGCGAAGGCGGCGTGTTCCCAGGTGCAGCCGGGTTGTTTTCGGACGAGGACATCGCGAACCACAAGATCGTCACTGACCGGGTGCATGACGCAGGTGGTCGTATTGCGATGCAGATTCTGCATGCGGGGCGCTATGCCTATAGTAAGGACTGCGTTGGTCCAAGCGCGATTAAATCTCCGATCTCTCCTTTTCCACCGGAGGAACTGGACGAAGAGGGCATCGAAAAGCAGATCGCAGACATCGCGACAGCCGCCGAGCGGGCTCGGCAAGCGGGCTATGACGGGGTCGAGATCATGGGCAGCGAGGGGTATTTCCTCAACCAGTTTTTGGTGACCCATACAAACAAACGCGAAGATCGTTGGGGTGGATCTTATGAAAACCGCATGCGCCTGCCGATTGAAGTGGTGCGCCGCGCGCGGGCCGCTGTGGGGGCCGACTTTATTATCATCTACCGGTTGTCGATGATTGACCTGGTGCCGGGCGGCTCGACCTTTGACGAGGTCATTCAGTTGGCCAAAGCGGTAGAAGAGGCCGGAGCCTCGATCATCAACACCGGCATTGGCTGGCATGAAGCGCGCATTCCCACCATCGCAACATCCGTGCCACGGGCTGCGTTTTCCTGGGTGACGAAAAAACTGATGGGACAAGTGGATATTCCGGTGATCACATCCAACCGCATCAACACTCCACAGGTTGCCGAAGAGGTTCTGGCAGGTGGTGATGCGGATATGGTCAGCATGGCCCGTCCGTTTTTGGCAGATGCAGAGTTTGTAAGCAAAGCCAAGGCAGGGCGCGCAGGCCTGATTGCGCCTTGTATTGCGTGCAATCAGGCCTGTCTGGATCATACGTTCTCGGGCAAATTGTCGAGCTGCCTGGTTAATCCGCGTGCCTGCCATGAAACAGAGTTGGTGATTGCACCAGTAGACCACGCCAAAACGGTGGCGATCGTAGGCGCAGGTCCCGCAGGGCTGTCCGCGGCGATGACGGCGGCTGAGCGAGGACATGCGGTCACTCTGTTCGACCGCGCCGAGCAAATTGGTGGTCAATTGAACATGGCGCGCGTGATCCCCGGCAAAGAAGAGTTCCATGGGCTGGTGGATTGGTTTGCCACAATGATGCACGACACCGGTGTCACACTGAAGCTGGGACAAGAAGTAGGTGCAAAAGACCTGCAGGGGTTTGACGAGGTGATCATCGCCACAGGGGTGATCCCACGTGATCCTGGCATCCCCGGACAAGAAGGCGCCAATGTCCTGAGCTATATCGACGTTCTGCGTCATAATGCTCCGGTCGGTGATCGCGTTGCAGTGATCGGGGCAGGGGGCATCGGATTTGATGTGGCGGAGTTCCTCGTGCAGAAAGGCGAAAGCCCAACGCTGAACCTAGAGGAGTGGAAAGCCGAATGGGGCATCGGTGATCCGGCAAAGACACGCGGTGGTCTGGCCAAGGATGGCCCTCAACCCGAAGCCCCTGCGCGTCACATCACGCTCTTGCAACGCAAGGCCGAAGCCCCGGGCAAACGCCTGGGCAAAACCACGGGCTGGATCCACCGGGCCGCCTTGCGCATGAAAGGTGTCAAGATGGTGGGCGGCGTGAATTATGAAGCGATAGACGGCGATGGGCTGCATATCTCAACGGGCGAAGCACGAGAAAACCCACAGCTGATCGCCGTGGATACAATCGTGCTCTGCGCCGGGCAGCTGCCCGAGCGTTCCTTGGCAGAGGCGCTGCAAGCGAGGGGGGTAACACCGCATATCATCGGCGGCGCTGATGTTGCGGCGGAACTGGATGCCAAGCGCGCCATTGATCAGGGCACAAGGCTGGCATCGACATTGTGAAGCCTTATTTTGCGATACTGCTGCAAAGCCATAATTTACTGGCACACTTTTCTCGGGAGTGGTTTTGCCCGTCGACTACCATGCCCTTAACCATCCCTTAGAAAACCCTGATATTGTCTGGCATGCGCCCCAGTTGTGCCTGATTTCCCGGTGATACCTGAGCCTCGAATAAACGAGCAGAGGTATCGAGTATGGATCGCCTAACCGAAATGGAAGCGTTTGCGACGGTAGTAGACCAGGGCGGGTTTACGGACGCAGCGCGAAAGATGGGCATTTCCAAGTCCGCCGTGTCCAAGCACGTGTCTTCATTAGAGGCGCGTCTTGGGGCACGCTTGCTAAATCGAACCACACGCCGCGTAAGCCCCACAGAGATTGGCCTGGCCTATTATGACCGGGCTTTACGGGTATTGAATGATGCAGGTGAAGCCGACGCATTGGTTTCGTCGATGCAATCTGATCCTTCGGGTCTGTTGCGTATTTCAGTAGCGACAGATTTTGGGGTCAATCACTTGTCCCCTGTATTGGGCAATTTTCTGGATGAATTCCCGGATATCACGGTCAACATGGTGCTGAACAACCGCTATGTGGAGCTGATTTCGGAAGGTTTTGACATGGCAATTCGCATTGGTGAGCTGGAAGACAGTTCGCTTCGGGCGCGGAAGCTGACCGAGACCACCAAACGGATGATCGCAAGCCCAGGATATTTTCAAAAACATGGTCGTCCGATGAAAATTGACGACCTGAATGACCACAAATTGCTGCATTACTCCAGCCAGGCCAATGGCTCGGTTTGGAAACTGACCGCGCCTTCGGGTGAGAAACGTCAGGTGCGCACTGCAGGTGGTCTGAGTGTAAATGACGGACAGTCCTTGTTGAACGCTGCCATCTCGGGTCTCGGCATCGCCTATTTGCCCAGCTTCCTTTATGCAGACGCATTGGCCAATGGTCAGGTTGAGGATGTGATCCCTGATTTGCCCACGGAAACCCAAGGTATCTATGCAGTTTACCCACCCGGCCGGTTTACCCAGCCCAAGGTCCGTGCCTTCATTGATTTTCTGGTTCACGCCTTTGCCGACAAGGGCCCTACCGACTGGTAAACCCTTACTCGCATCCCAGTTTCAAGAGTGCCCCCGGTTGCTGAAATGCACCGGGGGGGGTTGTGTGCTTTAAAGTGCTGTATAGGTGAAATTGAACAGTTTCTGTGCGCATGTGGGCATTGTGATAGCACCACCCCTGCCGCACATTGAGTGTAACGCGCATATTCGCGCAGGATTGCTCAATGAAAGGAAACACCAATGGCTCAGCTCAAACTTCTCACGATCTCAGGATCGCTTCGCAAGGGGTCCTTCAACAGGATGCTGCTGACCGAGGCCGTGGCCGCGTTTGGAGATGCGGATCATACGGACGCTGATCTGCACTTGCCGCTTTATGATGGTGATCTGGAAGATGCGGAGGGTGTACCGAGCGCTGTACAAACCCTCGCAGATCAGATTGCAGCTGCAGATGCCGTCGTGATTTCTGCGCCTGAGTACAACAAGGGCATTTCCGGTGTTCTGAAGAACGCTTTGGACTGGGTTAGCAGAACCGAGAGCAACCCATGGGCGAATAAACCAACGGTGGTGATGTCTGCGGCCGCAGGGCGCACTGGAGGCGAGACGCAGTTGTTCATGACGATGCAATGTCTGGCGCAATTGCAGGTTCACCTGGTGCCAGGCCCCGGGATCATGGTGGCAGGCGCCTTTGACGCGTTTGATGACGACGGGCGACTGAAAGCGGACAGCTACCGCGAGGCGCTTGCCAAACGTATGGCACTCTTGCGCGCCGAAATTACGTCATCTTAGACGGACACTGATATTTCAATCAGATTGCCATCCGGATCGCGAATGTAAATCGAGTTGAGGGGCCCTGTCGCACCAGTGCGCGACACCGGCCCTTCTTCTATTGAAACGCTGTTTCGCTCCAGATGAGATTGCCAATCGGACAAAGGCACTTCGGTGAGAAAACAAAGATCAGCTGTGCCCGGTGCAGGGGTCTTCGCTTTGGGTTCAAACTCTTTTCCCGCTTGATGCAGGTTAATCTTTTGCGTGCCAAATCGCAGCGCGACGCGCAGCGTTTCGGGGTCACCAAAGCGGATGACTTCCATCCCCAAGATCTGATGATAAAACGCGACGGTGCGTTTCAAATCATTGGCTGTCAAAACCAGATGATCCAACGAAGAAAGATGTGGTCTCATACGATTGGATTGCCCATGGATTACTCGTCGCCTAACTTGAACAGATGAACGGCAAAATGCAAATCCAGACAGATGTGCTTGATCCGGCCCGTGTTCAGGCAATGTGGGCCATGTTGGGTCAGCAAATGACAGTGGAGCAGGGAGATATATTACCTCCGTTTTTCCATCAGATCTATTTTTGGGATGCTCAGCCGCCTAGCTTTTTGGGTCATGATGGGCATCCCGTGATTGGTGGGCTGATCCCTGATCTGGGTTTACCTCGGAGAATGTGGGCTGGAGGGCGATTGGCGTTCCATGCACCGTTGAAAGTGGGCCATTTGGCTGAAAAACACACAGTTTGCGAAACGGCCCAGCGAAAACAGGGTCGCAGTGGAAGTCTTGGTATCGTGACACTCAGGCATGAAATCTGGCAGGGCGGGAAATGTTGCGTCACCGATTGGCAAGAACTGGTATACCGGGAAGAGGCCGATTCAACAGCTCCAAAGCCCACGGCCCCGCGTGCCCGAGAGGATGAAGATGATGCACAGAGCCTGACATTTAACCCGACGATGCTCTTTCGCTATTCCGCCCTGACATTCAATGGGCACCGCATCCATTACGATCGTGACTATGCCCGTGATATGGAAGGCTATGAGGGGTTGGTCGTGCACGGCCCGCTTTTGGCGCAGCATCTTATCCTGATGGCGGATGCTCAACTCGGTGGTTTAAAGCGTTTCCAATTTCGGGCAACTGCCCCGCTGATGGACTTTGAAACTGCGACGATGTGTTGGAAAGCCGGATCAGCATGGATCAGGGGCCTAGAGGGGCAGCAATGCATGGTGGCCGAAGCTGAATAGCGGGCCTAATACGAGGCGTCTGGTCTGAAATCACGAGGAATTTGATCCTTCTTATCCAATACCAGATCCGCCATGACCTGCCCCACTTTAGGGGCCATGCCAAACCCAATTTTGAAGCCGCCATTGGCAATGAAGGCGTCCTTGTGCAGTGGGTGCACCCCTAACATCGGGGCACGAGAGCGCGTGCGCGGGCGCACGCCTGCCCACCGCTCGACCACCGAAGCACCGTGCAGAATTGGAACGGCCTGGAGGGCGCGTTCGATCACGTCGTCCAACTGGTGATCTGTGGTGTCCGGCGATGCGTAGTCCCGTTCGCTGGTCGATCCGATTGCAATCGTCCCATCGCTGTGTGGAACGATATGCACACCATCCGCAAAAAGCTGTGGCAGGTCAGGGGCGTCAAACTGCAACAATGCCCCCTGACCTTTGACGCCATTACCCACCACACGTGTGTGATTTGAGTTTAATACTTCAAGATCAGCGACACCTGTGGCCCATATAATCTGACCCTCGGGCTGGCCGGAGTGGGTGACGGTTCCACCGCGCATTTTGATGCCTTCAGCCAATGCCAAACAGGCCCGGCGCGGATGAATGCGCGCACTGAGAGTGTCACGGATCAACAGGCCAGTTGGTGTGACAGGGGCCCAACCGTGGGCGTCAGCCTCCACCACCTCCCAAACCGCATGGCCTTGCCAAAGTGTAAGGGATTCTGTTGCCCGCTGTCGTGCCAGATCAACGGCAGTGTCGTCGGCCAAGGGCTGCAATCGACCTGTGCGCCCATATCCTGAATGCAAGCCCGACACTTTGCAAACATCAGCCCAAAACGCCTCTGCCATCATCAGGCTTTCAAACTGAAACGCCTTCTTGTCGTTCCAGTTTTCCGGGACATGAGGGGCCAAGGCACCCACGATTCCCCCCGACGCACCCGCCGCAGGCCCACCGGGGTCGATCACCTGCACACGGGCACCGTGCGACTGGCAGCACCAGGCGATGCTAAGCCCGAAAATGCCAGCTCCCATGATGGTGATATCGGCCATTGCCAAACGCAGCACTCCTCTGCATGGTCGGGTTGAAACTCAACCTCTTCCTAAAGGATCGACCCATGCAGGACCAGCAGGCACAGCTGGAATGGCGCGCTGGCGATGTGCCGGTCTCGACACACTTTGATGATCCGTACTTCAGCCTTGAAAACGGGCTGGCCGAAACGCGCCATGTGTTTCTGGCGGGCAATGACCTACCGGATCGGTTTCGCGATGGGTTTCACGTGGCCGAGCTGGGTTTTGGCTCGGGGCTGAACTTCTTGACCACCTTGCAAGCCTGGCGCGCTGCAAATGTGTCGGGGAAACTGCGGTTCACCAGTTTCGAGGCCTATCCCATGTCCCTGCCAGATGTGTTGCGTACGGTGCAGAGCTTTGCGGAATTGCCATTGGATGTGTTTGAGACCTGTGCGGGCCATACGATGCTGCCGCCGTCACTCAGTGGGCCTGATTTTGAGCTGCAATTGATCATCGGAGACGCCCGCAAAACTTTGGCCCGATGGGACGGTGCTGCGGATGCGTGGTTTCTGGATGGATTTTCACCCGCCAAAAATCCTGAACTGTGGGAGCCGCAACTGATGGCGGATGTGGCCCGACACACCGGGCCCCAAGGCACTGTTGCCACTTACACTGCAGCGGGATTTGTGCGACGTGGATTGGCAGAGGCAGGGTTTGAAGTCACAAGAGAACCGGGATATGGCCGCAAGAGGCATATGACCACGGCGTATCTCCCTGTGAAAGACAGCACCACATGACCGAACAAAACACCCGCCTCGGCATCCTGATGATGGTGGCCACGACCTTCGTGTTCGCAATTCAAGACGGTATCTCCCGCCATTTGGCAGGCGAATACAACGTCATGATGGTGGTGATGATCCGCTATTGGTTCTTTGCAGCCTTTGTTATCGCCCTGGCGCGCCGGAATGCGGGTGGCATTCGGGCTGCAGCCGCCACCACCCAGCCGGTGTTGCAAGCCTTTCGGGCCGTTCTGCTGGTGGCAGAGATCTGCGTGATGATCCTGGCGTTTACGTTGTTGGGGCTGGTTGAAAGCCATGCGGTGTTTGCCTGTTACCCGCTGCTGATCGCGGCGCTCTCGGGACCCATCCTGGGGGAACACGTCGGCTGGCGTCGCTGGGCAGCTATTGCTGTGGGCTTTGTGGGGGTGATCATCATTTTGGAACCCGGGTTTGGAGTGTTTGAACCCGAGGCCGTGGTGCCTTTGATGGCCGCTTTGATGTTTGCCCTATATGGCTTGCTGACCCGGTATGCCGCGCGGCGGGATACCGCTGCGACCAGCTTTTTCTGGACGGGTACCGTGGGATCCATTGCCATGACGGCTGCTGGCATCTGGTTTTGGGAACCGATGACAGGGTCTGACTGGGTTTGGATGGGCGCGCTGTGTATCACAGGCGCTTTGGGACACTACACCCTGATTAAATGCTATGAAGTGGCCGAGGCCAGCGCAGTTCAGCCTTTCGCCTATCTGCAACTGGTTTTTGTCAGCATCATTGGCATTTCGGTGTTCAGTGAAACCATCCGGCCCAACGTGGCCTTCGGTGTTGCGCTGATTGTGGGTGCGGGTCTGTTTACGCTGTGGCGGCAACGCAAACTCAGCGCCTAACCATAGATTGCGGCGATTTGACCGGGGCACACCAGTGCCATCGGCACTGGCGTTTCCCTGCTCAGACCGTACCACTTGAATTTGATTGGGCACAAAGTCCAACGGGACAGAACAGACTAGACTCAGGATCAATGAGACCCATCCGGCACCCTTCTGCACTCAGCCAATTCTCAGCTATGTTGCTGGGATGTGTGATTGTTCTGCGGCTTGTGGCGGCCCCCTTCATCATCGCCTCACCCGCGCCGGGGATCATGGCGATTTGTTCGGGTGGTCAGATTGTCTATATCTCGATGCAGGACGGCCAGCCGGTTGACACACCCGATGGGGCCGAGGTTGATCCATGCCCGTTCTTTGGGATTGTCAGTGTGGTGGCTCAGGCCGATCCTGTACTCACCCCGCCTGCCACGGTGTTTGTGGCGGCACATGTCCTGAAACCTGCAAGTCCTGCGCGCCATGTAGTGACCCCCTGCGACAACCATTCGCGTGCCCCTCCGTTCGTCGTCTGACCTTTCAACATCACCTTTTGAAATTGTCAGCGGGGGCCATGTCAGGCCACCCGAACCGGAGAATGACCAGATGAAATTTGCAACCTTAACGGCCCTCGCGCTGTGCGTTGGGCTATCTGCCCCCATGGCCCATGCCGATGCAGGCCACACCAGCCATGATACCAACCAGCCCCTGCGCGCCGATGGACATGCGCCGATTGGTGTGATGGGCGATCACCGCCATGCCCGAGGCGAGGTGATGCTGTCCTACCGTTTCATGCGGATGGATATGGGCGGCAACCGCGTGGGCACCAGTTCAATCAGCAATGATGCGATTGCCACCACCTTCCCCAACAGCTTTTTCGGCGCACCCATGCAGCCGCCTACGTTGCGTGTGGTGCCCACCGATATGACGATGGACATGCATATGTTTGGGGCAATGTATGCGCCTTCAGACAATCTGACCCTGATGGCCATGGTGCCCTACATCGAGAAATCCATGAACCACCTGACCTATGCCGGTCCTGCTGGCACCACGGTGCTGGGCGGGTTCAAAACCAAGTCCGAAGGCATCGGCGATGTCAAAATCGCAGGTCTGATCAAACTGTGGGAGCAAGACGACCACAAGCTGCATTTCAATCTGGGCCTGAGCCTGCCCACCGGGTCGATCACCGAGACAGGTCAGATCCTGACCCCGATGAACATGCGCCCCACGGTGCGGTTGCCCTATGCGATGCAACTGGGCTCGGGCACGTATGACCTGCTGCCGGGGCTGACCTATGCAGGTCGGTCCGGCAATTGGGGCTACGGCGCGCAATTGCGTGGAGTGTTTCGTCTGGACAAGAACGACGAAGGCTATGCGCTGGGCGACGAAGGTGCCGTCAGCCTCTGGGCCAGCTATCAGCCCCAGCCCTGGATCAGCCTGTCGGGCCGGATCGAGGCGAAAACCGTTGGGCACATCTCGGGTCAGGACGCTTTGATCCGGGGGCCGGTGCAAACCGCTGATCCGCTGAACTATGGCGGCGAAACGGTGACGCTCTTTGCCGGGGTAAACATGATCGGCCAGAAGGGTGATTTGCGCGGGCATCGTCTGGCGATCGAGGCCGGTATTCCGATCTATCAAGACCTCAACGGTCCACAGATGGAAACGGATTACACGCTCAGCATTGGCTGGCAAAAGGCGTTTTAACCTTCGGTGGCGTCCGGGGCTTTGCGTGCCGGGCGCTACTCTCCGACGGGGGGCAGGCGGGCCTCGATGGTGCTGCCTGTCAACTCGGCGCTGAAGGGGATGGGCAAGGGATCACGCCCCAGCCGGGCACGGTAAATCGGTAGGCTTTCAGAGACGCGCATCACATAGTTCCGGGTTTCTCGGAACGGAATATGTTCGATCCAATCCACGATAGTTGTGTCATCGGGTCGCGATCCGCGCGGATCGCCATTGGCCTCCATCCAGCGCGGTGGACGTGCAGGGCCCGCGTTATATGCCGCTGAAATCATAATGATATTGCCGTCAAACCGCTCGGTCATTTGCGCCAAATAGGCCGACCCCAGCGTGGCATTGTAATCCCAGTCAGACAAGACGCGCGCCGGATCATGGTCCAGCGATAAATCCCGCGCGACATCCCGCGCGGTGCCCGGCATCACTTGCATCAACCCCTGCGCTCCCGCGCCCGAAACTACGCCGAAGTCAAACTCGCTTTCGCGTCGTGCAATGGCCAGTGCCAGTTCGGCTGGGACAGGATGCGCCATGTCTTTCATCGGATGCAGTGCGTAGTACGGCGCGTGCAGAACGATACCGCGCCGTGCAGCGGCCTTGCCCAACATGACTTGCAAATGTGCCTGTTTCATCTCTGCCAAAACCTGCCCAAGCTGGCCCAATTGTGGTTCTTCCAATGTGCGCCCCATCTGGATCACAAACCGCTCGGTCAGGTTCAGGTCTCCCATGGAGGCGGCCAGCATCATGGCCTCCACAGCTGTGGAGCGTGATAAATCTGAGCCGTCAAACACCTCATATTTTGCAGATCCAGACATCAATGGATCGAAGGCAACCCCTGCGCGTTCGGCAGCCAGTAACCCATAAAAACTGGTCTGATGTCTGGCACCCTCTTCGTAGGCCAGTTGCGCGGCCTCTGCATCGCCCAGTGCCTCTTGGGCCCGACCGATCCAATACCCGGCTCGGCCCAGCGAAATAGGTGTGACCACTGCTGCGCGAAACCGTTGAAAGTGGTCCAGTGCCAATTCGGCATCGCCCAGGTAAGTCAGGGCCAGGTACCCCGAAAGCCACTCCAGATCGGAATACGAGGATCCTTCGCTCAGTTGATGGATCGCGGCCAGATCATAGGCCAGCTGTGCCTCGCCTGCGCGCATTTTGGCGCGCGCAAAAGCGCGGCGCCAACTGGCCCATTTGTGGGGTCGACCCAACCCATTCTCTATCCGGCTTTGCTGGAGGATCAATGCGATCGCCGCATCCTCGCGGTTCTGCTTGATATAGCGGTTGAACTGCACCAGGGCGATGCCCCCGTCGGTGCGCATCTTTGCGGGCAAGGCTGCAAGCGCTTTGTCAAAGCTGTCGCCACCTGACTTGGCCAGACGTCTTGCCTCCATCAGCTTGCGTTGGTCCTCGTCGACCAGAGGCAGCATAAGGGCTACGTCCTTCAAGCCGCGCCACTGTGCCATATCGAGCCGCGCGGCGTGATGCGGGGCCAACAGATCGGAGTGACGTGCGAGGAATGTGTTGTGCTCCTGAGTGGTCAGATCAAAGCTCAGCCAGGCCTCGACCAACCCCGCCTCGGCAGCCCCAATTTCACCCGTGGCCATGAGAGCGCGGGCATGGGCCAGCACGCCTTTACCAGTCTGTGGCGGATGATCCCGAAACAGGGCCAGCACCTGTGCGTCCGCCGCCTCGTCAATCGCGTCTTCCGCTTGTTTGCGCATATAGTCCTGCGAAGGCCAATCGGGGTGCGCCTCCAGAAAAGCGGTGACATCGGACAAGGTGCCATGGCCCGCCAGTAGATAGTACCATTCGATCATCTGAACGGCAGCAGGCCCGTCTCTTGCAGCCAGGTTCTTTGCATCCTGCCACCGCCCGGCGCGCATCGCGTGCAGCGCACTGGCCAGAGGCCGAGGGGCAATACGCTGCGGAGGCTCGGGCAAGATAAGCACGCCTACACCCGGAGGAGCCTGCGCCAGCAGAAGACCTGGGTGGCACAGCAACACTAGTAAAATCAGAACTCTGCGCAACATGTCTTGCATTTCCGGCTGAGGCAAAGGATAGACAGCGTCAACCTAAGTACGCCACTCCCTGCCGTCCATTCACAAACTTGGCAGACTGGCAGGAAGCCGCTAGATTGGCGCGCAAGTTCAACCCCGGCCCAACTGGGCTAAGCAGCTGAAACAAAAGGAGCGTATCATGTTTCGAGGATCATTTCCTGCACTGGTCACGCCGTTCAAGAACGGCGAACTGGACATTGATACGCTCAAGAAACTGGTGGAATGGCATATCGGTGAAGGCTCCAAGGGGCTTGTGCCTGTGGGCACAACCGGTGAATCACCAACCTTGACCCATGAAGAGCACGAAACCGTGGTCGAAGAAGTGGTGCGCGCCGCAGCTGGCCGCATTCCGGTGATTGCAGGGGCTGGCAGCAACAACACGCTGGAAAGCATCCGTTTTGCCCAACACGCCGAAAGGGTCAGGGCCGATGCCATTCTGGTGGTCACGCCGTACTACAACAAGCCCACGCAACGGGGGCTCATTGCGCATTTCACAGCGATCCATGACAGCTGCAATGTGCCCATCGTGATCTACAACATCCCGCCCCGTTCGGTGATCGACATGACCCCCGACACCATGGGCGAGCTGGCCAAACTGCCGCGTATCATCGGCGTTAAAGACGCCACGGCTGATCTAGCGCGTGTCAGCATGCAGCGCATGACCTGCGGCAAGGATTTCATTCAGATGTCCGGAGAAGATGCAACGGCACATGGGTTCAACGCCCAAGGCGGTGTCGGTGTGATCTCTGTCACTGCCAACGTCGCCCCGGCTTTGATCTCTCAGGTGCAAGAGGCTACGCTGTCCGGCGACTATGCCACCGCATTGGAATTGCAGGACAAGTTGATGCCCTTGCACAAGGCCATCTTCACGGAACCGGGCCTTGTGGGTGCTAAATATGCTATGTCACGCTTGGGCCTGTGCTCTGAGGAAGTCCGTTCACCTCTGACCGGTCTCAGCGACAGCACGCGCACTCTGGTCGATGACGGCCTGCGCCACGCTGGGCTGATGAACTGATCTGACATGAAGCTGAAATTGCATCACGTGAACCACGCCACAGACAACGTGGCGAGGATGGATGCATTTTATCGAGATATTCTGGGTCTCAGCACACCTGAAGACGGCCTGCCGACACTTGAGAAGAAACAGGGCTACGCTGGCGATGTGTCCTTCCTGCACGACGGTGACATCCAAACCCATCTGGCACAGCGCGATGTACTGGCGGGTTTTGCCACAGGCCAGATCGTGAACCCAGTGGCCACGGGCCACATCGCCTATCGCACGGATGACCTCGGTGCTTTCAAAGCGCACCTTGACGCCCAAAACATCCCCTATTCAGATTGGGGCGAACGTGCCGTTGCGGGCTGGCACCAGATCTTCTTTTACGACCCCGATGGCAATGTCATCGAAGTGCATCAGGTCGATGAAGACGTCTGATCCTTCCTTCTTCTGGCCAAAAGTATCCGGGGGTCTGGGGGCAGCGCACCCAGCTTGTCGGATTGCCGAAGGTAATTCGAAACCATTAAAGCGCTGCCGTCTCCATCAACTCTTTCCACCGATGGCAGGCCACCTCATGACCTGACCCATCCGCATGTTCCAGCTTTGGTTCCTCAGACTTGCAACGATCCTGCACAAACGGGCACCGCGTGTGGAACTTGCATCCCGATGGCTGGTTGGTTGGTGATGGGATCTCTCCCTCCAGTTTCTGCGCCGAGCTGTCATCATCCGGATCCAGCGATGGAATGGCCGAAAACAGCGCCTTGGTGTAGGGATGGCGCGGAGCTTTGAACAGCTCCATCGTTGGGGCAGATTCTACAAGCCGTCCCAGATACATCACCGCCACATGATCGCATGTATGCGCGACCACAGACAGATCGTGGCTGATGAACATGAATGTGATGCCCAGATCGCGTTGCAGCTCCTTCAGCAAGTTCAGAACATCCGCCTGAATAGACACATCCAGCGCAGCGACACTTTCATCCGCAACCACAAACTTCGGCCCCGACACCAATGCCCGAGCAATCGAAATTCTCTGACGTTGCCCTCCCGAGAAAGCATGCGGAAAGCGTCGTAGGTGTTCGAGATTCAGCCGACATTTCGCGGCAATCTCGCGCACACGGGCGTCGGTCTCTTCGCGTGATTTTGTCAGCCCCATTACTTCCAGCGGTTCGGCAATGATGTCGCGCACAGTCATCCGCGGGGAAAGTGCCGCATAGGGATCCTGAAAGATCAACTGCGCCCGCTTGCGATAGTCCTTTAGTTCGGCTCCATCCAATCCGCCCAGATCATAGGAAACCTCGCCATCGTCATAGGTGGCGGTTCCATCAGTGATAGGCACGGCTTTGAGAAAGGCGCGGCCCAGCGTTGTCTTTCCAGACCCACTTTCGCCCACCAGCCCAAAGAACGATCCGGCTTCGATATCCACATCCACCTTGTCGACAGCCTTCAGCACGCGTTTGTCAAAGAGGCCCTTGCCAATCTGGAATCCAACAGACAGCCCCCGGGCCTTGATCAATACATCTTTGCTCATGCCTGGCCCTCTTCATTGTAGATGTGGCAGGCGACACGGTGAACAGGATCCACCTGCACGTCACGCGGCAGATCGTTCATGCAAACATCGCCTACGATCTTCGAGCACCGGGTGTTGAACACACAGCCCTTGGGACGTTCCAGAGGCGAGGGGATATCGCCGGGAATGGGCGTCAGAGGTTTGTCCAACTCATCCAGTTTCGGCAGCGCATCAATCAGACCTTGGGTATAGGGGTGGCGCGGGTCACGGATCACTTCGCGCACCGGGCCTTTTTCGATCAAACGGCCCAGATACATCACCGAGACGTAATCGCAGGTTTGCGCCACCACGCCCAGATCATGGGTGATAAAGATAATCCCCATGTCGAACTCTTTGACCAGATCATGCATCAGATCGATGACCTGCGCCTGAATGGTTACGTCCAACGCTGTGGTCGGCTCATCCGCGATCAGCAGTTTGGGATTGGTCGAAAGCGCCATGGCGATCATCGCCCGCTGGCGCATCCCGCCTGACAGCTCAAATGCGAACTGATCGACACGCTTGTGCGGATCGGAAATCCCCACCCGGTCCAGCATTTCAATCGAATGACTGCGCGCCTGTTTCTTGGTCATATCCGAATGCAGCATCAGCTGCTCGACCATCTGTTTCCCGATCGAAATCGCGGGGGCAAAGCTGGCCATCGGCTCCTGGAATATCATCGAGATCGCCCCGCCGCGCACCACCTTCATGTCAGCCGCTTTGCGCAAAGACAGGACATCCAAATCACCTTCATCAGTGTGCAGGATGATCTTGCTTTCGGGGGTATAGACGGCATTCTTGGCGTTGAGGTGCATCAGCGCCTTGGCCGTCACGGATTTGCCCGAGCCGCTTTCACCGACCAATCCCATGACTTCACCTTTGCGGACGCGAAAGGACACGTCTTCAACGGCGGTGATCAGACCTTCATCGGTGCGAAATTGCAGCGTCAGATTCTGAACTGTGATCAGGTCGCTCATTTGTTGTTGTCCGAATAAGGATCAGCCGCATCGCGCAACCCATCGCCCACAAAGACGAAAGCCATGACGAGCGCGATGAAGAAGATGACGGGAATGAAATACCACTGATAGTTCAGCAGCACGTCGGCATTGGTGACGTTTTGCAGCATGACACCAAGCGAGTTGACCGGGTCCTTGAGCCCCAGCCCGATAAACGACAGTGCCGTTTCAGACAGCACCATGTAAGGAAATGAAATCACCAGATCGACGATGATATAGCTGGTGAAGCTGGGCAACAGGTGGCGGCGGATCACATGGCCCGAGGAGGCGCCACACAGTTGCGCGGCCAACACGTACTCCTGGTTGCGCTCGGTCAGCAGATGAGTCCTGACCCGCCGTGCCAGGGTTGGCCAGCCGATGAAGCCAAGTATTAGCGATATGTAGAAGAATCTGGCCTCGGCCGATAACTCGGGCGGCATGAAGGCCGCCACCGCCATGAAGAGCGGTATCGCAGGTACCGTACGCACGGCATCGGTGATCATTTGCAAGATCGAATCGACCCAGCCACCATAGTACCCGGATATCCCGCCAATAATAAGCGCGAGCACGAAGGCAATGAACACGCCGATGGACCCCACTTTCATCGAGGTCCAAATGGCGTGGAGCGTCCTCGAATAAATATCCTTGCCCGATTGATCGGTCCCGAAGATGTGCACGAAGCCCTCGGGCGCGCCAAACAGATGGGTGTCCATCGGGATGAACCCGAACAGCTTGTACTCCCAGCCTTCAACGAAGAAATGGATGTACTTGCGATCTTCGGTGTTGACCTTCGTCACCCAGCGGAAATTGGTGGCCATGGAGCGCTCGCGTTCCACCCCATAAACGAAGGGCCGCAAGCTACATCCAGCATCATCGCAGAACTTGGGAAATTGCGGCGCGCCGTTGGTGTAATCCTTGTTCTTGCCTGCAATCGTCGGATCATAGGTCGACAGGAAGGGTGCAAAAATGCCCGAAAGCATCAGGAACACCAGCACGCAGGCGGCGATCATGGCCGCGCGTTGTTTCTTGAACCGGGCCCAGATCAGCTGACCTTGGGAGGCGGTGAAATACGCCTCCTTGGCCTTTTGATCGGCATCCAGAGAATGGGGTGTATTTGCGGTTTGATCTGTCATGTTGCTCACCTGATGATGCTTTTGCGCACGCGCGGATCCAGCACCGCCAACAGCACGTCGGTAAAGAAGTTCAGCGTCACGATCGAAGCCGTGAGCAAGAAGATGATCGCACCCGCAAGCTGCTGGTCGTTTGAGCGCGCAAGGGCTTCGATGAGCAGAGCACCTGCCTCAGTCAAGGTCAGGATCAAAGCCACGATGGGCAGCTCGTTGAAGATGCGGTTGAGGTCAAAGCCGAGGCTGTTGACGATCGGACCCAACGCGTGCCGGGCCGGATAACGCCAGAGCAGCTTGCCACCGGATACACCTCTCGCCGCAGCGGCTGTCACATAAAGCTTGCCAATCTCATCGGACATCAGTGCCCGCACGGTTTGAAGGGCAAAGGCCGTGGCCGACCAGCCAAGGATAAAGATCGGCAACCAGGCGTGTTTCAGAAGGTCTACGAACTTGTCCCAACTCCAGGGCGCATCACGATATTCGTTTGAGAAGAGCCCCGTTAACGTCTCGCCGAAATAGACCGTGCCAATCAGCATGATCATCAGGGCCAGCAGGAAGTTCGGCATCGCCAGACCCAGATAGCTGAAGAGGCGCAGACCGTTGTTCAGGAAAGCGTTCGAAGACGCCGCAGCGATGATGCCGACGGGGATCGCGATGGCATAGGCCAGCGCCAGCGAGGCAAGGCACAGACCCAGCGAAATATAGAATTTCGAGCCCAGCAATTGGGCAATGTTCACCCGCAGGATACAGCTGTCACCAAAGTCGCCCTGAAACGCGCCACCGATCCACGATACCCAGCGGGTCAGGAATGGGCGGTCAAGGCCCAGCCGCACACGTTCGGCGGCCAGTTCGTTGGCGATCTGAATGGAGGACCCTTGCGTGTTCTTGAAGGCCAGATATCGCTCGGCGCAATCGCCGGGCACCAGTTCCATCAGTGAAAACACAACAAGCGAAACGATGACCAGTGTGATCAGGGCCATCACCGCCCGGGTCAACACGAACTTCGCAAATTGCAGCATGTAGCTGTCCCTGTCTGTAATTCAGGGGCGGTTCGCTCCGCCCCTTGTTTGGATGGGGTCGTTCCAGTGCGATCCGGGCAGGCGTGCTGCCCGGATCAGTATTAAAGGGCGAAACCGATTATTCGGTCAACCACCACTGCGACGCGCGGTATGGGTACGTACGGTAGTACTCATAGCTGTGCGTTTGGAACTCGGTGAAGTTCTGCAGTTTGTTGTTCTGGTAGATCGGTGCAGGCGCATTCACCGTGCCGATGAAGAACAAGTTCTTGGTCATGGTTTCCACCATACGTGCGCCCAGCTCTGCGTATTCTGCCGATGACTGATCTGCCGATTGGAAGGCATTGATATCTTCAATCAGTTGCTTCACGTCCGCAGGAGGCTCAACGCCTGCGGCACCGTCGCTGTCGACCCACTCGGCCCAAAGCATACCGTTGCGGTTACCAAAGTAGTTTTCAAACGGAGGCACCCAAAGTTCGTTGTTGCCCAGAACGATGGCAACGGGCTGACCTTTGCGCCACATGGATACGTCCAGTTTGTTCGAGGATTGTGCCGAGCGATACTCGTCCGGTGTCACCTCTTTCACGCTGGATTGAATGCCCACATCGGCCCAGTACTGGCTGACCAATTCAACGGTCTGACCGGCAATCCCTTGGGTCGAGTAGTTCAGGTTGAGCACCAGTTTGTCACCATTTGGCAGCTCGCGGAAGCCATCGCCATCAGTGTCGGCCATGCCTAGCGCGTCCAGACGTGACATCGCACCGTCTTTGTCGAACTCAGCCATGTAGCTGGTCATTGCAGGATCAGCAAAGTCAGGCAGTGGCGAGAAGCCTACATATTGTTTGCCTTCACCCTGACCAAAGAAGCCTACTTCATTCAGCTCTTCGCGGTTGATCGCCAGAGACATCGCTTCGCGGAACGACACATCACCAAAGACCTTGCGCTTTTCAGGGTCTTCGTGGGTGACGTTGAAGCCAAAAGCACCCATTGTAATCTCAGGGCGCAGGTAGATCGTGTAATCACCTTTTTCCTGATTTTCCAACAATATTGGAGCGGATGCCAATTGCAGAGACTGCGACTTGTAGTCAACTTCCGAGTTCACCAGCTTCAGGATGCGTACTTCGTTGTCGTTGATGTACACTTCGTCTTGCTTGCCGATGTAAGGCAGCTGCTGACCGGTTGTATCCACCTGGTGGAAGTATGGGTTTGCCACTAGCTGACGGCCTTCGGTGGTGTCGCCAACATAGATGTGGCTTTCCAGCGTGGGGTGCGTGGCTTTTGGCAAGCCATCGACTAAATCAGGCTTGGACAGCATCGGTGAGGGCGTGTCGGTCCAGTCCGAGTTGCCGTAGTAAGCCTTGATCGCGTCATAGCCGTTTTCAAAGCCAAGCGACTGCGCATAGCTGTCGGCATCGCCGTTGATGTCGGGGTGGAACTGACCCAGGAAGTGCCTGGGCTGGAAGCCTTGGGCAAAGTGCGTGGCGAAGTGTGCCAAGAGGCCCGGCTTGGGTGCAGGCAAGTTGAACACCACGGTCACATCGTCAGGCGTATCCACGGTCATAGCTTCGCCAGCAACAGTCACGTAATCCTTGGGCTTTTCAAAGATGTTCGTGTCCATCATCAGATTGTTGTACCAGAAGGCAACATCAGCCGAAGTAAACGGCGCGCCATCTGACCACTTGTGGCCCTTACGCAAGGTGAAGGTCAGCTGGGTGAAATCATCATTCCAAGACCATGATTTTGCGATGTTCGGCACAATCGTAGCCAGATCGTCCGAATAACGAACCAGGTTAACGTGGCGCACCGACAGGAAGTCAGACGTGCCAGCCTCAGTTGCGTTTGACAGAACGTCTAGTGTGCCACCGTATGTGCCGGTGCTCGCATATGGCACAACCACCAGAGGCTCCATCGGCAAACGATCCGCCACAGGGGCCAGATCACCGTTGCCTTTGATGGCACTATTCAGCGCGGCAATCTCAGGATTCTCCGAGAATTCCATGGTGCAGCCAGCAGCTTCCTGGAACTCGGCCAGATCATATTGTTGTGGATATGCGCCAGCGGCGACACCCCCCATGTCAGCCACCGAAATGGCCGGGCAATTGGCAAACGCTGCGGCTGGCAATGCCAGAACAGCGACGCCGCTTAAAAGATACTTTTTCATTTTCTCTCCTGTTGTCGGACTAAGTCGTGCGGGGTCCGTTTCCCATCTGTTGAGTCAAAGCCTGAAGGCAGGCAGCGACATATGGTGTTGCGTTGGCGCGCAAGCCAACCTTTCCAGGGCCGACGCGCGCCGTGTGCGCCTGTGCGGTTTAGGTGATTGCCTTTGTTTTCATCTGCCTCTGACAAAGTGCGGCAAACTTGCGTATGCGCCCTCATCTGGATGCCCGTCTTTTGTGAATGGTTCATGACAGTCGGGCAGATCATGGAACCTTGGCCAAACCCATTGTGTGATTTGACATATTTGTGTGCCAGAGCATGCGTTTGCCGCTCGCGGATGCAGGCATGGTATGAGCAAAACACTGATCTGCAAAGGTGATTTTAGCGCCGAGGCTCTTGTGCGGAAGCGGCTGGTCGCAAGTTTCAATCACTGGTTGCAGGTCGTATCGACAACTCGCGACTCGCATACGGAACAAAGCCAGCATGAACTCAAAGGCAGACGCCACATGCCAACCTTCCCTTCCGGGTAAGTTGACGGGTGCTATGCTCTTGGTGTGGGGGTTCGACATGCGCGCTCTTGTAAATTCAACCCGCAGGAAACAGAGATTCGGAATTCAGTTCAAGTGCTTTGTGGGAATTTGTGCGAAAATATGCGTGAATATTCTTTCGGATCCGGACAACCTGCCTCCAAACAAACGATTTCATGGCGAGGGACGGGCAGGGTTCGTCTCAGATTTCATACTTCGCAGGAAGGCGCGGATGACGGGGACGTCCGCCCGCATATTCAAATGCACCAGAGTTTCTGTCATTGTGATATCCAGATCTTTGATCGGGACTTTGCGCAGGCGCGCGTCGCGGCCAAACTCGGCTTCTGAAACAAATCCAAGACCTGCGCCTGAGGCGACCAAGGCGTGCATAGCTTCGCGCCCGTCCACGACGATCGTGGGATTGAGGCTGATGTTTCTGCGCGCGGCTTCCGCTTCCATACTTTGACGAGTGTGCGAGCCGCTTTCGCGAAAGACCATGGGCCATTTGGGTAGCTCTTCGAACCGGAGTGTTTTCTTTGTCTTCGGCAACAGCCCTTCGCTGGCAATCGCAATAATCGGGGATCGACCCAAGGCGTGGCTAACCAAATCCGATGCAGGCTCCAAATTGCCCACAACACCCACTTCGGCGTCATAGTTCCGCAACCTTGCCAGCACCTCTTCGGTATTGCCGGTTTTGAGCGAGACGAAAACGTCCGGATAGGTGGCTTGAAACCGGCTGAGGGCATCGGTCACGTGTACTGCTGAATCTACAACAATACGCAATGTGCCATGCACCGAGGCACGCGACTGGCTCAGATATTCCGCGATTCCATCTTCCAGTTCAAAGAATTGTTGGGTCAGTCGGAACAAGCCTTCACCGGCCTGGGTCAGCCGAACTTGCTTGTGATCGCGGTGAAACAGCAACGTGTCGTGTGCTTGTTCCAGCTTGCGCACCTGATCGGACAGGGCAGGCTGAGTTTGGTTCAACGCTTCTGCCGCACGAGAAAACCCTCCGCGAAGGGCGACGTGATGGAAGGCGCGAAGTTGGCTATACCGCATGAAAACATCGCCTATATATAAAACTTATGGATCAATATAAATTAGAGATTTTACATATGCAACGAACTCACCCATTTTGACCGCAGGCTGCTGCAAGGATTTTTCCCATGAGTGAAGACACCAAACCCCTCCCGTCTCCGCATTTTGGCGAACCATATTTGTTAACCCCTGGCCCATTGACGACGTCATATGAGGTTAAACAGGCCATGCTGCGCGACTGGGGCAGTTGGGACGACGATTTCCGCGCCATGACCCGCGAGATGCGCAGCCGTTTGCTCGCATTGATCGGCTCCAACAGTAGCGCTTACGATTGTATCCCGATCCAGGGATCTGGCAGCTATTGTGTAGAAGCCATGCTGGGCACGTTCGTGCCAAAGGATGGCAAAGTGCTGGTGCTGTCGAACGGTGCCTATGGTCTGCGGGCTGCTCAAACCATGGAATATCTGGGTCGCGCCTTCACACTGATCGACAAGGGGGATTATCTGCCTCCACGCGGCGATGAAGTGGCGAAAGCCCTGGCGGATGATCCAGCCATCACACATGTTCTCTGCATCCATTGTGAAACATCCTCCGGCATCCTCAATCCGGTTGAGGAAATTGCCGAGGCCACGCATGCCGCAGGGCGCAAGCTGCTTATTGACAGCATGTCCGCGTTTGGCGCGGTTGAGCTGGATGCAGGAGAGCTCGACTACGTCGCAATGGTATCCTCAGCCAACAAATGTATCGAGGGCGTGCCAGGGTTCGGCTTTGTCATCGCGAAAACGGATGAATTGACCGCTGCGAAAGGAAATTGCCATTCGCTGTCACTGGATGTGCACGCCCAATGGGCCACAATGGAAAAAACGGGTCAATGGCGGTTCACTCCGCCGACTCACGTGGTCGCAGCTTTCATCGAAGCGTTAAAAACGCACGAGGTCGAAGGTGGTGTCGAAGGCCGTGGTGCGCGCTATACGCGCAACCGTGATGTGATGGTGGCTGGGATGCGCGAACTCGGTTTTGAAACCTTGCTGGCCGATCGCTGGCTGAGCCCGATCATCGTTACCTTTTTCTGCCCCTCTGATCCGAAGTTCGATTTCTCCCAATTTTACGATTTGATGAAGGATCGTGGGTTTATCATCTACCCCGGCAAGTTGACCGTTGTGGACAGCTTCCGTGTGGGGTGTATCGGACGGATGGATGAATATGTGATGCGCCGCGTGGTCGAGGCCGCGCGGCAGGCCTTGAACGACTTGGGTGTCAGCAGCGCTGCGCCGCCGGCCGCAGCCCTTGAAGAACGCAAGAAACTGGCCGCCTGAACGCGGTAGATAAAGGACAAACCGATATGACTATTCAATCTCCCGTCATTGCAAATGACCGCACCTACGCGGTGCCCAAAACCTGCGCCATCGCCATCTGTCTGGATGGGTGTGAGCCCGAATACCTTGAAGTGGCCATTGCCGAAGGGTTGATGCCCACGCTCAAGCGTATGCGTGAAACCGGCACCGACCGCATGGCGCATTCGGTGATCCCGTCCTTTACAAATCCCAACAACCTGAGCATCGCCACGGGTCGCCCACCGGCGGTCCACGGGATCTGCGGCAACTTCCTCTATGATCCTGACACAGGCGAAGAAGTGATGATGAACGATGTGCGCTTTTTGCGCGCGCCGACCGTGTTCTCAAAATACTACGACGCGGGTGCGCGGGTGGCCGTGGTCACCGCCAAGGACAAGCTGCGGGCTTTGCTGGGCGCAGGCCTCAAGTTTGACGAAGATCGCGCCATCGCGTTTTCCACCGAAAAGTCCGATACCACCACAGTGGCAGAGCATGGCATCGACAACGCCAGCGCCTGGATGGGTCTGCCGGTTCCTGAGGTGTATTCCTCCGAGCTGAGCGAGTTCGTCTTTGCCGCAGGCGTGAAGCTGTTGAAAGAGTGGAAGCCCGATGTGATGTATCTGTCGACCACCGACTATATCCAGCACAAATTCGCACCCAACGACAAAGGTGCCAAAGACTTCTACGAGATGTTTGACAAATACCTGGCCGAACTGGATGCGCTGGGGGCAGCCATTGTTGTCACCGCTGACCATGGCATGAAACCAAAACACGACGCCAACGGTGATCCGGCGGTCATTTACCTGCAAGATCTGATGGATGACATGCTGGGCGAAGCCGCAGCTCGGGTGATCTTGCCGATCACCGACCCTTACGTGGTACACCACGGTGCGCTGGGCAGTTTTGCCACCTGCTATCTGCCCGAAGGCGCAGATAAGGCCGAAGTTATGGCCAAGCTGGACGCGCGGGACGAATTGATCCTTGTGGTCGACAAAGAAGAGGCCATCAAGCGGTTTGAACTGCCGGGGGATCGCATTGGTGATCTGGTGATGATCTCAAGTGAGAACATGACGATTGGCACCTCGGCGGACCGCCACGACCTCGCCGCATTGAAAGAGCCTCTGCGCAGCCATGGTGGGCTGACCGAGCAGGAAGTGCCCTTTATCTGCAACCGTATTCTCGACCTGCCCAACGCGCCGACCTTGCGCAACTTCGATGCCTTCTACTATGCAGCGATGGCAGCAGCGCTTGAGGAGGCCCCCGCATGAATAAGAATTCCAAGATCGAGATCCGCCGCGAAGGCATGCGGATCGGTGGTGAAACCATCCACACCGACAATGTGGTAGAGGTGCTTTACCCCTACACCGAAGAGGTTGTGGGCACTGTTCCTGCGGGCACTGCCAGACATGCCAAGGCCGCGTTTGAGATTGCGGCGAACTACAAACCCAAACTCAGCCGATATGAGCGCAGTCAAATTCTGCAACGTGCCGGCTTTCTGATTGGTGAAAAGCGCGAGTATCTGGCCAAGTGGCTGACGCTGGAGCTGGGCATTTGCCATCAGCACGCCATCTACGAGACCAAACGCGCGCAGGATGTCTATCAGTTTGCCGCCGCCGAGGCGATGAAGGATGACGGTGAAATCTTTAGCTGCGATCTGACGCACAACGGAAAAGAGCGCAAGATTTACACCATGCGCGAGCCGGTGAACGCGATTTCTGCGATTACACCGTTCAACCACCCGCTCAACATGGTCAGCCACAAGATTGCGCCGTCGATTGCCACCAACAACTGCATGGTGTGCAAACCGACCGAGCTGACTCCGCTGACGTGCCTGACGCTGGCGGATATTCTCTATGAAGCGGGCCTGCCGCCAGAGATGTTCCAGGTGGTCACAGGTCTGCCAGAGGACATTGGCGACGAGATGATCACCAATGAACACATCGACATCATCACCTTCACCGGTGGCGTGCCCGTAGGCAAGATCATCGCCAACAAAGGTGTCTACAAGCGCCAGGCGTTGGAGCTGGGCGGGAACGATCCACTGATCGTGTGCAATGATCTGTCTGAGGCGGATCTTGAAAAAGCCGCGACGATTGCCGTTGCGGGTGCGACGGGCAACTCAGGCCAGCGGTGTACTGCGATCAAGCGTATTCTTGTTCAGGAAAGCGTGGCAGACGCTTTTGTGCCACTGGTGCTTGAGAAGGCCAAGAAGATAAAGTTCGGCGATCCACAAGATCCCGAAACCGAGCTGGGCTGTGTTATCCATGCCCAGGCGGCGGAGATCTTTGAAAACCGCGTGCTGCAGGCGGAGAAAGAAGGGGCGAAAATCCTTTACCATCCTGAGCGCAAAGGCGCGTTGCTGCCGCCAATTGTCGTGGACCACGTGCCGCATGACAGCGAGCTGGTGATGGAAGAGACATTTGGTCCTGTGATCCCGATCGTGCGCGTGCCCGACAATGACGAAGAGGTCATGGCGATTTCCAATGGTACCGAATTTGGTCTGTCTTCGGGGGTCTGCACCAACGATCTGAACCGGGCGATTTCTTACATCAATGGTCTGAACGTGGGCACCTGCAACATCTGGGAGCAACCTGGCTACCGAATTGAAATGAGCCCCTTTGGCGGCATCAAGGACAGCGGCAACGGTGTCAAGGAGGGTGTGATCGAAGCGATGAAGTACTTCACTAATGTGAAAACCTATTCGCTGCCATGGCCCTCGTAACAGACGGAACGCCAAAAGGGACTCTTGCCTCCGGCGGGGATATTTGAAGCAAAAGGAAAGGGACCGCCCATGTCGACGCTGGTGCAGCATACCGAAGGCGAAGCAAACACCTCGGCGGCGCGGGCAGACTGGGCGGCGCGCGAAAACCATGCGCCGACCCAAGAACTTCTTGCGCGAGATTCGGATGCCTTCTTGCATCAATCCTTGTCTAGCCCGTGCGTTGCCACCATCGCCAAAGCCGAAGGTATCTGGATCGAAGATACTGCCGGGCGGCGTTTCATGGATTTCCACGGCAACTCGGTGCATCACATCGGCTATGGGCATCCGCGGGTCGTAGAAGCTGTGAAGGCGCAGATTGATGCGCTGCCCTTCTCGCCGCGCCGCTTCACCAACGATGTGTCCGTGGAACTGGCCGAGCGTCTGGGCCAACTGGCACCGGATGATCTGTCAAAGGTGCTCTTTACCACTGGTGGGTCTGATGCCAACGAAGTGGCATTGAAAATCGCGCGCGCTGCCACGGGGCGTTTCAAGACGATCAGTTTCTGGGATGCCTTTCATGGGGCTGGTTTTGGGGCGGCCTCGGTCGGCGGCGAAGCGACATTTCGCAGCCACATCGCCGGGCCACTCATGCCGGGAACCGAGCATGTCGCGCCCTTTCATTGCTACCATTGCGCCTATGGTCATGCGGGACCAGACAATTGCGGCTTGGCCTGCGCCAGCATGGTCGATTACGTTCTGGGCCGCGAAGGCGATGTGGCCGCTGTGATCGCCGAGCCGATGCGTGCCGTGCCCGTTGTGCCACCCAAAGGGTATTGGAAGGCAGTGCAAGACGCCTGCCATCGTTATGGTGCCTTACTGATCATGGATGAAATCCCCACGGGATTGGGCAAAACTGGCCGGATGTTTGCCTTTGATCACGACGAGATTGTTCCGGATATCGTCACTTTGGGCAAAGCCCTGGGTGGGGCCATGCTGCCCATTGCTGCAGTCATTGCCCGGCAAGATCTGGACGTCTGCGGAGACTTTGCAATCGGCCATTACACACACGAAAAGAACCCGGTCACGGCGCGGGCCGCATTGGCCACCCTGGATGTGATCGAGGACGAGGGACTGGTCGAACGTGCGGATCGTTTGGGCACGGCTGCCATGGACAGATTGCGAGGCACCTTGGGCGATCATCCCGCCGTGGGAGACATTCGCGGCCGTGGCCTGATGTTTGGCGTGGAAATTGTTAAATCCCGCGACACACGCGAGGTGGATCATGCCACAGCCGAAAAAGTGTATTATGCCTGTCTCGAAGCGGGGCTGAGCTTCAAAATCAGCGCTGGGTCCGTGTTGACCTTGTCTCCGCCGCTGACCATATCCGAGGATGATTTGAACAGGGCCATGACAATCGTTGAGGACGCGGTCCAGCAGGTGGCCGATTGAAGATTGTTCGCACTGACGCCCTGCTGGAAACCCCGCATGTCGACGCAGAACTGCGCAAGGCCGGGCATCAGCTGGAGCTGTTGCCGGATGGCGCTTCGGAAGACGCGCTGTGCGCCTTGATCAAAGACGCCGAGCTGTTGTTGATGTGCTATCAGCCCATCACCCAACGCGTGATTGAAGCCGCGCCCAATCTGAAAGGAATTGTCAAATACGGCGTCGGTATTGATGCGATTGATATTCCTACCGCTAAGGCGCGCGGGATCAAGGTCGTCAACATTCCCGAATATGCCGAAGAGACAGTGGCGGAGGGGGCATTTTCACTGATGATCTCTCTGGCCAAAAAACTACCCGCCCTTGCACTTACCATGCATAGGGAAGGTTGGGCCTGGCCACAGGCGCAGCATTTGGGTCGTGATATTGCAGGCAGCACGGTGGGGATCGTAGGGCTGGGCAAGATTGGCAGCTCGATGGCGCGTATGGCCGGGGCAGGATTCAGAGCCAATGTGATGGCCTATAGCCCGCACACACTCGATGAGCGGTTCAGCGCGTTGGGTGTTCAGCGGTGCGAGACTTTGCATGACTTGTTGGTGCAAAGTGACTTTGTGACGATCCATTCCGTGCTGAACGCTGAAACGCGTCACCTGATCGGTGAGGCTGAGTTGCGGGCGATGAAATCTGACGCGTGTCTGATCAATGTGTCGCGCGGAGCAATTGTGGATGAGCTTGCATTGGTCCGCGCGCTGGATGAAGGGTGGATTGCGGGGGCGGCCCTTGATGTGTTCAGTCAAGAGCCTCTGGCGTTGGAAGGCCATCCGCTCAGTGCTTTGTTTGGACGTGACAACGTGATCCTCAGCCCGCATCTAACGTTCTATACATATCAAGCTATGCACCGGCTGGAGGAAGAAACATTGGAGCGGTGCCGGGAGATCATTGAGGGCCGCGAAGTTATTGTGAAGTCCGCTGATCCGCGTTTGGCGGGGCAAGGGGCAGGGGTTCGGTACGCTTCCTAAGGTCGCTTAAATGTGCCGCAGAAAACCACAAAACCCCTCACATTTTTGTCGAAGAATCTGGACATTTGAGGAAACTGCCTGTCTAAACCCCTGTTAAGAGGTAATTTAGGGGGTATTGTTTTGGACACCCACGCCACCCATCGCGAAGTGGAATTGTTAGACAAATTGCGAAGTATGGGCGGCTCAGCCCGCACGGCGTTGTTGGCTGATGCGCTTGAGGTGTCTGAAGAAACTGTGCGCCGCACGGTCAAGGCCCTGGCCAAGGCAGGGTTGGTGCAACGCGTGCACGGCGGTGTCTATCTGGCCAATACCGAGGCATTGACCCCCGTGGTGTCACGTCTGGGCAAACGCCCCGAGGAAAAAGCCAGAATTGCATCGGCGGCTGCCAGCCTGGTGCCAAACGGATCCTGCGTGTTTCTGGATGTTGGCAGCACGACGGCATTCGTGGCTGAAAACCTGAAGAATCACAAAGACTTGACTGTGGTGACGAACGGGCTGCATGCCGCGCAGGCCCTGATCAACGTGAACAACAACCGTGTCTTTCTGGCCGGGGGTGAGTTGCGCATGGTCGAAAGCGGTGTCTTTGGACCCGAAGCCATCGCCTTTGTCGAAAAATTCAACCTCGATCTGGCTGTGATCAGTGTTGATGGGTTTGACCCCAAATCCGGCTTCCTTTTGGCCGCCGCACCCGAAGCAGATCTGGCGCGCAGTGTCATCCGCCGTGCACATCGCACGATTGTGGTGACCGACCACACCAAGTTCGGACAAAACGCGCCAATGGTGGCCTGCGAAGCCGGCGACGTGGACATCGTGGTCACCGACCGCCCCTTGCCCCCTCAGATGGCCGAGTGTCTTGAAAAATGGGACGTCGAGGTGATGGTGATCGAAGGCTGAAGCCTGTCATCCTCACCGCGCTGATCCCTGCCGAAGATAGCGCGAGCATCCGAGCACAGCCGCATTGTCATCGCGAATGAGTGACAGGGGAATGTCTTGAAGAATGGGTGTATACGGGCCTTTTGCGCAAAAGGCATCTCGAAAACCAAGTGTCTGCAGGTGAGGGGCCACCGCGCGCGCCAAGCCTCCGATAAAATATACACCACCCATGGGGAGGTGGGCCAAGGAAAGATCACCCACGACTTGACCCAACAGATGCACGAAGTGCCCGAGCGATGTAGAGGCGGCCGCGTCGCCCTCCAGGTACGCCGAAATGATCTCCTCGGGCGCCAGCGTATCGCCAGAGACCCAGTGGTGAATGTTAGTCAGGCCAGGGCCCGACAGGGCGGCTTCCATGGGGCGGTGGGGATGAATGCTTCCAAGGTGTTCAATCAACTTTGCCAGCTCACCAGACGCATATGGTAGACTGGCATGGCCCGATTCCGCAGGTGGGACGAACAAGCCGTCTGGCGTGTCGTGAACCACGGCCACGTTGGACCCGGTGCCCAATCCAATCACCATGCGTGTGGCTTTGCTGTCAGCCACTGTGCCGTATGAAATGGGGGATACCAGGCTTGGGTTCAAATCATTCAATGCGTAGCCTTGAGCTTGCAAATCGTTCAACAGGGCCACGCGCCTGGCCCCGGTGGTAGCAGACAGTGCTGTGCTGTCAATGAACCAGTCACGGTTGGTCAACTGAGCGTTCCCGTTCCGCACGGGCCCCGCCACCCCGGCACAAATTGCACGAGGCGTGCCGATTTTTGTTTCCTTGATATAGTCTGCAAGAAGTTCAGCAAAACCTGGATACTCGGAGTTACGAAAACTTTGGAGCGCTTTGATCCCACGATCCTGGGCACTGGACACCCCCACCCGAGTATTCGTGCCACCAACGTCAGCCAGGACCCACAGATTAGTCATCGCGCCAACGTGCCATTGTGTTCCGCGCGGTTTGCGCCAACATCAGGACATCTATCCCTACAGCAATGAACTGTGCACCCCAGTCTACATAGGTTTCCGCCGTTTCATGGTCGACCGCCAGAATGCCGGCGGCCTTGTCGGACGCGGCGATCTTGGCCAGAGCGTCCTGAATAACCTTCTGCACGGGCCCGTCTGCTTTCTTGCCCAGATATCCCATATCCGCCGCCAGATCGGATGGGCCGATAAAGACACCGTCCACCCCGTCAAGCGCCAGGATATCGTCCAGCGCCTTGATCCCGGCCATAGTTTCGACCTGAACCAGCAGACACATCTGATCGTTGGCGGTTAAAGTATAGTCCGATATGGACGAAAATCCCGATGCACGTGCCAGCGCAGCGCCAGAGCCTCGGATGCCGTCCGGAGGATAACGCATGGCGCGCACCAGCTGCGCGGCCTGCGCGGCAGTGTCCACCATCGGGATCAGTAAGGTTTGGGCGCCTGCATCCAAAACCTGTTTGATCAACCAGTCTTCACCCATCGGCATGCGTACCACCGGGTGGCTGTCGTATCCGCGCAATGCCTGCAATTGCTGCATGGTGCTGCGCAGATCATTGGGGGCGTGTTCGCCATCAATCACCAACCAGTCAAACCCGGCGGTGGCCAGCACTTCGGTGGCATAGGCATCACCGAACCCGGCCCAGCATCCAATCAAACGGTCTCCGCGGGCCAAGGCAGCTTTGAATGTATTTTGAGGCGCAGCCATGGCAGCGTTTCCTTCTTTTTTAGTGGCTCAGCTTGGCCACAACCGGCGACAATGCGATCAAGGCCACCATGATCAGAGCAGACCAAAGTATCCGCATGCGCAATGGGCGGTCTTCTGGCGACGTGGCCCCCTGCCCAAAACCACGTATGGAGTGACGCACCCAGGTGAAATAGCCACCGCCTGTTTGAGATGTTTTGGCCACAGATCGCCGTGACAATCGCAGCAACATTGAAAACATGAAGAAGGACCAGGCCACAAACGCGACACCCATGGCAATCAGATGGATGATTTGCAATATCGACATTTATCTCACCCCAACACATTTGAGAACGCAGCATACCCACGTCAGCGGGCCTTGGCGATAGCACGACAAACATGCCAATGGACAAGCTGACAGCCCCATGATTGATTGCACTTTATGAAAACGACACACAACACCCCCTACATCGTGACCACTGTCATAGTCCTTGTCACTGCCGGGATTCTGCTCAGCATGGGACGCGTGCCATGGTGCGCCTGTGGGATTGACCTTTGGGGCACGGTGGGCACCTCGGAAGGCTCGCAACAGTACTTTGACTGGTACACACCGAGCCATCTGCTGCATGGGTTTATTTTCTATGCTGTGCTGTGGATGGTGGCGCGACGCGTGGACGTAGGATGGCGTCTGGTCATTGCCATGCTGGTTGAGGCGGCCTGGGAGATTGCCGAGAACACCAATGCGGTGATTGAGCGATACCGCGAAGTGACCATATCGCTGGATTACTATGGGGACAGCGTGCTGAACTCGGTGATGGACATGCTGGCCATGTGGGTGGGTTGGTGGTTGGCCATGCGTCTGCCTGTTTGGGCCTCGGTGGCCATTGTGATCGGGTTTGAAGTGCTGACCATGTGGATCATACGTGATGGACTGGCATTGAACGTGATCATGCTGCTGTACCCACTGGATGTGATCCGTGATTGGCAGGCCGGTGGCTAACGCATGAACGATCACGCGAAAGGCCTTCTGATCACCGCGCTGGGTGTGTTGTTCGTCGTCCCCGATTCCCTTTATGTGCGCTTGATAGATGCGGACCCGCTGACCATCGCCTTCTGGCGCGGGATGAGTTCGGGTTTGGTCATCTTATTGGGGTTACTGGTGGTGCAAGGCACCAAAGGATTCCGGGATGTGTTGAGCACCGGATTCCCAGGGATGATCTACATGGTTCTGATCGGCTCAACTGCGCCAGCGTTTGTCTTTGCTGTCACCTGGACAAGTGTGGCCAATGTCGTTTTCATCTTCGCCTCGATGCCTATTTTCTCTGCGATCCTCAGCCGTGTCTTTCTGGGTGAGGCGATCAAACGGCGGATGGTGCTGACCATGATGGCCGTTGGGATCGGATTGGCGATCATTGCTTACGGGTCCGGGGGCTCGGAGATCGCCCATTGGTCGGGTGACCTGATGGCGCTTTATGTCTGCTTTGCTTATGCCGCAGGGCTGACGGCTGTGCGTAAGGTCAAGAACGTCTCGATGATCCCCGCCATCCCGATTGCCTATATTGGAATGGCGCTGGTGCTGCTGCCTGTGGCCTCGCCCATGGCCCCGGTTGCGGTGCAATGGCACCTGTTGCTCGGTCACGGGTTGTTTATTGGGGTGGCCACCTGCTTGCTGACATTGGGTCCACGTTACATCAGCACCGCGGAAGTCTCCCTGTTGATCCTGCTTGAATCGGTCTTGGCGCCTATTCTTGTTTGGGCGGTAATCGGCGAGGACCCGGGCGAGCTGACCCTGATCGGAGGGGCCGTCGTGATTGGGGCACTGATTGTGTCAAACATGATACTACTAATGCGCCGCGGCAAAAGCACGGCCTGACAGATTAAAAATCCGGCTCAACCCCAGGCAGGTTCAGGGCTTTGATCAAGTCGCGAAGCTCCTGACGGGCGGCTACGTTCGAGATGTTAAGCTGTTTGACGCCCACATCCTTCAAGTCCAGCAAAGTCAATCCGCGCGGAAACAATTCACGGAAAATCACCCTTTCATTAAAGCCGGGTGCCGTGCGGAAACCGATGCGTTTAGCTAGGTTGTCCAATGCCTCGCCCATCTTCTTTTTGTTGACCATCTGTTGCGCACCCAAACGGTTGCGCACCACGATCCAGTCAATCGGGTTCAGACCGGCCTGCGCGCGCAGCTGGCGGGCGTTCCAGACCATCTCGGCATAGACAGACGGTCCAAGGATCTTGGTGCCATCTTCATTGACATGCGCCAGTAGATCGAAATCAACAAAGCTGTCATTCAGTGGTGTGACCAATGTATCGGCCAACGAATGCGCGACCTGGCTCAGACGCGTATGTGAGCCGGGACAGTCGATCAGGATGAAATCGCTGTCCGGTTCCAGCTCGGCCACGGCTGCGGATAAACGTCGATCATAGACATTTTCACCGGGGCGCAGGCTGGCCTGATCCACCTCAGGCAGATCATGATAGCGGGGGCTGGGCAGAGTAATTCCCGATTTTTGCATGAACCGCTGGCGGTTGGCAGAATAGCGACCAAAGGTTTTCTGCCGCAGATCCAGATCCAGCGCACTGACTTGCTTGCCCATTCGGCAAAGCGCTGTAGCCACATGCATGGCCACGGTCGATTTGCCCGCACCGCCCTTTTCGTTCCCGACAACGATGATATGTGCCATCGCCTGTACCCCTTGCCCACTCGGGCTGTTTCGCCCTTTGCGGGCACTATAGTTATCACGTCCTCATTGGGGAAGGGCGCGGATGCCCACAAGGGGAAAAATCCAGGGTCGTGTCCCGCAGTAGGCGAAAACAAAAACGCCGCCCCATCCAGAGCGGCGTTTCCAATCCGTCGGTCGAAGAGGCTTTAGAAGCCCAGACCTGCGTATTTGTTTTTGAACTTCGACACGCGGCCACCTGCGTCCATGAGACGTGTGGCACCGGTCCACGCAGGGTGCGCGGAGGGATCAATATCCAAAGACAGCTGATCGCCTTCTTTGCCGTAGGTCGAGCGCATCGGAACGATGGTACCATCGGTCATTTTGACGTCGATCAAGTGATAATCGGGATGAATATCTGCTTTCATGATTTCGCTCCTTATGCCGACTTGTCGGTTTTGGCTTTGTAGTTCGTATCCTCTGCGATACGGGCGGATTTACCGCGGCGCGAGCGCAGGTAGTATAACTTGGCACGGCGTACGCGACCACGGCGCACGACGGTGATGCTGTCGATGTTTGTCGAGAATAGCGGGAACACACGCTCCACGCCTTCGCCAAACGAAATCTTGCGAACGGTGAACGACCCGGCAATGCCATGGCCGTTATTACGGGCAATGCAAACACCTTCAAAGTTCTGAATACGGCTGCGTGTGCCTTCGGTCACCTTAAAGCCGACGCGAACGGTGTCGCCGGCTTTGAAATCGGGAATGTCTTTTCCCAGCGAGGCGATTTGTTCCGCCTCAAGTTCTGCGATCAGGTCCATCTGATCCACTCCTATATAGCTTGCGGTTGTTCCGCAAAGTTGTGCGCGTTCCGAGAGCTCTTGGTCTTCTATCCCGGGTCCACCAGGGTTTTCACCACAGTGCCCGCCAGAGGTCAGATCGTCATGTCTTGTGCCGCCGCTTTGCGCCGGATCCCGGAAGTGCCAGTTGCGACAGAAATGATTCACGGCAGAAGACACCAAGAATCGCTATCGCGGGCGGCAGGCCCGGAATGGGCGGGTAATATGGGGGTTGCGCGTGAATATCAAGCATAATCACCGCAAAGCGGCCCATAGCAGCAGCCGATCATTTTCCAATTCCCTTCTTGTGGTTCTCAAGTTAGCGTCGCGCCGATTGCAAAACCGGAGGATCCCCTATGGGACAATACGAAGAAGCCCTTGCTGATATGGGCATCACGCTGCCAGAAGCCCCTGCACCCGCCGCCAATTATGTGCCTTACGTGCAGGTCGGTGACATGGTCTATGTCTCGGGTCAGATTGCCAAGGATGGGGATACCCTTCTGACCGGCAAATTGGGCGCGGATATGTCCACCGAGGACGGCGAAAAAGCGGCTGAAGTTTGCGCCATTGCGTTGCTCGCCCAGGTCAAGGCTGCCTGCGGTGGGGATCTGGACCGTCTGGTGCGTGTGGTCAAACTGACCGGCTTCGTGAACTCTACGCCCGACTACACCGAACAACCCGCTGTCATCAACGGCGCATCAAACCTGATAGGTGATGCCTTGGGGGATGCAGGCAAACACGCCCGCGCCGCCGTTTCGGCACCTTCATTGCCTTTTGGCGTGGCGGTCGAAATTGACGGTGTGTTCCAGGTCCGCTGAGTTTTTCGCTCACACTTGGCTGCCTGGGTTGAAACACGGCCCGGGCAGCACAGGTTTAGGCCAATGCAACCAGCGAAAAGAGCCCTATGGCCGACCGCCAGATCACCATCAGCACCCATGAACAGCTAGACCGCATAGCGCAGGCGGATTGGGATGCTTGTGCGTGTCCAGAGGTTGCAGATGGGGGCAGGCCGGAAGACCCCTTTACCACCTATCGCTTTCTCAGAGCATTGGAAGGCAGCGGATCGGTTGGCGCAGACACGGGGTGGCAGCCGCTGTATCTAACCGCGGAACTGGACGGCCAATTCATCGCTTGTGCGCCGCTTTATGGGAAAAACCACTCTCAGGGCGAATACATCTTCGATCACAACTGGGCTCATGCTTATGAGCGTGCCGGAGGGCGCTATTATCCCAAGCTGCAGATCGCCGTGCCTTTCACCCCTGCCACAGGCCGCCGATTGCTGACCCGTCCGGGGTTTGAGGACGAAGGTCGGGCTGCCCTTGTGCAGGGCGCGATTCAAGTAGGAGACCGCAATGGTGTGTCTTCGCTTCACATCACCTTTTGCACGCAAGAAGAACGAGCCATTGGCGTTGATCTGGGCCTGATGGGGCGCAGCACCCAGCAATTCCATTGGGTCAACGAAAGATATGCGGACTTTGATGCTTTTCTGGGCGCACTCAGCTCCCGCAAGCGCAAGGCCATCCGCAAGGAACGCCGCGTGGCCCAGGGTTTTGGCGGAGAGATCCGGGTTTTAACAGGCGATCAGATCGAGCCTCATCACTGGGATGCAATCTGGCAGTTCTATCAAGACACCGGCGCACGCAAATGGGGCACGCCTTATCTGACCCGCGCTTTCTTTGAAATTGCACACGGCACCTTGCGCGATGACATTCTGCTGGTCCTGGCAGAACGCGACGGCATTCCCGTTGCAGGCGCGTTGAACGTCATCGGACGTTCGGCGCTCTATGGCCGGTATTGGGGCTGCACCGAAGACCACCCCTGCCTGCATTTTGAACTGTGCTACTATCAGGCAATTCAATACGCGATTACGCATGGTTTGAACCGGGTTGAAGCCGGCGCACAAGGAGAACACAAACTGGCACGAGGGTATTTACCTGTGACCACACACTCTCTGCACTGGGTGGCCGATCCGGGCTTTGCTCGGGCAATTGAGGAATATCTGGAGGCCGAAAGCAAAGCAGTGGATCAGGACATCGAAATTCTGACCAGTTACGGCCCATTCAAATCAACGCCGACGGAGGACCATCAATGAGCGAACGACTAAGCGATACCGCCCGTAAAACCACGCTAGAGCCATTGTTGGAAACCGGCTGGCGGATGGAAGAGGCACGCGATGCAATCACCAAGGAATTCAAATTTGGTGATTTTGCTGACGCCATGGGGTTCATGACGCGCAGTGGGGTGTGGGCCGAAAAATGGAACCATCATCCGGAATGGTCCAATGTCTACAACCGCGTCACCGTGACATTGACCACCCATGATGTGGACGGTTTGACCACACTGGATATGAAACTGGCGCGCAAGATGGATACGGTTGCGGGGCAAACCGGTTTGGCGGATAAGACCTGACGCAGATCTGAGGATGCTCCAAAGTAGAAAGCACCCGCCCAATCGCTTAGGCAGATGCTTCATCTTACAGGGCTGTCGTAGGCCGGGCTTCAGCCCGGCACTCGCCTCAAAGCGCTTCCAGCAACGCCTCGCCGCCAGACACGCCACAAACCCCAGGGTTTTCCTCGGCCTGCATCACGGTCAGTGTGCCATCTTCCACAACCATCGCATAGCGCAGTGAGCGGTCGATCAAGCCGGCCGGTGGTGCGGTGAAGTCCATCCCGATGGCTTTGGTGAAAGCAGCCTCGGCATCGCCCAGCATGGTGATCCCTGCTGCGGTGGCCCCTGTCGCTTCGCCCCAGTTTTGCATCACAAACGGGTCGTTGACAGAAATGCAGATGATCTCATCCACGCCCTTTGCATCAAATTGTGCCTTGGTCCGAATGAAGCTGGGCACATGTGAGGAATGACAGGTTGGGGTATAGGCCCCGGGAACCGCGAAGATCACGACCTTGCGGCCCTTCAGCTTGTCGCTCAACTGCACCTGCTCCGGCCCATCGGCCCCCATCTGTGCCAGTGCTGCATCTGGAAGATTGTCGCCTACTGATATGGTCATGTCGGTCCTCTGTTCAACAATTGCGTTTTATCCTGTCACAGATATAGGGTCGCTCAGGGAAAGTGACCACGTAAAAATCGGAGAGAGTGATGACCAAAGTAGTGGTGATCGGAGCAGGCCAGGCCGGATCGTCCTGTGTGGCCAAGCTGCGCAACGAAGGGTTTGATAGCGAAATCACATTGATCGGAGAAGAATCCGCGCCGCCCTATCAACGGCCCCCTCTGTCCAAGAAGTATCTGCTGGGGGAAATGGACCTCGAGCGTCTGTATTTGCGCCCCGAGAGTTTTTATTCGGACAACGCCATAGACTTGCGCCTGTCCGAAACCGTGTCGGCGATTGATCCTGCGGCGAAAACTGTCACCACCGTCAATGATGTGTTGTCTTACGATCATCTGGTGTTGACCACAGGGTCAAGCCCGCGTCGCTTGCCTGCGTCCATCGGTGGGGCGTTGCAAGGTGTGCATGTTGTCCGTGATCTAAGCGACGTGGATGCCATGGCTCCCGACGTGGTCGAGGGCGCGCGCTGCCTGATCGTGGGTGGCGGCTATATTGGGCTAGAGGCCGCCGCAGTGGCCGCCAGCAAAGGCGTCAAGGTCACGCTGGTAGAAATGGCAGATCGTATCCTGCAACGGGTCGCCGCCCCTGAAACCTCCACCTACTTCAGAGACCTACACCGATCACACGGGGTGGATATTCGCGAAGGCGTCGGCCTTGAAACGCTGTTAGGCGAAACCCGGGTTACAGGCGCCCGGCTCAGCGACGGCACTAAGATCGAGGCTGATTTTGTGATTGTTGGTGTGGGGATTACACCGGCCACAGCCTTGGCCGAAGCCGCAGGATTGGACATCGACAACGGCATCAAGACCAACGCCTTGGGGCAAACCTCTGATGCATCCATCTGGGCGGCAGGCGATTGTGCATCTTTCCCGCTGGGCGACGGGCGTGGACGGTTGGAAAGCGTGCCAAATGCCATCGACATGGCAGAATGTGTTGCGGCCAATATTATGGGTGGGGAAAAAGCCTATGTGCCGCAGCCATGGTTCTGGTCGGATCAATATGACGTCAAATTGCAGATTGCCGGGCTGAACACAGGATATGACCGGATCATCACGCGGCCCGGCGATACCGATGGTAATGTCTCGTTCTGGTATTATCGCGGTGATACTTTGCTGGCCGTGGATGCCATGAACGAGCCGCGCGCCTATATGGTTGGCAAGCGATTGATTGACATGGGGAAATCACCTTCCAGTGACGCCATTTCCAACCCCGAAACCGAGTTGAAGACGCTGTTGAAAGCGTGAGGATCATCGGCGGCGAGTTTCGGGGCCGACGGCTCAGTTCCGTGGGAAAAGGAGACACCGCGGCCCATCTGCGCCCGACAGCAGACCGTGTTCGCGAAAGTCTGTTCAACATCCTGGCAGGCTATGGCGTGCCCGATGGCGCTCGTGTGCTGGATCTCTTTGCAGGGACAGGGGCATTGGGCCTCGAAGCTCTCTCGCGCGGAGGCGCGTGCGTAACGTTCGTGGAAACAGGCCGGACCTCCCTTAGGATATTGAAAAGTAACATCGAAATATGCCGGGCCGCGCCGCAAACTGAAGTGGTAACACGGGATGCGCGCAAGTTAGGTCAAAATCCAGATGCGCCTTATGATCTGGTGTTTCTCGACCCACCCTATGGCCAAGCCTTGGGCGAGGCTGCGTTGAATGCGGCGATTGAGGGCGGTTGGATCGCGCCAGGGGCCATGATCGTTTGGGAAGAAAACACAAGCGTCACACCGCCCTCTGTACTTAGCCTGCAGGATGAGCGGCGCTATGGCGACACAATGATCCGGCTTTTTACCTTGGATTAACACCGATCAGGGACTTTCGGAGAACACCCTCTCGAAAGGATCTGAAATGTTTCAAAGCCGTCGTGCCGCCCGCACTCAATCCCCCGTTCATCTGGTCTTTGTCCGTGCCATCCGGCCGGGGGATCCCATAGGGCTGCCTGCCAACCCGTCCGTTCAATCAGGGCCGGTTGATAGTGAAGACTATGATGTCATCGAAGGCCCCGATCTATTCCAAACCATTCGGGCGTCTTAGCGCATCAACGCAGGCAAATCCCCTGTCAGGCCTGCCGCTTCACGCACAAAGGCGCGGCGCAGGCCGGGCATGGCATTGATGGCCCCCATCCCAAGATCACGCCCCAGACGCAAAAGTGGGTTATCGTTCGAAAACAAACGGTTGGTCAAATCTGTGACCAGTGCGAGCGACGCGGTATCAAAGCGGCGCCATTGCTGATATCGCTCCAGCACATCCAAAGCCGCAATGTCTTCTCCGCGTGTACGCGCGTCACTCAGCACTTCGATCAATGCGCCGACATCCCGCAACCCTGCGTTCAAACCTTGGCCTGCCAGAGGGTGCACGCCGTGTGCGGCGTCCCCGATCAAGGCCACACGATGTGCCACAAATTGGTTCGCGATGCTCAGTCCCAGAGGATAGGTGAACCGTTTCCCCCTTAGTCGGATATCACCCAGGAAATCGCCAAATCGGGGGCGCAATACGTCCAGAAAATCAGCATCCGACAATGCTGCGAATTCAGCGGCGGTCTCTTCGGTTTCTGACCAGACAATCGAGCTGACATTGCCGGGTAATGGCAATATGGCCAGAGGACCGCTGGGCATGAAAAACTGATGCGCTATGCCGTTGTGAGGGAGATCGTGCTCCAGTGCTGCAACTAGGGCCGTCTGCCCATACCCCCAACCAGACCGCGCAATGCCTGCACGTGTGGCGGTGCCCGAATTTCGCCCGTCGGACCCGATCAGAATGCGCCCGGTCAGAGATCTGCCCGAGGCCAGGGCAATCTGCACCCCGTCAGCCTCAATCGATTGATCAAAAACTGTTTCTCCGGCCAGATGAGTAATGGAATCGGTCTCTGCCACAGCTTCAAGAAACGCGCGGCGCAAGTGCCGGTCCTCCAACATATGCCCCATCGGGCCTTCCTCGATTTCGGCGTGGTCAAAGTGCATGAAAAAGGGTGAAGGCCCTTCGCCTGCGCGGCCATCCGATACTTTGATTTCCAGCATGGGCTGAGATTTATCAGCAACCTGGTCCCAAATTCCGATGGCCCGCAATAACCGGACCGAGGCCAGCGCTAAAGCGTAGGATCGCCCATCAAAGGCTGCGTTTTTGCGGATCTTTTCGGATAGGGAATCCACAATCGTCACACTGAACCCAACCTGTGCAAGGCCCAACGCCAAAGCCGGGCCATTCAACCCGCCGCCGACAATCAGAATATCACTGTCATATGTCATACCGCTCAATATGCGTGTGCGTGCGGGATTGTCCATGCGTTGCGCTGCCGCTACCGTCGGCTCGAACATCTATGAAGGAGCGAGCGATGCAGGACTGGTTAAACATGACAGCAGGTGATCTGGGCCGCGCCATCGGGACGGGTGAAATTGATGCCATCGCCCTAACGCAAACCTATCTGGACGCCATCGCGGCCCATCCTGATGCCGATCGGATTTATTCCGCGCTCACGCCAGATCGGGCTTTGGCCGAAGCGGCGGCTGCGGCTGAACGGGCGAAGGCCAAACAAAGGTTGGGTATTCTGGACGGTGTGCCGATCAGCTGGAAAGACCTGTTTGACAGCGCCGGGACCGCGACCGAAGCCGGATCCAAGCTGCTGCAAGGTCGCATTCCGACCCACGACGCAACAGTGCTGCGCAATGCAACGATGGCCGGTTTGGTGTGCCTGGGCAAAACGCATATGAGCGAACTGGCCTTTTCAGGCCTTGGTCTGAACCCCAGTACCGCGACGTCACCTTGTGTGAATGATCCCGACGCCGTGCCCGGTGGGTCGTCGTCCGGAGCAGGGGCCAGCGTGGCCTTCGGTCTGGCGGCTTGTGGAATTGGATCAGACACAGGCGGATCTGTACGCATTCCGTCCGCATGGAATGACTTGGTGGGATTGAAAACCACGGCAGGCCGGGTGTCCTTGAACGGGGTTGTACCGCTGTGTGCCAAGTTTGATACCGTTGGTCCTTTGTCACGCTCGGTCGAGGATTGCGCATTGATGTTGGCAGCCCTGGAAGGGGGCACCGCCGCCGATCTGCGTGGGGCCTCGTTAAAAGGTGTGCGCCTTGCCGCTTTGCAAAACGTTGTGCTGGAAGACGTGCGCGATGCGCCAATGGCCGGATATCGCAGTGCGGTTGATCGGTTGCATGCTGCAGGGGCCGTGGTCGAAAAACTGGAAGCGCCTGAGGTAGATGAGGCCATGCCTTTGTCAGGTATCTTATTTACATCAGAGGCTTACGGCACCTGGTCCGAGACCATAGAGGCGAGCCCGGACAAGATGTTTGCCCCAATCCTTGAACGTTTCCGCTCGGGCAAGGACTTCACCGCCGCAAATTATGTGGCCGCATGGCATCGACTGGAGGCGCTGCGCAAGGCCTGGGACGCGCGGATGGCAGGCTATGATGCGGTGATCATGCCGACGGCTCCCAATTTGCCGCCAAATGTCGAACGGTTGATGACCGACAATGAGTATTATCTGACCGAAAACCTGCTGGCATTGCGCAACACGCGCGTCAGCAATCTGTTGGGCTTAAGCGCAATCACACTGCCCACCGGAGTGCCCAGCTGTGGGATAATGCTCTGCGGCAAGCCAAATGGTGAAGAGGCCTTGTTGCGGGTTGCCGCCGCCGCTGAAGCGGCGCTGAATTAACCTATCCAAGCAGAGGGCGACCCGGCAGGCTTTGGAAATGGATGTCCGTATCTTGGAGAATTCAAGTAAGCTAACCCTCTGGAATCGGATATTTTTAACAGCAAATCCGGGCATTTGATAAAAAGGCCACAAATCCCTCGCAAGAGGTGGTTTTTGTTGGACGTCATGCTGCGATTTCGATAGTTTTAGGGAAACGGGGCGATAAACGACCCCGACAACTGAGGCAGTATTGGATGTTCCCCGAGCGGTTTTCGAACCTACCGGCTTATGCGTTTCCGCGTCTGCGGAGCTTGCTTGACGCTCATGCGCCAGGCGGCGATGTACTGCATATGACCATCGGCGAACCCAAACATGCCTTCCCCGACTGGGTGCCACAGGTGATTGCTGATCACGCGGGTGAGTTTGCAAAATATCCTGTGAACGAGGGCTTTGAGGGGCTTCTGAGCGCAATCTGCGATTGGATTGATCGACGCTACGGCCTGCGCCTGCCAACCGAACAAGTGATGGCCGTGAACGGCACGCGCGAAGGGTTGTACAATGCGATGATGGCGCTGGGGCCTGAAGCGGCGGGAGCCAAGGTGTTGGTGCCGAACCCGTTTTATCAGGTCTACATGGTGGCGGCGATCAGTGTGGGGGCCGAGCCGGTGTTCTTGCCTGCCACCCGCGAAACGGGGTATTTGCCCGACTACTCCGCAGTGCCTGCAGACGTGTTAAACGATGTGGCCGTGGCTTACCTTTGCTCACCGTCCAATCCGCAAGGGGCTGTCGCAAGCCGCGCCTATTGGCAGGATTTGATCGCGCTGGCTGAAAAGTACGATTTCAAGGTCTTCGCTGACGAATGCTATTCCGAGATTTACCGCGATGAGGCCCCGGTGGGCGCGTTGCAGGTGGCGCAGGAAATGGGGGCTGACCCCGAGAGGGTTGTTGTGTTTCACAGCCTTTCAAAACGCTCGAACCTGCCAGGTTTGCGCAGCGGGTTCGTGGCAGGCGGGCCGGAAAGCATCAAACGCATGCGTCAGCTGCGCAATTACGCGGGGGCTCCGTTGCCCATGCCTTTGCAACACGCCGCGCAAGCCGTGTGGCAGGACGAGACGCATGTGGTCGAGAACCGCCGCCTCTACGCAGAAAAATACGACGAAGCCGATCACATCATGGGAAACCTGCCCGGGTACACGAGCCCGCAGGCTGGATTTTTTTTGTGGCTGCCGGTCGAAGACGGCGAAGAGGCCGCGTTGAAACTCTGGCAAGAGACAGGTGTGCGGGTGCTCCCCGGCGCATATCTCAGCCGGGATGTCGCGGGTGGAAACCCCGGCAAAGGGTACATCCGGGCCGCGTTGGTGGCCCCAAAAGACGAGATGGCACAGGGGCTGGAACGCCTGCGTGACTGTCTCTGGCAATAAAGAGGACGAGGGTAAACATGGCTTATCAAACACGCGGTCGCGATCCACTATTGGACAGCAACATGGCCGAGGCCATCGAAAAGCGCGGCAAAGAATTGCTGGGGCTGTTGTTGCTTGTGGTGGCTGCGATGGCCGCCGCGATGATCGCGTCCTACCACCCGGATGATCCAAGTTTGATGTCCGCCACGGATGCACCAGTGCGCAACTGGATGGGCAGCGCAGGGGCGTCCTTGGCCGCACCTCTGTTCATGATTGTGGGTTGGGGTGCATGGGGCCTGCCCATTGTGCTGAGTGTGTGGGGCCTGCGGTTCGTATTGCATCAGGGGCAAGGTCGCGCGATCGGGCGATTGATTTTCGCACCGATCTGGATTGCCCTCTTGTCGCTTTATGCTTCATCGCTTCTGCCAACCGAAGCTTGGTCAGCGGCACATAGCTTTGATATGGGTGGCCTTTTCGGCAACACGGCTCTGGGCATGATTTTGGGCATTTTGCCCATCAGCGCCACAATCGGCTTGAAACTGATTTCACTTCTGTTGGGGCTGGCCATGGTGGCTTTGGGAGCCTTTGTTCTGGGCTTTACCAAGCCAGAACTTACCCGTTTCGCCCGTTTCCTGATTGTTGGCGTCATCATGACCTACGCCATGATCATGACCATTCTCGGACGTGGGGCAGCAGGGGCTGCCCATGCGGCACAAGAGCTCAAGGCGCGCAATGACGCGCGCCGCGCGGTTCGGGCTCAGGAAGCCGAAGAACGCGCGGCTGAAATGGCAGCCGAGCGCGCTGTCGCGGAACCACGCGTGATCCGCTATGCCGAACCCTCCATGCAGGCAAGTGAAGAGGTTGAGTTGGTCGAAGCGGTAGAGGACGCCCCGGAAAAACCCGGTGGGCTCTTGTCTCTGATGCCCTCACTGATGCGCAAATCTGACCCGATGCCCGAGGCCGAACTGGTTCGGGCCGAGCCTGCGATTGAAGATATGGAAGCGCCGGGCGAAGAACGCATCAAATCTCGTATTGCGGACGTGATTAAAACCCGCGTGCGTCAAAACCCGAATGTGCAGGTCGAAAGCGTGGCGCCACTGACCAAGGGGCGCGGGCGTGGTCCTGATCCATTGGTTCTGAACACTGAAGCGCCGCAAACGGAATTGCGTGCCGAACCACCATTGACCGCGGCTCATGCGGATCTGATGCCAGAAGCGCCAATGCCGACGGCCCCTGTGGATGAACAGCCTGTCATGGAAGCGCCGTTGACCGAAGCGATGCACATTCCCACCGCCGAGCCGCGTAAAGTTGTCCAGCATCCGCCCAAAAAGGTGCTGCAGCCTTCGGCCAAAGCCATGGCAGAAGCGCAACCGGCATTGCAGTTCGAAGAACGCCCCAAGGTCGAGTTTGAATTGCCACCTTTGAGCTTGCTGAGCAGCCCGGTCAATATTCAACGTCATCAGCTGAGCGATGAAGCCTTGGAAGAAAATGCCCGGATGCTGGAAAGCGTTTTGGACGATTACGGCGTCAAAGGCGAGATCGTGAGCGTACGCCCTGGCCCTGTTGTCACCATGTACGAGCTGGAGCCCGCCCCCGGTTTGAAAGCCAGCCGAGTGATCGGCCTGGCCGACGACATTGCTCGGTCCATGTCGGCCCTGTCTGCACGCGTGTCTACAGTGCCGGGTCGCAGCGTGATCGGGATCGAATTGCCCAATGAACACCGTGAGATGGTTGTGCTGCGCGAACTCCTCAGCACTCGGGATTTTGGCGACAGCAACATGAAACTGCCGTTGGCGCTGGGCAAGGATATCGGCGGTGATCCGGTTGTGTCGAGCCTTGCCAAGATGCCCCACCTGCTGATTGCGGGGACCACAGGTTCAGGTAAATCCGTGGCGATCAACACCATGATCCTCAGCCTTTTGTACAAGCTGACGCCCGAGGACTGTCGATTGATCATGATCGACCCCAAGATGCTGGAACTCAGCGTCTATGATGGCATCCCGCATCTTCTGTCCCCTGTTGTGACCGACCCGAAAAAGGCTGTGGTTGCCCTGAAATGGGTCGTGGGTGAAATGGAAGAACGTTATCGCAAAATGTCCAAGATGGGTGTGCGTAACATCGACGGCTATAACGGCCGCGTGGCCGAAGCCCTGGCGAAGAACGAGACCTTTAGCCGGACAGTGCAGACGGGCTTTGATGATGAGACGGGCGAGCCGGTGTTCGAAACCGAAGAGATTATCCCCGAGAAAATGCCCTATATCGTCGTGATCGTCGATGAGATGGCCGACTTGATGATGGTCGCGGGCAAAGAGATCGAAGCTTGCATCCAACGTCTTGCCCAAATGGCGCGGGCTTCAGGCATTCACCTGATTATGGCCACGCAGCGCCCGTCGGTGGACGTGATCACCGGCACGATCAAGGCCAACTTCCCCACACGGATCAGCTTCCAGGTGACCTCAAAAGTCGACAGCCGGACGATCCTGGGTGAAATGGGAGCCGAGCAGCTGCTGGGCATGGGCGATATGCTCTATATGGCGGGCGGCGGTAAGATCACGCGCTGTCACGGGCCGTTTGTGAGCGATGAAGAGGTTGAAGAGGTTGTGAACAATCTCAAAGCCTACGGTCCGCCTGAATACGTGGGTTCAGTTCTGGATGGACCCGAGGACGAGAAGGCCGGCAATATTGACGCGGTTCTGGGTCTGGGTGGTAACACCGATGGCGAGGATGCGCTCTATGACACTGCTGTGCAGATTGCCATCACTGATCGGAAATGTTCGACCTCTTACATCCAGCGGAAACTGGCGATCGGCTATAACAAAGCCGCGCGTCTGGTCGAGCAGATGGAGGATGAAGGCGTGGTGAGCGCTGCGAACCATGTCGGTAAACGCGAGATCCTGGTGCCGGAACAGCATTGATAGGGGCTTGCAGCGGCGTGTTATCGCCTAACGGGGAGGAAATTGGCAGGATTCCCGCCAATTCAGGGGGTGAAATCCCCCCAGCCCAAACTTAGGTTAAGCACATGAAACAGATACACACGTTCCTTGCGGCGGCGGTCACCACTGTGGCCCTTGCCGTCCCAGCCTCAGCCGAGAAGCTCTCGCTGAACGCCTTGTCGACGTATTTGAACGGGATGAAGACCGCCACGGGCGAATTCACCCAGATCAACGACGATGGCACCATAAGCACCGGGCAGATCTACATCAAACGCCCTGGACGCGTGCGGTTCGAATATAACCCGCCCGAAAAGACGTTGGTGGTGGCCGATGGTGATACGGTCGGGATTGTGGATCCCAAGTCCAACAATGGCACAGAAGCCTATCCGCTGCACCGAACGCCGCTGAAGATCATCCTGGCGCGCAACGTCAACCTGGCCAAGGCAAACATGGTTGTCGGACACAAAAGCGATGGCACCAGCACTACGATCCGGGCGCAGGACCCTGAACACCCCGAGTATGGCAATATCGAACTGGTGTTCACCTCAAACCCGGTTGAGTTGCGACAATGGGTCATCAACGATGATGCGGGCAGTCAGACGACCGTCATTTTGGGTAATCTGACAAAGGGTGTGCGTATATCGGACACGGAATTTGTCATTCCCGGTAAAGGTGCAGGGTCCGCCCGCAACTAATGCGGACGGGTTTTGTTTAACGACACCTTCGCAACTGGCCTTGATACATTTGCGAACGGGTCTGCACCTTGCCAGCCACATTCACCAGCCATGCTTTGCCACGATAGCTGCCGCGGGCGTACCCGGTGCGCCCCTCATGATAGGCGAGGTATTGGTTCCGCGCATCAGACATGGAAATGCCCAGCCGCTCTCGGCTGCCATCCATGTACCAGCCCATGAAATCCGTCGCGTCGCGAATGTTGTTGCGGCGCGCTGATCGACGGCCCGTTTCGTTGCGGTATTCGTCCCATGTGCCATCAAGCGCCTGAGAATACCCATAGGCCGAAGATTGCCGCCCCATAGGAATGACACCCAACGTGTATTTGAAGGGGGTACGTGCATCGGAAACGAACTTGCTTTCCTGATGGATCGTCGCCATCTGCACGTGCATCGGAACACCCCATTTGCGTTCCGTCGCGCGGAAGGCACGTTTATAGTCTGGATTGGCGCGCAAGATCGCACAGGCATCATCCAACATGTTGGATGATGTTCCGGTGCCGCTTCGCCCACCGCAGGATGCAACCAGCAGCAGGATCAGGATTGCGCGAAGAGTTCTGCTCATCTGCCTCTCGCTTTCTTTTTTCTTTTCAGTTTACCGCAATCCCTCGCGTGGTGGAATCTAAATTTCTACAGATGCGCAATGGATTAACAAATTGTGATCGTTTTTATGGAAAGGTCGGCGGCCATGCACTGTCACGCTAAATTTGACAGTCTGTTTCCGGGAATTTCGCCCTTGGGAAATGGACAAGGTGGGTGCGAAAAGATTAGTATCTTGCACAAGGGGCTGAATCGATGATGATCAAAACGCGTGCTAAGTACCATTTGGGCCAGGTGGTCCGTCATAAGAAACACCCCTTCCGGGGTGTGGTTTTTGATGTGGACCCTGAATTTTCAAATACTGAAGAATGGTATGACGCGATCCCCGAAGACAGCCGCCCTGAAAAAGAGCAGCCGTTCTATCACCTTCTCGCCGAGAACGACCAAAGCTACTACGTGGCCTATGTGAGTGAACAAAATCTCGTTGCGGATTATTCCGGCGTGCCTGTGGATCACCCTGACATTCCAGACCTATTTGGTCCTTTTGACGATGGAATCTACCCGCTGCACTTCCAGCTGAATTAGGCGATCTCCGCAAATTTAGTAGCCTAGGGCGCAGCCGTCTTTACGAGGATCGCTGGCCCCTTCCAATACACCATCCGTGCGGATCGTGATGGATTGCGCCCCGCCAAGAGCCTCATCAGGCACCTTCACGCGATGCCCCATATCGGCAAGCGCCTGCCGGACAGTATCAGTGTATCCTCGCTCTACTTTCATATCACCGGCATCGGGAAAGCAGCGTGGGGCGTCTATGGCACTTTGAGGGTCCATTCCATAGTCGCTCAGATTGGTCACAAAACGTGCATGGCCGCAGGGCTGATAGGCCCCGCCCATCACTCCAAAGCTGTTTGTCACCTGTCCATTTTGCGTCAACATGCCTGGAATGATGGTGTGCATTGGCCGTTTGCCGCCTGCCATCTCGTTCGGGTGGCCGCGTTCCAGCGAAAACCCTGCGCCGCGATTTTGCATAAGGATGCCGAATTTTTCAGAAGCGATGCCAGATCCAAAACCGTGGAAAATCGAGTAGATCAATGAGACCGACATGCGGTCACGATCGGTGACAGTGATGTAGATTGTGTCACGGTGGATGTCCTCGGTCAGAGGCGCAGCAGCAGGCATCGCCTTGTGTGGGTCGATCAACGCAGCCAGTTGAGCGGCCGTTTCAGGGGCCAGCATCTGCGCCAGCCGGGTGGTGTGGTCCGCATCTGCCAAAAACCGATTGCGCGCGTCATAGGCCAGTTTGGTGGCCTCCGCTTCGATATGCGCGCGCTGGGCTCCGAACGGGTCCAAGGCGCTAAAGTCGAACTGTGCCAGAATGTTCAGCATCAAAATCGCAGTGGCGCCTTGGCCATTGGGGGGATGTTCGACCAATTCGACATCTTGATACTGGCCAGAAACCGGAACCGTGGCGTTGCCGCTATGCGCGGCGAAATCCGCAAGGCTGTGCACCCCATTGTGAGCCTTCAGACAGGCAACCATATCCGCAGCCACTTCGCCTTGATAAAACGCTTGTGCCCCGTCTTGCGCGATACGGCGTAACACCTCGGCCTGACCTGGGGCGCGGAACACAGTGCCGACACTTGGTGGCGTTCCGGCGGGCATAAAGTGTTTTACGCCATGGCTCTGCAGAACGTTGGGCGCTTTTTGCCAGTCAAAGGCCACGCGGGGTGCGACGGGAACGCCGTTTTCGGCGTAATGGATGCTGGGTGCAAGCAACGTACCCAGCCCCAGCTTGCCGTGGCGTTCGGAGAGGGTGCAAAAGGCCTCAACCGCGCCGGGGATGGTGACAGCATCGGCGCTATGGATGGGAACGAATGTGTGCCCTTGGTCCCGTAAACGTGCCGCATTCGCGGCTGCAGGGGCGCGGCCGGATCCATTGTAGGCTTGGACATTTGTGCCTCCAGGCCCCGAAAACAGCACAAAGCAATCGCCGCCAAGACCGGTCATCTGGGGTTCGCACAACCCCAGCAGGACGGCACCAGCAATCGCGGCATCCATCGCGTTGCCGCCACGGGTCAGGATATCAATGGCTACTTGTGCGGCCAATGGATGAGAGGTCGCGCAGATGCCATTGCTGGCATACACAGCTGAGCGTCCAGGGAGATGGAAATCACGCATGAGGCATCCTGTTCATAGCTTTGATCAAGACACTAGGCGGACCGGGCCGGAAAGCCAATTCAATGCGGGGGAAAAGAGGCCTCGACGTCACGCACTGGGTGGGGGCTATTACAGCGCGACGCCGAGGGAAGCTTTTTGCAGCTACGTCCTGATATATGGAGGAGGTTTTGGGCTGATTTTCGCTAGGACAATGACCATTCTTTGACACGCTCGACGAAAAAGGAACCAATCAGGGTTTTGTAGGCTCATTGATTGCAATTTCGAAACAAAGGCGATTTTGATCCGCACAGCGTTCATACTCTAGGGCTTGGGTAAGATGATGAATCAAAAACCAGCCGAATCCCCCCTCGGGCAAATCTGAAACCTCGCAGTCCAGCGTTGGCAATTCTGCCGTCTCGATCCGCCAAGCCGGAAGCGGGCGTCCGTTGTCTTGCAGTTCGAACGTCAGATGATCCGCGTGGGGCCAAATGTTTACTTGGACCTGACCAGGAGACTGCAGCGCGTAGGCATGTTCGACAATATTATTGAGCGCTTCTGCCAATACCAGTTCGGTTGTGCCGTGAACTTCGGCCAAAATGTTTGTCGAGATCAGCCAGGATCGCACATCGCATAAGACATCGCGAACGGCCGCTTCTGACGCGATAAAATGGCGTGAAAAGGCCAGATCCTCACGGAGCTTTTCCTCCTGCGACACAACGGCTTTCATTATGGTCAGTCCGCCTTTTGCGCACAAAGCGCCTGTTCCACCGTGGCATGAATTCTGAAAACACTGTCCATCCGGGTTAGACGAAACACCTTGTCTACATCGGGCGTTAAACTGGCCAGTTCCAACACGCGCCCCGCATCCAGCTGCTTCATGGCGGCAACGATTGCCCCCAAGCCGCTGGAATCGACAAAATCGACCTCGCCCAGATCCAAAATGATGCGTTCTGGTCCGTCTGCGGTCGCCACGCGCATGGCGTCTTTGAACTGGATAGCCACGCTGGCGTCGATGCGGGGCGCATTCAGGGTGATTGTCTTGATTGAATCAGTAACAGTGCAGGTCAGGTCCATAACAGCCTCGGTCAACTATGAAAAAACTACCGGCAGGCTAGACCTTAATCCTTACCATTCTGTATGTAGGAGACGAATTCAGGAGGGATTGGCATGAAAGAAGTGGTCATAGCGGGTGCAGCACGCACGCCCATGGGTGGATTTCAGGGTGATTTTGACGGCGTGCCAGCCGCAGTTTTGGGAGGTGCGGCCATTCGGGCTGCCCTGGAAAATGCAGGTGCTACCACTGTGGATGAGCTGTTGATGGGATGCGTCTTGCCCGCGGGACAAGGTCAGGCGCCCGCCCGACAGGCCGGGTTTGCCGGAGGTTTGGGTCAAGAAGTGCCCGCCACGACCCTGAACAAAATGTGCGGTTCAGGCATGAAAGCGGCGATGATGGGATTTGACCAGATCGCATTGGGTCATGCCGAGACAATGATTGCTGGGGGCATGGAGAGCATGTCAAACGCGCCCTATATGCTGCCCAACATGCGCGGTGGGGCCCGAATTGGACATGCGCAGGCACAGGATCACATGTTTCTGGACGGGTTGGAGGACGCCTATGACAAGGGCCGCCTCATGGGCACTTTTGCTGAAGACTGCGCGGAGAAATTTCAATTCACCCGCGAGGCTCAGGATGCCTATGCGATCGGGTCGCTTGAGGGTGCGTTAAAGGCGCAAGCCTCAGGTGCATTTGAGGGTGAGATTGCCCCAGTGACATTTTCAACCCGCAAGGGAGAGATCACGATTGCGCAGGACGAACAGCCCGCCAAAGCACGCCCTGAAAAAATCCCACAGCTGAAACCGGCCTTTCGCAAGGAAGGCACGGTGACAGCGGCCAACTCCAGTTCAATTTCAGACGGGGCAGCGGCCTTGGTTCTGGCCTCAAGAGAGGCTGCAGAGGCCAAGGGGATGAACATTCGTGCCCGTATTATGGGCCATGCCAGCCACGCTCAGGAGCCGGGTTGGTTCACCACGGCACCCGTGCCCGCGGCGCAAAAGTTACTGAAGGCATTGGGATGGAACAAGGATGATGTAGACCTCTGGGAGGTGAACGAAGCTTTCGCGGTCGTGCCCATGGCCTTCATGCATGAGATGGGTCTGCCGCGTGACAACGTCAATGTGAACGGCGGGGCCTGCGCTTTGGGTCACCCGATCGGGGCCAGTGGGGCCCGCATCATGGTGACTTTGTTGAACGCCTTGGAAAAACGCGACCTTAAGCGGGGGATCGCGGCCATCTGCATTGGGGGAGGTGAAGGAACGGCGATCGCGATCGAGCGAAGCTGATTTCTGACATATCCAAGGTATGCATGTCCCGCAGATCAAGACCAAGGCGCAGGAAGAGAGCAAGATGACCCGTCAAGTGAACTACGAAGAGCTGGGCAAGGTTCTGGCGGCCTTCACCGATGGCGAGACTGACGCGATTGCGCTGATGGCCACGGTGGTCTGCGAATTGCACCATGCGGACGACCGGTTTGACTGGACAGGTTTCTACCGCGTGGTTGGGCCTGAGCTGATGAAAATCGGCCCTTACCAGGGTGGGCATGGATGCCTAGCCATCCCGTTTTCGCGCGGCGTTTGTGGAGCGGCCGCACGGACTGGGCAGACCCAGCTGGTTGATGATGTCGAGACCTTTGCAGACCATATTGCCTGTTCCAGTTCGACGCGCTCAGAATTGGTCTTGCCTGTATGGAATGGTTCCGGAGCGTTGCTGGGAGTACTGGACATCGACAGTGATCAAGTGGCTGCATTTACTCAAGAGGACGCCGAGGCGCTGAGCCGTCTGATGCAACAGACGTTTGAACGGATCTGACGGGTTTTCACCTGCACGGGCCAAGAAATGAAATTTCGTTTGATTTTTTCATAGAATCGACGCACGGTGAAAATCTGACGTCTATTTTCACCAACAGTGTCGCGCCATCCATGCATCAATTCGATCCTGCCAAGCCGCATACATTAGGGGCCGATCTTCGCGCTTTGCGGAAATCGCGCGGTTTGACGCTGACGGATCTGGCTGATCAACTGAGCCGCTCGGTGGGGTGGCTTAGCCAGATTGAGCGGGACAAATCCGAACTTTCCATTTCTGACCTGCGTTTGATTGCCAAGGCGCTGGGCGTGCCGATGTCGCTGCTGTTCAGCCATGACAGCGCCCCAGCCGAAGAACAGGGATACATCGTGCGTGCCGGATCGCGCAGGCCAATGGGGTCCGGCGAAGAAGGGCTGATCGAAGAGTTGCTCTCGCCCGATCTGACGGATGATTTTGAAGTGATCCATTCCACTTTTCAGCCGCGATCACGATTGAGTGCGCCAACCGCGCGGCCCACCCAGGAGCTGGGGTATGTGATTTCGGGAAAGATGGACCTGACGATTGAAACGCAGAAGTTCACCGTTGGCCCCGGTGACAGCTTTCGCATCCGTGGAGAGGCGCATCTTTGGGCCAATCCTTATGACACCCCTGTTGTTGTGATCTGGGTGATCGCACCACCAGTGTATTGAGGTCAGAAAAATGCAAACTGGATCATGTCTTTGTGGAGCCGTCGCCTTTGAAATCGAAGGCGAGATGCGCGACGTGCTGGGCTGCCATTGTCAGCAATGCCGCAAGCAGTCGGGCCACTATTGGGCCGCCACATCCGTGGCAAACGACCGGCTGTCGTTCAGCCGCGATGAGGGCCTCGCGTGGTATCGTGCCAGCGATACGGCGCAGCGCGGGTTCTGCAAGCTGTGCGGCTCGACTTTGTTCTGGAAGCCGGACCAAGCGGACAGGACTGCGGTTGGTGCAGGCAGCCTGGATGGCGAAACGGGTCTGCACATGACACATCATGTCTTCATGGCCGACAAAGGCGACTACTACCAGATCGCCGATGGCTTGCCGCACCACGATCAATTCAGCGGAGATGAAGATGCTTAAAGGCAGCTGCCTTTGCGGCGACATCACGTTTGAGATCACTGGCAACTTGCAAAGCCAGGCCAGTGCTTGCCATTGCAATCAATGTCGCAAGCAGTCTGGGCATCACTGGGCTTCGCACAATGTGGCCCCTGCGGGCATCAACATCCAAGGCCCGGTCAGCTGGTACGAGGCCTCATCCCTGGCCAAACGCGGGTTTTGCGCCCGCTGCGGATCCTTTCTGTTCTGGAAAGCCCATGACGAGGATCAGATCAGCTTTGCTCTAGGTGCGCTGGATGACGAAGGCGGAATTAAACTGGAGCGGCACATCTTTGTCGCTGACAAAGGTGACTACTATGACATCGCCGATGACCTGCCGCAAAAGGACAACTGAGCGATGAACGTGATCTACGAAGGCGGATGTGAATGCGGGGCGGTCACCTACAAGGCCGACTTCGCGCGCCGTGACGTGACGATCTGCCATTGCGGCCAATGCCTGCGCACAGCGGGTCACGCCTGGGCCTCGGTGTCCGTGCCCGACAACACGCTGGCAATCTCGGGCGAGGTGGCGATTAAATGGTATCAATCGTCTGACATCGCCCGGCGGGGGTTTTGCACAACCTGTGGCTCCAGCCTCTTTTTCCACCGCCCTGACAAAGGGCGCACCGCACTGGCAGCGGGAACGCTGCATCAACCCACCGGTTTGCAAACCGGGAAACATATCTTTGTGGCAGATAAGGGGGATTACTACGATATCTCCTGCTCTGCCCCGCAACTTGATCACTATGAATAGGGACATAAATCATGGCTGACTTTCCAACCACAGCACGGGTTGTCATCATTGGTGGCGGGGTCATCGGGGCCTCGACGCTGTATCATCTGGCCAAACGCGGCTGGAGCGATTGCGTTCTTCTGGAAAAGAACGAACTGACCGCCGGATCCACCTGGCACGCGGCAGGCAACGTGCCGACGTTTTCCACCAGCTGGGGGATCATGAACATCCAACGCTACTCGACCGAGCTTTATAGCCGCTTGGGGGAAGAGGTGGATTACCCAATGAACTACCACCAGACAGGGTCGATCCGTCTGGCGCATACCAAAGAACGGATGCAGGAATTTGAGCGTGCGATGTCGATGGGCAAGTATCAGGGCATCAAGATGGAGATGTGGACGCCGGAGCAGGCCAAGGAACGCTATCCTTTCCTGGAAACCCACGATCTTGAAGGTGTGCTGTTTGATCCCTCCGATGGTGACATTGACCCAGCTCAGCTGACACAGGCCCTGGCCAAAGGCGCGCGCGACATGGGCGCCAAGATCATCCGGTTCTGCCCCGCCACTGGCGTGACCCAGAAGGAAGACAAAACCTGGACCGTGCACACCGATAAGGGCGATATCGACTGTGACTACGTGGTCAATGCCGCAGGCTATTATGCGCAGCGTGTCGGCGAGTGGTTCAAACCCTACGGCGGGCGCACCGTTCCTATGATGGTCATGTCCCACCAGTACTTGCTGACTGAGCAAATCCCCGAAGTTGAAGCCTGGTCCAAGGAACATGGTGGTAAGTTACCCCTGATCCGCGATGTGGATGTGTCCTATTACCTGCGGCAGGAAAAAAACGGCTATAACCTTGGCCCCTACGAGCCGACCTGCAAGGCGATGTGGGAAGAAAGCAGCGATGCGATCCCCGAGGATTTCAGTTTCCAGCTGTGGCAGGAAGATCTGGACCGCATCGAGGACATCGTGACCGATGCCATGGAGCGTGTGCCTTTGATGCAGACCTCGGGCGTCAGCAGCGTGATCAACGGGCCAATTCCATACGCCCCTGACGGCCTGCCCTTGCTGGGGCCAATGCCCGGCGTGGAAAACGCGTTCGAGGCGTGCGTCTATACCTTCGGCATCGCGCAGGGTGGTGGTTCGGGCAAGGTGATGGCCGAGTGGATCATCGACGGCTACACCGAATGGGACATGTGGGCGGTCGATCCGCGCCGCTTTACCGATTACACCGATCACGACTATTGCGTTGCCAAGGGCATGGAAGTCTACGGCAACGAATACGCAATGCATTTCCCGCAACACGAATGGCCTGCCGGGCGCGACAAGAAATTGTCGCCCGTGCATGACAAGATCAAGGCACTGGGCGGCGTTATGGGCGCCTATAACGGCTGGGAACGGGCCAACTGGTTTGCCAAACCGGGAGACGACCTGAGCCATGACGCAACGCAAACATGGGGCCGCTCTGGCCCATGGGAGCCGCGCATCCGCGAAGAGGTCGAGAATGTACGCGACCACTGCGGTGTGCTGGATCTGCCGGGCTTCTCGCGCTTCTGGATCTCAGGCGAGGGCGCTGATGAATGGTTGCGTGGGTTTGTGACAGGTGGCCTGCCCAAGATTGGCCGGATCAACTTGGTTTATGTCGCGGACAAGCGCGGCCGTGTCTTGACCGAGTTCTCCTGCATCCGTCTGGATGAAGACAGCTTTGTGCTGATCACCGCCGCCACGGCACAATGGCATGATGGTGAATTGCTGCGCCGTGGGGTGCCTGCGGGTGTCACGGTGAATGAAACCACCACCGAACGGGATGCTTTGCTGGTGGCAGGGCCTGCGTCACGTGACGTGCTGTCCGGGATCACCGATGCCGATCTCAGCCTCGGCTGGCTGACACATCAGCATTGCACTGTGGCGGGCAAAAAAGCCTTCCTGATCCGGGTGAGTTTCACCGGAGAGCTGGGTTGGGAAGTTCACGCCGCCAATGAGGACATGCCTGCGATCTATGAGGCGATCCTTGAGGCTGGAGCGAAACCTTTTGGTATGTATGCGCTGAACTCGATGCGGATCGAAAAAGGGTATCGCGCGTGGAAGGGCGATATCTCAACCGATTACACCATGCTGGAAGGCGGGTACGAGCGGTTCGTCAAGTTCGACAAGCCGCAGGACTTCACCGGCAAGGCGGCCCTAATGGCTGAAAAGCAGCAAGGCCGGAAGAAGGGCTTTGTGACTTTGGCGGTGGAGGTCGGGGACGCAGATGCGCCTTATATGTCAACGGTTTGGCACGGTGACGAGGTTGTTGGTGAAACAACGTCTGGCGCCTGGGGTTACCGGATCAACGGCTCGGTCGCACTGGGCGTGGTCCGCGCTGATCTGGCCGAGCCGGGCACCGAGTTGGAAGTCGAAATCTACGGAGAACGGCGCAAAGCGGTGGTTCAGCCTGACCAGCCGATGTGGGATCCTGATAATGATCGGATTCGTGCATGAGCCTCGAGATCTACCTCATCTATCTCGGCGTTCTGGCGGCGTTCTTTGCAACGCCGCCAGACACCAGTCAGTTGCTGATCATCTCAAATTCCCTAAGGCACGGGTTGCGTAAATCCACCGCAACGATCTTTGGGGATCTCACCGCCAACGCAGTGCAGATGACTTTGGCAGGATTTGGTTTAACGGCCATCATTGCCGCCTCAGCAGATGCGCTTTGGGTGGTGAAATGGGCAGGTGTTGCCTATCTGGCATGGATTGGATTGAAACTGATCCTGTCGAAACCCAGCAGCACTGATATGGCCCCGGCGGATGGTGGCAAACTCTTCCGGCAAGGCTTCGTGACATCTTCGGCCAACCCCTATGCGGTGGTGTTCTTCGGGGCCTTGTTCCCGCAATTCATTGACCCTGCTCAGGCTGTCCTGCCGCAGGTCTTGATCCTCGGAGTGACCTATTTGGTGGTCGATGGCGTTATCCTGCTGCTTTGGGGTTGGGCGGCGATCCGCACATTAGGCCGGGTCAAATCACTGACGGGCGTCTGGATCAATCGGATCTCAGGCGCTTTGATGATCGGCGCGGCTGCTCTGCTTGGCTCCAAGGACATTGTGCAAGGATCCCGTTGATGTGCTTGCCTGATACCATGTCCGGCGTTTACCTTTTGCGCCACGGCGGGCCAGAGGCATTGGACTATCGTCAAAACATTCCGGTACCGCAGGTCGGCGATGGACAAGTGTTGGTCAAAGTTCTCGCGGCCGGAGTGAACAACACGGATATCAACACGCGTATCGGTTGGTATGCCGCTGAAGTAACCGGCGCCACTGAAGACACCGACCAAGAGGTGGATGCAGGAGGGTGGTCCGGCGCGTTGAAGTTTCCGCTGATCCAAGGCGGAGATATCTGCGGAGAGGTGGTCGCGGTGGGGACGAATGTCACCACGCTGGAGATTGGCCAGCGGATCACCTGCCCAATCAATCAACCCAGACCAACCCCGCAAAACCCGGTGGGGTTTGTGGCGCTTGGTTCAGAATACAACGGCGCCTTTGCCCAATATTGCCTGCTCGAGGGTCGCGACATGTATGATGTTTCACACTCTCCCCTCAGCGATATCGAAATTGCCGCGATCCCCTGCGCCTTTGGGACAGCAGCCGGGTTGTTGGATCGCGCAGGGGTTGGACGCGATAGCTCGGTTTTGATCACCGGCGCGTCGGGAGGCGTCGGATTGGCCGCAGTGCAATTGGCGGCGCGCTTAGGCGCACATGTCACAGGTGTATGCTCACCGTCAAAGGAAGATGCCGTGCGCAAGGCGGGCGCCTCCGAAACACTGGCGCGCGGCGCGCCAATCCCACAGGATCAGTTCTCGCATGTGATTGATTTAGTCGCGGGTGATGTTTGGCCCACGTTGATCGATGCACTGAAACCAGGCGGACATTATGCCACGGCAGGGGCCATTGCAGGGCCAATGATCGAGGCGGACCTTCGCCGGATTTATCTGCGCGATATTACCATTCACGGCTGCACGTTCCAAAGCGCCGAGATGTTCAGCGCTCTGATCGAATTGGTCAACGCTGGTGGCGTACGTCCCTTGATTTCAAACACCTACCCCTTGTCGCAGATTGCAAAGGCGCAAGAGGATTTCCAATCGAAACACTATCCGGGCAAGCTGGTGCTTTTGCCCTGGGAGGAGGTTGCATGACGGACATAACCTTATTGGATGGCTCAATCGGTCAGGAATTGGTAAAGCGCTCGGGCGACAAACCTACGCCGCTGTGGTCGACCCAGGTGATGATCGAACACCCCAATCTGGTGGGCGAGGTGCATTTGGATTACTTCAATGCAGGGGCCACTGTGGCCACGACAAACACCTATTGCGTGCTGCACGACAGGTTGGCGATTGCTGATTTGCAGGATCAGGTCAACCAACTGACCGAAACTGCTGTGATGTCCGCACGTCGCGCGCGGGCAACTGCGGGGGCTGGGCGTGTTGCCGGCTCTTTGGGGCCTCTGATTGCGTCCTACCGCCCTGATATTTGCCCACCCGCGGATGAGGCAGCGATCAGCTATGCCACACCCGTGGCGGCGATGAAGGACCATGTAGATTTGTTCCTGATCGAAACCGTGTCTTCGCTGGAACAGGCCGAAGGAGCGCTTCGTGCTGCAATGGGGCAGGGGGTGCCGGTCTGGCTGGCTGTTTCGGTGAATGATGATGATGGCACGAAGCTGCGGTCAGGCGAAGGCGTTGAGGGACTGCGTGCCTTGGTTGAGGCCCATCAGCCCGATGCGGTGCTGGTCAACTGCTCGCGGCCCGAGGCGATTGGCGCGGCACTGGAGATCATCAAAGCCTTCGGCAAGCCCTTTGGTGCCTATGCCAATGGCTTCACCCACATCAGTGATGGGTTTTTGCAAGCCGCCCCCACGGTGGACGCCTTGCAGGAACGCACTGATCTGGGCCCCGAAGCCTACGCAAAGTTTGTCATGGGCTGGGTCGAGCAGGGGGCCACAATCGTGGGTGGCTGCTGTGAAGTTGGACCAGCCCATATTGCCGAAGTGGCACGGCAACTGCAGGCTGCGGGGCATCGCATCGTGTAGCCATGCCAGCAAAACCGCGCTCAGATGTTGTGAAGACCCTAAGTGATCCGCCCCGCCGCTGGCATTTCGATGTCATTGTGACCAATGGGTTTGTCCTGACCGAATTTGCCTCGGTGGTGGATCCTCTGAGGACGGCCAACAGGGTCACGGCACAGCCGGTTTTTTCTTGGACGTTTCGGTCTGCCGAGGGCGGGATGATCGTTAGCAGTAGCGAGGCGCTGGTGTCGACCGACAGATTCACAAACAAGCCCGACGCGGATTATCTCTTTGTCATTGGCAACAGTGATCCTGATGAGCCTGCCTTGACGATGGGGCATGAGATCAACAAGTATACCCATCGCGGTGCCAAGGTGTTTTTGCTGGCAGAAGCGGCCAGCCGTTACATAAAGGAAAAAGGTAGCGCCGCACGGGGCATGTCCACTCATTGGGAAAACTCGGCCATTTTGCGCGAGAGGATGGAGTTGTTGGATGCCGACAATGCACTCGCCAGCGGGGATGGACCAGTGGTCACCTGCGCCGGTATGAGCGCCACGATGGACGTGGTGTTGTCGGTGATGCGTCAGCATATGTCTTCGGCTGAATTGCAGACTGTCGTTAACATTTTCCTGCACGAGAAAATTCGTGATCTTGAAACCCGGCAACCCTTTGGCGGCTCACGCATTGCAACCACCGGTGATACGCAACTAGATCTTGCCATCGAAATAATGCAAACCCGAATTGAAGACCCGGTTCCCATCGGAGAGCTTGGGGCATCACTGGATGTGTCGACCCGGGCGCTTGAGCGGAAGTTCCAGAAATATCTCGGAACCACACCAAACACATACTATCGCCAACTGCGTTTGGCGCGGGCCAATAACTTTCTGCTCAATACGACAATGAGCGTACGCGAAGTTGGATTGGCAAGTGGCTTTGCCGGGGGATTTTCGGTGCTTTACAAGAGATTCTACGGCATCACTCCATTGGAGATGCGCAGGCGTCGTTCAAAACAAAACAGGCCTTCCCAAAAATAGATCAAAACCGGCGCACGCACGCCGGATTTCAGACATTTTTCCATAAGCTGTCGCGATAAGCTCCGTTGAATCATCTTGAAATCTACAGGAGTCGGAACCTATGAGCTCTCTTCCAAACAAGGCCCGTGTGGTCATCATTGGCGGCGGTGTTGTTGGATGCTCGGTGGCCTATCACCTGGCCAAAGTGCAGGGCTGGAGTGATGTTGTGCTGCTGGAACGCAAGCAGCTGACCTGCGGCACGACCTGGCATGCGGCGGGGCTGATTGGCCAGCTGCGCGCCTCGTCCAACATGACTAAACTCGCCAGGTATTCAGCCGAACTTTATCTGGGCTTGGAAGAAGAAACTGGCGTGGCCACAGGCTTGCGTCAGGTGGGGTCGGTTTCGGCTGCTTTGACGGGCGAGCGTCTGGAAGAATTGCACCGCGGGGCTGCGATGGCACGCGCCTTTGGCGTGCCGGTTGAGGAACTGAGCCCCAAAGAGGTGAAAGAGAAATACGAGCACATCAACTTGGACGGTGTGAAGGGCGGCGTTTGGCTGCCCACTGATGGCCAGGCTGATCCAGCCAACATCGCGCTGGCGCTGGCCAAGGGCGCGCGCCAGAACGGGGCCAAGGTGCAGGAACGTGTCAAAGTCACCGCGATTGCCAGGGACGGTCGCCGTGTCACAGGCGTCGACTGGGCTGCCGACGATGGCAGCGAACAGGGCCATATCGAATGCGACATGATCGTCAACTGTGCAGGCATGTGGGGCCACGAGGTGGGCAAGATGTCAGGCACCAACGTGCCATTGCATGCCTGCGAGCACTTCTACATCGTGACCGAAGCGATCGAAGGCCTCAGCCAGATGCCGGTGCTGCGGGTGCCCGATGAATGCGCCTATTACAAGGAAGACGCTGGCAAAATGCTGCTGGGCGCGTTCGAGCCGAACTCAAAACCCTGGGGTATGAATGGCATACCCGACAGCTTTGAGTTTGATCAGCTGCCTGAGGATTTTGACCACTTTGAGCCGATTCTTGAGAACGCCTGCAATCGGATGCCGATGCTGGCTGAGGCGGGTATTCACACCTTCTTCAACGGTCCCGAGAGCTTCACGCCGGATGACGCCTATCATTTGGGACTGTGTCCCGAGATGGACAACGTCTGGGTTGCGGCTGGCTTCAACTCGATTGGTATTCAATCAGCCGGTGGGGCTGGGATGGCGCTGAGCCAATGGATGCAGGATCGTGAAAAGCCGTTTGATGTGGGCGATGTCGACATCAGCCGAATGCAACCCTTCCAGGGCAATAAGCACTACCTCTTTGAACGCTCCAAGGAAACGCTGGGCCTGCTCTATGCTGATCACTTCCCCTATCGTCAAAAGGCCACAGCACGCGGTATCCGCCGCACGCCATTTCACCATCACCTGATGGAACAGGGTGCTGTGATGGGCGAAGCAGGCGGCTGGGAGCGCGCCAACTGGTTTGCCAACGAAGGCCAGGAACGCGAGTACCAATACAGCTGGGGTCGCCAGAACTGGTTCGACAATTCCGCCGCCGAACATAAAGCCGTGCGCGAGAACGTGGGCATGTATGACATGTCGTCTTTCGGCAAGTTGCGCGTCGAAGGCCCGGATGCGGAAAAATTCCTGAACTACGTCGCGGGCGGCAACTATTCCTGTCCGGTGGGCAAGATCGTCTACACCCAGTTCCTGAACACGCGTGGCGGGATCGAGGCGGATGTGACCGTCACCCGGCTGTCCGAACTGGCCTATCTGGTCGTGACGCCTGGAGCCACGCGTTTGGCGGATCAAACCTGGTTGGAGCGCCACGCAAGCGGATACAACGTGGTGATCACCGATGTGACCGCAGGCGAGGGTGTGCTGGCTGTCATGGGGCCGCGCTCGCGCGAATTGCTGCAAAAAGTATCGCCGAATGATTTCTCGAACGCGGCCAACCCTTTTGGTACCGCCCAGGAAATTGAGCTAGGCATGGGCCTCGCCCGCGCGCACCGTGTCACCTATGTGGGCGAGTTGGGCTGGGAAATCTATGCCAGTTCCGACATGGCGGGCCACGTGTTCGAGACGCTCTACGAGGCAGGTCAGGACATGGGCCTGAAGCTGTGTGGTATGCACATGATGGACAGCTGCCGCATCGAAAAAGGCTTCCGCCACTTCGGTCATGACATCACCTGCGAAGACAACATCGTGGATGCAGGCCTCAGCTTTGCGGTGGATCTGTCGAAGGATGATTTCATCGGCAAGCCTGCTGTGGCCGCGCGCAAGGAAAGCGGGCCGCACAACCGTCTGGTGCAGTTCAAACTGACCGACAGTGAACCGCTGCTCTATCACAACGAGCCGATTATTCGAAACGGAGAGTATGTCGGATATCTCAGCTCGGGCAACTACGGCCACACGTTAGGAGCTGCCATCGGGATGGGTTACGTGCCGTGTGAAGGCGAAAGTGCCGCAGATGTGCTGGGGTCCACTTATGAAATTGACGTGAGCGGTGTGAAGGTGAAGGCCGAAGCCAGCCTCAAGCCAATGTATGATCCCAAAGCGGAGCGGGTGAAGGTCTGAGACCCTACTTGCCAGCGAAACCAAAGACGACACCCCGGCGGGTTAATCAATGCCGGGGTGTCGTGCATTTAACCCATCCACATGTTCAGTTCAGTTGCGACAGCACATCCTGTGCCGCGCACAGACCTTCCTTATGCGCCCCTGAAACAGTGGCCATTTCGACAAGGTGGGTTGCTTCACCGGCGAAATGGATGCGTTCTGCGTGCGCGCGTCCCAAATGTTTGCGCAGCCCTGCGGACCCCGGCAACGCACCCGAATATGACCCAAGGGTCATTGGATTTTTACCCCACTGCATGGCGTGCCCGCCTTCAAATCCCTTGCGTATATCTGAACCAAAAATCTCAATCAGTTTGTTCAAGGCAAAGGAGATGGCCTCATCTTGGCCTGCCTCTTCCAATTCTTGCGCAAAGGTGCCCGAGTTCTCGAAACTAGTCAGCCCGTGATTGGAGGCGTTGCACAAAAAACCACCCCCGCGCAAAATGCTATCCGGCTGCGCACCCAGTTGATAAGTCACCCAGGTGTCAGGCTGGATTGGCAATGCGTCTGGTGCGAATTTCAGGGCGATGTGATTGTACGTCCCCATGGTAATCCCAGCGATTGCACCGAGGCGTTCGTTTTCCAGCGGAGGATCAAAGCGGATCGTCTCGGCTGCCAGAACTCCTTGCGAGACCGTCACAATCACAGCCTTGGCTTTGGCAGTGCCCTTCGAAGTCTCAACTGTGACGCCCTTGGCAGTGCGCGAGATAGCCGAGACTGATGTTTCCAGGGACACGGGCAAATCACCTGCATGGCGCGCCACGATGGCCCCGAAACCCTGCACACACAGCCAGTCACTCCCTTCTACCTCAAGATCCCAGTCCTGCACGGAAATCTCGGCCATATCGCGGCCCATCGACAGGGCATGCATCATGGCTGCGGTATGCGACCAGGGCGATTTGGATTGAAACACATCCAACATCGAAACGTCGTGGTCGGCCTCGGCCGCTTCGGCCATCTGATCTTCAATTTCCTCGACTTCCGCCCATAGCAGATCATCGGGGTCTCCATAGGTCAGATAGTTGTCTTTCTGCGGGGCCACATCAAAGCCTAGTGATTTAGCAATCTTGATAAAGGGGTTCAGGTGTTCAACGTGAAGCCAATGCGCGCCGATATCAAAGGGCACGCCAAAAATCTGCGTATCCGTATGGGCACGCCCCCCGATCCGGTCTGCGGCCTCAAAGCAAATCACTGATTTCCCCGCCGCCACCAATGACTTGGCCGCCGCCAACCCGGCAGCGCCGGCACCCACTACGATGACATCAAATTCGGTCGAGTTGGAAAAGCTGGGCACATTTTTCATTGAACGTTCTTTCAGTGGAAAGGATTTTTGCAGCATAGATGTCGCCCGTCAGATTGCAAGCATCCAACACTGCTTGATCTGCGGTGGCGCCCGTGCATTGCTTGGTGTAGGCCAACGTCATGAGCGACTATTACCCACCCCAAGATCCGTTAGAGGTCCTGCACGAGGACCATCAAGTCGTGATCGTAGACAAACCCGAGGGCTTGTTATCAGTGCCGGGTCGAGGCGCACATTTGGCCGATTGCCTTCTGACCCGTCTTCAGGAGGCGTTCCCGACAGCCCTTCTGGTCCATCGGTTGGACCGCGACACTTCGGGGGTGATGGTGTTCGGGTTGACCCCACATGCCCAACGCCATCTGTCGATGCAATTTGAAACCCGCAAAGTCAAAAAAACCTACGTTGCGCGGGTGGCCGGGCACGTGCAGCCGAACACCGGAACGGTGGACCTGCCGTTGATCGTGGATTGGGAAAACCGGCCACGTCAGATGGTGTGCCATGAGACGGGCAAAGAGGCGATAACCGATTGGCGGGTGCTAAAGCACCGCGATGGGGAAACACGGATACGGTTGAAACCCCATACCGGGCGCAGCCATCAATTGCGTGTGCATATGCTTGCACTGGGACATCCTATTCTGGGGGATCCGCTCTATGCCGAAGGCCGCGCAAAGAACCATCCTCGCATGATGCTGCACGCCGAGGAGTTACGCATCAATCATCCCGAAGATGGGCGTGGCATGAGTTTTCGGGCAAAGGTCCCTTTCTGAGGCGTCGCCTATCGAAGAACGCGGTCTGTCAGGTTCAGGCGCTGTGCGATCAGGGACTTCAATGCCTCTTTCAGATCGGGCTCTGCGGATTGCAGTTCGGCCAGTTCGTCCAAGCGGTTTGTTGCAATCAAATGCAGCACGTCCATACGCGGTGACCCATCAGGATGACGTGGCAGCTTGGCGGCGGGTTGAATCAACTCGGGCTTCGGGTCGGGCGCAAGGCGGCGCAGGGTGTCAGCCGACAAGTCTGTTTCGACAAAGGCATAAAGCCCCACGCCCTTGGCCGGCAAGGCATAGGTAGACAGTGCCACATCCGAGACCTGTTCGTGGGCCATCAATGCGGAGCGTAATGCAGGGCCTTCGCGTTCAATACGGTCTTCGGTGCCTTCGCCATCCGACCAGTTCATCACACGCCGGGTTATGAAGTTGTAGGCGGGTTTGGCAGTGGCCATCCAGATCCTAGCAGGCAGGGCCTTCCGATTGAGCATCCTTATTTCAGAAGCTGTCAGCAATTCGGGCGCATAAGCGCGCTTTTGCTTCAGCAAGTGGCGCAGGTCTTCACGTGCCATGGTGCGAAATAGACGCCCTCGGCGGCGGTGTACCGATGCCAGCTGAAAGTCGATGACAGCTGCCCGGCCCTCAGGTGTCATCAGCCAGTTCTGGGGCTTCGCAATGTCGTTATGCGTCACACCAGCGCGGCGCATCTGGCGCAGCATGCGTTTGGCGTCTTTGTACCAGGCGGCATGGGTTGGTTTCGCCAGTTGCAAGGGCGTGCCCTTGGTCCAGCTACGTAACAGGCCCACACGATCGGCGCGGATCAGAAGGGGGCAGCCTTCGATGCCTTGCACCGCACGTAAGCCCTTGATCTCCTTGCGGGCCAGCCACCACGCAATGGGACGCGCATAAAACGGTACACCGTCCAGTTTTCGCAGGACCACGGGCAAATCCGGGTGGCCTTCCAATTGACCTGAAATGGTTTCTGAGAAGATATCGCGCTTGTGAACCGTCTCGGGCAGGAAAGGGGCTGATGCGATATCTGGGGTCACGTGCATGGCTTTTCTCTTAGAGGGTTTGAAGGCTTGGGGAAAGCCAATCATCCGCCCTAGCAGGCGGCCTCGTTTCAGAGGCGTATCCAGTCCGTCGGGCAAATATCAGGGTTCGAGAGGCCACCAGGTGCAAACCAATCCTTAGGTGCCACGACCTGTTTGCCGGCCGAGGGATTCAGCCACGCCCCCCACCACGAAAATGTGGAATTGGCAATCACGTGGTGGGCGCATCGCGACTGCAAGTGCAGATCAAAATGCCCTGTCGTTTCGTCATTGATGTCCACTACCACCGTGTCGTGCCCCAGGTTCAAGTTATCGCGGGCCCAGGCCGGATCGTTTGAAAAGACAAAGCAGGTGAGGGTTCCAAAGGCATCATGAAGATGTGCAGCCGCCGCGCGGTAGTATTCGGGGGTGCAGGCGGCATAGGTGTCGCCTGCAAGATAATCCCCGCGCCGCACGTGGAAGGACACTGGGGTTGTGGCTTCGTTGATTTGCGCAGCCACCCGTGCGTTTGCAGCGTCCAAAGGCGTGGTGAAAGTCAAATCGCGCCGTAGCTGATCTGCGATGTCGTTGAAATAGGCCTCGGACTGCCAATAGCCATGCAGGTAAGTGTCAGCGTGTTGCTCTAGCACGTTAGCGTCAAAGCCTAGCTGTTTTTCGCGATATAGCTTTGGGGATCGTCCAAAAATGCGCCACAAGGCATAGCGCAAAGCACTTTCAGATTTGGCCGGTGGCAAATCTGTGCTGCGCGAAAACCGTGCGTTGTCAAAATGTTCGAAACAATCACCACGATCTTTGCTACCAGCCACGTAACGGCTGTCGAGCACAAGCTCACACCCCAACCGATCCGCCAGGACACGGCCCGCTGCATACTGAAAGAGCTGGTTCCCGGCTCCTCCAAAAAGGCGCGAGATGATACGCGCTTCAATCACCCGGCATTCCACCATCAATTGGGGCTGCGCTACTTGCCGATAACCGTGTCACGGCGCGCCTGTAACGGCTGCGTGCAAATTCACGGCCCATTTTTTCCAACACAGATTTCTTACCCCCTTGAATGGTCGATCCATCCAGTGCGTCGCCGATATCGCGCACCCCGGAAGGGAATATGCGACCTGGACGCAGCAAGGTGTGCCAATGGCTCTGCACAAAGGTGTCGACCGGACGATCAATGATCTCGGTCAGCTGCAGCAGATGTGCGGCAGCATCCCTGGACACCATTTGCGCCGTTGTCCGCAGCCCTCCAAGTCGTGGCAGGGTCAGTTGGCAGGGTCCATTAGTGTCCACCAGGGCCGCCGCGCCGTTGGCGAGACGGGTTTGCAACTGGATGTAGCCTAAGGTGTCTATGTTGCTGAGCGCCAGATCGACCGCCAGAGGAAAGACATCCGGATCAAGCGCGGCATCATCTTCGATGATCAAGGCTGCGTCTTCTTCGCGGTTTTGCATTTCGGCCCAGATTTGTCTGTGGCTGAGAAAACACCCGATTTCCCCGGTCTTGAGCGGGAAGGGGTATTCCGGATCAAACAGCTGCGCACCAACCACATCCGACAAGTCGGTGGAGGACATGTTGGAGCCGTCCACCGCTGGCCAAAGCCCGCCTGTCACACCGCAGGATTGTAGCAGCTGTTGCGCGTTCTCACGCCGAGCCGAGGCCCGGTTGAGATGTAGGATGTAGGCGCGCAGGTGCACGTGGGATCAGCCTGCGTCGGGCCGGTAACCCGAGATCGACTTGACTTCGATAAAGTCTTCGATGCCCCAATGACCGCCTTCGCGTCCGTTGCCGGACTGCTTCATGCCACCAAAGGGAGCACCCGCACCGCGCGACTGGCCGTTGATTTCAACCATGCCGGCCCTCAGTGCAGCACCAACACGGTTGGCCCGCGCCTGATCCTGCGTTTGAAGGTAGTCAGTCAGCCCGTAAGGCGTATCATTCGCCATGGCGATGCCGTCTTCTTCACCGTCAAACGGGATGATCGACAACACAGGGCCAAAGATTTCTTCCCGCGCGATGGTCATATCGTTGCTGACATCGGCAAAAACAGTTGGTTTGACATAAAAGCCGCGGTTCAACCCGTCTGGCCGCCCGGTTCCTCCGGCAACTAGGCGTGCGCCTTCGTCGATGCCTTTCTGGATCAGATCCTGAATTTTGTTGAACTGCGCTTCGTTGACCACCGGGCCGATGTGGCGGCCTTCCTCGGCCGGATTGCCCACTTCAATGCTGGACGCCACAGCTGCAGCTTCTTCCACGGCCTGGTCGTAACGCTCACGCTGAACGAACATCCGTGTCGGAGCATTACACGACTGGCCCGAGTTGTTCATGCAGTGCAGCACGCCGCGCTTGACAGCTTTGTCGTCGGCATCGGCAAAGACCAGATTGGCCCCTTTGCCGCCCAGCTCAAGGCTCACACGTTTTAGCGTGTCCGCAGCGGACTTTGAAATCAGCTGGCCTGCACGGCTTGAGCCGGTGAAGCTGATCATATCCACGTCCTTATGCGCGGTCAGCTGGCTGCCCACGCCCACACCGTCCCCGTTGACAAGGTTGAACACGCCTTTGGGCAAGCCAGCCGCATCAATCATTTCGGCGAACAGAAGGGCGGACAGCGGTGATTCCTCAGAGGGTTTCAAAACCATGGTGCAGCCTGCGACCAACGCCGCGACCACTTTTAGTGTCACCTGGTTCATTGGCCAGTTCCACGGGGTGATCAAAGCGGTCACACCGATGGGCTCGTTGCGGATGTAGGCCCCATCGGTGCCGTCGCCCAAAGGCTTTTCAAACTCATACGTTTTGGCAGCATTCAGGAAATTGGCGATATGGCCGGTGCCACAAGGCGCTTGCTGCTGGCGTGACATGTCGATAGGCGCGCCCATCTCAAGGCTGATGGCCAGCGCCATTTCTTCTTCACGTGCGTTGTAGGCAGCTTGCAGCTTTTCAATCATCGCGATCCGCTCGGCCGGAGGGGTCGCCATCCAGGCTGGGAACGCGGCTTTGGCAGCGGCCACAGCGGCATCCGTATCGCCCTGACCGCCCAGAGAGATCACTGCACAAGCCTCTTCCGTGGCGGGGTTGATCACATTGTGATCTTTGCCATCCACCGGATCGACCCATGCTCCGTTGATGTAAAATTGGCGTTTCTCGATCATGATGTATTCTCCTTTGATCGTGAAATTTCGTCCGTGCTGGGGACGTGTCCCTAGCGTTTGGCTGTACCTAATCACCCGGACGCAGTCGCCGCAAGAGAAGGCGGGCAATATCGTAGAGAAACTCAAGGTAGGGCAGGGGTCATGGACAGCGGTTACGATATTGCGTATCGCGGATGCAAATCTAATTCGGACACCCTGTTATGAGTTCACGCACGCCCTTTGAGATCAACGGTCATTCCATCGCCCCCGGCATGCGTCAGACGGTGGATATTCCGGTCAGCACCTTATCCGATCACACCCCTGTCGATCTATCCGTGCATGTCATTCACGGTGAACGACCCGGCCCTGTCATGTTTGTCTCAGCCGCTATTCACGGGGACGAGGTGATCGGGGTTGAAATCGTACGACGGCTGCTCAAGGCCGACGGGATCGAGAACATTGCAGGCACGCTGCTGGCGGTGCCGATTGTGAACTCTTTCGGGTTCCTGAACCATTCGCGTTATCTGCCCGATCGCCGCGATTTGAATCGGGTGTTTCCCGGGCTGTCGGCAGGGTCCATGGCGTCACGGCTGGCGCATATCTTCATGACCGAAGTGGTGGAGCGTGCGGATCTGGGGATTGACCTGCATTCCGCCGCCGTCCACCGCACCAATCTGCCGCAAATCCGTCTGACGCCAGACAACCCGCGTCTGGCGGAACTGGGCCGCGTCTTTGGTGCGCCGGTGATGATGTATTCCAAACTGCGCGAAGGATCTTTGCGTATGGCCGCCGAGGAGACGGGCGTCGACGTGTTGCTTTACGAGGCAGGTGAGGGGCTGCGGTTTGATGAGCTGGCCGCACGAGCGGGCCTCGCCGGCATCCTGCGGGTGATGCACCATCTGCACATGATCGGCCCCGACAGTCTGCCCGAACCGGGCGCAGCCCCTGTATTTTGCACGGAATCCCATTGGTACCGCGCACCTGTGGGCGGGGTTTTTCGCGGCTATCTGACGATCGGGGACACGGTTGAACCGGACACGGTGTTGGGCGCTGTGTCAGATCCCTTTGGCGATGTCGAAGAAGAAGTGCTGAGTGAAACCACCGGGATCATCATCGGACGCACCAATATGCCCGTGGTCTATGAGGGGGATGCGCTGTTTCATATCGCCGATACCCCTCGGGCGGATGCCGCCGCCGAACGCGTGAACGCGCATTTGGAGGCGGCACCTTTGTTTGATGAGGACGAGATCATCTGACCTCGCCCCCTTCTTAGTCCGTGCTGATTACTTCAGAACGTCGGCGTCAGGGCCGTCCAGCAGACCTGTTTTGAACAGGATACCTGCCGCCACACCGCCGATGATCGGGGCCACGATGAAGAGCCATAGCTGACCAATAGCGGTTGTTCCTGCAAACAGAGCGGGCCCGATCGAGCGCGCAGGGTTCACCGACACACCGGTGACGTTGATCCCAACGAGGTGGATCACCACCAGTGCCAGACCAATCGCCAGACCGGCCATCGCAGAAGGAGTGCCTGCACCGGTTGAACCGAGGATCACAACCACAAAGAGGAATGTTGCCACCACTTCAAAAATAAAGGCTGCACCCATGGTGTATTCGCCCAGGTATCCCGCACCCCAGCCGTTTTGACCCAAGCCGTTTTCGGCGACGGAATAGTCAGCATTGCCCGAGGCGATCATCATAAGAACAAGTGCTGCCACGATGGCACCGGCCACCTGGGCGATGATGTATTGTACAGCCTCACTGATTTCCATCCGACCTGCGGCCACAGCGCCCAGCGACACGGCGGGGTTGATGTGACAGCCCGAAACGGGGCCAATTCCATAGGCCATACCGATCAAGGCCAGACCAAAGGCAAAACTGATGCCCATAAGGCCAATATCAGCGCCTGCAATCACAGCCGAGCCACAGCCCAGCAAGACAAGGGTGAATGTGCCAATAAATTCGGCAATCATTTTATTCATTGTGTCGTCTCCCGTTCAAAAGCCCGGCGCGGGCTCCTCTCACGGTAGCGTCATGCCATATTCAGGCAGCTTTTCACGGGGAAAAATGGACCGCCGTGCGTCAAAGGCCCTTAGCGCGTTTGACTAGGGTTTTGCGGATATAGGAATATGGAGACCACCAGCAAGCCAAATACTAGTTCATACACTTCCCATTTGCGATCAACGTCGATCAAAGCGATGATTAGGCTGCCGACCAAGGCCAGGACAGCATGGCGTTTACCCGGAACGGGCAGTGCAATGTGGTCGATGAATTGCTTGATGCCACTCACCTTCGGGTAAACCAGAGGCAAAACCAGAAGATACAGCAGGATGGCGATGGTCAGGACCGGGCCAAACAGATGTTTGGTCAGAGCCACGCCCCCAATTTCGATGTTATGGATCGTGGTTTCATCCTGACGATTGATTTCCTTCATCGCTTCGCTGGTTTCCCAGCCAAAGATCCGTTGACCCCAGGAGACTTCTTCTCCCGCGCCAAAAAAGAACAAGAGCGCGTAGAAAAACGTCAAACCTACAGCCAGCTTCGTTCCATTGCTGCGCTGAGAAAATCCGTTACGTAATAAGATGATGGAAGCCACCAAGAGGGCAATCGCTGTGCCATACTCAACCAATCCGTCTTCGGCGGCGAAGCTGAGCGCAAAATATGACGGGCTTGCCAAAAAGATACCAACGGTCAGAACCAGCACACAAGCAATCAGTCCCAAGATCATTTGGTCAATCTGTTGAATCTGTTTCATACAGCGCCCTTTGTTGCGTTTGCCTCAGATAAGTGAGCCTCCCAGCGCGATCAAGCTTTATCCGATCTGGATGTATTTTGAGCGCCTATGTTCCAGAAAAGACAAACCCCCGAAGCATCTGCCCGGGGGTCGTCTCGTTTTGGTTTTCAAAACCGCTCAAGAAAGAGTGCTTACAGCATTCCTTCGCGCTGGGCTTTTTTCCGGGCGAGCTTGCGCGCGCGGCGGATAGCCTCGGCTTTTTCGCGTGCTTTTTTCTCGGAGGGTTTCTCGAAATGTTGCTTAAGCTTCATTTCACGAAACACACCTTCACGCTGCAGTTTTTTCTTCAGAGCCCGAAGGGCCTGATCGACGTTGTTGTCGCGAACCGATACCTGCATGTGGTTTTCACCACCTTTCTAGTTTGAAGTTGCAAGGATTTGCAGGAATGCGCCGTATAGCAAAGCCTCGTTTATTTGTCTAGGGTGCGCCTATCGCAGATTTGAAAGGTCTGGCATGGCTCAACAGGACACAAAAACCCAACTTTTACAGGCGGCATTGGCACATGTGCCCTTTGAAGGCTGGACCGAAACGACCTTCAAGGCCGCGATCGAGGATTCGGGGATGGAGGCCTCTGCCGCCCGAACAGCCTGTCCTCGCGGCGCAGTGGATTTAGCTGTGGCCTATCATTTGGCCGGGGATCAGGTGATGCTGGACCATTTGGCCGAGGCAAACCTGTCAGAGTTCCGTTTCCGTGATCGCATCGCAACGGCCGTGCGCCTGAGGCTTGAAGCGGTTGAAGACAAAGAACTGGTCCGCCGAGGCATGGCCCTTTTTGCGTTGCCGCATCACGCGGGTGAGGGCGCGCAGTTAACTTGGGGAACCTGCGACAAGATATGGACGGCGCTCGGGGACAGCTCAAACGATATCAACTGGTATACCAAACGTGCGACCCTGTCGGGCGTCTATGGATCTACGGTTCTCTATTGGCTGGGTGATGACAGCGCTGGTCATACGGCATCTTGGGACTTCCTCGACCGGCGTATCGAAAATGTTATGCAGTTTGAAACATTCAAAGCCAAGGCGCGCGAGAACAGGCTGCTCAGCGGCTTGATGGCCGGTCCCCTTGCGGTTCTGGGTCGTATCAAGGCGCCGTCAGACACCCAGCAGGCGGGAATGCCCGGGCGCTGGTCTGGCCCCAAGTGAATAAAGGAAGACCCCTATGAGCCAGATGATGAGTGCCGTTGAGATCACGCAAGCCGGTGGTCCCGAAGTGCTGCAACTGACCTCGCGCCCGCGCCCCTCGCCGCGTCCCGGCGAGGTGATCCTGCGCGTGGCGTGGGCCGGCGTGAATCGACCAGATGCCTTACAACGGGCTGGTCTGTATGCGCCGCCTCCAACTGCCAGCGATCTGCCCGGACTTGAAGCCTCGGGCGAGGTGGTGGACCTGGGTGAAGGCGTTTCAAACCTCGCGGTTGGTGACAAGGTCTGCGCCTTGTTGCCCGGAGGAGGCTATGCCGAATATGTTGCGACCCCGGCGGCGCATTGCCTGCCCATCCCTGATGGCATGGCGATGCGCGAAGCAGCCTGCCTGCCCGAGACGTTTTTCACCGTGTGGTCCAACGTCTTTCAACGTGGTGCCTTGCAAGCGGGTGAACGATTCCTGGTGCACGGCGGCTCCAGCGGGATTGGCACAACAGCCATTCAACTGGCCAAAGCCTTTGGCGCGCGGGTCTTTGCCACCGCAGGGTCAGATGAAAAGTGCCGCGTGTGTGCCGAGCTGGGGGCCGATCTGGCGATCAACTACCGTGAACAGGATTTCGTGGAGGTCCTCAAAGCCGAAGGTGGTGCAAATCTGATCCTAGACATGGTCGGTGGGGACTATCTGCCGCGCAACGTGAAATCACTGGCCAATGACGGGCGGCTCGTTCAAATCGCCTTCTTGCAAGGGCCCAAGGTAGAGCTCAACTTTGCTCAGGTCATGATGCGCCGACTGACCATCACAGGGTCGACGTTGCGGCCACAGTCTGATTTGGCCAAAGTCCAAATAGCCGATGCCCTCAGAACGCAGGTTTGGCCGATGCTGAGCACAGGCCGGATCAAGCCGGTCATGGACAGCGAGTATCCTCTGGCCGAGGCAGGTGCCGCCCATGCGCATATGGAAGAGGGCAGTCATATCGGTAAGATTGTCCTGAAGGTGGGCTGAAACGCCGATGACGACAGCGTTTGTTCTTTTTCTGGCATTGGTCAGCGTCGGGCTGAGTGTTATGGCCTGGCGAAAGCGAGAACAACTGGTTTGGCAATTTACCATACCCCAAGAACCTGCGTCGCACGGCGTTCCATATTTTGAACAGGTATTTGACTACACTGCACCTCGGGGACAAGCTCATTCTCCCTCCATTCTGAAGGAGGATGACGGGTTTTCAATTCTGTGGTTCGAAGGCTCTGCCGAGGCACAGGCAGATGTGGACATCCATGCGGTGCGTTGCGTTCGAACCGAAGAAAACTGGCAGGCCGATTCTCCGGCGCCTTTGGTCACGCGCAAAGAGTTGAGCGGGGCGTTTGATCCCGAACAATTGGTGGTTACCTTGGGAAACACGGTTGAGAATGAAACCATACCCCAAAGCATCTTTGCCACGGTGGTCTCGGTGGGTGGCTGGGCCATGGCCTCGGTTGCGGATCTGCGTCTGGGACATGGTGCCGCGCAATATGCACGCAAGCTGAACCTCTCTCCCTTTCTGAATAGATCCTATCTGGTGAAATCGCCGATGGTCGAAATGGCAGATGGCAGCTTTGCCTTGCCCGCCTACTTTGAGATGGGCGCAACACACGGTGCCTTTGTCAGGTTGGGTCGGGATGGGCGAGCCTGTGATTTGCGCCGGATGGCAGGTGAAGGGGAAAAACCCATTCAGCCAATGATCGTGGCCCTTGGTCCTGAACGTGCAATTGCCTATCTGCGCGACTTTGACCCCAGCGGTGTGCTGCTTCTAAGCCGCACGGAGGATGGTGGCAAAAGCTGGAGCAACGCCGAGAAGACCACCTTGCCTAATCCCAGCGCGCCTGTCGCGGCCCTCTGCATTGGCGCGGGACGCGTTTTGATGGCGATGAACGACGATGCCACCGGGGCACACAGCCTCAGCCTCGCCTTGTCCGAAGACGAAGGTAACAGCTGGCGTGCCATTCACACGTTGGAACAAAACGCAGGCGATGCCCGGTATCCGATGATGCGTCGCCTACCTGATGGCGAGATCGTGTTGACCTATTCACACGGCACTAAAGGTGGCATCCGCGCATTCGTGTTCAATCAATCCTGGATTGATACGCAATGAGTGCGCGCTACACAGATATTGCGTTGGCCTGCGTCATCGCTTGGATGTGCTGGGGACTATTGTCCCTATTCATGGGTGGTTTACCCGCACTGGTGGCGGGGGCTTTGATGGGTGGGGGCGCCGCCACTTTCCTGCGTCACAACATGGTCGTGCGTGGTATCATGGCCTTGTTCGACCCAATCGGGATCGTGCTGCCTCTGTTGATTGTCGGGCAGGCGCTAAGAACATTGGGTTTGCCCTTGCCTGAGTTCGCTGCACTAGAGCTCGTCCTTTTCCTGATCCTCTACGTTGCCTTTTTGGCCACGGTGTTCGGGGTCGTGCCCTCTGATCCATATAGGTATGGATATCACCCCAAGCCAGTAGCGGTGGTTGTTCTGCTGTTGTGTGCTTACGGTGTTTTGACGGGCAATTGGATGGTGCCACTCATCGCTGTGGCCGGGCAGGCGATGTGGGTGTTCAAAATCGGCAGCAGTAACTATTTTGACCATATCCTGCACGCTACGCTGGTGCCGGTTGCCTTAGTGACACTTATAGCCCGGATGATTTGGTAACGATGGCTGACGCTTCCCTTTCCTTGCTGACGCGGCTTCGTACCAAGGCCGCCAAGGCGCGTCACCAACAGCGGTTTCGCCGGTCGGTCAAACATTTGCATGGGCCAAAGCAGCCAAGGCTGGAGCCAGATCAAACCGTAGTGATCGCCCTCGTTCGCGACGGAGAGTTCTATCTGAACGCATTCCTTGACTACTACCGCAGCATCGGGGCGGCGCATTTCATCTTTTGCGACAACGGGTCTACGGATGGCACGCTTGCGCAGCTCAAATCTCAATATGACTGCACCGTACTGCAATCGACCCTGCCCTGGGGCGAAATCGAAAACGATTTCCGGTCGCATGCGGCCCTGACCTGCGCGCCGGGCCATTGGGTGCTCTATGCCGATATGGACGAAGTGTTTACCTTCGACCGCGCGGCCCAGATCGGACTCCCCGGTCTGACGCGGTATCTTGATGCCTATGGCTATACGGCCCTGATCGCACAAATGCTCGAGATGTTTCCGAAGATGCCACTGCAGGAGGCCGGGCAGATCAGCTATGAGGAGGCCCTGTCAGAGTTTGATCACTATGACCTGCGCGATGTGACAGGCTACGACTATAACGACCCCTCGATCGGGTTTGCGTGGTTTTTGCAGCAAAATACGGTGGCCAACCCTGATATTGGTGTTCTGTTTGGCGGCACGCGCGCGCGGGTCTTTGGTGAAACCTGCTGTTTGACCAAACATCCTTTGGTAAAAGTCGTGCCAGGTGTGATGCCGGGGATACATCCTCATGCGGCATCCCACGTGGCCTGTGCTGATATGACGGCCCTGATCTTACACCATAAGTTCACCAACGCCCCGATGGCGCGGGACGCGGATACGGCGGCCCGCGGAGTGATTCTGCATGGCGAAGACCTTAAACGGCTGGATCGCTTCCGGTCTGACCCGGACCTGACATTGTGGTCTGATCGGGCGGAACGCTATGCGGGGCTTCGCCCCCTGCAAGATGCCGGGTTCTTGCAACAATCATCAGCCTTTGAGGCTTATCTGCAAGAGATTGCAGAATGAACCGGATCGCAGCCGTCATCATAGGCCGCAACGAAGGCGCGCGTTTTCTTGAGTGTCTGACGTCGTTACCAAATGATCTTGCGCGCGTGATCTATGTCGATAGCGGATCCACGGATGGCAGCGTGCAGGCTGCAAAGGCGCAAGGCGCAGGGGTAGTTGAATTGGACATGAGCCTCCCATTTACCGCCGCACGGGCCCGTAACGCAGGGCTCGAGCTGTTGTTCGACACGGAAATCGACTTTGTTCAGCTGATCGACGGGGACTGCGCCCTGCGAGAAGGGTGGATCGAAGCTGCGTGCGCGGCTCTGGAGGAAAACCCGACATGGGCTGTGGTCTGCGGCAGGCGGCGCGAACGCCACCCGGACACCAGCGTCTTCAACGCACTTTGCGATCACGAGTGGGACACGCCCGTTGGGCCCGCCAAGGCCTGCGGAGGGGATGCGCTGATGCGGCTGTCCGCCTTGCAGCACGTGGGGGGATACGATCCGAGTTTGATAGCAGGCGAGGAACCCGATCTCTGCGTGCGATTGCGCCAGCACGGTTGGCATATTGAACGGCTTGATGCAGAAATGACGTGGCATGACGCCGACATGCACCGCTTTGATCAGTGGTGGCGACGGACCCAACGCGCGGGACATGCCTTCGCCGAAGGGGCAGCACTGCACGGAAATCCTCCGGAACGACACTGGGTTGTTGAGACCCGTCGTGCGCTGATTTGGGGGGCCGCTTTGCCTGTCATTGCCATTCTGGGCTTGTTTTGGAGTCCTTGGGTGCTGCTTGTGTTGCTGGTCTATCCGGCGCAAATTCTGCGTTTGGGCCTAAAAGGGCGCGGGGCAGGGCGTTGGGCGCGCGCGATCTTCACAGTTCTGGGCAAATTTCCCGAAGCGCAGGGCGCATTGGGGTACTACCTTTCGCGTTTGCGCGGCACAAAACGTGGTTTGATCGAGTACAAATGATCACCCGCGACGCAGCCCCCAGGCTTTGATTGCCTGACCGGGCAGAATCGCAAGACATTTCGCATAGCGCGGCCCCAAACGCATCGGGCTGCTGAGCGCGCGCCAAAGCCACTCCATCCCGATCTTGCGCACAAAGCGAGGGGCACGGTGTTGACGACCCGACAGAAAATCCAGCCCTGCTCCGATGGATGCAAACCCCACGTTTGGAGCGTCTTTGCGCCCGCGTGCCGCTAAAGCCTCTTGTTTTGGCGCGCCCAGAGCCAGAAAGCACAAGGCGATGCCTTTGTCCGACAGCTCTTTCAGGATTGCGGCGGCCCCATCACCAGAAGGATCAAATCCCATCGAAGGGGAATGGATCATAGCGATGTTCAGCTCGGGGACCTTGATCTGCAGGGCATCTCGCGCTGCGTCCAGTGCCTCTTGTGTTGAGCCAACAAATGCGACGGCAACACCCGCATCTGCCGCCAGATGACACAGTGGCAGTACCATATCCGAGCCGGGCATCAACGCGACCTCGCGCCGTGCCAGCCGCGATAGCGCCACGATGGGCCAGCCGTCTGCAACGACCAGGTCCTGAGCTGCGTAAGACTTCGTAAACGCGGCGGAGTGCCGCATTTTCACCAGGTGATCCAGATTGACGGTTGCAAGGGCGAACCCCTCGCCGTGGGTGAAACGGCGATGCACCTCTTCCATCAGATCCGAACGGGTCGGCATATTGACCGTGATGGACTGGTCGTGAAAGGTAAACTGCAACTCGGCGACTCCGCAAACACATGGTTGTCTTCCCCTTTACCCGTCAAACCCTGACAGCGCCAAGGGGTCTGCCTGATTTGTGAGGCGGATAAACAGTGAAATCCCATTCTCGAAACGCTGTCATAGGGCGACGTACCCTTCGTTTTATGGTAAATTGCGCCGCAAAACCCGATATTGGCCATGATAAGGCCGCATACAGGATCTAACACGCACCGCGATGCCCAACGGAATTGCATATCTGGCCCTCTCGGCCTGGCCTATCGTCTGCGTGGCGATGTTTCGCACGATGTCACCGCAACGGGCGATTATTTGGTCGTTGCTGGCAGGCTATCTGGTGTTGCCTCCCGTGGCTGAGTTCGATCTGCCCTTGGTGCCGGATATGGACAAATTTGCTATTCCCAGCATTTGCGCATTCGCGCTGGCGCTGTTTTATCTCAAAGACCCTGTGCCCTTGTGGCCAAGGATGTGGAGCGCGCGCCTGCTGGTTCTTGGCTTTGTGCTGGGGGCTATTCCTACGGTCTTGCAAAACGCGGAACCCGTTATTTTTCAGGTGATGGCGGGCAGTGATCCGATCATCTTTGAAACGGATCGCCTGCCGGGATTACGGACGATTGATGTGGCATCGGTGCTGTCAAACCAGTTGATTGTGCTGCTTCCGTTGCTTCTGGGACGTTACTACTTTGCGACTGAAGACGGTATGCGCCAACTGCTGCGGGCCTTGATGATCGCAGGCGTTGCCTATTCAATCTTGGCGTTGATCGAGATCCGGCTCAGCCCTCAGACGAACGTCATCGTCTATGGCTTTTTCCAACATAGCTTTGAGCAGATGATCCGTGCCGGAGGATTTAGGCCTATCGTATTCCTGCCGCACGCCCTGTGGATTGCATTGTTCTTCACCTATGCGGTTGTCGCGGCAACGGCCTTGACCCGGCACGCCGATGCCGCGACCAAAAATAAGTTTGTCTTTGCAACGCTCTACCTGATTGCGGTGTTGGTTCTGTGCAAATCCATGGCGTCTATCATGTATGCGGTTGCTTTGGTTCCGCTGGTGTTCCTTGCCAGCGTCCGGGTGCAATTGTCGGTCGCTTTGGGGTTCGCCATTTTGGCAGTCACCTATCCGATGCTGCGCAATGTCGGGGCGGTGCCATTGGATTGGATTTTGGCGCAAGCCGAGGCTGTAAGCCCAGATCGTGCCCAATCGTTGGGATATCGGTTTGGCAACGAGGAACAGTTGCTGGAACGCGCCAAGGAAAAGCTCATGTTTGGTTGGGGCGGCTGGGGCCGCAATCTGGTGCGCGAGATCGAAACCGGACAAATAATTAGCATTCCCGATGGCCGTTGGATCCTGACCTTTGGCACCTACGGCTGGGTCGGCTACATCAGCGAAATGGGCCTGTTGGCGCTACCTCTTTTGCTGCTGGGATGGTACAGCCGCAAATCTGCGGGGAAGGCGATGTCTCCTCTTGTATCGGCCGTGGCTTTGATCCTGGCAATCACGATGATGGACATGCTTTTGAACGATACACTGGTGCCTTTTGTCTGGCTGATCGCAGGGGCCGTTCTGGGTTATGCCGAACGCGTCCGATGTGGCCAGTTCGATGTTCAAAATGCCAAGAAAACACCCGTCCCCTCAACAGGGCAGGCGCCATCACAGGCCCCACATCGAAAGCGTACTGTCCTTTAAAAAGGAAACCGTCTGTTCTGTCTGGCGTAGTACACCTCTGAAGTGTATTCTCAGCTTCGGTTTTGGTAATCTTGATTAATACATAAGATTGTTGGCGAAGTGGAAACCAATTAGGGGGTAAATCCCCAGTTTTTTCACATTAAAAACAAGTTTCCCCGCTCTTATTAGGGCTGTATTGAAGCCGCCCCTAGGGAAACCGCGCCGGAATGGCTATATTCGGCAGGGGGCTTTTGCAGGTTTGGCGCATGTCGATTGCACGTAAAGAGTTGAAGATGTTGGGTGGAACGCAGTTGGCGGCAGATGAACCTATTGCGATCGTTGGCATGGATGTGGACTTGCCGGGTGCGCCGGGAATCAACACTTTCTGGGAAAACCTGCGTGACGGCGTGGAAAGCATCGAAGCACTTGACGAGGCCGCCTTGCTGGATGCGGGCGAAAGCCGCGACAAGCTCCACCACAAAAACTATGTACCCCACGCCGCGCGCCTGAAAGCGTTCGACGAGTTTGATGCCGAGTTTTTTGGCTTTTCCGCCAAAGAGGCCGCCATTCTGGATCCTCAACATCGCAAGTTTATGGAGGTGAGCTGGGGCGCATTGGAAAGTGCCGGGCACATGCCTGAGACGTTCAAGGGGGATATCGGTGTCTATGCAGGCTGTGGCATGGGCAGCTATTTCTATTTCAACCTGTGTTCCAACGCCGGACTTCTGGATGATGTCGGCATGTTCCTGTTGCGCCATACGGGCAACGACAAGGATTTTCTGGCCACCCGTATCAGCCATATCCTTGATCTGCACGGCCCCAGCATCAACATTCAGACCGCTTGCTCGACGTCGCTGGTGGCTGTCCACTATGCCTGTAACGCGCTGCGTCAGGGCGATTGCGACATGGCCCTTGCGGGTGGGGTAACGATTGAGCTGCCCCACGGCCGTGGCTATGTCTTTAAGGAAAACGAAATCCTGTCTCCGGATGGTCATTGCCATGCCTTTGACCACCGAGCCCAGGGCACGGTCTTCGGCAGTGGCGCAGGATGTGTGGCATTGCGCCGGTTGTCTGATGCCCAAGCGGATGGGGATCACATCTATGCGGTGATCCGTGGCAGCGCTGTAAATAACGACGGCGCCGACAAAGCCAGCTATCTGGCCCCCTCGGTCGATGGCCAGGCACAGGCTGTTGCAAAGGCCTTGCAAAATGCAGGCGTCTCTGCCGAGACTGTCGATTATGTCGAGTGCCACGGAACAGGCACCTATCTAGGCGATCCAATTGAAGTCTCAGCCCTCACTGAAGCCTATCGGCAAACAACACACGACACCGGGTTTTGCCGGATCGGATCGGTCAAAACCAACATCGGCCATCTGGACACGGCCGCAGGCGTGGCCAGCCTGGTCAAAGCGTCGCTGGGACTGCACCACCAAAAGATGCCCTCCAGCCTGAATTTTGAGACCCCAAATCCCGCAATTGATTTTGAGACGAGTCCGTTCAAGGTCAACGACAGCCTGCGGGATTGGGATGGTCGTGGATCACCTCGTCGGGCCGGGATCAACTCCCTTGGGGTGGGTGGCACAAACGCGCATACCATTTTGGAAGAAGCCCCTGAACGAGAGGTATCGGACGACAGCGATTGGCCGTTTCAAGTCTTGTGCCTGTCGGGCCGGACCAAGTCAGCGCTGGACGACAATGCAAATGCCCTTGCCGCACATCTGCGCGCCCATCCTGAACAGTCTCTGGCCGACATCGCCTGGACGCTGAAAGAAGGCCGTCGCGGGTTTGAAAAGCGCCGGGTGGTCGTGGCAGAGACCCACGAAGAAGCCGCTCAATTGCTCGAAGACGGCGATGCCTACCGCGTCTTCACACACGAGAGCTTGGGGCAAAACCCTGATACGGTTTTCATGTTTCCCGGTGGCGGAGCGCAATACACGCATATGGCCCGGGATCTCTATGAAACGGAACCGGTCTTTGCCGAATGGATGGATCGGGGTCTGGACCATCTGCAAGCCCAGCTGGATTACGACATCCGCGCCTTGTGGCTGCCTGAAGACACGGATCGCCAAACCGCCGAGGAAACGCTGAAGCAACCTTCGGCGCAACTGCCACTGATCATGATCGTCGAGTATGCCCTGGCGCAGCTTTGGATGGACTGGGGCGTGAAACCAGCGGCCCTGATCGGCCACTCAATGGGAGAAAACACCGCCGCTTGTTTGGCCGGTGTGATGCGCTTTGAAGACTGCATTGATCTGGTGCTTCTGCGCGGGCGGTTGTTCGACACCGTGCCCAAAGGCGGTATGCTGAGTATATCTCTGCCTGTGGATCAGCTTGAGCAGCTGATGGGCGATGAACTCGACATTGCCTCGGTCAATGCGCCAGAGCTTTCTGCTGTGTCTGGACCGGATGATCGTCTCGAAGCCTTGGCGCAAAAGCTGGAAGCGAAAGAGATTACCTTTCAGCGCGTTGCCATCGACATTGCTGCGCATTCGCGCATGTTGGATCCTATTCTTGGCCATTTCCGCAAATTCTTGCAGGGGCTTGAACTGAACGCACCGACCATCCCTGTGATGTCCAACCGCACCGGCCAACCTTTGACTGATGCCGAAGCCACAGACCCTGAATATTGGGTTGGCCAGTTGCGCAATCGGGTCGAGTTTGGTGCTTGTATTTCACATCTCGCGGCCAAGGATGGCCGTGTTTTCCTCGAGGTCGGGCCGGGCAAAGCCCTCAGCGCATTGGCCCAGATGTCACCTGATTTAAAGCCAGCTCAGGTTCTCAGCTCCTTGCGCCACCCTGATCAGGATATGGCTGATGATGCCTATTTCCTGTCTGTCATCGGGCGGCTTTGGGCCTGCGGCGTGCAGGCCGATTGGACACAAATCTGGGGGGATGCCCGGCGCAACCGCGTGCCTTTGCCGCGCTATGCTTTCCAGCGCAAACGATACTTCATCGAGCCCGGGACTGCGCTTGCCACCGACACGGCGTCGACCGTTTTGATGCGCGCCGACGATATGGCCGATTGGGGGTACAGACCTGTCTGGCGCCCACGATTTGCCGACAGCACTTTTACTGCGGATCAGGATCTGAGCCAAGTGGCTGTGCAGAACTGGCTGTTTTTCATGGATGATGCAGGCCTTGCAGAGCCAGCGGCCGATCTGCTTGAGGCTGCAGGTCATGGGGTCTGTCGTGTTTGGCCCGGTGACATCACGGCCCGCACTGGCGAAAATGCCTACACGCTTGCGGCCGAAATGGGCCGCGAGGCGTATGAAACCTTGTTTGACCTGTTGGCCGAGGCCGATGTCTTGCCGGATCGTATTGCCCATTTCTGGGGCGTCACCGAACGTGAAACCTTCCGGCCTGGCAGCAATTTCTTTGCCCGCAATCTGGAACTTGGGTTCTTCTCGCTGATGCATCTCGGGCAGGCCCTGAGCCATGCAGATGCGGACAATCCGGTGCATCTCTGTGTCTTCACCAATGGGGCAGAACAGCTGCGCAATGAACCTTTGCCCTATCCGGAAAAGGCGCTGATCGCTGGACCTGCCGGCGTTATCCCTCGTGAATTGCCCGGTGTGACCTGTGCCACGATTGATCTGGAAGTGCCACGCCGCGCAAAGGCAAGCTGGTTCGGTCGAGCGATACCCGAAGACACAAGCACCTCCATAACGAAGCGTGTCCTTGAGGATGTGCTGGCAGCCCCCGCCAATCTTCAAGCGGTGTATCGCGATGAAAAGCGATTTGAGAAAAGCCACGAACGCGTTGAGCTCAAGGCGTCAAAGACCAATTGCTTCCGCGACGGTGGCACCTATCTGATCACGGGTGGGTTTGGGGGTATCGGTCTGACCGTGGCACATGATCTTGCCGCCGCGTACCAGGCCAATATTGCACTGTTGTCCCGCGATGCTCTGCCCGACCGTGCCGACTGGTCTGATTATCTGAAGCGCCACAGCGCCCAAGACAAGACAGCGCGCCGTATTCGGGAAGTTCAGTCGATCGAAGACGCCGGAGGTCAGGTGATCACGGTCGCAGGTGATGTGTGCAATCAATTGGACATGGCCCGCGTAGCCCAGGACATCGAAACGCGCTTCGGTAAACTGACTGGTGTGATTCACGCCGCAGGTGCGATCCACGATGCGCCTTTGCTGACCAAGGAGCCATCAGAGGTGGACATGGTCTTTGCGCCCAAAATCACTGGGCTGCGTGTTCTGGACGAGGTGTATCCCGACGGCACGCTCGACGTGATGGTGTTGTTTGCATCATCGTCCACTGTGACACGCCCTGCAGGTCAAGTTGATTATGTTGCGGCGAATGAGTACCTCAATGCCTTTGCGAAATCCCGAAGCGGCTCCAAAACCCGCGTTCTATCGGTCAACTGGGGTGTCTGGTCCGAGGTGGGCATGGCGGCAGATGCCATGGCTCTGCGCACCGGCGAGGTGGGCGTGGTTGATTGGGCGGCGACGACGCAGCCCTTGTTGGACGAACAGCAGGTCCACCAAGATTTGGCCGTGTTCCGCACACAGCTGAGTGCAGAAACCCACTGGGTCATTGATGGCCACCGAACGGCGGCAGGCGATGCGCTGATGCCCGGTACCGGATATATTGAACTTGCCGCCGAAGCGATGGCGGCGAAAGGCGATGCGCTGCCGATTGAGATCAGCGATCTTCATTTCCTGCGCGCATTGGATGTCAGTGATGGGCAAAGCCGCGACATGCAGTTGCAACTCTCGCGTTCGGGCGAATTGGAATTGCGCAGTGCCGTGTCATTTGATGGGCGTAGCGGGACGGTTCTGAACGCGCAGGCCACTGTAAAGGCGCTGACCGCACCTGTCCCCGAACCGATTGACGTTACCGGAATCACTGCGCGTTGCACCACCCGAGAGACCGCGCCTGACGGCGGGCGACTAAAAGCGCCGCAAGAGGCGCATCTGAACTTTGGCCAGCGTTGGCATGTTCTTCGTGACACCGCCTTGGGCGAAGGCGAAGGCCTGGCTCGTCTGAGCCTGCCGGAAGAGTGCAAAGCAGATATCGCCGATGGATACCTTTTGCACCCCGGTTTGCTGGATCCAGCCACGGGATGGGCGATGCACCTGATCCCAGGCTATAAGGGGGGGCACCTTTGGGTGCCGCTCGGGTATCAAACCATCCGCGTGTTGCGCGCTTTGCCGGGCGATGTGATGTCCTGGGTGCGTTTGGCGGATCATGGAACAGGCCATGCCAGTTTTGACATCACACTGTGCGACCCGCAGGGCGTGGTGTGTGTAGAGATCACCGGGTTCCAGATGCAGCGGCTCGATTCAGATGTGGGCTTCGGCAAAGCCGCCGCTTTGTCGGCCACTGACATACAATTCGACGACGCCGAGCAATCCGCCCCATTGTCTGAAGCCGAAGAGCGTCTGTTGCACAATATCGGGCAGGGCATTCGACCCTCTGAAGGACCTGAAGCTTTGCGTCGGGCACTGGCCCTTGGCTTGCCGCAAGTGACAGTGTCTTCACTTGATCTGAAGGGGCTAGTCGCGCAGGCAAATGCAGCCGCGGCCGCAGATGAAGCCGACGCCCAGAGCTTTGAACGTCCTGATCTGGACGGCGATTATCTGGCGCCGACAACGGCCACTCAAGAAGCGCTCGCCAGGCAATGGGAAAAATTGTTGGGCGTCAGCCCCATCGGGATCGAAGACAGTTTCTTTGATCTGGGAGGACATTCGCTGATCGCGGTGCGATTGTTTGCCATGATTAAGAAAGAATGGGGTGTGCAGTTCCCGATTTCGGTCCTTTTTGATGCACCAACCATCGCAAAGCTCTCCGATCTGATCGATGAACGCACAGGCGGAACCGCGTCCCCTGCCGAGGCGGGCACGCAAGAGCCCGATGAGGTTCCGCGCAAACAGGGGTTCACTCATTTGGTGGCTTTGAACCGAGGTGATCCGTCCCACGCACCCCTGTTTATCGTGGCTGGTATGTTTGGCAACGTCCTGAACTTGCGCCATCTGGCCCAGCAACTGGGCCCGGATCAACCTGTCTATGGCCTGCAAGCCCGAGGTTTGATGGGCGAGGATGAGCCGCACACCAATGTCGAAGAGGCCGCCGCAGATTATCTGGCTGAAATCCGTCACATTCAACCCACCGGCCCTTATCTATTGGGTGGCTTTTCGGGGGGTGGAATTACGGCTTTCGAGATGGCCCAGCAGATCGAGGCTGCGGGCGACGAAGTGGCTTTGCTGGCCCTATTGGACACACCATTGCCCGTCCGCCCGGCACTGAATCGCCGGGACAAGGCCCTGATCAAACTGGCCGAGTTGAAACGCAAGGGGCCTGCTTTTTTCAAGGAATGGGCCCTCAGCAGACTGGAGTGGGAGTTGAGCAAACGCAAGGTGCAAGGGGACACAGGGCAAGGGTTCAACAACCACAAAATCGAAATGGCATTCCGTCAGGCGGTTGGGGCATATGAATTGGCCAAATGGAACGGGCGTATGATGCTCTTCCGACCACCGCTGGACCGCCATTGGAACGTGTCAGGGGGCAACTGGGTCAGCGCCGAACGTGAATATGTCTTTAATGACAACCAATGGACGCAATGGGTGCCAGGCACGCAGGTGATCGAGGTGCCGGGTGATCACGACAGCATGGTACTTGATCCCAACGTGGCAGTTCTTGCGCGGCATTTGGCGCAGGAAATTGCCAGCTTGGCCGACCCGGAGCGCTCAGAGTGCAGCTCACCAGAAAAAACCGACACCATAACGGCTGCGGAGTGAGAGAATTGAATACACCCCGCGTCCTGACCATCATTCTCAACTACCGCACCCCAGATCTGACGGTGCAAGCCGCCCAAGCCGCCCTGCGCGAAATGAACGCGGTTGGCGGAGAAGTTGTCATCGTCGACAATGCCTCGGGCGATGGATCATATGAGGCTCTGGTCGCGGCAGTTACCCCATGGAACGCAGGCGACCAACTGCGCGTGGTAAAAAGCCCGGTGAACGGCGGATTCGGCGCAGGCAATAATGTGGGCATGCGGCTGGGTCTGTCAGACGGCACACAACCTGAATTCTACTATCTGCTCAATTCAGATGCCTGGCCTGATCCCGGTGCTGTACAGGCCCTTTTGGATGTTATGCGGGACAACCCCAGGGCCGGGTTCGCAGGGTCGCATATTCGCGGCACAGACGACTTGGACCATTGTACCGTTTTCCGGTTTCCCTCGATCACCGGAGAATTGGAGGGCGCTGCCCGTACAGGCCTTATCACGCGCATGTTCCCCAACTCGGTTGTACCCATGGAAATCCCGACCGAAACCAAGCGGGTCGATTGGACAGCGGGCGCGTCGCTGATGATCCGGGCAACGATGGTTGCAGAAATAGGTCTCTTTGATGAGACTTTCTTTCTCTATTATGAAGAAACTGAGCTGTGCCACCGCGCCAAACAGGCCGGGTGGGACACCTACTATGTGCCCTCCAGTCGCACGGTTCATATCGGTTCGGCTTCGACCGGTCTGAAGGAATGGGCTCGTACGCCATCCTATTGGTTTGACTCGCGCCACTACTACTTCACCAAGGTACACGGGCGTGGGTATGCAGCACTGGCGACACTTGCGCGGATCAAAGGCGCGGTGATTTGGCGGCTTCGCCGGATGATCTCGGACAAACCCATGGGGGATCCTCCGCATTTCCTGAGGGACCTGATCCGTCATGCCTTTGCTGGTCTGTTCAAAACTCCCGCAGCGCGCAACGCCTCTCTCACTCGCCCCGTCACGGAGGACAGCAAATGACCCCGATGAAAACCCTTTTGCTGGGCGATGAATCCCTGACCATGGGCTGTGGGGATCAACTGCTGGAACAAGGCCACGCCATTGTCGCTGTGGTTACGACAGATGAGACTGTCCTTGAGTGGGCCGACACCAAAGGCCTAACGACACATTCTGATATCGCAGGCCTGCCTGACCAGATTGCCAAAGGCAGCGTCGATTGGCTGCTGAGCATCGCTAACCTCAAGATCATTCCAGATGGTGTTCTGGCGTTGCCCTGCAAGGGCGCTGTGAACTTTCACGATGGCCCCTTGCCGCATTACGCCGGGCTGAACACGCCGGCTTGGGCGCTTTGGAACGGTGAAGCGCAGCACGGTATCACCTGGCATCTCATCGAGGGCGGCGTAGACGAAGGCGATATCCTGGAACAGCGGCTGATCGACATTGCGGATGAAGATACAGCCTTGTCGCTGAACTCCAAATGCTACGCCGCCGGGATGGAGAGTTTTCCGGCGCTTATGGCGCAACTGGCCTCTGGCGATCTGACCCGCCAGCCTCAGGACCTCAGCCAACGTCGCTATTTTGCACGCGAAGCGCGCCCTGACTTTGCCGGTGTCCTGGACTTTTCCCAAACGGCGACCAATCTGGCACGGCAAGTGCGTGCTTTGGATTTTGGCGGATATGCCAACCCGCTGACAACGGCGAAGATCGCGGTGCAGGATCAGTGGATCACCGTCACGTCTGCCATGGCCACAAGCACGGTCACTGAATCCGCGCCCGGCACCGTGCTGGAAGTCTCTGCAGATGGGGTGCAGGTGGCCACAGGATCAGGGGTTCTGCACCTGGCTGGCTTGAAAGATGCGCGCGGCCACGACGTCAGCGTTGCGAAACTGATGCAGACTGGTGACGTCCTGTCTTTGCCCACAGGCTCGCAGGATCTGAATACGCTTGCCAGTCGTGCAGCGCGGGCCGAGCCGTTTTGGCAGAACTTACTGACAACTCTGAATCCCGCGCCCTTGGCATTGGCCAAGGCAAGCAGCAAGGCGACATCCTGGGCCGAACACGCATTGAATTTGCCCGGCGCTTCAGAACCGGTGGCCTTGGCCACGGTCCTGTTGGCCGTATCGCGTTTGTCAACCGGGGAGGCCGCCTCGGGCATCGCTCTGCGCGTGTCGCAAGACGCCGACCTGCATCCATTGTTGTCAGATTGGGTCCCGCTCAGCGCGGATCACAATGTCAGTGTGGACGACGTGCAGAATGCGCTGTCCAGGCAGATTGCCGCATTGGCCGACAAAGGTCCCTTCGCCCGCGACTTGATGCATCGCGACCCAAGCCTGACAGATTGCACCATGCCGGACATCGCCCTCAACCTGAGCGGGGACGTTCCGATTGAAGGGAGTGTCGCGACAGTTTCCATAAAGACGGGCGCCGCCGTCCTGCATGTTGATCGCACATGTTTGTCTGACACAGCAGCGGCCCTTCTTGTGGCCCGGCTTGAGCATGCCGCCCAGCGGATGCAAGAGGCCGAGACTTTTGCAGACATCGCCACTATGCCAGAGGCCGAACACACCCAACTTCAGCAGACATGGAACGCAACCGAAGTAACCTTGACAGGCCCACAGACCATTCACGCGGCCTTTGAAGCGCAAGTGGCCCGGACGCCAGATGCCACCGCCCTCGTTTATGAAGACGAAACGCTCACGTACCGCGACCTGAACGCTCGCGCCAACGGTCTGGCCGCGACTTTGCAGCAGGCCGGCGTGACACCTGGAAACCATGTGGGCTTGTGTGTCTCACGTGGCCCCTCATTGTTGATCGGCGCCTTGGGCATTCTCAAGGCGGGCGGGGCCTATGTGCCGCTTGATCCCGCTTATCCCGCAGATCGTCTGGCCCACTACGTCACGGATTGCCAGACCAGTGTCATCGTCACCGAAGCGGCATTGCGACATACGCTGCCTGCCAGCGATGCGCGGATCGTTTTGGCGGAAGAGGCCACCGCGCAGGACACCTCTGTGGATGGCGGGGCAGGACCGGATGATCTGGCTTACGTGATCTACACCTCAGGCTCGACCGGGACACCCAAAGGGGTGATGGTCGAGCACCAAAACGTCGCCAATTTCTTTACCGGCATGGACGATGTAGTGGATCACGAGGAGGGTGGGGTCTGGATGGCCGTCACCAGCCTGGCCTTTGACATCTCCGTGCTTGAGCTGTTCTACACCCTCGCGCGGGGCTTCAAACTGGTGTTGGTCAGTGACGAAGGCCGGGCGACGCTGTCGAATGGGCCGATCACGGGTTCTGGTAAGCACGCTGACTTCAGCCTTTACTACTGGTCTAACGATTGCGAAGCAGGCCGCGGTAAATACGAACTTCTGCTTGAAGGGGCCAAGTTCGCCGATGAAAACGGGTTCGATGCGCTTTGGACGCCGGAACGCCATTTCCATGCCTTCGGTGGCCCCTATCCCAACCCGGCTGTCACGGGCGCAGCGGTGGCTGCGATCACCCGGAATTTGCAAGTGCGCGCAGGCAGCATTGTCGCACCCTTACACCACCCTGCACGGATCGCCGAGGAATGGGCGGTGATCGACAACCTGACCAATGGCGGGGCCGGCATGGCCATTGCATCCGGCTGGCAACCCGAAGACTTTGTTCTGCGCCCGGAAAATACGCCGCCGCATAATTCGGTTGTGATGTTTGATATTATGGATCAGGTGCGCCGCCTGTGGCGCGGTGAACCAGTCGAATTCCCCAATCAGGCGGGCGACATGCTGCCGGTGGTCACACAACCGCGCCCGGTGAGCGCGGAATTGAACGTCTGGATCACCACCGCTGGCAACCCAGCGACATGGAAGAAAGCAGGTGAAGTTGGGGCCAACATCCTCACCCACCTTTTGGGCCAGTCGATCGAGGAAGTGGGCGAGAAGATCACCCTGTATCACCAGGCCCTGCACGACAACGGCCATGACCCGGCAGAGCGGACTGTGACCGTGATGCTCCACACCCTGATCGGTGAAAGCCGCGAGGATGTCATGCGCATCGCGGAAGGGCCGATGAAAGAGTATCTGCGCTCGGCCGCCGGGTTGATCAAGCAATACGCTTGGGCCTTCCCAGCATTCAAAAAACCCGAGGGCGTGTCCAACCCGTTTCAACTGGATCTGGGGTCGCTCGACGATGACGAAATGGAAGCCATTCTCCAGTTTGCTTTTGAGCGGTACTTCAACGACGCAGGCCTGTTCGGCACGGTAGAAGAAGGCATCGCACGGGTGGAACAGCTCAAAGCCATCGGCGTGGGCGAGATCGCCTGTCTGATCGACTACGGGGTCGGCAATGATGACGTAATGGACGGGCTTGTACATCTGGTAAAGGTGCGTGAACACTCAAACGCAGGGGCTGAATTGCAGCCGGATGATTTCTCGCTTGCGGCGCAGATCATCCGCCACACTGTCACGCATATGCAGTGTACCCCGTCCATGGCGCGGATGCTGACCATGAACGACGAAACACGTGCGGCGCTGGGCGGGTTGAAGCATCTTTACTTGGGTGGCGAAGCATTGCCGGGCACTCTGGTTGGCGAATTGCGTGGCTGCACCCGTGCCAAGATCACCAATATGTATGGCCCGACCGAAACGACAATCTGGTCCGCCTGTCATGTGGTCGAAGGGGATGGCAAAGGTCAGGCGGCTGTTTCGATCGGAACGCCGATTGCCAACACATCGGTCCACGTACTGAGCGAGGCAGGCACCCCTGTGCCCATTGGCGTGGCGGGCGAATTGCTGATCGGCGGCAAAGGCGTGGCGCGTGGCTATTGGCAACGCGATGAGCTGACCGCCGACCGTTTCATCACAGATCACATCTCCGGGCAGGGTCGTCTCTATCGCACGGGCGATTTGGTGCGGTGGTCGTCGGACGGCCGTCTGGAGTTCTTGGGCCGCACGGACCATCAGGTCAAAATCCGCGGCCAACGGATTGAACTGGGAGAGATCGAAGCGCGTATCGCGGCGAATCCGTCGGTGCGCGAGTGTGTTGTCCTTGCTCGTGACACAACGAACGGGGATGCCGAACTGGCGGCTTATGTCATTGCCGACAGGCTGAACCAAGATGCCTTGCGGGCAGATTTGTTCGAGCATTTGCCGGACGTTATGGTTCCGCGTCATATCATTGAGTTGGACCGGTTCCCCCTGACCCCGAACAAGAAGATTGATCGCAAAGCCCTGCCTGCACCACAGGCCGTGCAACCGCGTGAGCAGATGGCTTCAGAGGCCCCCAAGGAAGGATCGGCCGCGGATGTGGCGCGCATTTGGGCGCGTATTCTGGGAATCGCTGATCCGCGAGGATCTGACAGCTTCTTTGATCTGGGTGGGCATTCTTTGTTAGCTGTGCAGGCGCATCGTGAGCTACGTAGCGAATTGGATGTGCCAAAGCTGTCCATCACGGATATCTTCCGATTCCCGACGCTCGAGGCCTTGGCTACACATCTGGACACATTGAAAGGCACAGGGCCCGCGCCGTCCGAACCGGACACGCAAGAGGCAGACGAGGCGGATCGGTCTGAAACCATGTCCCGCCGCCGTGCCATGCGCGCGGCCCGCGGACGGAGGGCCGGATGATGCCCGAAGCCGGAATGTTCGCCCCAGACGATTTGCTGTCGTTGGCACAAAGCATTTTCCCACCCCATGTGGTGGTTGAACTCGCCTATCCTTGGGAGGGGGCCTTTGACCTCACCCCATCAGAATTGGCCTGCCTTCCCGGTGCCGTCGACAAACGCCTCGGTGAATTCGCCGCTGGTCGTCGTGCCGCCCGCGCTGCCATGTTGCAACTGGGGCATGCACCTCAACCCATTTTGCATAAAACGGACCGTTCACCAAAATGGCCACAGGGCCTTGCGGGCAGCATTTCACACACGGATGAGGTTTGTATCGCGGTGCTCGGTCACGCATCTGATTATGTGTCTCTCGGACTTGATATCGAAGAGGACAGGGATCTGCCCGAAGATGTCCTGCGTGAGGTGTGCACCCCGTCTGAACTGGCTTGGCTATCGGTAATGGACGCCGACTTACGCGGCCGATACGCCACGCTGATATTCTCGGCCAAGGAATGCGCGTATAAACTCCAATATCCGCTGAGCGGCCAAATGCTGGGGTTTGAGACTTTTGAAATCACGCTGGATCCTCAAACAGGCCAGTTCGAGGCAACCTTTACCCAAGATGTCGGTCCCTTTCAAGAACGCGAGCATTTTTCGGGCCGCTTTGCATTCGGATCAAACTTGGTGATGACGGGCCTGGCCCTGGCCCCTAAACTGCCCAACGACTGAGACTATTGGGACCAAACAGAGGAACCCGCTGATATGCGCGTCTTTCTATTGCTGCTTTTGCCTGTGGTCCTAGTGGCGGCGTTTGTTTTCTTGCGTCAGCTATGGGACCCGCGACAGCCTGATCGCGAAATGGCACGCGTCAATTATTCTCAACCCGTTGAAACGCCGGACGGACCATTGCGGGTTTTTCATCTGGGTCACAGTCTGGTTGGTCGGGATATGCCTGCCATGTTAGCCCAACTCGCAGGTCAGGGGCATAGCTACGACAGCCAGCTTGGTTGGGGAACGTCTCTTAAAGAGCATTGGGAGGGCGGCGACGCCATCAACGGCTTTGAGGTCGAGAACGCTCATCCAAGATACCGCGATGCCCGTGATGCGATAGGATCGGGCGAATATGACGCTGTCATTCTGACCGAGATGGTCGAATTGCGCGACGCTATCAAATACCACAAAAGTGCAAAGCACTTGACGCGTTGGGCGGATCTGGCGCGTGCGGCGCGCCCAGATGCTAAAGTGTATTTGTATGAAACATGGCACAGGTTGGATGATCCCGACGGCTGGCTGGACCGTCTCGATGCGGATCTGGAACGCTATTGGGAAGATCGTGTAGTCGGACCCGATCTGAGTGGAAACGGTCGAAGCAATCCTGTTCGGATCATCCCCGCAGGCCAGGTGATGGCGGCCTTCGTCCGTGCCGTTGAAGCCGCAGGAGGTGTGGGGAATATAGAAAATCGCCAAAGCCTTTTTGCGCGCGATGCGGAGGGCAAACTTGACCCTATTCATGTCAATGATCTTGGCGCTTATCTTGTGGCTCTGACCCACTACGCCACGCTTTATCATCGCTCTCCCGAAGGATTGCCGCATGCGTTGACCCGAGCGGACGGCAGCGCGGCGGATGCCCCTTCCCCAGCTGCTGCTGCACTGATGCAGCAGATCGTATGGGAGGTCGTGACGGACTACGAGAAATCTGGTGTCGCGCGATGATCCGACTGGTGAGCATCATGCTATGCACTCTCTGGGTCAATCTTGTCACCGCGCAGGAGAGGCACGATGAACGCGCTGTGCCCATGGGGCTAAACCTTGCGCCCGTGACAGACTGGTCGACCCAGGCCCCCTTTCTGGATGTGATGAAAACGGCGCGGCCCTGGATTGTTCATACCGGTGGCACTTGGGGTGGTGCCGGAGAGGCCGAGTTGATTGCGGGCGACTATCTGGATCAATTCGGTTGGCCCAATCGTCTGCCGCGGGAATTGGGCACTGTGGGCACCGTGATCCTGACAGATTTGCCCCAAGAGGCCGTCACTTTGGCGGGCACCTATCGGCTGAGTTTTGAGGGCGAAGGCATCGTGGAAGTCAGTGGTCGCGCGCAAAACGTGCGTTACAGCGACGGCGATGTTCTTTTTGAGTATACACCAGGGCCGGGCCCCGTTGAAATTCGGATCCAACGCAGCAGTGCCGACGATTATGTGCGTAACATTGCTGTGGTCAACGAGCGCCATAGTGAGGCTTATGACGCAGGCGCGCTCTTTAATCCTGATTGGCTGGACCAAATCAAGAAGTTCAAGCTGTTGAGATTCATGGACTGGATGGCCACCAATAATTCGCGCATTCAAAGCTGGCCCGAGAGGCCACTGGTGCAGGACTACACCTTTGCCCGTAATGGGGTGCCTCTGGAAGTTATGTTGGCACTTCTACGTGAAACCGGGGCTCACGGATGGTTCACTCTACCGCATTTGGCTGATGATGACTTTGCCCGCCAATTTGCGAGATTGGTAGACGAGGGTCTGCCGGATGAACATCGAGTGTATGCAGAATATTCCAACGAAGTCTGGAATTGGCAATTTCAGCAAACCGCCTGGGCCAATGACATGGGGCAGGCGCGTTGGGGGCAGGCTGACACCGGCCCGCAATTCTACGGTGCGCGTGCGGCGGAACTGGCACAGATCTGGAGGCGGGTTTTTGAAACGAGCGAGGCGGGCCCCGAACTGGTCAATGTGATCTCGACCCAGACAGGTTGGCTGGGGTTGGAAGACCTGATCCTTGAGGCGCCGCTCTGGGTCGAAGAAGATGACAGCCCCGGAAACCCGCCGTGGATTTACTTTGATGCCTACGCCGTCACGGGCTATTTCGGAGGCATTCTTGGCGTGGAAGATCGCGCTCCTATGGTGAAATCTTGGATCGCCGAAAGCCGCGCGGCTGCAACGACGGATGCAGACAAGCGCGACCTGAAAGGCGATGCCAGTGCCGCCTACATCGCGCAGCACCAATATGACCTCGCCTCTGAGACTGCCGGTGAAGAGCTGACAGACGGGGCCATCAGCGGCGATCCACTTGATACAGTATCAGATTTGCTCACGCGGGTTTTGCCCCATCATGCACAGGTCTCCGAAGGATATGGCTTGCAAATGATCATGTACGAAGGAGGAAGCCATGTGGTGGGCATTGGCCCGATGGTTGATGATCCTGATCTTGCCGACTTCTTTATTCACTTCAACTACTCCGCCCAAATGGGGGTGCTTTATGAGCAGCTGATCACAGGGTGGTCCGCCTTGGGTGGCGGGGGATTTGCCGCATATAATGACATCTACGCCCCCAGTAAATGGGGCAGCTGGGGTGCGCAGCGTTGGTTGGGGGATGACAATCCGAGATGGCAAGCGCTGGCCAATCACGCAACTTGCGGTGCACGCTGTGACTAAGCCGATGATTAGCATCATCATGCCCGCGCATAACGAGGCAGATTACATTGCGGACTGTTTGTCGGCTGTTTTGGCGTCTGATCCCGGTGACTATTCTGCCGAGGTGATTGTCGTCGCGAACAACTGCAAGGATGACACGGTTCGCAATGCACAAGGATTCACAGACCAAGCGCGGGCCCGAGGTTGGGATTTTGAGGTGATCGACACACCTGAACCGGGCAAGCTGAACGCGCTGAATCTTGGAGATGCGCAGGCCAAGGGCGACATGCGCGCGTATCTGGATGCCGATGTTATCGTATCACCTGGACTGCTCGGACAAATTGTTGCGGTGTTAGCCACACAAGAACCACGTTACACGTCAGGCACACCTGTTGTGAGCCCGGCAAGCTCGGGCGTCACTCGCGCCTTTGCCCGTATCTGGCAGCGGCTTCCCTTTGTCACGATCGGTGTGCCCGGCTTTGGTCTGTTCGCGGTAAATACAGCGGGTCGCGCGCGTTGGGGTGCCTTCCCCGAGGATATCATCTCGGATGACACCTTCGTGCGCCTCAGTTTTGCGCCGTCCGAAAGGGTACGTGTGTCAGCAACCTACAGTTGGCCCATGGTCGAGGGTCTGAACAATCTGGTGCGTGTGCGGCGCCGCCAGGATGCTGGCGTTGACGAGATCAAGGCGACGTTTCCCGGACTGATGCGCAATGACGACACGCCGCGTCTTGGGCGAGGTCAAATGGCGAAATTGGCCCTGCGTGATCCGTATGGCTTTGCTGTTTATGCCCTGGTCAAACTGTTGGTGAAATCGCCCTACGCCCGCAGTGCAGACAAATGGGCACGCGGGCGATGACACTTAGCGCATCGCGTCTTGAAACAAAGCCGATAGCTTGGCAGCCTCGGTTGTAACATCATGCCGCTCAAGCGCGCGGGTGCGGCCCAGTTGGCCCATCTTGGACAAGTCCGTGACCGATGTGACTGCCAGCCTGTCAACCGCCGCCACAAGGGCCGCGACATCACCCGCGGGCACCAGCCAGCCGGTTTGACCATCCAGCACCAATTCGGGAATACCAGCGATGTAAGTGGCGATCACTGGACGGCCTGCAGCCATAGCTTCCATGATCACCATTGGCAAACCTTCGGCAAAGCTGGGCATCACAAGCGCTTGCGCTATGGCCAGTTCTGAACGTACATCCTCCTCGGACAGCCATCCGGTTAACGCCACGTGCTCATGCACGCCATACTGCGTTATCGCCGCTTCAATCTCCGGGCGCATATCGCCATCCCCGATGAGAGTCAGATGTGCCTTGGGGTGCTGGGCTGCAATCTTGGCCATGGCCTCAATCAGCACCAGCTGGCCTTTTTGTTCGGAAAACCGGCCGATCGAAACCAGTCTGGGCGTTCCCTTTGGAACTGTGGACGGATCGGGAAATTTCACCGGATCAATCCCGCAATGCACCACGTTCAGCCGTGGCCAATGCGAGGCCGCGACCCAGCGGCTGAGCTGACTGCGGCCAAAGTGACTGATGGCAACGGTAAAGGCTGCGTCCCGCATCTTTTCCGGCAGGCCCAGCCCATCCGGGGCGTCAAATTCCTCGGGACCGTGCACGGTAAAGCTGTAGCTGGGTCCACCAAGATGATGGGCCAACATCGCAACTGTCGTGGCGTTGGTGCCAAAATGCGCGTGGGTGTGCCGGATGCCATTTGCATGCGCCCTAGCCACCACGTCGCAGGCTTCAGCCAGATAGATAAGATGACGCAGGCGACCTACGCTTGATTTTGCACCCAATCTCCAGGCTGTGCACCCCGCCTTTGCGAAACGACCGGGCTTACTGACCATTTGTTTGATGACAGCCCATCCCAAGGACAAAGCACCTGCTTCCAGAACGTAATCTGTTTTTTCCTCCTCGGCGATATCCAAGGGGTCAACCAGAGGCATTGTAGGGCGTCGCATCGCGATCCGAGACACCTCTAGTCCACCAGCTTCAAGTGCGGCCAGCTCGCGCCGAATAAAGCTGTGCGATGGCTGAGGATAGGTGTTCAGGATATAGGCGATGGTCAACACAAGAGGCCTTATGACTACAAGATATCCCTTCCTAGCCTGTTCTGCGCATTGACAAAAGTGGCGTTGGCGCGGGTTCGAGAACAGTGCGTACCCTTTGTGGCGATTGTCCCGCAATGCTGTGACATTCGGGCGGGAAACGTAAATAAAACGAAGGGTTTGCAAGGGGTTTCGTTGACCGAAATGCAGGCACCTCATAGGTTGCGGCAAACACGTCCCGTCGTCCCAGATTGAGGCCATTTCTCCATGCGCAGCCTGACATCATCATTTCAGGGCAAAGGGTTGCTAGCACGGGTGTTACGCAGCTCGTCCTGGTTGGTGATCGGCTATGGCTCTTCTCAGCTGATGCGGCTGATGTCGAACCTCATTCTGGCCCGGCTTTTGTTCCCCGAGGCCTTTGGCCTAATGGCGCTGGTCAGCGTTGTGACGGTGGGTTTGATGATGTTTTCTGATGTGGGCATTGGTCCGGCAATCGCGCAAAACAAGCGCGGGGATGATCCGGATTTTCTCAACACGGCCTGGACCATACAGGTGATCCGCGGGTTTTTGCTCTGGGGAGCCGCGTGTTTGCTGGCTTGGCCTATGGCGCAGCTCTACGGTGCGCCGGAGTTGGTCAGCTATTTGCCTGTTGCGGGGATCTCGCTGGCAATTGCCGGGTTTAACCCAACCCGGATTGAAACAGCGCATCGCCATCTGATTGTGGGCCGGTTGACGGCTTTGGATTTGCTCAGCCAATTTGTGGGCATTGCCAGCATGATCATACTGGCCTGGATCACCCAATCCGTCATCGCCTTGGTGATCGGCGGCGTGATCGGAGCTGCAGCCAAATTGGCACTCACCCATCTCTATTTACCTGGTGCATCCAATCGGTTTCGCTGGGAAAGACCCGCTGCAACCGAGTTGATGAGCTTTGGCAAATGGATCTTCCTGAGCACCGCCTTCTGGTTTGTCAGTTCGCAAGGCGACAAAGCCATCCTGGGGAAGTTCCTCAGCCTTGAGACGCTAGGGATCTACAACATTGGCTACTTCCTCGCCTCGTTCCCATTATTGTTGGGCCATGCTGTGAACCAACGGGTCATGATCCCGGTTTACCGAGAAACGCCGCCCGGAGCATCGCGTGAAAACGCTGGAAAGCTCTGTAAAATGCGCGCGTTTATCAGTGCAGGGATCATCAGTCTGTTGGCTGTGATGGCCCTGGTCGGACCACAGCTGGTCGATTTGCTCTATGATGATCGCTATGCACTGGCAGGCGGGATTGTCGTGGTGATCTCCTGTGCTTTGATACCTCAAGTGATTGGCATGACCTATGATCAGGCGGCATTGGCTGCGGGTGATTCAAAACGGTTCTTCGTCTTTTCCGGGTGTCGTGCCGTGGTGCAGGTGGCCTTTTTGCTGATCGGCATCACACAGTTTGGTCTACTGGGTGCCCTTGTGGCGCTGGGTCTGTCAGTTTTCATCGTGCATCCCGTGGCCATCTGGTTGGCGCGGGTGCATCAGGCATGGGACATGCGACATGATGTGGTGGCCAGTGTTGCGGCTGTCGCCGTGATCTGCCTGGCCGTTTGGGTGCATTGGGACAGGGTGTCCGAGCTGATTGCATTCTAAGCCAGGCGTTTGGAGCAGCGCCCGACAAAATCTGGTCAGCCTTTTTTCTTCTTTCCCTGATCCCGTAGGGCTTGGCGATTGCGGGCCTCGTGGATGTATCCAGCCAGAGCGATCTTGGCTTTGCCCAGGGCTTTACGCTTGCGTCGCGTGGTTTCAAGCGCGGGAATGGTGACCACAGGTGTGATGCCCACTCGGTTCTTCATCTGTTTTGATGTGCGGATCACGGGGTGACGCATATCCATCAGGAATGCGGCGACAAAGCCCAAAATCGCACTGACAAACCCACCCATGATGGCCGTGCTCTTGCGGCTGCGTGTGATTGGGTAGTCAGGAAATGCGGCTTCTTCGATGACAGTCAGCCGTTCGGACTGGTTTTGCTCTTCCAGCTTGAAGCCCACTTCGGCTTCGGCGCGGCGCGTTGCGATCACATCAAGCTCGCCTTGCAGTTTTTCGCGGCGGCGGTCAAACCCTTCAAGGGCGCGCTGCACCTGAGGATTGGTCTGCAAAGCTTCGGACAATGTCTCGACCCTCGCTTCAAGCAGAGCTTTCTGATCATCGAGAATTTTCAACTGCGCTTCGATTTCACGCGTTTCGCGCTCTACCGTGCTGGCGCGTTGCGCCTGATCCAACTGGGTCAGGTCCTGTTCCAGCGAGATGCGCTCGCGTTCAATACCCAGGATCGCCTCATTCAGGGATCCAATCTGAATTTGACGAAATTCCAATCCGCCCTGAATGGTCAGGTCGTTGTCCCGCCGGAAGGCTGCTGTTTCACGATCCAGCTCTTCCAGAGATTGCTGAAGCTTGGCTTCTTCCTCGCGAAAGAACGCCAACGTCTCGCGGGCTTGTTCAATCCTGGAGTTGGCACTGATTTCAACAGTGCGTTGCGCAAACTCGTGCGCCACGTTCTGCGCCTTTTCGGGGCTGTCAAACGTTGCGGTGATGGTCAGGACCGAAACCGTCCCATCATCTGAAAATCCTTCCCGCGCTGCGGCCACGCCCCGGATGGACACTGCATCGCGCACCCTCGAGACGCGCTCAGACGCTTTCATGTCCGGCGCGTCTGCAAACAGGTCGTATTTGTCTGCGATATCCAGCACTGTGCCGCGTGTCATCAATTGTTGTTCAATGAGCTGCAAACGCCGCGCCGAGGAGCCATCCACCGTGGTCCGCGCCAGATCGCCGTCAATCGTTGGTCGCGAGACTTGGATCACTTCAGAAGATTGATACAGATGTGTCTGGCTCAACGCATAGAACAAAGAGGCGACGCACCCCAGCAGGGTGATCGCAGCGATGAGGCCAAATCGCCGCTTGATCATGTCGATCAGATCATCAAACGAAAGAAGCTGTTCCAAGGATTTGCCCTGCTCCGAGACACTCATAGCGCCCGGGCTGTTCCGGGCATTGGTATTGTTACGATTATATATGGCACGTGAACCCGGCAAAACTATGGCAAATTGTACAGTTTTGTGGGCTCAAAGGCCTGTTACGCTGCTTCCCGCCCGCGGTTCAGAACCACTCCCAAAAGCGGGGCATGTCCATCTAGAACACGTTCGCAGTCTTCGATCTGCTTCTGGGTTGTTTGTGTGCCGTCAGTCACCAGCAAAACCCCGTCCAGCTGCGGCAGAAAGGCCGCCAGATCGTCATATTCCAGCATGGCTGGAAGATCGTATAGCACCACATCGGGGGACAGGTCTTCTTCTGTGTCTTCCAGAACGGCCGCGGTCACCTGGTCGTGCAACTGTTCAGAGGCGTTCACGTTCTTTTCGCTATTCAGACCCAGTGCCAGAGTGTCTGACATGCGCACCATATGCTCTTCCATCAAAGCACGCCCCGACAAGAAGTCCGAGATAGGCCAATTCCCCTGAAGACCCAAAGCCGAGGCAATACCGGGTTTGCGTTGGTCCAGATCAATCAATGCAGATCGTGATCCTGGTACGCGCGCGAGGCTCAGCGCCAGGTTCACCGCTGTGAAGGTTGATCCACACCCGGTTGTCGGGGCAGCCACTCCGATGCGGCTCCAGCCATGTTGGCGCAGGGCCTGCACAAGACGGGTGCGCAAAAGGTCAAAGGCCTTTGAAGCCGGGTGATCGCGGTGATAATCCACCAAAGGTGCCCCGGTTTGAGCATGCGCTTGCGCATCGGGCAGCAACAAAGGCAGCGCATCCCAGGGATCGCCGGACTTGTGACCGCCTTCGATCATCAATGTTTCAGATGACATAACATCTGCCTCATTGTTGTGGGCCTTGGTGCCCGTACGCCCATATTGCTTACGCGCCAGTCGCGATTGCTCTTTTGACGTGGGCAAAGGGTAGCTCATATTCATAGCAGGCCTCTTGGGTTGTGCAACGTGCCCCCACGTTTGGATTTAATATCCGGTTCTGCGCAGAACCACGCCCACGGTCTGAAACAGGATTTTCAGATCGAGAGGCAATGACAGCTTTGCATGATATTGCGCATCTACGGTCGAGCGATGCGCGAAAGAGTTTTCATTACGATCCGACACTTGCCATTGGCCTGTAATGCCAGGGCGCATATCGAAATATGGTGCAGGATCAGCATACATGGGCAGTTGATCAGGCATCATCGGACGGGGTCCGACAATGCTCATCTCCCCAAGTAGGACGTTGAACAGCTGTGGCAGCTCATCCAGAGAAGTTTTGCGCAGGAAAGCCCCCACACGGGTGATGCGCGGATCTTCCTTCAGTTTTTGGGTCCGATCCCATTCACGGCGCAGCGCAGGGTCATTGGCCAGATAGCTTTCCAACAATTCATCGGCGTCGCGGCACATGGTGCGCAGCTTCCAGATCGAAAACTGATTGCCACCTGTACCCAGGCGCTGTTGCCGATAAAAAGGCTGCCCCCCTTCGATCCACAGTGCGATGGCGCAAAAGAGCACGATCGGCAGCGTCATCGGCAGCGAGATCACAACCAAGGCGATGTCCAAGAGGCGTTTGCCCGCGCTACGATAAATCCCTGGTGCCTTCTCTGGGGCAACCAAACCCCATCCCAGCGCTGAATTGGGCAGGCTGACTGAAGCCTGAACACGAGCAGGTGACACGATGGCTGATTGAGCCAAATTTGCAGTATTTCCCGGAGTAAACGCAGTAATTGCGTCGAGCGGAGATTCTTCAAACACATCATTCTTCATGGTTGCCCCCCAGCAACTATGGTTACACATAAACAAACTGACACGTGGCGTGCATGTGATCTGTCCCGTAGCTAAAAGCTAGCTATCCGGATTGGCAGGGTCCAGACGCCAACGTGCGATGACGTGACCATGTACAGGGTGTACTTTGTCATCGCGGGATTTAGATCTACAAGCCGTTCCACCAGCTCTCGTCTTTAGAAACTAGCAGTCTTTTGCCTAAGTTTTGCCCACTTTTCCAGCAACAAATTGTTTCGAAGCTGTTGAAAAGCGGGGAATTTACCCAATTAGTTGTCATTAATGCGTTTTACGCGGCGTTATTGTTGCCCTAAGGGAAACAATATCTGGTCCCGTATCGAGGATAACCGTGCGTTGTTCCAATTGCCTGCGCAGTTTCGCCATATATTTGCCCAAAGTGACGTCAGGGAATCATCGCGCGTTTTGGTGTTACTTGATGGGGTCAAATAATGCGGATGGCAATGTGCAGTCACGTATCACATCGCGCCCACAGGGGACGGGGTCCAATGACTTCGATAGGCACAGCCGTGCCTCTTCGATGCGTCCACCCCGACAGGTGATCGTTAACATGTCGGGCTCCCACCCGGGGTTTTCTTTGAGAAAGGCTTCTTCGACCACCTTGGCTGGCAGTTTGACCGGATCTTTCAATTTGCGGAAAACTTCCGGGCGTTTCACGCGCTCAAATGCCTCGCGCGCGAGGGCGTAATACTGCGGGGCCGACAGCCCGCTGCAGCTGCCATGCTTCTTCCACTGGTACCAGGCCAGGCCGCTGGTGCCCATGATGTCGGCCATGTCGCGTGTCATGCTGCGGGAGGGGGGGCGTTCGGACGTGCGACAATGTGACGGCCAGCCTTGGTGGAATTGAGGCCAAAGCCCGTGCATCACCCATCCAAAGTCAGCCGAGGCAGCGCATTGCGGGGACCCACGCGCATCGCCCTCGATGGCACACCAGGTGGGCGACCAACTGAGAGACAGCACATAGTAATCAAATTCTCCGGCCTTTTCCCCATCGGCCCAGGCGGCCATGGTTGTGAACAAAAGCGCCATCAATGCTCGCATGTTTTGGCCTTTCATTTTCCGCCGAGTGTCAGTATATGATCGTCCAAGTTCCCCTACAACGGTAACCCACCTCGAAGTCCGAGGGAGCCTCGCCAGGCAACGGGGAAGATTTGCGCAAAGGAGATTGCGACATGGCAAAACCGCTTATGGCCAAGGCCACAGCCGTCTGGCTGGTTGATAACACCACCATCAGCTTCAAACAGATCGCTGATTTTGTAGGCATGCACGAGCTTGAAATTCAGGGCATTGCCGATGGTGATGTGGCCGCTGGCGTTAAAGGGTTTGACCCGATTGCCAACAATCAGCTGACCCAAGAAGACATCGACGCGGCTGAAAAAGACCCGATGACCAAGCTGACGCTGAAATTCAACGCCGCCGCCGTGGGCGAGGAAAAGCGCCGTGGCCCGCGCTATACGCCTTTGTCCAAACGTCAGGACCGGCCCAATGCGATTCTGTGGCTGGTGAAGTTCCACCCCGAGCTGGCCGACAGCCAGATTGCCAAGCTCGTAGGCACCACCAAGCCGACCATCCAGTCGATCCGCAACCGCGAGCACTGGAACATCGCCAACATGCAACCCATCGACCCTGTGGCCCTTGGCCTTGCCAAGCAAACCGAGCTGGACGCCGCCGTTCAAAAAGCTGCAGCGAAGAAGGCCAAGGACGGTCAGCCCATGGATGATGACGAGCGTCGCAAGCTGCTCAGCACCGAGCAGAGCCTTGGCATGGATGCAGAACCCAAAATCCCAACGGCGATTGAAGGTCTGGAAACGTTCAGCCTGGGGGGTGACGACATGGATAATGAAGAGCAGGCAGGCGACAATCTGGATGCCGACTCGTTGTTCAATCTGCCGGAAGGTGGCGGAGATGATGAGGACGAGCAGCCTTAAGCGCTTCTTATCCCTAGAATAGAAAAATGCCCGGCCTTTGAGTGCCGGGCATTTTTTTTAGGGTCGTCGGGCAGATTATACTTCTTCGAATTCGGCAGCCTCAGGATTAGGCTCCTTACTCTTGCCGCCAAACAGAGGCCCAGGAAAGATGTCGCGCAGCATCTTGCCCATCAGGCCAGCGCCAAACAGAACAATCAACATGACGACAATAATAGTAGTCGTGGTTGTCATAGCAAAAATTCCTTTTTCGATAGGTCGTGGCCTAAGGTGGTAACGCTGCAAAATGTCTAGAACATGGCGAAAAGGTTCAAATTTGTGACAATTTGAATGGATAATCCACGTTCGAAATACATCAGACCCAGTAGCAAGACCCGGTTGGCTCAGCATAGCTGTGGCCCGTTGCAAACCAATTTTAAGTCATGTGATACATGTAATCACTGTTTTGAAAACGGCGACTTTGCGCTGCCGCGATAGCCCCGTGGGCGTGAATTGGATCATATGCTTTTTCGGGCAGACAAGGCCGCATGGATCGTGCCGTCGTCCAGATAATCCAGCTCGCCACCGATTGGCACGCCTTGCGCCAGCGAGGTCAACTCGACGCTGTCATCCAACTGATCCGCTATGTAATGAGCTGTGGTTTGCCCGTCCACGGTGGCGTTGAGCGCCAGAACCACCTCAGTGATTTCTTCACTGGTCACACGGTCGATCAGCTTGGGAATACGCAATTGTTCCGGTCCCACCTGATCGAGCGCTGACAACGTCCCGCCCAAGACGTGATAGCGCCCCTTGAAGGCAGCAGAGCGTTCCATTGCCCACAGATCAGCCACATCCTCGACCACACATATCTGTCCGTTTGCGCGCTTCTCGCTGGCACAGATATCGCAAATGTCCGTGGTTCCGACATTGCCGCAGTTCAGGCATTCGCGGGCCGACACCGCCACTCGTTCGATCAAGTCAGCAAGAGGCGTCAGCAGCAATTCGCGCTTGCGGATCATGTGCAGCACAGCGCGCCTTGCCGAACGCGGCCCAAGACCGGGCAGCTTTGCCATCATGTCGATCAGGGCGTCTATCTCGCGGGTGGAACTCATCCGGGGGCCTCTCCCTCAACCGTCACGCGTGTCACCTTGTATCCTGCGTCACGCAACATCCGCACAAGCCCAGTCTCACCAGGCAGATGGAATGCACCGACTGCAATAAACACGCCACCGCTCTCCAGCTGTGGCAGGGCAGCATTCACGAAATTTGCGTTGCGTTCGGTCAGCAAAAACGCATCTGCGCGGTTTAACCAACGCAGGCCAATTTCGTCAGAGAATAAATTTGTCATGTATGCGCGTTCCCACGCTATCCACTCGCCAAGGCGTCCCTGCTGATAAAGCGCGTAGTAAGTCGAGACATCTTCATTGGTAACGTCAGGGTTGAGATAGGCCCCATAGAGCCCGATAATGGCCTCCGTCAAAACTCGGTTGTCTTGCAGGGTTAGTTTTTCACGAAGCATGTCAGGGGATTCGAGGCCCAGTATCTCGGCCCTCGCCATCGCACCCAACATTTGTATGCGCGAATCCTGAATAGGATAGGTGCCATCTGCAAAGTCACCGCAGGGATCAGCCAGCAAAACCTCCACGATCTCTGACAAGGGTAGATAATCCACGGCATCACTTCCCCAGCCCAACGCAATAAACCGCGATCGTATCCACATTTGCAATTCAGTCGGCAAATTCAGCCAGGTGAACCCAGATGCCGTGCCGTTGCCAAATCGATTGCCGCTGTAAAATTCGGTTGCTTGTGCCCGCGTCTTGAAGATGAAATCGCGCTCAATCGCAACAATGCGGGCATTCTTGATGGCTTGTTCAACCTCTTCCGGCAGGGACAGTAGCTGTGGGTCGTTAGAATGGATTGTGCCCCAAAGATGCGATACCGCACCATCGGGCGATGTGATCCGCCAATACTTGCCGACGCCGTTTTCAATAAGGGCGCCGCTAGCTTGAATGGCGGCATAGCCATCAGGTTCAAAGGCCGATTGATGAATCTTTGGATCAGTGACAGTGCACAGTTCGCGCGTCGCCCAGTCTTGGGCAAAGGCAGGCAAAGCGAACCAGAGAACCTGCAGATAAATGATCAGGCGCAACAAAGTCAGAACGGCAGGTCCATATCCTTGGGCAGGCCCATGCCTTCGGTGATTTCGCCCATCTTCTCCTTGGCCGTTTCAGTGGCACGGGTTTGGGCGTCCTTGATGGCGGCCAGGATGAGGTCTTCGACCACTTCCTTATCGTCTTTGTTAAAGATCGACGGATCAATATCGAGTGCCTTCAACTCACCTTTGACAGTGCAGGTGGCTTTGACCAACCCGGCGCCGCTTTCGCCTTCTACGGTCATGACGTGCATCTGCTCTTGCAGCTCGGCCATCTTCGATTGCATTTCCTGGGCGGCCTTCATCATCTTGGCCATATCACCCATTTGGCCCAATCCCTTGAACATCGTTTGTCTCTCCAGCGTATTGCTTAACTTGATTACGTAGATACGAAGCCGCGAGGCTTGGCACAAGGCAAAGCGAGGTTTGCCCCTAATCTTCCTCGAAGGGATCCCATTCGTCATCCACTTCAGGCAGAGCATCAGCCAGGGCCTCGGCTTCTTGTTCCTCGGCTGTTGTGATCTTGGTGATCTTGGCCTTGGGAAATTGCGCCAGAACTGCCTGCACCAACGGGTGCGCCTCGGCCTCGGCTTTCAACGCGTTGGCCTCGGCATCGCGTTTGGCCGCAATGGTTTCGCCGCCACCGTCGTTGACCAGTGTCACGGCCCAGCGATTGCCAGTCCACCTCTGCAAGGCACTGCCCAGCCGTTGTGCCAGATCGGTTGGCGCGTTGTCGGTCGGGACAAATTCAATGCGTCCGGGTTGATAAGCCGCAAGTTGTACGCAGCCTTCCACCTCGACCAGAAGCTTCACATCGCGGTTGGCGCGGATAAGTTCAATCACGTGATCGAACGTCGGATAGCGGGACAAGGCCAGATCGGCTTCGGCGGCAGGCACAGCGCTCATCTTGGGGCCGTCCGGGCCGGGCCCGGTGTGCGTGGTCTGCATGTGCCCCTGCGCTTGCGTGGCACCAGTCGACTGTGCCACTCCGGTTGATCCACCCCCGCCGGGCGTAGGGGCTGCAGGCGGCGGCATATCTCCCAGCTTGCGCACCAGCTCTTCAGGGGACGGCAGATCCGCCACATGAGTCAGCCGGATCACGGCCATTTCAGCGGCCATCATGGCGTTGGGCGCATCGCCGACTTCCTCAAGCGCCTTGAGCAACATCTGCCACATCCGTGCCAGCGCGCGCATCGGCAGAGCTTCGGCCATCTGCATACCCCGACTGCGCTCATCCGGGCCAATGGTCGGGTCTTCGGCCGCATCCGGCGTGATTTTGACGACCGAGACCCAATGGGTGATCTCGGCCAGATCGCGCAGCACCGCCATGGGATCAGCCCCTTCGGCATATTGTGCGCCCAGCTCGGTCAGCGCGGCATTGGCATCGCCCTTCATGATCAGGTCAAACAGATCAAGCACACGACCCCGATCTGCCAGGCCCAACATGGCCCGCACCTGATCGGCGGTGGTTTCGCCGGCCCCGTGGCTGATGGCCTGATCCAGTAGTGATGTGGCATCTCGGGCGGATCCTTCTGCGGCACGTGTGATCAGTGCCAGGGCATCCTCGGCAATCGCAGCGCCCTCGGCAGATGCAATCTTGCGCATCAGATCAATCATCACCTCAGGTTCGATCCGGCGCAGGTCAAATCGTTGGCACCGCGACAAGACAGTCACGGGCACTTTGCGGATTTCCGTCGTGGCGAAGATGAATTTCACATGCTCGGGCGGCTCTTCCAATGTCTTCAAAAGCGCATTGAAGGCCGACGTCGACAACATGTGCACTTCGTCGATGATGTAGATTTTGTAGCGCGCCGAAGCGGCGCGGTATTGCACAGATTCGATGATCTCGCGAATGTCGCCCACGCCTGTGCGCGAGGCGGCGTCCATTTCCATCACATCGACATGTCGGCCTTCCATGATGGCCGTGCAATGCTCGCAGCTGCCACATGGATCGGTGGTCGGACCACCCTCACCATCTGGGCCAATGCAGTTCATGCCCTTGGCAATGATCCGCGCTGTAGTGGTTTTGCCGGTGCCACGAATGCCCGTCATGATGAAGGCCTGGGCAATGCGATCGGCCTGAAATGCGTTTTTCAGCGTCCGCACCATGGCATCCTGCCCCACCAGATCGGCAAAGGTCTCGGGCCGGTATTTTCGGGCAAGCACCTGATATCCGGTGTCGGGCGTGTCAGTCATAATAAATTCTCACAGGATTCGGGTGCACGTGCGACAGGTTAAAGCGCGGGTCAGGCAAGGTCTACCGCTCTAAGCTGTCAAAGGCTCCACAAAATGGCTCCGGTGGCAAGGCTGGCCAAAATGAGAAGGATCGACAGAGTGCAGAAATTCTTGGAGGTCACCGGCTCAAACGCCGTTTCGTCCAGGCGCTTGAGGGTTTTCCCGGCCTGCCGTAGGGCTGCGTAGAACACAAAGATCGCAATCACGACAAACAAGGACGCGACTGCTTTGGCAATCCAGGTGGGTTCGAATGCGCCAAACACCGCTTTGAGCCCGATGGCGACGGTCGGCACACCCAAGCCAGTTCCGGTCCAGCTGTTGAACGTGCGCTCATTGGCCATGATGGTACGATCATGCGAAAGCTGGGTGCGCTGCTTGCTGTCATCCGCATCCAGCTGATGATCAGCGTCTTGGGTGTCGCTCATTCACATTTCTTACTGACAAATTCTGGGTCGTGTCAGCGGCGCATGCTGACATCTAGGCAATATAGTACATTTGCGGCTATGCTCTAGCACGTTGATTAAGTTGTGGGGGTATTCATGCGACTAAGAGGGGTCCGGTCCAGCCGGAATGTAGAAGACAGACGCCGGATGAGTGGTGGCAAAGCCGGAGGCATTGGTGGCGTCGGGCTACTGGTGGTTCTTGCCTTGGGTTACTTTGCGGGCTTTGACGTGACACCTCTGCTGCAAGGGCAGGGTGGTCAGGCCGGTGCGCCGCGCGAAGTGACGGCCGAAGAAGAGCGCGCGGCAGAATTCTCGTCAAAAGTTCTGGCCACAACCGAAGAGGTCTGGTCACAGGTCTTTCAACAGAAGTTGGGGCGTCCCTATACGGCGCCGACAATGGTGCTCTATTCTGGCGTAACGCAAAGTCCCTGTGGCGGGGCATCAGGCGCCACGGGGCCGTTTTATTGCCCTGCGGATCGCAAGGCCTATTTGGATACTGAGTTTTTCGCCACCATGGCACGACAGCTAGGCGCAGGTGGCGACTTTGCCGCTGCTTATGTGATTGCCCACGAAGTGGCGCACCATGTTCAGAACGAACTGGGCATCCTGCCGCAAGTCAACCGCCAACGCCAGGCTGTCGGTCAAGCACAAGCCAATGCCCTGACCGTCCGGCTGGAGTTGCAAGCGGACTGCTTTAGCGGCGTCTGGGCCCGCGCTGTCGAAGGCTTGCTGGAACCCGGTGATATGGAAGAAGCCTTGAACGCCGCGCGGCAGATCGGCGACGATACGTTGCAGCGGCGTGCAGGCAAAGTGCCGCAGCCACATACCTTCACCCATGGTACGTCTGAACAACGTCAGCGCTGGTTCGCCATCGGGTTTCAGACGGGCGATCCCAATCGCTGTGACACTTTTGCGGCAAACCAGCTGTAGGGATAACTGCAGTGCAGGGCTTTGTCATTCATGCGTTGCCGGTGGCCGGAGGGATTCTGGCCATCGCGCCCTTACCAGGCCGCACGGGTGAGTATGCCTCTGATCTGCAGCATATCCGTGATTGGAAACCAGCCTTGGTTGTTTCCATGACTACGCAACTTGAAATGGTCGAAGCTGGCGCCGAGGACTTGGGAGCGCATCTGCAGGATGCGGGCACGCGCTGGGTTCATTTGCCCATTGCCGACTACAGTGCTCCGAACCAGGATCATGCAAAAAGCTGGCAGGAAACCAGCCAGACGGCGATAGCGGCGCTCCAGGGCGGGGGGCGTGTACTGATCCATTGTCGGATGGGCCGTGGCCGGTCGGGTATGGCAGCGCTTCGGTTAATGATCGATGCCGGAGAAAAACCGAACGATGGGTTGCTGCGCATTCGGTCGGTGCATCCAGCGGCGATTGAAACGCAGGCCCAGTTGGACTGGGCTGTATCGAGTGATCTCTAACGTCACCCACCCGCCTCTTTTTCCTGCAATTTTGCAAGACCGTGATAGAGGGCCGCGATGATCTCGGCCTCTGTGATGCAAAACCGCGCCGAGGGAGAGATATCCACCGTACCATCTGCGCCAATTGGCGTATGCTCACCTCCGATTCCGCGGACTGACAGACCCAAGGGTCGGCAGATCTCCTTTGCTTTGCGATCTGTGCCATCTGATGTCAGATTGGGCAGCTGGATGTGAACCGATGCCCGCATGCCTGTTCCGGCGTTTGTGGGGCAGGACGTGACGACGCCATAGTCAGGCGACATTGCAAATGAGAGGCCGTCGAAGCCAGACACTTTGTCTAGCGCCGTTTTCAAGCGGTCGAACACGCGATTGAGGATCGTTCCTCGCTCCATACACATGATGCGCAGGTGGTCTTCCTCGCCAACCCAGATAATGAAACCTTTGTCCTGAGAGACATAGCACCCTCGCCCATAGGGCCAATCTGCTGCGATCCCTGCGGCCAGAAGATAGCTGTCTGCACTCATATCCTTGAACATGATGTGGGCCTCAACCAGCACTTGATAGGCCGCCTGATCAATGTGGTTCGGATTGCCGGGGGTCAAAGAATGATACGTCCCGCCATAATCGGGATCGGCGATCAGGGCATCAAAAGCTGTCATCATCCTGTTTTCCAGAGCGATGCGGTCGTTCCGACCCATCGCGCCAGGCAGCGGGAAATCCGCCAGATTGCGTCCGACGCGGACCCGCATGGAAAGGGCAGGAAGCCCCAAAGCGGCCAGATCAAGATTTCCACTCGCAGGTAAACCTTTCACACCAGAAAGCGACCAGTCGTTCACATGCTGGGCGTCTTCGTCGACTTTATGATAGCGCGCTAAGGCCTTGGCAAAGAACGGTCGGAAATCATCATAGTCCGCTGGCTGGCAGGCATAGCACCCCATTTCGCTGTCGGGGTTTTCGATCCCCGAGGTCATGCAGGCTATCAAACGCGCCTGATCTGTGTCTGAGAGTGCGGCGAAATACGCTGCATCAAAGCATTGCAATGCAATGTTTTGCGGATTGTCGGCCTTAAGCGCGGCAATCCGGTTGACCTGGTCATCAAACGACATCTGAACACTCCGAAAAGGACGGGGACATGGATCGCAATTGAAAGCCAGCATAGTCCTGAACCCTGATTCGAAACCAGAACAGTACCGAAGTCAGCCCCGGTTATGTGAATGGGACTGCCTCTAAAAGCTCAGATCGTTTTGGAGAGAAATAAGGTGAGAGGCTGGACAACGACCCAAGCGGGGCTCGTTACGGTTGCTTCCTTCCGGACCTGGCCGGGTTGGCGAGGCGCTCGCCCGCGCCAACCTCTCAAGGGGGGATATAGGCATTGGACGCTGTATTAGCAAGAGCAGGGAGCATGTGCACCACGCCGTCATCCAAGGGGAATAGAATACCGCGCGAACCCGTCGTCCGTATCGCCAAGATCCGTCAAATTCAGTGCGGCAATGTCGTGATCATACTTTCGTAATCCAGGACCGGTGTCGAAAATCGCATGGGTGTTTGGCATCGGCTCGAATTGCCAGATAGGGGCGGGGTGCTCCTGAAAGGGTGTGGCTGTTTTCATGTGCTCTGCAAGGACATCTACAATCGTGATTTTGCCCGCAAACAGAATTTGATCCTGTTGAACCGCTTCATAGGGCCCTCCTCCAAACGCGCGGTAGTTATTGGTGACCAAAATGAACGGATCTGTCGCCTCAACCGGTTTGCCATTGTGGGTCAGGCCGCGGATGCGGCCGCCCTTCGCCGCAGGATTGGGCTGTCCCTTGGGGTCAAATAACGGCGGTTGAGACAGATCAATCCGGTATGACAGACCTTCAATCATATCAAACGCATGACTGGGCACATTTGCGTCGATCAAAGCCAGTTGGGATGCGCCGGGCTGTAGTGTGTTAAACACCGTGGCCGCCCGTTCCAGCCATTCCAGAACCTGTGCTCCACTAAGTTGTAAGACGCATGGGACGTTCGGGAAGGGGTACAAATCTGCCGCGTGACGCAGAAACAACGGGCCGGATGGCACATCCGAGTAATGCTGTGCGCCGCCGCGCCCCCCCGCCTTGAACGGGGCAGACGCAGACAAGACAGGGACATCGGCGGCCAACGTGCATTGCATCAGCGACATCACCGCCAGGCGCTGAGCCTGCGTTACAATCTGGACTGATGCTGACTGTCCGACCAAAGCCAGATAACTGTGCAAGGGCACATCGCTGTGGCCCAAAGGCTGGCGCGTTAATTCGACCGTTGCTTTATGTGCCGCCTTCAATTGTCTTTTCAGCGAGGGATCTTCGGGCACATCGGGTTGGACTGCGCGCAGATGCGAGCGCGCTGACAAAACAGTCCAGGTGTCCGCCTTTTGCACGAGTTCCAGATCAACCACGCCCAGATGTGATCCCCGAAACCCCGCCATTACGGTCGGAGTGCCATGCAGTGTACCGGCATCCACATCGGCCCCTGGAAACTGCCGGAACCGTTCATCAGGAAATAGCTGGTGACTGTGACCCACAAGCAAGACGTCGATCCCCGGCACCTGAGCAAGGTGACGTCCTGCGTTTTCGCAATCGGGATCGCTTGGGGTGTCTTCGATCCCAGTATGAGCAAGAGCCACCACAATATCGGCACCAGCCTGTCTGATCTTTGGCACCACGTCGCGCGCTGTTTCTTCGATGCCGCGTAACCAAACAAGCTGGGCAAGGTGAAACTGGTCCCAGCTTGCCACTTGCGGGGGAACAACGCTGAACACGCCGATGTTGATACTGTGCGACTTGCCCGAGATGTCTTGCACTTGACGCGGTAACACCAAGAAGGGGTCGAGTAATGTTGTGCAATCACCTGTGTCCGAAGAAGGCTGTACAAAAACATTGGCGCAGCTGACCGGGAACATCGCTTGTGATATGGCTTGCTGCAACCAAGGCAATCCAAAGTTGAACTCGTGATTTCCCAGTCCAGCGGCATCGTAGCCCAACACATTCATGGCTTTAATGACAGGATTGATGTCATTCCATTCATTCGGTGCATGGGGTGTAAGATCGCTTAGCGGCGTGCCTTGCAAATAGTCGCCATTGTCGAAGAGTAAGGAATTTGGCGCTTCCTCACGCGCTTGAGCAATGAGCGGAGCCAGCCGGGTGAGCCCATGTGTCTTGACCGGCTGATCTGTATGAAAGTTAAAGGCACACAGATGACCGTGCACATCTGTCGTTTCCAGAACACGCAATTTTACAACCGGCCCTTTGGTCGCATCTTCGCCGTCTGGAGTGTCAGTCATTGGAGCTCGTGTCACACAGACCCCGCCTTTCATGACGGCAATGAGATGGAGCGGAAGACGGTTCAGCGATAAAGTATAATTAATTAAAAACAACAGCTTGCTTACTGAGTTCTATGCGCGTCCCAATTTCACTACCCTCATTATATCTCCTCAGGGTAGATCAATTGTAATTAATATCAACCTTAATTCAAACGAGGCGCGCCGCCTGATGCTTGCCTCTTGCCATTGATCATGCCACGTCAAAAGCCAAAGGAGTGGTTTCATGAAACACGCAGAGACAGTGACGTTTGGGGGGTCTTCTCTTAACCGGGCCGCCGAACTACGCGAAGCGCCCGATGCCTTGGCAAGCTGTCGCGAGAATGGGACGTGTGCAACGATCATTTTGTGGCGTGGCAAACCTCTTGTCACGGGCCCGCAACGTGACGCCTTGTTGAGAGTGCAGATGGATCATTCGGTTGTGGCTGGGGCAGATTTTCCTCCATTGCTACTGGGCCGTGAAGATGATGGCGCACTGATCTTCGCCACCGACATATCGGCCTGGTGTCCTGAAGATCTGGACGAGGAAGCGATGCGTCTGTTCAATGATCCAAGCGAGCAATTTCACCCCGATCTGCCTGATGGGCATGCCTTTGTTGAACTACGGCGTATCATGACTGCGCTTAGCCCGCGAGACGCGGAATTAGCGGCCACTGCCAAAGCTGTGCTGAGCTGGCACGTCAGCCATCGGTTCTGCGCGAAGTGCGGATCAGAAAGCGACTGGGCCGCCAGCGGGTGGCAGCGCAACTGCCCGAACTGTGGCGGACAACATTTTCCGCGGACCGATCCCGTGGTGATCATGCTGATCTCGCGCGGAAACTCAGTTCTGTTAGGGCGATCCCCCGGTTGGCCTGAAGGCATGTATTCCCTTCTGGCAGGTTTTATTGAGCCGGGCGAAACAATGGAGGCAGCCGTGCGGCGCGAAGTCTTTGAAGAGGCGGGCATTCGTGTTGGAGAGGTTGGCTATCTTGCAAGCCAGCCCTGGGCTTTCCCAAGTTCCCTAATGTTCGGGTGTCAGGGACAGGCTTTGGATGAAAAGATCACTCTTGATCCAAACGAATTGGAAGATGCGATTTGGATCACGCGGGAAGAACTGATGCAGGCGATGGCAGGGCAACATCCCGTCTTGCTGCCCACACGTAAGGGGGCGATCGCTCACTTTTTGCTGCACAACTGGCTTGCGGATACGCTGATTTGACGCGACAATAGGCCCAGAGCAGAACAGGGCAAAAGCCCGAACACCCAAGTCAGAGGCCGGATCATGCAATTCAGCGCCAAGGAAGATGTCGAAGCTCCAATCGACTTCGTCTTTGAACAATTGTCGGACTTTCAAAGCTTTGAACGCTCCGCTTTGCGCCGAGGTGCAGATGTGCAGCGGATTGACAGCAAACGGAATGTGGGACCGGGGATGGCTTGGGACGCCTCTTTCAAACTGCGTGGCCGCACACGTGAAGTGAAACTGGAACTGACCGAATACGAGCCGCCCAACGGCATGACATTGTCGTCGCGTTCCGACGCGATGGGCGGACATCTTAGGATTGATCTGGTCGCCTTGTCGCGAGGCCGCACCCGGATGAGTCTTGAAATTGATCTCAAACCGAAAACACTATCCTCACGGCTCCTGGTGCAGTCACTCAAACTGGCACGCAGCAACCTGTCCAAACGATTTCGAACACGGGTCGGTGAGTTTGCAGAAGATCTTGAAGATCGTCATAAACGACAGAAAAACGACGCCGTATAACCGATAACACACGAAAAAGGCGCCCCATCAGGAGGCGCCTTTCTTTTTCAAAAGTGCAATGTGATTTAGCTGATCAACGAGTCAGCACGATCACCGAGGTCTACAGCAGCGACGTCTTGGTCAGCGCGGTCACCCAGATCGTATTGTGCGAATGTGTTGTCAGTACGGTCGCCGAGGTCTACAGCAGCGACGTCTTGATCAGCGCGATCACCCAAATCGTATTGCGCGAATGTTTCGTCAGTGCGGTCACCCAGATCTACAGCAGCGACGTCTTGGTCGGCGCGATCACCCAAATCGAACTGCGCGAATGTGTTGTCAGTACGATCACCGATGTCTACCGCTGCGATGTCTTGATCGACACGATCGCCGAGGTCCAGTGCAGAGTAGGTGCCTGTTTCGATACGGTCTTTGATATCCAGTTCGGCCAGAGCTGGAGTTGCAGTTGCAGCGATGATGGCCAGAATGCTCAGAGTACGCATAGTAAGTTCCTTTCAAGCGGCGTTGTTTACCGCGGTTGGTTTCGAGTTCTGTTGCCGCCGCTCAGTGCGTTGGCTTGTCATACAATCTGGGGCGTTCACTGGATTCAAACATCCTTTGTCCCAACCCCGTGAAAAGCCGCTCACAGCCTCTCTCAACCCCGTGAAAATTTCTCACATAGACGTGCAGTCCGGGGGCGGAATGTGATGGGGTCCAGATATCGAAAATTTAAATTAACGTATTAAAAACAATGCTATGGTTGCGTGGACTAAATACTTCAGACACAGGCGCTCGCTTTTGTGTGAGGCGGGCATGACATCGGCAATGTTTCAAAATTGACCCTTGAGCGCATCTCTCTGTATGACGCCCCGCAAAATTTTTGCGGGTATTGCCCCGCAATGCACTTGACCAAGGTCGAATTTCGGCATGGGATCGGACCAATCTCTGCGCCGTCGGAGAAGGAATTGAATAGGGGGCCGTATGTCACTCTCAATGTTTTCAGCGCCTGGGCGCTTTTATCGCGGTAATCTGCATACGCACTCGGATCAGTCAGACGGCTCACTCAGCGCGCAAGAGGTGTGCCGCCGCTACAAAGCCGAAGGCTATGATTTCATCAGCCTCACAGACCATTTCGTCGGGCTTTACAATTACCCGGTGGTCGACACCTCTGATTGTCGAGATCAGGACTTTACCACGTTATTCGGCGCGGAATTGCATTCAGGCACGATGGAAAACGGTGAGCTTTGGCATATCGTCGCGGTGGGCTTGCCGCTTGATTTTGCGCCATCGCATTCGCCGCACTTTGCGCCTGTCCCTGATCAAGAAACCGGCCCCGAGATCGCAGCGCGGGCCCGCGCAGCTGGCGCATTCGTGGCAATTGCTCACCCGCAATGGCTGGGGATGAGTGTGGTTGATGCGGCGTCATTGGAGGCGGCACATGCCATTGAGGTCTACAATCATTCCTGCGCGGTAGATGCGGATCGGCCGGATGGGATGCACATGGCTGAAATGATGTTGGCCCAGGGCCGACGGTTGAATTTCATCGCAACGGATGATGCGCATTTCGCCGTGCCCGATGCCTTTGGTGGATGGGTGATGGTGAAAGCGCAGGAAAATTCGCCAGATGCCTTGCTGCAGGCCCTTAAAGACGGCCATTTTTATGCCTCGCAGGGCCCTGAGCTGCACAATATCGAAATCGAGGGGAACAAACTTCACGTGCGAAGTTCCGCCGTGGAGCGTGTTATCGTGGCGGGGCCGGGCAGTGCGGCTGTCGGGCACTATGGCGAGGATCTCACCGAGGCCACGATGGACATTCGTCGCTTCAAGGATGCCGCCTGGATCCGCGTTGCGGTGATCGACAAGGCTGGCAAACGCGCATGGTCCAACCCGATCTGGCGCAGCTAAACACACATAGTCCGCGCAAATCTCGTGCCCTGAGAGGCGCCAGAAGCCTAGTGTCGACCTGAATCAGCGGGATAGACCCCAAGGACAGTGATCTCATTGGTGAAATAGTCGAGCTCATCCATGGCACGTTTCACCGCCGGATCCTCTGGGTGGCCTTCAATGTCTGCATAGAACTGGGTGGCGCTAAACGATCCGCCAACCATGTAGCTTTCCAGTTTGGTCATGTTTACCCCGTTTGTGGCAAACCCGCCCATCGCCTTGTAGAGGGCGGCAGGGATGTTGCGCACCTGAAAGACAAAGGTCGTCATCATACCATGCTCGCCGCGCGGGGTCGTATCCGGCGTGCGCGACATCACAAGAAAGCGCGTCGTGTTGTTCCCTTCGTCTTCAATATGCCGGGCGACCACGTCCAGGCCGTATATCTCTCCCGCCAGTTCGCTGGCCAGCGCCGCCATCTTCGCATCGCCAGCCTCGGCGATATGCTTGGCCGAACCTGCAGTGTCTGCACCCGTCACTCGCTTGATGCCCTTAGCGCTCAGATAGGCCCGGCATTGGCCCAACAGCATAGGATGGCTCATCGCTGATTCGATTTGGCTCAATGGTGTGCCGGGCAAGGTGAGCACATTGATGTGTACGCGCACAAAAGCCTCGGCAATGATATGTAGACCTGAGTGCGGCAAAAGGTGGTGGATATCCGCCACCCGCCCGAAGGTCGAGTTTTCAACTGGCAACATCGCCAGTTCTGCAGCACCTGAACGCACGGCCTCCATCGCATCTTCAAACGTGCGGCAGGGCATGGCCTCCATATCTGGATAGGTTTCATGGCAGGCCTGATGCGAATAGGCACCCGGTTCCCCCTGAAAGGCAATGCGTTGGGTCATCAGTCTGGTTCTCGCCTCTTGTGGTCTTTGATGGCCCGGTGGTCGGGCATTTGGTCGCGGAAACTACACCTTGCGTCCCGCGTAGGGAAGCGGATAGATACGTCACAACGATACGATATGGATGCCTTCTCATGCTCGACACGATGACAATGACAAAACTCGCCGGCGCTGTCTGTGGTGCCCTGTTGATTTTCCTGTTGGGAAACTGGGTCGCTGAAGAAATGTACAAGATGGGCGGAGGTCACGGTGATGACCACTCTCAGGCCTACATTATCGACACGGGCAGTGATGATCACGGTAGCGATGCACAAGAAGAGGGCCCTGATTTCGCATTGTTGATGGCCGAGGCCGACGAAGGCAAAGGTGCAAAGGTATTTGGCAAATGCAAGGCCTGTCACAAGCTTGAAGATGGGGCGAATTCAACCGGTCCGCATCTGTATGGCATTGTTGGCCGCGACGTGAGCACCGTTGATGGCTTTGGGTATTCCGGCGCTCTGGTCGCCGTGGCCCAAAATTGGGGCATTGATGAACTGAACGCCTTTCTCGAAAACCCCAAAAGCTACGCCCCTGGCACCAAGATGTCCTTCTCGGGTCTGAGCAAACCTGCCGATCGTGCCAACCTGATTGCCTATCTTGACATGACCGACGGTGATCGCACGCCATACGACGCCCCAATGTCCGAAGAGAGCGCTGAACCTGCCGAAGACGCATCGGCCGAAGAGGCGACAGAAGAAGCCACCGAAATGGCGGCAGCCGAGCCAGAAGCAAGCGAAGAGGCCGCCGCAGCGGAACCCGCCGCGACCGAAGAGGTTGCCGCAGTCGGCGGTTTCGCGACTGTTGTGGCCGCAGCAGATATCGCCAAAGGCGAGAAAACGTTCAAGAAATGCAAGGCTTGCCACAAAGTTGAAGAAGGTGCCAATTCAACCGGCCCACATCTCTACGGTATCGTGGGGCGCGCAGTTGGAGCGGTAGAAGGGTTCAACTATTCGGGGTCAATGGTCGCCGTGGCCGAGACATGGGACGCTGATGCGCTGAATGGCTTTCTGGAAAAACCACGTGATTTCGCGCCCGGCACCAAGATGGCCTTTGCCGGCCTGAAGAAAGAGTCGGATCGTGCCAATGTCATTGCCTATCTGGACAGCCTCGACGACTGATCTGGATGCGCTCGAAGTTTACCGAAGACCGCCAACTGATGCAGTTTGGCGGTCTTTTTTGTGGGCCCCGCGGAAATCCACGCTGCCTCTCATTTCGGTGCTTGAATGTGGGGCGGTGCCTCTTTTACCTTGCGTTTAGCCAAAAAAGCGCCACATCAAGGTGCGACCATAGGAGATGAGTATGAAGCAGTCACGCAACCGGGCCAAAGCCCGGGTGATCCCGCAACCCCAAACAGGACCATGGGTTGCTGCGTTCCTTATGCTCGCACTGGCTACCTTTTGGGCATCCTTGAGTCTGGCGCAGGATAAAATCATCTCATCCCACGGCTATTCCTACTATGGCGATCTGACCTATCCGGCGGATTTTGAACATTTCTCCTATGTGAACCCCGATGCGCCTAAGGGTGGAGAAATCTCAATCGCAGCCCCCGGCACCTTTGACTCGATGAACCCCTATGTCTCAAAAGGTCGCCCCGGCGCTTTGGCCTCCAGAGTCTATGAAACCCTGATGGCCGAAGCACGTTATCCCCTGGCGTTACCTGCGGATGCTCATGGAGAAATGTACGGGCTATTGGCCGAACGTGTGGAGTACGACGAGGGGAAAACCTGGGCGATCTTTCACATGCGCCCGGAAGCGAAGTTTGCTGACGGTGAACAGGTCACCGCCCATGACGTTGTCTTCTCGCACAACCTTTTTCTGGAGCAGGGGCTGAAGTCTTATGCCGAGGGTGTGAAAAAACGGATCCTGAGCGCCGAGGCTTTGGATGATTTACGCGTCAAATTCACCTTTGCCACCGGGATATCGCGCCGGTCACTGATAGATCAGGTTGGATCAACACCTGTGTTTCCGCAGCATTGGTACGAGCGTACGGGCGCACGGTTGGACGAACCCCGTCTGGATGCAGCACCCGGGTCAGGTCCCTATCAGGTCTACTCAGTCGATGTGAACCGTCGCATCGTCTATGCCCGCAACCCTGACTACTGGGGCTGGCATTTGCCGGTGAACAAAGGCCGGCATAACTTCGACAAAATCCGCGTGGAATACTTTGCCGATGACACGGCGTCGTTTGAGGCCTTCAAGGCGGGTGAATATACGTTCCGTCGTGAAAGCAACTCCAAGAAATGGGCCACGGGCTATGACTTCCCGGCGACCGAAAAGGGGTTCGTCGTGCGCGAAGAAATCCCTGACGGATTGCCGCCCACACCGCAAGGGCTGGTGTTCAACCTTGGCAAGGAAAAACTGAAAGACGTGCGTGTTCGCAAAGCACTGGCGCTGGCATACAATTTTGAATGGACCAACGAGTCGCTGCAATACGGGTTGTTCAAGCAACGCCATTCCTATTCGCAGGACACAGACCTGCAGGCCGTTGGGTTGCCCGAGGGAGACGAACTGGCCTTCCTCAGATCTCTGGGTGATGTTGTCCCGCCCGAAATGTTCACCGAAGAGGCCGTGCTGGCCCACACTTCCAAACCGGACCGTTTGAATGATCGTCGTAACCTGCGCAAGGCGATGAAACTGTTGGACGAAGCAGGCTGGGCCGTCGGAGATGACGGCAAACGCCGAAACGCCAAAGGCGAGCCTCTGACGATTGACTTCCCGATCTCGTCGGCAGGCTCCGCCACCCTGAGCGCTGTGATCGAAAGTTATGTTGGCAATCTTCAAAAGATGGGCATTGAAGCGGTCTATGAAAAAGTGGACCCGTCACAATTCACCCTGCGCCGTCGGGAACGTGATTATGACATGATCATGAGCAGCTATTATCCGGTGCTGGACACCGGAACGGGTCTTGTGCAGATGTTCGGATCGGAAGCCGCGGAATATTCAGTATTCAACCCGGCGGGGTTGGCCAGCCCAATGGTCGATGCCATCATCGAAGCCTCGCTTAACGCCCAAAGCCAGCAGGAAGAAGACACCGCCCTGATCGCCTTTGACCGCGCCCTGCGGTACGAGCGGTTTATGGTTCCAACATGGTACAACGACAGCTATTGGGTGGCCTATTGGGATATGTATGAACATCCCGAGGACATGCCGCCTTATGATTTGGGAACCTTGGACTTCTGGTGGGTGAACCCCGAAAAAGAAGCCGCGCTGAAAGCCTCGGGTGCCCTGAGGTGACAGTGATGTGCTGTGGAGTTGCAGGTGGCGCTTTGACGCCTCTTCCCAATCGGAGGTATGGCTGAGTGGCTGCCTATATCCTGCGTCGCTTGATGTTGATCATTCCCACCTTGGTGGGGATCATGGTAATCAATTTTGTGCTGGTGCAATTCGTACCCGGCGGTCCGGTGGAGCAGATGATCGCCAACATGCAAGGTCAAGGCGATGTGTTTGAAGGGTTTTCAGGGTCAGGCAATGATGCAGGCCAAAGTCTAGCGGCTGAAGGGAATGAAAAATACCTCGGCGCGCGTGGCCTGCCGCCCGAATTGATCAAGGAACTGGAGGAACAGTTTGGCCTTGATAAACCCCCGCTTGAGCGGTTTTTCAACATGATGTGGAACTATATGCGGCTCGACTTTGGAGAGAGTTATTTCCGCAAGATCGACGTCACCTCGCTCGTGCTGGAAAAGATGCCGGTGACGATTTCATTGGGGTTATGGTCCACTTTGATTGCCTATCTCATTTCGATCCCGCTTGGGATTCGCAAGGCTGTGCAAGATGGATCGCGTTTCGATAGCTGGACAAGTGCTATCATCATCGCGGCCTATGCGATCCCTTCTTTCCTGTTTGCCATTTTATTGGTGGTCTTGTTCGCCGGAGGAAGTTTCTGGCAAATTTTCCCGCTGCGCGGGCTGACATCAGACAACTTTGAACAACTGAGCCTGCTCGGTAAGGTATTAGATTACTTGTGGCACATCGCCCTGCCTGTTCTGGCGTCGACGATTGCCGCATTTGCGACCCTCACGCTGTTGACCAAGAATTCTTTTCTGGATGAGATCAAGAAACATTACGTCATGACGGCCCGCGCGAAGGGGTTGACCGAAGGCCGGGTCATGTACGGTCATGTGTTCCGAAATGGGATGCTCATCGTGATTGCAGGCTTCCCGAGCGTGTTTTACAGCATCTTCTTCGGCGGATCCTTGTTGATCGAAACGATCTTCTCGCTGGATGGCATGGGCCGAATGGGCTTCGAGGCCGCGCTTGCACGCGATTACCCGGTGATGTTCGGCACGCTGTTCATGTTTGGGCTGATTGGTCTCACGGTGAACATCTTGTCTGACATGATGTATGTGCTGGTCGATCCGCGTATCGACTTTGAAAAGCGGGAGGGATAAGTGGCGCTCTCTCCCATCAATCAGCGCCGTTGGCGTAACTTCAAGAGAAACCGTCGCGCGCTTTGGTCGCTCTGGATGTTCTCGGTCTTGTTTGCAATCGCACTGCCTGCGGAGTTTGTGGCCAATGACAAACCGATTCTGGTGAAATATCAGGGGGGTTACTACACACCCGTCTTAAAGTTTTACCCTGAGACAACGTTTGGCGGAGATTTTGAAACTGAGGCGGTTTATCGCGACCCCGAAGTGGCATGCCTGATTGCGTCAGGTGGGATGGATATCTGTTTTGATGACCCAGAAGCCGTGATTGAAGATGCAGCAGATGGCGAAGTAGAAGGCGAAGCCATTCAGAAAGGCTGGGCGATCTGGCCGCTTATTCCGTATAGTTTTGACACCTCAGTCGACCGGCCGGGTGCGGCACCGTTGCCACCCAACCGCCAAAACCTGCTGGGCACGGATGACACCAAACGCGACGTCCTGGCGCGGGTGATATACGGGTTCCGGTTGTCGGTTTTGTTCACCCTCGTTGTCACTGCGCTATCGACGGTGATTGGCGTATTTGCAGGGGCCATCCAGGGGTATTTTGGGGGTTTGACCGACCTGATCTTTCAGCGGGTGATCGAGATTTGGGCGAACACCCCGCAGCTTTATGTGATCATCATCCTCTTTTCCATTCTACCGCGCGGTTTCTGGCTTTTGGTCGGAATCACCGTGTTGTTTGGCTGGATGGCGTTGGTGGGGGTCGTGCGGGCCGAATTCCTGCGCGCGCGCAATCTGGAATATGTCCGTGCCGCCAAGGCGTTGGGCGTCAGCAACTTGACCATCATGTTCCGACACATGTTGCCCAATGCCATGGTGGCGACGCTGACCATGTTGCCCTTCGTCATCACTGGGACCATTGGGTTGCTGGCCATGCTTGATTTTCTGGGCTTCGGCTTGCCGTCGTCCTCGCCTTCGCTGGGAGAGCTGACATTGCAGGCCAAGCAAAACCTCCAGGCTCCTTGGTTGGCCTTCACTGCGTTTTTTGCCTTTGCCATCATGCTGTCGCTGTTGGTTTTCATATTCGAAGGCATTCGCGATGCCTTTGACCCCAGAAAGACATATGAATGAGCCTGCTTGAGGTCAGTAACCTGGGGATCGCATTTCGCCAGGATGGTCAGACCACGGCATGTGTGCATGGCGTCTCCTTTGCTGTGGACCGTGGTGAAACGTTGGCCATCGTCGGGGAAAGTGGGTCCGGAAAATCGGTCACTGCCCTGAGCACGGTATCGCTGCTGGGGTCCAATGCCGAGGTGACAGGATCGGTTAAGTACGACGGTCAGGAAATGATTGGGGCCTCTGACAAGTTGCTGCGCAAGGTTCGTGGCAACGACATCAGCTTTATCTTTCAAGAACCGATGACCTCGCTCAATCCTCTGCACACCCTAGAACGCCAGATCAAGGAAAGCCTTGAGCTGCACCAGGGATTGACCGGCGATGTGGCGCGTGGACGGATTATTGAGTTACTGGACCGTGTTGGCATTCGCGACCCCGAGAGCCGCCTGGGGGCCTATCCTCACCAATTGTCCGGCGGTCAACGCCAACGTGTCATGATCGCGATGGCCTTGGCCAACAAGCCTGATATTCTGATTGCCGATGAACCCACCACGGCTCTGGACGTCACGATTCAAGCGCAGATTTTGGACCTGCTGGCAGAACTAAAGCGCGAAGAGAATATGGGTCTTTTGTTCATCACCCATGATCTGGGTGTGGTCGAACGGATTGCCGATAGGGTCTGTGTGATGAAAGACGGCATGATCGTCGAAACCGGACCAACCAAAGATATCTTTGATCGCCCACAGCACCCCTACACGCAGAAACTGCTGGCGGCTGAACCCTCGGGCGCCCCTGAACCCGTTGCAGAACGAGCGAAGACATTGGTGGAAACGGATAAACTTCGCATTTGGTTCCCGATCCAGCAGGGTCTTTTGAAAAAGACCGTGGGCCATGTGAAGGCGGTGAACGAGGCCACGATTTCGGTGCGCGCCGGAGAGACCCTAGGCGTCGTAGGCGAAAGTGGGTCGGGCAAGACCACCCTCGCGCTGGCGGTCATGCGTTTGATCGCCTCGGAAGGTAAGATCGCCTTTGATGGGGAAGACATGCGCGATTGGTCCACGCGAGAGCTGCGCAACAGGCGCGCCGAAATGCAGATCGTGTTTCAGGACCCCTTTGGCAGCCTCTCTCCGCGGATGACCTGCGAACAGATCATTGCCGAAGGGCTGGGGGTACATGGCAATCCAGATGGGCGCCCTGCGCGAGACTTGGTGACCGAGGTTATGCGAGAGGTCGAGTTGGACCCCGCCACAATGGATCGGTATCCGCATGAATTTTCCGGCGGCCAACGCCAGCGTATCGCCATCGCCCGTGCAATGATCCTGCGCCCCAAAGTGGTAGTTCTGGACGAGCCGACCAGTGCCTTGGACATGACCGTTCAGGTGCAGATCGTGGACCTTTTGCGTCGCCTTCAGGCCAAATACGGGTTGGCCTATCTTTTCATCAGCCACGATCTGAAAGTGGTGCGCGCGATGAGCCACAAAATGATCGTGATGAAACAGGGTGATATCATTGAGGCCGGCAATGCCGCTGACATCTTTGAAAATCCTAGGACACCTTATGCCAAGACCTTACTCCATGCCGCGCTGGATTTGACCGAGTGAAACGTCCGACTTCGTTTGAGGGGTTTCTCGAAGCCTCTTCAAAGTTTGCCACAACCAAAGGGTTCACCGAAGGATTGGCATTTCAGCCTCTGCCTTCGGATGTGTTCGTCTCTCCTTACAGCAAATGCGGAACCACCTGGATGCAGCAAATTGTGCACGGATTACGCACAGGTGGCTCGATGGCGTTTTCTGAGATCACCGAAGTCGTGCCATGGATCGAAATGGCACATGATCTCGGGCTTGATCCCAACACACCCCAGCCAGGCAATCCCCGCGCCTACAAAAGTCATTTGGGATGGGATGAGATCCCCAAAGGTGGCAAGTACATCGTGGTCCTGCGCAATCCGATTGACGCGTTTGTGTCGCTCTATCGGTTTATGGAAGGGTGGTTCTTCGAGACGGGTTCAGTGTCGCTGGAGGAATTTGCCGAGTATTACCTGAGCCGCCCAGACAACGAGAGCTATTGGGGACATGCCGCGTCGTGGTGGGGCCAGCGGACAAACCCAGACGTTCGGCTCTTTACCTTTGAGCAGATGAAAGCGGACCTCGCCCCTGTGGTTGCTGACGTCGCGCAGTTTATCGGGATCGACGAGGACGAAGACTTGCTGGCATTGGCCACAAAGCAAGCAAGCTTTGCGTTCATGAAAGAAAACCAAACTCATTTTGACGATCATTTCCTGCGTGAGCGGCGTGATCTAGCCTGCGGATTGCCCGCGTCATCCGGGGTGACGAAGGTCAACACAGGCATCGTGGGGACCAAGGCTGATTTGATCACGCCCCCCCTGCGCGAAGCATTTGATCGCAAGTGGAATGACACATTAGGCCGTAGCTTTGGTCTGGCGTGTTATGAAGATATGGCCAAGGAGCTGTGAGCTGATCCCACAAGCACAGGAGCGTCATCAGCACTGAGTGCATAACGAACCCCTCCTTTGCGGCAAAGGGACCCAGTTTGCCGAAGTCCACTTTTGCTGCCATGGTACAAGGCATAGATGCGCCACACAGAACCCTTCTTTGACCCGCGCCACAGGCGCCATAGGACCTAAGATGCAGCTTGATTCACTGACGCTTACCCCAAGAGACTGTGGCGATTGTCCAATCCGCCACCGCGCCGTGTGCTCGCGGTGCGAACCAACGGAATTGGTGCAACTGGACAAGATAAAATACTACCGGAGTTTTTCGGCAGGACAGACCGTGATTTGGGCTGGCGACGAAATGGACTTTGTGGGCTCTGTGGTCAGTGGCATCGCAACGCTGACCCAGGCTATGGAAGATGGGCGGACGCAGATGGTGGGCTTGCTGCTCCCCAGCGATTTTGTGGGCCGTCCGGGGCGGTCACGGGCGCCATACGATGTGGTTGCGGTATCGGATCTGGTGATGTGCTGCTTCCGCAAATCGCCGTTTGAGGACATGATGAATGCAACCCCACATATTTCACAACGCCTGTTGGAAATGACGCTGGACGAGTTGGACGCCGCACGCGAGTGGATGTTGGTGTTGGGTCGTAAAACAGCCCGCGAAAAAATAGCATCGTTGCTGTCGATTATCGCGCGGCGCAATGCATCGCTGCAAATGCCAATGACCGAAGGACACATGCAGTTCGATTTGCCTCTGACCCGTGAAGCAATGGCGGATTATCTGGGTTTGACGCTGGAAACGGTCAGCCGCCAGATTTCCGCGCTCAAGCGGGATGGGGTGATCCAGCTGGAAGGTAAGCGCCATGTGATCGTGCCAAGTTTTGATCACTTGCTGGCTGAAGCGGGTGAAGATGACACAGGGGCTGGATTGGTGTGATCGCAAAGCTCAGCCTTTCTGGCCAAGTGCCTTCACAATCGCGATATCGGGCTGGGGGCCTTGCCCAAAAATAGGCCCGTTGATTTCCCGGTGTAGCTTGATCTCCATCGCTTCATGAAATGTATCGAAATCGCTGGCTGTCACCACGAAAGACCCTGTGCCGCCGATCAAGAAGCTGTAGAAATACTGGGTTAGGTCGTCCAGGTCCTCTTCTATGGCCAATCCGTTGATCACCACCCCTTGTGACAATAGTTGATCCCGGCTTTCGAGCATCTTTTCCTTGTCATCGGCTTGTCCATTTCCACTGAGGTCAATGACCCGCCGTCGCGCTGTGCCGGGGGCGGTTTCCAACTGGCGCGCGGCGAAATCGAGGCCTGCGTGGATCATCGTGCCACCGCCCGGCAAATGCCGTGGCATGGCGTCGATCTGATCGGCATATGACAACGCGTCATCTGTGCTGCCCAGATACACCCAATCCAGCCCCATGGCCTGTTGAGTAATGCTGGACCATTGGATGATTGAAACTGCGATTCCACCCGGTGCTTCGGCAATGGCATTGGCAACACTGGCCGATCTAAAGGCAGAAGCTGTGCCCGAACGCTGCAGATTAAACTCTTCGTCGTTCACGCTGGCCGAGACATCGAAGGCCAAAAGCAGATGTACTTCCATTTCTTGTTGGGCTTGCGCAGCCCTCGCCAACCCGCAGCACAATGACATGATCAGCATCAACTTGAGAATATGAATACTGAAGGACAAAGGGACAAATATCATGCGTCCCAGCCTTGCGGCCCCAAGAGGACAGGTCAACCCGTTGTGTTTCGTCTCACCAACTTGTGTGCGCCTTTGTCAGAAGCGATCAGTGAGACATCAGCACCGGTAGTTCTGCATCTTGCAACATATCCCGCGTGGCCCCGCCAAAGATGGCTTCGCGCATGCGCGAATGACCATAAGCGCCCATAACGATCAGATCTGCGCCAATATCCATGGCGTGCCGGTTCAGCACATCCGAAATACGCGGCAATGTCTTGGCCAGAACATTCACCTCCACCCGCACACCGTGGCGCGCAAGATATTGCGCCAGCAACCCGCCGGGATCTGAACGAGTCGGGCTGGTACTGGATGGATCAATGACGGTCACATGCACGATCTCGGCCATCTGCAACAAGGGCAGGGCAGCGCGTACGGCGTTCAACGCTTCAGTGCTGGCGTTCCATCCTAGTACTATCCGTTTGGCCGGTTGAGGGGTCACCGCAGTGCCCGAGACGACCAGAACCGGGATATTGGCCTCGAACAAGGCGGCTTCGGTGATCACTTCCAGATCCGGTCCGCGTTCCTTGTCATAGGGTTTGGGCAGAATGACCAAATCCGAGTAGCGCGCCTTGGCAGCGACATGCCATCCCAACCCCGGCAATCCGGCCACGCCGCTGTTGACACTCCACAAGATGTTCGTTGTTCTGAGATGCTCTCGTGCCTGCGCTTCGATGTGCTGAGCCGCTTCGCTTGCATGTTGCAAGGAATGTTCGTGGATCGCGGCCCCTGCGCCCGCCAAATCATACCCCGCCGGACTGTGATCTATTCCCAGACACAACACATCCAAGTGGGCGTCGTGCCCTTCTGCAAGGGCCACTGCGTGGTTCAATGTGGTTGCGATCAAATCGTCATCCGTCAGAACGCAGTAGAGGTTTGAATACGTCATCGCGGCATCCTCAATAGTTGGGCGGTCCTGTGCGATGCTACCCCCATGATCTCAGTCCCACTTTGATCTTGGTCAAATTCCCACATGTAAAATCATCAAATCACTTGATGCAGATCAAAGCAGAGCCCGCCGCGCTGCGGCATCAAGGTCTCAATCAGGACCAACCTCTGGGGGCTTCAGTGTGCCCAGCTGGATTGAGACGAAGGGACGTAACATGACAAACTACTTCAAGCTGATCCTTCTGGGTATGATCGTCTTCGTTGCGCTGTTTGCAGCAAACAGCGCGCGCGATCTGGCCTATATGGTGAACGCACTGACGATTGCTTTGGCAGCAGGTGCCACCTTTGTGTGGGTGCTTCGCCAAACTGATGAACCCGTGGTGCAGGTCGATCTGTCCGGTGAATATATGGACGGTGTGATCCGTGCCGGAGTGATTGCAACGGCGCTCTGGGGCGTTGTGGGCTTTCTGGTGGGCACATTCATCGCTTTTCAGTTGGCTTTTCCAGCGCTTAATTTTGAATGGGCGCAAGGCATGGCCAACTTCGGCAGGCTCAGACCCTTGCACACATCAGCGGTGATTTTCGCATTTGGCGGAAACGCCCTGATTTGCACATCGTTTTATGTGGTGCAGCGCACCTCGGCTGCACGCTTGTGGGGGGGAAATCTCGCCTGGTTCGTGTTTTGGGGGTATCAACTGGTCATCGTGTTGGCGGCCACGGGATATCTGCTGGGGGCTTCGCAATCCAAGGAATACGCCGAGCCTGAGTGGTATGTCGATCTGTGGTTGACCGTTGTCTGGCTTGCCTATCTGGCTGTCTTCGTGGGTACAATCGTGCGCCGCAAAGAGCGCCACATCTACGTGGCCAACTGGTTCTACCTGTCCTTCATCATCACCGTTGCCATGCTACATGTGGTCAATAACCTGAGCATTCCAGTGTCTATATTCGGATCAAAATCCGTGCAGGTCTTCAGCGGCGTGCAGGATGCGATGGTGCAGTGGTGGTATGGGCACAACGCCGTAGGCTTCTTCCTGACAGCCGGCTTTTTGGGCATGATGTACTACTTTGTGCCCAAGCAGGCCGAACGTCCCGTGTACAGCTATAAACTGTCGATCATCCACTTCTGGGCACTGATCTTCCTGTACATCTGGGCCGGTCCGCACCATTTGCATTATACGGCTCTGCCGGACTGGGCCTCGACCCTAGGTATGGTCTTCTCGATCATCCTGTGGATGCCCAGCTGGGGCGGCATGATCAATGGCCTGATGACTCTAAGCGGCGCCTGGGACAAGTTGCGCACCGATCCGGTCATTCGCATGATGGTGATCTCCATCGGCTTTTACGGCATGTCGACCTTTGAGGGTCCGATGATGTCGATCCGCGCCGTCAATTCACTGTCGCACTACACAGACTGGACCATCGGCCACGTACACTCGGGTGCGCTGGGCTGGAACGGCATGATCACCTTTGGATGCCTCTACTTCTTGGTGCCCAAGCTGTGGAATCGTGAACGGCTCTATAGCCTGAGCATGGTGAATTGGCACTTCTGGCTCGCCACGATCGGTATCGTTCTCTACGCGGCATCCATGTGGGTGACCGGCATCATGGAAGGCCTGATGTGGCGCGAAGTCGATGCCAACGGGTTCCTTGTGAACAGTTTTGCCGACACCGTGAGTGCCAAACTGCCCATGTACATCGTACGCGGCTTAGGGGGCGTCATGTTCCTCGCCGGTGCCATCATCATGTGCATCAATCTGTACCTGACCGCACGCAAGGGACCTGCAGTGGCCGCAGACAACTCCCTTGTGCCGGCTGAATAAAAGGAGGACGCGCGTTATGGGAATCTTAGACAAACACGGCGTCTTGGAACGAAATGTCACTCTTTTGGCGATCTTTGCCTTTCTGGTGGTGACCATTGGCGGCCTGGTGCAAATCGCTCCTCTGTTCTGGCTTGAGAACACCATCGAGGATGTCGAGGGCATGCGCCCCTACACGCCGCTGGAACTGGCCGGGCGCGATATCTACATCCGCGAAGGGTGCTATGTCTGCCACTCGCAGATGATCCGCCCCATGCGGGACGAAGTGGAGCGCTACGGCCACTATTCACTGGCGGCCGAGAGCAAGTATGACCACCCGTTCCAATGGGGATCGAAACGCACGGGGCCGGATCTGGCGCGTGTCGGTGGCCGCTATTCGGATGAATGGCACGTCGATCATTTGCGCGATCCTCAATCCGTCGTGCCAGAGTCTGTGATGCCAAAATATGGCTATCTGGAAAACCGGATGCTTGAAGGCGAGCACATCGAAGATCTGCTGGCCACACATCGCATGGTGGGCGTGCCCTACAGCTCTGAGATGGTTGAGAACGCGCAGGCCGACTTCAAAGTTCAGGCCGATCCCTTTGGCGACACCGATGGCCTGCTGGAACGCTACGGCGATAAGGTGCCAGTGCGCAATTTCGACGGTGCCCCCGGTATTTCCGAGGCGGATGCCCTAATCGCCTATCTGCAAATGTTGGGCACGCTGGTTGATTTCTCGACCTTCACCCCAGTGGCCAGCCGTTAAGAGAGGAGACGAGACACATGGAAACCTATTCCCTTCTGCGCGAGTTCGCCGACAGCTGGATGCTCTTGGCCCTCTTCGTCTTCTTTGTGGGCATGATCTTCTGGGTATTTCGACCCGGTGGGACCAAAACGTACGACGAACCCGCTGGCATTCCCTTTCGCCACGAAGACAAACCCGCACGCCGCGACGCTGACAAGGAGGCGTGAGACATGGCTAAGAAAAAGGATAAATCCCAAGAGGTTGAGACCACAGGTCATCAATGGGATGGGATTGAAGAATACAACAACCCTCTGCCACGCTGGTGGCTGTGGATGTTCTATGCCTGCATCGTGTGGGGCATCTGGTATGTGATCGCCTATCCGGCCTGGCCGATGATTTCAGGTGCAACAGAAGGCTACAAAGGTTGGTCCACTCGCGCCAACATCGCAGCAGATATTGCCGAAGCCGAAGCCGCAAATGCCAAGATCAATGCCAAATTGGCTGGCACTGAACTTGCCATGATTGGTGAAGATCCCGAGTTGCAAGTCTATGCGGCCTCGGCCGGGGCTGCGGTCTTCAAGACATGGTGCGCCCAGTGTCATGGATCAGGTGCGGCAGGTGCCAAAGGGTATCCGAACCTTCTGGACAATGACTGGCTCTGGGGTGGTGACATTGAGAGCATCCATACCACGATCCGCCACGGCATCCGCTCTGACAAAGATGATGACACGCGATACTCCGAAATGCCTGCCTTCGGCGAGCTTTTGGAAAAAGAAGAGATCACAGCGGTGGTGAACTATGTGATGTCCCTGTCTGGTACACCTCAGGATGCCAGCCTCGTCGCACCCGGAGCGGTCGTTTATGCCGATAATTGTGCTGCGTGTCACATGGAAGACGGTGGTGGCGATCGCGAGCAAGGCGCGCCCAATCTGAAGGATGCGATCTGGCTCTTCGGCGGTGACTACGACACGCTCACCCAAACCGTTACCTACAGTCGATACGGCGTCATGCCGCCTTGGACAACTCGGTTGACTGACGCTGAAATGCGTGCAGTCGCCGCTTATGTCCACCAACTTGGAGGGGGCGAATAGCCATTCCACCAACCCGGGCCTTGTCCCTTAGGGCCGGGTAGAGCGCACCGGTTCATCCAATTCGTTCGCACAGTGTTGGATCGCTCCGGTGCGTTTCTTGTTTCAGATTGGTGAACCCGGCAGGGTAAGGAACGCTGCCGGGTTATAGGGTTCTACTTAGGTGAGCGCAGATGGACTGGGAGAGCCGCCCATCTGCGCCCGCGCCAGGGCCAACGCCGGGGACAGCGGCGCAATGATCGATCCTGGCTGATGGGTCCAATCCCCAAGTTTCCTGGGCACCAGTCTTGCATGGATTAATCGCGGCGCCGGGCGGTCAGATGTGCCTCAAGCTCGGCGTCGGAACGGTTGTCAAACCGCTCACCCGGTGCCCAGTGGGAGCGACTTCCGGTGTTACGTGGTGCATTCGTACGGGTTGCATTCATGAAAGAATTTGCGAGAATGTTTAGCATGGGTCTTCCTTTCTGAGTTTTGTTTCTTGCATTCAATATTGCGTATTGCACCGGTTTATGCGACTCAGGAAAAATTCTCTTATGTAAGGAAAAATTACATTATGGATTGGCTGCATCTCCCGCCTTTGACGGCGCTTCGTGCGTTTTCTGCTTTTGCTGAAGCAGGCTCAGTCGTTGAGGCGGGCGCTGCTTTGAATGTCAGCCATGCCGCCATCAGCCAACAAATCAAAACGCTCGAAGACCACCTGGGCTTGTCGCTTGTGGATCGCTCTGGGCGCAAACTCAGCCTGACATCCGAAGGCACCACTCTGGCTGAGGCTTTGAAATTGGGATTTGGGGCCATTTCCCGCAGCGTTGAAACCTTGACCGGGGCGGATGCCAACAGACCGCTGAGCATCTCTGCAACACCGATGCTGGCCGCGGCTTGGTTGATGCCACAGCTCGCCGGGTTTCATGCCGATCATCCGGGCACCAGCCTGACGATTTCGACCACACCTGCAATTGAGCCGCTGGAGCCGGGCGGGATTGATGTGGCCCTGCGGTATGGCGATGGAAACTGGCCGGGACTGGAAGCGGAAAGGATCATTCGATCCCCGATGGTGATTGTGGCGGCCCCAAATTTGATCGGGGACCAAGATGTCACGTCGCTCAATGATCTGAGCGGATTTCAATGGCTTGAGGACATTGGAACATCCGAGGCCAACAATTGGCTGCGTGAGTTTTCAGGTCAGCAAGACCGGCGGGCGGGCGTCACTCAGCTGCCGGGCAACCTGTTGCTGGATGGCGCCCGCGACGGGCAGGGTGTGGCCGTTGTGATCCGTGCGTTTGTCGAAGCAGATATTCGCGCTGGTCGTCTGAACGTGTTGCTGCAGAAAGATGATAACAAAGGCTATCACATTGTGACCCGTCCAGGCGTGCAGCGCCCTGCTTTAAAAACATTTCTGAGTTGGCTGCGACGCTGTGCCAAAGACTGTGGCGCGCCGCAGTAACGGGGATTTGCGTATTTTCAACCGGTTTTGTCAGGGCGAAAACCTTGACCTATGTCAAAGCAATCAGTGGGGGAAGCTGTCACAAGGGACCCGTTCAGGACCTGAAATCCGGAGTGCCCTTACGTGGCCGATACCAATCCATCAAAACCGCCCAGCCTATATGCGGCGCGCGAACCGATCTTTCCCAAAAAAGTCTTCGGTAAATTCCGTCGTCTGAAGTGGGTCATCATGGCCGTCACCTTGGGCATCTACTATCTCACGCCATGGATTCGCTGGGACCGCGGCCCGAACCTGCCGGATCAAGCTGTATTGGTTGATCTGGGCGCACGGCGGTTTTTCTTTTTCTGGATCGAGATTTGGCCACATGAATTCTATTTTGTGGCGGGGCTGCTTGTGATGGCCGGTCTGGGACTGTTTTTGTTCACCAGCGCGCTGGGAAGGGTCTGGTGCGGCTACGCCTGTCCGCAAACTGTCTGGACGGATTTGTTTATCCTTGTGGAGCGCTGGATCGAAGGCGATCGCAATGCTCGGCTGCGACTGCACCGGCAAAAGAAATGGGATCTGCGCAAACTGCGCCTCAGGCTGACCAAATGGGTCACTTGGATTTTGATCGGTCTCGCCACGGGCGGGGCGTGGGTGTTTTACTTTACGGATGCCCCGACTTTGGCGCGCGATCTGATGATGATGAATGCGCATCCTATCGCCTACACCACCATCGCCATCCTGACGGCCACCACGTTCTTTTTCGGTGGGATCGCGCGTGAACAGGTTTGCACCTATGCCTGCCCCTGGCCACGTATCCAGGCAGCCATGATCGACGAAGACACGCTGATTGTAGGCTACCGGGAATGGCGCGGCGAGCCGCGCAAACATTCCGAAGCGGTTAAAGCAGGCGAACCTCAGGGCGATTGTATTGATTGCATGGCCTGCGTGAACGTCTGCCCCGTGGGTATCGACATCCGCGATGGTCAACAGCTGGAGTGTATCACCTGCGCGTTGTGCATTGATGCCTGCGACGACATGATGGACAAGATCGGCAAACCCCGAGGTCTGATTGACTATATGGCCTTGACCGATGAAGCCCGTGAGCGCGCAGGTGAGACGCCCAAACCGATCCTCAGCCATATCCTGCGCCCCCGTACGATGCTCTACACCGGGCTTTGGTCCTTGGTTGGGGTGCTGTTGGTCTTTGCTCTGTTCATTCGGCCGGATATCGAAATGACGGTGGCGCCTGTGCGCAATCCAATCTTTGTGACGCTTGCCGACGGCTCGATCCGCAACACCTATGAGGTGCGGCTGCTGAACAAACATGGCGATGACCGCCCGTTCCGCCTGACCGTCACCGGTGATCCCGCCGTGCGGCTGCAACTGGAAGGCACTCCATACGACACCGTCACCGTGCCCGCCGACGCCACAAAACTGCAGCGCGTGTATTTGGTCGCAGCACCTAGCGCCCGGGCGGCCCGCGTCGAGCACAGCGATATTCGGCTTTGGGTCGAAGATACCTCAAACGGAGACCGCGCCCACAAAGACACTGTTTTCAACGGAAAGGATCAATAGATGCGCGTCGAAAAGGAAATCACGGGGACTCATGTGTTCTGGGGCTTCTTCGCCAGCTTTGCGCTGATCATTGGTGTGAACCTGGCGCTGGCCTATTCGGCGGTGACGACCTTTCCCGGGCTAGAGGTCAAAAACTCATACACCGCCAGCCAGCACTTTGATGATCGGCGCACGGCCCAAGAAGCCTTGGGCTGGACCGTGCGTGCCCGTCACGCCGATGGGCTACTGACCCTGTCGATCACAGATGCGGATGGACAGCCTGTTGAGGTCAAAAATCTGACCGCGACCTTGGGGCGCGCCACACATGTTTACGAGGACACCACACCCGAGTTCCGGTTTGATGGTCAGTCCTATTTTGCCGCGGCGCAACTGGGTGAGGGCAACTGGAACATTCGCATGACAGCCGTGGCTGATGATGGCACTGAATTTCAACAACGTATTGTGCTGATCAAGGAGTGAAGCGCCAATGACCGCCGCCCTGCGCCAATCTTTGTCTGCGTGCCCCGCCTGCACCGCAACCCCCTTGGCCGATGCGGTGGCCGCGCAAACCCATGTGCCAGAGGCTAGCATTACGTTGTCTTTGCCAACGATCCACTGTGCAGCGTGTATCTCCAAGGTGGAAACCGGCCTGAATAGGCATCCCGGTGTAGTGTCAGCGCGTGTGAACCTCACACTCAAGCGTGTACAGATAGAGGCCACGCCAAACACCTCCGAAGAAGCATTGGCCGCATATGTCGAAACGCTGGGCTATGAGGCGCATGAGCTGGACGCAGATGCCCTCAGCGCAACCGCCACGGATAAGGCAGGCCGCGAATTGCTGATGCGTTTGGCTGTCGCGGGCTTTGCCAGCATGAACGTTATGTTGTTGTCGGTCGCCGTTTGGTCCGGAGCAACAGATGCCACGCGCGACTTGTTCCACTGGATTTCGGCGGCGATCAGCCTGCCTGCCATTGCTTTTGCCGGGCAGCCCTTTTTTCGCAATGCGTGGTCGGCCCTGCGGGTCAGGCGGCTGAATATGGATGTGCCTATCACACTAGCCATTCTGCTGGCACTTGGCACATCGCTTTGGGAAACGGCGCTGAGCGGTCACCACGCCTATTTCGACGCAGCGCTGACGCTAACCTTCTTTTTGCTGGCAGGTCGATATCTTGATCATCGCACGCGCGCAGTGGCGCGATCCGCCGCAGAAGAGCTTACGGCCCTGGAAGTTCCCCGAGCCACGCGTCTGAAGGATGGCGTGGAAGAGCAGGTTACACTGGCCGAGCTGTCCGTTGGCGATCTGATTCTGGTACGCCCGGGTGGCCGGATGCCTGTGGATGGGATCATTGCCGAAGGCATCTCCGAACTTGATCGTTCGCTTCTCACAGGCGAAACGCTGCCCGTGACAGCTGAGCCAGGGCAATCTGTTTCTGCGGGTGAGGTCAATTTGACAGGCCCCCTAACACTCCGCGCGTCTGCTGTGGGGCGCGACACCTCTTTGCACCGCATGGCCGATCTGGTGGCAATCGCTGAATCTGGACGATCCCGCTACACCTCGCTGGCCGAGCAAGCCGCCAAGCTTTATGCGCCAGGCGTGCATATTCTGTCGGCGTTGGCCTTTGTCGGGTGGTACGTGGCGACGTTTGATATGCGCACTGCCCTCAATATTGCAGCGGCTGTGCTGATTATCACATGCCCTTGTGCCCTTGGGTTGGCGGTGCCTGCGGTGACGACTGCGGCCAGCGGGCGGCTTTTCCGCAAGGGCTTGTTAATTAAACATGAAACAGCGCTCGAGCGATTGGCCGAAGTAGACACCATCATCTTCGACAAGACAGGCACTCTGACAACAGGAGCGCTGGAGGTTTTGAACGCCGAATCCCTCCCCAAGAAAGAGTTTTCGTTGGCCATGGGGTTGGCTCAGGGGTCTTCACACCCTTTGGCAAAGGCTATTGTGACGGCAGGCCAAAGCGCTGGGATCCGCCCTGCAGAATTGACCGGGGTGGAAGAGGTTCCAGGATATGGCACCCGTGCACATTGGAACGGACAAGAAGTTCGTTTGGGACGTGCGCATTGGACAGGAGGTGTTCCAGGCGACCAGACAGCCACGTTTCTGAAGGCCGGGGACGGACCTGTGCGCCGGATTGAATTCAAGGATCAATTGCGCCCCGACGCGAAGGATAGCATTGGTGCGTTGCATCAGGCTGGTTACCAGATCCACCTTCTGTCAGGCGACAGCACACCTGCTGTGCAGGCCCTGGCAGGCCAATTGGGTATCACGCAGTGGGACGCTGAGGCTTTGCCCGCAGACAAGGCGCATCTGGTGCAATCCATGGCCCAAAAGGGTCAGCGTGTATTGATGATCGGTGACGGGTTGAACGATACAGCCGCATTGCGCGCCGCACATGTGTCCATTTCCCCGGCGTCCGCCTTGGACGCAGCACGTGTGGCCAGTGATATCGTATTGTTGGGCAGCGATCTGAATCCTATATCCGTAGCCTGCACAACCGCTCGCGCAGCAACTCGCCGTATCCGCGAGAACTTTGCCATTGCGACGCTCTACAATGTTATCGCGGTTCCGCTGGCCATCGCTGGTTTGGCCACACCTTTGATCGCGGCATTGGCGATGTCCTCCAGTTCCATTACTGTTTCGCTGAATGCACTGAGGTTAAAGTCACGATGAACATTCTGGCCTATCTCATACCGATTTCATTGTGCCTCGGCGGGCTCGGACTGGCATTCTTTGTTTATACCGTCCGAACCAATCAATACGACGACCCCGAGGGGGATGCCCATCGTATTCTGTCTGGTGACTACGACAAATCCCCTCGGAATTAAGGCTTATGCCACTCTTTTCAGGATGGGTGTGCAGGATCGTATGACCTGCTCGTCGCGGCTTGCGTCCAGCAAAAGACCCGCTTCGGAAGGTTTCAAAGCGGTGCGCGCCGTAGGTCCATAGGTCTCTGGGTATCCCGCCGCTTTGACGATTTCGGCCTGTGCACTACGACTGAACCCATCCAGAGCCATCTGGGCCAAATGGAGGCTCTCGCTGGGGGCTCCGTTGGCCCAAATCACTTGGTGATTTGCAAGCAGGGTATGATGATAGCAAACGGGCGCGTGCACTGGGCCGATATCAATCCCCCGATGCCCGACCAAAGCCTTGGCAGGTGCCAAAACTTCGTTCACGTGAAAGTAAAGCGCGACGAAAGGGTGATCCAGCACTATTCTGTGATTGGGCGAAACGAATAAGTCTCGGTTTGGGACACCGCGGGCCAGCGATCCAGCCGGGATACAAACAGGAAGATTGCCGGAATATCGGTGCTCGCAAACAGCCAAGTCACGTTGCCCCGCCCACAATATCGGCTGAGGACCTGCATCAGCGGTCAGCACCTTGTCTCCCACTTTCAGAGTTTCAACCGGGCATTCCCCCTTGTCGGTCAGGATCATCGTGCCAGACACAAAACAAGGGATGGTGCCAGAATTCGGTGAAGTTTGTACCTGATAGCTTGCTCCGTCATCTGACGTTTCCAGCGATTCACCGGCGCTGGTGGTGCCCAACGAGGTTGAAGAGGTTTCGTTGGCAGGGCCCTCTGTCGCTGTCACAACCCGGTCAAATGAGAGAAAAGAGGTCACCACACCATTTTCAACCAGTGCGATGGCACCATTCTTGTTCAATCCGTTAAACGTGGTCGAGCTTGCCGTATCAATCACATAAACATCGCGACCGTTGATCGTGTCTACGACAGTGCCCAAGGCATTTGTTGTGCGCACGGTCCCATTCGGATTGTAAACAACCACCTGAATGTTGCTGACATCCGTCCCGGAATCGACAGCAACCTCGATGAAATCAAGGCTCGCTCCTCCTAGGAACTTGATCTCAGAGAAATATGGATCGGGCATGACACTTTCTCAGACGGCAAATGCAACTCATTGGAGAGTTATGCATGCCTGAGAAATGTGGTGAAATTGCGAGAGGGAAACGGGGAAACCGCCGCTGGATCGCTCAAAACCCAACCGAAATTAGTTAAACTAGCAAAAAATTGCTGATTTAGCTGGGCCCGATCATGAAGCAAGTGACTTGTTTTGCCTGTAACCTGCGGCAGGCCAGATCGGCACTGTCTTGGCTCATACCCATGAAGTTGGCGTCAAACCCACCTTTACGTTTCACAACCTTGCGCAGCGATCCGTCTAATGTGTTCATTTCGTTCAACGCGACGGTCAACAGGACCTTGCGTGCTTTGTACTCAGATGGGTAACGCCCGACATTGATACCCCAATGACGCCCACCTGATGTCGAAACGCGGGTCACAACTTCCTGGACCGGATCGGGAATAGGGGCGGTCACTGCGGCCAACACAGCCTGGTTCACAGCGATTTCGTCAACTGGTGCGATTTGCGGAGTGCTATCGGCTTTGGCCTGAACCAGGTCTTTGGGCCGTGCCTCGGGTGTTTTCTTGGGCAAGACAGACGCTTGTGCGACCTGTAGCTCTTCGGGTTTAACCTCTGGTTTGACGTCGGGCAGGGGCGCCACATCGACATTTTGCGCGGCCTTGACGGCATCGTTGATGTCAGCCGCGACAATGACCGCAGGTTCTACTCCGGGGCGCGTTCTGGGGCGCAGGCTTGTTTTTACCGCGGCGGCTCCGGTCAAACGGATTGTTTTACCATAATGCCCGTCTGGCGCTTTCTTGGCGGGTGCGGCCTGGGCCACTTGTGTTGTCGCTGTTCCCGCACTGCCACCCATTTTACCGCGGTACGCAGGTTTGCGAGGCTTGTGCAGAGCCACCCGGCGTGGCGCACGTTTGAAGCCCAGATCCAGAAGCTCAGCCACTTTGGCATTGCGCGTTGTTGTTGAACGGCCTCCGAAAACGGTTGCAATGATGCGTTCACCGTGACGTTCGGCGCTGGCTGTCAGGTTGAAACCTGCAGCGCGCGTATAGCCGGTTTTGATGCCATCTGCCCCTTTGTACGAGTTCAGCAGGCGCGTGTTTGTGTGTTTCACAGTGCGCACGCCTGCATGAGCCGACAGGCGCGAAAAGAGATTATAATACTGAGGGTAGTCATAAAACAAATGGCGTCCCAGTTTGGTCATGTCACGTGCGGTCGACAAATGGCCGCTTTCAGTCAGCCCGTGGGCGTTCTTGAACGACGTGCGGGACATGCCCATCGCCTTGGCGGTGCGGTTCATCCGACGAGCAAAGCGCGCTTCAGACCCCTCAATCGCCTCAGCAAGGGCCGTTGCGGCGTCATTGGCTGATTTGATCGCGGCCGCGCGCACCAGATAGCGCAGCTTGATCCGCTGCCCTGCCTTTAGCCCGAGCTTGCTGGGGGGTTCGGATGCGGCGTGTTTGGAAACCTTAACCATTGTATCGAGACTGATCTCTCCGTTCTCGATGGCTTCAAACACAACATACAAAGTCATCATCTTGGTCAACGATGCCGGGTGAAGGCGCGTGTCTGCATTGCGCGCATGCAGCACCTTGCCGCTCCGCGCGTCCATCACCAACGCTGCATAAGGCGCCGCCGCCGCACTTAAGGGGACGATCACCAACATCCAGATCGTTGCAAGTATGACCAATCCCAGACGGATTGGCGTCCTGCCTCGCGTTCTCATGGAACTACTCTTTTTCTGCCTCAGATGTCGCCGGTTTTCCGGCTGACGTGTTTTATTAATCCGGACGCTAACACAGGAATGCAATTCGATAAAGTATGAACTTTTGCCAGAATGCCGTTTTTTTCTTTTAAAAATCCGATATTTCGCGGTCGACATTGATGTCACCACAAGATCGGCCAATATGGCGGAAATAAGGCACCGGCTGCGAACGCATACAATTTTTCTCGCGTTCTTCGAAAATGCGTTGCGAAATTGAAAAAACGCGATTTTTGCGCAACGGCTTCAAATCGGCCGGGCCGGAAATCGGTACCAACGATTGATTAGACCAAACCTGCGCCATACGATTCTGGATAATGAGGCAGTAAAAAAGCAAGAAAAATGAGCAACTTAAGGGAAGTCCGGCGTGGTGCTGGACAAAAAACACGTGATTTTGCCAAATTCTCAAAGGCACGGACCTTGGGAGAATTGGCCTGTGATAAACATTCGTTGAACTTTTCCGATGTGTTTTCGCAGCAGTTCCGTCTGACTCTTCAGGGCGCGCCAGCGTTGCCCGGGTTTCATGCCACCAATATTGGTCCCTATCAGCTGCAATCCGGGCCTGATCTGAGCATCTCTCAGGTTCATTTCGACAACGCTCGCGGTCATATGATCTTTCTCGGGATTGGCGTGGATCAAGATGGCGATGTGATCACCAGCCGCAGATTGCGGCATAAGATCAAGACCTTCGACGCTTTGGATGCCGTTGAACGCTATGTGACAGCCTGCGCGGGCCGCTACATCGCTGTCATTGCACATGGGGCCGACATGCGGTTGCATCTCGATCCATTGGGCTCGCTTGGCGCGCTATATGAGGCGCAGACCCGTAGCGTGGCCTCGACCCTTAACCTGCTGCTGTGCCGCGATGTACAAGAAAACACCGACTACCCGCTGACGGATCTTGCGAAAGCCGGTGCATCTCGGTTTGCCTTTGGTCACACAGCTGATCAGCACGCAAAACGGGTCTTGCCCAATCATTACCTTGATCTGCAGAGTTTTGCCCTGACGCGGCACTATGATGGCGCGGACGACATCTTTGAGCCCACAGAAGACGAGCAGCGCCATTTGGTGCAAAAGATATCCACGCGTCTGGAGCAAGTGATCGGAGCCCTGGCCAACCATGGTCGTCCCGCGTTGCTCCCCTTGTCCGGTGGCGTGGACAGCCGGGTGTTGCTGGCTTCCTCAAGGACGGCGTTTGGCAATCTGAAAATCTTCTCGCACGCGACCAATATGATTTCGCGCAAGGATGTGCGCATCGCCAAACGCTTGTGTGATTACATTGGCCAGCCCGTAATGGTCATAGATCCGCGCCGGGACAATCACTATCAGATCACTGACCCCAAACGGATCGCGGATCTGGCGAAGGCCTGGGAAATCGCAACGGATACACCAAGCCCCAAGCATGATCAGCACGAGGTCGTTCATGCCTACCCCAAAGGAGGGCTGTTGCTGCGGGGCAATGGTGCTGACTTCCTTAAGGCGGTGCTGTGGCGACGCGCTGTGGACGAATACACTCAGGACCGCAACCACTGCATTGATGAAGGCCTACGCATGATGATGCTTGGCGATTCATCCGTGACAGACAATGACGCCCTGCGTGCGGCCTATTCTGAGTGGTACAGCACGTTCTCGGGCGTTGCTGCCAAAAGGCCTTATGATTTTATGTTTGCCGAGCAGTTTCTGTCTCATGGGCAAGGAAACTTGTTTTATGGCATGACCCATAATTTCTACATCTGCCCCTTCAATGATCGCGCGCTGTTGTCGATGGCGACGTCCTTGCCGCCTGATCGCCGCCGTGAACTTGACTATGTTCAGGCGTTGATCAACTGGCGCGCGCCTGAAATTTCCCAGATGCATTACACTCGCAAGGCGGTGAACCTGTTGATGCAATCCAAGCGATTGGCAGAAGCGCCGGTGATGCAGGTGGCGTGAACCTTAGTCCAAACCAAAAGGGCGTCTCAATCTGAGACGCCCTTTAATTATTTTTGAATTCAGAAGCTTAGTTCAAAGCCGCATCCGTGATCGCATGAGTCCAGGCCGCTTCGCCGGGATCAGCTGTAATCACCGGATCCGAACCACCCGACATCAAGCTGTCCACCGTGCGTTGGAAATCCGCGGGGTCCAGTGCGCCGTTTGAACCGGCGGTCAGCTTGGCCACTTCGCCCATCATGCGCTTCTGGTGCTCTTCGGTCTGCGCGCCCGAGGCATCATTGTCCAGAACGATCATTGCCGCCTCATCGGGGTTTTCTTCGGCCCACTTCCAACCTTTCATCGAGGCCCGGACAAAGCGTGTCATCTTGTCCACAAAGGCCGGGTCGTTCAGGTTTTCTTCCATCACGTACATACCGTCTTCGAGTGTCGCGACACCCTGATCTTCGTATTTGAACACCACCAGATCGTCAGGCGTCAGACCCGCGTCAATGATCTGCCAGTATTCATTATACGTCATGGTCGACACACAGGCGGCTTGTCCCTGCAGGATCGGGTCGACGTTAAAGCCCTGCTTGAGAACGGTCACACCACCCTCCGAGCCGTCGGTGGGAATGCCCAGTTTGCTCATCCAGCTGAGGAAGGGGTATTCGTTACCAAAGAACCAAACGCCTAGCGTTTTGCCTTTGAAATCTTCCGGCCCTTCGATGCCCGCATCCTTGCGGCAGGTCAGCATCATGCCCGAGCTTTTGAAGGGTTGGGCGATGTTCACCAGCGCCAGGCCCTTCTCGCGACTTGCCAGGGCCGATGGCATCCAGTCCAGAACAACATCAGCACCACCGCCGGCAATCACCTGCGCAGGGGCGATATCTGGTCCGCCCGGCTTGATCGTCACGTTCAGGTCTTCATCGGCATAAAAGCCTTGATCCTGAGCGACATAATATCCGGCGAACTGAGCCTGCGTGACCCATTTCAACTGCAATGTGACATCATCTGCCGCCTGCGCTAGCGAGCCCCAAAGCCCTGCCGCCGCGAGGCTCAGTGTGGTTGTTAGCTTGTTCATTTTCATACTCCCAGGTTGGTTTTGATTATCGGGTTTCGTTTAAGTTCGGCCCCGTTGTGATGGGTGCCAGAATGTCATGGCTTTCTCGATCAGTGCAACCAGACCGTAAAAACCGGACCCTGCAAGGGCGGCCACAACGATCTCGGCCCAGACCAGATCCATGCTGAGTTGTCCTACGGATGTGGATATGCGGAATCCCATGCCCTGGATAGGTGAGCCGAAAAACTCAGCTACGATGGCACCGATCAAGGCCAGTGTGGTCGCGATTTTTAGCCCGTTAAAGATGAAAGGCATCGCCGCAGGCAAGCGCAGTTTCAATAGGGTCTTCCAATACCCTGCCGCATATGTCCGCATCAGATCTCTTTGCATGGCGTCGGTATCCTGTAACCCCTGTACAGTGTTTACCAGCATTGGAAAGAAAACCATGACAACGACCACGGCTGCCTTGGATTGCCAGTCAAACCCGAACCACATCACTAGAATGGGGGCCATCCCGATAATGGGGAGGGCAGCAACGAAGTTCCCAACAGGCAGTAGGCCACGCTTCAGGAAATCAAACCGGTCGACAGCAATGGCTGTCAGAAAAGCCGTGCCGCAGCCAATCACATATCCGCTCAAGGCGCCTTTGATGGCGGTTTGCACAAAGTCCTGCCAAAGGATCGCAGTTGACGCAGCAAAGCGTGCTGCGATCATGCTCGGAGGAGGCAGAAGAACGGGAGAAATGGCGAACCCACGTACAACCGCTTCCCAGACAAAGATTAGTGTCAGGCCAAAGATCAACGGGACCGCCAGCCGGGTGGTTCGCGTCGCTGGCCTATGTGACAGGACCGAGTTGATCCACCACCCCAGTGCCCAAACCGCGATGCCTGCTGCTATCCAGATCATTGCGCCATCCCCATCTTTTTGAGGGTGATCCTCTGCAACACTCCGATGAGTGCCACCAGAATGGCTGCTAGCGTGGCCGCCATGATCAGGGCGCTCCAGATTTGAATGGTCTGGCCATAGTAGCTACCGGCCAGCAGACGCGCACCCAGCCCGGCCACAGCGCCTGTGGGCAGCTCTCCCACGATGGCGCCTACCAAACTGGCCGCCATGGCGATCTTCAACGACGTAAAGAGGTATGGCATCGACGATGGCAACCGCAGACGCCAGAATTCCTGACTGCTGGACGCATGCCATGTGCGCATTTGGTCAAGTTGCATACCCGAAGGACTGCGCAGACCTTTGACCATGCCGACCACCACCGGGAAGAAGGACAGATACATCGAGATCATAGCCTTGGGCAAAAGCCCCGAGATGCCAACGGCGTTCAGGACAACGATGATCATCGGTGCAATCGCGAGGATGGGAATAGTCTGGCTGGCAATGACCCAAGGCATCACACTCATATCCATGGTGCGGTTGTAGACTATCCCCACTGCCAATGCGATGCCAAGCGCCGTGCCCAGAAGGAACCCCAATGCGGTGGAGCTGAACGTCACCCAGCTGTGATAAATCAGCGACCGTTTCGAGAATGCCCGCCCCTTTGCCACCATCGCGCCCGTGGTCTTCCAGATCTCCGCACCCACCTGATGCGGTGCCGGCAGCTTGGGTTTGTCCTGGCTCCAGGTGTCGGAAACCAATTCACTGAACCCCAATTCGACTCCCGCCCGCTGCGCCTTGTCCTTGGCCCATGGCGCATTCAGCACCACAGCCGCGGCGTACCAAAATACGAATATTGCGGCGACAACGGTCAGGATGGGCAGCAGATTACGCATTACACATCATCCCCGTGCCCAGCACGCAATCCGTCACGGACACGGTGGGCAATTTCCAGAAATTCCGGCGTATCCCGGATATCCAAAGGCCGCTCGCGGGGCAGGGGGCTGTCGATCACATCGGAAATACGGCCCGGGCGCGGGGACATCACCACGATCTTGGTCGATAGATACACCGCTTCGGGGATCGAATGGGTCACAAAGCAGATCGTCTTGTTGGTGCGCTCCCAAAGGTGCAGAAGTTGCTCGTTCAGGTGGTCGCGAACGATCTCATCCAATGCCCCAAACGGCTCATCCATCAGCAGGATATCCGCATCAAAGGCCAAGGCGCGGGCAATGGAGGCCCGTTGCTGCATCCCGCCAGAGAGTTGCCACGGGAATTTCTTCTCAAATCCCGCGAGATCCACCAGTTCCAGCACGCGGCTGACCCGTGCGTCCTGATCGGCTTTGTCGTATCCCATGATCTCCAGTGGCAGGCGAATATTGCCGCCAATGGTGCGCCAGGGATAGAGCCCAGCGGCCTGAAACACATAACCATAGGCACGTTTGCGGCGGGCGTCCTCGGCGCTCATGCCGTTGACTGAAATAGTGCCCTCTGTGGGGTGCTCCAGATCCGCCATGCAGCGCAAGAAAGTGGTCTTGCCGCAGCCCGAGGGGCCAATGAAGCTGACGAAGTCGCCCTTCTGCACGTCAAGGTTCACGTCCTTCAACGCATGCACCGGGCCGTCATTTGTTTGGAAGGTGAGGCTGAGGTTCTGGGCGGAAACAATATTCATTTCTCTTAGCACTCCACCGACATGATGCCATTATCTTGCAGCGCTGTCGCCTCAAGAAAGTCTTGCAGCGCCGCACCATATTCCAAGATGTAGCTTGTGCTGTCAGATTTTTTGTCCTGCGCAGCAAAGGGATAAATTTTGCCCGCAATTTCCGCTTCCCAGTCAACAGAAGTCAGTGTTTTTGACAGTGCGTCACCAGAAAAGCGCCGGAGTAACACCTTAACATTGTCAGGAGAAAAGCTCCGAAAAGACACGTCGCCGGAATTCAAGCAGTCAGCGTAGTAGAGATCTTTGGTCCCCGTGTCTGCACCGATCAAGTAGCTGAGTATCGGCGCTGCTTTATCCAAGCACAGCGTTTTCCCTTCGCCAAAGTCGATAGCGCCCTCTTGATCGAAGGCTGCGACGACATCTTTGCTTTCGGCGTATAAAGTAGTTCGCATTCCCATCGCAGTCTCTAAATTCCCGACGGAATATTAAGCGGATCGCGTTCGATCATTTTCGGTGCGGTCAGCGCTTTCCATTTGCTCAGCGCTTCATGGGCCGAGGGGAAGGCCGGACGCGGCACAAAGCGGCCACGGCCGGGTTGGGGTTGCGAGTTTTGGCCCCAAGCCCAGATCACTTCGCCCCGTGACAGGGTGAAGCGTGAGTTGGCGTTGACTTCAAAACCTTCAAACACATTGTAATCCAGGATCGAATGGTGATTGGCGGGTGAAATGACCTTGGTGATCTTGGGATCCCACACCACGATATCGGCATCGGCTCCTTCCACAATCGCGCCCTTCTTGGGGTAGATGTTGAGGATTTTGGCGACGTTGGTCGAGGTCACGGCGACAAACTCATTGGGCGTCAGGCGCCCGGTTTCCACCCCTTCAGTCCAGAGCACTGGCATGCGTTCCTCAAGCCCGTTTGAGCCATTGGGAATGATACGGAAATCATCTCGACCGGCGCGTTTTTGTTCAGTATTGAACGCAGCGTGATCCGTGGCGACCACTTGCAGCGATCCCGCTTGCAGGCCCGCCCAGAGGCTGTCCTGGTGCTCTTTGCCCCGGAAGGGCGGCGACATGACACGCCGGGCGGCATGGTCCCAGTCTTTGTTGAAATACTCAGATTCATCCAGTGTCAGGAATTGTGCCAAAGGCTCGCCATACACACGCATGCCTTTTTGGCGCGCACGGCGAATGGCCTCATGCGCCTGTTCGCACGACACATGCACGATGTACAAAGGCACACCTGCCGTATCGGCGATGGTAATGGCGCGGTTGGCGGCTTCGCCCTCCAATTCCGGTGGGCGGCTGTACGCGTGGCCCTCAGGCCCGGTGATGCCTTGGTTAAAGTACTTCTCTTGCAGTTCGGCCACCAGATCGCCGTTCTCGGCATGCACCATGGGCAAAGCGCCCAGTTCGGCACAGCGTTTGAACGAGGCGAACATTTCGTCGTCCTCGATCATCAACGCGCCCTTATAGGCCATGAAGTGCTTGAAGGAATTGACGCCCATATCCACGGCGTCTTTCATCTCGTTAAAGATATCTTCGTTCCAGCCGGTGATGGCCATGTGATAGCCGATGTCGCTGCAAATCTGTGGGGCAGACTTGCGATGCCATTCATTAATCGCGTTCTTGATCGACCCGTCCGCGCCCGGCAGGCAGAAATCCACCAGCATCGTGGTGCCACCACAGGCCGCGGCCCAGGTGCCGGTTTCGAATGTCTCGGCTGCGGTGGTGCCCATGAAGGGCATTTCCAGATGAGTGTGCGGATCAATTCCGCCGGGGATCACATAGGCACCTTCGGCGTCGATGTATTCGTCGCCTTGCAGGTCCTCACCGATCTGTTTGATCTTTTCGTCCTCGATCAGAACATCGGCTTTCCATGTGCGGTCGGCGGTGCAGACGTGTCCGCCCTTGATGACTTTGGTGGTCATTTGTTAACTCCTGAAAGTAATTGCACCAAAGCTGTCACGACATAGGCACAAGCGGCCAATAACAACGCGATGCAGATATGAATGGTCCAGAATTCTGAGTGCTCCATTTTGGCCGGGGCAATTGGATTGCCACGCAGCAATTGGCTGGAGGAGATCAACGCAAACCATGCGCAAAAGACCACGAAGGCCGCTTTGGACTTGGCATTAATCACCTGCGATCACTCCACTATCCCCGCCGTCTCGACAACAGCGTGCATCAACACGTCTGTACCTGCCGTGGCCCACTCTTTCGAAATCTCCTCGGCCTCGTTGTGCGAGAGGCCGTCCACGCATGGGCACATGACCATCGCTGTCGGGGCCACGCGGTTGATCCAGCAGGCGTCATGCCCAGCCCCCGAGATCAGATTGCGATGGGAATAGCCGAGGCGTTCCGCGGCATTGCGGACGGCGGTGACACAGGTCTCGTCAAATTCCACCGGGTCAAACCCGCCAGCGACCTCGAACTCCACTTCCATTCCCATATCGTCGCAGATCTGTTGTGCAGCGGCTTTCATACGCGACACCATGTCGGAGATCACGTCGATGTTGGGCGAACGGAAGTCGACCGTAAACACCGCTTTACCGGGGATCACGTTTCGCGAGTTGGGGTAGATGTCGATATGGCCGGCAGCACCCACTGCATCAGGCGCATGGCTCAACGCAATCTCCTCAACCTTCTCCAATACCCGTGCCATTGCCAGACCGGCGTTCTTGCGCAAGGGCATGGGGGTTGATCCGGTATGCGAATCCTTGCCGTGGATCGTCACTTGGGTCCATGACAGCCCCTGACCATGAGTCACGACGCCAATGTCCTTGCCCTCGGCCTCAAGAATAGGCCCTTGTTCGATGTGCAGCTCAAAAAACGCATGCATCTTGCGCGCGCCAACCGGTTCATCGCCGCGCCAGCCGATACGGTCTAGCTCGGCACCGAATTTCTTGCCCTCAGCATCCTCACGGTCCTCGGCCCAGGCCTGATCATGCACGCCTGCGAACACGCCCGAGGCCAGCATGGCAGGGGCAAAGCGCGTGCCTTCTTCGTTGGTCCAGTTGGTTACAACAATGGGATGGCGCGTCTTGATGCCCAGATCATTTAGCGTACGGACAATCTCAAGCCCGCTAAGCACACCTAAAACGCCATCGTATTTGCCGCCCGTGGGTTGGGTGTCGAGATGGGAACCGACATAGACGGGGAGAGCATCCGCGTCGGTTCCCTCGCGCCGGGCAAACATGTTGCCCAAAGTATCCACACCCATGGTGCAACCCGCGGCATCGCACCACTCCTGAAACAGTTTGCGCCCCTCGGCGTCTTCGTCGGTCAACGTCTGGCGGTTGTTGCCGCCTGCGACACCGGGGCCGATCTTGGCCATCTCCATCAGGCTGTCCCACAAACGGTCGCCGTTGATACGTAGGTTTTCACCCGGTGCGGCCATAACGTATTCTCCCTATCGCTGGGGGCCTTTAATCAGACCTCTCTTGCAAACGGTCACTTCCTGACCGTATGGTCAAGATCAGAGCACCACACCCTGACCAACTGGTCAAGAAGTTTCTGGAAAGCGTTTTACATGGCTTCAAATGTCCGCCCCCTCAGCAAAAAGGAAATCCGTCAGGAAAATGAGCGGCTGATATTGGAAGCGGCTGAAAAAACCTTTGCAGAGGCAGGGTTTAGCGGGGCAACGATGCAGTTGATTGCCGATGTGGCAGGACTGCCCAAGGCCAATCTGCACTACTATTTCCCCACCAAAGAGGCACTTTATCGTCAGGTGGTGCAGACAATTTTTCAGGACTGGCTGAAGGCAGCTGATGTGTTTGACGCGGCCCCTGGTCCGGTCGAGGGAATCGGGGCCTACATTGATGCCAAGCTGGAGATCAGTCGACGTCATCCGGCGGGCTCCAAGGTTTGGGCCTCAGAGGTGATGCACCGCGCGCCGGTCATTCAGGACTATCTGGAAACCACCCTGGTGGAATGGACCGAAGGGCGCATGGCCATTCTGCAACGTTGGATTGACGAAGGGAAGATGGACAACGTGGACCCACGCCATCTTCTCTATATGCTTTGGGCTACCACGCAACATTACGCAGACTTTGGCCATCAGATAGAAACATTGAACGGCGGGGCTCCGTTGACGGACAAACAATGGGGCGAGGTGAAAACCACGGTAAAGACCATCATCTTGAGAGGGATTGGCGCATTGAAGGCGTACGGCTGACCACCCCCTTTGCAAGACGTTCAATTTAGCGCATTCTACCCGCATGAACATCCCGTCTCCGGCGAAAAAACCCAGTCGTATCCAGCTGCGCAATCGCAAGCTTATCCTAGATGCCGCCCTTGATGTGTTCTCGCAGCATGGCTACCGGGGCGCGACACTGGATCAGATCGCCGTGGCATCGGGATTGTCCAAGCCGAACATCCTGTATTACTTCGATGGCAAAGAGGCGATCCACGTGACGCTTCTAAACCAGCTGATGGAAACTTGGCTGGATCCGATGCATAAAATCGATCCCGCTGGTGAGCCGTTAGAAGAAATTCTGCGCTATGTGCAGCGCAAGGTCGAAATGGCGTTTGAATATCCACGCGAAAGTCGACTGTTTGCCAATGAAATCCTGCAAGGTGCGCCGCGGATCACGCCGCACCTGCAGGCCGATCTGAAACCATTAGTCGATCATGTTACCGTTGTGATTGAGGGATGGATTGCGCAGGGCAAGTTGGCACAGGTTGATCCGTTGCACCTGATCTTTTCGATCTGGGCCACCACCCAGCATTATGCGGATTTCGAAGCGCAGGTGCAGGTTTTGGCCGACTCCGACGTGCGTGCCAATGCCGAGGCCCATCTGGATGCGATGTTCCGGCGCATGTTGGCGGTTTAGTTCCATGTTAACCAAGCCGGGGCCAGTTTGGGGACATGCCAGATGTCACACGCCCTGTCCGACCCGATCCATGGATTGATAGTTATTTTCATCGAAAGCCGCCCGCAATGGAGTCGTGGTCCGATGGTCCCAGGCCTGTGTGGATCGCGGTGTTGGTTGCGATGCGTTTGAGATGGAATTTAAGAAACGAGGATTTCGCCTGATCGAGACCGCAGATCAGATTCTGGTCGACTGCCAGGATGGCACCATCCGCTTCGTGTTCTGAGAAAATTCGTACGAATTTTCTCGCCCAAAGATTTTTCGTACGAAAAATCTATTCGGCAGCGCATGTGCCCGGATTGTTGGGATGTGAGGTCCAGTTGGCATAGTCCTCCTCGACCTCCCTACCTGTGCGTTCATCAATCATACCGGGCTGCAATTCTTCCATCGTGATGCAGCCTTCAACCGGACAGACATTCACACACAGGTTGCAGGCCACGCATTCACTGTCATCGACACCAAAAACGCGATCCTCGGTCATGGTGATCGCCTGATGTGATGTGTCCTCACAGGCGGCGTAACACCGGCCGCATTTGATACACATATCCTCGTTGATCCGGGCCTTGGTGACGTAGTTCAGGTTTAGATGCTGCCAGTCGCTCAGGTTTGGCACCGCACGGCCCACCAGCTCCGAGGTCGAGGTCATGCCCTTCTCATCCATGTATTCGGAGAGGCCGGAGATCATTTCCTGCACAATTTTGAAGCCATAGGTCATAGCAGCTGTGCAGACTTGCACATTACCGGCTCCCAACGCCATGAATTCTGCCGCATCGCGCCAGGTCGTCACGCCACCGATGCCGGAAATTGGGATGCCGCCAAGGCCGGGAGTGCGCGCTATCTCGGCCACCATGTTCAAGGCAATCGGCTTCACTGCAGGGCCGCAATATCCCCCGTGCGCACCTTTGCCGTCGATCGTCGGCTCTGGCGCGAAATTGTCGAGGTTTACACCGGTGATCGAATTAATAGTGTTGATTAGGCTGACCGCGTCTGCCCCACCATCCTTGGCCGCCTGTGCAGGTTTGCGAATGTCGGTGATGTTGGGCGTCAGCTTCACGATCACCGGCAGATCGGTGTGTTTCTTGCACCACTCTGCCACTTGTCCCACGTATTCGGGCACTTGACCCACGGCGCTGCCCATGCCGCGCTCGCTCATTCCATGTGGGCAGCCAAAGTTCAGCTCCACCCCGTCGCAGCCTGTCTCTGCCACACGCCCCAGGATCGCTTTCCAGCTGTCTTCATCCACGGGCACCATCAGCGAGGCAACAACGGCGTGATCCGGGTAATCCTTTTTCACCCGCGTCATCTCATCCAGATTTGTCTGCAATGGGCGGTCAGTGATCAGCTCAATATTGTTGAGCCCCAGCAGTCGACGATCCGCGCCCCAAATCGCCCCATAGCGTGGGCCGTTGACGTTGACCACGGGCGGGCCATCTTCGCCAAGGGTTTTCCAGACAACACCACCCCATCCGGCCTCAAAGGCGCGGCGAACGTTGTATTCCTTGTCCGTGGGCGGGGCCGAGGCCAGCCAGAAGGGATTGGGGGATTTGATCCCGATGAAGTTGCTTGTCAGATCAGCCATATTGTTTCTCCCATAGGGCGGGGTTAACCCGCGCACCCCATCAATTGCGTGTGAATATCCATCGCTGCATCCCGGCCTTCAGCCACTGCTGTGACGGTCAGGTCATCGCCTCCGCTTGCACAATCGCCACCGGCCCAGACACCCGCTATGCTGGTGCGTCCTGCACCCGTTACTGCGATCTTACGGCCGTCCAGATTAGGCAGGCCTTCGCCTTGGAGGGTTTGGCCAATCGCCTTGAAAACCTGATCGGCGGCCAGGCGGAAGGTTTGGCCCGTGGGTGTAAGGTCATCGTCGGTGTATTCAAACTCGATCTCGCGCACAGAACCATTGCCATGCACTGCGGTGGGCGAGGCGTTGGTGATGATCCGCACGCCTTTGGACGCCGCCAGATCTTGTTCGAACTGGCTGGCGTTCATCCGGTCCTGACCACGGCGATAGACCAGGCTGACGTTCAATGCGCCCAGCAGCTTGGACTGTACCGCCGCGTCGACCGCCGTCATCCCGCCACCAATTACCACAACATCCCGACCCACAGGCAGTTTAGACAAGTCTGTGGTCTGGCGGAGATCCGCGATGAAATTCACAGCGTCCAATACGCCAGATTTGTCTTCGCCCTCGACACCCAAGGCATTCACGCCGGACAGTCCGATGCCAAGAAATACGGCGTCAAAGTCGGATTGCAGCTGATCGAGAGTCAACCCTTCGCCCAGCGACTTACCTGCATCGACAGTGATGCCGCCGATTTGGAGCAGCCAGTCCACCTCAGCCTGCGCGAAGCCATCCACGGATTTGTAAGCAGCAATGCCGAACTCGTTCAGGCCACCGGGTTTGGCGCGGCTGTCATAGATTACAACGTCATGGCCCAACATCGCTGCCCGATGCGCACAGGCCAAGCCAGCAGGGCCAGCGCCGACCACGGCAACGCGTTTGCCAGTCGCATCGGCACGGGTGAAGGGATGTGTACCAGCGGCCATCAATGTGTCAGTGGCATAGCGCTGCAACTGGCCGATGAGCACCGGTTTGCCCTCGGCGACTTCGCGCACGCAGACCTCTTCACATAGGGTCTCGGTCGGGCAGACCCGTGCGCACATGCCGCCCAGAATGTTCTGGGTCAGGATTGTTTTGGCGGCCGCCTCGGGTGTGCCGGTGGCGATCTGACGGATGAACAGCGGGATGTCGATATCCGTGGGGCAGGCCGTGGTGCAGGGCGCATCATGGCAGAAGTAGCAGCGGTCAGCGGCCACCAAAGCCTCGTGATCATCCAAAGGCGGATGCAAGTCCGAGAAGTTGTCAGCATAGGCCCCCTCGGGCAGGCGGTTGGCGGTGATACCTGGCGTCAGCTTGGTGTCTGGCATGGGATGCTCCGGCTTGAATACGGTTGGTTCAGTATGCCACGGTTTGAAATTTTATCAATTGGTAAAATAAATTGAGCAACGTGGCGGTGTTCTGCGCTGAGTTGACAATCTACCATACGTAAGGTAGGGTATTCTACCATACGTATGGTAGATATTGGAGAAAGCTATGAATTTCATGAAACACGTGTTGCCTGTGGTGATGGTCGCGACGCTTCTGGGTGGCATCAGTAAGGCCCTTGCCGGAGAAACAGACCACGGCACAACCCAGACACCGGCACAGGAGATCCAATGGGTCAAAGCACCGTTCGGGCCTGAAGTTTCCCCGGTGATGGGTGATTTCTCAAGCGGGCAGCATGTAACTCTGGTGCGATTCGCACCGGGTATGAAAACGCCGGTTCACACCCATTCCCACAGCTATACCGGCGTCGTTTTGTCAGGCACCACACGGCATTATGTTCCAGGTCAGAAAGACACCGAAGTGGAACTGCCCGCCGGATCACATTGGTCCATTCCGGGCAATCAAGAACACATCAGCGAATGCCTCGGCGATGAGGAATGCGTGATGGTTCTCTATCAGTCAGACAAATTCGACTTCATGCCAACAGAGTGATCCCCATCGAAACGAAAGGAAACAGAATGAACTACATCAAACAGTTATTGGGTGTTGCCGCTCTTGCCACGATGGCTATGTCCAGCGTTGGTAAAGCCGACGATGCAACCTTCTTTGCGCTATACGATCAGGTCAACTCGGCGGATATCGAAATTGCCGAACTAGGGGTCATCAAGGGCAATTCGGTAGAATTGCGCCGGGTGGCCGCGATGATCCTGCGCGATCATGCAGGCGTGCGCCAGATGGCACGCGATATTGCCGCAGACAATGGCATCACTTACGATTTGCCAGCTGACAAAGACATGGCCGCCACCCATGCCGAGAACGTGGCGCGGCTGTCCCAGTTAGAGGGCGCGGCCTTTGACGAAGCCTATCTTCAACTGGAAGTTCCATTCCACAGGGGGGCAAGCGAAGCTGTGCGCAACACCTTCATTCCCTCGGTTGAGAATGACGAATTCCGTGAACACCTCGAGGCAGTGCTACCGCATTTCGAGCATCACCTGAGCGCCACTATTGAGGCGGCACAGGCACTAGGGTACCAAGTGACTGAGTAACCGGAATGCGCAGGGCCCGGGTTACATGATCCGGGCCCGATCTGTTCCGGGCAACACCGGAGCAACTGGACCCAGCATGAGCACAGCGGATGCAATCGTCGACACCACCGAGGCCCTGATTCAGGACCGCGGGTATTTCGGGTTTAGCTTTGCTGATATTGCCGAGCGGGTGGGGATCAAAAAGGCCAGTATTTACTATTACTTCCCTGCAAAAGCCGCACTTGGTCGCGCAGTAATTGTCCGCTACCGCGAACGCATGCGCGCCATCAGCGATCAGTTGGAGCTTTCGGGGTCGATAGACCATTGGCAAGCACTGGATCGCTATGTCTCCCCGATCCTCGAGATGGGTCGCAACCCCAGCACGGCCTGTTTGTGCGGAGTTCTGGGCGGGGAATACACCGCACTGCCGGATGAGATGAAGCAAGAGATCGCGGCGTTCTTTCAAGAACATCTGACCTGGGTTGAAGATTTGCTGGTTGTTGGTAAGGCTGCCGGGTCGTTTCAGTTCAACGGCGAACCGCGTGCCATGGCACGCCTGATTTTTAGCGCAATTGAGGGCAGTTTGCTGATCAAGCGCACGTCCGGCGATATCGAGTTTGTTGACGACGTTTTGGGACAGATAAAACTGTTGCTCGGTGCAGTCTGACGCTCTGGCGGGCTTATCGCTTTTGCTCGTGATCCAGCCGTTGGCGGGCAATGGCCTCGTTCTGGTCTGATCTTTTCTGATCCGACAGGCAGGTTTCGACAAATGTCAAATGTGTTTCAACCGCGCCGCGTGCAGCCTCAGGATCACGGGCCTGAAGTGCGTCATTGATGGCGCAGTGCTGATCCAACAGCATATCGCGGGTCATGCGTTGGCGAAACATCACCTGGCGATTGTAGAACACGCCTTCGCGCAGCATCTGGAACATTGACCGCACCATGTGCAACATCACCACGTTGTGCGAGGCCTCCATGATGGCCATGTGAAATTCGGCGTCTAGCTGAGCTTCTTCATCCGCGTTGGGTTTTGCGTGGGCGGTTTCCATGCGGTCCAAGACCGTCTGGATCACTTGCAAGTCTGTGTCCGAGGCCAACCGTGCAGCGCGCTCGGCAGCCAGCGCTTCGAGGTCGCGGCGAAATGCGATGTAGTCAAACACGGCTTCGTCGTGGTCTGCGAATAGACCGATGAGAGCAGGGGAGAAGGCATTGCCCAACACATCGGCCACGTAGATACCCGAGCCTGCGCGCGAAGCCAGTAGACCCTTGTCCTGCAACTCAGCAATCGCCTCGCGCAGGGAGGGGCGTGAGACGCCCATCTGCTCGGCCAGATCACGTTCGGACGGCAGGCGTTCACCGGGGCGCAGAATGCCGCGTAGGATCAGCTTTTCGATCTGTCGGGTGACAGCGGTCGAGAGTTTTTCGGGCGTGACTTTTTGGAAGGGCATTCGGGCCTCAGCTACAACTGGTCAAATGATATGACCGGTTGTGAGCCGGCGCAAGCACCCCCATTTGACAAAAGCCCGCCCACCCCTTTTGCCAAATGGGGGTGCGGCGGGTGACAGGCCACGGCGCATATGGTGCGGGTGACATGGAATGAGCATTTTCACTAAGAAAAGGCCAAATTGCGCGCGTTAATGTGTGCTCACTAGTGCGATGACGCCGACGGTAATGAGACTGAGCGCCCAGACCACATCCAGATTGAACCAGCCTTTGGATAGGAATTTCAGACCAAGCCAGTGGTAGACGCCCAGGGCCAATGTGCCCCCGGCAGCTGTCATCGCCAACGTGTGGACTGCAGCGACCGACAGGGCGGTGAAGATGTTGCCTGACATCAATGTCTCAGCAGCCGCATGGCCTGCGTCGGTATCAACGGTGCCGCAGATACCAAGGTAGATGGGCACCAGCATCAGCCCTGCGCCATGCGCCATAGCGGCCAGAAAGGACCAGAGCCCCAGCTTATGGGGCGGCACACGTGCCAGAAAGCGCGGGTGGCGGCGGTTGATCAGAAGGTAGACCCCGAGAGCAATCACCAGACAGGCGGCCCCGACCTGGATTTCGCGTTGGTAGTCGACCAGTATATAAAGCATGGAAAACGGCAAGAGGATCGCTGTCATAGCAAGCAGGTGCCCGCCTGCCAAGGCAAGCAACGCCTTGTAGAGGCTGGATTTCTTTTGCTCCATTAGCGCCGAGGACACAGCAAGAGGCCAGCCCATACCAGGATTCACGCCGTGATACACCCCGGACGCAATGACGGCCCACCAAAGGGCCGCCACGGTATTCACTTCAATCATGTGCTCAGACGGAAGGGTAGCAGAAGCTGTCGGTTGAGCAATCGCCGCCCTCGAGGCGGATCTGGTGAGAGCGATAGCCTTCTGGGAATTCGACCCAGAAATCCTTGTTCAACGTCAGCCCGCCGTTCTCGCCAACATCCGCACAGACCATCGCCGCACCACGTTCGCCGGGATAGAACTGATCATCCCAAGTGGAATAGAGCGAATTGGTCCAGTAAACGCGTTTACCGTCACGGCTGATTTCCACCATTTGCGGGCCATAGCCGAAGGTTTTGCCGTTGGGATGCGGGGTTTTCTTGACGATCCCGCCGATTTCGACCTTGCCGGCCAGCACAGGGTTCAACGGGTCGGACACATCGTATTGATGCATCTCGCCCAGACCCCAGCAGGCGACGTAGAGGTATTTGTCATCAAGGCTCAGATCGATATCCGTGACAAGCGGCGGCACCGCTTCGAACCCCTGCAAGAGCGGTGGAAGATCATCCACAGCCGCAGGCACAGGATCAATGGTGATGGTCTTCTTGGCCTGCCATTCGCCGTCTTCGTCGCGCCACCAGGTAAAAATTGCGCCTTGCAGGTTGGTGGTGTCGACCACAACGCCGCAGAATCCGTATTCTTTGGCCGGGTCATGCGCCGGGCGAATTTCCAAGGCCATTTGGTAGTTTTCCCCAAAATCAATGGTCTTGGAGACTTTTCGGGCGCGCAGATCCCAGAAATGAATGGAATGGCCGTATTTGTTGCTGAGTAGGTCCTCGGGGACCACACCGTTTTCAAACTGTGGCGGCAGGCCCCATTCGGAGCTGACCATGTAATCACGCGGCAGGTTCCACCAGAAATCGTAGTGCTTGTCTTGCGCGCCACGGTCCATCTCGTAGCGGCCGAGGATATCAAACGTTTCGCAATCCATGATGAAGATGCCCGGAGGACCATCGGTGCCATCCTCGCCACCGCCGCCCAGCGTGGAGACATATATGCCTTCGGGGCCGCAATGGATGGTGTGCGGGCGCGAATAGCCGGTTTTGGCAAAAAGCTCTTCGGGTTCGATGATTTTGTGGATCTTTGCCTTGAGCGGCTCTTTGACATCAATGATGTAGATGCGTGACGACCGGATGCCGGGGATGATCAGGTAGCGCCGCTCCAGAAAGGCGTGACCCGTCAAAGGCGACAGGGCCGAGGAACAGGCGTTCCAGCCGAAATGGTGAAACTCGTCTCCCTTGTTGGGCATGAAGAGGCTGTGCACAATCTCTCCATAGGTTTTGGACGTCGGGTCCACGTCAACCACCGCCAGCCCATCAGGCTGAGAGCCATCGGGGCTGAGCATCAAGGTGAAGGCCAGTGTCTCAGCAGGTGCCTCCATCGCCAGTTTAGGGGTCGCGTGAAAAGTTGGATCAGGTCTTAGGTTCATATCAAATATCTCCCGTTGGGACGCGGTATTGTTTTGGATAGGGGGCGTCTCTCAACCTCAGGCTGACATAAAATCAAATGTCAGACAATTGAATTTTTCGGCAATCGAGGGAGAACGCGAAAGAATGCCGTTTTGATCAAATCGGATGAGGTGGGAAAAGCTCCCGCATTATGGGACTTAGGGCGTCAGTTTGTTCCGCTGCGCCACTCATCTCCCTGATAAGGCAGGAACGCTTCGACAGCGGCTGTGGCGATGACGGCTGTCCGGTTAGAGCCAGGATGAGTCACGTTCTGCCCTCCCTTAACGACCCGCACAGTCACAACCCCTCGGGGAATCAAATCGGCCAGGGCTTGAGTGTCGAGCTGATCAGGGTCCTGCACACCGACCGTGATCTGAATGCGCATCTGGTGTGGGTCCATGCCAAGGCTGTCCCACATCGGCAGAGTGACATGGCCGTAGGCATCTTTGATCGCGCGGCGGGCTGCGGTTTGGTAATCCATCGCCTCCAGATCATTTCCCACGCCCATTTCAATGATGAACCGTTGATCTGTCATGCACAGCGCTCCATGTCAAAGCTGACGGAGATGGCGGCATTGGCCATGACGGTAGGCAGGCCGTCGGGGCGTGGCACGTCAAGACCTCCATGGCTGGCAGTGATGCTGATCTGCCCATAGGGGAAGACGGATTTCAATGCCTCGCAGTCCACCTGATCGGGTTTCTGAACGGCGATTTCCACGTCTATCAGCATGGCCTCTTTTGGGTGCCCAAACAGCTCGGCCATATTGATCGAATTACGCCAGAGCGCATCCTTCAACGCACGCCGCGCCGCTTCGGTATAATCCTGACGGCGCAGAGAGGATCCCATGCCAAATTCAGTGAGGACGCGGTGTCTGGGCATTGGCTGCATCTTTCTCAAATTCAAGGTTATTCTCGGGCTGACGAATAGGTCGGGTTGAGAAAAGTCGCAAGAAATGATCGAAAACCGATAGAGACCTCGCCAGAGATTGCCCGGTACAATTTCATTGTTGAAAGACCTTTGAGTACTTCTCTCGAAGCGAAGGGTTTCGACGCACAAAAAGAGAGTTCGTGATCGCAGCACCCGCTAAATCCCAAATTTCATATTCAGGACAAACCGAATGGTTGCCAAGACATCTCATGCCCAAGTCGCGACATATCTGGGTGCCTGCAGTTGAGCATGCAATTGTTCCTATGCCGTGCAGAAAGATGTCTCGCTCAGCGAGATTCTCGAGGAAATGCGCGAACGCAGTTAACATCAATACCCCAGCTGCCTCGTGCCCTGGCTTTATGACAACAACAGTACAGTATCCGTAATAGGTTCCCGGTAGGATCGGGCGATGGAGGCAATCCGCGGTCAAGTTAGTTTCTACAAATTCACCTGCTTTGAAGAGCGCTTCATCTTCAGGCACCAAAAAAAGCATGCCCCATTTCGCTACAAATTCGCCGTTGTGTATGATTGCTGCCCAATGACTTCGATATGCATCATAGATTGGCAGGAAAACCTCCTCATCTACCGCAAATTCTGCGGGCAATTCGCCGAGTTCGTTATCGACCATATTGATAACTGAACTGATCGCCCTGGGCCATGACCCTTCGAACAGTTGATCGACTAGAGCGTCGTCCAAAAGATGGTAACCGCTTTGGGGCTTCTGCAGCTGACGTGCTTCCCAGTCTTCCCGACAGGCCAGAATGTCTTCGCGCGGCCACCCCAGATTGTCTGTCAATCTGTGCTCTAAATCTCCCCGAATGAAAGAAACAGAGCGTTCGTATTTGCCAATTGCATCAGGGCTTACACCCAATACCTCAGCCAGTCCTTCTTGGGTAATCCTACCATGTTCACCATGGCGCATTCGCCATGTACGCAACTTCTGCGCAAACAAAGATCGGGAGTTGGACATATGGCCTCGAGACATGAAAGTCGGATCGGTCAACATTTCCAGAGATGCGCTGTTCTGCCAAGGGACTTACGGATGATTTACGGACATAGCCGGGTCACGCGGATCACATCAGTGGGCCAAACACAGCGGAAAGGGCAGTTTATTTGCACCCATTCAACTGAGAGGACTATGAATGACCCGCCGCATCTCAACCTCCCCAAGCTTCGTAGAATTTCTCTTTCCATACGCTTTTTCAAAGCAAATGCATCGTCAGTCACCGCCAGAGAAGGATGACGGGTATCGAGATCATAAAAACAGTTGTGTCTGCAAAAATGCGGATGAATCTAAAACTGCAAATAAATCGCTCAAGACCAGAGGTTTTTCTTTAAAAGAACAGGAGTGATCGCGTCGGCTTTTCCAAGGTCAATTCATGTTCGTAAACCCGGTCGACTTGGCTGCTTGAGTTAAGGACAGACGCAATCACGCGTTTTAATACTCCACCCCGATCTGCGCCTTGATTCCGGACCGGAACGGGTGCTTGATCAGTTCCATTTCCGTGACCAGATCGGCGATTTCGATCAACTCGTCCTTGGCGTTGCGCCCTGTCAGAACAACGTGGGTCATATGCGGTTTTTCGGTCGCCAGAAACTCGACCACTTCATTTATGTCCAGATAGTCATAGCGCAGGGCGATACTGATCTCGTCCAGCAGCACCATGTGGTTGCTTTCATCGCGGATCAGCTCTTTGGCCTTTTCCCACGCGGCCTGAGCCATTTCTGTGTCGCGAGACCGATCCTGCGTTTCCCAGGTGAAGCCTTCACCCATGGTGTGGAACGCACATGTGTCAGTGAACTTTGACAGGATCAGATCCCGCTCGCCAGTGGACATGCCGCCTTTGATGAACTGCACCACGGCGCATTTCATGTCATGGGCGATGCAACGAAAGATCATCCCAAACGCAGCCGAGGATTTACCTTTGCCCTTGCCCGTATGGATCACGATCAGACCTTTCTTGTCGGTCTTGGTGGCCATGATTTTATCGCGGGCGGCCTTCTTTTTGGCCATTTTCATCGCGTGGCGTTCATCATCTGCGCTCATTCCGAGGCCCTCCCAATTGCAGTGTCAGCGCCAACTGTGTGTGAGCCGGGACGCGGGCGCAAGGGTGATCTGACGCGGTTTAACAAATTGTTAAGCATGAACCGGACAAACTGGGACCCATGAGACGTGGATTGCTTTTTCTTGGGATCATCGTGATGACGGGGTGTGATACACCTCCGCCTGAATATCGCGGTATAGCGGGCCAGCGCATCACGGTAGGGCAAAGCACGTTTGACGTGCGCCACGATGGGGACAAAGCCTTGGCTTTGCGCGTGAACACCGAGTGGGCCCCGCGCCCCGAAGCGGTGATGCCGCGCGCCCGGATCGCAATCGAAAAATCCACGGGATGTCGGGTCAAACGCATGGACGGGGATCAGGTGCTGATCGAGGCCAAGCTGGATTGCGGCGGTGGCCCGTCAGGCCCGGTCCAAACACTGGAATATGAGTGTGACTACAACAAGCTGTATCGTGGCAAGGTCGAGTTGGTTTGCAAGCCCGGCATCTAGGATTTGGTGGCAACAGGGTTATGCAACCGCTGTACCGTTTTGGCGCAACATGAAGATCGGGGGCACCGCGCACAAAGCGACAAGGGCCATCACGAAGATCGTTGCATTGATCCCATAGACATCAGCAATCACGCCAAACCCGAAAGGCCCGATGGCTGCGGCAAACGTCCCTACGGAATAAAGCAGCGCGTAACCGCGGGCCATGCAACGCGGATGTATCAGGTCTGCGGCAAACCCATAGGTGATCGAGCTGGAGCCCTGCACAACGGCACCCAATGGCAATAACAACAAAAAGGCCGCCGAGTTGGGCAAGACAACCATGCCGACAAGGCCAAGAGAGGTCAGCACTTGGATCAGGACAAAGGCAGGACGCACACCAACACGCTCCGCCAGATATCCACACCCGGCTTTGCCAAAGACCCCGCCTGCCAGCAATATCACCGTGGCGGATGTGGCAATGGCGAGCGGCACGCCTTTGGCGAGCATAAGAAAGGCGATGAACACCATGACACTGATCTGAACCATCGTGTCGATGCTGGTGACCACCAACAAAGCCGCAAACATGCGCCAGTTCAGGATACCCCATCCGCGGCCTGATTCTTGGGACGCTGTGTCCGAGGTCGATTTGGTTTCTGTCGTGTCATTGGCTCTACCGGCAGAGACAGCAATGGCAAGGGCCGTGCACATGGCCAGGCCGCCATAAACCAACGCCGCCTGAGACCATGCCATGCCCATACCTATTGTCAGGCTGACCCCTCCGGTGAACACCAGTTTGCCCACGTCGCCCGATGCATTGTAAAGCCCCAGCGCACCGCTGCGCGACCGCGCAGGATAGCTGTTTGCGATCAGCGCAGAGCAAGGCGCATGATGCAAGGCTGTGCCGACGCCAATGATCACAAGGGCCAATGCGGCCATTTCGATGCCCCTGCCCAAAGACAAAACGCCGTAACCGATCCCCGAACAGGCAAGCCCGACAACGATAAGCCGGATTTCCCCTAACCGCTCGCTCAGCCAGCCAGACCCCATTTCAAATGCAGCCTGGGTCAGGCCTTTCAAGCCCTTGAGCAGACCCACTTGCGCATAGCTCAGCCCAAAGGCCTGCGCCAGAAGGGGCAACAAAACGTAGACCGTCGTGATCAGACCATCCTGCACCACATGGGTTGAACAGCTGACCTTTAGGGCTGTTTTCTGGGTCGAGGGCGTATCATACATGGCCGGCACCTATCATGCGCTTGCTTGCAGGATCAACGGCGCCGTTAAGATGGGGCAGGCTGCGCCTGGGCTTGATCAATCCGCGCGCGGGCTGAATTGGACCGGGGCGACCAAAGTCCGCGATCAATGGCCTCTTGTAGGCGTTCGGCAATTTCGCGTAGCGCCGGGGCATTGTGCTCGGCGATGAATTCGCGGGTGTCGTTGTCTTCCAGAAAGGCCGCTTCGACCAGGTCGAAATGATGCCCTCGTACGGCTCCGGTGGTGGCGGCAAAGGCAAAGAGGTAATCGACCGTGGCCGCGATCTCGAACGCGCCCTTGTAGCCGTGGCGCTTGACCCCGTCGATCCACTTGGGATTGACCACGCGCGAGCGTACCACGCGGCCGATCTCATCCTCAAGTGTGCGGATCACAGGGCGTTCAGGGCGCGAGTGATCGTTGTGATAGATCGGCCGATCCTGACCTTGCAGTGTATGGATGGCAGCAGCTGCCCCGCCTTCGAACTGGTAATAATCATCACTGTCGAGCAAATCGTGTTCGCGGTTGTCCTGGTTCTGAACAACGGCTTCGGCTTGGGACAGACGCGCCTCAAATCCTGCGCGATCCGCGTCACCCTCTGATTGCGCACCGTAGGCGTAGCTGCCCCAGGTCAGATAGGCCTCGGCGAGATCTGCCTTGTTGGCCCAAAGGCGTTCATCGATCATGGCCTGGAGCCCCGCGCCATATGCTCCGGGTTTGGAGCCATAAACGCGTGATTGATTGCCCTCTGCACGTGCGCGCGCCGCGGCCGGGTTGACGTCTTCGGATTCATCCAGCGCCATGACGGCGCGCGCCGCGCTGTCCACCAGTGAAATAAGCTGCGGGAAGGCATCGCGGAAAAAGCCTGAGATACGCAGGGTGACGTCCACGCGGGGACGGCCCAGAACGGTGTGAGGCAGAACGTCAAACCCTGTGACGCGGCGGTTCGCGCTATCCCATTTGGGTTTGACACCCATGAGAGCCAGCGCTTGTGCAATATCGTCGCCGCCCGTGCGCATATTGGCCGTACCCCAAGCGGTTAGCAGCAGCGCGCGCGGCCAGTCGCCTTGGGTTTGCAGGTGTTTTTCGATGAGCATGTTGGCAGATTTCCAGCCCAGGGCCCAGGCCGTGGGTGTGGGCACCGCCCGGCTGTCCACTGAATAGAAGTTGCGCCCGGTGGGCAGCACGTCAAGCCGACCTCGGGTCGGTGCGCCTGAGGGGCCCGGTGGGATCGCCTGACCGTTGAGGCATGTCAGCAAAGCTTGGCTTTCAGCCGGACCGCAGGCGGCGACGGCGGGGATGATCTTGGAGGTGATTTCCGTGACAACGTGCGACGCTCTCGGGCCGAGGCCCGACACGCCCCGCCCCCCGTCCCGCAGGATGTCGAGGGCGTAGAGTTCCAGTCGTTCAACCGTATCGCCCGTGCTGCGCCAGGGGTCGTGTATCAGTGACTGAAGCTCTGGCGGTTGAGGGCCAGTCCAAGGTGCGGCCATATCGCAATCCAGAGGATCAAAACCCATGTCAAAGTCCTGAGCCAGAGCCGTGATCAGGGAGGCATCCCCGTCTTTGCCCATCCCGCGTGGCACCCGGGCCAAGGCGATGGTCAAGTCCAGCGCTTGTTGGCCTTCAGGGGATTGGCCAAAGATATGCAGCCCATCGCGAATTTGCGCTTCTTTCAGTTCGCACAGGTAGGCGTCCAGTTTGGCCAGATCGCTGTCCTCGTCCTCGCCGGATAAGCCCACGTCCTCGGCCAGACCGGTTGTCGAGGTGAGTGATAGAATTTCACGGCGCAGATGTGCGATGCGGCGGGGATCGACGCCCGCGGCCTCGTAGTACTCATCCACCAGCGCTTCGAGGTCTTTGAGGGGGCCGTATGTTTCCGCGCGCGTCATAGGCGGTGTGAGGTGATCGACAATAACCGCTTGCGCGCGGCGTTTGGCCTGTGTGCCTTCACCTGGATCGTTGACGATGAAGGGGTACATATGTGGCATTGGTCCCAAAACAGCCTCGGGCCAGCAGGTGGCTGAAAGTGCCAGCGCCTTGCCCGGCAGCCATTCGAGATTGCCATGTTTACCCATGTGCACAATCGCCTGAGCGCGGAACTGATGGCGCAGCCAGAAGTAAAACGCCAGATAGTTATGGGGCGGCACCAGATCAGGGGAATGATAGGTATCTGTCGGATCGATGTTGTATCCGCGTGCGGGCTGGATACCGACCACCACATTTCCGTATTCAAGAACTGAGAGGCTGAAATACCCGCAATCCACCTCGCCGGGTGTATAAAACGGATCGGCTTCGGGTTTGCCCCAGCGGCTTTCGACGGCTTCGCGCAATTCCCATGGCAATTGGCCATAGTCGATTTGGTAGTCAGCTATGGTCAACCGCACGCCACCCTGGCGCGATGCGCGGTCGGTGAGCCAGTTGGTGGGGCCCGTCATCACAGCGGCCATGAGGGTGGCGCTGTCATCGGGGCAATCACGCACGCGATACCCGGCTTGATCCAGTTGTTTGAGCATATGGACGGTCCCTGCCGGAGTATCGAGCCCGACACCATTGGCCAATCGTCCGTCCTTGTTGGGATAGTTCGCCAGGATCAGCGCAATTTTGCGGTTCTCCACGGGTATTGCACGCAGCCTGGCCCAGTTTGCGGCCAGGTTTGCCACGAATTCCACCCGGTCGCCTTGGGCGCGGTAGGTGGCAATGGGACACTCGGTTACCTCGTCAAAATAGGCCTCGCCTTTGAAACTGACAGCGCGGGACAGGATACGGCCATCCACCTCGGGCAGGGCCACGTTCATGGCGATGTCGCGGGCGGACAGCCCGGAGAGACCTTCGATCCACCCTGCTTCGGACGAGCCCGACAGGACCACCTGGAACACAGGTGCGGCGTTGGCCGAGGGGGCTGTCAATGGATTGTCGGGGTTGGTGTCGCCTGCATGTGGCGAGCCGACGGCAAAAGACGTGCAGTTCAGGATCACACTGGGCGGGGCGGCACTGAAGAGGTGATCCAGCGTTGCGGTGGATACAGGGTCCTTGAGAGACGCCACAAAAACCGGCAGCGGATTCAACCCTGCGCGCATAAGGCTGCGCACCAGACGGTTGATGGGATTGAGACCCGCACCCTGCACCAAGGCGCGGTAGAAGATCACCGGAACAACGGGCGCATCGGGTTGCCACTGGGCTTGAGTTGCGGCCAGATCCGCAATACCTGCCCCGGGCCAGTAGACGCCTGCGCGCAGCAACGGACTGGCAGCGGCGGGTGTGACGGACCCTTCTAGCATGGCTTGGGTATAGCCTAGAAAATTCGTCGCATTTTCCGGCCCTCCTTCGACCAGATAGGCCCAGAGCGCATCATAGTCGGCATCAGAAACGGTCGACAAACGGCGCAAATCCTCGTCCGGTTTGTCATCACCAGGCAAGAGGGCCAATGGAACGTTGGCCTCCACACAGCGGGCGGCGTATTGCTCGGTGCCATAGCGCCAGTAGCCGGTGCCCCCTAAAACACGCGCGATGACCAGACGGGATTTGATGGCGCAATTGTCCAGATGCAGATCCACCGACATAGGGTGTTGCAGATGGGTGAGGTTCGCCAGCCGCAAGGTCGGCGGGGCGGCCATCTCATTGCGCGCCTCGCTGAGCATCGCAAGCTCGGTATCCGCCGCTGAGATAAAGATGACGTCAGCCGGGGTCTGTCCCAGATCAACAGGTTCCGTTCCGTCGTCGATCATTCCGGGGGTGGCGGCAAGCAGGTGCATCAGCGCGCGCCTCGTGTTAGGGGTTCGACAATCATAAGGAACACATCATGAGCAAGACAGCAGGCAGCCCCGCAAAACCCGGCAATCGGTCGCCCAAGCATGACGAACACAACGCCTACGGATCGTCGAAAAAGCCGTTCGGGCAGGCCGATGACAAGGCCAAGATGCTGGCCCGCATGAAGGCCGCCGCCGAGGCCAAACTGACAAAGTAACCTCATAGCAGCTTTTCCATATAGACACTGGTCTGGTTGGGTTCATATGCGCCGAAGATGCCGCAACGGGTAAAGCCGTGTCGTTCATAAAGGCGGATGGCGGCTGAGAGTTCTTCACCGGTTTCCAGTTTGAGGATGGGACGTTTCTCGAAACGGGCTTCGTCCTCGATTTGGCGCAGGAGGGCTGCGGCCACGCCTTTGCCACGGGCGGCGGGGGATGTGAACATGGATTTAACTTCGCCGTATCCTTCGCACAGAGACATCGCCCCGGTTCCCAAAAGAGTCTGACCCTCACGCGCAATGAAAAAGCGAACGTCGGGCGTGCATAAGTCGTCGATGTCGAGGGCATAGATGTCCTCGGCCGGGAACAGTTCTTGCATCAGCGCATGGCTTGAGGCGAGCAATGCGGCGGCGTCAGGCGCGCGTGGGTCACCTGGCTCGACGATCAACATTACGCGGCGAGCGCGGCTTCGATGGCGGCGCGGTCGAGCCCAGCTTGTCCGATCACCACCAGCCGGGTTTCGCGAAGACCCGTGCCGAAAGGTTGATCGAAATAACTGTCGACGCGGGGGCCAACGGCTTGAATGGTCAGGCGCATGGGTTTGCCCTCCACAGCGGCAAAGCCTTTGAGACGCAGGATGTCATGCTCACGAATGATGTTGGCCACGCGGATGGCAAAGGCGGACGGATCAGTGATCTCGGGCCGGGTGACGACAAAGCTTTCGAATTCGTCATGATCATGATCGTGGTGATGATGGTGCTCATGATCATCATCATCATCATGGTCGTCGTGATGATCGTCATCATGGTCATGATGGTGATGATGCACCTCGTGACGGGCTTCCAGATCGCTCTCGGACCCGATACCTTGCCCCAGCAAGACATCCACCGGAAGGGCCCCCATCGACGCCTTGACCACTTGCACGCCATCGCGGCTTTCGGATCTCAGTTGGCCGACCAGAGCGTCAGCCTCGCCGCTGTCCAGCAGGTCGGATTTATTGACGACGATCATATCGGCGCAGGCTACTTGATCCTCAAACAACTCGGACAGCGGGGTTTCGTGATCGAGGTTTTCATCCATCTTGCGCTGGGCGTCTACGGCCGCGACGTTATGGGCAAAGCGGCCTTCGCTGACAGCCTTGCCGTCCACAACCGTGACAACACCATCCACGGTCAAGCGGGTGGAAATCTCGGGCCAGTTGAACGCGCGCACCAAAGGTTGCGGCAGCGCCAGACCAGAGGTTTCGATCACGATGTGATCGGGCGCATTGTCGCGATCCAGCAACTTTTGCATCGTGGGCACGAAATCCTCGGCCACGGTGCAGCAGATGCAGCCATTCGACAGCTCCATGATATCATCTTCTGTGCAGGTTTCGTCGCCGCACCCCTTCAGGATGTCACCATCCACACCCAGATCGCCAAACTCATTGATGATCAGCGCAATGCGCTTGCCTTCTGCGTTTTCCAGCATGTGCCGGATCAGCGTGGTTTTCCCGGCACCTAAGAAACCGGTGACGACGGTGGCAGGGATCTTGGCAGGCATGGCGTGCATCCTTCGAGTGAGCAGAGTGGGGGCAAAAGAAAAGGGCGGCCCATCGCAGGACCGCCCTCATAAGTCAAATCAGGCTTAGCCTGCAATTATGGCAACGATCGGGCCTTCGACGATTTCGAGGCACAAGAACACGCCAACACCAGCCACCATCGCGCCGACCAAACGGGCGTTCATGGCTTGAGCTTCGGTCGCACCCAGCAGTTTTTCAACAGCCCAGCCTGCGGCCAATGCGATGGCGTATTGGATCACACCCAAACCGATCAGGTAGCCTACCAGAACGCCGGCACCAATGCCGCCTTCCTGGCCTGCGATGCTGCCACCGAAGGCCGAGCCGTGAAACAGACCGAAGGCTGCGAACAGGGCCACTGCGGCACCTGCACCCAATGTGCGGCCCGACAAAACCACTCCGCCCATGGCGAGCAGCGAGATGGCAATCACGGTTTCGGCCATTGGCAAGGCGACGCCTGTGTACATCAGACCACACCCCACCAGCATAGCGACGATGTAGGCCAGCGGCGTCAAATAGCGTTGCGCTGTGAACAGGGCGGCGACACCCATCGCGATGACAAAGAACATGTGGTCAAAGCCCAAAACGGGATGACCCACACCGGACATCAGCCCGTGTGAGAATGTTTCCATTGGCATTCCGCCCAGAGGGTGGTGTGCCAGGGCGGGCGTGGCAGCAAGCATGGCTGCTGCGGTGGCGAGAAGTTTCTTCATGTCTGTCCCCCTTCGGGTCTTTAATATTGTGAAGGGCAGTGTCAGAGGGGCCTCGGGCCGGTATGTCCCAGCGGTTTGGCTTTCCCCCAACAGAACACCCCGTCCGTTGAATCTTGGGCCGAGTGCATATGGCACCCGAGAGCGAAGGCCGGTCTCCTGGCTTGCGGGTCGAAGCTTGCATCGGCCTTCCCGGAACGGGCGTTCCAGTGGCAAATTGATGCGCGCTCACCGCTCACAGTCGCGGGGGCGGCTGACGAATTGGCCCCCTGCTTGGGTCCGCCATCACGTCATTCCCTGTTTGATCCCGGATGCTTTGCATCGCTTATGGGAACCTTGCACCTCTTGGTATGAAGCGCGCACGCAAACCCGTCAAGGCAGATTCCGACGCCCCCTGCGCGCCAAGCGGCATGAACCTCTTTGGTTTCGCCTTGGTTTGGGCCCGGTCTCGACATTCTGACCCGCACCAGCAAGGGTGACCCACAGAATGCCGCCGCGCAAAAGGAGCTGCTTCATGTTGACCCGAATCGGAGAGATTGAAATCTGGCGTGTTCTTGAGCTGAACGCGCCCTTCTTGCCAGCTGAGACGCTGTATCCGACCGCAGGCGCAGATGTGGCACGACTTATCGAAGATCACAGCCCGGGCACCATCTGTGCAGACAGTGGCAAGTTGATCATCCCCATTCAGGCGTTTTTGCTGAAAACGCCAAGCCATATCATCTTGGTCGATGCCTGTGTGGGCAATGACAAGACAAACGAGGGTCACCGCGATTGGCACCAGCTGTCAGGCACACGTTTCATGGCCGGGTTGACGGCAGCGGGGATCACGCCTGCGGATGTGGATTATGTGCTGTGCACCCATCTGCACACCGATCATGTCGGCTGGAACACCCGTCTGGAAAACGGTGCGTGGGTACCGACCTTTACCAGGGCGCGGTATCTGATGCCTGCAGCAGATGAGGCCTTCTATAGGGGGTTAGAAAGCAATCACTACAAGGAGAGCGTATCACCTGTGATCGCAGCGGGTCAGGCCGAAATGGTTGAGGCCGGGCATACGCTGGGCGATCACGTCACCTTGGTGCCAACCCCGGGCCATACTAAGGGGCACGTGTCCATTCAGCTTGAAAGCAACGGCGCTCAGGCTTTGATAACCGGCGATGCGATCCATTGCACAGCGCAATGCCAGCATCCCGAATGGCACTTCAAGTTCGACAATGATCCCGAGCAGGCCGTGGTGTCCCGGCGGTATTTGCTTGAACGCGCCTCGGAAAGCGGGGCCACCGTGCTGGGCTCACATTTCCGCCTGCCGTCGATTGGGTCAGTGCGCGCCAAGGGAGATGCCTTTGAATGGTTTGATCAATAAGGGTCTTGGCTGAATCTAGCGCAATTTCCGCAATATCTTGTGGATAACTCGCCCAATTCCCCCACATGCGGGGGTTAGCCGTTGACTCATGCAGGTTCCGCCGCTCACATTTACCCCCAAGACCGGAATCACCGGTGCTTGACGAGGGACGCGTGTGCAGTTTTCAAAACTCAGACTGACGGGCTTCAAAAGCTTCGTAGACCCCACCGACCTGATCATCGCCGACGGGCTGACAGGTGTCGTGGGGCCCAACGGGTGTGGCAAATCTAACCTTCTTGAAGCCTTGCGCTGGGTCATGGGGGAAAACCGGCCCACTGCCATGCGTGGTGGCGGGATGGAAGATGTGATTTTTGCCGGGGCGGCCACGCGGCCTGCCCGAAATTTCGCCGAGGTGTCCATTCACATCGACAACTCGGACCGCCTGGCCCCGCAGGGGTTCAATGACGCGGATCACTTGGAAATCGTACGCAGGATAACGCGTGACGTGGGCAGCGCCTATAAGGTGAACTCCAAGGACGTGCGGGCGCGCGATGTGCAAATGCTATTTGCGGATGCCTCAACAGGGGCACATTCGCCAGCGCTGGTGCGGCAGGGGCAGATTTCCGAGCTGATCAACGCCAAACCCAAGAACCGCCGCCGAATTCTGGAAGAAGCGGCCGGCATCTCGGGGCTGTATCAACGCCGCCACGAGGCCGAGCTGAAGTTGAAGGGCGCAGAAACTAACCTGACCCGCGTCGACGATGTGATCGAACAGCTGGCCGCTCAGCTGGCGCAACTGGCGCGGCAAGCCCGGCAAGCCGCGCGCTATCGCCAGATCGGTGAGGAATTGCGTCAGGCTGAAGGTCTGCTGCTCTATCGCCGCTGGAAAGAAGCGGATGAAGCACGGGCCCGGTCCGAAGAAGAACTGCGCGACCGCACGACCCTGGCCTCACAAGCCGAAGCGGCGGCGCGTCAAGCGGCAAAACTGCGCGTGACAGCGGATGAAGCTTTGCCACCGCTGCGCGAAGAAGAAGCCGTGGCGGCCGCCGTTCTGCAACGACTGGCAGTGCAGCGTGACACGTTGGACGATCAGGAAGCCACAGCGGTGTCGCGGATCGAGACCCTGCAAAATCGGATCGAGCAATTGGCTCGGGATATCGAGCGCGAAAGCGGGTTGAACCGCGACGCGGGCGAAACCATTGAACGTCTGGAATGGGAAGCCAAAGAATTGGCAAAGGCCAGCGATGGCCACGATGGCCGGCTTAGTGCAACCTCGGATGACGCCCGTGATGCGGCCAGCATTCTGCAATCGCGCGAAAGCGATCTGTCAACGCGGACCGAAGACGTCGCACGCCTTTCGGCACGCCATCAATCGGCGCAACGCTTGTTGGACGACAGCCAAAAGACACTGACCCGTTCCGAAGAAGAAGCGACCCGTGCCCGTGTGGCCGTGGATCAGTCTCAACAGGCGCTTGAAAAAGCGGCATCAGATTTCGACGTGGCAGGCAGTGCTGAAGCCGCAGCCACCGAAGCCGCGTCGACCGCCGATGCCACATTGGCCGCCGCCGATCAGGCCCGCGCCGATGCGCAAGCCCGCGAAGCGGATGCCCGTGCCGAACGATCCGAGGCCGAAGGTGAAGTGAACGCCCTACGTGCCGAAGTCTCTGCGCTGGCCCGGCTGGTGGAACGTGACACCGCCGAAGGTGGTCAGGTTATGGACCAGCTGCAAGTACAACCTGGCTATGAAAAGGCACTTGGTGCGGCTCTGGCCGACGATCTGCGCGCGCCCGAGGTCAGTGCCGATGGCCCCTCGGGCTGGGCATCGTTACCGGGGTATGATCATCCGCAGCTATTGCCCGAAGGTGTGGTTGCGCTTTCCAACTATATGACTGCCCCACATGTTTTGGGCCGCCGGATCAGCCAGATTGGCGTGATCGACCCCGATGATGCAGTGCGCCTACAACCCCTTCTGCAACCTGGCCAGCGTTTGGTCAGCGTTGAGGGTGATCTGTGGCGCTGGGACGGTTTCCGCGCATGGGCCGAGGATGCACCGTCTTCCGCCGCTTTGCGTCTGCAACAGCTCAACCGACTTGAGGAACTCAAGCAAGAGCTTGAACGCGTTTCGGCGCGCGCCGATGGGGCCCGTGCCGCTCATAGCGTGCTCAGCAATCAACTGTTGGAACTAACCCAGGCCGACAAGGACGCGCGCGAGACGCGCCGTGCCGCGGATGTGGCCATGAACGAAGCCAGCCGCGCGCTCAGCCGCGCCGAGGCTGATCGCAATCTGGCACAATCGCGTCTGGAATCGCTGGGACTGGCCGTGAAACGCCACGAAGACGAGGCGCTTTCGGCGCGCAAGCAGTTGGACGAAGCAACTTCTGCCCTAGAGAAACTGCCCAATCTGGACGCCGCTCGCGCCGAAATTGAGGACATCAAACTCACAGTCGAAGCGGCGCGAATGACGATGATGTCAAAACGCTCTGCCCACGACGAGCTGCGCCGCGAAGGCGAGGCCCGCACCCGGCGCGCTCAGGAAGTGACCAAGGAAATCAGTGGCTGGCGTCACCGTTTGGAAACTGCTGAAAAGCGCAGCGCGGAATTGGCTGAACGCAAGGAAACATCAGAACTGGAACTGAAAGAGGCCACTTCGGCACCTGATGAAATTCGCGCAAAACGCGATGAGCTGAGCCGCTCGATCACCACGGCCGAAGCCCGCCGTGCGGCGGCTGCCGATGCCCTCTCTGCCGGTGAAGGTGCCGCCCGCGAGGCGGTAAACGCCGAACGTGATGCGGAACGAGCAGCCTCCGAGGCCCGCGAGGCCCGTGCCCGCTCAGAAGCGCGCGCAGATGCCGCCCGCGAAACCTTGCAAGTGGCAGCCGAGCGCATCTCGGACGAACAAGACACCACGCCGGTGCAACTGTTGGAATCGCTTGAAGCTGACCCCGACAACATGCCGGGCAGCGACGCGATTGAGGCAGATGTGAACCGGCTGAAACGACAGCGGGATGCTCTGGGTGCCGTGAATCTGCGTGCCGAGGAAGACGCCAAAGAGGTCGAGGAAGAGCATGACACGCTGGTGGCCGAAAAGCAGGATCTCGAAGAAGCCATTCGTACCCTGCGCAATGGCATTGCCAGCCTGAACCGAGAAGGCCGGGAACGTCTGCTGACCGCGTTTGAGCAGGTGAACAGCAACTTCTCCATGTTGTTCAAGCATCTTTTCGGTGGCGGTGAGGCCAATCTGGTTCTGGTGGAATCGGATGACCCGCTTGAAGCTGGCCTTGAAATAATGTGCCAACCTCCGGGCAAGAAACTGGCCACGCTCAGCCTGCTGTCGGGGGGGGAACAGACGCTGACCGCTCTGGCTCTAATCTTTGCGGTCTTCCTCGCCAACCCTGCGCCAATTTGTGTGCTCGACGAGGTTGACGCGCCATTGGATGACGCCAACGTTGGCCGCTTCTGTGATCTGCTTGATGAAATGTGTCGCCGGACCGAAACGCGCTTCCTGATCATCACGCACCACGCAGTGACCATGAGTCGGATGGACCGCTTGTTTGGTGTCACGATGGCCGAACAGGGTGTGAGCCAACTGGTGTCGGTGGACCTGAAGAAGGCCGAGCAGATGGTGGCCTGAACAAAGACTGCAATCTCCAAATGTAATTCAACCCGCGCCACTTCTGCAGCGCGGGATCGGTTTTGTGGATGGTTCCAATGAGACGATTGCTATGTCCTGTGCACGAATGAGAGCACCGCGATCGTGCCCTAATCATTACCAAAAGATGAAGACTTGCCACAGCGGAAGCTGCCAAGTTGGTTAACGCCAGGATTGCTCTGTTCAGCTGAGCTGACCAGTTTGCCAAAGCCTTATTTTCAACCCACCGTGAGCCACCACAGGTCCAGGTTCTTCAAAGGGCAAAGCCGTTGCTTTGATTAGGTTTGCATCCGTCGTGATGAGACCGACACGCCATCCTTGAAACTTTGTGTTCAGTGTTTGGCCCAAGGCTGCATAGAGACCAAAGAGACCCCGTTTGTCGCCAATTCTTCCGCCATAGGGCGGATTGAGGATGATCAATCCGGGTGGGCCATCTGGCCGTTGCAGGTCGCTGATCGCATGGTGAGTGAATTGGGTGTGGGTGGTAACGCCTGCGCGTTCCGCATTAGCCCGGGCGTTCTGAATGGCCCCGGCATCGCGGTCGCTGCCATAAAAGACAGAGGGTATTTTAGGATGAACCTCAGGGGTGCGCACCTCTTGCCAGGCCTCGCCGTCAAATCCGGCGAGATCCTCAAAGGCGAACCTGCGCGCCCGTCCCGGCATGAGGCCCAGCGCCATCTCGGCGGCTTCAATCGGGAAAGTGCCAGATCCACACATGGGATCCAGCACCGGCTCATCCCCTGTAAAACCGCATTGCCTCAGGAATAGCGCTGCCATCGTTTCGCGCATGGGGGCTTTGCCCACGGCTTCCTTGAATCCGCGTTTGTGCAAGGCCTCGCCTGAAGTGTCGATGCTGATCGTGCAGTCGTCCCGTTCAAACCGGACCAGAACCCGCAGCGTGGCATCAGGCGCGACGGGTGCCCCGATCACACGAGCAATCGCTTCGGACACACGCTGCACAACAGCGCCTTCGTGGTAAATTTTTGAGGAGGAACACGCCGCCTCGATCCGCACAGGCACATCGGGGCGCAGAAACTTTGCCCAGTCAAAGGCGCCCAGGGTGTTCTCGAAATGCGCAAGCTGGGTCGACCGGAACTGACCGATCCGCGCAAGCACCCGCGAGGCCCCACGTAACGTCAGGTTGGCGCGCCAGACGTCTTGCCAGTTCCCACGAAAGACAACTCCACCTCGCGTGGCTTTGGCTTTCTTGAAACCGGCCTCTAGCGCTTCGGCTTTGAGCGCGAGTTCCAAACCCGGAGGGGTGGTCAGGAAAATCTCAAACTTGGGCGCGCCTTTCATAGGGCCTTCAATAGCGCCGCGGTGGGCCAGGCATCTGCGGGCATCCCCAACTTTTGCTGCACGTCCTGCACGGCGGCACGGGTGCCAGCCCCCAGAATGCCGTCCGCTTTGCCTACGTTATAGCCGCGCGCCGTCAGCTTTTTCTGCAGGCGCTTCATCTGATCACTCGACAGACCTTTGTCGGGTGATCCGGGGTTGAACACCGGAGCACCTTCCAAACGGTTGGCAAAATAGGCCGCAGTCAGAACGTAGGTGAAGCTTTGGTTCCACTCGAAATAAACTCGGAAGTTAGGGTACGCCAGAAAGGCGGGGCCGTTGCGTCCCTGTGGCAGGATGATCGAAGCAGGCAGGGAGCCCGCGATCTTTCCGTGACGTGGTTTCACGCCCATCGCAGCCCATTGCGCGGCGGGCATCGAGGTGCGCAGACCCGTCTTCGACCAATCCAGATTGGAGGGCACGCTGACTTCCTGCAACCACGGCTCGCCTGCGCGCCAACCCAAATGCTGCAGCATTTTGCCACCTGACATCAGAGCATCAGGTGCAGAACGCTTCAGGCTCACTTTGCCATCCCCATCTCCATCCACGCCATTGACCAATATGTCTTGCGGCAGCATCTGCACCATGCCTATTTCACCCGCCCAAGCGCCAGTTGTGCGGGTCGGGCTAAAGTTCCCTTGTTCGTACAGCTTGAGTGCAGCGAACACCTGCGGGCGGAACAGCTCGGGGCGGCGGCAATCATGGCTCAGCGTGACCAGCGCGTTCAACGTGTTGAAATCGCCTTGAAAACTGCCGTAGTCCGTCTCAAACGCCCAAAAAGCCAGTAGAACGCCGCGGTTGACGCCGTAGGTGCGCTCGACCTTGTTGAATGTTCCGTTATAGGCCTTTGCCTTGGACCGACCGGTGTTGATGCGGCCTGAACTGATCAAGCGGCGCGAGAAATCGGTGAAATTCATCTGGAACACGCCCTGACGGCGATCTGCCTGGATGACTTTATTGTCTTTGCGTACGGAGGCGAAGAATTGGTTGACCGTGCCTGCGTCATGGCCCCGCGATATAGCTTCTTTTTTCAGGCCACCGACGAAGCTTGAAAAGCCGCCACCGCATTGCGCCAAAGCGGCATTTGACGTTAGCAGAAGGGCGGTCAGGGCAATGATGAAACGCATGATAGTCCTCTTGAAATGGTCGGCCGGACCCTAAGCGGTGCGCTATGCCAACACAACCGCGATCACGGCGACGATGACCAATGCGGCCCCCCAGCTGCGCCACAGGGCGGCGCAGGCGGCGTTAATCTCGGCTGAACCGATGTCCTTGCGTCCGGCATTGTTCACATAAGGAAAGTCGCGCAAGGACCCATCGTAGGATCGAGGCCCGGCGAGGGCAACGTTCAAGGCACGCGCCATTGCGGCTTCGGGCCAACCGGCGTTGGGCGAGCGGTGCAGCCGCGCGTCGCGTATGATGGGCAGACGCGCTGATGTCAGGCCGTGTGTCACGGCAATCAAAGCGGCAGTCAAACGGGCAGGGATCACGTTGAGCAAATCGTCAAACCGGGCGGCAGCCCAGCCAAAGGCCTCGTGCTTGGGTGTGCGGTACCCGATCATGCTGTCGGCCGTGTTGGTGATTTTGTAAAGCAACAGCCCTGGCAGCCCAGCCACCAAGAACCAAAAAGCGGGGGCGATCACGCCATCGCTGAAATTCTCGGCTGCGGATTCGATCGCACCCCGCGCGATGGCAGGTTCATCCATTTGGCCCGTGTCCCGGCCCACTATTTGCCCAACCGCGCGGCGCGCTTCGGGCAAGCTTTGACCCAAGGCATCTGCGACGGCGCGGACATGATCGACCAAGGACCGATGCGCCAGCAGAACGGCCATAACCCCCATTTGCACCAGGCCGCCGAGATGCTGCAAAACCCAACCCAGCAAGACAGCGCCCAGCGCCAGGATTCCCATCGCGGCAATTCCTTTGGTTTTCTGCAGGGCTCCTGTGTTCAGGGTCTGATCCAGCCAACCGACCGCGCGGCCCATCAGAACCGCAGGATGGGGAAGGCGGTTCCACAACCAGCGGGGTTCTCCGAATATCGCATCCAGTCCCATTGCCAACAGCAAGATCAACGCCGTGCTCATAGGGCGGCCTTTAACCTTGCCCAGCCATCGGCAGGGGGCAGGCCCAAACGGATCAGCGTTTGGGAATAGGGAAAGATGCGGGTCCAGATGTGATGACGTGCCAGCCGATCCTGCCAGGCTTCGGCATTGTCCACCTCATACAGACGAAACAGCGGGGTGCCGCCGGAATGTTTGGCCCCCGCATGGATCAGCAAGCTGTCCAACCTCGTGGCGTCCTCTTCCAGCCTCAGACGACTGGCCTCGGCCCAGGCGAGGTCCTCAAGTGCGGCCGCAGCAATCTCCAGCGCAGGACCCGAGACGGGCCAAGGTCCCAAGGCGGTCTTAAGCCGGGCCACTGTCTTGGGCCGGGCAATGGCAAAACCCAGTCGCAGCCCCGCTAGCCCCCAGAACTTGCCGAAGCTCTTCAAGACCACAACGCCCGGCGTGCTGGCATGTGAGATCAGCGATCGCGTGGGATCCACATCAGCAAAGCTTTCATCTACAATCATCAAATCGGCGGTCAGATCAGCGGCCTCGTACCAACCACCCGTTGGATTGTTGGGATTGACGATGACCTTGGCCGTCGCCCCTTCAGACGACCCGACGGGCCACCCATGGGCCTGAAAGGCGGCGGCGTGTTCGTTGTATGTGGGCTGAGGAATGTAGACCTGTGCCGCAGGTGCTAACGTGGGCATCTGCGCGATGAGGGCGGATGCGCCATTCGCAACCAAAACGGCGCAGTCTTCCGGCACCCGCCAAAACTTGCGCGAAGCCTTCAATAGCCTTGCCGTCGCGGCATGGTCAGGCAGCGCGGTCCAGGCGTCAGTCGACAGTGTGGGCATCGGGTAGGCGACCGGATTTATGCCGGTCGATAGATCCAGCCATTCTGAGCGCGCACCACCGTATTTTGAGGCGGCACGATCAAGGCCGCCCCCGTGGTCGCGGGATCGGTTAGCCGTCTGCATCGGGCAATGGCGGATGGCGGGTCACGAAATGCCCCTTGATTGCCTGAGGCCATTCGCGGAATGGCACCTGGCCCGTGTCACTTTGGGCGTGCATTTCCGCGTATTCGACGATCCCTTGGGCTGCGTCGGCATCGGGGGTGAAACGACCAAGCGTGTAGGCCAGTTTACCATCAGCCTGAATGGCCACGTTGCACCCATGTGAACAGCCCATCAAGCAGGACACCCGGCGGGTTTTGACCGCACGGCCTGTGGCGGCATCCTCGACAAATCCAGCCAGCACTTCGCCGTCGGTTTTGTCGTGGCTTTCAGCACCCCAGCCTTCGCGCTTACAGGTGTCGCAGATCGTGATCCAAGTGGTCATGTCGGCCTCATTTCGCTCATAGAACGCCCTTCAAGCGGAAAACCGCACAAGAAACAAGAGCTGTGGTTATACGTCTAGGCACAACGCTCACTAATTAACCAATTGTTAAGAAGTGCGATGAAAGACAGTTCCAGTAGTGAGTAATAATGGTTAATCAAAGAAGCAAGGCTGGTATGGACGTATTGATTGTAGAGAGCGACGCGGCACTCGGTGAAGTGTGGCAAAATCACATGCTTCGTCAGGGGCTTGCAGTAAAGCTTGTGGTCAGTCAATCGGGTGCGGCACAGGCGCTGACCACCCAGCAGTTTGATGTCATTATTCTTAACATCGTCCTTGCAGAGGGCAGCGCGCTCGCGGTTGCGGATTTGGCATCTTACAGACAGCCAGACATTCAGATCATCTTCGTCACAGGCACATCTTTCTTCTCGGACGGATCTATCTTTTCGCTGAACGCCAATGCGCGGGCTTTCATGGGGACGGACACGTCACCCGAGGATTTGACTGCATTGGTTGAACATTTTGGTCGGGACAGATTGCGCGGCGTTCAAATCTGAACGTCAATCAAGTGCCTTCACGAGTCACGATCTCAGAAGTGCGCTCCAAAGTCCGGTGCACCGGGCAGCGATCTGCAATTTCCAACAGCCGTTTGCGTTGATCTGCCGTCAGATCCCCCTCGAGATAGATCACCCGCGTAAACGTATCGGCCTTTGCGCCGGTTGCGTCATCCGCGTCTTGCGCGTGCACCTTGTCGTGACACACATCCACACGCACGTGATCCAGCGGCCACTTCTTGCGCCGCGCATACATGCGGATTGTCATCGACGTACATGCCCCAAGACCTGAAGACAAAAACCCATAGGGAGACATGCCTTTGTTGGTGCCACCATACGCGACGGGCTCATCCGCAAGCGCATGATGATCGGGACCAGAGTTGATGTCCTGCAAAAATCCGTTGGGGTCGGCTTCCGAGACGCGCACGATCCCCTCTGGCGCACCCGGTGGCGGGGCAGGTGGAGAAAGGTCCAGATATCGACGCGCCCAGGCGGTGATCACTTCGGCAGCGTATTCCGCATCTTCCGAACGTGTGATCAAATGATCCGCATCATCCAAGGTGACAAAGCTCTTGGGGTGCTTGGCTGCACCGAAAATCTGCGCTGCGTTTTCGATGCCGACAATCTCGTCTCGTGGGGCGTGCAGAACCAAAAGGGCGCGGTGCAAACTGGCGATTTCGCCTTCCAAAGTCTCGGCTTTTACGTTTTCGACAAAGTCGCGGCCAATGCGAATGGGGCGCCCGCCCAATTGAACTTCGGCCACGCCTTCAGTGTCGATCGTTTCCAGGGCGTCACCAAAATTGTGGATCACATGTCCAGGATCAAATGGCGCACCGATCGTGGCCACGGCCTTGATCGTCTCAATTTTACGGGCCGCCCCCAATACGGCCGCGCCGCCCAAAGAATGCCCGATCAACAGGCTTGGCGGCTTGCCCGCAGCACTCAATGCCTCAGCTGCCAAGATGAGATCTTTGATGTTTGTGGAAAACGAAGTGTTCTCAAACTCGCCCGCAGAATGCCCGAGACCGGTGAAATCAAACCGCAGTACAGCGATCCCGGCCCCGGCCAGCCGCGCCGAGACGCGCCGCGCCGCAGGGATATCCTTGGAGCAGGTAAAGCAATGCGCAAAAAGGGCTGTGGCCAGATGGGGCCCATCGGGCATATCCAGACGCGCTGCCAAATCCGATCCGTCGTGGCCGGTGAAAGAAAACCGTTCAGTGGGCATTTTCGCTCCTCTCGTGCGATCTGGAATCAAACTAGGCAGTGCAAGCTAGCGCCGCCAGCTATGTAACAGCTAGGTCACGCGATGGTGAGAACAGCGCGAAGAAATTGAAACAAGCGAAACTGGGATTGCGCCCTGGGCGCAATCCCTAAGGTTTTATCCATTTCACAGGGCAAGAAGGTCAAACATCTGTCTGAAAATTAACCCTTTCGCACCATGCTCGGGCGCGGGATGAAAAGTGGTGAACAAATATGCAACTTCGGTTGAAATCGCAGTCTGATGTCAGGTTGTTCACGCTGGCCATCACCCTGATTGCTCTGGTCGGGAACTTGGCGATGGAATTTCTGTTTCTACCGCCCGAGTTCGCGCGCCAGATTATTGTCCCTGAAATCCTCATTTCGGTCATACTGGCAGCCCCCATATCCTATTTTGTGGGGGTCAAGATGCTGGACGTGCATAAACTGACCGAATCTTTAGAGCATGTGGCTGATCATGATGTTCTGACTGGGGCGGCCACACGGCTGAGTTTTTACAAACATCTGCAAAACATCGACAAAGGGCCGTTCGCACTGATTGTGGCTGATATTGATCATTTCAAGTCAATCAATGATCGATATGGACATCAGATCGGTGACGCCGCGCTCAGGCATTTCACTGAAACGCTTGTCCGAAATTGCCGCGAAGAAGACGTGGTCGCCCGCTTTGGGGGTGAGGAGTTTCTTTTGCTGTTGTGTAATGCAGATCTGAAAGACGGCATTTGCGCAGCTGACCGGTTGTGCCGCCGCATCAGCGAAAAACCACTGGAAACGGCCCATGGGCAATTGCGCCTGACGGCCAGCTTTGGCGTGGCAGAGCTAAAGGATGTCGCCTGTGTCGAGGACGCGATCTCGCGGGCGGACAAGGCCTTGTACCGCGCAAAAGAAGATGGCCGGAATCGCGTCTGTGCGTTTGATCCCGTCCTTGATCTGGCCCCGCCAAGACAAACAGCAGCAGAATAGGTGCGCTTACCGCCCCATCAGAGCATCATCAAACGGATATGTGGTGAGGTTTTCATACCCATCTTCGGTGATCAGCACCTGATCCTCCAGCTTGATCGAGAACGCGCCACCCACTTCGCCTACCAATGCCTCGACACACAGCACCATGCCGGGCTCCAGCGCATAGTCAAAAGATCCCGGCACGGCCTGATCAGGATAGGCCACCAAAGGCCATTCATCACACAGACCCACGCCATGCATCAGACAGCCGTATTTCTGCGCCTGATATTTGTCGTCCAGACGATGGCTGTTGGCGGTCAGCTCGGGGATGGTCACGCCGGGTTTCAGCATCTCCATATTGGTTTGGATATGTTCCACCCCGTGCTGCATGGCATAGATCATTTCGGTGGGGGGCCTTTCATCGCCAATCCACCAGCTGCGCGAAATATCGGTGCAGATGCCATAGCTGCCCACCAGATCGGTATCAAAGCTGATGATTTCATTTTTTTGGGTGATACGCGGGCCACATTCCTGAAACCAGGGGTTCGTACGCTGACCTGAGGCCAGCAGCCGCGTTTCGATCCACTCACCCCCGCGTTTGATGTTCTCGGCGTGCAGAATGGCCCAGATGTCATCCTCGCTGACACCGCCATGCGGCACGTTTTCACGGGCGAAATCTTCCATCGCCTTCACCGAGGTCTCGCAGGCATGGCTGGCACAGCGCATCGCCAAGATCTCATCCGGGCCTTTGACCGAACGGGATTTTTCGGTGACTTCTTCACCTTCCATGATCTCAAACCCCTGCGCCTCAAGCGCGCGCAGACCATGCAGCATGATCTTGTCCACGGCCAGCCGTTTGTTGCCGGGGCTGTGTTCCTCCAGCAGGATGCGCACTTCGTTCGAAAACACATCAGCGGCTACATCCACCTTGTCGCCGCGATCAAAGTAAAACAGATCCGCGCCAGACCGCTGTTCACGCACCAGCGGGTTGAAGGTGCTCAGAAAGGGAGAATTCTTGTAATCCCAGATCACCATATAGCCATCGGCACACACCAGCAGTGCCCGAAACGGATTGTGGGTGTTCCACAGCTGCATGTTGGTGCTGTCAGTGGCGTAACGGATGTTGAGCGGATCAAACACCAGCAGGCCTGCATAGCCGCGATCCACGATGTGCCGCGTCAGCCGCTCCCAGCGGAATTTGCGCATCGCCTGCAGGTCGGGCAACTGAAGGCCAGCTGCCTCCCATTCCTTGAAAGCAAGCTGGGTGGGGCCAATCTCTATCCGGTCGTTCTCGTTGGGGGTGTTGTCGCCCAGCGTGCTGCCCTTTGTCGGGTCGATCTTGCGGGTGTCGCGGTAATGAGTGTTCATGGGATGCTCTCCTGTGGTGCTCCCATGCTCAGGCCATTCCGCGCCAAGTTGCTTGCCAGTTTGCGACTTCTAGCGGTGTTTTTATCCCACTCTTATGTTTCAGCCTCGGCTATGCGGAGCATCAAAATCCAACACTGGATTGATCGGAATGATGCGGTTAGGGTTAATCGTATCGTGGCTGTAGTGGTAGTGCCGCACGATATGATCAAAGCGCACTGTCTCTGCCACGCCGGACCATTGATAAAGTTCGCGCAGATATCCCCAGAGATTGGGATAATCCACGATCCGTGCCCGGTTGCATTTGAAATGCAGGTGGTAGACCAGATCAAAACGAACCAATGTGGTGAAAAGCCGCCAATCCGCTTCGGTGATCCGGTCGCCCGTCAGATAACGGTTCTCGCCCAACAAGCCGTCCAGCCAGTCCAGGCTGTCAAACAAAGGCCCGACGCCAGCATCATAGGCTTTTTGCGAGGTGGCAAACCCGGCTTTGTAGACGCCATTGTTAACGGTGTCATAGACACGGGCGTTGATCTCTTCGATCTGACTTTGCAAGGCCACTGGCCAGTAGTCATCCGTATTGCCTGTGATGTCGTCAAAGGCAGAATTGAACATGCGGATGATCTCGGACGATTCATTTGAGACCACCGTTTCACGTTCTTTGTCCCACAGGATCGGGACAGTCACACGACCTGAAATCAGTGGATCTGCCTTGAGGTAAACATCACGGGCAAAGGCAAGACCATAGAGATTATCTCCCATGGCCCCCGGAAAGCCGGTGTCAAAGGACCAGCCATCTTCCAGCATATCGGGATGAACCGCCGAGACACCGATGTGATCTTGCAGACCTTTCAGGATTCTGAAGATCAGAGTGCGATGGGCCCAGGGGCAGGCGTAAGAGACATAAAGATGATAGCGACCGCTTTGCGCCGCAAAGCCAGGGTCGCCCGAGGGTCCAGCAGATCCATCTGCCGTGATCCAGTTGCGAAACTTTGCCGTAGACCGTTTGAATGCCCCTCCTGTCGAGGCCGTGTCGTACCATTCGTTTTTCCAAACACCTGCAACCAGCTGGCCCATCTCAAACTCCTTTTTCAATCCACCCGGATGTAGCCCGAAGACACATGCGCTTCTACCGTCAGGCCCGCGCATAGGCTGTGCGCTTCTGCGCAAATCAAAGGTCGTTATCCGCCTGTCGTGCGCCGCATCTTGGGTTTGCGTCTATGCGTCATGACGCGTATACCCGTCCACAACGATGCCCGGGGAATCGGGCCGGAAAGAAGTGCAGCCAGCGCGCTGACCCAAATAGGGGGTGACAGCTGCAATCGTCTGGGGCCGCAGTACGCCCCGTTACGGCTTTCCGGCTTTCCTTTGGCATATCTGCGAAACCACAAAGGGGGCCTGCTATGACTCGTCTTTTGATCCTTCCTGTTGCGTTGATCTCTGCATCAACAGCCCAGGCCCATCCCGGCCATCTGGCCGAAGTGGCCGGGCATGGGCATTGGCTGGGCGCGGCGGCCATCGGAGCTGCCATCGCCATCGGGCTGTGGGCTGCGTCCAAAGGGCGCAAATCGGCGCAGGACGCTGAGGCGGACGAGGCCGACGCTGATCTCGATGACGCGAAAGAGGCCTGAGCACCATGTCCAGCGACACCCCGAAAATCGGCGTCATGATCTGTGGCCACGGCTCGCGTTCGCAATCTGCGGTGGATGAATTCGCGACACTGGCTGAAAAGCTGCCGCCGCTTTTGCCCGCCGAATGGGAAATGGAATACGGCTATCTTGAGTTTGCCAACCCCGTGATCCGCGATGGCCTCGATACTCTGCGTGAAAAGGGATGTGACCGCATTCTTGCTGTGCCTGGGATGCTCTTTGCGGCGATGCACTCCAAGAATGACATCCCGACCGTGCTAAACACCTATGCTGCCAAACATGGGTTGCAAGTGTCTTATGGTCGCGAACTGGGTGTGGATCCCAAGATGGTTGCCGCAGCAGGGGCGCGTATTCAAGATGCTGTCGAACGGGCAAACGCGGAACACGGCGTGGTCGATTTGCATGATACCTGCCTTGTGGTCATTGGCCGCGGCGCTTCGGATCCCGATGCCAACGGCAATGTTGCCAAGATTGCGCGACTATTGCAGGAAGGCATGGGTTTCGGTTGGTGTGAAGTTGGCTATTCCGGCGTGACCTTCCCGCTGGTGGAACCGTGCCTGCAGCACGCTGTGAAGCTGGGCTACAAGCGTATCGTTGTCTTCCCCTATTTCCTGTTTTCGGGCATTTTGATTGACCGCATCTACGGGTTCACTGACCAGGTTGCAGCCGAGCACCCCAGTACGCAATTCGTCAAAGCAGGATACCTGGGCGATCATCCTGGCGTGCTGGCCACCTTTGCTGAGCGCGTATCCGAGCAGATGGGCGCAACACCGCCTCCCAATTGCGGCACCTGTGCCTATCGCACGCAGGTGCTGGCATTGGAGGGGTCAGAGGTTGTTGAAATACCCGCCTCCGAACGCGAAGCGCATCCGGCGTTCGGCACCGTCCCACCGCCCACATGCGTGATGTGCAAATACCGCACGCAAGTGTTGGGATTTGAGGATGAAGTAGGCGCTGTGCAAGAAAGCCACCACCACCACGTCGAAGGGCAGGGGGCATCGGCGCCGGGATCGAACGTTGAGGATTGTGCGCTGTGTGACACCTTCTGCTCCGGGCTGTGCCGTCTGGAGATGCAGGACCACCACCATCATCACCATCATCATGACCATGATCATCATCACCACGATCACGATCATGACCACGGGCATTCGCATGACCATCATCACCATGCGGAATACCCTCATGCGAAACACCCGCATGGTCCTGAAAGTGCGCGCAAAGCCCGAGTGTAAGCTCGCACCCTTCTCATTTTTTCCTTGCGCGCCAGAGACAGTCTCTGGCGCGATCCACACAAAGGCCTGATCTGTGCGACCCTACGAGAAAAACCCTTCGGCCATTTATGCGGAAAGCTTTGCCACCGTGCGCCGCGAGGCCCGTTTGGATCGGTTTCCGGCGGGGTTAGATGCATTGGCAGTCCGGCTGATCCACGCCTGTGGCATGGTCGAAGTGGCAGATCGGTTGGCGTTCTCGGACAACGCTTACAATGTAGGCCACGCCGCGTTGCAGTCCGGTGCGCCTGTATTGTGCGATTGCGAAATGGTCGGGGCCGGGATCATCCGGCGCTATTTGCCCGCTGGCAATGATGTGATCGTCACCCTGAATGATCCCAAGGTGCGTGCCTTAGCGGCGGGCATCGGCAACACAAGATCCGCGGCAGCGGTTGAGCTTTGGGCCGATCATCTGGAAGGGGCCGTTGTGGCCATCGGCAACGCGCCCACGGCTTTGTTTCACCTTCTGGAATTGTTGGATCAAGGGGCGCCGAAACCGGCGGTCATTCTGGGCTTCCCGGTGGGCTTCGTCGGCGCAGCAGAAAGCAAAGCCGAATTGGCCGCATCCCCGCGCGGATGCGACTTTGTCGCCCTGCGTGGACGGCGCGGAGGATCTGCCATGGCCTCGGCAGCTGTGAATGCCTTGGCGGCAGGTTTGCCCGAGGTCGCGTCATGACCCAGCCCTGGTTGCATATCGTTGGCATCGGAGAGGATGGTATGGACGGCTTGCTGCCCGCCACCCGCGCCGTTGTTGAGGCGGCAGAAGTGATTATCGGCGGGGATCGCCATCACAACCTGTCCAAGACCCTCACAGCCGAACGCCTTGCCTGGCCGTCGCCCTTTGATGCGCTGATTGATCAGTTGAACACCCTCAAAGGTCGCCGCGTTGTCGTGCTGGCCACGGGTGATCCGCTTTGGTTTTCGGTGGGCGCTCGGATTGGTCGCTCGATTGAGCCCGCCGAAATCGTCTATCACCCACAGCTATCGGCGTTTCAACTGGCTTCGGCCCGCATGGGGTGGAGCATGGCAGATGTGGAAACCCTCACCGTCCACGGCCGCCCGGTCGAGCAGATGATCGCCTTTATCCAACCGGATGTGCGGCTTTTAATCCTCACCACGGGCTCTGAAACTCCGGGTCAGATTGCGGCCTTTCTAACCGAACGGGGATTTGGTGGCTCAAAGATGACTGTGCTGGCGGCCATGGGCGGCGCGGATGAACAGCGCTTTGACGGTGTCGCTGACAGTTGGTCGCACAAGGTGCCCGCGTTCAACACGCTGGCCGTGGAATGTATCGCCGCCCCTGATGCGGCGCTATTGCCGCGTGTACCCGGCCTTTCGGATGACTTGTTTCAACATGACGGCACCATGACCAAGCAAGAGGTCCGTGCCGCCACCCTCGCCAAACTGATGCCCATGCGTGGGGCTTTGCTGTGGGACATTGGATCCGGTTGTGGCTCTGTCGCTGTCGAATGGATGCGTGCCGCGCGCTATACGCGGGCCATCGGAATCGAACCCCGCGCGGACCGCCGTGCCCATGCTGCGGCCAATGCCTTGGCGCTGGGCGTGCCCAAGCTGGAATTGATCGACGGCCAGGTGCCCGCCGCACTGAGTGGTCTTGAGGCCCCTGATGCGGTTTTCATCGGAGGTGGTCTGAGCCGCGAAACCTTTGCCACCTCCTGGGATGCTTTGCGGTCTCTGGGCCGTCTGGTCTGCAATGCCGTGACGCTGGAAAGCGAGGCGTTGCTGCTTGAGATGCACAAGGAACATGGAGGGCAACTGGTCAAATTGATGATCAACCGGGCCGAACCCGTCGGCTCTTTGACAGGTTGGCGTCCGTTGATGCCCGTCACGCAGTGGAGTCTCGTGAAACGATGAAAACGATTTGGGACGGGTGGCAGATGTCAGAAGCCTCCGGCGGGGGTATTTTGAGAAAGATGAAGCAGGAGCGCCGCGCATGACTGGCCGTTTGATAGGCGTGGGCGTCGGACCGGGCGATCCCGAGTTGATGACGCTGAAAGCGCATCGCCTGATCTGCGCGGCTGAGGTCGTGGCCTATCCCTCACTGGCAGGCGCGCAGAGCTTTGCGCGGGCGATTGCCGCAGAGGCCATTGCGGCAGACGCGCGCGAGATCGTGATGGATGTTCCGATGACGACGGCACGCGAACCTGCACAAGCCGCTTACGATGCAGGTGCGGCTGAAATTGCCACCGAACTGGACGCAGGCCGCGATGTGGTGTGCCTTTGCGAGGGCGATCCGTTTTTCTACGGCTCATTCATGTATCTCTATGCGCGCCTCAGTGATTGCTATGAGGTGGAGGTCGTGCCCGGCGTGACCTCGATCACAACCTGTGCCGCACGTGCTGGTATGCCACTGGCCGCGCGCAATGAACGGCTCACAGTTCTGCCCGGTCCCTTGCCCGAGGACGAATTGCGCGCCCGCATCGAAGGGGCTGAAAGCGTGGCCATCATGAAGGTTGGGCGGCATCTGTCCAAAATTCGTGCCGTGATTGACGCGCTGGATCTCACCGGACAGGCGGTTTACGTGGAGCGCGCCAGTCTGGAGGATGAAGTTGTGTGCCCTCTGGCGGATGCGCCCATCAAAGCCCCTTATTTTTCAATGATCCTACTGACCAAAGGAGCCGATCCATGGCTGTAAAACCGGTTGTACTAGCGCTGTCGCGCTCGGGAGAGGCCACGGCGCATTCTGTGGCAAAGCTGATCGGCGCTGCTGTTCATGGCCGCGAAGGCCGGGTAGATCAGGCCGATGCGTTTTTCCCCAATGCGCTGGATCACGCGCGCGATCTTTTTGCTGCGGGGGTGCCCGTCGTAGGTGTCTGTGCCAGCGGTATTCTAATCCGTGCCGTGGCCCCTTTGTTGTCGGACAAAACCAACGAGCCACCAGTGGTCTCGGTTAGCGATGATGGCGCTGTGGTCGTGCCTTTGTTGGGCGGGCACCGTGGGGCGAACCGGTTGGCGTCCCAGATCGCGGTAGGTCTGGATGCCACCGCTGCTGTCACGACAGCAGGCGATGTGGCCATGGGCGTGGCGCTGGATGCGCCTCCCTTGGGGTATCGTCTTGCCAACCCGGAAGACGCCAAGGGGGCGATGGTCCTTATGCTGTCTGGTGCTGGGGTATCGGTTTCAGGTGAAAACATCTTTGCGGTCAAAGATACAGGCGGTGCGGTTGAGCTTTGTGTCAGCGAAGCCCCCGCGCAAGGAGGTGAAGAGCGCCTTGTCTATCATCCGCAACGCTATGCGTTGGGCGTGGGCTGCGCCCGGAACGCAGATCCCGAGGATCTTTGGACGCTAGTGTCTGACACTTTGGCCGAGGCTGATATCGCACCGGGTGCAATCGCCTGCGTCGCCTCTATTGATCTCAAGGCGGATGAGCCTGCGATGAGTGCTTTGGCAGCGCGGCTGGGCGTACCATTCCGCGTCTTCACGGCGCAAGAACTGGAAGAGCAAGCCAGCCGATTGGCAAACCCCTCCGATGTCGTTTTTGTCGAAGTGGGCTGCCACGGCGTATCCGAAGGGGCGGCCTTGGCCTCGGGCGGAGAGCTGGTGGTTGAGAAACGCAAAGGCGCCACAGTCACCTGTGCCCTGACGCGGTCTGAAACGCCCGTCACCGACATGCCGGGCCGGTCGCGCGGGCGGTTGTCTGTCGTGGGCATCGGACCGGGACAGGCCAGCTGGCGCACGCCCGAAGTCTCGAAACTGGTGGCCGATGCCGAAGAACTTGTGGGCTATGGCCTCTATATCGACCTGCTTGGACCTCTGGCTGCCGGCAAACAGCGCTCGGACTTCCCATTGGGGGGCGAAGAGGCCCGCTGCCGTTATGCGCTGGAGCAAGCGGCCCTTGGTAAAAACGTGGCCCTCGTATGCTCGGGCGATGCTGGCATCTACGCCATGGGGGCTTTGGTGTTCGAACTTCTGGATCGTGACCCCGAGGAACAGGGCGTTTCCGATGCTGCCCACCGGGTCGAGGTGATCTGCTCTCCGGGCGTGTCGGCTTTGCAAGGGGCGGCAGCGCGTGCAGGGGCTCCTCTGGGTCATGATTTCTGCACCATCAGCTTGTCAGATTTGCTCACCCCGCGCGCGGATATCATTCGGCGTTTGAACGCAGCCGCCCAAGGGGATTTCGTGATCGCGTTTTACAACCCGGTCTCCAAAACCCGCCGGACCCTGCTGGCCGAGGCGCGCGACATCCTTCTGCAACATCGCCCGGCAGACACGCCTGTGATGCTGGCGTCAAACCTTGGCCGCCCTGAGGAAGACGTGCGCTATCGTCGTCTCGACCAGCTAGAAGTGGACGAGGTTGATATGTTGACGGTGGTTCTCGTCGGATCATCCAATTCGCGTCTTGCCCAATTGGGTGAAGGCCCGCGTATGTTCACGCCGCGTGGCTATGCGCGCAAGATTGACGGGGATTTGGCTGTATGAACGAAATACTTCTCGAATTTGCCGGCCGCATGGCCGATCAAGGCGCGTCACAGCTGCCAGAAAGCTACAAGCAAATGGCGACCAACGCTCAGTTTTTCCTCAAAACACGCATGGCAGGCTGTGATCTGGGCGTGCGGATGGGCGAGGTGTTGGACTATCGGATGAACCTCAAAAAAGGGCGCATCACGTTCAATTTTGAGGGTGGTGAGGACATCTCGGCGGATGCGCAATTCATTGGCACCTATTCCGATGATGGCAGTTGGATGTGGGCATGGGGCCATCCCGAAATGCCCAACCCAATGCAACAGGCCGCATGGGCGGTGCAACAATTTGGCGAACGGCAAGAAATCGGCACCCTACGCAGCCGTGGTGGGCCGATTACTGAGGCTGAACTGGCTGAGTATCAGGCGATTTGCGCCTATGTGTCGGACGCGGACGGAGTGTTTATGGGCCCCCACGGCGCCGGAGGCCAGGTCTGCGTCTGCTACTATCTGAACAACCAACTGAAGGGGCTTTTGCCACAATGACTGTCTTTTTTATCGGCGCAGGCCCGGGCGACCCCGAACTTCTGACCAAGAAAGCCGAACGTGTGATTGGCGAATGCCCGGTGTGTCTTTATGCGGGATCGCTTGTCCCGCCTGAGGTTGTCGCTTGCGCGCCTGAGGATGCGCTGGTGATGGATACGGCCCCCATGACGCTGGATGACACCCACGCTCATATTCTGGCGGCACATGCCAAGGGTCAGAATGTTGCGCGTGTGCATTCTGGCGATCCGTCTTTGTACGGTGCGATTGCCGAGCAAATTCGCCGATTGCGCGCCGATGGTATCGACTATCAGGTGATCCCCGGCGTACCGGCCTATGCCGCCGCGGCTGCCGCCTTGGGCCAAGAACTGACTATTCCTGAAATTGGCCAGTCCATCGTCTTGACCCGCGTGTCGATGAAATCAACTTCCATGCCCGAACATGAGACGTTGGAGAACTTTGCCCGCACCCGCACGACGCTGGCTATTCATCTGGGCGTGCGGAACCTGCGCGAGATTGAGCGCCAGTTGACCCCGTACTATGGTTCGGGTTGCCCGGTGGTGGTGGCCTATCGAGTGGGGTGGCCAGATCAGCTGTTCATACGTGGCACACTCAGCGACATTCAAAAGAAGGTCCGTGCCGAGAAGCTGACCCGGACCGCTCTGATCCTGGTAGGACCAGTCTTGGGCGAAGTGACTGATTTTAAAGACAGTGCTTTGTACGATCCAGCCATTCCACACGTTCTGCGCCCCAAAGTTTCGGTATAGGAAACAGTCTGTCCGGGAAATTTTGTTGCTGGAATCATACATCCTAGTGAATAATATTTCTCGCAGATTATTATTAACATGATGGTCATGATTCTCTGCAACAACGGTCGACGATGCAGTGCTGGGGGGCTATGCCATGTCAACTTACCTACCAACCGATGTCCAAGCCGGACTTGATGCCGCGCGCAAGGCAGCTTTGAAACGCGCAAGTCGTCTGCGGGTCGAGGTGGGCGACGACACGTATACAGTGTTGCGCGCCTGGGATGGCGGGTTCGCGCTCGACGCAGAAACGACACCTCAGCTGCGTGGGCATGTGGCGCTCTATGACGGCGGACATCTTCTATCACACTGCCTGATCATCGCGTCTGAGGAAGAGCGCGGAGAAATCTGCTGCGAATACAAGCGCATCAGCGAAGCGCATGACACGCAGCCTCTTGATTTCTACCGTGCACCGGATGCGCCTGTGGCTCTGATCGGTCGCGCCTAGAGCATTTCGCGACATACTTGAATCACGAAGATAACGCGAAACGTGCGGACCCAGTAAGCGGTGTGCACGTTTCGACAATAGATGATGTCTCAGGGTTCTCCTGAAATGCTTTGGGCTTTACTGCAAATCACTGAAGGCATCGGTCAGGCGGCTCACGGCCTCTTCAACTCGCGCACGCGGGGTGCCGATGTTGAAGCGCATGAAAGCTTCTCCACCCGTGCCAAATTCAACTCCCATGCTCGGTGCAATAAGCGCATCGATTTTTACCCGGTGGGTTGCCTCTTTCATGTCCATGCCTGTGCCTGAAAAATCGACCCAGGCCAAATAAGTGGACTGCATTGGCATGGCGTGAAGCCCGGGAATGGCGCCGATCCCCTCCTCAAAGATGTCTCGGTTGCCCTCAATATAAGCCACAAGTGCATCTACCCAATCCGCACCACGTTCCGAATAGGCCGCGGCCGTCATTTCCATGCCCAATAGATTAGGGCTCAGGTCGATGGCTTTTAGTGCCTTGCGATATTGAGTGCGCAAGTCATCATTCAGAATGGTGACGCACCCCAACCGGGTTCCCGCAGTATTGAAGGTCTTCGAAGCTGATGTCATCATGATCAACCGATCTTTTACATCGGGGACAGCCACTGCAAATGGCGTGTGCGAGTGCCCTGAGAATACCAGATCGTGATGGATTTCATCTGATACAAGCAACAAGTCATGGCGTTCACAAAACGCGGCCAATGCGCGCATTTCCTCGATACTCCAGACTTTTCCAGCAGGGTTGTGAGGAGAGCAGAACAACACCATTTTTTCACGCCCAGTCATGGTGGCCTCAAGCGTTTCAAGGTCCATCCGGTAAACGCCGTCTTCAATGACTAGCGGACTTTGCTTCAGCCGCCGTCCGGCATTGAGTACTTTGTTGGTGAACTCGTGATAGACTGGCGTAAAAATGATGATCTCGTCTTCGGGTTTAGTGAAGGCCTGCAAGCTCAGGGCAATGCCATTGCCAAGCCCCGCGGTGCAGGTCATCAGCGCGGAATCCACATCCCAGCCATGGCGTGTTTTCATCCACCAGGCTGCGGCCTCGCGCGCAGGACCGTCGCCTGCAAAGTAACCGTAATTTGCTTTGTCGAGCAGGCCTTTTACAGCGTCCTGCAAGAAATCACCGGCCCTGAAATCCATATCGGCAACCCACATAGAAATCGCATCCGGGTCTGAGACGCCGGTAAACGCTTCCATCATGTCCCATTTGCTGCTGTGGGTGTTGCGACGATCAATGATGTCATCAAAACTCATTACGGTGCTCTCCTGCATTGGTCGCGGGCAAGCTAATGGATTGCCAGCCATGTGCAAGGCCCGTTGCAGAACGGCGCACACTGTCCTAAATGAAACCCCATGAAACGGCCCATTCTTCTTCATCCCGACCCGCGCCTGAAAAAGGTATGCCATCCTGTGTCTGATCTGTCCGACGATCTGCGGACTCTCGCGGAGGATATGCTTGAGACGATGTACCATGCACCTGGCATTGGACTGGCCGCACCGCAGGTGGGGATCACCTCGCGGATGTTCGTGATGGATTGCATCAAAGAAGATGGCGTTGAAGGCAAACCCATGGTGCTGTTCAATCCCGAGATTATCGCCACCTCGGACACCAAGAACGTCTACGAAGAAGGGTGTTTGTCGATCCCGGAGCATTTTGCAGATGTGACCCGCCCGGCCGAGGTTGAGATGGCTTGGATCGACCTCGATGGAAATCCTCAGCAACAAGTGTTTGATGGGTTATGGGCCACATGTGCCCAGCACGAATTGGATCACTTGGATGGGAAACTCTTCATTGATTATCTTGGCCCGATGAAGCGCCAGATGATCACCCGCAAGATGACCAAGTTAAAGCGCGAAAAGGCGCGGGTCTAAACCGTGGCCGTGCGCCGTTGCCTGCCCTGGCCAGATAAACGCCTGCGCATAGTCGCTTCTCCGGTTGAGGCGATTACTGATGATGTGCGGGCTATTTGGGATGATATGATTGACACGATGGAGGCGATGCCCGGGGTTGGCCTCGGTGCCAACCAGATCGGAGTGATGCTACGGCTGGCCGTGGTGGATGCCAGCACTGAGCGCGGTCAGGTCGTGCTCATGGCCAACCCCGAAATCCTGCATTCCAGCATAGAGCCTCGCGACCACGAGGAAGCCAGCCCAAACCTGCCCGGCGTGTCGGCCAAGATCACCCGACCCCGCGCTGTGACCGTGCGTTTCATGAATGATCAGGGTGACATGGAAGACCGCGACTTTGTGGGTCTCTGGTCCACGTCGGTACAGCATCAGATCGACCATCTGAACGGCAAGATGTATTTTGACCGTCTCAGCAAGGTCAAACGCGACATGTTGTTGCGCAAAGCCAAAAAGGTAGCGTCGTCATGAAGGTGATCTTTATGGGCACCCCGGACTTCTCGGTTCCTGTGCTGGATGCGCTGGTCGAGGCGGGACATGATATCGCAGCAGTCTACTGCCAGCCGCCACGCCCAGCCGGGCGGGGCAAGAAGGATCGGCCCACGCTCGTGCACCAACGGGCCGAGGCTTTGGGTCTGATCGTAAGACACCCGACCAGCTTGAAAACCGATGAAGCGCAGACTGAATTCGCGGCCTTCAATGCCGACATCGCGGTGGTCGTGGCCTATGGGCTGCTCCTGCCACAGGCCATACTCGATACGCCCACGCATGGCTGTCTGAACATTCACGCTTCTTTGCTTCCGCGTTGGCGCGGGGCTGCGCCCATTCACCGTGCCATCATGGCAGGGGACGCAGAGACAGGCATTTGCATCATGCAAATGGACGCCGGATTGGACACAGGCCCGGTGCTGCTACGTGAGGCCACACCGATTGGCGCGCAAGAAACCACCGGGCAATTGCACGATCGTTTGTCAACCATGGGGGCAGGGCTCATCGTGCAGGCTCTTGATCAGATAGATCAACTCTCGCCCATGCCGCAGCCGGGCGAAGGCGTGACCTACGCCGCCAAGATCGATAAGGCCGAAGCGCGGCTGGATTGGTCATGGCAGGCGGCCGAAGTGGACCGTCAAATCCGGGGGTTGTCCCCCTTTCCGGGGGCATGGTGCGAGGCCGATGGGGATCGCTTGAAACTGCTGGCCTCAAAACAGACCCAAGGCTGTGGCGCACCGGGAAAGATCCTTGACGATGCGCTCACCGTGGCCTGCGGGCGTGGTGCGGTGCAGCTTTTACGCTTGCAACGGGCAGGTCGTGGCGCGCAGGATGCGACTGAATTCTTGCGCGGCGTGCCCTTGCCCAAAGGCACCCGCCTGACCTGACACCCTGGCACGAAAGGCCACTGACAGATGTTTATGGTTCTCTTTGGAACGGTCGTGATCGCTGGCATCGTTGGCTATGTCAGTGAAAAGTCGGGCTTCACCCGCAACGGGTATCTGCCGTCGATCATCATTTGCGTTGGTGGGGCGTTCCTGTTCTACTTTGTGCGCATTATGTTCGGCTTCAAGTTCGGCACGCCGGGGATAGATGCGATCCTGTCGTCTATCGGAGCGCTCGTGATCGTGCCCACGCATTGGCGCAAACGCCGCTAGAAAGGACCCGAGATATGAACGTTATCCTTCTGATCATCATCGGGGCAGGGGCCGGGTTTCTGGCGACACGCATGATGAAAATCGAAGCAGGCATTGTGCCTTCAGTTGGCATCGGAATTGCAGGTGCTCTGGTTGGCGGGTTGGTGTTACAGGTCCTGCTGCGGGTCATGGGAGCTCTTGCAGGGTTTGTGGGGGCAATCCTGGGGGCCTTGGTGCTGATCTGGATCTGGCAAACCTATTTCCAGAAACGCTGACAGCAGCGTCATACCCGCGGGGGGCGTCCCTTATACACCGGCAGCCGCCACCCAAAGAACAATGATCCCGCGCGCAAAGCCCAAGTCACGCCCGCGCAGGCAATCAGCCCGTACTCCAGATTATAGGTGTACGTCGCAACCACAGTCGCAGACACAGCGCCCCCAAAGGCGGCTGAAATGTAGAGCTCGCCTTGTTTCAGAACCAGCGGTACCTCTCCGATCACCACATCCCGCATCAATCCGCCCATGCAACCGGTCAGAACGCCCATAAGCACGACCACCAAGATCGGCTGGCCCATCGACATGGCAACGCCCACGCCTGCGGGCACCGCAACGGCCAGGGCAAAACTGTCCAGCCAGGTCAACCAGCGATAGCGGCTTTCGACCAGATGCGCGGTCAGGAAGATCAGCAAGGCCGCACCGCACGCAATCAGGATGTAGTTCGGGTTGCCCACCCAAAAAACAGGGTTCCTGTCCAGAATGACATCACGCAGAGTGCCCCCGCCCACGGCCGTGAGGCAAGCCATAAAGGCAAAGCCAACAATATCGAGCTGCGCACGCGAGGCGACCAACGCCCCAGTCAGCGCAAAGATCAGCACCGAGGCGTAATCCAGCAACGTCAGTAATGTCATGTATCGTCCTGACCGGGTTTGAACGGAGCCATACCGGCCCGAGCCAGTTCGTCGGCGCGTTCGTTTTCTTCGTGGCCGACGTGGCCCTTGACCCATTCCCAAGTCACGGTGTGGCGGGCTTGAGCCTCGTCCAGACGTTGCCAAAGCTCGACATTCTTGACGGGCTTCTTGGCAGAGGTCTTCCATCCGTTGCGCTTCCAGCCGTGGATCCACCCTGTGACCCCATTCTTTACATAGGCGCTGTCGGTCACAATGGTCAGGGTTGAAGGGCGCTCCAGCACCTCCAGCGCGTGAATGGCCGCCAGCAGCTCCATACGGTTGTTGGTGGTATCAGCCTCGCCGCCTTTGAGTTCGCGTTCCTTGACGATTTCACCATCTTTCATGGCGCGCATCAGCACGCCCCAGCCGCCCGGACCAGGATTGCCCGAGCACGCCCCGTCGGTATAGGCGAACAGCTCAGCCATGGGCGGCAATGCAGACCCAAGGGGCCACTTCTCCGCTCAGGCCTGGTTCGGTGCCTGTTACGGATGAAAACGGGGTGAACCCTGCGTCGCGCAATAGGTCCGAGAGTTCCTCTTCGGTGTAATAGGCATAGAAACGCCCGATGGTGTCGCGGTGCTCGCCTTCACCGGTTTTCAATCCGATGTGGAACAAGCCACCGGGTTTCAACGCCTTGCGCAGACGTGCCAGATGCCCGGGCATTTCCGCCTTGGGGGCGTGCAGCAGGCTGAAGTTGGCCCAGATGCCATCGTATTTGTCGGTGCCTTCAATGTCCTCAAACCGCGCCACGCGGGCGCTGACACCGGGGTGGGCGTCGGCGAGGGCCACCATTTCGGGCACGGCATCGGTGGCATCCACGGTCATGCCGACATCGGCCATCACAGCCGATGACACGCCGGGGCCGCAACCGAGGTCCAGTACATGTGCGCTTTTGGGCAGTCCCCCGATAAAGGTCTTCAGGATCGGGCTGTTCGCCTCCTTGCGCACCATTTCAAAATATTCATCCGCCTTCTCGGCGTAGACATTCAGCGTCTCGTCATCCCTGCTCATGGCTTATGTCCTTTCAAAGGCCAACCGCGCGCCGAGGGCGGCAAAAATCGCGGCAAAGCTGCGGTTCAGCCAGCGCATGAAGCGGGCCGATCCAAGGATGCGGTCGCGGGCGGTGGCGGCGAATATGCCGTAGAGCACAAAGATCACAAAGGTCAGCCCCATAAATACCGCGCCCAACAGGGCCATCTCAGCGGTGGCGGTGGCGGGATTGCCGGATAGGAATGGCGGCAGCAGCGCCAGAAAGAAGATCGACAGCTTCGGGTTCAGCACATTGATCAGCGTGCCGCGCCGCGCCACGATCCATGGGCGTTCAACCCGGCGTTCGGGTGCGACGTTCAGCGCGCCGCCCGAAGACAACGACTGCCATGCCAGATAGAGCAGATAGGCCACGCCTGCGAATTTTACGATCTGGAACAGCAAGGCCGAGGCATGCAGGACTGCGGCCACCCCCAGGATTGCTGCGGCCAGATGCGGCAGGATGCCCAGCGTGCACCCCAAAGCGGCATAGCAGGCCGCGCGGTGGCCCTGACCCAATCCAATGGCCAGCGTGTAGATCACGCCCGTCCCTGGCGCGATGACAACGACGAAGGCGGTGATCAGAAACTGAAGGGTCATCGGGCGGCCTCGGTAATTTGGATGAGGGGAGTGAGGCCACAGGCGGCGAGTGCTGTCAACCGATCTTGGCGCTTCCCCGGGGCGTCAAACATCCGTTCAATTGAAATCTGCCCGAGCATTCAATGCCAGACGTCCCGCCATCCCGGCCGTGGCCGCAGGAGCGTCCGCGTCGAAAGTCCCAAAACACATCGGACATGAAACACCAGATGATCTCTCCGTACCGCAGCGTGGCGTAGGGCGCGTTGCACCCACCGTTGCCCCAATCCTAGAACAAGCGGAGCAGGGCATGCAGGTACACCTCGCCCTCGCCCACGCCCAAGTCCATGGGCACGAGCCCGGTTAGCTCCAGCTGGAGGGCTGTGCTTGGAATAGGTGTGCTCACGCGACGCCCCGCAACACACGGGGCACTTTGAAATGGACGTTTTCTTTTGCAGTTTCGACCTGCTCGACCGTGACGTCATAACGGTCCCGGAAAGCGTCAATCACCTCATTCACCAACACTTCGGGCGCTGACGCCCCGGCAGTGATGCCCATGGTACGAATGCCCTCAAGCGCGCGCCAGTCGATATCTCCGGCCCGCTGAACCAATTGCGCATAGGAACACCCGGCCTTGGCCCCCACTTCGACCAGACGACGTGAGTTCGAGGAATTGGGCGCGCCCACCACCAGCATCGCCTCGGCTTGACTTGCCATGGCTTTCACGGCCTCTTGCCGATTGGTGGTGGCATAGCAGATGTCTTCCTTATGCGGGCCTTTGATGTCGGGGAACCGCTCTTGCAGGGCAGCGACGATATCAATGGTGTCATCCACCGACAGGGTGGTCTGTGTGACAAATGCCAGGTGGCCCGGATCGCGCACTTGCAGCCCGGCCACATCCGCGACTGTTTCGACCAGCAGCACTTCGCCAGCAGGCAATTGCCCCATGGTGCCGATGGTTTCGGGGTGGCCGTCATGGCCGATCATCACGATCTGCAGGCCATTGGAATGATGCCGTTCTGCCTCGATATGTACTTTGCTGACCAGAGGGCAGGTGGCGTCCACATAGATCATCTCGCGCTTGGCGGCGGCCGCAGGGACGGACTTGGGCACGCCGTGTGCCGAGAAGATCACCGGCCGGTCATCGGGGCATTCATCCAGCTCTTCGACAAACACAGCGCCTTTGCATTTCAGATCATCCACAACAAATTTGTTGTGCACGATTTCGTGGCGCACATAGACCGGCGCGCCCCATTTTTGCAGAGCCAGTTCAACGATCTGAATGGCACGGTCCACACCGGCGCAGAACCCGCGAGGGGCGGCCAGATACAGGGTCAGCGGTGGCTTGGTCATGGTCAGTCCTTTGTTGTGCCACAGAGGTAGTCCTTCAGGCGCTTTGCGTCCAGAGCCAAAGCTTTTTGCAGCCAAGGGCTTGACTAATTATTATTATAGTAATAACTGTATTGATAATAACAAGGAAAGCCCACCATGACCGATGCATTCTCATATCCCCACCCGGCCCTTGCGGTCGATCTTGTGATGCTTTGCGTACAAGGCGGCGCTTTACATGTTGTTCTGATGCAGCGCGCGGATGGGGCCGAGATGGGGGGTGACTGGGCCTTGCCCGGCGGTTTTGTCCACCGTGACACTGCGCCCGAGGATACTGTGGCGCGTGTGCTGGCAGAAAAAACTGGCCTGCACGGCATTCATTTTGAACAATTGGCCACTTACGGTGCTCTGGGGCGTGACCCGCGTGGGCATGTCGTCTCTATCGCTTACATCGCGATCGCCGAGGCTGAGGCGCTCAGCGTCGGTGTGGTGGCAAATGACACGCTGACACTGGCCCGCGTCCATGTGGGCTGGTCCGGTGAAGCGGGCGGGGTGGCCACAGCGCAAACCGCTGATGGCACGCTCTTGCCGCTGGCCTTCGATCACGCCGACATCCTCGGCGATATGGTCAAGCGTTTGCGGGGCAAACTGGACTACACGACCATCGGTTTCGAGTTCCTGCCGCCGCGCTTCACCCTGCGCGCCGCGCAGGACGTGCACGAGGCGATCCTGAACCAATCCCTGACCAAGCCTGCATTCCGGCGCAAACTGTTGGACAGGCACCCCTTACGCGCCACAGGGGCGCGTGAAACCGGCGGGGCCTACCGCCCGGCCGAACTCTATGAAGTTGACCCAGAAGGAGGGCAATAATCATGGCACAGATCAAAAGATACATGTTCGCAAGCCACTTGCGCGCCGAGGCGTCCAGCCACATTCGGCACTACCGCGCAGGTAAACTGCGCCGCGAAGGACGTGGGATGTCATTCTGGTTCGATCCCCATGGCGCATCGATCATCGAGGTGCCGCTGGCGGACCGCGAACTGACCTTCATGGTCAAATCGCAATCCTCAGACTACCAGGATTTGGCCGTTCAGGGCACTATCTTGTGGCGCGTGGCCGATGCCGCCCGTCTGTCTGATCGCGTGGATTTCGCACTGGATCTGAAGTCCGGTGTGCCGCAGGCCAAGCCCGAGGATCACATCCGATCCGTCCTTAGTTCGCTGGCGCGCCAGTTCTCGGACAACTACCTGAAGGCGCTGGGCGTGCGTGCCGTGCTTGAAGCAGGTCTTGCCCCAATGCAGGCCGTTTTGAATCAAGGCTTTGCCGAAGACCCCACTGCCGAGAACATGGGACTTGAGGTGATCTCGGTGCGGGTATCGGCGCTGTCGCCCAGCTCGGAACTGGCGCGCGCCTTGCAGGCCCCGACCTTTGAGGCGCTGCAACAGCAATCAGACGAGGCCACTTTTGCCCGCCGCGCGCTTGCGGTGGAAAAGGAACGGGCGATTGCCGAAAACGAGCTGAACAACCAGACTGAACTTGCCGCGCGCAAGGCCGATCTGATCGCCCGTGAAGACGCCAACGCCCGGGCCGAGGCCGAGGCTTTGTCCGCGGCCGAGATGATCACTGCTGAGGGAGCCGCCCAATCCAAGGTCATATCGGCGGAGGCCGAAGCCACCCGCATTCGCGCCGTGGAACAGGCCGAAGCGGATATGGAGAAGGCCCGTATGGCCGCACTGGCTCAGGTGGATGCAGCGGCTTTGTATGCGCTGGCCGCACGCGAATTCGCAGGCAAGCTGGAACATATCGACAGCATCACCGTCACCCCGGATATGCTGGCCGGATTGGTGCAACAGGTGCGCAGCCTGACCGCACCACACCCCGCCGCAAGCCCGGCACAAGGAGGGTAGTCCCATGAGCACCCTGCGCCCCCGTGTTGTTCTGGTCACCCGCGAGACCGAGCTGTCAGCCCTTCTGGCACGGCACGGGACCCGGGGTCAGGTGGAGTTCTACCTGTCATCACGTGGCCAAAGCTTTGACGAGATTGAAGCCCGTGATCGCATCCAGAATGATGCGATTGCGGCGGCCAAGGGCATGATCCCGCAGGACTGGAGCTTTGCCGAAGCCCGGCGGGACGACCTCAACCGCTTCCTATTCTTTCCGGGCGATATCATCATCGCCTTGGGGCAGGACGGGCTGGTGGCGAACCTCGCCAAATACCTGTCTGGTCAGCCTGTGATCGGTGTCACCCCCTCGTCCGATATGGGCGAGGGGGTGCTGACCCCCCATAGCCTCAATTCCCTGCCAAGGCTGTTGCAATCTGCAGGGGATGGGCAGGCCGAGGCCGAAGCCCGCGCGATGGTCGAAGCGAAGCTGCAAGGTGGTGACAGGCTGCTCGCCCTGAACGAGCTGTTCATCGGCCACCGCTCGCACCAAAGCGCCCGGTATGAGTTGAGCTTCCAGGGGGTGGAGGAATATCAATCGTCCTCAGGCCTGATCGTGGCCACTGGCACTGGTCTGACCGGTTGGGCACGGTCGATCATGGCCGCCACACATCAAGACTATGACTTTGACGCCGTCGATGCCAAAGCCGCGTTTTTCTCGCGCGAGCCCTGGCCCAGCCGCACCTCCGGTGCCAGCCTGCGGTCTGGCGTGATCTCTGATGTGGTCCCTTTGGGCATTCAATCGCGGATCAACGACGGCGGGGTCATTTTTGCCGACGGGATCGAGCAGGATTTCCTCGGGTTTGACTGGGGGGCTGTTGTGTCCATTCAAATGGCTGAGGCGCGATTGCAACTGGTGGTGGGGTGATTCAGGGCTTGCCTCGCTAAGTCATTTGTCCGAGCAATACGCCATGACATCTACGCACACATATGACCTATTGATCGTAGGGGCGGGGATGATGGGCCTGGCGCATGCCTACCACGCGGCGCGCGCCGGGCTGTCTGTGGCCGTCGTCGAACGTGACGCCCAGGCCAATGGTGCATCCGTGCGAAACTTCGGCATGCTGGCCCTTGTGGCGCAACAACCCGGCCCCGAATTGGAACGCGCCGAACGGGCCAAGGCCCATTGGCTTGAGATTACAAAGCAGGCTGGTATTTCTATGCGACCGGCTGGGTGCGTTTTTGTGGCACATACACCCGAGGAATTGCAGGTGATGCGTGAGGCATCCCAGATGACAGACCATAGCTTTGCTTTGCTGGACCCCGCGGACTTGACCCGACAAGTGCCAGCCCTGCGCCGCGATGGTCTGTTGGGGGGGCTCTTCAGTGCAAACGCCTGGAAGCTTGATCAACGCAAGGCCATGTCGCAGATGGCGGACTGGTTGGCGCTCGCCCATGGTGTGCAGTTTCATTTCAACACAAGCGTGCACGCTGTGGAAGAAGGCGTGGCGCACTGCACCACAGGTTCGCTGCACGCCGCGCAAATCTTGATCTGCACCGGGGACAGTCTGGATGCGCTGCTGCCGGAGGCCACCCGAAATCATGCGCTTGGCACCTGTCAGTTGCAGATGCAGCGCACGGTGCCGCAGCCGAATGGATGGAGCCTGATCCCCTTTGTCTTGGGAGGGCTGAGCCTGCCGCGCTACACGGCGTTTCAAACCTGCCCCAGCCTGCCAGCCCTGATCGAACGCCAAGCCAACGAACAGGCCGAGGCCTTGAAAAACGGTGTTCATGTGATTGTGTGTCAGGAGGACGATGGCAGCCTCACCATCGGAGACAGCCACCACTACGGGGATGATGCGCCAGACAGGCGAATACCCGAGGTGGATGATCTGATTCTGAAGATCGCAGTAGATATGGTGGATATCCCGCGTCCCACGATCACCGAACACTGGATGGGTCGCTATGCACATATGTCGGGGCAGGACATGCTGGGCTTACATCTGCCGTCCGGGGTGAGCGCCGTGACGATGACCAATGGGCAGGGTATGACCCACGGGTTGGCGATTGCTGAACGGTTTGTGCAGGACGCCTACAAATGATGGTCCCTCAAACGCGAACCGGGGCCATGAGGCCCCGGCGTGTTTTATATGGCGTTAAGTGCAGGGCACTTTAACTTTCAGCTGCAGCATAAGCACTTTCGCGCTCGGGCATCGGATCACGCGGTGGGCGGCCAATCACATCTTTGAGGTCTTCGAGCTCAATGAAGTTGTCCGCCTGACGACGCAAATCGTCCGAGATCATTGGCGGCTGACTGCGAATGGTCGAGACGACCGATACGCGAACGCCTTGGCGTTGCAGGCTTTCCACCAAAGGACGGAAATCTCCATCCCCGGAGAACAGCACAATATGGTCGATCCGCGGAGCAAGTTCCATCGCATCCACGGCCAATTCGATATCCATATTGCCCTTAACCTTCCGACGGCCTTGGCTGTCGGTATACTCTTTTGCCGGTTTGGTCACCATTGAGAACCCATTATAGTTCAGCCAATCAACCAAGGGCCGAATGGGCGAATACTCGTCATTTTCCAGCAGTGCAGTGTAGTAGAAGGCTCTGAGCAACTTACCACGGCGCATGAATTCGGACCGCAATAATTTGTAGTCGATATCAAACCCAAGTGCTTTGGAGGCTGCATACAAATTCGAGCCATCGATGAACAGCGCAAGCCGTTCGTCTTTGTAAAACATATAAATGTCCTTCCAAACTATATAAACCTGCTCGAGTGTAAGAGTGTGAGTGGTAATTATTGAGCAGACTCGGGAAGCCAAACTAGGTATTTCTCTGGAATAGGCAATACCCGTCAGCCGTTCTATAAGGATAGGTTATGATAAAAACCGGTCAAGAATTTCTGATCGCACTGGGCGCAAACTTGCGGTCTCCCGCCGGTGTGCCGCAACAAACCCTGCGCGCTGCGCTGTCCATGCTTGAAGCTTCGGGTGTGCAAGTCCTTGGGACCAGTCACTTTTATAGGACACCCTGTTTTCCTCCAGGAGCAGGTCCGGATTATGTGAATGCCGCAGCCCGTATTGCTTTTGACGGCTCGCCTGAAGAAGCCCTCGACGCGTTGCATTCCGTAGAGGCGGATTTTGGCCGAACGCGGGTACAGCGGTGGGGACAGCGTACATTGGATCTGGATTTAGTGGCGGCAGGCGATGCCGTTTTGCCGGATGCCGAAACCCATAGGCAATGGCGCGATCTGTCTTTGGCGGACCAGATTGAAGCAACACCAGATCAGTTGGTTCTTCCGCACCCGCGCCTACAGGACCGGGCCTTTGTTTTGATACCCCTGCGCGATGTCGCCCCCGATTGGGTGCATCCGGTGCTGGGGCTGAGCGTCACGCAAATGTGCGAGAACTTACCTGCAGATGCCACTCAGGACGTCGTGGTGCTGTGACAGGCGAAGCACTTCATGCAAATCGGGGTGAATTCGACCTAATGCGAACGGCTTTCAAATCATAAGTAAAATCTCGCATGATACCCCCTTTCCGGGCTTGTAATTCTTGGTTCAAGCCTTTAGTTACATGGCTTCTTTAACCCACCTGCCGGAGGTCTCATGGCCCGCGTAACCACCGAAGATTGCGTCGACAAGGTTCCAAACCGTTTTGATCTGGTGATGCTTGCCGCTCACCGTGCCCGTGAAATCTCGGCTGGATCGCCTATTACAGTGGACCGCGACAACGACAAGAACCCCGTCGTGTCCCTGCGCGAGATCGCGGAAGAAACCCAATCGGCTGAAGAATTGCGCGAGCGTCTGATCGAATCGAATCAAACGCAGATCGAGGTGGATGAACCCGAAGAAGACAGCATGGCGTTGCTTATGGGTGGCGGGTCCGAGGCCGACAAACCTGCTGATGATGATATGTCCGAAGAAAAACTGCTGCGGGCACTGATGGAAGCGCAGGGCGAGGGTTAACCCCGCCCTGAAGTAAGGGACGATTGCGCGGATGATCCCTGTCGAAGAGCTTCTTGATAAAATCCGCGCCTACAATCCTAAAACCGAAGAGACTTTGATCCGCGCGGCCTACGAGTATGGCCGCCAGATGCACCAGGGTCAGTATCGTCATTCCGGCGAAGACTATTTCAGCCATCCCGTTGCAGTTGCCTATATCCTGGCCTCGCAGCGTCTGGATGATGCCACGATCATCACGGCCCTACTGCACGACACCATCGAAGACACCCGGGCCTCTTACACCCAAATAGCGGACATGTTTGGTGGAGAGATCGCCGATCTGGTTGACGGGGTCACCAAGCTGACCAACCTGCAACTCAGCTCGACCGAAACTCAACAGGCCGAAAATTTCCGCAAATTGTTCATGGCGATGTCAAAGGACATGCGTGTCATTCTGGTGAAACTGGCCGACCGGTTGCATAACATGCGCACGATCAAGGCGATGCGTCCAGAAAAGCAGCTGAAAAAGGCCCGTGAGACCATGGATATCTTTGCCCCTCTGGCGGGGCGTATGGGTATGCAATGGATGCGCGAAGAACTGGAAGACCTGGCGTTCAAGGTGATCAACTCCGAAGCCCGCGCCTCGATCATCCGCCGTTTTCTGACCTTGCAAAAGGCATCGGACGACGTGATCGGTCGGATCACCGCCGATATGCGTCACGAATTTGACAAGGCGGGCATCAAGGCAGAGGTGCTGGGGCGTGCAAAGAAACCCTATTCCATCTGGCGCAAGATGCAGGAAAAAGAGATCGGGTTTTCTCGTCTCTCTGATATCTATGGATTTCGCATCCTCACCCAAACTGAAACCGATTGCTATGCAGCCTTGGGCGCCATCCACAGGCGTTGGTTTGCTGTTCCGGGCCGGTTCAAGGATTACATAAGTCAGCCCAAATCGAATGGATACCGCTCGATTCATACCACCGTCTCCGGGCGCGATGGCAAACGCGTCGAGGTGCAAATTCGCACCCTGCAAATGCACGATGTTGCCGAAACGGGTGTGGCGGCACATTGGTCTTATCGGGATGGCGAGCGTTCGGAAAACCCATTTGCCGTCGACCCGGCCAAATGGATTGCGGGTCTGACAGAGCAATTCGACGCCGAGGAAGATCACGCCGAGTTCCTAGAGGCGGTCAAGCTTGAGATGTACGCCGACAAGGTGTTCTGCTTCACCCCCAAAGGCGAGGTGGTCAAGCTGCCGCGTGGCGCGACCCCAATTGATTTTGCCTACGCCATCCACACCCGGATTGGCCATGCCACGGTGGGGGCAAAGATCGACGGGATGCGGGTGCCTTTGTGGACGCGGATCAAGAATGGCCAATCGGTTGAGGTGATCACTGCGGACGGACAAACGCCGCAATCCACCTGGCTAGATATCGCCGTCACCGGCAAGGCCCGCTCGGCCATCCGCCGCGCCCTGCGCGAAATTGACCGCGATCGCTTTATCAAACTGGGGTGGGAACTGGCGCGTGCGGCCTTTGACCACGTGGGCAAAAAAGCCACTGACAAGGCGCTTGAAACGGCGGCCCGTCATCTGAACATGAAAACCTCAGACGATGTTTTGGCGCGGCTGGGCAGTGCCGAGTTGACCACTGTTCAGGTGCTGAACGCCATCTACCCCGAGCTGATGCCGGATGATGCCGAAGAAATTGGTAAGGACCTGGCCGTAATCGGACTGGCAGCGGATCAGAGCTTTGACCGTGCGCTGTGTTGCCAACCCCTCCCGGGAGAGCGCATCGTGGGCATCACCTATCGCGGGCGCGGCGTCGTGGTGCATGCGATTGATTGCGACACGCTGTCAAATTATGACGATCAGCCGCAACGCTGGCTGGATCTGCATTGGCACGGCGGAAGGCATCCGGCGGTCTATGAAGTCAGCCTCGATGTGACCATCGGTAATGACGCTGGCGTGATGGGACGCATTTGCACCTTGATTGGCGAGCAGAAGGCCAATATCTCGGACATGACATTTGTGGACCGCAAACCCGATTTTTACCGACTTCAGGTTGATATCGAACTGCGCGATGTAGAACACCTACATGGCGTGATTTCGGTGCTGGAGGCAGAAAATGATGTGGCCGCGATTGAGCGTTTGCGTGACCCCGCCCGGGCCGCAGGTGCGACACAAGACGCAATGTAGGAGCCCGCGCGCGTGGTTTTTAAACGCCGAGATAGACGCCCCTGGTACAAGGCGGTTGCGGACTTCGTCTGGCCCAAAGGAGGCTGGGCGCGGGGATTTCACTATGTGAAGCACCGCCTGCGTCGTTTACCAGATCCGCCGCACCGCATCGCGCGGGGTATCTTTGCGGGCATCTTCGTGACGTTTTCGCCGCTCTTCGGATTGCATTTCTTTCTGGCAGCCTTCGTGGCCTGGGTGATGCGCGGTAATATCGTGGCTTCGCTTTTGGCCACGTTTTTTGGCAATCCACTGACGTTTTTACCCATCGGGGCGATGTCGCTGAACACCGGATATTATTTGTTGGGTCTCAACAAGCTGAGTTCGGAAGAGGTGCAGCGTTCGCTGGGCGGCAAGTTTGTCGATGCCGGCGAAGATCTGTGGCACAACTTTCGAGCTCTTTTTACGCATGAACAGTCTGATTGGTCGCATCTGTCGGTCTTTTATGGCGAAGTTTTCCTGCCCTACCTGGTCGGCGGCATCATCCCGGGCATTATCTTTGGACTGGCTGGCTACTATCTGTCGCTACCGCTGATCATTGCTTACAAAAACCGCCGCAAGGGCGCGCTGAAGGCGAAACTGGCCGCGATCAAGGAAAAGGCGACGGAAAAGGCTGCGCCCAAAGTCAAGAACAAGGGCGAGGCCGAGTAAACGGTCTTACTGCTGATATGCATGGTGGGTTCTGTTGACCAGCAGGAACGTGACGCAGGATATTGGTACAATATTCCTTGGTGACCCGGGTTCGCCTTATGCGAAAACTCCTCTAACCTGACCTGAGCGACTCACCTCAGGTGAAAGGAACCCTTGCCATGTCCATTCCACTACGCCTTGGCGTGAACATCGACCATGTTGCCACCGTCCGTAATGCCCGTGGGGGAGAATACCCCGATCCTCTGCGCGCGGCCAAGATCGCCGAGGAGGCGGGGGCCAATGGCATCACCGCCCACCTGCGCGAGGACCGCCGCCACATCTCGGACTGCGATATCGACCGGCTGATGGAGGTCCTGACGGTGCCGCTCAACTTTGAGATGGCAGCCACGCAGGAAATGCAGGACATCGCCCTGCGTCACAAACCCCACGCGGTGTGCATCGTGCCTGAAAAGCGCGAAGAAAAAACCACCGAAGGCGGATTGGAAGTGGCGCGCGAGGAAAACCGTCTGGCCCATTTCATTGCACCCCTTCGCGACGTCGGCTGCCGGGTGTCCATCTTTATCGCCGCCGACAAACGCCAGATTGAAGCGGCCCACCGGATCGGCGCCGAGGTGATCGAACTGCACACAGGTGCCTATTGCGATGCTCATGCAGAAGGGCGCATTGAAGACCGCGACCGCGAATATGTAGCCCTGCGCGAAATGTCCCAGTTTGCCCATTCACTGGGGCTCGAGGTGCATGCGGGCCACGGGCTGACGTATGATTGCGTGCAGCCCGTTGCGGCCCTGCCCGAGGTGATGGAACTGAACATCGGCCACTTCTTAATTGGCGAGGCTATTTTCATGGGGTTGGATCCCGCGATCCGTCACATGCGCGAGCTGATGGATATCGCCCGTGGCGCGGAATACCGGTCGGCCATATGAACCCGGTTCGATATGGTGTGGTCTTTGTGGCGGTCGCCTTGGGCGCCGCTTTGCTGATCACAGCGCTCAACACGGCAACGGACAATGTTCTGGGCCATTCCGCTCAGCTTATGGTGCCGGCCATGATCGCTGCCCTCGTTGAAGGGCAGCAATTCGCAAAGGCCCACAAACGTCGGCCTGCCTCGGTCGAGATTTGGGGCTTCACCTGGATCGCAACTGGAATCGCCGTGGCGCTGAACGTCGCCATCGCCTTTGCGGCCGGCAGCATTGCCCCGGAGTTTGGGAAACTGGCAATAGCGCAACCTTTGTCACAACAATTCAATGTGTTGCTGGCGATCTATGCAGGCGGTTACCTGATCTTCAACCGGCTTTTTGCGGGCATTGGGGCAGCCAACCAGTTTAGCGTCATGCGCAGCCGTGGCGAAGTGGAATGACACGCCCATGGCGCGGCGCGGCCACGGCATTGTGGCTGGTCTTCAATGCAACCAACGCTTCGGCTGCACCCATTGTACAACCCTGCGACGGGATGGCCCGGGCTGATGCGATTGTCGAGCCTTGGACCGAAAACACCAAAACCTATTCGCGCGAGGCCGTACGACTGGCAATGTTGAACCTGGTCGCTCCGGCCGTGGGTCCCTTTCATATTCTGATCCTGTCTCCCCCTTTGAATGAGCAGGGACAACGCCAATGCAGGACAGTTGGATTGACCAAACAGGTTGGCTTTGCGGAGATTGATTTCCAAGACATCACGGTCGACTACAACGCTGCAAACGGGCTTACGTTCAAAACGAGAGTGAAGTTTTTTAATGGAACCGAGTTTCTTCCCGCTCGCTTGCGCTTTACGCTCAACCAGCAATCCGGGGCGATCAAGGCCACATTGTATTAAGGCATGTAAGGAGTTTGATGATGGTCAGCATTCCCACATTGGTCGCAGTTGGCATTGCTTTCTGGATTGTGGCGGCCTCACCGGGGCCGGCGAACCTGTCCAATGCCGCGATTGCCATGCGCTATGGCAGGCGTGCCAGCGTGATCTATGGGCTGGGCCTCAGCGTGGCGCTCGTGGTTTGGGGCATTCTGGCGGCCACGGGTATGGGGGCATTGCTGCAGGCTTCGGTGGGAGCCTTATTGGTGATGAAACTGATTGGCGGCTTTTATCTGCTTTATCTGGCGTGGGGATCGGCGCGCACCGCAGCGACGCCCCGAGACGTCAAGATCGCTGAGGCTAGACATGGCAGATGGTTCTGGCGCGGTGTTGTCTTGAACTTATCAAATCCGAAATCTGTCATCGCGTGGATGGCAGCGCTGTCCATGGGGCTGGATCCGTCGGGGTCTGTGCTGTCGATCATCCTGACCACATTGGTCTGCGTGGTGATGGCGTTTCTGAACAACCTGACGTATTCGCTGGTCTTCTCAATGGAGGGCATGATGACCACCTACCGCCGGTTTCGGCGTTGGATTGAAGGGGCGTCGGCAGCACTGTTTAGCATCGCGGGCGTTGCGCTGATCCGATCGGCCTTCGCGCGATGATATTGGGCATCGGCACAGACCTGGCGAACATCGAGCGCATCACTGGCACGCTTGAGCGATTTGGCGATCGATTTCGCAATCGTGTGTTCACCGAAACGGAACAAACCAAAGCGGAAAATCGGGCGGATACACCCGGGACATATGCCAAACGCTGGGCCGCGAAAGAGGCGTGCTCCAAGGCGCTGGGCACTGGCCTGCGCATGGGCATCTCGTGGAAAGACATGGCCGTCAGCAATCTGGAGACCGGGCAGCCGGTCATGGAAGTGACCGGCTGGGCCGCGGAGCGATTGGCGGATATGACCCCGCCAGGTCACGAGGCCATCATCCACGTCACCCTGACCGATGATCACCCCTGGGCGCAGGCCTTTGTGGTGATAGAAGCGCGGCCTCTCGCGCAAAGCTGACGCGGCCTCCCTTGACACCCCCAAGCCCACGCCGCATGTAACCCCGACATCTGAAAGCACGAGCGGAGACCGCCATATGACCACCGAGGCCAAAGCAGGCAGCACCATCTGGGAGACGATCAAAACCGTCTTCTGGGCACTGGTCATCGCAGGCATCTTTCGCACCATTTTGTTCCAGCCGTTTTGGATTCCGTCCGGGTCAATGAAAGACACGCTGCTGATCGGGGATTTCCTCTTTGTGAACAAGTTCGCTTACGGCTATTCCTACGCGTCTTGCCCCACAGTGCGGATCGCGCGCTTGGGCATTGATGTGGACGCCAAGGACATCTGTGGCTTTCTCGACGGTGACAACACGCGTTTGATGGGCGGCGAGCCCGAGCGCGGAGATATCATCGTCTTTCGCCATCCGGTGAATGGCACTGATTTCATCAAACGTGTGGTGGGGCTGCCTGGAGATAAAATTCAGGTGACGAAAGGTGTTCTTCAAGTCAATGGCGAGGCCGTCATAACCGAAGAGGCCGGCGTGTTTGAGGAAACATTTGCCGCCCAAGGCCCGCTGCAACGTCGTCCACGTTGTGAAAACGGGGCCGTTGGCAAAGGCGCGTCTTGCACCAAAAGCCGGTTCCGCGAAACCCTGCCAAGTGGGCGCGGGTATCATACGCTCAACATCACAACGCAACGCTCGGACAATACCGGCGTCTATTCGGTTCCCGAAGGGCATTATTTCTTTATGGGAGACAACCGCGACAATTCGACCGACAGCCGTTTTCCCCAGGCCGTGGGCGGGGTTGAATTTGTCCCCTACGAGAACCTGATTGGCCGGGCCGATCGTGTGATTTTCTCTTCGGCTGGGCGGTCCATGCTGTATTTCTGGACCTGGCGCGGCAACCGCTTCTTCAAGGGGCTGGAGTGAGCGGAGGGAGCACAAATCCCTCTACCTCGAACCTGATAAGGCGAGGTTTTGACTGGTCGGGCACCACACCGCGCCTGCCGTATATTTTGGTCACCGTCGCGGCAATGGGTCTGGCGGCCATGATCCCGGCCACGCGCAATTTCTCAGGGGCCAACACGGCTGTGTTTGTGTCACTGACGATGATTTTTCCCATTTGGTTAGGTCATACCCGTCGTCGATTGCGGGATGTGGGATGGTCGGGTTGGCTGATGTGGGTTGCGATTTTGCCGATCATCGGCTTGATCCTGACAATTTTCCTTGCCTTCAAACCCGGTGGCGATCTGAACAATCCCGTGGACAAGGGGTATTCCCGTTTGGGCTTTGCCGTGTCGCTTGCCTTTGGTGCGTTACTGTTGTCCCGCGCGTTCTGGGCTCCTTATTGGATTCCGGCGGGGTCCATGAAACCCACACTCTTGGTCGGCGATTTCGTGGCAGTGGTGCCCATCTACGCCCCCAAACGTGGTGACATATTAGTGTTTCGGCCCGATGGTAGTGATGCAGAATACATAAAACGCCTGATCGGGATGCCCGGGGATACGATTTCTGTACAAAATGGTGTCATCGTTTTGAATGGCAAGGCTTTGCCGCAGGCTAATCCTGAGCCCTACTTGGAAGCATATACGCCCCAGGGCGCAATGAATCGCCTTCCTCGGTGCATCAACGCACCCGAGGCAGGCGGGGTCTGCGAGAAAGCACGGCTGTCTGAGATTTTGCCGCAAGGCCGCAGCTATGATGTATTGGATATGGGGCCCACGCCGCTTGATGATGTGGCCGAGATCACGCTTGAACCAGACGCCTTTTTCCTTGTCGGGGATCACCGGGACAATTCCAACGATTCCCGGATGGCACCCGAACAGGGTGGCCTTGGATCAATTTCAAGGGATAATCTGACCGGGCGCGTGGCGCGTATTCTGTTTTCATCGGCAGGCAGTGGCCTGATGTATGTCTGGACTTGGCGCCCGGACCGGATGTTCAAGAGGGTGGAATGAAACTGTCGAGTGAACTGCGAGCCTTTCAGGATCGGCTGGGATATGTGTTTACAGATCCCGCACTGTTGGTGCGTGCGGTGACCCATGCCTCAATGTCCTCTGCCACGCGCGACGACAATCAGCGACTTGAATTCCTGGGCGACCGCGTGTTGGGTCTGGTGATGGCCGAGGCCTTGTTGGACGTGGATCCGGATGCGTCGGAGGGCCAGCTGGCGCCCCGGTTCAATGCACTGGTGCGCAAAGAAACCTGCGCCGAGATTGCCCGCGAGATTGACCTGGGCAAGGTCCTGAAACTGGGCCGGTCCGAGATGATGTCGGGTGGACGGCGCAAACTGGCGCTTCTGGGCGATGCGATGGAGGCCGTGATTGCTGCGGTCTACCGCGATGCGGGGTTCGAAGTGGCCCGCACCTTGGTGCTGAGCCTTTGGGGCGCGCGGGTGCACACGGTGCAGGATGATGCGCGGGATGCGAAAACATCCCTGCAGGAATGGGCGCAGGCGCGTGGTTTACCCCCACCGGCCTATGTAGAGACAAAGCGCAGCGGTCCTGATCATGCACCACAGTTTACGATTGAGGTGCAATTGCGTGACGGGCAAGCAGCCACCGCCACCGCGGGGTCCAAACGTCAAGCGGAACAAGCTGCTGCGCGCTCGCTTCTGAATCAGGTGGAGACGCCCTCTCCCTAAAGGCGCAGCCTCGCCGCAAGACTCATGATCGCGTACAGGCCGCGCAGGCCTTGGGGGCGCCCCCCAAACCCCCGGCTGTAATGGGGCGCACCACTCGATGTTTGTACGTATAGGGATGCAAACGAAGAGGTTGTGTCTGGCCTTGCGACGGGAGATAGGATAGGGCAGCGCCTCATGGAGACAGATATGACAACACGTGCGGGCTTTGTCGCCCTGATTGGCGAGCCAAATGCCGGTAAATCGACGCTGCTCAACCGAATGGTGGGCGCGAAAGTGTCGATCGTGACCCACAAGGTGCAAACCACCCGCGCCCGTATTCGGGGGGTGGCGATTGAAGGCGACGCGCAGCTGGTGTTTGTTGACACGCCAGGTCTGTTCAAGCCGCGGCGTCGCCTGGACCGCGCCATGGTGGCGGCGGCCTGGGGTGGGGCCTCGGATGCCGATGTTGTCGTCTTGTTGGTAGAGGCGCACCGCGGTGTGACAGAGGGTGTCGAGCGTATTCTGGAAGGCTTGGGCGATGTCACCAAAGGCCGTAAGGTTGCATTGGCCATCAACAAGATTGACCGCGTACAATCTGAGACTTTGCTGTCACTGACAAAGGATCTGAACGACAGGTTCGACTTCGCCGAGACCTTTATGATCTCGGCCGAGAAAGGCCACGGTGTGGACACGCTGCGCGCCTGGCTGGCTGGAGAGTTGCCGGAAGGACCGTGGCTGTACCCAGAGGATCAGATCGCCGATCTGCCCATGCGTATGATTGCCGCCGAGATCACCCGTGAAAAGCTGACCCTGCGCCTGCATCAGGAATTACCGTATCAGCTGACCGTCGAGACGGAAAACTGGGAAGAACGCAAGGACGGCTCGGCCCGGATTGATCAGGTGATCTATGTGACCCGTGATGGTCACAAGGGCATCGTGCTGGGCAACAAAGGTGAGACGATCAAGTCTGTCTCGACTGCCGCGCGACTGGAGCTGGAAGAGTTTCTGGGCCGGCGCATACATTTGTTCCTGCAGATCAAAGTGCGCCCCGGCTGGCTGGACGAGGCTGAGCGGTTCACTGAAATGGGGCTCGATTTCCGCGATGGGAAGTGAGCGCTCCTTCATCTTCCCGAAAATACTCAAAGTGGCCGGCCCAACATGACACGCCTGACCTCTGAATTTTGGGTGCAGGCCTATCTGACACGCCTCAGGTTGGCTGACATCCCAGCGTTTGTCACCGCCCACGGGGATGACACCGCGGGGGCTGTTCTGGTCAAACTCAACACATTGGACGGGCAGGCGCAGGCCTTTCAACGCAGCTTTGATCTGATGTCAGGCGCGCGTGAATGGGTTCAGTTGACGACTGGTGACGAGCAGGATGTCGATACGGCCATCACGCGCCAGAAAGAGTTCGATCCCGATCTCTGGGTGATCGAGGTCGAAGACCGCGCGGGGCGGCATTTGTTGGATGAGCCGGGGCTCAGCGACTAAAGTTTTGCAACCTATACTTGAGGCAAGAAGATAACGCGAAACGCGCGGAGCATAACGGCGTTGCGTGCGTTTCGACAAAAGCGGATGTCGCAGGTTTTTCTGGAAACGCTTTAGATCATTTACTCTACCTTGATCACTTGCCGGGCCAATACGGCCTGATTGCTGACGTCCAGAAACCGCAATTCGTAGACACCCGGTTCATCGGGCAAGGTGATCTGCACAGGCGTTGCCCCGGCGATTTTAACCGCCTCAATCCAGGTGAAGATCGCCTGATCGGCCTTAGCCAAAGTGATGCGCTGGTCCGTGCTGTCGGTATCTGCGCTCCAGCTGATATCTATTGTGACGCCCGGGGCAGCAGTGGTCGGTGCGCCAAGGCTTGCGCCCGTGTTCAGCGCAGCATCCGCAGGCAAGACCTCCACGGGGCGGCGTGCCAGGACGCGGCCATTGGAATTCAGCACATAGCGCAATTCATACATGCCCGGGGTGTCCGGCGTGCGCAGATCCCGCTGCGTTTTCTTTTGCACCGATACGTAATTGTCCAAAGTGGCGTCATCTGTGCCCATCGGAACCAGATTGACGTAGTCTCGGCTGTTGACCGTGCCAGTCCAGCTAACCCGCAACGGATCCCCCAAACGGATCTGATCAGGGGCGTCCAGCGTGACCTCTGGCAAGACGGCTTCGATCGGCTGGCTGGCAAGTGTTTTACCGCCTTCGCGCAGCACATAGCGCAATTCGTACAGGCCGGGATCACCCGGCATTTGCAAATCTCGCTCGGTCTTGTCACCGACAGTGGCATAGGCACCATAAGTGCCTTCTTCAGCGCCCATGGGGACGATGTTGATGTAGTCTCCCGAACTGACCGTGCCTGTCCAGCTCACGCGAACTTCAGCCCCTGCCGAGACACTCTGAGGCGCGCTGACCGTGACTGTGGCTTCCACCACTTCGATCATGGTGCGGGTCAAGGTTTTCGACCCTTCGCGCAGGATGTACCGGACCTCATACAATCCTGGGTCCGAGGGTGCGCGCAACTCGCGTTCGGTCTTGTCTCCGACAGTGGTGTAGTTGCCAAACTCGCCTTCATCTGACCCGGCAGGGACAATGGCGACATAGTCCCCTCTGTCCACGGCGTTGGTCCAGCTGACAGTGAATTCTTCACCCGTACGTGCAGAGTCAGGAGCGGTGAGTGTCACCTGAGGCTCAATCACTTCTACAGATGTGCTGGCCAGGGTCTTTGACCCCTCGCGCAGGATATAGCGTACTTCGTAAAGGCCCGGATCGGCCGGGGCTTTCAACTCGCGTTCCGTGCGATCCTGAACGGTTTGATAATTGCCAAACGTGCCCTCTTCAGACCCGACGGGGACAATCGCCACATAGTCTCCTTTGGCGATGGTGCCAGTCCAACTGACTTTGAACCGGGCGCCGGTTTGAACCGAGGCTGGAGCCGAGACGGTGACTTCGGGTTCTCCCACCTCAACCGGAGTACGGGCCAGGGTTTTGGATCCTTCGCGCAGGATATAGCGTACTTCGTAAAGGCCCGGATCGGCTGGGGCTGTCAGTTTACGCTCGCTGTGATTGCCAAGGGTCGTGTAGTTTCCGAACTCACCCTCGTCCGCACCGACCGGAACAATCGTGATGTAATCGCTCTGTGATATGGCTCCGGTCCAGCTGACGGGGAAGGATTCGCCAGTGACCACGTGCGCGGGGGCCGACACTGTTACTTCGGGTTCGGTGATCTCGATGGCCGCTCGGCCCAAAGTGGTACGTGTGGCCCGATCGATATAGCGCAATTCATACAGCCCGGCATCCGCTGGTGCACGCAGGTCGGCCTCGCTTTTATCGAGAGTTGCCACGTAGTTGCCAAACGTTTCCTCATCGGCTCCCATGGGCACGATCGCGAGGTAGTCATTCTGCAGATAGGGGGCCCAGGTGACCTTGAATTTTGATCCGATCACGGCTGTTGCCGGTCCGGAAAGGGTCACTTCGGGCAGCTCTGGCTCGACGATGGGTTCCGGCTCGGGGGTTTCGGCCACTGCTGTGCCCACCGCGCTGAGTGCTGCGCCAAGTTCATCTGCGTTAGAAGCCGAAATGAATTCGCCTCCTGTCTTTTCTGCAATACACGAGAGTGACGTCGTGTCCGCATCGCCTCCCAGACCAAACCCCACCACATGTGCTGTGAAATCCACACCAGCCTTCTCCAAAGCCTCAGCCAAGGCGCAAGGGTCGCGCTCGCAGCTTTCCAACCCGTCCGAGATCAGGACGACCACGGCAGGCTTGTCGGTGTAGGAGAGCGCCGTGGCAGCTTGTTCGACCGCGTCGGTCAGAGGTGTTTTCCCTGTGGGTGTGATCGCGTTGATCCGCGCAAGGATGTCATCACGCGCTGCGGCCCCAGGCTCGACCAGCGTTTCAATATCTGTGCAATCCCCGCGGCGCCGATGGCCATAAGCCATCAGGCCGACATCGCGGTCATTGGTCCACTCTCCCAACAGGTTGTCCATCACATCCCGGGCAATTTCGATCTTGGCCTTACCGTCGATCTGGCCCCACATGGAGTTTGAGCCGTCAAAAACCACCATCACGTTCTCATTGGCGGTGGCGGCGTGTGTTCCAAGGGTCAGGGCGCTGGTCAGCAGGGCCGTTTGGGCAATGCGTTTGAGGCGGGTCATTGAAATTCCTCGAATCTGAAAAAATGAATTGCGGTCAGTCAATCACATCCACGGCGCAATTGTCACCTATGGGTTTCCTGATTGTTTCCGCAGCATTCAGCTGGAAATCGGCGGTAGTTGTTCCCCTTGGCATTCCCTACGCTTTGGTGTCGAATGCCCCACCCGAGCATCAAGGCACATGATCACCAATGGAATGGCGCGACCAAGGCATCTTGTTGTCCAGCCGGACACATGGCGAAACCTCCGCCATCATCGAGGTGTTTACCCCTTCGCGTGGTCGCCATGCAGGCATCGTGCGCGGCGGGGTCTCGCGCAAACTGGCTCCCGTCTTGCAACCCGGCGCGCAGCTTGATCTGGAATGGCGTGCCCGGCTTGAAGATCACCTGGGCACGTTCTCGGCTGAACTTATCCGCTCGCGTGCGGTGGCCTCGATGGGGGACCGGTTGTCGCTGGCCGGGCTCAATACCGTGACGGCGTTGCTGCTGTTTTCGCTGCCCGAACGCGAAGCGCACGGCAAGCTCTATCAACAAACTGAAGTTCTGCTGGACTTGCTGGGCCAGCCTGAACTGTGGCCGTTGGCCTATCTGAAATGGGAACTGGCTTTGCTGGAGGAGATGGGCTTTGGTCTTGATCTCAGTGCCTGCGCTGTCAATGGCGCGCAGGCCAATGACCTAAGCTATATCTCGCCGCGGACCGGCCGGGCGGTGTCGCGTGCGGGGGCTGGCGAATGGGCCGACAGACTGTTGCCTTTGCCACCTTGCCTTTTGGGGCATGGTCCTGCACCAGATGAAGAGATTGCAGAGGGATTTCGCGTCACCGGGCATTTCCTGCAAACCCAGCTTGCACCTGAATTGGGGCACAAACCTCTGCCCGAAGCCCGTCAGCGCTTTGTGGATCGTTTTACGTCTCGGCTTTGAACACCATCTTTCGCCCTGCATCATTGCTCAAGATCATCGTATCCCCCAGCACTTCAACCTGGGTCATCTCCTCCAGCGCTTGCAAGTATTGCCCTTCGGCCTCCAGTTCGGGGCAGGCCATACGGGTGGCTCCCAATGGCCCGGTGCTGAACCACGGATAGGGGGCTGTCTGGCTGCCAAAGAAGCGATTGCAGGGCGCTTGGCCTGCGATTTCGCCTTCAGTGGGAAAGCTCAGGTTGGCGCGCGCTGTAAACGCTTTGCCGTCGATGCTTTGCAGCACCCACAAAATGTCTGCGCCGCCATAGCCTGTCACGGTTTCATCCTTTTTGCAGCCAGCCAAAGCCAGCCCGACCAACAAAGCCCCTATATGCAACATACGGATCATCGTAGGGCCAGCACCAAATCAACCAATGTGCCCATGGCATCTGGCCCTACCTGAGCGGTTTCGGGCATATCCCGCATGCCAAGAGCGGCGGCATAGAGAATGCGCGCCATTTCCGGGTTTGCGATGCCAATTTCATCGAGGAGCGTCTCAAGCTGCGCCAGTCGCACTGTGTCGACCTTGGCCAATACCCGCGCTGCGGTTTTGTTGCTTTTGGCCCAGGCGCGGATCGCGGGTTCGGCAGTGCCTTGTGTCGCCAGATGCTCGGCCAAGGCCCGCAATTGCATGACCGATGTGCCATCTGCCAATTCAACCTGTGCATCGGTTTGCCAAAACGCCAAGACGGCCTTGTGAAAGTCAGGCACATCTTTGAAATGCCAATAGAAGGACCCTTTGGTGGTCTTCATCCGCCGTGCCAAGGGCTCGGCCTTCAACGCGTCAGGGCCAACCGACATCAAGGCCGTGAGTCCCGCCGTGATCCATGCCTCTCGGGTTAGCCTGGGTTTGGTGTGCGTGTTCATGGCTCTCAGATACGCTTGCCACCTGTACGACACAATCCCCACTCTTGCCCCAGTGGCAATTCACCGCCACTGGTGGTCAACCTTCGCGCGTACCACTAAGGTCTGGTGAAAAGCTGCTCAAAGGACATACATAGGATGAGCACTGGTCTCTCGCATATCACCCTCATCACCGCTGACCTGGATCAGATGCAACTGATCATGGAAGAGGTGCTGCTGGCGCAAAAGGTCTATGACAGCGGCCCCGATCAGTTTTCCCTGTCAGAAGAGCGGTTCTATTTGGTCGGCGACACCTGGGTGGCCAATATGAAAGGCGATCCGCTGTCCGAACGCAGTTACAACCACGTGGCCTTTCAGATATCTGAGGATGAGTTTGACGACCGTCATCAACGCATCCTATCGCTGGGCCTCGATCTGCGGCCGCCGCGTCCCCGGGTAACGGGTGAGGGGCGCTCGCTTTACTTTCACACCTACGACAATCACTTGCTGGAGCTGCACACCGGCACGCTGGAGCAGCGCCTTGCGCGCTATGCCAAAAAAGGGCCCGCTGTATGAGCACCTCTGTCTTTGCGATTGTCCTGCTGGCCGCCTTGCTGCACGCTGTTTGGAATGCTCTGGTCAAGGGCGGTGCAGATAAAATCACTGCGATGACGGCCGTGGTGCTGGGTCAGGGCGCTGTCGCTGCAGTGTGTCTGCTGTTTGTCGCAAGTCCAACTTCCGAAAGCTGGCCATGGATCTGGGCCAGCGTGGTGCTGCATATTGGCTATCAGATGTTTCTCATGGCCGCCTATCGCATCGGTGACATGACCCAAGTCTACCCAATCGCCCGTGGAGTCGCGCCGCTGATCGTGGCCGGCGTGTCGGCGGCCTTCTTAGGCGTCACCTTTTCAAGCCTGCAATTGCTCGCTATCGCCCTTGTGGCGTTGGGCATTGCCAGCATCAGCCTGGTTCGCAATGCGGATGGGTTGTTTCAGACCAAAGCGGCCACGCTGGCGTTGATCACAGGGATGTTCATCGCCGCCTATTCGCTGGTTGATGGCATTGGCGCACGTCTGGCTGGCACGGCTTTGGGGTTTTTCGCATGGATCGCGTTTCTGAACGGTGTGGTTTATGGCCTGGGCTGCGCCGTGATCCGACCAAACACCATGCGCCGCGCTCTGCGGTTACCCCACATCATGCTGCTGGGGGGTGGGGCGTCCTTTGTGGCCTATGCTTTGGTCGTCTACGCCTTTACGCAGGCCCCCATCGCGCTGGTCACGGCCCTGCGCGAAACCAGCATCGTCTTTGCGTTGCTCATCGGTGTTTTGATCCTGAAAGAACCGCTGAACCTGCTTAAGGTTGCGGCCACGGCGACCACTTTGGCCGGGGCAGCTATGCTGCGGTTTGCTAAAGGTTAGGCTGCGGCACCCTTCAGAGGGAATTGCGAGATCAGATGAAACGACCCTGCGTCGTCTTCGCCAACCAGGGCGAGCCGATCTATCACCAAGGCTCCGTCCAGCAGGGGGGTCAGCAGCGGGGACAACACCTCGTACGTCAATCGTGCCTGGGTTTTGGACAACTTGCCCGTCAGAGTGATGTGAAACCGAAAAGCCTCCATTACATAGGGGTACCCCCAACGCATCAGCAAGGCGTCTTGTTGGTCGCTCAACCCCTTGGCGCGGTGTCGCTCCAGATCGGCAGTCGACAAGGGCGCGCGGAATGGATCGCAAGCCTGCAACACCTTGGCGGCCAACGTGCCGAGGGCTGCCGTGTCGCCCATGGGCACCAACGCGAGGAACCGACCGAGTTGCACAAGCTCTAATCCCGCCAGAGGAGCAGGGGCCAGTTTTTCACACTCACTGGCGATGTCCTGCACCACATCTGTAAAACAGTGATTCGATTTAAATCGAAAGGGCGGCACGATCGTGCCATGCAACCCATATCGCCGGGGCGTTTCGGTTATTTCACTGATATCTAGCGGCAAATTAGGAATCTGCGGGTGCGGCTCGGTTTGTCCTGTCACGATGTCCCACCCCAACCAAGAGGCTCCAAACGCCGCGAATGCACTGTGCTCGGGCACGAAATACAGCGCATAGCGTCGAAACGAAGGGGTGGTCGCGGCCATTGTGGGTGGTCCTGCCTTGGCTCTTTGCCGGTGTCATGCCACAAACACTGGGCCGCGCCAATGGTCTGATGCTTTGGGCGCGCTGACGTCAGGAGTCCCAACCGCAATGCCATCTTCTTTGTTTTCAATCCCCTCGCCCCCTTTGGTACCTGTTGAAGGCCTGGCAGAAGGGTTCCCAGTGCGCCGAATCTTCTGTGTCGGACGCAACTATGCGGCCCACGCCGCCGAAATGGGCAATGAGGTCGATCGCGAAGCGCCGTTCTACTTTACCAAGTCCGCCCACGCTTTATGCCTCTCCGGTCAGACCATCCCTTATCCCGTAGGCACAAACGACTGTCATTACGAAATGGAGTTTGTCGTGGCCATCGGTGCGGATGCGAAAAATGTTGGTACTTCGAACGCATTGGACGCCGTGTTTGGCTATGCTTGTGGGATAGACCTGACCCGCCGCGATCTGCAAGGGGCCGCAAAAGACAAGCGCCGCCCTTGGGATTTAGGCAAGGATTTTGAGAACGCGGCACTGATCGCGGCAATTACAACAGTGCGGGAATTCGGGGCGGTCAGCCGTCAGAGAATTGGCTTGGTGCATGATGGGGCACAGGTTCAATCTGCTGCACTTTCAGATATGGTCTGGTCCGTGCCTGAAATCATCTCGCATCTATCGCAGTTCTATCATCTAGGACCTGGAGATCTGATTTACACGGGCACACCGGCAGGCGTTGGCCCTGTACAACCGGGCAGCCGCTTGGAGGGGTGGATCGAGGGGCTAGCGCCTATCACAGTTGAGATCGCATGAGCGTGTTCTACGCATTCATTTGATCGTATAGTATCAAACAGACACATGACGATGATAACAGATTGGCAAAAGGCGCGTGGGCAAATCTGACCTGAACAACTGGCAAGCCGTACAGGCCGAAGTGCTGCGCCGTATTCACACACGGCTTTGGGCGCCGGGCGATCTGATCCCCGGGGAACAGGCGCTGGCCGAGGAATTCGGCTGCGCCCGTGCCACGGTGAACCGCGCTTTGCAGAGCCTGTCGGATTCCGGTCTGCTTGAGCGCCGCCGCAAAGCAGGCACGCGGGTGGCATTGCACCCTGTGCGCAAGGCCACGCTGGACATCCCGATCATTCGGCGGGAAATCGAAGGCTTGGGCAAAGCATTTCGCTATCACGCCATCGTTTGCGAGAGGGGCACACCGTCTGCTCCGCAGAAAAGCCGCATGATGGCCACGGCAGATGATAAGTTTAAGCAGGTAATATCAGTCCAATACGCGGATGAGATACCTTTTGTTTACGAAGACCGCTGGATCAACCTCACCACGATTCCGACCGCAGTTGAGGCGGATTTCACATCTCAAAGCGCCAATGAATGGCTGGTCACCCATGCCCCCTATACTCACGGCGAGATTGCGTTTTCCGCCAGCAATGCAAGTGCGGATGTGGCCCGGCATCTGAATGTGGACCGGGAGACCGCGATTTTCGTGATTGAACGCGTCACATGGGACGAAACCCGCGCTATCACATTTGTCCGGCAATATTTTCATGCCGGATATCAAATGCAAACGCGTCTCTGACGCGGAGATGTGGCAGGTGCGCCCGCAGGCGCACCTGTAATCTTTTATCCCAGCAAGCGCCGCGCGATCACCTGTGCCTGAATTTCGGCTGCACCTTCGAAGATGTTCAGGATGCGTGCATCGCACAGGATTCGGCTGACTTTGTATTCCAGCGCAAATCCGTTGCCACCGTGAATTTGCAAGGCATTGTCCGCAGCTGCCCAGGCCACACGGGCACCCAGCAATTTGGCCATCCCGGCCTCAAGATCACAGCGTTTGCCGTGATCTTTTTCCCAGGCCGAGAAATAGGTCAGCTGCCGCGCGATCATGATCTCGACAGCCATCATCGCCAGTTTGCCTGACACTCTTGGGAATTCGATCAGCGACTTTTTGAACTGCTTGCGATCCTGGGCGTATTGCATCCCCACATCCAACGCGGATTGTGCAACGCCAATGGCCCGCGCCGCCGTCTGAATACGTGCGCTTTCGAAAGTTTCCATCAACTGCTTGAAACCTTTGCCTTCTTCACCGCCCAACAGGTTTTCGCCTTTGACATGGAAGTTGTCGAACGCCAGCTCATATTCCTTCATGCCGCGGTAGCCCAGCACTTCAATTTCTCCGCCCGACATGCCGTCAGTGGGGAAGGGGGCCTCATCTGTTCCGGGTTTTTTCTCGGCTAGGAACATTGACAGGCCGCGGTGGTTGTCATTGTCCGGATCCGTGCGTGCCAACAGAGTCATTACATGAGTACGCGCGGCGTGGGTGATCCAGGTCTTGTTGCCGGTGATCTTGTAATCACCATTCTCATCCTTGACGGCGCGCGTGCGCAACGAGCCCAGATCGGACCCGGTGTTGGGCTCGGTAAAGACCGCCGTGGGCAAAGTCTCGGCCGAAGCCAGTTGCGGAAGCCACTTTTGTTTTTGCTCTTCGGTGCCGCCCGCGATGATCAGCTCGGCTGCGATCTCGGACCGTGTGCCCAGTGACCCCACGCCGATATAGCCGCGCGACAGCTCTTCCGAGACGACGCACATGGAGGCTTTGGACAGACCAAACCCGCCGTATTCTTCCGGGATCGTCAGGCCAAAGACACCCATTTCCGCCAGTTCTTCGATGACGTCCATCGGGATCAATTCGTCCTTTAGGTGCCATTCGTGCGCGAAAGGCTCTACCTTTTCAACGGCGTAGCGTCGGAATTGCTCGCGGATCATCTCCAGCTCTTCTTCAAGGCCCGTGGCCCCCACTGTGATCTCGGCTGAGCGCTCCTGCATCAGCTCAACCAGACGCGTGCGCGCGCCCTGAGAATTGCCAGAGGCCATCAAGGCCTGCACTTCGGCACATTGGAACCCGGCCAGCGCATCCCAGCCCAGACCCATGTCGGCCAAACGCAGAACCTCGCCTTGGTTCATCGGAATACCACCCGCAATCTGGTGCAAGTATTCGCCAAAGGCGATCTGGTGGATCAGTTTTTCCACCTCGCCAAACTTGCCATCGGCCGTCAGTCGTTCCGCCCAGGCCTGCATCTGGCGCAGAGCTTCCACGTAGGTCGCCAGCCAGGCCAGCCCGTGGGCAGCCGTTTGGTTGGCTTCGATGGCCCCGCCCGAGATGCGCCCGTCCACTGTGACAAGGTCTCGGATTTTATCGCTTGCGGCTGCCAACACAGCCTCAGCCGGAGTAACGGCTGCGCTTGTCAAACTCAGAAGGTCATCCAGAACAATAGTGTTAGACATCGCTACATCCTGTCCATCATGCGCCATGAATCGGTTCCTTTTCTACGTTCAGGGCGTTCTAGCTATTTTGCAGGTGCAGCGCAACTATGATGCCTTATTTGGTCAATATTTGGTCGAAAATTGCGCGGAAAAATATCCGATGTCCTCGCAATCCCAGCCTGTTAAGAGGTGATATGGAGCATTTCTACGGGTTCGACACATATTATTTGCTATTTTTCGCCATGCTGGTCGGTTTTGTCGCAGGACTGATCAAGGGTGTGGTTGGCTTTGGCGTTCCAACGGTCATGATTTCTGGGCTGGGTGCCATGGCCTCGGCCGAGGTGGCGCTGGCGGGGTTGATCCTACCTGCTTTGGTCACAAACGGCTGGCAGGCTCTGCGGCAGGGGCCATCGGCGGCCTGGGCTTCGGTCAAACGCTTCCGGGTGTTTCTTGGCGTGCTTTTGCTGGTTCTCATCCTCAGTGCTCAGTTGGTGCCTGTCTTGCCCGAACGATTGCTGTTCCTGATCATCGGCGGCGCTGTCACGGTGTTTGTTGGGCTGCAAATCAAGGGCCGTCAGATCCGCTTTGCGGGCAGCGCTCACCGATCTGAGGCGGCTTTTGGCACGCTTGCAGGTTTTAGCGGCGGGGTGTCAGGCATCTGGGGCCCGCCTACGGTTGCCATGCTGACCGCGGTCAACACCGAAAAGACCGAAAGCATCCGCGTGCAAGGCGTGGTGTACGGACTGGGCGCCGTCGCCCTGCTGGGCGCACATCTGGCCTCTGGCGTGCTGCGGTCCGAGACATTGCCCCTGTCCCTTGCCCTGATCCCCACGGCTATGATGGGCCTGTGGGTGGGATTTCAGATACAGGACCGGATAGATCAGGCCAGCTTTCGCAAGGTCACACTGGTCGTGCTGTTGCTGGCTGGCCTCAACCTGATCCGGCGCGGGATAATGTAGGTCTTACTTGCCCTTCCACACCGGATCACGTTTTTCGGCAAAGGCGCGGGCGCCTTCCATCTGGTCCTCAGACGAATAGAGCACATCTACACTCTCAAATTGCCTTTGCGTGATGCGGTTCATGGCATCCTGAAACGTCATCGCCTCGGCCTCGCGCACGATTTCTTTGATTGCCGCGTAAACCAGTGGTGGCCCCGAGGCCAGATGATCCGCCATCTCACGCGCCTTGGCCATCAGATCGGCACCCGGATGAATCTGGTTGATCATGCCCCAGCGCGCGGCTTCCTCGGCGTCGATCCAGCGGCCGGTCAGCAACATCTCCATAGCGATGTGATAGGGAATGCGCTTGGGCAGTTTCACCGAAGCCGCATCCGCCACGGTGCCCGAGCGGATTTCTGGCAGGGCAAACTGCGCGTGATCAGCGGCCAGGATGATGTCCGCGCTCAACGCCCATTCCAGACCACCGCCGCAGCAAATGCCGTTCACCGCTGCAATCACTGGCTTGTTCATGGCGCGCATCTCTTGCAGCCCGCCAAATCCTCCGACGCCGTAATTGCCGTCAACTTCGTCGCCATCCGCCGCCGCTTTCAGGTCCCAGCCGGGGCAAAAGAACTTCTCGCCCGCGCCAGTAATGATCGCCACACGCAAGCTGTCATCATCGCGGAAGTCGCGGAACACGTCTCCCATGATCCGGCTGGTTGCCAGGTCAATCGCATTGGCCTTGGGGCGATCGAGTGTCACTTCGAGCACCGCACCGCGACGTTCGGTCTTAATCGGGTTATCGGTCATTTAGAGATCTCCAATTCTGATGAGAGCATCTGCCGCCACAGCGCGGGTGGGGGTGCAAATCAGCGGATTGATCTCGACCTCCTCCAGCTGAGCGGCATGGGCGGTGACGTAAGACTGCACCGCGAGGACGGCGTTAACAATGGACGGAAGATCAGCGCCGGGTTTGCCCCGGTAGCCGTGCAGCTGCGGGGCGATACGCAGGCGGTTCAGCGCTTTCATGATGTTGGCCTCGCTGGTGGGCAGCAACACCGAGGCACTATCCTGCAAGATCTCAGTCAACACGCCGCCCGCGGCCAGCGTCAGCACAAACCCGTGGGCCGGGTCGCGCAACACGCCGATCAGTATCTCGACCACGCCGCCTGTGATCATTTCCTCGATCAGGAAGGTATCTGAGGGCATGGCCTGCGCGGCGTCTTGCACGTCTGATACTGTGGCCAGATTCAACGCCACGCCGCCGGCATCGGATTTATGGGCCAACCCTTCGGCCTTGAGCACAACCGGTGTGGGCATTCCTGCCATCGCATCCGCCAGTTCCGACAGGCTTTCAGCGCGTCTGGCGGCTGGAACGGGCAGCTCATGATCCGCCAATGCGGCTTTGGCCTCGGCCTCGCTCAGGACCCGAATGGTGTGGGAGGCTCCGGGCAATAAGAGAGGTTCCGCGAAGTCGCGGTCCTTGCCCAACCATGCTGCATGGCTGATTGCAGCTAGCGCATCATTCATGCCGAGCATTGGAATGCAGCCTGCATCGATGATCCGTGTGGCGAAGCTTTCTGGGCAGGCATCGGGCAGTGTGGCCAGCAAGGCCAGCGGTTTGCCCGTGGCCTGCGTGGTGGCTTGGGCGGCCTCAATCACGCAGTCCCAGGCAGCAGCGCTGCACCGATCCTCACGCGGAAAATCAACGACGATACATCCCATATCAGCCTCAGCACCCCCCAGGATCGCACTGAATGTGGCGGTCATGGCATCGGTGTCGGTCCAGATAAACGTATGATAGTCCAGCGGGTTGGCCAGGGCGACCATGGGCCCCAGCGCCTTTCTCAATCCAGCCGCCTGCGCTGCGTCCAATGGGGGAAACGAGATGTCGTAGTCCAATGCGGTGTCCGCCATCAGGCTGGCCTCGCCCCCTGAGCACGACATGGAGACGATCCGGTTCGAGGGCAAAGCCCCGGCAAAATGCAGCAGTTTCAGCGTTTCAAGCAGTTCCGTCAGGCTGCTGACCTGCGCAATCCCCAACCGCTGCAACAGGGCCCGCGCGCCCGCATCGCTTCCGGCAAGAGAAGCAGTGTGTGACACAGCCGCCTTTTGCGCCTGTTCAGACCGCCCGGCCTTGAGCGCCACAATCGGTTTGCCCAGCCGTTGCGCGGTGGCCGCCAAAGCCTCAAACGCGCGCAAATCACCGATACCTTCGATGTGCATGCCCAGGGCGGTCACGCGGTCATCTTCCAAAAGGCTCTGACCGATCTCCGAGGCGCCGACCTGCGCCTGATTGCCAGCCGTCGCAACATAGGCGAGCGGCAGGCCACGGGTCTGCATGGTCAGATTGATCGCCATGTTCGAGCTTTGCGTCAGAATGGCCACGCCTTTGGTGCAGCGCTGCCCGCCGTGTTGATCGGGCCAGAGCAAAGCTCCGTCCAGATAATTGATGAAGCCATAGCAATTGGGGCCAACAATGGGCATATCGCCTGCCGCCTCCAGCAGGGCCTCTTGCAGACTATCGCCATCTCCGGTTTCGGCCTGGGCCTCGCGGAACCCCGAGGCAAAGCAGACAGCCCCCCCCGCCCCCATGTCGCGCAGGGTCCGAACCGTATCAATTGTGATGTTGCGATTGACTCCGATGAAAGTAGCATCGGGCACGCCCGGCAGATCCTCTAATCCAGCCACAGTGGGCACGCCGGCCACCGCGTCGCGTTTGGGATGAACGGCCCAGATGGGGCCGTCAAACCCCATCTTCAAACATTGTGCAATCACGGAGGCGCACCAGTCTCCGCCACCAACAACGGCGATGGAGGAGGGGCGAAACAGGCGGGATAGGTCAGGCATGGTCGGTCTTGTCTTTATGGGTCAGGAAAGTGGCAATCTCGTTCAGCGACCGGGCCGCTTCGGGGATGTCAGGGTAGTATTCAAACACGTGCCACAGTCCGGGCCAGACACGCAGATGCGCCTCGGCCTCGGACTGGGCGATTGCGTCGTGCAATTTGCGACACTGGCCCACAAACAAATCCCGCGTGCCGGTCGTGATCAGAGTGGCAGGCCAGTCATGGCCGAATGTACCAAAAAGAGGAGAGAGGCGCGGATCATCGAGAGGATGGCCGTTTGCGTAGGTCTGCGAGACTTGCGTCACGGAAACCGGGCGCAGACTGGGGTCATCGGGGAAATCGCCATCCTCATAGGTTTCGGTCAGGTCACTGGCCGGGGACATAAGCGCAAGAGCGGTCGGGGCGGGCAAGTCTTGTTTTAGGATCCATTGTGTCAGGCAAAGTGCAAGGTTGCCGCCTGCAGATTCCCCACTGATTGCATAGGGACCAGCTTGCGCCATCTCGGCTGCGACGGCTTGCACATCCTCGAATGCGGCGGGCCATGGGCATTCCGGGGCAAGCCGGTATGTGGGCGCGAGAACTCTCATACCGGTCTGCGCGGCGATGGGCGCGATGATCTGCAAATCCTGCAGGGGACCACCCGAAATGAACCCGCCACCAAAAAGGTAGAGGATCACCTGATCGCTGACCCGCGCTTTGGGTTTCACCTCGAGACAGCGTCGCCCGCCCATATCCCGCCAAGCCGTTGTGACAGTGTGTTGGGTGCAAAGTGCGGCTTCACTGTCTTGCGCCATCGCCAACCCGTCGGCCCGGTTTGCGGGCAAAACTTCGAGGTTCAACGTATCCGGCTGACGGTTTGCCGGATCCGCCAGATAGGCCTTGGCTTCAGCGCTCGATGACAGAGGGGGCTCAGGAAATTTCAACCTATGTTCCAAAATAGATTTTTGCCTCCGGCGGGGATATTTGAAGCAAGAAGAAGGGGCGGTAACGTTGCATTAACCTTGGTCTCGTATTTGTGAAGAACGGTACAGGCGGGGACGCCGATGACCGTGCAAGGAGAAGGACGCAAGTTCTGTCTCGTGGGGGGCGCTCAAGGGGGCCCCTTCTTCTTGCTTCAAATATCCCCGCCGGAGGCATTGGATTCTTCATCCCCCCAGTGGCCGCAGCATCTCGCGGCTGATGATGTGGCGCTGGATTTCGCTGGTGCCTTCCCAGATGCGTTCGATCCTTGCGTCTCGCCAGATGCGCTCGAGCGGCAATTCGTCCATCAGGCCCATACCGCCATGGATTTGCAGCGCCTCATCGGCAACCATCGCCAGCATCTCGGAAGCCTTGAGTTTGGCCATGGACATATCGGATTCTGTCACTGTGCCCTGATCAAACTTCCAGCCGCCCGCCCAGGTCAGCAATTCGGCGGCGCGCAATTCAGTGGCCATATCGGCCAGTTTGAAAGAAATGCCCTGAAATTTGCCGATCTGCTGGCCGAATTGTTTGCGCTCGGCAGCGTATTCTGTGGCCGCTTGCAATGCGCGCTCAGCCCGGCCCAGACATGTGGCGGCCACTTGCAAACGCGTGGCACCCAGCCAGTCATTGGCCACTTGGAACCCTTTGTGGACCTCACCCAGTATGGCGGATTTAGGTAGGCGGCAATCGTCAAATTCCAGCACACCGTTGGTGTAGCCCCGGTGGCTGACATTGCGGTACCCATCACGCACGGAGAAACCCGGCGTGCCCTTGTCGACAAAAAACGCTGTGATCAGTTTTTTCGGCCCGCGCGGAGTGTCTTCTTCGCCGGTGGCCATGAAGACAATTGAGAAATCGGCGATGTCGATATGGCTGATGAAATGCTTGGTGCCGTTGAGAATGAAATCATCGCCATCGGGTTTTGCGGTGGCTTTCATGCCCCGCAGATCGGACCCGGCACCGGGCTCGGTCATCGCCAGACTGTCCCACTTCTCGCCGCGGATACACGGATGCAGGTACTTTTCCTGCTGTTCCTTGGTGCCGGCCAGAAGGATGTTTGATGGCCGTGCCACACAGGTCCAATGCAAGGCATAGTTGGCGCGGCCCAGCTCTTTTTCGTACATCAGCCAGGTTAGCGTATCGAGGCCAGCTCCGCCCACCTCTTCGGGCATGTTGGCCGCATACAGCCCGGCCTCCATTGCTTTGGCCTGGACTTCTTTGATCAACTCCATCGGCAGATGGCCCGTACGTTCGACCTCCAACTCATGCGGATATAGCTCGTTTTCTACAAAAGCGCGTGTTGTGTCGATGATCATTTGCTGTTCTTCGGTCAGTCCGAATTGCATGTCGGTTATCCTTCAGCATGCAAGGCGGCCAGCGCCTCGACTTTGGCTTTGACGTGGTCGGCGGGGTCGCAGGTGCGGCGGGTCTCCAGCGACACATGCAGCATGAATTGGTCGCATGTGGCCATCAGCTCGCCATCGCTGGCACGCTTCATCTCGTGGAAGCAGCGCAACTTCTTGCCTTCACCTTGGGTGACGCGGGTTTCAACCACCACATCTTCTCCCGCATGGGTTTCCGCGATGTATTTGACGGTGGTTTCCACGGTGAAGTAGCTGAGACCACCTGCGATATAGGCCTCATCCGCGCCGACGTAGGCCATGACCTCTTCGGCGGCGTCACTGAAGAGTTGACCATAACGACCCTCGTTCATATGGCCGTTGATGTCGGTCCAATCCACAGGGATCGTGCGACGGGTTGAGACCATTGGGTTGGCGGCTTCGGGCAGAGATTTCAGCGTCTTTTGGTGATCCAGGATCAGTGAGCCGGCGGCATTCCCCTGCTGTTTCAACGCCCGCATCATGGCGATCAGGTTGTCATCGCGCTTGCGCTCCAGCTCGCGAATGGTCAGATGGCCGGATTGTGCATCGGACTGCCCTGCGATCAGATCAACCAGCTCATCCGTGAATTCAGGCACATCCATCAGCTTGGTCCAGGGCCATTTCAGTGCTGGGCCGAATTGTGCCATGAAGTGCCGCATCCCGGCCTCACCGCCCGCCACGCGATACGTCTCAAACAGCCCCATTTGCGCCCAGCGGATGCCAAAGCCATAACGGATGGCATTGTCGATTTCGTCAGTCGTGGCGATGCCGTCCTTGACCAGCCATAGCGCCTCGCGCCAGACGGCTTCAAGGAAACGGTCGGCGATATGCGCGTCGATCTCCTTGCGTACACGCAGGGGGTAGAGGCCTACGGAGGTTAGATGCTTTTCGGCCAATTCTACCGCCGCCTCACTGGTGGCCTCGGACGGCACAACCTCGATCAAAGGCAGCAGGTAAACAGGGTTGAAAGGGTGTGTGACCATGATCTGGCCGGGATCTTGCGCACCCTCCTGCAATTCGGAGGGTTTAAAGCCTGAGGTGGACGAGCCGATAATGACTCCTGGATTGGCGGCCTGTATCTCGGCAAAGACCTTGTGTTTCAGCTCCAGCCGTTCCGACACGCTTTCCTGCACCCAATCCACGCCCTCCACAGCCTCGGCCATGGAGCTGCAAAACGTCAGCGCACCTTCGGCAGGCATGGCGCAATCATAGAGCATGGGCAGAGCGTGGCGGGCGTTGGCCATGACCTCGGAAATCTTGCGCTCGGCTTGCGGATCGGGGTCGAACACCCGCACATTCCAACCGTTCAGCAGGAACCGCGCGGCCCAGCCGCCGCCGATTACACCGCCACCGATAATCGTTGCTGTTTTGGTCATCGTCTTAAGTCTCCAGTTAGCGCGTCACAAAGGCGCTCATGTTGTATCCGTTGAAGTCCAGCACCTCAGAGGCCGCCATGATGCGATCCGCGCCGCCAGAGGGTTTGCGGTCCAGAATGAAGGCCATGTCACTATCGGGTGATCCTACGGCCGCCGTGCGGAATCCGTCGTCGATCCAGATCACCCAAAGTTCCATCTCGGTGTCCGTGGTCTCCGAGGTCAACTTCCAGCGGTTCTGCGCCACGGGCTGCGCTTGCCACCCATCGCTCAAGGCTTCGCAATTGCCAGAGCTATCGCAGCTTTCGACCTGAAACTCGACGGTATGCAACGCTGCAGCTTTGGTGTTGAAGGTCAGGCTGTACATGTCGCTGTAACCGGGCGAAGACGCACGCACCTGCCATTCGCCATTCATCGTCTCCGCCCCGCCACGGCTGATGATCGACAAAGGCACCGTGGGGTTGCGCAGCAGACTGGGATCATTGGGCTCAGGCGCGGCCAGACAACCCGCCAACAAGGTAGGGGCCAGACAAGCAAGAGCGCTGCGCAGGATCACGGCACAAGGCTTTCGGTGTGGCCATCCACGGCCATGATCTGCCCCGAGATTTTGGAGGCCGCAGGCGAGGCGAGAAACAGCGCCATATCGGCCAGATCATCGGCATTGACCCAGGCCTTCATGCTCACACCTTTGACGTAGGCCTGCCGTAGCTCTTCCACGGGGGTGCCGGTGGCGGCGCTTTCATTGGCCAGAACACGCTCCATCCGGTCACCCTCAACCGATCCCGGGGCGATGGCGTTGACCCGCACACCCACGGGGCCAAGCTCCCCGGCCAGCGTTTTGGTCAGGCCCACGATGCCCCATTTCGATGCGGCATAAGGGGATCGCAGAGGATAACCAAACAGCCCGGCGGTGGAGGAGGTCAGAAGGATCAGCCCGCTTTGTTGTGCACGCATGAGACGCGCAGCCCAGCGACAGGTCAGGAACACACCAAAGAGGTTCACCCCGACACAGGCTTTCCAATCGTCATAGGCCAAATCTTCGATCCGCCCGGCGGGACCGCCCGTTCCGGCGTTGGCGCAACAGACGTCCATGCCGCCCCATTCGGCCTCGACAGCGCCCAGAAAGGCATCCATCTGTGCCTCGTTCGTCACATCCGCCTGTTGGGCGATGAACTCAGGATGATCGGCGCGGACCTGTGCAATCGCTTCGGCATTTGCATCGCAAAGTGCCACGCGGTCGCCCTCATTGGCAAAGCGGCGGGCCAGCGTAAGACCAATGCCCGAGCCACCCCCAGTGATCAGGACCCGGCGGCTCACGACGGGCACCTGTCAAAGCGGACCGGCTCTTCTGCTCCGAACCACATGAAGAGCGTGGCGTCATCGACCATCACCAGTCGTTTTTCGTCATAAACATCGCCTTCAGAATGGCATTCCATGCCCAGCTCCCACGCGTTCAACCCGGACAGCGCATCAGCAGAGATGATATCGCAGGTGTTTTCATATCCACGCATTTCGGTATCCGTCAGGTCAATGGGGGCAGGGGTCACGCTGCCGATCCGGGCCGCATTGGCGCACCACTCAGGATCTGCAGACCAAATGCCGTGCCATGGCTCGGCCAGCGCCGCCATCGGCAACATGACAAATACAAGCCCCCAACGGATCATGACTTGGGCGCCCGCTTGGTCAGCCCCAGTTTTTTGCGCACCTCATCAGGGCCAATCACCCGCGCGCCGAGGTTTTCGATGATTGTGCCTGCGCGTTCCACCAATTGCCAGTTCTCGGCCAGCACGCCGCGGTCCAGCATCAGGTTGTCCTCAAGTCCCACGCGCACGTTGCCCCCGGCCAGCACGCTTGCGGCCACGAATGGCATCTGACTGCGGCCCAGACCAAAGGCCGAGAAGGTCCAGTCATCCGGTACATTGTTGACCATCGCCATGAAGGTATTGAGATCATCCGGCGCGCCCCAAGGTACCCCCATGCACAGCTGCACCAATGCGGGGCTGTCCAGCACGCCGTCATTGACCAGTTGCTTGGCATACCAAAGGTGGCCGGTGTCAAAGGCCTCAATCTCGGGTTTCACGCCCAGATCTGTCATCATCTGGCCCATGGCGGTCAGCATGCCCGGCGTGTTGGTCATAACGTAATCAGCTTCGGCGAAGTTCATCGTGCCACAATCCAGCGTGCAAATCTCGGGCAGGCATTCGGCCACATGGGCCACACGTTCGGTGGCACCAATCATATCGGTCGCGGCGTCGTTCAGCGGAAATGGGGCTTCGGATGTGCCAAACACCATGTCGCCGCCCATGCCGGCGGTCAGGTTTAGAACCACATCGGTGTCGGCGTCACGGACTCGGTCGGTCAGTTCGCGGTAGAGTGCCAGATCCCGCGAGGGTACACCTGTTTCCGGGTCGCGCACATGGCAATGCACCACAGCCGCCCCGGCCTTGGCCGCAGCAATGGCGCTGTCGGCGATCTGCTGCGGCGAGCGCGGCACATGCGGACTGCGATCCTGTGTGCCTCCAGATCCGGTAACGGCACAAGTGATGAAAACCTCACGGTTCATTTCTAGCGGCATGGGGGTTCCTCCAAACGGGGTGATGTCTTTGAGAAAAAGTTTAGCCCTCTGGTGTGATTCCTGAACATGCGGTAATGGACAAATACAATGCCGGAATGGACAAAACCTGTATCGACTCCCGTGCGCATCGCACTGCTGATTTTTGATCAGTTCTCAAACCTGTGCCTTGCCAATTGCCTGGAGCCATTGCGCGCCACCAACACCCTGAAGGGCGCGCAGGTGTTCGAGTGGCAGATCCTGACATTGAATGGGGCCGAAGCCGCGTCCTCCAGCGCCATGCAGGTGCGCCCCCAGGTTGGGCTATCGGGGCTGAAAGCTTGTGATTATCTTTTCGTTCTGGCCAGCTATGGTCATGATCGCCACGATACACCGGCCACGCGGCGTGCTATACGAGCAGCCTCGGCCAAAGCGGGGATCATTGTGGGCATGGATGCCGCACCTTGGCTGCTGGCCTCTGCCGGTGTGTTGGATGGCAAGCGGGCGACCGTGCACTGGGACCTGCTGGACGGGTTCACCGAACGGTTTTTACAGGTCGAGGCCGAACGCGCCCGCGTGGTGCGCGATGGACGGGTGATGACCTGTGCCGGTGCAATGTCGGCGCTTGATCTGACGCTAGGGCTGATCTCGGATCATGCCGGGTTGGCGGTACGGCTCGATGTAGAGGCCTTGTTCATGCAAGGCGACCCGCCGGTTGACGGCTGGCATGAACGCGGCACGGTGACGGACCCCTTGGTGCGGCGTGCATTGGCCGTGATGCGTGAGAACGTAGAGAAACCCTTGAGCTTGCAAGACTTGTCACGCAGCCTGTCGTGTCAGCCGCGCACCCTGGACCGGCGGTTTCGCAGTCGGCTTGGTGCCCCTCCGGGAACGGTGTATCGCCACTTGCGCCTGTCTTCGGCCCGCAAGATGCTGGAAGGCAGTGTGCTCAGCGTGGGCGAGATCGCCCTGCGCAACGGGTATGAAAGCCCTGCTGCCCTGACCCGTGCCGTTAAGCGGTATTATGGAGCTACGCCATCTGCTTTGCGTCACCGGTAAACGGGGCGGGGTTCAATGGCAGCTATGAGCCCAAAATGACCGATGCTGCACTTGTCTCGAATAGCAGCACATGAATCAAAGCGGCCGTCTGCTATCGATTGCTAGTTTGTTTTTGGCAAAACGAATTACAATGGACACGGTAATCGCAGTGATATTTTGTGATGATACCTAAATATATCTCTGATATAATATAAATTGACTGAATCGCCTGACTGTCCGTGAAGTTGCGCAAAATAAGGGAAGCTATAAATGCCCCGAACCCTCGGAATGACAAATCGTATCGCCCGTGTGGAATGGTCGGGTATCCGCAATATGCACGCCAAGGCGGCCGGGTTTGAAAACGTCATTAACCTTGGCATTGGGCAGCCTGACTTTGATACACCTTCCCATATCGTTGATGCGGCGAAAACGGCGTTGGATGAAGGATACACGCGCTATCCACCTGCCCAAGGGTTTCTGGATGTGCGTCAAGCCATCGCCCGAAAACTGCAATCTCAGAATGGCATAACTGCCGATCCTGAGGCCGAGATTATGGTTACGGTCGGAGCCATGCAGGTGGTTTTTAACACCATGCTGAATTTCATTGAGCCCGGCGACGAAGTCATCGTGATGGACCCGGGCTATGACTACTTTTCGCAAATTCGTCTGTTTGGCGGTGTTCCCGTTTCGGTGCCACTGCACGAAAAGAACGGGTTTCGGCTGGACCCGCGCGATCTTGAGGCGGCGCTGACCAACAAGACCCGGATGATCGTGGTTAATTCCCCCTCCAACCCCACTGGAGCTGTGTTTGGCCGCGCTTTAATGCAGGACATTGCTGACATCGCGATTGCCAATGATCTCTATGTCTTTTCGGACGAACCTTATGAAGACTTGATGTTTGATGGGCGCGAGCATGTCAGCATTGCCGCATTAAACGGAATGAAAGAGCGCACGATCACCGCGTTCACGCTCTCCAAGACCTACGCCATGACAGGCTGGCGTGTGGGCTATGCCGTTGGGACTGCCCCGGTCATCGCAGAGATGGAAAAACTGATGGAGCATTTGGTGTCGGGTGTCACAGCCGTCTCGCAACGTGCGGCATTGTCTGCGATTTCAGGCTCGCAAACGTGTGTGGCTGATATGACCGCCGCATACGAGCGGCGCAGGCATATTGTTTATGAAGGGTTGAATGCCATCGAAGGCGTATCATGCCTGATGCCTGAATCTACATTCTATGCCTTTCCGAACATCAAAGATATCGGGCTGCCCTCATGGGACTTGGCCGAGCATATTTTGATGGATCAGCACGTTATCACTATTCCCGGACCCATCTTTGGTGCGCAGGGCGAAGGATATCTGCGCCTGTCCTTTGCGATAGAGGATGATGAGCTGCGAGAGGCGATAGCCCGGATAAAACAGGCCATAGAGGGGCTGCGCACATGAGCACGGAAATCAAAGCTCGCGTGCATGAATTGGAAGACGAACTGATCGCATTACGCCGCGATTTCCATATGCATCCAGAACTGGGCATGGAGGAACATCGCACCGCCGGGATCGTTGAGACCTACCTCCAGGATCTCGGGCTAGAGGTATCGCGCATGTGCGGCACGGGTGTGATTGGTCTGTTGAAGGGCGGGCAACCGGGCAAGACCCTGATGATGCGCGCCGATACAGATGCCTTGCCAATTGAGGAAGTGACGGGATTGGATTTCAAATCCAAAACGCCCGGTGTGATGCACGCCTGCGGGCATGACGGCCATACCTCGATGATGATGATCGCGGCGAAAATTTTGAGCGAGCGTAAGGGCACGCTTAAGGGGGATATCAAGTTCGTCTTTCAGCCCAACGAGGAAGGCGGCTGTGCACATGAGATGGTACAGGAGGGCGTCATGCAGAACCCGAAGGTTGATGCCGTCCTTGGTACGCACCTGATGACCGGGTTGCCAATGGGTACGATCTCGGCAGATGATGGCCCGGTGATGGCCGAGGCAAATGTGTTCAGGCTGACGATACGGGGGCTTGGTGGCCACACGGCGGTGCCTGAAAATTCCGTAGATCCAATCTTGACAGCGGCAAGCGTTATCCAGCAGGTTCAGGCCATTCAAACCCGCGAACTCAGCCCACACAAGGCGGTGGCCATCGTCTTTGGGTCGATCCATGCAGGTTCCGCGGCCAATATCATTCCCGATGCCGTTGAACTGCAAGGAACCTTGCGCTGTCTGTTCAAATCCAATGACGAACCGGGCGACAACGTGTTGGAACGTTTTGAGCGGGTCGTTTCAAACATCTGCGCCGCACATCGCGCGGCGTATGAGCTGGAGTGGGTCGCGCATGATCCGGCAGTGGTAAATGATCCGGACATAAGTGCAATTGTGCGTGGCGCTGCGGCGGATGTCATCGCAGGAACTGACCAACAAATCGTGCCATACGTCACGATGATCGGTGAAGACTTTTGTCGTTTCTCGCAGGAAGTTCCGGGGACGTTCTATTTTGTGGGTGTCGCCAATCCTGACAAGAAAACCGACTATCCACACCACCACCCGAGCTTTGATATTGACGAAGAAGCGCTGGCGATCGGCGTAGAGTTACATGTGACCAGCGCGCTTCACTACCTGAACGGTCAGCTGCAAAACACCTCGTCCTGACATCACCAACCCAGAGGCCCCAATGCCGCGTAAAAATTTCAATCCGAAGAACTTTGAGCTGGACGTTGACCACCCGTGGACAATGGCCATTCACACCAATGACATGGTGGTACTGAACCCTCAGCTGGATTTGGACCACCCTGGTGATCTGGGCACGCAAACCACTGTCAGTCTGGACCATATTCGCAAGTTGCTGAAAGATATTGATTGCGATGTGACAGATATCACCAATCTACGGGTGTCCTACGTGAATACAGGTGATGTGGATGAAGATACCTATCGTCAAAGCATTCTTGATCAGATGCCTGATTTGCGCGGTGCGACGCTTGAAATGGTACCCTTTGACAGGCTGGTTCTGCCCGAATTGCTGGTTGAGATCTGCACCTATGCGATGCGCGGTCAAAGCGGTGAGGCTTATGCCAAAACTACATCCGATCCTGAGGGATTTTACCCTCCCGGTGCCCCACTTGCGCAGGGGGTGAAATGCCGCGACATGATTTATGTGGGCGAGCAGGTTGCGCGTGACGCAGGCGGCACGGTTTTACATCCCGGTGACATAGCCAGCCAATGCAACGTCGTGCTGGATCAATTGCAAATGGTGCTGCATGATCTGGGCGCCGAACTGGCAGACGTCCTGCGACTGAACATCTTTTATGATGGTGCGGTGGCCAAGGCTGATTGGCAGACCTGTCTTACCCTGCTCAAATCGCGCTTTGGAGATGCAGCGCCCAGCCTGACCGCCATTCCATTGCCGCGGCTCTATCCAGCGGGAAAGCAGATTGCGCTGAGCGCCTGGGCCATGCGTGGCGAAGACGGCGCACAGCTGGAAAGACGGTACGCCGGGCTTGATAATACGACACAACAACCGGGGCCTACCCTTTGGCGTCATGCTGTGGCGTGCTGCGACATGGTGATTGCGGGCGGGGTGTCTACCGTAAAACCAGATGGCACGGTCGGCGATTCTGGTGATCACATTGCACAGACCAAACGCAGCATGGCGCAGATCGATGAACTGATGCTGGCGCTAGGTGGTTGTCTGCAAGATGTGAACAAAACCAATTCCTATTACGTGCTCAGCACGGTGGAGGAGTTCAATTCGAACCTTCAAGCCAGAAGCGATTGTTTTGAAAAACCCGGTCCGGGGTCCGTGGGGCTGCCTTTGGATGCGCTGTCGCAACCGGGCCAACGGATCGAAGTCGAAGCGATATTGGTCAAAGCCGAGTAAAAGGAGACCACCTATGAGATTGTCACAAGTGTTGGAAGACGACGGACAGGCATGCGTCTGCGCCACAGATGAACAGGGCATCAGCCGTAAGTTGACGGGTGTATCTGGTATCCGGGCGCTGGCCCTAGAGGCGATCGAGACGCAAAGCACCTTGCCAACCTTGATTGGCAACCATCTCACCGATCAGGTCATCGATCTCGCCGCAGCTCTTGAGGCTGGGCGGGTGTTGTGCCCGATTGATCATCCCGATCCCGCACATCTGATCGTGGGTGGTTCAGGATTGTCACATAAGTCGTGGGTCGATCTGGAGCCGGACCACGGCGGCGATGAAAGTGCATGGCCAGATCACTTCAAGACCTTGATGTGGGGCCTGCGTGGGGGCAAGCCCGCGACGGGTGAATGGGGGGCACAGCCTGAGTGGTTTTACAAAGGCAACGGTGATGTCCTCGTCGCGCCCGGTTCCGCCGTGGAACACCCATTCTTTGGGGATGGGCCTGGGGAAGAGGCAGAACTTGCTGGCATTTACATCATCGGCCCGGACAAAACGCCGTTTCGGATTGGATATACACTGGGCAATGAATTTTCAGACGAGCAGATGTTCTTTGCAAACGTCTATCACACCGCCCAATCCAAGAAACGCCACGTATCGCTGGGGCCAGAGGTGCTGGTGGGTGACCTGCCAGATGACATACCCGCGCGCATCACGTTACTCAGGGATAACAATGTGCATTGGCAGGCCGATTTTCGCACCGGCGAGGCCAATATGCTGCATTCCATCGCCAATATTGAAGCGCATTACTTCAAGCACAGCCAATGGTACATTCCGGGCGATGTTCACGTCCTGTATTATGGCAATGCAGTGATGAGCACGGCCCAAGGTGAAGTCATCGAAGACGGCGATGTGTTCCGTCTGGATTGCGATACATTTGGCTTGCCCCTGATCAACGCTGTGCGCTTTGGCAAACCCTTTCCGGTGCCAACTGTCACACCACTGTGGTGATGCCTGTTTGCGCTTGCTATGGATGCGCCCAAACATGTCCAACCTAGATCGCGCAGTAAGAGGACCACATGGGAAAAGAAGTCTATGCCATTATCAAGGACCGCATCCTTTCAGGCGCCTACGAATCCGGTGAGTTCATCAACGAGAAAGAGTTGGCCACCGAGTTAAACGTCAGTCGAACGCCGATCCGTGAAACGCTGGCCCGGCTTGAATGGGAAAAGCTGGTTACGATCATCCCACGCGCGGGTGCCATGGTGACCACTGCCGAATTGAACGCGGTGAAAGAAGCCTATCAGGTGCGCTATGTTCTCGAAGGTGAGCTGGGCCGCCGTGCTGCCGAGCGCGCCACCCCAGCCCAGACCCAAGAGCTTGAGGCGATTAAACGCAGATGCCAAGCATTGGTCGAGACAGGAACACAGGATGACTTGAACGCCATTTCGCGGGAGTACCGCGCTGTGCTTGGAAACGCGGCCAGCAACAAAACGCTTTTTGAAATGTCAGAACTGCTCTTCAATGTTTCGGTGCGGGTATGGCAAAGTATCCCCGAAAAAGACGGCCATGCCGAGTTGGCGGCAGCTCAGATTGCCGAAATCGATTCAATGATTAGTGCATTTATGGCGAATGACCCTGACGCAGCTCAAAGAGCTATGCAAGACGCCATAGGATACTACACCGACAAGCTAAAAAAACTGTTTCAGTGAAAGACCGTCCAAGAGCTGGTGGCGTGGACAACCTTGCACGCAAAAGAGGCGATCAAAGTCCTATATACGACATTCGAGGCTCTGGCTGGCGTCTGCTTTAATGGAGCTTTTGAAGGTGATTTGATAAGTGAGGGTTTCTAGCTCATTGTAATCGTCTGGAAATTGCGAACATAGAGTTAGTGTTTGTGTCGTTCCAAGGAATTATGAAGGAATTGCTTGCTGCGGCCTACTGGATGACACCGGTTTCTGACGAAAGCGGACCTTGGCGCAAACGCAGCGAATGCTCGCTTCGTCCCGCATAGTCGCCATTCAGGCAGGTTTTTCCAAAAAACCCGCCTGAATATGCCAGATCAGTTTTGCTCAGAGAGCCGCCCGGAATAGTTCATCCAGATTTGCCTCGGTCAGCTCAATCGGATTGCCGCCACAACTGGGGTCGATGATGGCACCCTTCACCAGATCAGGAATGCTGGCTTCGGTCACGCCCATCTCGGACAGCTTGCGCGGAATGCCCAAGGAATCGTTGAATTCCTGCACGAAGGTTTTGAACCCGTCGAATCCGCCCTCCACACCGAAGTAGGACGCGGCCTTGTTAAACCGGTCTGCAATGGCCGAGGCGTTGAGCTCCAGCACTGCTGGCATACATACCGCATTCGTCGTGCCGTGGTGGGTGTTGAAATGCGCGCCTATCGGGTGGCTCATGGCGTGAATGGCTCCCAGCCCTTTCTGGAACGCAGTTGCCCCCATAGCAGCCGCAGACATCATATTGGCCCGTGCCTCGATATCCGTGCCATCGGCATAGGCACGGGGCAGATTTTCCACCACCAGACGCATGCCTTCCAGCGCAATGCCCTGAGACATCGGATGGTAATGCGGGCTGGAGTACGCCTCGACACAATGGGCAAACGCATCAAGGCCCGTGCCTGCGGTGATGAACTTGGGCATGCCCACGGTCAGCTCCGGATCACAGATCACCACCGCTGGCAGCACTTTGGGATGAAAGATGATCTTTTTCACATGGCTGACACTGTCGGTGATCACGCTGGCCCGCCCCACTTCCGAGCCAGTCCCCGCCGTGGTCGGTACCGCAATAATCGGTGCGATGGCATCGGCATCGGCGCGTGTCCACCAATCGCCAATGTCTTCAAAATCCCAAACGGGTCGGGTTTGACCGGCCATAAAGGCAACCATTTTGCCCAGATCCAGCCCCGAGCCGCCGCCAAAGGCAATCACTCCGTCATGGTCTCCGACCTTGTAAGCGGCAACCCCGGCCTCTAGGTTTTTCTCGTTCGGGTTGGGATCGACCTCGGAAAACATCGCCCGGCCCAACCCGGCGGCGCCCATGATGTCCAAGGACGCCTGCGTGACTGGCAGATCAGCCAGCCCTTTGTCGGTCACCAGTAGGGGGCGTTTGATCCCGGCTTGCGCACAGGCATCGGGCAGTTCAGCAATCCGGCCTGCGCCGAATTTCATCGCGGTTGGGTAGGACCAGTTTCCGGTCAAGCTCATGATGTCACCTTTTTCATATGGTAGGATTTAGGACGTGTCAGGTTGTGATAGCCGATGACCGACAGGCCGCCGCCGCGTCCGGTGTCTTTGCAGCCGGTCCAGCACAGGCCCGGATCCAGATAATCGGCGCGATTCATAAAGACGGTGCCGGTTTCAATGCGATCCCCGACAGCCGCCGCGCGGTCCAGATCGGCGGTCCAGAGGCTGGCGGTCAGGCCAAAGGGGCTGTCGTTCATCAGGGCCACGGCCTCAGTGTCATCTTTGACGGGCATGATCCCCACAACAGGACCAAAGCTTTCATCGCGCATCACCCGCATATCATGGGTCACATTCGTCAGAATTTGTGGCGTCAGATAAGCCCCGCCATCATCCTCTGCAAAGGTCTCGATATGGGCATTGGCCCCATCGGCCAAAGCCTCGGAAATCTGCGCGCGCACTTCGTCAGCGAACCGCACATTTGCCATGGGGCCAAGTGTGGTTTCCGGGTCCAGCGGATTGCCCAGCTGGTAGCCTTTTACAATCGCCACGGCCTTCTCGACAAAGCTGTCGAAGAGGCTCTCTGCCACGTAAATCCGCTCAATCCCGCAGCAACATTGCCCCGAATTAAACATCGCGCCGTCAATCAGCGTGTCTACGGCAGCATCCAGATCGGCGTCTTCCATGACATAGCCCGGATCCTTACCGCCAAGTTCCGTTCCAACACCCGTAAACGTCCCAGCCGCAGCGCGTTCCATCGCCTTGCCGCCCCCGACCGAGCCGGTGAAATTTACGAAATCAAAGGCACGACCCGCGATCAGCACCGAGGTTGTATCGTGATCCAGAAACACATTCTGAAAGACGTCCTCGGGAATGCCCGCATTGTGGAACGCTTTCGCCATCCGCTCACCCACCAGCAAGGTCTGCGTGGCATGTTTCAACACCACCGTGTTTCCCGCAATGAGGGCAGGGGCCACGGTGTTGATTGCGGTCATGTAAGGATAGTTCCAAGGGGCGACCACAAACACCACCCCATGCGGGATGCGCTTGATATAGCGCTTAAAGGTGGCATCCTCGCCGACCTCGATATCTGCCAAAGCCTCTTCTGCAATTGCCGCCATATGGCTCGCGCGCTCGTCAAAGCCACCAAACTCGCCACCATAGCGTACGGGTCGGCCCATCATATGCGCCAGCTCGGGCACGACTTCGTCGTTCATCGCCCCGACGGCAGCCACACCCGCCTGAACCAATGCAATCCGTTCGGCCAGAGGCCGCGTGCCCCAAGCCTTCTGCGCGGTTCGCGCCTTGTCGGCCACGTCGCGCGCGGCCTCTGCTGACAACACCTCGCGCTCGGCAAACACCGATCCGTCAATCGGTGAAATGCATTTCAGAACTTGTCCCATATCACATCATTCCCGTGCTTGTTCTTTGCAAGAATACTCACGCGTGCCTCGCATGACATCTGTTATGCCCGCTCAAACCCACGCGCGATTTCGTAATCCGTCACCACGCGGTCGAAATCCTCAATCTCAACCTCAGCGGCACGGGTATAGTGGTCCACCACATCGTCCCCCATGGCCGCACGCAGCATTTTTGAGCCTTTCAGAGATGTCATCGCATCGCGCAGATTTTCCGGCATCATTCCGGTCTGAGCACTGTAGACGTCACCTTTGAAGGGCGCATCCAGTTCTAGCTTTTCCTCGATCCCGGAAATGCCTGCGGCCAGTTGCGCAGCCATGGCCAGATAGGGGTTCAGATCCGATCCGCCGACACGGCATTCCACCCGCACGGCTTTGGTCCCATCGCCACACAGACGGAACCCGGCAGTGCGGTTGTCGACGGACCAGATGATACGAGTCGGGGCAAAGCTGCCCTTCTGAAACCGCTTGTAGCTGTTGATGTAGGGGGCCAGAAAATACATGTAGTCAGGCGCATACTTCAGCAAACCGGCCATGTAGTGCTTCATCAATTGTGACATGCCCAAACTGTCATCCGCATCATAAAACGCAGGCTTTCCATCTTTCCAAAGCGACTGATGCACATGGCTTGACGATCCCACCCGGTCATGATGCCACTTTGGAATAAACGAGGCTGCGTGCCCATGTTGAAAAGCGATCTCTTTCACCGCATTCTTGGCGATCGTATGATAATCAGCGGTGTTCAGGGCAGAGGCGTATTTGATGTTCAACTCTTCTTGCCCGGCCTCGGCCTCACCCTTGGAGTTTTCAACGGGAATACCTGCGTTCCACAAATGGTTCCGGATGGGCCGCATCACATGCTCTTCCTTCGTGGTTTGAAGGATGGCGTAATCTTCGTTGTAGCCCGAGATGGGCTGCAAATCCCGAAAGCCGTTCTTGCGGATCTCATCAAAGCTCTGCTCAAAAAGGAAAAACTCCAGCTCGGTCGCCATCATTGCGTCAAAGCCCATGGCCTCAAGCCGCTTCAACTGCTTTTTGAGCATCGCGCGCGGGGAATGGGGGACATCTTTGTGCGTGTGGTGATCCAACACGTCACACATTACCATGGCAGTGCCTTCCAGCCAGGGCACCATACGCAGCGTGCTCAGGTCGGGCTTCATTACATAGTCGCCGTACCCAGATTCCCAGCTGGTCGAGGCATAGCCATCAGGCGTCGCCATCTCCAGATCGGTGGCCAGCAGGTAGTTGCAGCAATGGGTTTCGGCGTAAGCACCGTTTACAAAATGCCCGGCGTGAAAGCGTTTGCCCATCAGGCGGCCTTGCATGTCCACGATGCAAACAAGGACGGTGTCGATTTCGCCGTTGATGGTTTTTTCCTGCAGAGTGTCAAAGCTGATAGTCATGGCACGGTCCGTTTCATATGGGCGTATTTAGGTGAAAGAGGATGCCCCCCGATCCTGAAACCGGAGGGCAGTTCAGCACATTATCAGGTGTAGGGAGGTCCCGCCTGATTGATCACTTCGTTGTACTCGCGGAAGATGCTGATGATCTTGGCTTCGATCTCGCCTTCTTGCTCGATTTCGGCCCAGAAGTCCTTGGCCGCATTTTCCACTTCGGCCCACTCCTCAGCGGGCACAGTACGCAGTTGCAGTTTGTCGCCATTCGCGCGCAATGCAGCTTCACCACCCCAGTACCATTGGTTCCGGTATGTGTGACCAGCCTCTGTCGCCGCCATCACCAGCTGCTTCAGATGCTCTGGCAGATCAGCCCAGCGCTGCTGGTTCACGAACCATGATCCGATCCATGCGCCCGAGATGTTGTTGGTCAGGAAGTAATCTGTCACTTCTGCCCAGCCCACGGTGTAATCCTCGGTGATGCCCGACCAAGCCATGCCATCGAGCTCGCCGGTTTGCACCGCCACTTCGGCATCCTCGTAAGGGATGTTCACCGGAACGACACCAAACTTAGACAAGAACCGTCCCGCCGTGGGGAAGCTGTAAAGCTTCAGACCATCCAGATCGGCAACTGACTTGATCTCTTTCTTGGTGTTGAAGTTGCAGGGATCTTGCCCCGCAGCCGACAGCCATTTGACGCCAACCTTCTCGTACTCAGCTGACCAGATATCGGCGAGGCCGTATTGGTTGAAGAGCACCGGCACGTCCAGAATGTGCTTGGTGGCAAAGGGGAAGTACCCGCCAAATTGGCGCAAGGGTGTCGGAGACGCCATTGAATCGTCATCCGAATGTACCGCATCAATCGTGCCACGTTGCAGGGCCTGGAACAGCTCTCCGGTGGGGACGATCTGATCGGCATAGAACAACTCGATCTCCATCTCGCCATTGGCGGCATTGTTCACATAGTCAATCATCGGCTTGGTCACGTGTTCGCCTAGGGCGGCACCAGCATAGGTTTGGAAACGCCACTTGATCGGGGCTTGCGCCTTGACAATGGCAGGTGAGGCCATCGTTGCGGCGGCACCGATCCCTGCGGTTGTTAAAAACTTACGTCTTGTGGTCATAGCTTCTCTCCTTGTTGTTGCTCGACAAATGCTTGCTCCGTTCGGGCGGAGTTCTCAAAATATTGTTATCTTCCGTAGACATAATCCGGTAGCCAAAGGGCCAGTTGCGGGTAAATCATCACCAACGCCAGCGCACAGGCCATCACCAGCACGAAGGGGATAATCGACCGGTAAATGTCAGTGATCGAAATTTCGGGCGGGGCCATGGCGCGCATCAGAAACAGATTATAGCCGAATGGCGGCGTCATATAGGCGATCTGGCAGGTGATCGTGTAAAGCACGCCGTACCAGATCAAATCGAACCCCAGTGCGCCGACCAGCGGCACGTAAAGCGGTGCGACGATCACCAGCATGGCGGTGTCATCCAAAAACGTACCCATCACGATGAAACTCAATTGCATCAGGATCAGGATCATCATCGGGCTGAGGCCCATCTTCTCGGTAAACAGGCTGTCGATGGCTTTGACCGCGCCAAGCCCGTCAAATACCGCGCCAAAGGCGAGGGCGGCTAGAATTATCCACATAAACATGCAGGAAATGGCAAGGGTCTGGCGTACTGACACCTCAAACACCTCGCGAGACATGCGTCCCTTGAGAATGGCTGCAGTAAAGGCGGTCATGGCACCGATGGCCGAGCTTTCGACCAGAGAAGTCCAACCTTTCACAAAGGGCACCATCATTGCGGCGAAGATAAACAGCGGCAGAAGCCCGGCCCGGAGCAATACCAGCTTTTCGCGCAGGGGAATGTTGCGTTCTTCTGGCGGCAGGGGTGGTCCGAGATGCGGCTGCAATTTGCATCGCACATAGATGTAAATGATAAACATGGTGGCCATCATCAGCCCCGGAATAATCCCGGCCAGCCATAGTTGCCCCACCGGTTGACGCGCGATCATCGCGTATAGCACCAGCACCACCGAGGGCGGTACAAGGATGCCCAGACTGGACCCTGCCTGAATGACGCCTGTGACCATGATCTTGTCATATCCACGCTTAAGCAACTCAGGCAGGGCAATCGTTGCTCCGATGGCCATGCCTGCAACGCTCAGGCCATTCATCGCGGAAATCAATACCATCAGGCCAATCGTGCCAATTGCTAATCCGCCCCGAACAGGGCCCATCCAGACATGAAACATCTTGTACAAATCATCGGCAATCCGGCTTTCAGACAGCACATAACCCATGAAAATGAACATCGGCAGGGTCAGAAGGGGATACCATTTCATCAGCTTCATGGATGAAGCAAAGGCGATGTCAAACCCGCCCCGATCCCCCCAAAGCAGCAGGGCGGCCACCACAGCCACAAAGCCAATCGCGCCAAACACGCGCTGCCCGGTCAGAAGCATCATCATCATGGAGGCAAACATGAAGAGGGCGATCATCTCATACGACATTGGCTGTCTCCACTCCGCGAATGCGGGCGATGTCTTTGAGAAGTTCAGACAAGCATTGCAGCAGCATCAGGAAGACGCCGAAACACATGATGGTTTTCACCGGCCACAACACGGGACGCCAGACCGAATTGCTGCGCTCCAGATGGCCGACTTTCTCAGCCGCGCCTTCAAATCCACCCGAGAAGAAAGCGGCGGTGAAGTCTTTGAAGAACACGAAAGGTTCCGTGCCGAAATAGCCCAGAGAATAAGCAGTTGAACTGATCCCGCCCCAGAGCAAAACGGCGAGATAGAACATCAAGAACAAAACCGTAAAGCCGTCAAACCAGGCTTTGCGCCTTGGGGTCCAGTCTCCGTAAAACAGGTCCATCCGCACATTGCTGCCCAGCTGAATCGAATAAGGCCCGCCCAAAACGTAATAGGCCACCATGACGAATTGTGCGGTCTCCAGCGTCCACAGCGACGGGCTGAAGAAGGTTTTTGAGATCGACGACCACAAGAGCACGCCCACCAGCGCAAAAATTAGATACATCGCAAACCGCCCGATAAAGCGATTCATGCGGTCGATATTGCGGATGTAGGTGAGGAAAATTCTAGGCACTTGCCACCTCCAATCCCAGATCAGAGAGAGCAGGACGCAGAAGATTTAGGATCTCTGCGGCGATTTTTTCTTGGCCTATTTTTTCCGTAATTAGATCATTCCGCACTTCGATCATCACATTGGCCAAGCCATGTGCAAGCCCATGGATTTGCAAGGAATGGGTTACGCCATCCTGGGGGCCATAAGGGGCATTGCGTTGCACCTGGCGGTTCAGCTGGGCCGAGTGGGCCAGCATGGCGTCGGCCAGTCGGGTGTCGGCGTCATGCAGAACACCGATCTCTACGGCGCGGGGTTTGCCAAAGTACACAGGTGTGAAGCTGTGAATCGTCACCAGAACCGTTGCCAGCCCAGCGGCCGCACGTTTTTGCAACAAACGATCAACAGCATTGCAGAACGGTTGATACACCCCCTCGACCCGAGCCTGACGGTCAGCATCAGTCAGGGTGGCGTTCCCGGGAATGTCAGTGGTCTCAGACCGCACAGGCATGGCGCCCGGGCTGTCAGGGGGACGATTGCAATCATAGACCAGCCGCGAGGTGCGCCCGGCGATGTAGGGCGCATCAAGCGCCTGTGATAAGATCAAAGAGATTGCCTCGGCCCCAGGGTCCCAGCCGATATGGCTGATTTGTTCTGCCTCGGTCAGTCCCAGGCCATCCAGTCCACCAGGGATAAAATGCGACGCATGTTCACACAAAAGCACGACAGCCCCTCGGCCATCGGCATTGAGTGTTTCAGCCGCATTCGATTCGTTAAGGTGCATTCGACATCCCTGTTTGGAAAAATCTTTTCACATGAGAAAAAATCTGTCAATATTTATCCAAACCCATCCGAAAACTGGCAGGTGAGGCTTAGTTGACGCAATCTGACACAACCGTACGCGACCACATTCGCACGCATTACTCCGCGCTCACGCAATCCGAGCGCAAGTTTGCCAACGCCCTGCTTGAGAACTACCCAAGCGCTGGCTTGGCTTCGATTACGGTAGTCGCCGAGATGGCGGATGTCTCCACACCCACCGTGGCTCGTATGGTGCAAAAACTGGGATACAAAGGCTTTCCGCAATTTCACGACGCGCTGTTGAACGAGTTGAAGGCGCAGGTGTCAGGCCCTGCAGAGCGCCGCGCTAATTGGGTGACCGACGCACCAGAGGGGCATTTGCTTAACCGATTCTCGACCGCCGTCACCCAGAACCTTGAACGCACCTTTGCCCATATTGAACGTGCCGCGTTTGAAGAGGCTGCGCAGATGCTGGCCCAGACCGACCGCCGACTTTATGCCGTGGGCGGGCGCATCACGCGAGCCTTGGCTGATTATGCCTTCACCCATTTTCAGGCGATACGCCCACGGGTGACACATATGACATCGTCCTCTGCCACCTGGCCACATTACGTGCTGGATATGGTTGAGGGCGACATTCTGCTGCTCTTTGACATCCGCCGGTACGAGGCCAACCTGCTGCGTCTCGCAGAGTTGGCAGTGGATCGTGGCGTCAAGGTGATCCTGATCACCGATCAATGGACCAGCCCAATTGCGGACGTGGCGGCACTGACCTTCAACTGTTGGGTCGAAATCCCATCCGCCTGGGACAGTAACATTGCCACGATGCTATTGTTGGAGGCGCTGATCGCCGCTGCACAGGAAGAGTTGTGGTCGGAAACCGGGGATCGCTATGAAAAGTTGGACGAGCTCTTCAGCCAGTCCCGCCTGTTCCGCAAACCACCGCATTAGGATGTGCCTTGGCCCTTGTGATTGAGGCGCGTGCATCCGATGATCGCCCAAAGCTTGCAGCGACCGAGCCAGCGAAAAGGAAAACCACATGTTCGATCTGATCATTCGGAACGCGAATTTGCCTGATGGGCGTACTGGCATGGATATCGCCTGCAAAGACGACGTGATTGTCGCTGTCGAAGCCGGAATCACGGCCGAAGCCGCTGCGGTGATCGATGCAGATGGTTGTCTGGTCTCGCCGCCCTTTGTCGATCCGCATTTCCATATGGACGCTACGCTGTCCCTTGGTCGCCCCCGGATGAATGCCTCGGGTACGCTCTTGGAGGGCATCGCGCTCTGGGGCGAATTGCAGCCCATTCAGACTGTGGATGAGATCATTGAACGTGCTCTGCGCTATTGTGATCTGGCGGTGTCTCAGGGCATCGGCGCGATCCGTAGCCACGTGGATGTCTGCGATGATGAACTTAAGGGCGTTCAGGCTTTGCTGGAGGTGCGCAATCAGGTCAAAGAGTATCTCGACCTGCAATTGGTCGCCTTTCCTCAAGGCGGCGCGTTGCGTGATCCGACCGCGATGACCAACACGGTCCGCGCCCTTGATATGGGTGTTGATGTGATGGGCGGCATTCCGCATTTTGAACGGACCATGACAGACGGTGCCGACAGCCTGCGCCAGCAATGCGAAATGGCCGCGGATCGCGGTCTGCTAGTGGATATCCATTGTGACGAAAGCGATGACCCGCTCAGCCGTCATGTAGAGACGCTGGCCTATGAAACCCAGCGCCTTGGAATGCACGGGCGCGTGACCGGGTCACATCTGACCTCGATGCATTCGATGGACAACTACTATGTCTCAAAACTCATCCCGCTGATGGTTGAGGCGGAACTGCACGCAATCCCGAACCCCGCCATCAACATCATGTTGCAAGGCAAGTCCGACACTTATCCCAAACGCCGCGGCATGACCCGCGTGCGCGAGTTGCGCGACGCAGGGTTGACGCTGGGCTTTGGGTCGGATTGCGTAATGGACCCGTGGTATTCACTGGGTAAGGCCGACATGCTGGACATCGCCTTTATGGGGCTGCATGTCGGCCAGCTGTGCAGCCGCGAGGATATGGCCTGGTGCTTTGATGCGGTCACACAGAACTCGGCCAAGATCATGCATCTGGAGGGGTATGGGCTGGATAAAGGCTGTCAGGCCAACATGGTGGTGTTGCAGGCCCAGGATAAGATTGAAGCAGTGCGCCTACGTGCCAACCGGCTGGCTGTGATCCGCAAAGGCCGCGTGATCGCTGAAACGCCACGTCAGACCTCGACGCTCAGCTTGACGGGGCGGCCCGATCAGCTAGACCCGGCGGCTTACGCCCCCAAGACCTGAGGTTTCCATGCCCGCGCCATCTGACACGCCCGATATCCGAGATCTGTTCATCATTGGAGGCGGGATCAATGGTTGTGGCATTGCCCGCGATGCAGCGGGCCGGGGTTTGTCAGTGACATTGGCCGAGATGAATGACCTGGCCTCAGGGACCTCATCGGGCTCGACCAAACTGTTTCACGGGGGCCTGCGGTATCTGGATTACTTTGAGTTCCGTCTGGTCCGCGAAGCTCTGATCGAGCGCGAAACCCTGCTGCGCGCCATGCCGCATATTTCATGGCCCATGCGGTTCGTGCTGCCCTACGCCAAGGACATGCGGTTTGATACCGAAACGCCTGTGGCCAAGATGCTGGGGTATATCATGCCGTGGATGCGCGGGCGGCGTCCGGCTTGGATGATCCGGGTAGGGCTGTTCATGTATGACAATCTCGGTGGGCGCAAGATATTGCCGGGGACCAAGGTGCTGGACCTTGCGAAAGCGCCCGAAGGCACGCCGTTGAATGATCGTTTTGCCAAAGCCTATGAATACTCGGACTGCTGGGTCGAAGATGCGCGCCTTGTTGTTCTCAACGCCCGTGACGCTGAGGCGCGCGGGGCTGAGATCAGAACCCGCACCGAAGTGGTGAAGGCCGAGGTGGAGGGTGGCCTCTGGCGCGTCTCCCTGCGCGATGAGCACGGGGCTGAAAGCCAGGTGCAGTCCCGCATGCTGATCAATGCCGGGGGGCCGTGGGTCAGTGATGTGATCGGCGCGAAGTTGGGCACCAACATGGAGGCGCGTGTGCGTCTGGTGCGCGGCAGTCATATCGTGACCAAGCGGCTTTATGATCACGACAAATGCTACTTTTTCCAAGGCACGGACGGGCGCATCATCTTTGCCATTCCGTATGAGACCGATTTCACCCTGATCGGCACGACGGATATGGATCACCCCGATCCTCAAACCAAACCTGAATGTACGCCTGAAGAGCAGGGCTACTTGTGCGACTTTGCCAGCGGGTATTTTAAGCAGCCCATCGCGCGAGAAGATGTTGTTTGGACGTACTCGGGCGTTCGTCCGCTTTATGATGATGGATCGTCCACCGCCACGGCCGCCACGCGGGATTACACCTTGGTTCGCGAAACCACCCAAGGCGCGCCAGCGCTGCATGTGTTTGGCGGCAAGATCACCACGTACCGTCGTCTGGCCGAAAGTGCTTTGGAGAAGATCGCTCAAAACTTCCCAGATCTGTCTGGCGACTGGACCGCAGGTGTTCCCATGCCGGGAGGAGATTTCCCGGTGGACGGTGTCAGTATTTTGCTGGCGAAACTGCTGGCCGAGTGTTCGTTTCTGGAGGAGCGCTGGGCGCTGCGTCTGATCCGCGCCTATGGCACCGAAGCCTGGGATGTTCTGGGGGATGCCAAGACAGCTGAAGATCTTGGTCAGAGCTTTGGTGCTGATCTGACCGAAGCAGAAGTGCGCTGGCTGATGCGTGAAGAATTTGCCCGGACCGCAGAAGACATCGTCTGGCGGCGAAGTAAACTGGGTCTGCGGATGAGTAAGCCTGAGATCAAGACACTAGACGATTGGATGCAAGCAGCGCAAAACTGACGGTTAAAACCTCAAAGGGAGAGAGACATGGGATATATTCTGGCAATTGATCAGGGCACCACCTCGTCCCGTGCGATCCTGTTTGATGACAAGATGCAGGTGGCCAAGGTGGCCCAGGAAGAATTCCCCCAGCATTTCCCACAGTCCGGCTGGGTCGAGCATGACCCCGAGGACCTTTGGCGAACCACATTGGCCACTTGCCGCGATGCAATGGGAGACATCTCGCCCGGTGAGGTGACGGCGATCGGTATCACCAACCAGCGCGAGACTACGGTGGTCTGGGACAAATCCACCGGGCAAGCCGTGCACAACGCAATTGTCTGGCAGGACCGCCGGACCGCTAACACCTGCCGCGCATTACGCGAAGCGGGGCACGAGGCCATGGTTGCGGAACGCACCGGGTTGTTGCTGGATCCATACTTTTCGGGCACCAAACTGGCCTGGATCCTCGACAACGTAGACGGTGCGCGCGCGCGGGCCGAAGCAGGTGAGCTGCTGTTTGGCACTGTCGATAGCTATCTTATCTGGCGTCTGACCGGGGGGGCGGTGCATGCCACGGATGCCACCAATGCCTCCCGCACGATGCTGTATGACATCCGCGATGGCCGCTGGTCCCGCCGGATGAGTGACCTGCTGAACGTGCCGATGGAGATGCTGCCAGATGTGCGCGACAGTGCGGCGGATTATGGCAGCACGGCGCTGGACCTTCTGGGCGCAACCATCCCTATTCGCGGGGTGGCCGGCGATCAGCAAGCGGCGACCGTTGGTCAGGCCTGTTTTCAGCCGGGCATGATGAAGTCTACATATGGCACCGGATGTTTTGCCCTGCTCAACACGGGCACCACCCCGGTCCAATCCCAGAACCGTTTGCTGACCACCATCGCCTATCAGCTGGATGGTCAGCCGACGTATGCGCTTGAAGGGTCGATCTTTGTGGCTGGGGCCGTGGTGCAATGGTTGCGGGATGGGTTGAAATTGATCGCCGATGCCTCGGAAACGCAAGGCCACGCCGAAGCGGCTGATCCGGGGCAGGACGTTATCATCGTGCCGGCCTTCACCGGCCTCGGAGCGCCTTACTGGAACGCGGAATGCCGGGGCGCCGTCTATGGTCTGACCCGTGGCACCGGCGCCAACGAAATGTCACGCGCCGCCTTGGAAAGCGTGGGATTTCAAACCCGTGATCTGCTCGAGGCGATGCGCGCCGATTGGCAAGGCAGCGGCGATGATGCGGTGCTGCGCGTTGACGGCGGGATGAGTGGCTCGGACTGGACCATGCAGTTTCTGTCAGACATCATCGACGCACCGGTAGACCGGCCTAAGGTCCTCGAAACCACGGCCACAGGGGCGGCATGGTTGGCGGGGATGCACGCAGGGCTTTATCCAGACATGCAGGCTTTTGGGCGGGAATGGCAGCGTGATCGGCGGTTTGATCCGGATATGGATGCTACGACACGGGATGCGCGGTATGCCCGATGGAAACGTGCGGTTGACGCAACACTGGCCGTATAGCCCGCTTCAGTAATCTTTCTCAAAGAAGACACCGATCCCGGTGTTGCCTTCATTATTGACGCGGCCTTTGATGGTCACTGTCTTGGACACATCTAGGTTCAGATTGATCTCCTGATTGCCGTCGCTGTCGGCGACCACTTCGGAATACACATTGTCCGAAATGTATGCCCCCGCTTTGAATTGCGTGGCACCGTCATCGGTGGTTGTGATGTCCAGATCACTCAGACCCAGGCTGTCGCGGAGCCTGCCCGTGATACCGCCCTGATAGCGCCCTGAGAGTGTGGCCACGGCCGATACCAGCTGTGCTGCTTGAAAGGCCGACATAGAGGCAAGGTCCCGACCAAAGAGAAGCCTTGCGATGACCTCTTCTTGCGGCAGTTCGGGGGCTGATTCAAAGGTCACATTGGGCTCGCTGGCGGGGCCTTCGAGGATCACCAGAACCGTCACATCATCCGCATCGGTTTCGGCAACAAATCGCAAGTAAGGATCAAGAGCGCCGCGCAGGTCAATCAAACCTTCGGTCAGCTCCAGCCGTTTCCCGAGGACATCCAGACGCCCCCGGATCAACTCGAAAACGCCAGCCGGACGCATGTCGGCGGTGGTGCCCGTGATGCGCACGCTGCCGCCCAGTTCTGCATCCAGTCCCCGGCCGCGCACGAAAATCCGGCGCGGGGCGCTGATCGTGACATCAATGGGAAAGACAGCGCTGCTTGCTTTCATCGTCTCAATCAACCCGGCGCGCGCACGGGTCTGACGCACGGCGCTTGGCTCATAGAGATGTTTGATGTCAGGCAAGGTCCCGGTGATCGTTCCGCTGCCCGAGGGCACGCGCAATTCGGTTGGCCCAAGTGCCAGAGCGCCGTCAATGCGCGCCCCTCCGACCAGATTGCCCGACACATTGAGCGTGCCGTTGACCGTGGTTTGATAGAGCGTCGGGTCAAACAGCCCAAGCTGGGTAAGTGTGATCGCCAGATTGCCGGGAAACCCGGCCACCAATTGCACCGGTCCGGCCACGCGAAACTGACCGCCGGTGCCCGCGTCACCGGTGACGTCCACCTCAGCCCGGCCAGCGGCCAGGCGGGCGGTGCCGGTCAGATTGTCCAGCGAATAGTTCAGCGTTGGCAAAGCCACGCGTGCGTTCTCAACGCTCACAGTGCCTGAGACGGAAGACAGCCGCGCAGGCCCATCAACGCGCAGATCAAATGCGGCTAGCCCTTGGGCGGTGCGCGGTTTGATGAATTGATTGATCAACCCAACCGGGGCATCGCCACGCACCTCAAGTGACAAGCGTTGTCCCTGATCAAACGCCTCACCGGTGATGGTCGCAGTGGTGCCGCCAGGCCCTGTTGCATCCAGCGAGACGTCAACCTGACGTCCCGTATCGTCACGCAGGGTCACAGTGCCGCGGGCCGTGGCCGGGCCTGAAAAACCCGGTGCCAAAATGGACAGGTCAGACAATCGGGCTGACACGGCGACCGGGGCTCCGGCCCCGTCACCTGATGCGTTTACCTTGAGGCGTGGGGCGTCCAGTTTGAAGTATCTCAGGTTTGGAGGGCCGTCGCTCACAGCACCGGAAAAGGCGGCTTCAATGGCGCCTGCAACCAGTTGATCCAGCATCGGCACTCCTGATCGGAACCCGGATCCACTCAGCGTGCCGTCCACGTCCCAGATACCACGCGTGGCCATGCCGCTGCCCTGAACATCCAAAGTGGCCGCCCCTGACAAAGGCATGCCTACCAATCTGGCAAACTGTGACAATGTCGGTGTCTGCACGGTGATCTGACCCTCAACGGGCAGGCCAGGCGTGTCCGGGTCAACCACGCCGCTGGCCGAGATGCGCGCCTTTGAAAGCGAAGCCTCAAGCCGTGAAATTGTAATGCCTTCGTCGCGCACCCAGCCAATGGCGCTGTCGATACGCGCAGGCCCCGATAAACGCGGTTCTGACAAGGACACGTCGCTCAGTTCTGCCACCAATTCAAGCGTTCCTGCGGCAGGATCCAACTGCCCCGAAACATCCGCACGGACCGTGTCATTGCGCAGTTTCATCTGTCGCAGAAAAGTTCCAGCCGGCGTGCGCGCCACGTCCAATTCCAACGTGCTGACACCCTTCAGGACGGGATCAAGCCGTGGTTCTGCGATTTGCAAGTCGCGGGTCACGGCACGCATCTGCGCATCAAAGGCCCCGCCCAACAGGGCCATTTGCCCGGTCAGCTGCGCTTCGGCAGTACCGCTGATGCGGCGATCTGCCAGGCCCTGAAATCGCGTCAGATCGCTTGCAAGCAGCGTGGCTTCTCCTTGGGTGGTAAAGCCTTCGCTGAGACCATCGACAGTCCCCTTCGCCCGCAACAATGTGCCGCCCGAAACCACCAGCAGGTTGTCGATCTTCAGCGGTGTGTCGGGTTGCCAGTCCAGAACAATCTGACCGGCCGCTTTTTGCCCCAGGGCTTGGGCCAAATTGGAGTCGTCGTGATCAATTCCGCGTGCCTCAAAGACAAGATCAGCGGTCACCTGTTGCAAGGGCCGTGAACCGATCATGCCGCTGACCGTGATCTGCGCCGCAGCCACCCGCAACCCCTCGCGTTGCAAGCCGAACACCTCGGTCAACGTGGTCCAGCTTTCGCCTTGTGCCGCATTGTAAGTCGCCGCGAACTCGGCGGATGAAACTGTCGTGGCGGGGCCGGTCAGGGGCAGACGGACAGGGCTGTCCGTTGCAATCTCACCGATTATGGCAAAGCGTTCGGGCCAGCCTTCGGCGGCCAGTGCCAGTTCACTGCGTACATTCAATGCGCCTGACGAGATGTCGAGCTGATCCAGCAAAAGCCGCCCATCTGCAAAGCGGCGCCCCGACAAATCCAGCGCAGAGTTTTCGCCAAAAAACGGATGCAGATCCCGCGCAAACAGCGGGCGCACATCGCCGCTCAATTCCGCGCCAAATTCGTACCCGATGTCGGCCTCTTCCGACAAGGCGGCAATGTTGAAGGCCCCGCCAAAACGGCGCACCCCGTCAGAGGTCAGCGAAATACGGGACGTATAATCCGAGACTGGCGCCTCGCCTTCGATGGTGAGTGTCAAAGCAGGCGCATCCGGGATGTTCAATAGCTTTGAGACCAGCCCGTCCGCTGCCTCGTCAAACCCCAAAGCAAGCGACAAAACCCGTGAGCTGTTGGAAAATGCGCCCTCAAATGTGATCTGGTCGTCCCGGTCCAGCCGCTGAATATCCAGAGCAGCACTGCCCTCGCCCTCGTCCAGGGCGAAACGCCCCAAAGCCGATAGGGTGGCGGCCTCTCCGATCACCGCTTCGTTCAGGATCACCTTGGCAATCTCGACCTTTTGCACATCGACCGAGACAGGCACATCAGGCAGCGCGAATGTACCGGCCTGCGCGTCACCGACGTCAAGACGATCTGGCGTGTCCGGCAGGCGCGTGAGTTCAACTTCGGCGGCGGACAGCTCGGTGATATCAAGATGGCCCGACAACAGAGCACTGCGGGACCAGATCAATGTCGCACCGCGCATTGTCAGCCATACACCGTCTTTGTCGGCGATGGTCATCTGGCGCATCTTGGCCTCGGATGACAGCGCGCCGGTGAACCCTGACACTGTGACTTTGTGCCCATCCCCGGACAGCGCGTCCTGAAGCAGATTTTCCAGATAGGTTTTGTCGTCAGTTTCTTCCTGGGCTTGCACTGGCACGCTGCAGGTCAGCACCGCAAGCAGAAGGATCAACACACGGCGCATCAGAAGGCCTGCCCGATGCCGACATACAATTCAAACTGCTTACCAGCGTCATTGTCGAGCGGTGTGGCCACATCCACCCGGATCGGCCCGAACCTTGTATCATATCGCACCCCAAGACCCGCGCCTGAGTGCCAATCGCCATTGACCTGCCCCAGAGCATCTTCGCCAACGAAGCCCGTATCGGCAAAGCCAACGATGGACCATTCCGTAAAGAGATGGGCCCGCAATTCGGCCGAGAGCGCCAGAAACGACCGTCCCCCCAATTGGTTGCCACCGCCCAGATCAACCGCCAAGGATTGATATCCTTGACCTCGTACTGTTCCGGCCCCCCCTGAAAAGAACAGCATATCTGGCGGCAGATCGGTCAGGCTTGCACCGGCAATCGACCCGAGCTGCACCCGGCCTGCCAGGGTGAAGTCATCATCTTTGCCAAAACTGCGATAGTGCCGCAGGTCTGTGTAAAGCCGTGCGCCCGCTGCATCTGAGTTTAATCCCACAAAGGGGGTCAGTTGAACGTCTGCGTAAATCCCACGGGTCGCATCCAGTTTGTCGTCCCGGTCATCAAACGTCAGGCGCAGGGGCAGCATGAGATGCTCAAGCTCGCGTTGGCCTGCATCATCATCAATGTCTGAATATTGATAGCCCACGCCAATTTCGCCTGTCAGCTTATCCGAGAAGATATGACTGAACCCGCCTTCGATCCGGGCGTGTGTCTCGTTGAACTCCGGCTCGTCCAGATGCTCAACTTCCGCCAGCAGATAAAGGGTCGTATCAGGGGTTAGGGTGGCGGGGCGATCCAGCCGGGCAGACAAGGTGTAATCGATCCCATCCGTGTCACCACCGATGCCGCGCGCTTCGGCATCTACCCGAAACCGTTCCGCCCCGCCCAGCAGGTTGCGGTGCAGCCAAAATCCGCTGAATGCCAGCCCTTCGCGTGATGACACCTCGACCCCGACCCCAACGCGCCGGGGTTTGGAATCCAGTAATTCGGCGTTGATATCTTGCGTGGCACCCGTACCGATCGCCGGATCTTCAGTCAGTGCAACAGACCGAAACGCGCCGGTGCGCCGGAGCCTTTTGGCAGCCTTCTCGACCTCTTCAGGTGAAAACACATTGCCGGTCGGCAAACCCGCGATCTCTCGGATTCGAGCCTCGCGCACTTTGGTGGGTTTGGTGACATTCAGCGCGCCAAACGTCAGGCGTGGGCCGGGATCTATGGCAATACGTGCCCCCAGCGTGTGATTGCGGTGGTTGGCGGTTATGGACTGTTCGCTGACGCGGGCCTTGGCATGGCCTATCCTGCGCCAGCCTTCCACGCCCTCTTCCGCGGCATCGCCCACCAGCGTTGCAAACGCGCGTTGTCCGGCAATAAATCCTTCGGGCAAAGCGGTCGCCGGAGACAGCGGTTTGACGGAGGCTTCGGAGAAGGTGAAGACAGGGCCGGACAGCACGGTGATCTTGATCTTGTCCACGGACCCGAACCGCGCCAGGGGCGAAATGTTGGCCGCCTCACGCCCATCCACAGTGATCTGGATCACGCCGCTGTAGAATCCCAATTGATAGAGAACCCCCAACAGGCGCGTATAATCCGCGCGCGCCGCAGCCACTAAATCCTGCGGGGTGTTATCGGGGGTGGCAAGGGTGGAAACGCTCAATGAGGCATCCCGCAGATAGGCCACGCTTGTATCATCAAAACCGGGGGCGTCGATAGTGATTTCGGTGGCCCATCCAAAGGGGGCCACGACCCAAAAGGCCGCCGCCCAAGCCCAAGCCTTGATCGACGATTTACCCAAGTTACGCTGCTCCGTTCCTCACCTTGTTGTATCCCATGAATTGAGGCACGGCTCCACCGAAATCGGGAGGGTGGGAAACTGGCAATATCCAGCCCACACGCAGCATTCGGAGTGTGGGTAACCACCTTTAGCGGGGCCTGATCAATCCTGCGCCAGAAAATCCATCAGGATTTGATTGAACACTCGAGGGTTTTCCAGATGAACCGCGTGGGCGCAATTCGGCACAACAGCCAGGCTGGTCTGCAGGATATCCTTCCAAAGCCTCTCGACCTGTGCCCAAGCATATGTGCGGTCCTGGTCGCCCCAGACCACAAGGGTCTTTTGCGTGATGTCAGATAGGTGCTCTTCACCGGACCACTCTTTCATCGCCGACAGCCCTGCATGAAGAGAAGTCAGCGGGCTGAGCGCTGCAAGATCCGCACACGCCTGGTAGGCCGGAGCCGCCTCTTGGTTCAGAAACCAGGTGGCCGAAATGCGTCTTGCCGTGGCCTCTGCGCCATCTACTGCCGCGCGACGTTGTGATGTTTCGATGGTTTCAAACCGTCCGGGCAATACGCCTGTAGCCCCAGTGCCATAGAGGATCAGCTTTTCAACGCGCTCGGGGGTCAGTGCGACCATCTCTTGCACGATCATCCCGCCCATGGAGTGCCCCAGAAGGTGGAAGCGTTCAATGTCATGGGCTGTGATTGTGTCCAGCACCGCTGATGCGAAACCACGGATTGTGTCGGGGGCTTCAAGATCGGCGTTCAACCCAAAGCCCGGCAAATCAATCGCCAAAACGCGGCGTGTGTCGCCCAGGGCGTCGATCTGATCGCGCCATTGGGCTGATCCGCCCATGAAGCCATGGACCAGAACCAGCGGTGTCATTTGCGATTGCCCTGCACGATCCGGTCGAGGATCATTGCGCAGAAGAGAATGGCAAAGCCCGCTAAAATACCCTGGCCGACGTTGGCATATTGCAGCGCTTCCAGCACGTCCTCGCCCAGCCCCTTGGCGCCGATCAGCGAGGCGACCACAACCATGGCCAGTGACAGCATGATGGTCTGGTTGATACCCGCCCGGATCGAGGGTGCCGCCAGTGGCAGATCGACCCGTGTCAGCAGATACCACTTGGACGCACCAAAGCTGATCGCCGCCTCGCGCACCGATTCAGGCACGCCGCGCAGGCCCAGCACGGTCAGACGCACCACCGGCGTGCCACCGAAGATCATGGTGACGATGACGGCCGCAGGTTTGCCCACGCCGAAGAAAGCGATCACAGGCACCATGAACACGAAGGCAGGCATGGTTTGCATGAAGTCCATAATCGGCTGGATAAACTTGTAGAACCGAGGCCGCCTTGCGCTGAACATGCCCAAGGGAATGCCGATGAGGATCGAAAGACACGCCGCCGTGCCCAGCAAAGCCAGCGTGGTCATCGCCTTTTCCCAAAACCCCAAGAGGCCCATGTAGGACAAGAACGCGCCTGACCAGATGGCGGTGCGCACACCGGCGGTCAGCCAAGTCAGCAGGATAATCAGGCTGGCAATCACGATCCAAGGGGTTTGCACCAATATGACCTCAAGCGCGTCCAGCATGGCGCGGATGCCAAAGGTGATCAGATCAAACAGCGCCTCGGAATTGCGCACACACCAGGCGATGAAATCCTCAACCGCTTGCACGGCTGTCAGGCGGATGTTGCGGTCGGTCGGAAACTCGCTGAGCAGCGTGAACTTGCCCGGAAAACTATAATGGACCATGGCGGCGGTAGCGATCAGCGCCATGAACACCGCGCTGAGAACGATATGCGAGATCGGCATACCTGACCGGACCGTACGATCGGACAACCAGTCCGAAAACCGCGCTTCAAGCGCCCAGTTGGCCACCGTAGCTTGTACGACTTTGATCACCAGCAGGATCGCCAAACCCGTCAAGGCGATGGACAATCCCTGGCTGGCCAGCACATCTGCTTCGGCGCGGATACCGCCGATATTGGCCTCAAGCGAGTCCACTGTGCGTTGATAAGCGTCAGCCTTGTCTGATCCGCTCTCCAATGCAGCGGCCAATTGTTGCTTGCGCAGCTCCAGCGTGCCTTCGATCGAAGCAATGCGGTCGCGCGCATCGGCGGCCAGATCCCCAAAGAGGCCACGGGCAATCTGCACCAAGGCCAGCGTTTCAATGATCAAAAAGGGCAGGGCCCAGGACCACAAGCCCCGCGCCCCGAACCAGATCGGGCCAAAGAGACCAGCAAAGAAGTTGAAGGTTGCGGTGAACCGGGATGAGCTGCCGATCTTATCAAACTGGCGCTCGTAGTAGTCAGGATTGGTGCGCACAAACGCTTCGATATGCGCGCGACGCTCGGCGGCAATGCTGGCGTCTTTTTCAGCAGTCGTTTCCTGAAGGGGGTTAAGAATCTCGTCGTTCATGATACTTCCGTCCCTTCAATCACCGTGCGCAGAAGATCGGCGCGGGTGATGACGCCGACGTCCTTACCTTTGTCTTCCACCAGAATGTCCTCGGGCGTGTCGATGGCCATGTTGATCAGGTCGCTCAAGGATGCAGCCTCGTTCACACGCGGGGCATCAGCGGACACAGGCCCGCTGGTTTTTAGATAGTCCTCAATGGGTTGCATCACCGCATGGGCGCGTACCACTTTGAGGCGGCTGATCCCGGCGACAAATTCGGCCACATAGTCATCGGCAGGGTTCATCACGATGTCTTCGGCGGTGCCAATTTGGTTGATCCGCCCATCGCGCATGATGGCAATCCGGTCGCCGATGCGCACCGCCTCGTCCAGATCGTGGGTTATAAAGATGGTGGTCTTTTTCAGGATATTGCTGAGGCGTAGGAATTCGTCCTGCAATTGCCGCCGGATCAGCGGATCAAGTGCTGAAAACGGCTCGTCCATCAGCAGCACATCGGGATCAGCCGCCAAAGCGCGGGCAAGCCCCACACGTTGCTGCATTCCGCCAGACAGCTCATGCGCAAACTTGTTGCCCCATGCGCCCAGCTCCACGATATCAAGGATATTCGAGGCTTGCCGCAGCCGGTCATTCTTGCTGACCTGCCGGATTTCCAAAGGCATCGCCACATTGTCCAGCACAGAACGGTGCGGCAGTAGGGCGAAGTTTTGAAACACCATGCCGATTTCCTTGTTGCGGAACGACATCAGCTCTTGTGGGCCAAGGGCCATCACATCGGTGCCTTTGATCTTGATCTCGCCAGCGGTAGGCTCCAGCAAACGGTTAAAATGACGCACAAGAGTGGATTTGCCGGATCCCGACAGACCCATGATGCAAAACAGCTCGCCTCGGTTCACGGTCAGGCTGACATCAGCTACACCTACCACGCAATTGTGTTTTTCCAGCACTTCGGCTTTTGACAGACCTTCTTCGTGAATGGCGCGCAGGGCAGCTTGCGGATTAGCTCCAAATATCTTCCAGACGTTGGACAGCTCAATCACCACATCGTCCATGGGTGTTTCAGATGTTACTGTGCTTGTCATGTTGTCCATCCCCAGAAGTGTGATCGGCGGCACCGGTTTGCACTGATGCCGCCGACAGTCATGCGGTGTGATCGGTTGCGATCAGAGGCCCAACCAACCGTCTACGCGGTCGGAATTAGCTGCAACCCATTCCTTGGCCACTTCAGCTGGCTCGCGCCCTTTGCCGGAAATCTCATAGGCAAAGCTTGAGACGTCATCAGCGGTCAGTTCAAAGTTGGCAAAGAACTCGGCAATCGCTGGAGAACGCTCGGCTAGCGAGTTGGAGTACGCAATTTGCACGTTCTTCAGAGCGTCTTTGGTGGCCACTTTGGATTCAGTGAACCAATCAGGCGAGTCTGAGGGCTGCACCATGGTGTACATCGCCGGATCATATGTGGGCTCAGACAGCATCTCGACGTCGAACATGAACCAAACAGCGTGGGGTTTGTAGCAGTAGAACGCATAGCCTTCACCCTTGGCGATGCTGTCTTTGATGCGCGCGGTTTTCACGCTTTCTTCGGCGCGCACGGGCTCGATGAAGTCCATCAGGCCATAATCACGCACCTTCACTTCGTTCACGTTGGCCGAAGCCCAACCGGGGGCGCCAATCCACATCTCGCCTTTGCCGTTGCCATCGCTGTCCATCAGGGCAGCCACGTCCGGACGGCCCAGATCCGCGATGTCGGTGATGTTGTTCGCCATGCCGAAGTCCTTGGACACGCAGAAGCCTTGATTGCCTTCGTACGAATTCTTGGACAGCGTTACAGTGCCCGCCTCGTCGACATATTTCTTGGTAAAGCTTTCCTGGTTGGGCAGCCAGACGTCAGGATGAACGTCGATGTCGCCTTTGCCTTGGTCCATCGCTTGGAAAATGGTCGCGTTGTTGCCGGGCACCATCTCTGCTTCGCCACCGATGCGGCTTTCGACCACTTCAGCCAGCAAATAGGCAATCGCCTGCGCGCCTGTCCAGGACGGCACGCCGATTTTCACCTGTTCAGCGGCCAATGCCGGGGCCGCGCAAAGGCTGACCGCTGCGGCAAAGGCAAGGGATTTGAAATTGGATGTCATGAGTATCTCCACTGTTGTGTTCCACGCTTTTCGCGCGGTTTTTTAAGGACCGGACAGGTTTCGCGCCGCACGAAACGTGCCACATATCCCTGTCCGCTCGAACACCATCTTGGACCAAAGAGCAGGTTTGCATCCAATGTCATAATCAAATAGCATCATGTGAAAATTGCATAATGTGGCCTGCATGAACTTTGAATGGTTTCGCGACTTGGGGCACTTAGCCCGAACCGGCAACTTCTCGGAAGCGGCAGGCCTTTCCAATCTCAGCCAACCGGCATTCAGCCGCCGCATTCAGGGGTTGGAGACGTGGGTAGGTGTCCCTTTGGTGGACCGCAGCCGCCAGCCCGTTCGGCTGACCCGTGCAGGAAGCCAGATGCTGGAGGTTGGGCAGCAGGCCGTTGATCTGGTCGAAACTGAGCGCGGCCAGATCCGCGAAGCGCAGGCGTTGCCAGATAAATACACGGTCACCTTTGGAACCCAACATTCGATCGGATGGCGGTTTTTTCCCACATGGCTGCAAGAGTTTGAGGAAAACTTTGGTCCGATCATGTCACGTTTGCGAGCGGATGATTTGCCAAACTGCCTGAACGACTTGCATCACGGGCAGGTTGATTTTGTAATCGCCTACCACAGTCAGGGATCGGACGGAGCATCAGAGGATGTGTTGCGACATTTTCCGGCCCGTCGTCGTCTGCGGTCGCAGGTGATCGGACAGGATGCTTTGGTGCCGGTCAGCAAGCCGCGCTTGGATGGCACACCCATCTTTGATCTGGAATCTCAAGCTTCGGATGTGCCGTTTCTCAAGTTTACAGATAAGGCGCCAATCGGGCTGCACATGAAACCGATGTTGGCGGCAACCAATCTTCCGGAGCGCCTGCAACCGGTTTATGAAAACGCCATGGCGGGTGCCCTGCGCATCCGCGCCCGCGAAGGGCTTGGAGTCGCCTGGTTGCCCGAAAGCCTGATTGCGCCTGATCTGGAGTCCAAAAACTTGGTTGTGGCGGGCAATGAGACACTGCGAGTCCCCTTGGAAATTCGCATTCACTCCGTATCCGAGAATACAAATCACCTGACACGTTCAATCTGGGCCTTTCTGGGTGAGAACTCCGCACATCGAGCGCAAGCACGGGCTAAACAGTTTGGATTAAGCCCCGGCTCAGATGAGACAACACACCGAACTTAAGAAGAGTGACTGGGGGCGCAAAGAAAAAGCGCGCTGCCAAAACAACGCGCTTTTCGAATTGGATACGAGCTCGAAGCTAGCCGATGGCTGCCGCTTTCACATCGTCATCAATGTAAGGCAGGTACTGCTCAAAGTTATCCGCGAACATTCGCACCAGCTTGGCAGCTTGACGGTCATAGCTGTCAGGCTTGTCCCATGTGCGGCGCGGGTTCAGCAGAACGGGTGGCACGCCGGGGGCCTCGACCGGGACTTCAAAGCCAAAGTTTTCATCCTTACGGAACTCGACCTTTGACAATGATCCATCCAACGCGGCGGTCAGCAAGGCGCGAGTGGCCTTGATCGGCATCCGCGATCCCGTACCATACGCGCCACCTGTCCAGCCGGTGTTGACCAGCCAGCATGTGGATCCGTGCGTGCTGATCTTATCGCGCAGCAAGTTGCCGTAGACCTCGGGGCGGCGTGGCATGAACGGCGCGCCGAAACAGGTTGAGAATGTGGGCTCGGGCTCGGTGATACCACGCTCGGTGCCGGCCACCTTGGAGGTGAAACCGGACAGAAAGTGATACATCGCCTGCGCCGGCGTCAGCCTCGCAATGGGCGGCAGAACACCAAAGGCATCACAGGTCAGCATGATGATGTTCTTTGGATGTCCACCCATAGCCGAGCTGGACGCATTCGAGATGTACTCCAGCGGATAAGCACAGCGCATGTTGGCTGTTAGGCTGTCATCCTCGAAATCAAGCTCCAGCGTTTCGGGATCAAACACCATGTTTTCGATCACTGTGCCGAACTTTTCGGTCGTGGCGTAAATTTCAGGTTCGGCTGTTGGATCCAGATTGATTGTCTTGGCATAGCAGCCGCCTTCAAAATTGAAGGTGCCGCGGTTGGACCAGCCATGTTCGTCATCGCCAATCAACGTCCGTTGGGGATCAGCCGACAGGGTAGTTTTGCCCGTGCCCGACAGACCAAAGAAGATCGCTGTATCAACTGGGTTGTTATTGGCGTGGTTGGCCGAGCAGTGCATCGGCATGATGCCTTTTTCAGGCAGCAGGTAATTCAGCAGTGTGAATACTGATTTCTTGTTCTCGCCCGCGTACTCCGTACCGCCGATCAAGATGATCTTGCGATCGAAGTTCATAGCAATCACGGTTTCCGACCGGCAATCGTGCTTTTTCGGGTCCGCTTGGAACGAAGGGCAGTTGATCACGGTAAAATCGGCAACAAAGTCTTTCAGTGTTTCGCTGTCAGGGCGACGCAGCAAGTGGCGGATGAAGAGGCCATGCCAGGCCATTTCAGTGATCATGCGCACCTTGATCGAATGGGCGGGGTCCGCGCCGCCTGTCAAATCCTGCACGTAGTAATCTTTGCCCTGCATATGGGCGATCATGTCATCATAAAGCGCGTCAAAGCCCTCGGGAGACATCGCCGCGTTGTTCTCCCACCAGATCGTGTCTTTCACACTATCGGTTTTGACAACGTGCTTGTCCTTGGGCGACCGGCCAGTGAATTTTCCGGTGGTCACCAGAAAGGTTCCGCCTTTGCCCAGATCGCCTTCGCCGTTTTGAAGCGCCGCTTCAATCAGGGCAGGTTCGATCATGTTGTAATAGACATTGCCCAGCCCGGTGATGCCTTGATCTTCAAGCCGGAATTGCGGGTTTACCCGTCCAAATGCCATTGTGTCTTGCTCCTGTGCGCATGTTCTGCCCAGGCGGTGAGTGCTTGGTCGCAAACGGTATACCGCCCGTTTGGGGCCTCTTAACATGACGCTTCTGTGAAAGGACAGGGTGGTTTGGCGCAGTTAGCGCAACCAAATGAACGATAGCGCTATCAGCATTTTTCGGACATGGTTTGGGCCAACAAATGTCCGGTTATTTTGCGCAAATTCAGTCAATCCTAATGGATTTTTTGTCTCAATCACAAAGGAAAGCGAATCCGATTCGCATATTGGGATTGATTGTAAAGGGAAATAATGCACATAGTGACGGAAAAAAGCAGGCAAATAGAGCAGTACAAGGAAAACAGGCATGTCTAAAATCGCCCTCGTGGACGATGACAGGAATATTCTGACATCAGTATCAATGACACTCGAAGCCGAAGGTTTTGAGGTCGAAACCTATAATGACGGACAGCAAGCGTTTGATGCGTTCAGCAAGAAACTGCCCGATATGGCCGTTCTGGATATCAAGATGCCGCGCATGGATGGGATGGATCTGTTGCAGCGGCTTCGGCAGAAATCTTCGATGCCGGTGATCTTCCTCACCTCCAAAGACGATGAGATTGACGAAGTACTGGGTCTGCGCATGGGCGCCGATGACTACGTCAAGAAACCGTTTTCGCAACGCCTTCTGGTCGAACGCATCCGCGCATTGCTGCGGCGCCAAGACGCCCTCGAAAGCGATGAGGGGCCGGCACCTGAGGAAACCAAGGTGATTGAACGCGGTGAGCTGCGGATGGATCCGTTGCGCCACGCCGTGACCTGGAAAGGCAAGGATGTGACCCTGACAGTCACCGAATTCCTTTTGTTGCAGGCCCTCGCCCAACGCCCAGGCTTTGTCAAAAGCCGTGATCAGCTGATGGACGTGGCCTATGACGATCAGGTTTATGTGGATGATCGCACGATCGACAGCCACATCAAACGCCTTCGCAAAAAGCTGAGAATGGCCGATTCTGAGTTCTCGGCAATCGAAACACTTTATGGTATCGGTTACAGGTACAACGAAGAATAATGGCGTTAGCCGAAGGGATTAACGTGCGCGATACGGCGTCCCGTAAAGACGGGGATGTAGTGCTGGGCGACGAGTTCGTCGCCCCAGACAACCACGTCGAAGACGAACTTCGCGAACGCCGCGAAGGGCGCGGGGTATTTTCGCTTAGAAAATCCTCGCTGACGCGCAAGATTGTCACCTTCAACCTGATCGCCCTCAACATTCTTGTTGCGGGTATTTTGTACCTTAACTCCTCCCGCGATGGTCTTGCCCTGCAACTGGCCAACGGTCTTGTCGGCGAAGCCGAGCTGGTCGCGGATGTGTTTGAAGCCCAGTTGCCAACCGGTGCGCCTGTCAACCTGGTAACAGGAGACGGTGTGGATGTGGGGGCCACTCTGGAAAAGGTGAACATCCGCCAAGGGGTTGAAGTGTTCGTCTTTGACGTCAATGGCACACTCGCCGGTCAAACTCTGGGCACCCGCGCCCAAACCGGAGAAGAGGCCAAAGCGCGCCCAACTCTCATCACCGATGCCTTGACCCAGGTTTGGGATTGGGTGTCGGCCCCGTTTGCTCTGATCAGTGGTTCGGGCGAAGAGATCAGCACAGAAGACAGCACGCGTGCCCTTGTGCCTGAAACCATCCGCAACGGCACCCAGGTGTCCTCTGGCGAGATTGGCGGCAATAGCGTGTTCTCTGTTGCGACGCCCATTTTGCATGATGGCACGTCTGTTGGCGTGGTCGCGTTGATCAGTGCGTCCGGGGAAATTGACAATCTCGTCCGGTCCGAACGCGAACGCGTGTTGCAGATGTTCATCATCGCCACACTGGTCTCGGTCGGCCTCAGTCTGATCCTCGCCTCAACCATTTCGAACCCGATATCCGACCTGGCCTCAGCCGCGGAAATCGGCGGTGACCGCAACAACGGCAAGGCAGGAGGGCGTATTCGCATCCCAGACCTCACGGCGCGCCCCGATGAAATCGGCCGTCTCAGCGGTGCGCTTAGAGGTATGGTCACAGCGCTGTATCACCGAATTGACAGCAACGAACAATTTGCAGCCGACGTGGCCCATGAGATCAAGAACCCGCTGGCCTCTCTGCGCTCAGCGGTTGGCACATTGCATTTCGCGAAACGCGACGATCAGCGCACCAAACTGCTGGATGTCATCGAACATGACGTGCGCCGGCTGGACCGTCTTGTCAGCGACATTTCCAACGCCTCGCGGCTCGACAGTGAATTGGTCAAGGAGGAGCAGGAAGCCTTTGATCTACTGACCATGCTGCGCAATCTGGGGCAATATCTGGGCGAGGATGCCAATCAAAAAGGCATCGACTTCATCACTGACTTCCCTGACAAACCCATCGTTCTTATGGGGCTTGAGGCGCGGCTGGCGCAGGTCTTTGTCAACCTGATCACAAACGCTGTCAGCTTTTGCGAAGAAGGGGACGCGATCCGGGTTTGGGCCCGCAAACGCGACAACCGCGTGCTGGTGGTGGTTGAGGATACAGGCCCCGGCATCCCGGAAGTTGCACTTGGCAAGATTTTCAAGCGGTTCTATTCTGAACGCTCCGAAAAGGACTTTGGCAACAACTCAGGTCTGGGCCTGGCGATCTCCAAGCAAATCGTCGAAGCGCATGACGGTGTAATCTGGGCGGAAAACATCCGCCCCACTGATGCCGATATCACGTCAGATCCGCTGGGCGCGCGTTTCGTCGTGGGTTTGCCGGTCTGAGCCATGGCTCAGGCGACTTCCGAACAATCACCTGTAACCGTCCACGCCAGTTGCGTCGCCATCGAGGGACACGCCGTTCTGATAACCGGGGCTTCGGGTCAGGGCAAATCCTCACTAGCCCTTCAAATGCTGTCGCTGGGGGCAGGCCTTGTTGCTGATGATCGCACCATTCTATCTCATGATAGCGAAAGATTGATTGCAACAGCCCCCGAGCCGATTAAAGCACAGATCGAGGCGCGTTTCCTGGGCATTCTGGCCGCACCCTATGCCGGTCCTGCAATTGTGCGGATGGTCGTCACCATGGATGAACTGGAAACGGAACGGTTGCCGCACCCACGCCGTACCAATATTCTCGGGGTGGAGGTGCCCTTGATACGGCGCGCAGACACCCCACATTTTCCTGCATCCCTCTGTGCCTACCTCAAAGGAGACCGCATTGCCTGACCGGCCCCCAGACACGTCCAGCCGAGATGTTCCCAACAGCCGCCTTGTGCTGGTGACTGGCCCGTCGGGGGCCGGGCGCACAACTGCGATTCACGCGCTTGAGGATATGGGGTTTGAGGCGATCGACAATATGCCACTATCCCTTCTACCGCGCTTGTTGGATGGGCCTGTACCGGACAAGCCACTGGCGCTGGGCATTGATGTGCGCAACCGGGATTTCTCTACGGCGGCCTTGATCGAGTTGATCGACCGCTTTAGCGCAGACGGCACTCCGATGCAGGTGCTGTATCTCGATTGTCGCAGCGATATCCTGTTGCGCCGGTTTTCTGAAACGCGTCGCCGCCATCCTTTGGCACCGGGTGAGACGCCGGATATGGGTATCCGCCGCGAGCTGGACCTGCTGGCGCCCATTCGCGTACGTGCGGATATTCTGCTCGATACCTCAGACATGTCCCCGCATGATCTGCGCGCCCAGCTCGACAGCTGGTTTGCCCCGGCCGGGGCACAGCGGCTGTCCGTTTCGCTGCAATCGTTTTCGTACAAGCGCGGATTGCCGCGGGGGCTCGACATGGTTCTGGATTGTCGCTTTCTGCGCAATCCGCATTGGGACGCCAATTTGCGCCGCTTGGATGGCCGTGATCCGCAAGTCCAAGCCTATGTCGCACAAGACCCGCTCTATGCGGGGTTCTCCGAGAAGGTCAGGGATCTGGCCCTCTTGTTGCTGCCTGCCTACGAGGCGGAAGGCAAAGCCTATTTGTCGCTCGGCTTTGGGTGTACCGGGGGGCAACATCGCAGCGTCGCAATGGCAGAAACTTTGGCGATTGCCCTTGCAGACAAGGGCTGGCAGGTGTCTATAAGGCATCGCGAATTGGAACGGGCAGCAACGGCAACACCCCAATCCTTCGCCGCGAAGGAGTGAGACAGCGTTGATCGGTATCGTGATCGTGGCACATGGCGGTTTGGCCCGGGAGTACCTGTCGGCCATCATTCATGTTGTCGGTCCGCAATCTGCGATCCGCGCCATTTCGATAGACCGCGATCATGACCGCGAAGCCAAGCAAGCCGAGATTTGTATTGCCGCTGATGAGGTGGACACCGGCAATGGCGTTGTCATCGTCACCGATATTTTCGGCGGATCACCCTCGAACTTGGCGCTGAAGGCCTGCCGCCCGGAAGATCGGCGTATTCTCTATGGGGCGAACTTGCCCATGCTGATCAAATTGGCCAAATGCCGGGATAAGCCACTGCCCGAGGCGGTGCGTGCGGCCCTTGATGCTGGGCGCAAATACATTGACAGCCACAATGTTTCAGCAGAATAGCCGCGTATTGCGTAGGGACAGAACAATATGACTGATAAAACAGAGCGGCAGCTTAAGATCGTGAACGAAAAGGGTCTGCACGCCCGTGCGGCGGCCAAATTGGTCGAAGTCGTCGAAGGCTTTGATGCCCACGCAGAAGTGTCACACGACGGGCAATCTTCGGGCGGCGACAGCATCATGGGGCTTTTGATGTTGGCAGCCTCTCGTGGAAAGACTATTGACGTGCAAACTTCGGGTCCCGATGCCGAGGCACTGGCCGACGCGATTGAGGCCTTGGTCGCCGACCGCTTCGGGGAAGAGATGTAAACGCGCCAAAGCGGCGCGCACGGGGATGGGAACCAGATCAGGTGGCAGACAAGCTTCAGGATCAAACGGATGAAACGGTGTCGTTTACCAAGTACGACCGCCGCAGCCTGACCTATGCCAACTCGTTTGACAGCCCTTGGACGGCGTCGATCATCCGCAGCATTGAATGGTTTACTGGCAAACTGACCATTGTGCGCATGATCCGCGCGTTCGAGAAAAAGGGCGCACCCACCGGGCAGCCCTTCTGGCGCGCGGCTCTGGATACGATGGGGATAGATCTGCTCACCCCCGAAGACGAGCTCGATAATATTCCCTTGGACGGCCCTATCGTGGCTGTGGCCAACCATCCGCATGGGTTGGTGGACGGAATGATCCTGGCTGATCTGATTGGACGTCGCCGAACCGACTACAAAATTCTAACCCGCGCATTGCTGACAGGGATTGACGAGGTCGCAGCCTCCTACATGATCCCCGTGCCTTTTCCGCACGACCCCGAGGCACAACGCAAATCGGTTGAAATGCGCTCGAAAGCGATGGCTCATCTCAAAGAGGGAGGGCTGATCAGCGTGTTCCCTTCGGGTGTCGTGGCGTCATCCGACACATTGATGGGCCCGGTAATTGAACGCGATTGGAACGTCTTCACCGCGCAAATGATCCGCCGTTCAGGGGCCAAGGTTCTGCCGATCTACTTCCCCGGATCCAATAGCCGGGTGTATCAGATGGCCAACCGCATCTCGCCTACGGTACGGCAAGGCTTGCTGCTGCATGAGGTTGTCAAAAGCTGCAACAACCCGCAGAAACCTGTTGTGGGTAAGGTGATTGACGATGAGCAGATGAAGATGCTCGAGTCTGATCCGCGCGGGTTTATGGCCTGGCTGCGCGAACACACGCTGTCGCTGGGCCAAGACTAAAGCTCAGCGCGTCGGTACCGGCACCTCGCCACGATAATCATAAAACCCGCGCTGCGTTTTGCGTCCCAGCCAACCTGCCTCGACATATTTGGTTAGCAAAGGGCAGGGGCGATACTTGGTGTCCGCAAGCCCATCATGCAGCACGTTCATAATGGCAAGACAGGTATCAAGACCGATGAAATCCGCCAGTTCAAGCGGCCCCATGGGGTGGTTCGCCCCCAGCTTCATCGACTGATCAATGGACTGAACCGATCCCACACCCTCATAGAGCGTATAGACGGCTTCGTTGATCATAGGCATCAGGATGCGGTTAACGATGAACGCGGGGAAATCTTCGGCAGATGCTGCTGTTTTCCCAATTTTTTCAACAACCTGGAGGCATGCGTCGTAGGTTTCTTTATCGGTTGCAATCCCCCGGATCAATTCGACCAGCTGCATGATCGGCACGGGGTTCATGAAATGAAATCCCATGAATTTTTCGGGCCGGTCGGTGCGGCTGGCCAGCCGGGTGATCGAGATAGACGACGTGTTCGAGGTTAGGATCGTATGATCCGCCAGATGCGGCAGCAGTTCATCAAAGATGGCTTGTTTGACGGTTTCCCGTTCGGTCGCAGCTTCGATGATGAGATCACTGGGGCCAAGATCTGCCAGCGTCAAAGTCACATTGATCCTGGCCAGGGCCGCAGCCTTGTCTGCATCCGTCAGGATGCCCTTTGCCACCTGACGGTCCATGTTTTTGCTGATGGTCGCCAATGCCGCATCCAAGGCATCCTGGGTGATGTCAGTCAAAAGAACTTCATACCCCGCCACAGCCATCACATGCGCGATCCCACTGCCCATCTGGCCAGCGCCAACAATTCCAACGTTTTGAATATCCATGCGGCTGCTCCGTCCGTCGTGGTTGGGCACACCATAGGCGTGTGCTGGTCCGGGCTGCAAGGGGAAGAGGCGGTTAAAACTTTCCCCGAATTTTACCATTAGCGAATTCGCAAGTATTCCCGGCCATATCACTATGTGGGTGACTAAAATTGGTGGTGATATGGTCTATGAAAAGCTAGGGGACAGCTCCCTGAACTATGATCCGTGTGAGTATCCCGGATCTAAACTTTTGTTTCGCGGCCCCAAGAGGGCACTGGATGAAGATTACGTGGCCTTCCTTGGAGGAACGGACACATACGGGAAATTCATTGCCGATCCGTTTGTGAACCAGATCGAACAGAAGCTTGGCATGGCCTGTGTCAACTTTGGATGGGCCAATGCCGGTGTGGATGTCTTCCTGCATGATGCAGGGGTGTTGCAAGCCGCCCAATCGGCCCGGGCGGTGGTGTTCCAAGTGCCCTGCGCGCAAAATATGTCCAACAGGTTTTATTCCGTGCACCCCCGGCGCAATGATCGGTTCGTCGCTCCGATGGCATTGATGCGAGAGGTTTTCCCCGAGGTCGACTTCAGCGAATTCCACTTCACACGTCACATGCTGCAGCATTTGCAAAGCCGCGCTCCTGATCGGTTCTCCATGTTGCGGAAGGAACTGCAAACAGCTTGGGTATCACGCATGCGCCTGTTGCTGAGCAAGATAGAAAATGATGTGGTGCTGTTCTGGTTTTCCAAACGTCGGCCAAGTCAGGATAATGACAGCCCTGATGTCTCTCTTGATCCGGCGTTGGTGACGCGCCCGATGATCGAAGCGGTGTGCAGCCACGGTGTTGAGGTGGTCGAGGTGTTTGAAAGCCCCAAGGCCGTGGCGTCTGGAACAAATGGAATGGTGTACTCGAGGGTCGAGCAAGCAGCTGCGTCGGAACTTTTGGGACCAATCTCGCATGCTGAAGCAGCGCAAGCTTTGACACCGGTATTACAAAAACTGATTCAATGAAAAAGGCCCGCCGATGGGGCGGGCCTTCCGATAATGTCTGATGCGCAGGTAGCGCAAGCGTATTACAGCTTGTCGGTCAACTCGGGCACGGCGTCAAAAAGATCCGCGACAAGGCCGTAGTCCGCAACCTGGAAGATCGGGGCTTCTTCGTCCTTGTTGATGGCCACGATGACCTTGGAATCCTTCATACCAGCCAAGTGCTGAATGGCACCCGAGATGCCAACGGCAACATAGAGATCAGGGGCGACAACCTTGCCGGTCTGACCAACCTGCCAGTCGTTCGGGGCGTAGCCCGAGTCAACCGCGGCACGCGAGGCACCGACAGCAGCACCCAGCTTGTCCGCCAGTTTCTCGATCAGGGCAAAGTCGGCTTCGGAACCAACGCCACGACCACCGGAGACAACAACGCCAGCCGAGGTCAGCTCGGGGCGATCGCTTTCTGCGACCTTGTCTTCGACCCACTCAGACAGACCTGGATTTGCCACGGCACTGATGCTTTCCACCGACGCCGAGCCACCTTCGCCCGCCGCATCAAAGGATGCGATGCGGAAAGAAACAACTTTCTTGGCGTCCGAGGATTTCACCGTCTGAATGGCGTTGCCGGCGTAGATCGGGCGCTCGAACGTGTTGCCATCAACAACACCGGAGGCATCTGAAATCACCATTGCGTCAAGCAGCGCAGCCACTCGGGGCAGCACGTTCTTGGCGTCAGTGGTGGCCGGGGCAACGATATGCTCGTAATCGCCCGCCAGTGACACGATCAGCGCCGCTGTGGGTTCCGCAAGGCGGTGACCCAGTGACGCATCTTCAGCCACCAGCACCTTGGCCACACCGTCGATTGTTGCCGCAGCTTCGCCAGCGGCAGCGGCCGTGGCACCAGCGGCCAGAACCGTCACGTCGCCCAGTTGTTTTGCGGCCGTCACTGCCTTGGCAGTTGCGTCCATTGCCAGTTCACCATCGGTGACTTCTGCGAGTAGAAGAACAGCCATTATACAGCCCCCACTTCTTTGAGTTTCGCGACCAGCTCATCGACCGAGCCTACGATTTCGCCTGCTTTACGCGCTTCTGGCTCTTCGGTTTTCACGATTTCCAGGCGCGGTGTGACGTCAACGCCGTAATCGGCAGCTGTCTTTTCATCCAGAGGCTTCTTCTTGGCCTTCATGATGTTGGGCAGAGATGCATAGCGTGGCTCGTTCAGGCGCAGGTCAACCGTGATGATGGTTGGCATGGCCACTTTGATCGTTTGCAGACCACCGTCCACTTCGCGGGTGACAACAGCGTTGTCTCCGTCGATGTCCAGACCGGATGCAAATGTACCCTGAGACCAGCCCATCAGCGCCGAAAGCATTTGGCCCGTGGCGTTCATGTCGTTGTCGATGGCTTGCTTGCCCGCCAGAACCAGACCGGGCTGCTCTTCGTCGATCACGGCCTTGAGGATCTTGGCAACGGCCAGAGGTTCAATGTCAGTGTGCACATCATCCGCGGCCACAACCAGAATGGCGCGGTCCGCACCCATGGCCAACGCTGTGCGCAGGGTTTCCTGATTTTGCTTCACACCGATGGAAACAGCAATCACCTCTTCGGCTTTGCCTGCTTCTTTTAGGCGGATCGCCTCTTCGACAGCAATTTCGTCGAACGGGTTCATCGACATTTTCACATTCGCAAGATCGACGCCCGATCCGTCCGCTTTGACACGAACCTTCACGTTGTAGTCGATCACACGTTTGACAGGTACAAGCACCTTCATTTGCATGGTCTCCCTAAATTGACCGGGAGCCGACAATGACGACTCCCCTCTCAAGCATTCTTGGGGTTTGATATAGCTTTCGTACCCCGAGAAACAGGGCAAAATCGTCACGTTTGCGTCTGACGACGTCGCGTTTACTGCGCCGGCTTGTCGAAATCGCTATATTGGGTCGGTTTGTCGCAGGAAGCAGCTGGCAGAAGGTTACATTAGGGGTCAAACTGCCGAAGCTGTCATTCGTTGTGCGAGATAAGCAGAACGATTGGGGGTCGAATTCATCATTGTGCCCCGCCAAGCCTCCTGTTCGGCATTGATGATCGCTAGTTCCCAGACGCAGGCGACGACGGGCCGAGTGACAGTATCAAGTGGTGCATCATCCGAGTAATGCCTGCGATAAATGTGCTGGCACAAAACTGAGCCTTGCGCCCACCAATGGGCAGAGATGGTCAGGCCCAATTCTCCGGGATGAATGATTACAAAGCCAAGATCATTGCTGTCACCCATCGCGCGGACCCGTCCCAGCACCTCGTCTCGGAGAAATTCCTTTGACTGTGTAAGCATCTGGTCGGTCACTGACATGTTCTCGGCAACAAGGCCATAAATCTTGAGTTGCATCGCGCCAATCGTTGAAAGGCCCAGATCTGACACTGCCCTTTTATGGTCAATCTCAATCGGACCACCGTTACTTTCTATGGTTTGGGCAGGCATGATCTTCCTCGCGATGTAACAGGCATTCGAATTGCTCCGGCGCACTTTGATTAGTCAACTTAGACCAATAGTCATCCGCATTGCGAAGACAATACTCCTGACGCCATAACGAAAAAGGCCCCACCAATTTGGCAGGGCCTTTCTCAATCTGTATCAGAAAGCGTTTAGTCTTCGCGGCTCTCGGGTGTTTCCACCAGCGTGTCAAACGCGTCGCCACCGATGATGTCTTCTTCGGTCGGCGCTGCCAATGCGGCTGCAGCTTCAGCTTCTTCACGGCGCGCCTCGATGACCACGTTGTCACGGCCCTGAGCAATCTGACGCATCTGCTGCGTGGCACCACCGGTGCCCGCTGGGATCAGGCGACCCACGATGACGTTCTCTTTCAGGCCGACCAGCTTGTCACGTTTGCCCTGAACCGAGGCTTCGGTCAGAACGCGTGTGGTTTCCTGGAAGGACGCCGCCGAGATGAACGAACGGGTCTGCAAGGACGCTTTGGTGATACCCAACAAGATCGGCTCGCCCTTGGCCTCACGGCCACCTTTGGCAACTGCCTTCTCATTGGCGGCATCAAACTCGGCCTTATCGACATGCTCGCCTTTCAGCAGGGTGGTTTCACCTGAATCCAGGATCTCCCACTTCTGCAACATCTGGCGCACGATAACCTCGATGTGCTTGTCGTTGATCTTCACACCCTGCAGGCGATAGACGTCCTGTACTTCGTCGATCATGTAGTCCGCCAGCGCCTCGACACCCATGATGGACAGGATGTCGTGTGGGGCAGGGTTGCCGTCCATGATGTAGTCACCCTTTTGGACAAAATCACCTTCCTGAACCGGAATGTGCTTGCCCTTAGGCACCATGTATTCGACGGCCTCCATGCTTTCATCGGCGGGCTCGATGCTGATACGGCGCTTGTTCTTGTAGTCGCGACCGTAACGGACATAGCCGTCGATTTCGGCGATGATGGCGTGGTCTTTGGGGCGACGTGCCTCAAAGAGCTCGGCCACACGTGGCAGACCACCGGTGATGTCCTTGGTTTTGGCACCTTCACGTGGAATACGCGCCACAACATCACCTGCATGCACTTCCTGTCCATCTTCGATAGACAGAACCGCATCTACCGACATCGGATAGGTGACAGGGTTGCCCGCATCGTTGCGCACAGGCTCGCCATCCGCTCCGACAATCAAGATCTCAGGCTTCAGCTCGTTGCCCTTGGGGGCAGCGCGCCAGTCCATCACGATCTTCTGGGTCATACCTGTGGCATCATCCGTCACATCGCGCACGGCAAGGCCGCTGACGAGGTCGACAAACTTCGCCGTACCGGACTTCTCGGCCAGGATGGGCAGCGTGTAGGGATCCCACTCGTACAGTTTGTCACCACGGGACACCTTGCCACCGTCTTTGACGAACATTTTCGAGCCGTAACCGATCTTGTGGCTGGTCAGCTCGTTGCCTTTGTCGTCGTTGATCCGCAGCTTCATGTTGCGGCCCATGACCAGCGTATCGCCCTTGGAGTTTTCCAGCAGCTGTGCATTCTCAAGCTGGATCGTGCCCTCTTGGCTGGCTTCCTGGAACGATTGTTGACCACCCTGAGCAACACCGCCGATGTGGAAGGTCCGCATCGTCAGCTGTGTGCCAGGCTCACCAATGGATTGCGCTGCAATAATGCCTACCGCTTCGCCCTGGTTCACCATGGTGCCACGTGCCAGATCACGACCGTAGCACATGGCACAAACGCCATCTTCGGCCTCACAGGTCAGCGGGCTGCGCATCCGCGAGACAGCAACACCGGCCTCTTCGATGGCATCGGCCATACGCTCGTCGATCAGCGTACCGGCTTTGACGATAACACTGTCATCGGCAGGGTTGATCACGTCGTCAGCCGCTACGCGACCCAGCATCCGCTCGGAAATCGAAGCAACCACTTCGCCGTCCGAAACGGCCGCTTCAGCGGTGATGCCACGCTCGGTGCCACAGTCATGTTCGCGCACGATGCAGTCCTGTGCCACGTCCACCAGACGACGGGTCAGGTAGCCCGAGTTCGCTGTTTTCAGAGCGGTATCCGACAGACCCTTACGGGCACCGTGGGTTGAGTTGAAGTACTCAAGAACGGTCAGACCTTCCTTAAAGTTCGAAATGATCGGTGTCTCGATGATATCGCCGTTCGGCTTAGCCATCAGACCACGCATCCCGCCCAGCTGTTTCATCTGAGTGACCGAGCCACGCGCGCCGGAGTGGGCCATCATGTAAACCGAGTTTGGTTCAGCCGTCGCACCGTCTTCGGTGGTATGCTCCGCCGAAATGGTGCCCATCATGGCCTCAGTCACTTCGTCGTTACACTTCGACCAGGCATCGACCACCTTGTTGTATTTTTCACCCTGAGTGATCAGGCCGTCCATGTACTGTTGCTCAAAGCCCTTCACCTGCTCACGGGTGCCATCCACGATGGTCCACTTACTGTCAGGAATAACCATGTCGTCCTTGCCGAAGGAAATCCCGGCGCGGAAGGCCTCTTTGAAGCCCATGCCCATGATCTGATCACAGAAAATGACGCTCTCTTTCTGGCCGCAGTAGCGATAGACGGTGTCAATCACGTTCTGCACTTCTTTCTTGCGCAGAAGCTTGTTCACCAGATCGAACGGCGCTTTCGAGTTCTTGGGCAGAAGCGCACCCAGACGGGCACGGCCCGGCGTGGTTTCAAAGCGTTGGAACACTTCGTTGCCCTCTGCGTCGTATTGCGACATCCGCACCTGAACCTTGGCGTGCATATGCACCTCGCCGCTGTCCAGCGCGTGCTGCACTTCATCGACATTGGCGAACACCATGCCCTCGCCTGTCATGCCGTCGCGCATGATCGTGGTGTAGTAGAGACCAAGAACCATATCCTGCGAAGGAACAATGATCGGCGCGCCATTGGCAGGCGACAGAACGTTGTTGGTCGACATCATCAGGACACGCGCTTCCAACTGGGCCTCAAGACTCAGTGGCACGTGCACGGCCATTTGGTCGCCGTCAAAGTCAGCGTTAAAGGCCGAACAGACCAGCGGGTGCAGCTGAATGGCCTTCCCTTCGATCAAAACGGGCTCAAACGCCTGAATGCCCAAACGGTGCAGGGTCGGTGCACGGTTCAGCATGACAGGGTGCTCGCGGATCACCTCATCGAGGATATCCCACACCTCGGGGCGTTCTTTTTCCACCAACTTCTTGGCTTGCTTCACGGTCGAAGACAGACCCTTGGCCTCAAGCCGCGAGTAGATGAACGGTTTGAACAGCTCCAGGGCCATCTTCTTGGGCAGACCACATTGGTGCAGCTTCAGCTCCGGTCCCGTCACGATGACAGACCGGCCAGAGAAGTCGACGCGCTTGCCCAAAAGGTTCTGACGGAAGCGACCTTGCTTGCCTTTCAGCATGTCTGACAGCGATTTCAGCGGGCGCTTGTTGGCGCCTGTGATCACGCGGCCCCGACGGCCGTTGTCAAACAGGGCATCCACGGATTCCTGCAACATCCGCTTTTCGTTACGCACGATGATATCAGGAGCGCGCAACTCGATCAGACGTTTCAGTCGGTTGTTCCGGTTGATCACACGACGGTACAGGTCGTTCAGATCAGACGTCGCAAAGCGGCCTCCATCCAGCGGCACCAGTGGGCGCAGCTCAGGTGGAATGACCGGAATGACGGTCATCACCATCCACTCAGGGCGGTTACCGGATTCCAGGAAGCTTTCAACAACCTTCAGACGCTTGATGATCTTCTTGGGCTTCAATTCGCCCGTGGCCACAGCCAGATCAGCGCGCAGTGTTTCGGCCTCGCTTTCAAGGTCGATATTCTGCAGCATCTCGCGGATGGCTTCGGCACCGATGTTGGCGGTGAAGGCGTCCATGCCATACGCGTCCTGCGCATCCATGAATTCCTCTTCCGACAGCATCTGACCATAGGTCAGATCGGTCAGGCCCGGTTCGATCACCACGTAGTTTTCAAAATACAGAACCCGCTCAAGATCGCGCAGAGTCATGTCCAGCATCAGGCCGATGCGGCTTGGCAGCGACTTGAGGAACCAGATGTGCGCGCAAGGAGCGGCCAGTTCAATGTGGCCCATACGTTCACGGCGGACCTTTTGCAGCGTCACTTCAACACCACATTTCTCGCAGACAACGCCGCGATACTTCATGCGCTTATATTTGCCGCACAGGCATTCATAATCTTTGATTGGTCCAAAGATACGTGCGCAAAACAGGCCGTCACGCTCGGGCTTGAACGTCCGGTAGTTGATGGTTTCTGGCTTCTTGATCTCACCAAAAGACCACGAGAGGATCCGCTCGGGCGATGCCAGAGAGACCTTGATTTCGTCAAACACTTTCGCCGGGGCGACGGGGTTAAACGGGTTGTTTGTCAATTCCTGGTTCATGTTCGTTTCCTTTAATCAGGAGAGGGGGAGATGGGTGAAAGAGGGCTGAGGCGCCCTCATTCTGCATCTTCCTCCGCATCCAGGAGTTCCATGTTCAGGCCGAGGCCGCGGACTTCTTTCACAAGCACGTTGAAGCTTTCGGGCACGCCCGCTTCAAAGTTGTCCTCGCCCTTGACGATGCTCTCGTACACTTTGGTCCGGCCAGCCACGTCGTCCGACTTGACCGTCAGCATTTCCTGCAGGGTATAGGCGGCGCCGTAAGCTTCCAGAGCCCAGACTTCCATTTCCCCGAAACGCTGACCACCGAACTGCGCCTTACCACCCAGCGGCTGCTGAGTAACCAAGCTGTATGGCCCGGTTGAACGCGCGTGGATTTTGTCATCGACCAAGTGGTGCAGTTTCAGCAGGTATTTCACACCCACCGTCACCGGACGGCTGAATTGCTCGCCTGTACGACCGTCAAACAGAACCGACTGTCCGCTTTCGTCAAACCCTGCACGTTTCAGCGCATCGTTGACGTCCGCTTCCTTGGCGCCATCGAAAACAGGCGTCGCAATCGGCACACCGCCGGTTACGTTGCCAGCGGCTTCGACCAGACGGTCTTCGTCCATTCCCGCGATGCCTTCTTCATAGACATCCTCGCCATAGGCGATACGCATAGCTTCGCGAACAGGTGTCAGATCACCGGACCGGCGATACTCTTGCAGTGCTTCGTCAATCTGCACACCCAGTCCACGTGCGGCCCAGCCCATGTGGGTTTCCAAAATCTGACCGACGTTCATACGCGACGGCACACCCAGTGGGTTCAGACAGAAGTCCACCGGAGTACCATCCGCTAGGAATGGCATGTCTTCCATTGGAACAACTTTGGAAATCACACCCTTGTTGCCGTGACGACCAGCCATTTTGTCACCCGGTTGCAGCTTACGCTTCACCGCAATGAACACTTTGACCATTTTCATCACGCCGGGGGGCAGATCGTCGCCGCGGCGCACTTTCTCGACCTTATCCTCGAAGCGTGCATCCAGAGTACGCTTCTGCGCCTCATACTGATCATGCAAGGCTTCGACGATTTGCGCGTCTTTCTCGTCTTTCAGAGCCAGCTGCCACCATTGACCTTTGGTCAGGGTTTCCAGCAGCTCGTCGTCGATCTTGGCGTTGGCTTTGACACCTTTGGGGCCTTTGACAGCCACCTTGCCTTCGATCATCGAGCGCAGACGTGCATAGATGTTGCGGTCCAGAATGGCCAGCTCATCGTCGCGGTCACGGGCGAGGCGTTCAACTTCCTCACGCTCGATCTGCAGGGCACGCTCGTCTTTTTCCACACCGTGGCGGTTGAAGACGCGCACCTCAACGACTGTGCCGAAATCACCGGGCTTCACGCGCAAGCTTGTATCGCGCACGTCCGATGCTTTCTCACCAAAGATGGCGCGCAGCAGTTTTTCTTCTGGCGTCATGGGTGATTCACCTTTGGGGGTGATCTTGCCCACCAGAATATCGCCAGGCTCGACGTCCGCTCCGATGTAGACAATCCCGGCCTCGTCGAGGTTGCGCAGAGCTTCCTCGCCGACGTTGGGGATGTCACGGGTGATTTCCTCTGGCCCAAGCTTGGTGTCACGGGCCGCGACTTCGAATTCTTCGATGTGCACGGAGGTGAACACGTCATCACGCGCCACACGCTCTGAGATCAGGATCGAGTCTTCGAAGTTGTACCCATTCCACGGCATGAAGGCCGTGACCACGTTTTTACCCAAGGCCAGTTCGCCCAGATCGGTCGATGGACCGTCTGCAATCACTTCACCTTTGCCAACCGTGTCACCCACTTTTACCAGCGGACGCTGGTTGATGCAGGTGTTCTGGTTCGAGCGTTGGAATTTGCGCATGCGGTAGATATCCACACCCGCATCGCCCAGTTCCAGATCTTCCGTGGCACGGATAACGATACGCTGGGCATCGACCTGGTCGATGATGCCAGCCCGTTTCGCCATGATCGCAGCGCCGGAATCGCGCGCCACAACACCTTCGATCCCGGTGCCCACCAGTGGGGCCTCGGAGCGCAATGTTGGAACCGCCTGACGTTGCATGTTCGAACCCATCAGGGCCCGGTTGGCATCGTCGTTTTCCAGGAACGGGATCAGCGAGGCCGCAACAGATACCAGCTGTTTCGGAGATACGTCAATCAAATCAACGCTTTCCGATGGGGCTAGCATATAGTCGCCTGACTGACGGGTCGAGACCAGCTCGTTCTTGAAGTTGCCTTTGTCGTCGAGGCTGGCGTTGGCCTGAGCCACCGTGTGGCGCATTTCCTCGGTCGCCGAGAGGTATTCCACCTCGTCGGTCACGTGACCATCCACAACCTTGCGGTAGGGTGTTTCGATGAAACCGTATTTGTTCACGCGGGCAAAGGTGGCCAGCGAGTTGATCAGACCAATGTTCGGCCCTTCCGGCGTTTCAATCGGACACATCCGGCCATAGTGGGTCGGGTGCACGTCGCGGACTTCAAAGCCAGCACGTTCGCGGGTCAGACCACCTGGTCCAAGGGCCGACAGGCGGCGCTTGTGCGTGACTTCCGACAGCGGGTTGGTTTGGTCCATGAACTGCGACAGCTGCGAAGAGCCGAAGAATTCGCGCACAGCCGCCGCGGCTGGCTTGGCGTTGATCAGGTCTTGCGGCATCACCGTGTCGATTTCCACCGAGGACATACGCTCTTTGATCGCACGTTCCATCCGCAGCAGACCAACGCGGTACTGGTTTTCCATCAACTCGCCAACAGATCGCACACGACGGTTGCCGAGGTGGTCGATATCGTCCACGTCGCCTTTGCCATCGCGCAAGTCAACCAGCGCCTTGACACAAGCCACGATATCTTCGCGGTCCAGCGTGCGTTGGGTGTCAGGTTTGTCCAATGCAAGACGCATGCTCATCTTTACACGACCAACGGCCGACAGATCGTAGCGCTCGCTGTCAAAGAACAACGTGTCAAACAGGGCCGAGGCCGCTTCTTCGGTGGGCGGCTCGCCCGGGCGCATGACGCGGTAGATATCCATGAGCGCGGTTTCGCGGTTCATGTTCTTGTCGTTCGCCATGGTGTTGCGCATGTAAGGGCCAACATTGACGTTGTCGATGTCCAGCACGGGGATGTCTGTGATCCCGGCCTCGACCAGTTCCTGCACAGTGCCGCCAATGATATCGCCGTCTTTGTCAAACTCGATCGTCAGCTCGTCACCGGCTTCGACATAAATCGCACCGGTTTCTTCGTTGATGATGTCCTTGGCGACAAATTTGCCTGCGATTTGCTCGTATGGGATGAGCAAATCGTTCACTTTGCCTTCATCAATCAGTTTCTTGACGGCGCGTGGCGTGACTTTCTTGCCGACTTCGGCAATCACATCACCGGATTTGGCGTCAACCAGATCATACAAGGGCCGCGTGCCGCGCACACGGTCAGGGAAGAACTTGGTGACCCAGCCCTTCTTCTTTTTCAGTTTGTAGTTCACGGTCTCATAATAGGCGTCCATGATATCTTCCTGGTCCAGCCCCAGTGCATAAAGCAGGGTGGTCACAGGCAGTTTGCGACGACGGTCGATCCGCGCAAATACGATATCCTTGGCGTCAAATTCAAAGTCCAACCAGCTGCCGCGGTAGGGGATAATGCGGCAAGCGAACAAGAGTTTGCCCGAGGCGTGAGTTTTACCCTTGTCGTGGTCAAAGAATACACCCGGTGAACGGTGCATCTGGGATACGATCACGCGCTCGGTGCCGTTCACAACGAAGGTTCCGTTGGGCGTCATCAAAGGCATGTCGCCCATGAACACGTCTTGTTCCTTGATGTCCTTGACTGATTTCGCACCAGTGTCTTCGTCTACATCAAACACGATAAGGCGCAGGGTGACCTTCAGCGGCGCGGAATACGTCATATCGCGCTGCATGCATTCTTCGACGTCGTACTTTGGCTTTTCCAGTTCGTAGTCAACAAATTCCAGAACGGAGGTTTCGTTGAAGTCCTTGATCGGGAAGACCGACTGGAACACACCTTTGATGCCTTCGCCGTCCATGGGCTCGGGCGCATCGCCGGAATTCAGGAAAAGATCATACGAGGATTTCTGAACCTCGATCAGGTTTGGCATATCCAAAACTTCGCGGATTTTGCCGAAGTACTTACGAAGACGTTTCTGGCCGATAAAGGACTGCGCCATGTGTCTGGTCACCTTTCGTTTCTCACTGAACACGCGCGCCGTCGGGCTCCGGCGCCGTATCCATCCGAGACGGCTGAGCGTTCTGATCTATTCCTGGCCACTGTCCCACCAGCGGCCTCCCGATCGTTAGAACCTCGCCTTAGAAAAGCCCCTGATTTGGAAAGGGCCTCTCTGAGACAGGTTCGGCTGAGCCCGGTTTCCCGCGCTCAGCCTCATCTCATGCTCCGGGTTGCCCCGGCGCAGATTACTTCAGTTCGACTTCGGCGCCAGCTGCTTCCAGCTTGCCTTTGATCTCTTCTGCTTCGTCCTTGGAGCAAGCTTCTTTGACGGCTTTGCCGCCTGCTTCAACCAGCTCTTTGGCTTCTTTCAGACCCAGGCCGGTGATCGCTCGAACTTCTTTGATCACGTTGATCTTGGAGGCGCCAGCGGCCTTCAGGATCACGTCAAATTCAGTTTGCTCTGCACCAGCGTCGCCACCGGCGTCGCCACCAGCAGGACCGGCCATCATAACAGCGCCACCAGCGGCGGGCTCGATGCCGTATTCGTCTTTCAGAATGGTTTTCAGTTCTTGGGCTTCGAGAAGGGTCAGACCAACAATCTCTTCAGCAAGTTTCTTCAGATCAGCCATTTTATCAGCTCTTTCCGTTTGATTAGATGTGTTCCAACGTCGAGGTTTCAACCCCCACGCCGATCAAGTCAGTTGCGTTATGCAGCTTCGGCCTTCTCTTCGATGGTCGAAAGGATGCTTGCGATGTTCGAAGCAGGCGCGCCAATGGCCCCCGCGATGTTCGAAGCAGGTGCGCCAATGCAGCCCACGATCGAAGCAATAAGCTCCTCGCGCGATGGCATTTGCGACACGGCTTTGACACCGGCACGGTCCAGAGCGTTCTCACCCATAGCGCCGCCGAGGATGACGAACTTGTCATTGCCCTTGGCGAAGTCCTCGGACACTTTGGCGGCTGCCACAGGATCCTCAGAGAAGGTCAGAACGGTCATACCCTCTAGATGTTCGGCGATGCTTGCGCAGGGCTTCCCATCCAGGGCGATTTTGGCGAGCTTGTTCTTGGCAACGCGAACCGATGCTTCAGCTTCACGAGCTTTGGCACGCAGGTCCTGCATTTCAGCAACTGTCAGACCGGCGTAGTGGGCTACCACTACGACGCCAGAGCTTTCGAAGATCTGGCCGAGTTCCTCGACCACTTTCTCTTTCTGGGCTCTATCCACAGTTTTACTCCAAATTTGGGGGTTACCCCCCGGCTCAGTCTTACCGGATTGCTCCGGCGGTTGGGTCCTACGATTGAACGGGACGCCCGAACCGCACGAAGATCTGAACCTTCGGTCAATCTGGTCTGATCCCGTCTCAGGCAGGAATTAAAGGGGCAAGATCACCCCAACCCGCCATCTCGGACGAAACGCAAAAGAGCGCGGGACGAATCACGCGCTCTAAGGCAAGAGGATGACTACTGCTCAAACCACCGAATGCCAAGCCCTGAAACACGCTTTTGTTGAGAAATAATCAAGATTTCGCGCTTCGTCGTCTTTGCCCGCGGTTTGGGCCCGCTCAGATCAGGTCGCGGTAAATTCGTCGCAGTTGTCCCATGGTCTGGTCAAAGACGATTCCCGCAACCGCTTTGACCGGGTAACACTGGTGCCTATGAAACCAGAAACACAGCGAAGCCGAGCGACCACTCGGACCCCGCGGCCCCTACATGCATTGGTCGACGATGGATCGATCCGTTTGCGATATGCGGTGGGAACGGGTGACACGCTGATCGTATCCTTTTCCAGTATTGGCCGCCGCCGCGCTGAACTGCCACCGGACGAGTTTCTGGGCAGCATCTTGAGAACCCCTAAGTGGCACGGCCTCTTTGTGAGCGATGTGAACCGATCCTGGATGGGCGACGCAGCACTTTGCGACACCCTCAGCGAAACATTGGCGATCCTGCGCAAGGATCACGCCATCACACGGGTGATCACCATCGGGCTCAGCATGGGGGCCTTTAGCGCGCTGGTGGCGTCCGCGCTTTTTCCAGTGGATGCGGCCGTTGCGATCTCTCCTCAGTTTTCGATGATGCCTAAACACATACCCGGCGAAACGCGGTGGCGGTATTGGCGCAAGCGCCTTGCACCGCCGCGATTTGAAACCGCCGAAGTGGCGTCCGCCGCCACCCGGTCCTACGCTTTTCACGGGCTGCAGGATGATCTGAAACACATGCAGGCGTTTACGCCGCGACAGGGATTGGATCAGTTTGCCTTTGCCGATCAGTCGCACAGCAGTCTGGGGCGACATCTGCGGGATCAGGGCGCATTGACGGCCATGATACAGGCCGCAGCGGAGGGGGACAGGCGAGCTATGGCGCGCCTGGTCAAATCCTGCGGTGGGGGATGGCGCGGAGCGCTCTGACCCATCTGGCCAAGAAAAAGGCGGTATCCGCAGATACCGCCTGTCTCAAATCATCAGACCCTTGAGGGATCAGGCTTCGCCAGCCGTTGCAACGTCGATGTTCACGCCTGGGCCCATTGTGGAGCTCAGTGAGATTTTCTTGACGTAGGCGCCTTTGGAGCCTGCTGGTTTGGCCTTTTGCACAGCGTTGATAAAGGCGCGGACGTTTTCGACCAACTTGCCTTCGTCAAAGGATGCTTTGCCAACACCTGCGTGCACGACACCGGCTTTCTCGACCTTGAACTGCACTTCACCACCTTTGGCAGCTTTGACAGCGTCAGCCACATCCATTGTCACCGTGCCCACTTTGGGGTTTGGCATCAGGTTGCGCGGGCCCAGAACCTTACCCAGACGGCCAACGATCGGCATCATGTCGGGCGTGGCAATGCAGCGATCAAAGTCGATCTTGCCGCCTTGCACGGTTTCCATCAGGTCCTCTGCGCCAACGATGTCAGCACCAGCGGCTTGGGCTTCTTCGGCTTTGGGGCCACGGGCGAAGACAGCGACGCGCACGTCTTTGCCTGTGCCGTTTGGCAGGCCAACGACGCCGCGAACCATCTGGTCTGCGTGACGCGGGTCAACGCCGAGGTTCATTGCGATTTCAACGGTTTCGTCGAACTTGGCCGTGGCCGAGCCTTTGACCAATGCAACGGCTTCTTCAACGGTCACATTGTCTTTGCCTGCGAATGCTGCGCGGGCGGCGGTGGTGCGTTTTCCGAGCTTTGCCATCTTACTTCACCTCGATGCCCATGGAGCGTGCGGAACCGGCAATGATTTTCATCGCGGCTTCGACGTCGTTTGCGTTCAGGTCTTTCCACTTGGCTTCCGCAATCTCGCGCAGTTGCTTGGCAGAAACGCTTGCGATTGTTTCACGACCGGGGTTTGTGGCACCGGACTTCGCTTTGATCGCTTTCTTCAGGTAATAGGACGCAGGGGGCGTCTTGATGTCCATGTCAAAGGACTTGTCCTGATAATAGGTGATCACGGTGGGGCAGGGCGCGCCTGGCTCCATATCTTGCGTCTTGGCGTTGAACGCCTTGCAGAATTCCATGATGTTAATGCCGCGCTGACCCAGCGCCGGACCAACCGGCGGTGAAGGGTTTGCTTGACCGGCAGGGACTTGCAATTTCATTGTCCCAGCAAGTTTCTTGGCCATGAGACCATCTCCTTTTCAAACAGCTTCGGGACGCGTCCCTTAAGCCTATGTTGATGTGGTCTGGTCTAACGATCGCGATCGCCTCGCCTCCCACATGGATTGGTCGCCCTTTCGGACGATCCGCGCGGGATACAGCGACATCAATGCTATTGCAAGGAGTCTTTATAAGGAAATGCAGTGATCAGTCTGCGTGAGTATTTACCGACGCACTGCGCTTAGGACAGCAAGATATCATCTAGGTCAAACCCCGAAAGATCACCTGTTGAACGGAGTATTGCCACCTGTTCGTCTCCAACCGACACGGCCACAACATTGGTATCATTGTCATAGTTCACGTTGATGGCCTCAGCTGTGGCTCCCTCCAAGCGGAAGACATCTGTGCCGAGTTCGAAATCCGTGACCAAATCAGTGCCTGTGATGGCGTCGAAGGCGTTAAATACAAATGTATCTGTGCCCTCCGCTCCGGTCAGTGTGTCGCTGCCGCCTCCGCCGTTGATTGTGTCATTGCCACCACCACCGCCAACGGTATCGTCACCCAAGCACGCAAATATGAGGTCATCGCCCCATTCCCCGTAAAACTGATCGTTGCCATTGCCGCCCTCGATCGTATCATTGCCGAATCCAGCAAACACCGTGTCCTGCCCAAGTTCCCCTCCTTGAGCATTGTCATTAAACAGATCGTTTCCTTGATTTAGGAAAATGAGGTTGCGGCCATTTCCACCAAACACGGTATCCTGACCTTCGCCTGCACTGATCGTGTCGAACTGATCACCACCAAATACAAGATCGTTGCCTAGCCGCGCGTTAATGACGTCATTGCCCCAGTCTCCGAAGAACACATCATCCCCATTGCCACCTTCAATGGTATCGTCGCCGAAGCCTGCGTAAACCGTATCCCGACCGGCCTCACCTCCCTGCGCGTTGTCAATGTAGAGATCGTCGCCCTGATTGAGAAAGACGCGGTCACGACCATTATCGCCCACAGCTGTATCATTGCCTTCTCCTGCAAAGATAACATCATCGTTCCTGCCGCCAGAAATGCTGTCAGATCCAGTTCCACCAAACAGCGTGTCGTTACCGTTGTCTCCAAACAGCGTATCATCCCCCAACACGCCTGACAGTCGATCATTGGCAACTGACCCAAATATCTGGTCATTGCCATCGCTTCCATCGGTTCTGTGACCCGATACAGTGAAAAACACCGCCCCAACAGTTGTGCGCCCAAGTGATTCAATCCATATCAACCTGACAATTCCATCGTCTCCAATGGCAATTTCTGGGTTCTGATTAGAAGCATTAGACCGTGAAGCAAGTACGGTTTCTGTGCCCATTGCATTTGCAAATTCGTCAAATCTCTGGAGGCGAACTTCCAAATTTGTGTCGTTAACCCGGCTACTCCATGCAATTGCAAATCCTCCGTCAGGCGTCGCAACGATTGTGCTTCGCTGCTGATCATTCTCCGTCGTTGTGTTGACCAGAAATTCATCCCCAATAGGTGTTCCGTCCGCGCTCACAACTCGTGCGTAAATGCTATCGCCCGATCCGTCCTGATCCTCGCTCTGCCAAGTGACAACGAGCCTACCGTCAGCAAGCTGTGCAATATCGGGGTTGGTCTGGTAACCTTGCGAAAACTGATTGAGGCGCATCTCATCGCCTCTTGGTGTTCCGTCGGCATCATAAGCTCGAAACATTACGGCATCCAAACTGCCGTCAACTTCTTCGGATCGCCATGTCAATGCAAAGCCACCATCGTTGAGTGCGATCGGTACACCCGTTGATTGTGAACCCTCTGTTGTTTGATTGATTTGGAAAATCGGGCCGTCTGCGTTGCCGGTTGCGTCGGTGCGTTGGGCAAAAACGCCTCTTCAGCTCCCATCGAGGCCCAAATTGATAAAGACAGTAACTGTACTGCCATTTTCCAGGGTAACGGTAGATGGCGAAAAACTTACGTGATCAAAGTCCCTGAATAATTCTCGCGAAGAGCCTAAGGCGTTGCCATTTTGCGAAAACACCCGCGCATCAATTGAAATGCCCGGACCTGAAGAAATTGATGTGTAAGTTACAAGGATGTTTCCATCGCCCATAATAGCGACAGAAGCTTCGCCGACCCGCCCGCTGGACGCGGTGACCGCTATTGGAGCACCTTCTGGTTGGCCATTGGCTGAGAAAAGCCTCAGCGAAACACCTGAATACTCATCATCGGTCCAAAGAACAGCGGTTCGTCCGTTAGGTAGTGCCGCCAGACTTGGGGTAACAAGCTCTGCGTTAAAAAGACCACTTGCGTCAAAAGGTTGCGAGAAAAGGCCCGTATAGTTTGTCGTTGTCATGCTTGCACTCGCCTTGAGGTGGTGTCACCGAGGCGCTGGCTACCACTTCATACGAGTCTTCGCCATCAGGAATTTGTACCAATATGTATCTTGATGGTCTCTGGTCGCGAATGACATCTAAGCCCGAAAAAGCCGGGCTTAAATATTAGTTCTGCTTGGTCACCTGAGTGTATTCCAACTCGACCGGGGTTTCGCGGCCAAAGATTGACACCGTCACCTTCAAGCGCTGGTTGTCGTCGTCGACTTCCTCGACCATGCCGTCGAAATCCTCGAACGGGCCGTCGTTGACTTTGACCTTCTCGCCCACTTCAAAGCTGATCATCAGCTTCGGCGCTTCGGCACCTTCCTCGACACGGCCCAAAATGCCCTGCACCTCGGCGTCACGCATCGGCATGGGGCGGCCTTGCGGGCCCAGAAAACCAGTGACGCGGTTGATCGAGTTGATCAGGTGATAGCCCTTGTCGGACATTTCCATATGTACCAGTACGTAGCCGGGCATAAAGCGACGCTCGGCGGTGACTTTCTTGCCGCGGCGCACTTCGATGACTTCTTCGGTCGGCACCAGGACTTCGTCGATCTCGTCCTCAAGGCCCTGTTCCGCCACGGACGTTCTGATCTGCTCTGCGATTTTCTTCTCAAAATTCGAGAGAACGCTGACCGAATACCACCGTTTTGCCATGGACCTCTTGCCGCCTTTTCCTGTCCGGGTTGCCCCGGGATTTCCGTTACGTTCCGATGCCTGTCAAAGCGTCACACTTCGGAACAAAAAATCGGCGCGCAACTCGATTCGCCGCGCGCCTCATATAAAACTTGAAGGTGACCTACCGCCGATCAGCGTGGTTTTCAAGAGCACCAACGCGGATTTCTGCGCGGAAAATGGATGGTTCAGCCGAACATCCCAAGCACGCCTTGCAGGCCGCTGCGAATGATCAAATCAACAAGCGCAAAGAATATCGCTGTCAGAGTGGCCATGATCAACACCATGACCGTTGTCAGGATCACTTCGCGGCGTGTCGGCCAAACGACCTTGGACACTTCTGAGCGGACCTGCTGGATAAACTGAAGCGGATTGGTGCGTGCCATGAATAAGCTGTCTTTGTTGCTATGCTGCGTTCATGGCGACATACGCCCCCCGGCTCTTGAATTCAAGTGCAGGAATGGGCGTTGACGGTGAAAGTCTTGGGTTGTGCTCAGCCGCGGTACACTTCGGGCAGCTTCAGCTTGTCAAACGGATCCGGTTCTGCCGCCAGATCGACATCCGGTTTAACCGGGTTGGACATGTCTGGCAGTGCCAGTTTCTCGGCCCAACTGCTGGGCAGCTTCTCCAGCAGAGCATCGAATTTCAGGGCAAAGGCATCTCCACGTTGACGCAGCTTTTCGGCCATCGCCGGATTGCGCTGGCTCAGACGGTCCCACATGGATACAAACCATTCGGTCACACGGTCGGGGCCCAGTGTCAGCCAGGCGATTAGCCCCACCCAAAAGGTCACGAACAACAGGCCGGGGATCAACCAGGGCCGCAGGATCATCACAAGAACGAATGCTGCAATGATGATGTGCTTACGGGTTGGCCGATAATTGAGAATACGCGACTTCATTCCATTGGATGATCTTTTGCGTCGGGCTGCGGCAGGGGCTGCCGTGTCATGATAAACAGGATCCGGGATCGCGCCGTCGGCAGGTTCTAGATCAGGCAGCGTTTTGCGGTTCTGAACCCGTTTTTGATCTGTCATGACCGAACGGATCAAACCTTCGGTCGAATTCTGATCTACATTCGTGTCTTTAGCTGTCGCGCGCCCCATAATCTTGACCCAATCTTGCTAATAAATTTGACCTTAATCAGCCAATCGGCTGGGTGTGGCAGACCCATAAAATGCAACGGTTGGCATGACATCGAGATACCTGCGAAACATGGCAAAAATCGGGCAAAACACTGGAAGATTCCAGATTTGGTCGCTCAGTTCGCAACAGTTTTGCGGATGCTGTGGTTTTCGCCACTGTGCATAAACAAAGGAGGGATTTCGTTCGTTGTCTTGGCTTCTCGCGCAGAATCAACAACTGATTTCAAACACCCGGTCACCCGCTACGAACCCATCCAGTCCAAACTCGGTGGCATAGCGCAGCAGATCACTGGTGCGGTTGATGAACCCACGCCCCAGGAAATTGAGGGATGTGTTACACAAAACCCCATACCCGGTCTCGGCCTCAAACGCCTTCAGCAAGGCATAAACGCGCGCATTTTCAGCATTGTTTACGGTCTGAATACGGGCTGAGTTGTCCACATGGGTGATCGCAGGCAGCTTGTCTGTCTTCAAACGGTCGAAATACAGCATGTGTGGACTGGGCAAACCGGGGTCAAATACCTTCGGTGCAAATTCTTCTGCGACGATCGGGGCAATTGGCCGGTAGGGTTCACGCCGCTTGATCGAATTGAGGCGATCCAGGCTATCTGCCCGCAAGGGCGAGGCCAGAATAGAGCGGTTGCCCAACGCCCGGGGGCCCATCTCGGCACGTCCGGCAGCATGGCCCAGAATTTTGCCATCCGCCAGCATCGACGCCACGCGGGATGCATCAAAGGGCATAATCGTTACACCCTCGGCTTGGGACAGGTCATCTTCAAACTCCTGACCGGCATAGACGGACCACTCCAGTTTGGCCTGCCCGGTAAAGTGGCGCATCGCATCCACCGCCGTGCCCAGGGCTGATCCGGTATCATTGGCACATGGCGGCACAAACACGCCCGAGAACAGACCGCTGTCCCGCCACGCTGCATTCCAATCGCAGTTGAGCCCACAACCGCCTGCGATCAACAGAGGGTGGCCCCGTTTCAGATGCTCTTGGGCAAAACCATGGAACCGTCCGAACAGTGCCTGGCTGAAATGCCAGGCGAAATTCATGAATGACTGATCACGAACGCCCACATTGTAATGGGGGTTGTCTGCAAAGCTGGCTTTCTTGAGCGCGGTTTCCACATCTGCACAGCCCAGCAACGCATCAATCAACGCCGCATCCGCCGCACTCAGCGGCGATCCGTCGTAAAAAGCGGCCAGCGCCATCAGTTTGCCTGCATCATTCAGACGCGGATAGCGTTCCGTATCGGCAAACGTCGGATCGGCGAGAGCGTAGACAAAAGCATAGCGATACCCCGGGTAGCTCAGCACCTCGGGCAGGGCCGTCACGGTCAGATCCGCATCCACATGATAAAACCGCCCGATCAACCCTTCCCATGTCAGGGCATAGCACGGCTCACCTTGGGTAAAGGGGCTCAGTGCATACGCCGACCAGATGTGCGAGCGTTCGTGGCTAGATGAGAAATACTGCGCCGCATGGCCCATCATCCGCGTGGGTTTGGTGATGATCCCGGCGTCATCCGCGCCAAAATACCCTGACCCAATTTGCCAACTGAAATCGTTGAACCCCTTCGACCAGCCACTGACACAAACTGCATCGGGTGGGGCATCCAGCCGCGCCAGCGTGTCCACGTAGGTTTCAGGCCCGATCCAGTCGTGGCGCAAAAAGCTGTCTTTCTCGGCCTCAATCGCAAAATCGAGCTTGCCGTCCAGAATATGCGCAACGGCCCCATCATGGCCGGGCTTGTACGCCAGAAACGACTTCAAGAGCGCTGCCCCTGTGATACGTCGACAGGATTGATCGGCCAATCTGTAACGGGCGTGGCCTCTGCTTCGGGGCGCGCAATGTAGATCTGGGCAAAGAATGATCCGGTGGTCTCATACCCGTCGGTCTCATGGCCCGCAGCACGGGCGATGGCAATGGCACGGGCTTGTTCATCGGTGCTCTCGAACCGGCGGTGCGGGAACGGGGGCAAGCCAAGGGTGTCGACCACCAACCCGTGATCGCGCATCACGTCAAACGCCTCGGCGCGTTCATTGCCGCGCACGGGTGAGGTCACCAGCCAGGGCTTGCGTGTCGCGGCACGTAGCAACCGATCCAGCGCACGCGGCATCAAATGCGCCACGGATCCGCATTCCACAATCAGATCGGTCTGAGCGAGGCAGGCCGTCAGGTCTGATGAGGGGTCGTTTTCCTGAATATCTTCAGCGAAACCTTGTTCAAACAGCCCTGTGCCTTCGGCAAAGGCAACCGCATGGGCGGCCACATCCAAGCCGCTAAATCGACCTTTGATCGAATTTCGAGACAGCTGAGCCAACCAGTCGCGGTCCAGCGTGCGTGTTTCATCAGCAGATATCGCGTCAAACCGCTTTTCCGCATAGCGATCCAAAAACGCATCTGCCGATACCTGATGCTTCATCAAGGCCGAGACGATGCCGTAACTGCTGGCGAAATCGAAAACCTGCGGTTCGGTCAGTTGCCGCACACGGCACAGCTCGGCCAGAACGGCGCGGAAGACGGGAACGGCGTGGGTATGGTTGGAATAGCCAAGAGCACGCAACATACGATAGTAGGATCGACAATCGGGTTGATTGTACGTGTCATCAAAAATCGTGACAAACTTGGTCGTGCTTTTGGGCGCGGTGGATGGCATTTGGCTACCTTGCTGTACACGGCGCGGCGGCCGAAAAACTTTAGATGTTCTTTAAAGGTGCAGCTTTCAATTGCCTAGTGCTGAAACATCTTTGACATTTCAGCTAGTTTTCGTGCGCTGTTTTTCACGAGGCAGGGACATGCGCTGAAATATATTGCGGCTGAACACGCCTGTGGTTACCCCTGATCGCATACAAGTGCCCCGCGCACCCCAGACCCTTGCCGGAGACCGCCCCATGGCCGACACTAGCCAATCATCGAAGCCAAACCCCAACATCCTATTCGGCGCCGTACTCGCCTGGGTGGCGGTGATGATTTATGCCTCCTCAAATTCTATCGTGACCCTGCTGACAGATATCGGAGAAGTACATCAAGTCATGGGTCGAAATGCGATCACGGTCTGCAATCTTCTGACGCTGGGATCTCTGATCTCTCTGGTGCCTATGGTGTTCTTTTTTCACAAGGATTGGACGCGTGAAAATATTAAGAAACTGACTCGCCGGGACTGGACCTTGTTGTCCATTTCCGCTGTGTTGTCTTCCGCCATCACACCCGGTTTGTTCTTCTTCGCTCTGGATCACACCACAGTGACCAACGTTGTTCTGATTGGGAGAATTGATCCGCCGCTCTTCATCCTCGCGGCTGCGTTTATCCTAAAAGAACAGTTTGATGGCTGGGCATTTCTGGGTGGCCTTATCGCCTTAGTTGGCGCCGTGACAATAATAATTTTCAAAGATGGTGGGACATCGTCTAACTTTGGGATTGGAGAACTGGCAGCCTTTGTTGCGACGCTCACCTTTATCACGTCGACGATCGTAACGCGTGTTGGCCTAAAAGAAGTTCCGCTGGGGATTTTCTCAATCTATCGCACAGTTGTGGGGACGTGCATTTACATTGCGTTGGCGCTCTATCTCTATGGGGCAAACCATTTCCAGGATTTGTTCGCTCCGGTCGTTTTGAAATGGATCTGGATCTACGCGATCATCGTTATCATCATTGGTCAGTTTGCTTGGAATCTTGGCCTCAAATATGCACGCTCGGGCGATGTGGCACTGGCCACGTCCTTTTCACCTCTGGCCGCGATTACGATCGCAATGGTGTTGCTGGATGAAAATCCCGGTGCAGGACTGATCCCGGGCGGGATCATCATTCTGGGTGGGATCGTGGTGGCGCAATATGGTCGTCGCATGAAAGAGAAAGCTGAAAAGCGTGCCATGGAAGAAGCACTGCGCCTGGAAGGCAGCGCCAACTTCAAAGGCATCTAAAATCCTGTCTCGTCATGGGAATGGTTTATGGACTTTCTGGGTCACGGCCCTCGGCGGCGTGACGCAGAAATAGCGCCAGAATGTTCTCTGCCATCGCGTTGTAGTGCTGTTTGTTGCGTGGATCGTGTTTAATCTCGCCAATTTCAACCTCAACAATCTCGCGCCCGGCCTGGTGCACTCGCAGCATCACGTCGATATCCGCCGAGTTGTTGTCGGCCAGTTGGCTGAGATCAATCAGATCGCGGTCAAAGATGTAGATCCCCGAGTTGGGCGCACGCACATGGGTCAGGCCCGGCACGATCAGCTTGATCGCAGGCAAGATCAACAGGCGCGTCATCGGCAGATCATCATTGGGGTCCTGCCAATTGCCCTTGATCATCCCCACGTTAGGCTCGCGCGCGCTGGCCAGGCCCTCGACAAGGCCGGGGTCAAACTTGGCCAGATCGGCATCAACTTTCATCACCCAATTGCGCTGGGCCGCCGCAAAGCCGGTTTTCAATGCACATCCAAGCCCTGGCTCGGGCTCTTCAACCACAACTGCTCCAGCGGCTGCGGCCACCTTGGCCGTGTCATCCCATGAGGCGTTATCGACCACCACAACTTCGTGCACACAAGGCTGGTTGATGACCGCAGCAATCACCTTGCCCACGGTTTCAGCCTCATTGCGGGCTGGGATCACGATGGATATTCCGTCTGGCATCACGTCTCCTTTGGTTGGCGGCAGATGTACACATGCACGGCCAAGGTGCAATATCACGGCCGATCACAAATCGCATCGACATGATCAACTTCTGTGGCGTATCGTGCGCGCAAGGGCCCGACAGATGGCCCGTCAGGGAGAGAAAATGCCAAACCAAAACGATAGCCTACATGTGCGCCCTATTCTGCGTAAACTGGCCCACCAGGCGCGCAAAGGAGATCTGTCCCGGCGAGAGTTCATGGCACTGGCCAGCACCTTCGGGGCGTCGGCGGGTGTGGCGTATGGCTTGCTGGGGGTTGCAGCGCCTGCGCCTGCTCAGGCAGGAACACCGCAAACCGGGGGTGTCTTGCGTATCGGGGGGCGGGTCATGGACATCACGGACCCTCGCAAGTTCTCATGGTCCGAGCAGGGCAACATCGCCCGCACCATTTGCGAGAGCCTTGTGCGGTGGGAAGGGGATGCCACGCTGGCCCCGCTCTTGCTGAGATCCTGGGAGGCCGCCGAGGACGCCCGCAGCTATACGCTGCATGTGCGCAAAGGCGTTACCTGGAACAATGGCGATGCGTTTGATGCGGTGGACGTCGTCCATAATCTGACCCGCTGGTGCGACAGCAAAGCACAAGGGAATTCAATGGCTTCGCGGATGTCGGCATTGATTGATCCGGCCACCGGCAAGGCGGCAGATGGTGCGATTGAGCAACTGGATGACTTCACGGTGCAGCTTAATCTATTGCGTCCCGACATCACGCTGATCGCCGGAATGGTCGACTATCCCGCGCTGATCGTGCACCGCAGTTTTGGCGAGACGTCCAACCTGCTGGAGACCCCGATTGGCACGGGCGCGTTTGAAATGGTCTCGCTTGAGATCGGTCACAAGGCCGTGGTGAAACGCCGCGAGAATGGCAGCTGGTGGGGTGGGGCCGCGCATTTGGACGGGGTTGAGTTTATCGACTACGGAGGGGATCCAACCTCGATTGTGGCGGCGTTTGATGCCGGAGAGATCGATGCAAATGATGAGACCCCTGCGGATTTTGTCGATGCGTTGACGGGGCTGGGGTTGGTGCCCGAGGTGAGATCGACCGCAAACACCATCGTGGCGCGGATGCGGGTGGATGAATATCCCTTTGATAACAAAGTCTTCCGCAACGCCATACAGATGGCCGTGAACAATGAGATCACCCTTCTGTTGGGCATCGATGGCGACGGAGAAATTGCAGAAAATCATCACGTCGCCCCCATTCACCCCGAATATGCGCAGCTGCCACCGCCCGTCACGGATACGGTCAAGGCGCTGGAAATGGCGCAGGCCGAGGGGTTGGCGGATGTCGAATTTGAGCTGACCTCGATCGACGGGGATTGGCGCACGGTGACCACGGATGCCATCGGCGCGCAGCTGCGCGAGGCGGGGTTCAACATCAAACGCAAGATCATTGCAGGCAACACGTTCTGGAACGCCTGGACCTCGTATCCGTTCAGTACAACCAGCTGGGGTGGACGGCCCTTGGGTGTGCAAGTCCTTGCTTTAGCGTATAAATCTGGAGAGCCGTGGAATGAAACCGGGTTCAACGATCCCGAGTTTGACGCGCTGCTGCAAGAGGCTGTGGGCATTGTCGATGCCGACAAACGCCGCGAGGTGATGGCCAAGATGCAGCACATCCTGCGCGACAGTGGCATTATCATCCAACCCTACTGGCGCAACCAGACCATGCACCACACAGACGTGGTGCAGAACTACAGCCGCCATGTGTACCGCGAGCTGCATCTGGAGCATGTCTGGATGGATGGGTGAACAGAGCGTGCGCTTGGGAAGGCGTTGGCAGTCTGCCAATTCGACTCGGATTTATGCCAAGTTTCGGCGGGTTGAACTGAAATCGGACCATGATTGATACGATGCGCCATGGGCCGGTTAACAGGCCGCAGGCCCTGGTCATCGCCAGCCCCCCCCTTGGCCTGGCGATATTGCTGCGGGAGGCACGCCCTTCGTCTTTCAGATGTACTTTGCCAGCATAAATCGCTTCTAAATTCCGTCTGATCGCCTGACCGGGGCCTTTAGGCCACTGCCCCTTCTGACGCCATTTCGCTCAACTTTCGGCGCTGGATTTTGCCGGAAGGGCCTTTGGGCAGTTCATCCAGAAACAAGATCCGATCAGGGCATTTGAACTTGCCCAACCGCTCCAGGCATATCGCCAGCAACATGTCTTCGGTCAGGGGCGATCCAGCGCTGAGGGACACGGCCGCTTCGATCCGCTCGCCGTAGCGCGGGCAGGGGCAGGAAAAGGCGGCGGCCTCGACCACGTCCGCATGGGAATACAAGGCCTCGTCAATCTCACGCGGCGCAATGTTTTCACCGCCTTTGATGATCAACTCCTTCAGGCGTCCGGTGACAAACACATAACCATCCGCATCCACCCGCCCCAGGTCGCCTGTACGGAACCAGCCATCAGGGGTGAAGGTATCGCGGGTGGCCTCCGGGTTTTTCAGATACTCCAGCATCACATTCGGGCCACGAATGGCAATTTCGCCCTCCTGACCTGCAGGCAGGGGGGTGAAATCTGGGGCTAGAATGCATGCCTCATTGCCACAGGCCACGCCGGGTGAGCCGATCTTGCGCGTGCCGGGGGGCAGGGGGTTAGATAGGATCTGCGCTGCGGTTTCGGTCAGCCCCATGGTTTCAATGATGGGCACATCAAAGCGCTGCTCAAAGGCTGATTGCACTTCGGGGGCCAAAGGAGACGAGGCCGAGCGGCCAAAGCGCAGGCGAGCGCGGGTCGCGTCTGACGGGCCGTTCTCGGACTGCAGCAGGTGCGAGATGATCGTGGGCACGACCGAGAACCAACTGGCCTCAGAAGCTTCAACATGCGACCAGAACTGGCTGTTGGAAAACTTCGAGCACATGGCCAACGAGCCGCCCGAAACCAGTGACCCCATGACCGACACGCACAGCCCGTTGATGTGGTAGATCGGCAGCACGCAAAGCCCCCGGTCCTCGGACGTCAAAGCATGGGCATTGGCGGTGGTCCAACCTCCGGCCAACAGGCTGGCGTGGGTGTGTACCACACCTTTGGGACGGCCCGTGGTGCCGGATGTATACATCAGCAGGGCGTGGTCGGTTGGGGCCAGCGGGTGCAGGTCTGTGTCCGTGCCCTCCACTGTGCTGGACAGGCAGGTGATGGGCAAATGCCCGGCGGCCTGTTGGAACAGATCCGCCTGCGTGTCATGGACAAAGGCATAGGCGGCCTCGGAATGTTCCAGCGCATAGCCAATCGCTTCGGCCCCCGCGACAAGATTGATCATCGTGGCGCGGAAGCCGCCGATGAGTGCGCCGTAAAGACATTCCACCGCTGCGCACCCGTTGGGCATCATGATGGCGACGCTGTCCCCCTTGGCCACGCCCAATGCTGTCAAATGCGCGGCGATGGCGCGGGCGCGGGTCTGCAGGGTGTCCCAGCCGAGCGTCTCGCCGGTTTCGGGGAACACCACCGCTGTGCCGCCTGCCTGTGAACGGGCGTCTAGCCAGTCCCGCAGGGTGCCAGAGGGAGGACTGTCAGGTGACAGGATCATGTGCCGACCGCATCCCAATAGGAGGCAAAGATGTCTTCGACGGCGGGCTCATCTGCGGGAATTTCGCGAATGATCTTGGTGGTTTGGATGAAATGACGCCAGTTCAGATTGTCATCAATCGAATTGCCGCCCCACGAGCCGCAGCCCATCGACAGCGAAAACGGCATGCCGTTGTTGAAGGCCCCGCCGGTGGCAAAGCAATGCGCTTGGTTCACGATCACGCGGCAGGTGGGCATGTCTTGGCCCAATTGGCGTGCACGGGCGTCATCGGCGCTGTGCAGACCGATGGAATGGCCGGCGCCTTGATGGGCGAGGATGCGGGTGGTGATGGCTTGGGCCGCGTCAAAGTCGCGGGCGCGGTAGAGCGCCAGAACGCGGCTGAGTTTTTCGCCCGAGAGCGGGTGATCCGGGCCAATGCCATCGGTTTCCACCGCCAGATAGCGGGTGTCGTCGGGGACCTGGCCGGTCAGCCCGAGCGCTGCGATCATCTTGTCGGCGTCCTGAGCGATCACCTCGCGGTTCAGGTGGCCATCGGGCCAGAGGGCGCTGACGATTTGGGATTCCTGCGATTGGGGGATCAAGGCCCCGCCTGAGGTGGCCATGGCAGCGATGAATTCATCGTAGATGGCATCGACCACCACCACGGCGTTTTCCGAGCTGCACGAGGTGGCGTTATCGAAGGTTTTTGAGGCGGCGATTTTCTCGGCTGCGGCGGCCAGATCAGCGGTTTCATCAACGATCACCGTCACGTTGCCAGCGCCGACGCCAATCGCGGGCGTGCCACAGGTATAGGCGCGGCGCACGTTGTTCTGAGAGCCGGTGACGACCACCAGATCGGATTGCTCCAGCATGGCTTGGGTCTTGGCCTTGGTGCCGGGGGCCGGGATCATCTGGACGAGGTCATGATCCAGCCCCAGCTTGTCAAACTCGGCATAGATGTTCTCCAGCAGCATTTCGCAACTGGGCACGCCTTTGGGCGAGGGCGACAGCACGATGGCGTTGCCACCTTTGAGGGCGTTGATCACGTTGTTGGCAGGCGTTGCACCGGGGTTGGTTGAGGGTACGACAGCGCCGATCACACCCAGCGGGCGGGCGATCTCGGTGATGCCTTTGGCAGCGTCCTCGCGCACCACGCCGCAGGTCTTGGCGTGTTTGATATCCCGTAGCAGGCCCAAGGTCTTGCGTTGGTTCTTGGTGATCTTGTCGGCCACGTTGCCAAGGCCTGTGGTGGCGACGGACAATTCGGCCAGCGCACGGTTGCGCGCGGGCTCCATGATGGCCCAGCCGACGGCAGTCGCGGCCATATCGTACCGCTCTTGAGTGGCGTCTTTTTCATAAGCTTTCTGCGCCGTACGGGCGCGGGCCATGATCTGATCAACCACTGAGATGTCATCGGGGGCAGTCATGCGTGCATTCCTTTTGGATGGGGTGGGGCAGGGCGGCGCGACACCGCCCTCGCTCCTGTTCGCGTGAGTGGACCTTAAAGACCGGCCAGAAGCTCTTCGAGCGTCGCCTGACGATCAGCCCACATTTGCAACACCTCTTCACGGTTCATGATGTGCATTGGCGATCCGCCGGCTTTCATGCGCTTGGCGACTTTGCCGTTTTCAAACATCGCAGGCACAGTGGCGGCCAGTTGGTCGATGATCTCTTGCGGTGTGCCCTTTGGCACCATGATGCCACGGAAGTTCACCGATGCGTTGTCGATGTCAAAACCCTGTTCTTTCATGGTGGGGACGTCCTCCATGAATTCATTGCGCTCCAGATCGAACACGCCAAGGATTTTGACATTGCCCGCCTCACGTGCACGGAAGGCATCGGACAGGTTGTTCACACCGCCCATAACCTCGCCTGCGATCACGGACTTCATGGCACCAGCGCCCCCTTTGTTCGACGGGATGTAGGCCATTTTCACTCCGGCTGCCTTTTCCAGCTGCAAGGCTGCGATGTGGTGGCCCACAAACAGGCCCGCGCCCGAGAAGGTTAATTTGCCAGGGTTGGCGGTGGCGAAATCCACGACGTCCTGCATCGAGTTCATTTCTGAATCTGCGGCCACGACAAAAACGGCAGGGTCAGCGCCCCAGTTGGCGATGGGCTCAAAACTGTCGGTGGAGTATTCAACGCCGCCCTTGATCGACTGGGCGATGAAGTGGGGCACGTTGTAGGCCCCCAGTGTGTAGCCATCAGAATCGGCCTGAGTGGCCAGCCAGTTCCAGCCGACACGGCCCCCGGCGCCCGGTTTGTTGACGATGGCGATGGGCATGCCCAGCGCATCTTCGTTGCCCGCCGTCATGGTCACGATGCGCGCCTGAAAGTCAGTGGCCCCGCCAGCGCCGTAGCTGACCATCATCATCACCGGACGATCCGGATAATCCTGCGCCTGAACAGGCGAGAAGGCCATCGTTGCGGCGACGGCCAATCCTGTAAGTAGTGTTTTCATTGGTAGTATCCTCCCTTGGATTTCTTTTTATTGAGCAGTTAGTTGAAGAGTAGTTCTTTTGGTGTGAACACGTTCAGCACCAGCGCAAACAGGCCATACATCACCGCGACAAAGCCGATGGTGATGATCGCGCGCCGGATCCATGTGCGGGCCTCGCCATTGGGGGCCGGATCGTAGACGCTGAGCAGGATGAAAAACGCGATTGCTGACGCTGTGTAAAAGCCCAGGCCCTTGGCCGCCCAAAAGACATAGATCACCATCACGATCAGACCGGGCGCGATGTTGCGCATCATCTCAATGGAAAGGCCAGCGCCCACACGGGATTTGCCCAGCACGGCCTTGCCGAAGGTCCAGAGTGCCAGCACGGCAAACACGGATGCGATCAGACGCGGGAACAAAAACGCCTCGGCGGGTTGTTGCGTGAAACTGACCCATGTCACCCAAAGCGCCACGCCCGCCACGATGCCCGAGGGCACGATATGCTGTAACTTGGTCATTGCATTGCATCCTCTTTGGTCGTGACATGGCGGTTCTGCAATTCCATCCAGACCGAATATGCGATGGAGGCCAGAACGATGGCAATCAGCACCAGGTTCAATGTCCCACCGAAGAAATAGCTGAACGATCCGCTCGTGGCGTTGGCAATCATGCTGCCTTGGATAAAGTTCGCCTCGGCGATGGGGCCAAGGATCAGACCCAGCACCAGAGGGGCGGCGGCAAAGCCGAAGCGTTCAAGGAAGAACATCATGATGCCCAGCGTTGCCATGACATAGACATCGCCCATGGAGTTCTGCACCGAGTAGGAGCCGAAGACTGCAAGGCCCAAGACGACGGCGGCCATGACCGATTGCGGCACCTGTGCCACCTTTGCGGCAAGCCCTGCGATGTAAAGACCAAAGACGCACATCAGGATCTGGCCCAGCAGCATCGAGTTGATGAAGGTCCAGGCCACTTCGGGGTGGTTGTCAAAGAGATCGGTGCCCGGAAAGATCCCGTGGATCAGCAACCCGCCCAGAAGCACAGCAGCTGTGGGGCTGCCCGGTACGGACAATGTCAGCAGCGGCACAAGCGACGGACCGACCATCGCGTTGTTGGCGCTTTCAGCGGCGATCAGCCCCTCGGAATGGCCCTTGCCGAACTTGTCGCGTTCGGGGCTGAATTTCTTGCTTTGGTCATAGGCCACAAGCCCTGCGATTTGCCCGCCGACACCGGGGATGAGGCCAATGATTGATCCGACCGCCGTGCCGATGCCCAAGGCACGGGTGCGGCGCGAGACTTCTTTGACGGCTTTGCGCAGGGGGTGCTTTTGCACTTTGATCACTTCAGTGCCGGAGGGGATGCGGCCCTTGGCAAACATGGTCAGCACCTGCGGGATTGCAAAAAGGCCGATCAGGGCAGGGATAATGTTGATCCCGCCCGACAAGGACGAATGGAAGATAAAGCGTTGGGCGCCCATGATATCGTCAAATCCGATGGTGGCCAGCCACATGCCGATGCACCCCGAGAGCAGGCCTTTGACGACCGAAGAGGAATCGAGCGAGCCGATGATCGTGACGCCAAGGATGGCCAGCCAGAACAGATGTGACGGCCCAAAGGCCAGCGCCCATTTGGCGAGCACCGGGGTGAGAAAGATCAGCAGCAGAACGCCAAAGATCCCGCCAACCGCCGACGACAGAAAGGACAGTTGCAAAGCTTCGGCCCCACGTCCTTGCTTGGCCATTGTGTGGCCGTCGAGCGTGGTGGCGATATTGGCAGGCGCGCCGGGGATTTTCAGCAAGATCGCCGAAACCGCCCCGCCCGCCACGGTGGACGTATACGCAGCCCCCAGCAAGATAAGGCCCTGCGCGGGCTCCAGCCGAAAGGTGAAGGGGATCAGCAATGCCACGGCCATGGTGGGCGACAGGCCTGGCGTGGCCCCCAGGATCAACCCGCCGATAGTGCCCACAAACAAGAGCGCCAAAGACAGCGGCTGAAACACGTCTCCGAAATGATAGATGAATTCCATTGGCCACCCCTTCGATTGACAGATCAGGGTAAGTGATGAAAATAGTATTGCAAATGTTTTCATAAATTCATGTGGGATCGGGGACTAAGTGGCTGATAAACATTCGGATAAAGCCGATATCATAGCCGTTGCAAAGGCGGCAAAGGTGTCGGCCTCAACCGTATCGCGCAGCTTTAATCATCCCGAACTGGTGAACCCGGCGACTCGGCGCAAGATCCAGCGCGCGGTGGAAAAGCTGGGCTATATCCGCAACCGCGCGGCGCAGAGCATCCACGGACGGCGCTCGGCCACGGTGGGTTTGGTGGTGCCAACGATCAACCACGCGATCTTTTCGGAGGTGATCCAGGCGTTCTCGGATGCAATTGACCGCGCGGGGTTTACGTTGCTGATTGCCAGCCACGGCTACAATCTGGACCGCGAATATGACATGATCCGCAAGTTGCTGGAACACCGCGTGGACGGTGTTGCGTTTATCGGGCTGGAGCATTCAGAGGCGACGTTTAATCTGATCGAACAACAGGCGATCCCGGCGTTGGCCATCTGGAATTATACTGAAACCTCGCCGGTGCCCTGCGTGGGGGCCAGTAATACGCATGCGGGCGAGCTGGCGGCACAGCATCTGATCGACATGGGGCATCGTCAGATCGGGTTGATCTTCCCCGGCACCGACGGCAATGACCGCGCCTATGACCGGCGGCAAGGTGCGTTGATGGTGCTGCAGGCCTCGGGCGCTGATCTGCGGGAAGGCTGGAACGCCACCGCGCCCTATTCCATAGCGCAAGCCAAAGCGGCGACACTGCATGTTTTGGGGCAGGCGGCCCGTCCGACCGCCTTGTTATGCGGCAATGACGTGCTGGCCCAAGGTGCCCTCTATGCCGCACATGGCTGCGGGCTCAGGGTGCCGGAAGATCTGTCGATCATCGGCATTGGAGATTTCAAGGGCTCTGCCGATATCGAACCCGGCCTGACCACCATCGCCATCCCGGCCTCGGATATCGGCCAATTGGCTGGGGAGCGTTTCGTGGACTACATCACCTCGGACAACCGCGACATGTTCCGCGTGTCCTGCCCGCCCGTCACGGTCATGCGCGGCACCACAGCCCGGATCGTGTCGCTTGTGTGATTTTCGTGACCCCAGCCTTGTCTTCGCGCTTGCAATGCGTGGCAAGCCTGAGTAAACCCGGCCTCGGCCATAGGGGTATAGCTCAGCTGGTAGAGCGACGGTCTCCAAAACCGTAGGTCCCGGGTTCGAACCCTGGTGCCCCTGCCAAACACTTCCTAGAATTCTGCCACTGCTGGTATGCTTTGGTATTGTCGCGCGTTTCCCGGCGCTTGGCGTGCGGCTGCTCGCCAAAGATCTTTTGGATCTGGATGATCGAAGGGCTAGATTTGCGGCACAGCCACATCGAACGCTATTCTTAACTAGGCCAATCACTCAGAATTCTATTGAGAAGTACGGGGCCCGGGCCTTGGCGAGTATGACGCGGTTCCCGCGTATCCTTGCCCAACAGGCCTGGTTTCTTGACAGTTCTCACGCGCATGTTCATCACAAAGCAATCAACCAACCAATAGGAAGATTGGCCAATGGGGACCTGCGACACCAGAATGCTGCGACTTCAACACTGGCAGGCCATTGTCCAATCCATGTGGGGATTTGAGGCGGACCTTAGCTGTCTGGACGGCGAATATGATCTGAACTTTCTGGCCAAGGGCAGCGATGGCGCAAATTACATTCTCAAGGTCATGCGTCCAGGGTGTGAAAGCTGGCTTGTCGATATTCAGGTTAAGGCGTTTGAGCATGTTACGGAACGCCAACCCGATCTGCCCTGTCCCCATGTGATCCGCTCCTTGGGCGGGGATGCGGTGTTGCATATTGCCGATGAAGTGGGGGACGAGCGTCTGGTCTGGATGCTGAACCAGCTTCCGGGGCAGTGTTATGCCAAGGTCACCCCCAAAGGCGAGGCTTTGGTCCACGAGGTCGGCACCGTGTTGGCCGGGTTTGCAAAATCTCTGGCGGAATTCACCCATGATGGTCTGGAGCGTGACTTTAAATGGAACCTGACCCGTGCGGGATGGGTCGAGGACCAACTGCACTGCATCGCTGATGAAGGCCGACGTGCAATCCTTGAGGGTATTTGCGCGGACTTTTCCCGTTTGGAACAGCCCTTGGCCGAGTTGCCAAGGCAAGCCACCCATAACGATGCAAATGATTACAACATCATGGTCTCCGGCGGAGTGGGTGAGCCTATGCGTGTCTCCGGCCTGATTGATCTGGGCGATATGTGTACATCGCCACGCATCTGCGATCTGGCCATCGCGGCCGCATATATCGTTCTTGATCACCCAGACCCCGAAGCGGCCCTTGCCGCGTTGGTGCTGGGGTATCATGAGACCTATCCGCTCACGGTTGGCGAAATTGACATGCTCTGGCCCTTGCTGCGCGCCCGGCTGGCGGTGAGCGTGGTCAACGCCACGCTGATGGCCCAAGAGAACCCAGACGACCCCTATGTGACGATTTCACAAGCTCCGGCCTGGCGGTTTCTGGAGGGCAACGCGATCCATGCCGGGCTTCTGGCGGCACGGTTGCGCGCGATCTGCGGAATGCCGGTGGTCGACGGTGCCAATAGGGTACTGGCATGGCTTGACCAGCAGCGCGGGAATTTTGCGCCCATTATGGGCCAGGACTTGGCGGATACGCCTATGGGGTCCCTGTCAGTTGAACACTCCACCTGGCCGCAAAACCCGTTTGATATGCCATTGGAGGAAGCCGCACAGGTCGGTCAGGAGTTTGAAGACAATGGCCGCATCTGGCTGGGCTATTATCACGAGCCGCGGCTGATCTATGCCGACCTCGCCTTTCGCGAAGGCCCATGGAAGGCCAGCAACCGGCGCACGGTCCATCTGGCGGTAGATGCCTTTGCACCCGCCGGAGCGCCGATCTTCGCCCCGCTGCGTGGCGAGGTGTTTGTTGCCGAGAACCGGACGAGCCATCTCGACTACGGCGGGGTGATCATTCTGCGCCACGTCACACCGGAGGGTGATGCGTTTTTCACCCTCTATGGTCATCTGAACCCGGAGTTTCTGACCCGGTTGAAACGCGGTGATGTCATTGAGCCAGGTGATGCGTTCTGCCACTTGGGCGATCCAAGCATGAATGGCGGCTGGGCGCCACATTTGCATTTTCAGTTGGCGCTGAGCACCGAGGGGATCGAGGCCGATTGGCCCGGCGTGGCTGATCCCGATGAGATGTATCTGTGGCGCGCCATTTGCCCAAATCCGGCGGCCCTGATGAACCTCCCCGACGACAAGGTGCGCTACGGTCCCACCGATAAAAGCGATGTTCTGGCCAAGCGCCGCGCGCACTTCGGTGGCAATGTCAGCCTGACGTACAAAGATCCGGTGATGTTGGTCCGGGGCTGGAAGCACCATTTGTTTGATGAATGGGGCCGGCCCTATCTGGACGCCTACAACAACGTGCCGCATGTCGGTCATGCCCACCCGCGTATTCAGGCCGTGGCTGCGGATCAGCTGAAACGGATCAATTCGAACACACGGTATCTGCATCCGGCACAAACGGCGTTTGCGACAAAAATCTTGTCCAAATTGCCGGGCAGTTTTGAGGTCTGTTTCTTCGTGAATTCCGGCACGGAAGCCAACGAACTGGCCCTGCGTCTGGCGCGCGCACATACTGGGGCCAAGGGGATGGTAACACCTGATCACGGCTATCATGGCAATACCACTGGCGCGGTCGACATCTCGGCCTACAAGTTCAACAAGCCGGGCGGTGGGGGTCAGGCCGATTGGGTTGAACTGGTCGATGTGGCGGATGATTATCGCGGTGCGTTTCGCCGTGATGATCCCGACCGGGCGACGAAATTTGCAGGTCTGGTGGACGAGGCCATCGCGCGGCTGCACGAGAAAACCCAAGGGCTGGCCGGTTTCATTGCGGAAACCTTTCCGTCTGTGGGGGGCCAAATCATTCCGCCGCCGGGGTATCTGTCAGCCGTCTATGAAAAGATCCGGGCGGCTGGCGGCATCTGCATCGCGGATGAGGTGCAGACAGGATTGGGTCGTCTGGGTGACTATTACTTTGGCTTTGAGCACCAGAACGCTGTGCCGGACATTGTCGTCATGGGCAAACCCATCGGCAACGGGCATCCGTTGGGTGTATTGGTGACAACCCGAGAGATCGCCGAGAGTTTTGACAACGGGATTGAGTTCTTTTCCACCTTTGGCGGCTCTACCCTGTCGTGCCGGATCGGCAAAGAAGTGTTGGATATCGTTGATGAGGAAGGCCTGCAGGACAATGCCCGCGTGATGGGCGCGAGGCTCATCGAGGGGTTGGAGGCGCTGGAGCAGAAGTATGACTGCGTCGGCGATGTGCGCGGTATGGGATTGTTTGTGGGTCTGGAGCTGATCAATGCGGATGGGTCCGAGGCCACGCAGATGTGCGCCTACGTTAAAAACCGCATGCGCGATCATCGCATCTTGATCGGCAGCGAAGGTCCTAAAGACAACATTCTGAAAATCCGCCCGCCGCTGACCATTGGGGATGAGGATGTGGATATGATCACCACCATTCTGGATCAGGTATTGAGTGAGATCGCGCGGCCATGAGCCCCACCAAACCCGGCGCATGTCGTGGTGAACTTCAAATTGGTGCTTTGATGGATTTCAGTTCGGTATTTAAAAACTGGGCGAAATTCCCAGATGACCGGTTTGAGCCCAAACTTACCGAATGCTGCGGTCTGCACCAAATGCTGCAAATCCGAGCAAAGCCGTCATTTAAAGCGTTTGGTGGGTTCGTTCCTTGATGGATTGGAGATATTTATAAATATTTTCAATAAGGTAATGGGCATCTTGTGCACTGTGTGTGCAACATGAAATCGCCTTCTGGCGCGTCATATCGGGCATTCGGCGGTTGCGAGGATTTGGTCAAATTGAAGCATTTAGGACTAGAATGACTTTCGGGATCAGCGAAGCCTGCACGGGATTTGGCCGTTTGCAAGTTAGTGAGGCGATCATGAACTAACTAAATGAGGCTGCTCACTTTTGGGAGAAGACCAAGCAAGCTAATGCACGAAATACAGAACGCATAAATCGGCGTGTATTACCGCGTTCAGAAGCATTCCAGAAGAAGGTTTGCGACTTTGCTCCGATGCCACCTTTTCAGTCTGGTCTCGGCCCAATCTTCCCAGACCACCGTCCACCCGCATGGTGCAGTTTGATGGAAGTTTCATCTAAAGTAGTAAAGTAATGATCGATAAGTAATCGCCGGTGACCAATCGAAGCGGCAAAGCTACAGGATCCGCTTATGAATTCTAAACATCATCCCGCCGTTCACGTCTTTCGTTCGGCTCGCGACCCAGCGATCAGCCACTGGGCAACAGAGCTATCAGGTGTCTCGGACCACCCCGTGACGGCCATCAGGGTTAACGAAAGCATCGCCGAAAGCGAAGAAAAGTTGGAGCTCACTCTTGGGACGCTTTTGGCGTTGTTGGATTTGAAAACAGTTAACCCGCCAGTCTACTTGCGACAATGGCCCTCTGGCGACTGGCCGCAATCGCTGCATGATGCGACGGCAAATCTGATTGGCCCAAACTGCACCCCACTCCTACGCCACATGTGTCTTTGGATCGGCACCGCAAGTGCCTTCACACCGACCCATGCTGACGATACTGACAACGCAGTGTTCCTACTTCGGGGCTGCAAAAGGTTCCAACTATGGCCCGCCGAAACCAATTTCGGCAAGGGTCCGCCGCTAGGGGCAGAAGCGCATTTTCCACATTACGATCTTACCTTGGGACCGGGTGAGATATTGTTCTTGCCCGCAAATTGGGCCCATCATGTGAGTTCCCCGGAAGGCGCAATTTCGATCAATGCCTGGCATGCGGATGTGCACGCGATGATCAAGCCCGAACTGAGGGGTTAAGGTTTTCGAATCAGCAAAAAAAAGATAACCTGCGGTTGAGTGTGGGGTTAGTTTTATGCCTGATACTAGAAATTGTAAAAACTGCAAAAATTTTGAAAACGGTCTTTGTGGTGAAATCTATAGTCAAGACCCTCGGACTTTTCAGTTCGCGGTCAAAACGGTTAGCGCGGACAAGTTCCATACCTTCGGGCCGCTGCAAATTGACGGCGTCCGTTTCATTCTGGTCAGCGCCGGGTCTGTTCGGTTCGATATGGTCAATTCTCGCGGCGACACACTGCTGCTGTCCTTGGCACGCCGGTACGACGGCGTTCACACGAACGTTGATTCCGATTGGGCCATCACAGCCACAGCGCTCGAACCCGCTCGCATTTGCCTTTTCCGATCGGATCTCAGACCGCACGCCAGTCAACGCGAACACACACACAACGTTCCGATCGAAAGACTTAACCAGCGAGAGATCGAAAAGATGAGATTGCGGCTTTCAATCCTACAAATACGCAATGCTGTCGATCGTCTCGCGGCCTTTTTATGGGTCGAAGCCGGACGTCCCGCGTTTGCCAACAAGGCAAGGACGCTATACCTGCCGTTTTCACGGGAGGATATCGCTCAATACCTGTTGCTTTCGTCTGGCACGATCAGCCGTTCCTTTTCCGCTTTGGAGCAACGTGATATGATTGAGATAGACGTGCCAACACGGCTTAGGTGCCTCCAAAATGACGGATGGAAAATTGTCAGCCAATACATCGGTCAATAACCGCGATGCCACTGGCCGTCCAAAGATCATTTCTCTAGCACCTCACGAAGCTATTATCGCATCGCCCCAAATGGAACTGGAACTCGGCAACGTCCATGCTACGCATCCGCTTTTTGGTCCTCAAGCACAAGCAGTCCGAAAAGGTCGACCCAACCAATTGTGCATAGCACCTCCGGAGACTGTAGATTTTCTATTTCCACAGCTGGATGTCAGCTGTGGACCAGATTGGGCGGTCTGGCCACATTGGCGGTTTGCGATTACGGGCGCGCGCAGCAAAACACCCTTTGCGTGGGAAACGTCTGGTCTGACGCGTGTAGCGTTGCCCGGTGCCGCGCTTTTGCATACTCCAGATTTGCAAACTGCCCCGAGGTTGGCTCAGGCCGCATTGCAGGCCTTGCAACATCGTTTTGGGCCACTACCCTGGTCCACTGTGAACCTGTTGGTCGAATTGCAAACGACAGATTACGGTCGGGATAAAGGATACGCGTTCATTTACGATTGCGATATGTGGTGCCGCGCCATGGTGCGTCCCAACGCAGGTCGAAATGCACCGCTTGATCCGCGCACGGCGATCGAACTGATCGTGCATGAAATGCTGCATCACGTCATAGAATTCGACACACCTGCCGGACACTTTCTCACGGAAGGGCTTGTGACATGGCTGGCGCGCAAGCTCGTTGTGGAAACCGGCCACGCAAAGCCTCATTGGCTTGTTGAACTCTCGAAGCAGGCTGCTCGCGACTTGCGCATGTGGCAGTTGCAAACCATGTCTCTACGCGAAGTGCCGAAACGGTTCTTCGTGTCTGAACCGGCCCGTCGCGTGTCTTATCGAAAAGGCTTCTTGCTTTCGATGGATTTGGACCATGCTATGAATGGTCGGCTCGCCGATCTGTGCGTGTCCTTGGTCGCACGCGCGCGTCGGATCGGCCATCGCTTGACTGAGAGGCAGTTTTTACAGGCGCTGCCAAGGCCTGCCCGTCGGATCTACATCGCAGCCACCGGCGTGCCGCGTCCCATACGGGCGAGAGGTCTGCGTGCAAAAGCCTCCATCACTCTTTGTAGTGTCTCGTCCTGACTATCGCATCGGTAATGCCCGATACCGGGGGTCAAAAGGAAATCTACAAATGCCTTGGCTTGTTGCCCAGCAATGTATTGCATCACTTCCTTCTGGTTCACCAACTCTGACGTCACATGCATGATAGCGATGTAATCACGCCGCGCTATTTCAGTGCCGGTGGCATGATAGTGAGCCGTAAAAATCTCGGGATGTGCTTCGATCATGGTTCGTAAATCCCCAGCCAATTCCTTGGCGTCCCCCAATTCTACCACGCTGGGTGGCACGCCATCGAAGGCCAAGCCACGCGCTTCGTCTAGGATTGGCGTTCCTGCCAATGGAGCAAAGAACGGAAGTTGGATCACGACTTCACCGCTTGCCCGGCGCGACGGATGCGGGCGCATCAGTTCGAAGGCACAGAGCAGCGTCTGATGAAGGTCTGCGCGCGTTTCATTGGGATAGCCGATAATCATCGACACAGTCACACCAATGCCCATGGACTGACATAACCGCACGGTGCCTACTGCCTCATCCATATCGAGGTTCTTTTTCAGGCTGCGTTGCAGCCTTGAGGACCCTGTTTCAAGACCCATGTAGACACCGACACAACCCGCATCCGCCATCGTCCTCAACAAATCTACATCCAACCGGTCCGTTCGCGCACTACAGTTCCAGCTAACCGGAATGCGTTTCATTGCAGCCGAAATATCTTCGACAAAGTCGTTGCGCACGGTGAACATATCATGGATGAAATCCACGTGTTTCATCTGATATGCCGCCAGCAGAGTTTGCACATCTGAGGTCACACGCGCAGCGCTTTTCATGCGGAAGCGCCGCTTGAAGAAAGTGTTCGTACTGCAGAAAGTGCAGCCGTAAGGGCAACCGCGCCCCACTTCCAGCGGTACTGAGCCGTTTGCACCGACGGTGGGAAATGCCGCGTAGTCAGGCAATGGGATGGCGTCGACATCCGCAAGAATCTGGCTTTCAGGAACTTCGCGCACTGCGCCGTCTTCCTGCCATACCCCGCCAGGAACTTCACGCCAGTCACTTCGCCCTAACGCCAGACGACGCAGCAGTTCAGGAAACGATTGCTCTGCCTCCCCTTTGACACACAGGTCAACTGAATCAAAGGCCTGCACAGTTTGCAGTGCCGTCACAGTGGCTTGCGGGCCGCCAAACACGATCGGCACATCTGGTCGCACCGCCTTGAGCGCCTGTGCAAACAGGATTGCATTGGGGTAAGTGCCGCAATCGGTCGACATGCCGACCATGTCATAGTCGGCAATCTGTCGAACCATCTGGTCACGATACCCCGTGGATGGCAGCGGCAACACATCGGTACCCACTCCCATCCGTTTTGAGATGGCAGACAGAGTCAGCGCTCCAACCGGCGGAAAACCCTCTGCAGTTGGGCCGTATATCAATGCGATCCGCACTGCATCGCCTCAGGCAAATGCGGCGTTTCGCACGGGATTCGCCTGAGGTTGCTGGGTCGCGGCGGTTGCTGCCTGATACCGTGACCAGCAATCGTCAATGTACCAGTCAATGAATGCATACATGTAGCTACACTGTTGCGGGTCTTTCTCCCAGATCGAGCCGCGCTTGATCATCGCGTTGTACGGGCAGCCGCCGCCGCAGATGCCTAACGCGGAACAACCGGAACAATCGGGCATGTTCAGCGGATAGCGACCGGCCCATTCTTGGAAGATCTCAGTATCAAACGGATCAAAGTCGGGCTCCGATACGTGCCCTGTGAACCCGATCCGTTCGCCGACCAACGAATGGCATGGGCCAAGCGCGCCATCGGGCGATACCGTAACCTGCGATCCAATTGCCGAACAATCGGTGCGGCGCGTCCCTCCGCCCGCCATCTCTGCCACACGCTTGAAGGCAAGACCTTCGATCACGCCGCGCCGGCGCAAGCGCTCATAGGCCTCCATCGCTTTGGGGAAAGCATCGACCATCGGCACATAGTATTCATTCCCGCCGCAACCGATGTCGAACGGCACTTGAAATTCGACCGCAACGCCAAAACGCTCGGCGAAGTAGTCCGCTATCTCGGGCAAATCATCGACGTTGTGCTTTCCAATGGTCGTGCAAATTCCGCAGGTTAGACCGGCCGCGATATACTTTTCCAAAGACCGCGCGGCTTTGTCAAAGGTCGGACCGCCGCCATGATTGACACGGACACTGTCATGGTGGTGTGCCATTCCGTCCAGCGACACACTCACCATCACCTTGTGTTCCGCCAAGAATTCCGTGAGCTCCGCATCGTAAATTTGCCCATTTGTGATTATCAGCATGCTGACGCCTTCGGGCCGCGCTTGGCCGGGCCAGCGCAATTGCCGCAGTTTGGGTACAGCGGCGCGGATGGCATCGCGGTTCAGCATCGGCTCGCCGCCATAAAATGTCACGCGTGGCGTCGGCTGCCCCGAGGTCTGCAGCAAACGGCCGAACAGATCGCACGCCGCTTCCGCGGTTTCGACGGACATGTAATCGTTGTCCCCGCCCGAAGGCTTCAGTGTTGGTTCGCCGTTTTCATCAGGCGCAATAAACGGGTTGTCGAAAATGTCCTTGGGCTTGGAAAACTTACGCCGGTCCTCGTCTTCGACGTTGCCTTCAACCACGCAATACTGGCAAGCCATATTGCAACTTTGAACCAGCACCAGCCACAACTCTCCCAATCCGGCCGGGCCTTGATCCATACCGGCCAACAGAAGTTCTTCCTCTCCGGGGCCGACAATGAAATGACGCGACATCAGGTCCGTCATGATCCAGTCCGGCAGCTCCCGATACTTGCCAGCTTCGACTGCTTTCCATCCCTCTTCTGGCAGAAATGTTACAGCGTGCCCGAATGGGTGATAGGCCCCCGTAATACCCGGCGCGACCGTCTTGGTTTGGATATGCGAATTAAGTTTGAGTTCCGGTTCCACGTTAGAGCCTCCTCTGGCCTAGAATTCCGCATCCGGCTCGGGTGTGACGGAGGATACGGATCGATCCGCTTCCAGCAGAGACAACACTTCGGCCATCCGGTCTGCTGGAACCTCGATGCTTAAAAATCTTTTCAGGGCATCGGGCGCGTTGTCGAATGACTGCGTCGCGCTGAACTCTAAATCTGGCTTAGCCGCCAGTGTTTGCCGAACAGTATTCAACGGGTCGTCAATTGTTTCGAGCACCTCGACCGAGAATCGGAATTTAGGCGCATCGTCGTTCATGAAATGTCCAACGCGGCGAAGATATGGGACAAATCTGGTTGTAACACGAAGTTTCCGCGCTCGCCCTGTTCGGTGCCTTCGGCCGGCCAGCCAACTGTACGCAGGACTCCACGCAAATAGACTGGGTTAACCGGCACGCCAAAGACGGCCTTGTGTCTGCCTTGCACACAAGCTGCAACGCCCGCGATCAATGGAGCGGCTGAGGAGGTTCCCATGAACTTGGCGGTATAACGTAAGTCAGTCTGTTCCTGACCCCAAAGATCGCCATAGCCCGCAGTAACGACCGACTGACCCCACGCTTGCACATCCATAATGTTGCCGTAGTTCGAAAAGTCACACCGCGCGCGCGCCGGACCAAACTGACCCGTGGGAGGATTGCCGGCGGCCACAACGATGCAGCCAGTGTCGTGCTTGGTATGGAATCTATCGCCGTAAATCTCGTCATCCAGGTTTTCACCACCGTTACCGCCCACCGCAATCACGGTAATCCCCCGGTCGACCAAGCTTTTGATCGCAGCTCGTATGTCAGGCCAGAATATCAGCGGCAGATAGCCTTTTTGATCCGGGTCGGCGGCATAACCCGTCCGTGGGCCGGGGCGCTGCAGTTCAAGCAGCAGCACGTCACCGGCATTCATGAGATCACCTGCTGCAAAAATGCTGTTTGCTATCCGCTGCCGCCTATCCTGCTGGTCGAAAACAGACACCATGCCTGTCCGTGCGCCTGGACAGATTGAAGCGGTCCCATGTCCGTCGTGAGTAGCTGCCAGCATTGATACGACAGCCGTGCCATGTTCTTTCCAAGCGTCGGTATCCTGATTTCGACCGGACCATAGGGAAAAACGTGTTTCGGACAATTCGGCATGGCTGGTGCGCCATCCGCCCTCGACATCAATAATCGTAACACCGGCTCCATCACCGCCCGGACGGGACCAGGCACCCATATACCCCAGACCCGACGGACCGTCGGCCAGATATCCCTGAAACTCAAAGAAATTCGGGGGGTGGATCTGACCGCCGTTTCTAGCTTGTTCGAAAGTGGCAGGGCCGATGGCGGGGGTCGCCTGAGGGGCAGGCACCGCTTCCACCGACTGGTCGCCAAGCTTATTGCGCAGTTCGGTGGCCAGATCCGCAGCTTCCGTAGCGCCGCCGACCGCGAATTCGACAAATCGACCTGTGTCAATTGAAGGTGCCTGCGTCGGCACACCCGCCGACAATGTGGCAATGGTGGCGCGCGTGGCGGGGCGAGCCTCGAATACGGGCATGGCTTCCGCCCCAGCGATGGTCTCCACCTCGCGAAGCACGGACTGGGCGCCAACACTGGCCACGGACACGGAGGTCCCCAAATCCACCACAACGGTGCATTTCGCTTGCTCATCATCGTTGAAAAAGTCGCGCAGTAGGCTGTCGAGCTCGGCATTGGCTGCGCCGTCGCTTTTGTTAGTCGATGACTTGTCGTTCTTTTTCTTTGTGCTTCGGGCCATATCTATTTCCCTATGTCATCACAACATGGGCGGCTGCTGCATACCCGCAGCCGGACCCGTTGCGGATTGCCGCGTGTAGACAAATTTTTCCCAACAATCCTCGAGCAAAAGGTCCACGTAATTTTTCATGTAATAACATTGCTGCGGGTCTTTTTCCCAAATTGATCCCTTGTTGATCAGCGCGTTATAGGGGCACCCACCGCCGCACAATCCGATAAACGAACAACCATGACAGCCAGGCATGTTCACCGGCATTCGTGCGTGCCATTCGATGAAATTCGACTGGACTTCGGGGTTGCAGTTTGGGTCTTTGATATTGCCGACAAAGTGCTCTTCTCCGCCGATCGTGGCGTTGTGGCACGGGCCAATAGTTCCGTCAGGCGAAACGACCAGTTCACCACCGACGGCGGCGCAATCGCGGTGGTGGAACCGCCCAGTCATAAAGGGGACCAGACGTCGCATAGCCAGCCCCTCTTCTCCGCCGCGTTCGCGCATGACCTTAAAGGCATCCCACGCTGCTTCTGCGGCTTCACCCATCTGGACATAAAGCGGGTTGCCGTTGTCAGGCACATCAATCGGCGTTTGCAACTGGAAACTCTTGACGCCCAATTCGTCGGCAAAAAACTCCGCGATCTCCGCCAGATCATCTTTGTTGTGTTTGCCGATCGTACAGGAAAGACCGACGCGTACCCCTGCATCCTGATACTTCTTGAACGAGGAAACGATCTTGTCAAAAGTACCCCCGCCATTCAGCATCGGGCGTGCGGCATCGTTCTGTGTCTTCATCCCATCCAAGGACAGTCCGACGGTGACATCGTTTTCCAAAAAGATATCAGTGATCTTCTGATCATAGATCAAACCGTTGGTAAAACACAGAATTTCCAGTGGCTGGTTCTTTCCCTTCCACGTCATTTGCCGCAGTTTGGGGACCACATGCGCAACGGTTAGCCGGTTCAATAGTGGTTCGCCGCCATAGATGGTTGTTTTGGCAAATGGTTGCCGATGCCGCTCCAGGCTTTCACGGAATACCTCAATGGCGCGATCCGCAACTGCGGTCTTCATGCGCGTGTTTGCCGCATTCAAACCCGGCGTCTCGGCGACTTTCTTGGTCTGCTCTTCGGCTTCGACGACGCAGTATTTGCAGCCCATATTGCAGGTTTGCACCATCAACAGCCACAGGCTGAAGAAACCTTTGATCGGCGGGACCGAGACTTTGTCGAGCGCCGTGCGATCAAAATTCTCCGGCACGATAAACGACCTCTGCACCAAATCTGCGATCAGATCGCCGGGAACGTCATTGAACTTGCCTTCGAACAGCGCGTCTTCGTAGATTGTCGGAATAAAGGCGATCTCGTGGCCAAATGGATGGTACAGGGCCGTGACGCCATCCGCGACGATGTGTTTGTGGACATACCCCGAGATTGCCATTTCGTTCAGATTGACATGGGGCATTTGCACTTGGTTGATCACATTCATATGACTTCTTAGCTCCCGGTTTGGGCGCGCGACATCGACGCGTCGCACATTACTGTTGTCTTGCGGCCATTGATTGAGCCAGCATCATAATCTGTGGATCGTAAACAAAGCTGTTCTGCATTCCGGCTTGCTCTCCAATAGAGAGTGCTTCTGCATAGCCAGCCGAGGTGCACCCGTATTTGAAGGCCGCTTCAGCAGCGATCGACGCACGGTCGAGCCCACCCATGCCAGCGACTGACGTGCAGAGGTATTTCACCGCGGCCATATCCTGCATGCCGCCCATGCCGGCCACCGAGGTGCAGAGGTATTTCACCGCGGCCGCATCCTGCATGCCACCCATGCCGGCCACCGAGGTGCAGAGGTATTTCACCGCGGCCGCATCCTGCATGCCACCCATGCCGGCGACTGACGTGCAGAGGTATTTCACCGCGGCTTCGGCTTCTCCCATGCCAGCGACCGAGGTGCAGAGGTATTTCACCGCGGCCGCATCCTGCATGCCACCCATGCCGGCCACCGAAGTGCAAAGATACTTCACCGCGGCCATATCCTGCATGCCGCCCATGCCGGCCACCGAGGTGCAGAGGTATTTCACCGCGGCCGCATCCTGCATGCCACCCATGCCGGCCACCGAGGTGCAGAGGTATTTCACCGCGGCCGCATCCTGCATGCCACCCATGCCGGCGACTGACGTGCAGAGGTATTTCACCGCGGCTTCGGCTTCTCCCATGCCGGCCACCGAGGTGCAGAGGTATTTCACCGCGGCCATATCCTGCATGCCGCCCATGCCGGCCACCGAGGTGCAGAGGTATTTCACCGCGGCCGCATCCTGCATGCCACCCATGCCGGCGACTGACGTGCAGAGGTATTTCACCGCGGCTTCGGCTTCTCCCATGCCAGCGACCGAGGTGCAGAGGTATTTCACCGCGGCCGCATCCTGCATGCCACCCATGCCGGCCACCGAAGTGCAAAGATACTTCACCGCGGCCATATCCTGCATGCCGCCCATGCCGGCCACCGAGGTGCAGAGGTATTTCACCGCGGCCGCATCCTGCATGCCRCCCATGCCGGCSACCGAGGTGCAGAGGTATTTCACCGCGGCCGCATCCTGCATGCCACCCATGCCGGCCACCGAAGTGCAAAGATACTTCACCGCGGCCATATCCTGCATGCCGCCCATGCCGGCCACCGAGGTGCAGAGGTATTTCACCGCGGCCGCATCCTGCATGCCACCCATGCCGGCCACCGAGGTGCAGAGGTATTTCACCGCGGCCGCATCCTGCATGCCACCCATGCCAGCGACTGACGTGCAGAGGTATTTCACCGCGGCCGCATCCTGCATGCCACCCATGCCGGCGACCGAGGTGCAGAGGTATTTCACCGCGGCCGCATCCTGCATGCCACCCATGCCAGCGACTGACGTGCAGAGGTATTTCACCGCGGCCATATCTTGCATGCCACCCATGCCGGCGACCGAGGTGCAGAGGTATTTCACCGCGGCCGCATCCTGCATGCCACCCATGCCGGCCACCGAAGTGCAGAGGTATTTCACCGCGGCCATATCTTGCATGCCACCCATGCCAGCGACTGACGTGCAGAGGTATTTCACCGCGGCTTCGGCTTGGGGCGACCAGTAATTTACATATCCATATGGGTTGTTCATGGTAAAAACTCCCGAGGCTCTGATTTCCTTAAACGTAAGCCCACTCGTCATAGAAAATCTGCGCTGTGTCAGTTTTCTCCGAATTAATCGGAACTGCACTTCCAATCCTGCCGCTAAAACCTGGTTGAAAGCTCAGTATTTCACACAGTTTCAATGAACAAATTAGCCCCCAATCGCTCCCATTTTTTCAATTCTACAAGCTGAAAATTCTCAAAGCAGAGTTTCGTTATTCTTCAGAAGTTTAGCAGATTCTGCTTAGACTGGATCTTACGAAGTCGATGGAGGAATGGACAGTTTGTCTCGATGAGCCGGGGCCTTTTCCGCTGACAGTGTGCTACTTGTGTGCAATCCATGGTGAAGGTCCGCTAAGCGAACCAAAGCAGCTACCCGCCCAAAAGTAGCGAATTCACACTCTGTCCGCAGAGCAGCCATTCCCCACAGGAACCCAATGGCCCTGTGCCCCGTCGCCCATTATCGCAGATGTAACAAAAACAGGCTGAACAGCTCGGCCTGAGAGGATATCTGCAATTTGCTGTAGATATTGCGCCGGTGGGTTTTGACCGTCGAGAGCGAGACACTGAGCTTCAACGCTATCGAATTGCTGTTGTGCCCGACCAGTATCAGCTGAACCACTTCGCGTTCGCGGTCGGTCAGTGTGTCGCTGCCAAAGTCCTGAAAGCGCTCTTCCTGGCCTGGGCGCGCGTGATGTTCAAAGCTTTGGGGGTTGATCTCAAACTGCTTGTTCATCACCGCATTTAGGACCGCAAAGCAATCCTGCAACCGCTGTTCGTGGTCCTTGTGGCTGGTTCCGTCCATTTCGGTCAGAAAGGTGAAATCAATCGCTGTCCCGTTGGGAAGATTGATCAGTACAATGAACTCCGTCATGTTTTTCGGCCAGCCGGGGGTGCGATAGCCAATCGGTTCGCTGTCTTCGATATGGATTTCAAAATCGGCAGACCCGATCACATCCTCATACCCGTCCTGAATGAAATCCGAGATCAGAAAGACGCCGGATTGCGCCCCCTGCTGAAAGGCACGGTAGGTGGGATTGATGACATAGGTGAAGTTCAGATAATTCTCAAAGCCGCGTTTATAGGCCACATCACGCGGGTGATTGCTCAAGGCCACGGGGGTTGTATCTTTGGAATAATGGAAGATGTGAAGCCATTTGAATGGCAATGCAGCGCCCAGAACATCCGCCAGCGCGTCAAAAAACCGGTCTGACCCGACAAGCGAAATCATCGATGCAAAAAACGCGCCGTCGATCGGGGGCGTGCGCAATTGTTCTGAGGCATCTTTTGGCATGCAAAACCATAGCTTTGCAGGGGTTTGAATGACAAGGGTTTCGCGCGGTGGTGTCATCCTTTGGGATGATGGACCCATTTCAGAGTTTGCCTGTAGCGTCGAATCGATGGCCAGCAACGCTCTGGCCTTGGGGGATTCAGGACGGCTGCATGATATTTCCGATCTCAGATGTGCGGGCACAGTTCCCAGCACTTGCGATACGCGACGATGGCCAAAGCCGCATCTATGTGGACAATCCTGCGGGCACACAAGTGCCTGCATCGGTTGCTGAAGCGGTATCGCAGTACATGTTGACGACATCGGCAAATGCCGGCGGGCACTTTAGAACAAGCGTTGAAACGGACCGCATTACCTTGAAAGCCCATGAGGATGCCGCCTTGTTTCTGGGCGCGTCTTCGGGCAGGGAAGTGGTCATTGGACAAAGCATGACAGCGCTGACATTTCACTTGTCACGCAGCATCTGTCGGAATTTTGAGCCCGGTGACGAAATCATCATAACCCGGATGGAACATGAAGGAAATGTCGGGCCCTGGCTGACGATTGCCGAGGACATGGGGTTGGTGGTGCGCTGGCTCGATTTCAATCGCGAAACATGGGTCGTGGAATCCGACGAACTTCAGGCGCTGCTCACGGACAGAACGCGATTGCTGGCGCTGAACTACGCCAGCAACATGACCGGGTCGATCAATGATGTAGCGGCTCTGTCTGCCATGGCCAAAGACGCCGGCGCGCTTGTTTTTGTGGACGCCGTGCAACTGGCGCCGCATCATCTGGTTGATGTGCACAGCCTTGGTTGCGATTTTCTGGCCTGTTCGTCCTACAAGTTCTTTGGCCCCCATCTGGGATTGCTTTGGGGGCGCGAAGATGTCCTGCAAGGTCTTTATCCCTACAAAGGGCGCTGTGTGTCCGATGACATACCGGATCGGTTTGAACTGGGCACGCCGCAATTTGAGCTTCTGGCCGGATTGTCTGCAACTGTCGCCTATTTTGCTGATTTGGGCCGGTTGGGATCGCCGTCAGGGGATCGCCGCGCCCTGATCAGGACCGCATATCAGATGTCACGGGATTACGAAGAGCCGCTGACCAATACGCTGATTGGCGGGTTGGGCCAGATTCCCGGCATTTCGATTTACGGGATTACCAACCCAAATCGTGTTAAACACCGGGTACCGACAGTTTCGATCCGGCACAGCAGTGTGAAACCGAGCGACATCGCACGCGCGCTGGGCGATGCGGGCATCCATGTCTGGCACGGTCATAACTATGCGTATGAGCCGGCCCGCGCGCTGGGCCTTCCGCTGGACGAAGGCGTCGTTCGTATCGGGCTGGCCCATTACAACACAATCGATGAGGTCGAGAGCATTATTCACGAAATTCAAAGGACTGTTACCAATGTAAAATAACAACCCGACAGTCGATCAACATGGAGGAAGACATGAAACTGACTACTCTTAAAAAGCTGACCCTGGGCCTGACTGCCGCACTGGCCATTGGCTCCGCGGGTGCTGCATCCGCCGAGAAACTGCGTGTGGGAATGGAGTGCACTTACGCGCCGTTCAACTACAAGACAGCCGATGGCGAACTGGCGGGCTACGACGTGGATGTGGCCAATGGGGTGGCCGCCATCATCGGCGCGGAGCTGGAATTTGTCTGCCAGGAATGGGACGGCATGATCCCGGCCCTGCTGGCCAACAAGTTTGATCTGATCATTGCTTCCATGTCGATCACCGAAAAGCGCATGGAAAAGATCGACTTTTCAGGCCCTTACCGTTTTTCAACCGGTCAGATGCTTGGGGCGAAATCCAAGGAAATGAACCTGTTTGACGATGCGGGCAATCCAATTCCGGAAAACTTCGACGGTCTGCGTGTCGGCCTGGAACGGGCCACCACCTATTCCAGCTGGTTTGAAGATATTCTGCCCGGCGCCGATGTGGTTTTGTATGACGGGTCCGAGCCCTTGTATCTGGATCTGCAAAATGGCCGTGTCGATTTGATCATGACCAACCCGATGAAGGCGCACCTGAAATTCCTGAGCAAGGAAGACGGTGCCGGGTTTGAGTTCAAAGGCCCCGTTGTTGACGAAGAAAAATACTTCGGCATCGGTGTGGGGATCGGCATGCGTCAGGGAGAAGATGAGCTGAAGGGTCGCCTGAACGACGCGCTCAAGCAGCTGATCAATTCCGGTGAGCTGGAAACCTACGCGCTGAAAATCTTCCCGTTCAAGCTGCACAAGGATGAATGGGGGCAATAAGCCAATTCGACAAGACAGGCGGCAGGCGCAATCAGCGTCCTGCCGCCAAGATTGGGGCCGACAGACCGGCACCCGCTCATAAGGCAGGGGACAGGGCGTGGACGTATTAACCGGCTGGTGGGATGACTATTTCTGGGGCGCTGTTGTCGTCGGACAGGTCTTCATCTGTTCGCTGGGCCTGATGATCATCTTCGGGCTGCTCGGGGCGATGGCCAAACTGTCCAACAATCGCATCGCCCAGAAAGTCGCCGGGGCCTATACGGTGATCTTTCGCGGAACGCCTGAAATCCTGGTCATTCTGCTGCTCTATTTCGGATCGGCCATCACCCTGACCGCGATTGCGCAACTCTTCAATCCAGAGATCAAGTTTGTCGATGTGCCGCCCTTCTGGGCAGGCACGATCGCGATCTCGATCATCGTGGGGTCCTATGCCACCGAAACCTTTCGCGGTGCGTTCCTGGGGGTGAACCCCGGCAGTATCGAGGCCGCCCGCGCGCTGGGGATGAGCAATCTACAGACCTTCATCTACGTGCGTATCCCCGAGATGTGGCGGCTCGCCCTGCCTCCCTTTGGAAACCATATGTTATCGCTGATCAAGGACACAGCGCTGATCTCAATCATAGGGCTGAACGAAACGATGTTCGTGGCCAAGCAGGCGATCACAGTCACTGGCAAACCATTTACGATGTATATTGTGGTTGGCGCCGTCTATCTTGGCTTTTCCACAATCATCACACTGGCAGTTATGGGGATCGAAAAATTTGGTGAACGCACCACGGTAGGTGCCAAATGAGCTTTGATCTCAACCTGATTGCCGAAAGCCTGCCATTGATGCTGATGGGCATCGGGATCACGTTCAAGCTGTTGATCGTATCGGGCTTTCTGGGGCTGATACTGGCGATCTGCGTGTTGCTGATGCGGATCAGCGGCAAGTGGTATCTGAGCTTTCCGGCGCAGGTCTATATCTATGTCTTCCGCGGCACACCCATTCTGGTGCAGATCTTCATCATCTACTACGGCCTGCCGCAGTTCGAGTGGGTGCGCGACAGCATCTTCTGGCCCATCCTGCGCGAACCGATGGGCTGCGCCATCCTGGCGCTGACGCTAAACACCGGGGCCTATGTTTCGGAAATTCTACGCGGCGGTGTGCTGGGCGTCAGCAAAGGCGTGCTGGAGGCCGGATCAGCCCTAGGCATGTCTGCACGGCAGAAATTCATCTATCTCACCGCCCCGATTGCCACGCGACTGGCGATGCCGGCCTATAGCAATGATGTGATCAGCCTACTGAAGTCTACCGCGTTGGCCAGCACGATCACCATCGCGGATATGACCGGCATCGCGCGCACCATCGTGGCCGATACCTATGCGCCTTATGAAATCTTTATATCGCTTGCGATCGTCTACATGATTTTCACGTTCGGAATTCAAAAGCTGTTCGGTGTGATCGAAAGATATCTCGGCCGATATACGCAGCGGGAAGGATGACATGAGCACATCAGACACACAGCCTTTGATCCAGATGCAGGAGGTCAACAAATTCTTCGGGAATTTTCAGGCGCTCAAGAACATCAATCTTGAAGTGCACAAGGGCGAGCGCATCGTGGTCTGCGGGCCATCCGGGTCGGGCAAATCTACGATGATCCGGTGCATCAACCGGCTCGAAGATCACAATGACGGGCATATCATCATTGATGGCAAGGAATTGACCGATCAGGTCAAAGATATCAATGCCGTGCGCCGCGAAGTTGGCATGGTATTCCAAAGCTTCAATCTGTTTCCGCATATGACAATCGTCAAGAATCTGATGCTGGCGCAACAGCTGGTGCGCAAGATACCCAAGGCCGAGGCGCGTGAAACAGCGATGCATTATCTGGAACGGGTGAAGATCCCTGAACAGGCCGAGAAATATCCGATTGCCCTGTCAGGAGGACAACAGCAGCGCGTCGCCATTGCACGGGCACTGTGCATGAAGCCCGAGATCATGCTGTTTGACGAACCCACTTCGGCACTGGACCCGGAAATGATAAACGAGGTCCTTGAGGTGATGGTCGATCTGGCCAAGGAGGGCATGACCATGATCTGCGTGACCCATGAAATGGGGTTCGCCCGGTCGGTCGCGGATCGCATCATTTTCATGGACGAAGGCGAAATTGTCGAAGAGGCACCGCCCACGGAGTTCTTCGACAACCCCAAGAGCGAACGCACCAAGAAATTCCTCAGTCAGATACTTTCACACTAAAGGTCAAATGCAGATGACACCGGACCTCCCTGCGCACGCAGACTATCTAACCTTCGCAGAAACACTCGCGGATGCCAGCCGTGCCATGTTGCTGAAAGCGGCGCAGACACTGCCGGACGTGACGATCAAGGCTGATGCGTCTTATGTGACGACAACCGACAAGGCGGTTGAGGAAAAACTGCGCGAGATGATCATGGATCGTTATCCCGAGCACGGCATTTTTGGCGAGGAGTTTGAGAACATCAACACTGACGCCGAATTTGTCTGGGTGCTGGACCCGATTGATGGGACGGCAGCCTTTGTGGCCGGGATACCGGTTTATGGCACGCTGATCGCGCTGGCTTGGAAGGGCAAGCCCTTCATCGGAGTGATTGATCATCCTTTGACCGATGACCGCTGGACCGGCGTCAATCACACCAGCGCCTTTCACAACGGCAAGCCAGTCACAGCGCGGCCTTGCGAGGCCATTGGCTCGGCCTATGTGACCTGCAGCAACTCCGATTTCATGGACCCGGACCAGTTGGAGCGATTCACCCGTCTGCGTAAACAGGTGGCGTATGTTCAATACGGCGGCTCTTGTTTTTCTTATGGCGTGCTGGCGTCGGGCCGCAGCGATTTCGCGGTGGATGCGGGCCTCGATGCCTTTGACATATATGCATGCGCTGCAATCATTCAGGGCGCCGGCGGTATCGTGACAACCTGGGATGGTTCGGAATTGTCGTTTGACATGGACGGTACGGTGCTGGCAGCTGGTGACACATCCCGATTGCCTGACATCATCTCAATACTGAGCGAAAGTGAGCTCTCATGACCCATCAGACCCCGCCCAAAATCCTTGACGCAGCTGCTGTGGAGGCCTTGCTTCCGGGCCTCGATGTCAAATCTGAACTCACGGCGCTGTTTCAGGCGCTTGGTGCCGGACAAGCGGTCCAACCGCCTCAAACCATCACGGATTTCCCGAATGCCAAGGGGGATTTCATCACCTATCTGGGCGCGGTCGCCGAAATGGGTGTCTTTGGAGCCAAACTGTCGCCCTACATTGTCACCGAGGCGGCTCCGGTCATTACGGCCTGGACCTGTCTGATGTCGATGGACACCGGGGAGCCGCTGGTCTGGTGCGACAGTAGCAGATTAACAACCGAACGCACCGCGGGGACAACGGCGCTGGCCGTCGATCTGCTTGCCCCGGCACGAGCCAGCCGGTTGGCCATCATCGGCAGTGGTGCTGTTGCCGAGGCACATTTTCAGCACGTCAGGGACTTGCGAAACTGGTCACGCATATCGGTTTATTCGCCGGGGCTGGCCGCTGACCCAGACCGTCAGACAAAGTGGCGCGCCCTTGACAGCAAGATCGACATCGCAGCCGATAGTGCCGCGTGCCTGGCCGATTGCGATGTGGTTATGCTGTGCACTTCCTCCGGCACGCCGGTGATCGACCCAGCAGATACAGGCAAGGCTTCGGTGTTCACTTCGATCAGCACGAATGTCGCCAACGCACATGAGATACCGCCGGAATTTCTGCCATTGGCTGACGTGTATTGTGACTACCTGCCGACGACCCCCGGCAGCGCTGGCGAAATGAAGCTGGCCACCGCTGCGGGCCTCTGGTCTGCGGATCAGATCCGGGGTGATTTGGCACAGCTGGTCTGTGGCACCTGTGAAAAACCCAACCATGACAAATCAATCTTCTTCCGCTCTATCGGATTGGGTCTTGAAGATATCGCGATGGCCCATGGCATCTACAAACTTTCGCTGTTGGGTTGACATCAGGCGCACCGCAACAAGGATCACACGATGAAGATCAACCCATTCGGTGTCAAAATCTGGATGAAACCTGCGGGCATCTTTGTCCATTGACCACCTGCTGCAAATGCCGGGAAAGACTGACATCGTGAAAACCGCCCGATTGCCAAAGCTGAGCGAATGTATCACGAGCCTGACCCGCTCCGACATCATGAGAGATCGAACATGAATACACTTGTGAAAGACACCGCTGAAAATGCCGCAAGGGCACGCACGCGGATCACGGATTACATTTTTGCAACACCGCTGCTGCCCTCGCAACAATTGGGCAATGAGCTGGACTGTGATCTGCGTTTCAAGGCCGAAAACTTTCAGCACACCGGTTCGTTCAAAATGCGTGGTGCGGCCAGTAAAATGACGTCGATCACAGGGGATATGGGGTTGATCACCGCCTCGTCCGGCAATCACGGGATTGCGTGTTCACGTGCGGCATCTCTGATCGGGAAAAACCTGACCGTTGTGTTGCCTGAAACCGTCGCGAAGGCCAAACTGGCGAAAATTCAATCGTTTGGTGTTGATGTCATCCTGCACGGGCAGGAATCGGGACAGGCCGAACTGCACGCGCAAACGCTCGCGGCCTCGCGTGGGATGACGTATGTTTCGCCTTATAACGACCCCGTTGTGATTGCCGGCCAGAGCACCATCGGACTGGAGCTGTTGGAGCAAGCCGACAAGATCGACAATATCTTCATTTCCATGGGCGGCGGCGGTCTGATCAGCGGCATTGGGGCCGTTCTGAAGAACGCCAATCCCGACACCCGCGTGTTTGGCGTATCAGCGAAAAACTCCGCCGCACTGGCCGCCTCGATGCGGGCGGGCGAAGTGGTTGAAACGGACCATTTCGACACATTGGCGGACGGGGTTGCCGGGGGCGTCGATGTCGATAGCGTTACATTGCCCTTGGCTCTGCAGGTGATCGACGAGGTGCTGATCTGCGACGAGACTGAAATTGCGTCCGCGCTTCGGGCGATGGCCCAAAAGGAACACCAACTTGTGGAAGGGGCCGCTGCCCTTGCTCTGGCCGGGCTATGCCAGGTGTCCGAACGTCTGCGCGGGAAAACCAATGTCGTCTTGCTGTGTGGCGCGAACTTTGACCCAGATAAAGTCATGCCTCTTATCAAGGTGTAAAGCCCTTGGGCATGCCCCAACGCGCTGCCCGTATTATTGATTCGATTTAACCCAATTGGAACGATTTGGGAGAGAAGGGTACATTGTTGACGCAAGGGAAACCACTTTGGGTGTATTCAGGTCCATGGACGCCCATTCACAGCCATTCAGTTGAATTTTGATGATTGCTGTCTCGTCGGGCCTTAACATCTGATGATGCGTTTTGTTCACGAGTTAAAGGGTTAGTGCGATGCGTCAATGCCGACCATACTTGGCAATTGTAGCGATATTTTCGCTGTTCCTTTTGGGAATGGTTATTCTATCGCAAGGGTCAACAGTCTTGGTGCTGTGCCCCACGTTTGCGCTTATGAGCTTCGTTGGTTTGAAACGCATAATGGGGTGGCACGCATCAAGCTCGTGAGCTTCGTCCCACGTGCCACTCCTGCTCAACTGTCCCTGAGCGATTAGCCCTCGTCATTCATTTGGCGAGGGTTTTTCTATCGCGTGTTGGCGAAGATCTTATAGGGCCTAACAAAGGACATACAGATTACACAATGTGCGGTTAGTTGAAACTGCCCTTGAGTGGGTAATTTCAGTATCTTCAGCCCGCCGGTTGTTCAAACCGGCGGGCCTATTTGCAGCATCACATTGAAACTGGCCTGCGCGCCCCCAAACGTCATGGGGACCCTCTTTTTGACGCCGAGAACGATGGAAGGGCGGGCTAGGATGGCTCAGGCGCACAAGGAGCGAAAATTTACCGAAAATCGACATATCGAAAAGCCCAATGTGCCGTTCCATGGGTCAGTATATGGCGACCGATTTGACAGCCGACACTCGTGTGCCATCAAACGTCCGCGTCGTCCACGGCATGTACCAACGATTGATTTGCAGAAAACGAATGTCGGTATTGGCTTAATGTTCGGATCAGAAGAGTACTTGCCCGCAGATATCGTTCGACCTTACTGTTGCTGAAATTTAGCTTTGTCGGTCAAAACGATGTCATTGAAACCGCAGATCCCAAAAAAGACCGTAGAGAAATGGCAACGCATCGTTGATCTGATCGCGCGTGTCGCCGAAGTGCCGGCCAGTCTGATTATGCGCACTGATGCTCCCCACCATACGGTTTTTGTGACCAGCCAAGGTGAAAACAACCCATATCAGGTTGGTTGTCGGTTCACGCTAAATGAAAAACTATATTGCTATGGGGTCTTGCAAAATGACGGGGAGCTGTTCGTCGAGGACGCAACCCTTGATCCGGTATGGTCAGATAATGACGATATGGAACACGGAATGACCTTCTATATCGGCTACCCTCTGAAGTGGCCAGACGGCACGATCTTCGGGACAATCTGCGTGCTTGATTCACGGCGCAATCGGCGCGCGATGTTGTTCCGCGAAGGGTTGCAGGAATTTGCCAGCGTGATCGAGGCTGATCTTGAATTGTTCACGGAAATTAACCGTCGGATCGAGCTGGAAGCCGAATTACAGACCACGTTGGATGAGCTTGAGCTTCGTGTCGCGGACCGTACGGCGGATCTGGAAGAGGCCAACACCGCGCTTCGGGTGTTGCTGGGCAGTGTCGAAAAAGCGCGCGAAGATTATGACCTCAGGCTGTTGCGCCAGATCAAGGGGCTGGTGATGCCGCATCTGGCTAAGCTACGTGCCCGACTGGAAGACGACCCTGCGGGATGTGCGTATCTGGACATGGTCGAAGACCAACTGAAATCGATCACCGTAAGCGTGAGTCGGAATTTGATGACGGTGATGGAAAAACTGACTCCGGTTGAGCGCGAGATTGCCCAAATGATCATGAACGGGCAATCCACAAAGGAAATCGCGCGCATCTTGTCACGCGGGCGCAGCACGATCGAATTTCATCGCAATAACATTCGTTCCAAGCTTGATCTCAGGCACAGCGGGAAAAATCTGCGCAGTTTACTGATGTCTCTCCACTAAAATATGGGGATTTCCCCCATATTTAGCCAGTATTATTCTAATACAGTGCCGCTGTACGTTCATCGTTATCATCCCGTCACCTGGAGCCAAATCCAGACCTTTAAACAACAGGGATGACAATCGTGGACAAAGATGATCTCAAACTGAAACCAACGCTTATCAACGGAAAAAAGGATGAATTGGCCAGTGGCATTTCACGGCGATCTTTCTTTATGGCGGCGGGAGCTGCGGGTGTTGGTGGGGCCGCCAGCCTGCTGAAGGGTACACCGGCACAGGCCCAGTCGACCGATTGGACGCAGCCTGGCAACAACAACGGTGTAATCGAATTGCAGAAAACGACCGGTTCATCCGTTTCGGGTGCGGTGGGAATCGACTTTTATGGTCACTGCGCAATTAAAATTACCTCGCCGGGTGGCGCGACGCTTATGTTCGATCCCTGGCGCGATGATCCCTCCGGTGCGTGGGGACTTTGGTTCAAGAACGAATTCCCGGAAACACCAGTCGATATCTGCCTTTCAACGCATACTCATTTTGACCATGACGCCATTCACCGCCCGATTTCGACCATGGTTCTGGACCGCATGGTCGGGAATTTCGAATTCGCCGACATCAAAATCACGGGGTTTGCCGACAAACATGTCTGCCGTGCGCCGGGTTGGTACAGCTGGACAGACGCACTGAATGAATTTGGCGTCAATGCCTGCCCTCCGGACAACGTTAGCCACATGGATATGGTGGTTTATCTGGTCGAGACAGGCGGTATCCGAACACTTATCTGGGGCGATAACCGCCACAACCCGCCGCAGGAATTCTGGGATGCAATCGGCCAGATCGATGTGCTGACATTGCCCGTCGATGGCTCGCAGCACATTCTGGATTACCAGCAAGGCAACGATATCGTTGAGAAGCTCAAGCCCAAGATCATCATCCCAACCCACTATCTGAGCGAAACAACCAGCTATACGTTGACTACACTTCAGAACGCAGATGATTGGGTCAAGTCGCAACAAAGTTTCAAGATGCTGGACAGTGCGAGCCTGTCACTCGAAGCTGGAGACGTAGCCGGTATGGACCGCGAGTTTCTCTATTTCGGCAACCACGCCCAGACCAGCTGATTGCAAGAACCGATGCGGGCGTAGGGTTGTTCCGAACCATTGCCCGCATCGCACTAGACCCACCTTGACCTGTTTTGCCTTCGGCATTTCGTAATCCAATCTTACTAACGGAATGACCACCAGTGTCCCAACCCATTCGCCGTGCAGCAGGGGCACAAGCCAACATTCACGCATCGTCCACACAGCGGACTTTGACTGCGCATAACTCGAACTTGCGCCGAGTGGACCGAAACGGGCTTTCGTGTCTAATGCCCCGATGTCGGCTATCCTTCAATCAACGGCAGGGGAATACGTTCACTGCGTTGAGCGCGAGAAAGAATCGGGCTTTAACAAGCCTTATCACGCGCCCATTTCGGATCGCTATCGCTGACCAGCTGCGGGATGTAGAACCGGAAGTTGCAGGTTTTGTCACCGCGGGTTTTCAGGGTGTCCCACGCGACGATGCCGTCCGGGTGAAATCCCTCGACAAGCCCACGATGGACTTCGTGATCGTAGATTTGCCCGAAGGTCAGCCCCTTGTGGCCCTCTTCGCCCCAGGTGTCTGCACAGGGGCAATAGGTGCAGCGGACCTGAAATACGCCGGGTGAGACGACATAATCCCCTCTGAAGACAAAGGCCGAGGCATTGGGGTCGCGCTTCTGGATGGCCTCGAACCAGGTCTCAAAATTGAGCGGTTTGCCTTCGGCCAAAACCGCATCGCGCATGGCATGGGCGCGCTCAAGCCCGAAGGCGTAAAGCGCCTCACGCAGGACCTTTTCACCGGTGGCATCATAGCGATCCAGCAGCGCCTGGCCGGTGTACATTGTCATGGCTGCGAAATCACCCAAGGTGGATCGGGACAGGCTGATGCAGGCGGCCGGAGTGTCCAGCGTATCGGTGGGGGCTGTGGTGGAGCGCCCTGTGGTATCACCGGTGTAACTGCACTCAAGCACATGGCCCTGCAGGCGGATCGACAGGTCCTTGTCAAAGCCTTCGGCAATGCCGGGCAAAACTGTGTTCCAGTACTGCTCCAGCAGGCCCGGCGCGGTGCGAACCGGCTCGTATGCGTCGCCGGGAATGCGCGCCAATGTCGCCACAGCGCGCTGTGGTGTTCCGGTGACGTCCATGCGTTCCCCTTCCGAGGCCAGCATGACATCCGCCACATCCCAGGCGCGCAGAAGCGACAAGGCATCGCGACCTTCGGCGCAGACCTGTGCCGAGTTGCGCATCCGTTCACCGCGGAGATGGCCATAGCGGCGCAGGCCGTCAAACAAGGTTTCCGTTCCCTGATCCCCGAGATGGGTCTGCACGGCGGAGGTGATCTTGGACAGGTAAATCCAGTAATACTCCAAGAGGATGTTCAGGGAGTGAGCGCGTCCTGCGCGGTCAGATGTGTCTTGCATCACTGTCTCCTTACCATTGGCGGACAAGGCCCAGGGTGTCGCGGGCCTCTTGCGGGGTCAGCACCCGGCCGCCAAGCGCGTTGATGATCGTAATGGCCTTTTCGACCAGCTGCCCGTTGGTGGCAAAGACACCCTTTTCAAGATAGAGGTTGTCTTCCAGCCCGACACGGCAATGCCCGCCCAGGATCATGGATTGCGCCATCATCGGGAAGGCCATGCGGGAAATCCCGAAGCCGGCCCACATCGCATCGTCGGGCAGCATGTCACGCATCAGGGCCATGGCGCGGGGGTCGGCCTCGACCCCCCAGGGGATGCCCATGCACAATTGAAAAAGCGGTGGGCTATCGATCACCCCATCCGCGATCAACTGCTTGCCCAGCCAGACTTGCCCCATGTCGAACACTTCGATTTCAGGTTTCACACCCACAGCCCGGACCCGTTCGGCCATCACCGCTAAATGGGACGGAATGTTCATGGCAACCACATCACCAAAGTTCATCGTGCCACAATCCAGCGTGCACAACTCGGGCCGGAGTTCCTCGATATGTAGAACACGTTCTTCGGGGGTTACAAAATCCGTGCCTTCGCCGGGTTTGGATGGATCTTCATCGCCCACAATCAGAGTGCCGCCCATGCCAGTTGTCAGGTTCAGTACGATGTCCACGCCGCTTTCGCGTATGATGCCCACGATCTCACGAAATGCATCGCGGTCGCGGTTGCCTTCGCCGGTTTCCGGGTCGCGGGTGTGGATGTGGGCGATTGATGCCCCTGCGGCGGCGGCTTCCAGCACTGCGTCACCAATCTGCTGCGGGGTGATCGGGAAATTCGGATGTTTGCCGACAATGTCTGCTGATCCGGTGACGGCGCAGGTTAAAATCACGTCGGTGTTCAGGGTCATGTCAGCCTCCTGCACGCATGGGATCAAAGCTGGTGATCATGTTTCGGACATTTTGTTTCAGCACGGCGTCGAAGTTTTCCAATCCCGGCTTGCGCACCTTGGTGGCCCCGAAAAAGGGCCAGATGCCGTGCAGCAGCGACACCACAAGGGTGGCCAGCTGGGTTCGGAGCGCCTCGTCCAGATCAGGGCGCAATTCGCCGATGGTTTTGGCATGTGTATCGACGATCCAGTCGAACCACCCCTTTGACAGGCGGTTGGCTTCGGCGTCTCGTGTGGCGTAGGCCCATTTTTCCAACGCAAGGGCAATGCGATCAGGGGATCGGCTGAGCGCGATATCCTGGTCAATCATCGCGAACAGGCGCGCCCAGGGATCGGTTGGATGCGCTTTGGCCACCTCGGACCATTGGTGTTTCAAACCGTCCAGTTGAATGGTCAGCGCGCTGCGCAGCAGGTCATCGCGAGACGGAAAGTAATATTGCAGGTTGCCGGTGGCGATCCCGACGCGGCGCGCCACCTGCCCAAGGGTGATGTCGGCATAGCCGTTTTCCGAGAGCAGCTCCAACGTGGCATCCAGAATTTTCGTCAGACGATCTTCGCCTTTGCGGGACTTGGATTGCGGCAGGGAAAACGAAACACTCATTCCAACCCCTCATACGCATTGATCTTGGTGCGCACCCAATCGGGAACGGGGCGTGAGGCCATCGCCTCGCTGTCAAAATTCACCAGGAGCAGCGTCGATGCAAAAGCCGTCTCACCGGTTGCCGCATGTTCAACCGTCATCGTCACGGACATGCTTGAACGCCCCATGGAGGTGACACTCATGCACAGGTCAATTTCCTCATCCACCTGCACCGGTGCGAGAAACTCCAACTCAGCCCCACGTACAACATAGGCGAAGGTTTTCCATGTCTCGGGGGAATAGATGTTGATGCCCAGCTCGCGGAAATACTCGGCCTGCACGATCTCAAAGTAATCCAAGTAACGCGCGTTAAAGACCAGTCCTTGCGGATCACATTCCGCCCATCGTGCGCGCACCCGGTGTTTGAATTTCAGAGATTTGGAGCTGTCTTGCATGTATCAACCTGGCTGGGTTTTTACGGGCGATTCTGGGTCATACAGTGTTGGCGTGGCTATTATTTGTCAATGACCTATAATTCTTTGTCATTGACAAAATTTTAGACCTGCCAGACTCTTGATCCGCGATTCCATTGTCGGAGACAGTGCCATGAACAAACCCGAACCCATCGTCACCGAGGCAAGCGAAAAGCACCGTAATAGCCTGAAAAACAAAGGCTATTGCATCGTCGAGAATGCGCTGTCTGCCGATCAGGTGGCGGCCATGGTGGGGCGGCTGGCAGACCAGGCAACGGCCGAGCGTGAGCAGGGAGTGACCGCGTTTGGCACGCCGGAACAGCCCGAAGAGGCGATCACCCAATGGGTTCCGATGTTGCTGAACAAGGGGGAGTGTTTCAAGGATCTGGTTCTCAATCCGCCGGTTTACGATCTGGCGAAAGAGTTCATCGGTGAAAACTGTATCCTGTCCGATCTCTCAGCGCGGATCACACGTCCCGGTAGCACCGCCATGGGGCTGCACACCGACCAATGGTGGTTGCCGCGTATGTCCATGCCCGGTGAGGATCACTGGCCCGTGGCATCGCTGACCCGCAAGGACATCGACACAGGCGGGGTGGAACCGGCAACCCACCCGATCAATCCGATGGTGGTCATGACAGTGATCTTTGCGCTGGATGACATCACCATGGATATGGGACCTACGCGCTTTGTGCCAGGCAGCCATCTGACAGGGCGCATCCCCGACCCGGACGGCGTGTACGACGAAGATGTGCCCGAGGTCGCCAGCGGCAGCGCTGTGGTGTTCGATGGGCGGCTCTGGCATGGTGCCGCCCCCAACGTCAGCAACAAGCCACGCTACACAGCCTTGTTAGGGTACACCGGCCCGCAGTTCCGTCCCATTCTGAATTATCCCTTTGGCCTACGCCCCGAGGTCGCCGAGAGCCTGACGGATGAAATGCGTGATGTACTGGGCTACAAGATCTGGAATGGCTATGGCGCCACCAACGATTTCACGTCCAAATACGCGACGGGCGGCTCCGAAAATACCGGAGTCATGAGGCCCAAAGCATAGCCTGGGACATTGGCGAAATGTCGTTTTGTCGACGTGTTACGTCAAGTGGGCTGCGTTTGGAATTCCTGGCACTTCAATGGGCCTCCGGCACGGCAAACAGTGTTGTGAGCGTCGCCGTTGCCAATAAGACAGCCCAAAATAGGAACCACTCCACCTTCAGGGTTCTGGACAGGTGCGCTGCAGCCTGAGCCTGACCCGAGATCAGGTTTGGAACAGCGCGCAGCTTGTGCCACGCCCCCAATCCCAAGAGCCCTGTAACCAGGCATAGTTTTCCAATGAGGTTGAGCCCGTAGGGGGTTGTAAACAGGTTTGTCCAGGTGCCCACCAGCAACCACCCAAGAACCAGCCCTGCGATGATCAGGCATGGAATGATCACGGCTGCGATTTGTCCGAACCGGTGACCCAGCTGGCCTGCCAATTCACGATCTCCTGATGTGCCGACAAGACGTTGCAAGGGCAGTAGGACGCCGATCCAGAAGGCCACCACCAAAAGGTGCATCACCAAGACGGGTTTCGCCCAAAGGCTGACCCCTGCCGAAACATGTCCGATGGTTGTGAAAGACCAGAGAGCCGTGAGCGCGCCCAATGCTGCCAGCCCCCAGCCGAGGCCGCCAAACAAGAGCCCGACCAGCATGAGGCTCAATCCGATAACCCTGAGCAACAAAGCCGTGCCGACGGGTGTTTGCCACATCAGCCCGAGCATTTCGGGATCGGTCAGGCCAGAGGCATCCCCTGTCAGAGCCGCCCCCCGCAGCGCAAAGCTGACACCCGCCGCACAGATGCCGAGACAGGCGCAAACAATCGCAAGCTTCCGCATGACGGGCAAAACAGCAGCCACTTCGGCGGCAAAGACAAAGCGATTCAGCACAAGGCCGCTGCTGGTCAAAATCCCGAAGTACAACAGGGCCTTGCTGACAATGGCTGCGAGCGCCCAGATGTCGGGCACGAGGTTACTCGACCTCGAAGCTGAAAGTGCCTTGCATGGCGTGGCCGTCCATCCCCAACCCGCGCCATTCCACGTAATAGAGACCTGCACCCATTGGCTGCAGGGGCAGGGTAAACTCTGCTTGGAAACTCTTGTGATCTTCCAGATTGATCACTTGTGTTTCGCCCCCGGAATGGCGGGCTTTGACGGCGGTCAATCGCAGCTTGTCGGTAAAGTTAAACCCAATCTCAACAGGGACTTCGGTCAGGATGGTGCCGTCTTCCGGGGTTGTCATCTGCATATCGGAATGCGCCAGAACAACGTCAGGAATGAGCGTGAGTGCCATGATAAGGATAAATTTTTTCATCATCACCCCTGTGTGTGAGCCGCCCGTGCAGACAATGTCGCGAGACAGACGTGCTGGTTTGAAGCGCTACGCTAGCCGTTCCTGTGGGGCAAATGTCAAGCGTGTTGTTTCTGGTTCATGTTATTGAAGTATTTTTCAGCAAAAAGCATGATTTGAATACCGCTACCACATGCTGTGATTGCGGTACACGCGGTAACTGACGGCACTTGCGTGTGCGGCGTTGTTCCGTCTCATGCTGTCCCGACCAAGTTTGCTCGGACAGAAGGCTGTTTACCTGTTAGCGATCTGTTACACTTCAGTCGCAAGATCAAATGGATGTTACAGATCGCCGAATGCAACCCAGCCTGAGGCCGTCAAGGCGCGGGTGAAGGGATCGGGCATGGCCCAGAGCCGCTTAGCTTTCTGCATCCTCTGGGTGGACTTCAGCTGCTGCATCCTCTGGGAGCGTCTCAGCTGTTGTGTCCTCTGGGAGAGCCTCAGCTGCTGCGTCCTCTGGAAGGGCCTCAGGTGCTGTTTCCTCGGGCAGCTCAACCGCAATCGGAGCCTCGGATTCTGCTTCTTCGGCCTCGACTGCCGCGCGTGCCGCCTCGGCCTCGGGTGAGGGCACGCCATCTGCTTCGAACCAGCCTTGCTTGGAGTTTTCGCGCACCATCCAGTTCTGGATCAGCTTGGCCGCGTTGCGGGTCAGGTTTTCCATCTGCTTTTCTTTGGATTGGGTCAGGCCTGATCCCAGCACGGTGTTGGCCGAAAAACTTTCAATCACAGTGACTTGATGCGGTTCTTCGTTCAGCTTTTTGCCCAAGGCATCATCCCAGACGGTGACCTTGAGGATCAGCGCGGATTTGGGCGAGGCCACAATCGGCACGCCTGGAATGGCCAATACATAACCTTCGATGCTGATGCCGAAATGATAGAACTTGTCCCCGTCATAGCGGCTGAACCGTTCGTCCATCGCGCCGGTCATGGCGGCGATCCACTCTTCCTTGGAGGCCTCACGCGATGCGGGGCCTTTGGTTAAATTGGGAGCAACAGCCACATTGTGACCCATCTGGAAGTTGCCCAGATACTTGGGCGCCTGGTCCAGATCATTCGGGTTTGTACACCCGGCCAATACAAAAGCTGCAGCCATCATCAACGCAAACAGTCGGTACATGTGATCCCCCCAAGGATTCTGTTTCAGGCCCAACTATCCCGAAAGCACCACAAAGCGCAACGATTTGCCCATCGTGGGGATCGAACCTATGTTGTGGTCAAGCCGCAGGAGAGCGCCATGAAGCCCACCGATCCTCCCGTCTTTGTCCCGCTTGTGAATGAGCATATGGGCCTGTGGGCCAGCCTTCAGGCCTCGCGTCGTAACCTGCTTAGCATCATCCCCGAGTTATGCGTGCGTCAGCCGATGGTGTCGGGGCGCACGGGTAAGCGATGGCATATGGTCATGGATCCCGGTGCGATCCGGCGTATGTTGTTGGAAAGCGTAGAGGATTACCCAAAGTCTCTGGTCACCAAGAACCTGCTGCGTCCAGCCATCGGCGATAGCCTGTTCATTGCTGAGGGCGCGCATTGGCGCTGGCAGCGGCGCGCGGCGGCCCCGGTGTTTTCGCACCGCAACGTGACCAATCTGGCACCGATCATGTCCGAAGCCGCCGAGCGCGCTTGCGAGCGGATTGCAGCCGCCGGACCCCGCGCCATCGACATGGCCGAAGACATGGTGCGCACAACCTTTGATGTGATCAGCGACGTGACATTTTCCGGGGACGGCCAGATGGACGCAGAAGCCGTCCATAAATCCATTGATGCTTATATTTCCGAGGCCGGGAAGATATCGCTGTTTGACATGCTGGGCTTTCCCGATTGGATTCCACGCCCGGGACGGATGTTTACCGGCAACGCGGTCGGGCAGATGAAAGCCGTGGCAGATGAGGCGGTCGAGGCCCGCCGCAAGCGCGGAGGGCGCGATGTTCCAGATCTGTTGGATTTGCTGTTGGCCGGAGAAGACCCGGAAACCAAGCGCCAGATGAACACCGCCGAGCTGCGCGACAATCTGCTGACCTTTATCGTGGCCGGGCATGAGACCACGGCGTTGACACTGGCGTGGTCCTTGTACCTCTGTGCCTATGATCAGGAGGTGCAGGACAAGGCCCGCGCCGAGGCGCAAGAGGTGTTGCAAGGCCGTGCTGCCACTGCGGATGATATCGCAAAGCTGCCCTATATTCGCATGATCGCAGATGAGGCGTTGCGGCTTTATCCCCCCGCTGCGATGGTGTCCCGCACGGCGATGGCGGACGATACCCTGTGTGACCGTGAGGTGCGCAAAGGCGATACGGTGATCATTCCGATCTATGCGCTGCACCGATCCGAGCTGCTTTGGGACGAACCCAGCATGTTCCGTCCCGAACGATTTGCCGACCGCAAGGCGATCCCGCGCTATGCCTATCTGCCCTTTGGCGATGGGCCACGCATTTGTATTGGCGCCAGTTTTGCGCTGCAGGAAGCGGTGATCATCCTGGCCACGTTGTTTTCAAGGTTCCGGTTCAAGCCTGTGAAGGGGCGTGACCCAGAACCCGTGCTGATCCTGACCCTGCGGCCCGAAGGGGGCGTGTGGCTTGAGGCAGAGGCGGTGCCCGGGCCGGGTCACCCCTCACAAAAGGCGCAGGTGCGGGCGGCAGAGTGAAGCTGCAAGGCGATCGTCAGCCAATGTGCGGGGTTAGCGGGAGCTTTGTTCGCCGCTCTAGATGATGGCTTTTTCAATGATCTTGCGGCCTGCGGGAATGCGTTCAAAGTTGAACGGTGACATGTCCAACGCGCGGTACTCTCCGTGCACCAGATACTCGGCTGTGCCGCGCCCCATGGCTGGCGATTGCTGTAGCCCATGACCAGAAAACCCGTTGAGGAAGATGAAGTTTTCAACTTCCGTGTGTGGCCCCATGATGGCGTTGTGATCAAAGACATTCATCGCGTAGTGACCGGCCCATTCGGACTGCACCTTGATCGCTTCGAACTGCGGGATGCGTGTGGCCAGTATGGGCCAGATCTGGTTCTCCCAGAGCGCATGATCCATGTTGAAATCGTCATAGTCGACCACCGGGTCGACATCTGCGTGCCCGCCGCATTGATATGTCCCGCCGCCGTTTTCGCGGACATGTACCCCGGACGGATCAATCGTCAGGGGCAGATCCCGGTCCAGCGGGTTTTCGGCCGAGAAGATCCAGGAGAACCGTTTGCGCGGCTCCACCGGGACGTCAATGCCTGCCATCCGGGCTGTGCGCGCGGCACGTGGGCCAGAGGCGTTGACGACCTGACCACAAGAAATCACCTCGCCCGATTTCAATGTGACGCTTTCGACGCGGGTGCCCGCAGGGGTGCGTGTCATCGCCACCACTTCGTTTTCGATGTATTCCACTCCGCGTTCACGGGAGGATCTGCGCCACCAGTCAAACACAGCCGAACCGTCCCAATAGCCTTCGTCCACAAGATTGATCGAGCCCAACACGATGTCATCGACGTTGTAGAAGGGATAGGCCGCCTTGATCTGCTCGGCGGTCATCAATTGTGTTGCAGTCCCAGCTGCCAGCTGGGTTTTCTGGCTTTCCCGCAGCACATTGGCGAAATCGTCATTATCGGCCAGATACATGTAACCGAACGACCGGATCGACAATTCTGGCACGCGATCATCGTCGCCCATATAGCGGCGCAGGTTTTTGACAAAATCCGCAGCAAACTGGCTGATGCGCACGTTCAACTCAGCCGAAAACTGCTGTCGCATGCACGAATTGGTGTGCATGGTCGAACATGTCTCGTAGGTCGGATCTCGCTCGACCACCAGCACACGCCCGTCGAAGTCTTTGTCTTCTGTCAAAAACCACGCGGTTGAGGCCCCCATGATAGCGCCCCCGATGATGACGATGTCATAGGTGGTTTGCTGGGGGTGTTTTGCGGTCATGTTGAGCCTTCTTTGACGATGGGTCCTACGCGTCTGAAACTTTACCATCTCATGGCAACGGGCAAGCAAAATCGGCTATGGGCGACCGGTTCTGCGACCCTGTCTGAAAAGGGCGCGCGTGTCGCTGGGCTTACTAGGTAAACCTGTTGTCCCGTGGGAAGCCGCGTGGTGCCATACGGCCGGCCGAGGCCCGCTTGCCCTGCCATTCTGCCAGTTCAATTTCGGTGCGGGTGCGTCCTGCCGGATCGAGCCAGCTGAGCCCTTCGGACAGGACAAACGTCGTGGCGTCCGAGAGGCCGCCGTCTTTGTACTTTTGCAGACGAACACCTTTGCCGCGGCCCATCTCGGGCAGTTCCTCAAGGGGGAACAGCAGCACTTTGCGGTTTTCGCCCACACAGGCGACTGTATCCCCCGAAACAGGCTGGCACACAGCGGCGCGCACATCGCCTTTGACGTTCAGCACTTGTTTGCCAGAGCGGGTCTGGGCCAGCACATCGTCCTCGGGCACCACAAATCCGTCGCCCGCCGAGGAGGCCACCAGAAGTTTGCGCGCGGGCACATGGATGAAGAGGTCCACAATCTCGGCCTCATTGGGCAGATCGACCATCAACCGCAAGGGTTCGCCCATTCCGCGCCCGCCGGGCAGGTTGGCGGCTGACAGCGTATAGAACCGCCCGTTTGAACCAAAGACCAGCAGCCGGTCGGTGGTTTCGGCGTGGAACATGAAGCGCGGCGCGTCGCCGTCTTTGAATTTAAGCTCGCGGTCCAGATCAATGTGGCCGGTCATGGCGCGAATCCAGCCCATCTGGCTGCACACCACGGTAATCGGCTCGCGGTCGATCATCGCCTCAAGCGGCACCTCTTCGGCCTCGGCGGCTTCGGCAAACTGGGTGCGGCGCGCGCCTTGTTCGGTGTCTTTGCCAAAGATCTTTTTGACCTCTTTCAACTGCCCTGCAATGCTGTCCCATTGCAGGTCGTCGTTTTCCAAAAGGTCTTCGAGGCCCGCGCGTTCTTCCATCAGGGCATCGCGTTCCTTGACCAGCGCGTCCTCTTCCAGGCGCCGCAAAGAGCGCAGGCGCATGTTCAGGATGGCTTCGGCCTGGACGTCCGACAGGCCGTTTTCGCGGCCCACATAGCTGTGCGGAATGGCGCGGGTGTCGCCGCTGTCTTCCAGCACGCCCGTGGGCACGGCTTCCATATCGGCCTCAAGCGTCAGGCTGGTCACATCCACGCCGTTCAGCGGCGAGACATATTGCAGTTCATCCATCGCACGGGTCAGCGTGTCCTGATGCGGGCGCGACCAGTCCTCAAACATCAATGCCGCTTTGGGGTCATCGTCATAGCGGATAATCTCGATCACGCGGTCGAGGTTGAGAAAGGCGGTGATCAGGCCTTGCAGCACCTCAAGGCGGTGATCAATTTTGTCCATCCGGTGTTTCGAGCGGCGGACAAGCACCTCGCGGCGGAAATCCAGGAATGCGCGCAGCACTTCCTTCATGCTGCAGACCTTGGGGGTCAGCCCGTCGATCAGCACGTTCATGTTGAGCGAGAACCGCACTTCGAGGTCCGAGTTGCGGTAGAGCATGTTCATCAGAACATCCGGCTCGACGTTCTTGGAACGGGGCTCCAGCACCAGGCGGATGTCTTCGGCGCTCTCATCCCGTACGTCACCCAGGATCGGGATCTTCTTGGTCTGGATCAGTTCCGCGATCTTTTCGATCAGCTTGGACTTTTGGACCTGATAAGGAATTTCCGTGACGATGATCTGCCACTGACCCCGGCCCAGGTCTTCGACCTGCCACTTGCAGCGCAGACGGAACGATCCGCGCCCGGTGCGGTAGGCTGCTGCGATATTCTCGGGCGGCTCAACAATGATGCCGCCGGTGGGGAAGTCGGGGCCTTGCACGTAGTTCAGCAATGTGTCGTCCCGCACATCGGGCGTTTTGATCATGTGCAGACAGGCGTCGATCAGCTCGGATATATTATGTGGCGGGATATTGGTGGCCATGCCCACGGCAATGCCGCTTGATCCATTGGCCAGAAGATTGGGAAAGCTGGCAGGCAGCACCACAGGTTCGGTCAGCGTGCCATCGTAGTTGTCGCGGAAATCCACAGCGTTTTCGGTCAACCCGTCCAGCAGCGCCTCGGCCACGGCGGTCATCCGGGCCTCGGTGTATCGCGAGGCCGCCGGGTTATCGCCGTCGATGTTGCCAAAGTTGCCCTGGCCATCGACCAGCGGGTAGCGCACGGCAAAGTCCTGCGCGAGCCGCGCCATGGCATCATAAATCGCGGCATCCCCGTGTGGGTGATAGTTGCCCATCACGTCGCCCGAGATTTTGGCGGACTTCCGGAAGCCGCCCGAGGAGCTGAGCTTCAGCTCGCGCATGGCATAGAGAATACGACGGTGAACCGGCTTCAACCCATCGCGCGCATCGGGCAGGGCGCGGTGCATAATCGTGGACAGCGCATAGGTCAGATAGCGATCGCCAATGGCCCGGCGCAGGGGCTCTGCAACCTCTTCGGGGCCGATGTTGGGGTCGTCAACCAAATCACTCATAGATGATGTGATACAAGGGCCGGGATTCCCCGACAATGCCAAATTGCATGGGAAGGCGAACAAAGCCTGAAAGCCGCGAATGGGAAGAAATTTAAGGTTTTCCCATGAAGGATCAACGCGAATCGTGTAGAACATTAACGGACTAGGTGAGGTAACCTGTTTAGGGGGATGCGCGATGTGGCGCTTTATGGCAGTGACTTTTGCATTTTTGGGCTTGGCTTTTTACCAGCTGAGCGGCGGCAGCGACTATCAGCCGACATCCAACTCGATCCAAGCGCATGCAGAGACTGAAAATGCCCAGGCCCCTCAGGTGGACGTGGTGCGCTTGGACGACGACGGCCAGCCCGAAGAGGGTGACGCGATTGTCACGCGAACCATATCATCGCTGAGCGATCTTGATTTGTCGGATGGCAATCGCTTCCAGATCACGCTGGCTGCAGCTGAGGCCACCGCCGGTATCGAAACGGACGCCCGTCCCGAACCTGCGCGGTCTGAAAATGTGGCCGACGCTATAGCCACGGCCATCGCCACAGCGAACACTGAAGAGCCCACAGTTGAAGCGGCAGAGGTGCCTGACAGCGTGAAAACCGGGTTCATCGGCGAAGAGGTGTTCAGCCTTGAGACCTATGTGATGCGCCAGAACAACGACTACACCCCCACCACCGAAGGCAGCTTGGGCACTGCACCAGAAGGCGACATTCGCCGTGTTTCCGGCAACACCGTTAACATGCGGTCTGGCCCCGGCACCGACTATGAAAAAGTCGGCCGCCTCAGCAAAGGCACGCAGATTGCCGTGCTCGAAGAACCGGGCAATGGCTGGGTCAAGCTGGAGGTTCTAGCAACCGGTGAAACGGGCTGGATGGCAGATTGGCTGCTGACGGCGTCGAACTGATTGCATCCACGCCTCGGGCACGGCATAGCTTCGGTTATGACACATAAATCCCTTCTGATCACAGGCAGCTCCAGCGGCATCGGGTATGATGCCGCTTTAGGTATGCGCGCGCGCGGCTGGCGCGTGTTCGCGTCCTGCCGCAAGCCTGAGGACTGCCAACGTATGGTCGAAGAAGGGTTTGAAAGCCCTTTGATCGACTATCAGGATGAGGCCACGATTACATCCGGCCTAGCCGAGGTGCTGGACGCCACAGGCGGCACCTTGGATGCTGTGTTCAACAACGGCGCCTTTGGCTGCCCCGGTCTGGTTGAAGATCTGCCCACCGATGCGCTGCGCGACATCTTTCAGGCCAACTTCTTTGGCTGGCATGAGCTGACTCGGCAGCTGATCCCGGTGATGCGTGCGCAAGGTCACGGACGGATCGTACAGAACTCATCCGTGCTGGGAATGGTCATCCTGCCCTGGCGCGGGGCTTACAACAGCACCAAGTTTGCGCTTGAGGGTCTGAGTGATACGATGCGTGTCGAGATGCGTGGCACCGGGATCGAGATCATCCTGATTGAACCCGGCCCGGTCACGTCAAAGATCCGCGAAAACGCGATTCCACATTTTGAACGCTGGATTAATTGGGAGGCCTCGCCCCGGGCTGAGGATTACCGGACCGGTCTGCAAAAACGTCTGTATGAAAGCCGTGGGCCCGATCCGTTTGAGCTGCCCGCCTCGGCCGTCACCAAAAAGCTGGTACACGCGCTGGAGGCCCGCCGCCCCCGCGCGCGCTATTACGTGACCACGCCCACCTACGTGATGGGTATTTTGCGCCGTATCCTGCCGACCCGAGCCTTGGATTGGGTGTTGTCAAAAACCTGACCGCGCTTTTCGGGTTCGCTTTTGCCGCGCCCTCGACTACATCAGCTGACATCAGTGACGTGCAAAGGGGCAGTCTTATGTTCAGTGATCCAATTTTCCTTGTGGCCGCCGCCGCGTGTCTGGTGGTGGTGATCATTCTGGCCATCGGCATAAGCCACTTTGGCAAGGGTGATTTGGAGTCGGCGAAGAAGTCGAACAAATACATGCAATACCGGATCGCCGCGCAATTCATAGCGGTTGTGCTGATCCTGTTTTTTCTTTGGATACGCTCGGGGGGCTAAGACATGGTTGTCTTGAACAAGATCTACACCAAAACCGGGGATGCCGGTGAAACAGCGCTGGGCAACGGGGCGCGTGTGGCCAAACATTCCGCGCGGGTGAACGCCTATGGCACGGTGGATGAGGTGAACGCCACGGTTGGTCTGGCGCGGCAGGTGTCATCCGGCGATGTGGATGAGGCTTTGGCGCGTATTCAGAACGATTTGTTCGATCTGGGTGCGGACCTGTGTCGCCCGGATATGGAGAAAGACGCCGACGCCGAATATGCGCCGTTGCGCGTGTCAGACGGGCAGGTGGCCCGGCTGGAGGCCGAGATTGACGCCATGACGGGTGTATTGGAACCCTTACGCAGTTTCATCCTGCCGGGAGGGTCCGCACTGGCCGCACAGATGCACTTGTGCCGGACCGTGTCCCGCCGGGCCGAGCGGCTGGCTGTGGAACTGGCCACGATGGAAAGCGTGAACCCAGCGGCGGTGAAGTATCTGAACCGCCTGAGCGACTGGTTCTTCTGCGCCGGACGCATGGCCAACAACGACGGCAAAGATGATGTGTTGTGGGTTCCGGGCGCGAACCGCTGATGCAATCAGTGGCGGGGCGTCCGGAGGACGGCCTGGCGACCGGAAGGGCGGAGCCTCGGGCCACAGGCCGGGCGCGAACCGCTAATCTGCCGCGTCACTTGTTCCTGATCCACAGCACAAACGGGATCGCCACCACATACATCAGTACCCCGTAGACGGCCGAGGGCAGGCCAATTTCAGGAATGCCGCTGGTGGTAACCATGATGATCGGGGCCAGGGTGATACCCAATGTGCCGTTTTGAATACCCACTTCGATGGAAATGGTTTTGCGTTCGGCCCAGCTGAGCCCGGCAAAGCCTGCCACCATAACCCCTGCCAGCATCAAGATGATCAGCATCGAAATAAGCGCAGGGCCAAGTGTCGCCAGGTTGGACATCAACGCGCCCCAGTTGCTGGCGATGGCGGCGAGGATGATCACGACAAAAAGGCCACTGGCGACGGCAACCAGCTTGGGCTCAATCCGGATCGCAAACGCGGGGGCCAGTCTTCGTATCACCATGCCAATGGCCACGGGTAGGGTTGTGATGAGAAACATGGCGATGGCCAGAGACGTCACCGTGATGTCCGGGGCGTCTGTGCCCATGAAATGCACCACCGCCCAGCCGACAAGTATCGGGACAGTCAAAATAGACAACAAAGAGATGATGGCCGTCAAAGAGACGGACAGCGCGACATCGCCATTGGCCAAACGACTGACGATATTGGACGTTACCCCGCCAGGACAGAAGGAAAGTAACATCACCCCGGCCGCCAAAGCCCCGGTAAGGCCAAAGGCCATGATCAACACATAGGCCGTCAGTGGGACGACCAACACTTGAAACGCTGCCCCAATGAAAAAGGCGCGTTTGCGTGTGGCCACTCGGGCAAAATCAGATGGTGTTAGACCTACACCCAGGCTAAGCATGATGATGGCCAGCGACAAAGGCAGAAAAACAGTGACGAGGATTTCCATTTCGGGCGTGTCCCATGTGACGTTGGCCCGGATGTTGGCATGGAACGTAAGACGGAGAAAGGCTGAAAGCTAAAAACGTCTTAGCCATACGTCGGATGAAACTTGCCGGCTTTCGACAAGGTGAAAATCTCGCAGCCGTTGGCTGTCACGCCGACCGAATGCTCAAACTGCGCTGACAGGGATTTATCGCGCGTCACGGCCGTCCAGTCGTCTGCGAGGATCTTGGTCTCAGCCCGGCCCAGATTGACCATGGGCTCAATCGTAAAGAACATGCCTTCTTCCAGCGTGGCGGCGGAACCCGGACGCCCGTAGTGCAGCACGTTTGGTGGGGAGTGGAACACGCGGCCCAACCCATGCCCGCAGAAATCGCGCACGACAGACATGCGTTGCCGCTCGACGAAGGACTGGATTGCATGGCCGATATCGCCAAAGGTATTGCCCGGCTTCACCGCTTCGATCCCAAACATCAGGCTGTCATGGGTGATCTGGATTAGGCGCTCGGTCTTGCGGCTGAGTTTGCCGGCCACATACATGCGAGAGGTGTCGCCATACCAGCCATCCACGATCACCGTCACGTCGATGTTCAGAATGTCCCCATCTTTCAGCACCTTATCGCCCGGTATCCCGTGGCAAACCACATGGTTGACCGAAATGCAGCTGGCGTGCTGATAGCCTTTGTAGCCAATCGTCGCTGACCTGGCCCCGGCGGCATTCACCTGATCTTCGATGAATTTGTCAATCGCCCCGGTCGTTTGTCCGACAAAGACGTGTTCGGCCACCTTGTCCAATATGTCCGAGGCCAGCGCGCCGGCCTTGTGCATCCCTGCGAAATCCGCCGCCTCGTGGATGCGAATTCCGTCCCGTGTCATGCGTCCGCGGTGTTGATCGTTCACGTTGCGGTTCCTCGTGGTCTGACTTGATTTATCCGCTTCTATTTAGGTGTCCTTAAGCCAAAGGGCCAGAGGCTTCCCGTAAAACATGCGACATGTTGGCATCAGGCGATTTTGGGCTTGGCGACTCGGGGATTAATTGTAAGACATTTAATTGTCTTACAATTAAATGCAAGAATGGACCTTCCAACCATGACACAGACCATTGACACCATACTGGCCGCCGCACGCCGTCACTGCGAAGATGAAATCATGCCAAATGTGGGCGCCTGGAATGCCGCTGGCGTCTGGCCGCGCACCGCATCGGACAAAGCAGGGGAATTGGGGTTGACTGGGCTCTACGCCCCGACCGAATTGGGCGGGCAGGGCTTGCCTTTGGGCGAGGGCATCCGAGTCTACGAAGAGCTGGGCCGCGGCGACGGGGCCTACGCCTTTGCGCTGTCGATGCATAACATCTGCACCTATGCCGCCTGTGGGTTTGGCACCGAGGCGTTGAAGACCGATTGGGCGCAAGCGCTGACATCGGGCCGCAAGCTGGCCAATTTTGCGCTGACCGAGCCTCAGTCCGGGTCCGATCCGATGAACATGTATTCCCGTGCCGTGATCAACGAGGATGGCACCTGGACCATCAATGGCGCCAAGGCCTGGGTGTCGCTGGCGGGTGAGGCGGATATTTACTTTACCGTGGTCAAAACCACCGATCAGCCCGGCCACAAGGATATGGCGATGATTGCGATCCCTGCGGACACGCCCGGTCTGTCCTTCGGCCCCAAGTATGACACGCCCTCTTATCAGTTCCTGCCAATGTCCGAGATGTATATGACCGATGTCGTCGTCAGCGCCGACAACATCATCCTGCCGGTGGGGCAAGGCCTGCAAGGATCACTGATGGCGATTGATATCGCGCGGGTCTCGATTGCCTCGGGCTGCTGCGGGTTGATACAGGCCGCATTGGACACCGCGTTGGCCTATTCTGCCAATCGCAAGATGTTCAGTGGAAAGAACCTGGATTTGGATGGCATTCAATGGATGCTGGGGGATGTCGCGACCGAGCTGGAAGCGTCGCGTTTACTCTACCGGGCCGCCGCCAATGCGCTGGGCACCGACGAAGGCCCGTTGATGGCCGCCCACGCTAAGCGCTTTGTGCCAGACGCGGCGGTGAAGGCCGCGAACACCTGCACACAGGTGCTGGGCGGCATGGGGCTGTTGCAATCCTATGGAATGGACCGTCTGTCGCGCCTAAGCCAGATGTTGCGGATTGTGGATGGGACCACCGAGATCAGCCGCATAGTCATTGGACGTCACTTGCAGAAGCGGGCGAAAGAGCTGGAGCCACTGCCCATTCCGAAGGGTTTTGGTGAGGGTTAGTCAACTTCTAATCGGCCCGCAATCTCGATCCCGTCTGGGGTGATGGTGGTGCCATAGGCCAGCACCTCAACCCCGGCCGCGCGGGCATGGGCATAGGCGGCGGCATAGGTCGGGTCGATATCCGCAGCCACGCAGACGCGGGCACAATCCGTTCTTTGCACCAGATAGAACAAGACAGCGCGGTGGCCTGCCTCGGCCATCTGCGCCAATTCGCCAAGGTGTTTGGCCCCGCGAGCTGTCACGGAATCGGGAAACTCGGCCAGACCAAGCTGACGTGAGAGGGTCATGGATTTCACCTCGACATAGGCGTCTGCCAATCCATCCTGTTGCAACAGAAAATCAATCCGGCTGTTTTCGCCGTATTTCTGTTCGGGCTTTACGGTTTGGTACACGGCCAGCTCGGGAATGCCGCCTGCTGTGATCACTTCTTTCAACGCCCGGTTGGGCAGCGAGGTATCAACCCCGGTGAAATGCCCGTTCTCGTGATCGACCAGTCGCCAGCCGTACTTCAGCTTTTTCTTTGGATCATCATTGGGTTCCACCCAGATGCGACATCCCGGCTCAGCCAGTCCCATCATAGAGCCGGGATTGGCGCAATGGGCCGTGACGTGGCGGCCATCGGCCTCAAGCGTGATATCCGCCAGAAACCGCTTATAGCGGCGGATCAGTCGGGCGGGTTGAAGAGGGGTTTGAAAGCGCATGACCCAAGGCCTATACCGACATGTAATTGCCTTCAAGGAGTGCCGCACCATGCCCAACCCCACCGCCGCCATGCTGGTGATCGGAGACGAGATCCTTTCGGGTCGCACGCGCGATGCCAATATGCATTATCTGGCAGGCGAGCTGACGCAGGTGGGCATTGATCTGGCCGAGGTGCGGGTGGTCTCGGACGATCCGGAGGCGATCACAAACGCCGTGAAGGCGTTAAGTGAGGCCTACGATACCGTGTTCACCTCAGGCGGCATTGGCCCCACCCATGATGATATCACCGCTGACAATGTGGCGCGGGCTTTTGGGCGGCCCATCAGTATACGCGATGATGCCCGTGCTTTGCTTGAGGCGCATTATGCCAAATCCGATCAGACATTGAACGACGCCCGTCTGCGCATGGCGCGTATTCCGGATGGGGCCACCCTGATTGACAATCCGGTCAGCACCGCGCCGGGGTTTACCATTGAAAACGTGCATGTCATGGCCGGGGTGCCTGCGATCTTCAAGGCGATGGTGGCCTCGGTTCTGCCGACCCTGACGGGCGGCGCGCCGGTGGTGTCCCTGTCCGAACGCATCTATCGCGGCGAGGGTGACATTGCCGGGCCGTTGGGGGCCTTGGCCGAGCGATATGCTGAGCTTTCGATAGGGTCCTATCCGTTCCAGCAAGACGGCAAGTTCGGCGCGCAGATCGTGATCCGGGGGACGGATGCCGATCAGGTCAACGCTGCCATGGACGAGTTGAAGGCGGAATTCCCGGCATGATGCCAGACGTGCATACGCTTTATGATGTGGTTGAGGCCACATGGCCCCCGGCCACCAGGCATGACACCGGGCCTGTCACGCTGCGGAATGGGGCAGGGGGTGGTAAACGGGTGTCGGCCGCAACAGCGAGGCTGCCGGTCACGGCTGAAGAGCTGACCCGCGCGGAGGCTGAGATGACAAAGATGGGCCAGGATCCTCTGTTCATGATCCGCGACGGAGATGCGGCACTTGATGTGATGCTGGAGGGGCAGGGCTATACCATCATCGACCCGGTGAACCTCTATGTGGGGGATGTGGCTGATCTCACCTCGGAACACATGGCGAAAGTTACCACCTTCAGCATCTGGGAGCCTCTGGCCATCATGCTGGACATCTGGGCGGCGGGCGGTATCGGACCGGGTCGCATTGAGGTGATGACCCGTGCCACATGCCCCAAGACCTCGATCTTTGGCCGCGACAGCAACCGACCGGCTGGGGCGGCCTATGTGGGTATTTATCATGGCATCGCGATGGTCCACGCGCTGGAAATCCTCGAACACCATCGTGGCGCAGGTCTGGGTAAGCAAATGATGCGTCGGGCGTCACTTTGGGCCGCTGAGAATGGGGCCAACCGTATGTCGGCAGTTTGTACGCAAGCCAATACAGGTGCCAATGCGCTCTATGCTTCCCTCGGGATGGCGCTTGTGGGAACATACCACTACCGTATCAAGAAAGATGCCTGAGACATGACCAAAGACCAACAGCCCACCGCCCTTGATCTGCCGATGGTCGATCCGCTGCCCGAGGCCACGCAGAAGTATTTTGACATCTGTGATGAAAAGCTGGGGTTCACGCCCAATGTGCTGAAAGCCTATGCCTTCAATATCGATAAGCTGAACGCATTTACGGGTATGTATAATGACCTGATGTTGGCCGACAGCGGCCTAAGCAAACTTGAGCGCGAGATGATTGCCGTGGTGGTCAGCTCGATCAATCGCTGCTGGTATTGTCAGGTGGCCCACGGGGCGGCCGTGCGGCAACTCTCGGGTCAGCCGGAACTGGGCGAGGCGATGGTGATGAACTGGCGCATGGCCGATCTGGATGCGCGGGCTACGGCGATGCTGGGTTTTGCCGAGAAGATCACCAAGGAAAGCCACGCCATTGAGGAAGCAGACCGGGCTGCCCTACGCAACGTCGGGTTTTCCGAGGCGGACATCTGGGACATTGCCAATGTTGCGGGCTTCTTCAACATGACCAATCGGGTAGCCAGCGCCACGGGCATGCAGCCCAATTCTGACTATCACGCACAGGCCCGCTGAGGGATGCGCGCGCGGCTGACAGCTCTGGTGCTTTGTCTGTGGCCTCTGGCCGGGCAAGCGCTTGATCTGTCATTGCCGACCAGTGCCACGCTCAGTGCCGAAGTGATCGAGGATCCTGGCAGTTATCAGTTGCCAATCGGCCCGTTTGAGGAGGCCAAAGTGCCCTCGCTGGAGGTTGAAGGCCGCTTGGTGCAACAGGCCTGGCGGCTTGAGGCGCAATCCCTCACCACGCTGCAAATCCTGACCCCGCTGCGCGATCAGCTGCGACAAGACGGGTATGAGACGCTGCTGGATTGCTCGGGGCGCGAATGTGGTGGGTTTGACTTTCGGTTTGCCACGCGGGTGATGCCTGCCCCAGACATGTTTGTGGATCTGCTTGACTATCGCTTTATGTCCCTGCGGCAAGGGGGTGAAGGCGGCTCGACTGGCTATGTCAGCCTGTTGGTCAGCCGCATTGGCGTGACGGCCTATGTGCAGGTGATCTATGTGGCCCCGGCCGGGAGTGCCGGCGTGTCGGTGACGGCAGATGCCCGCGAAAGCCTGCCGCGCGCGTTTACCGCACAACCCGTGGCGAAATCCTTGCTGGAGCAAGGCCACGTGATCCTGTCCGATCTGAACTTTCAAAGCGGATCATCCGATTTGGGTGAAGGACCGTTTCAGTCGCTGGTGGATTTGGCGGCTTTCCTGAAAGCCGATGCAAATTTGCGGGTCGCCCTGGTGGGTCATACCGATGCGGTGGGCGCGCTTGATCCAAACATCAGCCTGTCCAAGCGCCGGGCGCGGTCTGTGCTGGAGCGTCTTGTGGGGGCCCACGACGTCCCGCGGGCACAGCTGGATGCAGAAGGCATGGGGTATCTTGCCCCCATCGCGCCCAACCTGAACAAAGCTGGCCGCGAGGCGAACCGCCGTGTCGAGGCCGTTTTGCTGAACAGCGAGTAACCCATGCCAAGCGGTTGTCTCGATACCCCTCTTGGCCCCCTGACGGTGATCAGCGAAGCTGGTAATATTGAACGTCTGCGCTGGGGTGACTTCGCCTCGGGCCCCGAAACGCCAGAAATCGCGGCAAGCCTTGAGCAATTGGCGGCATATTTTGCGGGTGATCTGACCGAATTTGACCTGCCCTGGCATGTCGCGGCCTCGCCGTTTCAGCAGGCGGTCTGTGAAGCCATGCTGGCCATCCCTTTTGGTGAAACCCGCACCTATGGCGATCTGGCCCAGGACCTGGGTGTCCCGGCTCAGGCCATCGGTGGCGCCTGCGGGGGCAATCCGATCCCTGTCATCATCCCCTGCCACCGGGTGCTGGGCGCGCAAAGCCTTGGAGGATATTCAGGGGATGGCGGGATCGAGACCAAGGTCTGGCTTCTGAAACATGAAAAAGCCGGTGGGTTGCTGATCTAGAAATTGCGCAGGTGAATCGGATGTCGGTTTTATACATCTTCGTTGCCGGTGCCATCCGTATGATGATCGGCATCTTCAGAGGTATCGGCGCAATGCAGCTTTCATGCTAAGAGTGCCACATATTATGATTGCGATGTGATTTGCAAACTTTAGTGGCAACCGGTTTGCAGCGCGATCGAGCAACACAATCGGAAACAATGCCACGCTGAATAAAAAGGGTGAAATCAATTGAATGAGAAAACGCCCAAGCCGACCCCGTACATTCATGGGAGTTCTCCGGAGGAGCAACACAGGTTGTCCTTACTGAATGACATACTGAACGATGCTTGCCTAAAAGAGCTCAATCTTGAAGCTGGTGAAAGTGTCTTGGATTTTGGCAGTGGGCTTGGACAGTTTTCGCGTTTGATGGCAAAAGCGGCGGGCAATGAGGCGCGTGTCGTTGGCATTGAACAGGATCCCAACCAAGTAGACCAAGCGCGCATTCTGGCAGAAACCGCTGATGAGATTGATCTGGTCGAATTTCGTGTGGGGGATGCCACAGCGGTTCCGCTGCACGGTTCTGAATGGGGGACTTTCTCGCTGGCCCATGCGCGGTTTTTGTTGGAGCATGTTTCCCAGCCAGAATTGGTCGTTGAACAAATGGCGCGCGCTGTCAGACTAGGTGGGCGGGTGGTTGTTATCGACGATGATCACGGAGATTTTCGACCATGGCCTGAACCCCCCTGTTTCGCGGCCCTTTGGTCTGCCTACGTCGGAACCTTCAAAGCAAATGGCAGCGATCCGTACGTCGGGCGAAAGCTTGTGTCGTTACTTGTGAAAGCTGGTCTAACTCCTGTGCGCAATGGTGGCATTTTCTTTGGAGGCTGCGCGGGAGATGATAAGTTTGAAGCCACTGCCAACAATCTGATTGCAGCATTTACCGGAGCGAAAAATGCGATGATTGCAGGCGGTCTATTGGATGAGGCGGCTTTCAGTGCGGGCATAGAAGAGCTTGAGGCATGGAAATCTGATACCTCCTCTTCTCTTTGGTATTCGGCATGTTTCGCGGAAGGGCTGGCATCGAGTTAGTCAAAACAGGTTTGTTCAGAATCTTGGTTTCTGTAGACTTGATCCTATAGCGCTGCGAAGGTCCTTGGCATGCGCTAAAATCGTCAGCGCTGCCTCTCCGGAATAACCTGCTGCGCCACGCCTGCCACCAGCAGATAGCAAGTGGTGATCACCAGACCCCAATGCGCCCAGCTTTCGGGGTGAAAGTCGACCCAGGCGGCCCAGCCCGCAAAGAAAGTCCACGCCAATGCCATGGGCAGGGACACCAACCGCCAGCGCACGGTGCGTACCGGGTGGATGAACTTTAGCGGCAGGAACATCGCCACAGCCAGAACGGCCACAAGCGCGAAGCTGATCCAGAAATTCGGCTCAATCGCGAAAAGGACCAGTACCACCATGTTCCAACAGCCCGGAAAGCCCATGAACGACTTGTCCTTGGTTTTCATGCCTGTATTCACCAAATACAGCGCCGAGGCGAAGGTGATCACGATAATGGCAAACCAACCGGTCCAGCCCGGCAGAAGGCCCGATTTGAACAGGGCAAAGGCGGGAATAAAGATATAGGTCAGATAGTCGATGATCATATCCAGGATATTGCCATCAAACTGCGGCGCATTTTTCTGCACATCATACTTGCGCGCCAAGGGCCCATCGACCCCGTCCACAATGAAGGCCACGACCAGCCAAAGGAACATCAGGCTCCATTTGCCATCCACGGCGGCCAGCATGGCCAGCATAGCGAAGACGGCACCGGTGGCGGTGAAAAGATGGACGCTCAGCGCCTTGACAGACAAGCTCATGGCGCCGGGTTTGCCGGAATTCTGAGACAGATGCAATCAGGCTTTGGGATGGGCACGTTTGTACACCTCCATCAGGCGTGCGGTATCAACCGCCGTATAGGCTTGCGTGGTGGACAATGAGGCATGTCCCAACAGCTCCTGAATGGCCCGTAAGTCCCCGCCAGCGTTCAGCAAATGCGTGGCAAAGCTGTGGCGCATCGCATGGGGTGTGGCCGATGCAGGCAGACCCAGCTGCATCCGTGTTTTCTCGACCACTTTTTGCACCATCCGGGGGCTGAGTTTCCCGCCGCGCACCCCCTTGAAAACCGGGTCGTCAGGGCCTGTCTCATAGGGCACCAGCCGCAGATAAGCCTCTACTGCGTCACGGGCTGCTGGAAGGACCGGAACCATCCGTTCCTTGCCGCCTTTGCCCATGATCCTCAGCGCGTCGCCGATGGGTAAATCGCGCCCTGACAGGCTGAGCGCCTCGGAAATCCGAAGGCCGCACCCGTAAAGCAGGGTGATCACGGCCTGATCCCGGGCGGCCACCCAAGGGGTTGCCGATTGCATTTCGACCGTTGCGATCATGTCCTTGGCGGCGTCTTCGGCCAAAGGGCGCGGAAGTTTGCGTTGAAACTTGGGGCTGCGGGTTGAAAGAACAGCGGTGGGCTCAAACCCCTCGCGTTCACTGAGCCAGCGATAAAAGCTTTTCACCGCCGAGAGTTTGCGCGCAAGCGACCTGGACCCCACGTCCTTGCCGCGCGTAAACGCCATCCACGACCGCATATCGCCCACGGTGATGCGTGCCAGCGGGGCAAGGCCCTGCAGTTCGCCCTTGTGTTCGGACATAAACGCCAGAAACCCGGCCACATCGGCCGAATATGCGCTCAGAGTGTTGGCAGAGGCCCCTTTGAGGGCCTTTTGCGCATCCAGCCAGCCCTGCAACGCATCGCGGGCAGCTTGGGATATCATGACAGCCAGCGACGCATGGCTCGCTCAAACACTCCGGCAAAAAAGGTCAGCAAATCAGTGCCTTGCTGTGGGGTGAACTGGTGCGGGTCTTCGGTGCCCATCACCAGCATACCGGGCAAACGGCCTTGGCCGAAATCAAGCAGCAAACACGCCTCGGATCTGATGTATTCGGCGGCCCGCCCGTAAATCAGCCGGTTGCCTTCGTGGATCTGACGCAATGTCACCTGTCGCGCCGAATTGCCACGGCCATCTGACAGATAGCTCTGGATGAACCCAGGTTCCGCCAGTGACAGAACATCGCCCAGCTTCTTAACGGCCGTGCTCTCCCCGTCCTGGACCGTTTCCAGCACCAACCTGACCGTATCCACGCGCAGGATGGCGGCCACTTCGGTGCCAAGGTCTTTTAGAAAATCCTCGAACTCAACCGGGTCCAGCATCCGCAAAATCGCGCGGTGCACCTGATTGGTGCCCGCCAGATTTTCATAGGCGGCAGCAATCACGCTGCGGTGGGTGTCTTCCAGTCGGTCCAGACGCGTTTCCAACCGATCCATCGCGATGCCGCGCAGATCGACGATATTGCCGCCCATCGCACGCTCGTTCGCGGCGATCAGGGCGCGCATCAGGTCTTGGTCTTCCAAAATAACATCAGGCTGCGCGATGATCTTTTCGCGCAGTGTGTCATCAACTTCGGGCTTGCTGCTCATGGGCGCCTCGTATTATTTGGCGCCCTTATAGCATCAATCACCCCAATCAGATCAAGCGTCTAGAGGATGTTCTGCCCGGTTTTTTCCCAGTCTGCCAAAAATGCCGCAAGCCCTTTGTCGGTCAGCACATGCTGGGCCATTGCCTTGATGACCTTGGGCGGGGCCGTCATCACGTCTGATCCAACCATGGCAGATTGATAGGCATGGTTCACCGTGCGGATCGAGGCCGCGAGGATCTGGGTTTCATAACCGTAATTGTCGTAGATCTGACGGATGTCGGCGATCAGCTCCATGCCATCGAGGTTGATGTCATCCAGACGGCCAATGAAGGGCGAGATGAATGTGGCCCCCGCTTTGGCCGCCAGAAGCGCCTGATTGGCCGAGAAACACAGCGTGACGTTGACCATGTTGCCTTCGTTGGTCAGCACATTACAGGCCTTCAACCCATCCCAGGTCAGCGGTACCTTCACGGCGATATTGTCGGCGATCTTGGCCAGTTTGCGCCCTTCGGCGATCATCTGGTCGGCCTCGGTGGCGACAACCTCGGCAGACACCGGACCGTCGACCATCTCGGCGATCTCTTTGGTGACTTCCAGAATGTCGCGGCCTGATTTCATGATCAGCGAGGGGTTGGTCGTGACCCCGTCCACCATGCCAAGATCGTTCAACTCGGCAATTTCATCGACTTCGGCTGTATCAACAAAGAATTTCATGGGGCAGCATCCTGACTTTGGGTTGGCGTTTGTTGTGGATCGGTTTACCCCATAGATACGTCTGCCGAAACCCCCGTTAGGAGCCTGCTGCCTTTGTCCGATATCCCGTCCTTTTTTGCCGAAGGCACGCTGGTGGCTGTGATGACCACGCAGCCTTTGGATCGGGCGCTGGATTACAAGGCCCCCGAAGGCGGCTGTCATATCGGGGCCTTTGTCGAGGTGCCGCTGGGGCCGCGCAAGGTGCCGGGTGTCGTTTGGGGGCCGGGGGTGGGTGGATTTGATCTGTCCAAAGCGCGCGCCATCAACCGTGTGCTGGACGTGGCGCCCATGCGCGAAGAGATGCAGATGTTCTTGCAGCGTGCCGGGGATTACACGCTGACGCCAATGTCCGCCATGCTACGGCTGGCCACCCGCGCACCGGGCCTGGGCGACCCGCCCTCGATGCGCAAGGTTTACCGGATGGGCAGTGGCACGCCCGATCGCGAAACGGATGCGCGGCGCAAGGTGCTGGAGGTGCTTAGCCAGTTTGGAGGGCTGTCGTTTACGCTGAAGGAACTGAGCGACGAGGCCGGGGTGACTTCTTCGGTGGTCAAAGGGCTGGTCAAGCAGGGTGTCGTGGCTGAGGAAGACACGCCGCGCGATATGCCCTTTGCCCGGCTTGATCCTGAACGCCCCAGCAAAGAGCTGACCGATGATCAGGCGCAGGCGGTTGCGCATTTGAAAGCGGCCATTCAATCCGGAGACTACGGCACGACCTTGCTGCGCGGTGTCACCGGATCGGGCAAAACCGAGGTGTATCTTGAGGCTGTGGCCGACACATTGCGGCAGGGTCGGCAGGCGCTGGTGCTGCTGCCCGAGATTGCCCTGACCGCGGAATTCCTGACCCGGATCGAAGCGCGGTTTGGCGCAAGACCGGCCGAATGGCATTCCGGCGTCACCATGACCGAACGCCGCCGCACCTGGAAGATGGTCGGGCAGGGCGGCGCGCAGGTTGTGGTGGGCGCGCGCTCGGCATTGTTCTTGCCGTTCCAGAACCTTGGCCTGATCGTGGTGGATGAGGAGCATGACACCTCCTACAAGCAAGAGGATGGCGTGCTCTACAATGCCCGCGACATGGCTGTGTTGCGAGCGTCCATCGTCGGCGCACAGGTGGTGTTGGCCTCGGCCACGCCATCCCTGGAAAGCTGGAGCAACGCAGAGGCTGGCAAATACACAAGGCTTGATCTGACCTCGCGCTTTGGCCCCGCGGTGCTGCCCGAATTGCGCACGATCGACATGCGCGCTGAAACACTACCATCTTCGCGCTGGATCTCGCCCAGCTTGCAAGCGGCCGTGACCGACCGGATCAGCAAAGGCGAGCAATCGCTGTTATTTCTGAACCGCCGTGGATATGCGCCCGTGACCATTTGCCGGGCTTGCGGGCATCAGATTGGTTGCGACACCTGCGATGCGCGCATGGTCGAACACCGGTTTCTGAAACGCCTGATGTGCCACCAATGCGGTGAGACCAAGCCAATGCCTGAGGTTTGCCCCTCTTGCGAAGCTGAGGACAAGCTGGCCGCCGTGGGCCCCGGAGTGGAGCGATTGGCCGAAGAGGCCGTGGCGCTTTTCCCTGAGGCGCGGATTGCAACGCTGTCGTCTGATTTGTTCGGCTCGGCGCGCGCGTTGAAGGAACAGATCGTCGAGATTGCCGAAGGGGCCGCTGACATTATCATCGGCACGCAGCTGGTGGCGAAGGGGCACAACTTTCCCTTGCTGACGCTCGTGGGTGTGATTGATGCGGATCTGGGCCTGCAAGGCTCGGACCTGCGCGCGGCGGAGCGCACGTTTCAACTGATGCGACAGGTGGCTGGCCGGGCAGGGCGCGCCGAAAAGAAGGGCACCGCAATGTTGCAGACCTTCCAGCCCGAGCATCCGGTGATACGGGCCATTCTGTCTGGTGACGAAGAAGGCTTCTGGCGTGCCGAGGCCGAAGAACGCCGTCAAGCCGAGGTGCCGCCCTATGGGCGGATGGCCGGGGTCATCCTGTCGTCAACCGATATGCAGCAGGTGTTTGATCTGGGCAATGAACTGGCACGGCGAGATGGTCCGCTGCGACAGGTGGGTGCTCAGGTCTTTGGCCCTGCGCCTGCGCCAATTGCCCGGATCAGAGGACGCCACCGGGTTCGTCTATTGGTCAAGGCCCCTAAAGGTGTCGCGTTGCAGGCGGCGTTGAAACACTGGATTGGCCAGGTGCGTGTCACCGGGCAGGCAAGGCTGAGTGTCGACATTGACCCGCAGAGTTTCCTCTAGCACTGGTCATATGGGCTGTTCAAAAATGACAGGTGTATGCTATGCGGGACAAAACGGACTTCGACACAGGTGTCAAATGTCAGAATATTAAAAACGAGGCCCACACCCGATACATGCGGAACTCGCTTTGATCGTGGATCAAAAATCACTCCATGACAGGCAAATCCACCATGATAATCACACCCGGTTCGTCACCGATGTTGCGGATCCAATGATCGGTTTTAGCGTCTTCAATCCAGGTGTCGCCTGCTTTGAAAACCCGGTTGGTTCCGTTCCGACCTTCGATAATCTCACCGGATTCAACGAACACAAAGCCCGGACGTTCCGCGTGATTGTGCTTGGTGAATGAGGCCCCTGGCGCAAATTCAATGCGGCGCGCGAATTTCAAATCCCTTCATCGCTGGAATTTGTGCTTCCAGAGCGTTTTGCTGCAACACACTCAGGCTGACCCCTTGCGTTTCGGTTGGTTCAGAAATCTTTTGCAAATCACCAGCAAACAGTGGGTTCGCAAGCGTTGCAACGACGACGGAAAGAAGCGCTGTTCTCATGTTTTTTCCCTCCCTAGGGATGACATATCTTACGGCGAAACTGCCGTCGCAACACTTAGGCGCAAAACCTGATCCGATCCTGAGGTCTTGGTAAAATACTTGTGTGAACCAATTCAGCCTGGAGTCAGGTAACTTTGCTACGCAAGGGAATCATCGCTCTAACCCCGAGGACAAATGATGAAGCTCAGATCAATCGCGACCATTGCCGTTTTCCTTTTGATTGGACCGATTTTGTCAGCGCAAGCGCAGTCCAATGGCTCGGACTTCTTTGCTGCGGTGAAATCGGGAGATGTATCAAGGCTTATGGCGGTTCTGTCTGATCAACACCCTGATCTTGAACTACGCGATGCGCGGGGGGATACCGCATTGCTGATGGCCGCGCGTCAAAACGATTTGAAGATCGTTGAGCTCCTGACCAAACGAGGCGCCAATATCAATGCAATGGACGCCAAGAGGCGGGATGTCTTGAATATTGCGATTTCCAATAAAAATCCCGAATTGGCCCGCCTGGCCTTAAATTTGGGGTCTGATCCGACCTTGGTAACATCTGTATACGATGGGGCCGCCGTGATTTATGGATCTGCAAAAGGTGAAGTTGAGATCATTCAGATGTTGGTCAAGGCCGGAGCGCCGGTCAATCGGGTAAACAACCTGGGTTGGACGGCCTTGCTAGAGGTGGCCATTCTTGGAGATGGAACGGAGCCTTATGTTGAAATCGCCAAGGTGCTGACACAAGCCGGGGCAGACAGGGCCGTCGAAGACAAAGACGGCAAAACCGCATTTGATCACGCTGTTGCCCGCGGCCATACAGCTTTGGCAAAGGTTCTTAATCCGTCGCAAGACCTTCCGCGTGATAGCGCCGCTGATAAAGTAGACGCCCAGTGAAAGTTCTTATTGTCGAAGATGCTCTGGCCATGGCTGAAGCCATTGAAATCTAACCGTACAGGGTCGTCTTCATGGGCGGCCCAGAACCGACATAGGGCTAGCGGTCGGGATACTGCATTTGCATCCCGCTTTCCCGACAATCGCCGAGGACGCATTTCTATAAGTCCAGCGAACTCACGCATCGCGGAAAAAACTGACATAAGCCGCTACCGCGCTGAGTTAGCTTTGGGTTGCGATTGCCTGCTGTCTGTCCGCCGTCAGATAATTTGGGCCAGTTGGCTTGCCTGATCTAGGAGAGTGTCTGGCGCAACTGGTTGGTTAGATTATACGGTGGATTTCCGGTGAAGCAGACGTCGTGTTTCGATGGTCTGTCATTTGATCCTTTCTCATTGTTTCTGAATGATCTTACCGCGCTCGAAGAAGACGTCGTCTGGAGTGAGTTTTTGCAGGCTCTCGTGATAGCGTCGGTGGTTGTCATGATCGACGAAGGTGTAGATCTGCTGCCGGGGCTCACCGGGCAGATAGTAGTAATTCAGCAGGATGCGGTTCTTGAGCGCCTGGTGCCAACGCTCAATCTTACCCTGGGGCGGTGGGTGATACGGCGTTTCTCGAACATGGTTCATCGGCTGGTCTTTAATCTCTGACCCCTTCTCTTCACCCAGGTGACATTGCTTGGTAAGCCCTGCGGTAATCCACCGGAAATATTTTTAATCCACCGGAAATATTTTTCGTTCCTGGAGAGTGTTAGAGCTGCGCGCGCCTTCGAACGCACCGACAATGGCTGACGAGTATCCATCAGTCTCCGAAGCAATTCACGTGGATAGTCAGCAAGTGCAATTCTAGTGATGTGTCTGGCCTTTTTCACATTTTTCTGCGGCAATTTCCGATTATTCTAAACCGACGCTGCCAGATCTTGAGGGCTGGATCCGTTCGGACGCTCGCGTCAACTCCGGTCAGCTCGCGAAAAACGAACCCGGTTTTTCGTAACGTCGATTGACCGAAACATCCTTGAAGCAACTGAAACGTTAAGACCGCGCATTCGAAATCTACCCGAAACATCGCTTCGTCATAAGGCCACTGAAAGCCAAGATCGGAGCGCAAGATGCACCTCATCGGAACACATATATTGAAAAGAATGAACCCGGCAAATGCAGGCCTGTACTGCGCCTGGTTTGGCATGTTGATCTATGCAGGATCCAATCCCATCGCTTCTCTGCTGGTTGATGTCGGGTCCGCTCACCCGCTGCCCAGTGGGCAAAGCGCAATCACACTTACGAACCTGCTGGTGTTCGGGTCTATCATCTCTCTTGCGCCGATGGCCTTTTTGTTCCGCTCTGATCTGACGCGCAACAATCTGGAACGGCTGTCGGCGTGCAACTGGCGTCTGCTTGCTTTGTCTGCGGTCGTATCCTCGGCGCTCACACCGGGGCTTTTCTTCTTTGCACTTGAGACGTCAAGCGTGACCAATGTCATGCTGATCGGTCGGATTGAGCCACCGCTGTTCATTCTGATCGTGACCATACTCTTTAAAGAGCAGTTTAATGTGCAGGCTTTCAAAGCCGGAATCTTCGCTTTATGCGGTGCCGCGCTGATCATCGGTCTGAAGACGACAGACACTCAAAGCACCTTTGGCATGGGTGAGCTTGCGGCAGTTGGCGCAACCCTGTCTTACATTGCCTCGCTTCTGCTCGCGCGGCGTGCCTTACAGACGATCCCGATGGGGATTTACTCGATCTTTCGCACCATCATCGGAACTGTGATCTATGTCGCAGCGGTCCTATTGCTGCGTGGACCCGAGGAATTTCAGGGCGCGTTGTCGCCGATCTTCTGGAAATGGATCTGGGTTTATGCCGGTCTTGTTCTGGTTCTTGGCCAGCTGGTTTGGTTTTTTGCCTTGAAACATGCACGCACTGGTGAGATTTCATTGGCTACATCATTTTCGCCTCTGGCGACCATCGCCTTTGCAGCTCTTGTGCTGGGAGAAGACCCAGGTCGGGGCTTGCTGCCTGGTGGGGCGCTCATTCTCTACGCCATGTATGTGGGCAATCAGAACGCACCGATCTTTCGCGTGCTTGCTAAATGGTGGATCAAACAAACCAAGTTCACACCTGGGGAACTTGCGGAATTTCTGGTGCCTGTCGCAGCCGCCCGCAGGGTATCGCCCACCACCTGAACGCATTTGGCCAAAGGCACAGACATCATTCTGGATCGTAAATATATCCAATCCCGCGCACGGTTTTGATGATCTGTGGCTTTTGCGGGTTCGCCTCGATCTTGCGGCGCAGGCGGGAAATACGAATGTCGATACTGCGATCAAACGGATCCCAGGACCGATCATGAGCAAGTTCAAGAATTTGATCGCGGTTGAGCACCCGTCCTTTGTTGCGGGCAAACAGGCTCAGCAGGTTGAACTCCATCGCCGTCAAAGCCAGCTCCTCGCCATCCGCGGCAAGCAGTTTGGCAGCCGTCAGATCTAGCGTGAATGAACCAAACGCCGCCGTCTTTGGTGCATCTCCGGAGGTTTGTTTTTGCTCGGGCTCGGATTTGCGGCGCAACACGGCCTTGATGCGTGCCTCTAGCTCGCGCAGGTCCACCGGTTTGGCGAGGTAATCATCGGCGCCCATTTCAAGGCCGACGATTTTGTCGATTACCTCTCCGGCCGCTGTCAGCATAACCACCGGGACTTGATCCGTGCTTCTGAGCGTTCGAAGCGTGGTCAGCCCGTCTTCGCCAGGCATGTTGATATCGAGCAGGACCAGATCAATCACGGCTTCGGACAGTGCTGCACGCAAGGCGTTACTGTCGGCCACTGCCGTGGTGGAAAAACCGCGTTTGGACAGATACTCCTCCAGCATCTCACGCACATCAGGTTCGTCATCGCAGATCAAAATATGTGCTGAGGTTGTCATTCGCTGTCCTGTCCTGACTTCACGAGCAGCTTTGCCACGAAACTGCGCAATTCCTTGGGAGATACCGGCTTTTCGACGCAAGGCCGGTTCGCTTCTTTAAGAAAGCTTTGCGACGAACGACCCATTGTATCTCCTGTTACAAATCCAGTTTTGGTAATCATCTCTGGAAATTCGTCCTTGATAATCTCGAAAAAACCGCGCCCGTCAATTTCCGGCATGTGCAGATCACTCAGGATCAGATCATAGTTATGCAGGCGCAGGCTTTCTATTGCCGGGGCGGCAGTGCTGAATACATCCACCTGGTAACCGTCACGTTCCAAAATTTCCGCATTCAGTTCAGCCACATCCGCCTCATCATCCAGGATAAGAATGCGGGTTGTGGTTGGATCTTTGTGCTCGGGTGATTGATCATTCGGATGGCGCGTTCTAGCCGCAGAAAGGGGCAGTGAAACTTTAAAAACCGCACCTCCACCTGGTGGCGTGTCCAGGGTAATACTGCCGTCATGGGTCTGAATAATGCGATGGCACAGGGCCAGTCCGATACCCGTACCATCACCCACATCTTTGGTGGTGAAGAAGGGCTCGAAAATACGGCCTCGCAAATTTTCGGGAATGCCGGGGCCATCGTCTTCGACAAAAATTTCAATCCTCTCTCCAGAACCGGATACACGGGTCGATACCGTTATCCGTTCCCCGATCCCACTGCTTTTCATGGCTTGTTCGGCATTCAGGATAAGATTGATCACCACTTGGGTAATCTGGTCGGGATCCACGCCGGTTTTCGGCAGACCTTCCGCCAGTTGACTTGCGATTGTCAGGCCTGCACCGGCATTACCATACCCGGCAACATCTGTCGCAGTCTGGACAATTTCGTTTATATCAACGTTCAGCATCTTGACCGGCTGTTGCCGTGCCATGGTCAGAAAGGTTTTCACGATCTTGGCACAGCGCTCTGCTGCGCCACTGATCTTGTTAACCTGGCGTGAAATCTTGGGATCGCTGCAATCTTCGCTCAGCATCAGGGCGTGGCCCACCACCACAGACAGGGGGTTGTTCAACTCATGTGCCACACCAGCCAGCAACTCCCCCATTGCTGACATTTTCTCGTTCTGGAAAAGTTGATCCTGCTGTTGTGCCAGTTCCGCTTCGATGCGCATCTGGTCGGTAAGATCTCGTGTGTGAGAGACGATGACATCCCGGCCATCATACCGGATCAGCCGGGCAGATACCGCGCCCCAGAACCGATCTCCGTCAGAATTGATGTATTCGGCCTTGAACTCTGAAACCGAGCCTTCGCGCTGCAATCTCTTTAGGTATCGGGCGCGGGTATCGGAATCGGCATAAAACGACATTGCTTTTTCCTGAGACCCGAACAAGGCGATCGTCTCGGGGCTGCTAAACAGCACTTCACCTGAATTCGCTTCGGTCATCTGGATGGGTGCTGGGCAGGCTTCCAGCACCCGTCGGATCAACGCTTCCTGCGCCTGCTTTTCGCTTTGATCCATGACTGCGGTCACGGCATAGATATCCCCTTCGAATTCAGTCAACCTGCCCCAAGAAGCTGTCGCACAGCGCTTTCCGTCTGCATTCAAAAGAGTGAGGTGATAGTCATCCACGCGCCCCGATTTTTTTAGCGCGGCAACATAGTCGTCCTTATCGCTGGGGTCGGCAAAACTTTCTGCTGCGTTGTCTATGTTTCCAAGAAACGCAAGCGCATGAGGAGAGCGGTACAGGATCTTGCCGTCATCCAGCCGCGCCATGACAATCGCAATCGGGCTGGTCTCTAACACCATGCTTAAAATGTTCTCGCGTTCACGGACCATGGCCTCAGCCCGTTTTCTCTGAGTAATGTCGCTGTTGGTGACAACAAATCCACCGTGTTGCGTTATGCTGAACTGAGTGAAGTAAATCTGGCCGCTGGTCAGTTCAATTTCCCGGTTCTGCGCCTCAGGATTCTGTTTGAACCTCTCACCTGCTGCCTTGCGCTCCGCGATCCATTCCTCGACACGCCCAATTGCATCCACATACTGCCCACGTTCCGCCCCGGCCCTCACCAGATCTTCCCAAACTGCGCCTGGCTTAATCAGGTCCGCCACCAGCGGATACATGTCCATATAGCGTTGATTGCAGGTCACCAACGTGTGGTTGGCATCATAAATTGCGATGCCCTCTGAGAGAGCTTCAAGTGCGTCCCAGACCAGATCAAGTGATTCCGGATCCTGAGTGATGCGTTGTCGATGCGTTTTTACGGTCATGTATTCCGTCTTATCCGGCGAATGTTTCAGCTCGTTTTCAGTGCTGCGTTGTTTTGTTTCAATTGTAACAAGCCTGTCTTGAGATGGATTGCCGGTATTCAAAATAACTTATTGATTTTATGCGGTTTTGAAAATTTTTAGCACTCTATTCCACTGTTTCACTACTGAAACAAGAAACAAGCGTCGCGACAACAGACTGCAACCTTGGACGGGCAAAACCTTCACATCTCAAACGCGGCCCGCATCCCTGTCGGCCTCACTGCACCCTGAAAAAGGACCGTCGAAAATGATGAATATAAAATCCTCCATCCTCGAGACGATCGGAAACACTCCGATTGTCAAAATCAACAACCTTGCCCCGGCAGGTGTCGAACTGTTCGTCAAGCTGGAAGCTTTCAATCCGATGGGCTCTGTCAAAGACCGTCTGGCGTTTGGCGTCATCGAAGCGGCCGAGCGTGACGGAACGCTGAAACCCGGACAGACCGTGGTCGAAGCCACATCTGGCAATACCGGCATCGGGCTTGCCATGGTCTGTGCGCAAAAGGGGTATCCCCTGGTTGTCACCATGGCCGAAAGCTTCAGCGTTGAACGCCGCAAGTTGATGCGTTTTTTGGGCGCAAAAGTGGTTCTGACTCCAGCCGCCGCGAAAGGCAGCGGCATGGTCGCCAAGGCCCGTGAGCTGGCCGAAAAACATGGCTGGTTCATGTCTCGCCAGTTCGAGAACCCAGCCAATGCCGACATCCACAGCACCACAACCGCACAGGAAATCATGCGCGATTTCGGCATTGATGGGCTGGACTATTGGGTGACGGGATTTGGCACCGGCGGCACGCTGACCGGTGTGGCCCGTGTCCTGAAGGCGCAAAGCCCCAAGACAAGAGTGATCGCGGCAGAACCCGATAATGCTCAGCTTTTGGGCAGCGGTTCAGTTCAGGCCTTCAATGCGGACGGCAGTGCTGCCGAAAGCCATCCTGACTTCCGCCCGCATCCGATGCAGGGCTGGTCGCCTGATTTTATTTCCCATCTGGCAAACACTGCACTGGAAGGTAATCTGATCGACCAGATGCAACCGGTTGCGGGTGCAGATGCGATCGCAATGGCCAAGGCACTGGCTCGCAAGGAAGGCATATTCTGCGGTATCACCGGTGGGGCCACTTTCGCTGCCGCACTGAAAGTGGCCGAAACCGCACCGGAAGGGTCACGCATTCTGGCCATGCTGCCTGATACCGGAGAGCGTTACCTGTCCACCCCTCTGTTTGAAGATGTTCCGGAGGAGATGACGGCAGAGGAGATGGCTCTGTCCCGTTCGACCGAGCAGGCGCGGTTTGATATTCCGGGTCCAGCGGCCCCCACAAGTGCCGCGCAAGCCGCGCGCCCGGACGTGATGACGAAGGTCAAGGCGATGGTTGCCGAAAAGCCCGTGCTCGTCTTTTCTCTGGAATGGTGCGAATTCTGCTGGTCGGTGCGCAAGATGTTTGCCGCCGCTGGTATCGCCTATGAAAGCGTGGATATCGATAATGTCGCGTATCAGAAAGACAATCTGGGCGCTGAAATGCGCGTGGCCCTGCGCCAGATTACTGGTGCGGCGACAATTCCTCAGGTCTTTGTTGGAGGTGAACATATTGGCGGCGCCACTGAAACCTTCGATGCGTTCAATGACGGCAGCTTGCAGGACCGGTTAATAGCCAACGGCCTTGCTTGCGCGCCTTCAGGCAACGTCAACGCCTATTCCTTCCTGCCGAACTGGATTCACCCGAGATGAAACAGACCCATATTTTTCCCACCGTTTCCGGTCCATTGGCCTTGGCTGCGTCCTATGCCAACGGCTACCGCGAGACCAAAACCAACCTGCACCCCACGGCCAGCCTGGCCGAGCTGCGTAATGCCTTCGGTGGTCCACTGCCTGCCAAGGCGCAGCCGGGTGAGGATGTGATCGCCGAGTTGATCCACGCAGCAGAACCCGGACTTGTCGGCAACACGCAACCCGGGTTTCACGCCTGGGTCATGGGAGCCTCTCATCCAACCGGGGTGGCTGCGGATTGGCTGACCTCCATCTGGGGTCAGAATGCGGGTATCTATCAAGGGTCCCCGGCCGCGGCCACAGCCGAAGAAGTGGCCTGCGATTGGGTTCTCGATGTCCTTGATCTGCCACGCACGGCCTCTGTCGGGATCACCACTGGGGCAACGATGGCCGGTTTCATCGGCCTTGCCGCTGCACGAGACGAGGTTTTGCGGCGCAAAGGCTATGACCTCGCGTCAGACGGGTTGCAGGGCGCACCAGGTATCACAATCTTCGCCTCAGACGACACACATGTGTCGAACCTTGCGGCCTTGCGTTACCTTGGTTTTGGCAACCGTAATATCAGCCGGGTGCCATCGGATGATCAGGGTCGCATGATCCTGGTTGATCTGGCCGAGCGCATGGCGCTTGTCGATGGTCCCAAAATTGTCATAGCCACCGCCGGCCACATTAACTCGGGCGCATTTGATGATTTTCACGCGCTGGCCGATCTGGCCGCCCAGCACGATGCATGGCTGCATGTGGATGCTGCCTTTGGGCTTTGGGCGCGGACCAGTGTGAGCACGAAATATCTGACAAGCGGGATTGACCGTGCCGATAGCTGGTCAACGGATGGCCACAAATGGTTGCAGATCCCGTTTGATGCGGGCTTTGCCATTGTGCGGGACCGGCAGGCGCATCGCCGTGCTATGGACATCTCGGCCAGCTACCTGCCTTTAGCACCTGAAGATGGACGCCATGCCACCCATTACAATCCCGAGCTATCGCGCCGGGCACGCGGGTTCGCGGTGTGGGCCACACTAAAAGCGCTGGGCCGGGATGGGATCAGCGACATGGTGCGCAATCACTGTGACTGCGCCAGCCTGCTGGCCCACAAGTTGCAAACCACCCCCGGTGTACGGGTGCTGAATGATGTTGTTCTCAATCAGGTGGTCCTGAGTTTTGATCGCGGGCAGGGCGATTCAGATCAGATGGTGCAGGCGATGGAGCAAGCCCTTAATGCCGATGGGCAGCATTTCTTTCGCACAGCAGAATGGCGCGGACAGCGCGTGTTGCGAGTCTCGATTATTGGGTTTGAAACCGGACCGGATCACATCCAAGCCCTCGCCCGCAAAATTAAAACGCTGTGGGCGGATATCGGCGCCTAGACCAAGCCTCTCGGAACTGCGAACGGACCCTCGCCAGATTACCTGGTGAGGGTCTATGCATTCCGGCGTTTGAAACAAATGAAACGCACTAGCGGCCATTCGGACAAACAGATGAAACACGCGGTGCTTAATAACGGTTTCAACACAACATTTGTTTAGACGAAAGGACGCACCAATGACCATTCAACTTCGCACGCCACACCGCTTGCATGTTACCGAGGAAGGGGAAGGAACCCCCGTCGTGTTGCTGCATGGCTCTGCGAGCAACGGCAAACAATGGCGCAGCCTGACAGGGTACATTAAAGCCAACCACCGCGTAGTGATCCCGGATCTGCCCGGATACGGAAACAGCGCGCGGCCTGTAGGCGTAGCCCCATCATTGGAAGACACCGCGAAAATCCTCTTGGACCTGATCACCGACATTGGCGAGCCGGTTCATTTGGTTGGCCATTCCTTTGGCGCTTCGGTTGCATTGAAATTGGCCACGTTGACCCCTCATAAGGTGCTGAGCCTGACCCTGATCGAACCTGCAACCTTCAGCCCTTACTGGACAGAGCACGGCATTTCAGCGCCGCAAACCCGCAAGTTTGTCTCTATGGCTCAATGCACGCGCGCCCGGTTGGCACATGGCAAGCCGTTCGACGCAATGAACCGGTTTTTCGATTTTTGGAATGGTTCCGGTACCTGGCAGCGCAGCTCTGTAGATATGCGAGTGAAACTGGCATCGTTGGCAGCCCAGGTTGTCAATGACTTCAGGGCCATGGCAAATGATAAGATGACGGCAGACCACCTGGCAAACGTTGCTTGCCCGGTACAAATCCTGCGCGGAACCGCTTCACCGGCCGTGGTTGAAATCTTGTCCCGTCATCTGTTGGCCCGACTTCCGTTTGCCGGTGAAACCTTGTTCGATGGGGCGGGGCATATGTTGCCGCTTACGGATCCGCATCTGGTCGATCCCGCAATTGGTCGCTTTATCAATGGCGTTGACCGGATCATGAATTCCTGTGCAAATACTATGGCATCGGCTGCATAAACGGATGGGTTTTGTTGCGCCAACGCGCACTGGGGAAGACATGGAAAAAACGCTTTTTGATAAATATGGTGGCTTTTCAACCATCAGCAAAATTGTTCTGACATTCTATGACCGGATGATCGAGGACGAAGATGTCGGGCCGTTTTTTGACGATATTGATTTGCCAAAACTGATCGACCACCAAACTAAGTTCATTTCGTCTTTGATGGGTGGTCCGGCCTCGTTCTCGGATGATCATATCGAACGCGCGCACCGCAATATGGCGATAGAGAATCTGCATTTTGATCGCTTGAAAGAGATCGTTTCCGAAACGCTGGTGGAGTTTGATGTCGCCACCGAGGATGTCGACGTGATCCTTGAAGGCTTTGAAAAGCGCCGCGTCCTTCTGGTTGAGAAACCCAATGTCAATTGAAGCCATCAACGAGCAGCTTTTGCGTGCAATTGGTGTCGGCGTCGCCCTGATTGACCTCGACACTCTGGCCCTGAATTTCAGCAACGATACGTTTAACGAATGGTTTTCCGATGCCGCCTCGACAGCCCATCTGGGCGAACTCTTCCCTGAATTGGATGTTGACGCTCTGATCGTTGAAATGAACGGTGGCGGTCGGCTGACGACAGAAACGTCGTTCAAGCTGCGGCGGCGAACCATGACCGTTGCCATGGAGTTCAATCGTGCGACAGACACGTCTCAGAATATCGCGGTTCTGGTTTGTCAAAACATCACGCGGATCAAGGAACTGGAATCGATGATCGATTCCTATTCCGTCATGGTTGAACGCAACACACACGAGATCAAACGTGAAAAGGAGCAAGTTGAAAAACTGCTTCTCAACATGATGCCGCGTGCTGCATATGAAGAATACAAGACTTTTGGAGTGGTCTCTCCTCAGTTGTTTGCACCAGTGTCGGTTCTTTCGCTTGATTTTGTCGGGTTTGACGCGCAGCTGGCCAATCACGACCCTGGAGTGATTGTCAGCGAGCTGAACGACATTTACAGTGCCTTTGATCGCATTGGCGCGCAGTTCAGCTGCCAGCGTATCCGGACCAATGGGGACAGCTATGTTGCCGTATCCGGGGTGCCTGATCCCAATGAAGATCACGCCCTGGCCATCGCCAATTCTGCGGTCAGGTTCCTGCGGTACATGGAGCGTCGCAACACGTCCCATCCCATTCAATGGTCCCCGCGCATCGGTGTGTCCTCGGGGTCTGTGATCGGATCAGTCGTGGGCAGCCAGAACTACATTTACGATGTTTTCGGCCCGAGCGTTTCCGCCGCCATGCACAACCGGACAATTGCCGATCCGATGACGGTGGTCTCAAACGAAGAGTTCGCTACTCAGTTCAGCGACAGTTTTCAGGTCACTCCCAAGGTCGGCGACGGCGGTTTTGTCACGCTGGAAGACGCGCCTGATCCAATGCAAAAAGCTTGACTGGTGTCGGTGCCCGATCAAGAGACCACAAGCCAGGACACGCTGCGCGAGGTGATTGATGTCATCGACCACGGTGTGGCCCTGTTTGATGCAGAGGGATGTCTCGTTCTTGTCAATGCGCATTTCTGCAACACACATGCCACGCTTTTGGATGTGTTGAGGCCCGGATTGCCCTGGAACATCTTCCTGCGTGAGGCTGTCAATCGCGCGGCTTTTTCGAAGCCAGTTAGCAATCGATTGGATCTGATTGAATCTGGGTTGACCGGAGAGGCTGACGCCAATGATCCCGTTTTGATGCCGAGCGCCCATGGACAGGTTTTTGCCTACATGATCCACCAGACGAGTGACGGTGGTTTTGCCCTCACCCAAACTGTCACCCATGCCGAAACCACCGAAGTGGATGCAGCACGCGAGGCCGAAGCCCTTTTGCGCAAGGTGCTTGAGGCTTGTCCGGCCAGCCTCACCATGTCTCGGATCAATGATGGTCTAATCCTCTATCGCTCTCCAGCTGCCACTGCCTTGCTGGGCACAGCCCGCAGTAGTTTTGCGCATTTCGCCCATCGAAAACAGCGTGCCGATTTCGTGACGGCTTTGTTACCAGACGGCATGGTGGACAATATGCGCGCCACTTGCCTGCGTGCAGATGGCCAGGAATTTCCGGCTGATGTCTCCGCCCGCCTGATTGATTATCGTGGCGAAGATGTGATTGTCGCCAATATCGAGGATCTAACAGACGAGTTGTCCGTGCAGGCGGAACTGGATCGACAAAAAGAACAGCTTTTCCAGCTTGAAAAAATGTCGGCCCTGGGAGAGCTCTTGGCTGGAATTGCACATGAGCTGAACAACCCTTTATCAATCATTGTCGGCAATGCGGATATTTTGCAGGAAGAGCTTGAAGGCACCGTGCTCAGCCGCCGGTTGGACAAGCTGTCTACTGCCGCCCATCGTTGCGTGCGGATTGTCCGGTCCTTTCTATCGCTTGCGCGCGAAGAGCCTCTTGATCTGGCGCCTGTGGCTCCGCGCAAATTGATTGAGATCGCGAAAGAGGCCACCTCTGCCGAATTGGACAAGGGGGGCATTGGCCTGCATGTAACCTGCCCTGATGATTGCCCGCCTGTGACCGCGGATGAGGTGCAGATGTCCCAGGTTATCATCAACCTTGTGATCAACGCCGCCCATGCAATCCGAGATGCGGGTTTCGGTGATCGGATCGAACTGGAATGTCAGCCGCTGGATGGTTTCCTGCGCATAACCGTATCAGACAATGGCCCCGGCATCCCGGAAATGATCAAGAACCGGGTGTTCGACCCCTTATTCACCACCAAAGAAACAGGCAAAGGCACTGGCGTCGGACTGGCCTTTTGCCTGCGCACGGTAAACGCGCATCAAGGGCAGATACGCCTGGAAGCAAACAGCCAGCCCGGTGCGACCTTTGTTGTGGACCTTCCGATTTCTGCTGAGTGAGCGACACGGCGCAGCCGGGCAATTCCCTATCACTTCGACGATCAGCAACAATGGCCCTGCATACCAAATGCAGGACCTTTTTTTGCTGTCTGAAACACGTTTGGCAAAACAGTTTCACAACTGAAACATGAATGCCCAACCCGCGACATCGGACTGAAACACGTCGCCCGCATAACGTCTTCACCGCAGATCGAGACGGTCTGCTCAATCAACTGCAACACATCACAAATTCTGGCCATCCGGCCATATCAGAAAGGCAAGTCCAATGAACGTACAAACCGAAGTTAAAACCGCTGACAATGGCGTAAACGTAGACGCCCTGATGGGTGCGCGTGCCGCCCTCACCGAAGCCCCGGCCGCCGCACAATTTACCTGGCGTGCTGAATGCGACTGGATGGGTGGGGTGCATAGCCGCTCAACCGTCAAGAGCTTCTTCGGCCTTGGTGAAGAACAGGCGCATAGTGGTGAGTTCACGATCGACGCCGATCACCCCCCGCAATTCGCGGCCTCCGATCTGGGTGCCACGCCGGTTGAGATCGTGCTTTCCGCGCTCGCCAGCTGCCTGACCGCCGGAGTCGCCTCTGTTGCGCAGAACCGTGGCATTCAACTGCATTCGGTGCGTGCCAAAGTAGAGGGCGACATGGATGTCTCCGGCATTCTTGGCATTGATGCGGATATCCGCAACGGCTTTTCGGCCATTCGCGTGTCCTTCGACATTGATGCCGATGCAAGCCAGGAAGACATTGCCGCCGTGGTTGCCCAGTCGCAGAAACGCTCGGCTGTCTTCGACATCATCACCAACCCCACCAATGTCCATGTCAGTGTGAACTGACGAAAGGACATCCCCGCCAAAGGAGCCAGAAAATGGCACATCTCATCGACCACATGACCCGCGTCCCCAGCGTATCGGTTTTCGCAAAAGCTCGGAAGGCTCTGAAAGACCACGCGCTACATCGCAAAGATCGGCGCACCTATGGACACATGCTGCGCATGACCAATCGCGAGCTGGCCGATATCGGCCTAACCCGTGCCGACGTCAGAGAGGCGATGGCAAACACCTTCTCTCATCCCGGCGCACACTGAGCGCCTCTGCGGTGGCAGATCCTCCCGCTGCCACCGCAACCTTCCCTCAAGAAAAACCCCGCATCCGGACAAACGCCTGCGATGCCCTGAACGATGGACGACGGACATGAAACACAGATCTGCAATCATTATCGGCGCTGGTCATTCGGGTCTCGCCATGAGCCACGAGCTGACCAGGGCCGGAGTGGATCATCTGATCATCGAACGCGGCCGCGTTGGCAACAGCTGGCGCACCGAGCGCTGGGACAGCCTGCGCCTGCTCACCCCCAATCGGATGAACGGATTACATGGCCAAGCCGACTCTGGTTCTGATCCCGACGGCTTCATGAAAGTCTCTGATCTTGTTGACCAATTTGACAACTACGCGGCAAGATCAAACGCCCCCATCCTGCCCAGCACCACGGTGGTGTCCGTCGATGGGATGCCCGGAGCGTATCAAATTCAAACCGACCAAGGCCAGTTCACAGCCGACAGCGTGGTCATGGCCAACGGCGCCTGCGCGCTGCCGAAAATCCCTGGCTTTGCTTCTGAAATACCGCCCGGAATCCTGAGCGTCACTCCGCAAAGCTACAAACGCCCATCGCAGCTGCCGGATGGCAAGATCCTGGTGGTCGGCGCGTCCGCATCAGGCTTGCAACTGGCCCGCGAAATTCAGCAATCAGGTCGTCAGGTGGTTTTGGCGGTCGGCAATCACCTGCGCTTCCCGCGCCGTTATCGCGATGCGGATATCACCACGTGGATGGAGCGTCTGGGCACCACAACCACACCCTACACGGAGGTCGATGACATTAACCGGGTGCGCCGCACACCTTCGCTCACCCTGGTTGCCGGAGAAACGATTGACCTCAACGCGCTTCAGGAGCTTGGGGTCGAAATCACCGGTCGTCTGGCCACGATCCAGCAGGGCCGTGCGCTTTTCTCGGGCTCGCTGGCCAATCATTGCGCTGCTGCTGATCTGAAAATGAACCGTCTGCTTGGCGCGATTGATCAGTGGGTCGAGGCCGAGAGACAGACAGAGCTTTCCACCCCGCCGGAACGCTACGCGCCCACACAGGTGCCAGCCGCTCCGCGTCTGAGTATTGATCTGGCGGCGGAGGGGTTTGGCGCTGTGCTCTGGGCCACGGGTTACAAGCCTGACTTCAGCTGGCTCAAACTGCCGGTCTTTGATCGCAAGGGCAACCTCGCACATGAAGGCGGTGTGGTTGCGGGCGGGCTTTACGCCATGGGTCTGCCTTATCTGCGCCAACGCAAATCAACCTTCATCGACGGGGCCGCAGACGATGCCCGCGCTCTTGCCAATCATCTGATTGCGGGGCTTCCCCGCTCACTCGCCGCCTGAAATGCAGGAGAATTCCAACATGACACAAGCATTCAAACATAACCGCTACGACGTCATCATCATCGGAGCCCGCTGCGCTGGTGCTGCCACTGGCATGCTGATGGCCCGCAATGGGGCGCGGGTCCTGATCGTGGATCGCGAGACCAAAATGCACGACACACTGTCAACCCACGCCCTGATGCGTCCAGCAGTGACCTTGCTGGATCAATGGGGGCTGCTGCCCCGGATCAAGGCCGGGGGGACGCCTGCTGTGCGGAGCACGCAATTTCACTACGGTGCAGAAGAGATCGTGGTTGACGTAAAACCAGTCGGTGCAGCCGATGGCCTTTATGCACCGCGTCGATGGTTGCTGGATGCTGTCCTGCGCGATGCAGCTGTTACCGCGGGCGCGGAGCTGCACACCGGTGTTAGCTTTGTTTCGACCATTACAGACCAGTCCGGACGCGTGGTCGGTGCAATTCTGCGCCAGCCGGATGGCACACATCAGTCAGTCTATGCCGATATGCTGATTGGAGCGGACGGGCGCCGGTCAATCGTCGCCCAGAGCGTGGGGGCCCGGACAATCCAGACCTCCGCGCATCGGTCCGCAACCGTCTATACCTATGTGGACGGTGTGCCAAACCAGGGATACCGCTGGTACTTCGGAGCGGGCACGTCATCGGGGCTGATCCCCACCACAAATGGTGCACATTGCCTTTTTACCTCCTGCACACCAAAGGCATTCCACAGATGGTTTGGGCACGATGCTTTCAAAGGTGCCATGACCATCCTGTCTGCTTGGGAGCCTGATAGCGTCGCCGACCTCGGGCAACGTGGCGCAATCGAAAAAATGCGTCGCTTTGCCGGTGCGCCAGGTCATATTCGGCAATGCGCCGGGCCCGGCTGGGCTCTAGTCGGCGATGCGGGGTATTTCAAGGATCCTGCCACCGCGCATGGCATTACCGATGCGTTTCTTGACGCGAACCGCATTGCTCAGGCCTTGTGGGCCACTCCCGGCGATGCGCGCCTGTATCAGGCCGAGCGTGATTGCATTGCGCCGGTGTTGTTTGATGTGACGTCAAAAATCGCTTCATTCGACTGGGATTACGACACGCTCAAGGCGCTGCATATGAAGCTAAGCCTCTGCATGAAGGCGGAACATGAGGCGCTTTTGCCCGAACTTCCCATTGCAGCGTAACAATTGTGCCATGGGTGACCACATCCCGCCAGCGCAGGTCCTTCGCGCTGGCCACCTGACAACCGGTAACCCCGACTGTCCCCCTTTGTTTCGGCCTCTTCAAGCCGCACAACTATTCGAATTTCACAGGAGGAAAGTGAAGTTCACCCTCGCTTCAGTCGCATGCGTCATGCGAGCTTACGGGCTTGTCACGAATGAAACACGCATCGATGTTTTGCGTTAGCGTATCGTGCTCTCTGCTCAACTCGTCAAATTTGTTCTCCAAGTCGCGCGATAAAATCGGCTCAAAATGATACGGAAACTCGCTTTTTATCAGAAGCGAATCTGGACAATAGGATGACAAAGTTCGCGCCGTGAAGAATCGCAAACGCCTAGGCTCGAATGGAGCCCTCACACCCACAGGCGTACCTTTGCAACTGTGGCAATGGAAGCCGGGGTGCTAGAGGAGATTGTTGGGCGTTTGCTCAATCACACGCCATTGTCGATCACAGGTCAGCGCTACACCAGGCCTTCTCTTGACGCACTCAGGCCTGCGATGGAATTGGTTTGTACTGAATTGCGAAATCGCACGAGGGCAGGGCGCGGGTCTCCAAGCGCCGAGTAAAAATGGGCCCCGCCCTCCACTCACGGCGGGGCCCTTTCGTAACTCTATTACTCGTTATCAAAAGCGCGATACCAAACCATGTCGTAAGCTCGGATTCGCACCTCTGTGTATGCAACAAGCCACGATGTTATACGATATCAAGCCTATCCCACTCCCGATTTTGAGTGATTTTGGGAGCGCATCCGCGGTTGATTTTCTCATTACAATTTTGGCGGCGGACTTCTTCATAATCACACATCTACGTGGGTTACGGTTCAGCGCTTTATCGGTCCTTCGCTTGACGCATTCAGCCTAGCGGTGGAGACTTATTGCAAAGAAAGGAAACGACGAACAGCGCACGGGAAGCCATATGAAATTGGACGAATGGAATCGGCGAATACCTTTTGACCGCACTGGCGTACAATTGCTTGGCGCAGCTTTGTTATTGAGAGTGCGAATGCATCGCAGTCGTAGCGAAGATCTCGAACGAGGCAGAGTCGAAGCGGAAACTGCGCCAGAACCGGTGAATAGTATCGATTGGCCCTTCGATCTTGCGCACTACACACGCGAACGCAAAGAGTGGGAAGATCAAGAGCACGATCTAATACTGCACCTTGACCTACTCGAAGCACCCGCGAATGTCTTTGAGCGAGCTAAGGGACTAAGGGCAAAGGATTTTCAATACCGTTGGGATATGTTGATGGCGCATAAATTCCTAATGGGCTACTGCGATCAAAGGATTTTGAAACCGTCGCTGAACAAAAAATGATGAACATGATTGATCTGTTTTTGGTCATTGCCATCCGGGATTTTCAAAACACCTTTTATGACATTGAATCGCTGGAAAATCCTGGCCAGCTTTTTGCCTCTTCCAGCATGGAAGGGGAGGAGCCGTTGGAGGCCTCTGAACTATTTGATGTTATACCCATCAAATACAAGACTGCCGACGTTCTCGCGTTGGATAAGTCTAGGCCGTCGTTTTTGTTGCTTTTGTGTAAGCTTGATTACGTGGCAAATATTGACATCATAGAGGCGAACGCTTCTCTGGAATACTACAAACAAGCTTTGACTCCGCACGTTTTCGTGGCCCGTACTGACGTGAAAGAGGAGGGCAACCGGTTGGTGGTGCAATTCTGGTCTTGGGGAATGGATAGCGATAACGTCGCCGGCATACCCTCCGCAGCTGGCTGGCGGACCAGGCGGTTTCGCAAGTCGGCCTTCGAGGCGATGGGGACGAATATGCCTGAAGACGACGGTTTTCATATCATCCCGACAGGAGTCGATATTGTGACCTAGGCTTTCGTCCAGTTGATCAGCCCCACCTAAGTGTCCTTCCCCCTAAAACTGTGCCACTACACTTTCACCAAAAGAGGTAGATGGCATGGTACGGAAACGGCATTCAGAGAAGATGATTCGAAGCTGCTGCGTGAGATTAAGCTTAAGTGTCTGGCGGTAGGGGCGGATTGCGGCCCTTCGCTGCGAGGGCTAATGTGATATTTTTTTGGAATGAAAGCAGACATCCAGAAACGGTTGATTTAAGTCGCCGTTTGAAACTTGAAAGCTTCAGAATGTTCATAAGAACGATCACCCAGCAATAGAGACAAAAAACTAGATGGACGCATTTTTAATCTGTGTTTGAATGATCAACTTCTACAAAAATAATGATTCAACTCGATGTTCGAGGATGATGCATGAACTGCATCATGAAAAACAGACAATTTCTTGCCTCAGTGAAGACACCTCGAGTTAAGTCAGTTTCGCGATAGTTGATGTGTTTGTAGTTGGATCACTTCGATCTCAATTGAATTTCCTCACATATTGCAACCGGAATACCGGGCCGGAATACGAACGAATATCTACATTTGATTGGTTAACCTCCCATCCAAGCGCACCAGCAAGGGACTGTTTTTTATCGATCTGATACTTGGCCTCCAGTCCCACAGATAATTTTTTGTCTCGCCTGGCAAAATCATAATCGGATGAAAATTTGCCGTCATACTCACGAATGAACGCTTTAGCGAACGCCGTCAGATCCCAATCTCGATGCGGCTCAAAACGGGCATTTAAACGCACCCCGATTTCCGCATAGTCAAATTCAACAGCCTCTGCCTGACGAAAATCGCCATACACCATCCCGGCCACACGGCTGACGTTGCCCCTGGTTGGTTTCCATATCTGCTGAAAGGAAACAAACGCTTCATGTTGGTCATATCCGCTGAATGTCTTTGTCTCATTTTGATCGCGATATCTATAGCGTGCAGTCACGCGACTGGTGCGCGAAGAGGTGTGGCGTGTGTTCAATGCCACCTGCGCGGCGACACGGGTGAAAACATCATCTTTGAGTTCCAAACCACTTCGCCAGCGAAGCTGGATTTTGACGTTATTTGCGAGAGGATGGCGATACTCTGCAAAAAACCCCAACACCAACTCATCTTCAACGCGATCAAAGGTGCTCTTGCGCAAGAAGGGCTCGACAAACAAATGCTTTTTCCCGTCAAAACGCCATCTGAACCGGGCTTTTGTCTCTAGCGACATTCGCGTGACATGCTCTGCGGCAAGAACGCCCATAGGGTCTTCGACCAGCTTATCGACCTGATCGATCTTGGCGCTGAACGAATAGACCGGATCCTGAAGGTTAGACTTTTCAGCATACGCGGACGTCATGGCCAAGGTAGCGATGACAAAAGTACTGAAGCACTTACTAAACATGGGTCACTTCCTTGTTGTGGCTCTGGCACGCGTGCCTGTTGCGGAATCTGTTGCGCAACTGAGAACTCGTGTTGCGCAACAGATTTGTTGGGGTCTTAGAAGAGAATGGAATCCAACACGCTGTCGACGAAGGTTTCCCCAATCTCAGCGTGATCAGTGATGAACACCGTCTGCGAGTGTGAGATATTGATGGCCACGGTTCCATCGGCTAGCACGGAGACGTTTTCAACTTGCCAGTCATCGAGCGTGTCGTACTCTGCAAGCAAATCGAAATCAGACAGATTGAGGGTATCCTTGTTCGCTCCGTAGATCTGAAAATCCCTCACCGTGTTCGAGAAGTAGGAATCTAGCGATGAGAATACGAACTCATCCGCTCCGGATCCGCCGGTCAGTGTGTTGACACCGCTACCCCCATCAAGGACATCGTGTCCGTATCCACCATCCAGAGCGTCGTTGCCTGTTCCGCCGATCAGTTGATCAGTGCCGCCCCCTCCGTCGAGCGTATCTTCTCCATTTTGGCCAAGCAGGACATCATTACCAGAACCACCATGCAAAACGTCACGACCCGTACCACCATCGAGCTGATCTGCACCATTTCCGCCATTGAGTGTGTCGAGACCGGCACCACCCGAGAGTACATCATTATCTGCATGTCCCCAGAGTTCATCATTGCCGATCCCACCGTCCAGGGTATCTTGTCCGCGACCGCCGCTTAACCAATCCGCACCTTCATCGCCGCTGAGCAGATCCGCACCTTCACCGCCGACCAACTCATCCGCGCCTGTTCCGCCAGAAAGGTTATCGTCACCAGAACGCCCATTTAACGTGTCGTTTCCATTTTCACCCATCAGTGAATCGTCGCCGGCCCCACCGCCAAGCGCGTCGTTGCCATCGCCGCCAAAGACCTGATCATCGCCGTTGCCAGCCCAAACCTGATCAGCGCCTTGGCCGCCTTCAACTTGATCATTGCCTTCGCCACCGTACAACTGGTCTCCACCGCTGCCGCCGATAAGGACGTCATCACCATCTGCGCCAAACAGCTGATCATTCCCAGCAGAACCTTCCAGAGTGTCAGCATTTGCGCCACCGTAGATCTTGTCGGATCCGCTACCACCGAGAATGGCATCTTGGCCGCTGGCACCGTACAGTCGATCCGCGCCATCCCCACCAGAAACGACATCATCTCCTGACCCGCCATTGGCCACGTCGTTTGCCGAACCGCCATCCATCTGGTCATCTCCGGCTCCACCATTAAGGCGATCCGCCCCTTCGTTGCCGTACATCGTGTCAGAGCCTTGCCCACCGGATAGCCTGTCATTGCCGCCATTGCCTGACATAATGTCATCGCCAGCACCGCCCCATAGCCGGTCGTCAATGCCACCGCCTTGACCACCGCCGCCGGAGGATTTGCTGCCACCGCCAGACAGAATGTCGTCATCAGCCCCGCCATAGAGACGATCTTGACCTGTGTGGCCATTGATGACGTCCTGTCCGTTTCCGCCGATTAGTACGTCGCCACCGGCATTGCCTGAGATGGTGTCATTGCCACCTTGGCCCAAAACGCGATCGGCGCTGTTGCCGGATGTGATGACGTCATCACTTGCTTTGCCGAGGATCTTGTCAGGCCCTGCGCCGCCATCGATTTGATCTGCTTCGGGTGTTCCATAAATTCGTCTTGTCATAGCTTTCACTTCATTTGTTGTTTTGAGGTTTGTTTGAACGGGTCGTCACGCGACCCGCATGGGTTTGTCCGGCACAACATCAAGTTTGATTGCCCGCTCAAGGTCTTCGCCTTGAATATCGACCAAAATGCTGAGCATGGATTCGAGGGTGAAATACGCCCGCAACAGGCGAAACATCAGGTATTCGGGAAGCGCGAATATGGCCTTGGGCACTCCGTTCAAGAGCGAGGCGAAGATCGCCATGATTGCCGGCGCACCCGTTGTGACCGCGACCACTGATTGCCACATAATGGGGCTATCAGGGTTGAATCGCAGTCCCCATTCGAGCCCGCCATAGATGATCAGCGGAACCAACATCGCCCTCCGCGCAGAATTCACCAGCATATAGGGCAAGATGAATTTCCCGCGCAGCGTCTTGTTAGAGCCATAGATAAGGTCACGGCAACGGGATGAGATATGGTAAATCGATCGAAACCACCGCATCCGCTGTTCGCGCATATGGCTGTAAGATGATGGAACTTCCGAAATGTAGCGGATCTTGGGATCGACGACCGAATGGAAGCCTAGTTCTCCAATGCGCAAAGACACATCTGTGTCTTCGCCATTCATTCCTTCGACGAAACCACCCAAGTATCGTGGATGATGGGTGCGGTAGACAACGAACATGCCGGGGATGCCAACCACTCCGTTCACTGCCCCCATCGCAACCGAGTAAAAGCCGTGCTTGACCAAAACCTCCAGCAATCGTGCGCGGTCAAACAATGCGCCACCCGGCGGGACAGGCACCCCGCCCACGACACCGACATTCGGATCGGTAAAATACGGCATGGCCCGGGTGAAATTGTCTTCGCCGACCAAAGTGTCGGCGTCCACACGCACCAGAAACTCTGTCTCGCACGCATCCAGCCCGGCATTTAGCGCGTTGGATTTCCCTGGCTTGGGGACATTAATGACTTTGCCTTTTGCAGCCTTGCATGCCGAAAGGGCGTCTCGCGCGATGGTTTCAGTATCATCTGTCGAGTTGTTGTTCATGATGAGAATGTTGACTTCACCACCATAGTGGATCGCGGCACGGTCCATCGCGTTGATCGTGTCTTCGATGATGTAGGATTCGTTATGAGCAGGTACGATGACCGAAATGGATGGCGCAAACTTAGGCTTTTTCGCCATGATCACATCGTAGATCGCGAGCAGATACAGCTGCCCAAACAAAACGGGCAACAAGAGGAAGACACCTGGGCCGATACCTCCAAGAAGTGTCCACTCTCGCAACCAGTTGACGAGTGCGAGGTCCATTCCCCCAACCCAAACTGCCACTCCTGTTGCGCTGCACAGTGTACAGGCTAGGCGCGTGAAGGCACGGAATTGGCTGATTGGAACATGCTCGATCCGAATTCTGGCAGGCATGAAACCACGCTCAAGCAGCTTGAACGAATAAACAGCGAAACCGAAAAGGCCCGATGCAATCGCGCTGAAGTGCAAAGAAAGCGACGTGCCGATCAACGCGTGTGCCACTGCGTTCGCAACATCAAAGGCAGCACAGCCCAGCAGGAACGTCACAACCATGTCGAACCCGAAGAACGTGCGCGCGCGTGCGCCTCCGTTACTGAATGCCGCGAATGAGACGAAGAACGAGATCAGATAAATCCGGATCGCAATCGCATGACGCCCTTCATGCGGTGAAAACACAAGGTCGCGATTGGGAAAGACTGCGCTGACAGCTGCCGTGTTAAAGGTCCACAGCAATCCCACGGCCAGAAACGTAAATACGGCCAACATCATAGGTGCCTGAGACTGCGCAACAGGGCCGGCGAAACGCTTCGGGGCGCTGTCAACAGAGATGTAGTTGATCTGCTCGCGCTTATCATCTGTGTCGCTCATAGCGCCACCTCGGTCAAATCAGCGCCACCGGGGATGATCAGGATACCCAAACCTCTGCGTGGCAAAACAGAATGGGGCGTTAGGTGATCGACAACCAATTCGCGTGTTACCGTATCGCGGCTAACAAACCACATTTCTGCAGCATCCGGCAGGATTGGCATCGCGTCATTGGGGGTGACAACAAAGAGGTCAGCCTCGCCGTTCTTTGGCTTCAGTGTGGCATCAACGGGCACGACTTCGGCCAGCAGAGCACTTGCGGTGTCTGCATCTGTCGCGCTTAAATCGGACAGCATTCCGACGCGAAGCACGCCGATCGCAGACAGACGTGAGCGCAGATAGGTCAGCGCATCGGAGAATACGGCGTCCCCTTCGATCAGACGTGTCTCAGGCAACATTTCTGCGACAAGTTCAAACGGCCGACTGCAAAGGCCATCGCGTGTTCTGGTCGAGGTTGCCAGCACTTCGATAACGTTGCTGGCGGTCACAAGATCAGAGGGCAGCGACACACGTGCATCGAAACGGGTCGCATTGTGCTTTAGTAGATCATGATGCAGCAACCGGTCATTCAACGTGACCGTCACAGACCAGCTGTCGTCCAATGTTTGCCGTCCGAGAGCCAGTTGCAGGTCCAATTCGATTGGAATGCGTTTGTCATGGCCGTTGCGCAGATCAACACTGATGCGCCAGCGCGTTTCTTGCAGAAATCGGCGCAGTCCTGCGTTTGAGCCATTCACAGCGACATCCTGAAGTGATGCATTCGCCAAAATTGGCGCAACAGCGGTCGCGAGATTGGGAAGCGTTTCGCGCAATTCAACAGTTGAAAGCGCATCATCTGAATGGCCATCCAGGAACGCCGTCGGGATACCGCGTTGTTTGAATTGCGTGGCGAGCACCAGACGACGAATCTTTTCTGACGGCTCCAGCCAATCTGGCCAACCAACCCTGACAACACCTCCCCACGCGTTTACTCGATCAGTGAGTGTTGAGAGGGGGCGATCTAAGGTGAGATGAACAGCACTTGTCGTCTCAATCTCAACAACGGCAGCATAACCTGTATCCGTGGGGCAATGGTCTGAGGGTCCATCGCCTTGCAGAGAGAATGAGACGACAAGTTGTTCCCTGGCAATTTCCGTTGGTGAAAGCGGAATTTGCAAGGAACGACCGGCCTCGCCTGGATGCAGCAACATTTCTCCTCGCCGGGAATTGTCGATTGAGATCCGAAGAACCCCCTCAACACCGGCAAGCACTTGCAACGTCGCATCGATTTGGAGGTATCCTGACGTAGGGCGCGCATTCTGTGGAAGGTTGAATGTGACGCCTTGGTAAGCCGGCAAACCAGAGAGTATGACCGCATGATCCGGGTTGGAACGCGCGATCACCGCGGTATGCTCATCCGTCACCGTCAACGCTGCCGGCACTTCAAAGACAAGTTGGGGACCGTAGACTTTTGATTGAACCAACCATTGGGCTCTTTCCCAAAAGTTCATTGTCGACAGCAGGAGAGCCACGCCCGCAAGAAGAAACCCCATCAGCCCAATGCCAATCATCCGCATGAAATTCACCAATATTTTTGAGAGTTTGATCAGCTGTTCTGAACCCACCTCCAAGCGGGTTCAGCACTTTTGATCATTCGCCTTAGGCTACTTTGTCGACCTTTACGACGCCGGGGCGCTGGTTGTTGGTCCAAGTTGAAACACAAGGGATCATCTTGTAGATGCAGCGATTGGCATACTTGCTCGCAATCTGGAATGTCTCGTCCATCAAACCTTCTGCCAGTGTCACCGGCTTCAGGCCAAGCGAGATGAATGTTTTGTTCGATACGCGCAAATCGTTCTCCGCGGCCTCATTGCGTGGGTTATCGACATTCGCGATTTTCGCGTCTGCAACATCTGCCACCAAGGTGGCAAGGGAGCGAACCGTGTGCGTTTCCGTCATCTGATTCAGGATCGCTACCTTACCGTCCTTTGGAGGGGGGTTGTTCACAGCCAAGGCGATGCATTTCACCGTATCCTGGATGTGAATGAATGCGCGGGTTTGGCCACCGGTCCCGTGCACGGTCAGAGGATGGCCAACAACAGCTTGCATCAGAAAGCGATTCAAGACCGTTCCATAATCGCCGTCATAGTCAAAGCGGTTGATCAGACGTTCATCAAGTTTCGTCTCATCGGTTTGCGTTCCCCAGACAATGCCCTGATGCAAATCGGTGATCCGTAGGCGGTCATTCTTGGCGTAGAACTGGAACAGCAGCTGATCCATTGACTTGGTCATGTGGTACACGCTGCCAGGGTTGGTGGGATAGAGGATTTCACGCTGGAAAATCATCTTGTCGTCGCCGGGGATGTAGACAGGCAAATATCCTTCGGGAATTTCGATCCCGTCATCGTCGTACCCGTAAACACCCATTGTGCCGAGGTGTACAAAATGCGGATCAAGACCAAGCTCGATGGATGCCGCCAGTAGGTTGTGCGTGCCCGAGATGTTATTGTCGACAGTGTAACGCTTCTCGCCGACACCGCGCATTGAATATGGGGCAGCGCGTTGTTCGCCAAAGTGGATCACGGTGTCGGGCTTGATGGCTTCAAGCAGCTCTGTCACGCGATCAAATTCACGAGCAACATCGATATGTTCAAATGCGATGGTCAGGCCGGTCTTTTCTTTCCACGCTTTCAGTCGCTCATCCATCGAGGCAATCGGCGTCAGGCTGTCGGCGCCCATTTTCTTGTCGATGTCGCGACGCGACATGTTGTCGACGATGGTCACGTTATGACCGTTTTGTGACAGGTGAAGTGCCGTTGGCCATCCGCAGAAGCCATCGCCACCAACTACAATAATATCTTTTGCTTTCGTCATTGGTCTGTTCCTTGCTGTGGACCCCTCCAAGCGGTCCGTGTTGTTGATGGAACAGGTTTAAGGGGTCAAATCCGGCAAAAGGCGCACGCGACGGCATAGCCGCAGTCGAATTGGCATGGGTTGGATATCAATTGGGATAGGTCGTTAGGCTAAAGTGTGGCTCTCAACTCTTGAGAAAGATCGCATTGGCAAACTGTGCCTGAGAATCAATTGCCAAATCAGCGAGCTCGGCAGCCCACTGCGCCACATCCGTGACATCGCCTTGCTTCGCGCGTGATTCGAAATGCGCCAGTCGCGACGCCAATTTATGCTGTCCTAGCAATGCGGCAGCGCCTTTTTGCTTGTGGATCTCCGCCGCAATTTCTGCGTGATCACTTTCGGCATGGGTGGGCAAAGCAGTCACGAAGCGCTGAAGCTCGTCAAAGAATGTGTCCATAGTGAACTGGACTTTTGCTTTACCCAACATCTCATAAAGATCGCCCAATTCAGGGGAAAGCACGACATCAGAAGGGACAGACTGTGTGGGCCCGCTAACACCGTCAGACAATATTCGTTGCAACGCGGCCAGACGAATGGGTTTTGTATGAAACATGCTCATTCCAGCTTGTTCACCGGCTTCGCGATATTCTTCCTGACCATGTGCGGTAAGTCCGACGATACGCGTTTTGGCATTCTGGCTTTGGCCTGCCCTCAGGCGTTCTGTCGCTTCTATCCCATTCATTTCAGGCATGCTGACATCCATAAAGATGAGGTCAAATTTCTCAACTTCCGCCTTTTTCAGGCAAACGATCCCATTGACCGCTTCGGTGACGTGGTTGCCCAGACCCACTAGCATGTCACGCAGTACCTTGCGGCTGATGTAATTGTCCTCAACCACCAAGACTCGCATCGGATACTGGTCATTGATTGACTTGACCGAAGGGGGCTCTTGGACTTCATTTTGTCTGAGGTCGCGTCGCATCAGTGGGATCGTCAAAATAAAAGTTGATCCCACGTTCACCGTGCTCGAAACAGATATGTCCCCGCCCAATTTGCGCGCAATTCTGCGAGATATAGATAAACCAAGCCCATCGCCACGTGACTGGCGACCTTCGCTTTTTGTGAGGGCCACGAAGTCTTCAAAAACTTGCTCTTGTTGATCAGAAGGAATGCCAATTCCAGTGTCTTGAATGGCAATCTTCAAAGAGGTCTCAGATGCGCCATGTATTCCCGAGGCAGTGATGGAAATTCCACCTTCACTGGTGAACTTGATCGCATTGCCGATGAGGTTCGCCAGAATTTGACGTATACGGTTGCTGTCACCAAAGAACTCGGTTCGCATAGATTCATCGACATTCACGGATACATCGAGGTTCTTTTCCTGGGCTAATGGCTCCAATACATCGACCAACGAGGTGATGAGGTCGAAAAGATCAAAATTCTGCGGTTTTAATTGAAAGCTACCCGTTTCAATGCGCGTGATATCCAGGGCTTCGTTGGTGTGCCCCAACAATATCTCACTGGATGCTGTTGCGATGCGCGCGTAACGATCCTGCTGTTCGGTCAGTTCAGTGGTTCGCAATAGGTCCAAGACACCCATGATACCATTGAGTGGAGTGCGCATTTCATGGCTCATTACGGTCAGGAACTGAGATTTCGCCTTGTCCGTTTGTTGGGCGCGATCACGTGCATCAATCAACTTCTGTTCGTTGATCTTACGATCGCTCACATCTTGAATGTAAGCGATGAATCTGGTGTCTTCTTCATCCTTTACAGAAGTAATGTTCAATTCGATTGGGAATTCCTCGCCTGTTTTGCGCAATGCAAACAGTTCCACCCGCCCCCCATCAACCACCCGGGGGACTCCCGTTGCAAGGAACCTTGCCATGCCTGTTTGGTGGGCCTCTCGCATACGGAGCGGAATAATGGTGTTCTCCATCGTTTCACCGATAATTTCATCCCGTGTCCATCCAAAGACATCTTCTGCCGCTGCGTTGTATTCAATGATCTCACCCTTATCGTTTGCGGTGACAATCGCATCCAATGACGCCGCGATTGTCGATTTCAGCAGTTTTGAAGAGGCCAAAAGCTCGGCATCACGAGAGGCTGCACGCGTAAGCATCCGGTCCAGCAACAGCATCAACACCCCCATCAGAAGGATAAGCGCAATCGCGGTACCACCAGTCTGCCTGAGCTGTTTGGAAAATGCAGCCCGCTGCGCGTCCGATCGGGCCGCGTCGATTTCCACACCCAAGAGGGCGACCTTGCGAATATCAGGACGGATGTTCTCGGTCAGTGTTCTGAGTTGGCGAACCCGCTCGTCAGTCAAGGGGCCGGGCTGATCTGCGACAAGGATGACCTGATCTGCGAAGTCCGATATCGATCCGATCAGTCGCTGTGCTTCTTCGCTTTCCGAGAAGAATACTCTGGACCGCCCTGACGTTAGAATTCCTAACCGGCTGAGCGCAAGATCAAGGCGCAAGTTGATCACTGAATCATTGTACTGCCCGTCACTTGGCGGTTTCGTCAATGTGGCCTGAAGGTTGGCGAACTCAGTTTCGACCTGTGAAATGCTCCATTGTGTGTTGTCGTCTTCTGCCGTCGAAAGATCGCGAAGCTGCGCTGCAAGATCCGCCCACATCAGGGTGAGCAGCAAAATCAGCAGACCAATGCCCGCGATGATGACAATTCTATAGCCTTTCAAACGAGCATTCATGCGCAACCTAGCATTGTGAGATTGACGCGAAGCGTCTTGGCTCACTCTTCAGTGACAACTAGGCGATTAAGTTGCCAAATACTGCGAGAGTAAACAATCTCTGATTGGTATTGCGCGTCTGAATCGTAAGGAAAGACAACCCAGTAAGGTCCCTTGTCGCGGATTGACATCGGCTCACCATTCATCCGTGTTGCAATGATCGGTGCATCATCACCCAGTTCGGCCAGGGTGATTTTCACCGCATAATCATTAAGAGCAATCATCTGCACCATGTTGCCGCTGGCATTTCCAGCATCCAGCAATGCCTTGAGAGATATTCCAGAGAATGTAGTCACGTCGTCGGTCCAAATCGTGGATGTTTCAAACGTGATCTGTTCCATCATATCCAGATCTTTCAATGAAAACTCAGCCGGATCGATTGCACCGGATAGCTCCAGTTTAACCTCGTCTTGGGCGGCCGAGGGGCTTGCAAATTGAGTCACAAGCGCGACGAGGAAAGCTAAAATTGCTGTTGTCAGTCTGTGGTACATTTGCTTCTTCCGTAAGTGGGTTCGTTTTCGAGATACACTATTCCCTGAAACAATTATTGGAGGCATAGGCATAGTCACCTATACTAAGGTAGAGGTTCGCCACCTTTTTGTCATTTTCTGCCTATACTGGAACGATATGACTAAGGACGTTGAGTAAATGCCGAGTATCTTGTTAGCAGATGATCACGGATTGGTCCGAGACACCATTTCAGCTTATCTAGGCACGATTGATGACTTTGATGTCACATCTGTCTCCAGCTTGGATGCTGCCCTAAAGGAAATGTCTGGATTGACCTCATTCGACTTGTTGATCCTGGACTACCAAATGCACGGCATGAATGGCCTTGAAGGCCTGGAACGCGCCATGAAAGAACATCCAACTGTCAAAGTTGCGCTTATGTCAGGGATAGCCAACCGAGATGTTGCGAACATGGCCATGTCGCGTGGCGCTGATGGGTTCATTCCAAAATCGTTGACAGCAGCCTCAACGGTAAACGCGATAAAGTTCATTCTGTCAGGTGAACGCTACTTTCCATTCGATTTTGGAAATGCCCAAAACGAAACTCCTCGCGATAGTGTATTCTCTGAGTTGTCAGAAAGAGAGCTGCAAACACTGGAACAGCTTTGTATTGGGTTGTCTAACAAAGAGATTGCGCGCGCCCTGAATGTTCAAGAAGTCACCGTAAAACTGCATGTAAAAAATGTACTGGCAAAGCTCAAGGTCGCAAACCGCACTCAGGCAGCACTGATGGCAAAAGAGCGGCATCTGTTCTGAGCAATTGAGAGCTGTATTTTACCAACGCCGCAATTCGTCGACCAACTCCGCTGATGCTCAAGATTGGCGCAACGGTACAATTCAGTGGGTGGTGCTTGGAAATCACTCGTTGACCACGTGCTCTTCCCACGCTGAAGCGGTCCTCCGCTATGTTTAGGGAAACGGAGGAAACACTTGGCCAAAAAGCGACCAAAGCCCGAACAAATTGGCGTGAAGTTGCGACAAGTTGAGCTGGAAACGGCATCGAGGATACAGTCACATAACGAAACTAACCACTTGATCAAGTAGTGTAATGGGCAGGTACATCACGGATCTGAGAACGTAACCTGGTCTCAATTTCGCGCTTGCAGCTAATGGCCTTAAAGCGTGGCTAAGGCTACAGCATCCTGTCTAGAAGATAATGGCAGGTAATGGGATGTACCGGCTGCTTCATCCAGCAGGTTAGGCTTGGCCCATAGGCCATCGCCATCGGGCACATCACACCTCCCTTGGGCTGACTGAACATATAGGTCAAAACAGACTGGCCAACATGCACTGCATTGCCCTCATTATGCCAGGCAAAATTATGCACCTTGTTGGAAACCGCGAGGCCCATGAGATCGTGATAGGCGGGATGAAACTCCACTGCGTTGATCCGCATTCCGTAACGGTCAAACGCGCGCAATTCCAGTCCATGACGGTTGGCCTGATTGGCTTTCTCAAAGGTTTCATCCAGTCCTGTCAGACGGTCCACATAGCTGTACGCGCCGGATAGTATCGAATGCTCGAACTTATAACCGGCACTCTGGTTGGAGGCACGCATGTCGGGATGGTTGGCAGCGATCCAACTGAGAACGGTCCTTCACAATCCTAAGACAAACGACGACTTCGTCCGCACCCTTCCCATTCGCTGAACTCAAGAATTCGCCATTGCAGCGAACGGCCGCTAAGCGGGCTGTGACTGCAGCATTCCGACCTTCTGTCCAAGGTCGGGTTTGGGCCGCCCTCGACTCAGTGTTGGGTGGAGACGCAGACATTTGTTACAGCGCTTCCCACGACTGCTCTGTTCGGGACAGGCGCTGTAGCGAGGTCATGTCAATCAGTAGGGCGTTGTTTCGAAGCAAACGCGCGCGTCCACAGCTGGTTTCATAAAAACCGGCGGGCAACGGCCGGAAATTGTAGTGCAGGTCACCGGGCTGTTGGGCACCTGCAGTTCATGATAGAATGGCGTTATTTTTAGTCGCCTATTCCGTGCAAACTTTCCAGGAAGGAGTGCGTGCAATGCCCATTTTCCTAGCTGCCATACCGCTGCTACTGCTCGTCGTCATAAGTACCGCAACCGCCGCCCAGGCCCAGGCCTGTACGCGAGCGACCTCGGTCGCTGCCTGCGGCAATGAAGAATTCCTGGACTGCACGATCAACGTTGACGGAGTCGACCGTGAGTTCTGCTTGCACAAGCCGAAGGAACTGCCGCCACCCGCCACTGGCCATGCCCGCCCGGTGGTGTTCGTCTTCCACGGTGGCGGCGGCAACCGGCGCAATGCTGTTGCCTTTGTCGATCACCTGACCGAGCAGGATATCATCTTCATAGCGCCCCAGGCACTCCAGTCGGACTTGACGCTCGGCGTTCCTCCCGCCACGGTCAGCGTCTGCACCCCGCTCTGGCGACATCTGACCCACTATGGTGTACAGGACTGGGCCGACTTCGCGAATCCCAACCCCAACAGCTGCGGCCCGGCGGGGGCCAACAACGATCACGACCTTAAACTGGTTGAGGCTCTGCTGGACGAAGCCGATGCGCGCTTCAATGTGCTGGGACACTACGCAATGGGATTCTCGAACGGTGCGGGCATGGCATTGCAGTTGATGATCACCGATCCACTGTCGGCGCGGTTTTTCGGCTTTGGCCTGATTGCCAACGGCATCACTCAGGAAAAGGTCGATGCGCTCGGCGCGGCGGGCGTCAAACCGTGGCAGCCGAACACCGAGACGCTTCACCCAACGATGCTGATCTGGGGCACGGCCGACAAAATAGCGTTCCCAAGCGAAACCATTATCGCAGATATCGACGCGAAGGTAACGGCAGGCACATGTCCGGCGATCACCGATGCGCGGTCGTTTATGGAATGCTACATGCTGACGCCGACTTCACCTGCGACCAGTGTTTTCGACTACTTCTCGCGCATAGACGAGACCGCCTTTTGGCTGGTTATCCGAAATGGAGCATTTCTGCGCGCCGTCGAGACAACCTATGCGGACAAGGGCCGCGGGGATGGCGCGCTCTTGGAGCAGGACATAACCGTCGGCGTCAGACAGGACTACGTCGCACTTGAACCGGACTCCGAACCGGTCAGTGTTATCACAGTGGTCGGGGGCAACCACGAAATCCCGGGCAAGGATGGCGCGCACGCCCCCTGCGGCTCGAACAATTGCGATTTTCGGGCGATTGATGAGATTCTGGACTTTTGGCGCGGCCACGCCGGGTTCGAGACACAATGGAAGTAGTTAACCCTTGAACTACTGTCGATCTTGTCCAATAGGGAAGTGTACCAGTCGCCCTTCTATTGCTGCCCAATGAGAGCAGCTAGATTGCCCAGCCGAGCAGTAGTTTGATTTTAATAAGTGCAACGTTGATCCTCCGCTGCCTAACTATTGGGGGGCCAATTCAAAGGCGGAGGATCACCTGCTTAGATCAGGAATGCGTACTGTCGAACAAAAACTCTTACGATCGTAGTCGGCGTCCTCTCCCCACCTACCTGATAGCTGACTGATCTGCGTATCCTTTCAGAATCTTGTTGTGAATAATCAACAAAGCATTGAAATTAAGCCGAACTCCTCCTGACCTGCTCCCCTGAAAAGTCCGATGTTCTGAGTTAGCCTGTTCTCCAACAAGGAGACAGACGATGAAGAGAAGCCGTTTCAGTGAAGAGCAAATTATTGGGATCTTGAAAGAGCATCAGGCTGGACTTGGTGCGAAGGAGCTGTGCCGGAAGCACGGTGTCAGCGATGCCACGTTTTACAAATGGCGATCCAAGTTTGGTGGTATGGAAGTGCCTGACGTGAAGAAGCTGAAGAGTCTTGAGGCGGAGAATACTAAGCTTAAGAAGTTGCTGGCTGAGCAGATCATGGATGTCTCGACACTCAAGGAAATGCTGGGAAAAACTATTGAGGCCCGGCTCACGCAGAAACGCGGTGACCTGGGCCATGACAAAGAAGCGATACAATCAGAAGCGTGCCTGTGCATTGGCTGGGATTGATCCACGGGTCTATCGACGTGTGTCGAAGCGGCCAGCGGATACGGAGCTGCGTGGTCGATTGAAAGAGCTGTCGTCTGAACGGCGACGCTTTGGCTATCGTCGACTGCACATTCTGCTGAAGCGCGAAGGATGGCATGTGAACTGGAAGAAGCTGTATCGGATCTACCGCGAAGAAGGGTTAACAGTCCGTAAACGCGGCGGTCGCAAGCGTGCAGTGGGCACCAGAGCGCCCATGGCGATACCGCAGGGGCCGAACCAGCGGTGGTCGTTGGACTTCGTGTCTGACAGCCTGTCCTGCGGTCACCGGTTCCGCATTCTGAATGTGATTGATGACTTCAGTCGTGAATGTCTTGCCGCTGTGGTTGATACGTCTTTGTCTGGTGATCGCGTTGCGTGTGAATTGGATCGGATCGCTGAAATGCGTGGATACCCCTGCATGGTGGTCAGCGACAATGGGACCGAACTGACTTCCAATGCGATCCTGAAGTGGCAAGAAGACCGCAAGGTTGAATGGCATTACATCGCGTCCGGCAAGCCAATGCAGAACGGGTTTGTCGAAAGCTTCAACGGCAGGATGCGTGACGAATGCCTGAACGATCACCTATTCGATAACCTCCGCCATGTACGTGATCTAATTGCCGCTTGGCGGAAGGACTTCAACCACCACCGTCCACACACAAGCCTCGCTGGCCTGACGCCAGCAGAATGTGCTAACCGGTCAAAGGAAGACCAAAACCTGAACAGAGCTAACCTAAATTAGCGGACTCAATGGGGAGCAGGTCAGGCAGACAGCGGTCGCGAACTGGCGGAGACATGCGACGTCATCATCACCTGTCTTCCGTCGCCTGTGATTTCTACACTGGTACTTGAAGAAGAGAACGGCGTGTTGGAAGGCATAGTTGAAAGTAAGATTTGGCTGGAAATGTCCACGATTGAGGCCAAAGACGTGCAGCGTCTTGGTGCCTTGGTCGAAGCAAAAGGTGGCATCGCAATGGACAGCCCCGTTTCCGGGGGGTGCCACAGGGCGTCAACGGGCAACATCGCGATTTTCGCTGGCGGTCGTCGCGACGCCTTTGAAAAGGTTCTTCCGCTTTTGTCAACAATGGGCCGCCAGATCGTACATACCGGCAAACTCGGTTCGGCTTCTGTTCTGAAAGTCATCACCAATTACCTGGCAGGTGTGCAACTGGTCTCAACCGGAGAGGCATTCATGGTCGTCAAAAAGGCTGGCATTGATTTAACCGTGGCCTACGAGGCGATACGCGTGAGTTCCGGCAATTCGTTTGTGCAAGAAACCGAGGGTCAATTGATCCTGAACGGAAGCTACAACATCAACTTCACGATGGATCATGAGGTGAAGGACGTGACGCTCTTTGATGATCTGGCGAAGTCTTACGATGTGCCGGTCGAGTTGTCCCCTGTCTGCGTGGCGGCCGTGGAGGATGGGTTAAAGCGCTATGGTCCTCGTGTGTGGTCAAGCCAGGTTGTAAAGCGCCTGGAAGATGATTGTGGGGAAGACCTGTGCGCTCCAGGATTTCCGGAATACCTGGTTGATCACGAACCAGAAGGCATAGGCGCCGAAGTGGGTGTTAAACAAAAGGAATCGTACGATTAGTCATTGTTGAACGGAATTACTTTATAAGATCGGCCGATTGCAGTCATTCATCGCGTCGATTGCCGCCACAGCGCAGCTTTCGCATTGCGGTCATTCGTGCAGGACGCAGCATTTCAGCTGACTTGAATTCACGCAATTCGGACAAATCGGTCTCTCAAAGCGGGTATGTCGTTGTATAGGTTCGCTCTGGTGTTGTTCTTGTAGCTATGGCTACGATGACCCATTACCGTCTGGTGTCGGCTCAGTTCCCCTTTCCGCTTATCTGTAACCGTTCGCTATAAAAGGGGTGCGGCATGCCAGTAAATTCAGTTCCTGAATACCCCGCTGTGTCCAAATCGGCGGGTGTCTTTTCGCCAGTCGCGTGTACGGCTTGAATCTCCAGCACCGTGTAAGGGCGTTGATATAGCCATTCCCGGTTTTCCACCGCTTCCAGGTCCGAATTGGGTGGCGTGTCTTCCGTGAAAGCAAAGAAATGCAGGGTGAACCCATAGTCGTTTACCGGCTGAACCGAAAGCGTGGTCATGCCCCAAGCAAGACAGTCCTCACGAATGGGCGCGATGTCATGGGTGCGCAGGGTGAGCAGGTTCAGGCTGGCCCCGCCGCCCAACTGGGATGTGTCATGTCGACCTTCGGGCCGGTTGCCTTCGAACCAATGTTCGATCAGCTCGATTGTGAAGCCTTCGGGGTCTTGGAAATGCGCCAGATAGCCAATGTCTTGGAATTGGTGGGGTGTTCCCACTTTGATGTCTTGGGCTGTCAACTGTTCGCAGGCCAGTTCGATGTTCGGCACGGCCAATGCTATTTTCCAATAGATATCGCCCTTGGTTGGTTGATATGAGTGTGTGGCCTTTTCGAACTTCAGGCCAGCCTCTTCCGAACCATAGGCAACTGCACCATTGGCGCGAACATCCATGCCCAGAATCTCGCAGTAAAACCGCCGTTGGGCGAGAGGGTCGCGACACCGCAACAATATCGTATCAATCCTGGGCATGGCGTGGTCCTGTACGTGAAAGCGGGTCCGATTTTTACCCGAGCCACCGTACTATCTCTAAACAGTCTTCGTACAGTAGGGCCATGCCAATGTTCTGCAAGTTTCAGGACTCATTGGTGGCGCGATAACAAGCCAAATTCAACCGCAACGGCCCATAGCCAACATTGGTCTTTGCTCGAATTCACCAAATCAATGTCCCGAAAGCGGACATTCGCGAATTGCGCTGCTCTCTCAACCGGACAAAGACCGCATTGCATATTTTGATACCGGTTGGCTGGTCAGTTTGACCAATTGTTAGACATATCTAGTCGAATTAAAAACCAAACGAACTCAGCCGCACAATTCCGGCTTTAGGTCTGAGTCGAGGAGCAAATACTACTATAGTCTGAAATTGCGACGTTAACGCAACTGTATGCAACTCGTTACCGTCAGGATCGTCGCAGGATTTTCTTGGCTATCTGCAGAATTCTACTCGGTGTCTTTGTCACCTTTGTAATACCCTATGATATCACTTTCAGTTGTTGCGCCTAACCCATTCAAAAGCCGGTTTGAGTAATTGAAATAGGCACAGACTTGGTTGACTTCGAGGATCTCGCCATCGCTGCAGCCCGCAATCCTTAGTGCTTCAAAGTCGGATTTTATCATACGACCGACATCAGTCGTCAGCTTGGCGGTATATCGCAGAAGTGCCAGTTCTTTTCCGTCAAACTCATTTTCAGGGCGATGTGCCTTGAGGGCGGTAAAGATCTTGTCCGAGCGTGGCTGATCCCGCAAGAGGTTGCGCACGTTCATAAAGTGATGTGTGAGCGAATAAGTGCAATCGTTCAAAATGGACGTGTAGCTGGCAACCACTTCGAGAAACCAGAAGGGTAGCACATTGTCTTCTGAATGAAGTACAGAGCGATACAGCGTGACATGCCCGTTCATCGTCTCGGGGCGCAATGAATGGACGCGCATAACTGTATCGACGGTCCCATGAGGCGTGCGCGCCTTGTCGAGCAATTCCTTCAATCGGCCATTGGCGTTTTCATCGGGTATCATCTCGATCCAGGCGCTCATGTTCATCCTCCTCACCTTCTTGGGCAAAGTGTATCGGGAAAGCCGCGCGGATTCACAGTAGAAATTTCCACCGGGATGAAATAACTTCTGGATTGCTTTACCCTATCGGGCGTATCATCACTCTTGCATTTTGGCCATCAGAGGACACAGGGATGAGGGAGCCGGATATCCGTGCGGGTATCGAAAACCTGCTTCTGAATTGCGGTGGATTATCCCGCGGCGACCATCTGCTGGTATTGCGTGAATGCCCCAGTCAGGATTATTATTGCGCGGAGATTGCCGATGCAGTGGTGCGCTATGCTCAGAACCTGGGCATCCAAGCGCAGCTTCAAATTGCACCTTTTGATCCGCTGGGTACCGAACTGCCCCGTAAGATGATTGAGGATATGAAAGCGGCTGACCGAACGCTCTTTTTGTCTCGCAGCGGAGATCAAATACGCTTTAGCAGCGATATGAGCGATGTCCGTCCGATCATGTCGTATGCACTGGACACGGCATCTCTGGCATCCGGTTTCGGCTGGGCGCATTATCAGGGCTTCGTCGATCTGAAAAACGCAGTGAATGATTTACTGGCTCAGGCCAGAGACATTCACGTCACCTGCCCTTTGGGGACTGATTTCCGCGGCCCCGGTGCTGCCTTTTCCGAAACAAAGACGGATGTATCAGTGGACCGGTTCCCGATGTTGGTGTTTGCCCCAGTGCCAGTCGCCGGATTCTCAGGTGTCGTCATGCAGCAAGGCTTTTTGGTTGGCACTGGATCCAGGTTTTACGAACCCTATGGCGTGACGCTGCAAGAGCCTATCGCCGTGCATTTTGAAAACGCGATTCTGAAAGACATCACAGGACGCCCCGAGGATGTAGCAGTAGCAAACGCGCAGTATCGCCATGTCAGTGAAATGTTTGGGCTGGACCCGTTTACCATGCATTCATGGCATGCCGGTATTCATCCGGGATGTGCCTACGAAGGCCGTGCAAGTGAGAATTTCCAACGTTGGAGCGGCAGCGCTTTTGGCAATCCACGCCTGTTGCATTTCCATACATGTGGAGACTACGCACCGGGTGAAATATCCCTGAATGTATTGGATCCAACCATCATGGTCGATGGCGTTGCGGTGTGGTCCTCAGGCCGGCTTGACCCCGCCAAAGTACCCAGTGGCGCTGAAATTATTGACAACTACCCTTGCATACGGGCGGTTTTTGAAACCCCCCGTCAGGAGGTCGGGCAAAGTGCCGATGGGCAGCTTTGCGGCTCATGAGTTATCCAGCTTCGTTTTTGATTTCCCGTGCGATCCGCGTGCGAAACCGCATCGCTCCGGCATCAAGACCAAGGTTAATGTAATCCTTGGTGCGGTTTGCCATACCCGGCTGGACGTATTCCAGCACTTCCTTGTCTTCATTAAAGGCCATCAGCGCGCCTTCGAACATACGTTGGGACAAGGTCTCGTCTCTGGCGTGCATATTTCGGTGCTGGAACCAAAAGTACATCGCAGATTCATTGTCGATCGGTGTGATGAAATTGTAGGAAATATTCACAAAGGCATTAGGCGACATCGGCTTGTCTGCTCCTCCTTCCCCGGCGGGCGTATAAACCGACATGTTGATCGCTGTGGACGGCAGGCGGCATTCGTAGTGCTGCTTGCGGTCACACTGAGGGCCAAAGGGCAGCATGTCCTGATAGTAAGGCGGCGGCGCTTCGTTCAAAACCCACCGCGAGACGATGACCCCGTTTTCAATCTCTTCAACCTCCAGCGGGCGATTGTCCGTTCCAGCCCCGGCGAACGAGGTTAGATGCACCCAAGCCACATGGCTGGGGTCCAGAAGGTTGTCGACGATATAGAGATAGTGACACGCCATCTGCATCGCGCCTTTGGGGGTTTTTCCCCAATCCGAATTGTCAAAGTTCGGGATGTGCAGGATATCATCCCGATTGGCCTGGTCCGGGTCTCCCATCCAGATCCAGAGAAACCCCCAGCGGTCTTCTACCGGGTAGGAATGCACGGCAGCCCGACGCGGCGGATTGTCCAGCTGTGTCGGTGCAATCACGCATTCACCGGTACAGTCAAAGGTAAGTCCGTGATAGCCGCAAACCACGTGATTGCCTTCAATCGACCCGCGAGACAGAGGCAGCTTGCGATGCGGACATGCATCTTCAAGCGCAATCGGCTCGCCTTTTTCACCGCGAAAAAAGACGATCTGCTCTCCCATGATCGTCTTGGGCAGAAGCGTGCGTTCAATATCTTCGCTGCGCGCGGCAACATACCAGCTGTTTCGCAAAAACCCTTCGTTGCCAATCAGATCGGGTCGCATCACTTAGCCCTTCCCAGAGAAGGTATCGAATGCATTCAACGCTTTGGCGCTATAGGCATAGGACGGCCCTCCGCCCATATAAGTGGCCATGGCAAGGGCTTCGCAAAGCTCTTCGCGCGTGGCACCAAGACGAACAAGAGACCGCACGTGAAAACCAATGCAGCTGTCGCAACGAGTTGATATCGCAATACCAAGCGCGATGAATTCCTTCACTTTCTCGCTCAGAGCGCCATCAGCCTTGGCCGCTTTGCCCATGATACCGAACCCGCGGACGGTTTCGGGAACTTCATCGGAATACGCCGCTATATCGCTTTCGATATCCGACATGAAGGATTTCCATTCCATTTTCGCGTCTCCTTAGCTGCGTTCATCCGACCCCATGCGCCGCTCAAGCCAGCGCACGCCGGCACTGATGATTAGAACCAGCACAAGATATTCGAGGATGAGCAATGAATAGATTTCCAGTGGCCGATACTCGGTCACCACCAGTTCGTTTGCACGGCGGGTCAATTCCTGCATGCCGATGACCGAGGCAAAGGCGCTCATCTTGACGATATAGATGAACTGATTGGCCAGCGGTGGCAGGATGCGCCGGATGGCCTGAGGCAAGATCACATAGCGCATCGTCTGAATGTAGTTGAGGCCAATGGTTTGCGCCGCCTCGGTCTGCCCCTTTGCAATTGACTGAATACCCGCACGATAAATCTCGGCGGTAAAGGCGCTGTCAGAAATGGCCAATGTGATGATCGCCCCCCAGAACGGATCAATCGGAATGTTTACACCCATTTCACGAAAGATGATGGGCAGACCGTAGAACACCCAGAACAGCATCGGCAAAAGGGGAATGGAGCGTATGAGTTCGACATAAACCCGGTTCAGCACGCGCCATCCCCGGCTTGCGGCCAGACCTGGCAAGGCCACGATTAGACCCAGGCCAATCGAGATCACTGCCGCTATGACGGAAATCAAGATGGTGGCCCACATGCCTGAGATCAAGAATTTCACATTAATCCATCCCGACGGCGTCATCGGATTGATTACATACCAGCCCCAAGTTGATGAGCTGGAACATCCTGCGAGCAGCACAAGCGGGGCGAAGATTATCAGGTATTTTTTCATGAAATCCTCCCGTTCTAATGCTGCAAAATTTGTGACAGAAACTTCTGACATCTCGGAGAGCGCGGAGCGCCAAAGAACGCCTCGGGCGAGCCCTGCTCCACAATTTCGCCCGCGTCCATAAAGACCATTTGATCAGCAACTTTACGGGCAAAGCCCATTTCATGGGTGACCACCACCATAGTCATGCCCTCTTGAGCCAGCTCGACCATCACATCCAGAACTTCTGATATCATCTCGGGATCCAGCGCCGAGGTTGGTTCATCAAACAGCAGTACCTTAGGTTCCATGCACAGGGATCGCGCAATGGCAACACGCTGCTGCTGACCACCGGACAGCTGAGCGGGTCGTTTGTCGGCCTGTTCCGGGATATGCACACGCTCCAGATAATGCATCGCCTTTGCGCGTGCCTCGTCCTTCGACAGGCCACGTGCCTTGATCGGGCCCAGCGTCAGATTTTCAAGCACTGTCAGATGTGGAAACAGGTTGAATTGCTGGAACACCATCCCAACCTCGGATCGTATTGCAGCCACCGACTGAGGATCATCATTGAGTTCAACGCCATCGACCCGAATCGTGCCTTTCTGATGCTCCTCCAACCGGTTGATGCACCGCACCACCGTAGACTTTCCCGAACCTGATGGTCCGCAAATCACCACTTTTTCCCCAGGCTGAATCGACAAATTGATGTCTTTGAGAACGTGAAACGTATCAAACCACTTGTTTACGTTATGAAGTTCTATGGCGGCCTGGGTCATTGCATCACGTCCTCGAACTCGCTTTTTTCTTGTGAGGAAAAATTTTTCTTGAGGTTAGTGGGGTGGTCGGACTTAAATCAAGCACCAATTCAGTTAGACTGGATAAGAACAACAAAACCACCAACGGGAGAACAGTATGAAACGCTTTTTGACGGCTATCACGGCTGCAGCACTCAGCCTGAGCTTATCGGGCGCAGCACTGGCCCAATCGGCCTTGAACGAAATCCTCGACAGCGGGGTTCTGAAAGTTGGCACCACCGGCGACTGGAACCCTATGACAGTCAAAGACCCGGCCACCAACAGTTACAAGGGTTTTGACATTGATATCATGACAGAACTTGCCACGGATCTGGGGGTTGAGGTTGAGTTTGTTCCGACCGACTGGAAGACGCTTGTGAACGGGGTTGTTGCAGGACAGTACCATATGACAGGCTCGGCTTCGATGTCGCCTGCCCGGATGAAAGTTGCCGGATTTTCAGAAAGCTATATCGCAGTCGAATTCTTCCCGTTCACCACGCAAGACAAGGCGGGCAACTTCTCGGGCTACGATTCAATCAACAATCCCGATGTGAAAGTGGCCACCACCTTGGGTACTTCATTTGAGAAAATGGTCCGCGAATGGTTCCCTGAAGCCGAGTTGATTGTGGTCGAAGCGCCTGCCCGCGGATACCAGGAAGTGCTGTCAGGACGTGCTGATGTCTTTGTCACCTCCAACATCGAAGGCGCGACGTTGGGTGAGAAATTCCCGATTGCCAAAGTGGCGGACACCGAAGCCCGCCGGCCCACGCCAATTGCGATGCTTCTGCCGCAACAAGATCAGGTCTGGATCAACTATGTGAACAATTGGGTAAAGGTGAAAAAGGCCCAAGGCTTCTTTGAAAAGAACCAGGAAAAGTGGGGCTTGTAAGCTCACCAACTTGCGTGGCCGCGGAACAGCGGCTGCGCGATATCTCAACTTTCGTTGGTATCTGCCTTTGAGATAACAGTGACAAAGCTGACTTTGTTGGTCATCAGGTCTTCCGGTCCGTGTGCAGTGCTGCACTCGAAACTCAGGCTGTCACCGGGGCGCATGTGATAGCTCGCCTCCCCACAGCGATAGATCATTTCACCATCGGTGACATGAATGAACTCCACACCACGATGCTGATACAAAGGACGGTTTTGCAAAGGCCGTTCAAGCGTCACGTTAAACGCTTCAAATCCCACATGGCGCGCTGCGGCCCGGCCAATCATTTTGTAGATATGACCAAACCCGCTGCCGAGGCGTTGAACCGTGATGCCCTCTCCTGCGGCCACAAACGACACGTCTGAATGTTCGACGGTCCCGGCAAAAAAATTGATCAGAGAAACGCCAATCGCATCCGCCAACGCCTCAAGCGTCCCAAGCGACGCAGAGACCTGCCCGCGTTCAATCTTTGAGATCATCGCAGTGGAAACACCTGCACGGCTGGATAGCTCGGCGAGTGTCTGGCCTGCAAGTACACGATGTGCTTTGACCGCCGCCCCAACCACCTGATCTAGGGATTGTTTATCTTCATATTCCGACAAAGCATTCTCCATACCACAAGACTACTTCGATGTAGTGGAAAGGAAAAGCGGCGCGTTAGTTCAAAAAGCGGAAGTTTCGCCGACCTCGGATGTTGCGCAGCATTATCTACGATTGTATTGGAAACGGCCCTTACCGGTCATTTAGCTCCACTCAATTTCGGCTATCCCGTTTCCCTAAAGCCGACCTTCATGCAAGATGCAGCATTTCCGACCAGACGAACGGGTAACATCGTCTAAATCGCAAGCATTAGCCTAGTTCCTCGTTGTTCACCGCCCCGACAAAAACTAATCTGCGAAAAAATGACAGGAATCCGCAATGTTTGAAAACGCGTTCAACAGTATCGACCGCGAGCTTCGCAATGAAGAGGGACTGGCCTCAGAATTAGACTACGCGGAACAGACGTCATGGATTTTGTTTCTCAAATATCTCGATGATCTGGAACAAGAACGTCAGGATGAGGCCGAGTTGGAAGGGCGTGACTACACCCCAACCCTTCCAACCCATATGCGCTGGAAAACATGGGCATCCGCCAAAAACGAAGATGGCACCGAGCGCAAGGATGTGCTGACAGGTGAAGACTTGATCACCTTCATCAACACAGCCCTTTTCCCGACGCTCAAGAAATACCGCAAGGATGCGACCAGCCCGGATACCATCGAATACAAGATTGGTGAGATTTTCTCGGAGATTACCAACAAATTCCGCTCAGGCTATTCGCTGCGCGATGTGCTGGAAATTGTGGACGGTTTGGAGTTCAACACACAAGAGGCCAAGCACGAGCTGTCGGACCTCTATGAAAGCCGCATCAAGCGCATGGGCAATGCGGGGCGCAACGGCGGTGAGTATTACACCCCGCGCCCGCTGATCCGCGCGATGATCAAGGTGGTTGATCCCAAGATTGGCGAAACGGTCTATGACGGCGCCTGCGGTTCGGCGGGGTTTCTGTGCGAGGCCTACGCCTATATGATGACACCCGACATCTCCGCCACCGATTTCCACACCCTGCAAACCAAGACCTTCTATGGGCAGGAAAAGAAATCGCTCGCCTATGTCATTGGTATCATGAACATGATCCTGCACGGCATCACCGCCCCCAACATCCGGCGCACCAATACGCTGAATGAAAACGTCATGGATTATCAGGAGAAGGATCGCCATGACGTGGTTCTGGCCAATCCGCCCTTTGGCGGGGGCGAACGGCCCGAGGTGCAACAGAACTTTCCGATCAAATCGGGTGAGACGGGGTATCTGTTCATCCAGCACTTCATCCGCAAGCTGAAGGCGGGCGGGCGGGCCGCTGTGGTGATCAAGAACACGTTTTTATCCAACGGCGATGCCGCCGCGCTGCGCCGCGAGTTGCTGGAAACGTGCAACCTGCACACCGTGCTGGATTGCCCGGCCAAGGTGTTTCAGGGCGCGGGCGTGAAAACCGTGGTGCTGTTCTTCGAGAAGGGGCGCAAGACGCGGCATACATGGTTTTACGCGCTGGACCCGGAGCGGTCCTTGGGCAAAACCGCGCCCCTGCGCGATGATGAACTGGCCGAGTTTCTGGCGCTGCAAAAAACCAAGGCCGACAGCGCCAAAAGCTGGACGGTGGCGCGCGGGGATATTGACGACGAGACGTTTGATATGTCCGTCAAAAACCCCTTCGCGCCCGAGGAAGCCCCCCTGCGGGAACCGGCTGAAATCATCGAGGACATGCTGGCGCGGGATGTTCAGACTGCCACGATCCTGGAAGAGATCAGGGGGATGCTGTGAAGGCCGGGTGGGAGGTTACGCCGCTTGGTGAGGTTTGTGATTTCAAAGGTGGTTCCCAACCCCCTAAATCCGAGTTTATCGACAGCCCACGCGACGGATACGTCCGAATGCTACAAATTCGAGATTTTAAGAGCGACGACAAAGCGGTCTACGTGCCGCTAACTAACAAGACCAATACCTGCCAAGAATCTGATATCATGATTGGACGCTATGGCGCGTCGGTCGGCCAAATTCATCGCGGGAAAGCTGGAACATATAACGTCGCCCTGATCCGGACCGTTCCGAACTTGTCATTACTGGATCAAGACTTTTTCTATTACTTTCTAACATCCGAATTGTTTCAACAGCCGCTAGCATCGGTTTCTGTCCGTGGCGCACAGGCCGGATTCAACAAGCAAGATATTTCCCCGTTTGAAATTCCAATCCCGCCCCTCGACGAGCAAAAGCGGATTGTGGCGGTTTTGGATGCGGCGTTTGAGGGGCTGACCCGCGCCAAAGAGAACGCCGAAACCAACCTCCAAAACGCGCGGGAGTTGTTTGAGAGCCACGTAAGCAGAGTATTTGACAATAACTCCACTGATCGCAATTCGACCTTGGGCGCGGCTGTCGAGGTGTTGACTGGCTTTGCATTTAAGAGCGCTGGCTACTCAGAGGAACCCGAAGATATGCCAATGGTTCGCGGTGACAATTTAGTCCAGGGTCAATTCCGGTGGAAGAACGTCAAACGTTGGCCGCTTACTCAATGTGACGAATATGAAAAGTTTAGACTCGCCGCAAATGATGTATTGCTAGCGATGGACCGTACATCGGTCAAAGACGGCATTAAGTTTGCAGTGGTCTCTGAGGCTGAACTGCCATTACTATTGGTTCAACGAGTTGCCAGACTTCGCTGCCTGTCCAATTCGAGACATGATTATTTGGGCCATTTTATCGGTAGCAAACTATTTGAAAAGTATGTGCTGTCTATTCAAACTGGCATAGGGGTGCCCCACATCAGTGGTCAGCAAATTAAGGACTGCCCTATCTATCTGCCGGACATCGCGACCCAAAAAGTTGTTGCGGCTGAGTTGACCGAGTTGCGTTCGAGTGTTGAAGTGCTTGAAACCAACTATCGCACCAAACTCACCGACATCGCTGACCTGCGGCAATCGCTCCTGCAAAAGGCCTTTGCCGGGGAGCTGACCTGAGCTAACCTCAACCGATGATTGATAATTCCCCACTTCCCAACGAGACCGAGGCCGACACCCGCGCGATGCGGATTGATCCGGACCTTGCCGCTCAGGGCTGGGAAGGCCCCGCCAAAATCGACGGCGCGCGGGTGAACCGGGAAGAAATGCTCTGGCCCGGGCGGATCATGTCGGGTGGTGCCACCAACGCGCCCAAGCCCGCCGACTACGTCTTGCGCATGAATGGCCACGTGATGGCGGTGATGGAGGCCAAGAAGGCCAGCCTGCCTTATACCGAAGGGCGCGGGCAGGCCTATGACTATGCCACCCGCATCGGCGCGCGCTTTGCCTATTGCACCAACGGGCTGCGCTATTACGAAATTGACCTGCACACCGGGGCCGAGGGCGAAGTGGACGCGGTGCCGACACCGTTGGAGCTTTGGGATCGCTGCTATCCCACGGGCAACGCCTGGCGCGACCGGTTCGGGCAGGTGCCGTTTGAAACTGACGGCGGCAAATGGCAGCCGCGCTATTATCAGGCCGGGGCTGTAAATGCGGTACTGGAAGCGATGGCCGATGGCGACCGGCGTATCCTGCTGACGCTGGCAACAGGCACCGGCAAAACCTCCATCGCGTTTCAGATCGCATGGAAGCTCTTTCAATCGCGCTGGAGCCTGACCGGCGAGCCAACCCGCCGCCCGCGCATCCTGTTTCTGGCAGATCGCAACATTCTGGCGGATCAGGCGTATAATTCGTTCTCCGCGTTTGAGCCAGACGCGCTGAGCCGCATCAACCCCAAAGAGATCAGCAAAAAGGGCAAGATGCCCCGCAATGCATCGGTGTTCTTTACGATTTTCCAGACCTTCATGACCGAAGGCAAGGACGGGGAAACTGCGTTTAATTTTCAATCTTATGCACCGGATTTCTTTGATTTCATCATCATTGATGAATGTCACCGAGGCGGGGCCAAGGACGAAAGCACCTGGCGTGGTATTCTGGAATATTTTGAACCCGCCGTTCAGCTTGGCCTGACCGCCACGCCCAAACGCAAAGTGAACGCCGACACCTATTCCTACTTCGGTGAGCCGGTTTACACCTACGCCCTGCGCGATGGGATTGACGACGGTTTCCTGACACCGTTCAAAGTGCGCCAGATGGCCAGCACTATCGATACCTATGTCTACGATTCCGAAGACGAAGTGGTGGGCGGTGAGATTGATCCTGACCACGTCTACACTGAAGACGAGATCAACGCGAAGATCATCATCCCCGAACGCGAGCAAAGCCGCATTCATGAATTCATGGATCAGATCAACCCACGTCAGAAAACATTGGTTTTCTGCGCCACCCAGAACCACGCAGCGGCGGTGCGTGACTACATCAACCAGATCAAAGACATTGACGATCCGCATTATTGCGAACGTGTCACCGCGAACGATGGCGCCCTGGGTGAACAGCATTTGCGCGAGTTTCAGGACAACGAACGCAGCATACCGACGATCCTGACGACCTCGCAAAAACTATCAACGGGTGTGGATGCGCGAAATGTGCGCAACATCGTTCTTATGCGACCCGTGAAATCTATGATCGAATTCAAGCAAATCGTCGGACGCGGGACGCGGACATTCGAGGGCAAGGATTTCTTCACAGTCTATGATTTTGTGAAAGCCTATGAGCATTTCAACGACCCCGAGTGGGATGGGGAGCCTTTGCCGCCAGATGAACCTACTCCAAAGCCGCCGCGCCCCACGCCGACACCACCCACCGGACCGCCTGAGCCGGGGCCAGCCCCAGAACCGAAGATCGTGATCAAGCTGGCCGACGGCAAAGAACGCAGAATTCGGTATATTGCGACGACCAGCTATTTTTCGCACGACGGAAAGTTGATTTCCGGCGAAGAGTTTATGAACCAGTTGTTCGGCGACCTTGGTGATTTGGTTCGCGACGAAGACCATCTGCGTGAGATTTGGAGCAACCCTGAAACGAGGGTTCAATTCCTAAAGATACTAGCTGACAGAGGGTACGATGCCGATCGCCTCGCGGACATGAAGCGTTTGATCGACGCACCTAACAGCGATGTCTTCGATGTGCTCGCATATGTACGATTCACTTTGGCTCCGTTGATGCGGACTGAGAGAGCCGAAACAGCCCGAGCAAACGGTTTTTCAGATATCGAAGGCGAGATGCGTTCATTCCTGGAAGCGGTTTTGGCGGCGTATGAGATTCACGGTGTTGATGAGCTAGCTCTTTCAAAAATCGGTGACTTTCTGAAAGTTAAATATGGTGGAACGAACGGTGCCAAGAGGGCGCTGGGAGAGATACCAAAAATCAAGCAAGCCTTCATGGATATTCAAGTTCATTTGTACTCCACTTAGAATGTCAAAAATATTTGTATAGCGCCTATGCAAATTCCATCGAGCGCTGATGGCGTGCCTTTATGAAAAGCGGGGCCTGAACGTCGGCTTTTCGGATATTCGGAGGTAGCTGTGCAGGTGCAGCGAATTCACACTTTCCGCCCGTCCTTGCTTGGTTTCTCATGCAAAATGAACTTCTTTGCCTCGGTTCGCTCTTTTGGGAATCATTCATCGAAAGGAACAAGGGGGGAGTGCCGCCTCATAAATAGGGATAAATGCGCTTAGTGCTTTCAAAATGTGCAAATTGGGTTCACATATGAAAACCCTAGTCTCAAAATAGCGCAGGCGCTTTCTATCAAGACGTGTCCATCAGTGGGGTTGACGGCAAAATGTCTATGAAATAAGGGTGTTTGGCAGAGCGCGGGCGTTGTGTAGTGGTAAGACCTCAGCCTTCCAAGCTGATGACGCGGGTTCGATTCCCGCCGCCCGCTCCAATGGTTGTTTTCCGATATATTCCCGACATTTTACTCAAGATTACTAATGTGAATTTTGGTAATTATTTAGGAATATCGGATTTGAGTGCTTGCCTTCCAGGCTGATGACGTGAACACGATGCCCGCCGTACGTTACATACCCTATTGTTGGCCCATCCAGCATCTGACAATCTGTCCACTTGACCCCGCGCACAGGCGCGGCCAAACACGGATCCGAAACTCAAAGCATCGGATGACACCATGGCGTCTTCGCCCGGAAACGGATCACAAAAGCAAGATCGTGAAAAATCCAAAAAGCTGGGCACGCTCGCACAGCTTTGGCCCTTTGTGACACCATATCGTGGGTTGGCCCTGGGTGCGGTGATGGCTCTGGTTCTGACAGCTTGCGTATCCTTGATTCTGCCATTGGCTGTGCGGCGTGTTGTGGACAACTTTGGTGTCGAAGACGGCGCAATTCTGGATCTTTATTTCACAGCCGCCGTTGGCATTGCCGCACTTTTGGCGCTGGGCACGGGGTTGCGCTATCTGCTGGTCACGCGGTTGGGGGAACGGGTGGTCGCAGACATCCGCAAGGCGGTCTTTGCCCGGGTGATTGGAATGAGCCCTGCGTTTTACGAACGCATAATGACCGGAGAGGTGCTGAGCCGGATCACCACCGATACAACCCTGATCCTGAGTGTGATCGGCTCATCCGTTTCCATCGCTCTGCGCAATTTACTGATCTTTCTGGGCGGGTTGATCCTGATGCTGTTCACCTCGGCCAAATTGACCGGGATGGTATTGCTGATTGTGCCTCTGGTCATCGTGCCCATTCTGGTGTTGGGGCGTCGCCTGCGCGGGCTCAGTCGTGAAAATCAGGATTGGATTGCGGCCAGTTCCGGCAATGCGTCCGAGGCACTCTTGTCCGTGCAAACCGTGCAGGCCTTTACCCATGAGGAGGCCAGCCGCGGGCAGTTTTCCACCGTCACCGAACAGAGCTTTGACGCTGCGCGACGCCGTATCGCAACCCGTGCTCTGATGACGGTGATTGTGATCTTTTTGGTTTTCACAGGTATCGTAGGCGTCCTGTGGATGGGCGCGCGAGGCGTACGCGCCGGGGAGATGAGTGCGGGCAGCATGGTGCAGTTCGTGATTTATTCGGTCATGGTGGCGGGATCTGTTGCAGCCCTGTCAGAAATCTGGGGAGAGCTACAACGCGCAGCAGGTGCCACCGAGCGGCTGGTCGAATTGCTCAACGCCGAAGACACGGTGCAGGATCCCGACAAGGCTCAGCCACTGTCGCATCCGGCCAGAGGGGCGATCCGCTTTGAGAACGTGACCTTCCGCTATCCAGCGCGCCCCGAAACGGCAGCGTTGGAGGAGTTGTCACTGGATGTCACACCAGGTGAAACCGTCGCGATTGTCGGACCCTCGGGGGCCGGAAAAACAACGATCATTCAGCTGATACAAAGGTTCTACGACCCAGATGCAGGGCGCGTCACGTTGGACGGTGTGTCTTTGTCCGATATGCGCCGCGCCGATTTCCGGCAGGCCATGGCGCTGGTGCCGCAAGACCCGGTCATTTTTGCCGCGTCAGCGCGGGACAACATTCGGTTTGGCCGGTTGGATGCCTCGGACGCCGAAGTTGAAGAGGCCGCCCGGGCCGCCGCCGCGCATGATTTCATTTCCGCATTGCCAGAAGGATATGGCAGCTATGTGGGCGAACGCGGAGTGATGCTGTCGGGGGGGCAGAAGCAACGGATTGCCATTGCCCGTGCCATTTTGCGTGACGCGCCCGTTTTGCTGCTGGATGAGGCCACATCGGCGCTTGACGCGGAATCTGAGCGTGCGGTGCAACAAGCAGTTGATGCCATGGCCCGCAGTCGCACCACAGTCATCGTGGCACATCGCCTGGCAACGGTAAAAAAGGCCGACCGGATCATCGTGATGGATGCAGGCCAAATCGTTGCAACGGGCACCCATGACAGCCTCGTTGCCGAAGGGGGGCTTTATGCCCGACTGGCCAAGCTTCAATTCACGGGTGCCGAAGCAGCCTAGGCTCTGCACAGACCAAAACGGGCGGGCAGGGGTATCTCTCTGGGGTTTTCCCCTTGCTCTTGGTCTGTTGATGAGGATGATACAGGCATCACTTGGGAAATAGGAAAGGTACACCTCATGGGATTGTTTAACTTCTGGAAGAAGAAAGAAGATCCGGCGCCCGAAGCGGAAGCGCTGAAAAAAGAGGTCGAAGATCTGGGCCTGAACACAGCGGGTCTCGATATTTCGGTTGTGGGCGATGTGGTTAAGGTCTCAGGCAAAGCGGCCAGCCAGGAAGTCAAAGAAAAGATCATCATGGCGGTCGGTAACTCGGCCGGTGTGGCTGCTGTTGAAGACGAAGCTGAAGGCAATGACCCGGTGTTCCACGAAGTGGAAAGCGGCGACACGTTGTGGAAAATCGCGGAAAAGGCGCTGGGCAATGGCGCGCGCTACACCGAGATTTTTGAAGCCAACAAACCGATGTTGAGCGACCCTGACAAAATCTATCCAGGCCAGCGTCTGCGCATTCCTCAGGACGATGCGACAGCCTGAGTAGGCTAATTTGAGAACTGTTTAATTTGGGCCGGTCCAACTTAAGTGGGACTGGCCCTTTCTTTTTGTGTCACGCTTTGTTTTTTGCTAATTCGACATGAAAATATGAATTAATCCATTGTATTATATATCAAATGTATGAACATGCGCCCTGCGCATACCCTATCCGTTTTAAGCATTTGCACCTCTCAGAATGCCTCGCTAGCCTCTGGCGCAGTCTATAAATCTGGGAGAAATTACATGACATTTCTAAAACATGCCTTTGGTGCATGCGCTGTAACCGTGATGGTTGCGGGTGCCGCCATGGCGCAAAATACGGTGCGTGTTGCCTATGATGCGGACCCCGTATCGCTGGACCCGCATGAGCAGCTATCGGGCGGCACATTGCAGCTCAGCCACATGGTGTTTGATCCGCTGGTCCGCTGGACCCAAGACCTGCAGTTTGAGCCCCGTCTGGCGGAAAGCTGGGAGCAGATCGACGAAACCACAATGCGGTTCAACCTGCGCGATGGTGTGAAGTTCCATTCCGGCAACGAGATGACATCTGCAGATGTGAAGTGGACGTTCGACCGTCTAAAAGAAAGCCCCGATTTCAAGGGTATCTTCAGCCTGTTCACCGCTGTGAACATCGTGGACGAAGACACCTTTGATCTGGTCACATCCGAGCCATATCCGCTGGTGCTGCACACAGCCACCTACATCTTCCCGATGGACAGCGCGTTTTACACCGGCCAGACCGAGGACGGCAAAGACAAAGCCGAACTGGTCAAGCACGGCGACAGCTTTGCCTCGCGCAATGTCTCTGGCACTGGCCCCTATGTGGTCAGCGAGCGTGAGCAAGGTGTGAAAGTGGTCTTTGACCGCTTCGGCGATTACTGGGACTCAGAAAGCCCCGGCAACGTCGATCAGATTGTTCTGACACCGATCAAGGAAGACCCGACCCGCGTCGCGGCCCTTCTGGCGGGTGACGTTGATTTCATCGCTCCCGTGCCGCCCACCGATCTGGCGCGTGTTGATGAAAACGAAGGCACCACCCTGATCACCATGCCAGGCACCCGGATCATCACATTCCAGATGAACCAGGACCGTGTTGAAGCATTCAAGGACGCCCGTGTTCGTCAGGCGATCGACTATGCCGTGAACAACGCCGGTATCGTCGAGCGTATCATGCGAGGCTTTGGCACCGTGGGTGCGCAGGCCTCACCTGATGGCTATCTGGGATACAACCCGGCGCTGACGCCTCGGTTCGATCTTGAAAAAGCCAAGGCGCTGATGGCCGAAGCGGGTTACGCAGACGGCTTCTCGATCACCATGATGGCCCCCAACAACCGCTATGTGAACGACGACAAAATCGCTCAGGCCGTGGCCTCGATGCTGTCGAAGATCAACATCAAGGTTGACCTGCAAACCATGCCCAAAGCGCAATACTGGCCCAAGTTTGACGAGCGCGCCGCTGACATGATGATGATCGGCTGGCACTCAGACACAGAAGACAGTGCAAACTTCCACCAGTTCCTGAGCGCATGTCCTGATGAAGCCACAGGCAACGGTCAGTACAACTCGGGCGCTTACTGCAACGCAGAGGCTGACAAGCTGATGAACATGGCCAATGCCGAAACAGATCAGGCCAAACGGGCTGAGATGTTGCAGCAAATGGAAGCGATCCTTTACGAAGACGCCGCATTCATCCCGCTGCACTGGCAGAACCTGGCCTGGGGCGCCAAAGCGGGCGTTGGCGCTGACAAGATCGTCAATGCGCTGAACTTCCCTTACTTCGGCGACCTGGTTGTCGAATAAGCCAAGCTAACATTCGGGGCGGGCCTTCGGGCCTGCCCCTTTTACCCCGCCACCCAATCGCTTTTTCATGGACATGCGGCGCTGCTTGTCAGCGGTACCGACGGGTGTGATCATCAACAAGCGATCTAGCAAGGTAGAAGGTTCATGCTCGCCTATCTGGTAAAACGACTGTTTCAGGCCATTGCGGTGATGCTGGTCATCTCGCTGGTGGGATTCGCCATTCAGGACAATCTGGGAGACCCGCTGCGCGAGTTGGTTGGTCAATCTGTGTCCGAGGAAGTCCGCCAGCAACTGCGCGATGAATTGGGCCTGAACGACAGTTTCTTTACCCAATACATCCGTTTTCTGGGCAATGCATTGCAGGGTGACCTGGGCACCTCGTATTTCTTCAAGGAACCCGCACTTGACGTGATCCTCAAGAAATTACCCGCCACGCTGGAGCTGGTCCTTGGTGCCACCATCATCATCGTGGGCCTGTCGGTGCCACTGGGTGTTTATACAGCGATCAAGCCCAACACGATCCTGTCCAAGATCATCATGGGGTTGTCGATTGTCGGTATATCCATTCCGGTCTTTCTGACCGCGATCCTGATGATTTATGTCTTCTCGGTAGGGTATGGCTGGTTCCCGGCCTATGGGCGCGGCGATGTGGTGCATGTGTTCGGCTATTGGAACACCAACTTTGCCAGTTGGGACGGGTTGACCCACATCTTCCTGCCGTCCATTGCCCTGGCGTCTATCATGCTGCCGCTGTTCATTCGCCTGATCCGGGCCGAGATGATGGAAGTCCTGCAATCGGAGTATGTGAAATACGCCCGCGCCAAGGGCATCAATCCGCGACGGATTTACTTCCTGCATGCTTTGAAAAACACTTTACTGCCTGTCATCACCGTGGGTGGTGTGCAGATCGGCACCATGGTGGCCTACACCATCCTGACCGAAACTGTGTTTCAATGGCCTGGCATGGGCTTCATGTTCCTCGAGGCCGTGAACCGTGTCGATACGCCCCTGATCGTGGCCTATCTGATCGTTGTGGGCTTCATCTTTGTGGTGACCAACACCATCGTTGATCTGATCTACGGCCTTGTGAATCCGACTGTTAATCTGGCGAGGATGGGCGCATGAGCTCTATGACCACCAATCAGCCTTCGCGGATGAATCGCATCTGGCAGTCGAACATGGCCTATAGCTTCCGCAAGAATCCGGTGGCGATGGTGTCCTTCCTGATCTTTGCTGTGATCGTAATCATGGCTGTGTTCGCGCCGTTGATTGCGCCGTTTGATCCCTATGATCCCAACCAGATCGACATCATGAATTCCGAGTATCCGCCGGTGTGGATTGACGGGTCTGATACGCAATTCATGTTTGGTACGGATGATCAGGGCAGGGACCTGTGGTCGACGATCCTCTATGGCACGCGTCTGAGCTTGCTGATTGGGTTGTGTGCAGTAGCTTTGCAGGCGTTTCTGGGCATCTCAATCGGTCTGATCGCGGGCTATGTCGGCGGGCGGATTGATAACTTGCTGATGCGCATGGCTGATATCCAGCTGTCGTTTTCCACGCTGATGGTTGCCATCATCTTTTTGGCGGTCACGCAAGCGATGTTCGGATCCGAGACCTTCAACCAATATGCCATCTATTTCCTGATTGCGGTGATCGGTATTGCCGAATGGCCGCAATATGCGCGCACCGTGCGGGCCACAGTGCTGGCTGAAAAGAAGAAAGAGTATGTCGACAGTGCCCGTGTTCTGGGCTTCGGCCCGGGGCGCATTATGGTGCGGCATATCCTGCCCAATTCGCTGTCGCCCATTTTCGTGATTTCGACCGTGCAGGTTGCTAATGCGATCATTTCCGAGGCGTCACTCAGCTTCCTCGGTCTTGGCATGCCGCCCAGCCAGCCGTCGCTTGGCTCGCTGATCTCATCCGGATTTGACTACATCTTTTCGGGCAGTTGGTGGATCACCGTGATCCCCGGTGTGGTACTGGTGGTCTTGGTGCTGGTGATCAACCTTTTGGGCGACTGGATGCGCGATGTCCTGAACCCGAAACTGTATAAGGGGTAAGTGATATGAGCCTGCTTTCTGTCCGCGACCTCTCTGTTCAGTTCGCCATGCGCGACCAAACCGTCACCGCCCTGCGCAACATCTCGTTTGAACTGGGGAAAGGCGAACGTCTGGGCATCGTAGGGGAATCTGGCGCTGGTAAATCCATCACCGGCTTTGCCTTGATGAACCTGCTCAGCCGTCCCGGATTTATCTCGGGCGGGTCAATCACCTTTGATGGGCGTGATATCACCGGGCTTGGTGACGCCGAGATGCGCGATATTCGTGGCAACCACATGGCGATGATCTTTCAGGACCCCATGGTTACGCTGAACCCGGTTCTGACGATCGGTCAGCAGATGCTGGAGACTTTGTACGCCCACCGCAGGCTGAGCAAAGAAGAGGCGACACAGATCGCCATCCTGAAACTGCGCGAGGTCTATATCCCGTCGCCGGAAGACCGTCTGGATCAATATCCTCACGAGCTGTCGGGCGGGATGCGCCAGCGGATTATCATTGCCATGGCGCTGCTCTTGGACCCCAAGCTGATCATCGCGGATGAACCCACAACGGCGCTGGATGTGACCATTCAAGCCGACATCATGGAGCTTCTCTTGGAGCTGTGTCATTCCAATAAGGTGGGGTTGATCCTAATCACCCACGATTTGGGCGTCGTCAGCCAGATGACCGAACGCACTTTGGTGATGTACGCTGGCCGCATCATCGAGGCGGGTCGCACCCGCGAGATTATCAACGACCCGCAACACCCCTATACCCAAGGGCTTATTAATGCCCTTCCGCAGCAAACCCCTCCGGGGCAACGGCTCAAGCAAATCCCGGGCAATATGCCATCACTCACGGCCATTCCACCTGGCTGCCCTTTTGCGCCGCGCTGCAACTTTGCCACGGATCTATGCCGCACTGTTTTGCCGGAAGTGGTCCAATACGGTCCCGTCGAAGTCGCCTGCCACGAGGTGAACCGCCTACACAATGACACCGTTGAGGAGGCCACGGCATGAAGGATGCGCCCGCAACAACGCCTCTGCTCGAAATCCGCAACCTGTCAAAGCAGTTCGATCTCGACAAGAGCTTTCTGGAAACGATCAAGTTCAAGGGAGGCAAGATCACCCGCGAAAAACGGTCGGTCCACGCGGTCAACAACGTCTCGATTGCCTCGCAGCGTGGCGAAGCGCTGTGCGTCGTGGGGGAAAGCGGCTGCGGCAAGTCCACTGTGGCGCGACTGGTTGCGGGTTTGCTGACGCCGACCACAGGCGAAATCCATTACGAGGGGGAACGCATCGACAACCGCTCACGGCACGAGATGATGCCACTGCGCAAGAAGATGCAGATGATCTTTCAGAACCCCTATGCCTCGCTCAACCCTCGCATGACCATCAAGCAAGCGTTGGAAGAGCCGGTGAAGTTTCACAACCCGTCCATGTCGGGATCTGAAGTGACAGACCGGGTGTTCGAGGTGATGAAATCTGTGGGTGTTGATCCCAGTTGGGCCGCGCGCTATCCGCATGAATTTTCCGGTGGCCAACGCCAGCGGATTGCCATCGCCCGCGCCCTGACCGTAGACCCTGAGTATGTGATCGCGGATGAGCCGATCAGCGCGCTCGATGTGTCCATTCAGGCGCAGGTGCTGAATCTGATGCTGGAGGCCAAGGAAGAGCGTGGACTGACCTATCTGTTCATCACCCACGATTTGAGTGTGGTACAGCATTTCGGCACACGGGTGGTGGTCCTGTACCTTGGGACGGTCTGCGAAGTGGCTGAAACCGCGACCCTATTTGAGAACCCCAAACACCCCTACACCAAGGCTTTGCTATCGGCAGTGCCGCAGCTCTCGGACGACAAACCCGATCACATTCGCCTCAAAGGCGAGATCCCAACGCCCATAAACATGCCAAAAGGTTGTCCTTTTGCCTCGCGTTGTTCATACTCTGACGCACGATGCGGCCAGGAACAGCCCCAGCCCGTCCATCAGCCTGATGGTAGTATCGTTGCGTGTCATGCGGTTGAAGAGGGGCGACTGGACCAGTAAACCGCACCGGATCAGGAATCGGGAACGCATAGTTTGGACATCATCTGGCTCCGAGATTTTGAGGCATTGGTCACGCAGAAGAACTTCTCGCGGGCTGCGGAAGAGCGCAATGTGTCCCAGCCGGCCTTCTCACGCCGTATCCGGGCATTGGAGGATGATATTGGCGTGCGGCTGATCAATCGCCAGACCTTGCCCTTGTCCCTGACACCTGCGGGCGAGGTGTTTCTGAGCCAGGCCCGCCTTATGCTGCGCACCTATCAGGAAACGTTAGAACGGTGCCAAAAGATTGATGCGGCCGGTGAAAACGTGCTGCGCTTTGCCACTTCTGAATCGCTCTATCTGACGCAATACAAAACCCACATCGCGCCTTTGGTGGAAGAATGTGGCTTGGATATTGATCTCAATTCCACCTCTTGGGGCGCGGACCAGTTCGTCAGCGCCTTGCAGCAACGCTATTGCGATGTGATCCTGACCTATTGGCACCCCTCAATGGATTTTCTGGCACCATTGGAAGTGTCGACCTGTGATTACGTGACTTTGACGCGTGATCATTTCGTGCCTGTTGCCCGGCCGGGAACGGATTATGTTCTGACCGGCGATAAGCGCAAGCAGGTGCCGTTGCTCTCTTACGGATCGGCCTCGGCGCTACGGTCGGTGCAGGACGGGCTACTGCACCAGCAAATGGGCAAGGCCAATATCTTCACCGTGAACCAGAACGCGTTGGCGATCAGCGTCAAAGCGATGATCCTCGAAGGGTTTGGCATGGGTTGGCTGCCGCGCCGCTTGTGTCAGGAAGAGTTGGACGCCGGGCAATTGGTGGTGGTCGACGAGACGATGACAACTGAATTGGAAATCCGGCTTTACCGTGGAACTGAAAACCTCAAACCTACGCTTGAGAAATTCTGGGCCCTCTTGCAGGCGCGCACGTCGATCCCGTCCAAAATCTAAGCCTTGGGTGAAAAATGCCTGGGAAACAAGCCGGTAATGAACCGCAGGATGACCCGTTCTGCATCACTGCGGGAAAACGTCTGCATATTGGCCAGATAATCCGCACACATCCCCTCAAGCAATGCCATGGTGCCAAAGGTTGCATCCCGCGCCAAACGCTCGGGGTTCGACTGCCCCTCTGTCGTGGCCAGGTTAAGGAAAGCGGCTTCGATTGTTTCCTTGACCAACCCCCCTCGGGTGCCACAGCAGGCGGCGATCTCGGGGTCAGGGTTGGTGATACCGCGAAATCCGTGCCACAGCCTTGCGGTGCGCGGGTTCAATACGCGTTCGCTGAGATCTGCCCGTACAGCGGCGACGATGATCTCGGCGGGCGAGGACCCTGCCTCGACCAGCTGGGTTTCAACCTCAGTGGCATAGCTTTCGCTGAAATGCCGGGCCGCGGCAATCAGCAGACCCTCCTTACATTTGAAATGCAGGTGGATCATACCGCGTGACAGGCCAGCGCGTTCGATGATGCGGCTGACCGTGGTGTCCGGAACGCCCCGTTCCGCTACCAGATCAAGCGTGGCTGTGATCAGGGCTTGGCGATGCCCTTCGGGGTCACGCCGGGAGGGTTTGCTGTCAGATTGGGGGTCGGTCTCATCGGTCACGGATTTGTCCTTTGACGCCTTTGCGACGAGATTGACATAAGGCTGGCTCCTATGCAATATTTAATGGACGCTTGTCCATTAAGCGTGTTCAAGACAGCCGCCGCTCTCCAGAAAAGGGATCTTTCATGCCTGATGACAATCGTTACTCGGTCCTATTTGAATCTGTAAAAATAGGCCCTGTGACCGCGCCCAATCGGTTCTATCAGGTGCCGCATTGTGATGGCATGGGATATGTGCGCCCTCGAGCCGAAGCAGCAATGCGCGGGATTAAAGCTGAAGGCGGTTGGGGTGTTGTCTCCAATCAAGAGACGGAAATTCACCCCACCTCTGATCTGTCGCCCTTTGCCGAAGGGCGGCTCTGGGATGCGCGGGATATTCCGGGCCTGCGGCTGATGACCGATGCGGTGCATGAACACGGGTCTTTGGCGGCGGTCGAATTGGTCCACAACGGCAACCACTCGCAAAACCTGCTTAGCCGCGCACCGATGCTGGCGCCAGGCGAGATGTCTGTGGATGGCAGCCTGCCCAAGCAAGCCCGCACGATGGACAAGCAAGACCTGCGCAACCTGCGCCGTTGGCACCGTGATGCGGCCATCCGCGCGCGGGATGCAGGGTTTGACGTGATCTATGTCTATGCTGGCCACAACATGACCGTGGCACAGCACTTCATGCTGCCGCACATGAACGACCGCTCGGACGAATACGGCGGCAGCCTGGAAAATCGCGTGCGTTTGACACGTGAACTGCTGGAAGACACCCGCGAGGCCGTGGGTGATACCTGCGCTGTGGCTTTCCGATTTGCGGTGGACGAAATGCTGGGCAGGGATGGGATGCAGGCGGCCGAAGAAGGCCGTGCCGTGGTCGAGCTGCTGGCCGAACTGCCAGACCTGTGGGACGTGAACGTCTGCGAATGGGCCAACGATTCCATGACCACGCGGTTCCAGCCGCAGGATGGCTATCAGAACGACTATATTTCCTTTGTGAAACAGGTCACGACCAAACCTGTTGTCGCTGTAGGGCGTCTGACCTCGCCCGACATGATGGTGTCGATGGTCAACAAAGGCATCGTTGATTTCATTGGCGCCGCACGCCCGTCCATTGCCGATCCGTTCTTGCCGAAAAAAATCGAAGAGGGCCGGATCGAAGAAATACGTGAATGTATCGGGTGTAACATCTGTGTCTCTGCCGACAGTCAACAGGTGCCGATCCGCTGCACCCAGAACCCAACCATGGGCGAGGAATGGCGGAGGGGATGGCATCCAGAGAAAATCTTACCGAAGAAATCCGAGGCCGAGGTTCTAATTGTTGGCGCGGGCCCTGCGGGGTTGGAATGTGCCATGCAAATGGCCCGGCGCGGGTATGAGGTGACCTTGGCCGAAGCCGGTGCCGAGGTCGGCGGGCGTGTCATAGCCGAGAGCGCCATGCCAGGACTGGGCGCGTGGAAGCGGGTGGTGGACTACCGCATGAATGACCTGCAACAGCGGGCCAATGCGCGGCTTTTCATGGAAAGCGCGTTGACTGCCGAAGACGTGTTGGAGCTGGATATCCCCAACGTCTTTGTCGCCACAGGCACCCATTGGCGCAAAGATGGCATTGGACGCGCCACGCAGCGCTCAGCGCCTGAAATAGACGGGTCTGTCCCGGTGTTCAGTGCGGGCGACATCATGGCGGGGCAGGGGCCGGACGCAGGACCGGTGCTAATTTACGATGATGATCACGGCTATATTGCCGGTGTACTGGCCGAAAAACTGGCCGAAGCCGGGCAGCAGGTGATCTTTGCCACGCCTGAAACCATGGTCTCGCATTTCACCCATCTGACGCTGGAACAACACCGCGTGCAGGCCAGGTTGATCGAGCTTGGCGTGGATATCCGCCTGACCCATGTGTTTGGCGGCATTCAATCCGGGCAGGCGACTTTGAACTGCGCCTACACCGGACGCACGACACAGGTTGAGATTGCCTCGGCCGTGCTGATCACCCAACGGGTCCGCGAAACGGCGCTCTATGATGCGCTCAAAGGCAAAGGCCTGACCACGCTGGAACTGATCGGAGATGCGGCCAACCCTGGCTTCATCGCGGACGCAGTGTATGCAGGCCACATGGCCGCTCGTAATTTTGAACGCCACCCTGCGGAGGTGGACGCCGAATGGTTCCGCCGTGAAATCACCGCTTTGACAGACGAGGGATAACCGATGCGCGACTTGCCTGATCTCAACATCGCTTTGGCCGGATATCAGCCCGGCTACGCCTTGCCGCGTGAAATGTATACATCGCAGGCAGTATATGATCTTGATATCGAAAAAGTGTGGAATGCCAATTGGTTATGGGTGGGTCATGTCAGTCAGATCCCCAATCCCGGCGACTATTTCCTGTTCGATTACGGCACAGAAAGCGTCATCATCTGCCGCGATCGCCAGGGCGAAGTGCGCGCCCATATGAATGTCTGTCGCCACCGGGGCAGCCGGGTATGTGTCGAGCAATCGGGCAATGCACGATCCTTCGTTTGCCCCTACCACGCCTGGACGTTTGAGCTGTCTGGAGAGCTGCGCGGTGGCCGTGCGATGGGCGCTGATTTTGACCCTGCGAAATGGGGGTTGTTGCCCGCGCAGGTGCGCGTTTTTCAAGGGATGATACTGATCTGCGCAAGCAAAGATGCCCCTGAGTTAGATAGTGGGTTAGAGGTGCTCGCACCTTTAACCGCCCCCTTTGGTTTTGAACAAATGAAGGTGGCGCACACGGCATCCTATCCTGTACCGGCCAACTGGAAGCTGGCGGTTGAGAATTACATGGAATGTTACCACTGTGCGCCGTCGCATCAGGAATATGCCCGTTCGCATTCGCTGAAAAACCCGACCGATGTGGTGAAGCTGCTGCCCGCCATGCAAGACCGTGCACGGGCCGCAGGGCTGCCGATAGATGAAGTCAGTCTGAACATGGAGGCAGGTCACCCGGCCGGTGCCGATATCTACTATCGCCGGTACCCCCTGTTTGAAGGGTACAAAACAGGCAGCAAATCAGGCGAGCCTGTCGCTCCTTTGCTGGGGGCGCTGACGGGATTTGATGGAGGCGCCACGGATGTGCAACTGGGCATGTTGAACTATTTCCTAGTCTATTCCGATCATCTGGTCGGATACCGGTTTGTTCCGAGAGGGTTGCAGGAGACCGACATTCAGGTCGTATGGATGGTCCACGAGGACGCCGAAGAGGGCCGCGACTACGATCCGCAAGATGTGGCTTGGCTCTGGCATGTGACATCTCAGGATGACGAGCGGATCATCCGGCACAATCAAGAAGGAGTGAACTCGCATTTCTTCCAACCGGGGCCTCTGGCGGAAATGGAATTCTCCATTGAATCCTTCTACCAATTTTATCTGCATATGATCGGGGCGCAGCCCGGGTGATAAGAATTCCGTTACGGCACCTGCCGTGTTGAGGGCTTTGCGTTCACGAGATGCTCGCGTAAACTGAACCGCATAGTTCAGCTACCTGAGGCCTGTCTGTATGAAACTATCCGTCAACGGAACCGAGCATGAGGTGGACGTCGAACCCGATATGCCACTGTTGTGGGTCTTGCGGGATGAATTGGGCATCACCGGTCCGAAATTCGGCTGCGGGATCGCCCAATGTGGAGCCTGCACGGTGCATGTGGACGGGCTCGCCGTAAGATCGTGTCAATTGGCGGCTGTCGACGTTGAGGGCTCAGACATCACCACAATCGAAGGGTTAGGCACCCCCGACAACCTGCATGTGGTGCAAGAGGTCTGGATTGCGCATCAGGTGGCACAATGCGGGTACTGCCAGTCTGGGCAAATCATGCAGGCGGTGTCGTTGCTCGAGCTGAACCCGGAGCCGACAGACGACGATATTGACGCTGCCATGTCAGGCAATCTGTGTCGTTGCGGCACATATCCGCGCATCCGGGCAGCTGTGAAAGCTGCCGCCGCCAAGCTAAATGGGGTCTGAACCATGAGCAAAGCTGGAACCATCGCCCGCCGGACATTCTTGCTGGGGTCTGCCGCCATCGCAGGTGGCGTCGCCTTTGGCACTTATGCTGCAAAGCGACCCATTCCAAATCCCTTGCTCGACAGCCTTGCGGAAGGCGAGGCCGCGATTACCCCTTATGTAGAAATCAATGCAGACGGCATCACGCTGATCACCCCGCGTGCCGACAAAGGGCAGGGGTCCTATTCGGTTCAGGCACATCTGATTGCCGAAGAACTGGACATAGACCCCGCCACCGCGACCATATCACCGGGAATACCCGGGCCTGCGTATTACAACGGTGCAGCTCTGAGCGAAGGCGTCCCATTTCCATCCTATGACGAAAGCTGGCTGGCTGAAGGTTTGCGGTCGTTCATGGCCGTTCCGGCCAAGCTGCTGTCGGTTCAGATAACGGGCGGGTCATCAACCGTGCCCGACAGCTATGTCCGCTTGCGTATGGCAGGTGCAATCGCGCGGGAAACACTGAAACAAGCCGCGGCCAATCGCACTGGTGTCTCGCGCAGCGCGCTGAGCACCGAAGACGGCCATGTTGTGCTCCCTGATGGGGAGCGCATTGCCTACACGGCGCTTGCCGCAGATGCGGCCAAGATTGATCCAATAGACGACGTCACGCTGCGCCCCAGCAGCGCATGGAAACGGTTGGGCCAACCCAACATGCCGCGAGTGGATATGGTCGCGAAATGCACGGGCACCGAAACATACGGTATCGACTTCAAACTGCCCGGAATGCTGTACGCGACCGTACGGGCCAATCCGGGGATCGCCGGCACGGTAGAGCGATACGACGCGTCAACTGCGAAAGACATGCGTGGGGTGCACAGCATTGTGCCCATTTCGCACGGCATCGCAGTGATTGCGGACAACACATGGCGCGCCTTTCAGGCTGCAGATGCGATTGACATAGACTGGGGACCATCCCCCTACCTTGCAAATTCACCAGAAATCTTTGAAACGCTTGAGGCCACGGTAGGAAATGCCGACGCCTATGATCACCGCCAGCGTGACGAAGGCGATGTAGAGGCCGCGTTGGGCGCTTCGGATGTCTTGGAAGCCGCCTATAAAATCCCCTATCTCGCCCATGCGCCGCTTGAACCGATGAATGCCGTGGTCCTGGTGAATGAAACAACGGTCGAAATCTGGACTGGCACACAAATCCCTTTGTTCATCCGCGACAAAGCCGCCGAGATCGCGGGTGTCGAGAAGCGCAGCGCCCTTGTCTATGTGCAACCGATGGGTGGCAGCTTTGGCCACCGGCTTGAGTTGACCCATGTTGAACAGGCCATCGAAATTGCAAAGACTGTCATGGGCACCCCGGTCAAGATGACTTGGAGCAGGGAAGAGGACATGTCCCACGACTATCCACGCCCGGCCGCCGTGGCCATGGGGCGCGGTACGGTTAAGGCTGGTCAGGTGGACACGTTTGATTTGTCAGTTGCGCAATCGTCGCTAATGCCCGATTGGTTTGGCCGTTTGGCAGGGATGACCATTCCCGGCCCGGATGCCACCATCACAACCGGATCCTGGGATCAACCCTTTGCTATTCCCAACTACCGTGTCACCGGCTACCGCGCCCCTGCCATGGTGCCTGTATCGTCGTGGCGCTCGGTCGGGGCATCGGGCAATGGGTTCTTCCACGACAGTTTTCTGGACGAGCTGATCCACGCCGCCGGCGCTGACCCTTTGGCGGAGCGTATCCGCCTGTGCCTGCACGGCACCTCGCGAAAGGTGCTTGAGGCTGTAGGCCAGATGTCCGGTTGGGATGGTCCGTCATTGGGTGAAAACCGGGGCCGCGGTGTGGCTTTCTGCATGTCATTCGGCGTGCCCTGTGCGATTGTCACCGAAGTGACCCATACGGAGGCAGGCATCAAGCTGGACAAGGTCTTTGTGGCTGCGGATGTGGGCGAGGTCCTCGATCCCACAAACCTCGAAGCGCAGCTGTTTGGCGGGGCGATTTGGGGATTGGGCCACGCGATGAATTGCGAGCTGACCTATGACGGGCAGGGGCCTGAGCAGACCAATTATCACGCCTATGAAGGCATGCGGATGTATCAGACTCCGCAGATCGAAGTGAAAGCCTTGTCAAATGGTTCCAAAATCAAAGGTGTGGGCGAGCCGGGTGTGCCGCCCTCGGCACCGTCTCTGGCCAACGCCATCTTTGCGGCGACAGGGAAGCGTATTCGCGAACTGCCGCTGAACAAGCATATAGATTTTGTGTGAGGCAGGGTGGGATGAAGCCAATTTTTGCCACATTAACCGCATTAATCCTAAGCGCAGGTATGACCAGTGCCGAAGACAAAGTGCAGATAGACCCACCAGCCGCAGGGTCCATCAGCCCTGAGCAAGGCCTGCAGGCCTGGTCGCGCATCTACGAAGTCACGTCGCACCCGCGCTGCGCCAATTGTCACACAGGGGCAAGCGATCGCCCCATGTGGTCAGGGCCTGCCTACGGGAAAGCGCGCGTGCACGGGATGAACATCCGCGCAGGCGAGAGCCGCATTGGGGCGGAATTCCTGATGTGCGCCACCTGTCACACCACAAAGCAAGAGGATTGGGACAACGCCAACCTCACCCCTCATGCCGCTCCGCGCGTGGCGACGAGCTGGCGACTGGCGCCAGTCGAGGCGCATTGGTTTGGTCAATCCTCGGAATCCATCTGTGCGCAGCTGCGCGATCCGGCCCTGAACGGAGACCGCGATGTCATGGATCTGGCCGAACACCTGAACCACGATCTGATCTTGCATTGGGCCTGGGCTCCGGGCGGCGGGCGCGAACCGGCCCCTTATAGCTTGCAGGCGCATGTCGATGATCTATTGGCATGGGGTGCGGCAGGCACGCCCTGCCCACAGGATTAAGGAGCCACAATGGGACTTGCAGGATCGCTCTTGGTGTTCACAGGGTTGTGGCACGCGCTGGAATGGCTGATGGGTGGACGCAACCGCGACACGATGCGGCTTATTCCAGTGGGGCTGATCTACACCGTGCTCGGGTTTCTGATCGTCACCTTTCAAGGCCTTCCGGTGGTTCTCTGGGTTGCGTTATTTGCGGTGGGGACTGGGCTTTCGGCCGCGTTTACCTTGCGCAACACGCTTGAGATAAGACCATGGGTTTTATGGTCTTTTATAGCGATAGACCTGGCCATTCTCGCAGGTTTGTTCAGTGCCGTGTTGGGGTGAGGCTCTACCCCGTTGATGTCTTGAACAGCTTTGCAAACAATCGCCCGTCGGTGACGGCAAACCCCAAGGCGATGATGGCAAAACCGATCCAGGCTTCGGGCCCGATACGCTCGCCCAGAAACGCAGCCCCCAATGAAATGGCAAATGGTGGGATCAGCAGTGTGACCAGCAACAAATTGGCCGAGCCCGCACGGGCCAGAATGGCAAAGTACAAGACATAGGCCAGCGCGGTGGACAAAGCCGCCATGCCCCAAAGCGCGCCCCAGACATGCGCGGACAAAGAAATACTAGGCGCCCCATCGAAGACCCAGACGATCGGGATCATCAACGCCGTGCTGCCGACAAGCATGCCAAGGGCATTCATCAGCGGAGGCTGACCAGACAGGGCCGTCTTGCCCCATGCGCCAGCAAAGGCGTAGGACAGAGTGGCCCCCAGAATGGCGAGTTGTGCCAGATTGGTCGGGTTGAATGAGCTGAGCGCGTCTGGCCCCATAATGTACGCCACCCCAGCGATACCTAGGGCGGCCCCCAGGATCTTGCGCGTGGTCAATGGCTCATCAGGCAACAAAAGCCCTGCCACGACCGCAGCAAACATCGCTGTTGTTCCGTTCAGAATGGAGGCGAGCCCGCTGTCTATCTGAGTTTGCCCCCAAAAGATCAGTGAAAACGGGATCGCATTATTGAGAGCCCCCATCACCAGATAGGCCCCCCAAACTTTTGGGGCGCGGGGGATGGAAATCCGCTTGGCAATAACGATTGCAGCCAAAATGGGCACAGCCCAGAACACCCGGTGCAGCGTGATGGTCAGCGGGGGCACCTCATCCAGGGCAACCTCGGCAAAAAAGAAGGACCCACCCCACACGGCTGCAAGCAGCAACAACATGAAGCTGGCTTTCATATCCAGATGGGCGGCGGTGGGTTTGCTCATATCGGTGTCACTCAGACGTTTGTGCTTGTACTGCTGACATACGCGTCTCAACCAAATTCAGCGACCCGTTTCTTGCGGGTTGACCACAAGGTGTCTGGTTTTGCCGGGCCAAGCTGTCAGGACTGCATCCGTGCCACGCCATTCATATGTAGCGTCTGGGAAACTTTTGCCGCCAACGCCATCAATTGACCGCCAATCTCGGCACGGCGCGTTTCGGTAAACCGGCGCACAGGGCCTGTGGCCCCCACACTGAATGTCGCACCGATATTGCCAATCTGCACGGGTGCTGCAACCGATGACACACCCAATTCGATTTCTTCGACGCATTCCGCGAACCCGACTTGCCGGATCGCGGCAAACTCGGCGCTCAGATCTTCCGGAGTCTGTTTGGTGTTGGGGGTGTAACTGCGCATGGGGCCTGCCAGGATTTCGTTGCGAAACCCGTCTTCGGCAAAGGCGGCGATCACCTTGGAGCACGAACAGGCATGCATCGGGCGAAAGCCCAGACCCGGATGCACGAAAGACCGGCTTGCGTCGCGGGGCGCTTCGACGTGAATGATCTCGACGCCCTTGTTGCGATAGCGCGACAAAAACACAGCCTCGCCAAACTGATCAGCGGCATCCTTAAGAGACGGGGCCGCAGCCTGACAAACATCCACATCCGATTGTCCCATCAGCGCCAGCCGGATCATGCGTTCGCCGACGAGATACCGACCCGGTTCGGGCTCATCCAGCAGACGGGTATCGGCCATGGTCTGCAGCAACCGATAACAAGTGGGGCGGGGCAATCCGGTTGCCTGTTGCACCTCAGGGGCTGTGACGGCGCGCCCCGCAATGGCCACTGCCTCCAAAACGCTCATCAATCTATCAAGATGCATAATATCTCACTTTACAGACATTTGTCTCATGTAATAATACTGGATAAGCGAAGTCAAGCTACGTGAGTCGCACAGAAGGGGATTGAACATGGAGTGTTGTGGGCCGGGATATGCCTCGCCAGCGGAGGCGATCAAGGCGCCGCGCGAGAAACTGCTGTATACAATTGCGATTTACACAGGAACGGGCATTCAGAAACCGGATTATCTGGCAACGGTGGACGTAGACCCCGATAGCCCGACCTACAGTCAGGTCATTCACCGGCTTGAGATGTTCGGCATCGGCGATGAACTGCACCATATGGGCTGGAACGCGTGTTCATCGTGTTTCGACGATGGCTCCATGAGCCGTAAGTACTTGATTTTGCCCGGCGTGCGTTCGAACAATCTGCATATTGTCGACACAGCCACAGACCCCCGTGCGCCACGCCTACACAAGATTGTCGACGGGGCCGAGATCAAGTCAAAAACCAACCTCAGCGGCCCGCATACGGTGCATTGTTTGGGCTCCGAGATCATCATTTCATTCTTGGGCGACGCCAAGGGCGAGGCGCCGGGCGGCTATCTGCATCTTAACAAGGACTTTGAAATCGTTGGCCGTTGGGAGAACTCGATGGGTGATATCAAGTTTGGTTATGATTTTTGGTATCAGCCGCGTCACAACGTCATGGTCAGCTCGGAATGGGCGGCACCCAACACCTTCATGCCGGGGTTTGATCTAGAGGAAGTCGGTCATCTGAAGTATGGCCGCGAGCTGCATTTTTGGGACTTCGAAAAGCGCGAACCGATTGAGACGATGTATCTGGGCGAGGACGGTTTGGTTCCGCTGGAGGTCAAGTTTCACCATGATCCCGACAGCACCCATGGGTTTTGCGGGGCGGCTCTCAGTTCCAACGTTATCCACTGGTGGAAAGACGATGCCGAGACATGGCAGTGGGAAAAGATCATTGACGTCGAGAATGAACCGCATCCCGAATGGCCCATCCCTGTGCCGGGTGTGATGTCGGCGATCCTCGTGTCGATGGACGACAAATATCTCTACCTCAACAACTGGCTGCACGGCGACATGCGCCAGTATGATATCAGTGACCCGCATAATCCCAAGCTGACCGGCCAGGTCTGGATGGGGGGCCTTCTGGGCCGCGCGCCGGTTGTGAACGGCGTCGAGATGGCCGGCGGGCCGCAGATGTTCCAACTGAGCCTCGACGGGCGCAGGCTCTATGTCACAACCAGCCTGTTCAGCACCTGGGACAACCAGTTCTACCCGGAAATCCGGGAAAAGGGTGGGGTGATGGTGATGATCGACTGCGACCCTGAAAACGGCGGCATGAAGATCAACGAAAACTTCATGGTCGATTTCGGCAAGGAGCCAGGTGGCCCCGCACGGTGCCACGAAATGCGCTACCCTGGCGGCGATTGCACAAGCGACATATGGTTATGACGAGCAGCACCGTGACCATCGTCAACCGGGACAATACGGAATACGCCGTCGACGCAAGACGTCCGCTCTTGGACACTCTGCGCGAACAGGGCGTCGATCTGCCTTATGGCTGCAAATACGGTGGCTGCATCACCTGCGCGGCCAAACTGACCGCAGGCGAAGTGGATCAGCGCCGACAGGTTGCTCTGAACAATCGTCAGATCAATGATGGTTATGTCATCCTCTGTGTGGCGCGGCCGGTTGGCGATATCGCATTGGAAATCGGTGTCGAGAGCCACGACAAACTGTATCGTAATCCCTTCCTCGACCCGCTCAAACCGCATGAATTGAAAGCGGACATCGCGTCTTCAAAAGAGGTCTGACCCATGCCAGCAACAGCAATAGATGATTTGTACGACTACGACCCAGGGTATTTGGCGGACATCCTGAAATCCGTGAAATCCATCGCCATGGTTGGTGCCAGCGCGGATAAAACCAAGTTCAGCTACGGCGTGCTGCGCGTGCTGCACGAAACCGGATACGACATGATCCCGGTCAATCCAAACCCGAATGTCAGCGAAATTCGCGGCATAAAGGTGCATCATTCGCTGACAGAAATCGACCGGCCTGTGGATATGGTCGAGGTGTTTCGCCCCAAAGAAGAGCTTTATGGGATCGCCGAACAGGCCATTGCCATTGGTGCCAAGGTGCTGTGGGGGCAAATCGGCGTCTATGACGACGCCGCCGCAAAACTGGCCGAAGATGCAGGGCTACAAGTGGTCATGAATCGCTGCCCCAAGATCGAACTATTCCGGCCTTTCTGGAAGCCTAGGCTGGATCTGAAGATATAGACGCGGCTTTTTGCGATTTGAAATCCGCATCGACGGGTGCACGGGCGCGGTGCTAAACTCGTCCAAACAGCGCAATGACTTTAGGATAACGACATGCCACAGAAGATTACCAAAAGTGCCAAAGACATCGTAAAGGCCGCGCTGGGCGACGTGGAACCGATCTGTGCAGAAGAGGCGCTGGCTCTGCTCGATCAAGACACCCATGTGTTTGTCGATCTGCGCGATGGCACCGAACAGGCCAAGACGGGTACGATCCCGGGGGCCGTGGCCTCGTCGCGCGGGATGATGGAATTTCACATTGATCCCGAAAGTCCTGCGCATAAGCCTGCCTTTAATCAGGACAAGACCTATATCTTTTATTGCGCATCGGGCGGACGCTCGGCCTTGGCTGCGAAAGTGGCCATGGACATGGGGCTTGCCCCGGTTGTGAACCTGTCCGGCGGGGTGGCCGCCTGGACAAAAGCAGGCGGGCCCTTGAGCTAAGCCGACAACAGAACGGAGGCGTGATGTCAGATTATCCTGTGAACATGAAGGCCCATCCTGAGGTTCAGGGGTTCTTTGATGATGCCAGCAACACGATCACCTATCTGGTCACCGACCCTGCTACCAAAGCCTGCGCGATCATCGACAGCGTGATGGAACTGGACTACGCCGCCGGTCAGATCTCAACCAACAGTGCAGATCTGTTGATTGACGCCATTCAGACAAATGGTCTCTCGTTGGAATGGATCATCGAAACGCATGTGCATGCCGATCATCTGTCCGCGGCACCTTACTTGCAGGACAAACTTGGTGGCAAGATTGGTGTCGGCGCGCGGATCATCGAAGTGCAGGAAACCTTCGGCAAGATATTCAATGAAGGCACCGAGTTTGAGCGGGATGGTTCGCAGTTTGATGCTTTGTTCGAGGAGGGCGACACATATGCGGTTGGCAATCTCGAAGGATTTGTGATCGCCACGCCGGGCCACACTCCGGCCTGCATGGTGCATGTGATCGGTGATGCGGCCTTTGCTGGCGACACGCTCTTCATGCCTGATGGTGGATCGGCCCGCGCGGATTTTCCGGGCGGGGACGCGGGAGAGTTGTTCGACAGCATTCAGAAGGTGTTGTCCCTGCCAGATGACATGCGCCTGTTCATCTGCCACGATTACGGCCCCGGTGGGCGCGCCATCGCCTGGGAGACAACCATAGGCGAACAACGTGCGCAAAACATCCACGTGGGCGGTGGCAAAACCCGCGAGGAGTTCATTGCATTCCGCACCAAGCGCGATGCCGAGCTTGCGATGCCAAAGCTGATCATTCCCTCATTGCAGGTGAACATGCGTGCCGGTGAAATCCCGCGCGATGAAACGGGCAATGCGGTGCTGAAGGTGCCCCTGAACGCGCTGAAGGATTGAGAGCGCCCCGGAGCGCTGATTGCAAATCTAAAAACCATCTCGCAGGGGGGCGATCAAGCCAGACCTACGGCTCGTTCAAGATCGCTCGGGCTGAAAACTGCGCCGTTTCTCCGCGCCAGATTTGACGGCAAAAACAAAAAGCATCGCCCGCAGGGTCCCGGACAAGCTGTTCTTGCTCGATGCCAGCCTGATAGGGCAAAAGTCCCAGAAAATCAGCTTCGTCGGGGGCCAGCGCGCGCATCCGGATGATAATATCTGCTGTGTGCCCAAGGGAGCTGTATCTTTGTTCCGAAGGGTTTTCTTTCTGCCGGAGAGGCGCATCAACGAGGAACTCCGCACATCTTTCCGCGACAACGGTCTCGGTTTCCAGAAAAATAGCATGCCCTTCACGCCGAAACAGCCGGGTGTTTTCATAAAGGAGCGTGCCAATCGGAATCGAAAGATCCCTCGACAGTTGATCCCCGGCGCGGATATTTGCGTTTTGTAACAGCTCCATTTCGATCTCGATGCCTTTTGAGGCGGCGTTCGAGACGAAGTTCGCCATGCTGCTGACGTCATAGTCCAGGCGCTTTGGTGAGACATAGCGCCCCTTGCGGTCCTGGCTGTACGCCAGGCCTTCTACCTCAATCGCTTCAAGAGCGCGCCGGGCTGTCATGCGGCTGACATTGTGAAGATCTGCAATCGTCCGTTCTGAAGGTAGGGCGTCATGCTCGGTCAGCGCACCACTTGTTATCTTGGCTTTCAGCGCGTCTACAATTTGCCGGAACAGGGGTGGGGAGGATGTGTGATGTTTGATTTTTTTCGACATTCCCAACCCGCATTGTGATTTTAAGTTGCTTAGCATGGTTTCTGGTATATACCAAGAGAGAGTCTGGTATAGACCAGGTGGGCCACGGGAGGAAAATTATGACAATTCTCACTCAAGATCAAAAAGATCAGTTTTGGCGTGACGGTGTATTAGTTGTTGAAAATGCCGTGACACCCGAAGAGCTCAAGTCGCTGCGCGACACCTTCGCCGAGTGGGTCGAAGAAAGCCGAGCCCATGTTGATGACTACGGTGAAACGATGGATGGCCGCCCGCGGTTTGATTTGCAGCCGGGGCATTCTGCCGACGTGCCTGGTCTGCGCCGTGTGCAATCGCCCGAGGAAGTGTCGGAGGTCTATGCCAATGTCATGCGAAATGCTGCAACCGTGGATATCTGCGCCGAACTGATTGGACCAAACATCAGGTTCCACCATGGCAAGGTGAATTCCAAGCTGCCGGGCACCGCCACCAAGGTGAACTTTCACCAGGATTTTCCGTTTGAGCCGATGACCAATGACGACATGATCACATGTCTGCTTTTCATTGATGATGTCACGCTAGAAAACGGCCCGCTTGAAGTTGTTCCCGGCACCCACAAGGGGCCGCTTTACTCACACTGGCACAATGGCGTGTTCACTGGCTCTGTCTCGGACGAGGTATTTGAGCAGCACAAAGACAACATCGTCAAATGCACCGGCACGGCCGGATCGGTTTGCTTGATGCACGCAAGCCTGCTGCACGGCTCGGCTCCCAATCTGTCTGATAAATCGCGCACGCTTTATATTTCGACGTATTACGCGGAAGACGCGATTGAGCTAAGCCCCAATCATCTGCCCTCGACCCTCACGCACGAGTTGGTACGCGGTGAGGCGTCGGGCCGCGTGCGTTGTACGCCCTATGGGATGGAACTACCCGAGGTGCCCAAAGACACGTCATTCTTTGCGCAGCAGGCGGCTGCCGGTTAAAATTTTGAAGAGGAGCTAAGGAAATGTTCCAATCCGGAGACATTGTTTCGTCTAAACCTTGGGCGCCTGATTTGGATCAAGGCAAACACCACCGGGCAAGGCTGGGTTTCATCTTGATGTCGACGGATCTGGCGGCAGAGAGCGACTTCTTCACAATGGCCCCGGACGGCGTTGCCGTTCACATCACCCGACTGAAAACCGATGACATCACGACTAATGAAACGTTGTCGCGACATATTGATCATATGGCGGATGCGGCGGCCCGTTTGCAGCCTGATACAAAGCCGGATGTCATCAGTTATAGTTGTACAAGCGGCTCGATCGTCATCGGCGAAGACCGGGTTATGGACGAAATCCGGAAAGGTGCCCCCTGGGCCAGGCCTATGTGTCTGGTCACCGGTGTTGTGGATGCACTGCGAGAGTTAGGCGCGCAGAAGCTGGTTGTCGGTACACCCTATCTGGACGAGGTCAACACCGCCGAGGCCGAGTTCCTGTTTGCGAAGGGCTTTGACGTTCTCGACATACAAGGATTAAACTTGTCGACCGGTACGGATATGGGGCGTGTCACTCCCGAGTATTGGAAATCTTTCGGGCAACAGATTGACCAGCCGGATGCAGATGCCATTTTCCTCAGCTGCGGAGGAATCCGTGCTCTGGAAATCGCAGATGAACTTGAACAGACCGTCGGTAAACCGGTCATCACAAGCAATCAGGCACAATTCTGGAGCTGCCTCAGACGTGCCGGCATCGCCGACAAGCTGCAAGGCTACGGGCAGATCTTTGACCATGCCGGTACAACCTTGATGCCAGCCCAGTGATTGTACCGGACCACGCATCAAATGGTGTCAGCGGCCGCCTCTTTGGTTTATGAGAGCAGGGCGCGGGGCACCGTACACGCCTTACGTTGATCCACTTTCCAACAGGACCCAATTCATGCCTAAACCGCTCCCTTCTCACGCGCAGGTCGTTATCATCGGCGGCGGCATCCATGGCTGCTCGGCCGCCTATCATCTGGCCAAGGAGGGTTGGAAAGATGTGGTGCTGTTGGAGCGCAAGCAACTGACCAGCGGCACAACCTGGCATGCCGCTGGCCTGGTGGGGCAATTGCAGGGCAGCCATTCCACGACAGCATTTGCAAAATACGGCATTGAACTGTTGCAGGACATCGAGGCGGAAACCGGTCAGAACCCGGGGTATCGCCGCTCGGGCTCAATCTCGATTGCGGTCAACGAGGAACGCCATGCAGAACTGAAGCGCAAAGCCGATTTTGCGCGTTTGTTTGGGATCGAAGCTCATCCTATGAGCACCGCCGAGATATCCGAACGCTGGCCTTTGATGAACCCCGAGGGGGTTCTGGGTGGCATCTATATGCCCAGTGATGGATCAGCGAACCCGATTGATCTGACGCAGGCCCTGGCCAAAGGCGCGCGGATGCACGGCGCGCAGATTTTTGAGCGGATCAAAGTAGAACAAGTGCTGGTCGAGGGTGGCAAGGCCACGGGCGTGCGAACCGAAGAGGGTACGATCACTGCGGATTATGTCGTCAACTGCAGTGGCATGTGGGCACGTGAACTGGGCCAGCAAAACGGTGTTGGCGTGCCTCTGCATGCCTGCGAGCATTACTATCTGGTGACAGAACCCGTGCCCGACCTGCCCAGTGATTTGCCCGTGCTGCGCTCGTACTGCGATGGCACCTACTGGAAAGAAGACGCAGGCAAGCTGTTGTTTGGATTTGCCCATTTCCAGGCCAAGGCCTGGGCCAAGGAGGGTATCCCCAACACGTTTGAATTCGATAGCCTGCCCTTTGTAGAGGACGATGTGATGTCCGTATTGGAACTGGCGATGGAACGTGTGCCGCTGGATGTTGGCATTCGCACCTTCTTTAATGGCCCCGAAAGCTATTCCTACGATGGGCGCTTCACCCTTGGTGAAGCACCTGACATCAAAGGGTATTTCGTGTTGGCGGGTGTTAACTCAACCGGTATCCAATCTGGCCCCGGTGCCGGTAAGGCGCTTGCGGATTGGATCATGAAGGGTCATCCGCCGATGGACCTGAGCGAGATGGACCCCAAGCGCTGCGAAGAGTTTCAGGCGCGCGATATCTATCTGCAAGAGCGATGTCCCGAAACGCTGGTGCTGACCTATGCGATGCACTGGCCCGGCCGCCAGCGCGAAACGGCACGTAACCTGCGCCGCTCACCGTTTTACCATGCGCTCAAGGCGCGTGGCGCTTGCTTTGCCGAAGTTCAGGGCTGGGAACGGCCCGGCTGGTTTGCCCCTGAGGGCGTTGAAGCAAAGTATGACTATAGTTTCTACCGTCCCAGCTGGTTCGAATATGTCCAGCAAGAGCAAAAAGCCGCCCGTGAAGATGTGGGGCTGATCGACTACACCATGCTGGGCAAGCTGATGGTCGAGGGCGCTGATGCGGAAAACTTCCTGCAACGCCTCTGCACCAATCATATGGCGATGAACCCGGGCCGTGTCGCCTATACCCTGATGCTCAACGAGCGTGGCGGTATCGAAAGCGATGCCACGGTGGCGCGCCATGGACCTGATAGCTACATGGTAATGAGCTCCATCTCGCATACGCGCCGGGATTATTTGCACCTGCGCGACAACATCCAGCCCAGCGAGGATGTCAGACTGCGCGACGTCACCACCGCTTATGGCGTGCTGGGGCTCATGGGGCCCAAAAGCCGCGATGTGCTGGCGCGGGTGTCCGATATTGATCTGTCAAACGAGGCGTTCCGCTTTAACAGCTTCCAGCAGTTCCACATTGGCCACGCATCGGTCTTTGCCCAGCGCCTGTCCTACTCGGGCGAGCTGGGGTGGGAGATCTTCGTCACACCTGACTTCGCGGAACATGTGTTTGACGTGCTGATGGAGGCGGGACAGCAAGACGGCCTGCGCCTGATCGGTGGTGAAGCCCTGAACGCCTTGCGCATCGAAAAGGGGTTTGTGCATTGGGGCCATGACATGGCCTATACCGAGGCCCCACATCAGATGGGTCTGGAGTTCGTGTGTAAACCCGAAAAAGACACCCCATTTAACGGACGTGATGCCTATCTGGCACGCAAGGCTGACGCCAAGGGGCCGTACCTGTGTTCGATCAAACTCAGCGACAGCACCCCCCTGTTACATCACAATGAACCCGTTTTGCGGGATGGTAGTGTGGTTGGATATGTCACCGCAGGGGCCTTTGGATACACTTCAGGCGCGGCAGTGGGGCTGTGTCTGGTCTCCTTGCCCGACGGGACCACCGACAAAGCGTCGATCGAGACAGGAGAGTATTCAGTTCTGGTGGAAGGCAGGGAGGTGCCCGCCGAGGTCAGCCTGACGCCCTTCTATGACCCCCAAAGCAAACGCATGCTGGGTTAAACGATCGGGAGGACGTGGGGCAGGGTGCGACGGCATCGCCGCCTACTCATACGGCTTTTGGCTTGCCGTCTAAAACGTGGTTCGGCCCTGGTGCATCTAGATGAGCGCCAGGGCCGAATTCTTCAAAGCAGATGGAATTGTAAGGTATTGGGCCCGCTCTGATGGTCCGGGAAACCACCCGGCAGAGCAGGCCCATTTTAACCTGCTGGATTTAGTTGAGCCACCAACGTTCCATCCAGCGTTCACCGTCCAGATCCCAGTTCGTCGCGAGCTGTTCTGGCATGCCGACATTGTCCGCCACCGCAAAGACGTATGACGCATACATCGGGATCAGAGCGCCACCTTCGTTGTGAACGATCTCCTGCATCTCGTAATACATCCCGCGCCGTAGCTCTTCATCCAACTCGGCACGCGCATCCACCAGAAGCTTGTCGAAACGCTCGTGTGATTGACGTGTTTCGTTCCAGGATACGCCCGATTGATAGGCCGTCGAGAACATCTGGTCTTCCACCGGTCTGCCACTCCAGTAGCTGGTGATAAACGGTGACTTGATCCAGTGTTCCGCCCAGAACCCGTCATTCGGGGTACGGTTGACCTTCAGGTCAATGTCCGCGCCCTTGGCCGAGTTTTGGATGAGGATGGCCGTATCTACAGCACCCGCAAATGCAGCTTCCGAAGCTTCGATCTCAATCGCCAGTGAATCCAGACCGGATTGCTTGAGGTAGTAACGCGCCTTGTCCGGATCATATTCGCGCTGCGGCAGGTCCTTGTTGAAGTAACGTTGACCCGAACCAATCGGGTGGTCGTTGCCCACTTCGCCGTAGCCAAAGAGGATTTTGTCCACGATTTCCTGACGGTTCACCGCGTATTTGATGGCCAAGCGAACATTGTTGTCATCAAAGGGCGCTGTGTCGGTCAACATCGGCAGGGAATAGTGCAGTGTGCCAGTTGTGGTGACAAGATTAACGCCTGGATTGCGACCCATGAGAGCCGCCGTTTTTAGGTCAACCCGGTCAATCACATGTACATCACCTGAAACAATCGCCGAGGTGCGAGCGTTTTGATCAATGATCGACAGAAGCTCGACCGTGTCCACATGTGCGACGCTGTCGGACCAGTGATTAGCATGGCGCGATAGGGTTGTACTAACACCGGCGTTGTAATTGTCGATTTTGTAAGCGCCACATCCGACAAGATCCTGCCAGTTCATCGTGCCATCATCGTTGGCTGGCATGACGGGAAGATGATAATCCGTCATGATAAAGGGGAAGTCGGCATTGCCAGCATCCAGTTCAATGACAATCACGCCGTCACCGTCTGCATTCAACTCTTTCACCGAAGACACCAGAGGCGCCGCGGCAGATGTCGAATCTTCACCGCGGTGGTGATTGATTGAGGCGATCACATCTGAGGCTTTGACACTGCGCCCATTGTGGAATTCCAATCCATCACGCAGCTTGAAGGTCCATGTCTTCGCGTCCGGAGATGCTTCCCAGGATTCTGCCAGCGAAGGCTGCAGGCTACCATCTCCACCAATTTGAGTGAGGTATCCCTGATACCCCCCCAAAGACAGGCCGATCGTGTATCCGTTTTCGATAATGCCCGGATCAAGCGCGTCTGTGGTTGACCCGTGGCCCTTAGCAATTCTGAGATGCCCACCCTTTTTGGGCGTCGCGGCCTGTGCTTTATCGGCTGCAAAAGACAATGCTGACAGGCTGACCCCTGCAGCAAGACCTTGCTGCATGAAGCCCCGTCTGGATATGCCTTTTGATCTCAATTGATGAGTAAGTTTACTCAGTGCGTCCATGTCATCCTCCCAGGATTGTTGTTATTCTTCTTCGATTGTGCGGCTCAATAATGTGAGCCGTCAAGCGTTTTGCCGGTTCAGAGCTTGGCACAGACAATGTACGCCACCGCCACCCAGGGTGAACATCGACATGTCCGGATCATACACTTCGAACCCAAGACTGCGCATCTTTGCGTTTAGGTCGGTCGCACCTGCCATGGACAACACTTTGCCCTCACCAAGGGCCACCAGATTGACGCCAAGGTTCTTCGCCTCGCGGTACTCTACTTCGACGATCTCGACACCCCAGCCCCGCACTGTGTCCACCAGCCACGGCTCCATGGCATCAACACAGGCGACGACCAGTTTTTCAGCCAAGGGGACGATCAAGCCATCCATGTGCACAAATTCGCGGCTGATCGGGGCGACCACAGCCTCCCACCCCTCGGCGCGAACATAGTCGGCAACTTGCTCGGAGCCTTCTTTCTCAGATCTCTCGCCGCAGTATCCGATCAATACGCGTCCGGGTTCGATAATGTTGAAATCTCCACCCTCGAAATGCCCTGCTGTGGCAAATTTCCAGATCGGAATATCATTGTCCTGATAAAATTTGATGGCGGTGGCATAATCCGCGCGGCGACACTTCAGCTGCATATGACAGATCAATGCGCCCCAGGGCGTCATTGCAGAACTGTCTCTGGCAAAGAAATTGCGGTGCAGCGCTTCATCCGCATCCAGGTAGTGACAGGTCACGCCGTTTTCTTCGTATATTGCAACCATATCCGAGTGCTGCTTCATCGCCAGTTGCAGGTCAAACTGATGGCCCGTCTTATCGGCATTGGCCAATGTGCGGCCTATCAATGGTCCAGCCTCAACCCATCTGTAATACTCGGGCTTGCCCAACAGGACGTCGGTCAGTTTTGCATAATCATTGTTGATGCCCCAATCCGACAGCATCTTGGCGTCGTCTTTCATCTTGTCCCCTTGATGAGATGTCTCCACGCAATGGTTGACAGAAGATTGCGTTGCAATAAACTTCACTCAAAGAAACTTTGATTGCATAAATATGCAAGTATCTCATGCTGCCCCCTGAGCTGTCCAAGGCGGACCTTCATCTGCTCTATGTGTTTGCGACGGTGGTCGAAGCACGCGGATTTTCTGCCGCTCAGATCGAACTTAATGTATCGCCCTCAACGATTTCGCGACAAGTCTCAGATCTCGAGATCCGGTTAGGGATGAAGCTGTGTCAGCGTGGACGCTCGGGCTTTCGGTTGACAGAACAGGGGCACAATGTACACCGCGCTGCCCAGCGTCTGTTTGCATCGGTGCGAGAGTTTGGTGAAACGGTCAATGGATCACGCGGTAAGCTGGTCGGCAAACTGTGCATCGCTGTAATTGATAATTGGGTGTTCAACGAACGCTCTCAATTTGCCACCGCGTTGCAGCACTATGTCGGTTTGGCGCCGGATGTGACGATCGAGCTGTTTTCCTTGGCCCCTGACGATATCGAACTGGCGGTTCAGGATTCCAGGGCGTCTCTGGGCATTGGCGTCTTTCACAAACACAAACCCGGATTGATCTATCACTCGATCGGGTCTGAAAAAGTAAGCCTGTACTGTGGTGCGGATCATCCGCTGTTCAATGAACACGATGGCGCAAAGATCGACGAGGCTCTGAGGAAGTCCCGATATGTGAAACGCACTTACCTGCGCGAACGCGAAGTGGCTCCGGTGTCGCGTGGTCTGGACACAAATGCGCAGGCGCATCAAATCGAAGGCATCGCGCATCTGATCCTCACAGGGAAATACATCGGATATCTGCCCGAACAATTTGCAAATGTCTGGGTGCGGGACGGAAAGATGCGCTCGATCGGTGATGGGCGTTTCGATCAACCCTCCGAAATCAAGCTGGTCAAGAAAAGAGGCATTCACCAAAACCAGGCGGTTCAGACCTTTGAGGAGTTGATCACTACTTCCTCACATGGGGTCACCTCGCTGGCGAGCCGTGACCTCTAAACTGCCCGATAGAGAACGGCTCTACCGCGTGGGTGAGTATAGCTATCATGGCGCTGATCTGGGGTGTCTTCTCGCCCGTGACCGTATACAAAGCGACAAACGTGAACTGCTTGAGCGCGCCAAACTTTGGAATACTGGGATCAAATCGCAGTTTGCAACAGTTCCATTACAGCCTAGTGAGCAGATCGCGGTCCCAGCTGATCTTTCTGCCGGCAAATGGTTCTGACACAGGTCACTTCAAACTTGGCCCCCCATTGGCCCATCATCCAAAGGCTCAATCGCCTCGATGTCGTTCCGCACCCAAAAAAAGCGAAAGGACATTGAGCGCAGCCAGTTTTCAAGGCGATCAAGGCTGGTCCACTCACGACGCAATCCGCGTGCGCTCAGAACCTGTGCCCATTCGCCTTCGACCAGAAAATAGACGGTCCAGGTATTGGGGTGCCGGGTCTGATCCGCGAAGCCACCTGCGCTTAGCTCACGAGGGGTTCGAACAGCAACCGGGTAGTCACCAATCAAGCCTTCAGAGGCAAATTTCGCGATGTCGTTTTGACGAATGGTCCGGCTGGGAATGTGGGCGTCTTCGTTCATGGCAAAGATGTCTCTTTATTGGTTTCGACAGCGGAATTGCTCTTGATACACTATGGTCCATAGTGATACATTATGACACATAGTGTGTAGGGTGGCCAACTGAAAAGCTGCCCTGAATAGAATTCCGGGTAAAGAGGAAACAATGCACCTGACCTTTCGAAGCCTTAACGACGACCGGATTGGCACTGCCTGGAAGGCAGTTTTCGATCATGGTTGGGCGGGGTGGAAAGAATGGTACATGATCAACCCGGTGCTGGCGCATTTTATTGATCGCCCCGCTGATCTTGCGATCGCGCAGGCCCCTGGCGCGATGCTCCAGTCCTATATCTTTCACATCAACGGGTTGTTGGCAGGTGGCAACGGGTATTCCCGCGTGATCGATCCGGCTGGTCAAATTCTACATGACGGCAATGTGCAAGAAGAAATGATCCCGATTGAAGTGGATTTTGACCTCGTACGTCGACAAAGGGAACGTGGGCTGAACAATATGGGGCAAGTGCTAAAAAGCTTCCGCGATAGAAAAGTGAACTTCGATGTCTATTCCGAAGGTTTCGACCACAGCTACCTCAACGGATTGGGCGCGCTAGAGCAACCAGCACGCGCATCACTCCCCGAAAAAAAACACATAAAAAAGCCCGTCCTAAAACTGGCAATCTGAACAGGGTGATCCCGAAACAATGCTTAAAGTCGTCTAACACGACTACAAGTTAGAAAGGAAATATCATGACTGCTAAAACCAAAAAAGTCGCCCCGATTCCACGTGGGTACAGGGCAATTACACCACATATCACGACAGGTGACGTCAGTGCGGCTGTGTCCCTGTATCAATCCGCATTTGGTGCAGAAGTTGTTTCAAGTGAAACGGTGCCTGGTGTCGATACGATCATCTTTGCCCATCTGAAGATCGGCAACTCGTGGTTGACCATCGGACAGGGTGAGACTTTTGGTCCCGGCTATGTCAGCCTGCATCACTATGTTGAAGATGCCTCAGTAACATGGGACACAGCGCTAACAGCCGGATTCGCAGAGGTAAGTGCGTTGAAAGAAACCTATTGGGGTGATCTTATGGGGTTAATGTCTGATCCCATCGGAGTACGTTGGAGCATCGGTCAGCGCGTTATGCGCCTATCGAATGATGAACGCCAGGACCGCGCGCGTTCGGCGTTGGGCCATCCGCAGGACGTCGAAATTGATGCTGAGATCGCCTGAGAACCAGCAGCCGAACAATTGGTCATTGTGGCTTAAGGAGCCTTCCACGAAAGCGGGCTGAATTCCCCCGAGAGATCAAATTGAGCCAAGAACCTTTGAGGCCGAAAGGCCCGTCGACAATGTTGATCACATACCCATCACATGACGCCGCTGGCGCAACAAGGAGTGAGATGAAATGAAAAATGTAGACGTAAGCAAACGCCGCGAACAGGCGATATCGCGCGGTGTCGGTATGATGACACAAGTCTATGCCGAACGGGCAGAAAATGCGGAAATCTGGGATATCGAAGGTACTCGATACATTGATTTTGCGGCTGGGATCGCGGTTGTGAATACTGGTCACTGCCATCCAAAAATCATTGCAGCTGTCGAAAAACAAGTGAAGGCATTTACGCATACCTGTCACCAGGTTGTACCCTATGAAAACTATGTCGCTCTTGCTGAACGGCTGAACGATAAAGCGCCAGGTGATTTCGAAAAAAAGACGATCTTTGTCACCACCGGTGCCGAGGCGGTTGAAAACGCAATCAAGGTGGCACGTGCGGCTACGGGGCGCCCAGCTGTCATTGCGTTCGGGGGCGGCTTTCATGGCCGGACCTTCATGGGGATGAGCCTGACCGGCAAGGTCGAGCCTTACAAAAAGGGCTTCGGCGCAATGATGCCTGACGTGTTCCACGTGCCGTTCCCGATTGACTTGCATGGCATCTCGACCGAGCAATCGCTGGGAGCGTTGACTAAACTGTTCAAGGCCGATCTCGATCCTGGCCGTGTCGCTGCAATCATTATTGAGCCGGTTCAGGGTGAAGGCGGTTTCTATCAAGCACCTGCCGATCTGATGCGCGGTCTTCGAGCGCTTTGTGATGAGCATGGCATCCTGCTTGTCGCTGACGAGGTGCAGACCGGATTTGCCCGCACTGGACATATGTTTGCGATGGAGGGTTATGACGTCTCGGCCGATATCACAACGATGGCCAAGGGGCTGGCGGGTGGCCTGCCGCTCGCCGCGGTCACGGGCCGTGCGGATGTGATGGACGCAGCCAGTCCCGGTGGTCTGGGGGGGACTTATGGCGGAAACCCACTTGGTGTCGCCGCCGCCCATGCCGTGTTGGATGTGATCGAGGAAGAAGACCTGTGCGCTCGCGCAAATGAGTTGGGCTCGCGGTTGAAGCAGCGGTTGGAGCAAATTCGGCAGACGACTCCACAATTGGTCGATATCCGCGGTCCCGGTTTCATGGTTGCCGCCGAATTCAATACCGCCGAAGGCAGCGCGCCGGACGCTGAGTTCGCCAATCGTGTTCGCGCCGAGGCATTGAAACGCAATCTGATCCTGCTGACCTGCGGTGTGTTTGGCAATGTTGTCCGGTTTCTTGCGCCGATCACTATTGGCGATGAAGTGTTCTCTGAAGGGCTTGATATCCTTGAGCAATCCATCGAGGCTGCAAAGGGAAGTTAAGCCATTCTATCGTTGACCGACTCCTCATCGCTGGAATCTCGCGTCTATAACAACGGTGTTTGGGTGGAAAGTAATGCGGCTTTCCCGGTCATGAATCCGGCCACTGGCGAAAAGACCGCAGACGTCTCTGATGTCAGCGTGGCACAGACCCGCGAAGCCATTGACCATGCCGACGCCGCGCAAAGGGGCTTGGCCAGTTGGACAGGTAAAGAACGGGCTTCCGCTCAACGGCGGTGGCTTGGCTTGATAGTCGAGAATGCAGATGGTTTGGCAGCCATCGTAACGGCTGAGATGGGCAAACCTTTGTCTGTGGCGAAAGGCTAAACATTCTATGGAGCCTCCTTCGTGGAATGGTTCGCCGAAGAGGCAAAACGTCTCTTCGGCGATGCCACCCCCGAACACAAACGCGACAAACGCATCGTTGTGATCAAGTCGCCTGTGGGCGTTCTTAGCTCTATCACGCCTTGGTATTTTCCAAGTGCCACGATCGCGCGTTAGGTTGCTCCGGCTCTTGCGGTAGGGTGTAGTTTCGTGACGCGACCTGCTGAACTGACCCCGCTTTCCGCCACTGCAATGGCCCTGCTCGGGGAACGAGCAGGGATTCCCTCAGGTGTCTTGAACGTCATCTCAAGTTCTACTGCTGCGGAAACCGGGTAAGAGCTATGGTTCCCTGAGTCATTGTGGGGCAGACTTGTTTCTGTCACGGAGTCTCTGCAGTGCGCAGATCTTCGCAAGCCTTTGAAACCACGCACATAATGGCAAGGTTAACGGAAGGCTTAAGTTTGACTGAGGTGAAGTGGCAGTGGACACAGTCCAGAGCGAACCGGTCTCGGGGCGGTTTTCCCTGTTTTACAGGGAAAAAACAGGGAAAAACTGCGAAAGCCGGCCGATATGGCCCGATTTTGGCGATTCAGGCCCGGATTCCTCGATTTCTTACAGTGAGTTACAAGGCGTTTCCCTGTTCCAAAATTAACAGGGAAAAGTATCCGGCTATCAGGGAAAGAATTCAGAGGAGCAGGGAACGGTAAGAGGTGAGCAGGGAAAAGGGCTCATGCTGTGTTCATGACGCGCTAACAGTGTTCACCCGCTCCCAAGCGGCCGCTTGTAGAGCGTCAGCTGTCATTCATCCAAAGTGCAGAGAATGACGCCCTTGAGCCCATAGGAGACCTCTAAAATTTGTGCTGCGCGCGCTCGCAGCGTGGATTCTTCTGCGCGGGCACAAAAAATCTGCGATGCAGTGCAGCGCCGTATCCGACCATTCGTGCACGACGCAGCAATTTTGAAGCGGATAATTCACAGTTTGCGAGGCGCTTCTAACTTTCGATGTCTTAACCCAAATGACAGTTATTGGCGGCTCAACTGCGCGGCCAACATCATCCGTGTCTTCGCTGTGGCGCGCGCTAAGCCCGGCTTTTGGCAGATGTGCGCCCTTCCGTTTGTCTGAATACCAAGCCCTTGCTGTCTATTGCCCTGTCGGTTCCCGGTCAAACCAAGGGGGGTCGTCTTTGCGGCTGTCACAGGCTCAAACTCTTCAGTCATGCTGAACATCAAGTTCAATATGTTTCGCTTGCCGCATTGCCTCTGCCGTTTCATTGTAAGTCAGCGCGGCTCGTTGTGCTAATGCAGGAGAATTGATGTGACCAAGATTCCCGAGATGCCCGCTGTGGGCAGAGGTTTTATCTCAAATCTCGACTTGCCAGTCGTAGATGATCCCTCGTGGACGCAGCCCGTGCCTGCGAACGAGCGGCGCATATCAATTGTATCGACGGCCGCCGTTCATCGGCGTGAGGACAAACCATTTTCCTGGCTGGCCAAGGATTACCGGGCCTTTCACAAGACGGACCGCGATCTGGTGATGACCCATGTGGCCGTCGAGTTTGATCGTTCGGCCTGGCAGCAGGACCTGAACACAATCATTCCGCTTGACCGGCTTGAAGAGATGGCCAGTGACGGCGAAATCGGTTCGGTTGCAGAAGAGCACTATTCTTTCATGGGGGCCGCCGACCCGGTCACCATGGAAAAATCAGCCCGTCAAGCTGCTGCGAGAATGAAACAGGATGGCGTGAATACGGTCTTCCTGATCCCCATATGACCGTTCTGTACGCGCGCCGTGTGCGGGCTGGCTCATTACTTTGAATCTGAGGGCTTATCGACTGTTCTGGTCGGCTTTGTGCGCGAGCATATTGAGGCGATCAAACCGCCCCGGTCCCTGTTTCTGGATTTCCCGATGGGGCGGGGTATGGGCAAGCCGAATGACCCGGCGTTCCAGAAAAAGGTCATACGCGCGGCGTTTGAGCTGTTTGACGCGCCCACCGGGCCAGTGATCGAGGATTTCCCTGAGGTTATCCCGGTGAAGGACGGACGCATGGGGTATGCCCTGCCGCCAGAGCTGATTCTGAGTGTCGATGATATTGGGGATGTGGATACCGTTCTGGCCGAGGTGACGGCCGAGATGGAGGCTCTGCGACCCGACTATGACCGGGCTGTTGCTGCGCGGGGGCGTACAACGGTTGGGGCCAGCGGTCTTGCCATCGAAGAGTTCGCGCCCTTCGTGTCCGGGTTCCTGGGCGGGGAGATTCCCCAAAGCCCCAGAAAGGGTATGCCGGCCATTCCACTGCTGAAACTCGTGGTCGAAGATCTTGAGGCTTATTATACCGAGACGCGCACCCACCGCGATGGCATCGATGATCTGGAATTGATGGGCAAATGGTTCTGGGAGGAAAGCAAGGCCGGACGGATGCTGCTTTTGCTCGAAGCTGTGTCGGTCGCATCTGATAACAGGGTGATGCTTCAGATTGTCGAGATGTCCCTGATGGCGCCACGTTTCTGGTCAGAAGGCCCCTTGCCGGGAACATCAGCGGCAGGCTGGTAACCTATGTCGGTAACGCAGGCCGCATGGCGAACGGCTTGGATCACGGCACTGATCTTTGCCTCCTGATGCGCGAAGGTGGAATGTTCACTTCAACGCGGCAAACGGCCCGGGCTGATGCGACCGGGCTTGCCTGGGGTCACGTACCCTATGGCGGTGGCGTGGATAGCGCCTCCCTGCCTGAGCGCGTCAATCACCCTCTGGGCAGACGGGCCCGGAACCGCACCTAGCAACCCGCCGGAGGTCTGCGGGTCAAAGAGAATTTCAGCATCTTCATCGTTGAAATCGTGACCAATATACCGTCCAGCGGCTTCACGATTGCCGGGGTGCAGCGTGCTCTGAACACCTTCTCGTAGAATTGTGGCCGCTCCCGGCAGTATCGGAAGGCGCTGCGGGTCAATCGCCACATGGGCATCCGATGCCACGACCATTTCCCCCAGATGGCCCAACAATCCAAACCCGGTCACATCTGTGCAGGCGGATGCAGCGTGCGTCGCAAACACATGGGCGGCCTTTCCGTTAGAGACCAACATCGACGCAATAGCGGCCTGCAGGTCGTCATGCCTGACACGGCCCTGCATCCAGCCCGCCAGCAAGGCACCTGTGCCCAGCGGTTTTGTCAGGATCAGCACATCGCCGTCGCGCAGACCGGATTTTGTCATCAGCCGGGTTTCATCCGCATATCCGGTGACAGACAGGCCGAATGATAGTTCTTGTCCTTCGCCGGTATGCCCCCCGAGCAGCCGGACGTCTGCATCACGCAGGGTTTCAAGCGCGCCCCTCAGCACCTGTCTTAAGTCTTCCGCCAAGGCAGCCTCTTTCGCAAAAGGTAGAGTGACCAAGCCCAGTGCCGTGCTTGGCTCCGCCCCCATGGCATAAATATCGCTCAGCGCATGGGTCGAGGCGATCCGACCCAAAAGATACGGATCGTCAATAAAGGTTCGGAAATGATCCACCGTCTGCACGGCGAGCTTCCCGACCGGCGGGCGGGTCACGGCGGCATCGTCAGGCGCGGAAAGGCCAATCAGGATATCATCATCATCATCGGTCTGAAATTCAGACAGCACCTGACCCAGTACATCGGCGGAGACTTTCGCACCACACCCGCCGCAGCGCATCGGTGACATCTCTGCGGTGTCGCCCATATTCGACACGCCGTATTTATCCATCCAGCGGCGATCGATCCAGTCCTTCACGCGCCACACCCAGGCCCCTTCCACCGCCAAGGGCCCGTAAGAGGCAATCGCATTGCGATCCCCGGTAGATATCAGGGCAAGGGTCCGTTTTTGCGGCGAAAAGACCGCCGGAGGTTTGGTGCCCTGTATGTTCAGCATAGTTTCTGCCAGAACCGGGCCTTGTCTCACGGCATAAACACCATTCTTCGCCAGAGGTGGATCAAACGACGCGATATCACCCGCGGCAAAGATCCGTTGATCTGAAACCGACTGAAGCCGCGTGTTCACGCGGATGAACCCGGCATCGTCCAACGCGAGACCTGTGTCGCGCAACCATCCCGGTGCGCTGGCATGTGTTGCGATTATCTTGGCATCCGCGCGCAGCCTGAACCCATCCGGGCCATGTACCGCGTTCTGACTGATACAATCCACCACCTGCCCGGTATGAACACGTATGTTTTTGCGCCGAAGCGCCGCTCGCAGGCGTCGACGCACCGATGCGGAATGATTGGTCAGAATGTCTGCTTTGTCGGTTATGACATGAATGTTCATCCGATGGGGATTTTGCGCCTTCTCAAGCGCCGCGCTCAACCGGTGATGCAGACACAACGCGACCTCGACACCGCCCGTGCCACCGCCGACGATCACAAGCTCAATCTCTCGATCAAGGGCAAGCAAATCCGGCTCTACGCGATGCCATTGATCCAGAAGGGCATGAACGGGTTTGACGGCCAAGGCATGGTCGTGCCCCTTTATCATAGCAAGCGCCGGGGTAGAGCCGATATCGAAGGACACCGTGTCAAACGCCACTGCCGGACGATCCGCGCACAGCACACGGCCCGTTGATAAATCCAAACCGACCGCGCGGGATTGATACAATCGCGCCCCCGCTGCCATCGCCAGCGGAGACAGGTCCACATGGCACTCTTCAAACCGGTAATGTCCTGCCAGATAGCCCGGCAGCATTCCGGAATAGGGCGTCTCGATATCCTGTGAAATGAGCGTTAGTCGCACCCCTTCAGGGCGACGCATGGCGAATTGGCGCAATACTTCGACATGGCTGTGACCCCCGCCCACCAACACCAGATCGTGCTCGACTGAATGCAGTTGCTTCATCATCCGGACCGCGCCGCTAAACGCACCGATTGGGGTTGGCGAAAGAGCGTGGGAGTCGAACCCACCAGAGACGTTGTACGCCCCTCACTGGATTTGAAATCCAGGCGCCCCACCAGGGTGCGATCCTCTTCCATACTAACCATCATGTGGTACCTTAAAAACATTGTCGGCGGAACGCCGAATGCGCCGCACATTACCGTTCCTTTCTGTGAAGCCCACCCGGTCGAAATACTCCAGAACATCTATGACAAAATTTCGGCCCAGCTCAGTCTGATCCCGATAGTCAACTGTCCTGAAATAGCCGTCGGGGCAATGTGTCGCCAACCGCTCGGCAACGGCCCCGAGCTTGGTCAGATAGGGTTTCGGGACATAGCGATTTTTGCCAATCAGAACCATGTCGCCAAATTTGCAGGCCGTTTTCAAAGCCATTTCCAGGGTCTTCACGTCAACTTTCAGATCCGCCGCGGCCTGATGCAGGCTGAGCGGCGTACCTGACTGTGGTGCCAGTTTGGGAGCCACACGTGCCAATAGCTGCTGGTCGCGTTTGGAGAATTGGATACTGTGCGACCGCAAATGAAAGCGATTGCCCCGCATGCACAACCGCTGATCCTTGGTCAGGGCGGCCAAGGCATCTTCAAGAGCAGCGACTTCGATCCGGGGGGCGAGTGACAATCGAATGTCCTTGATGCTTGCACCGGGCGACGTCGGTCTGGACAGGTGAAAGGTTTCAACGGCTTGGACAATTTTGGCCTGTAACGCCTGCCATTGTGTTTCGCAGAAAACCCGTTGATCAGGGCCTTGGCCCACACGCTGCAAGCCAAGCGCGTCAACAAGCGTGTCGATCCGGGGGGCGGGAAGATTGTGCGCAACAGAAAACGGCGCGATCAGGACGCCGGTTTCACTGACCTCAGTCCATGCACGCAATGCAGCAAGGGTTGATGGATGTCTCAGGGCGTTCAGGGCTGCGATCCGGGCGGGCCAGGCGCGGCCACGTTTGGGGGAAAACGGATCAATCACCCGGCCACCGGCAATGGAGCGTTGCGCAGATTGATCGCGCAGCACGAAATGGTCACCATGAAGCGCAAAGATATCGCGCGATACTACCAGTTGCGCCAATCCGCACGCGCCTGCGGGAATGGTGCCGCCTGACAAGACCGCGACCCGAGCAGAGAGGTGATCCGCACCGATATGAAGATGCGTGGGGGTCCAGTGTTTGAGCGGGCCAGCTTCGCTCTCCAGCACCTGCAACTCGACGTCGATACGCCGCGTCGGGGCATACAGGCTGGACTGCATGAGCCAGTTTCCACGCCGGATCCGGTGTTCACTTAGGCCGCGGCCTGCGATGTTTAGGGCGCATCTCTCACCGGCCTTGGCACAGCCGCTTTCACTATTGTGCACCCTGATCCCGCGCACTCTGACATTGGACCCATCAACCGAGAGTATCAGCTCGTCGCCGGTGTGGATGGCACCGGAAAACACCATACCCGTTGCAACCAAGCCAACACCTTTGAGGGTAAACACCCGATCAATGGCCATGCGAAAATGGTGATCTACGCTCCGGCTGCGCGCCTCCTTTTCACGCGCCCGAAGCGCTTTCATCAGCGCGTCGATCCCCTCGTTATCGGGCGCGCAGACGGGATAGATGGCAGTGCCTTCATACCCGCCCGCCCCCAAGAGTTCGCTCACTTGATCCGTGACCTCCTGAATGCGGTCACGGGATACGCGATCAATCTTGGTCAGCGCGACGATATACTGGCGAATATCCATGAGGCTCAATATGGCAAGATGCTCGCGTGTTTGCGGCATTACCCCGTCGTCAGCCGCGACCACAAGCAAACCCAGATCGATACCCGCGACACCGGCCAGCATGTTGCGAATGAACTTCTCATGACCGGGGACGTCAACGAACCCCAAAACCCTGTTGTCGGGCAGAGTATGGTAGGCAAACCCTAGGTCCACAGACAACCCGCGGGCCTTTTCCTCGGGCAGACGGTCGGTATCTATGCCGGTTAACGCCTTCACCAACTCGGTCTTGCCGTGGTCAACATGTCCTGCCGTCGCGATGATCATGACACCTTGAGATCCTGCAGGTTCTTGGCAAAGCCCTCTTCGTCTTCAAGACATCTGAGATCAAACCAAAGCGCATCATCGGAGATGCGCCCGATCACTGGAACCGGCAATTCGCGAAAAGCCTTGGCAAGCCTGTTCAACGCAGCACCGGGGCGGCGCAAATCCGGCCGTGTTATCTTGAGAGCGGCGCTTTGCAATCTATCGATTGGCAGAGCCCCGCTGCCCACCTGGCTATGGGTTCGCGAGACCACAACTTCGAATTTTTTGCAACAGTCTTGAAGGACCGAGGCCAAGCGGCCAGCTAACTGTTCGATTTCTACAGGGTTGCGCGTCAAAAGACGCAATGTCGGCAGCTCTTCCACCAGGCGCTCGGGGTTGGTGTATAACCTCAGAACAGCTTGCAGGGCCGCCAGGGTGACTTTGTCGGGCCGCATGGCCCGGGTCATGGGGTTGCGTTTGAGTTTGTCGATGAGATCGCGGCGGCCCGCAATGATGCCCGCCTGTGGCCCGCCTAGCAGTTTGTCACCGCTAAATGTCACCAGATCCGCCCCGGACGCCAAAGCTTCTGTGACAGTTGTTTCGTGCTGGAGATTGTAGCGCTCTAGGTCAATCAAAGTGCCGCTGCCCAAATCTGTGACAAAGGGCAGATTGTAATGATGCGCGATCCCCGCAAGGTCCTCCTCCGAGACGCTTTTGGTAAAGCCTGTTATCTCAAAGTTGCTGGTATGGACCTTCATCAGCAATGCGGTCTTGGGGCCGATCGCGGCGTCGAAATCTGCTTTATGAGTCCGGTTGGTCGTGCCAACTTCCACCAGCTTGCACCCTGCGCGTGCCATGATGTCCGGCATGCGGAAGGCCCCACCGATCTCGATCAGTTCGCCCCGTGACACCGGCACCTCTTTGCGCTGCGCCAGGCTGTTGAGCGTCAGCAACACGGCTGCTGCATTGTTGTTAACAACAAGCGCGCCTTCTGCCCCGGTTAACTGGCACAGCAGAGCTTCGGCATGCCTATGCCGATCACCGCGTTTGCCCGTTTCCAAATTAAATTCCACGTTACTTGCGCCACGCGAAACATCCACCATCGCCTGTATCGCGGATTGAGGCAGGGGCGCGCGACCAAGATTGGTGTGCAGCACAGTGCCTGTCAGATTGTAAACCGGTCGGAGTGAGGGTAGCAAAATATGTTCAATCTCTTCAGACAGCGATTGGATCAGCGCATTCATATCCGTAGATTCACCAGCCAGCACCTTTAGGCGTGCCTGTTCCAAGATGCCCTGCGCACAGCGTGTGACCAGGGCCGCGCCATGATCACGCACCAAGTCCTGTACAGCTGGCGTGTTCACAAGGCGATCCACTGACGGCAGGTGTTTTGGCGCATCGATGCGCGTCATCTCAGCTCCTTTGGCGTTGCTGCGATCCGAAGTGATTCAGGCGATCATATCCTTATAGGCTGCCTCGTCCATCAGGCCGTCCAGAACCGCCATGTCAGCCAGTTTGATCTTGAAAAACCAGGCGGCGCCGGTGGGGTCTTCGTTCACCAGATTGGGCGCATCCACCAGCGCATCATTCACCGCAACAATCTCGCCGTCATACATTGCAGAGATTCCGCTTGCCGCTTTGACGCTTTCGATAACGACAACTTCATCGCCATGACTGACTTGCGTGCCCGGTTCGGGCAATTCGACAAAGACAACATCCCCCAGTTGTTCAGTTGCGTGTTCTGTGATTCCGACAATGACGACATCGCCGTCGACCCTGAGCCAGTCATGTTCTTCGGTATACTTCATCAGCTTATTTTCCCGTTGGGCGCACTTGCGTTGCACAGGTCTTGGCAACCTGCCCAGCATCTCAAGGGCACGAAATTCATGTATCGAAAGTCAAGGTTGACCCGGCCCTCAACATTTAGGCAAGCAAAACTTGTTGACAGGTAGATTAAGTGATGCTGAAGATGACAACATGAATGCTCCTTTGATCCCCGGCTCGATGCGGTTTGAAATTGACGTGTTGAAAACTTTCATCGCGGTGGCCGATACCGGTTCGGTAAAGCTTGCCTCAGAACGTGTGGCACGATCGTCTGCGGCTGTGTCTATGCAAATGAAAAAGCTGGAGAATTTGGTTGGCGCGCCTGTGTTTCAACGTGCCGAGGGTGCCATGCGCCTGTCTGCTGTTGGCGAACGTTTGATGCCCCATGCGCACCGCATTGTGCAGGCAAACGATACCGCCATTGCCGAAATGCAAAGCCGGGATATCGAGGGGGTGGTGCGCGTCGGGATTTGTCTGGAGAATGCCGAAACCCGCATGCCGGAAATTCTGGCAGGGTTCTCAAAGGCTCATTCCGGCGTCACTGTTGAGATCGTTTCCGGCGACGCACAGGATTTGGCTGCGATGCTGACCAACGACGAGCTGGATATTGCAATTCTGACGGTCGGTGGCGGTGCCCCCCCCGAAGAAGGAGACCGGCTGCTGCATGAACAACCTTTGGTTTGGGCCACCCATAGAAACGGACATCGCGACAAGGAACGGCCCTTGCGTCTGGCGGTCGCATCTGTGGGTTGCCCATGGCGCCTTGCCGCGCTCGACGCTTTGAAACGCGCCGGTATTCCCTATTGGATCGCCTATCTTTCAAATGTATCGGAATCGCAACTCGCCGCTGTTCGGGCGGATCTGGCGGTGGCGGCATTACCGCTGAGCCGTATAACCAATTGCAATCAACCCGTCTGCGTGAACGAGGATCTGCCCAAGCTTCCCTATACGCAAATCGTTCTGCGAACCTCCGTCAACCCGGGCGAAAACGCCAAAGCACTGGCGGCACAGGTGCTTTCGGCCTTTAACCGGCCAGCTTAGGCAAACTGGTCAATATTGCGGATCTGCGATCCAGGGTTTGTAGACATGCTGCACACTTGGCCGTTGCAGCACTTTGTCAGCGATGCGTTTGGCATTTGGAAATTCGGACATGGTCGGGTGCCCTTTGGCCGTGCGCAGCCACGTCGTGAGCATGAAAAGATAAATGTCGGCCGCGCTAAATTGAGTGCCAAGCACCCACTCATTATCGCCGATTTGATCGTCGATCACCGTCCAGGTTTCTCTCAAACGACGGCTGCCCCGCTGCTCTGCACTTGGTTCATCGGCAGGCGCGTCCACAAACCGATCCGGGTAATAGGTCAGCTGAAAGGCGTTCTGCACCGAGTTGGAGAAATAGACCAGCGTTTGCAGGTACATCGCCCGCGCCGGATCATCAATGGCTGGTGCCAGCCGTGCTTCTGGATGCCGGTCGCATAGAAACATCGTGATCGCGGCGCATTCATACATCGCGCCACCTTCCCACGACAGGACCGGAACCCAGCCATTGGGATTGACCGCGAGCTGCTCTGGCGGGCGCGGCTCGTCCATCTTCACCGATGTCTCAATAAGCTCATACGGCGCGCCGATTTCTTCCAGCAGAACGCGGACGCCCATGGAGGCGCTCTTGAGTGCGTAAAACAGTTTATACATCCCTGCGGTCCCCTAGTAGGTCCATGTTTCGGTATGCGGCCTGATTTCAACTTCGTTGCTCCAGGCCCCTTTGGGCTGCTGATAGGTCAGCCAATAGGTTTCAGCGACATCATTAGGGTCCGCCAGCCCAGCCTGATCGCGAGCCGTGCCATAGATACCTTGCATGATCGGCACATCAAGATCGCAATCCAGCCGCATATGCACGATATGAACCCCATCTTTCGCATAGGCCTTTGTCAGGCTCTGCGACAGCGCGCGAAGGCCGAACTTCCCGATTGCATAGACCGGATGCGTGGCCGAGCCCCGAAATGCCGCCGTTGCGCTTGAGAAAAAGATCGTGCCGTGTCCACGTGTGCGCATCCCGGGCAACACCGCCTTCGCAGCGGCAAAGGCCCCGGCCACTTCCATGCGGAAGGCCTCTTCCAGCATGTCATAGGTCATGTCCAGCGGTTCGCATTTCGTGAACGCGCCCCGGACGTTGTAGATCAGCACGTCAATCGGGCCAGCGTCCGCCGACAGAGCCAAGAGCGCCCTTTCGAGGGAGGCAGGCTCGGTTGCGTCGGCGCTTTGATGCCAGACCTGAGTGGTTGGCCGCGCCGCAAGTGCCGCCTTTCGTGCTGCCTCGGCGCTGTTTTCTGATCGAGAGAGCAGTGCAATGTCAAACCCACCGCGTGCAAACCTTTCCGCCAATGCCGCACCAAGCCCTTGGCCCGCGCCGACAATGGCGCAGATGCCGGGGCGTTCAGTTGCCTCAGGCAAGGCAGAGCCCGGTGTGCAATCGTGGCCCATCGCTCATCTTCCCATCCTGTCCGCGATGGCGACAATGCGGTACATGTCGCGCAACACCGGTTTTTCGATCAGTTTTCCGTCGATCACAACAAGCCCGGTATCGGCTGCCTCGAACTCGGCAATAATGCGGCGCGCGCGGGTGATCTGCACCTCGGTCGGTGTGAAGACTTCGTTGAGCGCGGCGATCTGTTTTGGGTGGACCGAGCCTTTGCCCGCAAACCCCAGATCGCGCACTTTCTCGGCTTCAACGCGCATCCCGTCCGGATCGTCGAGATCAAGAAACGGCACATCTATTACATCGAGACCCGCCGCGGCCGAGGCATGGACCACGCGAGAACGTGCATAGATCATCGACTCGAACGTGTTCTGGCAACGCAGTTCGGCCGCCATATCCACCCCGCCAAAGAACATCGCATCGATCCGGTCTGAACACTTGGCAATTTCGAACGCCGCCTCCAGCCCTTCGTTGGTCTCGATAATCACATGCAGGCGGGTTTCGTGCCCAGCCTCGGTCAGCAGCTGATCGAGCATCACCACCTCATCTGACGTACGCACTTTCGGCATCATCAGCGCGGGTGGCGGGGTATCAGTCGCCAGAACGGCGTTCACGTCCTCGATCCCGAACCGTTCGCGCATTGAATTGATCCGCACGATACGTTCCACGCCGTCATCGGGCTGCGGCTGTTCGAACAGGGCAAGGGCCTTTTGGCGGGCCTCGGCCTTGTCCTTGGGCGCAATCCCGTCTTCCAGCTCGACACAGACGATATCCGCCCCAGACGCCAACGCCTTGGGAAACATATCGGGCCGCAGCCCCGGTGTGAAAATAAAGCTCCGGCGGGCGCGCGGGATGCGTGCAGTCATTGTCATCACTTCCTTCCTGTCAGCCAGGTCCGGTCAGGCGATCCCATGTAGGGTTTTTGTTTCAAGATAGTCTTCCAATCCCATCAAACCGCCTTCGCGGCCATTGCCGGACTGTTTGTAGCCACCAAAGGGCGAGCCATAGTTGAATCCCCCGCCGTTGATGTGAATAGCACCGGCGCGGAGGCGGGAAGAGACGCGCTCCGCGCGGGCCGGGCTGCCGGTCTGAACATAGGCGGCAAGCCCGTATGGCGTGTCATTGGCCATTGTGATGGCATCGGCCTCATCCTCGAACGGGATGATCACCAGCACCGGACCAAAGATTTCTTCCTGTGCGATCCTCATCTCGTTGCGGACATCGGCAAAGAGGGTGGGCTGGACGAACCAGCCGGTTTCAAACCCGTCAGGTTTACCCAGGCCCCCCGACAGAAGGGTGGCGCCTTCGTCGATCCCAACCTGGATCATGGCCTGCACGCGGTCATACTGAATGCGGTCAAACAGCGGGCCGATGTGATCGCCTCCTTCGGCGGGGTCGCCGACCGTAATGTTGTCCGCCACGTGTTTAGCGATTTTCAGCGCCTCGTCATAGCAGGACCGCTCCACCAAAAGCCGCGTCGGGGCATCGCAGGATTGGCCGGTGTTGAACATGCACTCCAGCACGGATGCGCTCACGCGCTCGTCCAGATCGCAATCCGCAAAGACCAGGTTGGGGGATTTACCACCCAGTTCCAGCGTCACGCGCTTGACTGTCTCGGCAGCGTCACGGGTCACCGCAGTCCCCGCGCGGGTCGAGCCGGTGAAGGACATCATTTGCACGTCCTTGTGACAGGACAAGGCCGATCCGACATTGAGACCATCCCCGTTGACCAGATTGAACACCCCCGCAGGATATCCCGCCTCGTGAATGATTTCGGCATAGATCATGGCCGAGACCGGCGTGTGTTCTGAGGGTTTCAGAACGCAGGTGCACCCCGTTGCAAGCGCCGGAATGACCTTGAGCGCGATCTGGTTCATCGGCCAGTTCCACGGGGTGATCAGCCCGCAGACGCCAATCGGTTCGCGCAGCAGGATGTCGCCATTGGCCAGCGTCACGCGGTCCTCAAGGGTTTCGAGGGCATCAATGAAGCCCTGAAGGTGGCCCAGGGCGGCATCGGCCTGTGCGTCACGCGCCATGGTGATCGGCGCACCCATTTCCATGCGCATGGCCTGTGCAAGATCCTCGAACCGCTTTTCGGTGACGGCTTTCAAGCGTTGAAGAAGCGCCAGGCGATCCGCCTTGGTGGTCTGTGAAAAGCTGTCAAAGGCCGCTTTAGCGGCGGCGACCGCCCTGTCCACATCGGCGGCATTGCCCATCGCAATGGTGCCGATCTGATCCTCGGTGGCCGGGTTCAGGACCGCCATTGTGGCATCCGAGATCGGCGCCACCCACGCGCCATCGATGTAAAATTTTGAAAGGTTGTTCATTTAGGGCTGTTCCGCTTTTGTCCAGGCGTATGTTTCGTACTGGGGGTCAACCGGTATTCGTGCCAGATGATTGACGTAATTGCTAATTGTTTTTTGGGCCATGCCAAGCACAACTTCGAGCATGTTCTGGCGCGTATAGCCCGCATCAAGAAACGCCGCGATGTCGGCGTCGCTGGCGTTGCCGTGATTGCACAGCATCAGAAGGGTGAAGGCGCGCAAGGCTTCGAGCTTGGCCGTTGGCAACGGGGTTTCATCGCGCAGCGCGTTTGACACGGCATCGCTGACCTTCATCGCCCGGGCCATATAGGTATGGGCGGGCACGCAGAAGTGGCATTCGTTTTCAACATTGATGGTCTGCCAGACAACGGTCTTTTCCTCGTTGGTGAGGCTGCTGGCGGAAAACGCCTGGTGCAGGGCGGCATAGGCGCGCAGGGTTTCCGGCGAGGCCGCCGTTACCGCGTAAAACCCGTTAGGGCCCGATTGTGCCAAAAGCTGTTTCAACAGGGGTTTGCTTTTCTCAGGCGCGGTTTCAGGATCGTGAAATGTAAAGACAGAAGACATGCGTTTTCCCTTTCTAGGTCTTAGCGCGCTTTGGCGATGGCCGTGTCGACCAGTGTGCGCATCTGGGCAAGGCTGGCGGTTCGGGGATTTGTGCCTGCGGCACTGTCCATAAGCGCCTTTTCGGCGATGCGTGCGGCACAGTCTTCGGGCACGCCGATCTCGCTTAGGGCGCGGGGGATGTTGATGTCATCCAGCAGCTGTTCGATTTCGGCAATGAAGGCATCCACCGACGTGTCGTGCAGGCCCATCGAATCGGCCATCCGCTTCACCTTGGTCTCCAGTCCGGGCAGGTTGAACCGCAGGACAACCGGCAGGATAATCGCGTTGGTCAACCCGTGCTGTGTGTTGAACTCTGCCCCGATCATGTGAGAGATCGCATGCACATGTCCAAGCCCCTTGATGAACGAGATTCCGGCCAGACAGGACCCCACCAGCATGCCGCCACGCGCCGCCATGTTTTCAGGTTCGTGCACGGCCACGGGCAACCATTTTGCGACCAGCGCCAGACCTTCCAGCGCCAGACCGTCGCACAGCGGGTGAAAGCCCGGCACGCAAAAGGCCTCTATCGCGTGCACCATGGCATCGGCCCCGGTCCAGGCGGTCAGGCTGGCGGGCAGGCCAACCGTCAGTTCCGGGTCAAGCAGCGCCAGGGATGGTTGTAACTCTGGATGGCAGATGCAGAATTTCATGCCCTTGCTAGTATGAGTGACCATGGCCGTGCTTTCGGTTTCGGCCCCGGTGCCTGCAGTGGTGGGAATGGTGATCAAGGTTGGAAAAGCCTGATCAGGACCGATCTCCGCCGGTGGCTTCTCCCATTCAAAATCCCAAAGATCTATGTCGTTTCTAGCGGTCAGGCAGATGGCTTTGCCGCCATCCATGGCACTGCCGCCCCCAATGGCGATAATCGCGTCATGCCCGCCCGACCGAAAGGCGCTCCGCCCTGCGCCGATCTCATCGTCACGCGGATTTGGCGAGATATCCGAGAATAGGCCTGACCCAAGCCCGGCCTCGGAAACAAACCCCTGCAATTGTTGGATAAAGGGTAGGCCACGGCTGCCTTTATCGGTCACGATCAACGGGCTGGACAGCCCAATAGCGGCGCAACGTTGCCCGATTTCGGACAGTCGGCCCGGCCCATAGGCTAAGGGGATTGGGAACGTCCAATCCTGCGGTTCCAGAATGTCTGTGTCAGTCATGATATGTATTGCTTCACTTGGTCAGATTGCGGGGCGTTCGGGGATGCTGCGGTCTATACCGCGCACAATGTTCTTTTCTTGGTCAAAGAACGGTGGCTGGACGATGTCGCCATTGTGCAGGCTGCCGTCCGGCAGGCGCATAGAAAGGGTGCGACCAATCCAATCGCCGGGTGCATTGAAACGCACATAGCCCACCCCAAGGCCCAGAGTGGGCGACGGAATGCCGGCGGTGATGCGGCCGACCACGGTGTCACCCTCCATAACCACGCTGCCCGCAGCAGGGGTTTGAGTGTCGCAGGTCAGACCAAACAGGCAGGACCGCGTATCCTTGCCCACCAGGGCATCGCGCCCGACGAAATCGCCCTTGTCCATATTGATAAAAGGGGCCAGTCCCGCCTCGTACGGTGTCATGTCCGGCGTCATGTCTGTCAGGTTGCCAAGGATGCCCCCTTCGATCCGGCGGATGGTCAGCGCACGGGTCGATGAGAATTCCATGTCATGTGGTTCCCCGCAGGCCATCAAATGATCCCAAAGCGCAAGGTGATCGGTTTTGGCCCCGTCAGAGTAGACTTCGAACCCAAGCTCATTGGTGAACCCGGTGCGCGAGACATAAAGGGTCTGACCGCCCAGATCGAAATAGCCCGAGCGGAAATACTTCAGGGTCTCGTCAATCGCCCCTCCGGACGCCGCGTTCATGATGTCAATCGACGCCGGCCCCTGAATTTGCAGCACCCGGCTGTGCGGGTCCGAAATGGTCACATCAAAACCACCGGAATGCGCCATCAGCCAGGCCTCCATCGGGCCATCTGCCTGAACATACCAGAACCGGTTTTCGCCGAGTTTGAACATGACACCGTCCATGAACACACCGCCCTGAGGGGTGCAGGCGATGGCATAGTATCCGCGACCTTCAACCATGGTGGCGACCTTGCGGGCGAATACCTTTTCAAGGAAAGGCACAGCGTCCGGCCCCGAGATTTCAATGGGCTTTTCCGGCACGTCAAAGATTAGTGCCTTCTGGCGCAGGCACCAGTATTTTTCGAGATAATCCTCGCCCATGAAGATCGGGAAGTAGCGCCCGGCATAGACGCCGCGGATCATCTCGGGGCAATCGGTGCGTTCGATAAAAGGGGATTCCTCAAAGCGCCGGGCGCTGATGGAAACGTTGTTTTGCAGGTCGGAGGCTTCCTGAAGGTTGCTCATGTTTGAATCTCTGAATCGTTAGGTGAGTTGGGTCGAATGATGGAAGGTGGCTCATGGGCGGTGACTGGTGGTGGCGCCTCGGTGTAAAGCGCGACCTCGATCAGGCAGGAATGCGCGCTTGGGCCCTGCCCCAGTTTCGAGGTGCCCTTGTCTCGGGTCAGGACGTTTGGATTGCCGTGTTTGCACAGACCGGTTTCATCCGGATCATACCAGGCACCCGTACTCATTTGCACAACGCCGGTGCGGACGGCAGGGTCGATCACAACTCCGCCCAGACAGGCACCTCTGTTATTGAACAATCGCACGATATCGCCATCCTTCAATCCGCGCATCGCGGCATCATAAGGGTGGATGTGTAGCGGTTCTCGCCCCGCAATTTTCTTGGCCTTGCTCACACCGCCATGATCAAATTGCGAATGCAGCTTGTCGCGGGGTTGGTTGGAGATCAGGTGCAGCGGGTACGCATCCACATTGCCCAGCCATTCATAAGGCGCGCGCCAAACCGGATGCCCGGGGCAATCCTCATACCCGAAATCGGCGACACTCTGACAGAAAATCTCGATCTTGCCGCTGGGGGTGGCCAGAGGATTGGCAACAGGATCAGCGCGAAAACCCTCCAGCATGATCATGGGCTTGGCCGGATCATCCAGCTTGAACCAGCGCTGCTTGATGAACTGATCATAGGGGGGGATTTCAATACCCTGATTGGCACAGTTCTGCTGTGTCTGATCGTAAATCCAGCGTTGCCAGTCGGCCGTGTTGCGCCCTTCGGTAAAGGCATCTGCGACACCCATCGTACGGGCAATATCTGCGAATATGTCAAAGTCGTCGCGTGCCTGCCCATTGGGCTCGGTCAGCTTGGACATAGACACCACGTATGGATCGCGCGGGGTCATTGCCATGTCGTCGCGCTCAAGCGGCGTGGTGCAGGGCAGCACGATATCGGCGTGTTTGGCCAGTGGGTTCCAGCACCATTCGTTGACAATAATCGTGTCGGGTTTCTGCCACGCCTGCATCATCAGGTTCAGATCCTGATGGTGGTGAAACGGATTGCCTCCCGCCCACCAGACCAGCCGCGTGTCAGGGTATTCATAGCGTACGCCGTCAAAATCGAAGGGCTGTCCCGCTTTCATCAGAAGATCAGTGATCCGTGCGACTGGGATGAAATTTTCAACCGGGTTCTGCCCCTGAGGAAAGGATGCCCCGGGGACAATCGTATGATTGCCCCCGATGAAGTTCATCGCGCTGTAACCAAAGCCAAAGCCCCCACCGGGAAGCCCAATCTGACCCAACATTGCCGCCAGCGTGATTGCCATCCAAAAGGGCTGTTCGCCATGATCCTGCCGGGTCAGCGACCAGCTTACGGATATCATCGTCCTCTCGGCCGCCATGCGCCGCGCCAACGCGCGGATCGTATCGGCGGGAATTTCACAGATATCCGCAGCCCAATCCGCCGTCTTGGGTGTGCCGTCGGTGTCGCCCATCAGATAAGGCAGGAAGGCGTCAAACCCTTCTGCGTAGCGCTGAAGGAAGGACCGGTCAGTCAAACCATCCATCTCGATCGTATGAGCCATCCCCAGCATCAACGCCACATCCGTATTCGGACGCAAGGCCAGCCAGTCGCCGCCCACATCGTCCAGCACGTCGGATTTCAGCGGGCTGATGTTGACGAAATCAATGCCGGCCTTTCCGGCTGCAAGCAGGCCGTCGCGCTGGATATGACAGCCGGTACCGCCCTGGCTGATCTGACCGTTCTTCAGCGGCACGCCCCCGAAACACACAAAAAGCTGCGTGTGATCGCGGATCACATCCCAACTGGTGCAGGTGTCCAGATAATCGCGGAAACTGCCCAGGATATGCGGCACCATCGCCTCGGCTGCGGCAAAACTATAGGTGTATTTTGAACTGGTAAAGCCGCCGATGCAGTTCAGAAACCGCTTGAGCTGACTTTGGGCGTGATGGAACCGCCCGGCACTGGCCCAACCATAAGAGCCGCCAAAGATGGCCTGATTGCCAAACGTCTTGCGCACTCGGTTCAGTTCCTGTGCGACCAGCGTGTTGGCTTTGTCCCAGCTCACTTCGACAAAAGGATCGGTACCGCGCAGGCCCGTTCGGGTTCCCGGACCGCCCGTCAGCCAGCTTTCCCGCACCATCGGCGCATCCACCCGCGTGGGGCCGTGTTGAACATCCAGTATGCCGGGACCAATGGGCGAAGGATCGCGATCATGTTCAAAGGCCAGCAATTCCTGCACCCGGCCGTTGCCAACCCGCGCGCGATAGGTGCCCCAATGCGAGCTCGTCAATGGCAGATCGTCCTGCCGGGTCATTCGACGCTCAGCCCCAGTTCTTCCTGGCGCTTGCGGCTCCAGGCGTGGGTCATGCGGTCGGTGATGATGGCGATGATCGCCATGGCGATCCCGGCGATGATACCGACCCCGAAATCCCCGTCACTGAGGCCGATATAGACGATCTGTTCAAGGCCATTGGTACCAACAAGAGCAGCAATCACCAGCATCGCGATGCCGTACATGATGGTCTGGTTCAGACCCAGCATCATCACCGGCAAAGCAAGCGGGACCTTGACCTGCCACAGCATCTGACGGTTTGTGGCCCCGATCATGGTGGCGGCTTCGATCACGGTCGCAGGCAGGCTGCGCAGCCCGTGTTCGGCATAGCGGATGGCGGGGACAATCGCATAAGCAATGATCGCCAGAAGGGCGGTGAATTCGCCGATCTTGAACACCATCACAAAGGGGATCAGCAGCACGAATAGTGGCATGGTCTGTAGCGTGTCGTTGAATGGGCGCACAATTGCTGAAACCGTATCGTTATGCGCCGCCCAGATGCCGATGGCGGTCCCGGCCAGAAATGAGATCAGCACCGCAATGCCACACAGGTAGATCGACAACATCGCCTCGGGCCAGATGCCGGTGACGACGATGAAGCCAAGTCCCAACGCCGTTCCAAGACCCAGAGCGCGCCCACCGATTTTCCAGCCCGCCACGGCACAGATCAGCAAAAGCGCAGGCCAGGGCATTCCTGTGAGACCGAAGTAGATCACGATGGCAAAGATCAGGATCGCAATACCGGCATTGACCTTGCCCCGATACGCGGCCCATCCGGCCAGACCAGTCATGACAAGCGCATAGCCGATCTTGTGCGCAAGCGTCAGTTCAAACCCCCAGGTGAAGGGGCTGACAGCGCCCTGAAGGCCGATCTTGGCGGGGAGCATGACAAAGAAGAAGGCCAGTTTCTTGACGGCTTCGATCTCGTTACGGAAATTGACCACCATATAGGTCAACCCGTCATTCATCGCCTTGGCAGGGCTGACTTCCCATGCGCGCGGCCATTCGTTCAGGACACCAATGATCTGCGACAGAACGAAAAACAGGGCGGCACCAAGCGCCGCGACAATCCAGATGCGGTACTTTTGGGCAAAGCTTTTGGCGTCGGGATCGTAATCCCCGGACCGGGCCGCAAGGCCGGCAGTGATCCGGTCGATCACCATGGCCATCAGCGCAATGACCATACCGGCCAGCAGGCTTTCACCAAACTGGGCCTTGCGGATGGTCGACAGAACCTCCCAGCCGATATCGGCTGTGCCGCCGATGATGGATGCGATGATCACCATGGAAAGCGAGGCCATGGTTGCCTGATTGACCCCAAGCAAAAGCTGTCGCAGGGACGATGGCACACGCACTTGCCAGAACAACTGTCCCGGAGTGGCCCCGGACATCAGGCCGCTTTCGATCACCTCTGGCGACACCCCGCGCAGGCCCACGATGGTGTTGCGAACCATAGGCGGAAAGGAATAGAGCACGCTGGCGATCAAGCCCACTACAGTGCCGAAGCCAAACAACATCAGGATGGGCAGCAGATAGGCAAAGGATGGCACGGTCTGCAACACGTCCAGCATCGGCATGATCACACGTTCAGCGCGATCCGAAAAGAACCCCCAGACCCCAAAGGCAAAGCCCACGAGAATGGCCAGCGGTACCGAGATGGCCACCAGTGACAAGGTGTTCATGCTTTCGGCCCAGTAGCCGATTACCAGCATGTAGAGCATCGAGAACAGCGTGAACGCCGCCAGCTTCCACCCCGACGCCGTCCAGGCGACGGTGCAAAACAGGAAAGCCGTCACCGACCAGGGCAACGCGTTAAGCACAAACCGCACCGCCTTGATCGGCCATTCCAGCGCCCAGGAGATACCCAGGAAGAACCAGCCAAGATAGGCGACGATCCAATCCATGATGGCGTTGAGCCAGTCGGCAATCGGCAGGATCAGATCCTTTGGATACTTGGCCAGCCAGGTCCATTCACCCTGAAGGGCAAGACACAATAGCGTCACGCCAATCACACCCAGCCAGTGCAGATCGCCACGAGTGAATTTGAATGGCATGTCCTATGCCTCCTCGGGTGCCGGAATACAGCCAGCGGCCAGTGCCGCCGTAAGACCGCGCGCCGTTGCAACACCAAGGACAGAGCCGTCTTCCCCCTCCACGACGACACCGCTGTTACGAGCGGCCAGTCTGGGCAGCAGTGTTTCCACCAATGTGCCGCCAGCGACGCGTTCCAGCTTGGCGGTTTCTGAGGCCGTATCATCAAGGATATCTTCGGCGCGCAAAATACGTTCCCACGGGACGTCCTGTGTGAACTCGCGGACATAATCGTCGGCTGGGTTCAGGATCAGGTCAATCGGACGCCCGATCTGCACAACCGCCCCGTCGCGCATGATTGCCATGCGGTCGGCGATGCGCAGGGCCTCTTGGAAATCGTGGGTAATAAAAACAATGGATTTATGCAGCTTTTCCTGAATGCGAAGGAATTCGTCCTGCATCTGTTTGCGGATCAGCGGGTCAAGCGCTGAAAAGGGTTCGTCCAGGAACCAGACATCCGGCTCAACCGCCAACGAACGTGCGATACCCACGCGCTGTTGCTGGCCGCCGCTCAGCTCTTTGGGGAAGTTGCTTTCGCGGCCTTCCAATCCGACCAATTCGATCACACGTTCGGCCTGTGCATAACGCTCGGGCTCGGTGATCCCCTGAAGTTTCAGCGGAAAGGCGATATTGTCGATGACATTGAGATGCGGCATCAGGCCAAAGCTTTGGAACACCATGCCCATCTTGTGACGACGAATGTCGATCAGCTCGGCATCGGATTTCTTCAGCAGGTCCTCGCCATCCAGCAGGATTTCCCCTGCCGTTGGTTCAACCAGCCGGGAAAGACAGCGCACGATGGTTGATTTGCCGGACCCGGAAAGCCCCATGATGACGAAGATTTCACCGGCGTGAACGTCAAAACTGACATCTGCATTTGCGACGATATGATCCGCATCGCGAATAGTATCTGCATGTTGGACGGCGTCAGCTACACGCCCCTGCGTACCCTCGAAGAACTGTTTGGGTTGCCCACCATAGATCTTCCAGACGTTCCGGCATGACAGTTTTATGTCACTATGGTCATTGGTCGGGGTCTTCATGTGATGCTCCGGATCGAAGGGCTGTATTGCGTCTGAAATTGTATGGATCATGTCACGCGTGATGAAACCGTTGCCGGTTTGGTCAGATGTGGCAAACGAAATCTGTTTGGTGATCGGGGCGGCCAGTCAATAAATCCGCCCCGATCCAAAGCAATGCATCAATAGGGTTACTGCATTGCCTCGTCGATCCAGCCCTGCCACTTGGCCTCGTTTTCGGCCAGCCATTCGGCAACGACCTCGTCCAGATCGCGGCCCTGATTGTCTACGGCCAGGATTGCGGCATTCTGTTCTTCATTGGTCTGAGAATAGAGCGACAGCATCTTGTAGGCAGCAGGCCACTTGTCTTCAAAGCCACCCCAGACAACCTTTTCGACACTAGCCTGTTCAAACCCGCAGGCGGTCTCGCGATCCTGATTTTCCTCAACACAGACCTCGTCTGTCGGGTTCCACTCGACCCAGTTGAGATCCAGGTCGGCGAAAATCCAATGGGGCTGCCAGATCATCATCAGGATCGGGTCACCCGCAGCATAAGCCGATTGCAGTTCGGCCATCATCGCGCCTTCGCTGCCACCTGCGACCGGATTGAACGGCAATTCGATCCCAGCCACAACATCGCGTGACCGCGTACCCCAGTCAGCCGGGTAAGTGATCAGACGACCGTTCGGGAATGTTTCAGCCGAGGCAAAGGCCTGGGCGCAATCGTAAAGCGCCTGATAGCTTGGCAGGCCAGGGCATTTTTCTTCCATGTAAGGCGGATAGATCCAGCCTTCGCGCGGCTCCAGCCCCAGATCGCCCAGCACGACGATATCCCCTGCCTCAACGGCCTTGGGGTAGAGATCACCAATATTGTTGGTCCAGACCTCTGCCTGGAAATGCAGATTGCCCTGCGCCAGCCCTGCATGCTGTGGCAACGCGCCCGCGCTGACATATTCAATGTTGTAGCCCATCTTCTTAAGCAACTCGCCAGCAATTTTTGTCGATACATGCTGGCCGGTCCAGTCATTCAGAATGACTTTGATGACATCATCGTTTTCCGGAACGTCAGCCGCAATGGCCGCGCCTCCGGATACAAGCAGAGCGAGGGCAGCGCCTCGCGCGGCGTTCAGAATATTTTCCATGTTTCCTCCCGGTTTTAAGATGTGATGCACGATTTTGTTTTCAGCGCACATTCATTTTTGGCCTTATTGTTCAAAAAACTTACCATTAGAAAGTTTTACGTGTCAACGGTTGAAACTTTTGGATTTTGCCGCCACAATTAAATCTGAGATGCAGTGTCGTTTAATGAGGTTTTCATCAGATGCGATCCAGTTCCATTCGATCTATCAGACGCGCCGAGCTCTCCCGCGCAGCCTTTGAGGCAGTGATTCGATATGGATTGCGCAAGACAACACTGGACAAGGTGGGCGATATCGCAGGTGTGTCGAAAGGCGTTGTTCTGCACCATTTCAAAGACAAAAGCGCGTTGCTTGAGGCGGTGTTTCGCAGGTCAAACTCGTTGCTCAGCGAATCCGTCGTTGAGCTTTACCGCTATGCTGAAACCCCTTACGAGCGGCTATGGGCCATTATTGTTGCCAATTTCTTTGAAACGATCTTCAACCGCAGGGTTTGTCAGGCTTGGGTGTCTCTGATTTCAGAGGTACCGCATAACGAGGAATGCCAGCGGGTTCAGATTGCCAACAACGAACGCATCCGCAGCAACCTGCTGCACGAGTTGAAACACTTCTTGGCCGAGGATGAAGCTGAGCAGGTTGCGCGTCATCTGGGTGTCCATATTGATGGCATTTGGGTGCGCGCAGGTCTGCTGCCCGATCCTGTTGAAACCAGTGCCGCAGTATCCGAGATGGAATATGCCGTCTCGAAACTGCTCCCCTTTGACGAGATCAGCGCCGCAAAGCACAAGGACGCCCGCAACAAGATCGAAACGATTGCGCAAATTGCGCTGGGCTCCAAGGCTTTCCAGGAAAAATCCTTGCGGGTGTAAAGGCCTGTCAGCTGCGTCGTGCTTGCGCGCGACGAAGCGACAAAAGCGGTTCAAGCATGCTTGCCCCTGTGATCAGGATTACGCCAATTAATTCGCGCGCGCCAAAAGGTTCTCCGGCCAACAAGGCCACGGAAACTGCCCCGACAACAATTTCGGTCATGAACAAAAGGCCGACCAGGCCAGGGCTGAGGAATTTCGGCCCCCAAAGGGACGCGTAGGTTCCGGGCAAGATCAGCAGGACCATGAAGATCAACAGCGTCGGCATCGCGGGCAGGGTCTGGGCGACACTTGGGGCATGGTGAGACGCCAGCAATACCGCGGCACCAACCGAGAACACCAAAGACCACTGAAAGAACCCGACCGTTAATTCGATAGCAGAATGATCACTGTTCATGCGAATGCGCACCGCCGCGACTGCCCACAGGACGCCGGCGCCCACTCCGAGCCAGTCCCCGATATTTTGCGGAACCGGAAACCGCACACCCAGTCCGAATATGGTCAGCATGCCGGCAACGGCCAGCGCCATGGCGACGATGCGGGTCGGTGTAATCACATCGCCCAGAACGACACGCGCCAGGATCGTCGCCCAGACCGGTGTGAGGTAAAACAGCAATATGGCGCGCACAACCTCGGTGTAAACGATAGAGGTTGAGTAGAGCAGCAATGCCCCACCCGAGAGCATTGCCGTTATCTGCAATTGGATGCCGCCCTTACGGACATGCTGCCATCGCCACAGGGTGACAGGTAAGAGGCATATCGTCGGGACAAGAAAGTAGACAACCGTGATCCACAGCCCGTGCAACCCGGCGTCTTCGAGTGTCCTGAGAGGGATCCAGAACAGGCCCCAAACCGCCCCGGCATAAAGACAGGCAAGTTTGGCTTTGAATTCAACAGGCGCGCTCACGGAGCGGCCCCTGCCGTTGCAGGGCGGACGTCAAAAAAAAGCTGCACAGGAAACCTCCAGCGGACGGCGATTTCTCTAACTAACCATTGGTAAATTTATTGTCAAAAGGTAAGTTATTCTGTATGGAAGGTAGTCAGGGGATGCGCAAAGCAACCGTTCATGGACCACAGGATTCGCTGCTGGGTTCGTCATCACGCCAAGGGAAGACCGATATGGAATTTGATTACATCATTGTAGGTGCGGGATCGGCAGGCTGTGTTTTGGCCAACCGCCTGACTAGTGATGCAAGCAATCGGGTTTTGTTACTGGAAGCAGGCCCGGACAACACCGCGCTTTCCCTGAAAATGCCCGCCGCCGTCTTGTCGAACCTGAACAGTACCAAACACAACTGGGCCTTTCAGGGCGAACCTGAGCCCGAATTGAATGGGCGCCGTATTCAGCATGACCGAGGCAAGACCATTGGCGGGTCCTCTTCGATCAACGGGATGGTGTTTATACGCGGGCACGCCTTGGACTATGAAGGCTGGCAACAAGCAGGATGTCCGGGGTGGGGCTATGCCGACGTGCTGCCTTACTTCAAACGCATGGAAACCTACGGCGGCGGCAAGGATGAATTTCGCGGAGGAGATGGCCCGCTTCACGTCCATCGCGCCAAACCTCAGGATCCGCTGACACTGGCATTTCTCAAGGCCGGAGAAGAAGCGGGATATCCGGTGACCGATGATGTGAGTGGGTTTTGCCAGGAAGGTTTTGGCGTCTCGGACCGTACCGTATTCAAAGGTGAACGATGGAGCACCGCACGCGCCTATCTTGACCCGGCGCGGGGGCGTTCAAATCTGACTGTCCTGACGCAGGCGCAAGTACAGCGTTTGGCCTTTGACGGCACCAGGGCCACTGGCGTGATCTATAAGGACCGCGGCGGAACGATCCTGACGGCACATGCTCACAACGAGGTTATCCTGAGCGCTGGCGCGGTTGGCTCGCCGCATATCCTGATGCTGTCTGGCATTGGCCCAGCAGGCCATTTAGCGCATCTGGGGATAGACGTGCTTTGCGATCTCCCCGGGGTGGGTCAAAACCTGAACGATCACCCCGACTTCGTGCTGAAATACAAATGCAAGCAACCTGTCTCCTTTTGGCCCAAGACAAAGCCTTTAGCCAAGCTCGCGGCCGGGATTCAGTGGCTCACGACACGCAGCGGTATCGTGGCATCCAACCTGTTCGAAGGGTTGGGGTGCATACGATCAGGCCCGGGTGTCGAGTATCCCGACCTGCAACTTATCATTTCTCCGATCGCGGTGGATGACGCAACCTGGCAGCCACTTCAGGAACACGCCTTTCAGATCCATGTCGGCCTGATGCGCGCCCATAGTCGGGGCAAGATTGAACTGCGTTCGTCCAAACCCGGTGATCCACCGCGCATTCTGGTAAACTACCTCAGGGACAGTCGGGATCGCGAGATCATGCGCAAAGGCATCCGTCTGGTCCGCGAGCTGGTTGATCAGCCCGCGTTTTCCGAACTCAAAGGAGACGAGATATTCCCGGGACACGCGGCGCAATCGGACGAAGACCTCGATCAGGTTCTGAGAACACACGCCACGACACAATGGCACCTGTCGTGCACTGCCCGGATGGGAGCTGCGACCGACACTGGGGCCGTGGTTGATCCTGGTGGGCGGGTGCACGGACTCTCGGGGCTGCGCGTGGTCGATGCATCGATCATGCCGTTCGTCACCAACGGAAACACCAATGCCCCCACCATCATGTTGGCCGAAAAACTAAGCGATGATATCTTGGGCCGCGCACCCTTGCCCCGGATTGACACAGAGGTTTGGCACAACATGGACGACGAAATGTGCCAATAATAATCAGTGCTAAAATGAAAAAGGAATGATCCCATGATAGGCTATGTGATGGTTGGCACCAATGACCTGGATCGGGCGGCGGGGTTTTACGATGCGCTACTTGCCCCACTTGATCTGGTAGAGGTCGAACGTACGGAAACTTACGTGGCCTATGCCCCCGTGGATGCGAAAGACACCATTGAATTCTACGTCACCACGCCTTTCGATCAGCGCCCGGCGACACGCGGGAACGGGACCATGATCGTGTTTGGCGCGCCGTCCATGCAGGCGCTTGAACAGTTTCATGAAGTCGGCGTGCAAAGGGGCGGGACCGATGAAGGTGCACCTGGCCCGCGCGAAGAAGGTAGCGACATATGCTACGCCTATGTCCGCGATTTGGATGGCAACAAGATTTGCGCTTTTGTGTAGGAACACGGGAAAACACAAAAGATGAGCGACCTTCCTGCCCTCGATCCCAAACAGATATTTCCGACCTATGTCGGCAGCAACGAGTTGTCGGCGTTTCATCAGTGTTATGCCAACGATCAAACCGTGTTGCGGCTTGCTGCCGGACGGTTTTTTGCCCATCACAATGGTGATGATCCGGTGGCAGGCTACTGGGCCTTGCGCAGACACGCAGCCCTGTACGATGTGCCCGAACGTCCCGTCGAAATCTCCGGGCCCGACGCCGTCGCTTACCTTGAACGCATCCTAGCGCGGCGCATTGCTGACATGGCGACAAACCGCGGACGTTATGCACTGGCCTGCACGCATCAGGGTGGGATCTTTATGGATGGCATCCTGTTCCGGTTGGGCGAGGACCGGTTTTGGTTTGTGCACCCTGATGGCGATCTGGACACGTGGCTTTTGGCCCATAATGACGGCTTTGATGTCACCGTCCGTGATCTGAAATCCCGCGTGTTGCAGCTTCAGGGCCCGAAGACCTACCGGATCATGCACGACGCAACATCCGGCGCTCTCACCGAAGACCTGAAGTATTTCCACTCCGGTTTTTTCGATCTCGGCGGACAGCAGGTCTATGTCTCGCGCACCGGCTGGACCGGCGAGTTGGGCTATGAAATCTACACGCTTGGAGATGCGACGGATTGCCCCCGGCTGTGGGATCATCTGATGGCACATGGCGCGCCCCACGGCATGGTCTTCAGTTCCATGCAATCCATGAACACACGCCGGATCGAGGCCGGCATTCTGGACAGCGGCAGTGATTTTGACAGTACCATGAACCCGTTCGAGGCGGGGCTGGAGCGGTTTGTCGATCTGGACAAGGAGGGCTTCATTGGACGCGACGCAGTGCTGGCCGTCTCCCCCGGCACCCGGCTCTATGGTCTGCGCTGCGATGGCGTCATCCCAAGTGGCGGCGATGTGATACTGGACGGCAAAGCGGCTGTCGGAAAGGTCACGACCGGCGCGCAGTCACCCTATCTGGGCTGCGGGATCGGTTATGTCAGGTTTGATGAGCCCGGCGATTGGCACGGACGACAATTGATCCTTCGACCCGCCCGGTACGGTGAGGCCAGCTGCGACATCGTGGAGCTGCCGTTTTACGATCCGGACAAACGCTTGCCGCGCGGATTGCCCCTGGAAGAGGCCCCGGCTAGCCGCCAGCCACCTGCACATCACTAGGAGCGGTAGACACATGTTCCCCGGCGGATGGTCCGGGCGACGCGCGTCTGGCTCAGCAGCTCGGGCCGTGCCACCGGATTGTGCGTCAGAATGGCAAAGTCAGCCAGTTTGCCGGGCGCGATGGACCCGCGCTCGCCTTCCTGAAACACCTGCCAGGCAGCTGTGATTGTCTGGGCCTTGAAGGCCGAAAGCACCGAAATCCGCTCATCTTCGCCCAGCACCCGCCCCGTTGCCGTGCGCCGGTTCACCGCGCAATGGGCCAGATGCAGGGGCCGCGTGGGCGTAACTGAGGCGTCATTGTGGATCGTGAAAGGAACGCCCAAATTCTCTGCTGATGACGCCGGAGAGATTCGCTCAGCGCGCTCCGGACCCAGGAAGGTAACTGCCACGACCAAGCTCATCATAATAACAAGCCAAATTCTTTGGCGCAGCGGGGCTTTGAATGACCGCTTTTGCGACGTTGGCTACAACGCAGCGACGAGCGCGCCGCACCCGCGAAGCGATGCTGCGTCAGCAACAGCGGCATGGGCAAATGTCGGGTCTGTCCGCATTGCCGACGTCAATATCTCCCACTGAAAATGACCGGAACGCGGACTTTGCCGCCATTCGTATTTTGCGCTTCGCTGACGCAGCATCGGTTCGCATCTGCGGCACGTTTGTTGTTGCGGCGCGGCGCAAGGCACCAATCCGGTCGTTCGTGGGCGTCGATTTCAGCCGAACCGAGACCGCCCTTCCGCTGCAAAAAGGTCAGGCCGTTGAGATGCGGGACAAAACGGACTTGTGCCGCTGCTGCTATTGCTCACGCAGAAAGCCTTCGCGATTGCAGTACTAGGTGTTCTGCGATGCAGCGAGTTTCGTCGAACCCGTCGCCTTTGGGGAGTGCTTTGGTCCGAAGTGAAACCATCTTATCACTGTATCCTGACTCAACAATCAGGTCGAGAATTAAGCGTCAATTCGCTGCGCCCCCCCCATGCCGACTATCGGCGTTTCTCGTTGGAGATTGTCTCTCGCAAACCTTTTGACCCACGTAGGATTGGATAACTTACGACCCTGTACTTTTGATCGATCTCGGTTTCGGTGTTGCTATATCGCAATATTGACCAAACCGTTGTCTGATCTTACTTAGCTTTGGGTCGATGTAAGCTGTACAAAACGGTTTCACCATATTGTTTGAATAGTAATCTTGGAGTTGTTTCGACAACGGTTTGAAACCATCATACTGTAGCGTCATTGTGACAATTGGGTCTGCGGAATCGCATTGAAAAACATTAATGTGGCGACGGACCTCATCTGCTTGGGCATCCGAGAATACATAGACAGCACTGCGATACTTCCCACGCATCTTGTGAAGAGACGTGCTGGAATGGGTTCTCAAATGCACATCAATCAGAACATTAAGCGGGATCACGCTCGGCTCGAACATCACCATGACCGCTTCGGAATAGCTGTCATGCGGAGCAAGGGATTTGACAAACCCTTACTGCACGTTGCTCACGCCACGAAGTGATTGGTAAACGGCTTCGGTGCACCAATGGCAGCGGCCGCCGAAACCAATGCGGATTTTCGTCAATGGACTTCGCTCACAATGAGTTCGCGGCCGTTAAAAGTGCAGAATTCACCCGCTGTCTTGCCCTCCAGTGCGGTATAGATTGGTGCCTCGGGTGAAATCCCGATAAACGCCTGCCCTTCGCATTCAAATGCCGCCGTTGAGACACCAATGACTAAGAAACGATCACCGATCTTTACAACAGCGCCGGGACGGACCTCGGTTTTCGGGCCAAAGTCAATCTGATCAAGTACGGCGATTTTCGAGGCGTAATCATGAACCTTGTCATCGAAGCTTTCTGCCAGATCTGCGGCTGTTTCGGCCTGCGCCTGTTCATCGTTTTCGATCGGTTCGCTGCGGTCTAGGCGCGCAGAGGCCAGAAAGACCTGATACTTCTGTTCAGCTTGCGCCATTTCGGCTTCGGTCAGGGCAAGCATGGTTGCTTTGACATGGGATTTGTTCATGGGAATCTCCGGTTATGCTGGTAAGAGTTTTAGACGTCGCGCCCAATCCATTTTGACAGCGGGGCTGCAGAAACACCGTGCAAGATAATCGACAGAAAGACGGTCATCGAAACACATGCCAAGAGTTCCTGCTCTCCGGGGAAGTCAAATTCATCCATCATGATCAACGTGAACAGGATGGATGCGAGGCCTCGGGGACCGAACCATCCTAAGAATAGTTTTTCGCGTAACGCCAAACCTGTGCCCAACAGAGACAGCCAGATGGGTAACATGCGCACCACAGTTAGAAACAACAGGGCCAGGATAACGGCATTCCAGGTCATGTGTTCCAACCCGTCTGGCAACAACAACGCTCCAAAGACAAGAAAGGCAAACATCGTGAGCAATTGGCCCACGCCTTCCATGAATTCGCCGATGAAGTGAATTTCGTGTTTGTAAGTATTTCCGAAAACCATGCCTGCGATGAAAGCCGCGATAAAGCCGTTTCCGCCAACCAGTTCTGACGCAATATAGGCCGAAAATGCCACGGCCAGAAAAGCGACGCCCCCAGCGGCTTCTGCCATGAGGTCGTGGGCGCGCGCGTAATCCATCGCCTTGGCAATGCCCCACCCAAACGCGACCCCAACCAGAGGGCCCAGAACAACCTGCACCAAGGCTGCCGTCGCAAGCCCGTCGGTGTGTGCTCCGTCCATGCCAGCAGATGCGAGGATCGCACCAAACAAAACAAACGGCAAAACAAGCCCGTCGTTCAATCCGCTTTCGACATTGATCGTCTCGCTCAGATGCTCAGGCACGTCTGCACTGCTCACCACGGTTTGTCCAAGCGCAGCGTCTGTTGGGGTTAGGACCGCCGCAGTCAAGAGCGCCATGGCCAAACCGCTCTCAGGGTTCAAAAAATAGGCGACTGCGACGCCAAGAGCGATTGTCAGCGGAAGCCCTATCGCCAGCATCCGCAGCGGTATCTGGTAATTCATGCGCAGTGTTTTGAACCGTACATGGCTTGCGTCTGAAAACAACACAAGGATCAGCGTAATTTCTGCCAAGAACCTTTTACCAATGTCCAGAGTCGGTGAATCAGCCAGCCCCCCGATTGCGTCGACGCAAAAGTATCCAATGACCATAAAGATCATTGGCAGGGTCAGAACCGTCTTTGAAATGGAATTGGTCAGTATCGAATAGAGAAAGACACAAGTCAGAATGCCCAGCAGCACTAACTCGAACGTCTCGTGCGAATGGTCCATATTAGCCTTCCAGAGCAGGCGTTGCGCCCTGCGCCAGCTTCAAACGAGTCCACAAGTTCATGTTGATCACGATTGCTGCAACTTCGGCGATTTCAGTCGCAGAAAAATGTGCGGTCATGGCGTTATGACGCGGGACAAAACCTTTGGGGTCATAGATTGTCAGGCTCTCGCAATAGGCCAAAGCAGCTTGCTCTGCATCGGTGAACATCGTGCTCTGGTCCCAGCTTGCCAAATGGGCAACCTTGTCGGCGTGGATGCCCTGATCATGTGCGGCTTTGGTGTGCAGGATCAGGCAATAAGAACATGCGTTCATCTGTGCGACTCGGAGGCGCAGCAGTTGTGCCAACTGTTTGTCCACAGACATGTCGGCAGTGTAGCCCACCGATTTTGCCATCTGTTGGGCGATGCTGTGAAATTCGATCAGGTCAGGATCAAATCGTGTGTTTGTGAAAGTCACGTCGGTCATTGTTTGCTCTCCAGGTTAAATTGCTCGCGCCAGTTTTCACGTGTTGCCGCGACCCGCCGCAGGAACGGGCAGGTCAGGCGAATTTCGTGTTTTGCACCTTCGAGATATTCAAAGACCTCTGCGGCGAACCCGCCACCTCGTCCCGAACCGCGAAGCGTGGGGTCTATTTCGATATGCCCAAGTATCATCCGGTCACCTTGCCACGTGTAGCTAACAAAAGCATCTGATGGAGCCATGTGGCGCACAAATCGTTGGCTTTTCTTGTCGTGCACAAGCCCAGGATCATAGAGACCCGCTCGCGCCAGGAATTTGTCCAGATCTGCCAGCGTAGGATTTCGCAGCTTGCGCCCGCTGATCTGAAACATCGGGAACTTGTCGGCATTGCCCGCAAGCGCCGTTAACCGCGCTGCCGCGTCGGGGTCCTTGTCAACTTCTGCCATTTCATACGGCAAACCACGTTCTTCCAAAGCGGCCTGATAATACCGTGTCTTATGGCAGCGCAGCTCACCGAAAAGCGTGATATCTGGTATCATTCTGCAGCCAGTGGTTTGAGGCCACCAAGGATCGTCGGCAGGAGTTCCGCAACTGTCGGATGCACGGGCAAGGCTTGTTGCATGATCCGGTAACTGGCCCCTGTTGCCATGTAATTTGCCAACACGGCGATGATCTCATCGCCCGCGATGCCAAATACTGTGGCGCCCAAAAACTGCTCTGTATCGCCATCAACGATCAGGCGGATCAGACCGGTTGTTTCACCTTCTTCCTTGGCACGCGATACGTCTGACATTGCCATCTCAGCGACTAAAATATTGCGCCCGTCATTGGCTGCCAATTGGGCATCCCCAAGCGACATCCCCACACGGCCCAATGGTGGGTCGGTGTACATGGCGTAGGTCGTAGGGCGTTGATCGGCACCTTTCCATTGATGAAGCGGCCCGCCCTTCTCGTCCATGTTTGCCAATACGATTTCATGATCGTGATAGCTGGTGTGGGTAAAAGCCCCGAGTGCGTTGATGTCACCCAACGCCCAGATGCCAGGTACATTGGTTTCAAGCTTGGCATTCGTCGGAATAAATCCGCGGTCGTTCGTCTCGAGTCCCACCGAGGCAAGGTTGAGGCGTTCGCTGTTTGCCGCCCGTCCAGTGGCAAAAAACAGATGTGAGCCTCTAAAACTGAACCCATCGGTCATGATTAAATTTATACCACCGTTTCTGGAGGGCTCTACTTTGGCAAGAGACGCGTCATTGACGATGGTTGCTGCCTCGTCTTCTAACAAACCTTGAATGATCTTAGACACATCTTCATCCTCGCGCCCTGCAAGGCGTGGAGTGTTGTTGACGATCGTCACCTCAGACCCCAGCCTGCGGAATATCTGGCCCATTTCCAGCCCAATGTAACTGCCCCCGATCACGATCAGATGGCGGGGCAACTCGTCCAATGCTAACAGGCTGACGTTGTCGAGGTGCGGTACCGTTTCCAACCCCGACACCGGCGGTGTGAACGCCCGCGTGCCGGTGTTGATAAACACTTTGTCAGCGGTCACACGGTTATCCCCAACGCTCAAGACAAACTGATCCCCATCGCGGCCCTCAAACGCGCCCCAACCGTTGATCACGTCGATATTTTTGGTACGTTTCAGCCAAGCGGTTAAGCCACGGCGGGCTGTTTCAACACGTTCGCGCATCCGGTCCATTGCTGCGCCAAAATCCACCGTGACGTCACCCGTGTTCACGCCGAAATCAGCCGCCCGCCGAGCCATGTGGGCGACGCGCGCTGATTTGCGTAGGGTCTTGGTGGGCGTACACCCTGCATTGACGCAAGATCCGCCCAATTTGTCACCTTCGATAAGGGCGACCTTTTCACCGCGGTTCGCCAGCGCAACGGCCAATGCCGGCGCCGCCTGTCCTGATCCGATAATGGCGCTGTTGTAATGCTTGGTCATATTCAACTTCCTTTTTATGTACCGCAAAATGTTTGGTATGGCCCAAAGTCATCTGGTGCAGCACCTTCGTAGCGCTCCAATCCGTCGCGCTTTGTGAAGGGGTCTGACAACACATTCATCAGGGCGTTGAACGGTGCCATGTCTCCTGCTTCTGCGGCTTGCAGAGCTTCTTCGACACGGTGATTGCGCGGAATATAGATCGGATTAACTGTGTTCATGTTTCTGGCCCGCTCAGCAATTGCCTGAGGGTCGCGCAGCAGTCGATCCTTCCAACTGGGAAGCCACGCTTTGATCTCTTGGCTGTTGTTAAACAATGCCAACAGTTCTTCATCTTGACCTTCTGCGGCATCTGCAAGCCGGCGAAAGAACAACGTGTAGTCCACATTTTGATCATCCATTGCCGTGAACAGGTCATTGATCAACGCCGCGTCTTCGTTCTCGGACGACACCAACCCAATCTTGGCGCGCATACCTTTGGTCCAGATCTCCGTATATTGTCCGATGAATCCGTTGATGACATTGGTGGCCAGCCGGATCGCATTTTCACTGTCGTCTCCGTCGATCAGCGGCAAAAGGTTTTCAGCCAGACGCGCGAGGTTCCACTGCGCAATGACGGGCTGGTTGCCAAAGGCATAGCGTCCATTGTGGTCAATCGAACTGAACACAGCTTTCGCATCATATGTATCAACAAAGGCGCAAGGGCCGTAGTCAATCGTTTCGCCAGAGATGGTCATGTTGTCGGTGTTCATCACGCCATGCACAAACCCGTTGTGCAGCCAACTCGCCACTAAAGATGCTTGTCTATCAGCAACGGCAGACAAAAACGCGAGATATTCTTCGTTCGCGTCGGCCAGGTCAGGATAGTGCCGTGCAATCGCGTAATCGGCCAGTGTGCGAACCTTGTCCCATTCCTTGCGCGCGGCAAAGAACTGGAATGTGCCGACACGCAGGTGACTTGACGCAACGCGCGCCAGAACTGCGCCGGGCTTCACGCCGTCGCGCACAACGTCCTCGCCGGTGGTTACCGCAGCCAAGGCGCGGGTGGTAGGCACGCCAAGCGCATGCATGGCTTCTCCCATAAGGTATTCACGCAAAACGGGGCCAAGCACTGCTTTGCCATCACCGCCACGCGAAAACGGAGTGCGACCTGAACCTTTCAATTGCAGATCAACCCGGTGCCCGTCATTGTCCAATATCTCACCCAACAACAGCGCGCGGCCATCTCCAAGCTGCTCGGAAAACCCACCGAACTGGTGCCCAGCATAGGCCTGTGCCAATGGGTTCGCGCCCTTCGGCGCAATACCACCCGAGAATATCTCGGCACCTTGATCGCCCTTTAGCTTTTCGGTCTGTAGTCCGAGATCTTGTGCCAGTTTGTCGTTGAACAGAACCATACTTGGCGCAGGGGCTTGTTCACCTTTCCACGGCACATAAAACCCCTCCAACTCGCAGGCATAGGTATTGTCAAAATTGAATGTCACATCCTGTTTGTTCATGGGGTTTCCTACTCAGGTCCGGGCATTTGGCAGAGCACCGAGGTGCCCTGCAAGAGACGTGGCTTATGCCTGTTCAAAACCGACGTCATCCGCACCGAGCGCCTGCATGAAACGCACGGGATCTATGCGGAAATCAGCATAGACAACATTGTTCTGCGGATCGATCACGGTGAACCAAGGCGTGCCACCTGACACGTAGTCCTCCATGAAAGACGGGTGTCGTTCGCCCTGTGCTGGAACATCGTGGCCAAAAGGTATGTTCAGGCTGTACTGCTCTTGATTGACCCGAAGTTTGTCGAAAGTATTGACTTCGGAGCCTTCAAAGACGGTTTGGATCACAGCGAAGCTGAACCCTTTGTCTTTCAGGTTATCGTGCAGGTACTTCAACGTGGGAAACCCGCGTGAATGGCAGCCGGGGCACCAATGCTGAAAGCAGTAGATGATTTTGTAGCCATCTCCCAAATCTGCCAGTTGCAGCGGTTTGTCCATTGGATTGCCATATCCATCAATCCATGCGCCTACACGCAGTTCATGGGCCGGGCCGTTAAGGGAACCAAATTGCATAGCGTCTCCTTTCATCAGGCGAAGGCCTGAATCCGTATGGGTGCAGTCCCCCGCGGGATGCGGGGGGCTGTGATCAGTTTGCTATTCAGCGGCTTGCCGTCGTGGCAGAACCCAGTCGGGCCGCACAAAGTGGCAAGTATAGCCATTGGGTCGGTTTACCAGATAATCCTGATGCTCTGGTTCCGCTTCCCAAAACGCACCAGCCGGTTCTACCTCAGTGACGACCTTGCCGGGCCATAGCCCCGAGGCATCGACATCGGCAATTGTGTTCAACGCCTCATCGCGCTGCGCATCATCAACGTAATAGATGGCCGAGCGATAAGATGTGCCACGATCGTTGCCTTGCCGCAGGGGCGTCGTTGGATCGTGAATCTGGAAAAAGAACTCCAGCAGTTCACGATAGCTCGTTTGGGCAGGATCGTATTTGATTTCAATGCCTTCAGCGTGGGTGCCATGGTTTCGATACGTGGCGTTTTCAACATCACCACCCGTATATCCAACGCGGGTAGATACCACGCCGGGGCGTTTACGGATCAGATCCTGCATTCCCCAAAAACAACCGCCTGCAAAAATTGCACGTTCTGTCATGATATATCCTCCACTTGGTTCAAGAATTCACCGTAGCCTTCACTTTCCATTGCGTCGCGATGGATGAAGCGGAGGCTGGCTGAATTGATGCAATAGCGCAGCCCACCCTTATCTCTGGGACCATCGTTAAACACATGCCCAAGATGACTATCGCCATGTTTGGAGCGCACTTCAGTTCGCACCATGCCAAAACCATCATCGTGGTGTTCGGTCACATGCGCGGCAACGATAGGCTTGGTGAAACTGGGCCATCCACAACCAGACTCGTATTTATCAGATGAAGCAAACAGCGGCTCACCGGAAACGATATCGACGTAGATGCCCGGTTCTTTATTACTGGTCAAAGCCCCCGTTCCAGCCCGTTCCGTTCCGTTTTGTTGGGTGACGCGGAATTGTTCGGGGGTCAGTTTGTCCAGGGCCTCTTGAGATTTCGCGTATTTCATAAATCCGCTCCTTCGGATTGATCCTCGTTGGACCAAAGATAGCGATGAAGGAACGTTGTTTCCAATAGCCGGCGTCTATTGTTTCGATGCCCGGACGGGTGAATAGTCTTAGTTCAAAAGCGCTAAAATAGTGAGGTTATGTGGCCGCCAGAAATCTTAGGCGGCCACTATGGGTGAGCGTTACTCCGGGAGGTGACTCAGAACGAAATCGTTCCCACCGGCGTGGCAACCAGCGCAAAGACCTACTCCGTTACCCGCTGGCACCGGTTTTTGCGAGGCATCTTCTGTCGACATGTATTCTACCCAAAACCAACCTTTACCCTTGTCGCTATCCTCGTCAGTCTTGACGGCAACAGCCCAGCCGACAAGTTGCTCACCATCTGGTGCATAAAGCTCTTTGACCAAAGCTGACCCTTTCGGATGCAGATCATAACCTTCTTCAAGCGACTGGGCGACCTCGTCTGAGAAAAACACCTTCACGGGGTCCCCGTACTCAAGATGTGGTCCCGCTGAAGGATGCGCCTCGGCGTCGGCGGTTGCAAAGGCTTTGTACTCACCCTTCTGCAGATATTCAAAAAGCTCTGCCTCATCGACAGGCACCGGACTTAGCACCGAGGGCAATTGGCTTGGAACATCAACGCTGGCATCGTCCTCGCCATCGGCTTTTGCGGGGGTCATCGCGCGTTGCTTCAACTTTGGATCATTGTCACGCAGCACCGGGTAGAACTGGGTGAATACGAAATCATCTGCACCATTTGCCTCATGGCACGAGTTACAACTTGTTGCCGCAAATGGCTCGGCCGTTGGCATCCAGGGCCGTTCCTCACCAAAGTTCAGATAAACCCAACCGCCGGGATCATCAAACCGTGTCGTATCCTTCACCGTGAGTTCAAAGCCAGAGTATTCGCCATTGAAATACCCCCATCCCGAGACGGCAAGGCAGGCCCCCGTTTCTTCGTCGTTATCCAGGCAGTCATCCCCTTGGTACAAAAGGTTGCGAACCTTGACCATTTGGGTTCCGTTCGGAAATTCACCGGTTTTGCGGTAGTGTTCAAACGCAGAAGGTTCGATGTAGACGCTATGAAATTCGCGGAAGGTTGCTTTGCCGCCGTTCAAAGCATCGGGTGTTAGCGGCGATCCTATGAAAACCCACGACTCCCAACCAATTGGCCGAACGATGGAGCCATCTTCGGCATAAGTAGGCCCGTTAATCGAGTCGCATAGGTGAATGCTGCACTGCGCGGATGGCTTGTCCTGGATTATAAAGCCTTCTTGGGCGATGGCGGATGTGCCTACCGTAAACGGTAGCACTGCTAAACTTAATAAGGTTCTGCGCATCGAACTCTCCCTTGCTTTTCAGTAGAATTGGCCTCTGGCGGCCGCAGCCCAAGGGTACACGCAAGTGCTTGCCCGGTGCTAATAGCTCAGGGGCATAGTTTCGATAGCTTAGGGGAAGTACAGCAACGTACTATTCCCACTGGAACTTACTGGCGATGGTCAAAATTTGTCTCACTTCTTTGGGATTGCCTGACCCAGAAATCGCAACCAAAGAGACCTGGCGGGACAAGTCCAATCCTTCCACAGGTTTGATCAAAATACCGTCTACAACCGCCGAACGTTCGGGCATTGCGCAAACGCCTGCGTTCTCCGCCACCATCCGCTGAACCCAATCTTCTCTTTCGGACTGCAGTCTTGGCGGCATCACTATGTTGCGATCCATAAAGTGCTTAATTAATTGCGACCGAAACTCGCAATGCAACCGATCCAGATAGGGTTGTTCCTTAAGCTGTGCTTCGCTGATTTCAGGCATGTCGGCAAGCGGATGATTTATCGACAACCCCAATCCCAGTGCCTCTTCAAATAGCAATTGCACAGCGAGTTTGAAATTCGGTTGAGGCGGGTTTGTTAAAATGCAGATGTCGTATTTTCCTGACAGAACTTCTGTTTCAGATTCGCCAGGTAGCATCGGATGGAATTGCAATTCAACCGAAGGCATTTGATCTAGTACTAGCGCCCAAAATGCAGAAAACGCCCCGGGCGCGATCGTGCTTGCGATCCCAATCGAAAGGAGTTTTCGGCGCCCCTGAACAGAGTTGTCGGCAAGTTCTCTTACCCTATCAAACGTGGCCTGGATGCGCATAAATTCAATCTGAACATCACGTCCCAGCGATGTAAGACGGGTATCTTTGCCATCCCGATACAGCAACGGTCCACCCAGTTCTTCTTCAAGCCGACGAATAGATTTGGTGAGGCTGGGTTGAGAGACACCGCTTAACCGCGCGGCTTCAGTAAAATTCAATGTATCCGCGAGGTGCAGGAAATAGGTGATCTGGTTGATGTCCATGTTTTCCAATCTTTTGTTCGGGCATTCACACTAATAAGAGGATGGATGTGAATTGATATTTTTCGTCCTAGTATCCGTTTTTTAAATCGCCGCAGCTTCGGTAATGTGATTAACTTTCAGCTATTTATCCGCGCGGCGCACGGACCCAGTAACCGCGACAGCAACGAGTTTTTTGACTTCTTCTCATTCCAAATATTGCGCACCCAGCATCTAAGAATCCCATTCATATGGCTAACTCATGCAACACATAAGCCCCCCTTGGATCAATGATTTTCCAAAAATTGCGCCACAAGTTTTGTGATTGTTCACCAATCGGAGCGATAAGAGAATCTCGTCGAGTTCTGTTCAGACAGCGCCCTATGCGTAGAATAATCGATCGTAAAGGTAACGCTCATACGACATAACTGCTTTGATACGTGGCCAACTCATAGGGTTACATGAACGAACGACCGGACTTGACGAAACCAATGGAAAGGTTTTTCTTTGTCCTGAATGCAGTTCTTACCACCTCTTGTGCGAACGGCGACTTTGCTCTGCAGTCTGAGAATTCGACCTCTGGTAATTGTTGCGGCTTCCACGAAAGACCGGTCTTCCCGCGGCGTTGCGCAACCAGATCTTACGCTCCCGCAGCATTTTCCGCGCTGCGAGCGCACGCAGCACGAAATCAAGAGGTCCGGTGTGGGCTCTTTCCAGCCGTTCTCTGCGATTTGCATGAATGTCAGGTAGCGGAGCAAAGCCGTAGTTCGTAGCTGCCACCCCAATGTCAACTAACGGCACCTTTTTCGTTTTTCGACTGGACTTCTTGCCTTGTGCAAGCGTGACTGGTGTTGCCGCGAATGGTCTGCCCGGAAGTTCGGGCTCTGGTCAGTACGGGGGGCTGGATCGGCCAGCCCCGGTATTGAAAGGACCGGAATATGGCGAGCAAATCCGAGATAAGCATTTCCACGAACGCATCGACTGACCAGAATGCATTGCCGATGGGTAAAACCGCAAAGCAGCCGTTGACGAAGAAGCAACGTCTTCAGGCCCTGCTGCGCCGAAAAGGCGGCGCAAGCAGTGACGCGCTTCAGAAAGAATTCGGTTGGCAACCGCATACCGTTCGCGCCGCGGTATCGGGGGTGCGTAAAGCCGGAAACACGGTTGTGTGCGTCACGGGCAAGTCCGGTTCGGTTTACAGTATTGTCGCCGCAAAGGCTGCGCAATGAGCGCGGTGAAGCCGAAAACAGATCTCCAGGAGCTTCTCCGGGAGATTGCTGAGCTGAGCCGTACCGAATGCCGTCTGGCCTGGGGGAAGGCGTTCAAAAACGATTCACCAAAATACCTTTCCGTATCGTTCTTGCAGCGTGTGCTGGCGCATGATCTGCAATGTCGGAAACTCGGGGGGCATTCGGCGGCAACAAAACGCGTCCTGAAGTCGGTTCTTTCGGGCGGCGGCTCCGAAACCTCTCAAACTGCCACTGATGGCTCAACCTTGGTGCGGGAATGGAATGGCCGGGTCTATCGTGTCGATGTGTCCCCGGAGGGCTACGTACTGGACGGCAAGAGCTATGCCTCCTTGAGCGCGGTTGCCAGACACATCACCGGGGCGCATTGGAGCGGGCCGAGGTTCTTCGGCCTGAGCGCGAAACGGAGCGTCTGAGATGCGCCGGATTCGCTGTGCCATTTACACCCGGAAATCCACCGAGGAGGGGCTAGACCAGGGGTTCAACTCACTTGATGCTCAGAGAGAGGCTTGCGAAGCCTATATTGCCAGTCAGAAACATGAAGGCTGGGAACTTACGGATCGGGCCTATGATGATGGCGGCATATCCGGTGGCCATCTGGACCGGCCAGCCCTGCAGCGCCTGATGCAGGATGTGGACGACAGGCAGGTGGATCAGATTGTGGTTTACAAGATCGACCGCCTCACGAGATCGCTTGCTGATTTTGCAAAGCTGGTGGACCGGCTGGATGCGGCAGAGGCGTCCTTTGTCTCCGTCACCCAGAGCTTCAACACAGCAACCAGCATGGGGCGGCTTACCCTGAATGTGCTTTTGTCCTTTGCGCAGTTCGAACGCGAGGTTACAGCGGAACGGATCCGGGACAAGATCGCGGCATCCAAGCGTAAAGGGTTGTGGATGGGGGGTAATGTGCCGCTGGGATATGATGCAGATGGCCGCACACTCAAGATCAAAGCGGACGAAGCGCAAGCCGTTGAGACGATTTACGACCTCTACGAGACCCACGGTGCGCTAAACATCGTGACAGAAGAGGTGGAGCTAATCGGCATCCGATCCCGCCGACGCCGGACAATGGCGGGAGATTGGCGCGGTGGGAATGTGCTGTCCCGCGGACATATCCATTACATTCTGACCAGCCCGGTCTATGCCGGACGCATTCCGCACAAAGGCAAGTCCTACGATGGCCAGCATCCGGGCATCATTGACCCCGAGCGGTGGCAGCGCGTTCAGGACCGACTTCATGCCGGCTCGCCCGCGCCCGGATCACAGGCAACAAGAAAGACCAGCGTCTCTCCATTGCTGGGCAAACTGTTTGACGAAAACGGCGCACGTCTTTCCCCGAGCCACAGCCGTAAGCGGGGCAGGCGGTATCGATATTACATCTCACGTGGATATGTCACCGGCCGCAAAGACAGCCTGAAAGGCAGAGGGTGGCGCTTGCCTGCTGAGCCGCTGGAACAGGTCGTGGCGCAGGCAATCCGTAATTATCTGTCGGGCTCGGCAATGGCTGCTCTCGTCCCGGATGCGCAGGTCGAAACTCTGAAACGGCTGCATGGCCTGCAAGATGCAGAGCAAAACCAGCTGTTGGATTTGCTGTCACGCACCGTGCTCAAAGAGGGCGTACTGTCTCTGCAGCTGGATGCTGACGTCCTGGCCTGGACCATCAAAGCTGATCCTTTGGAGCTGATCGCAGAGCTGCTCAGCTTTGAGGTTCCGTTCACGCGCAGACGCCGCGGGGTGGAAACCCGGTTCGTCATGGGGTGCACCTCAACTAAAACAGATGACACGCTTATTGCCAACATCGCTCGGGCGCATGATTGGCTGGAGCGCATTAAGCGGGGTGAGACCCTGGACGAGATAGCAAGTGCGGAGGGTACCACGAAGAAGCGGATTAAGCAGACCGTTGAGTACGCATTCCTCGCGCCGGACATCGTTCGAGACATCCTGGCCGGTAATCAGCCCCTTGGGCTGACGACGACATGGATTGCGACCCACGCGATTCCAACTGATTGGGTCGAACAGCGTGCGCTGATCTCCACCCTCTGATCGCTCTTTCGCAAACTGGAAAGACAAAAACCGCCGACAGAGACACGCGGCCCATTCGGGGCCGCTTTGTCTCCATCACGGAGTCTCTGCAGAATGTGGATTCCCACAAGTCTATGAAATCACGCACTTAATAGCGAAGCAAACTGGAAGCGGTAGTTTTGCATGAGTGGTTGGCAGCCCGTAGGGGAATCGAACCCCTCTTTCCAGGTTGAAAACCTGGCGTCCTAACCGATAGACGAACGGGCCATACCTTGGCGTGTCGCGGTAATTAGGGAAAACCCGCGTCCGGCGCAAGAGGGATTCTGCAAAAAATGTGTATCGCGCCCCAAGTAATTTCGCCCAGGTCTGTGATGGCTTAGGCCCCGGCGCGTGCGGCGTCCTCGAGGCGCAGCTGCACGGTTTGCCGCCCTTGCCAGCTGTTGATCTCAATTCGACCTGCCAGATGGAACCGGGCACCGCCGTGTGCCTCAAGACTGGGGCCAAGCGCGCCGTCAAAGGCACCAAAGCAGATTGCATCCAGCGAGGCCCCCAGGCCATCCCCAAACCGCAGTTTGAGATGGCTGTCTCCGACACGTTTGGCGAAAGTTATCGCCATATCGGCAAAGGCATAGCGGGGCCCCGGCGCCCCTGCGCCGAAGGGGCCTGCGGCTTCGATTTGCTCCACCAGATCAACGTTGGCAGCACCGGGCATCAACAGCCCGTCCAGCCGCAGATCCGAGGGCCCCGCCGCTCCAGACCCCTGCCGGTCAAGCAAGTCCGACAGTCGCGTCATGGCGGCCTCAAGCGTGTCGCGGGCCACGGTCAGACCCGCGGCCATCTTGTGACCACCGCCTTTGATCAGCAGCCCCTCAGCGGACAGTCTTTGCACGCAAGCGCCCAGATCAACTCCGCTGATTGACCGGCCTGAGCCTTTGCCTTCAGCGCCATCCAATCCGATCACCACGGCGGGGCGGCCCGTGGCGTCTTTCAGGCGACTGGCCACGATGCCGACAACGCCCGGATGCCATCCTTCGCCCGCAGCCCAGACCAGTGGTGCATCGAGCCCCCGCTCTTCGGCCTGTGCCATTGCAGCGGCCCGGACCGAGGCTTCGATATCGCGGCGCTCGGTGTTCAGTTCATCCAGCTTTTCGGCCATGGATGCGGCTTCGTGCGGATTGTCCGAGGCCAGCAGACGTGCCCCCAGATCGGCCTTGCCGATACGCCCGCCAGCATTCACCCGAGGGCCAAGGACGAACCCCAGGTGGTACGAGGTCGGAGCGCCGTCCAGCCTGCCCACATCCGACAAAGCCACCAGACCGGGGCGTTTGCGCTCGGACATGATCCGCAGGCCTTGCCGGACAAAAGCCCGGTTCACCCCGCGCAAGGGGGCCACGTCTGCGACGGTGGCCAAGGCGACCAGATCGAGCAGGCTCATCAGGTCGGGGCCGGGCCTACCTGCCACGCGGAATTGTCGCCCGGCCTCAACCAGCATCAGAAACACCACGGCAGCGGCACACAGATGCGCTAGATCGCCGCTTTCGTCCTGTCGGTTGGGGTTCACCACCGCAAACGCCTCGGGGAGGGTCTCTCCGCCCAGGTGGTGATCGAGGATGATGACATCAGCCCCCTTGGCCGCCGCAACTGGGCCATGGCTGAGCGTGCCGCAATCGACACAGATGATCAGATCGTGGGTGGCTGCCAGGTCAGCCATCGCCTCATCATTGGGGCCATACCCTTCGTCGATGCGGTCGGGGACATAGAGCGTGGCTGCAAGATCCATCTGACGCAGCCAGTCAATCAGCAAGGCGGCTGAGCCGCCACCGTCCACGTCATAGTCCGCAAAAACGGCAATCTTTTCGCGCGCGCTCACCGCAGCGAGAAACCGCGTGGCCGCAGTTTCCATGTCTTTCAGACTGCGTGGATCGGGCATCAGGTCGCGCAGTTTCGGGTCAAGATATCCAGCGGCGTCTTCTGCGGTGACCCCCAGCCGGGACAACGTCTGGCACAAGGGACGGGGCAGGGCGGTTTGTTGGGCCATGGCCTCGGCCTGTCGGTCAGCGTCCACTCCCAAACCCACCCATCGGCGTCCTGTGAGCGACTGATCAACGCCCAGAAAGCTCATTGCAGGTCGGCGAGGATATCGCGTGTTGTGCGGGCCTGCGCAAACTCACCGTGCAGATGCGATACAGCTGTTGCATGGATGGTCTCGGCGTCCATGTCTGGAAGGTCGCTTCGCCAGTTGGTGTTGGCGTTTCCGGTGAAGGCTGCACAGGCATCATGGGCTAAAGTGACGTTGTAGCCCAGATTGCCCGCCATTCGGGTCGTGGTCGAGATGCAATGCGGTGTGGTCAGCCCACAAATCACAAGAGACGTCGCGCCGATGTCATCCAGATGTGCCTGCAGTCCCGTACCGATGAACGCAGAGTTTACGGATTTCTCAAACACCGCTTCGCCCTCATTCGGCATCACCAGCGCTTTGAAGTCCGTGCCGACTGTGTCCGGCCCCAAGGGGCTGCCTGGTTCCACGCTGACATGGCGGATGTGACATACAGGCTGGCCTGTGCTGCGCCAATGGGTCAACAGGCGGGCTGCATTGTCTTCGGCAGTGAGGTTATTTCGCTCGCCCCAGACCGGATTGTCGAACCCGGTTTGGATGTCAATCAGAACCAGCGCCACTGCCATGCGTGTCACCGGCCGGGGAAGCGGCAGGTCACGCGACGGCTTTCGCCTGTGGCCGAGCGCAGCAGTAGCGTTTCTGTTTCCACGGCACCGTCCACACGTTTCAGACCGTTCAGAATAGACCCTTTGGTCACACCCGTTGCGGCAAAGATCACATCGTCGCGGACCATGTCGTCGCGGGCATAAATCTGATCCAGATCAGTGATACCTGCCTTGGCCGCGCGACCACGCTCGTCATCGTTGCGGAAGAGCAAGCGGCCCCAGATCTGGCCGCCCATGCATTTCAAAGCACCTGCGGCCAGCACACCTTCTGGTGCGCCGCCCGAGCCCATGTACATATCAATCCCCGTGGTCTCGGCTTCGGCGCAATGCATCACGCCCGCTACATCGCCATCTGTGATCAGATGGATAGACGCGCCCGTGCCGCGCACTTCGGCGATCATGTCCTCATGGCGAGGGCGTTCCAGAATGCATACGGTGATCTCGGACGGTTTCACACCTTTGGCTTTGGCCAGTGCCTCAACCCGTTCCTTGGGCGACATATCCAGCGAGACAACATCCTTGGCATAGCCCGGACCGACGGCCAGCTTGTCCATGTAAACATCCGGCGCGTGCAACATAGTGCCGCGTGGGGCCATCGAAATAACCGTCAGCGCGTTTGGCATGGCCTTGGCGGTCAGCGTTGTGCCTTCCAGCGGATCCAGTGCAATATCGACGCCCGGACCGTTGCCTGAGCCCACTTCTTCACCGATGTACAACATCGGCGCTTCGTCCCGTTCGCCTTCGCCAATGACAACCACGCCTTTGATATCCAGCAGGTTCAGCTGCTCACGCATGGCGTTCACGGCGGCCTGGTCGGCGGCTTTCTCATCACCGCGGCCAATCATGCCCATGCAGGCGATGGCCGCTTCTTCGGCCACACGGGCCAGAGCAAGCGAGAGCATGTGATCGTCAAATTTTGAGGCAGCGGACATGGAACGTATCCTTTTGGGAATAAGGGGTCAGACAGCCTTAGCGCCTGACCGGGAAGGGGGCAAGGGTGCCGGGCTTATACGGTTTCGATCCGCAAAGCTACGGGGTGTTCTTTCATGACATCGAGGGTGGACATGGCGTCCAACGCCTGATCCAGATCCGCACGCGTCACCTTGTGTGTGACAATCAGGACCGGAGCTGCGTCGCCGTCATGCTGATACTGCCGCATCCGGTCGATGGACACTCCGTTCTCGCCCAGAACTGTTGCGATTTTCGCCAAGGCGCCGGGTTTGTCGTCCAGTGCCATGCGCAGATAGTAAGGGGCAGGGGTGACCGCCCTGGCCGGCTTTGATGTCGCGAGCGCAGCAGCGGGGCGTCCAAAGGTCGTAATGCGTAGGCCGCGGGCAATGTCCATGACGTCGCCCATGACGGCGGACGCTGTAGGGCCTTCGCCGGCCCCGGGGCCACGTAGTACGATCTGCTCGACCGCGTCGCCTTCCAGCACGCACATGTTGGTGCCGCCTTCCAGCTGACCCAGAGGCGAGCTGTCTGGCACCAGACAGGGCGACATGCGCTGTTCCAGCCCACGCCCGGTCAGCTGAGCAACGCCCAGCAATTTGATGCGATAGCCCATGTCGGCGGCTTGTTCGATGTCGTCGATGGTGATGCGCTCGATGCCTTCCAGCTCCACCCCATCAAAGTCCACCTGCGTGCCAAAGGCGATAGAGGACAAAAGCGACAGCTTGTGGCCTGCATCAATGCCGCCCACGTCCAGCGTTGGATCGGCCTCGAGATAACCCAGCTGATTGGCTTCTTCAAAGACCTCATCATAAGGCAGCCCTGCGGATTGCATGCGCGTCAGGATATAGTTGCACGTGCCATTCATCACCCCCATGACGCGGGTGATCTCATTTCCTGCCAGACCTTCCAGCAGCGCCTTGATGACGGGGATACCACCGGCCACGGCGGCTTCAAACCGGATCACGCGGTCCGCCGCTTCTGCGGCTTCGGCCAAGGCCTGACCATGATGGGCCAGCATCGCTTTGTTCGCAGTCACCACATCTTTACCTGCGGCAATCGCGGCTTCGGTCGCGGCCTTGGCCGGACCATCACTGCCGCCCATGAGTTCCACGAACACATCCACATCGTCGCGTTGCGCCAGGGCCACCGGATCATCTTCCCAGGCATAATCCCTCAGATTGATGCCTCGGTCCTTGTCACGGCTGCGCGCGCTGACGGCGGTGATCACAACCGGACGCCCTGCACGTTCGGCCAGCAAGTTGGCCTTCTGGCGTACGATTTTCACAACACCGGTGCCGACGGTGCCCAATCCGGCAATGCCAAGGCGAAGAGGGGTGGTCATGGGCGTCTCCGATACGGGTTATGTCGCGTGTTGCAGGCGATGTAACGAATGCGGTGCGGCCTTGCAACGTGGGTTTTGCAGTCCTGCGGGTCCGACCTCAGATATCTTCGACGCCGATGGACATACGTTCGCGGGTTGGGCTGTCGATGACGCTGCCGCGCAACCGAGCAGCACGTGCCTTGAGCGCGGCCACACGAGCTTGCAGTCCCGAGGCCGTCTCGGGCGAAATGCGGGTTTCGGTAACGCGGGCTTGAAGCACTTCGACGGGCACCAAATTCGGGTAGTCGGCAGTGCGGGCATTTTCACTTAGCGCGCTATCGAGATCAGGGAACTGCGCGCAGCTGGCCAGCCAGACCAAAACACTGGCAAAAATTGAAAGGCGCATGGTCATTACATCGAGGCCTGTCCGTTGGTCGCTCCGTACTCTGTCTTGCCATTCTTTTGAGGTGGCGTGCAAGCGGGGGATTGATTTGAACGCACGTTCAGTTAAATCTTACCCCATGGCCCGCACACAAGGATCACATTCGGATATCACAGGGCCGCGCGTGCGCGCGGTGGCGCTAAATTTGTTTGCGCGCCACGGCTATGCCGCCGTGTCCATGCGCCAGATTGCAGGCGAAGTTGGGGTGCAGGCCGGGGCCTTGTACAATTACACGCCTGACAAGCAGAGCCTGCTTTTCGACCTCATGAAAGATCATATGGATCAATTGCTTGGCGCTTGGTCCGAGCACCCCGCAGCGCCGAATGCGGTGGCAGCCCTTGAGGCGTTTACCCGGTTTCACATTCGGTTCCACGCGGCCCGTCCCGAGGCCGTGTTCATCGCCTATATGGAATTGCGCAACCTGAGCCCTGAGAACTTCCTGGTGATTGAAAAGCTCCGCCAAGGCTATGAGGCGGAAATTGAAACCCTTTTGCGGCAAGGCATCTCCGAAGGGGTGTTTGACACGCCAGATCCGAAGATTGCCACCCGGGCCCTGATCGCGATGCTCAATGGCGTAAACACCTGGTTTCGCGAAGAAGGGCGATTGAGTTTGCCCGACGTCGAGGATCTTTATTGGTCGATGGTGCGTAAATCTGTCGCCGTCTGATCTTATTCGCCCCGCTTTCTTGATCTAAAGGAGTGCGACTACGCCGCACGCTTGTGTGCCTCGTTGTCGTCCTTGCGTCCTCCGCCTCGAGATAGCAGAGAGGTGACGTCCTGCGTGGACGCCACCGTTGGGCGAGATGGAGTAGGCCCTTAGCCGTGCGCGGGCTTTATGAATGTGCCGTTGCGCAGGTCAGACATGGTGGTTTGAATTTCTTCACGTGTGTTCATCACGATCGGGCCATGCTATGCGACAGGTTCTTGCAGGGGCGCCCCTGAGATCAACAGGAAGCGCGCACCGTCTTCTCCGGCCTGAACGGTGATTTCATCGCCCGTACCAAAGCGGACAAGGGTCCGATTGCCGGACATATCGCGGATGTTCAGCTCTTCGCCCGCCACCTCTTTTTCCAACAGCACGCCAAACGGATTTGAGGCATCTGCAAATGCCGCTTCCCCTTCAAACACATAGGCAAAGCTGCGCCGATATGTGTCAACGGGCAGTGTCTTACGCTCACCGGGCGGCAATGAGACGTCGAGGTACTGCGGATCAGCCGCGATGCCATCCACCGGACCGCGCTTGCCCCAGAACTCTCCGGTGATCACACGCACGGTGGTGCCGTCGTCATCCGTGATCTCGGGAATATGTTGCGCCTGGACATCCTGATACCGCGGCGCGGTCATTTTCAGCGCCGAGGGCAGGTTGGCCCAAAGCTGAAAACCGTGCATCTGTCCTGCCGCATTTCCGCGTGGCATTTCCTGGTGCATGATGCCGGATCCAGCTGTCATCCATTGCACATCGCCTGCTCCCAAGGTGCCAGTGTTGCCAAGGCTGTCTCCATGATCCACCTCGCCTGAGAGGACATAGGTGATGGTTTCAATGCCGCGATGGGGATGCCAGGGAAAGCCCTTCTCGAACAAAGCCGGATCATCATTGCTAAAGTCATCAAACAGCAAAAACGGGTCCAATTCGCTTGGATCACCGAATCCGAAGGCGCGGTGCAGGTGCACGCCGGCCCCCTCCATGGTCGGTTGGGCTTGGCGGGTTTCCAGTGTGGGTCTGAGGGACATGACAAGGTCCTCCTTTCGCATCAAAGCTAATGGCAGTGCGACGGCGCGCAAACCTGCCTGTGCGCGCCGATGCTGTGCGCCCATGCAGAGGTTAAATTGTCACTTGTTTTGTCGTTTATCGGCTCGACTTATTGCGGGAAGCCGGAAACGCTGGCCGCAACAAGGGAGATACCAAATATGAAAATCGGTTTTATCGGATTGGGCAACGTTGGCGGCAAACTGTCTGGGAGTTTGCTGCGCAATGGTGTGGATTTGGCGGTGCATGATCTCAATGCGGATTTTGTAGCAAAATTCGTTGAAAAAGGCGCGCGCGATGGCGGCAGCCCGGCGGAATTGATGCAAAGCTGTGACGCGGTCATCACCTGCCTGCCCAGCCCGGCGGCGAGTGACGCCGTACTGCAAGAGATGTTGCCGCATATCACCTCCGACAAAATCTGGATGGAGATGTCGACCACAGATGAAGCCGAGGTCAAACGTTTGGGCGCACAAGTGATCGCCAAGGGCGGCGCGGCTGTCGACTGCCCGGTATCTGGCGGGTGCCACCGGGCCGACACCGGCAACATCAGCATCTATGCCGGATGCGACCGTCCGACGTTTGAACGTATCCTGCCGTTGCTGACCATCATGGGCCGTCGCGTTTTGCATACAGGCGATATTGGAACCGCGAGCGTGTTGAAGGTGATGACCAACTATCTGGCGACGGGGCATTTGCTGATGCTGTGCGAGGCGCTGACCACGATGAAGGCTGCTGGCATGGATATGGCCACCACCTATGAGGCGATCAAAATCAGTTCGGGCACATCCTTTGTCCACGAAACAGAGAGCCAACTGATCCTGTCGGGGTCGCGCTGTGTGGATTTCACAATGGACCTAGTGCTTAAGGACATTGGCCTGTTTCAGGAAATTGCGGACCGCAATGACGTGCCACTGGAAATCTCTCCGATGCTGATCAAGCTGATGCGGGATGGGCAGTCCCGCTACGGCGATCGGGCCCAGTCGGACCGGATGATCGAGCGGTTGGAGGAAGCCACAGGGCTGGACATCACGGCACCAGGGTTCCCTCAGGAACTGGTGGATGACGAACCTGAAGAACGTGGCGCTGAGGTGCGGCCCAAGCACTAAAGCACCACGCGCACCTTTTGCCCCGAGCAATTTCACGCTATGCGCAGGCAAAAGGAGCATTCAAATGGCGGATAAGGTTCTGGCAGTGGTCGGGGCGTCCAGTCCAAGGCGCGGTTTGGGCGTCTTTGTCCTGGGCGCGCTGGGTGTCATGTTGCTGTATTTGGCATTTGCCGCCCCGCCTGCAGGACTGGGGATGCAACTGATGCTGATCGTGATGGGTCTGGTGTCGCTATTCGGGGCCGTAAGGATGCACCGCGCCACGTCGTTCGCCATTGAACTGACCGAGGAGGCGCTGCGCACCAGCGATGGGGTGCATCTGGCATCTGTGGATCAGTTCGTCTCAATCGACCGGGGCGCCTTTGCCTTCAAACCCTCGCACGGATTTACACTCAAGCTGAAAGAGAAAGCCTCCGGAGCCTGGCAACCCGGTATGTATTGGCGCCTGGGCAAACGGCTGGGTGTGGGCGGCGTGACTCCCGGGGCGCAAACCAAAATGATGGCGGATATGATTGCGGCTATGATCATGGAGCGGCAGCCCGATAATGACGGGGCGATCGGACGCTAACCCCGATGCACCTCCATGCAAAAAGCCCGACGTTTCCGCCGGGCCTTTGTAGTTTAGATCAGCAGGATCAAGCGGATCAGCTGCAATATGTTCCTTCAAAGCACAGCTGTGGCGCGAAACGAATGCCGGTAAACACCTGGGTGTTCACGGTGTATTCGTTGTTCAAGCCCGGGTACTTGAAAATTGGCGAGTAGTCTGACGTGCTCTCTACAATAATCAGCTCTTCACCGCCTTGCAAAATTGGCAGCTCGCTATGCGCCTGCGCCACGTCTGAACTTGTCAGCTCGGTCATTGGGCCGGGGCCACGAACTTCGGACCAGCGCACCGCGTATTGATCCGGACCGGACAGATACACCACCACGGAAACCCGCATCTGGTTTTCGCCGTGATCGCGTGTCACGTCATCATAGACAGCCTTGGCACCATCAACGTAGGCATCATTCACCGGCAGCATCTCGCGGCTCAGCATATCAGCTACTGTATAGGTGGCTTTCACACGGGCCGCCTTGTAGCGATGCACTTCGAATAGTTCGAACGACGTGGTGATCATCCAGAACAGGAAAGGCAGGGTAATCACCATTTCCACGGTCATGATACCATCGGTATCCCGGCGGAATCGGGCAAGGGCGGTTTTGAAACGGTTCAACATACTCATCAGATAGGCTCCTGCACGAAAGCGGTGACAGAGAGGATGGCAGATTTGCCATTTGCATCGCTTTTCAAGATTCTTGGCAGCAGTGTCGGTGGGAACAGCGGATCATACAGCACGCATGCACGCATCAAGACTAGCTGGTTTTGTTGACCGGGTGTAAAGCTGCGCACAGGACGTGCCTCCACCGGATCGTCTGTACACGAGGCAATCGCGTGCAGACCGCTAAAGCTTCGCGGATCGGTCGGCGACATTTCAAGGTAAAGCTGATTTTCGCAATCTTTCAGGAACAGCGAAAACTCGCAAACTAGATCTTTGATGTCATCGTGTTGCGGAGCGGTGCCTGTACCTAGGCGCACTTCGCGGACGGCCATATCAAGTCCGCGGTCCAGCATAGTCTGGCGCAGGGTGATAAAGCCCATCTCCAGCGTCATGCAGATCATCGTCGCTATGACAGGAAATATCAGTACGAATTCTACTGCGGCTGAGCCATCTTCCTTGCGGACAATACGGCGCAGGGGTGAGAGAAGCGAGCGCATCATTGTGTCAACCTCAGGTTTTGTACGTTCGATGCGATGGAGCCAAAGGCATCGGAGATGCTAACTCCCGCAGCGCGGTAGTAATGTGTTGGTGTTGAAGCACAGTTTCTCAGTTGCACTTCCGCATTTCCACCTTCGGTCACCTCGAAGCCAATAGAGAATACGATCACCCCTTCAGACTTCGTTGCTGTGCAAATATCTGACATATTGTCGTCTTTGTCAGATGTTCCCTCGCGATTGCCACGAATATTGTTTTTGGGAGACCAGTTTCCAGTCAGATCGCCGATGAAGTTCGGGCTGATCAATCCCCAGGCTTCTTCCCAATCATAATTCTTGTGTGGATCTACTGTGTTGCCAGTTTCAGGATGCGTAACGGTCGCAGGTAACCCGTCAATCAAGTTGTTGAACTGTGAACTGCTCAGGTTTCCGGTACCCTCGACAGAATAATAGTAGTTATTGTTCGGATTGAATACGTAACGCGAGATCGCGGGCTCATAAACACATTCCAACCACTCATAGCCTGATTGGCCACAATACCATTCGTATCCGGCACCATGCCATTGCTGGGAAGGGTTGTAACGGTTGTACATGTAGTCAAACACGTTGTCCTCCGAGATGATCTCGTGAAGGTAAGAGTTAGGACCACGGTAGCTTCCGCTTGTGAACGAGTATGTGCTGTCGTTTTTGCCATCACCCATCAAGACGATGATCTTTTGTGTGTCTGCTTCAGTGTATTCTGCGGGAATGTTTGACAAAGAAGGATCGACTTCGGTTACATAAGTTGTGTTTCCGTTTTCATCGACACCTGTTTCGCGTGGAGTTTGCAACGCCGTCACGACATCAGAGAACGCGGGGTCAAGCATCCCGGCCGCCCACTTCATACCCAAATGGCTTGAAGTTGAGCCAGCAGCTTGAAGAGAATCGATTTTGGTGTGCAAACGCGATTCAATAGTCTGAAGCGGCATCACAACAAAATACTCATCGGTGAAGCAGGTTCGGTTGTAAACTGCCGAAGTTGAAGTGTTCAGTGAACCTGATTCAATGTCCCCGAATTGAGGATTGCTGTTCCAGACTTCAACGGATGTGTAAATACGCTGCTCGTACTGAACGGAATCGTCGATGACGCTCGTTTCGAAATCAGTGTCTTCAAACACAATGCAATTTGAGTAGGAGTGAGTTTCCGCCACATCCAATGCTTCATACATACCCTTGCTGGGCGTCACGCCCCAGCTGTACGGCACGATCGAGAAAATTGTGCTTCCTGGGTCTGAGCTGTTCAGGATGGTTGTTACAAATTCCTTCGCGGCAGTCTTCAGGTGGACCAGTTTATCCCCGCGCATCGAACCGGAAACGTCGAGTGCCATGACAATTTCCAACTTGGGAGTACGAACTTCAGCCGTGGCACCGCCACCTGCTTTCATAGTGTTAACACCCATTAACTTCATCAGATATGTATTCAGCGTCATATCGGCCGAGGCTGTTACCCGGCGTGAGTTAAGCGTGGCGACAATGTCGCCTTCTCCCAATTCGTTCAGGTAGTTTGCTTTGCCGCTTTTGAGGAAGAAATCTTCAACTATATTCTTGATATCTTCCTTGGTGGCACCGGCAGGGGCACCGGCACCAGCCAGGACGGCACTGTCGAGTGTGGCCTGAAGTTGGGTGCGTTCCATTTCGTGGCGCATCAGGTCAATACTGATGCCGCCCATGGTGAGCATCAGGATGAAAACGAACAAGGCGATGATGGTCATGCCACCTTCTTCCTCGTATTCAAACGACTTTATATGACCGTGATGCCTGCTGAACTTATTCAATCCAAGTCGGTTTTTCAGCCGCTGCTTTAGCACAGTTGAAATAGTCATCATATCACCTCGTTGGGCACACGAATGCCCTTCAAAACACTTTTATCCACGATCTTGATGACAGTCCGCTGTGGCCAAATTAAGGCATTTTAACCTTGTAAGCCGTTGATATAAAAAAATTTAGAAAACAATAGAGCTGAATTTGTTTTATTGTTTCCAAACGCGATCCAACTGCACGCCATGGTTGATTTTCGCCCTGTCGATAGCCGCAGCCGGATAACATTGGGTGGACAAAAGCTGTTCAGACATTAACCATGGCTTCGTATCCGGCGCGCCAAAAGGCGACTCAAGGGACAAACCGGAATTTAATCAGGAGAGAAAAAATGACACCAGCCAACGAGCCAAGCTTTCGTGAAAGTGTGGATATCATGTTCAATCGCGCCGTGGCGTTGATGGACCTACCGCCTGGGCTGGAGGAAAAGATCAGGGTGTGTAACGCCACCTATACCGTGCGTTTCGGTGTTCGCCTTCGCGGGCAGATTCATACCTTCACGGGATACCGTTCGGTGCACTCGGAGCATATGGAACCTGTGAAAGGCGGAATCCGCTTTGCCATGGGGGTCAACCAGGACGAAGTCGAGGCGCTTGCAGCGCTCATGACGTATAAGTGTGCATTGGTCGAGGCACCGTTCGGTGGGTCCAAGGGGGGTCTGCGGATCGACCCACGCGAGTGGGATGAACATGAGCTGGAGCAAATCACACGTCGTTTCGCCTACGAGTTGGCCAAACGTGATCTGATCCACCCATCGCAGAACGTACCAGCCCCCGACATGGGCACAGGCGAACGCGAGATGGCCTGGATCGCCGATCAATATCGCCGCATGAACACCACCGACATCAACAGCCGCGCCTGTGTAACCGGTAAACCGATCAACGCGGGCGGCATTCAGGGCCGGACCGAAGCCACAGGCCGCGGTGTACAGTACGCACTGCAAGAGTTCTTCCGCCATCCTGAGGATATCAAGGCGGCTGGCATGTCCGGGACGCTGGATGGCAAACGTGTCGTGGTTCAGGGCCTCGGGAACGTGGGCTATCACGCTGCCAAGTTCCTGCAAGAGGAAGATGGATGCAAGATTACTGGGATCATCGAGCGCGATGGCGCCCTTGTGGATGACGATGGTATCGACGTCGAAGGTGTGCGCAGCTGGATTGCCAAACATGGCGGTGTGACGGGATATCCCAATGCCACCCATGTCGAAGATGGCTCGTCCGTACTGGAAAAAGACTGCGATATTCTGGTGCCTGCTGCCCTTGAGGGCGTAATCCACATGGGCAACGCCGCCAATATCAAGGCGCCATTGATTATCGAAGCCGCGAACGGCCCGGTGACAGCGGGCGCGGATGAAATCCTGCGCGAAAAGGGTTGTGTCATTATTCCCGACATGTATGCCAACGCTGGCGGTGTGACGGTGTCCTACTTTGAGTGGGTCAAGAACCTCAGCCATATCCGCTTTGGCCGGATGAGCCGCCGCGAGGAAGAAGCGCGCAACGAGCTGCTTGTCAACGAGTTGAACAAGCTCGACGTCCATCTTGGCGACAACTGGTCGATGAGCCCGGACTTCAAGAAGAAGTACATGCGCGGTGCGGGTGAGCTGGAACTGGTGCGCTCAGGCCTCGATGATACGATGCGTGCCGCCTACCAAGGGATGCGTGAAAAGTGGCACTCTCAGGACAATGTCACGGATCTGCGCACGGCGGCGTATCTGGTTTCGATCGGTAAAGTGGCTGACAGCTACCGCGCCTTGGGTCTTTGACGCACGGGCGAAGTTGGGCGAAAAGAGCCGCGCTGGCTTTGGCTTGCGCAGCTCTTCCTACCGGAGCGCTGGCGGAATCCGGCACATTTGGCGCCGTGCGCCTGGTCGGTCTGGCCGCTCCCGGTTGGGGGCAGGGCGATCCATTGGCAACGCCGATGGTGTGCAATGTCAACGGGCCGGACGGCTGGTTGGCGGTGCGCGCAGGCCCCGGTACGGAACACGTCATTCGCCGCAAACTCAAACGGCTCGTCGTGTTCGAGGTCAACACAGATGCGCGTGTTGGGCCTTGGGTGCAGGTCTGGACCGCGTACCGGCTGACAGATCAAAACGGCAACCCCATCGCCAAGAAATCCCTGCATGTCGAAGGCTGGGCCCATACTGGCTATCTGTGTGACTGGCGCTGGCGCTGAGGCATTAATACAGGCCTGCCGCTGCGGGGAGACTGAAATCGGCCTTCCTGTTCCCGGCCTATCGCAGGGCACGCGTGTCGTGTGCTATTGCAAGGATTGCCAGACCGCAGCGCGGCTGCACGTCGAAGTCGAGGATATTCTCGACAGCGCCGGGGGCAGCCATATCTGGCAAACCACACCTGATCAGCTCACGGTGCTCAAAGGCGCAGATCAGCTTCGCATCCTGCGCCTGTCCCCAAAAGGGCTTTTGCGTTGGCATGCGGGTTGTTGCAACACACCCCTGTTGAATACACTCCCCAAGGCCAACTTGCCCTTCGTCGGGATCGTGCTGCGTCAATCCACGCTCAACACCGCCGGACCCGTGCTGGGGCGCATTACGTGCCACGCCAACACCGGGTCCGCCATTCCGGGACAGGGCGCACCGCGCAATGATAAAGGGTTCAAACGGGCCGGTGCCGCGGTGCTGAAACGCATGGTCCTGGCCTGGCTCAGCGGTCGGGCCAAGCACAATGATCTGACCAATGCCGACGGCACCCCCATCGCCCCGATCGACGTAATCCCACTGGAAACGCGCCAGGCAGCCGTGCCTGCTCATCTGCGTTAAAGGGCCTCAGGAAAGGGATCAAACCCCGGCCAAGGCTGCGCCGCTTGCTCAGTGACATATGGCAGTACAGGCAAAGTCGCGCCCAGACCCAAATTTGTCGGGCTGGTCTGTTGGACCTTCGCACACCCCATTGCTATCCCTTGCAGAACTTGCTTACCTGATGGCTGTTCAACCCCAAGGAGACCTCACATGCGCTTTTCCGGCCTGCGTGTTTTGAAAGAAGGGCTGACCGGCAATAAGGGCTGGCAATCGCATTGGCGCGATGCCACGCCCAAGTCTGAGTATGATGTTGTGATCATCGGCGGTGGTGGCCACGGCCTCAGCACGGCGTATTATCTGGCCAAAGAACACGGGATCACCAATGTCGCCGTGTTGGAAAAAGGCTATCTGGGGGGCGGCAACATTGGCCGCAACACTACCATCGTACGCGCAAACTACTTCTTGCCCGGAAATTCTGAATTCTACAGCCACTCCCTGAAGCTTTGGGAAGGTCTGGAAGAAGACCTGAATTACAATATCATGCACTCGCAGCGCGGCCAGATTGCCCTGTTTCACAACGATGGCCAGCGCGATGCAGCCATTCGTCGGGGCAATGCAATCCGCAATCAGGGCGATGACGCGGAATTGCTCAGCGTATCTGATCTCAGGCGTATACTGCCGTATCTGGATTACGAGCAGGCCCGTTTTCCGATCTATGGTGGCATCCTGCAACGCCGCGCAGGCACGGCGCGCCACGATGCCGTGGCCTGGGGCTACGCGCGCGGAGCGTCTGACCGGGGTGTGGACCTGATCCAAAACTGCGAAGTGACCGGAATCGACACCGAAGGAGGTGCAGCGACCGGCGTGCATACCACGCGTGGTGCGATCAAGGCCAAGAAGGTGGCCATCATTGTCGCTGGCCGCTCGGGGCAAGTGGCCGCAATGGCCAATATGCGATTGCCGATCGAAAGCCACGTCTTGCAAGCCTTTGTCAGCGAAGGGTTGAAACCCTGCATCGACCATGTGGTCAGCTTTGGCATGGGGCATTTCTATATCAGCCAATCCGACAAAGGCGGGTTGGTCTTTGGCGGTGACCTGGACATGTATGCCTCTTATGCCGCGCGGGGAAACCTACCGCTGGTCGAACATGTGATGGAGGCCGGCATGACCCTGATGCCGATGATCGGCAAAGCCAAAGTACTGCGCAGCTGGGGAGGCATCATGGACATGACGCCCGACGGCAGCCCCATCATCGACAAGACCCACATCGACGGGCTCTATCTGGATGCGGGCTGGTGCTATGGCGGGTTCAAGGCCGCACCCGCGTCCGGGAACTGCATGGCGCATCTGATGGCCACGGATAATTACCACCCTGCGGCCACCAAGTTCCGACTAGACCGCTTTGCGACAGGCCGCCATCTGATGGATGAGGAGGGCACCGGTGCGCAACACAATCTTCACTAGTGGAATGGTGCTGGCCTTGACCTGCAGTTTGGGTGCCGCACAAGAGGGGCCAAGCCCGGGCTGCTATCAGCGAGAGTATTCTCAAAGTCACCTCAACAAACATCCCGACCAGGTGGCGCGATCCCTGACCATGTGGATACGCGATCAGCAAGATGGGGAATTCACCAATCGTTTCGCCTATCTGGTGGTTGATTTCGTCAATCAGGGCCATGTCAAACGCGCCGGACTGGGCGCTCAAAGGCTGGATCAATCCTTGATCTGTTACACCAACTCGGGCGGGGCAGGGTGCTCTGTGGAATGTGATGGTGGGAATTTCATGGTCTCCAATGAAACCGACAGCACAATGACCATTGCCACCGATTATCTGATGGTCGGCGAGGTCGAAGGCTGTGGCGGCGCAATTGATCTGGCCGAAGTGCCAGACCGCGAAGTGAAATACCGGCTGAACCGTGTGGACCCCCAAAACTGCCTTGCTGTGATCGAGAACTGATATGCGACTGACATGCCCTCATTGTGGTGACCGCGACCGCCGCGAATTCTACTACGTTGGCCACGCCGTGGCCCTGGATCGCCCGGCCGCCGAGGCCGATATCGCCGCATGGGACGATTACGTTCACAACCGCGACAACCCCGCCGGGGCGACCCGCGACCTTTGGTATCATGAAATGGGTTGTTCGGCCTGGGTCGTTGTCACACGCAATACGGTCACCCATGAAGTGCTCAAATGCGAGCTGGCCGCTGACGTAAAGGGGGTCGTGTCGTGAGGATCAAGAACAAAGGGCTGATTGATCAGACCCGCCCCATACAGTTTTCATACGACGGTGCACAGTATCAGGGGTTTTCCGGTGATACATTGGCTTCGGCCTTGTTGGCCAATGACGTTCGGCTGGTGGGGCGGTCGTTCAAGTACCACCGCCCGCGCGGCATTCTGACGGCTGGCAGCGAAGAACCCAATGCACTGGTCACCGTCGGGCTTGCGGGTGCGCAAGATCCGAATGTACGGGCCACCACACTCGAGCTGCACGAGGGCCTGATGGCGCGCAGCCAGAACTGTTGGCCGTCTGTGGATTTTGACGTGATGGAGATCAATGATCTTTTCGCACCGTTTCTGGGCGCGGGCTTTTACTACAAAACCTTCATGTGGCCGAAAAAGGCGTGGGAGGCGCTCTACGAGCCTATCATTCGCCGCGCGGCCGGTCTGGGTGCTCTGTCAAAGCTGGCGAACACGGACACATATGACAAGGCCTATGCCCATTGCGATCTTTTGGTTATCGGGGCAGGGCCATCTGGTCTGATGTCCGCCCTCACAGCCGCACGCGCCGGAGCAGATGTGATTTTGGCAGATGAGGATACGCGTACGGGCGGGCGTCTGAACGCCGAGAGCCTGGACGTGGACGGCGTGCCTGGCCAGATATGGGCGCAGGAGCTGACCGCCGAGCTGGCCGAGATGCCCAACGTACGCATCATGACCCGCACCACGGTGACGGGTGCCTATGATCAGGGCACATATGGCGCTCTTGAAAAATCCTCGCCCGCCCATGCGGCGCGCAAGGGGGCACCGGTGGAAACGTTTTGGCGGATCGTGGCCAAGCGGGCCATTTTAGCTGCAGGCGCGATTGAACGCCCCGTGGCCTTTCAGAACAACGACCGACCCGGTGTGATGATGGCAGGGGCCGTGCGCGCCTATCTCAACCGGTGGGGGGTGAGCTCGGGTAAAAACGTGGTGGTCTTTGGCAACAACGACAGCGCCCATCGCACCGCGTCTGACCTGATCGACGCGGGCGTGCATGTCAGTGCGCTGGTCGACAGCCGCCACCACGCCACCACCCACCTGGACGTGCCGTTCTTTTCTGGCGCGCAGATCAGCAAGGCCGAAGGTCGCAAGGGACTTGAAGCGGTCACCATCCAGACCTTGAGCGGGACGGACAAAGTGCAAGCCGATTGTCTGGCCATGTCGGGCGGCTGGAACCCGTCTGTGCATCTGACCTGCCACATGGGCGCGCGGCCCATTTGGAGCCCGGATCTGCTGGCCTTTGTACCATCTCAGGACGCGGTGCCGGGGATGACGGTGGCCGGGGCCGCGGCGGGGCGATTCTCGACTTCTGCCTGTCTGGCCCATGGCATCGACATCGCGCGCGCAGCCCTGTCTGATATAGGTGTCAATCCCAAGGATACCCCCTGTCCCAAGGCCGAGGACGGCCAATACGACATCGTCCCGCTCTGGACCGTGCCGGGCAAAGGCCGGGCGTGGCTCGATTTTCAGAACGACGTGACGGTTAAGGACGTCAAGCAAGCGGCGCGTGAAAACTTCCGCTCGGTCGAGCATATGAAGCGCTACACCACTCAAGGGATGGCGCCCGATCAGGGTAAGAACTCGAATGTGGCAGCCTTGGCGGTGCTGGCCGATGCCACCGGGAACGGCATTCCCGAAACCGGCACCACGACGTTCCGTCCGCCGTATACCCCGGTCAGCATTGCCGCCATGGGCGCAGGCGGGCAGGGCATGGGCTTTGCCCCGCGTCGGTTGACCACCTCACACCATGCCTCGCTTGAAAAAGGCGCAGAGATGATCGAGGTAGGCCTGTGGTACCGTCCTTCGTTCTTCCGCCGGGATGGGGAAACCCATTGGCGTCAGTCTTGTGACCGCGAAGTGGGTTATGTGCGCAACGCCGTGGGCGTGGCGGATGTGTCCACCCTTGGCAAGATCGACATTCAGGGCCCGGATGCGGGCGCGTTTCTGGATCTGGTGTATACAAACACCTTCTCGACGCTCAAAGAAGGCCGCGTGCGCTATGGGCTGATGCTACGCGAAGACGGCCATGTCATGGATGATGGCACTTGCGCCCGACTGGGGCCGCAACACTATGTGATGACCACGACGACGGCGGCTGCCGGACAAGTGATGCGGCATCTGGAGTTTGTGCATCAATGTATCGCGCCTGGCATGGACGTGCGCATGATGTCAGTGACCGAGCAATGGGCGCAGTTCGCGGTGGCGGGTCCAACGTCCCGCGATTTGCTGAACGATGTGCTGGATCACCCCGTGAGCGACGATAGCTTCCCCTTCATGGCCTGCGGTCCGGTGATGGTGGGCGGCGTGGACGCACGCCTGTTCCGTATCTCCTTCTCTGGCGAGCACGCTTATGAGTTGGCTGTGCCTGCCCGCTTTGGCGATAGCCTCTTCCGGGCGCTTGTGGATCGGGCCGAGGCCCTGGACGGCGGCGCGTATGGCATGGAGGCTCTCAACGTGCTGCGTATCGAGAAAGGCTTTATCACCCACGCCGAAATTCATGGTCGGGTGACTGCCTTTGACATCGGGATGGAACGCATGGTCAGCGCCAAGAAAGACTGCATCGGCAAAGCCATGGCTGCGCGCTCCGGTCTGACGGGGGAGGATCGCGAACAATTGGTAGGCCTGCGCCCCTCAGGTGCGGTCAAGCTATTGACCAGCGGCGCGCATCTCTTTGAAGCCGAGGCTGAGGCCAACCGCGAAAACGATCAGGGTTACATCACCTCGGTCGGATGGTCGCCAAGCCTGGGAGCAAACCTGGCGATGGGATTCCTGAAAAACGGTCGTGCACGCCACGGTGAAGTGGTGCGTATGGTGGACCACTTGGCAGGCGTCGAAACGCTCTGCGAGGTGACGGACCCGGTCGTCTTTGATCCAGAAGGAGGACGCACCCGTGGTTGATCTTATTGCCAAATCCCCCTGTGACGGGCTGTTGCCCCTCACCCTTGGGCCCCTGACGCTGTCCGAGGTGGACACAGGTCCCATGACCTCCATCGCCCCCTTCAAAGGCCAAGCGGCGGAGGCGTCCTCGGTCCTGAAAGCAACCCACGGCATGGAGGCCCCTGGCGCAAACCGTACAACGGGCAAGGAAGGGGAACGTGTGATATGGTTCGGGCAAAACATGTACCTGCTGATGGGGCAAACCCCGGATGCAGCCTTGTCTGAACACGCGGCGCTAACGGACCAATCCGACGCCTGGGCCGTGGTGCGCCTGCAAGGCGCAGGTGCCGAGGACGTTCTGGCCCGCCTGACGCCGCTTGATCTGCGCGGGGCGCTCTTCAAACGCGGCCACACGGCCCGAACGGAACTGCGCCACATGATGGCCTCGGTAACACGGGTCGGGGCCGAGGCCTGGATGATAATGGTCTTCCGCGGTTTTGCGGAAACGCTGGTGCATGACTTGCAAACAGCCATGGCCAGCGTGGCCTCACGTCATCCCTGAACACGCCCGCTGATTTCCGTTACGTCATCGCGCCTGCTCTGGTGTCTAGGCGCACAGAGAGGATATTCTGTGCATGCAACGAGTGATTCCCAATTCCGCGAGGTTTGCCATGTATCGTTTTGTCCTTCCCGTCGTTCTTTTGGCCGCGCCCGCCCTGGCGCAGGACAAGGAAGAGCTGTGCACCATCACGGCAGATATCGCCGGTGCTGCTGCGTCAGAGCGCGCCGCAGGCGAAGACCAGGCCAAGACCACTGAAGCCATCACCGCCGATCTAGAGGGCCAAGAGGCCAATTATGCTCCAGCCGTGGAACATATCGTAGGTTGGGTTTGGACCTTGCCTGAGGATCAACTGACGGATGAGGTTGGCCCTGCCTACAAGACCGCATGTCTGGCGCAATAGCCCGCGACCTCTGGACTCGGGCGCGCACAGCCCCGATATATAAGGCATGAGCCTGCCACCCGGTTTTCTGGATGAATTACGTACCCGCACCTCGTTGACCCAAGTCGCGGGGCGAAAGGTCATGTGGGACACGCGCAAATCCAATCAGGGGAAGGGCGATATGTGGGCCCCGTGCCCCTTCCACCAGGAAAAAACTGCCAGCTTCCATGTGGATGATCGCAAGGGGTTCTACTACTGCTTTGGCTGTCACGCCAAAGGCGATGCGATTTCCTTCGTGAAAGAGACGGAGAACGTGGATTTCATGGAAGCCGTGAAAATCCTCGCGGCCGAGGCCGGAATGACCATGCCCGAACGTGATCCGGCCGCCCAAGCGAAGGCAGACAGGGCCAGCCAACTGGCCGATGTGATGCAGATGGCTGTTCAGTATTTCCGCCTTCAATTGAAAACCGGGGCCGGGGCGGCAGCACGCGAATATCTTACAGGGCGGCGACTTTCCGAGGCCACCCTCGAGAGATTTGAAATCGGTTTCGCGCCCGATGCATGGCAGGGGCTCTGGGATCACCTGAAAGTCAAGAACGTCGAGGATCAGATGATCTTGGACGCGGGCCTCGCCAAGCCCAGCCAAAAGGGCGGCAAGCCCTATGACACTTTTCGCAATCGTATCATGTACCCCATTCGCGATGCGCGCGGGCGTTGCATTGCCTTCGGCGGCCGTGCGATGGATCCCAATGACAACGCCAAATATCTGAACTCGCCGGAAACGGCGCTGTTTGATAAATCCCGCACCCTCTATCATCACGGCCCCGCGCGTGAGGCTTGTGGCAAGGGGCAACCCCTGATCGTCGCTGAAGGTTACATGGATGTGATCGCATTGGCCGAAGGCGGATTCGGGGCGTCTGTTGCTCCCTTGGGCACGGCCGTGACCGAACACCAACTGGCGATGCTGTGGCGCATGACAGATGAACCCATCGTTGCACTGGACGGCGACACGGCGGGGATGCGCGCGGCTTACCGCGTTGTCGACGTCGCTCTGCCTTTGCTGGAGGCTGGCAAATCCCTGCGCTTTGCCTTGATGCCCGAAGGTCAGGACCCTGATGATCTGATCCGCGCCGAAGGCCCCGCTGCCGTTCAGGCCCTATTGGACAAAGCTATGCCCATGGTGCAACTTTTGTGGCAGCGCGAAACCGAGGACAAGGTGTTTGACAGCCCCGAGCGCAAGGCGGCTTTGGACAAAGCCCTGCGTGAGAAGATCAAGTTAATCGCTGACCCGTCCATCCGATCGCACTACGGCCAAGCCATCAAGGACATGCGGTGGGAGCTGTTTTCAAACCGCCGCCCCGCGCAATCTGGCCCCGGATATTCACGGCGCCGCAAGTGGAATGCGCCTGATCCCGCGATGCCGTCGACCAAAGCGTCTCTTTTGGTGGCTGCTGGCGACGCGGCTCAGGTTCAAATGCGAGAGGCGGTCATTCTGGCTACGCTGATCTGTTGCCCCGAGGTTTTGGACGAGTTTGAAACCGCCGTTGAGGCTATGGACTGTGCCAACCCCGACTATGCAGCTTTGCGCGATATTATCTTACGCGCGGCCTCGACCGGAGCGGAAAGCCTGACGTTGCACATCGAGAAGGAACTGGGTGTGCATGCCCTTGAAAATCACATGAGCCTGCCCCATGTCGCACTGGCACCCTCGGTGCGCCATCCCGGCGAAAGTGATATCGCCCGTATGACCATGGCCGAAGAATTGGCCAAGCTGGATGCGCAACGCGGACTAACCGTGGAGATATCTGAAGCCACCGAGGACATCGCGCATGTCGCAGATGAAAGCGTGACGTATCGCCTACAACAGGCTGCCGAAGCCCGCAATCGCGCAGTGCGTAGCCAGCAGGAGGACCGGGCCGAATACGACCTGGCAGACAACGGCGCGCGAATCAAAAGGGACGAAAAGGCGAGGCTGGACGCTCTGCTGAATGAGATTACATATTCCAAACCGGGACGTTAAGAACACGAATCGCAGGAATGGTTAAGAAAAACAGGGTAAACGGGTGGTCGAATCACTAGATAACGCTAATGATTCGCTTTATCGAATCACCTCGATGCCCGAATCACGTTAGGAGACTTGCATGGCCGCGAAGACCTCAGAAGAGCGAAAGCCCGACGATCAAGACGCCGAACACTCGCTCGATATGAGCCAGGCCGCCGTCAAGAAGATGATCGCTGAGGCCCGTGAAAAGGGCTACATTACCTATGATCAACTGAACGAAGTCCTGCCGCCTGATCAGGTGTCTTCGGAACAAATCGAAGATGTGATGTCGATGCTCTCCGAGATGGGCATCAATATCATTGAGGCCGAAGAGGTCGAAGAAGAAGAGCTGAAATCCACTGCCGTTGCCGAAATTGGCAAGAAGGGTGAGATCACGCTTGGATCCGGCAAGGAAGAAAAGCTCGACCGTACGGATGATCCGGTGCGCATGTACCTGCGCGAAATGGGCAGCGTCGAACTGCTGTCCCGCGAAGGTGAGATTGCCATCGCCAAGCGCATCGAGGCTGGCCGCAACACCATGATTGCCGGTCTGTGCGAAAGCCCGTTAACGTTCCAGGCCATAACCATCTGGCGCGACGAACTTCTGGGCGAAGATATTCTTTTGCGCGACGTGATCGATCTGGAGGCCACGTTTGGCAACCAGCTGGACGAAGAAAGTGACACCCCCGTGGTTGACGCGGCCAATGTCACCTCGGCCCCGGCCGATAAAAAGGACGAAGACACGCAGGAACTGGATGCCGACGGCAACCCGATTAGCAACGACGATGACGACGACGACGATGACGAACAGGCCAACATGAGCCTGGCCGCCATGGAAGCCGCACTGAAACCTCGCGTGCTGGAAACGCTGGACCGGATCGCGGCGGATTACGAGATGCTGGCCGAAATGCAGGACAGCCGGATTTCCGCCACGCTGAACGAGGACGATTCCTTCTCGAAAAAGCAGGAAGCGACCTATCAGAAGCTGCGCGCCGAAATCGTTGAGCTGGTGAACGAATTGCACCTGCACAACAACCGGATCGAGGCGTTGATTGACCAGCTTTACGGCATCAACCGTCGCATTATGCAAATTGACAGTGCCATGGTGAAACTGGCGGATCAGGCCCGTATCAACCGTCGCGAATTTATCGAAGAATACCGTGGACGCGAACTGGACCCAAACTGGCTGGACGATATGGCTGCCAAATCGGGTCGCGGCTGGCAGATGTTCATGGAACGCAGCCCCGAGAAGGTTGAAGAACTGCGCTCAGATATGGCGCAGGTAGGCCAGTATGTGGGCCTCGATATCCCCGAATTCCGCCGCATTGTGCAACAGGTTCAAAAGGGCGAGAAAGAGGCGCGCCAGGCCAAGAAGGAAATGGTTGAGGCGAACCTGCGGTTGGTCATCTCCATTGCCAAGAAGTACACCAACCGTGGCCTGCAATTCCTTGATTTGATTCAGGAAGGTAACATCGGTCTCATGAAGGCGGTGGACAAGTTTGAATATCGTCGTGGGTACAAATTTTCGACCTATGCCACATGGTGGATCCGTCAGGCGATCACCCGCTCAATTGCTGACCAAGCCCGCACGATCCGTATTCCTGTGCACATGATTGAGACGATCAACAAGCTGGTGCGAACCGGGCGTCAGATGCTGCACGAAATAGGCCGCGAACCCACGCCAGAAGAACTGGCCGAGAAGCTGCAGATGCCGCTTGAGAAGGTGCGCAAGGTGATGAAAATCGCCAAAGAGCCGATTTCGCTGGAAACACCAATTGGCGACGAAGAAGACAGCCAACTGGGTGATTTCATCGAGGACAAGAATGTCATCCTGCCTCTGGACAGTGCCATTCAGGACAACCTCAAGGAAACCACCACCCGTGTGCTCAGCTCGCTCACTCCGCGCGAAGAACGAGTGCTGCGGATGCGGTTCGGCATCGGCATGAACACCGACCACACGCTTGAGGAAGTCGGCCAGCAGTTCTCGGTCACCCGCGAACGTATTCGCCAGATTGAGGCTAAAGCCCTGCGCAAACTGAAACACCCCAGTCGCAGCCGCAAATTGCGGAGCTTCCTGGATCAGTAACGTCCAGTTCGCAGGCCCCGCGTGCCTGATGTAACTGCGAACCAATTGATTGTCGGCGTGTTCACCTGCACGTCGGCAATTTGCTTTGTGCAGATGGCGTGGGACAAGCTTTGCGCCCGCAAAGGCTGGCGACGCATTCCGGAATTTCAATTGCTGTTCTGGGCTTTTATTGGTGGCGCGCTGGGCGGCAAGCTCGCCCAACGCCTGTTTCGCCATAAAACGGTCAAACAACCGTTTTCTGCCTATCTGCAGCTCTGGTTCATCGTCAACGTGGTGGCCTATGGCATCGCTTTAACCCCGTCAGCACGCGAGGGAATTGCCTGGATGGTTCGGGGGGTGCTGGCCGAAGTGATTTAGATGCGGAACTATGTCGGTATGCTTTCAACCCTTTCTTAACCATGCCGACGCACAGTGATGGGTATGACTTATCCCATCCCTCCACACCGCCTGGGCGCGGCCATGTTTTTCACCCTGCGTCTGGCCGAACCGTCATCTGATCTGTTGACGCAACGCGTGGATCTGCTCCGCGCCGCTGTTCGGCGGACCCGCGCAGAGCATCCCTTTGACATCGACGCCTGGGTCACCTTGCCCGACCATCTGCATTGTGTCTGGAAGCTGCCCCCGGGGGATACGGATCATGGGCAGCGCTGGGCCAAGATCATGGCGCGGTTTGTGAAATCGCTGAAACAGGATCCGCGACAGGCCAAAGCTGTCTGGCATCCGCAGTATTGGGATCACCCCATCGTATGCCCACATGAACATCAACATCTGGTGCGCTATTGCTGGATGAACCCGGTGAAACACAGGCTGGTCAAGCACCCAGGCCAGTGGCTTTTTTCGTCATGGCACCGCGACCGCGTTGAACAGATTGCCGATGACTGCGCTGTAAAGGCCGATGCTGGGATGAATATGATGCCCTCCGAACAGGCGATCGCACATTAACGCCCGATCGCTTCGGCGACGATCATCCACACCGGTAAGGTGAGCGCACTCAGCAAGGTGGTTTGGGCAATCAATGTAGCAGGTAACACCCGGTCCGCACCGAAGCCCGCCGCCAATACATGCGCGGCCGAGGCTGTGGGCAGGGCGGCGAAGATGATCAGCACTGGCACAACGGGATGCGCTCCTCCCAGGATCAACGCGCAGCCCGTCACCGCCATTGGCAGGGCGATCAGCTTGGTCATAACCAGTATGCCTGAGAACCGGTCGAGCCGTCCCAACGCCCGCCAGCTCAACGTGGCCCCGATAGATATCAGCGCCACCGGAATGGCCGCCTGCGCCAACATGTTCACGGGGGCCAATACAGGGGCCGGAATGTGGATCTGTGTCACCCCGACGACAACCCCCGCAAGGCTTGCCAATAAAAACGGGTTAAGGGCAACTTTATGCAGCGCCATGCTCACGCCAAACCCCGTCCCTCGGGACAAGGCCAGCACGGCAAAGATATTGACCATCGGTATGCCAAGACCAATGGCAATGGCATAAAGCCCAAGATCGGCCGAGGGCAGGGCGCCCACCACCACAAATCCCAGAGCGGTGTTGAACCGCCAGGCGGTTTGCCAGCAACCGGCGAAGTCCAGAAAACGTGTTGGCCCATACGGACGGGCAAACCAACCCAATGCCAAACCCAAGAGCGACACCGCCCAAACCAAAGGCCCCACGACAAACAAATTGGACGGATCAATCGGGCGCGACGCAGCAGTCGTAAACAACAGGGCTGGAAACAGGATCTCAAAGTTCAGCCTGTCCAGACCCTGCCAGGCGTTCTCGGACAGCCGGTGGCGCAAAAGCCCCCCCAGCAGCACCAAAAGGAAGCTGGGCAACAAACCGGTGAGGATGATCCAGAACATGGCTGGCCTTTATTCGCTATTCTCAAGAATGCCACCCTTGTCTGCCTCAGGGCGTCCGGTTGAACAAGCCGCAAATGAAACCCTATGCTAGGCGAAAAGCACGACAGATTTGTGATAAAGGATTTTCCAATGACACGCCGTATATTATGCGTCGCACTTCTGTGCATCAGCCCCGTTGCAGCCTCTGCGCAAGAGGGGTGCTTCGGAGCAGGGCAGCCGCTGCTTCATTGTACCATGAAAGGCGGGACCAAATCTCTTGATATCTGCTTGCAAGGCGGCGTCGCTTACTACCACTACGGCGCGGTCTAGGGTGCTGCCGAACTTATCCTCGCGCAGAAAGTGCAGGACGTTCACATGACCCCTTGGGCCGGTGTCGGCAGCTCAATCTATGAAGAGATCGAGTTTTGGGCAGGTGACATCACTTATCAAGTTTATGCCGCCACCGACCGTATTGCCGCAGATAGCCTCAGCCGCCGGGGCGGAGTGACTGTTTTTAACGGCGATCAAACCCTAGCACAGCTGGAATGTGATGCCGGTTCTGTCACTCAAGGTGATCTTTATCCGCTCTACGAGGCCAAGGAACGCGCAGGACAATGTTACACCCGCGAAAGCTTCTCTTGGGGCCCATGTTGACCTGCTGGCACTGGGCCGTTACGCCGAACACATGCAAACTGAATTTGTGATCTCGACCCAGGGTCAGGGCCTGTATGAGTTTACGGGCGAGGTATCGCGCTGGATGCGAGACCAAGCGGTAACAAACGGGCTACTCACGCTTTTTGTGCGTCATACCTCGGCCAGCCTGCTTATTCAGGAAAACGCGGACCCTGAGGTGCAAGCCGATCTGCACGCCTATTTTCAGAGGCTGGTACCGCCCAGCACGGACCCATCCATGTCCTACTTGCGCCACACCTATGAAGGCCCCGACGACATGCCCGCCCATATCAAATCCGCGATGATGCCGGTGAGCCTGTCCATCCCAGTGGCCGAGGGCCAAATGCTCTTGGGCACATGGCAGGGGATTTATCTGTTTGAACACCGCGACGCGCACCACCAGCGCCATATCGCAGCCCATCTGAGCAAAGGTTGACTACGATGAGTGCCCCCATCACCAGCGACACATGGATTGAGACCCACAAACAGGACCTATCGGATTGGACCGCCACCATTTTCGACTATGCCGAACCCGCATGGCGCGAATACCGTTCGGCGGAATGGTACGTTGAACGCCTGCGCTCCGAAGGCTTCACGGTCGAGAAAGGCTCGGCCGGGATGCCCACCGCCTTTTGCGCCGAGTGGCACAACGGCGACGGGCCTGTGGTGGGCATGTACGCTGAATACGACGCGGTTCCGGCGAACTGTCAGGCTGCGGCCCCCGCGCGTGGCCCACGTGACGGGTTGGGCTATCTGGCCGCCGGGCATACCGATCCGCATTCTGGTCTTGGCATCGGCGCATTGGGCGGCCTTCTGGCAACCAAGTCGGCAATGGAGCAGCACGATATCAAAGGTGGCTTGCGCTTCACCGGCGAGCCTGCCGAAAAGGTGCGTGGCTCCAAACCCATCCACGCCGCTGCCGGATACTATGACGGATTGGCGGCCATGCTGTCGTTCCACCCGTTCTACATGCTGCCCCTATGCAATACCGTGCGCTGGGATACGCAGTGTGGGGCGGCTTACTCGATGATCTATCGTTTCATTTGTGACACGCCCGAAACTTGGGGTGCACAGGATGGTGCACCGATCCCACAAAGCCACTCCGACATCCGCGCACCGGGCGCGAACGAGGCGATGGTGGCTATGTATCAGGCGGGCCGCACCCTGCGCGACAGCATCCTGCCACACCGCGGGGGCTGGTCGGTCTCCGAGGCCATCCTCGGCGCAGGTCAGGCCACTGCCGATAACCTTCCGGCCCTGCAAGCCGACCTGCAATACATGATCCGCGTGCCCGATCTGGCACTGGCCGAGCAAGTCAGTACCGCCCTTGATCGCACAGCGGATCATATCGCCCAGATGCACGGTTGCAGGGTGGAAAAGCACTGGGTCAGCAAGTCACGCCCCGGGCTGATTAATCATACCATGGCCGATCTGGTTTGGTCTGAACTGCAAGAGGTGGGCGCTCCGGTTTGGGACGACGCCGCGTTGGACGTGGCCCGAGAAGTGCAACGTGCGTGCGGCAAAGACGCGAGCAATGCCCCGCTGATCCCCGAATGCACGCAACTGATTGCCCCCCAAGAGGCCGAAGCGGTCTTGCGTCAGTCGTTACCGCCTGAACAGCGCAATTCCACTTCGGATGACTATACAGATATGTCGTGGCACGCCCCTTTGGCGCGTTTTTACATCGCGCGGCCTGCCTTGCAGGGTGGGCCTTATCCTGCATGGGCGATGAACGCGCTGGGCGGCATCCCTGCGACGATTGATCCGATGGTTCAGACAGCGGCCAAGGTGTTGGCGCGGTCCACCCTGCGGGTTCTCACCGATGCCGATGCGCGTGCGGCCGCCTGGGCGGAATTCAAACAGCGCAGCGCGCAAGAGGGGCAAATCCCGCCGCTTTGCGATTACGCGCCGCCACTGGATTTCGCCTGGCCCGAATATGTGGAAACCCCGCGTGGTCGGGGCTGGCATCTGCCCGGATAATGGCAAGTCCCGGCGGGTCTTCGCCCGAGACGGGGACCAAAAAGCCTCAATTCCCTCTAGACTGTATGTTGGGGGTGCATTTCCCCTCTACCCAAAACCTTGCGGCTGGCCTATAGTGCCTGTGGATAACTGGGCATCAGACCCATGACCAAAGAGGCAGAGACAGAAAAGGGGATGGCCGATGCGCTGCCCGTTTTGCGGAAATATTGACACTCAAGTAAAAGACAGCCGTCCGGCCGAGGATCACGTATCCATCCGGCGCAGACGGTTTTGCCCGGCCTGTGGCGGGCGTTTTACCACCTATGAGCGCGTGCAACTGCGTGATCTGGTGGTCGTGAAATCCAACGGCCGCCGCGAAGACTTTGATCGCGACAAGCTGGAACGCTCGATCCGGATTGCGTTGCAAAAGCGCCCAGTGGATCCCGAGCGCGTGGAACAGATGATCTCGGGCATTGTACGCCGCTTGGAAAGCCTGGGCGAGACCGACATCAACTCCAAAGTTGTGGGCGAGATCGTCATGGAAAGCCTGGCGCGGATCGATACCGTGGCTTACGTGCGGTTTGCCAGCGTCTACAAGAACTTCCAGGCCGCCGATGACTTTGACAAGTTCGTCAGCGAGTTGCGCCCAGACGCTGTCCTCGACGACCCCGAGGACGAATGAGCACAGACGACCAGCGCTTCATGGCGCTGGCCCTCAGTTTGGGTCGGCGCGGACATGGGCAAACCTGGCCAAACCCCGCCGTGGGCTGCGTGATCGTCAAGGATAGACGGATCGTGGGCCGCGGCGTAACTGCGTCTGGGGGCAGGCCCCACGCGGAAGTCAACGCCCTGGCGCAAGCCGGAGCGGAGGCGGCGGGGGCCACCGCTTATGTCACGCTGGAGCCTTGTGCCCATCACGGCGAGACCCCTCCTTGCGCCGAGGCGTTGATCGCTGCGAAGCTGGCCTGCGTTGTGGCCCCTTTGGCGGACAGTGATCCACGCGTTTCGGGCAAAGGGTTCGACATGCTGCGCGCGGCTGGCGTTGAGGTGCGCACCGGGTTGATGGCTGAAGAGGCCGCCCGGGATCACGCTGGGTTTTTTCTGAAAACGGAACAGGGCCGGCCGTTTGTGACGCTGAAACTGGCCACATCCTTTGACGGGCGTATCGCCACGGCCACCGGACATAGCCATTGGATCACCGGTCCTGAGGCCCGTCGTATGGTGCATGGACTGCGGGCACGCCATGATGCCGTGATGGTGGGCGCAGGGACGGCGCGTGCTGATGATCCGTCACTGACAGTGCGGGATATGGGCAGTATTCGCCAACCCGTTCGTGTCGTGGTTTCGCGCCGCTTAGATGTGCCGATGATGTCCGTACTCGCCCGCACGGCGAAGGACGTGCCGGTCTGGCTCTGCCATGGCCCGGACGCTGACCGCGCCCTGAAAAAGGCGTGGGATGGCATTGGGGCAAAGCTGCTGGGCTGTGGTTTGGAAGGGCAACACCTCGACATGCGCGCGGTATTGCACGCCTTGGCGGATCAAGGTTTGACACGTGTTTTCTGCGAAGGCGGCGGTGCTTTGGCGGCGTCTTTGCTAAAAACAGGCCTGGTGGACGAACTGGTGGGGTTCACCGCCGGTTTGGGACTGGGTTCAGACGGGATACCGTCTTTGGCGGCGATGGGCCTGACGCGACTGGACGAGGTCGAGCGTTTCCAACTTGCCGAAACCCGCGCCGTTGGCGGCGATGTGATGCACCGTTGGGTGCGGTAACTGACTACCGAAACATAGTGCAGCCGGTGAACGGGTGTTTATCTACCGCCAGAACCGCGCATAAGAGGCAAACACCCCCTGTAGTTTGGACGCCAGCCGGTTCACATACCCTGGATGCGGCACGTTGCCTGTGGCCAATCGGTCCACGGCCACATCCACCGGGCAGGCCATGCCCGTTACAGGATCAAAATACCTTGGATAGTCAATCAAGGCTGCATGTACCAACCCTTCAAGCGAAACCTGCGCCTTGCGCCGCGCAGGCACTTCGCCCAGATCGCGCGTCAAGCCCCAGCCGGCATAGAACGGCGCGCCGGTGGTGGTCACCTTGATCCCGCGCAAGAGCGCCTCAAAGCCCAGAAGCGACGTCATAGTCCAAACCTCCTGCACCTCTTCAAGCAAGGCCATGGGATCAGCCTCGCGCAGGACCATATCTGCCAACCCGTCCAAGGTATCCGCCGCGACTGCACCTTCGCGCAGGTCAGCTTCGACATCCGGATGGGGTTTGTAGAGGATCACAGCATCGGGATTTTCAGCCCGCGCCCATTCCAACAATGCCAGGTTGGTGCAGATCTCACCTGCACCCAGCCGGATCGAGGCATCATCTTCAACCTGACCGGGCACCAGAATACGATGCCCATTTGGCAATTCTGGCCGTGCGCCACCCAGGTTATACTTGGATAGCCCCAAATCCCGCAGCCGCGTCACCAATCGTTCGGCCCGCAAAGCCTGATCCGGGCGCAGGTCTGCGCGCTGAGCAATCAAACGTTCCAGACGGCTTTCGCGGGTGGGATCGTAGTAGATCCCCAAATCATCACAAACCAAGGACAAAGGCGGTACCAGCTCAGCGCCCAGCCCGCGTGAGCGTAAAAAGCCGTCTTCCACACGCACCACGTCGCTGCCCGGCTCGGCCTTGCCTGCCCAGACCATCGATTTTACATCCTCGGGGCCCGGGTCATCGCTAAATCGGATTGCCGCTCCTTGCGCGCCAAAGAACTGCTGCAACGGTTTGCGCTTCCACATCCGCATGCCCGAGGCCGTCCACCCCCGGTGATCTTCACGCCACGCGCGGACCTGCGCCTCAAGCGTGGAAATCGCATCTTCCAAGTCACACAGCTGATCACGATAGGGATCATACCACGTCGGATAAAGCACCATCGCCGCTGCAAACATTTGTGCACGCGTCAACGTGCGGCCCCGGCGGGTCAGTGCATGCGGATGGCGGTCTTCGGTCAGGCCCCATCCAGCATAAAATGGTTGGCCAAACACATGCGGTTTGTGTCCGGCATAGATCGCCTCGAACCCAAGACCGGACGAAACGGTGTAAACGGCCGTGGCACCCTCAAATATATGCCAGGGGCTGATGGGGTCCGAGAACAGAGAAATCCGGTCGGTTTCATCAGCGTTTGTGAAATACCCCTCGCGATGGCCTGCAACAGTTTCGGGGTGTGTCTTGATCAGGATACGTGCGCCCGGGTTGTCTTCCTGAGCGTAGTACAGCATCTCGCGAAAGGTGTTGCTGTCGGCGCCGCCGTGGGTCACAGACGCATCCCCGCGTGTCTGGTCAATCACCAGAACATAGCCCGGATCAGGGTAGGGGGCCCTTGTATCGAAAGCATTGTATTTGCTCAGATGCGCTTCGGCGATGCGCGCCATGCAGCCACGTGCACGGTCGAGCAGAGCTGTGTCATCCAATGGATACGTGGCCAGCAGAGTTTCAAGATCAGACGGACCAGAGCTGTCGAAATGCACCCCCGTTTTGTCGATCACCAATCCCAGAGGGGGGGTGCCCGAGCGGCCGGGGTGTACCGAGCGTAGCAGGGCGTCCTCGACCCGGATTAATCCTGCGCCGGTTTGTTTGGCCACAGCCTCGCCTCGCCCGGCATAGGGAGAATGGCCCCACACCGCGATGAGATCATTCGCCTGAGGTTTACCAAGCTGTAAAGGATAACCGGCAAGCGCCATGATGCGCCGCACTCGGGCTTGTTTCAGAAAACCGGCGTTGAAATAGAAAACCCGCCGGGTCATGTCAGACTCGGCGGGCGTGTGGTGCTGCGCGGAACGCGCGGTCATTTACAGACCCAGATCAGAGAAGGCGTCCCCTGCAGACGTGACACTGCCCACGGCACCCAGAGTGCCGGTCAGAGCCGAGATCACCTTGCTCCACTGCGAGAACGGGGCTTCGGTGACGTAAAGCGTGTCGTCATCGCGCACCGAGAAGTCACGCGCCATGAACATGCCATTGGGTTGGGTCAGATCAAGCACGTAGATCAGGCGCTGTGCGCCCACCAGATCATCGCGGCCCATGACGATGTTTGCTATTTCCGCAGGCTCGTTTCGCATTATGAACACGCCGGTTGGGTCCGCTGTGGCTGTGGACAGACCGCCCACCTGGGCAATCGCTTCAACCGCGCTCAGGGTCTGGCTTTCAAAGGTCACACGGGCCTGTGCCCCTGTGGCCCCAAGGGCTGTGAAGGCGCGGGTGTCTTGTTCCACTAGAATACGATCCCCCCCGCGCAGAGCGATATCAAAATCAGGGTTCTTGAAGATGTCTTGGAACCAGACCTGGCTGCGTTGCCCGCCACGGATGACGGTTACCTGCGCTGTTTCAGGCTCAATCGCCACGCCGCCGGCACGGCTCAGCATGGAGGACAATGTGCGGGTCGGGCGTTCAATCGGGTAGACGCCTTGTGCACCCACGGCCCCGATCAGCGAAACGGTTGAGCCATCCCCGGCCAAGCGGCGCACCTGAACTTGTGGATCAGGGGTCTGGTCTTCGAGTTTTGCCGTTATGATGCGGCGGATGGCGTCCGGCGTATTGCCTGCAGCTTTGATCCGGCCAGCATAGGGAATAAAGATAAAGCCCGAGCCATCGACCTGAACTTCTTCCAGAATGGCCGCATTGGCCCCTTCGGTGACCAGCAGGCCATCATCGACGTTTTCCCAAACGGTGATGCCCAAAGTATCGCCTGCGCGGATCGTATCTGATCCCAGCTGCCCAGCGTTTTTGAACTTGTCGCTAAAGCCCAGGGCAGGGGTCACAGCAGTGGCCCGCGTGACACGGTCGTTGACCGAAACAACAAAGGCATCACCAGATTGCTGTACGGATCCGGCGTAGATCTCTTTCTTGTTCGGACCTACACGCGGCAATGTTCCACACGAGGAAATCACACCCACAAGGGCCAATAGGGCGACGGACTTCGCCCATTTAGTAGATTGGATTTTCACTGCTCGGTCTCCTCGACCTGATTGCTGCCTCAGTCTTTATTTTTATTGGCCCAGTCTTTTTGCCGGGCGCATTTTTTTATGTTCTTAACTTATTCCGTAATGAAAATCTAGCTTTACAGAACGGACTTAAGATGAAATCGCGCGTAACTGTTGCCTTGGTGCCGCGGTGCCAGATTTCAAGGCATCATAGGGATCTTCGTCTGTCAGCATCATGTCCACAGCCTGACGCAGCAGCTGGCGCCGCCCCCTGGCCGAGTAGTACCCACCCGGAACCTGACTGGTTTCCAGAAGGTAACGGCGATAATCCTTGTAGGCTTTGTGATCAGGCCGTTCCGCCACGGCAAAGAAATCACGCAGGGGTTTGGTGCTGACGAATTCAGGTTTGGCATAGACAGCTTCACCGAAGGTTTTCAACGGAATACCGCGCCACAGCACCTGTTGAGCCGCTGTCGAGTTTACCGTGATCGCCGAGCGTGCTTCGTCCAGCAATTGCGCCAGTTTGCCGCCACGCACATAGTGCACCCGATCCTTGACACCGTACTGTGCTGCCAATCGTCTTAGGTCGCGGCGAATGGGAACGCGGCCATCTTCCAGCGGATGAGCTTTGATGACCAGATGATGATGCGGCGGCGCCCCGCGGGCGAAGCCATCCACGACTGTGTCCAGAAATTCGCTCATCGTGGAAAACGGCGAATGCGCCTGAAAGGCACTGTCATGTTCCAGTTGCAACAAGGCCAGATGATAGGGAAATCCGCCATGGCGAATACGCCAGGTGGCGATACGGCGATCAATCGCCTGCATCGGCATCAACAAAAGGCGTTTCAGATAGAGTTTGAATTCATCCCGCACGCCCAAGGCCCGGTGAGGCTTGAAATTGCGATACCGCCGGTTCGCCAGCATGACAAACCCATGGTAGAGGGCCCCGTAGAAAATATGCTGCCGCATATCGCCCCAGCTGGCCGGCGGCAATGGCTGATCCACATCCGAATTTTCAAGCGCCGTGCACATGTCGCGCACGCTCATTTCCATCAGGCGCGAATTCCCGTTTGAGCCGCCCCGCTCGTAGGTCACCCAATAGGGACGCAGGTACCCTTCCTCAAACACATGCACGCGCAAGCCGGCTGCTTTGGCCCGTTCAATGGCCTCGGCATGGATCGGACGCACATCTCCATAAAGGACAATATCGGTTAAATTTTTCTCGGAAATCAGCCTGGAAAAGGTCTCTGGCCAGTGTTCGATGGCATCCTGAAAGGGGATGTAGCTGGCCCGATCCTGCCAAAACACCCGATCCCCGGCATTAAATCCCACCCGCCAGACCTGCGCGCCTGAATGGCGCAGCATCTTGCCAAGCTTTTGAAAATAGGGCCCATGCGGGCCTTGCAGGAACAGAAAAACACGGCCTTCACCCGTCAAACCTGACATGTCGCCATCCACCAGTTAACCTTCGGGCCAATAATAGAGCTGGAATTGGGCAAATTTATGGCCTTCCCTTGGGTCAGTCGCGCAGCGGTCACCCTATCTTGCCATAGACGGGCGCAAAGTTTAGGGGGAAAGTGTAACGTCACAGGAGCCTCCCACATGTTCACAGGTATTGTCACCGATATTGGTCACCTGCGCCACGTCGAGCAACGCGGCGATATGCGCGCGCGGATTGGTTGTGGCTACGATATGGTAGCTGTGGATATGGGTGCCTCGATTGCCTGTGATGGCGTGTGCCTGACGGTTGTGGGCATCGGCGCGGATTGGTTCGACGTTGATGTCTCGGCAGAAACTGTCTCCAAAACCAATTTGGGAACATGGGTCGCTGAGCGTCGTGTAAATCTGGAGCGCGCCCTGAAAGTCGGGGATGAACTGGGTGGTCACATCGTTTCGGGCCATGTCGATGGCTTGGCCGAGGTCGTTGGCATGACGGATGAGGGCGACAGCACGCGCATAACCCTGAGCGCACCCAAAGACCTGGCGCGGTTTATTGCGCCGAAGGGTTCGGTCACGTTGAACGGCACCTCGCTGACTGTGAACGAGGTCGACGGCTGCGATTTCGGCATCAACGTCATCCCACACACCAAGCAGGTGACGACATGGGGGGATGTGGCCGTGGGTGATCAGATCAACCTCGAAATCGACACTTTGGCCCGCTACGTCGCGCGTTTGGCCGAGATGTCATAAATCGTTGCTCACGCCCAGATGTCCGAGATGGTGAATCCACTCTGAAACGGATCAGAGGGATCCACTGAATACTGCGTCTTTCCATAAATCCAGGCCTGCCCGGACAGGGTCGGAATGATTGCCTGATAGGGCCCCACCTGGGTGGTGTCTTTGATGCGTCCTCTAAACGTTGTGCCCATCGGGCCAGCGTTCACGTAGTCCTGCCCCAGATCTAGCTGTCCGCGTGCGTGCAGCACCGCCATTTTCGCGCAGGTTGCCGTGCCGCAGGGTGATCGGTCGAGCACGCCGTAAGGGCGCGCAGGATTAAATGCGCCTGTACTCAGCGTAATAGCACCGCGCCCATTGGTGCCCTGCACAATCGGGGCACCGTACAGGTTGGTGATGGTCGGACCGGTGATGTCGGGGTTTTCAGGGTGCACCACGGGCAATTGTTCGCGTGTGGCGTGCCGGATGGCCTCGGACACGGCCACAACCTCTGCGCCGTTCTCAGGCCCCAGATCAATGCCCAGACGATCCGCATCCGTCTGCACGAAGAACATTCCGCCCCAGGCGACGTCCACCAGGATACGGCCCAGCCCCGGCACATCCACCTCGGCATCCAGATGCACAGCAAAGGCCGGCACGTTCAGAAACTCGACCGATGTCACCTTGCCATCCCGACAGGCCGCTGTGACGCCAATAGTGCCGGCGGGCGTTTCCAGGGTCAGAACCGTCTCGGGTTCGACCATTGGCAGTATCCCGGTTTCGAGCAGCACCGTGACCACACATATGGTGTTCGAGCCTGACATCGGCGGATATTCCGATTGCTCCATAATGATAAACCCGGCATCCGCACGGGGATCGCATGGTGGCACCAGCGCATTGCAACATAAGGCCGGATAGCCCCGCGGCTCCTGCAACATCAGGGTGCGAATGTCATCATGATGCGCGGCCATATCCTGCATCTTCTCGAAGACGGAGTTGCCCTGCAGGTCCGGCATGCCATCGACAATGACGCGGCCCGGCTCCCCCTCCGCATGCGCTTCAACTGCAGTCAGAACATGCTGCTGTGCCAAGGTTCGCCCCTTCATCTTTCTCTAAGTACTCCCACCGGAGGCCTTAATCTGTCTTGGCCCGTCGGATGCCAATCTGACTGCCAACACCCTTGGGGCGCTCCAATTGCGCATGTTCTGTCGCCATCGCAGCCACGCGCCTCAGAATATTCTCAGGCATGGGCACAACTTTTGGCCCGTCCAACGTGACGTGAATGGTCAGCCCTTCGCCTGTGGCGCACAACACCCCGTCTTCATTGAACAACTCCTGAAACGAATGAAACCGCTTGGTGTCATAATCAATGACATGAAACGAGGATCGCACCCGCTCGCCCAGCTTCACCTCCTTCAGGTATCGCACATGAAATTCCAGTGAAAACGTCGTCTGGTTGGTGGCTGCGATGTACTCTGTCCCAAAGCCGAACTGCTGAAACACCTCATCCGAGGCCCGGTCAAAGATCACCGGATAATAGCCCATGTTGAGGTGATCGTTATAGTCGATCCACTCTTTTTCAATCTCGAACCAGCTGGAGAAGAACGGGGCAGGTTGGGGCATGTCAGACGTATCTTTCTTGAACTCGCGCCCCGGATAGTGCGGGATGGGCAAAATTGCAAAGGGAAAGGCCATGCTTGACCGAAGCCGCATCAAGACTGAGAGTGGCTGAAACCAATTCTGAACAGGTTGCCAAATGCCCGAAGATCCTCACGCTCCGATGCTACAGAAAGGGTGGAATTTTACCCCTGACAAGCCGATTGGTCTGACGCCTATCTTCGCATGGCCTCTGAATTTTATGGCCATTGTCAGCTGGATCAAAACCGGTTGGGCAGTGATGGCGGCACGCACGCTTATTCTTGGAGTATCAATCCTCTCATGGGTGTTCCTGCAACCCGCTCTGGAGCGTTGCAAAACTTTTGAGTGGGGTTGGATGCTGGAAATCTGGGCGCGCAACATGGGGTTGATGATCTTTGTAGCGGGCAGCCTGCATCTCTTCTTTTTCACGCTACGCACCCAAGGAGACGATCTGAAATACGACCCGCGCCCTATGGCCAGGAAATCCCGCCAATTCACCTTCGGCAATCAAGTGCACGACAATATGTTCTGGACACTGGCCAGCGGTGTCACAGTGTGGACGGCGTTTGAATGGATCACCTTCTGGGGCTACGCCAACGGCTACGTACCGATGATCCAATTTTCCGAACATCCCATTTGGTTCGTGATGATCTTCTTTTTACTGCCCATCTGGGGTGGCTTCCACTTCTACTGGATCCACCGGCTGCTGCACTGGCCGCCGCTCTATCGGCTCGCGCATTCCCTGCACCACCGCAACGTCAACGTCGGGCCGTGGTCGGGCATGTCGATGCACCCGGTCGAGCATATCCTCTACCTCAGCACTGGCTTGATCCACTGGATCGTCGCCACGCACCCCATCCATTTCCTCTATCACATGCAGCTCAAGGCGCTTGAGGCCTCAACGTCGCACTCCGGCTATGAGGCGTTGCTGATCAAGGACCGAAGCCAACTGGCCGTTGGGGATTTTTTTCACCAACTCCATCACCGCTATTTTGAGTGCAACTACGGCACCCATGAAATGCCATGGGATCACTGGTTCGGCTCATTCCACGACGGGACCGAGGCCTCGGTTGATATGGTCAAGGAGCGTAAGCGCCGGATGCACGCGGAAAAGAACTGAAGCCTAAAGCCCCAGTTTCGTACTCACCAATTGGTTCACCGCCTTCGGATTGGCCTTGCCGCCTGTGGCTTTCATCACCTGACCCACGAACCAACCCGCGAGTTTTGGGTTTTCGCGGGCCTTGGCCACCTGGTCGGGGTTGTCGGCGATGATCTGGTCGACAGCGGCCTCGATGGCACCGGTATCAGTGACCTGTTTCATGCCGCGCGCCTCGACGATTTCGGCCGGGTCGCCACCTTCGGTGTATACAATCTCGAACAGATCCTTGGCGATCTTTCCCGAGATGGCATCCGATGCGATCAAATCCACGATTCCGCCCAATTGAGCAGGGGACACGGGGCTGGTGGTCACATCCTTATCGTCCTTTTTCAGACGGCCGAACAGCTCGTTGATCACCCAGTTGGCGGTTAGTTTGCCATCGCGACCCTGTGAGGCTTCTTCAAAATAGGCCGAGTTGGCCACATCGGCGGTCAAGACGTTGGCGTCATATTCGGTCAGGCCAAAATCACCCATGAAACGGGCTTTTTTCTCGTCTGGCAGCTCGGGCAGGGACGCGGCAATCTCGTCAACCCAAGCCTGCTCAATCTCTAAAGGCAGAAGGTCGGGATCGGGGAAATAGCGGTAATCATGCGCTTCTTCCTTGGACCGCATGGACCGGGTTTCGTTCTTGTCCGGGTCATACAGCCGGGTTTCTTGATCGACAGATCCACCGCCTTCGACAATCGCAATCTGACGGCGGGCTTCGACCTCAATCGCGGCTTGGATGAAGCGCATGGAATTCATGTTCTTGATTTCGCAGCGCGTGCCCAAGTGGCTGAAGTCCTGGGTTTCCTGATACTTTTCGTAATCGCCCGGACGACAGATGGACACGTTCACATCCGCACGCAGATTGCCATTTTGCATGTTGCCGTCACATGTGCCCAAATAACGCAGGATCTGGCGCATTTTGCCCACATAGGCCGCAGCCTCTTCTGGTCCGCGAATGTCGGGGCGGCTGACGATCTCCATCAAACAGACACCTGTGCGGTTCAGGTCCACGAATGACATATTCGGGTCCATGTCATGCACGGATTTACCGGCGTCCTGCTCCATGTGAATACGCTCAATGCGCACCAGACGAGCCACACCGGGTTCCATATCCACCAGAACCTCGCCTTCGCCCACGATCGGTTCGTAAAGCTGGGAAATCTGGTAGCCCTGCGGCAAGTCGGGATAGAAGTAATTCTTACGATCAAAGGCGGACTTCAGGTTGATCTGTGCCTTCAGGCCCAGCCCTGTGCGCACCGCTTGTTCCACGCAAAACGCGTTGATCACGGGCAACATGCCGGGCATGGCGGCATCCACCATCGCAACATTGGAATTGGGTTCTGCTCCAAACTGCGTCGACGCTCCCGAAAACAGCTTCGCGTTTGAGGCCACCTGTGCGTGCACCTCCATCCCGATCACCAGTTCCCAGTCGTGTTTCGCACCAGCGATCACCTTGGGTTTGGGGGGCTCATATGTCAGATCCAGCATGGGAAACGCTCCGTGTTCAGCTTGGCCGCGGTTTTAGGGCAGCCAACCCAGCAGGGCAAGAGAACAAGGGACGCAATCCAAGCAAATGCGCATCCTGTAAGGGGAGTAGCGTTAAATTGCGGGCAGTCGGTACATACCGGCGGGTGAAAACGCGATTGAACTGCCATCGGCCAACTGATCGGCAAAGCAATGCGCGATCACCCGTAGTGCTGTTCTGCGTCCCTGAGCAACCAGTGCGCGTGGAACGGTGTTGCGAGGGGCGGCGGTGGGAGGCCGCGTGTCTGAGGACCACAGAATCGGATGTAACTCGGCCAGATGGTCAGACAGCACCCAATTCAGATTGTCGTGCAGCTCGGCGCGTTTTTGCGCCAATGTCCGATTTTGATCATGGTCTTGGGGCGCCATGGCGATGGCGCAAAAAACAGCTATCTCGTTGGTTACATGTTGATCAGGTCGGTGCTGCAATATGCGGCGCAACCCATTGGAAAAACGATCGGTGTCAACCACTTCGACTGCCTCGTCACTTTGGGCCAATGCGTCCAGATACACCCAAGTATAGGCTGCATCCCCCCAAAGCTTAGTGGTTTCTTCATCCAATGCGGCGATCTCGACCTCCAACAGCGTTGGATCATCTGCCAATCCGTGCACCAGCGAACGACCCAGCGCACGCAGATGGTTGGCGTTGTCGGGGTCCAGCCGGATTAACGTGTGGTGAGCGTTGGCGATACACGGTGTGTTTGTGCACAGGATTTCCGCCAAGACGCATTGAGCAGATGCCACGGAGGGGGCATCCAGTTCTTCAGCATCAAACGGATCCAGCAACGCCTGAGCCCGGCTGAAATGCGCCTGATGCTCTGACACCAACTGAGGCGTGTGAGGGAGGGCTGACACCCATGCCCGTCCGATGTTCAGGTGAGCCAGCGACACAACAAGCGATATGGCGGGATTCCCAGGCATTTCGTCGAGGATGTACTGAAGGTCTGCCAGCCCCGCAGGATCGGGCGCCGCCCCATCCTTGAGTGCATCGGCCGCAGCCGCCACCACATCAGATTGCGCTCCCATCGCCAGCAAGGTGGCTTCGTCCGCACCACCCGGAGTGGTTAGTCGCGCGTCATCGGCACTGGTGATCAGGTCGGACAATTCGTTCCATTTGTCTTGTCTGGCCAAACGTCGTCCTGTTTCCCAATGTCCTAAGCGGGCCAGATCCTCATCAGGGACGGGTAGGGATGGAAGGATAATGCGTTGCGTGAGGGCCTCGAGGTCAGGTTTCATGCGCCCTTTCCCCAAACGTTGCCGCATGGGGCCGACAGAGGGGGCGGTGGCCAGGACCTCGCCGGCCCGAAAGGGTCTGAACAGCTGTCTTGGGTAGGCGAAAATCGAGGGCATGGATGCTCCGGAACTTGTTACGCCCTCAATTTGCACATGCTTTCCGGCCAAATCATGTCACTGCTTGGGAAATGCATGGGTAAACAGTGTGTTTCCGTTCAAACGTTGCACCGCGCGTTCAAAATCGCGATTATGCGCGGATGAAAAAAATAGCTGCTTGTTTTTTATTGATTCTTTTACCTTGCGTAGCCTGGTCTCAGGACGAGGCTGAGGGGCAAGTCGTCGTGCAGACCACCTTGGAATTGCCGCTTTACCCACCAGCGCGTGAAGCCAATCTGCCGCGCACACGCTGGGATGGTATCCCCGGCACAGCGATCTGGACACGTACTTTATTGTCTGGCCTGAAGGGACACGCCAGCGTTCTGCCCGAAATGGTCCCGTCCGATATAGAAAACTGGTGCCCTGCCTATCCTTCAGCCAGCATGGAGAAACGCCGCGCCTTCTGGGCAGGTTTCATTTCGACCCTCGTGAAGCATGAAAGCACCTACAGACCCTATGCAGTGGGTGGCGGTGGCAAGTGGTACGGTTTAACGCAAATATTGCCGGCGACGGCACGAGGTTACAAATGTCGGGCTCGCAGTGGCGAGGCATTGAAACACGCTCCGTCCAACCTGTCCTGCGCATTGCGCATCATGGCATATACGGTGCCACGTGACGGGGTGGTCTCCTACGGAATGCGCGGAGTGGCGGCTGATTGGGGCCCGTTGCACAGTCGCAAAAAACGCCATGACATGATGGCCTGGACCAAGCGCCAGAGCTATTGCAAACCTCTGAGTGCGACGCGACCTCAAGCGCGGCCGGAAGCGTTCGAGACAGCATCAACCGAATAACTGTCTCGTATTTAGGTACTTAGGTGATCCTAAAACTGCGCTTGATATCATCCAGTGCCCGGCGCTGTTTGCCGTTGAGCTCTCCGGATCCCGCACTCACTGTTGCATTGATCACCTCAAGAAGCGGCTGGAACGCCTCTTTTCCTTGCAACTTCATCAATTTGCGCGACAAACGGGTGATGGCAGGTTCCGCCCCGCCACACTCTGAGACAAACCAATGGCCCATCACAGTTACTTCCTGTGCGGCACTGTCACCCAGGTGAAACTGATGCTTCAATGCCTCCGCGAGTCCATTGCGCTGGTCCTTTGTGGGCAAATCATCCATCTCAACGAAGGCCGTGGCGATGGCACCGATGGCCAATTTGGGATCCTCGATGGTTTCAACCGGGTGCACATTGGTTTTGCGCTTGAACCCGAAGCGGCGCGCTGCAGCTTTCACGTCGCTGGCCATATCAACCAGATCCGTCGCCACATGTGCGGCATTCCGGGTGCGAATGACGAAGACATATACGCTTATGGCAATACCCAACGCGGCAATCAAAATTGGCATGATGAAACTCCTTCACTTGTTAATCTGGGGGCGCCGTGGGGCGTCAAGCCGCCAAGATCCGCGTCACCATTTCCGTGGTATCCCGGCTTAGCCCCGGTTTGGCGAGTATCCGCTCCAGTGCAGCTTTCATCTGCGATTGCCGGGTGGTGTCATAGCGATGCCATGTCTCAAACGCAGAACACATCCGGGCTGTCGTCTGGGGGTTCAAGGCATCCAGCTTGATCAGCCAATCGGCCAAAAGCGCGTAGCCTTTGCCCGAGGCGTGGTGGAACCCCGCCGGAGACATCGCCAAGGCCCCGAAGGTGGCCCGAAAGCGGTTCGGGTTTTTCATATCGAAATCAGGGTGTTCTGTCAGCTTGGCCGCCGCATCCGCCGCATCCGCAGGGGCCGCTTGCACCACCTGCATCGAGAACCATTTGTCCATCACCAGGCGGTCGTCTTTCCACTGATCAAAGAACCTTGCGACGGCATCCGCGCCTTTGCCCGCGTCCAGCAAACAGGCAAAGGCTGCCAATTGCTGGGTCATGTTGTCCGCAGCATCATACTGTTTGGCCGCTTGCGCGCCGCCATCCAGTCGCGTGATCATGCTCAGCGCCGCATTGGCCAGCGACCGTGCACCGGCCTGTTCGGCGTTGGGTTGGAACGGTTCAGACACCTGATATGCCGCGTAAAGCCGCGTGTTAATGTCTTGCATATGCGTGGCACGGGCGTGGCGCAATGTCTCTAACGCCTCGTAAATCGCCTGAGGATCAGGGGTGTGGCCCGCATCATGCAGGGTTTGCGCCAGTTCTTCCTGTGAGGGCAGCCCCAAAGCCAAGGCCCGGAACGCCGGATCAAGGCTATCGTCCCTCGCCATAGTGGCGACGGCCTCAAGATAGGCCTGATCGGGGGCTGCGCCATCGCGGATCATGGCCGTCAGCTCATCCCGCGCAAGCGCCCGGCCTGCCTCCCAACGGTTGAAGGGATCGGTGTCATGGGCCAGCAAAAAGGCACGTTCCGCGTTGCTGCTTTCGCGTTCGAGGATCACAGGCACTGAGAACTCACGCAGGATCGACGGCACCGGCTTTGCCGACAGTCCCTCAAACGAAAAGCTTTGCTCGGCCTGATCCATCTCCAGCACAGTTGTCTCGACCACCTCATCCCCATTGGGATTAAGCAATCCAACCGCAACGGGGATCACCCGAGGGTCTTTGATTTCCTGCCCCGGCGTGGCCGGAGTTTTCTGTTTGAAGTTAAGTGTATAGGTGCCATCCTCATAGCTATCCTGGACACTCAATCGCGGCGTGCCGGCCTGTTCGTACCAGCGTTTGAACTGAGTCAAATCACGGCCCGTGGAATCCTCGAACACCTGCAACCAGTCCTCGATCGTGGCCGCATCTCCGTCGTGCCTATCAAAATACATATCCAGCGCTTTGTAATAGGCCTCATCGCCCACCAGCGTTTTGAGCATACCGATCAGCTCGGCGCCTTTTTCGTACACCGTGGCGGTATAAAAATTGTTGATCTCAACAAAGCTGTCGGGGCGCACCGGATGCGCCAAAGGCCCATTGTCCTCGCGGAATTGTCTCGCGCGCAGGGCGATCACGTCGTCAATGCGTTTCACCGGGGCCGAACGCATATCCGAGGTAAACTGACTGTCACGGTAGACCGTCAGCCCTTCCTTCAGGCACAGCTGAAACCAATCCCGGCAGGTGATCCGGTTGCCCGTCCAATTGTGGAAATACTCATGGGCGATAATCGCCTCGATCCGCTCAAAGTTCATATCTGTCGAGGTTTCAGGGCTGGCCAACACACAGGATGAATTGAAGATGTTCAGCCCTTTGTTCTCCATCGCACCCATGTTGAAATCATCAACGGCCACGATGTTGAAGATATCCAGATCATACTCGCGGCCATACACCTGCTCATCCCAACGCATCGAATCCTTCAAGGCCTGCATGCCGAACGCGCATTTGCCCTCATCACCGGGGCGCACCCAGATATTCAGCTCCACACCCCTGCCATTCATGGTGGTAAACCGATCCGGGTGGTTCACCAGATCGCCCGCCACCAACGCGAACAGATAGGCTGGCTTAGGCCAGGGATCGTGCCATTCGGCAAAACCATCGCCCTGTGCGCCGGGATTGCCGTTCGACAATAGCACCGGCAAATCACCCTCAACGCGCACATCAAACGTGGCCATCACATCGGGGCGATCCGGATAATAGGTGATCTTGCGAAAACCCTCAGCCTCGCACTGCGTGCAATACATGCCGTTCGACATGTAAAGCCCTTCCAGTGCGGTGTTGTCTTCAGGCGCGATTTCAACCTCGCACTCCCACACAAACGGTACATCAGGTACATCACAACGCAGGCCACCCTCAACCAACTCAGGCGACACTTCCGCCCCGTCAATCGAGGCCCGGATCAGCTTCAAGTCTTCACCATGCAGAAAGAACGCAGGGTCTGCACCGGCCACAGGCTCAAACGCAATCCGGCTGAGGACGCGGGTCGCCTTGGGATCCAGCCGGAAGGTCAGATGGACTGACGCGATGCGATATCCAAAGGGCGTGTAATCCGCCAGATATATTGTCTGAGGGGCAGCGTCTCTCATGGTGGGGGTTCCTTGCGGGTCAGATGTGTCACGCAAAGCCTATGCCGCCCCGTCGGAGCCTTCAATGGCGTCTGAGCGCCCAAGCGCAACAAGATGTGCGCGAATTTGTGTTTTCTTATGGGGCAGGGCGTATTAAATCTAAGCCAACCAAGGGGAAAACGCACATGAAACGACCGGTTATCGGGATCATTGGTAACTCTTACGAGATGGAAGATCGTTATCCCATCCATGCCGGTGGCACGATGAATTCCTGTGCGGTCGCGAAAGTGTCGGATTGTATCCCGCTGATTATCCCCTGCGATCCTGATTACATGAGCGTGGAGGAACTGCTGGACACCTGTGACGGGTTTCTGCTGACCGGAGGGCGCCCCAATGTGCACCCCGAAGAGTACGGCCATGCCGAGACCGAAGCACACGGCGCCTTTGACCGGGCGCGTGATGCGATAACCTTACCGTTGGTGCGCGCTTGTGTGGAGCGGGGTCAGCCGTTTTTTGGCATCTGCCGAGGCTTTCAGGAGGTCAATGTGGCCATGGGGGGCACGCTGCATCCCGAAATCCGCGAGCTTGAGGGCCGCGACAACCACCGCATGCCCCCCGACGGCACGCTGGAGGAATGCTTTGAGCTGCGCCACGATGTGCATTTCACCGAAAACGGCGTGTTCCATCGTTTGCTGGGGGCGCAAAAAGTGCTGACGAACACCCTGCATGGGCAGGGCATCATTGATACGGGGCAGGGCGTGGTGATCGACGGTCGTGCGGATGATGGCACGCCCGAGGCGATTTATGTCGAAGGGGCCAAGGGCTTTACCCTCTCGGTGCAATGGCACCCCGAATGGAACGCCGAGAATGATCTTGTCAGCCGTCCTTTGTTCCGTACCTTTGGCGATGCGGCGCGGGCCTGGGCATCGGGTGCCGACACGCCGGTGTTGCGCTCGGCCTGATGGCTTATCTGAAGGGGCACTGGCAGCTTCTAATAATCCTTGTGGTGGTCTTCGCTCTTTGGTCCACGCCCATCGTCATTCCGCTGAAAATCCTGATTGTCTTTCTGCACGAGCTGTCACACGCGGCAATGACCTGGGCCACCGGTGGCGAGGTCATGGAAATGTCGATCTCAGCCCAGCAAGGGGGGCATGTGATCAGCCGGGGCGGCAGTCGGTTTCTGATCCTCACCGCAGGCTATCTTGGCTCGCTTCTGATGGGTGTGGGGCTGTTGATGGCTGCCCTGCGCTCAACCGCTGATCGGATGGTGGTGGCCCTGTTCGGGGCGATGATGATCCTTGTGGCACTGCTCTATATGCGGGATTTCTTTGCGCTGGGCTTTACCTTGGCCACGGGGGTGGCATTGCTGGTGATGTCGCGGTTTCTGTCGAACAATATCAATGACATGACCTTGCGTCTGATTGGTCTCTCCAGTCTGATCTACGTGCCTTACGACATCTTTGACGACACCATACGCCGCGCCAACCTGCGATCGGATGCTTATATGCTGGCCGAGGAGTTCGGAGGTCCGACCATGATGTGGGGCGCGCTTTGGCTAATTCTGAGTGCCGTTGTGATCTTCTGGTGCCTGCGTCATGTCCTGGGTCAGGACAGCAACTTGCGCTTTGCGTCATTTCGCAAATCCGAGTAAACGAAGTCGAATAATCGAACGACGCCAGTGCAGCCCAAGGCGAACGTCTGCAAAATGACAGGCCAATTGGGATGATCCGCAACCCGGTTTTAAAGGCCACCTAGGGGGGTGCCTGATTTGCTGAACCCGGTATTATTGCAAACCCATGATCTCACTGGGATCAGCAGCCAGCTGCCATTGATGTTTCATAACGCCCCTCTCCGAGCGGGGTGTTAAAAGGCCTGATCGGAGGCCTCAGCCGTCAGATTGCATCGCATGCACCAGCAGGGCTGCTTCGTGCCGTTTCAGGCAGGTCCGTGCCGTTTCGCGGTGATGGCCGCCGGCACTGCGCAATTCGGGGAAGATTACGAACAATTCCTCGCGCGCAGCCTCTTCAACAGCACCCAAAGCGATGTCGCCGGCATAGAAGCTCTCTGCCGCAATGCCCTCGGCATAAATCACCTCGTGCCGGTCGAACATGATGTGGATGTATGTCACTTCATCTTGTGCGTGCTGGATCACATCCCGTCCATCAATCAGATGTTTGGCAGGCACGAGAACCTCGCTTTCCCCAAAGAGCAGCTCAGCCCGATAGCCCGTGAATAAGATGCGGTGTTGCGGCGAGACCAGCAGCGGTTTGCGCCCGCCCCCGACCACGGTGCTGTTTACTGAGACAGGGGCAAAATCGCCATGGCCGCGCACCGTACGTTTGCCAATCCAGCGAATGGGGCGCAGCCCATGATCACGGGTGACAACCATGTCGCCCACCGCAAGCGTCTCGACCGCGCGTTCACCCTGATTGGTCAGGATATTGGCACCAGGCGTAAAGCAGATGATGTTTTCAATCTCGTCAAAGGTGACCACCGTGCCGTCTGACATCGTGAAGTTGCCCGACAGGCCGCCTGCATTGTCATCGAGATTGGTAAAGGTGATATCGGCCAGCGAAATCTCCGAGGTCAGCTGAAGCGTATCCCCATCCGTTTCGTCCCCTTCACCGCCGACAATGCTGATCGTACCGGCACCGGGTTCACCCACGGGATCGGTCAGGATGAACAGGTCGTCACCATCGCCACCAGTCAGGGTGTCATCCTGACGCGCTGTGATCGTGTCGTTGCCGGTGCCACCGTCAACACTGTCACCGCCTGCACCGCCGTCGATCACATCATTGCCAGCCTCACCAAAGATGGTGTCGCTTTCAAAGCTGAAACCACCACCTTGAATGCTGTCATCTCCGGCGCCGCCATAGATCAGGTCATTCCCGATCGAGGCGTGAACCGTATCGTTGCCAGCCCCGGCATCGACCGTATCCTGGCCGTTCTCCGAGAAGATCTGATCATTGCCATCGCCACCGATGATCGAGTCATTGCCCAGGCCACCCGAGATCGTGTCATCACCTGTGCCGCCGTCCAGTGTGTCATCGTCAGCATCACCATCTATCGTGTCTGAACCCGCAGAACCAAAGATGCTGTCTTCGCCCGAGCCACCTTGGATAAGGTCATTGCCAGCATCTGCTTGGACGGTGTCGTTGCCATCACCTGCTGTGATGATGTCATCTCCGGCACCGGCATCTATGCTGTCGTCATTGCTGTTGGTCTGACTATCGAAGTTATCGACCATATCCCCTTCGGGATCTCCGGTGTACCCTGCATCAATCGTGTCATTGCCTGCAGTACCTTCGACAATGTAATTCAAACCATTGGGGATACCCATTGCCTCAAGGGCGGCGTGATCCGTCACATCGGCGGGCGCAATACCAGTTAGAGTAATGCTTTCGCCGCCTGGGAATGTAAGAACCGCATTGCCGCTGCCATCATCCGTGACGGTGACATCAGTCACCTGCACCGGATCGCCACCCAGGTCGTTCAGTCCGCTGACGTCCAGCTGGTCTTGCCCGGTGTAGGTGCCATCGCCATTGTCGATGGGACCTTCAAAGCTAGCGACGGTATCGTCACCGTCGCCATCTTCAAGAACAATGGTGTCAACGACACCATCAGCCGACCCAACATCGAACGTATCGTTGCCGGCGCCACCGTCGACGGTGTCTGCGCCTGTGCCAGTAGAGACATTGTCATCTCCGTCCGAGCCGATCACGCTGTCGTCGCCTGATCCCAGTTCAAAATTCTCAATCTCAGAGAAAGTGACAACATCTGCTCCGCCACCCGAGGTCAGCGTACCGCTTTCGGGATCAGCAGCTGTGCCACCGGCCGTTAAGTCCAATGTGCTGTCACTGGAAATGCTGGTTGCGCGCAGCGTGTCATCATCGATGCCGGTTTCCCCGCCGATGTATGTATCTACACCCCAACCTTCCTGACGAATGAACGTGTCGGCATCCGCGCCACCTTCGACGGTGTCGTTGCCGCTACCATCATTTAGGCGGTCAGCACCTGCTTCGCCGAGGATCGAATCGTTTCCGCTGATGCCAAAAATCAGGTCATTGCCATCACCGCCATAGGCCGTGTCATCACCTGATCCGGCTTGGATGGTGTCATGACCATCTTCACCGAACAGCGAGTCATCGCCGTTTTCTCCGTTGATGGTATCATTGCCCAAGCCGGCGTAGACCGTATCGTTCCCTGCTCCAGCATGGATCACATCAATATTGTCGTCTGGCCTTGTTGGATTATCATTAGCGTCGACACGGTCGCCTTCCGGATCACCGGTGTAATTCGCGTCGATCAACTCTCCCGCATTTGTTCCCTCAACAATGTAATTCGGGATCGGGATGCCGATGGCTTCTAATGCCGCAGGACTACTGAGTTCGGCGGGAGCGACACCGACTAGGGTAATGCTGTCGCCGTTGGGGAAACTAAGAACAGCATTGCCGCTGCCATCATCACCGACCGTGACATCATCGGTGTTTACAATGGCTCCGCCATCATCGGTCAACCCCGTGACATCCAAGGTGTCCGAGCCGGTGAAAGTGCCGTCCCCATTGTCGATGGGGGCTGTGAAACCCTGTACAGTGTCGTTGCCACTACCATCGGCCAACATGATGGTATCATTACCGCTGCTGAGAATGATATTCTCAATCTCGCTGAAACTTGCGGTTGCTGTACCGTCTGAAACTGTTCCCGCTTCCGGATCAACGCTGGTCAAATCAACGGTCACGCCTGTGGCGCTGCTCAGATCAAGTGTATCACCAACGATTTCGCCGCTTTCGCCACCAGTGATGGTGTCGTTGCCGAATCCGTCTTCCAGCACAAACAGGTCGTCTCCATCTTCACCCAGCATGACATCATCGCCGGTGCCACCTGTTAATGTGTCGTCACGGCTACCACCCAAGAGGCTGTCGTCTCCCGCACCTCCATTCAGGGCATCGGCACCGTCTCCGCCATTCAGCGTGTCGTTGCCGGTTTGTCCCAATAGGGTGTCGTTGCCAGCGCCGCCTTGGATACTGTCGTTGCCAATTCCACCTTGGATTTCATCGTCGCCTGTGTTGCCAAGCAACGTGTCGTCTCCGGAATCGCCGAAGATCAGATCGTTATTGGCACCGCCATCTACCACATCATTGCCATCGCCTGCATTGATGGTGTCATTGCCGCCATCTCCCAACAGGCTGTCATCATCCCCAAAGCCAAAGATACGGTCCGCACCATCGCCACCCGAAATGGTGTCATTGCCTGCGTTGCCCTGCAGTTCGTCGGCACCGCCACCACCCAGAATGCTGTCACGGCCGTCGCCACCAAAAACGGTGTCATTCCCGAAGTTTCCGACCAGCGTGTCATTGCCTTCGTCGCCATAGATGATGTCATCGCCATCCTGACCGTCGATGTCATCCTCGCCGGTGCCGCCGTGCAGCGTGTCACTCTCGATCGAGAAGCCACCGCGGATGGTGTCGTTGCCTGCATCACCAAAGACTTCGTCTTCGCCCAGATCGGCGTCGAGATAGTCATTGCCGTCGCCACCGCGCATGGTGTCGTTGCCGAACCAGCCGTGCAATTCGTCGTCGCCGGCGCCGCCTTCTATGGAATCGTCGCCTTCGCCTCCGTGGGCATAGTCATTGCCGTCGCCGCCCTGGATGGTGTCGTTGCCTGCTTCGCCACGCAGGCTATCTTCGTCTGCGCCGCCCTGAAGGGTGTCGTTGCCATCACCGCCCAGCAGGGTATCATTGCCTGCGTCACCTATCAGGCTGTCGTGACCCGCTTCGCCCAGGACGCTATCATTGCCATCGCCGCCCAGAACCGTGTCATTGCCGGTTTCCGCGAAGACCTGGTCGTCGCCGGTGCCAGCATCCACGCTGTCATTACCTGCGCCTGCGCCAATGGTGTCATTTCCACCATAAGCTTCGATCACATCGTCATTGTCGTTGGTCAGGTTGTCGTTGCTATCAACACGGTCGCCTTCGGGATCGCCGCCATAGCCTGCATTGATCAATTCGTCGGCGTTGGTGCCCTCAACGATGTAATCAGGAGACAAGTCAGTCGTTGGAAGGAGGAAGTTTTCGATCTCAGTGAAGTTAACCGTGATCCAGTTGCCCGATGCATCTCGGACTTCAACATTGCCGGAAAAGCTGTCGGCATCGGGATCGGAATTCTGCACAAGGTTGCGATAGGCATCCCAGCTGTCCAGGTCCAAGGTGTCGTTGTCAACACCACCAGTGCCGCCGTCCACTGTAACCACGGTGCCATCAGCGTATGCGCCTGCAACGATGTCGAGATTATCATCATCGTCACCGCCTGAAAGAGTGTCAGCACCCGTTGTGGCCTGCAGATAGTCGGAACCCGCTCCACCGATCAGACTGTCATCACCTGCATTGCCATAAAGCGCATCATCGTTGGCGCCACCATCTATGGTGTCATTGCCATCGCCACCCCAGATACTGTCGTTTCCGTCGCCACCAGACAGGCTGTCGTTTCCGGCGTCGCCATCAATATTGTCGCGGCCAGTACCACCTTCAACGGTGTCTTCGCCTGCACCTGCATCAATATCATCATTGCCTGCCCCTGCATCTATGTTGTCATTGCCGCTTCCGGCCGAAACATAGTCATCCCCATCACCGGCATTAACTATGTCGTTGCCGTCGTCGCTGTAGATACTGTCGTTACCCGCGCCACCATCAACGACGTCGTTACCTGCACCTGCATCAATGAAGTCAGCGGAAGTATCTGTGTCGCCCGGAAGAGCATAGTTCCCATCCATCCGTTCCGAGCTAACGGTAACATACGGCTGTGAGACCGAATCCAAACTGATGGATACAATTGGATTGCTGGTCAGAACAGCGTGATCCGCCGTATTGGATGGTTCGGGGAAAACGTAGAGGTTTCCATCCGTCGTCTGTACAACAGCCAGCGATACACTTGCCGTCGTGCCATCGTCGAATGTCACCGTGGCATTGAGGGTTTGAGCAACGTCGATTGTATGGGCGACCCCATTGATCGTGACCGTTTCCGCAGGTCCTTCGGTATCTGCGTTGTTGATCCGGGTGTTGCCGTCAGTGTCAACTGTCGTCGCTGTTTGAATGTTATTGTAGAGTTCGTTTCCCGGACCTCCATAGGTCCCGAGGAAGGCATCGGGATCATCCATTGTGGAATCGCCATCCACAACATCCGCTTCAGGCGCTGTTCCCAAATGGAACACTGAGTATGTGTAGCTAAGAGAGTCGGTTCCCCCAGTTGATGTTGCCGAATCTCCTCCGCCGTGAATCGTGTCATCGCCTGATCCGCCAGAGATGCTATCGGAACCATCGCCACCATAGATAACGTCATCACCCTGATCGGCAATGATCGTATCCTCGTTTGCGCCACCATCAATGCTGTCATTGCCGGATTGCCCATAGAGCACATCCTGCCCATCGCCGCCTCGAATGAGGTCGTCGTCGTCACCTGCAAATACGGTGTCGTTTCCGTCACCGCCAATCAGCGTGTCATTGCCCACATCGCCGATGATCTGGTCATTCCCTGCACCGCCGTCGATGCTGTCGGCCGCACCTGTGGCGAAGGCGTCATCGCCATCCAGGTCGTCGTCGCCGTCGCCGCCCAGAATGGTGTCTGATCCGTCTGCACCAAAGATGGTATCGCTACCCGCATCGCCGGACAGGTTGTCGTCTCCGTCAAATCCGGAAATGGAATCGTTACCGATTCCGCCTTCAACCGTATCGTTCCCGGTCCCGGCTGAGACGGTGTCGTCACCGGCGCCTGACACAACGCTGTCATCGCCGGCGCCTGCTTGCACACTGTCGTCATTGGACCCATCCGAGTGGTCCGAATTGTCGATGTCATCGCCTTCGGGATCACCCAGATAGAACGCGTCAATCGTGTCGTTACCCGCAGTGCCCTCGACGATGTAGTTCGGCGGAACCGGGACATCGAAGGTGAAATCGCTCAAACCGGCACCGCCGGTTTGCGTGCCATCGGGGCCCACGTCAAAGGTGATGTCGATTTCCGACACCTCGCGTCCGGTGATATTGACGGTGATGTTTTCGGCGACGTCGTTATCGGCCTCGATCACAACCGAGCCATCGGGATTCGCATAAACGGTGGCGTTGGTCACGCCTGTCAGCCCGGCGATCACTTCTGCTGCCGGGATCAGCACCCCATCTTCGTCATAGATGTAGAGGGTGAACTCATCGTCGTAGGTCGTCCCACTTGAACTGACGTGCTCAAAGGTGAAAGACAGATTCTCTACCGCGTTAGAAAATTGGTAATTGGCTGTGATCGGAGCCGTGATGAAGGCTGAGCCAAACCCGGATACGTTGGTGCCGTTCGAGGTGGCGTCCCAGGCGTCATTGGTAAATGTCCCGGTAATTGTGGTGGAATTTCCACCCTCACTGATCGTCGTGGTTCCACTTTCCGCGAACCCATCGATGCCAAACCAGACTGCATTGTCCAATGTTGCCATTACTCGTACTCCGTCACATGATCACCCAGTGCTAAAAGCTCTGGGTGTAAATTTTCTTACACATCTTGCAGGGAACGGCCGCAGGTGCCGCTCGGACCAAAGGTCAATTTCCTAGCTAGTGCTGCGCTGCGGCTGAATTTGGGAAGATGGGGGTCAAAATAGTGGCAAGCTGCCTTGAATTTGTCTCAAATCACTCAGGCTTTCCACGGGCAGGGCCCGCGCCTCAGGCGACCATGGGCAAGGACTGGTATTCTGACATTAACAGCCTTGCCTCATGCGCTTTCAGGCACACCCGCGCAGTGTCGCCGTAGGCTGTAATGTCACTGCGCAATGCGGGGAAAGCTTTGAACATGTCTTCGCGGGCAAAACCCGAGATGGACGCAAGACCCACATCCCCCGCAAAGAAGCTCTCAGTCGGGGCGCCTTCGGCATAGATGATCTGGTGCTGGTCAAACATCAAATGGATGTATGTCACCAAGGGGCAGGGTGCCCGTACAACCGAATACCCGTCTTCCAGATGCGTGGCCGCTGCCAGAACCTCATCGGTGCCAAACAGCAGTTCACACTCATAACCTTCGAACAGAACCCTGTGCTGGGGTGACACCAACACGGAGCGGCGTGCGCCGATCACGTCTGCCGCGACGCGAACAGGCGCAAATTTCCCACGCCCGGACACCGAAGATGTCCCTACCCAGCGCAAGGGCTGCGCGCCGTGATCGCGGGTGATCACCATGTCACCGGGTTTGAGGCTTTCAATCGGGCGGTGTCCGCGCTCGGTTAGGATCATTGTACCGGGCGTGAAACAGATGATGTTCTCGATTTCATCGAAGGTAACAAGCGTGCCATCGGCCATCGTAAAGCTGCCCGCAAAGGCGCCAGTATCCGAGGATGGCGTGAAGGTGATATCTGCAAGCGTAATGTCCGGCGTCAGCTGAAGAGTGTCATTGTCAGCCCCGCCTTCGTCGCCACCGGTGATGGTGATGGCATCGGTACCTGCTTCGCCCAGATCTTCCAGGGTGAAATAATCATCGCCATCACCACCGGATACCACGTCGCCTTGGGCGACATGGATTGTATCATCGCCTGCACCACCGATAAGTGTATCGCTACCAGTGCCACCGACGAGGCTGTCGTTGAATGCAGACCCGATGACACCGTCAATGCCAATAAGTATATCCCCCGTCGCGTGTCCGCCAGCGGCTGAATTCGTCGACAGGTCCACGGTGACTGCCGCGTCAGAAGTGGTGTAGTCCACAAGATCATCGCCAAGACCACCGTCAATAACGTCGCCTCCAGCACCACCCGAGATCGTGTCGTTGCCAGCTTCGCCTCGGATGGTGTCATTCCCGGAGCCTGCAGCAACGCTATCATTGCCTGCACCTGCAGTGATGGAATCGTTGTCACCCCCTGCGGTGCCGGGGTTCAGCGGATTGCCGTCCCCATTTTCGACCCGATCACCATCCGGGTCACTAGTGTAAGAGCCATCAATAGTGTCGTCGCCTGCTGTGCCTTCAACGATATAGTCGGCAGTGGCTGCATCGCGAAAATCAAGATCATTGACCATCGGGTTGGCGCCGGACCCGTCTGCGGCGGTATCGCCATCTGTATCAGCCAGCGTGAAATCGCCTGCGCCGTCAACGTCATTGTCATTCACATCCCAGCCGACAACATCATCTACGGCATCCATGATACCGTCAAAGTCTGAGTCGCCTGACGCATCAATGACCGCTTGAGTAATACCATGCCCGGCTTCATCGACATCATTGGTGCCATCATTGTCGCTGTCGGTGTCTATATAATCATCTGTGCCGTCACCATCAGTATCCACCGGTGCGAGCCCGCCTGAGCCGGCTGCCCCAGTTGTCGGAGTGGCATCATAGGCATCATCTAGGCCATCCCCATCGGTATCTGTACCGGTTGGAGCCACATAGCCATCAGTTGACTGAGCTTCGACGTTGTCAGTGATCCCGTCGTTGTCGCTGTCCAAGTCGAGATGGTCAGCAATCCCATCGCCATCCGTGTCACGCGTTGTAATAATATCCGCCAAGGTGACGTCATGAGAAAATTCGTCGCCGAAGTTTGGGAGATCTCCACTATTGATGATTTCGGTGCCGTCGACCGTCACCGTGTAATTGGCAATTCCGTCATCACCATCGGCAACGGAAAGACCGTCGCCAAAATCATCCAGCACAACAAACGTGTAATCGCCGTTCGCAGGAGCTGCGAACGTCCAGGTGTCCTCACCGGTCCCGGATGAGGCTCCGCTTTGTACGACATTGCCGCCGCTGTCTCTGAGCTCCCAACGCGTGTTGTCGAGGGTGGCGTAGAAGTCACCATTCATCGTCACGGTGATGGAAGACGGAGGAGTGACAGAGTAACCTTCCTCGGTATCAAGGATGCCATCACCATCGGTGTCCAGATCAACGGAATCCAGAACGCCATCGCCATCCGTATCAGGCTCCGGGATATCAAATGTAAAATCACTGATCCCCGACCCGCCTGTTTGCGTGCCATTTGGGCCAGGTTCATAGACAACGCTAAGTGATGAAACGGGCCCGGGAAGATCCACAGTGACGTTGTTTGCAATTCCGCCGGCGGCTTCAATCGTAACCGTACCATCGCCGTTGTCGATGACGATTTCATCTGTCAGGCCCGAAAGCCCGGCAATGATATCCGCCGCTGGGATAGGATCACCATTTTCGTCCAAAGCCGAGATGGTCCACTGATCATCAAATGTAGATGCGCCGTCATCGTTGAGATGTTCAATGTCGAACGACAGGTTTTCAACCGGATTTGAGAACTGGTAATCTGCGTTGATGGCAGAGGTGACGAACGCCGCACCAAAGTCGGACACGCCAGTCCCACCAGCGGTTGCGTCCCATGCGTTGGCAGTAAACGTACCTGTCACGTAGGTCGAAAAACCGCCTTCGGTCAGTGTGGTTACGCCGTTCTCAGCAAACCCACTTCCGCCAAGCCATACTGCATTGTCCAGCGTTGCCATTGAACTGCTCCAACTCCACAGGGGCACCTAAACCCCGTTTGTTCCTCAAACAAGCCACCCTCGTCTTCGTGGGGTGGCTAAAACTCATCTCGGCATGCTTGTCGTTAGGCCTGCACACTCTGTTTCCAAAATGGATACAAACACTCTGAGGCCGCAAAAGAGCGGGTTCTGGGCGAATCTTTGGTGAATTGGGGTGAAATTTGGGCAGGGTTAACTTGTAATCAGGTGACTTTCGCCCTGATTTGGTACTCAGGCGCATCCCACAGGCGCTGATTAACGACGCGGGCGATGATCTCTACGGCGTCCTCGACATCCCCATCATTCAAGTAAAGGGGCGTGATCCCGAACCTCATATTGTCCGGAGCACGGAAATCCCCGATGACACCCTGTGCGATACAGGCCTGCATAGCTGCATAGGCTTGCTCAAACTGAAAGCTGACGTGGCTGCCACGTGCATACGCCTTGCGGGGTGACGCCAGTGTCAAGGCAGGGCAGGCGGCCTCTAATCCGTCGATGAACATGTCACTCAACCGCACCCGGGCCCGATCCAGCTGGATCATGTCCACATCGTCCCAGATGTCCAAAGCGGCTTCCAACGCCGCCATGGCCAGTACCGGGGGCGTTCCCACGCGCATCCTTTCAATGCCTGTGCCGGGGCGGTAGCTTCGCTCAAACGCGAAAGGGGCCTCATGCCCAAGCCAACCTGACAGGGCTGGAGAGGTGGCCCCGACATGCTGAGGCGCGACATAGATAAACGCAGGCGCGCCAGGGCCGCCGTTCAGGTACTTATAGGTGCAGCCCACTGCAAAATCAGCCCCGCAGTCGGCCAGATCTACCGGGATCGCGCCAGCACTATGGGCCAGATCCCAGATGGTCAGCGCCCCATTCGCATGGGCCTTGGCGGTCAGCGTGGCCATGTCGTGTCGACGTGCGGTGCGGTAATCCACTTCGGTCAGCATCAGCACAGCCACCTCATCGGTGATGGCACCCTCCACGTCTTCTGGAGCAACCAAACGCAGTTCGTGTCCCTGTCCCATCGAGCGGAGCAACCCTTCGGCCATATAAAGATCCGTGGGAAAGTTGCCCGTATCGCTCAGGATCACTTTGCGGTCGGGGCATAAATCCAATGCAGCCGCCAACGCCTGATACACTTTGATGCTCAGTGTATCGCCCATCATCACATGCCCGGGCTGCGCGCCAATCAGGCGACCCACGCGATCACCCACTTCTCCGGGCTGCGCCATCCAGCTTGCCTTGTTCCATCCGGTGATCAGCATCTCCCCCCATTCATCCCGCGCCACGCGGCTAATCGCGCTGGGCGCGTTCCGCGGCAATGGGCCTAGCGAATTGCCATCCAGATAGATCACCTGTTGCGGCAGATGAAACATCTCGCGGGTGTGCGCGAAGGGGTCGGTGTCAAAGCCCTGCATCATAGTCCCAGCTCTGCTCGTAGTTTCTTGGTCAGTTTGGCCACGACCATATCGTAGGACATCACCAGATGTTCCTTCAGTTCGTCATCCGACAGCCCTGGTTCGGCATAGACCTGCAACCATTTCATACCCCTTGAGGCCAGATAGGGGGCAGGTCGAATGCCCGGCTGATCCTGGAGCACCTCATAGGCGATATCCGAGGCCTTGAAGGTAAAGGCCGGGTCGTCCACCTCCCAACCACAGACCGCAAAGACCTTGTCGCCCACCTTCCACACATCCGCATTGCCCCATTGCACGACATGGGTGGTTTGCTTCAGGCTTTTGCAAAAGGCGTTGAAGTCGTCTCGGGTCACGGGATCACTCTTTGGGTTCCGGTTTCTCCATCACAGTGAACCACGCTGCTCGTGTGATTGCCAGTCATCAAGATGCTCTGAAGAGTGCATGCAGCACATGAGATACGGGAAAGGCAGCTTTGAGCCCAAACTTACAAATTTCTTGGTCGCAGCTAAAGCCCGCTATCAGAAAGTGAAACGATCACCATCATTGCTGGAAAACAGCGTTGGGCTTTCTGATACGTTTGAAATCAAGCGCTTCCCGGCGTTGCCCGCCCGAACCTTGAATACAAAGGTATCCCGCCAATTGCAGTCAGTAAAAACAAGATACTTGCGGGCAATGGTACCGGCGCAAAGTCAATCGTCGTGGCTGGTGGAAGCGGTACCCCAATATCAACGCTGCCACCGTCGGGGAAACCATATAAACTACGTGAATAGGCTGAATTTTCCGGACTTTCCACGCTCAAGACATAGGAACCATCAAAAGTCGGTACGTTCACTAGATTAAACACACCCAAAAATTGAACTTCCAAAGTTACGAAACTTCCACTTGAATAATCTGCCCCTGTTACCGGATCGAAGTCAAAAAATCCGATTTCAACCGAAATCGGCAACGGCTCCGGGGTTCCTATGATAAGTAAATTGTCATAGCCATCGCTGCCCATACACCCATTCGGGTCATCGAATATTGCCCAAGTTCGAAACCCATTTTGATCACCCTCAATATCACTGACATCATTGGAACAATCGCCCAAACTAATTGTTCCTGCTGCCGCAGAAAATGCCATCATCGTCGCTGTTGCTACGGCAAACAAAAAACTTACAAATCGCATCCTCGTTATCCCTCTCGTTAAATGTACTTGTTCGCCCATGAGCGACTATTTTAGCCCCGATAGGATAGTTGTGTTGAGCTTCCCTGTCAAAGTGCACCTAATTTTATTTCCTGCGCACTCTAGTGCTGAGTAGGGGAATGTACTCTGGGGAGCTGATCCGCGGAGCAATCAAAGTGTTTCCGTTGTCGTGAGGCACCGAAAGATTGATAAACGTGACGCCGCACAGTCTTGGGCGATAGTGGTCGCCGCTTCGGCATCACCGCCTTCGACCGCTGCCCAAAAGTCCGTATTGAACTGCCATTCATCGTTATCAATTGTGACAAGCACATTTTGGTACCCGAGTTCTGCCAATACATGGGACGCTGCCGCTTTCGTTGCCTCTGTCTCACCTTCACGCAGGAACGGAAAACGATAGTGTCGCGCCCCATAAGCCAGTTCAAGCGATCTATTGGAGCGCTTGGCCAAAACCCTACGGTGTTGTCGCTGGCGAAATCCATCATTTCTGTATTGACCCTAAATCAGCCATTGGTGCAGCTGCGGCGAACAGCGGGTTTGTCCGCATAGCAGACGTAACCGTTAGATCAGGCCTAAAACTGTCCGCCCGCAATTTCGATCGCCTGCCCATTGACCGAACGCGCGCCGTCCGAGCAGAGCCACAAAGCCGCTGCTGCCACTTCATCCGTATCAATCAAGCGTTTGTGCTTGTTGGCGGCCACCATCAACTCACGGGCCTGTTCCGCACTGATCCGAGTGCGTTCGGATATGGCCGTGACATTGCGGCTGACAATCTCGGTGTCCACATAGCCGGGGCAGATGGCGTTGAACGTCAGTTCGGTGCCCAGGTAATCCTCGCTCAGGGCCCGGATCAACCCGATCATACCATGTTTGCTGGCAGTATAGGCCGCAGCGCCTTTCAGACCCTTCAGCCCTGCAATCGATGACACAGCGATCACCCGCCCCCAGTCGGCCTCGCGCATCCCAGGCAGGCACTCGCGGATGGTCAAAAACGCCCCATCCAGATTGATCGCCATCACCTGCCGCCAGAACGCCAGGTCAGTCTTGTGCACCGCACGGCCCTCGGCAATACCAGCGTTGGGTACACAAATCTGCACCGGGCCGCGTTGGGCCACGGCTTTGGCCACGCCTGACACGACGCTGGTCTCATCGCTCACATCCATCTGTAGGGCATGTATCCTTGGCCCTGAAACGGCCTCCAACACCTCCGGCCGTCGCCCGGTGATTGTGACGTCAGCGTCCTCTGCGGCCAATGCTTGCGCAATGGCCAGCCCGATCCCGGTGCCGCCACCAGTCACCAATGCGTGTTTGCCAGATAATACCATGGTGATCCTCCTGTCGACTATGCTAGCCTTCTGACATCTGCGCACAAGCACGACCTGACGGAGCGCCCCCGAGAATGCCCAAATGGCTCGACATGCCGCCCCTGTGGCTTGCATTTTTCGTGGCCTTCGCTTGGCTGCAATCCTCCTACCTGTCAGCCCGCCTGACGTTTGGCGGGGTCTGGTCAGATTTTTTGGGTGGCTTGTTGGTGGGTGCCGGACTCGTGCTGATTGGTCTGGCCGCCGCCGAATTTCGGCGTCACAAAACAACAATTGTTCCTCATAATGCGCCCTCGCGTCTGATCCAATCAGGGATTTTCAAACGCACCCGCAATCCGATCTATCTGGCCGACGTACTGATCCTTGCGGGGTTGATCTTGCGCTGGGATGCAGTTTTATCCCTGCCGCTGATCCCGGTATGCCTCTGGATACTGGAAAAACGCTTTATCACCCCCGAAGAAACCCTTATGAGGCAGGCATTCAGGGTTGAATACGCGAAATATGAACGAAAGGTGAGGCGGTGGCTTTGAAATAATGTTGCGCATCTGATGCGACATATTTTCACGCTAAGCCGACACGCTCTTGCCTGCGGGTTGATCCGCACCGTAAGGGGCCAGTTCCGGCACCCGCCAGATGATTTGTCGCCGCTGCCGCGGTATGTGAAGAAGGGGGATATCCATGAAGATAGGCACACCCAAAGAGGTGATTGAGGGCGAAGCACGTGTTGCGATGACCCCCGATTCAGCACTGCAATTGCAGAAGCTGGGACATGATTGTGTGATCGAAGCTGGCGCTGGCAAGGCCGCTGGATTCTCGGACAAAGACTACAAGTCGGCAGGTGTCGAGGTGGTCAAAACCGCCGCCGCCCTTTGGAAAGCCGCCGATGTGGTCGCCAAGGTGCGTCCTCCGGTTGATGCGGAAATGAAACGGCTGCGCGACGGGCAAACGCTGATTTCTTTCTTCAATCCCGGTGGCAATGAAACGCAGATGAACGCGGCCGCCAAAAAAGGCGCAACCGTTGTGGCTATGGAAATGGTCCCGCGTATCAGCCGCGCCCAGAAGATGGACGCACTCAGCTCGATGGCCAACATCGCGGGATATCGCGCCGTCATCGAAGCTGGCAACAACTTCGGCCGGTTCTTTACCGGTCAGATTACCGCCGCGGGCAAAGTGCCCCCAGCAAAGGTTTTGGTTGTTGGGGCCGGCGTGGCCGGCTTGGCCGCCATCGGCACGTCCACCTCGCTGGGCGCGATCACTTACGCGTTTGACGTGCGTCCCGAAGTGGCCGAGCAGGTCGAAAGCATGGGGGCTGAGTTCGTTTACCTAGACTTTGAGGAAGAACAGACTGACGGGGCAGCAACAGGCGGTTATGCCTCGGTCTCGTCGCCCGAGTTTCGCGAGGCCCAACTGGCCAAATTTCGCGAGTTGGCGCCTGAGGTGGACATCGTCATCACCACGGCCCTGATTCCCAACCGCGAAGCGCCCGAACTGTGGACCGAGGACATGGTGAAGGCCATGAAACCTGGTTCCGTGATCGTCGACCTTGCAGCTGAGAAGGGCGGCAATTGCAAACTGACTGTGATGGACGAAAAGATCGTCACCGACAACGGTGTCACCATCATTGGCTACACCGATTTCCCGTCGCGCATGGCGGCTCAATCTTCGTCGCTTTATGCTACCAACATCCGTCACCTTATGACCGATCTGACACCGGACAAAGACGGCGTGATCAATCATGACATGGAAGATGACGTTATTCGCGGCGCGACAGTGACCCATGCCAAGGAAGTCACCTTTCCGCCCCCCCCTCCCAAGGTGCAAGCGATTGCCGCGGCTCCCAAGAAAGAAGTGGCCCCCGAGCCAACCCCGGAAGAGCGTAAGGCGGCCGAGGTCGCTGCATTCAAAAAGCAGACCATGACACAAGTCGGCCTGTTGGGAGTGGGCGGTTTGCTCTTATTGCTCGTGGGACTCGTGGCTCCAGCCAGCTTCATGCAGCATTTCATTGTCTTCGTGCTGTCGGTCTTTGTGGGTTTCCAGGTGATCTGGGGCGTCTCGCACAGCTTGCACACGCCGTTGATGGCTGTGACCAATGCGATCTCGTCGATCATCATTCTGGGCGCGCTGATCCAGATTGGATCCAGTTCGTTCCTGATCACACTTCTGGCTGCTCTGGCGGTCTTCATGGCCGCGATCAACATCTTCGGTGGCTTCCTCGTGACACGGCGCATGCTCGCCATGTTCCAGAAATCGTAAAGGGGCAGTACTCATGGAATTCGGATTTACCACTGCCGCCTATGTGGTTGCGGCTGTCTTGTTCATCTTCTCGCTGGGCGGCCTTTCGGGGCAGGAAAGCGCGAAACGGGCTGTTTGGTACGGTATCGTGGGCATGGGCATTGCGGTGCTAGCCACGCTGATCGGCCCCGGTTCGGGCCTGTTGCTGCTGTCTTTGATCCTGATCGCGGCAGGGGCTGCGGTGGGCTATCAACTGGCCACAAAGGTGCAAATGACGCAAATGCCGGAACTGGTGGCGATCATGCACTCGCTTGTGGGTCTGGCCGCCGTTTTTGTTGGCTTCAACGCCGATATCATGATCAACACGATGAGCACTTTGTTTGCCGAAAACGGTCAGGTGCTGGGCGCTGTCAAAGAAGGCACGCGCCACACGGCCATTGGCTTGCCGAAAGAGATCTACAATGATCTGTCGGCCTTTGGTCAGCTGATTGCCAAGAAATCCTCGGTCGAGATTGGCATTCTGCGGATCGAGCTGGTTCTGGGCATCTGGATCGGTGCTGTCACCTTTACCGGGTCGGTCATTGCCTATGGCAAACTGGCGGGCCGGGTGGACTCCGCGGCCAAGAAATTGCCGGGCGGGCATATGCTCAACGCCGGTGCTGCGGCGCTCTCGCTAATCCTGACGATCATGTATCTGTCTGGCTCAGGCAGCTGGACACTGGTCCTGCTGACGCTGCTGGCTTTGTTCATTGGCTATCATCTGATCATGGGCATTGGCGGCGCGGATATGCCTGTCGTGGTTTCCATGCTGAACAGCTATTCAGGTTGGGCGGCGGCGGCGATTGGCTTCAGCCTCGGCAATGATCTGTTGATCGTTGTGGGTGCTTTGGTCGGCTCGTCGGGTGCGATCCTCAGCTACATCATGTGCAAGGCGATGAACCGATCGTTCGTGTCGGTTATTCTGGGTGGCTTTGGTGGCGCTCAAGGTGAGCAAATGGCCGTCGAAGGCGAACAGATTGCCATTGACGCGGACGGTGTCGCTGCGGCCCTGAACGAGGCGCAGAGCATCGTGATCATCCCCGGCTATGGCATGGCCGTGGCGCAGGCCCAACAGGCCGTTTCTGAGCTGACCAACAAGCTGCGCGCCAAGGGCAAGAATGTGCGTTTCGCCATTCACCCGGTCGCTGGGCGTTTGCCAGGCCACATGAACGTACTGCTGGCTGAGGCACGTGTGCCTTATGACATCGTGCTGGAGATGGATGAAATCAACGACGATTTCCCTGACACAGACGTGGCTATCGTGATCGGCTCGAACGACATCGTGAACCCTGCCGCACAGGACGATCCCAACTCGCCCATCGCCGGGATGCCAGTGCTGGAGTGCTGGAAGGCGAAACAGGTGTTCGTGTCCAAGCGTGGGCAAGGCACGGGGTACTCGGGCATCGAAAATCCACTGTTCTACAAAGAGAACACACGCATGTTCTACGGCGACGCCAAGGACAGTGTGAGCAGTCTGTTGCCCAAGATCGACTGATCTATTCGGGAAACCAAATAACAATCGCGCCGCGCACATCACGCGGCGCGATTTGCATTTCATAGATTTTCATCCCGACCTATGTTCTGCTCACCCAGCCGGTTAACAGCCGCTTTAGCGGCCCGGCCATCGTCAGGCCTCCCCTTGGACTGGCGATATTGCAGATGCTGGCAAGACCTAAGTTCTGCACAATAATTTGCAAACATAAAGAACTGCGTAATCATCGTCAGGTTCGCCAGTCCGAGGCCTAACAATGGCCTCACGTTGCCGACATTTATCCCTCAGCCTTATCCTTCTCAAACCGCGGCACCCCGTCAAACTTCGGCAGCCACCCCTCACGCCGCACACACCACAGCTCATACTCAGGCTTGAACTGATCCGGTGCGTCCATCGCGCCCAGATGCAGCTCAATCTCGTCGCCCGTCCTAGCAAAAACCGATGATCCACAACGCGGACAGAAATGCCGACCCTCGAAATGGTTCGTTTCTCCATCAATCGTTACCACGTCCGAGGAGAATACAGCCGCCGCATAAAACAACGCCCCATGATGCTTGCGGCAATTAAGGCAATGACACAGGCCCACCCGCAAAGGCGCACCAGAGGCCTCAAACCGCACATCGCCGCACAGACACCCGCCGCCAACGCCGCTCATGCCCGCGCACACCGGCCAATCACATGGGTCAAAATCCGCGCCGCTGTCACAGCGGCGGCCCCGTCCACATCGCGTTCGGGTACAAATTCGATCATATCGAATGCCACCAGATTGGTCTGGCGCACGACAGCCTCAATCAGATCAAGCGACTGGTAATAGGTCAGTCCCCCCGGCGTCGGCGCCATCACCGCAGGCATAATCCCGGCATCCAAGGCATCGCAATCCATCGTGATCATCGTATTCGACCCCAGCACAACATGTTGCATCACCGCCTCAATACCGTCGGCATGCAATTCCCTTGCGGTGACAAGCTCGGCCCCCCACGCCCGCGCCAGTTCCACCTCGGCGCGCCTTGCAGATCCCAGCCCGCGAATACCCACATGGATGATCTTCTCTACATGCTCCATCTCGGATGCCCGCCGCATGGTGTTGGAAAACCCCATCGGCTCGCCCCGGCGCTCGTCACGCCAGTCAATATGCGCATCGACCTGAATGATGGTCAGAGGGCCATGCGGGGCCAATGCCTCGATAAAGGGAATGGGCACACTGTCATCGCCGCCCACCATCACCGGGATGGCGCCGTTGGCCACAATCTCGGCTGTTGCCGTGCGGATCAGATCGCGGTTGCCCGGTCCATCCTGAGACGTTGTGCGCAGGTTGCCCACATCCGCCACCTTGTAATCACTGTCATTCAATAACGTTCCACCCAGATCAAAATCCCAATGATCCGGCCAGCCGGTTTCCTGTGCTTGTGCTGCTCGCATCACATCCAAAGCATCTGCATAGTTTTCGTTCTCAATGCCCTCATAGGGCGTGCCATGCGGAGCGGCAAACACCACCAGATCCGCTTCAGACGGGTCCACGTCAGATCGGGCACCGGAAAACAACTGTGATGGAGGATCAAATGTAACGGGCATGTGGGTCTCCTTCTTGAGGCATCTCTTGCTCTTTCCACATCTACCAGTCGACGCTACGTTTGGGAAACACGCAAGCCATTGGAATGCCCATGCCTCGTCTTTTGATCATCTATCACTCGCGCACGGGCGGCAGTGCCCAGATGGCCAAGGCCGCGTTTGAGTCCGCCAAGGCGGAAATATCGGACGCGCAGCTGATCCGGGCTGAGGATGTCACTCCCCAAGATTTGCTGGCTGCGGATGGCTATATTTTCTGCGCGCCCGAAAACCTCGCATCCCTGTCCGGGCCGATGAAGGATATGTTCGATCGCTGCTACTATCCCGTTCTGGGTCGCATCGAAGGCCGCGCCTACGCGCAGATGATCTGTGCCGGATCAGACGGCGAAGGGGCCATGCGCCAGACCGCCCGCATCGCCACGGGTTGGCGTCTGCGCGAGGTGCAGGACGCGTTTATCATCAACACGGACGCGCAATCGCCTGAGGCAATCCTGGCCAAGAAAAAGCTCTCCGCCGCGCAGCTTGCACCATGTGCAGAACTGGGTGCCGCACTGGCTGCGGGTTTGAGCATGGGCATGTTCTAAGCGTCAAAGCCGTGCCAGTCAGGTTGCTCATTCGATGCGGCCGTCGGCCTAACGCTAGGCTGCGTTCTTCAGGTTACAAAGTGCAACTTGCTAAATTCTGACCGCCAAGCGGCCACCTCTGCAGCCATCTCTTCGGGCGCAGTGGCTCGCAACGCCTGAGCAATCAACGCCGCCAGTCGCGGCATATGCGCAGGTTCCATGCCCCAGCGCACCAACTCGGGCGTGCCGAAACGCAAACCGTTCATATCGCCCTCTACCGCTGCCACAGGCAAACCGATGCCGCAGGCCAGGAACCCTGCTTTGCGAAGCGTTTTCGAGGCCGTTTGCCCGCCGCCAAATCCGGCGGCTTCAAGGGCGAATTGATGCGAATTCGTGTGGCCATGCGCCCCTGCAAATACAGGCAGCCCTTCATCCGCCATCGCCGCAGCCAAGGCCCGTGCCGTGTCAATCATCGCCTGCGCATAGGCCGCCCCGTGGTCGCGCCAATCCAGCAAGGACACCGCCAACGCTGCTGATTTCGCAGCGTCAAAGTTTGCGGTCAGCCCGGGAAAGGCGATGGCATCCAAACGCTCGGCCATCTGCGCATCATTGGAGACGATCAAACCTCCCGCCGGTCCACCCAGAGACTTATATGTGCTCATCGTCATCAGATGCGCGCCCTCGGCCAGTGGGTTTTTCCATGCGCGCCCCGCAATGATCCCGCATTGGTGCGCCGCGTCAAACAGAACCTTTGCTCCCACGCTGTCCGCGATGGCGCGCACCTTCCGGACAGGATGCTCAAACAGGTTCAGCGATCCACCAACAGTGATCAGTGCTGGATTTTCGGTCTTCGCGAGCGCCTCCAAAGCGGTCACATCGATCGTGTATCCGTCTGCATCCACTGGAGCCTCGACAATCCGCAAGCCATACAGACCCGCACAGCCCGCCATATGGTGGGTCACATGCCCGCCTATCGACGCGGGCGGGGCAATGATTGTGTCACCGGGCTGGCAGGTCGCCATGAAGGCATAGAGGTTCGCCATTGCCCCCGAGGCCACGCGGATCTCGGCGAACTGTGCATCAAACACTTCGGCTGCCAATTCAGCCGCGATCACCTCAATCTCTTCAATTGCCTCGAGGCCCATTTCATACTTGTCGCCCGGATAGCCCAGCGAAGGCCGCGATCCGATGCCCGACGCCAGCAGGGTTTCGGCACGTGGGTTCATCACATTGGTCGCAGGATTCAAATTGAAACACTGCCGTTCGTGAATATCGCGGTTCATCTCAGCCAGTGCGTCAATCCGGCTGGTGATTGAGGCGCTATCCATGCGGGCCGTTTGATCGGCGATTTCTTGCACTCGTGCCTCACAGGAGGGGGGCACCCATTTGCGATGTTCAAGCGTCATGGCGGTGATCCTTATTCCAATGCTTTGCATCGGTGCTACGGTACTGGAGCTTGCTAATGCAAGCCAGTTTATCTAAAATTGGGCATAGAAAAACTGAGGCTACTTAATGTCAGTCAATCCACCACGTCCCAAAGGCCCACCTCTGAATGCTCTGCGAGCGTTTGAGGCTGCGGCTCGTCTGGGCGGATTTGCCAATGCTGCGGAAGAGCTCAGCGTTTCCGCGGGGGCGATCTCCCAACACATAAAATCACTTGAGGAATGGCTGGGCACGCCGCTGTTTACCCGCCGGTCGCAAGGCGTGCAGCTGTCCGAATTTGGCGCAGCTGTGGCGCCTTCGCTCTATGCTGCTTTCGATGCTTTGGGTGAGGCAGTGCACCAGATGCGCGCGCTCTCGGCGCATCAGACTGTACATATTGCGGCATTGCCTTCGGTGGCACAGCTTTGGCTGTCTCCCCGGTTGCCCGCCATTCGCGCCGCGATGCCGCAGGTGTCGATCTCCGTTTCAGCGCTCGAATCCCCACCAAATCTGGCACGCGAGATGTTTGATCTTTCGCTTTTCCTGCGTGTGCCCACCGGCGCGCCTTCGGAAATCATACTGGCTGAGGACCTGATCTATCCGGTCTGCACACCGCAGGTGGCGGCCTCCTTGCATGCCATTACTGATCTGGATCAGCTGCCACTCATTCACGACGCGCTTTGGATGCAAGATTGGGCCACTTGGGCCACAGCCATTCTGGGCCATGCCTCGGGGTTTGATCGTGGTGCGCGCCATTCGCTTTATTCGATCGCTTTGGAAGAAGCCCGAAACGGGGCAGGGGTGTTGATGGGGCACGAGGCGCTGGTCCGTCCCAGCCTGACCCGGGGCGAGCTGATCGTGCCCTTTGATGCCCCTGTGCGCACCGGATTGTCTTTGGTGCTGGAAACACCGCGTCTGGGACAACCTTCCGCAGCGCTACAAGCGGTGATTTCATGGCTTTCGGGGGGATAACCCTCTGGTCTTCCGGTCTGGCCTGCGCTATCTCGCCTCCTGCACCAAACGAAGGGTCCGCGAGGGATGTCTGACAGCCTGCCATTTGAAAAACCTGGTCCGGTCGAGGGCAGCCTGCGCGCTGCCATCTCTCCCACCGAGGAAATCATCGCCGCCGCGAAGGCCGGCGAGATGTATATTCTGGTGGACCACGAGGACCGCGAAAACGAAGGCGACTTTGTGATCCCTGCCGAATTTGCCGATGCCGCTGCGATCAACTTTATGGCCACTCATGGCCGGGGGCTGATCTGTCTGCCCATGACCTCTGACCGGATTGACCAGCTGGGCCTGCCGATGATGGCGGTGAACAACTCCTCCCGGCATGAAACCGCCTTTACCGTGTCCATCGAGGCCCGTGAAGGTGTGAGCACCGGCATTTCCGCCGCTGACCGTGCGCTGACCGTTGCGACAGCCATTAACGAGCAGAACACAGCGGCCGAGATTGCCACGCCGGGCCATGTCTTCCCTCTGCGCGCCCGTAATGGCGGTGTTCTGATCCGTGCGGGTCATACCGAGGCGGCCGTGGACATCTCGCGCCTGGCGGGGCTGCACCCTTCGGGCGTGATCTGCGAGATCATGAAGGAAGACGGCACCATGGCGCGTCTGCCGGATCTGGTGGAGATTGCCAAGCTACACAATATGAAGATCGGCACGATTTCCGACCTCATCGCCTATCGTCACAAGCACGACAACCTTGTGCGCGAAGTGCGGCGTGAGGTGGTGACCTCCTCGCATGGGGGCGAATGGAACATGTCACTTTGGGCTGATCAGATTTCGGGCACTGAACATGTGGTTCTGTCCAAAGGCGACATTACGAACGGCGAACCCGTACTGGCGCGGACCCACGCGCTGAACGCGCTTGAGGATGTTATGGGGATCGGGCTTGAGGCGCAAAACGGGTCACCTACCGGCAAACTGCCCCGCGCGATGGAGATCATCGCCGCCGAGGGCCGGGGGGCGGTGTTCCTTTTCCGTCAGCCACGCCCCACGCTGGCCAGCGAGATGGAAGACGACGACGCGCCACGCACCGTCAAACAGACCGGTCTTGGCGCGCAAATTATGTCCACCATGGGTGTGCAACAACTGATCTTGCTGACCGACAGCCCTTCGACCCGCTATCTGGGGCTCGATGCTTATGGTATCTCAATCGTGGGCACACGCGCCCTGTCAAAAGGATAAACGCCCATGGCCGGATCCGAATACACCATGCCAAGCGCCACATTCGACAAGCCTGTTAAACTGCTGATCGTTGTGGCGCCCTTTTACCGCGACCTTGCCGATCAGATGATCGCAGGTGCGTCGGCTGAAATCGAGGCGGTAGGTGGCACCTATGACGTCACCGAAGTGCCGGGAGCCTTGGAAGTGCCCACTGCCATCGGTATCGCGGAACGCCTGTCCAATTACGATGGCTATGTCGCTTTGGGATGTGTGATCCGGGGTGAAACCACGCACTACGACACCGTCTGCAATGACAGTTCGCGCGGGATCACTTTGCTGGGTCTGCAAGGGCTGTGCATCGGCAACGGCATCCTGACGGTTGAGAACATGGCGCAAGCCGAGGCCCGCGCCAATCCAGAGAAGATGAACAAGGGGGCAGGGGCGGCAGCGGCGGCCATGCATCTGATCGCTCTGACCCGGAAATGGGGTGGGGAGCGCAAGGGTGTTGGTTTTCTGCCGGACGCTGAAGAATACAAACTGGCCGGTGGCCTGAAGGACAATCCAAAAGCATGACCCAGCTTTCCGGCAACCAGAAACGCAAGATGCGCTCGGCCTCACGGCTTTATGCGGTGCAGGCACTGTTTCAGATGGAGCATTCCTCGCAATCTGTCGACACTGTGATCGCCGAGTTTGAAGATCACCGCTTTGGCGCGGAATATGACGAAGGCGAAATGCAAGAGGGCGACCCAAAACTGTTCGAACAGCTCATGCAGGATGCTGTGAATCATCAGGCGCTGATCGACCAGATGACCGACCGCGCGCTGGTGGCCAAATGGCCCATCGCCCGGATTGACCCTACGATCCGCGCGCTTTTTCGTGCCGCCGGGGCTGAGATGACCCAATCGGATACACCGCCCAAGGTCGTGATCAGCGAATTCGTCGACGTTGCGCGCAGTTTCTATCCCGAAGGCAAAGAGGCCAGCTTTGTGAATGCCGTGCTGGACCATATGGCACGTGAGGCCAAACCGGACGCGTTTTAAGGCGTCGTTGCTACCTGACTTGTTGCTCAGGAGTGTCGTTATGCGGACGTTCCCGTCATTCACCTACGAAACATCAATGTCTGCTCTTCTGAACTGAGCGTTGTCGGAAAAGTAAAGCACCCGTGTCTGCCACGGGTGCTTCATTTTTGCTTGGCTACCGTACCAGGTCGTAGCGTGTCATCGACATTGTTGATGCGTCGATCATGCTCATGAACTTTTCCGCGGCGGGCGCAGAGGCGAAGCTGTCCATGGAAGCCTGGGCTGCTTCTGCGCTTTCCCAGTTGACTACAACCGCCCACTTTCCGTCTGCGAAGGCGGCTTGACGCGAGATGAAGCCGGGCTGTTTGCTGACATGCTCATCTTCGATGGCCTTGTCCACTGGTTCGAACGCATCTGCAGAAACGCCCTCTGCGAGATTCATTGTGACGATCTCGATAACGCCGTTGTCCTGTGCCATTGCGGTTCCTCCTAAAGCTAAGAACAGTGTGATCAGAAATGCTTTCATAGCGGTCCCCGATCAGAACTTGCCGTTGTCGTGGGCCATCTCGGACGGGATGTCCGCGATCACGTCCCAATGCTCCACGATCTTACCACCTTCAACACGGAACAGGTCATAGAACGCTGTCGGTTTGTCAGCGAAAGTACCTTCTGAGGCGGTCAGAACAAAATTGCCCTCGGCCACGACGTAATGCACGTCTGTGTAGACCATCTGGATGCCTTGCTCTGCCATTCCGGCAAGCGCCGCGCCCAGACCGTCCAGACCGTCAGCGATATTGCTGTTGTGCTGAATGTAGGTCTCAGTGGACAGGAACTCGGTGATCCGGTCAACTTCGCCATTCTTCAGAATGGTTTCCACAAAGTCGGTGACCAGCGCCTTGTTCTCAGCCGTCTTGTCCAGATCCGTGATCTCTGTCGGACCATCGGTCTGCGTGTGGCCCGAGGGATTCGGCGCTGTCATCGGGGTCAGGTTGTCCCAATGCTCGGCCACCTTGCCATCCTCGACACGGAACACGTCGAAGCCGACCAGCGTACCAGCGCCAAAGGCCTGAGCGTTGTTGTAGGTCGTGTGCAGCACAACCATGTCGCCTTCAGAGATCACACGGTGGATATCCACTTCAATTCCACTGTCCTTCAAACCCGGAATGAACCCGAGGATCGGTGCAGCACCCGTGGGTACGGCGGGATTGTGTTGGATGTAGCCAGGTGCAAGCAATTGCTCTGCTGCAGACGGGTCGAAGTTGATAAAGATGGCGGCAACTGCCTCCAGTACAAGTTCTTTAGGTGTCATTGGTTTGCTCCTTGTTTGGTTTGGTAATGACGCGGTTTACGCGGCGCGGGCTTGCGCCGCTGTGATCTTGAATTCAGTGCCCCATGGATCGACCAGGCGACCGGGCGTGAGGCTTTCAGGTTTGGCCAAAAGTTCGACGCTTGCGAGACCCGTGGTCCCTTTCGAGCGGTTTCCTGCCCTTTTGGATTGCCATTCGTTGGCGGCAAGGTGGTGGTGGTAACCGCCGGACCCGAACCAGCGAGCCGATGGCAGCCCAAAGGTTTGCACCATCCCAAGGTCTTGGGTAATGAACTGCGCGGCCTCTCTGACGTCTCCGACACGCAAATGGACATGTCCGATGACAGTGCTTTGTGGAGCGCCTTGCCATTGGGTGGCATTTTCCGTGAGTGATTTCATATCGAGAGGGCGCGTGGTCATTTGAACGGAGTCGCCTTGTCGCTTCCATGTTTCGCGGGGCAGATCACGATAGATTTCTATCCCGTTGCCTTCCGGATCGTTCAGATACAGCGCCTCGCTGACGCCATGATGTGATGCCCCATCAAGCTGCACACCGCGTTCTGCTGCGTAGATCAACCAGGCGCCGAGGTCCTGTTGGGTCGGCAACAGGAACGCCGTGTGGAATAGTCCGGCTTCTTCAGGAAAAGGCCGGGCCTGGCGATCCAAGCGTAGCTCGATCAGTGTCGCAGAGTCTGTTCCCAGTCGGGCGGATTCTCCGCTGCGTTCGATCAAACCCAAACCGATAACGTCCTCATAAAAGGCGGCGGTCTTGTCCAGATCGCGCACCGTTAGGGCGACCTGTCCAATTGAGATGGGTGCGTCTGATGTTGCCATGTTCGTATCTCCTGCGTTTCAGCTTGAGAGGAACTTAGCGATGGTCTTTTATCCTTTAAATGGCGATAAGTGGGGGTATGTATCGCTAAATTGGAGGCAATATCGTGGACCGGATAGATGGGATGAAAAGCTTCGTCGCAGTGGTGGAAGCCGGATCCTTTGCCGCGGCGGGCCAACGGCTCGGGATCTCGAACAAGTTGGTGAGCAAGCGTGTTGCGCAGCTTGAAAACCAGCTTGGCATGAGCCTTTTGCACCGCACTACGCGATCCATGTCCCTGACACATGAAGGAGTGCGGTATCTCGAAGGTGCGCGCCGCGTTCTGGCTGAAATTGAACAACTGGAAACAGAGTTTGACGCTTCGGAGGGTTTGAGAGGCATCGTTCGAGTCGCGGCACCTCTGACCTATGGCGACACGGCGGTCGCAGCGGCGGCAAATCGGTTCGTGGATCAGCATCCAAATGTCACAATCGAATTGGATCTGTCCGATCACTATGTCGATTTGGCGAAAGGCGGCTTCGACATCGCCATCAGGATCGGAGCACTCAGCGACTCCAGCCTGATTGTCCGTAAACTTGGCGAAACACATATGAAAGTGGTCGCAGCACCGTCGTATCTACAAAAGCACGGAACGCCCTCGCATCCAGCCGAACTGTCTGATCACATCTGCATCCGGGACGCCAACAATCCCGACCCGAACCGTTGGCCGTTCCGGGTCGAAGGCCAAACCATGCAGGTGCCAGTCGCCGGCCCGTTCCTCGCCAACAGTCCGCCTGCTTGCCTTGTACCCACACATGCAGGGCGCGGAATATTCATTTGCCCAGACGTGTTTCTGGGGGATGATCTCGAAACCGGGCGCTTGATCGAGCTTTTCCCCCAGTTCCATTCACGAACTCTCCCGATTCAAAGCGTCCAATTGCCTTCAGCCTTCCGCAAGCCACGCGTGAAGGCGTTTGTTGACTTTATGAAGCAAGAAATCAGATCGTAAATGCTCCAATGCAGCCGTTCATACTTGTCGCAGCATTCGGGACTTTGGGCTCTAACCGGACATTCCGCCTCATCTCAACCTGCGCAGCAGAGCCAGCAGCCAGCGCACAATCTGCCTGATTTGACCGTTTGGCATTCCTTGGTGCAGACTACCTTATCGGTAGGCACTTCGCTTGCCGTTCCTGGGAGGTACACCAATGGCCAAAGACGAAGGCAAACGCACCAAAATAAAGAATGATGTTTACGAGGCTGAACTGGCAAGATTGCAAATCGAGTTGGTCAGACTTCAGGAGTGGATCAAGCACTCCGGTCACCGCGTGGCAGTGATCTTTGAGGGGCGCGATGCAGCCGGCAAAGGTGGGACGATCAAACGGATCACCGAAGCCATGAACCCACGTGTCTGCCAGGTGGTCGCCCTGCCAGCCCCAACTGAACGCGAGAAAACCCAGTGGTATTTTCAACGCTATGCCGCGCATCTGCCTGCGGCGGGCGAGATGATCATCTTTGATCGCTCATGGTACAACCGCGGCGGGGTTGAGCGGGTCATGGGGTTTTGTACCGATGAGGAATACAAGGAATTCATGCGCTCTTGCCCCGAGTTTGAGCGCATGCTGGTCCGATCCGGCATTCAGCTGATCAAATACTGGTTCTCGGTCAGTGACGACGAACAGGAACGCCGGTTCCAAAAACGCCTAACCGACCCCACCAAACAGTGGAAGCTCAGCCCGATGGACCTGGAAAGCCGCAAGCGCTGGGTCGATTATTCACGCGCCAAGGATGATATGTTTGCCCATACGGATATCAAACAAGCACCCTGGCATGTGGTGAATTCGGACATCAAGAAACACGCGCGGATCAATTGCATCAGCCATCTGTTGTCGCTGATCCCCTACGGCGATGTCCCGCGTGAAAAGGTGGTATTGGACGAGCGTCCGCCGCAAAAATCCTATGTACGCCCGCCGATGGATGATCAGGAGTTTGTTCCAGAGGTGCACAAAACCTTCCTCTAACGGGCGTGATATCAGTTTTTTGCGACCTTGAATTTCCTATTTTGCAAAAAATTTCAATGAGGTGCGGGGATTGTGAGCTTTTTCGCAATCCCCGCAAAACTTTTCTGCCGCCTTTTGCGTGGGTTATGATCGGGGGCACAGGAAAAGGGCACACACATGATTTCCTTGCTGAAGACCGCACTGCCGATCACATTCGAGATCGATGATCAACGGAATGAACCGACCCAAGACGCCACCTCGGAGCCATTGAGACGCCGCGAGATGGAGCATCTTTTTGCACGCGAGCAGGGTCAACAGGCGCGCGTTGCGACGTGATATCGCAGCCATGTGACTTTGACGGGTAGTCGGGTCGTGATACACTTACGGGTGTGAAACCACATGGTGCGACCAATGCCCAAGCTCATCCGTCTCTATATTGTCAATGTGGCCATTGGTTTTGGGTTGGCTGCTGTATTTGTGGGCATGCTCTTGTGGTTTGATATCGCCCATCTGTGGCATCTCATCTCAACTTCCGAACAGGGCTGGCTGGCCTTGCTGCTTCTGTGGATTTCAAACGGGATCATCTTTGCCGGGGTGCAATTCGGCATCGCGGTGATGAAGATGAAAGACGACGATGACGATGACGATGAGGGCCCCGGTGGCGGGCTGCGCCAGCATGTGATGCGGCGCGATTACGCCGCGATCCCAGTGCAGGTTGATGTACCTCGGGACGTCTTTACCAAACGCTAAACCTTGCACATGTGTGAAGGGCTGAACTGCTGTGTCATTCTGGCGCATTGGCCCTGTGACACTTAGCAAGGCATGTGGCGGGCCCGCACGCAACCGTTGGGTTATCTCATTCCCGAGGACCTGTATGTACAGGTGGGCGCCAGGTAACCAGGCCAGGGCCAGGACAGAGCCAGCTCCCTCGGAATTGTTTAAGGCCACCGGAATGCAACCGTAAACGAGAAGGGCAGAACCCGCCACCGCTCTACCTAATGCGCGCAGAGGTCCACGGCAAGGGCTTGCATATGTTCATCTTTTGTTCATAATTGTCGGATGGAGCAAATGTGCGAACATATTTTGCAGCCTGGCCAGCTGTTGGCGCGTGGAGTATGCCGCCACCTGCTGGAGTATGACTTTGTAACCATTGAAGAATTCACCCCTGAGCGCGGCAAGCGTGTGGATGTGATGGCGATGGGGCCAAAAGGTGAGATTTGGGTGATCGAATGCAAATCCTCCCGCGCAGATTTCAAAGCCGATCACAAATGGGAAGGTTATCTGGATTGGTGTGACCGCTATTTCTGGGCTGTAGACGAGCAGTTTCCCACCGATGTACTGCCCGAGGGTACGGGGCTGTTGATCGCGGATAGCTATAACGCCGAGATCATCCGCATGGCCCCTGAAACCAAGCTGGCAGCGGCCCGGCGCACGGCATTGACGCGCAAATTTGCCCGCCACGCAGCTATGCGTCTCAACGCCCTGAAAGACCCACGATTATGAGCGACGCGCCTCGGCGGCTTTGACTGCTGCCAGGATCTCCTCAGCAATCTCTCGCGCCTCGTCAGGCTCAAAATCCATTGGAATTTCAATATCCTGCGCCTCAATAAACAGGCGAACCATGCCCTGATCGGTTGGACCAATTTGCAGGTTGGCTTCGATATCGCGTTCTGTGTTGATGCTCATGCGGGCCTCCGGTCGTAACGCCTTTGGGCTATCGCTTTCGATCTTGAATAGCAAGCCGCGACAGGGTCTGCCGTGGCTCATGTCCGAGATTGTTTTGCGCCCCTACACTCACGATGATGCAGATAGGATCACGCAGGTGCATGGCGCTTGCTATCAAAAAGATGAAGGGTTTGATCGCACAGTCCAACCCGTTGTCGCGCGCTTGGCTCGTATTTTGGGGAACAGTAGGCTACCCGGCGCACCACGAGCGGGTTCAGACCAAAGAAATATGGTGTTTCCCCAAACTGAAGCAGATTTTTCCTAACCCCTGTTCAACGGGAAAATTCCGCCTATAGTTGAATGTAGGATGAAACGTATAGCGACTACATCGAAACGGATTCTGGTATTCACGTGTTTTGCCAGTACCTTAACCTGTGCCGCTCCTGTGGGCGCCGGGGAGTTTCATTTGGGTACGGGGGCTGTGTATGACCAATATTTTGGCTACGTCGACTATGACGCCGCCACTGCCAGCGATTTTGCAGGGGCAGATGCTGTCGCAGGGGGGCAGGTCTTTGTCATTCCGCAATTCACCACAGACAATGGGCTGAGTTTTGGCGGCGATTTTCGGATTGAAGGACATGTGGGCGAACGCAATGCCGGCGTGATTCTGGACGAAGCGGCGCTGTTTCTGCGGGGTGGATTTGGCGAGCTGCGCCTGGGGCGCTCGGACAGCCCGGGCAATCACATGCAAAAGGGGGCGCCCGTCGGTTATGGCCCCGAATTGAACTTCGCCGGGTTGAGCAGCGCCGCCTTGCCATCTTTGCTGCAATTTTCCAACGTTCACAGTACGGTACGGGTGGGGGATGACTTGCTCCGCGGGTCTTTGGGCAGCACTTATGTGGCCAACACCGGGTCCGATACGGCGACCCGCATCAGTTACTTCTCTCCTCGCCTGGCCGGGTTTCAGCTGGGCGCAAGCTATGCGCCAGATGGGTCGAATTCCTCTCCCAACCGCAAAGATTTCTTTGACATCAGCGCCAACTACGCCGGCCAGATCGGGGCGGTGGATTTTGGTGCGTCGGCCAAATGGGGTATCGCGGACAACGGCGTCACCCCGGGCGACGATCCCGAATACTGGGGATTGGGGCTATCGCTGGGGTATGGGAATTTGACGGTCGGGGGTAGCTATGCGGAAACGTCAGGCAGCGCTTTGGGACTGACCGACGGGCAGGCCTACGACATCGGCGCGACCTATCAAACGGGGCGTTACGGGCTGAGCGTGCAATATCTGAAAGGCCAGAACACGGACGACGAAAATGCGGCCCTGGGCGGACAAGAACGCCTGCAAGCTCTGACTCTCTCGGCCAGCTATGCCCTGACAGGGGCCTTTGCCAACGCGGCTCCCCCCGATCCCGGTGCGGCACCCGTCAGCCGCTATGAGGGACAGGACAGCGCAGGTGCCTCAGTCTTTGGCTTCGTGTCCTTTTCCGAATTCAGCGAGGATATCGGGGATGGCGGGGCAGGAACCCCCGGCGATGACACCGAAGGATTTGTGGTGGGCACCGGGTTTCGTCTGACGTTCTGAGTGGAAAACCGGATGGCGCGCGCGTCTCAAATGCACTGAATTTTTGCGCTGAGACCACTTGCATTCAGCATCCGGTAGGGCTAATTCAGCCTTCAGTGCCGCCTTAGCTCAGTTGGTTAGAGCGCTTGATTGTGGATCAAGAGGTCCCTGGTTCGAGACCAGGAGGTGGTACCACCTTCCCCTTATTCGCCAGCTACGACGTTGATTTCCTGCAACAACGCGCCATCAAGCCCGTAGATAAGGATGCGATCGTCACCTGTGACAATGGCAAACCAGTCAGCGGTGCGGGTGAAGGCTTGGGCTTGGGTGCCGTCAGGCAGGGTGACCTGATCGGGTAGCTCGGGGCCAAAGGCGGCCGAGAATTTCGTGACAAAGAGGATCACGATCACTATGAACCCGGCAATCATGGTCACGGTCAGCACCGTCACCAAGAGCCGCAGGTATTTCACAAGCGCCGCATCAACCGGCTGAGGGTCTGGATCCATCGTCATGCAAGCCACATCTGTGTCATTCCGGATCATGCCCGACCCGCCTGCGCGTCTTGATAAGGCTTTGAGCCGGGATGTGCCAGAGGGCGCGCATTTGTCCCGCACCCGACTGGCACGATTAATTGCCGATGGGCAGGTTATGCTTAACGGCGCGGTCGTGGTTAACCCCAAGGCCCGCGTTTCCGCGGATGACCTGATTGAGATTGCCGTGCCACAGGCCGAGGAAAGCCATATTGGCCCGGAATATATTCCGCTCGATGTGGTGTTTGAGGATGATGACCTGATCGTGGTCAACAAACCCGTGGGCATGGTGGTGCATCCCGCGCCCGGTACGCCCTCTGGCACCTTGGTCAATGCGTTGATGCATCATTGTGGGGATAGCTTGTCTGGTGTGGGCGGGTCTAAACGCCCCGGTGTGGTGCACCGCATTGACAAGGATACCAGCGGGTTGCTGGTCGCCGCCAAAACAGATGCCGCGCACCACGGCCTGGCGGCGCAGTTCGAGGCCCACACCGTCGACCGCCAGTACCGTGCCGTGGTCTACGGCGTACCCGATGGCAATGACCCGCGTCTGCGGGGCATCAAGGGCGCGGCGTTTGAGCCGGGCAACATCCTGCGCCTGACCACTCAGCTGGCACGTCACAAGACGGATCGTCAAAAACAAGCCGTGTTGTTCAACGGTGGCCGCCACGCCGTGACCCGCGCACGGGTGATCGAGAGTTTCGGCAGCCCAGCCTGCGTGGCATTGATGGAATGCTGGCTTGAAACAGGCCGGACCCATCAAATTCGCGTGCATATGGCTCACGCCGGGCATGGCCTGGTGGGTGATCCGACCTATGGCGGGCGTCGCAAGCTTCCTGCAAAAGCCTTGTCTCAGGGCGCATTGGACGCGGTGGCCGTCTTTTCGCGTCAGGCGCTGCACGCAGCGGTATTGGGGTTTGAACACCCCGTCACAGGCGCAGATTTGCAATTTGAAGCGCCATTGCCGGAAGATATGTCAAAACTAGTCGATGCGTTGCGCCATTGAAATGCTTTGCACGGTTGCGTGAAAACCCTGTCATACCCCTCGTAAACTGGGTCTGATAGGGTCATATCTCTTTCAACATTTGAGGGTACAGGCCTTGAAGGGCCGTTAGCGCTCACCTATATCTATGTTAATACCCTAAACATTGGGAGGGGGACATATGAGCAATTACAAGAACTTGCCGGCGCCGACGCCCGAAGGTGGTCTGAACCGGTACATGCAGGAAATCCGTAAATTCCCGCTTTTGGAGCCGGAAGAAGAGTACATGCTGGCCAAAAGCTGGGTCGAAAAGCAGGATACTGAGGCGGCCCATAAGATGGTTACGTCACACCTGCGCCTCGCCGCCAAAATTGCCATGGGCTACCGCGGTTACGGATTGCCACAGGCCGAGGTGATCTCGGAGGCGAACGTGGGCCTGATGCAGGCGGTCAAACGCTTTGACCCGGAAAAAGGCTTCCGTTTGGCGACCTATGCCATGTGGTGGATCCGCGCCAGCATTCAGGAATATGTGCTGCGCAGTTGGTCGATGGTCAAGTTGGGGACCACAAGCGCGCAAAAGAAACTGTTCTTCAACCTGCGCAAGGCCAAGAACCGCATCGGCGCGTTGGAAGAGGGCGATATGCGCCCCGAAAACGTGGCCCGCATCGCCAATGATCTGGGCGTGACCGAGGAAGAAGTGATTTCCATGAACCGCCGCATGTCCGGTGGGGATGCGTCGCTGAACGCCACGGTCGGCTCCGAAGGCGAAGGCACGATGCAATGGCAGGATTGGCTGGAAGATGAAGATGCTGATCAGGCCGGCGACTATGAGGCCCGCGATGAGCTGGAAGCCCGCCGTGAGCTTTTGGCCGAAGCGATGGACGTTCTGAACGACCGCGAAAAAGACATTCTGACTCAGCGTCGTCTGTCAGATCAGGCGATCACACTTGAGGATCTGAGCGGCCAGTATGATGTCAGCCGCGAGCGGATCCGTCAGATCGAAGTGCGTGCCTTTGAAAAGCTGCAAAAACGTATGCGCAGCCTGGCGCAGGAAAAAGGCATGCTGACCTCAGCCTGAGGCCTTTAAGTCATGCGACGAAAAACGTAACCTCTCCCGTAACATCGGGAGAGGTTTTTTATGTCTGATACCAGCACAGTCCTGAGAACGACCTGCCGCAGCCGTTGGGCCCCGATGGTGGCGCTGGGCTTGCTGAGCCTGCTGATCGCCTGTACCCCGCGCCAGAACGCTGCGCCGGGTGTGCCGACCCCCGACAGCGTGATTGAGCGTGTCTTTGTGGCCACGGAACGGGCGTTGACCAAGATTGGCCCGACCTTCGGAGAGCCGCGCAACGACGGGTTGCGCTATTTCCGGGCTGATATTTCGATCCCGCCCACCCATCAACCCGGTCAAATCGAGTGGCCTGAAGGTCCCGCCGACGCCGCGACCGATTTTGTGGTGACAGACACACATGTCTACAGCAGTGCATCGGGGTTCGTACAGGCCGTGCGAGGGCATGTCAAAGGGGAAGAACACCTGCTGTTTGTGCCGGGGTACAACAACACTTTGTCAGAATCGATGTACCGTCTGGCGCAAATCAAAACCGATTTCAAAACCCCCAGTGCGTCAGTGCTGTTCTCCTGGCCGTCGGCCGGTGATCCGCGTGGCTACATCTATGACCGCGATTCCGTGCTTTATGCGCGCGACGATCTGGAAGAGTTGATGAACCGTCTGACGGCTGGCCCCAACGACCGGATCGTCTTGCTCGCGCATTCCATGGGCTCTCAACTGGTGATGGAGGCGATGCGACAGGCGGCGATCAAGGGCAATCGCAAGATGCTGTCCCGCATCAACTCGGTCGTGTTGATGTCGCCGGATATTGACCCGGATGTTTTCCGCAAGCAGGCCAAAGCGATCGGCAAGCTGCCGCAACCGTTTCTGATCTTTGTCTCGCAAGAGGACAAGGCTCTGAGCCTGGCCAGCTTTATCACCGGGCGCAAGCCGCGTCTGGGGGTGATTGATAGCCCTGAGGTGGTAGAGGGGCTGGAGGTGCAGGTGATCGACTTTACCGCGCTAAGCGATGGGGAAGGGTTGAACCATGCGGTGCCCACCAGTTCGCCCGCGGCCATCTCGGTGCTGAGTGGGATGATCTCTCAGGCGCAATCGGGGGAACGGGCGTTCAAGGACTACATGGTGCTGACCAAGCAACCTTGAGGATGCTTGCTTGAGGTGAAGCGCTGCGGCTAAGCTGTGGCGCAGCAAACGGAGGATGCCATGGCAGGCGGATGGGCGCGCGATGGCGCGGTAAGCGAACAGATTGAGGCCTCGATCTCGGACGAGCTGAAACGCATGCAGTCGCGCAGCGTTCCCCAAGGCGAGAGCCTGACCCATTGCGCCGAATGCGAAGAAGAAATCCCCGCGGCCCGGCGCGAGGCCATTCCGGGGGTGAAACTGTGTATCGACTGTATGCAAGAGCGCGACGCCGCGTTCCAGGCGCGTGGGGGGATCAATCGCCGTGGGTCCAAGGACAGCCAGTTGAAGTGATTCCGGATGTCCCCAGCACTCCGGGGCGTCCGGATGGTTCGTGGTGATCAGAGGTCGAGGCGCATCACCTGCTCGGCTCCGATCCGGCCTTGATGGGCAAGACCGTCTGGCTGCCAACCGCAGGCAGCGTAGAGTTTGATTGCAGTTGCATTGGCTTCGTCAACAGAAAGCCAGAGGGCCGAGATGCAGTAGTGCTGCATAACGTAGTCGCGAAGAACGGCCAGCGCCACAGATCCCAAACCTTGCCCTTGGAATTGACCACCGATCAGCAATCCGCGAAACCCATGCGCCCCTGGCGGGAGCCTGGAAATACGGCGTGTAAAATCCCGGTCAATTTTGAAAAATCCGACAGGTGTTTTGGCAGTCAAAATGACATGGAAGTCCTGCTTCTGGTCGGGCTCGTCGACCATCTCGGCAATGGGCGCGACAAAACCGTTCTGGTGGATGGGCAACTCCAGATGCAGCACGCGGCCCACTTCGCGACGAGACAAAGGGGCCAGCGTGATATGACGCATCAGCCCTCCATGGCCTCCAATTCATCAATAAAGCCCGAGATCATTGCAAGGCCCTTGTTCCAGAACGCAGGGTCCGACGCATCCAGACCGAAGGGGGCCAGAAGTTCCTTGTGGTGCTTTGAACCGCCAGCTTTTAGCATGTCAAAGTATTTGTCCTGAAACCCGTCTGGATTTTCTTCGTAGACCGCGTAGAGGGCATTCACCAACCCATCGCCAAAGGCATAGGCGTAGACGTAGAAGGGCGAGTGCACGAAGTGGGGGATGTAGGCCCAGAAGGTCTCATAGCCGTCCATGAATTCAAATGCAGGCCCGAGCGATTCCGCCTGAACGGACATCCAGAGAGCGTTGATGTCCTCGGGCGTCAATTCGCCCTGACGGCGTGCGGCATGCAGTTTGCATTCAAAATCGTAAAACGCGATCTGGCGCACGACAGTGTTGATCATATCCTCGACCTTGCCTGCCAGCAGGACCTTGCGTTCCTGAGCGGTCTTGGCCCCGTCCAGCATCTTGCGGAAAGTCAGCATCTCGCCAAACACAGACGCGGTTTCGGCCAGGGTCAACGGGGTGGAGGACAAAAGCTCACCCTGTTCGGCCGCCAGCACCTGATGCACACCGTGGCCCAACTCGTGCGCTAGGGTCATCACATCACGCGGTTTGCCCAGATAGTTCAGCATCACATAGGGGTGCACATCCGTCACGGTGGGATGCGCAAAGGCGCCGGGGGCCTTGCCGGGCTTCACGCCCGCGTCAATCCAGCTTTTGGTAAAGAAAGGCTTGGCCAAGTCCCCCATGCGTGGGTCAAAGGCCGAATAGGCTTGCATCACGATGTCTTCGGCGCTGTCCCAATCGACGGTCTTGCTGTCCTCGATCGGCAAGGGCGCGTTGCGGTCCCAGACCTGCATCACATCGAGGCCCAGCCATTTGCGTTTCAACTCGTAATAGCGATGGCTGAGCGAGGGGTAGGCGGCCACAACCGCGTCGCGCAGGGCTTCGACCACTTCGGGTTCCACATGGTTGGACAGGTGGCGCCCTGTTTGGGCTGTGGGCATGCCGCGCCAACGGTCGACCACTTCTTTTTCCTTGGTCCCCGTATTGTGGACACGGCTGAAGATGCGGATGTTTTCGCCAAACACACGGGCCAACTCGTGGCTAGCCGCCTCGCGTTTGGCACGGTCTTGTTCAGTCAGCAGGTTGAGCGTGGCCTCGATGCCCATCTCTTCGCCGTCCACAGTAAAGGTCAGCCCGGCAATGGTTTCATCAAACAGACGCTCCCAGGCGTCGCCCACCACGCCCATATCGTGCAGGAATTTCTCCAGCTCATCGCTCAGCTGATAGGGTTTCATCGCGCGGATGCGGTCGAGTACGGGTTTGTAACGTGCCAGATCGGCATTTTGTGCCAACAAGCTTGTCAGATGGTCATCCTCCAGCCGGTTCAGTTCAAGCGTGAAGAACACCAGCGGGGTGGTGTAGGTGGTGATTTTTTCCTGACAATCCGACAGGAACTTGGTGCGGTCGCCATCGGTGGTCAGCTGGTAATAACGCAGACCCGCGTAGGACATGATGCGCCCGGCAACGCCGCTGATTTTCTCGTCACGCTGAATGCAAGTGAGCAGGCCATCGGCATCAAGATCAGCCAGCTTGCCTTCGTAGTCGACGGCAAAGGCGGCGCAGTGCTCTTCCAGCCAGTCCAGATCGCGTTTCAGTTCAGGGGCATCGGAGGCAGTGTAGAGATCGCTCAGATCCCATTCTGGCAGGTTCCCCAGACCATCGGAGCCAGAGCTGGCATTGGCATCACGGACGGGGAAGGGCAGATGGATCATTTGAGCGTCTCCTGTTTGGTTAAGGCAGACATAGGATGCGGGGGGGCGAGGCTCAAGGTGGTAAGTTCAATTCTACGCGTTGGGCGTGTTGGCGTATGGCCGGGGCGTCATCCGTACTCTGCCAGCATCGCCTTGAGGTCCTCCAGCGTATTCGCCTCGTTCAACGGCTTATCATGCCGCCAGCGTTTCATTCGCGGAAACCGCAAAGCCACGCCGGATTTATGCCGTGTGCTTTCCTGTATCCCCTCAAAGGCAATCTCGAACACATGTTCAGGCGTGACACTGCGCACTGGGCCGAAGCGTTCGACGGTGTTTTTGCGCACCCAGGCCGTGATCTTGCGAAACTCGGCATCGGTCAGCCCGGAATAGGCCTTGGTAAAGGGCACCAACTGGTTGCCATTCCAGACCGCAAAGGTGAAATCGGTAAAGAGGTTGGCACGTCGTCCGGACCCTTGCTGCGCATAGATCATCACCGCGTCGATGGTCAGTGGATCGAGCTTCCATTTCCACCAATCGCCTTTCTTGCGACCTGTATGGTAGGGGCTGTTGCGTCGTTTCAGCATCAAACCCTCGGCATGCGCCTCACGGGCCGTGGCACGGGCGTCATGCAGGGTTTGCCAGGTGCTGAATTCCAGTGGAGCGGACAGCCGCACCGGGGCTTCAGCGGGAAGGTTTTTCAACAGACTTTGCAAACGGGTGCGGCGGTCCTCAAAGGGCAATGTCCGCAGATCTTCGCCACCCTGTTCCAGCAGATCATACGCCAACAGGATCACAGGTGCGTCCGCCAACAGTTTTTTGGGGACAGTCTTGCGGCCAATACGCTTTTGCAAAGCATTGAAGGACATGGGGCGTTCTAATTCTGCGTCCCACGCCAGTATCTCTCCGTCGATCACCGTGCCATCGGGCAGGAAATCTCGGGTGCGGGACAGCTCGGGAAAGCGATCAGTCATAAGCTCTTCGCCGCGCGACCAGACAAAATGCTCACCGCCGCGCAGGATTAACTGGCCGCGAATACCGTCCCATTTCCATTCGGCCAACCAATCTTCGGGCGCGCCCAGGTCTTCGGGGCCTGCGCCTTCAATCCCATAAGCCAGACAGAACGGATAGGGCCGTGACAGGGCTGCGGCCGCATCCGGGGCCTCGATCAAAGCGGCATAGCTGGTGGTCTCGGGGGTCCAGTCGCCCATCAACTTATGCGCCAATTCGGCCTCGTCCTGACCTGTGGCACGGGCCAGCGCGCGGGTCATGAGCTTGCGCGATATGCCCAACCGAAAGCCGCCGGTCAGCAGCTTGTTGAACACCAACCGCTCCAGAGCGGGCATTTGTGACCAAGCCTTTAGAACGGCCGCCTTGCGGTCATCCTCTTCAACCTGATCCAACGCACGCAGGCGAAGGATCCAGTCCGTCAAACTGTCGGTGTGGCTTTGCGTCGCCTCAGGCAGCACCAATGCAATGGTTTCGGCCAGATCCCCCACGATGGGATAGCTTTCCTCGAACAACCAAAGTGGAATGCCAGCCCCCTCGGCCGCCCATTCGCGCAACTTGGTGGTGGTGATCGCCCGGCGGGGTCTGCGGCCGGAAAACAGGGCGATGGTCCACAGCTTGTCAGTGTCTGAGGCGGTGATGAAAAACTGGGTCAGGGCCTCGACCTTGACGGTGGTCTTGGTGGTTTGATCCACGGCCATGTAGAGAGATGCAAAATCCTTCATTCGGCGTCCCCATCGTCGAGGGTCTCGCCCGTAAACTCGGTTGGAACCTCTTGCGCGTTATACCCCTGTTCGTTCAGCCAACGTGCGAAGATATCGGTGTAACCATGCGTTGCATATATGTTTTCTGCCCCAGTTTCTGCGATGGCGTCATTCAGGCCAGCCCAATCGGCATGGTCCGACACAACAAAGCCGCGGTCCACAGATCGGCGACGCCGCACGCCTCTTAACCGCATCCAGCCGCTGGCAAACCCGGTGGACGCAGGCCGAAACTGCCGTTCCCAGTTTGATCCCAGAGCACCCGGAGGCGCCAAAACCAAAGCACCGGGATGCGCGCTGGCAGCGGTGTCAGGCGTGACGGGGATGGTCTGAGGCAGCTGCACCCCTTGGGCGCGCAGCACCGCGTTGGTGTTTTCGACGGCGCCGTGTGTCAAAATAGGACCAATCGAGGGATCCAGCAGGGTCATCACCCGTTGTGCTTTTCCAAGTGAGTAAGCGCCAAGAAGGCTGAATCGACTTTCGGCGGCATTGGTTGCCCACCAGTTGTTGATTTCGGCAGCAACTGTCGCATCATTGGGCCAGGCGAACACCGGCAGGCCAAACGTGCATTCGGTGATGAAGTGATGGCACGTCACTGGCTCGAACGGTGTCGATAAGGCGTCAGGCGTGGTTTTGTAGTCGCCCGAGACGACCCACACCTCGCCACCGACCTCAACCCGAATTTGGGCGGACCCTGGCACATGACCAGCAGGGTGAAATGAAACACTTGCCCCTCCGATGCGACGGGTCTCGCCATAGGGCATTGTATCCAGCGTAATCTCACCCAAGCGATGGCGCATCACAGGGGCGGCGATATCGGTGGCCAGATAGCGGGAGTGACCGGGCCGCGCGTGATCTGCATGGCCATGGGTGATTAGCGCACGGTCCACGGGTTTCCACGGATCGATGTAAAAATCACCTGCGGCGCAATAAATGCCTTCTGGTCGAAATGTTAGAACCATACTGCGAAGATAGCCGCACTTCTGTCGGTTTCCAGCCCTTGCGCCGCGAGGGGCGGGTAGTATCCTGCCGCAAACTGGCAGGAGAGACGTGATGCGATTTGTAAGATTTGGAGAGCCGGGCGCGGAAAAGCCCGGGGTGCTGGACATGAATGGCGCCCTGCGCGACCTGAGCGGCGTGGTGTCTGACCTGTCAGGGGATGTGCTGGGGGCCTTGCCCGATGTGGATCCTGACGCATTGCCGGTGGTGAGCGGCACACCGCGTTTTGGCCCTCCGGTATCCGGTGTCGGCAAATTCATCGGCATTGGCCTGAATTACTCTGACCATGCCGCCGAAACGGGTATGGAACCGCCCGAACATCCGATTGTTTTCATGAAAGCCACGTCCTCGATCACCGGACCCAATGACGAGGTGCGTCTGCCCCGCGGATCGCGCCATTCCGATTGGGAGGTCGAGTTGGGCGTCGTGATTGGCCATCATGCGAAATACGTGTCCGAGGCCGATGCGCTGAACTATGTGGCGGGTTACACCATCGTCAATGATGTGTCCGAGCGGAAGTTTCAGTCCAAGCTGTCAGGTCAATGGACCAAGGGCAAAAGCTGCGACACGTTTGGCCCGATCGGGCCTTGGCTGGTGACACCGGATGAGGTGGGCGATCCGCAGGATCTGGCGCTGACGATGGATTTGAACGGCGAACGGCAGCAAACCGGCAGTACATCAAAAATGATCTTTACCGTGGCGCAGGTCATTTCGCATCTGAGCCAGATCATGAGTCTGCATCCTGGGGATGTCATTGCAACGGGCACCCCACCGGGCGTGGGTATGGCCAAGGACCCGCGTCGCTTTCTGACAGAAGGGGACGAAATGGCGTTGGAAATCAGCGGGCTTGGCCGCCAGCAACAGCGCGTGATGCAAGATTGAGCCCGGACGAAACGACCGCATTGTCGTAGAAGGCGGTGATCTGGTCGAATAGGCGCTCGCGCGTCTCGGCATCTTCCATCAGCACTTCGTGACGGCCGCCGTCGATCCATTCCAGGTGTGAGCCGGGCCATTTCGCCATGCGTGCTCTTATGCGAGGCTTGCAGACGATGTCTTCGTTCGTGCCAACAAATGTCAGGCAAGGCAAATCTGGCGAGGGTAGGTTGGCCAGATCACGGCATTCTTTCAAGGACTCGTGCAGCCATCGCAAAGATGGCCCGCCCAGTCCAAAAGATGGATTGGCGTGGATCTGGGCGATCATCCACTCGTACATCTCGGGATCACGGGTGAGTTTGTTGTTTTGAAACGGCTCTTTCAGGACATAACTTTCGCCACCCGTGGTGTTGGGCGCAAAGAAATGCCCCATGCCGAAGTATTGGCTGCCCCAGCCTAGTGTCCAGGCGAAGGGGCGCAACGGTTCAGCAATCCGAATGCCCCACATCGGACCCGAGAAGGCTACCGTGTCAACTGGCAACCCCAGATGCAATGAACGCAGGCCTATACAGCCGCCCATGGAGTGGGCCAGCAGATGCCAGGGTTTGGGTAAATCCAGTTCTGTTGCCGCGGTGATCATGGCCGCCACATCCATCTGGTAATCACTGAACAGATGCACGTGACCGGCCATTGGATCATCGACCAACCTGTCCGACAACCCCTGACCGCGCCAGTCGATCGAGCAGGTGGCATACCCATCCTGCGCCAAAGCCGACGCAGCGCGCCCATATTTCTCGACATATTCGGTGCGGCCGGGAAACAGCAGCACCGTGCCTTTAGGGGCATCGTAATTGAACACACCGATGCGAAGGCGCACCCCATCCTCGGCGGTCAGCCAATAGGTCTGACCATCATCTGGCGCATCCGCCAGATCCGCATGGAAGGGGGCGTGGTCCATCACGACAGCACACCACCCAGTTGCATGGCCATGCCCATATCGCCGTCGACGGACAGCTTGCCCGTCATGAAGGCCGCAGTCGGGTCCAGATCGCCACTGAGGATCGCCTCAAACGTATCCTGATCAGCGGTCATGGTCACATCAGCGGTATCGTCGCCGGCGCGCGCGCCGTCGCTGTCGATCATAATGGCGCCTTCGCCGTCGATCACAAACTTTGCGGTGCCTGCGCTAAATCCGTCGCTGGCTTTCTCGTTCAGGGCCTTTACGGCCGATTCGATGACGTCACTCATTTGCTCTTCCTCCAGATGTGATCTGCCGGGGGGTTTGCATTCCGGCATTCTACGCTAAACTCATCCCTGTTATGAGAGCATTCAAGATCCATTTCCAGAGTATCGTGACGGCACTTTTGCTGACAGTCATGTTTTCCTTACCTGCAACGCCTGTTTTGGCGGCGGATGACGTGAAGTTGAACAAACTTTACGGCCAATTGCTCGAAGCCGAAGAAGGGTTAGCGCAACGCATTGCCGGCGAAATTGAGCTGGAGCTGTCGAAATCAGGCTCGGCATCGCTGGATTTGCTGCTGAAACGCGGACGCAGAGCTTTCGAGGCAGGCAATTCTGACGTGGCGATTGAGCATCTTACCGCCTTGACCGACCATGCCCCGGAGTTTTCGGAAGGGTACTATTGGCGGTCATTGGCGTACATCCAGGCCGAGCTTTTCGGCCCGGCCTTTGCCGACCTGGAACACACGCTGACACTGGAGCCCCGCCACTATGGTGCGATCGAGGCATTGGGCTTCCTGCTGGAAGAGCTAAACCGCCCGAAAATGGCGCATGAGGCCTATGAGCGGGTTTTGTCTATACACCCCCATCACAAGGACGTAAGAAACGCCCTCGATCGTCTTGGTCCCGAAGTGGCCGGCAAAGCCCTCTAATACAAACGCGGAGATACAGGTGATGGCCAATCCGTCAAGAACCCTTGCGGTTCTGGGCCCCACCAATACCGGCAAAACCCACTACGCAATTGAGCGGATGCTGAGCTACCGCACCGGCGTTATCGGGTTGCCCCTCAGGCTGCTGGCGCGCGAGGTCTATGACAAGATCGTCGCTATTCGCGGTCCCTCGGTTGTGGCGTTGGTCACCGGCGAAGAACGCATCGTTCCACCCCGCACACAGTATTGGGTTTGCACGGTCGAAGCGATGCCACAGGGGATGGCCGCTGATTTTGTGGCGATTGATGAAATCCAGCTCTGTGCCGACCCCGAACGGGGGCATGTCTTCACCAACCGGCTGCTACAGGCTCGTGGAATCAACGAGACGCAGTTTCTGGGCAGCCACAGCATGCGCAATGCCATTGCCGCCATGGTGCCCGAGGTGGAGTTTCTGGGGCGTGAACGTATGTCCCAGCTCAGCTATTCAGGCCCCAAGAAGATAGCAAAGATGCCACCCCGGTCGGCCATCGTGGGATTTTCGGTTGATAACGTCTATGCCATCGCCGAACTGCTGCGCCGTCAAAAGGGCGGGGCAGCGGTTGTGATGGGCGCGCTCAGCCCACGCACGCGCAATGCGCAGGTTGATCTCTATCAGAATGGCGATGTGGATTATCTGGTGGCCACGGATGCCATCGGCATGGGGTTGAACCTTGATATCAACCATGTGGCGTTTTCGTCGCTGACCAAATTTGACGGCCGCCGGATGCGCAATCTTGCGCCCAATGAACTGGCCCAGATTGCCGGCCGGGCAGGCCGGGGCATGAGCCACGGCACCTTCGGCGTCACAGGCGAGGCCCCCGAGCTGCCCGAAGAGGTGGCCAATGCCATTATGGATCACCGCTTTGCCCCGATCCGCAAACTGGAATGGCGCAACGACAGGCTGCAATTCGGCACACCCGAGGCGCTGATCCGTTCTCTTGAAGAACGGCCACAAGGCGAGTGGCTGGCCGCCGCTCGCGAAGCGGATGACCTGATTGCGCTCAAGACCCTGTCGCAGCAGGCCGATATCCGCCAACGGGCCACCGATGGCCGGGCGGTACAGCTGTTGTGGGATGTGTGCCGCATTCCTGATTTCCGCTCGATCAGCCCGGGGGAACATGCAGGCCTATTAGACCGCATCTACACTGATCTACACGAATACGGCCGCATCCCCGATGACTGGCTGGCGCGTCAAATCAAACGCATCGACCGCACCGATGGCGACATTGATACGCTGTCAAAACGATTGGCGTTTATCCGCACATGGACCTATGTGGCGCAGCGGAAAGACTGGGTGGATGACGAAAACCATTGGCGCGGGGCGACGCGCGCTGTAGAAGACCGCTTGTCAGATGCGCTGCACGGCGCTTTGACCCAGAGATTTGTGGATCGGCGCACCTCCGTATTGCTGCGCCGGCTCAAGCAAAAGGAGGCCATGGTGGCCGAAGTAAACGATACTGGTGAAGTGACCGTCGAAGGCGAATTTGTCGGGCGGCTTGAAGGGTTCAGGTTCAAGCAGGATAAAACTGCTGCCGGAGCCGAGGCGAAAACGCTGGCCGCGGCCAGCCTTCAGGCATTGGCGCCGCATTTCCATCTCAAGGCGGACCGGTTCTACAACGCGCCGGACACCGAGATAGATTTCACGGAACAAGGCGGCCTCATGTGGGGCGACCAGGCCGTGGGCAAGCTGGTCAAGGGGGATGATCCTCTGAAACCTGTGGCCGAGGCCTTTGTGGACGAAGAAGCAGGCGAAGACGTGGCCGGCAAGGTGCAGCGCCGCTTGCAGCATTTCATCGACCGCAAGGTGGCGACGTTGTTTGAGCCTCTGCTGAGCATCCAGAATGACGAAACCCTGACGGGTATGGCGCGGGGCTTTGGCTTTCGCATGGTCGAAGGGTTTGGGATCATCCCGCGTGCGGATGTGGCCCAAGAGGTCAAGGACCTTGATCAGGACGCCCGTGGCACCCTACGCAAACATGGCATTCGGTTTGGTCAATTCACCATCTTCATGCCCTTGCTGCTGAAACCGGCCCCCACGCGCTTGCGCCTGGTGTTGTGGTCGCTGTCGCAAGACCTGAGCGAGTTTCCCGAATCTCCACCGCCTGGGTTGGTCACAGTACCTGCGGGCAAAGATGTTCCCGCCACCCATCACACGATGTCGGGCTACCGGGCAGCAGGAGAGCGGGCGATCCGGATCGACATGCTGGAACGTCTGGCAGACATGCTGCGCGCTGAAGACAGCCGTGGTGGCTTTGAAGCCAAGGCAGATATGCTGTCCATCACCGGCATGACACTTGAGCAATTCGCGGATCTGATGCAGGGCCTTGGGTACAAGGCCGAACAGGGCGAACGCGAGAAGGTGAAAGCCGTTCCGGAAGCCCCTGCTGCAGACAGCGCGCCCGAAGGCGCTGAAATCGACGCACCGACTGCAGAGGCGGAGGTGGCACCCGCTGCGGAAGACACTCCCGCTGAAACGCCGGTCGATGTGTCGGCCGATGCGCCCAAAGAGGCTGAGGCCTCTGACGCCCCGGAACAGGAAGTGTTCTATACCTTCACCTGGGCGGCACGTCCGCGTGGCGGCAACCGGCAGGGTCAATCCCATGGCGACGGCCAGCAGCGCCACGGCGGCAAGCCTCGTGGCAAAGGCAAGCCGGGCCAAAAGGGTAAAGGCAAGCCGCGTCGCGACGAAGGAGCCAAGACCTATTCGGCCAAGCCCAAGAAGCAAGACAAGATTGATCCCGACAACCCCTTTGCAGCGGCATTGATGGGGTTGAAAGACAAATCCTGATCGCGTGAACGACACGGGCGCAAAACTTCGGTTGGATAAATGGCTGTGGCAGGCGCGGTTTTTCAAGACTCGCAGCCTGTCGGCCAAGGTGATCAGCGCAGGCAACGTGCGGGTGAACGCGGTGCGTGTGTCCAAACCTGCCTTTGCCGTGAGCCTGGGAGATGTGCTGACCTTTCCTCAGGCCAAAGACATCCGCGTGATCAAGGTCCTGGCGCTGGGTGAAAGACGTGGCCCCGCGCCCGAAGCGGCGCAGCTTTATGAGGATCTTAGCCCGCCTGAAGCGAAGCCGAAGAACACCGTTCCGCCCGCCCCAAAATTCGAGGGAAAAGGACGGCCCACAAAGCGTGATCGTCGCAAACTCGATCCCAATATGCGCCGAGAGCTTGATTGATCCTTCCGGCTGGATTAGATGCAGCGAAAGACGCAAACGAACCGAGACCTTAATGACCTATATCGTGAATGATAGCTGCATCGAGTGCAAGTACACCGACTGCGTGGAAGTCTGCCCAGTGGACTGCTTCTACGAGGGTGAAAACATGCTGGTGATCCATCCCGATGAGTGCATCGACTGCGGCGTTTGCGAGCCTGAGTGCCCGGCCGACGCCATCCGTCCCGACACCGAGCCGGATATGGAGAAATGGGTTGAGTTCAATCGCAAGTACTCGGAGCTCTGGCCGGTGATCATCTCGAAGAAAGACCAGATGCCCAACGCGGAAGAACGCGATGGCGAAGAAGGCAAGATGAAGTATTTCTCGGAAGCGCCGGGCGAAGGCGGCTAAACCGCGGCTTCGCGTTATCCGTGAGGTTGGCCGCGTAAAAACCTGAATACCCTTGGGTAATTTTCAGGTGAACGCGGGGGCTCTGGCGGAAAGCCCGATTTTGTGGTATGATTCTGCTAATATGTGAATAATTCGGCCTGATATCCATTTGCCCATGCTGCCGCCTGGGGATGGATTTCTTTGCGCCTGAACAATCTCGAATATGGGCCGAGACGGTCCATGAAGGGATTGTTTTGCGTCGGGATATCAGGCCCTTGAGAGGAAGACCTGAATGTCAAAGAAGAAGCACGATTTCCGTCCGGATGATTTTGTGGTGTACCCGGCACATGGCGTCGGCCAGATCGTCTCGATCGAAGAGCAAGAAGTGGCGGGCATCACGCTTGAGCTGTTTGTTGTGTCTTTCGAGAAAGACAAGATGACCCTGCGGGTGCCGACCAACAAAGCCACCGAAATCGGGATGCGCAACCTGTCAAGCCCGGATGTGGTGTCCAAGGCCATGACCACGCTCAAGGGCAAGGCCAAGGTCAAACGCGCCATGTGGTCACGCCGCGCGCAAGAGTATGAGCAAAAGATCAATTCGGGCGATCTGATTGCCATTGCCGAGGTGGTCCGCGACCTGCACCGCACGGATGATCAGCGCGAGCAGAGCTACTCTGAGCGTCAGCTGTATGAAGCCGCCCTGGAACGTCTGACCCGCGAAGTGGCAGCTGTGAATGGCGGCGACGAGGTACAGGCGGCCAAGAAGGTCGACGACGTATTGGTCTCTCGCGCGGCCTGAGCCCAACAGAATTTGTATAAAGCCGCGTCCTGCAACTGGGCGCGGCTTTTTCTATGCGAGCAGCACAAATAAGACGGTGATTTCCACCAGCTGCTGGGAGGCGCCGAGGATATCTCCGGTTTGGCCACTGATCTTGCGTTTGGCAATCATCGCCAAAGCAAAGGCCACGAGAGCCCCCCAGATGAAGGCCCAAAAGAACCCCGCGCCGATGGTCAACACCGCAATGATACTGGCCACAGCCACGGCGATGCTGGCCGTCAGGCCAGTTACACGGCCCACTCGGTGCGACAGGCCATCCTCGCGGGCGTGGGGCAGGGCGGCCATGAGCACCGGCATCGCAGCCCGAGAAAGCGTGCCACTGCCGACCAACGCCGCACTGGCCAGGGCGGGCCCGCTCTCAAACAACAGCCATAGGGCCGCAAATCGCGCGCTCAGGCTTAGCACAAGGGCCACAACCCCGTAGGTGCCAATTCGGCTGTCGCGCATGATCTCAAGCCGGGCCTCCCGGTCCCAGCCGCCCCAGAGGCCATCGGCCATATCGGCCAGACCATCTTCGTGCATGGCGCCTGTCAACATCACCAAAGCCGTCAAAGCTAGCAGAGCACACAAGGCTGCAGGCAGGCCCAGCCCATGCGCCACAGCCCCGATCACCGCGGCCAGAGCGCCGATCACAAACCCGACCAACGGATAGGCCCACGCCGCCTCTGAGGCGCGTGCATCGTCAGTTGCGGGTAAGGGCAGACGGCTCAGCAGGCTGAGCGCTGTCAAGGGATCGCTGAGTGCGATCAGGGAGGTGTCGCTTTTATCTTGCGTCATGGCTCTTTTTCAGGTGCAGGCATGATATCGGCCTGCGATACATCACATAAACCGGTCTTGGCAACGAGGGACGCGATGACAATGGAATTTAATACGCAGGCTGCCTTCGCCGCCTTGTTGCAGGATCTGCCCGAAGTGGATCGCGCCGCCCGCGATGCGGCCAGCGCCCGAGACGCGGTGTTGACCAAACCGCCGGGCGCTTTAGGGCAACTAGAAGAGGTTGCAAACTGGTATTGCGGTTGGCGCGGAGAGGCGGCCGCCAAAGTACGCGCCCCTCAGGTGATCGTGTTTGCCGGTAATCATGGCGTGACTGCACGCGGCGTATCGGCGTTTCCGGCGGAAGTGACCGAACAGATGGTTCTGAATTTTCAGGCCGGAGGGGCCGCCATCAACCAATTGGCGGAATGCGCCGGAGCGCGTCTGGATGTGCACGCCCTTTCACTGGACACACCGACGCATGACTTCACCCAAGGCCCTGCAATGGACGAAACGGGGTTTGTTGAGGCCCTTCGCACGGGCTGGAACGCGGTGGATCCCGCGGCGGATCTATTGGTCACCGGCGAAATGGGCATCGGCAACACCACCAGTGCTGCAGCCATTGCCTTGGCGTTATGCGGAGGCGTGGCTGCCGATTGGGTCGGACGCGGCACAGGTGTGGATGATGCAGGCCTCAGCCTGAAGGAGCAGGTTGTCGCCGAAGGTGTGGCGGCCAACCCCACAGCTCTGACTGACGGGCTTGAAACCCTGCGTTGCCTGGGCGGACGTGAGTTGGCGGCGATGGCCGGGGCCATCCTGCGCGCCCGGCATTTGCGCATTCCGGTCATTCTGGATGGGTTTATCTGCACTGCCGCGGCGGCATGTCTGCACAAGGTTAATGCGACCGCTTTGGGGCATACCGTGGCAGGGCATGAAAGCGCCGAAAGCGCACATCCGGCTCTTCTGCGCCATATTGGCAAAACGCCTTTGCTGAGCCTTGGGATGCGGTTGGGTGAAGCCTCGGGCGGGGCACTGGCCATCGCTGTGGTCAAGGCCGCATTGGCATGCCATTCCGGGATGGCCACCTTTGCCGAGGCCGGGGTGTCAGACAGCTAAAGGCCGACGGGTGTGGTTACTCTGCGGTCTTGTTCTTTTCGGCCTGGGCCGCCACGGCCTGTTCTTCCAATTGCGTGAGCAACATCGTTTCCAGTTCACCCTCCAGCTCTTTGGCGCGGGCGATGTAGGCTTTGTTGTCCACTGTCGGCAATGCCGGATCCCAAAGCGCGGCCAACTCTTGCACAGAATGACGATCGTGGTGGTAGAAGGTTTTTTCCACCTCCGAGGCCTCGTATTCCGTGAGCCCCATGTTCTCGAGAACATAGCGCCCGGCGCGCAGGGAACTGTCGAACATCTCGCGGACAATATCATTTGCCCCGGCCTGATAGAGGCGGAACACATGTGTGCGGTCGCGCGCACGGGCGACAATGTGTAGATCAGGCCGTTCACGTCGAGCAAAGGCAACAAGCCGCGTCGCGGTATCAGGATCATCAAGCGCCACGACCAGGATACGTGCGTCTTTCAATCCGGCGGCGTGCAGAAGGTCAGGACGTGACGGATCGCCCAGGAAGCCTTTGACTCCAAACCTCCGCATCCGCTGGATGGCCCCCAAATCATGATCCAGAACAACGGTGCTGAACCCTGAAGACCGCACCAGACGGTTTACGATTTGCCCAAAGCGGCCAATCCCCGCAATGATCACAGGGCCGTATTCGTCGATTTCGTCCGCATCCGGGGTTTCCTGTGTTTCCTCCATCCGGTGGTGCAGCATGTCATAGAGGATGAACAACAGCGGTGTGATCAGCATGGTCAGCGCCACTACCAGCAGGAGCATCTCTTTCATCTCGGGCGGAATGACGTTTTGCTGACCCGAAAAGGAAATCAACACAAAGCCGAATTCCCCGGCTTGTGCTAATGATAAAGTAAACAGCCACAGATTCCGGCCGCGTAGGTCAAACATCCGGCCCAGCACATAAAGAATGCCGCCCTTGATCAGGATGATCGCCAGGGCCAGACCCAGCACCTGAAAGGTCTGACTGGCCAGAATGCCAAAGTTGATACCTGCCCCTACGGTGATGAAGAACAGCCCCAGCAACAGGCCTTTGAACGGGGCAAGGTCGCTTTCCAACTCGTGGCGAAACTCGGATGACGCCAAAACCACACCGGCCAGAAACGCGCCCAACGCAGGCGATAGACCCACTAGGATCATGGCAAAGGAAATGCCAACCACGATCAACAGCGCCAGTGCCGTGTACATTTCACGCAAGCGGGCTTGATGGATGAAACGAAAGATGGGACGTGTGAGATAAATTCCTGACAAAATGATGGCTACAACGACCCCAATCGTCAGGAGTGCTGCCCCCCATCCCGGCAAGCTTTGCACCAAGGACAAAGCGGCTTCATGGGCGCCGTGTTCTTCAGCATGGCCGCCATCGCTCAGGCGCTCAAGCGTTTCTGCAAGGACCTGTTCGGGCTCCTTGGGCAGCGCCAACAACGGCAACAGCGCCAGCATCGGGATGACCGCGATGTCCTGTGTCAGCAGCACCGAAAAGGCGGACCGCCCGCCACCGGTTTGCATCAATCCCTTTTCCGACAGGGTTTGCAGCACGATCGCGGTGGAGGACAGGGCGAAGATCAGGCCAATCGCCAGCGACACGCTCCAGATTTGGCCAAGAATCATGGCTCCGATCATGACGGCGAGGGTGGTCAGTCCGATTTGCAATCCGCCCAATCCGACCAGTTTGTGGCGCATGTCCCACAACGCGCGCGGCTCTAGCTCGAGCCCGATGATGAACAGCATCATCACCACACCGAATTCTGCAAAGTGCTGTAGTTCTTCGGTTGCGTGCCCGCCAACCAACCCGAAGAGAGGGCCGATAATGATGCCTGCCGCCAGATATCCCAGCACAGACCCCAACCCCATACGCGCGGCAATCGGCACCGCGATCACAGCAGCGGCGAGGAAAATAGTGGCCTGGAAGAAAAAACCTTCCATTAAGCGTCCTTTTCAAGTGGCAGGGGTGTTCGCATTCTTTGGATCATCCCCAATTGCATGTTCGCTGGCAAGGCCAGGCAGGGGGAAAGTGACATTGAAGCTATCAAACCCGTCGAATTATCAGATATTCTGCAGGCTTCGGCCTGTGACACAGGTCACGTACCTGGTCATCCGCGCGGCATTTTCAGAACCACGGTGCGCCCACCCTTGGTATAGCGCAGGTCACTGTCGCCAATCGCATTGACCTTGCCGCCATCCAGTCGATCTCCGACTTTCACTTTCTTGTAGCGCCCGTTTGACATGCGCACCAAGGCACGGCGCGTATTGGGCGTTCCATAAACGCCAATCAGGTTCACGCGTTTGAACTTCAGAGCGTTCTTTTCGGTGGCCCGTTTGGACACGCTGGCCTTGGACGGGATCTTTGGGCTGACACGTTGGCTGGCCCGCACGGCCACGGCCTGACCTGCCCCACTGCCGGCGTCGTCACCGTCCGCCTGGTTTCGTTTGGTTCGTTTCACAATCGTGTCGAAATTACCCGGTTTGACCCTGGGCTTGACCGATGTCTTCACGGCCTGAGGAGTGGCCCCTGCAAAGGCAAGCGTGGCGCGGCTGGCGTCGGCAACAGCAGACTCGACCGCTGCGCTGTCGGTATCGGGTTTGTCTGCATCCTCGGCTTGTTGCTTGGCCAGTTCCTCGGCCTCGGCTTTCTTGCGTGCTTCTTCAGCGGCTTCCTGCGCGCTCTGAGGGCGCAATTTGGGACGAAGCGAGGCCAGCTCGTTCCGCGTGCGGCCGTTCAACCCGCTGCGTTCGATTTGTTCTGCCAGATCATCCGGGCGGGCACGCGGGCGCAGCGCGGCGGTCTGCACTTCGGATTCAGCCGCTTGCGGTTGGTCCTGCGGATCCGTTTGTGCGATGGCAGCGGGCATCTTCACCGGAGGGCGCCCGGCAAAGACCATCACCCCATCCGGCGTCAGTGCCCCGTCGGGGCTGGCCAGAACGAACCCACGCAGATCAAACACAAAGCGTGTGTCGGGCGCAGGCGGCGAGGCCGGAGTGAACATGATCCCATCGGTCAGCGCTGCCGCAGGTGACGGCAGGGCAATCGCATCCTGAAAATTGGGCTCTGCATCCAGCGAGGTTTGATACACATCCTCAAGGTCCGTGGGTTGTGGCGATGCCGATGGCTCAGGTGCCAACTGCCAAATCCCCGTGGCCGCATAGCGCGCTTTGGCCTCGTCCGGGCTGAGATCGGACGGATTCACACGGCTGAGGATTTCGGTCGCGGGATCATCCAGAACTGATACGGCCTCGTCCGGGATGAGCGAGGCAAGTTCGATCTGCTCTTCTTCGCTCAACGCCGCCTCAGCCTCCTCAGACGAAGGCAGGCTGGCGACGACGGGCGTGTCATCCGAGCGGAAGAACCGGGCCAACCCGTCATCCATGAAGATCGAGGCCCAGGCCGCGACACCGATCAGGAACAGCAGCAAGACAGCTGTCAGGATCAGACCCAAGAAGCGCGGTTTGCCACCGATGCCGACTGGTTCACGCGCCCCAAAGATCGTCATGCGTTGCTTTTCATCCGCTGGTTCGGGGATGTCCGCCGTTGGGATATCTTTGGCTTTTTTCTGCCGCGACCTGCGTGTGAAAAATGAAGGCTTGTCTTCGACGGGTGGCGCGGATGCTGGACCCGCACCTGGTGTGGCCACCGGAATTGGGGCCGTCGCACGATCTTCAGGTTCGGGCTCTACCGCCGGCTCAATCTCCGGCGCTGGCGGGATCGCGGGCCGTCGATCGGGCTCGGCGGCTGCGGGTTGGTCCATCCTTGACTGTGGATCGGCCACAAAGGCCGGTGGAGCCCGTTCCGCGTCATCGTCTTCCAAAGGCAAAGTCGCATCAGATACGCCGGTGATGGCCGGAGCGTCATCTGGCTCATCCGGTGCATCACTGGCTGAACCCAAAGTGATCCGCGCCGCGGATGTGTCGCGCACAACACCGTCCAACCGAGGGGCCACGTCGCCGTTATCACCACGACTGGCCCGGATGCTGACAAAAGCTGTGGTCGGGGCTTGCTCTTCTTTTGGAGCGATGGCTTGCTCAGGCTCAGGCTCAGGCTCAGGCTCAGGTGCCTCGACCTCAACTGTGTCCAGCGTAGGTTGCTCTTCTGATGACAGCGTGGCGTCCGCGGTGTCGAAATTGTCTTCCGTCTGCTCGTCCGGTTCCGGATCGTCCTGCATCTCAGGGTCCGGCAACTTCGAGGCCCCAATGACCCTGATCGGAGCTGTGTCACGCACGATCTCGGCGTCTGTAATAGAAGTGGATACCGCCCAGTCAGTCACGCCAAAAAACGGCTCGCCGACAAATTGGTTGGTCTCGGGGATGGACACGAAACACACCGGGCTAAACTGGTGGTCCACGGCAAAAGCTTCGGCCTCATTCAGGGTTTCGCGCGCCACGGCGGCGATGTAAAGCGCTCCATCTTTTTGTGCCCAATCGAAGGCAAGATCGCCCACGTCGTAGGGGGTCGCACCGTCGAGTGCAGCACGCACGGCGGCTTCGACATCATCGGAGTCTTCGTCAAAATGATTGAGGGCCAGATACTTGATCTGATCATTGGGCAAAACCAGCTTTGCATTCAGGCCTGATGGATCCAGCAAATGCGCTTTTTGGCGCAGCTCGGACAATTCGGCATTCAGGTCTGCACAATCCAAGGCCACATCCCCGACGAGGTGCCAGCCTGGAAAGGCCCTGTGCAAAAGGCCTATCCCTTCGAACGACAATGTGAGGGCGAAATTGGGTTTCATTGTCACCGCTTTAACATCAGAGAACAGAGCCGGAAATGGATCGCGACCTATTCGTGATTTTATAGCAGGATTATGCTGAGGAAAAGGAAAACCCCACCCGAAGGTGGGGTCTGATCATAATTTTCAGCCTAGAATCAGGCAGATGCTTTGGAAAGCGCCTGGTCCAAATCGGCAATGATGTCGTCCACATCCTCGCAACCAATGGAAATGCGCACCACGTTCGGGCTGGCCCCGGCTGCGGTTTGCTGCTCTGGGGTCAATTGCCGGTGCGTGGTCGAGGCCGAATGGATGATCAGCGAACGCGTGTCGCCCAGGTTGGCCACATGGCTGAACAGCTCCAGGCTGTCGACCAGCTTGATACAGCCGTCATAGCCTGATTTCAGCGCCACGGTGAACAGGCCGCTGGCCCCTTTGGGGCAGATTTTCTTGACCCGCGGGAAAGAGGGCGAGGATTTCAGGCCGGCATAGGTTACGGCCTCGACACGGTCGTCTTTTTCCAGCCATTCAGCCACGGCCTGGGCGTTCTCAACATGCTTTTGCATCCGCAAGGACAATGTTTCCAGACCCATCAGCGTATAATGCGCGGCTTGCGGGTTCAGGGTCATGCCCAGATCGCGCAGGCCAATGGCAATGCCGTGGAAGGTGAAGGCCAGAGGACCAAATGTTTCGTGAAACTTGAGGCCGTGGTAGGCCTGCTCGGGTTCACTGAGCGAGGGGAATTTGTCCGAGGCGGACCAGTCGAACGTGCCTGAATCGACGACAACACCACCTGTGACCGTGCCCGAGCCGGTCATGTATTTGGTCATCGAATGCACCACCAATGTGGCGCCGTGCTCGATCGGGCGGCACAGATACGGCGTCGCAGTTGTGTTGTCCACGATCAACGGTAGTCCCGCTTTGTCAGCCACTTTTGCAATCGCAGGGAGGTCGGCAATATGTCCGCCCGGGTTTGCGATGCTTTCGCAGAACACGGCGCGGGTGTCATCGTCAATGGCTTCGGCAATGGCATCCATGTCGTCAATATCCACAAACTTGGCTGACCATCCAAAGCGTTTGATCGTCTGGCTGAATTGGGTGACCGATCCACCGTATAGGCGTGTGGATACAACAACGTTCTTGCCCGGCCCCATGATCGGGAACAGCGCCATGATTTGGGCGGCGTGTCCCGAAGAGCAGCAGACCGCCCCAACACCGCCTTCAAGTGTGGCCACGCGTTCTTGCAAGACTGCCACGGTGGGGTTGGTCAGTCTCGAATAGATATAGCCGACTTCCTGAAGGTTGAACAAAGCAGCTGCGTGTTCAGCGTCGCGAAACACATAGGCGGTGGTCTGGTAGATCGGTGTCTGCCGCGCGCCTGTTGCCGGATCGGGCCGGGCGCCTGCGTGGATCTGCAAAGTATCAAAACCAAATGAATGTGCTTTATCTGACATGGGGCGTCCTTCCCTAAATGATCTGTTGGACACAGGTTTAGGGCATCGTGAATGCAGTCACAACGCTGGAACGCAAGCCACGACATTTGTTACGCGTCTGCGAGCGGGCGCAATCCAAAATTCCTCCGAAGGGAAGTCGATTAAAACGCCGTTCCGTAAACGCGGCCTCTTACACGGCTAACTCAGGTGCCACCGCGTTCTGCTGACGCTTCCTCGGAGTCTTCGATGATAGGTTTACGATCTGCATTTGCCTTGGCTCTGTTCTTATCCAGCCAGGTCCGTGCCGCATCATTGCGCGCTTTGGTTCCATAAACGTAATCCTCATCAATATCGAAACTTTCTGTGGTACCATCAGGATACCTGACTGTATGCACAACGTCGCCGCGCGGCCGGTCATTCAAAAGAGGGTTGGTGTGTTCGGTACTCACAGCATCATAGTAAAACCTGTGCCCATCCACCACAAAAGAGCCTTTGTAGTTTCGTTGATAATCACATGAGGCAGTCAGAAAAAACACGCCAAAGGCGATAAACTTAAGTTCCTTCGACATCATAAGCCGACTCCCAGTCTAAGTCGCACGCTTGTCAAACTCGCACGGGTACACGGGGGAACAGATTTAAAAGATGGAAAACAACACGTCTGTAAAATTCAGCGGGCTACTGTAAAATATAGGCGGAGGATAGCACATATTGTCCTTAACGCCAAATTGCCGCCGCAAGACTCGGAAACATCAAGCCTAGCGCATCCAATAGCCTTCGCGCTTGATCTTGTTACGAATGGCTTGCTCCTTGCGAGGCAGGTCGTCGCGATCAAACAAATCCCGGACTTTCAGACCGCGCCCGTGATAGATCATGAATTTGAACGGATCGTGGTTTTTCAAAACCCGCTTGACCCAATTGGGCGCGCTGACGCGATCAAGCACCTCGACCACATGGTCGCTTTCGCGGGCATACAGCAGCGGAAGCATGCGATAATGGCATGTGATGTCGCCGTCCAGCAAACCCTCTGGCAGGGTGTCAGGTCCTCCGCCCAGGCTGTGGATCACCAGCGGCAGCGCCACTTGGTCCAGCCAGGGATGCAATTCCTGACAGATCAGTTCCTTGGGGGCGTCATCCCGGATGGCCAGTGCATACTCCAGAAATCTGTCACCAAACACGTGCGGACATTTGTAGAAAAAGAAGCCGGCGTTGAAGTACAAGTAACGCTTCCAAAACTCGTCAGGCCAACTGAGATCAAGCGAGCTTTCAAAATCGAGGCCGAACTTGTCATAGAGCGATTTCCAGGTGTCCGAATACCCTGGACCATAGAGTTCAATTTTGGGCCAGGTGTCTTCGCGGCGCAGCGACGCTGTGGGGCGATCAAAATCAAAGGGCACCGACATCACATCGCCGGTGATCAGCGTGTCGGTGTCAAAAAACACAAAGGGCTCGCCTTTGGGCAGGGCCTTGAGCATTTCGATCTTGTTGCCATAGGGGTAATCCTGGCCGAAGTGTTTGCTTTCAAATGGTATAATTTCGGCGTCGAACCGCTCCAGCAGGTCGCGCACCTCTTGGTTGCCCATACGTGGATCACCGTTCCAACGTGGGCCGGGCTGCGGTTCAGCGACCAGCAACCTGCCTTTGAAATCAGGGCTCATCATGCGCAATGAGGCGGCAAACAGCGCGGCCTCGTATTGCAAACGCCCGCCCTGACCGACGATGGCAATATTGAAGTCTTGGATTTTGGGTGCCTTAGCGGCCATACTCGCCTCGATCTTGCCTGCTTGCCTACCGCCACTATAGGGCGTCGGGGCGTGCAACGGAAAGAGGGTGAATGAAGGAATTTAAGAAGGGGAACAGATGCTGGATTTGATCTTGTTTATTTTGGCCGGGGCCATGGGTGGCGGCGCTGAAACGTCCACCGTCCAGAACACTGACGCCCCCGCGATGGAGGCTGAAAGTGAAACTGCAGAGATGGGGCTGTCCACGGATGTGGGCACCTCGTTGCTGGACGGGGTGTTGGACACAGATGCGCCCAGCCTGGGGTCCGAAGAGACGTTTGTCGCCGAGCCGCAAATCGCAACCGGTAAGTTCACCACCGCAACCGAGGTGAAACCGATTCTGGCCGCCACTAAAGGCAACTGGGTGGCCATTCGTGATTACGATGGGCAGGATCTGGTCTATGTGACTCATCTGTGGGCCTGGCGTTGCGGTCTGCACCAGATGCGGTATGCCATCAACGGGGGTGAAATGCAGGTCTGGCCCTTGCCGCCCTGCCATGAAAACACCAATGCCCCCAACGCGATTACCGACAGCGACGGGCTGCCCTATGCCAGTTTTGCCGCGGGCAGCATTCAGTCGATCCGGGTTGAATTGCTGTTCGACGATCTCAGCGAGGACAGCAGCGATTACGTGCGCACAGATGTGCTGATGCCGTAAGGGGCCGTCGCATGAGCAGATATCGTTATTCTGCCAACCTTGGGTACTTGTGGACAGAACTGCCGTTTCTGGATCGCATCCGCGCGGCCAAGGCCCATGGATTTGACGCGGTAGAGTTTCACGATCAGGCCCAGTCCGAGGATCGCAACGCGCTGCGCGATGTTCTGGCAGACACCGGCCTGCCGGTGTTGGGACTGAATGTGCGGATGGGCGAAACTCTTGGCTGTGCGGCTATGCCCGACATGTCAGATCAGGCCAAACGTGATGTGGATGCATCTGTTGAGGTTGCCGATGATATCGGGGCCGGGGCCATACATGTGCTTGCGGGTGTGACATCGGATGCCGGTGCGCAGCGCACCTATCTCTCCGCGCTGAACTATGCGCTGGAGCAGTTTGATCGAACCATCCTGATTGAGCCTGTCTCGGCCTCGCAAGGTCCCGGGTTTCATCTGCGGACCATTCAACAGGCCGTGGATACACTTGATGAGGTGGATCATACGCGCCTGAAAATCATGTTTGATTGCTTTCACATTCACGCAGAAGGCGGAGATATTCCGGCACTCTTCAAAACACATGCGGCCCGAATTGGCCATGTTCAGATTGCTGCGGCCGAACACCGGGCCGAGCCATTTCCGGGCGTGTTGAACTACGCCGAATTGCTGCCCGCTTTTCAAGCCGCCGGGTACGATGGCGCATTCGGATGCGAATACCGCCCCGCTTCAACTGTTGCAGAAGGGTTGGGGTGGAGAGACTTGATTTAAAGTCTAATTCTTGAACGCCGATCCCAAGGAGCGTGTCTCGGATCGGGTCAGCGCAAAGGTCGCAATGGCCGTGTCCTGAACGCCGGTCCCAGTCAAATCCGCAATCGTGATCTCAGAGTCGGATTGGCGGCCTTTGGCCCGTCCGATTGCAAGGTCTCCCAATTCAGAAAATCTCTGGTCAGTCGCTACGAGGCCTGTCTCAAGTGCCCTGCGCAACTCTCCGCGCTCGGTGGTTTGAGCTTGGCTGTCGGGCACATAGAGATCGGCGCGCGTCACGCAGGCCGGGTCCAATTCGCATTTGTATTCCTGATCCGATCCCATGGCAGTGATGTGCTGGCCGGGGCGCAGCCAATCGGCCATGATCAAAGGGTCTGCCGAAGCGGTGGTGGTGATAATCACATCTGCCGCGGATACAGCCGCTTCCGCGTCGGTGGAGGCGGTCACGTCAATCCCACAATCGGTGCTCAACTCTGCCGCCAAGGCCGTGGCTTTGGCCGCATCCCGCCCCCAAATGGTGGCCTGAGTGATGGGCCGCACGAGCATCAGCGCCTTGAGCTGCAACCGCGCGTGCACCCCTGTGCCCAGGATGCAGACCCGTGATGCGTCCTCGCGGGCCAGATAGCGCGCCGAGACAGCCCCCGCCGCAGCCGTACGCACATCCGTGAGGTATCCGTTGTCCAGCAGAAGGGCCTCCAGCACCCCGGTGCGCGAGGAAAAGACCACCATCAGACCAGATGTGCTGGGCAGGCCAAGCGCGGGATTGTCAAAGAAACCGGGGCTCATCTTAACTGCAAAACTGTCGAGGTCCGGCACATAGGCCGCCTTCACACAAATCTCGCCGTTGTTTTCAGCCATCTCCATCGACATGATCGGGGGCATGACCACTTTGCCCTGGGCCAGAGCCGCAAAGCCCTGTTCCACACAGTCGATCGCCGCCAGATCAAGCGGCACAAGCTGGCGCAACTCTGCCTCGGTCAGGATTTTGATGTCGGGCATATCTGCCTCCTATTGGGTGACGTCGACGTCTTCGCCGGAAATAATGCGATGATGCAAAGCCATATCAATGTTGCAGCCGCTGACCAAGGCCAGCGTTGGACCATCCGGTTTGACCTTACCTGCCAACAAGGCGGCCATGGCGACCGAGCCCGAACCTTCGACAATCTGGTTTTCGTGCCAATAGGCATGGCGGATTGCGGTGGCAATTTCGGCCTCGGAGACCAGAACGATGTCATCCACCAGATCGCGGCACATATTGAAAGTATAGGCGTTATCCAGCCCAATGCCGCCCCCCAGGGAATCGGCCAGCGTTGTCATTTCTTCCACGTGGATGGGCTTGCCTGCTTGCAGGCATTCATACATCGCCGCCCCACGCTCCATCGAGACACCTACGACGCGGATGCCCGGAATACGCGCTTTCAGAGCAGCCGCCACGCCCGAGATCAAGCCGCCGCCAGACAGTTGAACAATGGCCGTGGTGGCCCCCGGCAGGGCGTCAGCCATCTCAAGACCTAAGGTGCCCTGGCCTGCGATGATGTCGGGGTGATCAAAAGGCGGGATCATGGTCATGCCCTCCTCCGACACCAACCGGTCCACTTCAACCTGCGCGTCGTCCTGACTGCGGCCTATGATCCGAACTTCGGCGCCTTGCGCCCGTATGCCTTCGATCTTGTTTTGCGGCACCAGTTCGGACATGGCCACAATGCAACGCACCCCGTTTTGGCGTGCCGCATAGGCCAATCCGCGCCCGTGGTTGCCGGTGGAGACCCCGACCACACCGCGTGCGCGTTCCGCCTCGGTCAGGCTGAGCACCGCATTCGCGGCCCCGCGCAGTTTGAACGACCCGGTGCGTTGCTGGTGTTCAAGCTTGAGATGCACGGGCACGCCGCACAGCTCGGACAAGCGCGTTGATTGGACCATCTGTGTCGGGTGGATGGTTGAAGCGATACGCGCCTGTGCTGCCTCAATGCGGTCAACCGTAACGTTGTTCACGTCAACCCGCCTTCATCAACTTTCTCTTGATGGTCGAAGATCGACGTATACCCGCCTGACCAATCGGGGGGCATGCGCATATCTCCGGGCTCGTGATGCGCAAAGCGTGCATCTTTCCCGCGTACCAGCGCATCATAGTTCTTGGAGCGATACGCCGGAGCCACATAAGGCCGATTGTCCGCCGCCGCGTAACCGATGATCAGCACCGGCCTGCTGCGGTCACTGAGATTGGCGCGGCTGGCATGCAACGCGCGGCAATGGTGCACGGTCACTGTGCCAGCGGGGCCTGTCAGCTCAACCGCGTCGTCCAATTTGGCGTCGTGTAGCCGTTCATCGGGGATGAAGCCCAGCCAATTGTCGTCATCATCATAGTGATCATAAAGCGGACCTTTGTGGCTTTCGGGCACAACCATCAGCGGGCCTTGCTCGGGACCCACGTCATCCAGACACACCAGAAACTGTGCCACAGAAAAATTGGTCATCGGGTAAAACGGAATGTCCTGATGCCATTTCACCTCTTGTCCGCCACCCATCCATTTAATGTTGAGCATCACTTCGCGGAACCTCACGTCCGGCCCCATCAGATCTGCGGCCATATCGGGTAGGTTGGAGTCTTGGGCGAAATCCCAGAACACCTCGTCCAGCTCATCCATGAACGCAATCCGGCGCAGCCGCGGGGTGTCTGCCGTGTGACCCGGCTCAAGATCAAAGATCCCATCCGAGGCGGTCAGTACGCGCGACTTTTCAACCAGCCGCGCCACACCCGCGTTGAGTTTGGAAATCCACTCCGGCGAGATGACATTCTCTTTGACGGCATAACCCTGATCAAAGAAAAATTCACGCTCGGCCTGATCCATCACCCGTGCCGGGTGCGAGAGTACATCATTGGGGCGCATGTCTTCCTCCTGTGTTAGTCTGTTTGTCTGAGCAATTGGCCATAGCCTTCGATGGGCGCGTCGTATCCGGCCCAACGCAAGGCCTGCCACACTAGGGCCTGATTGGCTGTGACCACCGGTTTCCCAAGGGTCTGTTCGATCCGCTCCACCACATCTACGGCGCGGATGGCCGTGCAGGAGATGAACAACGCATCGGCCTCGGGCCGGTCCGCCTCAAGGGCCGCTTGATAAATCGCATCTGGGGGCAGGGCGGCCATAACTTCGTTGTCCTCAATTCCGAACGAGGTGAAAGCGTTAATCTCGTGGCCCTTACTTTCGAGATGCCCGGCAATGGCCGCGTTTACGTCATCGGTGTAGGGCGTCAGCACCGCCAGTTTGCGTGCATCAAAAGTTGCCAAGGCAGCGAGTGATGCGGTGATCGGTGTCACCACTTTGACACCGGGACGGGTGGCGTGGATCAATTCGCATATCCGGTCATAGCCCATCACCACAGTGCCTGAGGTGCAGGCATAGACCATCACGTCCAACCGTCCCTCGGGGACCACCAACCCGGCGGCCACTTGTATGTGCGGAGCCATCAGCGGCAGGGTTTCAGTGGTGCAATCGGGCGTGTTTTCCACCCGGGTGAAGAACAGCGCTACATCATCCGAGGGGCGCATGTTGATGAAATCCCGCTCGGTTGCATAATCATTGGACAGCAAGACGCAGCCAATCCGGTGTGTGCCGGGGCCGCCGTCCGGCGTGAACGTGGCTGTGACAGGGGTGGACGCGAATTCACTCATGCGGGTAGGCCTTTCTCTTGAATGACATCCCAAAACGCCTGATGCGCAATATTGCGCCCGCTTAACACGCAGGCAGCGGGGCCGTCGGGGGTGACTTTGCCGCACATCAGGGCTGCCACACCGACCGCACCAGCGCCTTCGACCATGAAGCCTTGGGTCGCAAAGATCAGACGTATGGCGTCTTTGATTTGGTCTTCGGTGACCGTCACACAGTCGTCGACCAAATCGCGCACAGTTTCAAAGGTCCATTGGTTGTCTAACCCGATCCCGCCGCCCAGGGCATCGGCGATCGTATCCTCTTCTTGCACCTCGACAGGCCGTCCCGCCTTCCACGAGGCGACCATGGATGCCCCGCGCTCCATTGAAACGCCGATCACCCGGGTTTGCGGGCTACGTGCCTTGAGGGCCGTGGCGATACCCGCAAGCAGCCCACCACCTGAGAGCGGCACCAAAACACAGTCCAGATCGCGTGCATCTTCCGCCAGTTCCAACCCGACAGTGCCAGCCCCAGCGGCCACATCTGGGTCATCGAAAGGATGCACCAGGTGCAGGCCTTCATCCCGCACCAAGCCCATACATATTCTCAAGGACACATCATAATCGCGCCCCTCCACCCGAGGCGTGCCGCCATTGGCGCGCACATTGGCGATTTTGTTTTCGGGCACCATTTCAGACAGGCAGATCGTGGACGCCACACCCAATCGCGTGGCCGCGCAGGCCAGGGCCGGGCCGTGGTTGCCGCTTGAGGCCGTCACCACGCCCCGCGCACGAGTCGCTGCATCCAAGGACAACATCGCATTACTGGCCCCGCGCAGCTTGAACGACCCGGTTTCCTGCAAAAACTCAGGTTTCAGTCGTACTTCGCAGCTTAGAGCACGCGACAGAGGTCTGGCACTCAGCAAGGGCGTTCGCACCACGTGGCCCTTGATCCGGGTTTGAGCCGCTTCAATGTCTGAGATGTGGATACGCCCCATGCTCTATCCCTTCACGCGCGCGCCGGTCGGGTCGTAAAACCCTCGGAATGAGGCTTCGGCTGCGTAGCGCTGGCCTGCCACCTCGATCTCCCAGGTGCTTGATTGCAAAAGATCGGCGGTGACCCCGTCGTTATGATGCACATAGCCCATGCCCACAGAGGCCCCCAACGTAAAACCATAAGCTCCTGAGCTGATATAGCCCACATAGGCCCCGTCGCGCAGAATGGGCTCTTCGTGCCACAACACGGGCGCGGGATCACTCAGGCGAAACATCACCAGCCGTTTCGTCAATGGTCCCTCGCGCTGGCGCAGCAGCGCATCCCGGCCTTTGAATCCGCCCGGCTTGTCCCAATCGACCGTAAAACCAAGACCCGCCTCCAGCGGCGTATCTTCGGGCGTCAGATCCAGCTCATACTCGCGGTAGGCCCGCTCGGACCGCAGATGCTCCAGCGCGTGATATCCAGCAGGTTTCAGCCCGTGCGCGCCCCCGGCCTTCCAGATCACATCAAACACATGCTGGGCCATCTCTGACGGAATATGCAGCTCCCACCCCAATTCACCTACATAAGTCAGACGATTGGCAATAACGGTGGCATAGCCGATTTGGATGGGTTGCGACGTAGCAAAGGGGAAGGCTTCGTTGCCAAGATCAGCATCGCAGACCTCTGACAGGATCGCCCGAGAGGCAGGCCCTTGCAGCGACAACACCGCATAGGCAGAGGTCACATCGGTTAATGTCACATGCCCATCGCCCAAATGGCGTTTGATCCAGGCCTTGTCTCGCGGATGCACGGTGGCCGAGGAGATGATCAGGAATTCATCTTTGGCCAAGCGATTGACCGTGATATCCGTTTCAATCCCGCCTGCATCACTCAGCATATGGGTATAGACCAGCTTGCCCAGAGGCACGTCCACGTTTCCCGCGCACATATGCTGCAAGACTGCGCAGGTATCTCGGCCCTGCACCAGGTGTTTGCCGAATGACGACTGATCCAACAGGATCGCCGCCTCGCGCGCGGCTTTGCATTCCGCTGCCGTGTGTTCAAACCAATTGGGTAGGGTGTGTGAATAGATGTTGTCGGGGGACGTGCCCTGCGGCGCAAACCACATCGGGCGCTCCCAACCCATGCCCTCGCCAAAACTGGCCCTCAGCGCGGCCCAGCGATCATGCAAGGGGCTTTTGCGCACCCCACGTGCGGTTTCCTTCTGATAGTGCGGCCAGTCGGGTTTGTAATGCAGCCCTAGAATTTCGGCAGTGCGGTCATGCAGATAACGGCGATTGACCTGAAACGGATGGAACCGGGCCACATCCACATGGCTCAGATCCATCGTGGGATGCCCTTCGACAATCCATTCTGCCAAGGCCCGCCCGGCGCCTGCGTTAAATTCGATCCCTTCGGAGTTGTAACCTGCCGAGATGTAGCACCCGGGGCTTTCCGGGGCTTCGCCCAGCATGAACAGCAGATCAGGGGTAAAGCTTTCAGGGCCGTTGAAGAACTTGGCGATCCCTGCGTTTTGCAGATCGGGCAAGAGCTCCATCGCCTTGGTGTAGGGCAGCGCGAAATGATCCCAATCCTCGGGCAGCTCAATAAAGGCGCTGTCTTGGGGCAGTTGATCCATCCGCAGTGGCTTGCCCCAGGGCTCAAACGCGCCGACCAGCCATTTGCCTGCGTCCTCTTTGACGTAGGTGTGCCCATCCGTATCGCGTAGCACTGGCAGGCCGGAGGTGGCCGCCGCCAAAGGCTCGGTCACCACATAAAAATGCTCGGCCGGATACAGCGGGACGCGCACGTCAACTTGTGCGGCCAACTCGCGGGTCCAGAGACCGCAGGCCAGAACAAGCGTCTGACAACGGATGCTTCCCTCTCGGGTCTGGATGCGGTATTCACCTGAGGGCAAACGTTCCAAGGTTTGCACCTCGGTGCCTTCAAACACGGACACGCCACGCTGCTTGGCACCAGCAATCAGAGACATGGTGGTGTCGACCGGGTTGGTCTGGCCGTCCTTCGGGATATAGATCGCCCCTTCGATCACCGATGGGTCGATGCTGGGGTAAATCTCGGCGGCCTCAGATGGCGACAGCATATGCGCCTCAATCCCGCTGCTGTGTGCAATTGAGGCAGCGCGCCGGGTCTCAAACAGCCGTTCCTTGGTGCGGCAGACACCCAAAGTGCCGTTTTGCTTAAACCCGGTCGCCTGCCCAGTTTCAGCCTCAAGCGTCGAATAAAGTTCAACATTGTAACGCGCCAGTTCGGTCAGCGCATGGGTGCCACGTAGCTGCATGATCAGACCCGCCGCATGCCATGTGGTGCCCGAGGTCAGCTGGTTGCGCTCCAGCACTGCCACGTCTGTCTTGCCCAGCTTGGCCAGATGATAGGCCGCGCTGGCTCCGGCAATACCACCGCCGATGATAACGATCTCATAGTGGCTGGCGGGCCCACTCATGTCTCGGCCTCTTGCATCAATGCATCCAGCCGAAAAAGCCCCTCCGACACAGCGTTGCGCGTGATAAAGCCCACGGCGGCCACATCCCCGCGCAGGATCGCATTCTTTGTCTGCGCTATGTCATTCAGCAGGGCTGCGCGTTCGGTTTCGAAATCCAGCTTGGGGACAAACTGAAACCAGGCCCGGACGGACCGGTAATACATCTCGTCATAGGCGCGACGCAGATAAGCGTTGCCGATCAGATTGCATTTGAAATCATGCAGCTTCACGTCGACCTGTGCAAAAGCGCGGGTCGGATCCGAGGGCGTCAGCGCCTCACATCTGGCGTGCAGCTGATGCAACTGGTCCATGATCGCCACGCGCCCCGGCTTTGGCCCCAACTGCCCGATCATTTCGGCCAGTTGAATGCGAAACTGCCAAACTTCGCGCACCTGAGCGATGTCCAGATCGGTCACAGAGGTGCCTACGCCGTGGCGTGTGATGGCCAATCCTTCGGCCTCAAGGCGCTGTATGACCGTGCGTACGGGGGTGCGGCTGACGTCAAATTCATCCGCCAGTGCATCCACATCCAGACGCATCCCCGGCGGGTAATCCAGCAAGACAATGCGTTGTCTTAGAGATTTGTAAATGTTGCCAAATCTTTGCCGCCATGGGCTGTCATCCACCGCTGAAATCTGCGGATCCATCTGCGCGGAGAGATCGGTTGTATGCGACATATCTGACCGGGTTTGAAGCGACTCTGTTTCGGAAACTCTAGACGCGACCCTTAGATATATACAACTCATTTCTCTACACGTGTTCGGTCGTCGAAGAAGATGCGCCATGCAGGGGTATTGGTATAAATATGGTCAGAAACTGGGGGTTTCTCCAAAACAACCCCTTCAAAAATTAGCAATTGGCGAATCGAAGGGTCTGGATATACATTTCTTGAAAGACCCCAAGCAAGGCCCTCCTTCATGCAGGATAAAGTAGCTTCAATTCTTGAGCGGTTAGTCGGCTTTGACAGCGTTTCTGGCCAACCTACGCATGACATCGTTGGCTACATCAAATCCTACCTAGAAGATCACGGTGTGGACGTCACACTGTCTTACGACAAAGACGGCGAGCGGGCGAATGTCTTCGCCACGATCGGACCTCAAATTGACGGTGGTGTGGTGTTGAACGGGCACACTGACGTGGTGCCAGTGGAAGGGCAGGTTTGGGCAACTGATCCCTTCACTTTGACGCGCAAGGATGACCGCCTGTTTGGTCGCGGATCTGTTGACATGAAAGGGTTTTTGGCCTGCGTGATGGCGATGGTGCCTGAATTCCTAGCGGCCGATCTGAGCAAGCCCATCCACATTGCCTTTAGCTATGACGAGGAGATCGGAGGCCTTGGCATGCCGGTCCTGCTGGAAGCCATGGCGGGATTTGCCTTCCGACCCGAGGTGATCATAGTTGGCGAGCCCACGGACATGAACATCGTCACTGGCCACAAAGGCGGCGACGAAATGCGAACCGAAATCACCGGGCACGAGGTGCATTCGTGCAATCCTGTGGTGGGGGTGAGTGCGATCTCGGTCGCCTCAAAACTGATCACCAAGATCGAAGAGATCGGCGTGCGGATCGCCGCAAACCCCGTGCCAAATTCCCCCTATGATCCGCCCTATTCCACCTTCAACGTGGGGATCATCGAAGGCGGTGCTGCTCGGAATGCCACAGCCGGGTGGTGCAACTTCGATTGGGAATATCGCCCCATGCCCGGCGAGGACAGCCGTCTTGTGATTGCCGAAATCGAATCCTACGCCAATGATGTTTTGCTGCCGCCCATGAAAGCGCTCAACGAAAAAGCGGACATCAAAGTGATCACAGAAGTCGCCGTGCCGGGGCTGGACGATCGCAACGCCGAAAAAGCCGCGCAGTTCGTAAGCGAAATCACCGGGCGCAACAGTCGGGGCGTTGTCTCATTCGGGACAGACGCGGGGTATTTCAGCGATGAGGGGTTCTCAACCGTGGTGTTTGGCCCCGGAACCATCACACGAGCGCACGCCCCTGATGAATACATCGAAATGTCCGAGATCGCCCAAGGCATCGAGTTTCTGAGAAAAGTTACAAAAAAACTATCCTGACCCAGCAAGGAGACCTCGCAATGGCCTTTCAAAAAGCGTTTGACGTCGCCGAATTTCAGGCCCGTGTCGCAGACGTAAAGCATCGTATGGAGAAGGCGGGGTTCGACATGATCCTGTGTCAGGATCCGTCCAATATGGGATACCTCACTGGCTTTGACGGCTGGTCCTTCTACACGCCTCAGGCCGTGTTGGTGCATCTTGACGAAGAATGGCCTGTCTGGTTCGGGCGCGAGCAAGACGCGAAATCGGCGCATATGACCACGGATTTGCCCGCACATAACATCATCGCTTTCTCGGAACCGCTGGTGCATCACCCGGATCTCCACCCCTTTGATGAGCTGTGCGATCTGATCAAGGCGCGCAAATGGGGCACGGCGCGGATCGGCGTGGATTTTGACGCGCATTACTACACGGCGCGTGCGCACCACCACCTGACCAAAGGCCTGCCCGATGCCACGCTGAGTGACAACAAAGAGCTGGTCAACTGGGCTCGGTTGGTGAAGTCCCCGGCCGAGCTGGCCTATATGCGCGAAGGCGGACGCATGGCCACGCAGGTGATGGAAAACGCCCTGTCCAAACTGGCACCGGGGGTTAAGCAATACGAGGTGATGGCAGATGTCTACCGTGACCAGATTATCGGTCTGGACGGAAAATTTGGCGATTACACCGGGCTGTGCCCGCTGATCCAAGTGGGCGAGGGCACCAGCACGCCGCACCTGACCTGGACTGAGGAACCCTTGCCCGACAGTGGCCTGATCGTGATGGAACTGGCCGCCGCCCGACGACACTACAACGTGCCACTGACCCGCACCGCCCATATCGGCTCCCCGCCCGAGGAGATGGCCAAGCTGGCCGAGGTGATCGTCGAAGGCGGCGACATGGCACTGGAGATGGCCAAACCCGGCGTGACCTGCGGTGAGGTGAACGCCGTCTGGCAGGCGCTTTTACGCAAACATGGCTATGTGAAAAACAGCCGCGTGGGTTATTCCATCGGGTTGGCATACCCACCCGATTGGGGCGAACGCACCGCCTCGATCCGCGACGGTGACGAAACGGTACTTCAGGAAGGCATGTGTTTCCATTTCCAATCAGGCGTTTGGCTGGAACACTATGGAGCTGCCATTTCGGAACCCTTCACCGTGACAGCGACTGGCGGAGAACGCCTGTGTAACGTCCGGCGCGAGCTGATCGTGGTGGAGTGACTTGCGCAATTGCCACGCGCGCAGGACGACGCGCTGTCTGGCGTTTTCGGGGAAAGCCTCTGCGGGACGATGGCGCATGATGTCTTGAAACGATCAGAGATTCGCAATTCTTCAATAGAGCTGCCTTGGGTGAATTCATCACCGAAGTCTTATGGAGTGACCCAAGGCGCTGAGACTTTGGGTAGGTTTCCTTTACAGTCCAGGGCCATGCGACGGTCACGCTCGAGCGGCCCCAGCATCTGGCCCGAGGCGATGTTGTCGATCTGCCTATGTGGCATCGCCGTGATCATCTCATTTCAGGCAGGGACGACTATCGGCATCTGGGCCGCGCACAATGATACGGTCTCGGCCATCGTGCGCCCCTTTAACGACACGCTACAGACGATGCCGTTGTTCGTGCTGCTGATCCCGTTTGTGATGGTCTTTAAAATCGGTGAGTTCACTGCGCTTTTGGCGATCATCGCCTATGCAATTGTACCCGCGATCCGCTATGCGGAACACGGGCTGCGCAGCCTGCCCGCAAATGTGATTGAAGCGGCAACAATGATCGGAGCGACAAACCAGCAGATGCTTTGGCAAGTAAAGATACCCTTGGGACTGCCGGTGATGATGCTGGGGCTCAACCAGACAATCAGATATGGTATAGCAATGCTCATCATCGCAGCCCTTGTCGGCACAAACGGGCTGGAACAGGTTGTTTATATGGGCCTCAGCGACGGAGATTTCGGAGTGGGAATCATTGCAGGCATTGGTATGGTGATCATTGCCATCATCACCGACCGAATGACGCATGCCTGGAGCCGCAAGCGCCAGGAAGAACTGGGGCTGAGTGTCGAATGACAAGACATGACGAACTACCCCTGACCAGCTCGCATTGGGGCACGTATCGCGCGCGCGTCGGCAACGGCCGGGTGCAGGAACTGCTGGCATTCGAACACGATCGGGACCCGTCACCCATAGGCCCGGGCATTCTGGACGTGCAACACGGACCCACGCGGGTTGATGCGCCCATGGTGCGCAAAAGCTGGCTGGAGGGCGGGCCCGGTACCCGGACAGACTTGCGCGGCAGTGATCCCTTTGTCGAAGTGAGCTGGGAAGAGGTCAACGCGCTGCTCGCGGATGAGTTGAACCGGGTGCGCAACACTTATGGAAATGCCTCGATTTTTGGCGGCTCCTATGGCTGGGCCAGCGCGGGCCGCTTCCACCACGCACAAAGTCAGCTCAAGCGGTTTCTCAACTGCATCGGCGGCTTCACCAGCTCGAAATACACCTACAGCTTTGCCGCCGCCGAGGCGATGATGCCACATATCCTGGGCAGTTTTCGAGACTATCTGGATACCTGCACCAGTTGGGACGTGATCCGCGATCACACGAAACTCTTCGTCTGCTTCGGCGGCGTGCCCTTGAAGAACGGTCAGATCTCTCAGGGCGGAACCGGCTGTCACATTCAACGCGATGGGTTGCTGGCGGCGGGAGATGCCGGGCTCGAGATCATCAATATCAGTCCGCTGAAATCTGACATGTTAGAGGATGTTGACGGCGAATGGCTGGCATTGCGCCCGAATACGGATGTGGCTCTGATGTTGGGGCTTGCCCATACAATCGAGGCGGAAGGGCTGACCGACAGGGCCTTCCTTCAGCGATATGCTGAAGGGTTCGAGACATTCCTGCCTTATCTAATGGGCGACACCGACGGCACGCCCAAAACCGCCGAATGGGCCGCCGAGATTTGCGAGATACCCGCCGACACCATCCGGTCCTTGGCACGGCTCATGGCGGAAGAGCGCACAATGATCTCGGTCAGCTGGTCTCTGACCCGACAGGACCACGGGGAACAACCCTTCTGGATGGCGATCACGCTGGCGGCGATGCTGGGACAAATCGGCCTGCCCGGTGGCGGCTTTGGTTTTGGCTATAGTGCGATGAACTTTATCGGGGGAAATCATACGATCATTCCCGGCGCCTCTTTCCCGCAAGGTCGGAATCCAATCGAAAACTTTATCCCGGTCGCGCGCATCACAGACCTCTTGATGAACCCCGGGCAGCCATTTGATTTTGACGGGGTGCGTTACACCTACCCCGACACACGGCTGGTCTGGTGGGCGGGCGGTAACCCGTTTCATCACCATCAGGACCTGAACCTGATGATGCAGGCCTGGGCGCGGCCCGAGACGATTATTGTCAACGAATGGTGCTGGAACCCTCTGGCCAAACGTGCCGATATCGTGCTGCCTTGCACCACGCCGTTGGAGCGTGACGACATGGCGATGACACCGCGCGATCCTTATGTGGTGTCCATGTCCAAGCTGACCGAACCCTATGGGCAGGCGCGCGATGATTACGACATATTCGCAGGTATCGCGCAGGAAATGGGGGTTGAGACCGCGTTCTCGGAAGGACGCAGTGCGCGGGATTGGCAACGCTGGATCTATGAGCAAACCATGGCCCGGACCGCGGCTGCGGATATCGAGATTCCAGGCTATGACCAGTTTCTCCAGGACGGCTGGTTCAAACTGGACGATCCCGCGAAACCCATGATCATGCTTGAGGCGTTCCGCGCTGACCCTGTTGCGAATGCTTTGGCGACGCCCAGCGGCAAGATCGAGATATTCTGTCAGACCGTGGCCGATTTCGGCTATGACGATTGCCCCGGCCACCCGGTCTGGCGGGACCCCTATGAATGGCTGGGTCACGTGGGCGACTACCCGCTGCATCTGATCTCGAATCAGCCCCGCGACAAGCTGCATTCGCAGTTTGATCATGGCGGGGTCAGTAAGGCCAAGAAAGTGGCCGGGCGAGAGCCACTGCACATCAACCCGGATGACGCGGCCTCACGTGGGCTGAAAGACGGGGATATCGTGCGGCTGTTCAATGCACGTGGGGCCTGTCTGGGCGGCGTGGTGATTGACGATGCCATGCGCCCCGGTGTGGTGCAGATGAGCACAGGCGCCTGGTATGACCCGGATGAAACCGGCCTGTGTAAACACGGCAACCCAAATGTTCTGACGCGCGACAAGGGCACCTCGAAGCTGGGGCAGGGGCCAAGCGCGCATTCCTGCCTGATCGAAGTCGAGCTTTACACCAAGGCCCCGCCGACAGTCACCGCCCACGAGCCGCCACACATCATCAGATTAGAACCCAACGAGCCAGAGGTTCAGAAATGAGCAATCTTCAGGAAGCCTCCGACCTGGAAAACAACATTTCAATAAGCGCCCGTCGCTTTGAAGAATCTCCATTCATCGAACGCACCGATTGCCCCGAGATGATCCGTGGCGTTTACGCGGGGCGCTATTTCCCGATTTATCTGGGCGAGGATTATCTTGAGAAATACTGGTGCCTGCGCCAGAAGGCGCTGATCTTTGATGTGCCTGAAAAGCCGGTTGAGATATCAGGCCCGGATGCGGTGCCGTTTCTGGAGAGTGTACTGTCCCGCAAAGTGGCCACCATGGCGCAAGGGCGTGGGTATTATGCCATTGCTTGCACTCCGCAGGGCGGCGTGTTCATGGATGGCGTGATGTTCCGGCTGGGCGAAAACCGGTTTTGGTACGTGCAGGCCGACGGCCCGTTTGAGGCCTGGCTGATGGCGCATTCCGGCGGTTTCGACGTCACCATTTCAGATCCGCACAGTCGGGTCCTGCAAATTCAGGGACCCGCGTCGATCGACATCATGAACAAGGCATCGAGTGGGGCCATCGACGAAACCATGAAGTATTTCCGGTCGGGCTTTTTCGATCTGGGCGGTCAAACCCTCTATGTCTCGCGCACGGGATTCACCAATGAGCTGGGATTTGAAGTCTACACGGACGGTGACAACACCGACCATCTGGCGCTGTGGGATCATCTGATGGCTTGCGGGGAACCGCACGGGATGGAATTTTCTTCGACCCGCGCCCTGACCATTCGCCGGATCGAGGGTGGCATTCTTGGCAACCTCACCGATTTGACCCCGGAAATGACACCCTTTGAGGCGGGATTGGCCCCGTTCATCAACATGGACAAGGGCGATTTCGTCGGGCGCGAAGCCCTGGTGGGCAAGGACACACGCTCTTGCCTCTTTGGCCTGACCTGCGCCACCGAGACTCCAGCAGCAGGCAGTACTGTCATGGACGGCGATAAAGTGGTGGGTCGGATCACGGCTGGCATCCCCTCTCCAACACTTGGCCTTGGTGTGGGTTACGTACATTTCAACGCGCCTGGCGACTGGGTTGGTCGGACTCTTTCAATGCGGCTTCCCGATGGTAGTGTGCATGATGGAGAGATCGTGCAACCGCCGTTCTTCGACCAAGCAAAAAACATCGTTCGCGGCGTGGATCGATCCATCCCCGAACGCCGCAGACCCTGAGAGGCACCCGTCATGCACACAAATTCAGAAGCAGAAATTCTTGAGCCACAAGATTGGATTTTCCCGGTGCCCATCGCCTATGGCCCGGGTCGCTTGGCCGAGATCGGACAACGATGCGCTGCCATGGGTCTGTCCAATCCTTTGATCGTGACGGACAAAGGTAGTGCTGATTTGCCGTTTATGTCCCAGCTCGCCACTTCTCTGGCTGAGGCCGACCTGCCGTCGAGGGTCTTCAAGGATATATCCCCCAATCCCCGTAGTGATGAAATTGATGCGGGACGCGTGGCCTACCAGTCAGGTCAGCACGACGCGATCATTGCCATTGGCGGGGGCAGCGCGATGGACGGGGGCAAGGCGGTTTGTATGACGGCGAACAACACCGTGGATATTGTGGAATTTAACTACCACAAACCGCCGCCGGTGCTTGGCCCCGATCAACCTTTCCCGACCCTGATCACAATTCCGACCACCGCTGGAACCGGGGCGGAAACCGAAGCCACGGCCATGGTCACCGATGTCCAAAAAGGGGTGAAATTCTGCGCGGATCACCCTGATCTGCGCCCTGCTTTGGCGCTGCTTGATCCCGAACTCACGGTCGGTTTGCCTGCCCATCTCACCGCATGGACCGGGGTCGATGCGGTGACCCACGCCATCGAAGCCTACTGCGTGCCAGGGTTCAATCCGCTCTGCGATGGCATGGCTCTGGAAGGGCTGGCACTGATTTCAGAATGGTTGCCCGTTGTCATGCGCGAGCCGCAAAATGTGGCGGCGCGGGGCGGGATGCTGGTGGGGTCTTGCCTGGCAGGGGTCGCCTTTCTCCAGGGCTTGGGGCACGTACATGCCATCTCCCACATGGTGGGCGCCGAATACGACACCCAACACGGGCTGACCAACGCGATTGTGTTGCCTGTGGTTCTGCGTGACAACCTGACGGGTATGGACGGCAAGGTGAAGCGTATGGCGGATGCTATGGGTCTGCACGATACGTCGGTCGAGGGGTTTATTGCAGCGATCGAACAGCTGCTTGATGATCTTGAAATTCCCCGTTCACTGGCTGAAATCGGAGTGCCCGCGTACTGCGCGGCCCGCATTGCCGAGAAGGCGATGCAAGACAGTGCTGCTGGAACGAACCCGCGTCAGGCCAGTTTTGCACAGATGCAGGCCTTGGTTGAAACCGCCATCGCAAAGGCGCGGTGACGTGTTCAGCACCGATGTCGGCCCATCGGGGCGGACACCACTGTGCACGCCGGGGGAACCCTACGTTTCATCGAAAGCGGAACAGGAAAAAACGAAGGAAATGACATGACTGACCGTTCGCCACGCCCGCGTCGAAGTTTCATCTTCACCCCTGGCCTGCGGCCCGACATGTATCCCAAGGCTTTGGCCTCTGGCGCGGATATTGTTTGCATCGAACTGGAAGACGGCATCGCGCCCAAGGACAAGGCCGAAGCGCGGGAGCGCGCGCTGGCGCTGTTTGAAACACCACAGGCCGATGACGGGGTCGAACGCATCGTGCGGATCAATTCAATGCGCGAGCGGTTTGGGATCGAGGACGTGCAGGCCATTCTCGCGACGGATACCCCACCGCCCGCGCTGATGATGCCCAAGGTCCGCACGCCCGACGAAGTGGTGATGTTGGACCAGCTTCTGACCGAGGCCGAGCACGCCACGCGCCTTCATGTCATCATCGAGACCAATGAAGGGCTGGACGCAGCGTTTGAAATCGCCAGATGCTCTGCCCGGATCGACGCGATGTTTTTCGGTGGTGTGGACATGGCCGCTGAACTGCGCTGCCAGAACACGTTTGAATCAATGATCTATGCGCGCTCTCGCGTGGTGCATGCCGCTGCTGCTGCGGGGCTCGACGTGATCGACGTGCCGTTTCTGGATCTGGATGATCCCGAGGGCATGCGCATCGAGGCCGAGAAAGTCCGCGATCTGGGCTTCGCTGGGAAAGGCTCGGTTCACCCGAAACAGATCGCCGCGCTCAACGAGGTGTTCACGCCACCGGCGGACAAGATCGCCCGCGCGCGCCGGATCATTTCCGAGTTCGAGGCGGCGGATACGGGCCTGGTCGTGATCGACGGAAAACTGATCGAAAAGCCGGTCCTGCGCGACATGTACCGCATTGTTGCCATCGCAGACAGGATGGGCGGGTAGGTCCCGGCCGTCGGCGTCAGTAAAGGGAGGACGGCACGGCCAAGGCGAAAAATGAGACGGATCTGTCACCGAAGCGCCTATGCAACCGAACCTGCAGCCCTCAAGCGAAGCATGGCTTTTTGGGTGTCGGTGATGGGGCCGATGGATCAGCCGACATACAATGTCCGAGGTGCGTTTGCGGAATGCGCGTCACTGGCCATGATCTACGACGCGCTGGACGACACCTAACGCTTTGAGGTGAAGTGTGCCGTTGCGAAACTTTGGTGGCCCAGATGCTGCAGCGTGAGGCTCATGCAACGATATTGACGGCTGGCCGTACACAGCAACCTGGACCGATCGAGGCGTCGTGTCTTAGAATTTAAGCCCTCGCCCAAAGCAAACCGGATAAGAAGGCCGCAGATATGTATCAACTGTTCTACGCACTGAAAAGCGCCTCCATGGGTGTCCGTGTCTTGCTAGAAGAGATAGGCGTCCCATACGAACTTATTCCGACCTCGGTGGATATGACCCAACCGCGCCCGCCCGAGCAGCTGGCGATCAATCCCAATGGCTGGGTTCCGGTTTTGCTATGGGAGAATGGCGCGATGTATGAATGCGCGGCAATTGCGATGTTCCTCTGCGACCGACACCCGGAAGCGCGTTTAGCACCGGCTATCAATGATCCGACACGTGCGACATATCTGCAAACGCTGGTCTACTTTTCCAACTCGGTTCAAAACGCCTTTCAACTGACCTATTACCCTGACCGTTTCGTTGATGCGCCTGCCGATGAAGAAAGTGCGCAGCGGCGGGGCAGCCGTCGATTGCGGGAAACCTGGACGGTGATCGAGCAGCAAATCGAAGGCAACGAATGGGTGCTGGGCGACAAGTTCAGCGCGGCTGATATTTACCTCTTCATGCTGACGACATGGCTGAGGCAGGCAAAGGGCCACCCAGAGCTTGATGCGTTTCCAAACGTGAAACGCATTGCAGATGTCGTTGTGCAAAGGCCAAGTGTGCAACGGGTTTACGAACCCTGGATCGAAAGCCCCCAATATTGATATCAGATTCTCCCCCACTGAAGTGGTCCGCCCCAATAGTTAGGAAACTGAGGGTCAGATATGGGAATCAAGCGACACAAGCCGGAAGAGATTATCACAAAGCTACGGCAGGTTGAGGTGCTGTGCGGACAGGGAATGCCGCGCGTAGATGCTATCTGTCAGGTGCGAATTACTGAACAAGCGTTTTATCACCGACGTTTGCAATATGGCAGTATGTGAACCGACCAACTGAAGGAACTGAAGCGGCTTCAGAAGGAGAATGATCGTCTGCGTCGTGCCGTGTCAGACCTGTTGTTGGACAAGCTGATCCTGTCTGAGGCGGCGCGGGGAAATGACTGAGCCCCTCACATCGCCTGGATTGCATTGATCACACCCGCAATGAATGCGACTCCGAATTTCACCAAGCCAATCTTATGGCATTCATACAGGGTAAAACCTGCACCAGCGCACAGCCTTTGCCCTCGCCAATCAGCACGCACGGGCGTAAAGCACCGGTATGACCCGATATGTCCCTCTCGCCGATGCTCCAAGCCTGCCCTTTTGGCGCAGGCCCATCACATTGCTGTTTCTGATGGCAATGGCGATGCCGATTGCGTTCTCTACGTGGTCTGCACTGCTCAACAACTTTGTGATCGAGGTCGCGGGGTTTGACGGCTCCGACATTGGCTGGCTGCATACGGTACGCGAAATTCCTGGCTTCTTTGCTGTTGGCGTCATCGCCATCATCATCTTCGTGCGCGAACAGGTGCTGGGGTTGGTGTCGCTCGCGCTGCTGGGTGTGGCCACGGGGATCACGGCGTGGTTTCCCAGCATGGGCGGTATTCTGACCATCACCATGCTCAGCTCAATCGGGTTTCACTATTACGAGACGGTCAACCAGTCCCTGCAACTCCAATGGATCGACAAGGCCCGTGCGCCGCAAACCCTGGGCTGGCTGATTTCGGCCGGATCGGCGGCCACCTTGGTGGTTTATCTGCTGATCGTCGCCATGTGGGAGACGCTGGGGCTGACCTACAACACCGTGTATCTGCTCTCTGGCGGTTTGACGGCCTGCATCGCGCTCTTTTGCCTGTTTGCCTATCCCCAGTTCGAAGCCCCCAATCCGCAGATCAAGAAGATGATCCTGCGCCGCCGCTACTGGCTGTATTATGCGCTGCAATTCATGGCCGGCGCGCGACGGCAGATTTTCATCGTCTTTGCGGGCTTCATGATGGTCGAGAAGTTCGGCTTTGAGGTACATGAGGTCACCGCCCTCTATCTGATCAACCTCGTGGCGAATATCGTGGTGGCCCCCTTGATGGGCCGGGCGGTGCACCGGTTTGGCGAACGCAACACGCTGGCGTTTGAGTATATCGGGCTGGCGCTGGTATTCCTGGCATACGGCGGCATCTATATGTTCGGCTGGGGCGTGGTGCTGGCAGCAGTGCTCTATGTGGTGGATCATATGCTCTTTGCACTGGCATTGGCGCTGAAAACCTATTTCCAAAAAATCGCAGACCCGCGCGATATCGCCCCAACGGCGGCTGTGGCCTTCACCATCAACCACATCGCAGCGGTGTTTTTGCCGGCTGCCTTGGGGTATTTGTGGCTGGTCTCGCCGGCGGCAGTGTTTGTGCTGGCCGCGGGAATGGCCTGCGGGTCGCTGATCCTGGCCTGCCTGATCCCGCGCCACCCCGAGCCGGGCAACGAAACCATCTTTAGCCGACCCAGCGCGGCCCCTGCGGAATAAGGAACGACCATGCCCACATTTACCGCTCTGACCACACTAATAGGCAAAGAGGCCGCCGAAGCGTTGGGCGAGGGAATGGAGAGCCTGACACCCGAACCAACAGGATTGGGCGTGTTTGAGGTGGAAGACGGCTCGGGCCTCTGGGAAGTGGGCGGCTATTTTGAAGAAGCCCCGGACGAGGCCGGGCTGGCGCTGCTGGCCACCATCCACGCCGCGAAGCCCTTTGTGGTGTCCGAAGTGCCCGAAACCGACTGGGTCGCCCATGTGAAGCGCGAGCTGACCCCGGTCGAGGCTGGTCGGTTCTTTGTCTACGGTAGCCACGATGCAGATAAAATCCCGGAGGGGTCCGAGCCGCTGCTGATTGAGGCGGCGATGGCCTTTGGCACCGGGCACCACGGCACGACCCTGGGATGTCTGCGGGCGCTTGACCGGATGATCACTGAAGAGTTCGAGGCAAAAACGGTCCTGGATCTGGGCTGTGGCACAGCCGTGTTGGCAATGGCCGCCGCGCGCGTCTGGCCTGCCACCATTCTGGCCAGTGACATCGACGAAGTCGCGGTAGAGGTGGCAAAAGCAAATGTGGCAGCAAATGGGCTGGAGGGACGTCTAACTTGCCTCGAAGCCCAAGGTTTCGCCCATCCGGCACTTGAATCAAATGCGCCATACAACCTTATTTTCGCAAATATCCTAAAAGGCCCGCTGATAAGCATGGTTAATGACGTCACGTCACACTTGGCAGGGGGTGGACGACTGATTCTCTCGGGGATTCTCAATGAACAGGCCGACGAAGTGGTCGACCATTATACACGCGCCGGAAACAGTCTGAAGCACCGCGATATGATTGGTGATTGGACCACACTAAGTTTTCTAAAAATTGTCTGAAAATTGGGGAAAACCAGCAAATTTGAGGCACTTGCCCCAGTTTCGCCACATTTCGTTTCTAATTTCAATCTCAACGCGGTGGGGGCCACGTTGAAAGGAATGCCACGATGGCACATGCTGCAAACGGTTTCGATCGCCGCCTGAAAATGATCGGGAAAAAGCGCGCTCGTTTGGCCAACGGCTATGTGAGCCAAGTGGGTAAAGACGGATTGGTTATCTTCCGTCCCAAGCGCCGCTCAGGCGGTTTTCCAATCAAAGGTCTCGCGTTACTGGTTCTCGGTTTCTTCGTGTTCAAAGGTTTGATCCTGGCCCATCTGGGTGAAGGTACTTTTGAAACGCGGCTGGCCACTCTCTCTCAAGGGTCAGTTGTTGAACAAACCGGGGCTTGGATCATGCAGCCCGATGTGGTCTCTCAGGCCATCGCGCAGCAGGTTCGTCCATTTATGAACTAAAACGTTGCTCAAGGCTGTGCTGATCTCAGGAAGTTAGCAGGCGCAGCACATGCAACGCTCCAAAGTGTGTGTGTATAGATTTGCTGCTCAAGACGTCTCAGGGTCTTCGTAAATCTGGGTGGGTAACTTAAGTGAGTAAAAACCCTGCATCAGTCGCCTGATGCAGGGTTTTTCTTGTTCAAGGCTGTAGGTCAGGTCTTATGCGGACCGGGCGACCATCTCGATGTCACCGCGCGACAGACCAATGTCTTCCAGTTCGCGGTCCGACAGTTGAACCAGAGCGGCGCGTGTGGCGCGTGACGCTTGCCAGTTTGCAAAGCCAATGTAGATTTTTCCAAAGACCGAGCCGAACAGACCAGCCGAAGCTGCAGGGGCGCGGTTATAGTCGATGACTGCCATTTTACTATTCCTCTCGTAGATGCGCGAACGCATGTGAATTCGTCATGAGAGGCAGATAGGAGGGCGGCCCAGCCGAGACAACCGGCGAAATTTGCATAGCCCCCTTGCGTATTTTGCATATGCAGCATTTTTGGATAAGCATTTGTTAATCATAATCTAATCACGCATCTGTGAGGTGACGCTGCGTCGCCTTGCTCCCACGGTGGGCGCGTGGTTCTCGCCCTTCGCCTCCGCATTCTTCTTGGTGTTTGTTCTTGTTTCGTGCTAACGCTTGGCAAAAGGCAGCAGAGCAGGGCCGCGAACATGAGGGTGATCGGAATCGATCCCGGGTTAAGAAACCTCGGATGGGGGGTGTTGGATGTCTCGGGCAATCGGCTGAGCCATGTGGCCAATGGGGTGTGCACCTCCGGCACGGGCGATCTGGCCGCCCGGCTTTTGTCATTGCACGAACAGCTGACGGATGTCCTGCGCCGATTTGCCCCTGACACGGCTGCTGTCGAACAAACCTTTGTCAACAAGGACGGGGCCGCAACCCTGAAGCTGGGGCAGGCCCGTGGTATCGCGATGCTGGTGCCCGCGCAGTTTGGCCTGTCGATCGGCGAATATGCCCCCAACACAGTCAAGAAAACTGTGGTGGGCGTCGGACATGCGAACAAAACGCAAATCGCCCACATGGTCAAAGTGCAACTGCCTGGGGTCAACCTGGCAGGGCATGATGCCGCCGATGCTTTGGCCATCGCCATTTGTCACGCGCATCATGCCCGCTCGGCGCAGGTCATGGCGACCCAGCAGGTGCGCGCATGATCGGCCGCATTGCAGGGCGGATCGATTATCGCGCCTCGGATCATGTGCTGATTGACGTGCGCGGTGTGGGCTATCTGGTCTACTGCTCGGAACGTACCCTGGCGGCTTTGCCAGGCGCAGGCGAACATACCGCGCTTTATACCGACATTTTGGTGCGCGAGGACAATCTGCAACTGTTCGGCTTCACCTCGATGGTGGAAAAGGAATGGCACCGCTTGCTGATGTCCATTCAGGGCGTGGGGGCCAAGGCCGCGCTTGCGATCATGGGAACCTTAGGCCCCGAGGGCGTGGGCCGCGCGATTGCACTGGGCGACTGGAACGCGGTCAAGGCAGCCAAGGGCATCGGTCCCAAGACGGCACAACGTGTGGTCAACGAATTGAAAGACAAAGCGCCGGACGTGATGGCGATGGGCACCACTCCACCGCCGGCGGCTGCCGTGCCGGACGATGAGGTGATCGAAACACCCGCCCCTGTAACGAGTGTTCCGGCCTCAGCCAGTGCCCAGGCCGAAGCGCTTTCGGCCCTGACCAACCTCGGCTACGCCCCAGGCGAAGCAGCCAGTGCAGTGGCTCAAGCTGCGGGTGAGGCGCCAGAAGCCGATACCTCTGCCCTTATTCGCGCAGCCCTCAAGCTTTTGGCACCGAAGGGGTAAGTGATGTCAGACCCAGATCCCGCCCTGCGCCCTGATCCATTGCCTGAAGACGCGGACCGGTCTTTGCGTCCTCAGGCCCTGTCCGAGTTCATCGGGCAGGCCGAGGCGCGTGCGAACCTCAGCGTCTTTATCCAATCCGCCCGCCAGCGGGGCGAGGCGATGGATCATACATTATTTCACGGCCCCCCCGGATTGGGTAAAACCACATTGGCGCAGATCATGTCCCGGGAGCTGGGCGTGGGATTTCGCATGACATCCGGCCCGGTGCTGGCCAAGGCCGGTGATCTGGCGGCGATCTTGACCAATCTGGAGCGCCATGACGTCCTGTTCATCGACGAAATTCACCGGCTGAACCCGGCTGTCGAAGAAGTGCTCTATCCCGCGCTTGAGGATTTCGAGCTTGATCTGGTGATCGGTGAAGGCCCTGCCGCGCGCACGGTGCGGATCGAATTGCAGCCCTTCACTCTGGTAGGGGCTACGACACGCCTGGGCCTGTTGACCACGCCGCTGCGGGACCGTTTTGGCATCCCGACCCGGCTTCAGTTCTACACGGTTGAGGAATTGCACGAGATCGTCACCCGCAATGCGGTCCTGCTGAACGCCCCCGCGGACTCCGATGGGGCGATGGAAATCGCCCGCCGCTCTCGCGGCACGCCGCGGATTGCCGGGCGATTGCTGCGCCGGGTGGTGGATTTTGCCGTCGTCGAAGGCGACGGCAGCATTTCACGCGAACTGGCCGACAGTGCGCTGACCCGGCTGGGGGTGGACCATCTGGGTCTTGATGGGGCGGACCGGCGGTATTTGCGTCTGATCGCCGAAGCGTATCAGGGTGGCCCCGTGGGAATTGAAACCCTCAGCGCGGCCCTGTCCGAGAGCCGCGACGCCCTGGAGGAGGTAATCGAGCCGTTTTTGCTGCAACAGGGGCTGATCCAGCGCACACCACGCGGGCGCATGCTGGCGCAACGGGGCTGGCAACATCTGGGGATGGCCGCGCCTCAGGCAGACGGGCGCAAACAGACCGATTTGTTTGAAGAGTGATCTGGACCTGAGCGCGGCATTCGGTCAAAACAAGCGCGCAACAAAGGCGCGGACACCACATGACCCCTGACGATATCGAAGCCCTTTTTACCCGCGCAGACGGCACCTTTACCTGCGCACGCTGGGGCCGGCCCATCGCGCCGATCGTGTTCGGGGTGGACGACGCCACGCTTGAAATCGTCAAGGGCGCGATTGAGGCGGTGGTGACTCTGGCCAACCACCAGATGACCGAGACAGACCCCGAACTGGGGGCCAATCTGATGATCTTTTTCTTCTTGGACTGGGATGAGCTGATCGAATTGCCCGACCTGGACCGTCTGATCCCGGATCTTGGGCCATTGGTCGAGACACTCAAAGCCAACGACGCCAATCAATACCGCATTTTCCGCTTTGACGCAGCAGGGGCGATCAAAGCCAGCTTTGTGTTCCTGCGGATGGATGAAAACCTGAGTGCCGTGCCCGCCGAGACCCTGGCGCTCAGCCAGATCGTGCAAACGATTGTATTATGGTCGGATACGGCGTTTCGCGCCACCTCGCCGCTGGCCAAAGTGCCGGACAAGGACACGGTGATTCTCAGACCGGACATCGCAAACGTCATTCGTGCGGCCTACGACCCCGTTCTGCCCCCCATGAGCCAGGATGCGAGCCATGCGCTGCGTCTATTCGCACGGATCCAGTCCAGTCAAAACCAATAAGCGTTTCAAGGGGCTGTGTTCCGTCGCGGCAAGGTGCCACGAAAATTATTGAGACTTATCCACCGCTAAATCTTGCAGGGGCCTTGACCCAGACACCCGGATTGTCCTTATTTCGCTACATCTGGGGGAACTTTATATGCGTAACACTATTGCTAGATGTTTTTTGGCACTCTTAACCATGGCTGCGGCACCTGCCGTGGCGCAAAGCTGTGGCGGCGTATACAAAGTTCAACGAGGAGACAGCTTGTCGCTAATCGCCGATGACCTTTACAAAAACGCGGGGATGTGGACAGCCATCCATTCCAACAACCTGACGCAAATTGGGGACAACCCCAATGCGGTGAGCGTCGGGATGAAGCTGAACCTGCGCTGCATCGATGGCTTGCCGCTCGGGTTGGAAGGTGGACGCGATGCCGCCGAAGTCGCGGCTATGGCAGCGGCTGCTACTCCGCTGGTGGTCACACCTGGTACCGCAGCGACCCGGCGTAAAATTAACGTTTTGACCGGCACGGACTTTGCCCCCTTCACGGACAAGAACCTGCCCAACGGTGGAATGCTGGCCGAGGTTGTCCAGGCGGCCATGGAGGCCGCGGCCCCCGAACAGGGCTTTGCGATCCATTGGGTGGACGACTGGCCCTCACATTTTGAACCCTTGCTGTCCAACGCACTGCTGGACATCGGGTTTCCCTGGTTCCAGCCGGATTGCGAGGCGGATCCCGAAACCTATCGCTGCGCCAATCTGAAATTCTCGGACTCGATGTTCGAGGTTCTGCTGCTGCTCTTTGTGGACAATGCACGGCCTCTGGCTTTCAACACCGATGCGGACCTCAAAGACAAAGCGCTGTGCCGCCCGTCTGGCTATTCGACCTATATTTTTGAACATAAAGGACGGAACTGGTTGGAGAAAAAGCATATCAAACTGGTGATCGGAGATTCGATCGACGATTGCTTTGAGAAACTGACCGAAGGCATGGTGGACGCCGTTGTGTTGAACGAATTCACCGGGCGCAAAAAGGTGAAAGAGCTGAATTTGCAGGACCGGGTGAGCGTGGCACAGGGTCAGCCTATTTCAATCGACGGAAATCATATGGTGGTGCACAAATCACACCCCGATGGGGATGCGCTGCTGGCGGTCTTCGAAGAAGGCCTGCGCCGCATTCGCGCAGATGGGACGTATCAACGCATCGTGGAAGAGCATATGACCCGCATTTGGGCGGATTTCTGATGCGGATCCGAGCCTTCATATACGCGCTTTTTGCCGCGTTGAGCATGCCGGTTGCCGCCCATGCTCTGTGCGATGTGACCTATAAGGTGCAGCCGGGGGATACGCTGTTTACCATCGCGCAGACCCATTACAATGACCGCGAAAAGTGGACGCTGATTTATTATTCAAATCAGGGCGCGCTGAACGGTGTCGAAGCGATCGCGCCGGAATTGGACGTCTATATTCCCTGCCCAGCCGAGGATGTGACCCCAGACCCGACCCCTCTGAAACAGGTCACGGCCGAGATGACGTTGCTGACGGGGAGCAATTATGCGCCCTTTGTTGATAAAAGCTGGCCGGGGGAGGGCATGGTGACCGAGCTGGTCAATGCCGCTCTTGAGGCCAGCCCATCGCCTGTGCCTTATGCCGTGGCGTGGGAAGACGACTGGAGCCAGCATCTGTCACCGCTGCTGAAAGAAAAGACCTATGACATGGGGTTCCCTTGGGTGAAGCCCGATTGCACGTCTGATCCGACAAACGAGCGGTGCGTTAATTTCCACTTCTCGGACCCGTTGATGGATTTGCCGATCATGTTGTTCCGTCGCGAGGACAGCGCGTTCAAATACGAAACAGATGCCGACATTCCGGGCAAGACTCTGTGTCGGCCGGCAGGCTATTTCACGCATGATCTGGACCGTGCGGACCGACGGTGGATATCGGACGGCGTGATCACTTTGATGCAGCCCGATACGCCCGAGGCCTGCTTTGAAGCGTTGATGGCCGGGGACGTGGATGCGGTGACGCTGAATGTGTTTCTTGGCGCAACCAAAATTGTCACCATGGGCCTGCGTGGTCAGGTGGTGCCAATAGACCAGCCGCTCAGTCGCGAGAAGCTGCACGTGATCATCTCAAAAACCCATTGGCGCGGAACAACTCATCTGTACCGTCTGAATGCGGGCCTGGCCGCGCTGCATAAAAGCGGGCAGTATAACGATATCGTTTCAAAGCACCTGGAGATTTTCTGGGACCAGCTGAAATAGCCCCTTTTACGGGCGCTCCCACCCGCCCACAAAAGGACGGGTGGGACAGCCTGTCAACCAGCCAGCGGCAATCGGGATGTGTTCTTGACCTGGTCAATCACGAACCGGGTTTCGATCGCGTAGACCGCAGGCAACTGGGTGAGACGGTTGCGCAGGTAGCTGTTGTAGGCCTGCATATCCGATATCAGAACCGAGAGGATATAGCAGTTCGGGCCAGCCAATAGATCGCAGCTCTGCACCTCCGGCATCTGCTGCACGGCGCTTTCGAACTGCGTCATGGAATCAGCCTGTCCTACATCCAACGTCACCAACACAAACACCCTGAGCCCCAGCCCACAGACCGACGCGTCCACGTCGGCCCGGTAACCGGTGATGGCTCCCATCTCCTCAAGCCGCCGAATGCGCCGCCGCGCAGGGGTGGGCGACAGCCCCACACGTTCAGCCACCTTTTCAACACTGGCGCGCCCGTCTTCGATCAGGGCCTGAAGAATTTGCTGGTCGATGTAGTCGAGCGCGGGCTGGTTGGTCATTTTTGGAGGTTTTCCTCTAACATTTCGCATAACCGTAGAATGTTTAACCGGATTTTACCAAATTGATACCGCTAACCTCAGACTCATCAATGTAAAAAAATGAGGGAGATATCATGAGACTGATGAAACACACGCTGAGTGCCGCCGCCTTGATGGCGGCGCCTTTCGCCGGGTTTGCCGCTGACAGCGAAGATCCGATTGTCATTCCGATCCATAACTGGTCCAGCCAGATCATCATGAGCAATGTGGTGGGGCAAATCTTTGAAAGCATGGGGAACTCGGTTGAGTTCGTCACCACAGACAGCCAGGCCGTCTACGAATCCGTCAGGTTGGGCGATGTCACGCTTGAGCTGGAAGTTTGGGAAGGCGCCTTTGGCAAGTCCTTCAATGCGGCAATGGAAAAGGGCGGTATCGTCGACGTCGGGAACCACGACGCGGTGACCCGCGAAGATTGGTGGTACCCGATGTGGACCAAAGAGGCGTGCCCCGGATTGCCTGATTGGAAGGCGTTGAACGATTGCGCTGCCCTGTTTGCCACGGCTGAAACCGGCGACAAGGGCCGTTACCTGGACGGGCCTGTCGATTGGCTCAAGCATGCCTCGGAAAAGGTCGAGGCGCTTGAGATGGACTTTGTTGTGATCAACGCAGGCTCCGCCGCAGCCCTTTGGGCCGAGATTGGCGCGGCCGAACAGGACAAACGCCCGGTGGTGGTCTTCAACTGGACCCCCAACTTTGCCGAAGCTGTCTGGCCCGGCGAGTTTGTGAACTTCCCCGAGTGGGAAGAAGGCTGTGACAAAGATCCCTCAAAGGGTCCGAACCCAGATTTGCCGCATGATTGCGGGAACCCGGCCTCGGGCTATCTGAAAAAGGCTGCTTGGGAGGGGATGGAGGCCAAATGGCCTGATGCCTACGAGGTTCTAACCCAGATTTCGTTCACCAACCCGCAGATTGCCGAGATGGCCAAGTTGGTGGACATTGACGAGCTGGAGCCTGAAGAGGCCGCCGCTCAGTGGCTGGAAGAAAACCCGGACGTCTGGCAAGGCTGGCTTGACGGGACCGGCGCCTCATAAGGATACCCCGGGCAGCGCTTTCACTGTCCGGGCTTCCCAGCCGTCGCGCGGTTTCCCACCGGGCGGCGGCTTTTCGTTTGCAAGGCCAAGGGTGGGCGCATAAGTTGGCAGCATGACCCATATCTTCCCTATACGCGTCTATTACGAAGATACTGACATGGCAGGCATCGTTTATTATGCCAATTATCTCAAATACATAGAGCGTGCGCGCAGCGATTGGGTGCGCACCCTGGGGATTGATCAAAACGCGATGCGCGATGAAGATGGCGTGGTTTTTGCAGTGCGCCGCATAGAGGCGGACTATCACGCCCCTGCACGGTTTGATGATCAGATCAAAGTGGACACGCGCGTGCAAACCGTCACCGGAGCGCGCCTTGTGTTGGAGCAGGATGTCACCCGTGATGGGGATATGCTGTTCTCGGCGGTGGTGACAATCGTGTGCATCAACGAGACGGGCCAGCCCGCGCGCTTACCGGCAAATATCCGCCTGATGCTGCACTAAAGAAGCGTTTTTCCCGCTCATGCTGCGTATCTATTGGCTTTCCCCTTGGAACTACGCTATTTTCGCGACCAATAAGGCCGAACAACGGCCATAAAAAAATGAGCAGGCAGAATGGAAGCAGAAACTCTGGCTTTGGCACAGGAGATGGATTTCTCCATGTGGGCGCTATTTGCACGCGCAACTATTATCGTGAAATTGGTGATGATTATACTGATTGCGGCCTCGTTCTGGGCGTGGTCGATCATCATTCAGAAGATGATCATGTATCGTCGCGCCACGCGCGAGGCGGAAATCTTTGACCGGAAGTTCTGGTCGGGCGAACCTTTGGATGAGCTGTTTGACGAGATCGGGGCGGATCCCGCCGGGCAGTCCGAGAAGGTCTTTGCCGCGGGCATGATGGAATGGCGTCGCAGTCACCGCAACGATGGCGGGCTGATTGCCGGGGCCACAGCGCGGATTGACCGCTCGATGGATGTGGCCATCGCCAAGGAAAGCGAGGGGTTGCAAAACGGCCTGTCGGTTCTGGCAACGGTGGGGTCTACCGCACCGTTTGTGGGTCTCTTCGGGACCGTCTGGGGCATCATGAACGCCTTCATTGAGATCGCCGAACAGCAATCGACCAATCTGGCGGTTGTGGCCCCCGGCATTGCCGAGGCTTTGCTGGCCACGGGATTGGGCCTCCTGGCCGCGATCCCGGCGGTGGTTTTCTACAACAAGCTGAGCGCAGATGCCGACCGGATCGTCGCGGGCTACGAGGCCTTTGCCGACGAATTTGCCACCATCCTCAGCCGTCAACTGGACAGCTGATATGGGCGCGGGTGTTGTACAAAAGACCGGAGGAGGCGGACGCCGCCGCCGGGGCAGGGGTCGCAGCAGGCCCATGGCCGAGATCAACGTGACCCCTTTCGTGGACGTGATGTTGGTGCTCTTGATCATCTTTATGGTTGCGGCACCGCTCATGACTGTGGGTGTGCCGGTGGAATTGCCAAAGACCGCCGCCAGTGCCTTGCCCGGCGAGCAGGAAGAACCACTGAGCGTGACCGTCACAGCAGAGGGCATCGTGATGATCCAGACCACCGAGGTGGCGCGGGACGAGCTGATCACGCGGTTGCGCGCCATTGCCGCTGAACGTGAAGGCGCCAAGGTCTATCTGCGTGCCGATGGCGCAGTGCCCTACGCGGATGTGATGCAGGTGATGGGCGCACTGAACAGCGGAGGCTTCAACGATATCGGCCTTGTCACTGACACAGGTGGGCCGTCCCTGGACGAGCAGGACGGCTGAGCCAAAGATATGAATACGGGGCAATATATCTCCGGCGCGGGCCATTTGGGTCTGATCGGCTGGGCCTTTTTCGGCGGTGTGTTCAGCGCCGAGCCGTTGCCGTTTGAGGTGACAGAAGTGACCGCGATTTCATCCGAGGATTTTGCCGCCCTTGTGGCCCCACAGGAAAGCCCTGATGCCGTGTCCGAGGTGATCACGCCCGAGACGCCTGATCCGGTGGAAGAGACACCAGACATTGCTGCCACACCGGATGTCGCACCCGAACAGGTGGAGCCGGAAGTAACCGAGCCCGCCGAGGCCGATGAAACCCCGGATGTGGCCGAACTGAAGCCCTCGCCCGAGGCCGAGGTGACAGACGAGCCTCCTGTGTTGGAGCCACCCTCCGAGGATGTGGCAGTGCTGATCCCCGACTTAACCGTTCGCCCGCAACCCCGCCCGGCTGAGCGTGTCGCGCCCGAGCCCGTGGCGCAGCCCGAGCCTGATGTGCGTGTGGATGATGTGGCCCAGCCTGAAACCACGCCGGATGAAACCGCGGATGTGCCACGCGAAGAAACGGATGAAACAGCCCCCGAGGAAGCCACGACTGAGATCGTGACCGAAGCCGAGAAAGCGGCAGCAGCCGCACCTTCGACATCGAAACGGCCTCAGACCCGGCCCGCCGAAGACCCAAGTGAAACTGCTGACGACAACAGCAATGCAGTGAATGACGCCTTAGCTGAAGCGCTGGGCGACAGTGACGGCGATGACGAAGTGCAACCAACCGGCCCGCCTCTGACTCGAGGCGAGAAAGACGCATTGCGCGTTGCTGTGGAAAACTGCTGGAACGTCGGCTCGCTCAGTTCGGAGGCCTTGCAAACCACAGTGGTGGTTGGTGTTGAAATGGCCGAAGACGGCAGACCCTTCAGCGGGACGATCCGCATGATCAGCGCCTCAGGTGGCAGCGGATCGGCGGCAAAGCAAGCCTTTGAGGCCGCCCGGCGCGCGATTATCCGCTGCGGGGCTTCTGGCTTTGATCTTCCCCGTGAAAAGTATTCGCAATGGCGCAATATTGAAATGACGTTTAATCCTGAGAAAATGAGGATCAAATGATAGTACGTGTACTGACCCTTTTGATGGCCCTTACGATTTGGGCCCTGACAACACCGCTAGCGGTGACGGCACAGGAGACTGGGCCCCTCAGGATTGAGATCACGGACGGGGTCATCGAACCTCTGCCCTTTGCGGTGCCTGATTTCGTTGGCGACAACAGCGTTGGAGCGGATTTTGGAACCAAGATCGCGCAGGTGATCGCGGATGACCTGACAGGCACCGGCCTGTTTCGCCAAATCAACAAGGATGCGTTCATCAGCTCGATCACCAGCTTCTCCAGCCCGGTGCAATATGCCGATTGGAAAGCCATCAATGCGCAGGCTCTGGTCAGCGGGGCCGTCAGCGTGGATGCCAGTGGTCAATTGGTCGTGAAGTTCCGCATCTATGATGTCTTTGCCGGGCAAGAGCTGGGGCAGGGTCTGCAGCTGGTCGGCACACAGGACGGGTGGCGACGCATTGCGCATAAAGTGGCGGATCAGGTTTACAGCCGGATCACGGGCGAAGGTGGCTATTTCGACAGCCGTGTTGTCTTTGTCGCCGAAAGCGGGCCGAAGGACGCGCGCCAAAAACGTCTTGCGATCATGGATTACGACGGCGCGAATGTGAAATACCTAACCGACAGCGCCTCCATCGTTCTGGCGCCGCGGTTCTCGCCCACTGGCGACCGTGTGCTCTATACCAGCTATGAGACAGGCTTTCCCAAGATATACGTGTTGGATGTGGCTTCGGTCGGACGGCGCGGGCTGGATACCCAGGATGGCACGATGAGCTTTGCGCCGCGCTTTGCCCCTGACGGCCGCACGGTAGCGTTTTCGCTGACCAAGGGTGGTAACACAGATTTGTACCGCATGAACATCGACGGCGGTGCACCGGAGCGATTGACCGTGACGCCGTCCATCGAAACAGCGCCCAGCTACAGCCCCGACGGCAGCCAGATTGTGTTTGAAAGCGATCGCTCGGGCACGCAGCAGCTCTATGTCATGAGTGCCTCGGGCGGCGAAGCGCGCCGAATTTCTAACGGGCAAGGGCGCTATGGCACCCCGGTCTGGTCCCCGCGTGGGGATTTGATTGCCTTTACCAAGCAATCCAAAGGCCGGTTCCACATTGGCGTGATGCGTGTGGATGGGTCAGAAGAACGGCTGCTGACGGCGTCTTTCCTGGATGAGGGCCCCACATGGTCGCCCAATGGCCGCGTGATCATGTTCACCCGTGAAACCCAAGGCGCCAATGGCCGTGCCAGCCTCTATTCAGTGGACATCACTGGCCGCAATCTGCGGCAGGTCAACACGTCAACCGGGGCCAGTGATCCAGCGTGGTCGCCCTTGCAAAAGTAGCCAAGGCACGGCAAATGGCAAAAAAATGCGCATGGTCTGAAAGGCTGTGATAAAACGTAAAAAGAGCATGACACATAACAAGACCAACAAACAGAAAATGAGTGGGGCAAACCTATGAAACTATTGAGCAAAGCCGTAATCCTATGCGCCGTGATGGCCGTTGCGGGGTGTGCGAACAACCGCTTTGACGATGACGCAAGCGCGACGGATCTGAATGCCAATTCCAGCAACAGCATCACGCCCGGATCTGCACAGGATCCAAACTCGCCGCTGTATTTTCAACAGACCGTGGGCGACCGTGTGTTGTTTGAGGTCGACACCTCGACCCTAACCGCCACTGGCCGCAGCATACTGGATGGCCAATCCAGCTGGTTGACCAACAATCCTGAATACAACGCGCTGATCGAAGGTCACGCGGATGAACAAGGCACTCGTCAATACAACCTCGCGCTGGGCGCACGCCGTGCCAATTCGGTACAGGAATATCTAGTCAGCCTGGGCGTGCCATCGAACCGCATCAAGGTGGTCAGCTACGGCAAGGAACGCCCGATCGAGATCTGCAGCGAAGAATCCTGCTATGCCAAGAACCGCCGCGCCGTGACGGTCGTGTCGGTCGTGCCTACCAGCTAATCGGAGACCTGACCTAAATGCACCGATATATGTATCTTGTCGTTGCCCTGTTTGGTCTGCTGGGGTCGTCCCCTGCGGCTGTGGCGCAATCTACTGAAACTCTGGCGGATATCCGGCAGGAACTTTCGGTGCTTTATGTCGAAGTCCAAAAGCTGAACCGTGAATTGTCGACCACTGGCGCGGCCGGTTCGGCCACCGGTGGCGACAGCCTGCTGGAACGGGTCAACACCATCGAAAGCGAGTTGGCCCGCCTGACCGCCAAGACCGAAGAGCTGGAATTTCGCATCGGGGCCGTGGTCAAAGACGGCACCAACCGCATTGGCGATCTGGAATTCCGGCTGTGCGAGCTGGAAACCGATTGCGATCTTGGCCAGTTGAGCGAAGGCACTACTCTGGGCGGTGTTGACGGGGGCGGCGCAGGCACGAGCGGATCGAGCAGCACATCCGGCAGCTCGGCCACCACGGATCCCGGTGTTGAGCTGGCCGTCGGCGAAGAGGCCGATTTCAAAGCCGCAGAAGATGCGCTGGCCGCAGGAAACTGGGCCGAGGCCGCAAGCCTGTTGGAAAACTACCGCCAAAACTATCCCGGAGGACCCTTGTCTGACAAAGCGGGCATCATGCGCGGCGATGCGCTGGAAGGGGCAGGGGATTTGACCGGAGCGGCGCGTTCGTATCTGGATGTCTTCAGCACCTCGCCTGATGGGCCTGAGGCGCCAAACGCGCTCTATAATTTGGGCCGATCATTGGGTCGCTTGGGCCAAACAGACGAGGCCTGCGTGACCCTAGGCGAAGTCGAAGTGCGCTTCCCCGCGTCGGACGCCGTTCTGGAAGCGCGCTCTGCCATGCAAAACCTGGGGTGTCAGTGACGCCAGATGATCTGCACCGCGCGTTCCAATGCGCGCTGAGTGATCTTCTGGGCGACCCCGCGCCCAAGGCCATCGGACTTGCCGTGTCTGGTGGAGGGGACAGCATGGCGATGCTGTCGTTGGCGCATGAATGGGCGCAAGCAACGGGCACCCAACTTTGGATACTCACCATCGACCATAGCCTGCGCGACGAAAGCGCCGCCGAGGCGCAAACGGTCGCCGGGATCTGTGCAAAACTCGGTCATCCCCATGCAACCGCGCGGTGGCAGTGGGATGGTAAGGGAAACGTTCAGGCGCAAGCGCGAGAAGCCCGGCTTGGTCTGATTGACCGTTGGCGGGGACGTCTGAGCCATATTTTGATGGCCCACACGCGTGATGATGTTGCCGAAACTTTCCTGATGCGTCTGAACCGCGGGGCCGGGGTGCAAGGTTTATCCGCAATGCGCGCAGACAGACCTGTGGCGCCGCAACCTGCTGTGCCAGGCGACATCATCGGTGATATGCCGCCTGAGAGCGACAGCGATGCCACCCCGGCCCAGGGACGCAGCGCGTTTCACATCCTGCGCCCCTGTTTGGAGCTTCGCCGTGACGCATTGCGCGCCTATCTGCGCCAGGTCGAGCAGGAGTGGGTTGATGATCCCAGCAACGAAGATGACAGGTTCGAGCGTGTGCGTATGCGCAAGCTGCTGTCCGATTGGGCCGCTGAGGGCATTGGCATCGACACGCTGGCGGCCACCGCGTCTCGGCTGGCGCGGGCGCGCCCGGCGCTGGAGGCGCGCGCCGTAGGGGTGTGGCACCAGTTTGGCACCCTGCATACACCCAGTGGTGAAATTCACCTGTCCCCCGACATCACGGACGTCGAACCTGAAACGGGTCTGCGCCTGCTGTCAGCGGCCTTGCGGTTCACGTCATCTGTTGCCTATCCGCCACGAGAAGCACCGCTGCAGGGCCTTTGGGACCAACTGCAAAAGGGGCAAGGCGGCACGCTGCACGGCTGCGAGCTGCGCCACGAGGGGCCGCTTATCCGCATCTTCCGCGAATATGCAGCTTTGGCCGGGATGCACACGAAAGCGGCGTATGGGCACTTCTGGGATCATCGATGGTGTGTTAACTCCAATGCCCATGCGGGTCAGACCCTGCGGGCCTTGGGCGAAGACGGCTGGGCGCAGATCAAAGATCGCTCTCCGGGCAGCCCTCCGTTTCATAGCGCCCGCAGTCTACCGTCACTGTGGAACGGCGACCAATTGACATGGTGTGGCGCGCTTGGGCTGGGGCAAATGGATCAAATCTTACTCAAACCCATGCAAATGACGCAACTGGACTTCGCTGAGTACCTGATTTCGCATTGAACAAACGCCCGTGATCTCTATTTATGACAGGCAGGTCCTGTGATACACGCAGCACCTAACGCATTTCATAGGAGAGTTTCCTTGGGCAACGCACGTAATCTCGCTTTTTGGCTGGTTCTGTTCCTGCTGATCCTGGCGCTGTTCAATCTGTTTTCCGGCTCGGGCAACACATTGCAAAGCCAGACGGTGAAGTATTCCGAATTCATCGCACAGGTGAATGACGGGAATGTCGCCCAGGTGACAATCGACGGCGAAAATGTGCGCTTCCGGGGTTCGGACGGCAAAGACTACGTGACGATCAAGCCCTCGGATGCTGATCTGACCCCCACGCTGATCGAAAAAGGCGTGTCGGTATCGGCCGAAAAACAAGAGCAAGGCGGATTTCAATCCTTCCTGCTGACCCTGTTCCCGTTCCTGCTGCTGATTGGTGTCTGGATCTACTTCATGAACCGGATGCAAGGGGGCGGCAAAGGCGGTGCGATGGGCTTTGGCAAATCCAAGGCCAAGATGCTGACTGAAAAACATGGCCGCGTGACCTTTGACGATGTCGCAGGCATCGACGAAGCCAAAGACGAGCTGGACGAAATTGTCGAGTTTTTGCGCAATCCACAGAAGTTCTCGCGCCTGGGCGGCAAGATCCCCAAAGGTGCATTGCTGGTCGGCCCTCCGGGGACGGGTAAGACGCTGCTTGCGCGTGCGGTGGCGGGGGAGGCCGGGGTGCCGTTCTTCACCATCTCAGGCTCGGACTTCGTAGAAATGTTCGTCGGTGTCGGGGCCTCCCGCGTCCGCGACATGTTTGAACAAGCCAAGAAAAACGCGCCCTGCATCGTGTTCATCGACGAGATTGACGCCGTAGGTCGCCATCGGGGTGCCGGTTACGGCGGTGGTAACGACGAGCGCGAGCAAACGCTGAACCAACTGCTGGTGGAAATGGACGGCTTTGAGGCGAACGAAGGCGTGATTATCATCGCTGCGACCAACCGTAAGGATGTTCTGGACCCCGCATTGCTGCGGCCGGGCCGGTTTGACCGTCAGATCACCGTGCCAAATCCCGACATCAAAGGCCGCGAGAAGATCCTGGGCGTGCATGCCCGCAAAACGCCTTTAGGACCGGACGTCGATCTGCGCATTATCGCCCGTGGTTCGCCGGGTTTCTCGGGCGCTGATCTGGCGAACCTTGTGAATGAGGCGGCCCTGATGGCCGCCCGTGTGGGCCGCCGTTTCGTGACCATGGAAGATTTTGAGAACGCCAAGGACAAGGTCATGATGGGAGCCGAGCGCCGCTCGATGGTTCTGACCGATGAGCAGAAAGAAAAGACGGCCTACCACGAGGCGGGCCACGCCATTGTCGGCCTGACCCTGCCGCAATGTGACCCCGTCTATAAGGCCACGATCATCCCACGCGGTGGTGCGTTGGGTATGGTGGTCTCCTTGCCCGAGATCGACCGTCTGAACTGGCACCGCTCGGAGTGCGAAGAGAAACTGGCCATGACCATGGCTGGCAAGGCCGCCGAAATCATCAAATATGGCGCAGACAATGTCTCGAACGGGCCTGCGGGAGATATCCAGCAAGCCTCGGGCCTGGCGCGTGCCATGGTGCTGCGCTGGGGGATGTCCGACAAGGTCGGTAACATCGACTACGAACAGGCCCACGAAGGCTATATGGGCAACGGGGCCGGTGGGTTCTCGATTTCTGCGGCCACGAAAGAGCTGATCGAAGGCGAAGTGAAACGCATGATCGACGAAGGCTATGATCGTGCCTTTGAGATCCTCAACCAACGCAAGGATGATTGGGAGCGCCTGGCTCAGGGTCTGCTGGAGTATGAAACTCTGACAGGTGAAGAGATCGAGCGCGTCATTCGTGGCGAGCCGCCAGAGGACGACAGCGATGCCAGTGGCACGCCTGAGGCTTCAGGGACGCCGTCGGTGACAGCGATCCCGAAAACCAAACCCAAATCCAACCCGGGTTTGGGCGAGGGTGGACCGGAGCCAGAGCCATCAGCGTGAACGATACAACAAAAGCCAAGGATTGGAATCCGGGGGCCTATGCCCGGTTTCATGACCTGAGGTTGCGCCCGGGCTTGGACCTGCTGAATGCTGTGGGTCAAATGGGCGCGGGCGATATCGTGGACTTGGGCTGCGGCACAGCTGCATTGGCCAAGGCGCTGAGTGCGCGCGCCGCCGGACGCGATGTGATTGGCGTCGATGCCTCGCCGGCGATGCTGGACAAGGCGCGTCAGACGCAAGTTTACTCGGCGTTGCAACAGGCGGACATTGCCGGCTGGCACCCGCGCCGTGCGCCAGGGTTGATCTTCTCAAACGCGGCATTGCATTGGGTGGGCAATCACGAACAGCTTCTGCCCAGGCTTGCCGGAATGCTTGGCAAGGGTGGCACTTTGGCTGTGCAGATGCCGCATCAGAACAAGGCCCCGTCGCATCGGGTTTGGCTAAGTCTTGTAGAAGAAAGCCATCCCGGCCGTGTGGAAAAGATGGGCACGCCCGGCGTGATGTCTCCTGTCAAATACGACGAGCTATTGGCGCCCCTGGGCCGGTTCCGTTTGTGGGAAACCGAGTATTATCAGCGCCTTGTCGCAGAACCAGGCAGCCATCCCGTGCGCCGTTTTACCGAAAGCACATACGCCCGCCCCATCCTGCAGGCGCTGGACGCGGATGAGAAAGCAGATCTGATCGCCCGCTACGAAGAGGTCATGCACACCGCGTATCCGGTGCGCTCAGATGGATCAGTTCTGTTCCCGTTCCGCCGGATGTTCTTTACCCTGACCATCTGATCCCGGCATCCCTGCGGATTTCACGTTGACCCGGCCGGTGGCAATGGCCGACAGTTGGCCGAATTATGATATTTATTTTGCCCTTTTTGCCGGAGGCCTGCGATGCCCGCTTTGAAACCCACAGAACTCTATGCAACCGTCACATGGCTCGGTCATGTGGGTGACCCGGACCCGGCGGCGATCCGGTCGGCCCCGATGCAATCGGTTGATGTGGGCTTTGACGGGATCGCGGCAGATGTACATGCCGGGGTCACGCGCCCGTCTTGTGTGCGTGTCACCAGCCAGTATCCGGAAGGGACAGAAATTGCCAATGTGCGGCAGTTCTCGATCCTGTCGGCGGAAGAGCTGGCAGAGATCGCGGAGGGTGTAAATCTGGACCAGATTGAACCGGAATGGTTGGGGGCGACACTGGTGATCGAAGGGATCCCGGACTTCACCCATGTTCCTCCGTCCTCGCGGCTGCAAAGTGAGGCGGGCACCTGTCTGGTCATCGACATGCACAACCGGCCTTGCGTCTATCCCGCCAAGGAAATCGAGAAGGACAAACCCGGCCACGGCAAAGCTTTTTTGGGGGCGGCCAAGGACAAACGCGGTGTGACCGCTTGGGTCGAGCATCCCGGACCTTTGGCGGTGGGCGACAAGATGCGCCTGCATGTGCCCGATCAGCGCGCCTGGGCGCATGATAGCGGCCCAAGGACCGCGGACTAACGCGTTTCGACCAAAGTGGATGTCTCAGATTTTTCTTGAAACGCTTTAACGCTGCAGCGCGCGTGTCCCGCTGGTCAGTGCAAATGCGAGGGCCGCACAACACACGATGCTGGGTCCTGCAGGTGTATCATAGAGATAGCTGAGACCGATGCCCGACAAGGCAGACAGACAGGCAATGATTGCGGCCCCCAAGGCCATCCGTTCAGGCGTACGGGCCATGGGGCGCGCTGCGGCGGCAGGGATAATCAGCAGGGCTGCAATCAGCAAGACCCCGACCACTTTGATGGCGACGGCCACAACCACAGCCAGCGCCAAGGTCAGCACCAGCTGTTCGCGTTGCGGATTGATCCCATTGGCATGGGCCAGATCAGGGTTCAGCGTGGCGGTCAACAAGGGCTGCCAGCGCCAGATCAACCCGGCCAGCACAAGGCCAGCGCCGCACCAGATGATCAGCAGATCCGTCCGACTAACCGATAGAATATCCCCAAAGAGATAGGCCATTAGGTCAATCCGAACACCCTCAATCAGAGAAACCGCGACCAGCCCCAGGGCAAGCGCGGTATGCGCCATCACGCCCAGCAAGGTGTCCATGGCATAGCCTCGGCCGCTGAGCGTTGAAACCGCCAGCGCCATCAACAAGGCCACCCCAAGGGTGCCCGCAAAGATTGACACGGAAAATCCAAGTGCCAAAGCCACCCCAAGGATCGAGGCATGGGCCGTGGCATCGCCGAAATAGGCCATGCGCCGCCAGATGACGAAGCAGCCCAGTGGTGCCGCAGCCAAAGCGACGCCAAATCCCGCAAGCGCGGCGCGGATCAGAAAATCGTCCAGCATCACTCGGCCTCTTCGCGCAATGGATCGTGGGCGCAGCCGTGGCCGTGGTGCGCATGGTCATGATCATGATCGTGTCGGTATATTGCCAGCGCGCCCCCGGTGCCCGAACCAAAGATCGCGCGATACTCAGGCGCCGAAGCCACATGCTCGGGCTTGCCTTCACAGCAGACGTGCCCATTGAGGCAAACCACCCGGTCCGAGGCGCTCATCACCACGTGCAATTCATGGCTGACCATCAGAACGGCGCACCCTATGTCGCGGCGCAGGTCGGCAATTCGCTGATAAAACGCTGCCGAGCCGGGTTGATCCAGCCCTTGTGTCGCCTCATCCAGGATTAACAGATCAGGTTGATCCATAACAGCGCGCGCCAGCAACACCCGCTGAAACTGCCCGCCCGAGAGGTCGGCCATCTGTCGGTCCTGCAAATTGCTGAGCCCGGCAAGATCAAGTGCCGTGTCAATTGCAGTCGATGTCTGTCGCCGTGGCAAGCTCAGGAAACGACGCACGGACATGGGCAATGTCGGATCAATCGCCAGTTTCTGCGGCACATATCCGATCTTCAGTCCGGGCATCCGGGTTACAGCCCCACCATCGTCGATTGCGCCGATCAGACTGCGAAGCAGGGTGGATTTGCCGGACCCATTGGGGCCTACAATCGTGACAATTTCACCCTTGGAAATATGGAAGTCGACGCTATGCAGCACGGTTTGCTTTCCCAGCCGCACCGTCAGGTTTTGCGCGGCGATCAAGGTCATTCCTTGCCCTCGCTATGGCAAGAGGGGCACAGACCCAAAACCTCGACCACGGTTTGTTCGATAACAAATCCGTTGTCTGCGGCGGTCTGGCCCAAAATGCCATGCGCCGGGTCTGTGTGCGTTTCCGCGACCGCGTCGCAACTACGGCAGATCAGGAACGCAGGGGTGTGATCGTGCCCCACATGGGCGCAGGCAATGAAAGCGTTGAGACGTTCGATCTTATGGGCAAAGCCATGCCGCACCAGAAAATCCAGCGCTCGGTAGACCACAGGAGGCTGAGACCCCAGCTCCTCGGCGCGCAGAAAATCAAGGATGTCATACGCTCCCATGGCGCGATGTTGTTGTAACAGGATCTCCAAAACCCGCCGTCGCACTGGCGTAAATTGCAAAGCATGATCGACGCAATACGTATCCACTGCCGTCAGTCCGGTGCGGATACAGCTTTTGTGGTCGTGGTGTTCAAATCCGATGGGATCCATGCAGGGGCCTCATGAGCAAACTATCGGGTTGATATGTTATAAAGTAACAGCTATCAAGCCCCCTCGAATACCTTTCTCATCGACTGGAGATGCCCGATGATGCGCTTTTTCGCTGCCTGTTTTTGTCTTGTCTTCATGCAACCTGCACAGGCGGAGGCCCCTTCTGTGGCCACGGATATTGCGCCCGTGCATGCCTTGGTGGCCCGCGTGATGCAGGGCGTGGGTGAGCCCGAACTGATTTTGCCACAGGACGCCTCGCCTCACTCCTATGCGCTGCGCCCCTCTCAGGCTTCGGCCCTGCAGTCCGCAGATCTGGTCATCTGGGTCGGCCCCGCCTTGACCCCCTGGCTGGGCGAGGCGATGGACACATTGGCAACTTCTGCCGACCAACTGGTCCTGTTGGATATCCCTGGCACCGTCCTGTTGCCCTGGCGCGAGCAAGAAGAGTTTGCGGGTGGCGAAGAGGCCCATGACCACGACCATGATGATCATGATCACGGGGAAGAGGGGGTTGATCCCCATGTCTGGCTCGACCCGCAGAATGCGTCATTCTGGTTGGTGGCGATTGCCGAAATGCTATCGGTGCATGATGCAGAACATGCCAGCCAGTACCGTGCAAACGCGCATGCTGGCCAAGCAGAGCTTGCCGCTCTGATCACCGGGATCGAAACCAAGCTGGCTCCTGTTAGAGGCCTCAGCTTTGTCGTGTCCCATGACGCGTTGCATTACTTCGAAACGCGGTTCGATGTGCATGCCTCGGGGGCCGTTGCCGATGGGGATGCCGCCGCTCCGGGTGCGGCGCGTCTGGCCTATCTGCGCGAGATGATGGAGAAAAACGCCACCACCTGTGTGTTGGTTGAGCCGGGCATTGACACCTCGCGTCTGGCATCTGTCTTCGGCGATGATCTGACCTTTGCCGAGGCCGACCTTCTGGGCCGCAACCATACACCGGGGGCAGGGCTCTATCCGGCCCTGATCGCCGATATCGCCGATAATTTGGCCAGCTGTGCGTCCCGCTGACGCATGGAACGTCGCGTAAAACTTGCGCGCAGAGGCAAACCCGCTCATTCTGCACCCTAGGGAAAAGTGACGCGCACCAAGACGTGTCCGATCAGGGAGAGAATGACATGAGTTTTGCGTCTAAGCAGGATGCGATTGATATTGCCAACGAAATGCCGTGGGAGGACCGAGAGCGTCCTGAAACGCTGTATCAAATGCTGTCCGACGTGGCGCAAAAATTCCCCGGCCGATCGGCGATAAGCTATCAATTGACATCCGGTCCGACCGACAAGGCCGAAACCCTGACGTGGCAAGAGTTTCACGACCAAACCGCCCAGGTCGCCAATATGTTCCGCGCCTTGGGTGTCGGCGAAAGCGATGTGGTTGCCCTGGTCCTGCCCAACGCCACGGAAACCGCGTTGGCTGTGGTTGGCGGTATGGTTGCAGGCATTGTGAATCCGATCAACCCGCTGCTTGAAGCGGATCAAATCTCGGCCATCCTGCGCGAAACAAATGCCAAAGTGGTCGTCACCCTGCGCGCCTTCCCCAAAACGGACATAGCCCAGAAAACGGCCGAGGCGGTCAAGGATGCCCCCAATGTCGGCACGGTTCTTGAGATTGACCTCAACCGCTATCTCAGCCCGCCCAAAAGCTGGATCGTATCCTTGATCCGCCCCAAGATTGCGGTGGAGCACAAAGCCAAGGTTCTCAACTTCCGAACGGAAATGGCCAAGCATAACACCTCGCTTGATTTTGCAGACAGCGCGGGTGACCGCGTTGGGGCGTACTTCCACACAGGTGGCACAACCGGTATGCCAAAGGTCGCGCAACACAAGTATTCAGGCATGATCTACAATGGCTGGCTCGGGCATCGGTTGCTGTTTGATGAAACCGACAGCGTGATGTGTCCGCTGCCCCTGTTCCACGTCTTTGCGGTGCACGTGATTTTGATGGCGATGATCAAATCCGGTGCGCATGTGGTCTTTCCAACCCCCGCAGGCTATCGCGGCGACGGGGTGTTTGATAATTTCTGGAAGCTTTTGGAGCGCTGGGGCACGACCTTTGTGATCACCGTACCCACTGCCGTGTCCGCCTTGATGCAACGCCCGGTGGACGCGGATGTTTCCAAAGTGAAAAACGCGTTCTCAGGCTCGGCTCCGATGCCGTTGGAGTTGTTCAAACGCTTTGAAGGCGCCACAGGCATGGCCGTGATCGAAGGTTATGGGCTGACCGAAGCCACCTGTCTTGTGGCGGTCAACCCGCCCACCGGCGAAAAGAAGGTCGGCTCGGTTGGTGTGCCTTTACCCTATACGGACGTGAAAATCCTGCTCGACGAAGACGGCGGACCCAAGGAATGCGGTGTGGACGAGGTGGGCGAGATCTGCATTTCAAACCCCGGTGTGTTTGCAGGCAATACCTATACCGAGGTCGATAAAAACGCCGATCTTTATCATTTCGACACCTACCTGCGCACGGGTGATCTGGGGCGCAAGGACGAAGACGGATATTTGTGGATCACAGGACGTGCCAAGGACCTGATCATTCGCGGGGGGCACAACATTGACCCCGCCGAGATTGAAGAGGCGTTGATGGGCCACCCCGCTGTGGCGATGGCCGGTGCGATTGGGCAGCCTGATGCCCATGCCGGTGAAATCCCCTGCGCTTATGTGGAACTGATCGATGGCGGCGCGGTCGATCCCGAAGAATTGCGCAATCACTGCAAGACACATGTCGGCGAACGTGCCGCACATCCGAAATTCATCGAAATTCTGGATGAATTGCCCAAAACGGCTGTGGGCAAGGTGTTCAAACCCGACCTGCGCAAACGTGCGATCACCCGCGTTTACAATGCAGCCCTCGAAGAGGCCGGCGTCGCTGCGCGTGTAGATCATGTTATCGACAGCAAAAAGCGGGGGCTGGTCGCGCAGGTTGCGAAGACCGGGGATGTGGATGATGCCGCTGTCAGCAAAGTGCTAGGAGCGTTCGTGCGCCCGTGGGAATGGGCATCCTGAACGCGCTCGACTGAACACCCTTTCAATTCAGAGGTTTTAAGGTATCTTGAGCGAAAGCACCTTGAAACCTCTGTAAGAAAGGCCCTGCCATGACCAACATTCCTTTTCTGATTGATCCGAATCCAACGATGGAAGCCTCGGACATGACGGATGTATCGGCCTTTACCAGTGAGGACCACACCGAGCTGAACCACACACATTTCAGCACTGACGACGAAAGCATCCTCAGCGGCACCTGGGAATGCGCCCCCTGTCTCGAGGATATCCCGGCCTACCCGGTGCACGAATTGATGACGATTGTATCGGGCAAGATCACTCTGACCCATCCCGATGGCACCAAGGAACATCTGAAGGCCGGAGATACTTTCTATATCGCCAAAGGCGCACCTGTTGTGTGGGAAATCACAGAGACCCTGCGTAAGATTTATATGATCGCAGCCTGATGGCTGCCTGACCTCTCGAAAAGGGCCCACAGACTTGCAGGCGCCTCTTTTTCAACGCGATTGCCTAAAAATTGCCACAATTTGGTGGCATTGAGGCCTTGTTCGGTGGGGACTGAGCGAGGTTGTTATGAAAAACTGGGATGACACACAACTTGGTGCGGGGGCCAGCAAATGGTCCGATTGGTCGATGGAGCGCAGCAAGCGCAAGCCTAAACCAACTGATTATGGCTCTGCGATCGTATTTACATTATCAGCGGTGATGATGGTGGGCGTCGTCTTCTGAGATTGACGCGGCAACTCACAGTCGTGGCATTCAATCTGAAGTCTCTCCAAAAATCTGCGTCGGATAGCCATCCAGGCTGGTGACGTTTTTCTTGCGCCAGAATTTATTGACGCCTTCCGGGCCCATCTCGGCGTACCATGGCTCCAGCTCGGTTTCCGCGCGGGGGCGGACCACCGTCATTTCAGGTACGCTGGTGCCGCAGGACGTGGTGACCAGATCAATATCCAGCACAAATATGTTTCGCGCCCCTGCGTAATCAGGGAACAGGGCTGCAAGATCACCCCATTCAGCATTACGTGGAAATACAGCGCGCGCCGTACCGTAAGTGCGCAATGTCAGCGGATTGCCCTGAAAGGCGCAGAACATCAGTGTCATCCGCCCGTTTTTCAACACATGCGCGGTGGTTTCATTGCCAGACCCGGTGACACTGAGCCAGACAATCTGCGTGTCCGACAGAATGCGCAGTGAATCGAGCCCCTTGGGCGAGACATTCACCCGCCCCTCGGGCGCGGCAGTGGCGACAAAGAAAATGGGCTGGTCTTCAATGAACTTGCGGAAAGGTCGGTTCAATTTGTCAGTTCGAATGCCCATAAGTTGCCCCTCATTGGTGATTGTGTTCCATGGGTTTAACACAAGGCTACTGACAGCTGCTTGTCAGTAGACATTTACATGAGCTGCACGGAACAATCGTGTGCCCGCTCTGCGGGACGAAGCAGTCATTCTCCTGTGGTTTTCAAGCAACTGCTATCGGCGCGTAGAAAATCACCCACAATTTGCCTCAGTTTTGACCGAGTCACAGTCAAACACTGACCCTGCAAGAGACGGAGGTGACCATGAAATACGTGCAATCTGCAATTGCGCTGGGGTTGTTTAGCTGGCTTGGATACGCGGTTTACACGGACACGCTTCCGATTGGCGATGGCGGGTCGGGCAAAACCCGAGCGCTCAGTGGAGTAATTTCCAATGTTACTGAGCAATTCGGCGTTACTCAGACATCAATTGGCCTGGGTTTGGTCGGGCTTCTGCTCGCTGTCTTTTTTCTTCTGCGACCAGATACTTATTACGAAGAATGAAACATTTGATCGCGTTTTGGTGCGGCGTAAATGAAACACTTGGAATTTCCTATGGGCCCAAATATGCCTTTGCTGATAGACGGCATTGGAACAGCTCCCGTTGCCGCCCGTTTTTCCTAGCACTCTAATTGAGCTTCTAATTTGCCAATCGACGCAAAATTTAGAGTGACGTAGAATGTCCTCTTTGGGCTCAAAGCCGCCTTTCACCGCGTGAACGGTGAAAGGCTAGTGCCTTAAGATACATCCTTATAGGAAATCTCAGGCGTGTCGGTGCCGGTCTTACCGCGGCGTACCATCAGGCGGTTCAGCGCGTGTACATAGGCTTTGGCCGAGGCCACAACCGTGTCGGTGTCTGCTGATTGGCCCGTTGCAATGCGGCCGTCTTCTTCCAGACGGACCGAGACTGTGGCCTGGGCATCCGTGCCTTCGGTGACAGCGTGTACCTGATAGAGCGACAGCCGTGCCGCATTCGGGTGCAACTCGCGCACCGCTTTGAACGTCGCATCGACCGGACCATCGCCGGTTTGAGTGGCGCTGGCTTCCACGCCGTCCACGGTCATCACCAATGTGGCCTCAGCCGGGCCACCTGTCCCGCAAGCCACGGCCAGGGATTTGATCACCAGATGGGCGTTCTCGCTGTCACCGGCTGTGACCAAGGCGATCAGGTCGTCGTCATAGACTTCCTTCTTGCGGTCCGCCAATTCCTTGAACCGCACGAACACATCATTCAGCTGATTATCGGCCAGCTCATACCCCAGATCTTTCAGCTTGGAGCGCAACGCCGCACGGCCCGAATGCTTGCCCATGACAATATTCGTTTCGGTCAGACCCACATCCTCGGGGCGCATGATCTCAAACGTCTCGGCGTTTTTCAGCATGCCGTCCTGGTGAATGCCTGACTCGTGGGCAAAGGCGTTCTTGCCGACAATGGCTTTGTTAAACTGCACGTTGAAGCCCGACACAGCCGCGACCCGGCGTGACAGGTTCATGATCTTGGTGGTATCAATGCCCGTGTGCCACGGCATGATATCCGAGCGCACTTTCATGGCCATCACCACCTCTTCGAGGGCGGTGTTGCCAGCGCGTTCGCCCAAGCCATTGATGGTACATTCAATCTGACGTGCCCCGCCCGCGACAGCCGCCAAAGAGTTGGCCGTCGCCATGCCCAGATCATTGTGACAATGGGTGGCAAAGACCACCTCGTCGGCACCCGGCACCTGTTCAATCAAGCGTCGGATCAGATCAGAGCTCTCAACCGGGGCGGTATAGCCTACGGTATCAGGGATGTTGATCGTGGTGGCGCCAGCCTTGATGGCAATTTCGACCACACGGCACAGGTAATCCCATTCGGTGCGGGTGGCATCCATGGGCGACCATTGCACGTTGTCGCAGAGGTTGCGGGCGTGGGTGACTGTTTCGTGGATACGGTCGGCCATTTCGTCCTGCGTCAGGTTCGGAATGGCGCGGTGCAGGGGCGAGGTACCGATGAAGGTGTGAATGCGTGGACGACGGGCATGTTGCACGGCCTCCCAGCAGCGGTCGATGTCTTTGATCTGCGCGCGCGCCAGACCACAGATCACTGAGGTTTGCGTATTCCTGGCTATTTCGCTGACGGCGTTGAAATCGCCCTCGGAGGCGATGGGGAATCCGGCCTCGATGATATCGACGCCCATTTCGTCCAGCAGCCCGGCAATCTCCAGCTTTTCAGCATGGGTCATGGTGGCACCGGGGGATTGTTCTCCGTCGCGCAAAGTGGTGTCAAAAATGACAACTCGGTCTTTATCAGTCTGTGTCATGGTATGTCTCTTGTTGTTTGTTCCTAAGCCATCGGCGCGGTGCAGCACATCCCCTGAGCGGTCGCGCCAGACGGCACGCTCAGAGGCGGCTTAGGAGCAGCAGGCGCGCAGCACAAAACCCGCCTTGGCGGCGCTGAGATGTGGCGATATGGACCTGCGGTGTCATGGCGTCGGACTATAGGCGCGCGGATTGAGGTTGAAAACCCCTGAATTCTACAGGCGAAGGTCCTTGACGCCTGAAAGACATCCTCTAGGTCAGGGGACATGGAAAAAGCTTTGGTGATTGGCGCCAGTGGTGGCATTGGACGCGCTGTAAAGGCAGCCCTTGAGGCGCGTGGGGTAGAGGTGACGGGGCTGTCGCGATCCACGGACGGTTTGGACGTCACGGATGAGACGTCCATCCAGCGAGCGATCGAAGGCCTTTCAGGCCCGTTCGATCTGATTTTCGTGGCCACGGGCGCGCTTGTGATTGAAGGGGCAGAGCCTGAAAAGACCATCCGAGCGATCACCGCTAAAGCGATGCAGGATCAATTCGCGGTCAATTGCATTGGCCCGGCGCTGGTGTTCAAACACACGCACAAGCTGCTGCCGCGCAAGGGACGGGGCGTGTTTGCGGCCTTGTCGGCGCGGGTGGGCTCGATTGGCGACAATGGTTTGGGGGGATGGTATTCCTACCGCACAGCGAAGGCGGCGCTGAACCAGATGATCCACACCAGCGCGATTGAACTGGCCCGCACGCGCATAGAGGCGATCTGCGTGGCCTTGCACCCTGGTACGGTCGAAACCGAATTTACTCGGAAATACGCCAACGCACATCCCACCGTCCCGGCGACAAACGCGGCGCAAAACCTTCTGAGCGTACTGGACGGTTTGACACCCGAGCAAACCGGTCAGTTCTTTGATTGGTCGGGAAAACCCGTGCCATGGTGAAACGGCTGGTTCTGGTACTGGGCGATCAGTTGAGCCAAAGCCTTTCGGCCCTGCGCGCCGCAGACAAGACCCGCGATCTGATCGTGATGGCCGAAGTCACGGACGAGACCGGATACGTCAAGCATCATCCCAAGAAGATTGCGCTGGTCCTGTCGGCCATGCGCCACTTTGCCGAAGAGTTGCGACAGGCAGGCTGGCAGGTGGCCTACACCAAGCTGGACGACGAGGACGCCTCAAAATCTATCGTGGGTGAATTGATGCGGCACGGTCAGGCGCACAGCACCAGCGACGTCATCGCAACCATGCCCGGCGAATGGCGTTTGGTCGAAGCGTTGCAGACCGCGCCAATGACGGTCACATTGCTACCGGATGATCGGTTCATCGCCACGCAGGGCGAATTTAAACGCTGGGCCGAGGGCCGCAAGCAATTGCGGATGGAGTATTTCTATCGCGACATGCGCCGCAAGACCGGCCTGCTGATGGACGGCGATGATCCCGAAGGGGGCAAATGGAACTATGATCACGACAACCGCAAACCGGCCCAGACAGATATGCTGCGCGCAAAGCCGATGCAGTTCATCCCGGATCAGATCACCGAAGAGGTGCTGGAACTGGTTGAGGCGCGCTTTGGTGATCACTTTGGCCGATTGCGCCCGTTCTGGTTTGCCGTCACGCGCGCTCAGGCCCTTCGTGCTCTGGACCATTTCGCGACCCATCTGCTGGATGGGTTTGGGACCTATCAGGATGACATGCTGGCCGGAGACCGCTTCGTGCATCACTCGGTCCTGTCGCCCTATATCAATCTTGGTCTGCTGGACCCGATGGAGGTCTGCCAGCGGGTCGAGCAAGAATACCGGGGCGGCACGGTGGCGCTGAACGACGCCGAAGGCTTTATCCGCCAGATCATCGGTTGGCGCGAATATGTCCGCGGGATTTACATGCTGGAAGGGCCGGAATACGTCAGCCGGAACGCGCTGAGCCACACCCGCGATCTTCCGTGGATGTATTGGGGCGGCGAGACACGCATGGCCTGCATGAGCGAGGCCGTGGCCCAAACCCGGGACGAGGCCTATGCCCATCACATCCAACGGCTGATGGTCACGGGCAACTTTGCCTTGCTGGCGGGCATTGATCCGCATCAGCTGCATGAATGGTATCTGGCGGTTTATGCGGATGCCTATGAATGGGTCGAGGCGCCCAATACGGTGGGGATGAGCCAGTTTGCCGATGATGGGGTCATTGCCTCAAAGCCCTATGTATCCTCGGGCAATTACATCCATAAGATGTCGGATTACTGCAAAGGCTGCCACTATTCCGTCACCACCAAAACGGGGCAGGGGGCTTGTCCGTTCAACCTGCTCTATTGGCATTTTCTGCTGCGCCACCGGGATCGGTTTGCCGGCAATGCGCGCATGGGCAACATGTACCGCACCTGGGACCGGATGGACGACGCGCGGCGCGAAACCGTGTTGTCCGAAGCGGATGCGTTTCTGGCAAAGTTGGACGCAGGAGAGACCGTCTGATGCGTGAAGAATTTGAACAGACCGGTCGCGTTTGGATGCGCGGCGCCTTGAGCGCCGCTGATCTGGCGGGTTTGGAGGCCACTCTCGACACGGGGCATCGACCCGGCGCACGTATAGAGGCAGGCCATCCGGCCATGGAACAGGTTGCAAATCTGCCTGCGCTTCAAAAGATCGCACAGCTCTGGCCGGGGATGATCCCGGTGCGGCTGGTGTCCTTCTCCAAGGGGGACGGCCGCAACTGGTCCGTGCCTTGGCATCAGGACCGTGTCATTGCCGTCAAGACCCGTGCTGAGGTGCCTGGCTTTGGCAACTGGAGCCAGAAAGGCGACACCTGGCATTGCGAGCCCCCCGAAGACATCTTGAAGCAAATGCTGTTTTTGCGTCTGCATCTCGATGCCAATACAGCGGACAATGGGGCGATGGAGATCGCGTTGGGCAGTCATCGCAAGGGGCTGGTGTCCTCAGATCAAGCCGAGGCCGAAGCCCGTACATGCGAAACCGAGATCACCGTGGCTGCCCCCGGCGATATCCTCATCCTGTCGATGCTGACATTGCACCGTTCGCGTCCGGCGATGGTGGCTTCGCCCCGGCGGGCGCTGCGGGTGGATATGTCCGCTGATGCCCTGCCGGACCCGCTGGAGTGGGCGGTGTGATCTGCGGCATAGGGGGCTTGTGGGGCCAGCCAAAAGCGGCGCGCGCCTAGTTGGTATCTGTGCCCGTCTCGGCGCCCGTCTCCGTCTCGTTTCCAGTCTCGGCAGTCGCCGCTCCGTCCTCAGCCGGAGCCTCGTCCACCTGGCTTGCCAATGCCCCGTTGGTCCACTCACCCGAGGCCTCTTCTCCGGTGGCGTAGCGCATCGTGCCGTTGCCCTGACGTTTGCCTCGCAGGAAGGTGCCCTCGTAGATGTCGCCATTGGTGTAGGTGGCCATGCCCTGACCGCTGATTTCACCATTGTCCCATTGGCCGACATATTTGAAGCCATCCGGCATGGTGATCTCGCCTGTGCCATGGCGCTGCCCGGCCGCAAAGCCACCGCTGTACACTGTGCCATCGGGATAGGTGACATTGCCATCGCCTTCGCGTTGGCCGTTCACCCACGCGCCTTCGTAGCGATAGCCGTCTGCATAGGTCATCACACCCTGGCCGTGGTTCTTGGCGTCCTGGAATTCACCTTCGTATACAACGCCGTTGGGATATTTGGCGATGCCTGTGCCGTGGATCACACCATCGCGCCAGCTGCCTTCATAGGTCGCGCCATCGGGATAGGTGATCTTGCCCATCCCATTGGCCAGATCATCGCGAAACTCGCCTTCGTAGACCGAACCGTCCGGGTAAATCACACGACCCTGACCGGCGATCTTGCCGGCCACCCATTGCCCGACATATTTGTAGCCATCTGTGCCGGTGAACGTGCCTTGCCCGTCGCGCTGGTCGTTTTTGAAAGCGCCGTCGTAGATATCGCCATTCTGATAGGTCACGACACCCAAGCCGTCGCGGCGGCCACTGACCAACTCGCCCTCATAGATATCGCCATTGGGCTGCACCAGACGGCCAGCGCCGTTGATCTGCCCATCTTTCCACAACCCGGTGTAGACCAGCCCATCTGGCATGGTCAGCGTCCCTTGGCCCTCGCGCGCGCCTTGGCGGACTTCGCCTTCGTAAACCGCGCCATCGGGGTAGGCGATCTTGCCCTCGCCCTCTTTGACACCGTTCACCCAGCCGCCGTCATAGACATAGCCACCTGGGCTTTGCATCCGGCCTTTGCCATGATGCATGGCGTTCAGGAACCCACCTTCATAGCGCACGCCATTTGCATAGACCGCAACGCCCTCGCCGGTGATCTTGCCATCCGCCCACGCCCCTTCAAAAGTGCCACCGTCGGTAAAGACGATCTTGCCGATGCCATTGGGTTTGCCCTTGGCAAACTCGCCCTCATAAACGGACCCGTTTGGAAAGCGTGCCACACCCTTGCCGCGGATCTCGCCTTCGATCCAATCGCCGACATATTGATAGCCATTGGGCAGGGTGTAGGTCCCGGTGCCGTGTTGCAGGCCGTCCTTGAAGGTACCTTCATAGATGCCACCATCGTCGTATTGCTTGGTCTGCACCTCACCCTCTTGCGCCGAGGCAAACCCCGCAGACATCAGTGCAACAGACAGAAAAACAGATTTCGCAAGCGATTTGGTCATGAAAACCTCTGATACCCCCCCCGGGATCTGCCAGGACCGGCAGAGTCTGCGCGAATTTAGTGGAGCGCGGCACAAGGCACAACGAGTTTTGCAGCCAGGCCCCGGCAAATCGGCTTTCCCTTGCCGGGTGATCTGCTAAATCAGGGGCATAAGGTTTTAACGGGGGCATCCCACCATGACTGACAGGTTTCGTCTGACACTGGCTCAGCTGAATGCAACGGTGGGGGATTTGGCCGGTAATGCCGCGCTGGCCCGCACGGCATGGCAGGCCGGCAAGGATGCAGGTGCCGATATGGTGGCCCTGCCCGAAATGTTCATCACCGGCTACAACACCCAGGATCTGGTGATGAAACCGGCCTTTCATCTGGATGCCATTGCCGAGATCGAAAAGCTGGCCGCTGATTGTGCAGATGGCCCGACGCTGGCCATTGGTGGCCCGGCGGTGAAGGATGGTAAGCTATTTAACGCCTACTACATCCTCAAGAAAGGCACGATCAGCACAACTGTCCTGAAACACAATCTGCCAAATGAAACGGTGTTTGACGAGGTGCGCCTCTATGATGCTGGGCCTCTGGGTGGGCCGTATGTGGTGGACGGCGTGCGCATCGGCAGCCCCATTTGCGAGGACAGCTGGCACGAGGACGTGCCCGAGACCCTGGCCGAAACCGGGGCTGAATTCCTGCTGGTGCCCAATGGTTCGCCCTATTACCGCAACAAGATGGAGGTGCGCCAGAACCTCATGGTCTCCCGCGTGGTCGAGACCGGCCTGCCGCTGATCTACCTCAATCTGGTTGGCGGGCAGGATGACATCGTCTTTGACGGCGGCAGCTTCGTGTTGAACCCCGGTGGCGAGCTGGCCTTGCAAATGCCAGTGATGGAAGAGGCGATTGCGCATCTTGATATGGTGCGCTCGCCAGATGGCTGGCGGGCCGAGGTGGGTGAATTGGCCAAACTGCCCGACGCCTTTGAGCAGGATTACCATGCCATGGTCCTCAGCTTGCGGGATTACATGCGCAAGACAGGTTTCAAGAAGGTACTGCTGGGCCTGTCCGGCGGGATTGATTCCGCGATTGTGGCCACCATCGCGGCGGATGCCTTGGGGCCCGAGAATGTGCGCTGCGTCATGATGCCGTCCGAATACACTTCGGACGGGTCCTTGGATGATGCCAAGGCGGTCGCGGCGGCACTGGGCTGTCGCTATGACATCGTGCCCATCAAGGACGGACGGCGGGCGATCACCAACACGCTGGCCCCCTTGTTTGAGGGCACCCAAGAGGGCGTGGCCGAAGAAAACATTCAATCCCGCCTGCGCGGTTTGTATCTCATGGCACTCAGCAACAAGTTCGGGGAAATGCTGCTGACCACGGGCAATAAATCCGAGGTCGCCGTGGGCTACGCCACCATCTATGGCGATATGGCGGGCGGCTATAACCCCATTAAAGATATGTACAAAACCCGCGTCTTTGACACCTGCCGCTGGCGCAATGCCAATCACCGCGACTGGATGCTGGCCTCCGCAGGAGAGGTGATCCCGGTCAGCGTGATCGACAAACCGCCCTCGGCTGAATTGCGCCCTGATCAGAAAGACAGCGACAGCCTGCCGGATTACCCCGTGCTGGACGGGATCCTGCAAATACTGGTCGATGCGGATGGCGCAATTGAGGACTGTATCGCCGCAGGCTACAGCCGCGAAGATGCCAAGCGGGTGGAACATCTGCTCTACATCTCGGAATACAAACGCTTCCAGTCAGCCCCGGGGACGCGCCTGAGCAAAAAGGCGTTCTGGCTGGATCGCCGCTATCCCATCGTCAACCGCTGGCGCGATGAAGGTTGAGCCGTTTGAAATCCACGCGCCCAAGCGCAACATGCTGATCCTGTTCGGACTGGGCGTGATCATGACAGCCCTGTCGGCCCTGCCACTTTGGCTCTGGCTCAGCGGACACAGCGATCCTGAGGATTTGCACATCATGCTTCCGATTGGGTTCGTCGGCGCTGTCTTCTTTGGCTTTGCCACATGGTCCGCGTTGATGCGTATCCTGTCGCCCTTTGCAGTCCTGAAGGTTGACGATGCGGGAATACACGTCTGGCGCTATCCGACAATGACCTGGGACGAATTCGCCTATGCGAACGCGCAGCACAGCCAACGCGAGATGTTCTTGATCCTGCACAGCCATGACGATGCAGCATTTCGCGAGCGCATGACCTGGCACCGAAGGTTGCTGGCGCGGGGCAATGCAGCCCTGGTCGAGGGCGCAATCTATGTGTCGGAACGGATGTTGCCTATGCCCGCCGAAGATCTGGCCGGACAAATCAACGCGGTGAAATTCCGCGATTAAGTTTGCTTAAAACGGGCCACCAAACGCGACAGAAAGGGGCGGATCGGCAGGAACGCGCGGTAGAGAAGCACAAGTAATGCAAGAGCGCCGGGCACGCGCGCAACTCGCGCCGCCCAGCGCCATCTCGGTAAAACCTGCCAGATGCGCGTAAACCCCCGTGCCCCGGATACCAAAACACCGCTGCTATCGCGCACATGAAACCGCTTGAGCGCGACGCTCTGGCTCAACCCCTCCCCAAGATCCGCCGCAGGGTCAGAGGCATCAACAAAATGCAAAGCCTCCGCCCCGACCTGCCGCTTGTAATGCGCGATCTCGATCGAACACAAAGGACAAGCGCCGTCATAATAGACGGTCAGGTCTTTGGCGTCAGCTGCCAGGGAGTCTTCGACCATGGTGGTGGGCTCAGAGCGTCAGTTGATAGCTCATCGCGGCGTAGCGATAGCCGTCCCCATCGCGCTCCACATAACCCAGACCGGGCCATGGCATGTGGTAGCCCACGAACGGCATATTCTCGGCCACCATCATATCCAGCAAGCGCCGCCGCGTGGCGGCCGCGGCCGCCTTGTCCATGTCAAATTTCACTTCCCAATCGGGGTGCGCCAGCGACCAAACATAGTGATTGGCGAAATCTGCAGCGATCAGCAGCGATTGTCCCCTGCTTTCAATCACATGGGCCATGTGACCCGGGGTGTGCCCAAAGGCCGCCATCGCCATATGCCCGCCAAACCCCGAGGCCCCGTCTTCGATCATCGTGGTCTGGTCGGCCAAGGGGCGCATGTTGCTATCAAACCCGGCATTGTCCATCTTGGCCCAGGCGTCATATTCGATCCGCCCCGTGACATAGCTTGCATTGGGAAAGGTCGGCACTCCATCGCGCATCAGCCCGCCAATGTGATCGCCGTGCATATGGGTGATGACCACCAGGTCAATCATCTCGGGGGTATATCCGGCGGCCTCAATCGCGGCGGTGGTGTCGGCCCCGCTCAACCCGGCATCAAACAACACCAGCTGCGCCCCGGTATTGACCACCGTGGGGGTGAAGGTAATCTGGACCTGATCCGTGGGCAAACGCGCGGCCTGTGATACGGCGGCGAAGTCTTCGGCGCTGACATTCATACCAAAGATGGATTGCGGATCAGGCCGCGTTGCGGTTCCCGCCAGCAAGGTCGTTACCTCGAAATCACCCAGCTTGACCCGCCGGAAGGGGGAGGAGGCCGCTCCCAGCATCGGGGCTTCGGCCAGCGCCATCCCTGGCGCAAAAGGTAAGGCAGCTGCACCTGCAAGCAGGTGACGACGGGTCAGATGATGGTTGGGCATTTGACGTTCCTCCATGAGCAAGCTTTGGCCTGATGTAGAGCAGTTGAGTGACAAACCACAGGGTTTCTCGGTATTGTGATGCCCATGAGCGAAAACAAGACCAAAGCAAGCGGCCTGTCGCCCAGCGCCTTCCTCGAAACAGTCGAACCGGCACAACGACGAAGGGATGGCGAAGCTCTCTTGGGCTTTTTTGAGGATGTCACCGGGTTTTCACCGCTGATGTGGGGCCCCTCGATCATCGGATATGGGCGATATCACTATGTCTACGACAGTGGCCGCGAGGGCGATTTTCTGGCCACCGGGTTCAGCCCGCGCAAGGCCAGCCTGTCGATCTACATCATGCCGGGGTATCAGGATTACTCGGACATCCTGTCGCGGCTGGGCAAGCATAAGCTGGGCAAATCCTGCCTGTATGTGAACAAGCTGGATGATATCGACATGGATGTGCTGGCGGAACTGGTGCAGGCGGGGCTTAAAGATCTAGATCGCAAATGGCCCGTGCACCCCGCGTAACGCGCCGGTCGGAATTTGAGTATTATTGGCAAGATGAAGCCGGGGTGCTTTCTGGACAAAGATGCGCGGCTGTGACATTGCCCGTCCGTGACTTCAGGAGCATCAAGCCATGACCACCACCCGTTTCGCCCCATCCCCCACCGGCTACATCCATGTGGGCAATCTGCGCACCGCTTTGATGAACTACCTGATTGCCCGCAAATCCGGCGGAACCTTCATCCTGCGGATCGATGACACCGACCCCGAGCGGTCGAAGGAAGACTACGTCGATGGGATCAAACAGGACCTCGAATGGTTGGGCCTGACCTGGGACAAGGTTGAGCGTCAATCCCTGCGGCTGGACCGCTATGCAGAGGCCGCCGACAAGCTGCGCGACATGGGCCGCTTTTACGAGGCTTTTGAGACGCCGACCGAGCTGGATCTCAAGCGCAAGAAGCAGCTGAACATGGGTAAGCCCCCGGTCTATGACCGCGCAGCCCTAGCCCTGTCGGACGCCGAGAAGGATGCCCTGCGCGCCGAGCGCGGTGCAGGCGTCTGGCGCTTCAAGCTGGATCAGGAGCGGATCAACTGGGCGGACGGTATTCTGGGCGACATCTCGATTGATGCCGCATCGGTCAGTGACCCGGTGTTGATCCGTGGCGATGGGCAAGTGCTTTACACATTAGCCTCGGTCGTGGACGACACCGAGATGGGCGTGACCCATGTGGTGCGGGGATCAGACCACGTGACAAATACCGCAACGCAAATCCAGATCATTCGGGCGCTGGGCGGCACCGTGCCCGAATTCGCTCACCATTCTCTGCTGACCGGGCCTCAGGGCGAGTCGCTGTCGAAACGCCTGGGCACGCTCAGCCTGCGTGATCTGCGTGCCGCCGGTGTGCAGCCGATGGCGCTGCTCAGCCTGATGGCGCGCCTGGGATCAAGCGATCCGGTTGAGCTGCGCGCCGATATGGCCGAGCTGATCGAGGGTTTTGACATCTCGCGCTTTGGCTCTGCCCCCACGAAATTCGACGAACAAGATCTCTATCCGCTGACCGCACACCACCTGCAATCACTGCCCTATTCGGACGTCGAGGCGCAGGTGACGGCGCTGGGCGTGCCCGAGCATCTGGGCCTGCATTTCTGGTCCGTTGCGCGCGATAACATCACCACGCTTCATGATCTGGAAGGTTGGTGGACCCTGTTCCGGGACGGCGCTGATCCGGTGATCGAAGACGAGGATCGCGAATTTGTGGCCCAGGCGCTGGAGATGCTGCCCGACGGGCCGTATGACGGCGACACATGGGGCATATGGACCGCGGCCGTCAAAGAGGCGACCGGCCGCAAAGGGCGCGGATTATTCATGCCGCTGCGCAAGGCCTTGACGGGTCAGAGCCACGGGCCAGACATGTCGCAGGTGATGCCCCTGTTGCAGGTGATCCGCGCCAAAGGCTGACAGATTAGTCTTTAGCGACGATGTCCTTCTCATGATCAAGCACCAGACTCGCGTCTGCATAGGCACGCGTGCGGGTCGCAAGATCGCGCGCGGCTTTGGCCAGTTCCGGATCCAGGCCGTCTTGCAGCGCGTTCAGCAACCGTCGCACCACCTCAACCGTATCTGCGCGATCCCGAGCGGTGCCGACAAAGGTGCTCTCGATCAAGGTGGCGGGATCAACTTCGGGAAGGAAAATCTGGGGATAGTCCGGGTCTGCATCCTCAGGCGTCTGATGCGCTCGGTCCCACAGAAGTTTCTCGAACCAGGCGATTTCATCAACCGCTGTGCCCGGATCGTTGATGCCGGGTGACAATGGACGCGAGACGGTCTCGAAAGGACCAACAGCCCAAAGTAGGCGTCTTGCTCGAACGTGCGTTCATCCCCGATCACCAGGGCCGATTGCACCTGTTGCACGGCGATCTTATCCAACCCGTTGATTGCGCCAAGCTGTCTATCTTCCAGTTCTAACCTGCCCGGCCCACAGGTCGGCCAGATATTCGCGCCGGGCTGTGACGCTCCTGTGCCATTCGGGTCAGGCCGATCATCTGGCTACATCCCAAGACCGGGTCCAATGTTGATTGCCGCGGCGCACCTTGGGCTTTTTACAAGAATTGCGGTTGCAGGCACCTTCGGAAAGGGTGATCGTGGCAGATCAATTTAGAAGGGCCCATTCCCGTGGCACAAGAGCAGGCAAAGTTTCTGACGGGCAATCTTTTCGCCCATGTCTCGGTCATGTCGCTGACCGGTTCCATCGGGCTGATGGCGATCTTTGCAGTCGACTTCATCGACATGCTGTTTATCTCGATGCTGGGCAAATCCGAGCTGGCCGCCGCTGTGGGATATGCCGGAGCGGTCTTGTTCTTTACCACGTCATTTTCAATTGGCCTGGCGATTGCAGCGGGGGCCATGGCCGCGCGGTCGCTGGGGGAAGGCAATCCCGAAGAAGCCCGCGCTCAGGCGACCAGTACGCTGATCTATGGGGTGATCTTCAGCGCCATCTTTGCGGCGCTGGTCTGGGTCAATCTGGACAGGCTGGTTGGCCTACTGGGGGCCACTGGTGAAACGGCTGAACTTGCAGTGCATTATCTGTCGATCATCGTGCCCAGCCTGCCCCTGCTTATGATCGGCATGACCGGCGGGGCGCTGTTGCGCGCCCATGGGGATGCGCAGCGCGCCATGTGGGCCACGATCTTTGGCGGCGTGGTCAACGCGGTGCTCGACCCGATCCTGATCTTCGGGCTGGGTCTGGATTTGACCGGGGCGGCTCTGGCTTCGGTTGCGGCGCGTGTGGTGATCGCGGCCACATCGCTGTTGCCTTTGCTGAAACACTACGGTGGCTTCACCCGACCCACGCCAGGACGCCTGCTGCGCGATCTGACCCCACTGTTGGCGATTGCGGTGCCCGCGACGCTGACCCAACTGGCGACGCCAGTGGGGCAGGCCTATGTGACCCGCTCCATGGCCGAGTTTGGCGAGGCGGCGGTGGCGGGTATGGCCGTCGTGGGCCGCCTGACACCTTTGTCATTTGCGGTGATCTTTGCACTTTCTGGCGCGGTGGGGCCCATCATTGGCCAGAATTTCGGGGCCGGAGATCGCGCACGGGTGCGTGGGGCGTTTAACGCGGCTCTGGTGTTCACAGGGCTTTATGTGGCCGCTGCGGCTGTGATCCTGTTCTTGCTGCGCGGTCAGATTGCCGCTTTGTTTCAGGCAGATGGGGTCACGAAAGACCTGATCTTCCTGTTCTGTGGCCCTCTGGCACTGATGTATTTTTTCAACGGGATGCTGTTTGTCTCGAACGCGGCATTCAACAATCTGGCGCATCCGTTCTATTCGACCTGGACAAACTGGGGTCGTCACACCCTCGGTACGATCCCCTTTGTGCTGCTGGGTGCGGTATGGTTTGGCGCGCCCGGTGTGTTGATCGGGCAGGCCGCCGGTGGGCTTGTGTTTGGTCTCTTGTCCTACGCTCTGGCCCTCAAGGTGCTGCGCAAAGCAGATGGGACCGCTCCGCACGAACCGTTCCAGCCGCAAAAACGTCTGATGCAGATTTTTCACAATCGCCGCTGATCCGGCGTTTGGGCTACAGGGCTTGGAACGTCACTCCCAGCTGGGTCAGATGCGCGTCGACCAGATCCTTTTCAGCCTTGGACAGACTGCAATGCCGTGGATAGAGCGGGGCGGCCCGATCATGCAACACCGGAACATTCCAACCCTTCGTGGTTTCAAAAAACCGTGCCACGCCGTCCTCGCCGAATTCGCGCAGATAACCCTGAGCGACCACATCAATATAGCTCAGCAGAACCGGCCCCGACGCGGCGGCTTGGTCAACGTTGCCCTCGGGGATTGAATAGACCACGATCTGTGGATCATGGGGCAGGGGATGCGCAACCTGATGCGCCGCCGCAACGCGGTCATAGGCGCGTTCGCGCAGATCCAGCGCGGCCCAATCAGCCTCCGGCACTTCTGCGATCAACCCGTCAATTTCCCCATCGGGGTCGGGCACGACTGTCAGATAGGCAACCTCGCGCAGCTTTGAATGCCGCCACATCCGCCGCCAGCCACGCAGCTGGGCGGGGTGTGCGCCTTCAAATTGATGAGTGTCGCGGTTGACCAGGCTGCCGTAGCCGAAAAAGTAAGCGGGATGTGTCATGCGGGCAGTCTTGCCCAGCCACTTGCACTTGCACAAGCGGGTATCTGCGGTATCTTGAATCAGACGAAAGACTTTTGTTGATTGAAACGGTACACTAACGTATACCGCTTTCAGATCGGGAGAATCAGCCCACGCTGATGCCGAAGGAGCAACCGCCCCGGAAACTCTCAGGCCCCAAGGACCGATCTGACCATATAGTACTCTGGAGAGTGCCCGAACGATCAAACGGGCCGCCGAAGGGATAGCGATCTCAGGCGAAAGGACAGAGGGGGCATCGTGGCGCAAGGAAATAGCCTTGCGTGGAACCGATGCCGGCTTGATGCACCAAATCAAACGGCGCCACATGGGGAGAGACCCAAATGAGCGATACGTTGCGCGTGACACCGCTGCACGACCTGCACGCCGAACTCGGCGGTAAAATGGTGCCCTTTGCCGGCTATGAAATGCCAGTGCAATACCCTCTGGGGGTTATGAAAGAGCATCTTCACACCCGCACCAAGGCCGGGCTGTTTGACGTCAGCCACATGGGGCAGGTGATCGTGCGTCATGCCGATGGCTACGCAGGTGCGGCCAAGGCGATGGAAGCAATTGTGCCAGTGAATCTTCTGGGCTTGGGCGAGAAACGCCAGCGTTATGGCTTTTTCACCAACGACGCAGGCGGCATTCTGGACGACCTGATGATTGCCCACCGCGGAGATGAGATGTTTGTGGTGGTCAACGCTGCCTGCAAAGAGGCTGACATCGCCCATATGCAAAAACATATGACGGGTTGCGAGATCGAAGAAATCACCGATCGTGCACTGATCGCCTTGCAAGGCCCGTCGGCCGAAGCTGCCCTTGAGCCGTTTGCGCCGGGCTGTGACATCATGAAATTCATGGATATCGGCATTTTCAATTCTGACTTTGGCGAGCTGTGGATTTCGCGCTCGGGCTACACCGGCGAAGATGGCTATGAAATTTCCGTACACGCCACCCACGCCGAAGCCCTGACCCGTCGCCTGCTGGAGCATGACGATGTAGAACCCATTGGGCTTGGTGCACGTGACAGCCTGCGACTTGAGGCGGGCTTGTGTCTTTATGGCAATGACATAGATACCACCACCAGCCCGGTTGAGGCCGGCCTGACCTGGGCCATTCAGAAAGCCCGCCGCGCCGGCGGCGATCGCGCCGGCGGCTTCCCCGGCGAGGCACGCATCCTCGACGAATTGGCCAATGGCACCGCCCGGTTGCGCATTGGTCTGCGTCCCGAAGGCCGCGCCCCCATGCGCGACGGAACCGAGCTTTATGCCGGGGCCGAAGGCGGCGCACCGATTGGCCACATCACCTCGGGCGCCTTTGGCCCCACAATCGAAGCGCCCATGTCCATGGGTTATGTCGAGGCGGCCTACACCCGCGACGGCACGCAACTTTACGGGGAAGTGCGCGGCAAACGTCAGCCCGTGCGCGTGGCGTCCATGCCGTTTACCCCCAACACTTTCAAACGCTGAACCAAAAGGGAGAGACCCACATGAAATTCACAGAAGAGCACGAATGGCTGCGCGAAGAAGATGGCCTGATCGTTGTTGGCATCACCGAACACGCCAGCGAACAGCTGGGCGATATCGTCTTTGTTGACCTGCCCGACGTGGGCGATGAGGTCGTAAAAGATGACGAAGTGGTTGTCATCGAATCCGTCAAAGCCGCTTCGGACATTCTGGCTCCGATTGATGGTGAGATCATGGAAGTGAACGACGCCCTGACCGACACCCCCAGCAAGGTGAACGAAGACGCCATCGGCGAAGGCTGGTTCGTCAAGATCAAGGCCTCTGACCCCAGCCAGATGGACGACTACATGGATGAAGCGGCCTACAAGACCTTCATCGCGTAACACTTTGATCCGGGCGGGCCAGACTGTCCTCAGGACCTGGCCGCCCGACCCAAAGACCGACCCCGTAATGCAGACGCGCACCATTCAGGGTGCGCGACCTTAAAGCAGGAGACCTGTCATGTCTTTCACGCCTATCGACTATCTGCCCTATGATTTCGCCAACCGTCGCCACATCGGCCCATCTCCCGAAGAAATGTCGGATATGCTGGCCGCATTGGACGTCAAATCTCTGGACGCGCTGATCGACGAAACGGTGCCCAAGGCCATCCGCCAGGACAAGCCGCTCGATTTCGGCAAGCCTATGTCCGAGCGCGAGCTGATGCATTTCATGCGAGTCACGGCCTCCAAGAACAAGGTGCTCGTCAACATGATCGGGCAGGGCTATCACGGCACGGTCACGCCTCCTGCGATCCAACGCAATATCCTGGAAAATCCGGCATGGTACACATCCTACACACCCTACCAACCCGAAATCAGTCAGGGTCGGCTTGAGGCGCTGCTGAACTTCCAGACCATGATCACCGATCTGACCGGGCTTGAGATTGCCAACGCCTCCTTGCTGGATGAAAGCACGGCCTGCGCCGAAGCGATGACCATGGCGCAACGTGTGTCAAAATCCAAAGCGATGAAATTCTTTGTCGACCGCGATTGCCACCCGCAGAACATCGCATTGGTCAAAACTCGCGCGGCACCTCTGGGCATCGAGGTGGTTGTGGGCGACCCCGACAAAATGAAAGCCGAAGAGGTCTTTGGCGCATTATTCCAATACCCCGGCACCTACGGCCACGTGCGCGACTTCACAGATCACATCGCCCGCCTGCACGAGCACAAGGCGATTGGCATTGTGTCCGCTGACCCGCTCAGCCTGACCCTGCTGAAAGAGCCGGGCGCGATGGACGCCGATATCGCCGTCGGCTCGACCCAGCGTTTTGGCGTGCCTATGGGCTATGGTGGTCCACACGCCGCTTACATGGCGTGCCGGGATTCGTATAAACGCTCCATGCCCGGCCGGATTGTGGGGGTTAGTGTCGATGCCCACGGTAACCGCGCCTACCGTTTGTCGCTGCAAACGCGCGAGCAGCACATCCGCCGCGAAAAAGCCATGTCAAACGTCTGCACGGCGCAGGCTTTGCTGGCAGTCATGGCCTCGATGTATGCCGTGTTCCACGGGCCAAAGGGCCTCAAAGCCATTGCACAACGCATCCACCGCAAAACCGTGCGTTTGGCAAAAGGGTTGGAATCCGCAGGCTTCAAAGTGGACCCCAAGGTGTTCTTTGACACAATCACCGTGGATGTCGGCCCCTTGCAGGCCGCCGTTATGAAATCGGCAGTGGACGAAGGTGTGAACCTGCGCAAAGTGGGCGAACACCGTGTGGGCATCACCCTGGACGAAGCCACACGCCCCAAGAACATCGAAGCGGTCTGGCGGGCCTTTGGCATCTATGAAAAGGACGACGAGTTCAAACCGGAATACCGCGTGCCTGACAACATGCACCGGACGTCGGACTACCTGACCCATTCCATCTTCCACATGAACCGCTCAGAAACCGAAATGATGCGCTATATGCGCCGCCTGTCAGATCGTGATCTGGCGCTCGACCGGGCGATGATCCCGCTGGGCAGCTGTACCATGAAGCTGAACGCCGCCGCTGAAATGATGCCGATCACCTGGCGTGAATTTGCCCGGCTGCATCCCTTCTGTCCGGCCGACCAGGCCCTGGGCTACAAAGAGATGATCGACGATCTCAGCCACAAGCTGTGCGTGATCACCGGTTATGACGGCTTGTCGATGCAGCCCAACTCGGGCGCACAGGGCGAATATGCGGGTCTTTTGACCATTGCCGCCTATCACCGGTCCAATGGGCAAGGTCATCGTGATATTTGCCTCATCCCAATGAGCGCGCACGGCACCAACCCCGCCAGTGCACAAATGGTGGGATGGAAAGTGGTTCCGGTCAAATCCGCAGCGAACGGCGATATCGACGTGGAGGACTTCAAAGCCAAGGCGGCAGAGCACGCCGAAAATCTGGCGGGCTGCATGATCACCTATCCCTCGACCCACGGCGTGTTCGAGGACACCGTCAAAGAGGTCACGAAAATCGTGCACGACAACGGTGGACAGGTCTACATCGACGGCGCCAATATGAACGCCATGGTCGGCCTTTCACGTCCCGGCGATCTGGGCGGAGATGTTAGCCACCTGAACCTGCACAAGACGTTCTGCATCCCACACGGTGGCGGCGGACCGGGCATGGGCCCGATTGGCGTCAAGGCGCATCTGGAACCGCACCTGCCCGGGCACCTCTATATGGGGGGCGAAGAAGGGCCGGTTTCTGCAGCCCCATTCGGATCACCGTCTATCCTGCCGATCTCTTGGGCCTACACGCTTATGATGGGCGGCGAGGGGCTGACGCAGGCCACGCGTGTGGCGATCCTCAATGCCAACTACATCGCCAAGCGGCTTGAGGGCGCGTATGACGTACTCTATCGCGGACAAAATGGCCGGGTGGCGCATGAATGCATCCTCGACACACGCCCCTTTGAGGAAAGTGCCGGGGTGACAGTGGATGATATCGCCAAGCGTCTGATTGATAACGGTTTCCACGCGCCAACCATGAGCTGGCCTGTGGCAGGCACATTGATGGTGGAACCAACGGAATCGGAATCCAAAGCTGAATTGGACCGCTTCTGTGACGCCATGCTGGCCATTCGCGAGGAAATCCGCGCCATTGAGGACGGCAAGATTGATGCGGCAAACAACCCGCTCAAGAACGCTCCGCACACGATGGAAGATCTGGTTCGCGATTGGGATCGCCCCTACACGCGGGACGAGGCATGCTTCCCTCCGGGCGCATTCCGCGTGGACAAATACTGGCCACCGGTGAACCGTGTCGACAACGTCTACGGCGACCGTAATCTGGTCTGCACTTGCCCGCCAATGGAAGACTACGCCGAAGCGGCCGAGTAAGTGCCGTCAGGCGTAACAAAGCTAAGGGGCGACCCCGCACTCACGGGGTCGCCCATTTAGCTACTGAAAGAGCTTACTGAAAAGGGATTCATACTAAAATTTCGGTGTGCTTCTTGGGGTTTGATTCACGCGCTTTGCGTATCCGCAAACCAATCCCAAAAAGTCCAATCGCAATATAGCTGATCTGGATCAGGAAGGACGCAAGGTTGAATGCCCCCACCAGAGAAATCAGCACCAGACTGGCCGCTATGACGTTGGTCAGGGCGTAGGTCGTCCCATTGCCGCAAATGTGACCGGTCTGAACCAGCTTAAACCCGATAATATAGGTCAAAAATCCAACCACTCCGATGGCTTCAAGCGTATCTGGAAAGGCTCGTAAATAGTCTAAAAATTCAATCATTTCATACTCATCTTCTAATAGGTTAATGAATAACCGGTTTCAAAAATGTCGTCATACCCCAGATGGGGTAAAGGCGTGTTATTTACCCAAAAAAGGCGAAATAATATCCAGCGCGTCGCGCCAGTGCCGGAAAAAGACGAGCTGTCCGGCATCGTCATATTCGCGGTAGTCAATCCAGCTGTAATCGCGCTGGAATTCTCGGAGTGTGGCTTCGGGCACCTGAGGATCCTGAAGACCGTTCATAAATTTGACGGGAATTTTGTCACGCAACTCTTCAAGATCGGCGGACCAGTCTCTTTGCTGTCCCCCCAATACTTGCGCCGAAAATGCGGCATGCGCGGCGTGATTTTCGTTCAAGGCCACTTCGGACCCGGTCACCATGGCTTCAAAAACATCAGGATTTTCAAAGGTGTCCACGTCCGCCGGGCATTGGCCGTACACTGCGTGAACAAATCCGCGTTTGCCAATCTTTCGCGCCAGCAAGAAGCCCGCCTTGACCATGAAGGGCAACAAATGCGGTGTATATTTGGCACCTGCCAGAATGAACCGGTGCCACTTTTCCATGCGCTCAAACTGCTCGCGTCGGGTGAGTGGCAAAACCCCTCCACATCCCAGGATCATGCTGATCCGATCAGGCTGATCTCGTGCAATTTGCACGCCATAATAGCTGTCACCACCCAAGCTTATGATGGGGCAGCGGCGCACGCCTTCGGCGTCCATGACCTGACGGGTATCTGCGATCAGAGCGGCATCATAATCGCCCTTCTTGGGGATCGGATCGGACATGCCATAGCCCGCCCGTACTGGCACGATGATCCGCATTCCAAGTTTGGCGGCCTCCGCCTCGGCGGGGGCGGGCCAGCGAACAAGCCCGTAGTCCAATGGTAGAAACAGAACTGGGGCCCCTTTGGGATCCCCCAAAATAAGATAGTCCAGCCGCCTGCCATCCGCGGTCAGCAGCGATTTGAACTCGCGCTCTTCCAGCGTGTCATATCCGCGACTGATCAGACGGGGCCCCGGGGCGGCATCCATCGTCAGGCTGACCATATCCATCATCGACAGCGCCAGTCGCACCAATTCCACCTGGCTGTGGGTTTCGGTCTTGGCCAATATGGATTTCACCTGTGCACGGATCGTGTCGACCGAGCGGCTGCGTTGCGCCGCGATTTCGGCCAGTGATCCGCATTCCACCAAGGCACGGACGACATCGGCTTCGGCGCTTGTCAGACCAAACGCCTGTTTCAGAATATCGCGGAACCCATCGGGCCAGCCCACCTCGTTTGATGCAGCCAGCACCAGTTTCTGATCATCCGCCGTGGTACAGCGTTGCAACCGCAGAACGGTAAACCGACCCATCGAGGCAGACCTCACACGAAGCACGGCATTGTCTTCTTTCGTGCCCGACAAAACGGATCTGAGCGTGCGGCGCACAGCCTCAATATCTTCGGAGTTGATGGGCAAGTCTTTCAGAGAGGAGTTTTCACTGACCCCCATCAATGTCTTCGCAGCAGCGTTACTGGCGCGGATGGTTTGCGACTCATCCAGAATGAAAGCCGCCACGCGGTCAAACGGGGCCAGGATCTCTTCGATTTCATCGGCTGCACTACTGGTATCCAGCCGGTCCAGAAAGGCACTGGCACGGTCAAAATGCCCGGCAATCTGCGGATCGTCCAACAGGTGAGGCGCGTGAAAGTCGGCCTCAGCCCGCAGGGGGCGAATGGCGCTTTCCCAGTGATCCAGCAACGCCTCATACCGCGAAGGATCCAAGGCGACGTCGTACAGGCGATCAATCGCTGCATCCCGATCAAGGTCAGAAAGCGTTGATTTCACGTCGTTATCTTTTGTTTTTCGCGTCTGATCCGGCACTGGTCATCTTCCCCTTTCTTTAACCTTAGGGGATTTTTTGCACGAACGCAGGTAAGGTTTACCAGACGTTCAAAAAAAATCACGCAAGTTTCACGAGGCCAGAAACATAAACCTGTCACGCAGGCGGTTCCAGCTGTCGTCATCTGGTGCGGCCAGCACATAGCCTTCGGTGATCCCGGCGTTGTAGTCTGTGCCATCCAGCATTGCGACGACACCGCCTGCTTGTTGGCAGATCAATACGCCAGCCGCATGATCCCATGGGTTCAACGTGCCCGAGATCATGAAATCCATGCCGCCACGTGCCAATGTCCGGTACTCATGACATGAACAGCGCAGGGCCTGCGTGCGGCCAAACTCTGGCAGGACCGCCGCCATCTCGGCCTGTTTGCTGTCATCCAGCAGGTAAAGGTGAATGTATCCCTGCATATCGGACAAGGGTTTACCCTTCGAGACAGATATCGACCGTTCCACTCCAATATTGCGCACAAATCGGGTCGGGTTGGCCTCATCCGCGATGATCCAGTCGTCCATCACCGGATCATACAGCAACCCAAGCACGGGTTTGCCAAAGCGCGTGATCGCCACGATGACCCCAAAAAGCGGCAGACCATTGGCAAAATTCCACGTGCCATCCACCGGGTCGAGGACAAAGCACAACTCGGCCTCGGCAATCTTGTCGCGCAACGTGTTGTCGGCGCTTACCGCTTCCTCACCCACAACCAACGCATGGGGAAACATCTGCTGCAAGCCACGTGCCATCATAGCTTCGGCGGCGGTGTCCGCTTCGGTGACCAGATCGTACTGGCCGGTTTTGGTGCCGATATCCCCGGCGCTCATGGTACGAAATCGCGGCAGGATTTCCGCCTTGGCCGCACGGCGGACCAAATTGATCAGCGTGGTCTGCTGCGCAGGAGTCAGGGGCGAGGTTAGGGGGATGGGCAGGCTGTCACTCATAAAAATCGGTCCTCTTTATCAACAGGTCTCAAACGTGCCAGTTTGCGCATTGCAGTGCAACTCAGCTATTGCCTGGCGCGTAAAACCGCCGCAGGGCGTGCCGTTAGCGGGCCCCAGGCGAAAGCCAGCCCTGACAAGACCGTGACGCAAACGCCCGCAGCAATGATTGTGGTGGCTGACGACCAGATGATATCAAATCCGGTCTCAAAGATGTAGTGGCTGACAGCCCACCCCCCCCAAATGCCGACCCCCAGGGCCACAGCGCCTGCCACCGCGCCCAGAATGACAGCGCGCCACGTGAGGCTCAGCAGAATGTGCAGACGACTTGCGCCAAGGGTTTTGAGGATGGCCGCCTCGTACCGGCGGTTGGCCTGATCTGCAGCACTTGCCCCGATCAACACCAAAAACCCGGTCAGCAAAGTCACTGAGGCCCCCCAGGCCACCGCCCCAGCAAGACCCGCCAACAGATCTGACACCCGGTCAATCGCATCGCGCACGCGGATCGCCGTGACATTGGCATAGCTTTGCGACACATCCCGCAAGAGGGCGGCTTCGGCCTCCTGCTCGGCATAAACGGTGGCGATAAAGGAATGCGGGGCGGCCTCAAGCGCCGAGGGGTTCATCACCATGATAAACCCCATGCCAGCCGTCGAAAAATCCACATCCCGGAATGACGTCAGCTCGGCCGTGAAATCCCGGCCCAGGATGTTCACCGTGACCGCGTCGCCCAGGGTCAGCCCCATCTCGGCGGCTTCTTCGGCGGCAAAGCTCATCTGTGGTGCGCCAGTGTAGTCGGCCTCCCACCAGCTGCCCGACGTCAGCCTGGTGCGCGCGGGCAGGGTGGTGGCATAGGTGATCCCCCGGTCGCCCTCCAGCACCCAGTGATTCCCGGCCACATCCTGTGCCGGCTGTCCGTTGATCTCGGTAATGATCCCGCGCAGCATGGGTGCGCGGTCCACCCGACTGACCGCAGGATCGCCTACGACCCGCTTCAGAAAGCCGGGCATCTGATCCTTTTGCAGATCCACGAAAAAGAACGAGGGCGCCTGATCCGGCAGATCCCGCGCAATGGCCCCGCGCAGGTTGCCGTCAATCTGGCCAACGGTGGCCAGCACGCTGAGGCCCACGCCCAGCGACACCATCACAGGCCCCGCCGTGGTGCCAGGTCCACCAATCGCGCCCAAGGCCCACCTTAGCGAAGGGCGGTTGCGACCCAAACCTTTCACTTTGCGCGCAAGGTGCTGTAGTCCCCTGGCCGCTATGCTGAGCAGCACGAGGGCCATGGCAATCCCGCCCGCCGTCCAAAGGGTCAGGCCCAGATTGCCCGAGAAGTATGCCGCCACCGCCAGCAACATGGCCAGCAAAGCGACAATCGTTGTCAGATAGGGAAGTCGGGGCAGCCCCGCAACCTGATCCAACGCATCGCGAAAGAGCGTGGCAGCGCGGATGTTCTCAGTGCGGGACAAGGGCCAAAGCGTAAAGATCAGAACGGAGAGCGTGCTATAGATCACAGCCTCGGCCATTGGGCCCGGGTAGGGGGCAAAGACCGCAGGCACCGGCAGGCGTTCACTGATCAGAGGGCTGAACAAGAGCGTGCCGCCGACGCCCAGGATCAACCCCAGAGCAAGCCCGAGGATCGCCAGGGCGGCCACCTGCAATAGATAGGTCAGAAAAATCACCCGGCGGCTGGCCCCAAGGGTGCGCAAGGTGGCAATCGTGCGGGTTTTGCTGGCCAAATACCCGCGCAGGGCCGCGGAAATGCCCACGCCGCCCACGGCAAGCCCCGACAGGCCAACCAGCACCAGAAAGGCGCCTAGACGGTCGACAAACTGCGCCACCCCCGGCGCCCCATTGCGGGCATCGCGCCAGCGCATGCCGCTGTTGGCAAACCTGTCTTCGGCGTCAGATTGCAGTGCGGCCAGATCAGCACCTTCAGGCAAATCCAGACGATAATGCGTGGAAAACAGCGTGCCGGGTTCAAGCAAGCCCGACCCTTGCAAATCGACCCGCCGCACCAGAGTGCGCGGCCCCAGGGTCAGCCCGCCTGTGGCATTGTCCGGCTCGCGGATCAGGGCGGCGGTCAGGACAAATTCGGTGTCCCCCAGTTTGAAGCGATCCCCGATGCCGATCCCCAGTTGCGCCACCAAAACCGGGTCCATCACCGCGCCGGGGCGACCTTGCACAGGTGCGAAGGCCTGCGCCAGTGGCATGGCGGGTTGCAACACCACATCGCCCACCAAAGGATAGGCACTGTCCACAGCCTTCAACTGGGTCAGGGCGCGGATATCATCCACTACAGCCATGGAGCGGAAGTCAGCCACCTCGGATACCACCTGCGCCGTGGTCTGCATCCAGGCGCGTTCCTCGGGATCGGCAAAGCGGTAGGTCAGCTCCAGTTCGGCATCACCACCCAGCAGCGCGGCCCCCTGTTCGGACAATCCCGCCTGAATGCTCTCTCGGACCGTGCCCACAGCGGCGATGGCCGCCACGCCCAGGATCACACAGGCCAGAAAGATGCGAAATCCGGACAGCCCACCGCGCAATTCACGTCGGGCCAGACGGGCGGCATGTGTCAGGCTCATGCGGCGCGGCTTTCTTCGATGCGTCCATCGGTGAGCGTGATCACCCGGTCACAGCGTGCGGCCAGCTTGGGGTCATGGGTGACCAGCACCAGCGTGGCCCCGTGGCGCGCGCGCAGATCAAACAGCAGATCCACGATCGCCGCCCCGTTTGAAGCATCCAGATTGCCCGTCGGTTCATCCGCCAGCACAATGTCAGGTCTGGGGGCCGCCGCACGGGCCAGCGCCACGCGCTGCTGTTCACCCCCTGACAATTGCGCCGGATAATGATCCTGACGATCGGCCAAGCCAACGGCGGCCAACTCCTCGGCAGCCCTTGAAAAAGCATCACGTGCCCCGGCCAATTCCAGCGGCGTGGCCACGTTTTCAAGGGCGGTCATGGTGGGGATTAGATGAAAGCTCTGAAACACCACGCCAAAATGATCGCGGCGCAGGGCCGCCAGCTGATCTTCAGACAGTGTGGCCAGATCATGCCCCAGCGCCTTTACCTGGCCGCCCGTTGCCTGCTCCAATCCGCCCAGCAACATCAGCAGCGAAGACTTGCCCGATCCCGACGGGCCGATAAGGGCCAAAGTCTCACCCTTGTGGACATCGAAAGATATGCCCTTAAGTATCTCAACAGGCCCGGCATTGCCGTTCAGCGACAGCGCCGCGTCAGTGATTGAAAGTAAAGGAGATATCATGGGGCTGCGCCGTCTTTTATTGGGGTCCTTCACATATGGGGTGGGGCTGCCCTTGGGCAAGGTGTTGCTGTCAATACTGTGGCTCTCTTCTCCGGTTCAGGCAGGGCAAGTGACCGTGTTGGCCTTTGGGGACAGCCTGACCCAAGGCTACGGCCTGCCCCGCGACGATGGTCTGGTGCCACAATTGCAGCGCTGGCTTGAGGCGCAAGATGAGGACGTGCGGCTGATCAACGGAGGTGTGTCAGGCGATACCACGGCAGGGGGGGCTGCACGGATTGATTGGAGCCTGACCGACGATGTGGACGCAATGATCCTGACGCTGGGCGGGAATGACCTGCTGCGCGGGCTTGACCCGGCAGTGACACGCGCCAACCTGGATGTGATCATTCAGGCCGCGCAGGCGCGTGATGTCGAGGTGCTGCTGGTGGGGCTGTTGGCCTTCCGCAACCTCGGAACAGACTACAAGGCGGCCTTTGACGGGCTTTATCCGGACCTGGCCCAAGAGCGTGGGGTGCAGTTCTTTCCCTACTTCTTCTCCGGTCTGGGGAATGGCACCCCCGCCGAGATGCAACCCTATTTCCAACGCGACGGCATCCATCCCAGTGCCGAAGGTGTCGCCAAAATTGTTGAGGCTCTGGGCCCTGCTGTGCAGGAGTTGGTCGCATCGACAAAGTAAATTCTGAGGGCCCAGTCGCGACAGATGCCGCTGTGCTCCTTCACTCAGGCCAGCCATCATCGGTATTAAAATTCGCCCCAAACCCGGCCGTTTGCTGTGCAGGATTCAGTTTTAAACACAGAGGTTCGCTTTGAGCCCAATGTTACCGATGCTGCATGGTGCCTGAATGTCCGCACTCTCAGAAGCCAAACCAAAAAAATAGCAAAGCTGTCTTAATCCGAGCTACGATGAATGGATGGCAACCAAGAAGTTAAAGAGAAATGCTTAGCAATTTGAACTGGCCCGCAATCGAAGGCATCGCTTCTGTTGCCGGAGCGATTGGTGTCGTTATTTCGATCATCTTTTTGATCTATGAAGTGCGACACAACGCACGCGCGATTGAGGGCGCCACTGTCCAGTCACTGATGACGCTTGAGCGGGAAGTTTTTGGTCTTCTCGCTGAGAACGCGGAGCTGATGACCAAGGGCGGCGCAAACCCGTCCGAGCTTACCGAAGTCGAGCAGTATCAGTATGAACGCGGCGTTGGAACCTACTTCTCATTGATCTACTCCGCCTACATGCAACATGAACGCGAATTGGTGGAAGATGAGGTCTGGGATGCCTATTTGAACGCTCTTGCACGCCACATGCAGGCACCCGGATTCGCCGAGGCTTGGTTACGTATTGGCATCGGTTACCCAAAAAGCTTCCAAGGTTTGATCAAAGAACGATTTCCAGAACCACCCGAAAACAAGAGTATCACATGACAGCAAAGAGCAAAGGACAGACACTCCTCGAAAACGCATATAAACTTGCGACACCGCAGGATAACAAAGTCTACTACGACGAATTCGCCGAAACATATGACGCCGAATTTGCCCACGCGTTGGGCTGGGAATACCCCAATGCTATTGCAATGTTGTACCGGGAACATGCTGATACAGACCATCTGCCTATAGCAGATATCGGCTGCGGAACCGGCTTGGTAGCGGAGGCATTGGCGATAAGCTCGGACCAGATTGACGGCATTGATATCTCCGAAGAGATGTTAGCAATCTCGCGCAAAAAAGCACTATACCGGAAGACGATCCAAGCCGATCTAATGGCCGACCTTGGACCCATCAAGAACGCCTACGGTGCGGTTGTGTCTGCTGGAACTTTCACGTCCGGGCATTTAGGACCAGCCCCACTCGAAAGCCTTCTCGACATTGCTCGACCTGACGCGCTTTTTATCATCGGCGTTAACAAGGCATTCTACTTAGAAGCTGACTTCGACCTAGTGATCCGCGAACTTGAAGCGCGCGGGGCTATCACGGACCTAACTTTGGTTGAAGTTCCCATGTACAACAAGGCGGGCCACGATCATTCGTCCGATCAAGCTTATGCTCTCTGCTATCGCAAACAACTGTTCGGCTGACGCGGGACAGTGATCTGTCCAAGTCAAAAACCGAAAGCCGTCATTGGCGCAAATGCAGCGAAATGGTGCTTTGTCCCGCAGAGCGGCCATTGGAAATCCAGCATTTCCATAGTGAAAAGGCCCCCGGATCGCTCCGAGGGCCCTCTTTAAATCTGGTGCGTCGCGAAAGGCGCTTAGGCCAGAACGATGTTTGTCGCCGATTCGCGGCCATCACGGCCGTCTTCGATGTCAAACGTGACTTTCTGGTTGTCAGCAAGGCCTGTCAGACCCGAACGCTCGACAGCTGAGATGTGTACAAACACGTCCTTGCCGCCGCCATCAGGTGCGATAAAGCCGTAGCCTTTTGTTGTGTTAAACCATTTTACGGTGCCAGTGGCCATTCCCGTATCTCCTTCAATAAACTGCCCGCGGAAGTGCGGCAGGTCGGCTATGTCAGTGCAAGATCGAATTACTGAGCCGTGATAGGAGCAGGTGGTCGATAGTGGTAACGTCGCAGGCGGGATATGGCACCCCTGTCGAAAAAATTCAAGGGTTTCAACACAATTGCAAAACGGGCACGCCGCTTGGACATGCCCGTTTCAGATTGATTTAAGCAACAATTCGCCGGTCCGTGATAGAATGGTACGTTACAGAACGGTGACGACCGCTCCCATCGGCACGCGCTCGTAGAGATCAATGACGTGCTCGTTGATCATCCGAATGCAGCCGTTGGACACCGAACGCCCGATCGAGCGAGGCGATGTGGTGCCATGAATACGGAAATACGTGTCACGCCCGTTCTGGAACAGGTACAGCGCGCGGGCTCCCAGCGGGTTGCCGGGGCCTCCGGGTTGAACATAATCGTTGTCGATGAACTTCGAGTAGTTCTGCGGCTCGCGTTCGATCATCTCGTTTGTGGGACGCCATGTGGGCCATTTCTTCTTGGCGCCAATCTTGGCCTGACCAGTGAATTCCAGACCAGCCTTGCCAACACCCACGCCATAGCGACGCGCCACACCCGGTGCGGTCACCAGATACAGAAAATGCGCGCGCGGCAGGATCAAAAGCTGTCCAGGCTCGTACTGGGTGCTGATCTGCACATCTTGTGGTTTGTAACGATCTGCAACTTCAAAAGCGTTTGCAGTGGCAGGCAGGGCGGTGGCAGCCAGCCCGGTTGCCAAAAGTGTACGGCGGTCAATCATGCTAAAGTCCCCTCATTAGGCTCACTAACGCATAATCTGCCATGACGGCCGTGAAAAATCAAAAACTGGTGAGGGTTGCGCGATGTGTCTTTTTCGCATCGGCCGGTGTCGGGCACATCCTGTCGTCGGATCAGGCCCGCTGCATCCCTGCGGACTTCTTGGGATGTGAGGATTTTGCGCCTTTGCGGGGAGACACCATTGCCACAACGATCAACACCGCCGCCACAGTCAGCCCGACAGCGAAGTAAACCTGCGCGGCACCCCAAAGGCTGACACCAAAGAGCAGCCAGCTGAACACGGCCGAAAACGTGCCGCAAATTCCGCCAAGAATAAATGCCATCGGTGCCATATGTCGAACCTCTCCCAGGGTTTCGCGTGTCTGGGAATAAGCCTAGCAATTGAGGCACGAATGGGGCAGAGGTCGGTCATTTTTATGGGATAATTGGCGGGAAACAGCCGATGAGACGCAACTTAGGATTGAATTATGCGGGTATAACCATGCAATATCAACACGTTAAATGAAATTCCACCAAAGGGCGGAAAATCGTCTCATATGACGAAATCGTGCTTTCCGAACGTGTTTCGTCCCTACCTCGAAAACTTCTTATGCTTCATCCGCTTCGGCTCCAGGGCATCTGCCCCCAAACGCCGCTTCTTGTCCTCTTCGTAGTCCTCGAAGTTCCCCTCGAACCACTCCACGTGGGCCTCGCCTTCAAACGCCAGGATATGCGTGCAAATCCGGTCCAAGAAGAACCGGTCGTGCGAGATCACCACCGCACAGCCGGCGAAATCCACAAGGGCGTCTTCCAACGCACGCAACGTCTCCACGTCCAGATCATTGGTCGGCTCGTCGAGCAGCAGCACGTTGCCGCCCTCTTTCAACAGGCGTGCCATATGCACCCGGTTGCGTTCCCCGCCGGATAGCAGCGACACCTTCTTTTGCTGGTCCCCGCCCTTGAAGTTGAACGCCGAGCAATAGGCCCGCGAATTCACCTGAGCATCGCCAAGCTCAATAATCTCGGCCCCGCCGGTGATCGCCTCCCAGACGTTTTCGCCGTCTTTCAGGTCATCACGCGACTGATCCACGTAGGACAGCTGCACCGTGTCACCGTATTCAACCGTGCCCGCGTCAGGCGCTTCCTGCCCTGTCAGCATCTTGAACAGCGTCGATTTACCCGCGCCGTTGGGGCCAATCACGCCGACGATGCCACCGGGTGGCAGGGAAAACGTCAGGTCTTCGATCAACAGCTTGTCGCCCATCGCTTTGCGCAGGCCTTCCACTTCGATCACCTTGGAGCCCAGACGCGGCCCGTTGGGAATGACGATCTGGGCACGGGTGATTTTCTCGCGCTCGGACTGGTTCGCCAGATCGTTATAGGCGTTGATCCGGGCTTTCTGCTTGGCCTGGCGGGCTTTTTGGCCCTGTCGCATCCATTCCAGCTCGCGCTCCAGCGTCTTTTGCTTGGATTTGTCTTCTTTGGCCTCATGCGCCAGCCGCTTGGCCTTCTGCTCTAGCCAGGCCGAGTAATTCCCCTCGTAAGGAATCCCGCGGCCGCGGTCGAGTTCCAAGATCCAGCCGGTGATGTCATCCAGGAAATACCGGTCGTGCGTGACGATCAGGATTGTGCCTTTGTAATCAATCAGGTGCTGTTGCAGCCAGGCGATGGTTTCCGCATCCAGGTGGTTGGTCGGCTCATCGAGCAGCAACATCTCAGGCGCTTGCAGCAACAGTTTGCACAGCGCCACCCGGCGGCGTTCCCCACCCGACAGCGAGGCCACATCGGCCTCGTCGGCAGGGCAGCGCAGGGCCTCCATCGCCACGTCAATCTGGGCGTCCAGATCCCACAGGTTCTGGCTGTCGATCTCGTCCTGAAGCTCGGCCATTTCATCGGCGGTTTCATCGGAATAGTTCATCGCCAGTTCGTTGAACCGATCCAGCTTGCCCTTCTTCTCGGCCACGCCCAGCATCACGTTCTCGCGCACATTCAGGGTGTCATCCAGATGCGGCTCCTGCGGCAGGTAACCCACCTTGGCCCCCTCAGCCGCCCAGGCCTCGCCGGTGAAATCCGTGTCCAGCCCGGCCATGATCTTCATCAGCGTGGATTTCCCTGCGCCGTTGACGCCCACAACACCGATCTTCACACCCGGCAAAAAGCTAAGGTGGATATTCTCAAAGCATTTCTTGCCACCGGGGTAGGTCTTGGAAACACCTTCCATGTGATAGACATATTGATACGCGGCCATGGCTGTGATCTTCTCTTTTGATGAAACTTCTGAACGCTTAGCATGTAACGGGGTCCGCCGATGAATTCAAACACCGATATGCGACTGTGCCTCGCGCGGCCCGGACGGTGATCGCCAGATGGTTCACTAAGGCGCGTGCCTTTGGCTTGGCGGTGCTGGTGACGGCCTGCGGCACACCGGACTCGACCACTCAGACTCTGGCCCCGACACCCAACCTCTACACCCTTGATACAGGCGAGCCGTATCCGGCTGAAAATGTCCCCAAGGGATTACGGCGCACCTTGACGGAAATCCTCTATGTGACGGACCGCGATCCCCTGAAGGGCGCGGATGGAGAACTGAGTGGATACGGCACAGGGCGCAGCCGCTCCATGGCGTTTGGTGTCAGCCTGGTTGAATACGGGGCCTTGAAATCCTGGGCAGAGCTGGTGGCCCAGACGCAATCAGGCAACAGCAAAGCGCTGACCCGGCTGGATCCAGTCTATATGGAGGAGTTTGCCCGCTTCCCTGAAACTCCCTTGCCTGTTGGGCGTTCCGGAGGACGGCTGCAAGCCACACCCGAGGCCGCGGCGGCCTATACCGCACGAGCAGATGTCATGCGCAGTGAACTGGGTGCGCGGATGCGCAATCACGGCCTCAACCGCGTGCTGGTGTATATCCACGGGTTCAACAACGATTTCGACGATGGCGTTGGGACGCTGGCAAATATCTGGCATTATGCGGGGCGGCGGAGCTTACCGGTGGCATACTCCTGGCCTGCTGGAAACGAAGGTTTGCTTGCGTATTTCCGGGATTCAGAAGCAGGAGATTTCTCGGTCTTTCACGTCAAAGAGTTTCTGCGCACACTGGCTTCGGTGCCCGAGGTCGACCGGATCGACATTGTGGCCCATTCGCGCGGAACTGCGGTGATGACCGACGCGCTGCGCGAATTGATCATCGAGGCACGCGCGCAGGGCAAAAACCCAAGTGTTGCGCTGAAAACGGGCATTCTGGTGCTGGCCGCCGCAGATTTGGATGTGGGTGTCGTACAACAGCGCCTGGTGGCGGAACGATTTGCCGACGGGTTCGAGCAGATTAATATCTACGCAAATCCTGATGACCGGGCGCTGAACCTGTCGCGGATCATTGGCAAAGTCGGGCGATTGGGAAGCATTGATGAATCGGTGCAGGGGTCAGAGCAGTTTGTTGCGATGGTACCCAACGAGAAGGTCAATGTCATTGTGGTGGATCAAGAGGGGGGCGGGTTGGGCCACGCGTACTTCCGCGAAAACCCGGCCGTGATGTCGGATATTGTTTTAGCGTTGCGCACCCGCCATTTGCCTGGAACCCAGTATCGACCCCTTGATCCGATCACCTCTGGTTTTTGGGCCCTGCATCCCAACTATCCGGCTGAAATCCTGCCAGATATGCTGGATCAACCGGTGACCGAGCGATAGGCCTTACGAGGTCTTATCTCTATGTGCGGCGACATAGGCGCGGGGCGGCTCGGCCTCTTCTATCAAGCCTTTGAACGGTAACTCTGAACGTTCACTGACCTCGCTGCGCAGCCAGTTGATCATCTCGTACAAGGGCATGGGCTTGGCCAGCCCGTATCCCTGGATCAGGGGGCAGTGGGTCCGGCGCAGGATTTCCAGCTGGGCGCGGGTTTCCACGCCCTCGGCCACAACTTTCATGTTCAGCAGCATGCCTAGGCGAATGATAGACCGAATGATGATGCGGTTGCGCGGATCATCCTCAAGCCGCGAGATCATCGACCGGTCCAGCTTGATTGCATCAATGTCAAAGGCCGACATATGCGCAAGACCGGCATAGCCGGTGCCGAAATCATCCAACGCGACACGCACGCCCAACCGCTTGAGCCGGTCAATCGCCGTGACCACATCCAATCCGCTGTCATCCAGAATCGTGGTTTCAAGGATCTCGACGCACACGCCCGGGGCCGCAATGCCGCGCGATTGAAGCGCCCAGTCCAACAGGCCGGGATAGTTCACATCGGCCAGGATGGAGCTGGACACATTGATCGAAAGCCCGTGATCGGGAAATCCCGAATTGCGCAGTTTCACCAGGGCATCCAGCGCCAGGTTCATCGAAATATAGTCGATCTCGGCCAACAGACCGTTGCGCTCGGCGGCCAAAAGAAACTCGCCCGGGGCTAAAACCCCGCGCTGGGGGTGGTTCCAGCGCAGCAAGGCTTCGCATCCGGTGATCTTGTTTTGTCCCAGATGCAGCTGCGGTTGCAGATAAATCTCAAACTGATTGTCTGCCACGGCTGCTCTCAGATCGCGGGCCAATTGTTGTTGCAGCTTTTGTGCGCGGCCCAGCTCATCGGTATAAAAGACAACCTGATTGCGCCCCTCATCCTTGGCGGCATAAAGCGCTTGATCGGCCATTTGTAACAGGGCCTCGCCCGTGGTGCCGGGGGTCTTGGCCACGCTGACCCCGATCGAGGTGCCCACTCGGATCACCTGGCTTGAGAACGTAAGCGGCGATTCAATCGCGCGGCGTAGCTGCTCGGCACGTTGCATCAATTGCGCTTCGGACGACGCCCGGAGCGAGATCAGCAAGAATTCATCCCCGCCCGTGCGACACACCAGATCATCCGGCCCGCAATTGGCCCGCAAGGCTGCGGCCACATGGCAAAGGGTGGCATCGCCCGCTGCATGCCCCAGCGAGTCGTTGATGTCTTTGAATTTGTCGATGTCGATTTGTAAGACACCAATTTCGCGACGCTCAATCTGGGCTTTGACCTCGGGCGTCGATAGAAATTCGGTCAACATCTTGCGATTGGCAAGCCCCGTCAGATCATCGTGATCGGCGGCGTGTTTCAAATCGACCTGTGCTTGCCGCAGGGTATTTTCGGTGTTCACCTGTTCGGTGACATCCCGGCAGGTGACCACGACCTTTCTTTGATCGTCACCCGGCCCGAACGAGATGACCGTGTAACTCTGCTGGTTCCAGAACCGGCTGCCATCACGGCGTATATTTTCTGTCACCTCCATAGTTTGGAAAAGAGACCGGCTGAAATCATACTGAAACGCATCCATCCGCTTGGGCGAGGGGCGATCTTCGGGCGGCAACACAAATTCCTGCGGGCGTTTGCCGCGCATCTCCTCAAGGCTCCAGCCGAACATGTCTTCGCAGGCTGAATTGATCCATTCGATCCGGGCGTGCACATCCTGTACGACAATGGCATCGCGAATGCGCGACAGGATCAGGTGAAACGGGACATCGCCCACTTCAATCCATTCCTGGTCCGCGATCTGAGCATCAGATGGCGCCGAGCGATCTGTTTTGCCTGCCAATTTGAGAATGTCCTTTGTCGTATGTGGTCCATCAAATATGCTAAGCGGGGTCTTAAAATTGGGTGGTCTTCATCGGGCTATCTGTCTAAAAACCATTTCAATTTTGCAGGTTCACTGCAGTGAGGACCGCCACCCATGCCGCACTATGATGTGCCGATGACACGCCCCGGTCAGACGGTCGGGCTTTTGGGGGGGTCCTTTGATCCGCCCCACGCGGGACATCTGCATATCAGCCGCGAGGCCCTCAAACGGTTTGGCCTGGACCAATTGTGGTGGCTGGTCAGCCCCGGGAACCCTTTGAAATCACGTGGTCCCGCCAAGATTGGCCGCCGTATGACCGCTGCGCGCGCGCTGATTGATCATCCACGCATCCATGTGACGGATTTTGAAACCCAGGCCGGCACGCGCTACACCGCGCAAACCATTGCTGCCCTTCAAAGGGCCGTGCCCCAGGCGCGGTTTGTCTGGTTGATGGGCGCCGACAACCTCGCACAGTTTGATCAGTGGCAGGACTGGCAAGAGATCATGGCACGTGTCCCCATCGGCGTGCTGGCGCGCCCCGGCAAACGGACGATGGCCCGGACCTCAAAAGCCGCGCGCATCTACGCCCATGCACGTCTGCCGGGCCGGATGAGCCAACTCTTACCTCAGCTGCAGGCGCCGGCGTGGTGTTTTATCAACGTGCCGATGAACGCGATGTCCTCGACCGCGCTGCGCAAGTCCGGCGCCTGGCCCACGGACCCGGCGGGCACGGCAGAGGCCGCGAAAACGTGATCAGCTGTGGTGCGAAAACCCGATTGCCCATCTCCGTGAGCTTGAGTTAAATCATCGTCATGACCTATCCATTTACGAGACGCCTTTTTCTGGCAGGCCTGCTGTCTGGCACGGCCACATCCCTTTGGGGCGAAGCCCCTAAAACGTCTCTGCGTCCCGTGGCACGCCCCACGGGACAGGCGCTCAAAGCCGCCAAACCCCGGGCCGCAGCGGCCGCAGCCCTTATCCAAGAGGCGCAGCTGGGAGGGCGCGTGGCCTATTCGGTGATCGACGTGAAATCCGGCCTCGTTCTAGAAGAAAACGACGCCGAAAAAGGCCAACCACCCGCCAGTGTGTCAAAGGCGGTTACAGCGCTTTACGCGTTGGACAAACTTGGCGCGGGATATCGGTTCAAAACCCGGCTGATGGCCTCGGCCAAACCCAAGAATGGCGTGCTGGAGGGGGATCTGATCCTGTCCGGCGGCGGTGATCCATTGCTCGACACGGATGCCATGGCGGGGCTGGCCCGCGCCCTGAAAGCCGCCGGCGTACGCGAGGTGCGTGGCACGCTGCGCACATATGGCGGGGCCTTGCCTTTCGCGCGCGAGATTGACAGTGCACAACCAGAATACGTGGGCTATAACCCGTCTGTTTCAGGCCTCAACCTGAACTTCAACCGGGTGCATTTTGAATGGAAACGCACGGGCAACACCTACACAACAACGATGGATGCACGTTCGGCCAAGTACCGTCCCCAAGTGCGGGTGGCGCGCATGTCCATCGCCGCGCGTGAACAGCCCGTCTATACCTACAAAGACCGTGGCGGATACGACGATTGGAGCGTCTCGCGCAAGGCTCTGGGCAAAAGCGGGTCACGCTGGTTGCCCGTGCGCAAACCCGAGGCCTATGCCGCTGAGGTCTTTGCCAGCTTTGCCCGGTCCCAAGGCATCGTGCTGAAACTGGGCAAGCCGGTGAACCGCGCCCCGGGTGGGGTGGTTCTGGCAACACATCAATCTGTGCAGCTGCGTGACATCCTGCGCGATATGCTGAAGTATTCCAACAACTTGACCGCTGAGGTGGTGGGCATGGCCGCAACCGCCGCGTTCAAGGGGCGGGGCGGCACCTTACGCCGGTCCGCACAGGCCATGAGCCACTGGGCCGCGTCGTCGCTGGGGATGAAGGGCGCAAAGTTTGTGGATCATTCGGGGCTGGGCTCGGCTTCGCGCATGTCGGCGCAGGCCATGGCCAAGGCCCTGGCGCGGGTGCATGGCAATGGGGTGCTGAAACCGATCCTGAAGCCGATTGCGATGCGATATGAAAATGGCAATGTCAACAAGGGCCACCCGGTCAAAGTCATGGCCAAAACCGGGACGCTTTATTTTGTGAGCTCGCTGGCAGGGTATGCGACGGGGCCAGATGGCACCGAACTGGCCTTTGCCATCTTCGCCGCCAACGAACAAAAACGCAGCAAGATCAACCGGGCGTCGGGCGAACGTCCTGCTGGCTCAGGCACCTGGAACAAACGCGCCAAGGGCCTGCAGCAAAAACTGATCGAACGTTGGGGCGCGGTCTACGGCAGCTAAGCCGCGCACACACGCGACATCACATGACTGTGTGTCGTCTTGCGCCTCAGCGCCCATGCTCCCATCCTCTTGGGCAAGATACATAATCCAAGCACAGGAGATCCGATCATGCTGACCCGTCGTTCCCTTCTCGCCACCGCCGCAGCCTTGCCTGTGGCCGCCCTTTTGGCCGGACCGTCTATGGCCGCCCAGCCCGAGATCTTTGCCACGAACAGCGTGGCGATCAACGGATATGACCCGGTGGGCTATTTCGCCCAGTCCAAGCCTATCAAAGGCACCGCTGCGCTGAACTCCGTCTACAATGGTGCCACCTGGCATTTTGCTTCGGCTGAAAACAAAGCCAGTTTTGATGCGGAACCTGCCAAGTTTGCTCCGCAGTTTGGCGGCTACTGCGCCTATGCCGTCTCCAAGGGCTATACCGCGCCCACAGACCCCAATGCCTGGACCGTACATGACGGCAAACTCTACCTGAACTACAGCCTGCGCGCCCGCGACCTATGGAGCGAGGACATCCCCGGCAACATCACCAAAGGCGAAGGCAACTGGCCTGCCGTTCTAAGTAAGTGATGACCTGAATAGGTCCGGACCGGAGCCCGCACTGGGCTTCGGTCCTAACGCGCTACGGGGTGCCCTCCGCCAGTTGCGAGCGCACCCAATCATGGAATGTCTTGATCAGATACTCTTCGGGCATCAGCACGGTCTTCTCAAACGGTGCGCCCTCCAGGCCCTTTTGATTGACCTCGCAAATTGCCCCGTCCTGTTCCATCACCAAACAGGCAAACTCGACCACGTTTGACATGTCGTAGCCCGGGTCCTCCAGCACGTTGCGTTCAAACAGCCATTCTGCACGCAACTCAATCCGGTTCACACCGAGCGGCAGAACCCGCACCACGCGCACATGGTCGCCGTAGCCCCCCATGAACACCGATGGCCAGGCCGAGGCATATAGCTGCCCGCGCGCCAGATCCTCGGCGCTGAGCGAGGCAATGACATGTCCCTGTGCCGATCCGTCCGTCGACCAGGTTTCGGCCCCTTCACGCAATCCGCCACGATACGAGGGATCCTCAGACCCCTCATGCGTCTGCCAGTCCGGCACATCCATCCGGTTCACAATCCTGCGCTTGTACAGCGGCACCAGATCGCTGAGTTCGGGGTGCACATTCGGGCAATGCAGGCATTCATTGAAGTTCTCCCAAAAGGTCTTCCAATTGCACGCCAGCTCTTTGCGCCAGGTGTGCGCCACCTGCATGTCCTCAAGCGGGAAGTTGGCCAATCCATCCGCGGCGCGTTGAAACAGCTGCGCGCTGTCCCATGAGGCATTGGCGTCGGGATGCACAAACACATGCCCGCGCCAGACCTGTAACCCCGCCGGGATCAGCGGAAAGTCATCGAGATTGAAATCATCCGTCCTGACCGAAGACGATGTTTTCACCAGCCGGCCATCGTCCGGCGCATAGGCCCATTGGTGATAGGGGCACACAAGCAACCGGGCTGATAACCGCCCTTCAGGCTCTGTGACCAGCAACGATCCGCGATGTCGGCACGCGTTGTGATAGGCACGCAAGGTGCCTGCGGCATCCCGCAGCACCAGCAGATTGGCCCGTCCGACCGTCAGGGCCTGATAGGACAGCGGCCCCTCCAGCGCGCTAACGTGGCAGACATAGGTCCAGTTCCGCGCCCAAATCCGCTGTATCTCAGTCTCATAATGGTCCGCGTCGACATACGCAGCCACATCCAGGCCGTCTTCGGTTTGTTTCAGGGCATTGTGATCTGCCATGGTGCTCTCCCTTGGGCCGAGCCTAGCACAAAGAGATCGCCGGTCCAGATGGGCAAAAGCAGTGGCAGGGTTCGGCCACTTTCATTGTTCTGGAACGCCCCGATCGCCATTGCCCTGACCCCCATCGAGGCGCCTAACTCCTATTGACTCAAGCCGCAAAATCAGAGCAAAGTCTCTGCGCGAAAGTATTAAGGGGTATACTATGAAAAATGCATTTATTTTGGGCGCTTCACTTTTGTGTCTTTCGACCGGAGCCTTCGCGGCCTCCATTGATCTGACAACGGGAACACTCAACGGAAACGCCTCGGTGTCCGGAACCGATGTTGAACTGACCGAAGCAATTCAGAGCCAGCGTGGGTCGGTCTTTACCAGCACAGCCTCCTCAATTTCATCTACAACGACATTCTCGGCGAACTTCACCTATTCCATCTCCACGCCGTCCGGCGGTGGCGCAGATGGTTTGGCCTTCGTGATTCAAAACTCATCTGCCGGAAGCGGCGCGCTGGGCTCTGCTGGTGGCGGTCTCGGCTACGGTGGAATTGATCAAAGCGTCACCGTCGAATTCGACAACTGGAACAACGGCGGCATAGACGATAACCTCGAAAACCACGTCGGAATTAACGTCGATGGCAACCTGGATTCGATCGTGACAGCCGATCCGGTCTTTGACCTCGACAACGTGAGCATGGCGACAGCATGGGTTGACTATGATGGCACCACGCTGAGCGTGGCGACCAGCACCGACGGGATCCGCCCCATGGTGGATCTGCTTTCAACGAACATCGACTTGTCGTCAATCGTTGGATCTCTGGCCTTCTTCGGCTTTACGGCCGCAACCGGTGGCGAAATCGCAGTGCACACCATTCATGATTTCAACCTGGAGTTCGGCTCGACCGTCACTCCGATCCCTCTGCCCGCGGGTTTACCACTTCTTGGCGGTGGATTGCTCCTCATGGGCTGGCTGGGGCGCAAGCAAAGATCCCTCGCGTCGTAAGACTTCGACGGCCCATCCTGTCTTGCTGAGCAAGATCTGAAACACATCATTAAGGCTCCCACGGACTGAAGTCTGTGGGAGCTTTTCTTATTAGCCAGAGACGCCATATCTAAACGCACAGCCCTTGGGAAAAGCGCGTGTCAGGGGATGCAGTGTCCGTTGAGATCAGGCAGTTAACATTTGGAAAGAACTCACTTATCTTAGTCAATATCGTGGTTATTCTTGGGGGGCTGATTGCAAATGGACGCAATCAAGGTGTTTGAACAGGCTTTGCACATCGAACGGGAAGGGGCGACTGAGGAGGCTTTGACCGCGTTCAAGGCCCTGCTAAGGGCCGATCCCAATAGCTATGGCGGTTTGATGGGGGCGGGCCGCACAGCGCGCAAGCTAGGCCACACCCAGGCCAGCATTTCGTATTTCCGACAAGCCAGTGAAGTCGATCCGGACAAGCCCGAGCCGATTTTGAACATCGGCAGCTTGCAGGCCAGCTTTGACAAGCAGGCTGCGCTCAAAACCTACTCCGACGGCGCTGCGAAGTTCCCTGAGAACGAACAACTGGCAAGCGCGAAAGAATGGGTGCAGCAGCTTTTGTCTGAACCGGGCCCCGATGCACAATTCAATCTTCTGGCCGAGCTTCAGACCCCAAAACACAAGGAATACGTTTATCTGGCAGCGCTCAACAAGCAAAGGCCCTTCCTTTCAGAGATCGCTGTGGCGGACATTCTTGGCCGAATGGCCGAGGTTTTCCCGTCAGACTTATCCAAAAAGCGCCACGCTGAAGTTCTTGTGAAGGCCAGGCACTTCGAAAAGGCCCTGAATGTCTTGGGTCAGCTGCAGGATCAGGACACCACCGAATTGCACATGTCAAAGGCCATCTGCCATGGCGCACTGGGGCAGTTTGAGGATGCAAAGCGCCTTCTGATGAAAGCAAAGCGGTCCGACCCAGATCCGGAATCACTTCTTATGACATGCACCGCGTTTCTGGATGGCGCCCCCGAGATCGCACCAGCAGCCGATTTCATCGAGGAATTGAACCAAGATTGGAAAGATACATCCATAGTTCACCTTATCGCTTTCTGCAGGGCGATTTTGCCTCCAAAGCGCGCGCTGATTGACGCCGACTACAAAGATGTCGATTTCCGGCTCAGCGCCCCGGGGTCCACTGGCACCATGGTGCTTGTGTTTTCTGGATTTGCCCAAAGAACCGGCGCTGTCCCTTTTGCCTTTCTGGATCGCTTTTTTGCAGGGCAGGGCATTGCTATGGGATTCTTCCTAGATCGCAAGGCCTGCCTGTATTGGAAGGGGATTAACGGATTGGGGCAGTCGTATGATGAAACGATCGCCAAGCTCAAATCCAAGGTCGAGACCGACAACATTGATAAAGTGTATACATTTGGATCATCGGGCGGGGCGGTCGGTGCGGTCACGCATGGGTGTGAACTTGATGCACAGCGCATCTTGTTCTTTTCCGGCCCGTCTGATCTGCGCGCATCTTTTCTGGAGAATGTCGGCGACAAAAGAGCCGATTTCATGCTGCGCGCCCTCAGAAAACGGATCAGCGACGATCAATTGAATCTGCGGGGCTGGCTTGAGGCCCGCGACGTGCGCCCGCCCATCCACGCTTATTTCAATACGAGCCACCGCGGCGATACGGTCCATGCCGAGAACTTGGCGCACATCCCCGAGGTGGACTTGCGCCCACAGACAATTCATGCCGGACACCAAAGCCTGATCAGTGCGCTGGGAACAGGCGAGCTGCTGAAAGAGCTCAACCAAATTGTCCAAGAAACCAGGGCCGACTGAGCATGCCCGTTCTGTCTGACATCAGCGTTTATGGGACCAAATAGGGTCATTTGCTAAGAGAGTGTTCGCAGCCCATCGTACCCACCGAGGAGTGGTCGATGAGAAAGACAACGAAGACGCCTGGCGAGAAGATCGTCAAGGATATCAAGCGTGCCACACGCTGATGGTTCCCTACACGCTGCTTCTTAACCGCTCTTACACACTTGTGATCGGTCTGTGTGCTGAATTGAACATTGGTTTGAGCAAATTTCTCTAACGTGAGTTTTGTGCCGGATAAAGGGTACGTGTAACTTCATAAACGGGAGATCAAAATGCGGAAAATCAGAGCGATGCTTGGAGCAAGCGCGCTGGCGCTCACCGTTGCAGGCGCTTCAAATGCGGCTTCAATTGACATTACCTTCAACAATTCCAATGGGTTTGGTTTCCTAGTGACGCCAGTCTACACAGGCCTTCACTCAGGAAGCTTTGACGCGTTTGATGATGGCGGGCAGGCGAGTGACGGAATCGAACAAATAGCGGAAGTTCCGGTTCCTCCAAATCCCCCGAATCTGATTGCGCCTGAGCGCCTAGCTGTTGAACCCAACTCGCAAGGTGGGTTCATAGTGGGTCCTGGTGGGCCGATCCAGGATGGTGAATCTGGTACTTTGACCATTGACGTGGCGCAGCCCACATTGAACCGCTATGCAACTTTCTTGTCCATGTTTGTCCCGTCCAACGACACGTTTTTTGGAAATGACGACCCGCTTGCATACGAAATATTCGATGTCGGGGGCCTCTTGATCGAACAGACGATTGAAATCACAGCGAGTTCAATCTGGGATGCGGGAACGGAGGTAAACCAATTGTTCGGTGCCGCGTTTATGGGACAAGATATCCAACTGGGTGATGCAGAAAATGGCAACATCACGCGCCTGTTGGACATCGATGATGGATTTGGCGGTGATGGATTTGATGCACTTGAAGCACTCTTTGGTGTGACGGGTGCTGGCACGATCACGGCAGATACTGTTCTGTTTTCTATTGATGTCGCTGCGACACCAACAGTTGTGCCATTGCCTGCAGGAGGAGGCCTGCTGCTCGCTGGCCTTGGCGCATTCGGTTTTGTAGCGCGTCGGCGCAACAAGAAATCCTAAACAAACTCCTTCATCTGGGTGGTTGCAACTGCCCAGATGATCCTTGCTTGCAGGTCGCCGGTTTGGATTCTTTTTTGCGGCCGTGTAGTGGAGCGCGAAAAGCAGCGCCGCGAGGGCCAAACTGTAAACGCCCCCGGTGGGGCAATCAGAGTAGATAGCTAAGTGATTGATTTTAAATTGGAGGCGAGTACCGGAATCGAACCGGTGTACACGGATTTGCAATCCGCTGCGTCACCACTCCGCCAACTCGCCTCGCTGCGCGTGGTCGGACCCGATTATCCGAACATCTGATGCCACGCAAGACCCAAGCATGCAGGTTTTCGCCGACCTCGGCCATTGTCGGGCCAATGCATCTGTGTCAAAACAACCTAACAGGTTTTTGAACAGACGAGTTTAGCACATGACAGACTTCTCTACCCGCCGCACCATGATGGTTGATACACAGGTCCGCCCGTCGGATGTCACCAAGTTTCCCATCATTGATGCCATGCTCTCGGTCCCGCGTGAGGCCTTTGTGCCAAGAGCACTGCGTGAGGCAGCTTACATGGGCGAAAACCTTGCGCTGGGCGGAACACGGGTGATCCTCGAGCCGCGCACCCTGGCCAAAGCGCTGGATGCGCTGGACATCTCGGGCGATGAGGTAGTGCTCGATGTGGGCTGTGCGCTGGGCTATTCGACTGCCGTTATGTCCCGCATGGCCGAATTGGTCGTGGGCGTCGAAGAAGAGGACACCATGGCGCAGGAAGCCCAGTCCATATTGCTGGATCATGGCGCAGATAACGCGGTCGTGCATCACGGTCCGTTGACCGAAGGGGCTGCGGAACACGGACCTTACGACGTAATCATGGTGCAAGGTGCTGTGGAACATCTGCCCGCGGCACTGACGGATCAGCTGAAAGAAGGCGGACGCATTGCGTGCCTCTTCATGGAAGGGGCCTTGGGCGTTGTGCGCATCGGCTACAAGATCGATTCTGAAATCACATGGCGCTTTTCTTTCAATGCCGGGGCGCCAGTCCTGCCCGGGTTTGAAAAGCATGCGGCATTCACACTCTGAGGCGGATCAATCGTGCACATTCCTAAGTCTTCTATGAAACGGGGCATTCGGTCCATCGCCCTGGGTGCAGCGGCAGTGATGTGGCTGAGCACACCGCAGGCCGCACAGGCGGAAACGCTCGCGGATGCGCTGGCCAGCGCCTACAACCATTCAGGCCTTTTGGACCAAAACCGCGCCCTTTTGCGCGCGGCGGACGAAGATGTGGCCATCGCGGTGTCTTCCTTGCGTCCCATCATCAACTGGTCGGCAGATATCACTCGCAGTTTTGGCAAATCCAATACCGGCGGGGCCAGTGTCGGGATACGCCAAACGGATGTGAACCTGGGGATTTCAGCCAGTCTGCTGCTCTATGACTTTGGGCGCTCCAATTTCCAGATTGATGCCGCCAAGGAAACCGTGCTGGCCACGCGTGACGCACTGGTCAGCGTGGAACAGCAAGTGCTGCTGCGCGCCGTGCAGGCCTATATGAACGTGCGCCGGAACGGCCGCTTTGTCACCTTACGCGAAAACAACCTGCGCCTGATCCGGCAAGAATTACGCGCCGCCCGGGATCGCTTTGAAGTGGGCGAAGTCACACGCACCGATGTGGCACTGGCCGAGGCGCGTCTGGCCTCCGCCCGAAGCGGTTTGGCTTTGGCCCAGGGGGATTTCCAGCAGTCTGTCGAAGAATTTCGGGCCGCCGTTGGACGCAAACCGGGTAATCTTACAGCACCGCGCCTGGCTCCAAACCTGTCAGGAAATCCAGACGCGGCCAAGGCCGTGGCCGTGCGCAAACACCCAGATATGCTGAAGGTACAGCATGATATCGCCGCGGCAGAGCTGAACATGCAAGCGGCGGACGCGGCCAAGAAACCAAGGGTCAGCCTTGTGGGCCGCGTTGGTGTTGCCGAAGAAATTACGGACGATAACTTCAACCGAACCGGCTCGGTCGGAGTCGAGGTCACAGGACCCATCTACCAAGGCGGTCAGCTGACGGCGACAAAGCGCAAGGCGCAGGCACAGCGCGATAGCCTGAGGGCGCAGCTGCATATCGTGCGTCATCAGGTGATGCAAAACGTCGGTATTGCCTATGCGCAGCTGCGTGCAGCGCGGGCGGGTGTGGTCGCAAGCCGTGAAGAGGTACGCGCGGCGCGTGTGGCCTTCCGCGGGGTGCGCGAAGAAGCCAAGCTGGGCTCGCGGACCACATTGGACGTCTTGACCGCCGAACAGGACCTGCTCGACGCCGAAGCCAACCTGATTTCGGCCGAAGCTGATGCTTTGATCGCGTCCTACTCGGTGCTTTCATCCATAGGCGAACTGACGGCAAAAGATCTGCGTCTGAACGTGCAGACCTATGATCCCGCAGCCTATTACAATCTGGTCAAAGATGCTCCGATCGAGAGCAGCAAGCAGGGCAAGCAGCTCGACCGTGTGCTGAAAGCCCTCGGAAAAGAGTAAACCCGCGTGCGCGCGGGGGTTGCCATCCTTCTGGTTGGCCTGTCCGTGTCATCGGGCGGGGGAATGGCGCAATCTGCCCTGACATTGGAGGAATTCAGCCTTCCCGAGCAATCGGCGGGATGGCAGGAAAAGAAATGCAATCTCTATGCGCAGATTTTCCGGGATGCCCTCACCGCGCAAGGCCACGATGGGCTCAGCAATGCGTTTCTCAGCAGCAATCAGCGCTTTATTGATGCGCAGTGCGGCGGAGAGCGAAACCTCTGCCCGATCTCGGACGCCGAGCTTGAATTTGCTGATTTGCTCACGATGATGACCATGAACGAAGGCATGGCCAGCACCTTTGTTCCCTTTGGCTGTCCCAATTGACCGGGCCGCTGCCTGCGTAAGCCAAACGAGAATAAACATAAAACCGTGCCTAACCCATTGTGAGAATCTCTGGCGACAGATAAACTACCCGCCAGGCAAGAATGGACAGCAGACATGTCAGACCCGGTCACCAACGTGCAAATTGAGGACGTACTTTCGTCGATCCGTCGACTTGTGTCGACAAATGACCGGCCCGAGGCCGAGGCTGAAGGCAAGCAAGATGACGCCCCTGAGAAGCTTGTTCTGACCCCGTCCTTGCGGGTCACTGAGAGTGATTACCCTGCTGATAACGGTGCGGAGACACAAGACGATACCGCCGAAGATACAGACTGGGCTGCTGATGCGCTGGACGATCTTCTCGACGACCAGCAAGATGACGACCAACAAGATACAGCCGATCAAGATCAAGATCAGGATCATCCAGAACAAGATGAGCCGGAGCAGGTCGCTGAGGCGGATGATGGAAATCCGGTACAGGATGTCTGGGCCGATGAAGATCATTCCCATGACGAGCCCGATGAGGATTCGCATGATGACAGCTACGAAGATGACCAGGCAGACGCCGATGACGATTGGCACAGCCAGGGCAGCACGGATGAAAACACCTCCTCGGACGATCAGGAACACGAGTCTACATCAGACACGGACGACCTGACGGCTCGCGTGGCCGGCTTTGAAGATGCCGTGGCCGCCCGCGATGACGCGTGGGATCCCGAGGTTGATAGCGATGACGACAATGCCGCCCAGCCGATGGAGCGTCTGCATTGGGACGCGGATGAAAATGACGACGGTGAAGACGTAGACAACACAGACAACGCAGGCGACGTGGATGTCGAGGAGGCTGAAATCGTCTCCGCCAATGAAGGGCTGGAGCCCTTTGTACCCGAAGAGGATATCGACCTGACGCCCGAGCTGGAGCAGGTGATTGACAATGCCACGGCCACGGCGGCTGCGGCGACCAACGCATTCGCAGGCTCGGGTGATCCTTTGGGAGACGATGCCGCCATCCTCGACGAAGAAGCCCTGCGCGATCTGGTCACGGATATCGTCCGCGAAGAGCTGCAAGGCGCCTTGGGTGAACGCATCACCCGAAACGTCCGCAAACTGGTGCGCCGCGAAATTCACCGCGCTCTGACCACGCGGGAACTTGAATAAAGCGCACGCGCGCCCCGTACCCAACCGTTTGACGCCCTGCCTGCCTTTGCTATCCTGCGGTTTTACCAGAGCAGGACAGCGCAATGATCTCATACGATTTTTCCGGTCGCACGGCCCTTGTCACAGGCGCCGGTGGCGGTATGGGCGAGGCGATTACAATCGCTTTGGCACGCGCCGGATGTCACGTCATGGCGGTCGATCTGAAACCATGTCCTGACACGCTGGCAGCCCTCGACACCGTGACCTATACGCAGGGCGATCTGACCGACGAAACCTTCGTCACGCGTCTGGCCGCGCAGGCCTACCAGCTGCAAGGACGCCTTGATTACCTGTGCAATGTGGCCGGTGTGCTGTGGTTTGGCAAAGACAAATCCATCTTCGAGATGGACCTTGATGTCTGGGATCAGGTGTTTGATATCAACCTGAAATCAATGGTTTACACCACCCGTGCCTGCCAGCCGCTGATGAAGAAATCCCCGACAGGCAGCGCCATGGTGCATATCTCGACCATCCAGTGGATGCGCGGCGATCCGGCCCCGCAGGACGCCTATGCTGCGTCCAAGGCCGCTGTCAGCGCTTTTTCACGCTCCATCGCCATGCAGATGGCCGGCGACAACATCCGCTCCAACGTCATCTGCCCGGGGGCCACATTGACGCCGATGCAAGCGCGTTGGGACACCAAAGACGTGCAGGATGAGGTCGCAGACTACGTGCCGCTCAACCGTCTTGGCACGCCCGAAGACATGGCCAATACAGCGCTTTTCCTGCTGTCGGATGCCGCGGGCTACATCACCGGTGTGGATGTTCCGGTGGATGGCGGGATGCTTTTGCGCGCCTGAGGCCTATACCTCCTCGGCCAGGCTCAGCAATAAATCCAGATCCATATGCGTCTCAAGGTGATCGGCCAGCGCATCCAGCGTATCATCAACGCTTTGCTCATAAGTCATCTCGCTCCGGCCTCCCAATCGTTCCAAGTAGGCTCGACGAAAACTGTCGGCGCTGAACAGCCCGTGCAAGTAACAGCCCAGAATACGCCCATCGGCACTGGCCGCCCCATGCGCTGCGCCGTCCACTTCAAGCCACGCATGGGCGCAATCGGGTCCATCGGTTTTACCAATGTGGATTTCATAACCCTGCACATCCGTGCCCGTTGGAATATGCCGGGCCTCGGTCAGCGCCAATCTCTTTTCGGGGTGCATCACCGTGGTGATATCCAGATGTCCCAGACCCTTAACGGTGCAAGGCGCGCCCTCAATCCCATGCGGGTCGGCGATATCTCGGCCCAACATTTGATAACCACCGCACACGCCCAAAACATGCCCGCCACGCCGGATATGCGCGTGCAGATCAATGTCCCACCCATTGGCGCGGAAATCGGCCAGATCCCCGATGGTGGATTTGCTGCCGGGAATGAGCACCAGATCGGCATCCCCGGGCAAGGCACACCCAGGCTGGACAATATCCACCGAGACACCCGGCTCGGCACTCAGCGGATCAAGGTCGTCAAAATTCGCAATGCGCCCCAGCTTGGGAACCGCAATTTTCAACGCCCCGCCCGTGGTCGAGGCAATATCCATCACATCCTCGGCGGGCAGGCGCCACGCATCCGAAAACCACGGCACAACCCCCAGGGACGGCCACCCGGTGCGCTTGACGATCTCTTGCAATCCGTCATCAAACAGGCTGGGGTCGCCCCGGAACTTGTTGATTGCAAAGGCTTTGATGCGGTTGGCGTCATCCTTGGGTAAGATGGCCTGCGTGCCGACCACCTGTGCAATGACACCGCCCCGGTCGATGTCTCCGATCAGCACAACCGGCACGCCAGCGGCCTCGGCAAAGCCCATATTGGCGATGTCGCCAGGGCGCAGGTTGATCTCGGCGGGGCTGCCAGCCCCTTCGATCAAAACAAGGTCAGCGCCGTTGCCAAGACGGGTGAAACTCTCCAGCACAGCCGCCATGAGGTCGGGTTTGGCCTTGGCATAATCGCGCGCTTTGAGCGTCGCGTAGCGCTGGCCCTGCACAATCACCTGCGCCCCCACCTCGGATTCAGGTTTGAGCAGAACGGGGTTCATATCCGTATGCGGCTCCAATCCCGCCGCCCGGGCCTGTAAGGCCTGCGCGCGGCCAATCTCGCCACCGTCGTGGGTGACAGCCGCATTGTTGGACATGTTCTGTGGCTTAAACGGGGCCACGCGCAATCCTCGGCGGGCATAGGCCCGCGCGAGACCTGCCACGACCATGGATTTCCCCACGTTTGATCCAGCCCCTTGAATCATCATTGCTCGTGGCATCGCTTGCCCCCATAGTCAGCCTTGCCGCCTGTGATACGTGAGGCTCAGCCCTTGGGAAAGACATGAACACACCTGCCCATCTGATTTTTGCGGCCACAGCCTTTGCAAAACCGCGCCAACGCCGCACAACCATTGCTTCCATCGGGGGGGCATTGCTCCCGGATGCGTCGCTTTATCTGATGGCAGGGGTAGCGTTGTTTGTGCTGGGACTCAGCCCTGATCATGTGTTTGGAACACTCTACTTTTCAGATGCGTGGCAGCAGGTGTTCAAGATCGACAACTCGTTTCTGGTCTGGGGGGCAGGGCTGGCACTGGCGTGGGGGTGGAAGTCGCCGACGGGCATGATTTTTGCCGCCTCGGGGCTCTTGCATCTGGCGCTGGATTTTCCGCTGCACCACGATGACGGGCGCGCGCATTTTTGGCCGCTGAGCAATTGGGTGTTTGAAAGCCCGGTCAGCTATTGGGACGTGGGCCATCACGCGCGCATCATCGGCCCGATTGAGATGCTGATCTCTCTGATCTTCTCACTCATCCTGTTGCGGCGGTTCACCAGCATACGGTCGCGGATATTGATCTCAATGCTCTTGGCGCTGCAACTTGCGCCTGTGTTCTTTTGGGCCTTTGTCTTTTCGCAGTAACCCCAAGAAAATTCGTACGAATTTTCTGATCTACGCCATCGCCGCCTGCGCACAAAAACAAGGAGCCCGCGCCGCCGCATCAGCGCGCGCATTGGCCAGATCAAGCCGCTGACGGATGTGCACACTCTCGTGACACTCGCCCCGTGCTGTCAGGCAATCATACAAGCCTTTCAAGGCCCAGACGTTATCCGGATGCACCGTCGCCCGGCTCAGTTGACCGCCAAGCCCAAGATCTTCGCGGAACACGGCCTCGGCCTCAACCACATGGCCTTGCTCAAACAACAACGCCCCCAGTGCATGGCGCGACGGCTGCATCCAGCCCCAGGGTTCGTCATAGGCCAGCGTATCCTCCAGATGCACTGCCTGTCTCAGGGCGGCATAGGCCGCATCATACGCGCCCTTGCGATAGAGGATTTCGCCCTCCAGCATCGCCTCGCCGATTTTCAGCAGGTCGATGACTGCATTGTTATGGATCTTACGCCCTTCAGGCACCTGCGCCGCAGCGGCGCGAAACAGGACCTGCTCTGCTTCTGCCTCGGCCACATGGCCCAAGGCGGCATGGGCCACGCCCCGCGCGTAATGCACATTCGCGGTGACCGAGCAGTAAAGCGTCGTATCCTCGGGCAAGGGCAGGGCGATCGCCTCGTCCCAACGTCCGAACCGAACCAGCACATGCGGCTCAAAGCTTAGATAGCCCTCAAAGTAATTGGCCATCGGCGGGCTCTCAATGCGCAGTAAAGCTTCGGGCACCGTCTCACGCATACCGCGGACGGCTTCCATCGCGGGCGCAAATTGGCCCAGAAACATGGCGCCGTAGATAATGAAATGGAAATTGTGGATGCGGTACCCGGTGTAGATATTAAACGCGCCCTCACGCTCATAATACGTCATGTCGGCCTGCACCGCGCATTGATTCCAGTGCACCACGTTGATGTAATCTCCGCAAAGCACGTCGATATGGCTGGGCATATGGATCAGATGACCTGCATCGGGGGCCATTTTGCGCAGACGATCCCCTGCCTTCAGCGCTTTTTCGGGGAACGGCGACATTTCCATCAAATGCACATAGAGGTGCAGCAGGCCCGGATGGTCCTGCACACGCGAATCACGGTCCATCGCCTCTTCAAGGACACGCTGACATTCCTCGGTATCCGCCCCCTCGGCAGGCCGTGCCTCGGCCAGATCCCACATCAACCAAGGTGTGCGGTTCATCATCGCCTCAACAAAGATCGTGCGCACGTCCAAATGATCGGGGTAGGTCTGGAACACATCGCGCATGGCATCTGCAAAGGCATCGTTCCAGCCATCCATCACCGCGAGGTCCGCCAGATCACGCTGAGGAAACCGCTTGGGAAGCGCCGCAATCAGGGCCCGTTCCGCGTCGGTTCCCGCTGCACAAGCAAGGGCGGCTTGGGTTGCGTCATATGAGGTGGCCAGAGCATCTGCCCGGCTGGGTTTGTCAAAATTATCCCACGGCATGTTGTAGTTAGGCCCCGCCGCATAGGCGACTCCCCAATGGGCCATCGCGCAATTGGGGTCATGCTTGAGGGCCTTTTTGAAACAAACGACCGCCTCTTCGTGATTATAGCCGTAAATCCACAAGAGGCCGCGGTCGAACCACTTTTGTGCTTTGGCAGAAGGGGTGGTGATCGGGCAGGAATATGGGCCTAGATTATAATAGGGCATCTGAAAAACCTTGAGACATTTCCACCTAGCTTATGCGATCTCAGGATTTCTGCAATCCACGCCGGGTACTTCGCGCAAGATGCTCAGTTTCGTCTGAGTTTAGGAGGCTGCAGGCCAATAAAAAAGGCCCCGCCGAGCAGAGCGGAGCCTTTAACCTTGGAGAGGTAAAACGTGGAGTTAGGCTGCTTCAGCCTGAGCGGCGGCCGCGCTGCGACGTTCGCTTTCTTCGCGTGACAAGGCCACGGATGTCCGCACACCTTTGCCAACAAAATCCATCAAACCGGTTACAACGCGCTCATTGGGGTCGATGCCGGCACAGCTCAGCACTTCGCGACCGTCGCGAGAACGCGCCCAACGGGCGATTTGTTCTGGACCGTTCCCGTATTTCTTATCGTCAGAAATAGCGTCGTCCAGGGCAGCCAGTACCACAGCTGCGAAGAGTTTACGGGCGCGGTTTCCTTGCTCAGCATTGAAAGCGGTTCCGTCAACGAAATCCTTCATGGTTCGTCCTTATTTTTATTGCTCTTGTCTTTCCGGCGTAGGGGCTTTTATGACGCCTTTTGTCCGATTCGGATAGGGCTAATTTGCATAACACCCATGCAATCAGTGCATAACTTTCGCATGTGCAGCACGATATTTCGTCGTCTTGCCCCCGTGCGGAACCCAAGATATAGGGTTTGCCAAGATTGAATCAAGTTTTCGCCAAGGTTTCGCCATAATGCCCAAAATTAACGGAAATGAAATTCGCCCCGGTAACGTGCTGGAACATAACGATGGCCTTTGGGCTGCCGTGAAGGTCGATCATGTGAAGCCCGGCAAGGGTGGTGCCTTTGCACAGGTTGAACTGCGCAATCTGCGCAATGGATCCAAGCTGAACGAACGCTTCCGCAGTGCCGATAAGGTCGAAAAAGTGCGCCTTGAGCAGAAGGATCAGCAGTTCCTTTATGAAAGCGACGGCATGCTGGTATTCATGGATTCTGAGACCTATGAACAGATTGAATTATCAGCAGAAATTCTGGGTGAACGTCGCCCGTTCCTGCAAGATGGGATGACCATTCAGGTTGAATTCTACGAGGAGGAAGCCCTCAGCGCTGCCCTGCCTCAGAAAGTCACCTGCACCGTGGTCGAGACCGAGCCAGTCGTCAAAGGGCAGACCGCTGCCAACAGCTTCAAACCCGCAACCTTGGACAACGGAATCAAGGTCATGGTGCCCCCATTTGTGGGCCAGGATGAAGCCATCATCGTGAACACCGAAACCATGGAATACGCCGAACGCGCTTAACCTTTCGCGCGTCATGGTAACGTCTCAACTGCGTCACCATGACGCGACATCTGGGAGGTCAGTGGTATCGCCCGGGCACCTTTTTGCGACGATCTACGCCTCCGCGTCGCAATTGGGACGCGGGCCAGACAATACCTTAACGTCGCGTAAGGGATTTGGGTGATTGGATTAACCGGGGGTGAAGTGCACCACAGCTGGCCCGGCCTGCATCGGCCCCTTGGCCCGGTCAAAGCGCAAATAGGCGATCGCATGACCCCCTGACTGGGTGTAAAGCGTGCCAGCCGGTTTGCCGTTTGCCGTGATCTCTGTGCCCACGGGGGCCGCGCCCTCAACATCGACTGTCACCAGCCCTTTGCGCAGTTCGGTCTTGTGTTTCATTCGCGCGGCAATTTCCTGACCTACATAGCATCCCTTGCGAAAGTCCACGCCATTGAGCCGCTCAAATCCGGCCTCGAGGATAAAGGTGTCGGGCGTCAGCTCAATGCCCGTCTCGGGAATACAGTGCGCCACCCGAATGGCCTCCCAATCAGTGCCATCATCGCCGCCTGTCGTACCGTAGTGCCGCCAGCCCAGTGCCGCATGGCGCGGATCAGCCAAGGCCCCGTCGGGGACCGCGCCGATCCCTCTTCGGATCTGACGGTCCGTCTCGTGTATTGTCACATCCGCACGCAGCTTGTACATGCTCAGCCGTTGCCCAAGCCCTGCGGCCAGTGACGCGTCCACATCCAGCAGGATCACATCGCCCTCGCGTGCCAAAAAGAAATCCGCCAGATATTTGCCCTGGGGTGTCAGCAGTGCTGCATAGACCAGCCCCTGATCCAGCTTGGTCACATCGTTTGTGACCATGCCCTGCAGAAAGCTCTCGGCATCCTTGCCGGAAATCACCAGAATGCTGCGTGTCATTGGCTCTCCCTTTCGCGACCTTCATGTAATATAAGCGCGCAGCAGGCAAGAAACAGAGGCCATTTCAACATGCGCGCGCAGCTTTCGGTGGTGATCCCCACTTTGAACGCCCAAGAGGCATTGCCTGCCTGCCTTGCCAGCCTGATGGAAGGGGTTGAGGCGGGCCTTATCCGCGAGCTGATCCTCTCGGATGGCGGCTCAACCGATGCCACGCAAACCATCGCCGAGGACACGGGCGCGCTGTTCATCTCGGGCCCGCCGTCACGTGGCGGACAGCTGCGCCGCGGTGTGGCGGCGGCACAGGGCGAATGGCTGTTGATCCTGCACGCCGACAGCCGCCTGTCCGAAGGGTGGGCCGCATTGGTGCAATCCCATCTGCCAAAGGACACTCCGGGCCATTTTCGTCTGCGGTTTGATGCGCGCGGGCTGGCTCCGGCATGGGTGGCGGGCTGGGCCAACATCCGGTCGCGCCTGTTCAAGCTGCCCTATGGCGACCAAGGTCTGCTGATCTCACGCGCCAGCTATGACGCCGTGGGGGGCTACCGCGATATCCCGCTGATGGAAGATGTGGCGATGGCCCGGGCCCTGGGGCGATCCTTGACGCAACTGCCCGCGGCCATCACCACAAGTGCGGATAAGTACCAGCGCGATGGCTGGCTCAGACGCGGGGCGCGGAATGTGAGCCTGCTGTTGCGGTATCTCATGGGGGGAGACCCGGAAAATCTGGTGCGTCGGTACTAGAGGATCAGCGGCAAAAGCCTGCCCTCAAAACCGAGGGTTATGCGTGGCCTCATAGGCCTCGTGGATCTCCATCTGGTCATACTCAGTGGCCACCCAGTCTTCAAATCCGATGGGGCTTTGCGCATTGCGCGCCTCATAGGTGTCCAGAATAAAGCCCAGGACACCCGTGCGCGAAAACTTCAGATGTAGATACTTCAGGCTCAACTGCTTGCGGGCCTCCGCCATCGGCTTGCCCTCAATCACCAGCAGATACAGCACCGAGGCGAACCCGGCCCTGTCGGCCCCCGATTTGCAATGCATGACAAAGGGCTTTTCAATCTCGCGAAACGCCTGGATGACTGCCAGAATATCCTCGCGCGGGGCGGCAAAGCGGGCGTGCAGGGTGCAATTAACCAGCGTAAGCCCCAACTGGCGGCAGCTTTCTTCCTCGACCAGATAATGCGCAGCCCCGGCCGCACCCCGCAGGTTCAACACCGACCGGATGCCCATCGCCTTGAGTTTCACAAACCGCTCATGCGTGGGCTGGTTGGAGCGATACACACCCGGTGCCACAGGATAAAAGTTGGTCCAGAATTTGCGCAACACCGCATGGTCGAACCACAGGTTGTAAATATGCGCGCGACGGCAGTTCTCGGGCGTCGACAAATCGGTGTTGTAGTAGGCGCGTGTCTCGCGCTCCCAATCTCCGATCCGTTTGATTAGCTTCTTCACCACGGGCGTTTCGCTCCTTCGCGTCAGGCCGCTATCATGTAGGGGCACAGGCCTGTGCTGGCAAGGTGATTGACGGCGAACCCCGCGCAGCTAAGGTGCCCGCAAGAAGGAGCCCCACATGCCAGTCACACCCGGTCGTTCGTATCTCGCCATTCCCGGCCCCTCGGTGATGCCCGATGCGGTGTTGCAGGCCATGCACCGTGCCGCCCCCAATATCTATGCCGGCGAACTTCCTGATCTGACCGCCACGTTGCCCGCTGATCTCAACCGCGTGGCCCGCAGTACAGGGGATGTGGCGATGTATATCGGCAATGGCCACGCCGCGTGGGAAGCCGCGCTGGCCAACACGATTGCCTCCGGTGAAACCGTGCTGGTGCTTGCGACAGGCCGCTTTGCGCATGGCTGGTCCGAGATGGCCGAAGATCTGGGCGCTGTGCCGCAGATATTGGATTTCGGCAAACAAGCGCCTGTGGACATGGACCAGTTGGAAAATGTCCTGCGCGCCGATAAATCGCACAAGATCAAAGCAGTGTTGGCCACCCATGTGGATACCTCAACCTCGATCCGCAATGACATCGCCGCCCTGCGCGCGGCCCTGGACGCGGTGGATCATCCGGCTTTGCTGATGGTCGATTGTATCGCATCGCTGGGCTGTGATCGCTTCGAGATGGACGCCTGGGGCGTGGATGTGATGGTGGCGGCCAGCCAAAAGGGGCTTATGACACCCCCCGGACTGGGCTTCGTGTTTTTCAACGCCAGGGCGGCAGCCAAACGCGCCATGATGTCACGTGTCAGCCGCTACTGGGATTGGACCCAGCGCGCCAACCCGGACATCTTTTATCAATATTTCTGCGGCACGGCTCCGACGCACCACCTTTATGGCCTGCGCGTGGCCCTCGATATGATCCACGCCGAAGGGATGGAGGAGGTCTGGACCCGCCATCAAACCCTCGCCCATGCCATCTGGGCTGCTGCCGATGACTGGGAAGAAGGCGGCGCCCTGGCGCTCAACATCCAAGATCGTGCTCACCGCAGCCACGCGGTGACCTCGCTCAGCCTGCCATCGCCCAAAGGCTCAGAGCTGCGCCAATGGTGCGAAACGCAGATGGGCGTGACACTGGGCATTGGCTTGGGCATGGCTCAGCCAGGCACTTACGATGCGGACAGCTATTTCCGCTTTGGTCACATGGGGCATGTGAATGGGCAGATGATCATGGGATTGCTGGGCACGGTTCAGGCTGGGCTAACGGCGCTGAACGTTCCCCATGGGCGCGGCGCGTTGGACGCCGCAGCACAGGTCATGGCGTCCGCGTCCGTCCCATCCGGCTGATCAGCTTGTCCAAGGCATAGCCCAGCACCAGAATGGCAGGCAGACCAAAGGCCACCCAAAGCGCTGTGAAAATCCAAAGCAAATTGACCAATCCCATCACGAGGGCGGCATTGGTGTAATTCGGGGCGGCATCCATCTGTCCACGTCTCATGGGCGCAGATTACCTCAAAATGGATAACTGTCAGGTAATTTTTGCTCTGGGATCGCTCAGTCGCGGGCCTCTGTCATGGCCTCGGGCAATGCGGCGGCAAACACGGCCATCTCGGCCGGTCCGCCACAGCTGATACGGATGCAGCGATCTTGCGGGGCCACAAACGGCATCCGCACGAAACAGCCGCGCGCCACCAACCCGGCCAGCACCGTGCGGGCGAAATCGCCATCCCGCCCACAATCCACCGCGACAAAATTGGTGGCCGAGGGCAGGGCGGTCAGCCCGTTTTCAGCCGCGATCCGTTCAATCTCTGCACGCGATTTGGCCACTTCTGCCCGGATATGCAGCAGCCACGCTGTGTCCTGCAATGCAGCCAGCGCCCCGATCTGCGCCACCCGGTTCATGCCAAAATGGTTGCGGATCTTGTGGAATGCCGTGATCAGCGCCTCCGCCCCCATGGTATAGCCCACTCTAGCACCCGCCATGCCGTATCCTTTGGAAAACGTCCTCATGCGGATCACCCGCGGGTCCTCAATGGCAATCTCGGGAACTGCGATGTCCGGCGCCAGTTCCACATAGGCCTCGTCGAGCAGCAGCAGGCACCCATCGGGCAACGCATCCAACGCGGCCACAATCGCAGGCCCGTCCAGCCAACTGCCCATCGGATTGTCTGGATTGGCAAAGTAAATCAGCTTGGCATCCACCTCGGCTGCTTTGGCGATCAGCCCGGCCAGATCCTCGTGATCGTCGCGGTAGGGTACCTTGTGCAGCACACCGCCAAACCCGGCGACGTGATAGTTGAACGTCGGGTATGCCCCGTCCGAGGTGACCACAGCATCGCCCGCATCAACTAACAGGCGCACGAGATAGGCCAGCAACCCGTCAATGCCTTCACCGACCACGATGTTACCCATTTCAATGCCGTGTTTTTGGGCCAATGCGCTGCGCAACTCATGGCTGGTGGGATCGCCGTACATCCAGATGTCACCGGCCGCCGCATGCATCGCCGCGATGGCTGCGGGCGAGGGGCCAAAGGTGTTCTCATTCGCCCCCAATCGTGCCGCAAACGGCGCACCGCGCTGACGTTCCTGTTCCTCAGGGCCCACAAAAGGGACGGTTGAGGGCAGGGTTTGAACATGGGCGGTATAGCGTGGATGTGTCATAAACCGCAGACTGCGGCATCATTTCCAAAGGAGCAAGCCCTTGTTTTGTAGCCCTTCCCTACCTACATGAGAATGGTTCGCAATAACGATGAGGGACACAGTATGCCCAATCTCACCCGTCGCGGTTTTATTGCCGCTGCTGCCGCTGCAGGCACCGTCCGCGCATTGCAAACCATCGCGTCCCGCACTGGGGGCAGGCGTATTCTGACGCTGGTCTATGACAAATCCCTGGGCATGATGCGCGCGGTCGAGAAGCTCGTGCCCTGACGTCGCACTGGCAAACGGGCGCTGAATAGGGTGTGATCGCCGCAAAGGAGACACACCATGCCCCGCGTCACCACTAAAGTCACCGATCATATCGCCCATGTCACCTTGACGAGGGCGGACAAGATGAATGCCGTTGACCCGGAGATGGCGGATGCCATCGTCGCGGCGGGCCTCGCCCTGATCGACGCCGACATCCGCGCCGTTGTCCTGTCGGGCGAGGGCAAGTCCTTTTGCGCAGGCCTCGATGTGATGAGCTTTGCCGCATTGGCTGCTGGAGATCCCGAAGGCGTGGTGATGCCGCGCACCCATGGCACCACCAATCTGTTCCAGGAGGTCGCCATGGTCTGGCGCCGCGTGCCGGTGCCCGTGATCTGCGCCTTGCAGGGCGCGGTCTATGGCGCAGGGTTCCAACTCGCGCTGGGCGCGGATGTTCGTGTTGCCTCGCCCGACGCCCGGCTGGCGGTGATGGAAATGAAATGGGGTCTGATCCCTGACATGGGCGGCATGGTTCTGCTGCCACAGCTGACACGTTCAGACGTGATCCGACATCTGACCTATTCGGCGGAACCGGTCGCGGCAGCACAAGCCGAACGGTGGGGGTTGGTGACAGAACTGGCCGATGATCCGTTGGCCCGCGCGGCCGAGATCGCCACAGGCATAGCCGCACGCAGCCCGTCTGCCATCCGGGCCGCAAAACGGCTGATCGGTGTGGCGGAAAGCGAGGCGGATGAAGCGACGGTTCTGCTGGCCGAAAGCCGGGAACAGACAGATCTGATCGGCAAGCCCCATCAGATGGAGGTGATCGCGGCGAATATGGCCAAGCGTGCCCCGAAGTTTTGACGCGCCTAACCGGGTACGCCTCTTTCACTAGAAGAGCCAAGGGCCATTTAACAGGCCGAAGGCTCCGGCCATCGTCTCAGACGCGCCCTTCTTTAATCGCAACCCGGTGATAAATATGCGTAAATGTAGCCGCTCCCAGGATCGGGATTACCAGGTTCACGAACGGAACACTCAACGGCATCGCCATCAAGATCCCCGCCATCCAGATTGTCCCCAAGTGCCTACGCCGCAGCGCCTTCGCCGCCTTTCGCCCAATCCGGCGCATCGCGGCCAGTTGGAAATACTCCAGACCCAAAAGCAAGCCATTCACGATCCAGAAGATAAACGGGGCTAGCGGCGGGACAAACCCGTAAATCATCAGCGCCACCCCATTGGCGGCAATCAAGACACCCAGGAAATTCACCGTGTCGCGCAGCGCATCCCACCACGGCATCTTGGGCGGAGGCGGCAGCGAGGGATAGTGGCGCGCCTCCACGGCTTTCGCCACCTCATCCAGAAAAAGCGAGGTGATCGCCGAGGCCACCGGTACCATCAAAAACACAGACAATATCAGCATCAACCCAAAGCTGGACCAACCCAGAAGGTCATTGATCCAAGTCACCTCGCCGATCAGGGGCAGGGTGGTGGTGTCGCCCATAACACTTTGCAGGAAATACAGAAATGTGGCGTAAACGACGACCAGCAAGGCCACGGTCAACCCAATCCCGATCCACAACACCCGGCGAAAACTGCGGTCACGCGCCTGTGCGAGAGCTTTGCCAAAGCTGCTGAAGATCACTCCGAGAGCCATGTGATCACCTCCGCCTCGTCAGGACGGGGGCGTTCGGGCGGGGCCGAGGTTTCAGTGCCAATATGGATCAGCCCGGCAATCCTTTCATGCGCTGCCAATCCCAGCGCGCCTTCGGCAAAGCCACGGTCATGGCTGGCCCAACCGCTCAGCCAGTTTGCCCCCCAGCCACTGGCCAATGCAGCATTCAGCAGCGCCAGACAGACAGCCCCGGCGGAATAGCTTTGCTCAATCTCGGGCACCTTGGCCGATGGTTTTTGCACCTCAATCACCGCCACAGCCAGATGCGCGGTGGCATATTGCGTGCGGGCTTTGGCAATCTCCTCTTCGCTGCGCCCCAATGCAGGCCCACGTGCGCTGACCTCATCCGCCAGTCGCAACAACGCGCCGCGCTGCAGCACGATCAGCCGCCACGGCTCCAGCTTGCCATGATCAGGGCTGCGCAGGGCCGCGGTCAGGATCGGCGCCAACTCGGCACGCGATGGGATCGGCACCCCCAGCGTCTTGGCCGGGCGCGACCGGCGCGACAGCATGAAGGACAGAGCGTCAGAATTGGGATCGGGCATGGGAACCTGCTTTGAAAATCGTCAGTCAACATGTCGGCAGAGCAGACGCTGCGGTCAAGAGCTATCCGTGTCAGGTTTTGGACCCGCGCGTTTATAAACCCCTTCGGGCAAGTCCAGCGCAGCGCTCAGGTCATTCAACATGCTGATCGACAAGGAAATCTTCTGCACGCGGTCCGTGCGCGGATCATATTGTTCGATCGTCACACATTCTTCAAAGGCGTTGATCACCACATCTTCGGACAAGGGCGCGCGCCCTTCATCGACCAATGTGACGACGGTGGAATCAAATTCGTGTTCAATGGAAAACATGGACGCCACCTTATCGCCTCGGCATCTCTTTGCAAGATCACGTGAGCGCGAAAAACAAAGGCTGGAAGTGCCGCCAAACCCTGTTAAGTTATAGCCCTGATAAGACAATGTGGAGGATGCAGCGTGCGCTGGTTAGCTATTTTGGGTGTTTTGGCCATTGCGGCCTGTACAGAGGTGCCCTCGGGCGAGACAGGAGCTCCGGCCCCGAAGCCAGCACCGACGACCACGGCCAAGAAGCCGCCCACGCCAAAAATGGCAACCTCTGCGGACCTCAAGAGCTTTGCGCGTATCGTGCGCACAATGGAACCTGTGGCCGAACGCGAATGCCGGGCACGCACCAAAGGGGTGAACTGCGATTTCAATATCGTGGTAGACGACCGTCCAAATCAAAAACAGCCCAACGCGTTTCAGACGCTGGACAAGCAGGGGCGGCCTATTCTGGCCTTCAACCTTGCGCTGATCGGGTCCGTGCGCAACGCGGATGAACTGGCCTTTGTGATGGGCCACGAAGCATCGCACCACATCGCGGGCCATCTGGCACGCCAACAGCAAAATGCCACGGCAGGAGCGGTATTGTTGGGCGGTTTGGCCGCTCTGACAGGGGCCAGCTCGGGCGCTGTGCGCGAGGCCACCAACATCGGTGCGGCCGTCGGTGCGCGCAGCTATTCCAAGGAATTTGAGCTGGAAGCCGATGCCCTGGGCACTGTGATCACCAAAAAAGCGGGGTATGATCCTCTGCGCGGTGCGCAGTTCTTCACACAGATTGCAGATCCCGGCGATCGGTTCCTGGGCACGCACCCGCCCAACGCCAAACGCATGGAAACGGTGCGTCGCGTCAACGACTCGCTGTAACACATACATGCGCCAACTGACCGGAGTGATCTCGGACCGCGGATCAAAATACGCGGTATCGGGGGGGGCGGTCACGGACCGCACCTCGATTGATGCGTTCCTCAAAGATCTCAAACGGGACAAGAAATTCGCCAAAGCCACCCATAACACCTGGGGTGTGCTCGGTGCGAATGGCATTCCGCTGAAAAACGATGACGGCGAAGCGGGGGCGGGCATGGTGATCCTGCGCATGCTGGAACGCGCAGAATTGCACGACCATATCATCGTCGTCACGCGTTGGTATGGCGGCAAACATCTGGGCGGAGACCGGTTTCGCCACGTGCAGGACTGCGTGCAGGCCTATCTGGATGATCTGCGCGGTTGATCCACATCAAAGTGCCATCCTGACCGCTTGCTATGGTTCCCCTGCATGCAAGGGAGAACCTCAATGACCAATCAGGCAACGATTAAAGCACACGCAACTCTGATGGATGACATGGCCACGACCGTGGATGTGGATCTGGAACAGGCGATGCTGGAAGGGCGGATGACCATGGATCAGCTCAGCGACGCGGTTCTCAGCTGCACAGGATGCACCCATCCCCAAGAGTGCGCGCGCTGGCAAGCCGCGCAAACCGGCCCGGTGTCGGCCACGCCGGAGTATTGTCGCAATGGAGATATGCTTGGGCGTCTGGCGGCGGGCAAATCCGCTTAGGACGTCTGGGCCAATGCCGTGCTGATGCCCATGAAGAACGAGGCAGAGGCCAGCAAAACGAACACATGCCAGATCGCATTGGCAAAGCGCAGGTTGTCCCAGCGATAAAACGCTATTCCGGCGGTATAGAGCGTGCCACCCAGCGCCATCAGCCACAGGCTGTGCAAGGGCAGGATCCCGGCAAGCGGGATGACCAGTACGACCCCTGCGGCCGCCAGCAGGAACTGCGGCACCCATCCGGTGCTCATCTGTCCACGTCGTGCCATCAGTTTGGCCCCGGCGCCCAGAAGGGCCAACGCCCAAACCACGATCAAAATGAGATAGGCAAAGCCCGTGCCCAACATCACCCCGAAAGGCGTGATCGTCGCTGCGATTTTCACATAGATCGCCGCATGATCAATCCGCCGCAGCACCGGACGCCAGGGCGTGTCGGCTAGCAAATGATATGCGGCCGAAGCGCTCAGCATCAGCACCAATGCGACGGCATATATTAAGGTGGCGGTGAAGGTTTCGCTCTCAATATGTTGACCAACCAGCGAAAACAAAAAGACCACGCCAATCAGCGCGGCCCCAATTCCCAGGACATGTACCGCCGCATCGGCGATCCGTTCTTCTCGACTGTAATTTGGATACGGCATCCGCTCGCGCCTCCTGTGAGCAGAGTCACATAAATTTGTGCCAGGAGCTTGCCGCGTATGGGTCAATATTATGTTGCCTTTCCGCCCGATGGGCTGGCACACCCGTATGCCGTCCAGTTCGGGTCCTATTGCCGGGCTCCCAGCATGCGCGGAAACAGGAGCCAAGTCACTGGTAACCTTACGGAAACTCTGTTTCCGGTTGTGAAACGACCCACGGCCCTTCGAGTTATCCACAATTTTATACATAAAGTGGGTGGTCAGGGCTGACGGGTAAATCTCTGAAAAATTTGAAATTTTGTTTACATGTTCTGCTGCAGGGCGCAGAGCACATCAGGCGAGTAAAACTTGTGTTACAAACGCCCCCAGAGATCGTAGTCCGCCGCTTCGTCGACCTCAACGCTCACGATATCCCCGACGGACAGTCCTTCGGTGCCCTCATCAATGAACAAACAGCCGTCAATCTCGGGGGCATCTGCCATGGTGCGACAGGTCGCGATGCCATCTTCGTCGATATCATCCACGATCACGTCCTGTTTGGTGCCAACCTTGGCCGCCAGTTTATCCACAGAAATCGCCTGCGCTTTTTCCATAAACCGATCCCAGCGGTCTTGTTTGACCGACTTATCCACATGATCCGGCAGATCGTTCGAGCGCGCGCCATCCACGTTCTCGTACTGAAAACACCCCACCCGATCGAGGCGTGCTTCGTCCATCCAGTCCAGGAGGGTCTGAAACTCTTCTTCGGTCTCACCTGGGTATCCCACGATAAACGTGCTGCGCAGCGTGATGTCAGGGCAATCACGACGCCAGGCAGCGATCTCGTCCAGAGTTTTCGAGGCAGCAGCGGGCCGTGCCATCCGGCGCAGCGTATCCGGGTGCGCATGTTGAAACGGAATGTCCAGATAAGGCAGCACAAGCCCTTCTGCCATAAGCGGAATCAATTTACGGACATGCGGGTAGGGATAGACATAATGCAGCCGCACCCATGCCCCCAAAGACCCCAGATCCCGCGCAAGGTCGGTGATATGCGCCCGGTGCCCACCGGTCTCGGCATGTTTGACATCGACGCCGTAGGCCGAGGTATCCTGAGAGATCACCAGCAATTCGCGCACGCCGTTATCCACCAGCTTTTCCGCCTCACGCATCACCGCATGGGCCGGGCGCGAGGCCAGACGCCCCCGCATATCCGGGATGATGCAAAACTTGCACTTGTGATTGCAGCCTTCTGAAATCTTTAGATAAGAATAGTGTCGTGGTGTCAGCTTCACACCTGCCGCTGGCAACAGATCGACAAAGGGATCTGGATCAGGCGGGACAGCGCTGTGCACCGCGTCCAATACCTGTTCGTATTGATGTGGTCCCGTGACGGCCAAAACGCGAGGATGCACCCCGGTGATATACTCAGGCTCGGCCCCCAGACAGCCGGTGACAATCACCCGGCCGTTTTCGTTCAGTGCCTCGCCAATCGCTTCCAGGCTCTCGGCCTTGGCTGAATCCAGAAACCCGCAGGTGTTCACAATCACCGCATCCGCCCCCGCATACTCGGGCGAGATCCCATATCCTTCGGCCCGCAGCCGCGTCAGAATACGCTCGCTGTCAACCAAAGCCTTGGGGCAACCCAGCGACACCATCCCGATGGTGGGCTGGCCGGACCGCGAAGTCTCGGCAATACGGGCGCGGGCCAGATCGGGCCGCAGGTCAGGCGGGTTTGTGCTCATGCGCGGGCTATAGCTGACCAGACCGCAAGCGAAAAGGCCAAATGCGGGTTGTTGCACGGGGCCTGCCCTCCTAGATTCAGACCAGAGAACAAGGAGAACGCGATGCGTTTGATCATACGCCTTTTGGGGCTCGTTGTCGTCGTGGCGGTGGTGGCGGTGCTGCTGCTGTTGATGTTGCCCGGCGACCGGATCGGGCGGATTGCGGCAGACCAGATCAGCAAGCAAACGGGCCGCGACGTCACGCTGAGCGGTGACACGCGCGTAACACTGTGGCCCATCTTGGGGGTCAGCACTGATGCGTTTGAGGTGGCCAACGCCGATTGGTCAGAAGCGGGACCTATGTTCCGGGCCGAACAGTTCAAGATCGGGGTCGAGCCGCAGGCGCTTTGGGGCGGAGAAGTGCGCATCACCGGGCTTGAGGCCACCAACCCCGTTATCCGGCTGGAGCGCGCCAAAGACGGCCGCGTGAACTGGGAGCTGGGCGTCGAGAATGTCGCCCCCTCGGGACAATCTGGCGACGGTGCCGCGCGGTCCAATCCGCTGGCCCTGACGCTGGACCGCGCTTTGATCACAGGCGGATCGATCAGCTATACCGATCACGCCAAAGGCGAGGCGACCACGCTGGGTGGGCTCGACCTAGATCTGCGTTGGCCCGATATTGACGGGGCCGCGACATTCAAGGCCTCGATGTTGCCCTTGAGCGGCGCAGGCAAAGACAAGGTGCATGTCACAGGCACGCTGCATAAGGTCAGCCAGTTTATCGCAGGCACCGTGTCACCGGTGCAAGCCAAGGTCACGGCTCCGGGTGGAACGGTGAACTTCGAAGGGCGCGCAGGCACCGCGGGTGCCGCTGCAGGGGCGCTCTCGGCCGAGCTTGGCGATCCCAGTGCGTTTCTGGCAGCCCTTGGGGCCCCGGGGATCGAAATCCCTAAGGAAGTGGGGCGCGCCATCTCTCTCAAAACCTCGCTGACTGTCACGGACGCCAGCCGCATCGCCCTGCGGGATGCCGCTATGACCCTTGGCAAGAACCGGTTCACAGGCGCGGCAGACATCAACCTTGCAGGGGCCACCCCCGTGGTCAGAGCACAGCTGAACGCAGGCGCGCTGGATGTGTCGGGCTTTGCCGGAAGTGACAGCAACGGCGGCGCAGGGGCGGGCGGGGCCACGGCGGCAGGCTGGTCGAAATCGCCCATCGACGCTTCGGCGTTGTCCATGCTGAACGGAGAGTTCGCCTTGGTCGCCGACAGCATCAAACTGGGCGATCTCAGCCTTGGCAAAACCCGCACCCGTGCCACGCTGGACCGGTCACGTCTTGTCTTCAACATCGCCGAATTGCGCAGCTACGACGGGCTGATCACCGGAGAGTTCGTGATTAACAATCGCTCTGGCCTGTCTGTCGGCGGCAATCTGAACGCCAGCCAGATGAACATCCAGTCGCTGTTGCGCGATTCCATGGGCATCACCCGGCTGACAGGCACGGCAGCGGCGCAGCTGAAATTCCTCGGTGTCGGTCAGAACATGGATGCGATCATGCGCTCTTTGTCCGGCTCGGGCAGCGTAAAGACCGGGCGCGGCGTGATCGAAGGGTTTGATCTGGACAAACTCATGCGTGCAGGTGATCTGACAGGCGGCACCACGGTCTTCGACAGCCTGACCGCCAGCTTTACGATGCAGGGGGGCAATGTGCAAAACGATGACCTGCTGCTGTCGCTGCCTCTGGCGCAAGCCACGGGGGCAGGGCGCATTGGTCTGGGCGCGCGTGATCTGGACTATCTCTTTACCCCCAAGCTGCTCGAGGGCGACACCCGCCGCGGCCTTGCGATCCCTGTGCGCATCACCGGACCATGGGCCAAACCGCGCATTGTGCCTGATCTGGAAAAGGCGATTGATCTGAACCTCAAGGAAGAAAAGAAAAAGCTTGAGGTGAAAGTGGAAAAAGAGGTCGAGAAGGTGCTCGAGAAGGAACTGGGCGTGACGGTGGAAGAGGGCCAATCCATCGAGGACGCTCTGCAAAAGGCGATCGAGGAAGAGGCCAAGAAGGGGATATTGAAGTTATTTGAGTAACACCTGACATTGCGCCACCCCCCTGCCATTCCTATGTTGAAACAAGGGAAAGGGTAGGGATGACAGTTGAATACACGCTAAAATTGGATGACGTGCTGGACGGCGGCCCGACTGAAGCCGAGCAAGAGGTTATTGATGCGTGCAGGCTGGGCCATGCGGCCCGGTTTGGATCTACCCGTCCCGATACGCCGACAAAAGAAAACACCATCCGCGCCGCCCTCATCCGCCACTTGCTGTTGGGCGGCTGTGACGCGGCACGTCCACACCCCAAAGGCGTTAATGTGGTAGGCGCATGGGTGGAAGGTGCGCTTGATTTTCAGTCCTGCCACACCCGGCTGTATTTAAGCCTGCACCGCAGCCATTGTACGGGTGGGTTTGACTTTGACGATGCTGAAATTGCCGCGCTGTTTCTAACAGGCTCCAAACTGCCCGGCCTGAGTTTGGAACGCGCCAGGATCGAAACCAATGTGCATCTGCGCGAATGTTTTGAATGTACCAGTACAGCTATTCTAAGAAGCGCACAGATTGGCGGGCAGTTGTCTTGCACGAAAGGCGTGTTTTCAGGCGGCTTGAACGGCCAAGGGCTGAACGTGAGGGAGGGTGTTTTTCTCAGCAACGGGTTCGAGGCGCAGGATGTTGTGAACCTGCACGGTGCACAGATCGGCGGGCAGTTGTCTTGCACGAAAGGCGTATTTTCGGGCGGCTTGAACGGCCAAAGACTGAACGTGAGGGAGGGTGTTTTTCTCAGCGACGGGTTCGAGGCGCAGGATGTTGTGAACCTGCACGGTGCACAGATTGGCGGGCAGTTGGATTGCGTGAATGGCACATTCTCAAGAGGTTTAGATTTGGAAAGCGCTACGATCAAACTGGGTTTGTTCTGGCGTGATGTGAAGGGTGACGTGCCCATGTTGGATCTGTGCGAAACAAAAGCCGCGGTGCTGTCGGATGATGCGGCGTCTTGGCAGGCCGTGGATACCCTGCGGCTCTCCGGTTTTCGCTATGATGCACTGCACTCCAATATGGGGGTACAGGATCGTCTGAACTGGTTGGATGAAAAGGCCGAACGTTGGATGCCAGATGACCAATTGGCAGGTTTGCTTACGCAACCCTGGCTCAGGCCAGATTTCAAACGGTTTGACCCCCAGCCTTACACCCAGCTTGCCAAAGTCTACGACGCGCAGGGCGACAGGGCCGGGGCGGCCCGTATCCTGCAAAGGCGCGAGGGGCGCATTCGCAAGGCCATGCGCGAGCGCGATTTGGCACGGGTGGATGGGGATGCAAAGTTTGAGCGCATACCGCAATTTCTGTCGTACCAGGTCAAGGGCGCCATCGACTTCATCTTTGGCCGTGTCTTTGGCTACGGTCATCAACCTGTCTATGCCCTTGGTTGGGTTGCTCTGATCTGGCTCTTCGGTGTTCTGCTTTACGGCACCGCTTACGCCACCGGACAGATGGCGCCCAATTCCGACGTCATTCTGACTTCAGCCAACTGGTTGGCCAGTGTCGAACAGTATGATTCCTGCACGGCTGATTGCATCAAACCCATGACCTATTGGCTGGAAAACAAGCCGGAGGCCACGGATTACGAAACCTTCAGTCGGGGGCTTTATGCGCTGGATTTGTTTGTGCCGCTTGATGCACTCGGACAAGAGAGCACTTGGGCGCCCTCCAAAGACCGGGGCATGTGGGGTTGGCTGGGCTACTACGCCCGGATGCCCATTCAGCTGTCAGGCTGGATTATCACGGCGGTGGGGGCTGCGGTGCTGACAGGCCTTGTCGGCCGCAAGGACTAACAAAAAAGGGCGCTTAAACAGCGCCCTTTCGCCAATCTGAAAACTTGCGCAGTACCCTACCGCTTCCGGTCCCGCCGCGAGGACATCGGCTGGAACGCCACGCCCACGTGGGCCTCGCAATAAGGCTTGCCGGTTTGCACGGGCAGACCGCAGAACCAGAAATCCTCGGTCGCCGGATCACCGACGGGCCATTTACATGTCCGCTCTGTCAGCTCCATCAAGTGCAGCTTTTTGGCCTTCTTCTCGATTTCCGAGACCTTCGCCAAAGCCGCAGGATCAATCTCATTCGCCGAAGGCTGCGGGGGCAGGCGCTGGCCGGCAGGAATGATGGCCGCCCGCGCGCGGGTCTGCACGGGTGCGGCGGGTGTTTCGTCGGCCTTCTTTTCAACCGCGGTCTTGGCGGGCCGTGACGGCTTTGCCTTGGCCTTGGGCGCTGGCTTGGCCTCGGCTTTGGTCTTGGAGGCATCAGCGGACTTGCCGCCCCCCGAGCGGTTGGACAAACCCAGACGGTGCACCTTGCCGATCACAGCATTGCGGGTGACGCCGCCCAATTCTTTGGCAATCTGGCTGGCCGACTGGCCTTCGCCCCACATCTTTTTCAGCAGTTCTACGCGGTCATCGCTCCAGGACATGGGCGCATTCCTTTATCTCAAAAGGCGGCACAGCTGGCCGCCCTTCCTATTTCTAATCAGGGACCTATTCTAATCACTTGTATCTGAGTTACAAGGCATCGAATCACACCTCCAACAAAGGGCCGCCTGATAGATGAAAACCACCCCTCATATGGGCACGCGTCGCTTTGGACGCGTCAACTGGTTGGGCCTCTATACATTGGCCTCGCGAGAGGTGCAGCGCTTTCTCGCGGTCTGGACCCAGACCCTGGCGGCCCCCCTGGTGACCGCAGGTTTGTTCCTGATGATTTTCACCATCGCCATCGGCCCCAGCCGCGGCGATGTGATGGGCGTGCCCTTCACAGAGTTCCTGGCGCCAGGCATCCTGATGATGACGGTGATCCAGAACGCCTTTGCCAACACGTCGTCGTCGATCGTGATCTCCAAGGTGCAGGGCAATATCGTGGACACGCTGATGCCGCCCTTGTCGCCCGCCGAGATGGTTCTGGGCTATCTGGCCGGTGCCGTGGGGCGGGGGCTGTTTGTGGCGCTGGCCATCTCAGCGGGGCTGGCCCTGGCGCTGGGCATCATCCCGCAGCACCCGCTTTGGGCGCTCAGCTGCGCCATTCTCGGCTCGGCCTTCATGGGGGGCATGGGGATTCTGGCAGGGATTTATGCCAATAAATTTGACCAGATGGCCGCGATCACCAACTTCATCGTGACCCCTTTGGCGTTTTTGTCAGGCACCTTCTACTCGGTGCAGGCCCTGCCGCCCGTGCTGCGCGACATCACCCATTTCAACCCGATCTTCTATCTGATCGACGGTGTGCGTTACGGGGTCATCGGCGTCTCGGACAGCTCGCCTTGGTTGGGCCTGACCGTGGCGCTTGGCGCGACTGTGGCTGTGTGCCTTCTGGCCTGGGTGCTTTTTGCACGGGGCTACCGGCTAAAGGCGTGATCCTATCTGCACACCCGCTGCGCGGTTTCACCGTAGTTTTTGTAATCCTGCCAAAATGCCTCGTTCGAGGCCTTGTCCGACTGGCGCATCACCTGCGCCTTGTGCGGATCATTGTAAAAGCTGATCGCGACCCGTTGTTGCGCGGGGCTCAGCGTGTTGTCGGCCACGGACTGGATACAGCCACATAAGCTGCGTGAGCGCGCTTTGCGGTCCGAGGCCATGCAGGCCTTGTTGATGGGGCCATTGGCGAAGGGCAGGCGCACCGGGGCCGCCGCAGGTACAGTGGCCACACCCGTCGTGATCGGATTCGACGGGGTCGAGACCACCGGGATCGGCTTGGGCGCGCGTTTACTCGTGTCCTTGCGGGCCTTATGCACACCCCCACAGCCTGTCAGAGCCGTTATCACAATCAATAAAATGACCTGTTTCATCACTGCTTGCCTCATCTGATGTCCGGGACCTGTGCGGAGCGTTTCGCCCTCATTGATCCTGCCCGCCCGAACCATGCGTCGGTTTTGCCCGATTTGATCGGGGTTTTCAATTCACAAGATTGCGCGTGGCTCAGGATCACCCAACAGCGCGCATCACCGTCACACCCACCCAGGCCGACACGGCCGTCAGACAGGTCCCCCAGACCAAATCCGTGGCCAGCATGCTCCACGTCCAGTGCTTCAGCGTTGCCATATTGGTGAATTCATATGTTCCATAGGCCAGCGCGCCCAAGATCGCACCGTTGAGCAGTGCCAAAAGCGGTTGATCGGCCCTCAGGGCGGGCAGGGACACAAGATAAATCAGCCCTGCAACATAGGCCGCATAAAACAGCACCGCCGGGCCCAAGCGGATGGTATCGGCCAACAAAGGCGCCGCATCCCGCTCAAACACCGGCCCAACGATGTAGCGCAACCCGAAAAAGTCGAGCCCAAAGAACGTGATAGCTGTCACCAGATAGAGCCAGAGGATGTACATGTATTAGCCTTTCACCCTCGAAATGATCTGGCGATAAACGGCGATCAACAACCGCTCGAACGGTCCCCGGAAAGGGGCTCCGCCGCGCGTTTCGGCCTCAACCTTGGCCAGATATCGAAAGCTGTTCATGCACATGAGGCTGAGCATAGCCCGATTGCCGCAAAAGCAAGCCTCGCGGTGTCGATAATCCACGGTACTCCGAAAAAAGGGGCTATGCCGTCTGCCCGGCCAAACCCACGCTCCGCAGACCGCGACGGAGGTGTTTTGCCCCTCTGGTCAAAAACGCATACTCCGGCAGCCCAAACCCCCAGCCGCCACCTTGCGGCTTGGCCTCTTTTTGCGGCTTGGCCACCTCAGGCTTCGCCGTTTCGGGGCGGAGCCGCGCACAGCTTTGCTCCAAAGCTTGCATATGGAGATCATAAAGTACGGGATGGTTTGCAATGCACATGGGATATCCTCTCTGGTACCGATGATGCGACAACACCGCAAAAATTGCAAATCCCGCCTCTTCATGCGCCCCGGCCACCGTCAGGCCCGGACTGGCGATCCCAACAGGGGTTGCAATGCGCTTTATGCCCGCCAAACACATCCCACAGAGGAATTGTTGTGCCCAGCCTCACCCTATCGCCAGGCCAAGGGAGGGGCTGACGATGGCCGGGGCCTGACGGCCTGTTAACCGGCTGGATGTTCTTTATTTGTCGTATGCGGGGTTTCAGTCCGGCATGCCCTCACACATCCGTCACAGGGGGCAGTAGTCCTTCAATTACGCCACCATCGGGAGCTTCAGGCGCAATGATGGATTTGAAGCACTGCGTCAGACCATCGGTCAACGCCTGCGCATCTCCTCCAAGTAAAAGCATACTGCCCGAGATCACACCACCCCAAAGCAGTTTGGACGTCACCAACCCCGCAGCACCTTCACCTGCCTTGGTGTAAAACGCGTCTGCAAACAATCTGCGCGGTGTCCCATCTGTTTGGGCTTTCTTTAACGCTTCTATTTCCGAATGCGTTGTCTTCAGTCGTCGGTTTAGATCAAAGATGGTATGTGCCATTTGACCAATCAATTCAGTCAATTGCTGCTCTTTCTTAGAGGCATCTAAATCCCCACTGAGAACGATTGCGATGCGATCCAACACAGCTGGAAGATGATCCAACGGATCCAACGTTTCAGGCAAAGCGTTGGAAATCTCTCTGCGATAAGCTGCTGTTGCACTTTCAATGAGGTTCTTCAATCCCATGGTCCATACCGTCGTTGAGCCGCTGGATAGCATCAACGCCCGCGCTTGCTTGCTTCTCGAGGCCTTAGAAGGGAGTTGCTCCGTCTCCCATTGCTCGCGAACAACCTTGATCCGCTCTGCCACCGCGTCCGGCCCAGCCTCCCAGATGGCATTGTTAATCAACGCAACTCGCCCTTGAAGCTCCCAATCCATCGGCTCACCGATCAGAAACCCATGGTACCATTCACGCCAGAAGGACCATTCCGGGCCGCTCTCCAACATGTCCTCGTTTGGGTTTAATGTCTCCACAAGCCAGTCCGGTTCTCCTGGCTCGGTCCAGATCGGTGTGTGAAACAGCGATTCAAATTCGATTTCGGTATCGGCATAGGAGATATTGGCGGCATTGTTACCAGCGGCTTCAAGGGCGGCGGTATAGGCGGCAATACCGGTGGAATTGGCGTGTTTGGTGCCATTGGCGGCTGAAATGGCGGCGGCATAGGCGGCACGGGTGGCGGCATTGGCGGCTCCGGCGCCGGGATTGAAGGAAAAGGAATAGGCTTGATTGACGCCACGGGCGGCTGCCGCGGCGGCGGCATTCACTTCGGAGCTTGGCATCTTGGCCGCAACACCCGTAGTCAGAATGGCACGTGCTATCATAAGGACAATGGTTTTGTTTATTAGATTTTTATCTGTGTGACGGGTGACGTTGGGAAACACCCGCAATGCTACGCGGGCGGCGATCAGAACACATGTTTCCTGTGTCTGTCCGTTTAGCCATTTTTCAAAGTCAGTTAGATTATCGATTGCCACGCGGAATACTCTATTGAAACAAGGCCAGCATATCTGTCGCAGGGCTTTATTCAACCTATCTTGACCCCCCCAAAAAACACCGCCATATCCCACCCCCATGACACCGCTTTCACATATCCGCAATTTCTCGATCGTGGCCCATATTGACCACGGCAAATCGACGCTGGCTGACCGCCTCATTCAGTCCACCAATACGGTGGCCGAACGGGACATGAAGGAACAGCTGCTCGACTCTATGGATATCGAGCGGGAACGCGGCATCACCATCAAGGCCAACACCGTGCGTATCGATTACCAGGCGCAAGATGGCGAGACCTATGTGCTCAACCTCATCGACACTCCCGGCCACGTCGATTTCGCCTACGAGGTCTCCCGCTCCATGCGTGCGGTCGAAGGCTCGCTGCTGGTTGTGGACAGCACCCAAGGCGTTGAAGCGCAGACACTGGCCAACGTCTATCAGGCCATCGACGCCGATCACGAGATCGTCCCGGTGTTCAACAAGATCGACCTGCCTGCCTCGGACATCGACCGCGTCGCCGAACAGGTCGAGGATGTCATCGGCATCGACGCCTCAGGCGCCATCGCCGTCTCGGCCAAAACCGGCGTCGGCATCATGGAAACGCTTGAGGCCATCGTCACCCAGCTGCCCGCCCCCACAGGCGACGAAAATGCGCCCCTCAAGGCCATGCTGGTCGACAGCTGGTACGACGCTTACCTGGGCGTGATCGTATTGGTGCGCATCATGGACGGCGTGCTGCGCAAGGGCGACCAGATCAAGATGATGCAGACCGGCGCCAAATACGGCGTTGACCGCATCGGCGTCTTCCGCCCACAGATGGAGAACATCGACGCTCTCGGCCCCGGCGAGATGGGCTTTATCACCGCCTCGATCAAACAGGTCCGCGACACCCGCGTCGGCGACACCATCACGCACGAGAAAAAAGGCACCGAAACCCCGCTGCCCGGCTTCAAACCCGCGCAACCCGTGGTGTTCTGTGGCCTCTTCCCGGTGGACTCATCCGAATTCGAAGACCTGCGCGACGCCATCGAAAAACTCGCCCTGAACGACGCCTCATTCTCCTCCGAAATGGAAACCTCCGCCGCCCTCGGCTTTGGCTTCCGCTGCGGCTTCCTCGGCCTTTTGCACCTCGAGGTGATCCGCGACCGGATCGAGCGCGAATACGATATCGAACTCATCACCACAGCACCCAGCGTGATCTACCACATCTACGCCAAGGACGGCACGCAGTCGCTCTTGCACAACCCCGCCGACATGCCCGACCCCTCGACCATCGACCACATCGAGGAACCGCGCATCAAGGCCACCATCCTGGTTCCCGACGAATACCTCGGCGACGTCCTCAAGCTTTGCCAGGACCGCCGTGGCATCCAGATCGATCTCACCTATGCCGGCTCCCGCGCCATGGTCGTCTACGACCTGCCCCTGAACGAGGTGGTGTTCGACTTCTACGACCGCCTGAAATCCGTCACCAAGGGCTATGCCTCGTTTGACTACCAGATGGAGGGCTACCGCGAGGACAATCTGGTCAAAATGCAGATCCTCGTGAACGACGAACCCGTCGACGCCCTGTCGATGATGGTCCACCGCGACCGCGCCGAACAACGCGGCCGCGCCATGTGCGAAAAGCTGAAGGACCTGATCCCCCGCCACATGTTCAAAATCCCGATCCAGGCGGCGATTGGCGGCAAGGTCATCGCGCGTGAGACACTCTCAGCGCTGCGCAAAGACGTAACCGCCAAATGCTACGGCGGTGACGCCACGCGGAAGAAGAAGCTGCTCGAGAAGCAAAAGGCGGGTAAGAAAAAGATGCGCCAGTTCGGGAAGGTTGATATACCTCAAGAGGCGTTCATTTCGGCGTTGAAGATGGACGAGTAAGATATTGAAGCTCTTCTATTAACATTCTGAATTTCTGAGAAAAATCGTCAATATCTTTCTTCTTGGTGATGTAAGAACGGCTGTGAGCTGCAGTATCTCCTAAAGTCTTTAGTGTTTCGAGATAGCCTGGAGTATTTCTGCTTAGTTTGAACGTGTGTCCAGATTTCAAGGCATTGATCAAGCCGTTCATCATAACAATGTGACCGGTCGCATCCCTAATTTTTTCATCCTGTCCAAGACTATTGTAAGCATCAATAATTAGTACTTCTGCGAGCCTTCGCATAATCACCGCGCATGCGTCAAAAAAACCGAACTGATAAGTGCCATTGACTTGCTTGACAAGTGCAGAAACGTATCCACGTGCTCCTCGAAAATCTTTATCTAACAATATGTTGTCTCTAATTTCGGGTTTGGCCTCCAACACGTCTTCAAACTTCTTTGCAATTTCGGAGGATATACTCCTAGGTAATTGTACGATGTCACCGGTTAGTACCGATACATTGCGATCGCGTTTCAATTTAAATCTTAATCGAGAAGAATTTATTTGAGGCCTAATCGAGTGATTCTGAAGAAAGTCAATGATTTGTCTTAGGCCAACTGACGTAATTTCGTCTCGTGCGCAAAGATACCAACAGGTGTATTTTGCGAGTTCAGTTTCTGTAGGTGACTTTTCCATTGAGACTCTATGAGCAAATTCAACATCTTTATCCATCGTCATCGCTTGCAAGCCACTTCTCAAATTGTTCAAGCGCTGACGCCGTTAGTTCGTACTTTACCGGATTATCTCCGTTAGTGAGGAAATCGGAGGAATTCCTTGATAGGGCCATGGATAGAGCAGGAAGCCCAGACTTAATTTTTAATTCGTCCATCAACCTTTTTACATCCCCTGATGTGATTGATCTTTCGGCGAAGTAGGCTGTCATCTTGCATTTCTGTGCTAACCCTCCTTTTTTATCGAGGATTTGTTTCTTTACTTGCGGAAACATGGAGTGAGACTTAATTTTATTCGCAAGCTCTTGTGCATTAATTTCGACGCCTGCAGCCGAAATTGCAGCGGCACCTTTAAGTGCCGGACTTTTCTTAGCCTTTGTCTTCGCAGGTCGTTGCTTCGACTTTGATGATGTCGAATTTGTTTCGGATTGCGATAAATTCACCCAGTACTTGCCTAGCAGTATCTCGGCATCTTCAAGCTTGCCTTCGAATGAAATCGAAGACTGTCCATTTATCATTTTGAATTTAATCATTCCTAGTTACTCCTCCAAGATTTGGTATTCTATATTCTCAAACTACTAAGTCTAGAGATTTCCAACAATCATAGATTGCAATGCGCCCAACTCATTCCTGATAAAGCAAGCTTGGGTTGAGAAAACCTGCCCACCACTCCAGTTACCCCCCACCCAACCCCTTACCCTCAAACACTTTCCTCAACTTATCCCCAAAAAAACCCCAGCCTTATCAACTGTTTAATCCACAAGAAATATCACCCCTCCGCTATTTTTCCCTTGCCCGACTCAAAAAACCAAGCAAATCTGAACCCACCTACACGACGATCCTAGATCAGACGGTAGGTCGCGCTGGCCGGGGGGCCGGGGTGGGGAACCGGGGCCAGCTTGCTGGTTAACGACCTCATAAACCACTTCCCTGGGGGTATGACGGTATCCGCGCTCTTCGGAGCAACGAAAATGTCGCATCCTGATGTGCACGTGCGGTTGGTGGCGATTTTCGGATCACGCCAACGCGTCCCAAACCCTTCGGGGTGAACGGACAGCCCGAGTATTTTCGGATACCCGAGCAGGCCCTTCTCGTTCGCGGGATTGGCTTTGATATGCGGAACCTTTCGGGGGGATGTATTTCAGGAAGGCGTCAGAAGAATGCAAAGACCGCGTCTGCGCACCTTTTGACGCCTTTTCTGATTCTAGATTTTCAACACATCCCCAAGCCGGTTAACAGGCGCGCAGCGCCCCGGCCATCGTCAGCCCCTCCCTTGGGGTGACGATATGGTGCGGTTGGGCGCGACAATTGTTCTGGGGATGTACGCTGCCGGGATAAAGCGTGATGAAAATACCGTCGGGTCGCCACCCCAGGGGCTGCCAATGGCCTCCGCAAACGAAACAGGACCCGGCGTTGTAAAACACCGGGTCCTGCCGTCAGAAAAATACATACCGCGTCTATGCACCTGTGAGGACACGTCTACAGGGTCAGGAATCGCCGATCAACTATATCTCGTAGGGGGCGGCGTTTTTTCCACCACCCATCGGCAGATAGGTCACATGCTGTGGGTAGGGAGATAGACAAACAACACCATTGGCAGAATTTCGAGTCGAATTGGCAGTCTGCCAATGGTTAACGGTCCAGCCACGCCCTTAACGTCTGCTCAAACGCGCGGGGTTGCTCGGCGTGCAGCCAATGCCCTGCATTTTTTATGCTCAAATACCCTGCATTCGCAAAAAGCCGTTTGATTTCAGCGCGGTGCTCACGCTGCACATAATCGGAATCGGCCCCGGACAGGAACAATGTCTCCCCCTCATAGGCTCCGTCCAATTCAGGAAACGACAGGATATGTGGCATCTCGGCCGCCAGAACATCCAAATTCAACCGCCATTTTTTCGCAGGCACATCAAGCGATTGGGTGAAAAAGCTGGCCAGCGCGGGGATATCCACCAGCGATTTTAACTGGTTTTCGGCGTCCGATCTCTTGTCCACTTGGGTAAGATCCACCGCCTTCATCGCCTCAATATACTGCATCTGGGTGTGGGTATAGGCGACAGGCGCTATATCTGCTACGATCAGGCGGTTCACAAGGCTCGGTTCCGTCACCGCAAGCACCATCGAGGCCTTGCCGCCCATCGAATGTCCTAACACATCGAACGGCGCATCGAATCCCCGTAATACCTCGGCCAGATCGCCTGCAAGGTCATGATATGTATGGGAGTTCTCCCACGCGCTGTGCCCGTGGTTGCGCATGTCGACCGCCACCACCTGACGGGCATCGCTTAACCTTTTGGCGATCACCCCCCAGTTTCGGCCCGAGCCATAGAGACCGTGAACGATCAAAAGACCAGGTTTATCAGTAGGTTCGCCATGTGTGATGGTGTTGAGCATGGGATCAATCTAACCCGCACAAGAGCAAGGGACCAGTGCTATTGAGCCTTATCGTAAGCTGCGGTATCTTGCCCTCCGGGGGACTTCTAAGTGATTGATCCGAAAGATTTAAACCTGAAGGCAGAGATGCTGAAAGATCAACTGCGCGCCAAATACGGCCTGCGCGGCAAGACGCTTGAAGCCCGTCTGAAAAACGCCGGGCGTTTGCTGCCAAAATCGCTCCACCGTGAAGGCCAGATTATCGTTTCAGCACAGCAGCTTACGCAGCATCCCAAGCTGGCTGCAAGCATCGATTATACACGTGTGAACAAGGCGGTTGAGAGCATCGCAAACCACCTTTCGGGCATCAATCCCAAGGATCGTCGCAAGGGTAAATTGCTCAGCTGGCTGGGCGGGCAGGCGTTCAATTTGATTGTGATTGGGTGTGCGCTGATCACGCTGTTGATGTGGCGTGGATTTATCGGCTAAGCCACTGAAATAATAAAAAACCCCGCGCAACATATGTGTCGCGCGGGGCATACCTGATTGAGATCAGTGGTTGGGATACAGCGGGAAGCGCGCGCACATTTCGGCCACTTCACCACGCACCTTGGCCTCAACCGCGTCGTTGCCATCGGGGCCATTGGCGGCCAAACCATCCACCACTTCGACAATCCAGTCCGCGATCTGGCGGAACTCGGCTTCGCCAAAACCACGGGTGGTGCCAGCAGGGGTGCCCAGACGTATGCCACTGGTTACAGTGGGTTTTTCCGGATCAAATGGAATACCGTTTTTGTTGGTGGTGATATGTGCACGACCCAAGGCTGCGTCGGTGATGTTGCCTGTCACCTTCTTGGGGCGCAGATCCACCAGCATCACATGGGTGTCGGTGCCGCCGGTGACGATGTCCAGCCCACCCTTGATCAACTGATCGGCCAGCGCGTCGGCATTGGCGCGAACCTGGCGCATGTAGGTTTTGAACTCGGGGTGCAGAGCCTCACCAAAGGCCACGGCCTTGGCGGCGATCACATGCATCAGCGGGCCACCCTGGATGCCAGGGAAGATCGCAGAATTCACTTTCTTTGCAATGGCTTCGTCGTTGGTGACGATCATGCCGCCACGCGGACCACGCAGGGTTTTGTGGGTGGTGGTGGTGGCCACATGGGCATGCGGGAAGGGCGAGGGGTGCTCGCCTGCCGCAACCAGACCGGCAAAGTGCGCCATGTCTACGTGCAGGTAAGCCCCCACGCTGTCGGCAATTTCGCGCATTTTGGCAAAGTCGATGACGCGTGGAATGGCAGACCCACCTGCGATGATCATCTTGGGTTTGTGCTCGGTTGCCAGGTCCTGGATCTGGTCATAGTCGATCAGGTTGTCCTGCTGGCGCACACCGTATTGCACAGCGTTAAACCACTTGCCCGACTGGTTGGGGGCCGCACCGTGCGTCAAGTGGCCGCCTGAGGCGAGGTTCATGCCCAGAATGGTGTCACCGGGTTGTAGCAGGGCCTGAAACACACCCTGGTTGGCCTGTGACCCCGAATTGGGCTGTACGTTGGCAAACTCACAACCAAACAGCTGCTTGGCGCGGTCGATGGCGAGGTTTTCCGCCACGTCCACATATTGGCATCCGCCATAGTACCGACGGCCGGGATAGCCTTCGGCATACTTGTTGGTCATGACCGAGCCTTGGGCCTCCATCACGGCGGCCGAGACGATGTTTTCCGAGGCGATCAGCTCGATCTCGTCGCGTTGACGGCCCAGTTCCTGGGTGATGGCTTTTTGCAGTTCAGGGTCGCGCGAGGCGAGGGATTCAGTGAAGAAACCGGAATCAGACATGGGTGCGGTGCTCCATTAAGGGTGACGGTTGGCAGATTTCCTATAGGAAACCCGCCCTATGTAAAGGCGAATATGCGACAGTTTCGGCCTAAGTCCCGTCACCTCTGGTCAGTTGCAGCAACTTGTGGTTCGATCAGAGCAGAAAGCCGCCTATTGGAAACGAGGACGCCCCGTCATGGCCCGAAAGATTGCCTTCTGCGCCAGCGATGCGCCGGTCGCCCAGACCGCACGGGGGGCGTTGATTGCCCGCTTTGGCGACACGCACGAGGACAAGGCAGATGTGATCGTTGCCTTGGGCGGCGACGGGTTCATGCTGCACACGCTGAACCGGACGCAAGACCTGAGCACGCCGGTGTATGGCATGAATCGCGGCACGGTCGGGTTCCTGATGAACGAATACAGTGAAAGCGATCTGATGGAGCGGCTGGCGGCTGCCGAGGAAGAGGTGATCAACCCCCTGCAAATGACCGCCGAGACGATGGACGGGACGAAACATCGCGCCCTGGCAATCAATGAGGTGTCTTTGCGCCGTGGTGGTGCGCAGGCGGCCAAGCTGAAGATCACCATCGACGGGCGGTTGCGGCTGGAAGAGCTGGTCTGTGATGGCGCCCTGTTGGCCACGCCTGCGGGGTCAACGGCCTATAATTATTCGGCACATGGGCCGATCTTACCCATCGGGTCGGATGTGCTGGCCTTGACCGCCGTGGCCCCGTTTAGGCCCCGGCGTTGGCGCGGGGCGTTGGTGCCCAAGGCTGCGAAAGTCCGGTTTGATGTGATCGAGCCTGACAAACGCCCGGTCCATGCGGATGCCGACAGTCGCTGGGTTGAGAATGTGATCTGGGTCGAAGTGTCTTCGCACCCGGAAGTGTCACATCGGATATTATTCGACCCCGGTCATGGACTGGAAGAACGCCTGATCCGCGAGCAATTTGTGTGATTTGGCTGCGCAAGAAGGGTCTGATGCACTATTTTCTCAGTATTTGCGCCACACTAGTGGGCCTCGCCGCGCACCCTGCGATGGCACAGAATGCCAAAATCATGGCCGATTGCATGGGGGGGCGACACTGAGGCCTGTCTGGATGGCACCCGTCAAGCACAATCCGCAGGGGATTTGCCCTTGATGGTCACATTCGTTTAGCAGGGTTGTAACTTAGGTAACACGATCTCATGCAGCGATTTGGGCATGGCCTATCTGACCGGACGCGGTGTTCAAAAGGACGTGGCCAAGGCGAAGCCACTGGTCGTCACAGGCTGCAAGAGGGGGTACAGCCGCGCCTGCGCCAATCTGGGCTGGATGCATTTCACCGGTACAGGCGTGGCGCAAAGCACTCAAAAAGCTGCAAAATTCTACAGGCAGGGCTGTGAAGGTGGCAGCGGAGCGGGCTGTGCCAATCTGGGGTTGATGTATGAAATGGGCGATGGGGTGCCGCAGAATTTCACTAAGGCGGATCGCTATTTTGATAAGGCGTGTGATTTAGGCTACGTGGCGGCCTGCTGAGCCATTTCCCGCCGGTGTTATCCGATGACAAAGACGTGTTATTGTGTGTCTGGCAAGGTGCTGCACAGTCTGTGATCATAAACGCATCACAATCGGAGAAAGCCGATGACTGCCAACAACACCCTTCGTGCCACCGTTCTGGCGGCCCTGATCGCAGTAGGGACAACTGTTTCAAGTGAAGCGGCGACTGCCGCAAACCCGCTGCTCAGCCTGGTGCAGGTGATGGTCTTTGAAAGCGCCGAAGTCGTATCGTCGATCGCGCGCCGCGGGATCGAGGCGATGTCGATGGTCTTCAGGGCCCCCTAAGAGGGGCCTTGATTGGTTCAGCCAGCATATCCGATGGATTGGAGTGCTGTTTTGATTTCACCCAGAATTGCAGGGTCATCAATGGTGGCAGGCATCTTGTAGTCCTTGCCATCTGCAATGCTGACCATGGTCCCGCGCAGGATTTTGCCTGACCGGGTTTTGGGCAGACGGTCCACAACGACGGCCAGTTTGAACGCGGCCACGGGGCCGATTTTCTCGCGCACCAGTTTGACGACCTCCGCGACCACTTCGGCTTCGTCCCGTCCGGCGCCAGAGTTCATGCACAGAAAGCCCACAGGCAATTGTCCTTTCAACTGGTCGGTCACGCCGATGACGGCGCATTCCGCGACATCAGGATGCGCGGCCAGAACTTCTTCCATACCGCCCGTGGACAGACGGTGCCCGGCCACGTTGATCACGTCGTCCGTGCGCGCCATGATATAGAGGTATCCATCCTCGTCGATCATACCCGCATCACCGGTCTCATAGTAGCCGGGGAAGGTGTTGAGATAGGATTTCTTGAACCGCTCTTCGGCATTCCAAAGCGTCGGCAGGGTGCCCGGGGGCAGGGGCAGTTTGATGGCAATCGCACCCAACTCATTTGCGCCCATGGGATGGCCCGCCTCATCAAGGATCTGAACGTCATAGCCGGGCATCGGCACGGTGGGTGAACCGATCTTGACGGGCAAGGCCTCGATCCCGGCAGGGTTGCCGACGATGGTGTAGCCGGTTTCGGTCTGCCACCAGTGATCGTAGACAGGCACACCCATGACGTCCTGCGCCCAGTGGATGGTGTCGGGGTCGGCGCGTTCACCGGCCAGGTAGAGGCCACGCAAGCAAGAGATATCATAGTCCTTGATCAACTCCCCCTTGGGATCTTCGCGTTTGATGGCGCGGAAGGCTGTGGGGGCGGTGAAGAAACAGCGCACGTTATGTTCGGAGATGACCCGCCAGAAGGTGCCGGCATCGGGCGTGCCGACCGGTTTGCCCTCAAACACAATTGTGGTGTTGCCGTGGATCAGCGGGGCGTAGCAGATATAGCTATGACCCACGACCCAGCCCACATCGGATGCCGCCCAGAACACATCGCCTGGATCGACGTTGTAGATGTTCTTCATCGTCCAGTTCAGCGCCACCAGATGCCCCGCCGTGGGGCGTACAACACCTTTGGGTGCACCCGTGGTGCCAGATGTATACAAGATGTAAGCGGGGTGATCACCCTCAACCGGGACACATTCGGCAGGGTCCACGCCGTTCTGGCTCTCGTGCCAGTCAACATAGAAATCATTGTCCAACTCAACGGGGTGCTGTTCGCGCTGCAATACCATGCAGAAGTCAGGCTTGTGTTTTGAAAGCTCGACCGCGCCGTCCAGCAGAGGTTTATATTCCACCACGCGGCCCGGCTCCAACCCGCAAGAGGCGGCGATGATGGCCTTCGGCGTAGCATCGTCAATCCGCACGGCCAGTTCATTGGCCGCGAAACCGCCGAAGACAACCGAATGGATTGCCCCCAGACGGGCGCAGGCCAGCATGGCCTCAATCGCTTGCGGGACCATTGGCATGTAGATGATTACGCGGTCGCCTTTTTCGATCCCCTTGGCGCGCAAAGCCCCGGCGAGAGAAGCCACACGGGTTTGCAATTCGGCGTAGGTGATCTGATCCTTCACGCCTGTGATGGGGCTGTCATAGATGATGGCCGTCTGATCTCCACGACCAGCCGCCACATGACGATCTACGGCATTCCAGCAGGTGTTGACGCGGGCGTCCTTGTACCACTCGTACAATGGGGCATTGTCATCAAACAGCGCTTTGGACGGCTTGGCATCCCAGTCAATCGCCTCAGCGGCTTGCATCCAGAACGCTTCGGGGTTCTCCTGCCAGCTGGCGTAAACCTCTTTAAATCCCATCACATGTCTCCTCTTGTTGGCTCCGGTGTTACGGGATCGCCTGCCCCTGCGGCAAGACTGTTGGCGCTCACGTGGGGCACAATGGCGCAGTTATTTGCAAATCCTGTAAGAATTGAGGTGCAAATTTTTGCAAAGCCCGTTTATTTGCTAAATGAAACACCTCAATGAAGTTGCTTTGCAAAGCTGCAAATTCGACACTGCAAACTCCACGACGTCGTGGCTTGCTTTCGAACGGCATCTCGTGGATGGTGCTTGCGCTGAAGCAAGGTCTGATATGCGATTAACTCAAGGTGCTATGATTGCGTTTGCCGTGTTGGCCCCATCCTTGGGGGCTGCTCAGGTGACCAAGGCAGATCTGGCGAACAAAGCCGCTACTTTTCAATTGGTGGACCAAGACGGCACACCGCAAGGCCCAGGTGCCAAAATGCAGTGGTTTGAAAATGGCGCACTTCGCAGCGGTAAGCCTGGTCAAGAAAGATGGGGCGTCTGGCGCATCACCAAGAGCGGGCGACTATGCACCCGCAATGCAGTGAAAACCGACGCTGGCATCAAAGCGGCGGGGCATGAAGAATGCGTGGATGTGGTCCTGACCGATGACAGCATCGACATGATTTTTGAACCGACCACGGGTGGGAAACAGGTGTTCAGGGGCACGCTTCTACCCGTTCAGTAAGCCTTAGCCGTAGTGCGCGACAGGTGTTCCGGCAATCGCCGCCATGTTCAGCAATCCGCGCGCGGTGACACCCGGCGTCACGATATGCGCACGGTTGCCCATGCCCATCAGAATGGGCCCCACTTCCAGCCCACCGGCTTTCATCTTGAGAATATTGCGCACACCCGAGGCGGCATCGGCGTTTGAGAAGATCAGCACATTCGCAGCTCCCTGCATCCGGTTGCCGGGCAGCAGGCGTTCACGCAATTCGGGATCAAGAGCGGCATCCACGTTCATTTCGCCCTCATAGCTGAAATCACGTGGAGCCTGATCCAGCAACCGAATGGCGGCGCGTTGGCGTTTGCCGGAGTCTTCACCCTGATTTCCGAACTGAGATTGCGAGCAGAAGGCGATCTTCGGCTCTAACCCGAAGCGGCGCACATGGCGCGCGGCCCCGATGGCGGTTTCAGCCAGATTTTCAGGGCTTGGGAAGACCCGCACATGGGTGTCGGCGATAAACAGCGGCGCGTCCTCAAGGATGATCAGCGACAGGGCCCCATGAGGACGCAGGCTCTCGGAGCCCAGCACCTGTGTGACATACTCCAGATGCCAGCGGTATTCGCCAAAGGCGCCACAGATCATCGAATCTGCCTCGCCCCGATGCACCATCACCGCCGCAATCGCAGTGGAATTGGTGCGCATGATGGCCTTGGCCAAATCGGGGGTGACACCTTTGCGTTGCATGATCTCGTGATAGCTGCCCCAATAATCGCGGTAGCGTTTGTCGTTCTCGGGGTTGACCAGCATGAAATCCTTGTCAGGGCGAATTTCGAGGCCCAGACGTTCGCAACGGACTTTGATCACCTTGGGACGGCCAATCAGAATGGGCTGTTCGTTGGTTTCCTCCAGAATGGCCTGCGCCGCGCGCAAGACACGTTCATCTTCACCCTCGGCAAAGACGATTTTGCGCGGCGCTTGCGAGGCGGCCTCAAACACCGGGCGCATCAGCAAGGCCGATTTATACACCGCCGCGTCCAACTTGGCGCGGTAGGCCTCCATATCCTTGATGGGCCGTGTGGCGACGCCGGTGTCCATAGCGGCCTGCGCCACGGCTGAGGAGACAATACTGGATAAGCGTGGATCAAAGGGTTTAGGGATCAGATAATCTGGCCCAAAGGTCAGTTGTTCACCCTGATAGGCGGCAGCCGCTTCGGCGGACGTGGTGGCGCGTGCCAGTTCGGCAATGCCTTCGACACAGGCGATTTGCATCTGGTCGTTGATCTCGGTCGCTCCAACATCCAACGCGCCGCGGAAGATGAAGGGGAAACACAGCACGTTGTTGACCTGATTGGGGAAATCCGAGCGGCCTGTGGCGATGATTGCCTTTGGGGCCACTTCGCGGGCCAGATCCGGCATGATCTCAGGCGTTGGGTTGGCCAGTGCGAAGACAATCGGCGCATCGGCCATTTTGGCTACCTGTTCGGGCTTAAGAACACCAGGGCCAGACAGGCCCAGGAAAAGATCCGCGCCCTCAATCACCTCGTCCAAAGTGCGTTTGTCAGTCTTCTGAGCAAAGGCGGCCTTTTGCGGATTCATATCTTTGGTCCGGCCTTCATAGACAACGCCGTGAATGTCACACAGCCAGATGTTTTCACGCTTGACGCCAAGTTTTACTAGCAGATTGAGGCAGGCAATCCCTGCCGCCCCGCCACCTGTCGAGGCGATTTTGATTTCTTCAAACTTCTTGCCTGCCACATGCAGCGCATTGGTGGCAGCCGCCCCCACAACGATGGCCGTGCCGTGCTGATCGTCGTGAAAGACGGGGATGCCCATCCGTTCGCGGCAGATCTTTTCGACAATGAAACAGTCAGGCGCTTTGATGTCTTCCAGGTTGATCGCGCCAAAGGTGGGCTCCAGCGCACAGACGATGTCTGCCAGTTTCTCGGGGTCCTTTTCGTCTACTTCGATGTCAAAACAGTCAATCTCGGCGAACTTCTTGAACAGAACCGCCTTGCCCTCCATCACAGGTTTTGAAGCCAATGCACCGATGTTACCCAGCCCCAGAACAGCCGTGCCGTTTGACACTACTGCCACCAGATTACCGCGCGCGGTGTAGCGGCTGGCATCTGCCGGATTTTCTTTTATTTCAAGGCAGGCTTCGGCCACGCCGGGGGAATAGGCCCGTGCCAGATCACGGCCATTGGCCAGCGGTTTTGTGGCGCGCACCTCCAGTTTACCGGGCTTCGGAAATTCATGGTATTGCAGGGCCGCCTGTCGCAGGGAGTCGTTTGAATTGTCTGTCATGGCGTCCTTAATCCTCGATTAGTTTAATGTTAAACTACATTACGCGTGCCGTTGAGTATGGCAGTCACACCGGCGCTTTCACTCAGGCTTGCATATCGGTGGGGGGCGGCGCAATCTTTTAACCGAAAGAGACCGACCGAAGGATGATGCCGCATGACGCCGGATTTACTGACATCTGCCCGAGAGGTGCGCGAAAATGCCCACGCTCCCTATTCCGGATTCAAGGTTGGGGCCGCGGTGCGCAGCGCGTCAGGAGAAATCTATTCCGGGTGCAACGTCGAGAATGTGGCTTATCCGCAAGGCACCTGCGCCGAAGCGGGCGCTGTCGCTGCCATGGTGGCGGCAGGTGAGACCGAAATCGTTGAGGTTGCGATCATCGCCGACAGCCCCACCCCTGTTCCGCCATGTGGCGGGTGCCGCCAAAAGCTCGCCGAGTTTGGGGCCGGTAATGTGCTCGTCACGATGGCAACCCTTTCAGGTGAGACGCGGCGCATGACCCTGGATGATCTGTTGCCCGGCGCCTTTGCTGCCACGCATATGGATCGCAGCTAGGCCTATGGATGCCCGCAGTATCATAGCCGCCTTGCGCGATCGTCAGCCGGTGACGCCCGAGGCCCTTCATTGGTTTGCAGCGCGGCTTGCAGATGGGCATGTCAGCGATGCGCAAGCCGGGGCGTTTGCCATGGCGGTGTTGCTCAACGGGTTGCCGCCAGATGGCCGTGTGGCTTTGACGCTGGCGATGCGCGACAGCGGGGAGTGTCTAGCCTGGGACTTGCCCGGACCCGTGATCGACAAACATTCCACGGGCGGTGTGGGCGATTGCGTGAGCCTGATCCTGGCCCCGGCTTTGGCCGCTTGCGGGGCGTATGTCCCGATGATTTCGGGGCGTGGATTGGGCCATACGGGTGGCACGCTGGACAAGCTGGAGGCGATCCCCGGTGTGCGCACCGAAGTGGATCTGCCGCGCCTGCGCGATGTGATGGCGCAAGCGGGATGTGCCATTGTCAGCGCCACGGGGCAAATTGCCCCTGCGGACAAGCGGCTTTATGCGGTACGTGATGTGACAGGCACGGTGGAAAGCCTCGATCTGATCACGGCCTCAATCCTGTCCAAGAAACTGGCTGCAGGGCTTGAGGGCTTGGTGCTGGACGTCAAAACGGGCAGCGGAGCCTTCATGAAGACGCCAGATCAGGCGCGACGGCTGGCGCGGGCCCTTGTGGACACCTCAAATGCGGCAGGCTGCACATGTGCAGCTGTCATTTCAGACATGAATCAGCCGCTTGCCCCTGCGGTGGGCAATGCACTTGAGGTGGATGCCGCGATGCAGGTTCTGACGGGTAAGGTCACAGGCCGTCTGGGGGATCTGAGCGCCGCGCTGGGTGGCTTGGCTCTCGTGAACGCCGGTCTTGCAGATGATGTGGCAGCGGGGGCGGCGCGCGTGATTGAGGCCATCACTTCGGGTCGAGCTGCCGAGCAGTTTGGCCGGATGATCGCTGCCTTGGGCGGGCCGGTGAAGTTTACGGATCGCTGGGCGCGGTTCTTGCCCGAAGCCACGGTGATCCGCGAAGTGACAGCGCCGCACGCGGGATTTGTTAGCGAGATGGACGGCGAGGCGATGGGGCTTGCGGTCATAGGCTTGGGCGGCGGGCGTCAGGTGGAAACGGACCGGGTGGATCCCGCTGTGGGGTTGAGCGACGTGGTGCCCCTGGGCACATGGGTAGAGGCGGGTGCTCCACTGATGCGAGTACATGCGGCGCGTGTCGATCACGCACAGGCGGCTGACGCGGCGTTGCGACGGGCTGTTAAACTAGCGGATCTTCCACTCGAGGACAGACCATTGATTTATGAGCAGGTGGGATAGGTTCCGCGGGCCGGGCTGCTGCAAGGTTTCTCAGCACAAGAGCGCGGATGCCGGGAACACATTGCCCTTCGGCCCGCTTTCTGAGAAGACAGAGGGCAACACCAAGCGCAAGGAGTGGACATGACCGACCATCTTACTATCGTGAAGCACCCACTGGTTCAGCATAAACTGACCCTAATGCGCGAAAAGGGTACGTCCACGGCTGTGTTTCGCCAGCTGCTGCGTGAAATCAGCCAGCTGTTGGCCTATGAGGTGACGCGCAACCTGCCCATGTCCACAAAACGGATTAAGACGCCGTTGGTCGAAATGGATGCGCCTGTCCTTGATGGGCGTAAACTGGCCCTCATTTCGATCCTGCGCGCTGGCAACGGATTGCTGGACGGCATGTTGGAACTGATTCCCTCGGCGCGCGTTGGCTTCGTCGGTTTGTACCGGGATGAGGAGACTTTGCAACCGGTTCAGTATTATTTCAAAGTTCCAGACCAGCTGCACGAGCGTCTGGCGATTGTGGTCGATCCGATGTTGGCCACCGGCAACTCATCTTCGGCAGCGATAGATCTGATTAAGCAGGCGGGGGCCACAGACATCCGTTTTCTGTGCCTTCTGGCGGCGCCTGAAGGGGTTGAAACGATGAAGAAAAATCACCCCGATGTGCCGATCGTAACTGCCGCTCTGGATGACCGCCTGAACGACATCGGTTACATCCTTCCAGGGCTAGGTGATGCGGGTGATCGGATGTTTGGCACTAAATAAGCCAAAAATTGTCGCCATTTTGAGGATAATCCGTTCTTGAATCTGCGATAAACTGTTTACTCAGATTGGGAAATAAGGCACTCTTTTTTCGCACACTTGTGGGGAAAAATAGTGAAGCTGATTAACGTTCTTGCAGCCGCTGCGGTTGCCGTATCTTTTGGCCCCGGCATTGCGCAGGCTCAGTCTATTTCGAGCGTGCAGGCCCCGGCTGAATTTCCACCTGCCTCCTACACCGGCCGACAGTACGTCGACAGCAAGGGATGCGTGTTTGTCCGGGCCGGAATTGACGGGAACGTATCGTGGGTGCCGCGTGTCAGCCGCAATCGCAAGGTCATCTGCGGATTCCAACCCAGCCTTTCCGGGGCAACCACAACTGTCGCGGCAGCACCAAAGCAAGCAAGTGAACCTGTTCAGATCACCTTGGACGAACCTGCGACACAGACAGCTGCTGCAAAACCCGCCGCGAAACCGGCGGCGGCAGAACCTGTGAAAATGGCCAAGCCAGCCAAGAAGGCGGCATCTGCCACCACCGCGCAGACCAAACCCGTGCAACCTGCTGCGGTGCAGGTGCCAACGCGCAAAGTCGTTGTTGCGCAATCTCAGCCTAAGGTCGTTACTGTCACGCCGGTGACGCAGACTGCAGTCAAGAAGATGCCAAAGACGGTGACCATTGCCACGTCTAAACCTGCCCCCGCAGACAAGACCATGGCCCCGCGCCAAAGTGCATGTCGTGATGCAAGTGCGGTTTCTGGCCAATACCTGACCACGGCAAACGGGTTGGCGGTCAGATGTGGCCCTCAGGACGGGTGGACGGTCCGTGTTGTCAACGGCAGCAATGGACGTTCCGTTGTCAAGATGGCACCGGCAACGAGCCTTCGTACGGCCTCGTCCACAACTGTGATCAAAGTCGCGAGTAACACGCAACCGGCCCCGCTAAAACGCGCACCCACCAAAGTCATCAAGATCACACCCGACACCCGGATTGTGCCCAAGCATGTGTATCAACAGCAAGTGGTCAGCACCAAAGGTGTGTATGTTCCGAAAGGCTACAAGCCGGTATGGGAAGACGATCGGTTGAATCCGAAACGGGCGCATCAGACCTTTGCCGGTAAGGCCAAGATGGATCTGCGCTGGACCAAAACAGTGCCCCGCCGCTTGATCGACGCGGCAACGGGATCTGATGTCAGCGATATGTATCCAGGACTGTATTATCCCAACACCAGCTACGACCAACAAATGATTGCCGGTGTATCTGCTTCGGCCCAGACGAAGGCCCCGAAGAAAAGCGCGCTCCAGAATCGCGAGAGGATGGAGAGCAAGCCCGCCAAACAAGCCACCACTTTACGGGCAACGGTTTCGACCCGCTCAAGCAGCGTGAAGACCAAGGCGAAACCCTCGAAGACGACCAAGGCCCGCGCCGCAAGCCACCGCTATGTACAGGCGGGTGTTTTCGCCGATATGGCCACAGCACAGCGGCAGGCGCAGCGTCTGGCCAATGCAGGTCTGCCGACCAAATTGGGCAAGCGCAAGAAGAACGGTGGCCTCCAAGGGGTTGTGGTCACCGGACCGTTCAAGACCCAAAGGCAGTTGAACGCGGCCTTTCAAAAGGTCCGTGGCATGGGATTCAGCGGCGCATATCTGCGCAAATGAACCCATCCAATAATACGAATGGGCAGGCCCTCTGGCCTGCCCATTTACGTTTGAGCGCCCTTGCCTTTGACAGTTGCAGGACCCAAACTCTCGGACGGACTTAGAAAGAACCGGAACACCCCGAATGAGAGCTTTTTACGACGACCGCCAACGCGCGCATGCTCCGCAATATGCGTTGAATCTGGGCGTGATGCGCCCGAGCCGAGAAAGCCCCGAACGGATTGACTGCCTGAGGGCGGGGGCCTTGGCTGCAGGCTGTATCTTTGAGGAACCGGAAGACGCGGGCATTGCCCCCATCGCCGCAGTGCATTCCACCGAGTATCTGACCTTCCTGCGGACCATCCACGCCCGCTGGAGCGATATTGACGGGGCCGCTGACGAGGTGATCCCCAACGTTCATCCGCGTACGCGAACCGACAGCTATCCGACCTCGCCCGTGGGGCAGGCGGGGTATCACATGGCGGATGCGGCCTGTCCGATTGGTCCAAACACGTGGGAGGCCGCCTATTGGTCGGCGCAATGTGCGATTGCCGGTGCCGACAACCTGATCTCGGGTGGTCGCAGCGCTTATGTTCTATCGCGCCCGCCCGGACATCACGCCTATCAGGATATGGCCGGGGGGTTTTGCTTTCTGAACAACGCGGGCATCGCTGCGGAACATTTGCGGGCCGCAGGTCTGCGCCCGGCCATTCTGGATGTGGACGTGCACCACGGAAACGGCACGCAGGGGATGTTCTATGACCGGTCGGATGTCCTGACAGTGTCCCTGCACGCAGACCCCGCCGGATTTTATCCGTTTTTCTGGGGACACGCGCAGGAGCGTGGCGCGGGGCAGGGTCTGGGATACAATCTCAACCTGCCGCTTTCCTTCGGCACCGGTGATGATGCTTATTTGGCCAGCCTTGAGATTGCACTAAGCCGCATTTTAGATCATGGCGCTGACGTGCTGGTTGTGGCGCTGGGGCTGGATGCATCTATTGATGATCCGTTTCAGGCGCTGGCCATCACAACCGATGGCTTCGCGCGGATCGGGGCCGCCATCGCAGGGGCGGGCTTGCCAATGCTGCTGGTTCAGGAAGGCGGCTATCTGAGCGATGCGCTATCGGGAAATCTGACCGCCGTTCTAGAAGGAGTGCAAAGCCAATGACGAAGACCACCGATATCATCATTATTGGGGGTGGCATTGCCGGGATCAGTGCCGCCGCACGACTGGCCCCCGAGGCGCGTGTAATCGTGCTCGAAGGCGAGCCGCATCTGGCCTATCACTCCACGGGTCGTTCGGCTGCGACCTATATTCTGAATTACGGCAATACTCCGATCCGGGCATTGAACGCCGCCTCCAAAGCGCCTTTGGAAGGGGCTCTGCTGGGACAATCTGTCTTGTCTCCACGTGGCATGTTGCTGTTGATCAAAGAGGGCGATGAGGATCACCTGACCGACTTCTTGCAGGGCTCGGACGGGATCGAAAACCTAACAACCCCGGAGGTCCAAAAGATTGTGCCGCTTGTCCGGGGTGATCTGATCGTGGGCGGTGTTTATGAACCCGATGCACAGGATATCGACGTGGATCTGTTGTTGCAGGGCTGCGCGCGTCTGGCCCGCGACGACGGGGCGCAGATTGTCATGTCCGCTCCGGTGACAGCGATCACACAGCAGGCGTCTACATGGACCGTGCGCACACTGGAGGGAGATTATGAAGCTCCAGTCGTGATCAACGCAGCGGGGGCCTGGGCGGATGTAATTGCCGGATTGGCGGGGGTCGATACCATCGGCCTGCAACCCAAACGTCGCTCGGCGGTGATGATGCCGGTGCCCGAAGGCCTCGATATGACTGGCTGGCCGCTGTTTGGCGACATTGCCGAGGACTGGTACGCCAAACCTGACGGCAATCGCCTGCTGATTTCGCCGGCGGATGCCGATCCCGTGCCCCCTCAGGATGCCTGGCCGGACGATATGGTGCTGGCCGAAGGGCTGGACCGGTTTTCAACCATGGTGGATATACCGCTGGTGCGCCCCACACACAGCTGGGCGGGGTTGCGCAGCTTTGTGCCGGACGGTACGCCGGTTTGCGGATTTGACCCAGAGGCCGAAGGTTTCTTCTGGCTGGCCGGGCAGGGCGGGTACGGTGTGCAAACCTCTCCTGCGTTGTCTCGGCTGGCTGCGGATCTGGTGTTGGGGCAGGCGTCCGAGTTGCAGGCCGATGTTGTGGCGGCGCTGGGCGTGGAGCGTCTGCGCTGAGACCTGCGCGGTTTGCCCCTATGCCTCCCAGGTCATGCGGCCGCCGCAGAGTGTGATGGCCGCACGTGTGGTTCCGATCTGGTCCAGGTCCACGGCCTCAAGATCATGGGACATGACAACCACATCAGCCATCATGCCGGCCTTGAGCTGGCCCTTGGTCGCCTCATTGAATTCAACCCAGGAGTTCCCCGCAGTATAGCTTTCCAGTGTGTCCATCAGGCTTTGGGTCTGATCGCGGAACCCCTCCAGCTTGGTCGGAGCCACGGCGCCCTTGATGGTCGGCATGACATCGACAGGGATGACAGGCCAGTCCGTGGAAAACACCACCCGCGCACCTGAAGTGCGGATGTCCTGCCAGGCAAAGGCCAGCGGGATTTGGAAATCATGCATCACAAGATTCATGCCTTCGGGATTGAAGTAACCGCCAAAGGGAGCATGCCCCGGTTGGATCGAAGCCACCACACCCAATTCGGCAAAGCGGGGCAGATCATCCGCGTGCAACACTTCGATATGTTCAACCCGGTGGCGGGCGTCGCGTTTGCCATTGGCCTTTTGCGCAGCTTCGTACCCGTCCAGAGTGATCCGGATCGCCGCATCACCAATCGCATGGGTGGCAATCTGCAGACCCATGGCATCGCCGCGCACGCAGGCCTCGGCAAAGTGATCCGCCTCAAACACCGCGTCGCCAATGTGATCAGTGCCGGGGTAGGGTTGCAGCATCAGGGCCGTGCGGCTTTCGACCACACCGTCCATGAACATTTTGCAAATGCCCGACCAGACCATATCCGAGTTGAACATGCGTTGCATCTCGGCGGCTTCGTCAAAGCGGTCCAGCGGGTCAAAGCTCTTGTAGTGAAACGGCACTTGGGTGCGGCAGGCCGAGCGGCCGTCGGCGGCCATCTCGCTCAGCAATTCACCTTGGTAGATATTACCGTCCATCAGATGCAGGCCGGTGATGCCATGGCTGGCGCAATGCTTCATCCCCGCCTCAATCGCATCCTTGTCCTTGGCGCGGTCCTCGGCCGACGGCGTGGGCGCCGGATTGGCACCCGTCACCAACCCGGCCATGTCGCGGCCTGAATGGCGGGTGTGGGCCAACACGGGCGCATAGGCCGAGGGTTCCTGCAATTCACCCATGGCCAGCCCGTCGTCACCCATGACGATCTGCGCGCCTGCATCCACTTCGCCGCCATGCAGCACGCCGCCCAGTTCCAACGCTTTGGTGTTGGCCCAGATGGTGTGGTGGCAGGGCGAGAAGACGGCAAAGGGCCGGTCGGGCATGACTGCGTCCAGATGGTGTCGGGTGGTTTGCACGCCGGGGCCCATCATCGAATAGTCGGCTTGCACGGCAAAGAGCAGCGGCTCATCCGGGTTATCGGCGGCATATTTGCCCACTGCCTCGGCCAGCTGTGCCTCGCCCTGAACGCCATAAAGATCGAGGTATCCCATCTCGACCGAGCCGCCAAAGAGATGCACATGGCTATCGATAAATCCCGGCAAGACAGTGCTGCCTTGAGCGTCGATCACACGCGTTGCAGGCCCTGCCAATTCGCGGATCTCTGCTGTTGAGCCCACGCCCGTGATCACGCCACCAGATATCGCCAAAGCTTCAGCGCGGGGTTGAGTGGGATCAAAGGTGATCAGCTTGCCATTGAGGATGATCGTGTCGGGGGACTGGGCCATGGGAATGCTCCGCTCAGAATGAGAAACGCCGCGGCGGGCCAGTGACAGGCCAGCCGCGGCGCATTGTTGGTTTACTTCGTCACTTCAGTCCAGATCTTGGAATAGATCGCCTGTGTGGCCGGATCACAGGTGCGCGACAGCGAACCTGCGCCTGCCAGTTCCTCGGGAATGATCACCTCAGGGGCGGAGGTCATCACCTCGTCCATATGTGCCTCGGATCCCATGATACCGTTTGCATAGCGTGCAAAGTTCGAAATCATCGCAGCGTTTTCAGGCGCCATGATGAAGTTCTGGAACGCCTTGGCATTGTCGGGGTTTTTGGCGTCTGCCAGCACCGATACGTTATCCATCCAGATGTAGAACCCTTCCTGAGGGTAACCATATTGCACATCTTCGTTCTGCAAACGCACGCGCAGGCTGGCGCCGTTCCAGTAAAGCCCGGCTGAGACGTCGTTCTTCACGAAGGCTTCGATGTTGCCATAGTTCATCGACAGCCAGTGGTCCTTGGCGGCGACCATAACATCGCGTGCTTTTTTCAGCGTTTCCTTGTCGTCGGTACATTGCTCACCGCCAACATATGCCACAGCCAAACCCATCACATCGTTCATTTCAGGCACAACGTTGATCTTGCCACGCAGCTCTTCGGGTGGATCAAAAATCAGCGCCGAAGTGTTGATGTCACCGGAATACACAGATGTGTTCACGGTCATACCCGTGGTACCCCATTGCCATGGCACTGTGTAGTTGCGGCCCGGATCAAAATCGACATCCACCCAACGTGGGTCCATGTGTTTGAAGTTCTCCATCTCGTTGGGTTTGGTTTCCAGCAGCAGGTTCTCGCTCAGGAAAATCGGAATATAGGTGCTGGAGGGCACAACAATATCGAACCCATGACCGCCGGCTTTGACCTTGGAAAGTGCCGTGTCGTTGCTGTCATAGTCGGTGATGGTGACCTTGATGCCTGTTTCGGCTTCAAACTTCTCAATCAGTTCTGGGCTGGTGTAATTGCCCCAGTTATAGATGTTCAGTTCGCCTTCGGAGAAGGCGGCTGAGGCAGTCAGACCTAATGCCGCTGCGGTTCCCAATAGATATTTCATATGTATCTCCTTGTTGGTTTTGGTTGGTTTGTTAATCCCGGATCATTTTCGCGTCCGGTTTAGTAAAAAGAAGGCGATGACCATCAGCACCGACACAGCCAGCAGAGCGGTGGAGATGGCGTTGATTTCGGGTGTGATCACCCGGCGCAACTGACCCAGCATATAGGTGGGCAGTGTATCTTGGCCTGCGGATTTGACAAACTCAGTGATCACCACGTCGTCCAGGCTGATCACAAACGCCAACATGGCCCCGGCCAGAATACCCGGCCACAGCTGTGGCAGTGTGATGTGGCGGAACACTTTGACAGGGGTGCCGTAGAGATCAGCACCAGCCTGTTCGAGGTTCAGATCCATGCCCTGCAACCTTGCCCGGATGGGCATATAGGCAAAGGGAATGCAAAAGGCTGAATGCGCCACGATCAGATAGGCAAGGCCCGTATACCCCGTGGCGACCTTGACCATGGCAAAGAAGATCAGCAGCGCCACGGCGGTGACAATCTCGGGCACCATCAGCGGCTGGTTGACCAGCGCAAAGGCAAGTGTCTGCCCCCGCCATGGTTTGACCCGTGTGGTGGCCAGGGCCGCCAGCACCGCCGCCGAGGTGGCGATGAGCGACGCACATGTGGCGATGATCAGGGATCGGATCGTGGCGTCCTGCACCTTCTCGTTTTCCCAGGCCGAGACGTACCAGCGCCATGAAAATCCTTCCCACACCGCGATACTTTCGCCTGCGTTGAACGAATAGATCACCAGCAGGATGATGGGCAGGTACAGCATGACAAAGCAGAACATTGCGATGCTGTTGAAGCCCGTTTGCTTGCGGACGTTGAAGCCTTTAGTGGCCATGGCCAGCGTCCTCCTTACCCACGGCACGGACGTAGAAAACAAGCGCGATCATCACAATGGCCAACAAGGTCAGCGACAGGGCTGCCCCCAGGGGCCAGTTGCGCAGCTGACCGAATTGCAATTCGATTAGGTTGCCAAGCATCAACTGCTTTCCGCCCCCCAACACGCGCGGCGTCACATAAGCGCCCAGACAGGGCACAAACACCAGGATGGATCCGGCCACGACACCAGGTTTCACCAGCGGAAAGATCACTTTGCGCAACACCTTCCAGCGTGTGGCATAGAGATCATACCCTGCTTCGACCAAGTTAAAGTCAAGCCGCTCCATCGAGGCATAAATGGGCAGGATCATCAGCGGCAGATAGACATAGGTCATACCGATCAGGATGGCGAATTCGGTGAACAGCATTTGAATCGGTTCATCTATGATGCCCGCCGCCATGAGGATTGTGTTGACTGTGCCCTGATTGCGGATCAACTCCATGATCGCAAAGGTCCGGATCAGCAGGTTGGTCCAGAATGGGATCATGATCAGCAGCATCCACATATCGCGGCTGCCTGCGGGGCGCGTGGCGATGAAATAGGCCGTTGGAAAACCCACGATCAGGCACGACAGCATTGTGATCAGCGATAGTTTGATCGAACGCCAGAACACGGTCAGATGCGCATCGGCAAAAACCAGTTCATCGGTGAAGAAGTCCACCTCGGCCACAACGTTGAACCAGGCCTTTGGCGAAAAGATCCATTCGACACCGCCATAGGCACCAGGTGTCAGGAACGAATAGACCAACACGATCAGCAACGGGCCAGAAGCGGCCAGCAACAACAACAGCATCGCAGGGGTCAGCAACAAAATGCGGGTGCGTCGTTCGCCGCGGGCGCGCAGGGTGGAGGCATCTGTCATGGCGTCAGTCCCTCAGCACCTGGCTGACACCACCAGGAAAACGGAGGCCCACCCGGTCTCCGGCAGCGTGGCTTTGAGTTTGTTCGGGTTGGTTTTGTCTACGGACGACAAACTTACCGCCCTCATCCACGTCCACGTGGTAGTGGGTGTCGGTTCCAAAATAGACGACATCGCTGAGTGTTCCGGACAGCAGCCCAGATTCCGCCGGGCCAAGCGTGGCATGTTCGGGACGAATGGCCAGCGTGACCGTGCCGGGGGCATTCGCCCCATCGGGATTGGCGCGCGCCTGAACTTCCTTGCCTGACGACAGTTTGATTTGTGCGGTATCGCCCGAGGCGCTTATCAATTCCGCTTCGAGAAAGTTGGTGTCGCCGATGAAATCTGCCACAAACCGCTCGGCTGGATGGTCATAGATATCACGGGGCCCACCAATCTGGCGAATTGTGCCTGCGTTCATCACCGCGATGCGGTCTGACATGGTGAGCGCTTCTTCCTGATCGTGGGTGACAAAGATGAAGGTAATGCCCGTCTCATGCTGCAGCCGCTTGAGTTCCAGCTGCATTTCCTTGCGCAGTTTGAAATCCAGTGCCGACAAAGGTTCGTCCAGCAACAGCACTTTCGGGCGCGGCGCCAAGGCGCGCGCCAATGCCACGCGTTGTTGTTGGCCGCCGCTGATCTCGGAGGTTTTGCGATCTGCCAACGGTGCCATTTTGACCAGTTCCAGCATCTCTTCGACGGTGGATTTGATTTCGGCCTTGGGTTTGCCCAGCATTTCCAGCCCGAAGGCGATGTTTTGTGCCACGGTGAGATGTGGAAACAGAGCGTAGGATTGGAAGACCGTATTGACCGGCCGTTTGAACGGGGGCAGATCCAGCAGATTCTCGCCATCCAGCTGAACCGTGCCATGGGTCGGGTCGATGAACCCTGCTATGACCCTCAAAAGCGTGGTCTTGCCGCAACCGGAGGGGCCTAGCAGGGTAAAGAACTCATTGGAATCGATGGTGACAGAGACGTCCTTGAGCGCTGTAAAGGCATCTGCCCCATCCCCAAAGATCTTGGTCGCGCCATCGATTTCAATCATCGCAATTCCCCCAAAATTCACCTGCAGCGAATTTTGATCAAATGCTGCGATTGTCGCTAAGTCAAGACTTGAGGAGCAATCTCCCCGAAGGTGCGAAGGCAATAACTGGTCGGTTTGCGTCCTGGCAAGGCTCGGTTTGACACCGTACAGGAACCACAGGCAGACCGACTTCTGATCTGCCGTGATAGCCCCCAAGATATGTCAAATCAAAGGCCGGGAAGGGTCACTCTTCAGCGGTCAGATCGAAGGTTTCATCAGGGAAGTACTTGGCGAGCCGCACATCCGCAGCACGGGCGTGGCCTTCCATTCCTTCAAGGCGCGAGATGCGCGCTGTGGCAATCGCCACGTCCTTGGCACCTTCGCGGGTAGAGCGCTGCCAGGTGACGATCTTCATGTATTTATGCACACTCAGACCACCCGTGTAGCTCGCCGCGCCCGACGTCGGCAAAACGTGGTTGGTGCCGGTGGCCTTATCACCGTAAGACACCGTGGTTTCTTCGCCTAGGAACAATGAGCCATAGCAAGTCAGCCTACCCAGCCACCAGTCCAGGTCGTCGGCCTGAACAGTCAGGTGTTCGGGCGCGTATTCATCTGAGCACGCGGCCATGTCTTCGCGGTCGGCGCAAACGATCACTTCGGCATAATCGCGCCACGCAGCAAACGCATTTTCGCGGTTCAACTCGGGCAGATCTTCGATCAATTCGGGAACCAAAACCATCACCTTGTCGGCCAGTGCGCGGTCATCCGTGATCAACCACACAGGTGAATTGTACCCATGCTCGGCTTGACTGACCAAATCGGTTGCGACGATATGCGCATCCGCCGTTTTGTCCGCCAGGATCAGGCTATCGGTCGGGCCAGCGATCATGTCGATACCGACGCGTCCAAAGAGAATGCGCTTCGCCTCGGCCACATATTGATTGCCGGGCCCCACAAGAATATTGGCCTTGGGCAACCCAAACAGGCCGAAAGTCATCGCCGCAACACCCTGTACGCCGCCCAGGGCCATGATTTGATCCGCACCACAAATATGCGCCGCATAGACAATGGCCGGTGCCACTCCGACGCCGGGACGCGGGGGCGAACAGGCCGTGATATGACGGCAACCTGCGACCTTCGCCGTTGTCACGGTCATAATCGCCGATGCCACGTGGCTGTAACGCCCACCTGGCACGTAGCAACCAGCCGCATCCACCGGGATCACCTTTTGGCCCGCAACCAGACCCGGGACGATCTCCATCTCCACGTCTGTCATGGTGGATTTCTGCGTTTCGGCAAAGCGTTTGACGTTGTCATGGGCGAAATCAATATCGCGCTTCAGCTTCTCGGGAACCAGAGCAATGGCAGCTTCGATTTCTTCCGGAGTCAGTAGGACGTTGCCGTCATAGCGGTCGAATTTCTTGGCATATTCCAGTGCTTTGGCATCTCCACCTGCTTCGATGTCGGCAAGGATGGTTTGCACTGTGTGGTTGACTTCGGTCGCATCAGACTCGGCGGTCATGGGTGCTTTTTTGAGGTACTCTCGGGTCATAGTGGCAACGTCCTGATCATTATGTCTTTGCAGCGAGGCTGAGGGGGCTTACGTCTGTAAGACGCCAGGTTGACGGCTTAAATCAATGGCTTTTTGCTCAAGAGGGCTCCATTTTCGCGAAGCCGAAAGATAGATTTAGCTTTGCGCAAAAGAGCGCAGCGCCGCAGGAGAGGGAAAAGAACACCGATGACCAAAACAGGCTTTTTCACAGATGAGCGGTGCTTTTGGCACAGCGGGGGTAACTATGCGCTATTGTTGCCGGTGGGGGATTTGGTGCAGCCACAGGCCGCGGGCGGTTTACCGGAATCGCCTGAAAGCAAACGGCGGTTTCGCAATTTACTGGAGGTCACAGGCTTACTGACTGAGTTGGATGTGCGCAGCCATCGTCCCGTTACTGCCGATGAGGCGCAGCTGGTGCATGATGCGGATTATATCACCCGATTTCAGGAATTATCCGCCGGGCAGGGAGGAGAGCTGGGGCTGCGCACCCCGTTTGGGCCTGGCGGGTTTGACATCGCGGCCTTGTCAGCCGGGCTGACCTTTGGAGCGCTAGAGGCTGTGCTGACCGGGGATCTGCGCAACGCTTATGCCCTGTCGCGTCCGCCCGGACACCATTGCACAGCGGATTGGCCAAATGGGTTTTGCCTGATGAACAACATCGCAATTGCCATTGAAATGGCCCGTCTGGCCGGGTTGGCTGAACGCTTTGCGGTGGTCGATTGGGACGTACATCATGGTAATGGCACCGAAGCTATTTTTTATGACAGGGCGGATGTCCTCACGCTTTCAGTGCATCAAAACCACTGCTACCCTTCGGACACCGGGGTCTCGGACGATCGTGGCGCGGGTGCAGGCGAAGGGTTCAACGTTAACATCCCGCTGCAGCCCGGTGCCGGGCATGCGACCTACCTGCAGGTGATGGACCAGATCATCGTGCCGCAGCTTGAGGCCTTTCAGCCGGATATCGTGATCGTCGCCTGCGGTTTTGATGCCTCGGGCTTTGACCCACTGGCACGTATGGTGGCCACCGCAGACACCTTCGCCGAGATGACCCGGAAATTGAAGCAATTCACCGATGGTCGCCTCGTCATGGCGCATGAGGGGGGCTACTCCGAAGCCTATGTGCCCTTTTGTGGTCATGTGGTGATGGAGGCGCTTTCTGGGAGTAACGTAAAAATCCAGGACCCGCTGGCCTCCAGATTGCAAGGCTATCAACCCAATGAAATATTTGAGAAACATCATGCCAACTGGGTGTCGCAGCTGGCTGAATTCTTTGCCGCTGGGTGAGGCCCGTCGGGGCATGGCTTGCTTAAATTGAAGGGTCGGGTTTAAGGTCGGACGGGTTGGCGTGACTGCTCCGCGCCAATTTTTCTGGTTAATTGAGACAAGAGGGCAACGACGCACAATGTTGGCAGAAGAGCGACATTCGATGATCATCGACGAGATTTCTCGTCAACCTGCCGTATCGATCAAGCACCTGACCAAATTGCTGGGCGTCTCGCGCGAAACCGTGCGAAAGGACATTGAGATCCTGTCGCAGAAGCGCAAACTGCATCAGGTGCGTGGCGGGGCTGTTCCTGTGCTAACGGCCGAGCCCCCGATTTCTGACCGCGTGCTGACGAATCCCGTAGGCAAATCCCTGATTGCGGATTTGGTGGTGGAGCGGATTCAGGATGGCGCGTCGGTGATCATCGACAGCGGCTCGACCACGCTGGTTGCGGCGCAAAAGTTGGCAAACGCGCGCAAAGACCTCACCGTCTACACAAATGATTTGCAGGTTGCCCTGGCGATCGGCTCATCCGTTAGGGAGCTTATTGTTCTGGGCGGGCGGCTTGATCCGCGCGACAATACGGTGTTCGGCCTGGAAGCGATTGAGCATCTGAAACACTATCATGCCGAATATGCGCTTGTCGGGATTGGCGGGCTCAGCGAAAAGTATCTTTTCACTGATTTTTCAAGGGAAACTGCCGCACTCAGACAGCTGATGATGGTGCAGGCCGAGACGGCTTTCGTATTGTCAGACAGCTCAAAATTTGGCGCAGTGAGCCGTGTTGGCATGTCTTTATCGCCCAATTCCGTCGTGCTGACAGACCGGGTCCCGAATGCAGAAATTGAGACGGCATTACGTGCCGCAGACATTTGCGTGGTCCCCGCAAAGGGAGTTGGCAAATAAAAGTATTTGCAAAATTTTGCAAAATGAGACAGGTTCTGAATCAGTGATCTGCCCGCTTTGGGGGCCAAGACCAAAAGACAAACGCAAAGCGTGAAGACATAGAAAAGTCGGACTGTGGAATACCACAGCCAATCTGCCCCTCAGACGGGCACCACAACAAGGAGAGAAAAATGAAATTCGGAATGAAATGGTTGGCACCGCTGGCCGCAGGGTTGTTCGCAGCCCAGACAGCTGCCGCGGAAACCGAGCTTACGGTTTACACCGCTGTTGAGGCGGAAGATCTGGCGCGCTATGCCGAAACATTCAATGCGTCCAACCCGGACATCAAGATCAACTGGGTTCGCGATTCCACGGGGATCATCACAGCCAAACTGCTGGCGGAGCGGGACAACCCTCAGGCGGACGTGGTATGGGGTCTGGCGGCGACATCGCTGCTGCTTTTGAAATCTGAAGGCATGTTAGAGGCTTATGCCCCTGCTGGTGTCGAAATGCTTGACCCCAAGTTTGTGGACAAAGGTGATGTTCCATCGTGGGTCGGTATGGATGCTTGGGTGGCGTCTGTGTGCTACAACACGGTTGAGGCCGAAAAGAATGGTCTGACACCGCCCACATCCTGGAAAGACCTGACGGACCCGATGTACAAGGGCCATCTGATCATGCCGAACCCGAATTCCTCGGGCACAGGTTTCCTTGACGTTTCCAGCTGGCTGCAAATGTTCGGTGAGGAAGAGGGCTGGGCCTATATGGACGCACTGCATGGCAACATTGCGCGCTATACCCACTCGGGCTCCAAACCTTGTAAATTGGCCGCTGCCGGCGAGATCCCCATCGGTATTTCCTTTGCCTTCCGTGGTGCCAAGTCCAAGGCGGATGGTGCCCCTCTGGAGATCATCGTACCAAGCGAAGGTGTCGGCTGGGACATGGAAGCCACCGCAATCATTGCGGGCACAGCCAACCAGGAAGCTGCACAAAAACTGGTTGATTTCTCGATCACCAAAGAGGCGATGGAGATGTACAACGTCGGCTACGCCGTTGTCGCCATGCCAGGTGTTGCCAAGCCGGTTGAGCATTTCCCAGAAGGTTTGCTGGATGCCATGATCGACAATGACTTTGAGTTTGCTGCGAACAATCGCGCTGCGATCCTCAAGGAATGGCAGAGCCGTTACGACGGCAAATCAGAACCCAAGAACTGATCCAAGACCAAGAAAAGGGGGCGGCTTGCCCCCTTTTTACTGACTGCAAATTTCGCGTGATCCACCGCATCCCCTGCTAGTTCATCCAAGATAAGGACCCTGCCCGTGACCGAGGCCACCGCTACACCTGCATCCTATCTGAGCATCGACAATCTGTGGAAAGCCTTTGGTGACTTTCTGGCGCTCAAGGACATTTCGCTGAATATCAACGAACGCGAATTTGTCTGCTTCCTGGGCCCCTCGGGCTGCGGCAAAACAACCTTGTTGCGCGCCATCGCTGGCCTGGATTTGCAAACCAAGGGACGTGTTGTGCAAGGCGGTAAGGATGTGTCAAACCTGCCACCGTCCGAGCGAGACTTTGGGATCGTGTTTCAGTCTTACGCGCTTTTTCCGAACCTGACGATTGAGAAAAACATCGCCTTTGGCCTGGAAAATACGGGCCGCAGCAAGTCCGAAATCACGTCTCGCGTGGCCGAACTGCTGCAACTGGTCGGCCTGCCGGAACAAGGCAAGAAATACCCCGCGCAACTGTCAGGTGGTCAGCAACAACGGATTGCTCTGGCCCGCGCCATTGCCACCAATCCTGGCCTTTTGTTGCTGGACGAGCCGCTGTCGGCGCTGGATGCAAAGGTGCGTGTTCACCTGCGCCACGAAATCAAGGAATTGCAACGCAAATTGGGTGTGACTGCCGTCATGGTGACACACGACCAGGAAGAAGCGCTGGCCATGGCCGACAGGATCGTGGTGATGAACCACGGTGTGATCGAACAGGTCGGATCCCCCACCGAGGTGTATCGCCACCCAGCCAATCTGTTTGTGGCGGATTTCATTGGCGAGATGAACCAGATCCCTGCGATAGCAGGGGCAAGTGGCGAGGTTACGATCAGTAGTACCAAGCTGCAAAGCCAACGCCATGACTTTAATGTCGGCGAAACAATCGTCGCCGCCATCCGCCCCGAAGATGTGATCCCTCACGGTGATGGTGCACGCTCTCCCGGAGCACCCGATGAAATTGAGACGCCCGGAAATGCCTTCGAAGTAGATGTGTCAGAGATGGAATTCCTTGGTTCTTTCTGGCGTTGCCGGTTGCAACACAAGATGTTTGGGACAGGCGAGTTGATCGCAGATTTCTCGATCAACGCTGTGCGTCGGTTGGATTTGGCGGTGGGAAAAACCATGACCGTTGAACTGCCTCAATCCCGGCTTATGGCCTTTGTACCCGCTGGGGATGCGTCATGAGCAACGTAGATCTCACTCAACTGCCCGCCGGCCCCACAATCAAAGGCAAGCTGAGCCGAGACGATGTCATCATGAGGATGGGGATGGGGGTGATTGCCCTTTACCTGATCGTGACCTTGGCCTTTCCGCTATGGGCGATGCTGTCCAAGAGCTTTTCGACCTTCAAGTTTGATCTGGCAGGTTATGAGCTACAGGTCAGCGATGAGGATGGCACGTACTCCGGCGAAATCCTGACGCCCGAACTGCTGAATTCCGAGCTACAGGTGCTTACCGATAACGATCTGATCGCAGGCTCGGACAGTCGTTTGGGGCTGACGCCGTTCTTTCCCGACTTCAGCTTTCGCAGTCCGGTCAAATACCAGATCCGCAACACCACGGACGTTGGCCGTTTTCTGGTCGGCTCGGAGTTAAAGACCGGCACCGAGTGGCTTGAGCTCGACAGCAACACCTTCCGCCGTGTGCAAATGCGGCCTGTGAAGGCCACGGGCATGGGCAACTTTATCAACTATTTCTCGACGCCTGCGCTGTTCAATTCGATCAAGAACTCGATGCTGATCGCGGTGATCAGCACGGTTGTGACCGTCACATTGGCGTTCTGGTTTGCCTATGCGTTGAACCGAACCTGTATGCGGTTCAAAGGATTCTTCCGGCTGGTGGCCATGGCCCCCATTCTGGTGCCGTCGCTGCTGCCGGGTATCGCACTGGTCTACCTTTTCGGCAATCAGGGGATGATCAAGGAGCTGCTGTTCGGCGCCAGCATCTATGGCCCCATTGGCATTGTCATCGGGTCCGTGTTCTTCACCTTTCCGCATGCGTTCATTATTATCTCAACTGCCTTGGCCATTTCTGATGCGCGGCTTTACGAGGCGGCCGCCAGTTTGAGGTCCACCCCTTGGCGCACCTTCTGGACCGTCACCATCCCCGGTGCGCGCTATGGTCTGATCTCGGCGGCCTTTGTGGTGTTTAATCTGGTCATTACAGACTTTGGTTTGCCAAAGGTCATCGGCGGGCAGTTCAACGTGCTTGCGGTGGATATCTACAAGCAAGTGATTGGCCAGCAAAACTTTGAAATGGGTGCGGTTGTGTCGGTGGTCCTTGTGATACCAGCCATCTTTGCCTTTGCCATCGACCGTCTGGTGCAGTCCAAACAGGTGGCACTGTTGTCGGCCCGATCGGTGCCGTATCAGCCAACGCCCAATGCCAAAACCGATGGGATATTCTTTACCTATTGTGTTCTGGTGGCCTTGTTCATCGTCGGCATCCTTGGTGTCTGCCAGTTTGCAGCGCTGATCAAGTTTTGGCCCTATGATCTCAGCTTTAGCCTGACCAACTATGACTTTGACCGCATGGATGGCGGCGGTTGGGGGTCGTATTACAATTCGATCAAGCTTGGGCTGTTCACGGCTGTGGCGGGTACATGCATCGTGTTCTTCGGGGCCTATCTGGTGGAGAAAACCAATGGGTTCCGACTGGGACGGGCCTTGTTCCAGATGTTCGCCATGCTGCCCATGGCGATCCCCGGCATGGTGTTGGGTCTGGCCTACATCTTCTTCTTCAACAATCCGTCAAACCCGCTGAACATGATCTACGGCACAATGGCGATCCTGGTGATCTGTTCGGTGACACACTTCTACACCGTGTCTCACCTGACAGCCGTGACGGCTTTGAAGCAGATGGACCGAGAGTTCGAATCGGTCTCGGCCTCACTCAAACAGCCCACGATGAAACTCTTTAGTCGGGTGACGGTGCCCGTGTGTCTGCCGTCGGTGCTGGATATCTCGATCTATCTATTCGTCAATGCAATGACGACGGTGTCCGCCGTGGTGTTTCTTTACTCTCCCAAAACATCACTGGCCTCCATCGCAGTGTTGAACATGGATGATGCAGGCGATATCGCACCGGCGGCGGCGATGGGGATGATGATCTTCTACACCAATGCATTGGCGCGGATCATCCATCTGATCGTCTCAAAAGGCGTGTTGAAACGGACCCAGGCCTGGCGCGCGCGGTAAAACCGCGGCGTTACGCCGGGGCCATGACGTGATCCAGCTTACCGCAGCAAGGCCAGTGTCATCTGAATACAACCAGCCAACTGATCAAGTTCGATGAACTCATCAGCAGTATGGGCTTGTTGAATGTTGCCCGGCCCCCAGACCACAGTGTCAAAGCCTGCGGTCTGGAAAAAGCCGGCCTCGGTTCCGTAAGCTGCCACGCCGAATGCCGTGGTGCCCGAAGCTGCAAGGACATCCTGCCGAAACGGGCAGGGGGCAAGCGGGGTGAGCCCGGGAAACACGGCCTCGCGGGTGCGGGTGATCTGGACCTCTGGGGAGATATGCTGATACGCGCAAAGCAGCTCTTGCACATAAAGATCAAAGCGATCCGTCACGTCGCCCAAATCCTCGCCCGGCATGAGCCGCATATCCCAGGTGAAGCTGCAGTTCTGGGCCACGGTGTTGTTGGCAATCCCCCCGTGCAGGAGCCCCACCGTATGGGTCGAATAGTCCGGATCAAAGCCTGCGGTGCCAGGGGTTTTAGCGTTCTTGGCTGTTTCATTTTCCAACCATACAATTAGTCGCGCGGCCAATGCGGTGGCGCTGACACCCTTATGGGCCAAGCTGGCGTGAGCGCTATGGCCGGTGACTTCAACCAGGTCGGTGGCAGATGTCTTGTGCTGATCCACCGGGCGCATCATGGTGGGTTCGCCAACAACGACACCGCGGACCGGGGGCAGGGTTGCCTGAGCATGGCCAATGAGGCTTTGCACAGATTGGCAGGTGCTTTCCTCATCCGCGGACAGAAACAAATGCACAGGGGCGCTCAGCTCGTCAGCCTTGGCCGATTGCATGACCGCCATGGCGCAAGCGACAAAGCCCTTCATGTCCGTGCTGCCACGACCATAGAGCTTGTCCGCTTGCCTGCGCAATTGAAAGGGATCACTGGTCCAATCTTGCCCGTCGACGGGCACCACGTCGGAATGGCCTGAAAGGATCAAACCGCCGGGCTCGTCCGGCCCGATACTGGCAATGATCCCCTCTACATGGCCCAACGGAGAGGGAATGCGCACAACACGCGTCCCCGCCGAGGACAGGCAGTCTGCCACATAGTCATTGATTTGATCATTGGCGTCACCGGACAGCGTCGGACAGGTGACCAAGCCTTCGAGGTGCTGCAATGTGAGGGAAAGTGCATCCATCCGTCTGCTCCTATGCGGGGGCGGTCAATCGCCCTGTGCCGTCGCACAACCTAAACCTGCCCTTTGGTGGCCAACTTTGATTACAGCTATCAGGAGCCCCCTCAAAAGCAACAGCAAAGCCAGTCCTGTGCGCAGGCTGGAAATGCTCTTTCCTTGCTCGAATCGTAGAACTGTGACCACAGTTGTGGTCTGATCCGAAACGATCAAAGAGCCCCTTATGCTGGACAAAAACACTGCAGATCTTTCGCAGGTGGACCGCCTGCACCGCGAACTGGCACACCGCGCCATTTTGCCGCCTGAGCAGGCCTGGGCCATGCCCGGTGAATACTACACCTCGCCCGCTTTTCTGGAGGTCGAGATCACGCAGGTGCTGCGCCGCGAATGGATGTGCATTGGGCACATCGGAGAGCTGCGCAACCCCGGTGATTATTTCACCACCGAGCTGCTGGACGAACAACTGCTCGCCGTGCGCGACACCGAAGGTGTGATCCGGGTGTTGTCCAATGTCTGCCGTCACCGTGGCAACAGGGTTGCCGAAGGGTCGGGCAACGCACGCAAGTTCATTTGCCAGTATCACACCTGGACATACGACACGGCCGGCGCGCTCAAGGTGGCGCCGCACATGAAAAACCGGCCAGCTTTTGATCAGTCAAAATGTGGCCTGCCCGAGTTCGCAAGTGAGGTTTGGATGGGCTGGCTGTTTGTCAATCTTGATGGCAACGCCGATCCACTGGCCCCGCGTGTCGGTGGGCTTGAGGATGTGATTGCAAACTACCACCAGGATCAACGCTATCTGGTCCATATGGAAGAGGATGAATGGCACTGCAACTGGAAAGCGCTGTTTGAAAACTTCATGGAAGGCTATCACCTGAGTGCCACCCATCTGACGACGCTTCACCCGATCACCCCCACCAAACTATGCGAAAAGATGATCAGCGGTGAAGGCTGGACCGGCTATCATGCTTGCTATGATCCCGATTATCCGCCCCGTGAACCGTTTCACCCGGATCTGACCGAATACGAACGCAACAACTCGCCCATGTACGGGGTCTATCCTAATCTGATGGTGGGCATGGGTACGGATTTCACCCTCTTCATGATCATTCGCCCCAATGGGCCCGACAAGGTCCGCATCCGCTGGGGCGTCACAGGTCAAGAGGATGAGCCGACGTCGGGGGCCACCAAAAGCTATGTCGATCTGTGTCGGGCGTTCAACATTGAGGACAAGGAGAAGCTGGAAATCCTGCAACAGTCCCTCAAGACGCAGGGCTATCACGGAGGGCCGCTTGCGCCGGACGAGATGGAGGGCACGATCTGGGATTTCGTGCAATACATGGCCCGCAAAATGGGACATGGACCCGACGCAGAGACCCCCTGAGGTCCGCAAGGGTAGCCGAGATAATTGGACATGTTTCCCCCTTTCTTGTCGAAATATCGGAAAAGATTGCGGCATGCAGGGGTCGTAATGAGCGCAATAAAACAAAAAAGGGAGACGTTTAAATGACATATGAAGATATCAAATTGCGCCGCATGCTGGATGCGGCACGTCAACGCAAGCTGAGCCGCCGTAGCTTTATGGGCCATGCCACCGCCGCGGGCTTTACGGCGACAGCAGCGACGGGCCTCTGGACGAAAGAGGTCGCCGCCATGACGCCCAGCCGAGGTGGCACGTTCCGCGTGGCCATTCATGATGCGAATACATCGGATGTCATGGATCCCGGCCAATACCTTTCGGTCTTTATGATCCAGCTGGCCCATGCCTCGCGCAGCTATATGACCCTGATCAACACCGATGGCAGCGCTGGCCCCGATATGGCCGACAGCTGGAGCGCATCGCCCGATGCCAAGGTCTGGACTTTTGAGTTGAATAAAACGGCGACATTCCACGATGGGCGCAAGTTCACCTCGCGTGATGCCGTAGCCTCGCTCAAGCACCATATGGGCGAGGACAGCACCTCTGCTGCGAAGTCTCTGCTGTCCAATGTCACCGAGGTGCGCGCCGATAGTGACCACACGATCGTGGTGGAATTGGATCAGGGGCTGGCGGATCTGCCGTATATCCTGACCGACTATCACATCGCCATTGTCCCCGCAGATGCCGATGGCAATGCCGATTGGAAAGATGGCATTGGTGCCGGACCCTACAAGATCGAGAACTTCAACCCCGGCGTCAGCGCCACTTTGACCAAGCATGACGGCTGGCACGGCGAAGGAGCCTATTTCGACGCCGTCGAAATGATCGCCATCAACGATCCGAACGCCCGCCAGACTGCACTTGTATCAGGGGACGTGGATGCCGTGAGCTCGGTTGATCTGAAAACTCTGTCTTTGCTGCAACGCCAGCCTGGGATCGAAACGCTCAACCTGCCATCGGGTTCTGCGGTGACGATGCCCATGCATGTGACCGCAGCACCATTTGACGACAACAACGTGCGCATGGCGCTGAAACTGGCGATGGACCGCGAAGAACTGATCGAGAAGATCGTGTTTGGCACGGCCACGTTGGGCAATGATTTCCATATCTCACCCAACATGCCGTACTACCCCGAAGGGATTGAACAACGCGCCTACGATCCGGACAAGGCCAAATGGCATCTCAAAGAGGCCGGGATGGAGAACCTGACACTCGATGTGTCCGCGTCAGATTCGATCATGCCGGGTGCCGTTGATTTTGTGACGCTTTATGCAGAACAGGCCAAAGCGGCGGGCATTTCGCTGAAACCCATCCGCGAGCCGGGGGATGGCTATTGGGCGGATGTCTGGCTGAAGAAGCCCTTTATCTTCTCCAAATGGGGCGCACGCCCCACGCCGGACACGATGTTCACACTTGCCTATCAGACCGGGGCCGCGTGGTCTGAAGCGTTCTGGAGCAACGCTGAGTTTGATGCTCTCTTGCTGCAAGCCAAGGCCGAGCTGGACGATACAAGGCGCGCTGAGATGTACCGCGACATGAGCGTTATTGCCCGTGATGATGGTGGCAGCATCATTCCGATGTTCACCAATTACGTCTATGCGCACAGCGATAAGGTGGGCCATTCGGCTGATGTTGGGTCAACCTGGGAGCTGGATGGCGGCCGGGCTTACCAACGGTGGTGGTTCAAAGGCTGAGCCGACTTAACCTGAGCACTCGGTTCTTTTAATCTGAACCGGGTGCGCGGGCTGCACCAAATGCTGACACAAAGTGGTGCGGTCGCATAAATCGCGCCACAAGTGGTTTGTTCAGAATTCAATCCTCATCACGCGACCGTCTGGGTCAAAAAGCGGGCCGTTGATGATTTCGGCATCACACAGATCGTTTGCAATTCGGACCTGCACCCGTGCGCCATCCTCAAACGGCGTGGACACATGTCCGAGAGCGACGGGTCTGCCGACGCGATAGCCAAAGGCACAGGATGTCGTCTGGCCGATGATCTGACCTTCACACATGATCGGTTCATGCCCGATCGGGACCGGGTCCGACTGGAAAAACTTCAATGAAATGATTGACGGCTGCACGCCTGCGGCCTGTCTGTCCCTGAGGGCTTCGAATCCCGTGAACCCGCCGGATGCGCGTGTTGCAAAGGCAAGGCCTGCCTCCTGAGGAGAGATATCGCCGTCAAGTTCATGTCCCATGGCGCGATATCCCTTTTCAATACGCATCGAGGTTTGGGCAAATAGGCCTGCGGGCCGCGCCCCAGCATCGGTCAGCGCCGCATAGATCGCCCGGGCGTTTTCGCGCAAACAGGTGATTTCCCAACCCGCTTCACCAACATATGATAAGCGCGCTGCGCGCACGTTGTGGCCTGCCATGTCTGCAGTGCCGTGCTTGAAGACCGAAAGCGCGTTCAATTCCGGCGCGCCGCATGTGCTTGCAATCTTTGCTGTGTCAGGGCCCATCAGGCCGAAAGTTGCGTATAATTCGGTGCTGTCCGTCAGGGTCACATTGAATGGGTCGGCTGCGCGGGTGAACCAGGCCAGATCGCGTTTGATCGCGCCGGTGCCAGTGAACAGGCGGTAGTGATCGGGCGAAATCCGCTGCGCTGTCAGGTCGCTTTCAAAAGTGCCCCAATCATTTAGAACCGCGGAATAGATGACCGAGCCCGGCGCGCGATTAACATGACCGGCGCAGACCTGCATCAGGAAGGCTTCGGCGTCGGGCCCTTCGACGTCGATTTTGCCAAACGAGGAGACGTCAAAAATCGCAGCCCCTTCATGGGCGGCCCTGACCTCGGCCCTAACGTTTTCGAACCAGTCGGGGCGGTCAAATCTGGGGCGCGGCTCCTCGGTTTTGCCAAAGTACAAGGGGCGCTCCCAGCCGTAGAACTGGCCCATGTGCGCGCGGCCGGCGCGATGTTCGGACTGCAAGGGCAGGGCACGTAGATCCCGGGCTGTCTTCAACTGTTTGCCGGGATAGGCGATGTCGTAATGAGTGCCCAGAATTTCGGGTGCACGGGCCATCAAGTGGCGGATATCGTTGAACACAGGTGCAAAGCGTTGGGCTTCGGCCTCGCCCAGATCATAGGCGGTATGGCCATGTACAATGCAATGCGCGAGGTTCATACCCGCGCCGCCCCCTGAGGCCAGCCCCACCGAATTCATGCCGCATCCCAGGAACAAGCCACGCGTTTCAGCGACTTCTCCCAGCATAAAGGTGCCGTCGGGTGTGAAGCTTTCGGGGCCATTGAGCAGCATCTTGACCTCGGCCGTTTCCAATGGAGGCAAGCGGTGCAGGGCCTTTTCCATCATCGGCTCGAAATGATCCCAATCTTCAGCCAGCAAGCCAAACTCAAAGCTTTCATCCAGGACACCCGGGGCAATGGGTTTGCCCATGGGCTCAAAGCAGCCCACCAACAGCCCGCCGCTGTCATCGCGGATGTAGAGATGGCTGTCGTGATCTGACAGGGTCGGTATGTTGCCGGTGATGCCGTCAATCGGTTTGGTCAGAAGGTAGAAATGTTCGCAGGCCAACAGTGGCACCTCGGCCCCGGCCATTGCGCCGACATCGCGCGACCACAGACCGGTGCAGAGCGCTATGGCATCGCACATGACCGTACCTTGGGTGGTTTCAACGCCTTTGATGCGTCCGTTTTCTGTCAAGATGCCGGTCACGCCGGAGTCTTCAAAAATACGGGCACCCAATCCTTTGGCCGCCTTGACCAAAGCGGCGCAGACGTCGCTGGGCGAGACGCGGCCATCCTCGGGGGACCAGACCGCCCCCAGCACGTCCTGCGCGTTCATCAGGGGCCAACGGTCCCGCGCCTCACCCACGGAAATCGACGTTGCATCAATCCCATAGGCCTGCGCCAGGGCTTCTTGCCTTTGAATGTGGATCAGGCGATCCGGGGTCGTTGCAATCGACAGGCTGCCCTTCTGGATCCAGCCAACCGACTGACCTGTTTCCTGTTCCAGCTGTGCATACAGGTCGACCGAATACTGGATCATCCGCGTCAGATTGCGCGAATGGCGAAGCGCCCGGACCTGTGCCGCTGAATGCCAGGTTGTTCCGGACGTCAGCTTGTTGCGCTCGAGCAGGATAGCATCCCCGACGCCCATCTTGGCCAGATGATAGAGGGTGGAACATCCCATAATCCCCCCACCGATGACGACAACAGACGCATGTGCGGGGAGAGTCGCGGTGGTCGTTGTTGTGGTCATCTCTGTTTTATCCTTGACAGCAGCTTGTACATTTGTTTCAAAATCCACAAAGATGGAACAAACGCAACAAATTTCTGCCTCCAAGGCAATTGGCATCAAAATGTCGGACGCGTTGTCGCCGCAACAGATTGAGAAACTCAGTCCTCAGCTGCGGCGCGCGGCCCGGTTCGTGGTGGACAACACCGGGGAGGTGGCCACGCGGTCCTTGCGCCACGTGGCGCAAGAGGCGGATATCCCGGCCCCCACCTTCTCGCGATTGGCCCGTGCTGTTGGCTTTGACAATTACGATGCCTTGAAAGACCGATGCCGCGAAGACCTCTTGTCACGACACGCGGAGCTGCCGGATGCTGCCCTGGCGCTAAAAGGCGTTGAAGTTGAAACCTTTACCCTGCCCAAACATGTGTCGGCCTCGGTTCAGGGGATCGAAACCCTGTTGCGTGATATTGATCCAGCCGAGTTGGCGGACATCGCTGAATTGCTTGCAAACGCGCGCCGGGTCGTTTTGATTGGTGAGATGCGTGCAAGAGCCTTTGTCGATTATGCCACCTACCTGTCAGACATGTCGATTGATGGCTGGACAGTGATCGGGCGTGGCACTGTCAGCCTTGCAGCTGAGACACGGGACCTTGGTCCGCAGGACGCAGCGGTCATTGTGACCATGAAGCCCTATTCAAGACGTTCCGTTGAAACGGCCAAGTTTGTTGCAGATATGGGCACGCCCGTCATTGCACTGACGGACAGCCAGCTTTCTCCTGTCGCCGGTGTTGCCAAGCATGCGCTTGTCGCCTCGGCCGACAGCCCCCAGTTTTTCCCGTCCTATGTTGTCACAACGCTTTTGATTGAAACGTTGGTTGGCATGGTGGTTGCGGAAAAAGGCGACGATGCCCAACGACGCATCGCCGAAACTGCACGGCGCAGCCGTGATCTAAATGAATATTGGCGGGATTAACCGTCATCTAAAGGGAGTTTTACTCAATGATAAAAGCAATCAACTCAATGCTGAGCGGTGTCGCTCTGGCCGCCGTGGCTGCCACAAGTGTCAGCGCGGAATGCACCAACGACACGTGGAACAAGGTGATGGAACGCGGCAAGGTCGTGATCGGTGTCAAGGCGGACTACAAGCCCTGGGGATACAGAGATTCCGACGGTAACCTGGTCGGGATGGAAATCGACATGGCCAACGACGTCGCAGCCAAAATGGGCGTCGATGTTGAACTGGTGCCTGTGCAATCCTCCAACCGGATGCAGTTTCTGGAGCAGGGCAAGATCGACATGATGATTGCCACCATGTCAGACCGCGCGGATCGTCGTGAAATCGTCGGCATTCCTGGTCCGAACTACTACACATCCGGCACAAATGTCATGGCGCCCAAGGCGCTGGGATTCTCCAAATGGGAAGACCTGACCGGCAAGAAAGTGTGCGGCAAGCAAGGCGCATTCTACAACCAGATCGTCGAAGAACGCTACGGCGTAGAGATCGTGGCCTTCACCGGTAACGCAGAAGCCAAGCAAGCCCTGCGCGACAAGAAATGTGTCGCATGGGTGTATGACGACAGCTCAATCGGGTCGGATCTGAGCTCGGGCAACTGGGATGATTTTGAGATGCCTTTGTCGTCTGAAGACGACAACCCTTGGGGCCTGGCTGTCCCACTGGCAGAAAAGTCCTGCGTCTTTGGCCAGTTCATGTCTGGGCTGCAGTACAACTGGCACAGAGAAGGCACGCTGATCGCGCTTGAGGCGAAATGGGGTATCAAGCCCACCGCCTATCTCGCCAAAGAGAACGCGCGCTACAGCGATTGGCTGGCTGAATAATCCGTCAAATGTGACCGCGCCTTCCCCGATCCGGGGGAGGCGCACTTTTTTACGGGACTGCTGAATGGAAGAGTTTTTTCGCGAAATGGCGGCGGATTATCCGCGCTGGAATTTCATCTGGATGTATGATGATCGTCAGCAGGGCAAGGTCCTGGCCGGGCTATGGATGACGATCGAGCTGAGCATTTTGTGCCTGATCTTTTCGGTGATTATCGGGTTGGTGGGCGCCTGGATGCAGGGCGCAAAGTCGCGCGTCACACGGGCCATCGTGCAGGGATATATCCAGTTTTTCCGCAATACGCCGCCGCTCGTGCAGCTGCTCTTTTTCTATTTTGCCTTGGGCCAGTTCACCCCCGTTGTCACAGGTGACGATGGCTGGACAGTCGAGCCGATCATTTCAAATGTCGGCTGGGCGGTCATTTCCTTGAGTTTCTTTGCTGGGGCGTTCAACGTCGAGATTTTCCGGGCCGGTATCGAAGCTGTTCCAAATTCCACACTTGAAGCTTCTGAATCATTGGGCTTCAGCCGGTTGCAAACCTACATCTACGTGGTTCTACCCTTGGCGTTCCGGGTGTGTCTGCCGTCGCTGAACAACAATCTGGTCAATCTGGTGAAGACCACCACGCAGGCCTACGCCATCGCGGTGCCAGAACTGCTCTACCATTCCGTTTCGATCTGGAACGACTATCCGTCGGCACAATATCCCACGATGTTGATGTTGTTTGTCACTTACATTCTGCTGGTCGGAATTCTTGTATTCGGAATGAACCGCTGGGAGCGCAATATGAAAATTCCGGGGTATGGCACATGAAACGTATTGCTGGCCTCAACGCCCCCGCGCGCAGCGACATGGCGGTGCTCAAGCCCTTTGATGTGGCAGCCCATTCGCCGGATGGCTACATCTTCACCCGCTGGGTCGCAGCCTTGCCGTGGTGGACGCCTTTTGCCGTTTTCATGACCATGGCCATATGGCCTTCGATAGCCTATGCGCAAAGCAATTACAGTACGGCCCAGGCGTTTGATGCCTTGTGGCGCTGGACACCGTTTCTGCTCAAGTCAGGGTTTTTCTTCAATGTGCTGATTTCCGTGCTTGCGATGACCATTGGCACGGTCCTGGGGGCCGCCTTGGGGCTTGCACAAATATCATTGCTGCGCCCGGTGCGTGCTGGATCGTGGTTTGTCACACAGCTGTTCCGCAACTCACCCTGGCTAGTGCTTTTGTTTATCGTGCTTCTCGCCTTTCCCTTTGAAATCCGTCTGTTCGGGGGCGTCATTCGCATCCCGGACTGGATCAAAGGGGTGATTGGCCTCAGCCTGCCGGTGATGGCCAACATATCCGAAGTGGTGCGCGGGGCCGTGCAATCGGTGCCAACGGCACAATGGGAGGCGGCCGAAAGCCTCGCCTTTTCTCGCCGTCAGATCTTGTGGCAGATCATTCTGCCGCAATGCTACAAACGCATGCTGCCACCCTGGATGAACTGGTATGCGATCCTGACCATGGCGACGCCGCTCTGCAGCCTTCTTGGCATCGAAGAGCTGATCACCCTGTCGCGTCAGGCAATGGAATCCGAGGACAACCACCCCGAACTGCTGGTGCCTTTCTTTGGCTTCGCATTGGTATTGTTCTTTGCCTATTGCTATCCTATTGCGCGCCTGACCATGCGGCTTGAGCGTAAATTCGCAGTCAAATCATGAGGGCGCGACTATGACCTGGACACCTGATCAACCCATCGTCTCTTTGAAGAAAGTGCACAAATCCTTTGGAACGCTTGAGGTCCTCAAGGGCGTGTCGATTGATGTGATGAAAGGCGAGGTGATCTGCATCATCGGCCCTTCAGGGTCGGGCAAATCCACGCTGATCCGTTGCATCAATGCGCTGAATGATATTCAGGCCGGATCCATCACGGTGGAAGGCCAAGAAGTGCATGACCCTGACCTGGACATGCTCGAGCTTCGCAAGAAGGTCGGCATGGTGTTCCAGCAATACAACCTGTTCCCGCATAAGACGGCGCTGGAAAATGTGATGATGGCCCCGCTGAAAGTTCTCAAACAGAACAAGGCAGAGGTTGAAGAACGCGCCCGTGCGCTGATGAAGAAAGTGCGTCTGGACGGTAAGGAAGACAGTTTTCCCGGAGAGCTCTCCGGTGGACAGCAGCAACGTGTTGCGATTGCACGGTCCCTGGCCATGAACCCTGATGTGATGCTGTTCGACGAGGTGACAGCGGCGCTGGATCCGGAAACCGTCAAGGAAGTGCTGGTGACCATCAAAGACCTCGCGGCGGAGGGAATGACCTGTATCCTTGTCACCCATGAGATGGGGTTTGCCCGCGAAGTGGCGGACCACATCTATTTCACCGACCGAGGTGTCATTGTCGAGCACGGGCCCCCGGCCACATTCTTTGACGAGGCAAGCGACCCCAGAACCCAGGAGTTTCTGGGGCAAATCCTCTGAATGACTGGGAGGCTTGACCAAAGAGGTTTTGCCATCGGCCCCTCAGAGGACCTGCACCGTGTATTTCGGCAGAATAATATTGGTGATCATTGTGGCACCTGTAACCACCTTAGCCGTTTGAACCGGGCTGGACCTGGCAAGAGGGCAGGGGTCGGATGAGGGGCAAAGCTGTGATCCGTGTGGGATTTGGCGGAGGGTGCCACTGGTGTACCGAAGCAGTGTTTCAGGCGCTGCGCGATGTGCAAGCAGTCGCTCAGGGCTTCATTCGGTCTGATCCTCCACACGATACGTTTTCAGAAGCGGTGGATGTGACATTTGATCCCGATGAGATCGCGTTGGATACCCTGGTTCGCGTACATCTTGCGACCCATGCCAGCACGTCAGATCACAAGATGCGGGGGAAATACCGCAGCGCGGTTTACGTGCAGGGCGACGACCTTGCCAATCAGGCAACCCGTGCTTTGGAGCAGGCATCAATCGAAACAGGTCTGCACTTTGTGACTCAGGTCTTGCCGCACCGAGAGTTTAAACCTTCAGATCAGAGGTTCCATGAATATTACGCCACCAATCCGGACCGGCTGTTCTGCAAGACTTACATCAATCCGAAGCTTGCCAAAATCCGTCAGGACTTCTCCAAGCTCTTAAAAGAGAATGACAGCGTCGGCTGACCGTCAGGCGCAGTACCGCATCACCAACATATGGCAAGGCCTTCAATCGCAACTTTTATCCCCTAAGGAAAAACAGCCGATAGACGGGAGGCACGAACAGCAGTGTCAGGGGCGAGGCAAACAACAGCCCGCCAACCATCAATGTCGCCATGGGTTCAAACAGCGCACCACCAACGATTGCCATGGGTAACAGGCCTAAAATGGTTGTGAGCGACGTCAACATAACCGGGGTCACACGTTTCTGAGCGGCGACGACAATCGCCTGGTCGAGGTCCGTCGATTGGCGTTCTATGTCGATCTGGTCGATCAACACAATCGCGTTGTTGATGATGATCCCCATCAGAGAAATCAAACCCAGGATGGCAAAGAACGACATCGGCTGGTTCGTGGCATAGAGGGCCAACGGCGCCCCAACGATAATCAGCGGGATCGTCATAAACGTTAACAACACCCTTCGTGCAGAGTTGAACTGAAAGACAAGGGCAGCCAACATAACGACCAACGCGAAGGGTAAACCTGCGCCCAGTTTGGCATTTACATCCGCGCTTTGTTCGCTTTCTCCGCCGATTGTCACTTCGTATTCGGGTCCCAGATCGAGATTAGCCAAAACCGGGGCAATCTGTTGTTCCACCTGAGCGGCAGAGAGGGTGGCACTTTTGCCCGAAATCACGATCCTTCTGACCTGATTTTCACGCCGGAATTGGGAATACTCCAGGCCGGGCCTGAAGGTGGCGACCTGATCCAGAGCAATCAGCTGCCCACCTGCTGGAACAGACAGGTTTGCCAGATCTTCGATGCTGTCCCGAAACCCGTCTTGCGCCCGCACGACGATGGGAATGGATTTGTCGCCCTCGCGAAACGTGGAATACTCGGATCCCGAGAAAAACGTATCCATCACATCCGAGATATCCTTGGAGGTCACACCTAGTTCGCGCGCTTTGTCCTGTGCGATGTCGATCACCATTTTCAGGCTTTTGTTGCCCCAATCATTCTGATTCTGAATGATGCCGGGCACGTCGGCAAACCCAGTCTCGACCTTTTTGGCCGCAGCCAGCATCGTGTCAGCATCGGGGCCAGTGATTTCGATTTCGACAATGCCGGATTCAGAGCCGCCCATTGAAAGCCGAGTTACACGAGCCCGTGCGGCAGGATGGTTTTCAAAGAGGTGTCTGCGCGTGCGTTCCGCCGCGGCAACCGTTCCATCAAAGGATGTGGTATTTACCAGAATGAAGGCATTAGCTGGGTCCGTATCTGCCGGGTTTAACGCCAGATAAAACCGTGGACCGCCGTCGCCTACAAATACGGTGGTATTCACCACTTCGGGATTGGTTTCAGCGTCGCGCAACCAGGCGTCCACGGCCCGGGCCTCTGCTTCGGTTCGGGCAATGGATGTGCCTTTTGGCATATCCAGATAGATCAGATACTCGGCGCGTTCGCTCAAGGGAAACATTTCGGATTTTAGCTGCCCGAAAACGCCTGCCGAAAGGTAGACGATGCCATAGCAGACCAAGATGATCGGAATGCCCCACCGCAGAGTTTTGCGGACGATTGCGCCGTACCCGCGCACGATCCATGATTCATCCTCCTTCTTGGTGCGGGGTTTCAGGAAATGCGCTGCGAGGAACGGCAGGATGTAATGCGCTGAAATCCACGACCCACCAAGCATCAGTGCCACGACGGCGCCCAAGGAAAAGGCATATTCACCCTCGGTGCCATCAAGAATGAGCATCGGAATAAAGGCGGAGACGGTCGTAATAGAGGCCACGCCCAGTGGAATGAAGAACTGCCCGCAGGACTTTATGGCGGCCTCTTTAGGAGGGATGCCACTGGAAACTTTTGCTTCGATATCCTGTACGACAACCAATCCGTTATCCACCAGCAGACCCAGCGAAATGATGACGGCTGCGATGGAGATCTGTTCAAGGTCGATACCCATACGCGACATACCTATCAGCGCGAACATCACCGTAAATGGCACAATGCTGGCGATGATCAGTGCCGGGCGGAACCCCAGGAACACCAGCATGACCAACAAGACGATTCCAAAGGTCTGACCGACGTTCGACAAAGCGCTGTTGATCGCCACCGTGACGTTGGTTTCCTGAAAGGTTGAAATGTCAAAGCTGATCCCGATTGGTTGATCTTGCTCCAGCGCCTTGATTTCAGTGGCCAACACAGCGCCGATCTTCTGAATGTCGCGATCATCCGACATTTCTACGCTCACCAGCATCGCCGGTTTGCCATTGAAAAATACGGGCTTTTCGAGCGGGTCAACATAGCCGCGCCGCACGGTCATCAGATCCTTCAGACGGACAAACCCATTCAGACCCGGAACCTTGGTCAAAATGGCGCCGATGTCTTCGACTGTCGATAGATCGCCATTGGCTTCTAGAATAATGTTGGTGCCATCCGCATCCAATTCACCCGCAGGGAGGATCACGTTTTGCGCCTGCAGATCGCCCAGGACCTGATCAATCTGAACCCCTACGGCCGCCAGACGTCGGCTGTCAATTTCAAGCCACAATCGTTCTTCTTGTTCGCCATAGATCGACACTTTGGTGATGCCGTCCAACTGATACAGCCCGGTGCGCAGGTCGTCGGCGGCATCCCAGATTTCAGAGTACGAGAACCCCTCGCCGGTGACGGCAACCGTGGCCACGGACACGTCTCCGTAGTTGGTGTTCACAAACGGTCCTTGCGTGCCATCGGGTAATTCGCTGGCGATGTCCTCCATCTGGTTTCGGATGTCCTGAAAAGCCGCATCCAATTCGGTTTTGCCAACAGAATTGAACAGCGAAAGGGTCAGGACAGCGCGCCCGGTCAGGATCAGCGTCGAGATATCCTCGACCTCCGCGATTTCGCGCGCGGCGCGTTCCAGAGGGATCGCAATCAAGTCTTCTACCCGCTCAGGCGACATGCCTGGAAATTCCGCGACAACGACCGCGTTGCGAATGGTGATCGCTGGATTCTCGCGTTTGGGCAGGCCGGAATAGGTCATCAAACCCAAGGCCAGCAGACCGATCATTACCAGAATTGTCAGGCGGGATTTCTCGAGGCCGAAGCGGGTCAGGAACTCCATGGCTTAGTCTTCGTCCGACAATAGTTTCACCTTTTGGCCGTCCCGCAGGAACGACACACCGGCTGATGCCACCAGATCACCGGGTTCAAGCCCGTCAACGATCACCAGTGAATTTTCGCTGACTCCACCAACCACGACGTCGCGCCTTTTTACAGTGCTGGTGTCAGGATCATAGACATAGACCGCCATGGGGGCCGGATCGTTGGGCCCGTCACCTTTCTCAATCTGGCCTTCCTTGATGCCCACGCCGATCGGTACGACAAAACCTTCTGTCGCGGGTAGGGGGAAATCTATCGCCGCCTCAACAGCCATTCCGGCCTTGAGGATCGGGTTGGTTTCACTGAGCTTCATCACGACGGGAAAACTGGATACGGAATCTGCGCGTGACCCCAGTTCGCTGACCACGGCGCCCAGAGACAAATCTGGGCGATCGGCCAGCCGGATGGTGGCAGATTTACCCACGACCAACTGGCTGACCGTGTCGTAGTTCACAGAAATAGCTACCTCAAACCCTTCGGGAGAATACACTGTGGCGATGGTGGTGCCCGCACTGACCGTCGAGAAGTTCTGAGCGTCGACCGAATTGATCACCCCGTCAAAAGGCGCTGTCAAAACCGCCTTTGTCAGATTGTCCTCGGCGGTTTCTAGCGACTTTTCAGCCTGTTCCAGTTGAGCCGCCTTGGCATCCGCATCTGCCTGAGCATTCTCGACTGTAACGCGTGTGACGGCCCCGGTTTCCAGCAATGCCTCTTGCCGGGCAAGGTTGTCAGCCGCATTTGTAGAGGAGGCTTGCGCAACATCCACTCCGGCCTTTGCATTGTCCAACTGAATTTGCAGACTGGCAGTGTCAAGCTTGGCAATGACATCGCCCTCTTTGACGAATTGTCCAACTGTTAGGTTCAATTCGCTCAGTTTTCCCGCCACTTCAAACGAGAGCGAGTTCACCTCTGCGGGTTCCAGAACGGACGGAAAGCGGCGCGTGCTAACGCGCTCGGTCTCGGCAACGAGGTGGGTTTTCAGTCCTCGGATACTTTCGGGTTCCGACGCCATCTCGTCTTCGCAAAACGACAATCCGAGAAGTGCTGGGATCAGTACTAAAAACCGCATGCGCTTGCCTCGCTGTTGAAATCACTGAACGCCTAGTTAGCGTTCCGGCGGCGGTATAGTCCAGCCTCAACTTATCACGTTTGCTGTTACCCAAGTTAAATTCAGACTGTTGGAGCAGGGGGCACAGGACGCCGTTCACGCCACGGGCTGTCAAATCTTGTTCGTCTTTGCGGCCCACGACACCAAATGTGAAACGCAGCTCATTCGCACTGCGATGGCCGATCGCGTTGTTGAATTTGTTTTCAATGTTGGCGGCGCTGCATCGAGCTAAGGTGTGTAATCAACGTTCAAACCCAAAGACCATCAAGTCTCTGCGCTTATGGGTCCTGCGGGGTAGTGTTTAAGCGAGTTGCGAAGTCGTATTGAGCTCTTGAGTTGGGAGGACTTTGGGGACGCTTTCTTCTCGATCAACTCGACTATTTTTTGGGCTGCGAGTGACCCCATCTGGCCATGTGGTACGTGCACCGTCGTCAGTTTGGGCGTGACCAGTGATGCGATGTCAATATCGTCAAAGCCAGTTATGGAAACGTCATCGGGCACATGAAGGCCCATCTGTTGTGCCTTTTGCAGCGCACCGACGGCCAGCACGTCGTTGACACACATCACCGCCGTTGGGCGTGCACCTTGACCCATCAATGTGTCAAATGCGGCAGCGCCGTTTTCGACAGAATAGGGCAGCTCAACACAGGGGACTTTGTTCGGGTCGAACCCGGCTTGTGCGACCCCTGCGCGGATCCCTTTCACACGATCCGCAGCCCGGTCATTTCCATGGGTGAGGCCTGAGATGATGGCAATCTCTCGATGACCTTTGTCCAGGACGATCTGAGTCAGCTCCAGCATCGACTGAAAGTTGTCAAATCCAACCGCGGGATGGCTTTCCGCTGAACGATGCGCCCAAGAGATCAAATAGGGGATGTTGCGGGTCTCCAGGTATCTGTACAACGCTTCATCCCGGTCATAGCCGATCAGCAACAGACCGTCCGCGCCCCGAGCCAATAGCGTCTTGATTTGCTCTGCTTCCTTTTCGGGGTCATATCCGGTGCTGGAGACCAGCAGCGTATAGCCTTTTTCATTCAGCGTTTCCTGAAAGGCCTGAAGGCCCCGCGCAAAAATGGCGTTCTCCATTGTCGGAATGATCGCGCCAATCGTCTGGGTTCGTTTGGCCGCAAGCGCTCTTGCACCGAAATTCGGCGTATAGCCAAGACGATCCACCGCTTCCATGACCCGAAGGCGCGTGTCGTCTGAGACCTTGCCGGACCGGTTGAGGCATCGCGATACAGTCGCCGTTGAGACATTCGCTTCTCGGGCAACATCTTCCAACGTTGGCAGCATGTTTATGGGCACTTGCGTCAAGTTCGCGTCTCGTTATCAAGTCTGGCACTAGTACTAGTCGATTCATGTTCCATTTGCACGCCCAGCAATGAAAGCGCTTGCATTGATGTAATGTAAGCGCTTACTTTACCGTCATCAGAAACCCTGCGAGCTTCCAAATGTTCCTCTACGCCTCACTGATTGTTTTCGTTGTTTACTTTGTAAACGTGGCATCCGGAGCATTTTGGGATCGGGTCTTTTTGGGCGACGTAGGAGAGATGCTGATTCTCTTTACGGCCTCGATCTTGTTCGTGGTGGCAATCATTAAAAAGGAAGCTGACCGCAAAAATAAGGACGGCAGCTGATGGTTTCTTGGGAGGAACACATGAACGAAGAAAAGAAATACCTCGCATCGGAAGAGCGCCGGAATTTCCTGAAACTTGCCACTGCGGGTAGCTTTACGGCTGCTTTGGTTGCAGGGGCCGGCGGGATGCTTTGGTCGTCGGAAGCTGCAGCACAAACCGCAAACGAAGAGCGTGATCGTGAAAACGCAGCCGAGCACACGATGGTTGTGGCCACGGCTTATGTTCTGGGCGCGTCCCGCAGCTATCCGATCATGCAGTTGGATCTTAAAGAGAACATCCAGAACGCGACCAACGGCAAAGTATATGTCAAACTTGCACCCGGTGGTCAGCTGGGCGCCGGTGGCGCACTGGTTCAGGCTGTGCAAGGCGGCACAATTCAGGCGGCCCAGCATTCGCTATCCAACTTTGCGCCTTTTGCATCCACAGTTGACCTGATCAACATGCCATATCTCTGTGGGTCCAATCAGCGGTTTACCAACCTGGTGACTTCGGATTTCTGGAAGGCCTCGGTCGAGCCAAAGGTCGAAGAAAATGGGTTCAAGCCGCTGTTCTACGTGAACATCGACCCGCGGGTTGTGGCGGTGCGCAAAGGCGGCGCAGGCGCTGTTCTGTCACCCGGCGATCTGGATGGCGTGAAATTCCGCGTTCCCGGTTCCAAGATGCTGCAACAGTATTACCGCATGGTTGGGGCAAACCCGACACCGGTCGCATGGGGTGAAACACCTTCCGCGATCAAGCAAGGTGTTGCGGATGCGCTCGATCCTTCCGTGGGGGCTCTTTATGTCTTTGGGTTCAAGGATATCCTGTCCCACGTGACCTTTACCCAGGCGGTGCCCGACAGCCAGGTGTATTCCTGTAACCTGGAATGGTTCAATTCGATGCCTGCGGACGTACAAGATGGCATCATGTGGGGATCAGAAATGACCGCGCATCAGAACCTTGCAAAAGTCCCCTCCGCGCGCGCCTATGCGATGGCCGAACTGGCGAAGGCCGGTGTGGAATTCCATTCGCTGAGTGCAGATCAACTGGCCGAATGGCAGGACGCAGGTGGGTATCAGCGCTCGGAATGGGACGAGTTCAAGGTCGAACTTGCCGGGTCCATGGACGACTTCGCTAAGATGGAAGAAGCCGCAGGAACCCAGGGCAAATACTACGTCCACGACGCCTAAGCTTCTTGCTGGGCGCCGCATCTTGTGGCGCCCAGTCTCAGCTTTGCGCGGATGTGACAAGGCCAAACCACGTATCCTAGAGGTGCATCATGGAACTATTGCGTCGAATTGACCGCAATGCGGAGCGATGGCTGCTTCTGACCTTCTACGTCATGCTGGTCATTACGATGGCGATCGAAGTGCTACGCCGGGAGATCTTTTCTTACTCCTCCATTTGGGGTGAAGAGATCGTCAGGTATTCCTTCATCTATCTCGCATGGATCGGGGCTGCAGCCGCGGTCCGCGAACGCGCGCATATTCGTATTGATGTGGTGATGCATTATCTGTCTCCGCGTCCGAAGGCTCTGCTCTACATTTTCGGCGATTTGGTAATGCTCTTTGTCGCCGTGATCGCGCTTTACTGGTCATTTGAGGCGGTTCACGTTTCAGCGAAGTTTGGATCGGTCACAGATGGGCTGCGCATATCAAAAGTGTGGTTCTTGATGGCTGTGCCGATGGGTTTTGCCCTCATGATCTGGCGATTGATGCAATCGCTCTACCGGGATTTCAATGCGCTTCGGACGGGACAGCCCGTCTACGAAGGCGACACGTTGTTTGATTGAGGAACCTGGAACATGCTTTGGCAAACACTCAATCAAACTGTGGAACTGGGCTGGGATTTTTACCTGCCGGTGCTGATCTTCATCGGGTTGATTGCCTTGGCGGTGCCCGTCTGGGCGGCGATCGGCACGTCGGCCATTTTGATGTTGGTGATGTCCGGAGACCTACCGTTAAGCTTGGTTGGCGAGAAGCTCTTTACTGGCATTGACGCCTTCGCGCTGACCGCCGTTCCGCTCTTTATTTTAACCGGCGATGTCCTTGTCCGAACCGGATTGTCGCGAAAGTTCCTGAACGTTGCCGAGGCGCTGACGTGCTTCACAAAAGGAGGCTTCGGATCGGCCACCGTATTGGTCTGTGGCATGTTCGCGGCGATTTCGGGCTCTGACGCGGCGGGGGCCGCGGCGGTGGGTCGGATGACCATCGCGCGGTTGGTCGAAAGTGGATATCCGCGCCCGTATGCCTGTGCGCTTGTGGCGGCAGGTGCATGTACCGGAATCCTGATCCCGCCTTCCATCGCCTACATTATCATTGGACTTGTGTTGGGTATATCGGCGTCTACGCTGTTTCTTGCCGCGTTGATCCCCGGCCTTTTGATCTTGTTTTCGATCCTGATCACAAACCTGATCGTGAATCGCGTCTATGCCTATGAAGGCGGTGGTCAGATGACGATGGGGGAATGGTTCAGCAACCTGCTGAGCGCGCTCAAGTCTGGTTGGTATGCCTTTATCGTGCCCGGCATCATCTTTTACGGAATCTTCTCAGGTCGGTTGACCCCGACCGAAGCGGGTGCCACGGCGGTTGTTGTCACCATTTTGATGGGGTTCATTCTCAGAACTCTGTCGTTTGCAGACTTTCCAGCGATGCTGATCAGCTCGGCCAAAGTGAACGGCGTTATCCTGCCCATCATCGCCTTCTCGGCCCCTTTGGCCGAGGCTTTGGCCATCATGGGTGTTCCGCAAGGTTTTGTCACGGCGGTCACAGGTCTGACAGACGAGCCTTGGGTGTTGATCCTCTTGATGATCGGGATCTTGATTGCCGCAGGCTGCGTCATGGAAACGACGCCAAACATCGTGATCCTTGCGCCAATCTTGAAGCCTTTGGCGGATAACATCGGGATGAATGAAATTCAGTTTTGTATCATGATGATCACTGCTCTGGGTGTTGGCTTCATCACACCTCCACTGGGCCTCAACTTGTTTGTGGTCTCGGGAATAACCGGGGAATCCATCCTCAAAATTGCAGCGCGCGCCGTGCCATTTGTTTTGTGCATGTTTGTCGTTGTGTTGCTGATCGCCTATGTGCCAGCCTTGTCCACGACATTGCTGCCTGACATCTACAAGTAAGGTCCACAAAGAATGGCTAGAGAATACCTAAAAAAAGCAACTTTAACGTCTTCGTCAGGTGCCTCCGACGTTCACGAGACTGTCGTGTCGATCCTAAGCGACATCGAGGCTGGCGGTGACGCGACAGCGCTCGAATATGCGGCGAAGTTTGATCAGTATAGTGGAAATGTCCTGCTGACCCAGGACGAGATTGATGCTGCCATCGCTTTGGTTCCGGAGAAGTTGAAGTCGGACATTCGATTTGCACATGACAACGTCAGGCGTTTCGCCGAGTTGCAGAAAAGCACGGTAGCGGATGTCGAGATGGAGATTCAGCCCGGTTTCATTGCTGGTCAAAAAGCAATTCCCGTTGATGCAGCCGGTTGTTATGTTCCTGGCGGGCGATATAGCCATATTGCGTCGGCAATTATGACGGTGACCACAGCCAAGGTTGCGGGCTGCAAGCATATTACGGCGTGCTCGCCGCCGCGGCCAGATGTGGGCGTGGCCCCGGCCATCATTTACGCGGCCCATATTTGTGGTGCCGACAAGATCCTTGCGATGGGCGGAATTCAGGGTGTGGCCGCGATGACCTTTGGTCTCTTTGGACTACCCAAGGCCAACATCTTGGTTGGACCCGGCAACCAGTTTGTCGCTGAAGCCAAACGCATCCTATTCGGACGCGTCGGCATCGACATGATTGCGGGACCAACCGACAGCCTGATCCTTGCGGACAAAGATGCAGATCCACATATCGTGGCGACCGATTTGGTCAGTCAGGCCGAGCACGGATACAACTCTCCGGTGTGGCTGGTGACAGACAACCGCGCCCTTGCCGAAGACGTCATGGCCCGCGTTCCAACTCTGATAGACGACCTGCCAGACCTCAATGCTGAAAATGCACGGGCGGCCTGGCGCGACTATGCCGAAGTCATCGTCTGCGCGGACCGTGAGGAAATGGCTGCAACATCTGACGATTATGCACCCGAACACCTGACGGTGCAGGCTGCCGACATTGATTGGTGGCTGGATCGGTTGACGTGCTATGGCTCTCTTTTCCTCGGAGAAGAAACGACTGTGTCTTACGGAGACAAGGCAACGGGGACCAACCACGTTCTGCCGACCTCTGGCGCGGCAAACTACACCGGGGGCCTGAGCGTTCATAAGTATATGAAGATCGTGACATGGCAGCGGGCAAGTCAGGAGGCCTCCAAACAGGTTGCAATTGCAACGGCCCGGATCAGTCGGTTGGAAGGCATGGAAGGACATGCACGGGCGGCTGATGTGCGCCTTGCCAAGTACTTCCCAGGCGAAACCTTCGATTTGACGGCAGAGGGGTAGGGAATGCCACATCCGCGCGATCTCTTTGATCTGACAGGGCGCGTCGCTTGCGTGACGGGGGCAAGCTCAGGACTGGGCCGGCAGGCCGCACTGACCTTGGTGATTGCAGGGGCCAAGGTGGTTGGCGTGGCCCGCCGGGCAGAGGCGCTTGCCGCGTTGGTGGATGATGCAAATGGCAATGCCGCCGCGGTTGTTGCCGATGTCGCGGATCGCAGTCGCATTGAGACGTTGGTGCAGGACATATCGGCCCCCTTTGGTCCCCCCGACATTGTGATCCACGCCGCAGGGGTGAACACCCGAGAGCCCGCTGATGATGTGACCGCCGAGGGCTGGGACAAAACATTGGCTCTGAACCTGTCGGCGCCCTTCTTTCTGAGCCAGGCTTTGGTGCCCGCGATGAAGGCAAAAGGCTGGGGGCGGATCGTGAATTTCGCTTCGCTCCAGACCACCCGCGCCTTTCCAGGCGGGATTGCCTACGGGGCAACGAAGGCAGGCATCGCACAGCTGACGCGTGCCATGGCCGAAGCCTGGTCACCGTACGGGATCACTGCGAATGCCATCGGTCCCGGTTTCTTTCCAACGGAGCTGACGCAGGCGGTCTTTGAAGACGCCGATCGGGCTGCCCGAAATGCAGCGCAGACTTGCATGGGGCGCAATGGAACATTGGAAGATATGGATGGGCCAGTTCTCTTCTTATGCTCTGAGGCATCAAGTTATGTGACGGGCCAGGTGCTCATGGTGGACGGCGGGTTTACAGCGAAATGAAAGCTTTGGTTTATGACGGTGTTGAAACGCTGAACTACCGCGACTTTGAAGATGCGTCTCCTGCAGCAGGAGAGCACCTGATCCGGGTAGACGCGGTTGGCATATGCGGATCTGATATGCATGCCTATCTGGGACATGATGATCGCAGGCCTGCACCACTGATCCTCGGCCACGAAGCCGCCGGTGTCATTGTTGGTGGGCCTAAGGATGGGACACGGGTCACGCTCAACCCGCTTGTCACCTGCGGCACGTGCCAGACCTGCAAAGCAGGGCGCGAGAACCTGTGCCCCACCCGTCAGATCATTTCGATGCCGCCGCGCGAAGGTGCATTTGCTGAATTCGTTTCAATGCCGGGCCGGAATTTGGTCGACGTGCCAGACCACGTGTCTATGGAAACTGCGGCCTTGGTGGAGCCGCTCGCTGTCAGTTGGCATGCTGCCCGTTTGGTACTGGAGGCACTGCATCCCTCGATGGATCGCAAGGCATTGGTCATCGGGGGGGGCGCAATTGGTCTGGCGGCGGCGCTGGCGCTGAAAGCGCTGGGCCTGCATGACGTGACACTCGCCGAGCCCAATGACGTCCGCCGCAGGTTTTTGCAGGACCAGTGCGACCAGAAGGCTGTAGAGGCGTCAACCGGCAATTATCCTGTCGTCGTGGACGCGGTCGGTTACGCCGCCACACGGGCCATTGCCAGTGCTCAGGTTTTGCCGGGGGGCGTCATCGCCCATGTTGGGCTGGGAGACAGCGATGGCGGTTTGGACATCCGCCGTGCTACATTGCAGGAAATCACGTTTATTGGCACCTACACCTACACGACGGCGGATTTCGTTGACACCGCCCAGGCCCTCTTTGACGGGCGCCTGGGACCCAGCACGTGGACCGAAACCCGCGCCCTGTCCGATGGGGGCCGGGCTTTCAAAGACATTCGCGCTGGTTTGGTCGCAGCGCCCAAAATTGTTCTCATTCCCTGAGTTAACGACAAGGAAGCACGAAAATGTACAAGAATATCCTCGTTCCGATGGCTTTGGACCACGGTGTTTCTCCGGCGACTTTGGCTTTGGCGCAGCGCTTGCTCAGCGATGGGGGACAAATCACGGCCATCCACGTTCATGAAGCGTTGCAAGGGTCGGTCGCGGCTTTTGTTGATAAATCGGCGATTGAAGAAGGATTGAAACGCGCAAAGGAAGCGTTGGCAGAAAAGACAGCGAATATGCCAGGTTTGAACGCGCAGGTTGTTGTCGGCCATTCGTACCGTACGATCATAGACTACGCGGCAAAACATGGGATCGATTGCATTGTGATCGGCTCGCACCGTCCAGGCGTTGGGGATTATCTTCTAGGGTCGACGGCGGCACGCGTGGTGCGCCACGTGCATTGTGCCGTCCACGTCCACCGCAAAGCGTAACAAATCGGGCACGACCGGTTGCCTCTCATAGAAAAGGGTCTTGAGCCATGAACATCGACAAGAAGATCACTGATGATCTCGTCGCAAATGATGTCTCCTTCGTCACGACGGTTCCGTGTAAGCAGCTTGCGGGTGTCATCGAAGAGATTGATCAGCGAGATGAGATTTTTCATATACCCTCGAACAAGGAAGACGAGGGCATGGGCCTTTGCGCCGGGGCCTTCATGGGCGGCAAACGCCCCGCGATCATCATGCAGAACACGGCGATTGGCGTGACGATCAATACCTTGGCGACGCTGACCCAATTCTACCGGATGCCGCTGCCAATGCTGATCAGCTACCGGGGAGAGTTGCGCGAGCCCGTTGCCTGTCAGGTGGAAATGGCTGTGCACACCAAGGCACTGCTGGCACAGCTGAACATCCCAACCTACCACTTTCACTGGCAAAAGGATGTCGAGGAATTCGACAACATCCTAAAGTATACTTTCATGTGCAACAAACCTGTGGCGATCCTGACGGATGCCAACTTCTGGGGAGGCTATGGCGACCAATGATCCGTTCTGAAATCCTGAAAGACATTGCACCGATCATCCGTGATCACCTGGTCGTCTGTAACATCGGCCTTCCCAGCCAAGAGCTGCATATGATCGACGATCAACCGACCAACTTCTACATGTTGGGCACGATGGGGCTGTCGTCTTCGATTGGTTTTGGCCTTGCACTGGCTCAAGATAAAGCGGTCATTTCAATCGACGGTGACGGGTCGGTTCTGACCAACCTCGGCACGCTGCCCACGATCGCTAATAACGCAACCGGCAACTACACGCTGCTGATCATCGACAACGGATCTTATGGCTCGACCGGCGATCAGCCGACCTATGCAGGGCAAAAAACGTCCCTTGCAGCGGTGGCCAAGGCCTGTGGATGTGACAATGTGATCGAAGTGCAGGACAAGGATCTTGGCCCCGTGTTGCAAGCTGCGATCGACAGCGACGAAATGACCATCATTGTCTGTAAGTGCGACAGCGGTAATATCAAACTGCCGGTGATCACCATGGACCCGGTTGTCATTCGTCACCGTTTCATGAAAGCGGTCGCGAGTTAGATCATTGGGGACCGCCGCACATATCCATTCAGTGAGTGATGCGCGGCGGCTTGCCAAACGCCGCTTGCCTTGGATGATCTTTGACTACATCGACGGAGCGGCCGGGTCGGAAACCGGTGCTGCCCGAAATCGGGCCGCTTTGGATGCAATCCCCCTGCGCCCTCGTGTGTTGCAAGATGTGAGCCAGCGCGACCTTTCGACAGCTCTGTTTGGGGCACGAGCAGAACGACCCTTTGGTATTGCCCCCATGGGGATGTGCAACCTGTCGGCACCGGGTGCTGATCTGATGTTGGCGCGCCTTGCTGCGCGCTTCATGGTGCCCCACGGGGTGTCGACCGTCGCCTCGACCCCGATGGAACAGATCATCGAAACGGCCGAAGGGCACGCCTGGTTTCAGCTTTACTTCTCAGGGGATGGCAACGGAACATTTAAACTTGTGGATCGTGCCAAAGCCGCCGGATATCAAACGCTTGTTCTCACCGCCGACGTGCCCGAAGTGGGCCGCCGCCCGCGAGAGCTGCGCCACGGTTTCAAGATGCCGTTCAAGATCGGCCCGCGCCAATTCGTCGACTTTGCACTGCACCCACGTTGGTCGTTGACGTCACTGGCCGCAGGCAAACCCATGATGGCGAATTTTTTGATGGACGGCTATGAGTTCGACCGCACTGAAAGCCGGGCCCGCGCCACATGGGACACGTTGGCGCGCCTGCGTGAGGTTTGGGACGGTCATTTGGTGTTGAAAGGGGTGCTCGATGTCGAGGATGCGCTCACGGCAAAAGCCGCAGGTGTTGATGCGATCCAGGTATCAAGCCACGGCGCACGGCAGTTGGAAAGCGCGCCTGCTCCCATAGATGTATTGCCCTTGATCCGAGAGGCTGTAGGCCCCAACTACCCCATCTTTTTCGACAGCGGATTGCGCTCGGGCGAGGATGTTCTGAAGGTGCTGTCCGCGGGCGCGAATTTCACGTTCTTTGGTCGCGCTTTGCAATTTGCCATCGCTGCCGCAGGAGAAGCTGGATTGGAACAATTGTGGGATGTGCTGACCGATGAGCTGTCCATCGCAATGGCGCAAACCGGAATGACCTCGATTAAACAGAAAGCCATCCTAAAGTGAGGTTTTGATGGGTTCTGAAACGCGACGTTTCTGCCAAATGCTTCCAGCTATGAGAAATGTGGAGTTTTGGCAGGCCGAGGTTGGTTGATAAGACTTTAACTTATGCTAAACTATCCTGACGCCTATGGGTGATGTAGGGAAGCCAAAATGTTTAATCCCGCCGCAGTGTTAGCTGCTGGTTTTTGCGATCATCTTGCTGCGGTTTATCTGCAAGTTTTTCCAGATCAGAAGACACAATATGCAGATTTCATAAGTCAGACGGCGCGCGAAATACTTGATCATCTTGGCAAAACTGACGCGGCCTATCACAACGCTGAACATACGATGATGGTGACGCTGGTTGGTCAGCAGATCCTTCTGGGTCGACACAAAGCGGGCCCCATGCAACCAAAGGATTGGCTGCATTACATTCTGGCGCTTTTGATCCACGACATTGGGTTTACGCGCGGTGTTTGTGAGGGCGACGCGCCCGGTGAGGTGGTGATCAATACTGCAGGAGAGCGGGTTTGCCCGCCGCGCGGCGCCACGGATGCCTGGCTTGCGCCCTACCATGTTGATCGAGGCAAGATCTATGCGCGCCAGCGCTTCGCGGATAGTGATCTCATCGACGCTGAACGTATTGCGCGGGCCATTGAGCACACCCGTTTTCCCGTGCCGGATGGCACCGCTCATGCTTGCTGCGAAAGCGAACCTGCGCTGGTGCGGGCTGCGGATCTGATTGGCCAAATGGCCGATCCCCATTATCTGCGCAAAATCAGTGGGCTCTATCATGAGTTCCAGGAAACCGGATTTGCGCAGACGATTGGATATACCTCGCCCATGGATTTGGTCGAGCAGTTTCCGAGCTTTTTCCATCAACAGGTGGAGCCTCTGATTGGCCCGGCACTAGAGCATTTGCGGCAAACCTCGGATGGCAAAGAAATTGTCGCACAGCTCTACAATCAGGTGTCCCAGGTCTCTCGCGGTGAAAACACGCTTGGACCGTTTGCGGGGTCGTAGAACGCGCCTCAGGTCTTTTGCGGTTGCGCGGCGTTCGCCACAAGCCGCTTGGTGACAAGGCGCATCACGGACATCGCAAATTTGGGGTCTTCATACTGCAACCGGGTAAACCGTTTTTCGTTGACCTCATAGACCACCGTTTCCTCGATACAGCGCACCGTTGCCATGCGCACCGCACTGTTGTTGAAGAACGCCATTTCGCCAAAAATATTTCCCGCAGGCACCGTTACATCCTGCCCTTCGATTTCAACGGCGCCCTCGGCCAGATAATAGAGGCTGTCGACCGGATCGCCCTTCTCAAACAGAACATCGCCCGCTTTGATGTCGCGTCTTTTGCCATAGGCCATGGCGGCCGAGAAATCGGCTTCGGACTCGTCGGTCATATGCGTCACCAACCTGCGCAGCGCGATCAACTCGTAGAGACGATAAGCGTTGAGGCCGAGCAAGATGACCTCTATCGCCAGAAGAGGCCAGATCTGAAACACAGCACCATAGATGATGAAACAGATCGAAGACAAAATCACGAGGACCCGCAGCCAGATCATCGAATTCATTTGGAACGTCGCCAGTTTGAACGCTACGGCGAGCCAGCCAATGGCCTCAATGATGTACTGTGTGGGGATAGATTCCATTGGCTTTTTCTCCAGATGCGCATTTCGCGCAAAAATCGGATCAAGAATTCGATAAACGCTAAAGTCTTGTTGCCGCGTTATTGCTGAAAAGTACAGTTCTAGGCGTTGTCTATTTGTCTCCTGCATGTTTCTGCAGCGTATGGGCAATAAGGCTGCCATGGCCAAAAAGCGCGCTATGGCTGCGTTGCCGCAAGTTTTCTTGTGGGGGGTTCTTGATCAACCGCCAGCCCAACCAAATTGCGATGGATGCAAAGATTGTGCTGCCAAGTGCCTGCCCAATCAAAATGCCCTGCGCGCCCATCAGCATCCCTCCAACGATGACAAATGGCCAGGTGCCCAGAGTGTGCTGCCCCCAATTCAGCCAGGTCGAATAGGACGGGCGGCCCAGCGTGTTGAACGACGCGCTCGCCACGAAGACCGATCCGCTGAAAAACGATGAGAGCGCGACCGGGAAGCAATAGAGGTAGATCAGTTCCCTTGTCAGGCCGGCGGCATTAAAGAGATCAGCAATCGGGCCACGGAAGGCAAACAATATCATCGTGACACACAGCACGTAGATCGCCACGAATTTGATGCCATCGAGATAGGCGCGTTTGACACGGTCCACGTGGCCTGCTCCAAAGTTTTGACCGATGATGGGCCCGATAGCACCCGACAGCGCCCAGATGACCGAAAAGGCGACAGGCGTCATTCGTCCGATCACGGCCATCCCGGCCACCGCCTCGGGTCCGAACTTCGACATTTCACGAGTCACGATCGCTGTGCCGATGGGAGTGGCCACATTGGCCAGCACGGCCCGGCTGGCGAAATGCATCACCGTTTTCAGGTCACGCCAAAGCAAGCGCAAACTTGGGCGAACGAAGGCTTGGTGCCTCTTCAGCGCCGGATAAAGGGCGATGGCCAGCGTCACCAGCCTCGCGGCCACGGTGGCCCAGGCCGCACCCTTCAGCCCCATCCCGAGGGCAAAGATGAAGATTGGGTCAAGCACCGCATTGGTCAGTGCCCCGAACAGGGCTGGGTACATCGCCAGCCGATTCTCGCCGTAGCAACGCAGCGACGAGACGGTAATCATCGACAAACCAGACACCCAAGTGAACGGCAGGACAATCCAAAGATATGTGGCCGCCAGTTCAGCGACCTTTCCGGTGGCGCCAAGAAGGCCCACAAAAAACTCGATATTGAGCAAAAGGATCAGAGGTATCGCAATCCCGGCTACCATCACTAGCATCGCTGTGCTGGTAGCGTATTCACGAGCTTCCTGCTCATCATCCTCGCCGATGGAGCGTGATACCAAAACGCCAGATGCGACCGACAAGCCGACATTCATCGCACTGGTGAAGAACATCAAAGCACTGGCATAACCTGCTGCGGCGGCCATTTCCTCGTGCCCGAGCATTGAAATGAAGATCAGGTCAATCAGATCAACCGCATAGATTGCCATCAGGCCAATGCTGGCCGTAAAAGAGGAAACCGTAACATGACGCATAATGCTGCCAGTGGTGTATTTCGCCGGTGTCCTGGTCGTCATTTCACGTCTTCCATAGTTCGCCGCCATTGTTACAGGTTCTGCCATCAAAGCAACGATGCTGAAACGGAATAGTTTCAGGGTCCCGGCCAATGCGTAACGTCTCGCGACCCAAGGATATCCTGTCTACACTTTGTCTGCGCCCCTCATGCGCTGCTTCAAATCTCTGGCCGCCATTGCATATCCTCCGTCAGCACCGTCTATGAAATGAACGTGCTTGCTTTCTGACAGGCTGAACATCAGGCATGTCATCATCGCCTGGTCAGCTTTCCACGTCCCGTAGATCACATTGCCGGCCTGGTATTCCTGCTCCAGAAAGCCTTCGATGCTGGCAGCCTGAGCGTGGCTTACGTCAAGAACCATCCGCAGCGCGCCATCGTATTTGCGGTAATCGGTGTTGGATTTCAGTACGGCACGGTAGGTGGCGCCGTTATAGTCGCCAATTTTCAGCCCAAATCTTTCACAGAGATATTGAAACACAGCCGTCAGATAGATCCAAACAATACGTCTGGTGTTTTTTGCGCCCCGCAAATCTGCGGCGATTTCCAGCGGCAGGCCTGAGGGTGGAAACCGAAACCTTAGGGTCGCATCATGGGCCGGAGCGAAATTGGCGATTTGATCTCCTAGAATGTCAGAAATCCTATCGGAAATGGTGTGAATTTCGTCGGCCGCATCGGGTGTCAGTGGCAGCAAAATGGTGGTGAGCATGATGCCATTTCGGGCCTTCAACGGCTCCCAGCGGCACGACAGGCCTTCCAGGTCAGGGTAATCCTCATCCTCATATGGCGCGAGCGCGTAGCCTTTACTGGTCTCGTCCGCCTTAAGCCATTCATCCGCTCGTGCAGGTCCATGGCCTGCGAACATCGCAAGCTCGTTTCCTTCCGACAAACGATACTTCCCAACAAGGACATCGGCGCCCGAAGAGCGTAGCGCGGACACGGGGATAGCCGCGGCGCGCAACGATAAACCAAAAAGTTTGAAGGACACCGCTTGTAGTTTTCTGGCCTCTGCGCAGGCGCGGCTCACTAGACCTGGCGGAACCGCGACCAACCCTCCATCCCCGCCAAAGACAAAGGGCACGGAGACGTCTCCGCTCACATTGATCACAGCGGTCAGAAAGGCGGCGCCCACCATGTTGACGTTCTTGTATTCGCCTCGTTCAATTGCTTTCGTGGACCCAACGACATCGGAAACAATCAGGGTCCAGTCATCGGGCAGCGCTGCGTAGTGACCCAGATCAGCGACTTCTCGAAAATCGTCAAAGGCCGGCAGGTCTGCATAGAAATCTTGTGTCGCCCGTTGCGGTGTCAAATTGAAGGTCGGCCTTTCACGGGCTGTTCGTCAGTTGCGATTGATCCTATGGGAAAACGCTAACATCATCCCTTTGCTTAAGCAATCAAACGGCACTTTCAGGGCAGTGATCATCACCCGGGGTGCGCCGAAAAGCCTCGCTTCGAAAGCCTTCATTGGTACTATGTGAGGCTTGGATCATGATCCTCTATGAGTGCTGGCAGGGTGAGCCGGATGCTTGGTCTATCCGCCCCTCAGATCACCAATCCGGTTGACCAGAGATGACACACGCCGATATGCGTAAATTTTGACTTGCCACAGCGCGATAAAGCTTTGAGGAATGCGCGCCCAGGCCTATCATGCCGACGGGTATTTCAATCAGGGAATGCCGGTTGATCTTTGCTTTCCAAGCCGATGAGAGAGATCCAATGGTGGACACTCCGGACCAGCCGACTTCCGACCCGGCGAAAATGCGATTTTTCAGTGTGCCGCAGCTGCGCATTGCGTCGGGTCTGATCCTGTTCACCTTTGCTGTAACCCATTTCATAAATCACAGTCTGGGTTTGGTTTCGGTCGACGCCATGCAAGCGACGCGGGACGTCAGGGTGTGGATCACACAAAGCACTCTGGGGACCGCTCTGCTGATTTCGGCCGCTGTGGTTCATTTCGTGCTGGGCATCGCGAAATTCATGGGAACACGCACCTGGCGGCTGAGGTGGCGAGATATCATTCAGCTGACCTTTGGGCTTCTCATTCCAATTTTCCTGATCCGTCATGTGCTGGGCACGCGTGGCATTCAAGAGATGTTTGGTGTCACAGCCGACTATGACTATGCGCTGTGGGCCATGTGGCCGAACGAAGCGCAGTCTCAGGCTATTCTGATGGCGCTTGTTTGGGTGCACGGCTGCATCGGGATCCATCACTGGCTGATTGTGCGTCCCTGGTATCGCCGCACGCTCTGGCTTTGGAACGGCCTCTCGGTTGCAATCCCGGCGTTGGCCTATGCAGGCTATGTCGCGGCAGGTCGGCTGAGCACATTGCAATCGAGCTATGCCAACCCGTTTTCGGCAGAGCAATATGGGACATTCGTGTCGACACTCCAGACGATGAACACCGTTTACTATGCCATCCTCGCGGGGGCCTTGGGGATATGGCTGCTGTTGTTGCTCAGCCAGCGGGTGTCCAGAGGTGTGGTCGTCAGTTATGCCAATGGCCCCACCGTCCGGGCCCCCCGGGGACTTTCGGTGCTGGATATCAGTCGTATCAACCGGATCCCGCATGCTTCGGTGTGCGGCGGTCGGGCGCGATGTTCCACCTGCCGAATTCGGGTGGTCGATGGGCTTGAGGCCCTGCCGCCGCCGTCAGAAAGTGAAAGCCAGGTGCTGAAGCGTGTTGCAGCCCCCGCAAATGTCCGGCTGGCCTGCCAGCTGCGCCCGACCGCCAATCTGTCCATCTCGACGCTTTTGCCGGGCAATATCGATGCGTCGCGTGGGGTCGCGATTGATCAGTACCACTGGGGCGTCGAGCGGGAGGCGACGATTCTGTTTTGCGATCTGCGCGGGTTCACCAAGATGTCCGAGGGCAAGCTGTCCTATGACGTGGTATTCCTGCTGAACCAATTCCTCGGTCGGATGGCTGAGGCCATTCAGGATTCGGATGGTTATGTCGACAAGTTCATGGGCGACGGGATCATGGCGATCTTCGGAATGGAATCGTCGGTGCAAGACAGCGCAAGAAGCGCGATCAAGGCGGCGCGGGCGATGGGCGGTGTTCTTGACGGGCTTAATCAAAGCTTGCGCGATGAGCTTCCAGCGCCCCTTCAGATCGGGATCGGATTGAACACTGGTCCCGTGGTACTGGGGCGCATCGGGGCAGGGCACAGAACCGGTGCCGCCGCACGGATCACAGCGCTTGGTGAAACGGTGAACACGGCAAGCCGACTGGAAGGGCTCACCAAGCAGCTTGACGTGCAGATCGTCGTCTCAAATGAAACACTCAAAGCGTCGGGCCTCCCTGCTGGCGAAAGCATGGCGCGTCGTAACGTGGATGTCAGGGGGCTGAGCCAGCCGGTTGCTGTCTATTGCGTCAAGCGCGCAATGGGCTTGCCATCTTCAGATTGATGTCGATCCGGCACGGTGTGGTCGATGCGACCGACATCACCGCTGATATGCTTGAAGGGCAAGTCTGCGAACACGGCGTCTCAATCACAGGCCTGTCTTGTCCCCTTAGACTGTGGCAAAGTTAGCTTGGTTTTGGCAGGTGGGTTTATGATGCAAAAACAGCATTCGGATGAAACGGCCCACGCCGGTCATCCCAAAAGGCCCCTTGAGCGACTGTCCGGTTTCCCTTGTAAAAGCAATATCCACCAAATGGGTCGGCCAAAAAACACCCTGGTGTCAGTTGCGTTGAGGGTCGTTGAGATGAGCGTGTTTCTTTCGCCAACTCGAACGGCTAAATGAGACTTCGAGACATAATCTGGAGACATCCATGCGCATCATCGTCATTTTCACGCTCATCGTCATTTTTCTTGGAGCCTTTTGGAAGGTAGAACCTGCCGAAGCGGGATCGCTTGGGCGATACGAAGTGCATGGCGTCGACGAAGATGACATGCTGAAATTGCGTGGCGGCCCTGGAATAGGTTTCAGCATCATCGTTGGTTTGCCAAATGGAACCGTGGTGCGGGTTCACAGTTGTCAGCAAACAGGTGGGACCCGCTGGTGCCGTGTTTCATTACAAAGAGCACGTGGGCTAAAAGGGTATGTTTCTTGGGCCTATTTGCGCAAAATCTGAATTGCTGTCGGTTGGCATTCGTTGACCGAAACGCCACTGCATAAAGCTGTTTGATAGCATTAATCCCAGCTGTCTGTCGTTGCGTGAAGATCACATTCAGCCCATCAATTCGATATGACGAGATTGATATCGGTCTCGGGAGCGATCCAAATCGGAGCTTGAACTTTAAGGTCGAACACTGCGGCGCGATCTGTTGAACCTGACGTTCGTGAGTAGCGCAGTATTGGCATAAAACCGGCGGCTCTAGCGCGCGAGCTTCAGTCCATGGTTTACTCAGGATGGACATCACGTTTCGCACAACTTGATTGGAGCAAAATTGCAGGCCAGTAAAAGCCATCTGCGATGTTACGTTCCGCTAACCATTGCGCCTGAATTTGGTAGGCCCGCCATTCCTGCGCTTGCTCGCAATACCAATGTCGCTCTTTCTGCCTGTGGTGCACCAGTTCGTGCAGCAAGACGCCGACGTCACGCGGATTGTCGGGCGACCATGGCTCTGTCAGGTAGATTGTCTCGATCTCCGCATCGTAAAGCCCGCGGATTCGACCGCCCGAACGATCTGCTACACCGTGCAGCTTGTCCGCTTGTTCAGCCTCGATAAGTTTGATCAGCGGCTGGTTATCCCATTCTCGATACTCAGTTTCCGTATCGAGCCATGTGTTCAGCTCTGAAATCAACCTGGCTGGAACAGCCCCGATGTTGTCCCTGTCAGAAGCAAAGGCTGCATTACTCAGACAGAATGTGAACGCTAGAAAGACACCCATATTCATTTGAAACTCTCCCCGGTTGGACAAGCGATCCGTGTGCGGGCGGCACTGGCTGTGATGCGAATTCAGTTGCCAACTCAACTGCACCCCCGCATGTTGAGGAGCGCACGGAGGCCGCTGAAATGTCCCGAGATAACGACGAAGAACACACGAAATCTGCCGAGGATTTCCGACTTGGCCCGTTCACGTTTTCTATGAAAACCAAAGAGTTAAAGGATGAAGACGGAAATGCTGTCCATTTGCGCAATCAGAGCACCGACATTCTGACCTATCTGGTGCGCCGCAACGGTGAACCGGTTTCAAAGACGGATCTAATCGAGAACATCTGGCCAGACACTTTCGTAACGGATGACAGTCTGGTGCAATGCGTTGCCGATATCCGGCGCGCCCTCAATGATACAGAGCATAAGATCGTGCAAACTTTGCCCAAGAAGGGCTACAAACTAGATGCGGTCCCAATAACGGGTGACGGGCAGCGCGGCACCGGCCCTTCTAACCAGTCCACCAGCCGCAAGTTCGGATCGTCCTTGCCTTTGCTCCTGATCGTGCTGGCAGGCATCAGTCTCTTCACCTGGCAGGCCACCAAAACTGACTTCAAACCGATAGACCCGGCGACGGCGAACTTTCCTTTGCCGGAAAAACCCTCAATTGCCGTCCTCGCGTTTGACGATCAAAGCCAGGGTACAGACAAGGGATACTTGAGCGACGCGATCAGCTCAGAAATCATCACCAGACTGTCGCACTTTCCCGATTTCTTTGTCATCGCCAAGAATTCAAGCTTCCACTACCGGGACAAGAGTGCGGATGTGCGCCAGGTCGCCCGTGAGCTTGGTGTTCGATACGTTCTGGAAGGCACCCAGCAAAAAGCCGGTGACCAATTGCGGGTAACGGCGCAGCTTGTCGATGCTAAGGCTGGGAATACGATCTGGGTCGAAACCTACGATCGTGATCTGGTGGAAATGTTTGAATTGCAGGCAGACATCACCCGCACTATCGCCGCCACCCTTGAGGAAAACGTCAATCAAGCCGAATACAATCGCCTGCTGCGCCGACCTACAGAAAGCCTGGAGGCCTACGATCTCGTCAATCGTGGACGCGCCGAGCGGCTGAAATTCACGCCAGAGGGAAATGAACTGGCACTAGAGTTCTCTGAGAAGGCGCTGGCCATCGACCAAGGCTACTCGGAGGCATATTTCAGCATAGCTTGGGTGCACATCAACTGTTTCCGTTGGGCATGGTGTGGGGATCGACCGCAAGAGGATGCACTGGAACAGGCCTTTCGGGCTGCGCGGAAGGCTGTCGCGCTGGATCCGGATAGTTCACTGGCACACTGGGTTCTGGCCAATGCTATCATGCAGAGCGGCGACCTCGAACAGGCAGCTGTTGAATATGACAGATCCATTGCGCTCAACCCCAGTTCAGCCGGTGTTCTGGCCGACTCTACCGAAGCGCTGATCTATCTGGGCCGGGTGAACGAGGGCGTCGCGCGTATTCAGGCTGCGATCCGACTAAACCCTCATCACCCGGACTGGTATCTGTGGACACTGGCCTGGGCGCATTACTTTGCTGGAGAGTATGAAGCCGGTCTTGAGGCCGTACAAAGCATGGCTGATATGCCCAATCTGGCGCGCCGCACACAAGCTGCATTGCTGGTTCGGTTGGGCCGTGTCACCGAGGCCCGAGAGGCGATAACCAGATTGCTCGAAAACGCACCAGGCTACACAATTGAAATGCAGCGGCACAGCCTCGCGGGTAAATTCCGCAATCAAAACGCAGCCGAACAATTTCTGAGTGACTTGCGCGCAGCAGGGCTGCCGGACAAAGATTAATGGCAAAAGACGCCGCGCATCAGCTCTAACCGGTCATTGGACAAAGCTTCCAACGCCGACTGTAGATTTGGTTGTGCTATCCTGAGCAATCATCACCTCAAGCTGGTAGCGAAAGTGAACTGGCCTGTGCCGATCTAAAGATCAATACGAGATACCGCTGGATTTGTAGAAGCTTCGCCGCCCAACTGAAAGGTGAGGAGGCCGATTTGGGCCCATGCAACTACTGCGATCAGTTCAATGGAAAAGTTGACTAAGGGACATCCTCATGGCGACTGATCGTGCGAGTTTTGGATTGTTCCCAACATTCTGAACGCAATGTCGATTGCGCGTTCCGTCGCTTCCAGATCTGCCTCTGAATGTGCAAGCGATGCATAAAACTTCATCGGAGCTTTAAGTATCCCTTCTTTCCTCAGAACAGCGTTGAAGGCTTTTTGGTGGGCAGTATTTGCCGCCAAGGTATCGCGATAGGTCAGCACTGGTGCAGATTTGAACACGATATCAAACAGCACGGGATCACCGACAATCGTGGCTTTGATGCCCGCCCGGTCTGCCCCGGATCGAAGCATGTCCATAACGCTTGTGCCAGTACGACGCAAAGCCTCATAAACGCCGTCCCGGCGCAGAATTTCCAGGGTTTTCAGACCTGCCACGGCAGCTACGGGGTTGCCGCTAAGTGTACCTATCTGAAAGGTGAAACCGTCTGGGCCGACCTTATCCACATCGAAATGTGCCATGATGTCGGCGGTACCCGCAATCGCAGCCATCGGAAATCCGCCACCAATCACCTTGCCGAGCGTGCACAGATCAGGGGTGACGCCATAGTGTTCTTGCCCGCCCCCGTAGGCCAGGCGGAACCCGGTGACGACTTCGTCAAAGATCAGCACAATACCGTGCCGTTTGGTCTCTGCGCGCAGGGCCTCTAGAAATCCCGGTTCAGGCGGGATCAAACGTTGTAGTGGCTCAACGATCACCGCCGCAATCTGATCTGCATGTTCAGCCATCAGGCTTTGTGCCGCGGCGACGTCGTTGAAAGGGGCGATCAGCACCCCGTCGCGTGTCGATTGAGGAATGCCTGCAGAATCGGGGACAGCTTGGGGGAAGTTTTCCAGATTTTGTGGCGCCATGCTCATCAATGCTTCGCCGCACATGCCATGATATCCGCCTTCGAATTTCAGAATCAATTCGCGCCCTGTATGGGCACGGGCCAGACGCATGGCGTACATGTCCGCCTCAGACCCGGTCGAGACATAACGCAGCTGATCGGCGCAGGGGATAGCATCGCATATCACTTCGGCCAACTCGATGCCGGCGGCATTGTTGGTAAAGAATGTCACGCCGTCGGTAAGCTGCTTTTGAACGGCCTCCATGACCTCGGGATGATTGTGGCCCACCAACATCGGACCCGAGCCGATCAAATAGTCGATGTATTCTGTGCCATCTTCATCCCAAACTCGGCTGCCTTCACCCTTCTTGAGGACGACGCCTGGATCATAGTTTCCAAACCCGCCCGCAGGCAGGACCGATTTTGCGCGTTCGCACCAATTTCTATGCGTGGATTGGACCATGTGCTTTCCCTTGCAACCAGTGCCTGAAGCATCGGCTTGACCTTATGTGAAAAGCAATTAAGAAAATTAGGCAATCTTGTGAAAATGATTCAGGTGTATGATGCCCGAAGGCCCTTTGCTGGAACTACGCCACCTTAAAATGATCTGTGCCATCGCCCAGCATGGTCGTGTCACGGATGCGGCCGAGGCATTGGGAGTGACGCCTTCGGCCCTATCCCACCGCATTAAGGAGGCTGAGCGTCGGTTGGATGTGGTGCTGTTTACGCGCATTCATAAACGGCTGCGCATGACGCCTGCTGCCGATTATCTGGCCGAGATGGCCGAGCGTGTACTGTCTGAAATGGACCGTGTCGAAGAAGATGTGCGGCGCATGGACCGGGGCGCCGAGCATGTGGTGCGGATCGCGGTGGAGGCCTACAGCTCGTATCATTGGTTGCCGAGCTTTACGAGTTATCTGCGCGATCACCTCCCCGGAGTTGATCTGCAGGTTATGGCGAGCGCCGGGCACGAGCCGTTACAGGCCTTGGCCAATCGAAATGTGGATTTGACTGTTGTCTCTGGAGATGCCGCGCCACTGGGCACGCATCAGGTGTTTTTGTTCAGAGACGAGTTGCTGTTCATCATGCCGCCCGATCATCGGTTAGCAGGCAGGGCCTTTATCGAAGGGGCCGATATCGAAGGCGAAGATTACATCACCTACACAAAGACGCCCGAACCCGACCGCGAATTTGCGCGGCTGTTTCGACCCTCGGGCCGCTACCCACGCTGGACAGCGACGGTCGAACTGCCAGAAGCCATCGTGGAATTGGTCGCAGCGGGGCAAGGCACCAGCGTGCTTGCCGGATGGGCGGTGCGCCCTGCTATCGAGTCTGGGCGTATTGTCAGCGCACGCGTAGGGAAGGGCGGCATCGAGGTGCCCTGGCAAGCTGTGATGCGATCGGAAGATCGTGAAACTGGCCCTGTTGCACGGGTGAGCGCAGCCCTTGCGGCATGGTCGCAGGTGAATGGAGGATTTGGATAACCCTACTTAGCTGCGCAGTTTTGTATTGTCGGGATCATAGACATGTGGCGCATGTCGCACCGCCTTGCGCTCAACGCCGAAAGCCTGCACCTGACAGTCTTCTGCCATCTCAAGCGCTCCTGCTTGAACATATCCCAGGGCCAGTAGTTTTCCGGTGCGATATCCCATCGAAACGGACGTCAGATACCCGATCAACCGCCCGCCCTTAAGGATCGGATCCGAGGGCAAGGGCTCTGGCCCGCCATCCACGATGTGCAGACCGATGAATTCCCATTCCGGGGCTTTGTCGCTTTGAACCTGAACAGCCTCGCGCCCGGTAAATGATCCTTTCGACATGTTGGCAAATTTTGACAGGCCCGCATCAAACAATGTGTATTCTGTTCCAAAATCAGCCCCCCAGCCGTGATAGCCTTTTTCGATCCGCATCGCGTTCAAGGCGTATGATCCGAAGTTGCAGATTCCATGGCCAGACCCGGCCTGCCAAATCGCATGATAGAGCGCTGTCAGATTGCCTGATGCGACATGCAATTCCCAACCCAATTCGCCGACGTAACTGACCCGCATGGCCGTGACCGGAATGCCTGCAATTTCGATTTTGGTCACGCTCATCCAGGGCGCACTTTGGGCACTGAGATCGGCAGATGTCAGCGTCTGAAGCACCGCGCGCGCGTTTGGCCCCATCACCAGCAAAGCGCCATCGTGGTCATATCCCTTGCTGAGTTGAGCATCGGTTTGGCTGATTTGATCCGCAATCCAGTCGTAATCTCGATCAACAGCCAGCGTCGGTCCGCACAACAAAAACTGATCCTGCAACAACCGTGCGACGGTCGTTTCTGAATGGATGCGCCCGTTTGGTGTCAGCAGATAGGACAAGCGCACACGACCATTCGCGGGCAAGCCTCCACACACCACACGGCTCAACGCGTATGCAGCCTCAGGGCCGGCTAGGGTGTATTTGGTGAACCCTCCGTGATCCATGATGCCAACCGCATCGCGTATAGTTTCACATTCTTGGCGCACGGCGTCGTGCCACGGCTCAAAATCAAAGCTGAGAGCGGTTTCATCCTCCGATCCGGTTCGTTTGAACCAGAACGCACGTTCCCATCCGCCGATTTGCCCCATGACGGCGCCCTGAACCAGAAGTTCGTCGTACAGAGGTGTTTTCTGAACAGGTCGTCCAGACTTCATCAGGCGATGTGGGTAGGGAATGGCATATTGCAGGTCATAATGCTCGGACGCGCGGGCGGCCGCATAGTCAGCGCCGGCCCATTCCCCAAACCTGCGTGGATCCCAGGCCGACAGGTCCCATTCGGTTTCACCCGCGGTCAACCATTCCGCCATCGCCTTACCAATCGCTGCCGAATGCGTGATGCCAATCTGTACACCCGTCGCATGATAAAAGTTCTTAACACCGCCTGCCGAACCCACCAAAGGCAGCGCATCGGGTGCATAGGGTATCGGCCCGTTCACAAAGCGCTGTGCACCTGCTTCGGCCAGTATCGGGACATGTGCCGAGGCAGCCTCGAACACCGCCATCATGCCATCAATGTCATCGGCGAAAAGCTGATGGTCAAAATCCTGAGGGACACCGTCTTGCCAGACAGGTCGTCCCTCATGGGCGTAAGAGCCGATCAGCAATGCATTGCGTTCACGGCGCAGATAGAAGCGGATATCCGGGTCACGGATCAGCGGGAAGATTTCTGAGTTATCCTCCAGTTCGGCCAGCGGGCTGGTGACCATGTACTGATGTTCCAGAGTCACAACCGGCACATGCAAACCGGCCATTGCAGCAATCGCCGCACCACTCGACCCGGCGGCGTTGATCACGGTGCCAGCAACGATATCACCTTCGGATGTGGTGATATCCCATTCCCCCGATGTACGCTGGTTTAACCCCGTCACCCGCGTGAACCGTTTCACCTGAGCGCCCTTGGCGCGCGCATGTTTCGCCAGGGCTTGTGTCAGTTGGCTCGGGTCGATGTCGCCTTCATAAGGATCGTGGATACCGCCCAAAACCGTATCACCCGCGTGCCAATAGGGGTGCATCGCTTCGATCTCGGACGGGGACAACATTGCCAGGTCAAACCCCGCTGACCTTGAGACACCACAGAGGTGCTGAAACAGCTGCATGCGTTCGGGCGTATGCGCGGGCCAGATGGCCTGCGTGTGCCGATAAGTAATCGGCGCTTCGGGGTCTTGGGCCAATTCTTTGTATAGCTGCCACGCATAGTTACCTGCCCGCATACCGAGCCAGGAATTTGCATAGGTCGGTATGTTTCCTGCGGCATGCCACGTAGACCCCGCCGTCAGTTCATTTTTTTCGATCAGGACGGCGTTTGTTATCCCTGCTTCGGCCAGGTGATAGAGGATTGCAGCACCAACCGCGCCGCCCCCGATGATGGCGACTTGAAAATGGGTCGTCATTAATGTGTTTCCAGTAACCTGCCAAACCCGGTGATCGAGTCCGAGATGCCAACTTGCCGCAAGGTCTGCCAATAGACGGCAGCGTTGCAGGCGACGATGGGTTTGCCGTGGACTGCTTCCAACTCGGCAATCAACGCCACAACCGGGAGCGCCGTTCCAACCTGCAGGATCACATCGCAATCAGATGCAGCCACCTGCGCAAAGACCGCGCGGATATCATCAAGCGGGGTTTCACAAATCTCAGGAAGTGAGGGCGCCTGGGTGCCCTTGATCGCGACCACATCAAACCCTGCGGCCTCAGTGTTGGCTTTCACCACGGCGTCAATCTCGGCATTGAAGGGGGTCACAATGCCCACCCGCGTCGCGCCCAGTACCTCCAACGCTGCGTAGTCGGCCTGTGACGCCCCGAGCACCGGGATGCCCACCTGTTCCGAGATATCCGCACAACGCGCCTTCAGCTTATCCGGTCCGCCGGGACCCGCATCGGTTGTCAGCCCAACCGCGATCGCCACCGGATTACAATCCATCAGTTTCTCCGCCTCATCGGGCAAGTCATCCGAAATCGCATCGCCGCCCAATCGAAAGCGCTGCATCTGGTTGGTCACGCCTTCAGGGCGCAACAATTCGAATTCAGGTTGCACCACAGTGTTCATTGCTGGTGTCATGACACCGATCACTGCGCGTGGGGCCAGTGTATCAACCATTGCCATTCTCCTTCAGAGTATCGTTCAATCCGGTCATACCGCCAATATAAATGGCATCGCCCACGATCTGCTCCATTTCGGCTGCATCTTCGGCACTACAGTCGAACCAGCTTTCCCAGATGCCCAAGGTTTGACGGCTGTGCGTGATGGGAATGAAACGATGGGTCGAGATGTACCCTGTCACGGGCAAAGGGCAGTCCAGAATATCGTATGTGTAGAAGTGGTCGCGGTCCGAATGAGCCAGCAGCGTTTCGCGGAAAACGCTTCCATCGGCAATGTCCAAACGCCGGATCGTCCCCGTTGCGGTGGGTGCTCCTGTCTCAAGCGTTGCCTTGGTGACGCCGGGGTTCCAATTGGACACCCCGTCGAAATCGCGCACCGCAGCCCAGACGGTATCAATCGGGGCGTCGATGATCATACTGCGGAAGACATGCATGGCTTCTCCTCTCAGGATAAAAGGCGGATGGGGTATTTGGCGCGCATTTCGGCTTCGACATCAGGAGCTAAATGACTGGGTGCTGGCCCTTCCAAGATATCGGACACCCGGGTTTTGGCCCGGTCCCAGATGGACGCCCCTCCGGCATCCAGCCAATCATCGACACTTTGACGGTCAGCAAGCGCCGGGTAAACGTAATCGGTCTTCATGCGTTTCAGGGTTTCTGCCTCGCCCAGATAATGCCCGTCCTGGGTAGCAACACGTTCCACTGCATCCAGATCCAGCGTTGCATCTGACACCTCGATCCCGTGAACCGAACGCAGGATCGCGCCGCACATGTCATCGTCAATCACCATAGCCTCGGGGCTGGCCACCATGATGGACCCGAGCATACCCACAGAGAGGTTGATCATGTCAGCACCGGCCTGCGCCGCAAGGGCAACCGTATAGCCCTTTTCGTACCCGGCCTGTGCATCCACAAGTTTGGAATCTGTCATCCCCGCCGAGACGGTTGAGGGCAGGCCGATATAGGCCAGCAATTGTGCTGCCGCTGCATTTGCAATGGCGGCTTCGCCTCCGCCGCCGCTCATAGCGCCGGTCCGCAGGTCTGAGATAAACGGCATAAAGGCATAGATACAAGGTGCGCCTGGTTTGATCGCATCCACAACCATCAATCCGGCGAGACACTCAGCCAGTCCCTGCGCAAGAGCCCCGGCCAAAGTCACAGGGCTCGTTGCCCCGGCCTGTCCGGCCGAGCAAATCTGAGGGGTCATGCCTGCGTTCACCGCCTCTTCCAGCATGGCGATGCCTTCTGGGGCATAGGCCAAGGGTGGCACAACATGCACGATAACCGCCATGCAAAACGGCGTATCTTGAAAGGCCCCTGCGCCGCCCAAAGCCATGTCAAACATATTAATGACAGGGCGCACATGGGAGGCGTCACAAAAGCTGACACCGATTGGCTTTGACGTGGCTTTCATGCAGGCAAAAGCCGTGTTGAAGTCGAGTTCAAGCGGGTCTTCCAGATCGCGCGCCACGACGGGCCGTACACCGTAATGGATGTTCGGGGATGCGTCCAGGACGCGCATCAGATTGTGCAGGTCTTGTAGCGTACTGTCCCGGTAAGCCTCGGTCTTGGCATCCAGCACCTGAACCGCCGCCCCTCCGGTGCCGATATGCACGTGACCCTTGCCAATGGTCAGGTTGCGATCGGGTGTAAATCCCGGCAGATGCACAGTACCCGGCGCGCGGTTGCAGGCCTCTCGGACCATGCTTGGGTCAAAGCAGATGCGCCCGTCCTCTCGCAACCTCGCCCCCTGATCCAGGGCGCGCTTGGTCGCATCAGGTGGCAAACCGGACATGCCAATCGTTGACAGGATATCAAACGCATGATCCGTAATCTTCGCAAGCTCGGCGTCTGACAACGGGCAAAACCGCCCTCCGGCGGGAACCTCGGGCCGGGTGCCGCTGTGCGGGTCTTGTGGACCAGAGAACTGTCTGGTGGCGCGTCGAACCATTCGACCTCCTGTTCTATGGCACCACTAAAACCGATAAAGGTGATGGAGAAAATTCAATTACTCGGCAAAGATGGTGAATCCTTCTCAATCAAGTGTCACGTTCTGCCCCTCGCCAGCCATGGCATAACCTGTATCAATAAGGGCGTATTCCTGTTTGATGTCGCGGGGAGGCGAATAGTTTGAGATCTGAACATCAAGGCGGTGATCATGCGAATTGACCTGAATTCTGATCTTGGAGAAGGCTTCGGCCCTTGGACGATGGGCAATGATGCCGAGATGTTGCGCCTTGTGTCCTCGGCCAACATCGCATGTGGGGGTCACGCCAGCGATCCCGAAACCATGTACAAGACCCTCAAACTGGCCAAAGAAAACGCAGTATGCGTCGGTGCCCATCCCGGCTTTGCTGATCGAGAAGGCTTCGGGCGCCGTGTGCTTCCGATGACGCCGGATGAAATCGGACGGATGTGTGCCGCACAGATAGGCGCGCTGGTCGGGATTGCGGCTCAGGTTGGTGTTGCGGTTGAATATGTCAAACCCCACGGCGCGCTGGGCAACCTTGCCGCGCGGGACCGCCAGGTGGCCAGCGCGATCACCAAAGCTGTTAAATGCATCAATCCGAGCCTTTCGATCCTGGCGATTTCCGGAACCGTGATGGAACATACGGCCCGCGATGCAGGCGTTCCTGTATATTCCGAGATTTTTGCTGATCGGGGGTATCTTTCAACCGGGCAGCTTGTCCCGCGTGGACAAGACGGAGCGATGATTCATGATGCCGGAGCGGCCGTAGAGCGTCTGATTTCATTCCTTGAAACCGGACATATGCCAGTGATTGACGGTGACCCGATTCCGTTGAATGCCCATTCTATCTGTGTCCATGGAGACACGGCTGGTGCCGTCGCGATGACGCACTTTATTCGCCAACGCCTTGGCGAGCAGGGATTTGAAATCAAAGGGTTTTGCAACGGACAAGCGCGTGATGAAGGCTAAATTTACCGCAATTGCAGATCACGCTCTGCTGGTCCAGTTTTCAACAGAACTGAACGATGAGGCACATGATTTGGTGCTGGCTCTGGACCAAGCCTTGTCAGATGCGCCGCCAGACGGCATGATTGAAATTGTCCCGGCTCTGGTGAACCTGTTGGTGGATTTTGACCCGATGGTGAGCGACCACGCGACAATTGAGGCTGATGTTCGTGCCAAGTTGAAGCAACTGGTCCCCGCGTCCCGACAAGGCACAACTCATAGGGTTCCGATATGCTATGAGGCGCCATTCTGTCCTGATTTGCCCGCCGTCGCGCAGACGTCCGGGATGAGCGAAGAGGCGGTCATCAACGTCCATCTCAGCGGGGAGTACCGGGTGATGATGTATGGGTTCGCGCCGGGATTTGCCTATATGGCGGGTGTGCCAGGGCCCATTCAGGTGCCACGCAAACCGACGCCCGTGCGCGACATTCCTGCGTGCAGTGTGATCATCGCCGGCCCACAATGCCTGATCACCACATTGGTGATGCCAACGGGCTGGTCAATCATTGGGCGTTCAACCGTTCAAACACTAACGGGAGATCCAGACCAACCGTTCCGGTTTGATTTGAATGACCGCGTGCAGTTTGAACGCATTGATCTGACATCCTTCGATAGGCTGACGAGAGAGACCGTACATGGTTGATGCGAAACTTAGGGTCAGCTTTGCCGGTCCATTGGTCACATTTCAGGATTCAGGCAGACCCGGCCATATGCGATATGGTGTTTCCCCATCGGGGCCGATGGACAGGCTCTCGTTTGCAGCAGCGCATAGGGCCTTGGGCAATCTTGCGGAACAAACCTGTGTGGAAATCTCATTGGGCGGCGTGCAACTCGAATGCCGCGAGGGAAACGTCTCGCTTGCAGTGACGGGGGGTGATTTCAGTGTTGATCACGGCGGTCAGAAGGGCGGCTCATGGTGTGTCCTGACCCTGAGACAAGGCGAAAAACTGTCCATCCGAGCAGGCGCGTCTGGCAGTTGGGCATATCTCGCATTTGCGGGTGAGCTCGACGCTGATACATGGCTGGGTCACAGCGCAACCCATGCCAGCTCGGGCTTTGGCGGGGGCGCAATCAGGTCTGGTCAAATGTTGATTGTACGGGATGCGCGAACATGCCCTGACCGGATCGGTGCAATTCCGATGTTTAGCGACATCGGGAACGAACCCATTCGCGTCGTGATTGGCCCTCAAGATGGGCATTTCCAAAAGGGTGCATCACACAAGTTTGTATCGGAACCCTACACCCTGACAGATGCTTATGACCGCATGGGTATGCGCCTGACTGGACCCAAGCTTGCCTTGAATGCTGCGTTGTCGATACCATCTGAACCCATTGTCCGAGGGTCGGTTCAGGTCTCTGGTGACGGGGGGGCGACAATCTTGCTGGCGGATCATCAAACCACCGGTGGGTATCCCAAGATAGCGACGGTGATTTCTTGCGATATTGACAGGTTGGTCCAATCCCGCGCGGGTCAATCCGTTAAATTTGTCGCAGTCTCTGCAAACGACGCGATTGCAATTACACGGAAAGATGCTGCGATGCGCAGGGAATACCTGGACCGTGTGTCTGTTCCGCGTGGAACCCTTGAACAGCGGCTCTTGGGCGAAAATCTGATCCACGGCGAACTCAACACTTGACCATGTTTGCCAAACGCACTTCAGATGCGTCTGTACGTCGTTGTTTTCTTACAATTTTGCTGAGTACAGCATTGATCAGTATAGACGCTTGCAACGCGCTGGCCATAAGCGGCGGCTTTAGGTCACATTGCCCTTCACCGCGTGGCAAGTTGCGCTGATAGGTAGTCCATCAACGCACGGACTCTGCGCGGCTGCACAGCACCTGCAGGATAGATCAATTGAAGGGAGCTGGGCTCCGGCGCAAATTCTTCCAATACTTCGACAAGACGGCCTGCCGCCAGATCGGCCCGCACATCCCATTCGGACTTCAGAGCAATGCCGTGGGCACTTAGGCACCACTTCCTGATCAGGCCGCCGTCATTGGCAATGCGATTGCCGGAGACCCGCCACGTCCGCATCTGCCCGCCAATGGAGAACACCCAATCCTGATCCGTATTTGTTCCAAAGCGCATGATCAGACAGTTGTGGCGGGCCAGATCATCGGGATGGAGAGGCGCTCCATTGAGTTTCAGATAATCTGGTGCAGCACAGACGATGCGACGGTTTACCCCGAGCCTGCGCGATTTCATCGTGCTGTCTGACAACTCGCCAAATCGTAAGGCCAGGTCGATGCCTTGTCCGACCAAATCGACATAGCCGTCGCTAAGTACCAGGTCGATCGTGATTCCCGGGTGCTCTACTATAAATTGGTCCAGCAGCGGGGCAATCTGGTTGTGTCCCAGATCACTCGTGGCACTGAGGTGAATAGTTCCGGAAATTCTTTCAACACCCAACCTGATCCGGGCCTCTGTTTCTTCTGTCTCCGTCAGGATGCGTCGTGCGCCGATAACCAGTTCCCGACCCTCGTCTGTCAGGCTGATCGAACGTGTCGTCCGCGTGAGCAGGCGAGTGCCATAATGCGTTTCGAGTGCGGCGAGCCGGCCTGTGACCGTTGCAGGTGACAGTCCGAACTCACGACCTGCGGCCGCGAGGCCACCCCTTTCGACGATCAGCAGGAAGAGTTTGAGGTTTTCGATCAGCATCAGATCCTCATTATACGGCAATTTCGAATTATCAATTATGAAAATAGCCAATTATTAGGCCCAAGCATAGGCGGTAGATGTGGGCCAACGAAAGGAGGCCACCATGCACCTAGATCACATGACAATACGAACACGCGATCTAATCGGCACGCGGGCGTTTTTTCTGAAGATCCTTGACGAGCTGGAATAGCGCGCACGTCCCAAGGCAATCCACCGTGTCCGAGGTTCTGTCTTCGATCAACGCAGCCAACATGCGTGAAGCTCATAGGCTGGTCGAGACTGGCCAGGCCAAAGGCAAGATCGTGGTCGAAGAATTCTAATCATTGCAATGGAGCGGCTTCAGGCCGCTCAGCACAACCACAATAAATCGCAAAGTAGACGCTCATAGGTTCTTCTATATCACAAAAAAAACAATGCAAAGGCACCGCCATCACCGGCCTTTGATCAACATTAGACACTGTCCTGCAAGGCTGCAGTCGCAGCCCACTTGGTGGACATCCTGCGGTTGGTCGGTGCAGACGCGGTCATGTTCCTGCGGATCTGTCAGCCGCGTCCTGCCGCTCGCATGGTTTGCCCCGGACATCTCAACGGCCATTCTCGAGGGTCGTCAACCATCACATCTAAGCGCAAAAGCCTTGCGCGAGATTCCCGATCTACCGCTGGAATGGATAAATCAGCGTAAACTACTCGGGTTCCCGCATCGTTGAGGCCGAGGTGAACGGCCCAAGACCTCACACGCACTTGCCCCGCTGAGACTTTCCCTGAATTTGTTGTAAACTGGCCTTGAACAGAGACCAATCTTGGGGTCTCAGGCGCTCTTTAGTCCCGTAACTCACGGAAAGATAAACACTACTAAGGGTGTGGGAAGCGTCTGGGGTTTTAGGAAGACTGAGTGGTGGTGGACGCAGTCCAGAGCGAACCGGTCTCAGGCCTGTTTTCCCTGTTTTACAGGGAAAAAACAGGGAAAATCTGCAATTTTGGGCTGATTTGACCCATTATTGGAGATTAATGCCCGGATTCCCGGTGCGTTTACAGTGCGTTAAGGGACGTTTCCCTGTTCTAAAAATAACAGGGAAAAAATATCCGGATATCAGGGAAAGAATTTGAAAGAACAGGGAAGGGTGGTAGGCGAGCAGGGAAGCCAGTATCCCGCCTGATTTTCGATAGCGCCGCCGATGAATTCGCCCGCACGAAAGGCTGCTTAAGAATAGAAGCCGTCATTGGTGCAAAACGCGGCGATCGACCGGTTTGAGCCCATTCTACCCTATGCTGCATATACACTGAAGGTCTGTTACGACATTAGCGAAGTGCCCATAAGCACAATTATTCAAGAAAGCGGCGTACGTTGAGTTTTGTCTAATTCTGCCTGTTCGCGAGGCGGCGCCTATTTCCCAAAACTCCCAATCCACCAAGACTTGCCAAAAGCAGCGGAAGACTTGCGGGGAGTGGAACAACATTCACGTCGGTGTCTTCGGTAATCGCATCAATGCTAAGCGTGCTAGAAAACCCACCAGAAACGAATGTCAAACCCACAACAAATGGATCAGTTGGATCAATCATTTCCGCAAGGTCTATATCGGATAATGTGAATGAAGCCACGCCTTCAATTGCCCAGGCCGTAAAGTCGAAAATTTCTCCCGCAAAGATCGTGTCCGAAAAGAATAGACCGCTGCCATACATGAATTCCAAGAGAAAGTCGTCGTCACCAAGGGGCAGGGATGAGGGGATCAACAAGGTGGCAAAATTCGCACCCCCAGCACCTTGAGTGTAGGTAAAGCCGGTGGCGACAATGGGATCGACAAAGATGGGTGCATCAACACCCAGCCCGTTGTTAATGTTGAGTGCCACGTCATTCTCACCTTCGGGTGTGGAGGCGAATGGGACCAACGGGTTTTCAGGTGTCGCGCCTTCCGGATCAAATCGAACCAAAACCCTGTTGCTCCTAATGATCCGACCGTTGGCGTCTCGTTCAACGACCGTCGCTACCTCTGCAAGCGCCTGAGCGCTATTGTTGAATGCAACATTGTCCCGCACTCCGATCGCGATGACTTCCTGGCCATTGAATTGGCCACCAATTTCGACGATCAACTCACCGTCCACGTACAGTCCGGAAGCATCCTGATATGCAACTTGGCCAAAATCATTAAGGCCAAGGAAACTCACAAACCCATTTATCTCAGGGTCAGTTACAATAACATTGCCTGGATCTGTCGGGCTGTCGCCGACCTCTGCCAGACTGATAAGTGACGGCTGATACCCCACCACTGTGCCGCTTGCATTGATGTCAGGCCCAAGGCCGGACCCACCACGCGCCGCGATTTCAACGCGCGTCTCTGCCGGTCCTGATCCATTGCCGACTTTAACAACATGGGTTGTGTCACCTGGTTGTGAAGCGCCAGGTTGAACCTGGGCAATGTAGGCGACATCACCAGCTTCATTGATATCGGGTGCTGTGAAGTTAATTTCCGTTTGGTTTGCTGTCGCAATAACCACATGGCTTTGACCGTCAGGTTCGATCCTTACAACTTGCGAGGTTCCATCATCTAGTAGCGCGAGTAGAGCGACCTGACCATTAGAATTGGCCGCAGCCCCTTGAAATTCGCGGAACACATTGGGCGTCGAACCAGAAGCTTGCCCGATGATCACAGTTTCAACCAATGGAATTGTGTTGAAGTTTTCAACGGGACCTACGGACGTATCCCGAAATGTCCCGTTCGGCGTTACCCGAACCAGTTGTACCACTAATCCGCCGTTAGGCTGGTTTCGCGTATCGACGGTCCGCTGCGCAACAAATGAGCCATCATCCAATAAAATTGGGTTTCTAAGGTCAATCCCCTGCGCTGCAAATTGGTTAGATGCTCCGATAAACTGCGTGCTGCCGTATACATCGGTTACGCCGAGGGACCAAACGTTGTCGAAGGCGTTTCCTCCAGATGGCGTTCGCACGCGTACGGTTGCAACGTTGCCGAAGTTATCAAGTGAACTTTCGGTGACGCCAAGAAACGCTCCACCAATTACCGTAGATTGAACCGTCGTAGAGAAGCTCGGCGAAGCAATGGCAGAAAGCATCAGGATTCCGCCAACTTTTATCAGATTACTGGTCAACATCTTTCCCCTCAAATAGCATTCCGATCAGTTTGCACGCATGGCGAGCAACCTGTCATCATCCAAATGGACTATGACGATCCTTAAAAAATGATTATCCTTCAGCATTGCTGAGTAATCTTACCAATCGCCTGTCTCTTTTTGATGGAGGTCGAAAATGCGCGCGGAAGACGTCGCAGACATATCAAGTCACATTTTTTCGGCCGCAATAGACCAGCGAAAATGGGCTGATGTTCTTAAAAGCATTAACAAGTGTTTTCCGGGCATTAGAACCCATATCTTTACGCAAGACACGGTCATTAGCTCCACAACCGGCTTTTACACGGAAGGCTATGACCCGGCTTTAATGGAACAATATTCGAGTTACTACGCTGACAAGAACAGTTGGGCCCCCAGCTTTTCGGTTGCGCCATCAGGTTCTGTTTTATCTTCCGAAGCGATGATATCCAAAGAGGAACTAGTAAGCACCGAATTCTACAATGACTGGATCAGACCACAGGAGGACATAATCGGAGGTGGAGGTGCTGTAATTGAACGCGGTCCCACATCATCGGCATTGTTCGGCGGCAATATTCGGGAAAAAGATAGAGAACGGCTGGAGCCGCAATGGATGGATTTTGTCCGTCTAATTCTTCCGATGCTTCAAAGTGGGTGGCGTATTAACCGGCTTCTCGCCGCGTCAGAAATCGAAATGCTCCTACCGGCAAAGGCAAGAGCGACGAACGCGGCCATAATTCTCACCGATCAACAGGATAGACCTGTTTATGCGAACAGAGCAGCCGAAGAATTGTTGATAGACGGTCAGGCCGTCGGTTTCTCTGCGGCGGGAAAACTGCAGATCGCGGGGTTAACCCATAAGCTTGATGATTATCTAAAAGGCGAATTTTCGAGTTTCGTTGAAATTTCACTGGTATCGGGCTGTCAGGCCTGGATTGGAAAACTGGAGCCTGCAACTTTCGAAGCGCTTGATTTTTCATTTCACGTAGAAGGTTCCTCTCCCGAAAAGCTGATTGTTATTAGTGAAAAGAGAAAAAAGCCCGATCACGTCGCATTGCTTAAGCGCGCGTTTGGAATGACGACCGCCGAAGCTCAGGTGGCTTTGCTCATCTCTGAAGGCATGGATATCAACGAAATTTCCGAGCTAAGGACTGTTAGTCGAAATACGGTTAGGTATCAGGTTAAGGCCGCCCTTGAAAAGGTGGGTGTCCGACGACAAACGCAGCTCGCGTTGTCCATTGCCAAGCTGACCTCTCAATAGTTTTGTTTACTATCCTGAGAGTGAAAAGATCTCGAAAGTGAGCAAGCATGGAAGGCACTCAAATGCGTAAACGGACATTGGTGCATTTGCGGCGAAAGCTAACTTTGTCCCGCAAAGCTGTCATTGCTGACGATTGCAGCTTATGACCGCAGTGCGGACGTATCAGTCATTGACGTCGGTTGCATGAATGTCGGCTAAGTCCGCAACATGCGCCACCTTTGGCGGATAAGTACTTCGTCGGTGGCGGCATCTAGAGTGAATACGCGCAGGATGTTGTAACCAAACTGCCCCTTACCTTCTTCTACCGCCTCAAGGGCGATGCGCGCTGCGATATTAGTCTCCGGCAGGATCGGCTTTGCAAAGCGAATTTCGCTGATTTCCGCACCGATCAATGGCTGGTCACCAAAGGGGCGAGCCTCGACCGCTAGGCGCATGGTCATCGCCAGTGCGTGCCAACCGCTGGCCACTAGTGACCCAAAGAAGCTATCTACCGCCGCGCTCTCATCAACATGCATCGGTTGCGGGTCAAATTCTCTTGCAAACTCAATCACTGCAACACGGGTCAGTCGCATTGATCCGCTGGTAATTGACTGTCCAACTGCAAGCGATGCGGGTTCAGCCATGCATTTTGGCTCCCTTGGTGATCTTGTCTACGATCTTCTTGTCGGCGCGCAGGGCGATACCAACGGTGTTGGCTTCCTCTGGACCATGTTCTGCAAAAACGGCTCTGTTTGCTGCATCATGGCCGGTTGCAAACATTTCTTCGATGTAGGCAACGGTCTCGACCCCACGGCTGTGGGCGCGATTTCGAATGTTTGTCATCACGTTTGCAGGGCCTGTAAGAACGATAACGGGCTGCACGGACATTGGAAGATGCGAATTGCCTTCGGAGTCTCGGTAATGTTCGCCGATGATGTCTGGGTTGGCACCTGCAATCCCACTCATAAGAAAGGCCGTCACATTCAGCTTCTGCCAGGTGGCAAGGTCGTCACGCACTATGATTGCGGTCTTGGTATCGAACATTTTCAGGTTTTCTCTTTAGATTGTAGAGTGGCGAGTTTTTGAAGGCTCTTTCGCACGCTGGCCGCTGACTGGCTCAGCGCGGCATCGATTTCGGCATTCAGGTCATTCATACCAGCTTGCATAGCGGGTAACCCTTCAAGGCCATTTGGCGATAGCAACAAACGATAGATCCGTCGGTCGGTTGGATCAGCTTCGCGCGTTAGAAGTTTCATTGCCTCCAAACGGTCGATGACGCCAACGATGGTGGCGCTGTCGATCATCAAAGCAGTACCAATATCTGCGGCGGTTTGCCGGTCTGCTTCGGACACGGCTTGCAGCACCGCAAACTGGATCGGCGTTACACCAAACGGTGCCAACCGAGCACGCGACAACCGCGCAATTGTCTTCGCTGCGGCACTCGCCTGAAAGCTGATGCAGTCACGAATATGTTCCATGCAAGCTAATTACTCGCATACGAGTAACTTGTAAAGTCTTTCGTCTCTTTCACGCAGCGCTAGAAATCCAGCAGATCCTAAATGCTGACATTCAGAGCAACCGCAGCATCCGGAGCTTTGGGCTCTTTCCCGCCCTTCTCTGCGCCAAGGATGAATGGCCGCTGTAGGTCGGTACTTCCGTTAAGAAGTGAGTTCGCCGGTATTTGCCCATGAATTGGCACCGGTTGCTGTTTCTGCGATCTTCCACTGGACTTCTAAGCCCACGTGAGCGTCATTGGCGTAATCAAACCTTTTGGTCTCCAGCCCGGATTATCGGGCTTCGGTCAGTACGGGGTGCAAATGCCCCGCGACTGAATGGAGACCAGAATGACCGAACAAATTATTGAATCAACTTTGCGCCCTGCGTCAGTAAACAGGCCGCTAAAACCGGCTGCCAGATCCAAGGCTGAGATTTTGCGCAAGCAGCTGTCACGCCGTTATGGGGCGACGATCGAGCAACTTCAGAAGCAACTCGGCTGGCAACCTCACACGATCCGCGCTGCGATCTCGCGACTGAGATCCTCTGGGTTTTCGATCGAGCTTGATCGTCCTGGCAAGGTTACACGCTATCGCCTCACGTCCGAGGCGGATCAATGAGATCATCGGCGATGGAACTGGATCTCCGTCAATTGGAAGACGCAGATGCAGCGACGCTTCGACAGCTTTGGGCTGCAGCCAAGGGTTCAAAGGCCCCCAAGACTTTCACGGCGCGCCTCATGCGGTTGGTCCTTGCCTGGGACGCTCAGGCGGCGAGGGAAGGCGGCGAACCCGCTGAATCCAAGAGAGACTGGAACCGGATCATCCGGGCTCAAAGTAACCAGAAGAGCAATCCCGACAGTACACCCACAGGAGTAATCGCGGCGCGTTACGGAACTCGCTTATTGAAGGAATGGGGCGGGACCACCCATGAGGTACTGGTGACCGGGGATGGTGGTGCGACCTGGAGCGGCCAGAGCTACACGTCTCTCTCAGCTGTGGCGCGGGCGATGACCGGAACAAACCGCAACGGGCCAAAGTTCTTTGGTTTGCGTGAGGGGGGCAAACCATGATCCGCCAGCGTTGCGCCATTTACACCCGCAAGTCGACCGAGGAGGGACTTGAGCAGGACTTCAACTCGCTGGATGCGCAGCGCGAGGCTTGTGCGGCTTACATCCTCAGTCAAAAGCACGAAGGCTGGACGGAGCTCTCAGGCCGCTATGACGATGGCGGGTTCTCAGGGGGCTCAATGGATCGTCCGGGGCTCACACAACTGCTGCAGGATGTGCAGGCCGGGCGTGTCGATGTCATCGTCGTCTACAAGGTTGATCGGCTGACCCGGTCGCTGGCCGACTTTGCCAAGATGGTTGACGTTTTCGACGGGGCAGGGGTGTCGTTTGTGTCGGTCACCCAGGCGTTCAACACGACATCATCGATGGGGCGGCTGACCCTGAATGTGCTTTTGTCGTTTGCCCAGTTCGAACGCGAAGTGACGGCTGAGCGCATTCGTGACAAGGTCGCTGCCTCCAAGCGCAAGGGCATGTGGATGGGCGGCGCCGTGCCGTTGGGCTATGACGTCAAAGACAAGGCGCTGGTGGTCAATGAACAGGAAGCTTCGGCGATCCGGACGATCTTTGCTGAATACCTGGCAACGGGATCAGTGCGGCAATTGTCTGCCCGGCTGAACGACCTGGGCGTTGTCAGCAAACGGCGGATCGACAGGCATGGGCGCGTCAACGGCGGCGAAGCCTTGTCGCGCGGTGCGCTTTACCACATTCTGCGCAACCCAATCTACATTGGGAAAACCCACCACAAGGGCGAGCTTCACGACGGGCTGCACGAGGCCGTCATCAATGAAGAGACCTGGCAGCGGGTTCAGGTGTTGCTGGCGGATCACGGCGGCAAACAGATCAAAACGCCCCGACGATCCGCAAAGCGGCTTCTGGATGGCCTGCTGTTTGACACCGCAGGCCGTCCGATGCGTACGACCTATGCCAGCAAGTCGGTGCGCCGGGGCGGCACAACCCAAACGAAGCGCTATTGGTATTACACCTCAAAGACGTCTTGCGCAGAAGACAGAAACTGCATTGAGCGGCTGCCGGCAAATGAGATTGAGGAACTTGTTCTCGGCAGCCTCAAAACCCGCCTCGGCGACAAAAGCTGGTTAGTGGATCAGGTGGGGCAGGCGGAAGAAGGCAACGCCTCGATCGCTGATGTCCTGCGCGCGGCGGATGCTTGGTTTGCAGAGATTGCTGCGAATGCCGACGGCATTGATGTGTTTTACCCGTGCGGATTGATTGATCGGATAGATGCGCAAAAGGATCGGTTGCATGTCTCAGTAAATCTCCATGCGCTGCCGGGGCTGGGTAGGGCGCTTGAAACTCTCGTCGCGTCCTTCGAGGTTCCGTTCCAAAAGCGCCAGAACGGTCGGGCCAAACCGATCATCATTGCTCCTGAAGGTGCCCCGCAACCAGACCCGGATCTCATTGCACTGGTTTCCGATGCGCGGCGATGGGCGGGCGAACTTCTTACAGGGAAGTCCTCGTCGATTCAGCAAATCACCGAGCGGGAAGGGCTGCGTGCGGGATCCGTAAGTCGCATCCTTCCACTCGCATGGCTGGCCACGGACATCTCAACGGACATCCTCGAAGGCCGTCAGCCACCGCATCTCAACGCAACAGCATTGCGCAATCTTCTGGAACTGCCGCTTGATTGGAAAGAGCAGCGCAAGATTCTGGGCTACGCGCATACTTGAGTTCACCTAAACGGGCTCAAGACCTCACCGGCACTTGCTCCGCTGAGACTTTCCTGGAAATAACCCCCAAACGGGCAATATCTGAGACCAATTGTGAGGTCTCCGGTGCTCTGTAGACACGTAACCCACGGAAAAACAAACACTATTGAGAGTGCTCTCGTTGTCTGCAGTTTTAGGCGGATTGAGTGGTGGGCGACCCTGGAATCGAACCAGGCGTGCGTCTCCGCGAGGGAGTTACAGTCCCCTGCCACACCTTGCGGCCTGTCGCCCACTTAACCGGGACCTAAGTCCAAGCAGTGAGGCGCTGATTACAAGCGAGGCCGCGACCCGTCAAGGCGAAAATACCTTGCAACGCGCCCACGCGCGACGCATTGTCTGCCGCTCTAGTGGGAAGGCCGCGAAACGATGAAAAAACCACGCTGGGTGATCGACAAAGAGCAAGCCAAACGGGCGGCTGCGTCTGAGACTGTATGGCTCTTTGGGCTGCATGCCGTCCGCGACGCCCTGCAAAATCCGGCCCGTGAAAAACTGCGTTTGCTCACCACCAAAAACGCCTATGACAAGTTGGCGGATGCTATTCAAGTTTCGGGGATGGAGCCTGAGATGGCAGACCCCCGCAAGTTTCCGGCCCCGCTTGATCCGCAATCGGTGCATCAGGGCGCGGCCCTTGAGGTCAAGCCGCTGAATTGGGGTGCGTTTCAGGATGTCTGTTTGGGTGACGGTGCGCGCCCGCCACGCGTTGTGCTGTTGGATCGGGTCACGGACCCGCATAATGTCGGTGCGATCCTGCGCAGCGCTGAAGTGTTCGGCGCCTGTGCCGTAGTCGCGCCACGTCATCATTCGGCGCCGGAAACCGGAGCGCTTGCCAAAACGGCCAGCGGCGCATTGGAACGCCAGCCCTACATGCAAGTGCGCAATCTGGCGGATGCGATCCAGAAACTTCAATCCATGGGCTATCTTGTGCTGGGTTTGGCAGGCGAGGCCGAGGAGACCATTGAAACCACGTTGCAAGGCCGCCGGGATCGTCCTGTGGCTTTGGTTCTGGGGGCTGAAGGCCCCGGGTTGCGCCAAAAAACCCGTGAAACCTGTGATCATCTGGTAAAAATCGACTTTGCCGGTGAATTTGGGTCGCTCAACGTCTCAAATGCGGCCGCTGTGGCGCTCTATGCCAGCCGATCGGACTGAATGTCGCAGGGGCTAAATCCTTGAAAAAGAGGCGTTCTACACCTTTATCCTGCTGGACCCCAAAGCTGCGAGCGCTGATGTCCCACCCTATGAAAATCGCCACCTGTTGCTATTGCGGCATGCGTGCCGCGCTGGTGCTGGATCAAACGCGTCACGAGCTAAGTTGCAGTGCCTGTGGTGCGCCGCTGCATGATATGAAAATGATGCCCAAAGCTGCTCTGGCCAAGCCTGCAGCTAAACCTCGATCAACATTCGTGCAGATGGCGCGGCCCAAGGCACATAAGCCTAAGAAAAGGAACGATTATAAGACGCAAAAAGCCCGCCGAAAGCCAATCAGGAAAACCCTGAAGAAACGCATGCGGTGGGGGCGCGAGGTGATCGAAGACCTTTGGGATGTTGTTGAAGATATCTTTGACTAAAACGACGTGTCGCGAGTGATCATCGAGGCGCATTTCACAAGATGAGCGGAAAATCGCGTGAGTTAACATTTTGTTCACAGGATTATTACACCCTCTTTTTATTCTGGAATTCGGACCTATCTGAAGTCCACGAAGCGATGATCTGGAACCTCTCGCTTCGATCACTGTCCCTCGTTCCGCGACTGGCGCCCCGGGTTTGTCCCGCGGGCGCTTTTTTTTGTGCGCAGATCAGAGTATGGGAAGCGCATGAACGAACATTACCCAGATAGCCATTTGCGCGAACTTCTGACCCGCACCAAACGCATCGCGATTGTTGGGGTGTCCCTCAATGAAATTCGCCCCAGCTATTACGTGGCAAGATATTTATCCCTGAAGGGATTTGAGGTGGTACCCGTGAACCCAGGGCACGCAGGAAAAACCGCTTTTGGCCGCGAAGTCGTGGCCTCTCTGGCGGATATCCACGAGCCGGTGGATATGGTGGACATCTTTCGCCGTTCCGATCACGTTCCACCAATAGTGGACGAGGCGCTGGAGCTCTTCCCGGATCTGCAAACCATCTGGATGCAAATCGGTGTCTGGAATGAAGAGGCTGCCGCCAAAGCCCGTGCGCGCGGAGTGGATGTGGTGATGAATCGCTGCCCCAAGATTGAACACCAGCGCCTGTTTAATGAATTGCGCATGGCGGGGTTCAATACTGGGGTGATTTCTTCGCGGCTTTAGCATCAGATGACGTTTTGAGCCTTGAGCAGGCCTTTGTTTTGGAGCATCCAGCCGGTTAACAGGCCTGAAAGGCCCCGGCCATCGTCAGCCCCTCCCTCGGGCTGGCGATACGGTGGAGCTGGGCGCAACAATTGTTCCAAATAAATGCTTGGCCGACATAAAACGCTGAGAAATTCTGTTGGATCGCTACCCCAGGGGCTAACAATGGCCTCCGGATATTTTGCTATAATCCATGTACGTTTCGTTCGCAGAACCTACGTCTAGCAACAGTCAACTTTTCTCAGCCGCCTCAAAATCCGCCGCAATCCGGATTTCACGCATGGGGCGCACCTTGGCGATACAGGCGGCATAAATGGGATCAGCCTTGTAAGCCGCCAGCGCGGTCTCATCAGTGAACTCGGCATAAACCACCACGTCGATCTCGGGCCCCGAGATGGTATCGCTCTGCAAATTGCGGCCCACCTCGAAATGTTGTGAATGGGGGATATCGGCCAGCATCATCAGCCCGTTCTGAATAGCCTCCACATCCTGCGCGTCTTTGGCGCTGAAAAACACGATATGGCGGATCATTTTGGTCGTGCTGCCTTTTCTTCTAGTCCCGATTGCCCGGTACGGCGGGCCAGTTCGTCCATGACGTCTGCAATGGCCACACCGCGTGAGTGCAACATCACCAGCAGGTGAAAGAGCACATCTGCCGCCTCTGATGTCAGCGCGGCGCGGTCGCCTTTGACGGCCTCGATGATCGCTTCCACCGCTTCCTCGCCAAATTTTTCAGCAGCTTTTTCCGGGCCTTGCAACAACAGCTTGGCCGTCCAGCTGTCCTTTGGGTCAGCCGATGCACGCGCAGCAATTATGGTGGCCAGTTCATCCAGTGTCATGCGTCCATCCTGACCGGAATACCCGCCTGCGCCATGTGCGATTTTGCCTCAGCTATGGTGAATTCGCCAAAGTGGAAGATCGACGCCGCCAGCACGGCACTGGCCCCGCCTTTGGTCACGCCGTCTACCAGATGATCAAGGTTGCCCACACCGCCTGACGCGATGACGGGGATCGACACTGCATCGCTGATCGCGCGGGTCAGAGGAAGGTTGAACCCGGCCTTCGTGCCATCCCGGTCCATGGAGGTCAGAAGGATTTCCCCTGCGCCCTTCGCCTCGACCAGCTTTGCAAACTCAACCGCATCGATGCCCGTTTCGCGCCGCCCGCCGTGGGTGAAAATCTCCCACTTGCCGGGCGACACGGTTTTGGCGTCAATCGCCACGACGATGCATTGGCTGCCAAACTGGTCGGCCGCTTCGCGCACCACATCGGGGTTCGCGACAGCCGCAGAATTGAAGCTGACTTTATCAGCCCCAGCGAGCAACAAAGCCCGCACATCATCAGCGGTGCGGACACCGCCACCTACGGTCAAGGGGATGTAGCATTGCTCGGCGGCGCGACGGACCATGTCAAACATCGTGCCGCGGTTTTCATGGGTGGCGTTGATATCCAGAAAGCACAGCTCGTCCGCGCCAGCGGCGTCATAAGCACGGGCTGCATCCACGGGATCACCGGCATCCACCAGATCCACGAAATTCACGCCTTTCACCACGCGGCCATCGGCCACATCGAGGCAAGGTATGATCCGGGTTTTCAGCATAAAGTCGCGCCCTTGGAGGTTTCACGCGATTGTTTATGTCCATTCGAGCCAACATGCCAGAGGATGTGAGGTAACAAAGCATGTGATAAGGGGATTTTTGAAATGAAACAGATGATTATGGCGGGGGCAATCGCCCTTTTAGCAACAGGAGCTGCAGCGATGAGTGATGATATCGTGAAGGTCAAAGCCAGCGGCGATGTGGCCACCACCATGGATGCACTGCAAGCGGCGGTGGAAGGGGCAGGGGCCACCGTCTTTGCCCGTGTGGATCACGCCGGTGGTGCGATGAAAGCCGAAATGGAATTGGCCCCCAGCCAGGTGCTGATTTTTGGCAACCCCAAGCTGGGCACGCCCGCAATGCAGGATGATCCTTTGGCTGGGTTATTCTTGCCACTGAAAGTTCTGGTCTACCGGGATGGGGCTGGGCAGGTGTGGCTGGCCTACGAGGACCCCAAGGAAATGCTAGACGATCTGGGTGGCATCCCAAGTGATGCTGCATACGTGCAGAAAATGACAGGCGCCTTGGGCAAGCTGACGGCCAAAGCTGCCGGGAAATAATGGGTATCAAGGGCTGGGAGGCAATCTCAGCCCTTAAGCACGTCCAACGCCTCGGACAGATCCAATGCTCCATCATAGAGCGCACGGCCTGAAATGGCCCCGTCTAAGGGGGCACCGCAATCGCGCAATGCTTTCAGATCATCCAGCGAACTGACGCCACCCGATGCGATCACGGGGATCGACACTGCCTTGGCCAATGCGGCTGTGGCCTCCACATTGGGGCCCTTCATGGCCCCATCGCGGGTGATGTCGGTATAGATGATGGCCGCCACGCCGGCATCCTCGAACGAACGTGCAAGATCGGTGACCATCACATCGGTTTCTTCGACCCAGCCTTTCGTTGCAACGCGGCCATTGCGGGCATCTATGCCGACAGCAACCTGACCCGGGAAAGCCTTGGCCGCTTGGCGTAACAAGTCCGGGTCTTCCACTGCGACCGTGCCAAGGATCACCCGTGCCAACCCATTGGACAACCAGCGTTCAATCGTGGCCATGTCACGGATACCGCCACCCAGTTGCGCAGGCACTTTCGTGCGCTCCAGAATAGCCTCAACCGGGGCAGCATTGACGGGCTCTCCTGCAAAAGCGCCATTGAGATCAACCAGATGCAGCCATTCGCAGCCCGCATCGACAAAAGCCATGGCTTGGGCCGCAGGGTCATCATTGAACACGGTTGCCTGATCCATTTCGCCACGCAGCAGACGCACGGCCTGGCCGTCTTTTAGATCAATTGCGGGATAGAGGATCATCCGGGATTCCTTGCGTCAATACGGTGCTCCGCCCTTTGCCATGGGTACGCAGCAATTGCAACGCGACCCAACGTCAGACTTGATCCCAATGGGCGCATTCGCTCAGAGTACGCCCAACCACGCAAGGGAGGAATACGATTATGAAACGTTTTGTCGCAACATTTGCCGCTTTGGCTCTGAGCGCTGGGGCCGCAATGGCCGATCCGGTTTTGGGCACCTGGAAGACCCAGCCGGGCGATGACGGAAACTATGCTTTGGTCACGATCTCCAAATGTGGCAGCCAGATTTGTGGCGTTCTAGGGAAAGGGTTTAACAGCTCGGGCGACACGATCGACAGTCCCAACATCGGCCGCAAGATGATCTGGGACATGAACGCTGACGGGGGTGGGTCCTATTCTGGTGGCAAAATCTGGGCACCTGATCGTGACAAAACCTACAACTCGAAAATGGCGCTGAGCGGGAACACGTTGAAGGTGTCAGGTTGTGTACTGGGCATTTGCCGCAGCCAGACCTGGAAACGCCAGTAAAACCAATTTTTGCTGAGAAAGCCGCGTTTTCCGGATGGAAACGCGGCTTTTTTGGTTGAGGAGTCTCCGGCGGGAGTGCTTTGGGAAAGATGTAGTTTGGAGCTTGCCGCATGTCTCGCCTGTCGCGCGCAGATCAAGGGGCCCAGTTCAGAAAATTGGCAATCATTCGCAGGCCGGTGTCCTGGCTTTTCTCAGGGTGGAACTGCGTGCCGATCAGATTTTCACGCCCGACCACGGCGGTGATAGGCGTGCCATAGTCCACATGCGCCAGCAGATGCGCCGCATCCGCCACGTCAAAGTGGTAGGAATGCACGAAATAGGCGTGTTGCCCGGTTTCAATGCCATCAAATACAGGGTGGGGCTGATCTATCGTCAGATCGTTCCAGCCCATGTGCGGTACCTTCAGCGCAGCATCGCCTGGAGAAATAGGCACGATACGCCCGCCGATCCAGTCAAACCCGGGGGTCTCGGCGTATTCCATTCCTAGCGAAGCCATCATCTGCATCCCGATACAAATGCCCATGAACGGCTTGCCGCCAGTGACAACCACCTCTTCGATCGCTTCAAATACGCCGCGGTGATCAAACAGCGCCTGCCGACACGCCGGAAAGGCCCCATCCCCTGGTAACACTACGCGATCAGCCCGCCGAATGACATCCGGGTCCGATGTGACAACAACTTTGCCCACACCTGCCTCACCTGCCATCCGCTGAAACGCCTTTTCGGCCGAATGCAGATTGCCGCTTTCGTAGTCAACAATGACGGTGGTCATGAGGCTTACAACGTCCCTTTGGTGGACGGGATCGCATCGGCTTTGCGAGGGTCTACTTCAACAGCTTCGCGCAAGGCCCGAGCCACTGATTTGAATGCAGCCTCTGCAATGTGGTGGCTGTTGAGCCCATGCAATTGATCGACGTGCAACGTGATGCCACCGTGGGTGCTGAAGGCCTGGAAGAACTCACGCACCAGCTCGGTGTCAAAGGTTTTGATCTGGGCGGTGGGCATATCGACATTCCACACCAAATAAGGCCGTGCGGACAGATCCAGGGCGCAGCGTACCAAAGCATCATCCATCGGCAACAGGCAGCTGCCGTAGCGGCGAATGCCTTTCTTGTCGCCCACGGCTTGGCTTAGCGCCTGTCCCAAGGCAATGCCCACATCCTCGACCGAGTGGTGATCATCGATGTGACAATCCCCTTTGCAGCGTACCGCCATATCAATCAGAGAATGGCGCGCCAGCTGGTCCAGCATATGATCAAAGAACCCGATGCCCGTGGCCATATCATAAGCGCCGGTGCCATCGAGATTGATTTCGACCGAGATGTCTGTTTCTGCCGTTTTGCGAGTGACCTGTGCAGTGCGCATGGGCTCTGGTCCTTCCAGCTATTATTCGGGCTGCTTATAGGAGGATGGCGGTGATAATCCAAGACAACCTTGCAATTGGATGCGATGTTGTGCCTCGCCTGCGTCACCCCGATCAGAAGGGTGAGCAATGGTCCTTATTCATCGCGCAAGATCCAGATGGTCTACAGTTGTTAATCACAGGCCGAGATGTCGGAAGGTGTTGAACATTCCGCGTGGCAATCTAAGGTTTGCACGGGGTATTTCGTGTGATTATTTAGAGGATTTGAATTTGGCGCACCTAGGTGCAGAGTTGATTGCTGCGTTCCAGCAAAACCCGGAAAAGCCCGCATTGATCTGTGCGGACACCGGAGCTTTGTCTCGGGGCGAGGTAATGGATGCCATGGCTTGGCTTACGGCGCAAATTGCAGAGGCCGGAGTGCCCAAACTCAGCCGGATTGCGATCATAGCGCCAAAATCGCGGCATGCGGTCATCAGCTTTCTTGCCTGCCTGCAGGGCTATGTCGCCGCCCCGCTGAACCCGGGGTATACCCGGGATGAGTTTCTCTTTTATCTCAAAGACCTGAACCCAAGCCTCGTGATTCTTGGAGAGCAGGTCAGCCCGGACGCCTTGTCCGCGGTCGAAGATCAGGCGCTTCCAAAGGTGATGTTGGATGATCACACCCCGATGCCATCCTCAGAGGGCATTTGCGAAGTGGAACACTTCAAACCTTCTGCGCCAGCACTCATTTTGCACAGTTCGGGCACCACGGGGCGTCCCAAGATGATCGAGCTGTCACAAGCCAACCTGGAAGCATCTGCACGTAACATTGCGCACAGCCTGCATCTGACAGCAGACGATCGGTGTTTAAGTGTGATGCCGTTGTTTCACATTCACGGTTTGATGGCCAATGTTTGCGCGACCTTGCTGTCTGGCGGTGCTGTTGTTGTAAAAGATCAGTTCACCCCAGCGGATTTCGTCCACAATCTCGCGCTTCATCGTCCTACCTGGTATTCGGCAGTGCCCACCATTCACATCGCGCTGATCAATCATATCGACGCTACGAATGCGCCGGTCGAGCATCATCTGCGATTCGTGCGGTCTTCGTCGGCGGCATTGCCAACGGCGATCATCACCCGTCTGGAGCGCTGTTTTGATGTGCCGGTGATTGAGGCTTACGGCATGACCGAGGCCAGTCACCAGATTGCGACGAACCCGTTGCCGCCGGGGACGCGGCGGCCTGGGACTGTTGGCCTTGCCGCAGGCACGCGGATCGAAGTCCACGATGACGCAGGTCAACCGGTCAAGGCCGGGGAGGTGGGCAATGTGGTTATTCAAGGGGACGGTGTCACCGCGGGCTATGTCGAAAACCCCATGGCCAATCGCGATGCATTCAAGGGGGCGTTCTTTTGGACCGGAGATCTGGGGCGACTTGGGGAAGATGGTTTTCTGACACTGACCGGCCGTCGCAAAGAAATCGTCAACCGAGGCGGGCAAAAGATTTCCTCGGTCGAGATTGACGACGCACTTTTGGCCATTGAAGGCGTCGCTGATGCGGTGGCCTTTGGCCGGGTGCATCCCTCATTGGGAGAGGATTTGGTCGCGGCCGTGGTCTTGCAACCAGATGCTGCAATAGACGGGCAAGACATTCGGGCCAGACTGTTTGAAACGCTTATCGATTACAAGGTGCCCAGCCAGATTGCAGTGGTGGACTCCATTCCAGTGGGTGCAACCGGCAAACGTCAAAGATTGAACATGTGGAAAGCCTTAAGTGCGGCATTCGAAACCCCGAGCCGCGCGCCGACCAATGCCGTTGAACATATCGTATGCGAGTTTACTGCCGAGGTGCTGAATGTGCACGTCGTTGGCCCAGATGACAATTTCTTCAACCTGGGCGGAAACTCCATCCTCGGGCTGCAATTGGCGGCCACTTTGGGTGATCTGATGGGATGTCATGTGCCATCCACAGCCCTGTTCCGGTATCCTACTCCAGCGGTGTTATCTGACTATATCCAAGGTCTGTTGTCACCACAGGATCTGGCACGGCTGGAGGATGCGGTGGCCAAGCTGGCCGATATTGACACGCCCGTATCCTGATGAGTGCACCCTCTGCTCCACAGGCCAAACGCCACTTGCAGAAGACACTGCGTGCCAAACTGACAAGCCGGGATAATCCAAACGGCCATCAAGCGATTGCGCAATCTCTCTCATCACAGGGTGTCACGCATGTGTACTCTCTGCCGGGTAGCCCACTCTACTGGACTTTAGGGGCCTGCGTCCAAGAAGGGTTGCAGGTCGTGGGGTGCAGGTCTCAGTTCGGCGCCCTGGGCGCTGCGATGGCGCATAACTATCGAGAAGGCGCGATGGTCGCCGTTGCAATTTGTTCTCCGGGGCCGGGCTTGACCAATGCGGTAACGGGCTTGTCTCATGCGTTGCAGAACAAATGGCCCTTGGTTGTGATTGGCGGCGTTGTGGAGCAACCGCCGGATCAGGCGGGTTACTTTCAGGCCTTTGATGGGGCAGGGGCCGTCGCTCCAGTTTGCAAGGCTGTCATTCAGATCAGAGACCGGGATCAATTGGGGGACGAGATATCACAGGCTGTGGCCGTGGCCTGCACCAGACCGGAAGGGCCTGTCTTTGTCGAAGTCACAACAGGTGTGTTGAATGCGCGTGGCCTCACTGCGCAGCTCCCGCGCCGCGCGTATGAGACCGCGCAGGCCGTATGCGTTCAAACAAAACTCGACCAGGCCTCAAAACCTGTTCTGATCCTCGGAGAGGACGTGCGTTGGGGTAGCGCCGTGCCAGAGAACTTACGACACCTGCTCGAGGCGCACTCTCTGCCTGTTCTGGCCACTCCGATGGGCCGGGGATTGCTAAGCGACGACCACCCGCTGAGTGTCTATGCCGCCAAAGACGAGGCCCTGCGGCACTGTGATTTCGTTCTGATTTGTGGCGCTGATCTGGACTGGAGGTTTTCCAACGGAATCGGTGTGGCGCAAGGCGTCTCGGTGGAGCGGCTTGCGCCTGATTTGGCGGCATTGACATCGGTGTTGGGCCAAAGCCCGACATCACCGGATCGCAAGGCGTGGTGCAAGCATCTGGACCGCGCCCACAAGGTGGCGCTGGAAACTCTCGTCAGCGGTGCGCATGGTTCGGAGGACGAGCAATCCATGATGCAGCTTTGCAAAGTGCTGGCGACGCATGTGCCCGAGGATGCCGTCACGATACTGGACAGCGGGCTTGCCTTAACGTGGGGGCATCTTTTGTGGCCGGTGCACCAACCCTTCCGCCGGATGACACTGGGACATTTGGGCATTATCGGACTGGGCATCCCTTATGCCATTGGCGAGGCCCTGCAGAACCCGGCCCAGACGGTTGTGGCGCTGGTGGGGGATGTTGGGTTTGGTTTGGGATCTGTTGAATTGGAAACAGCCACGCGAAACGGTGCCAATTTGATTGTCATTGTCGCGGATAACGGCGGGATCAACGGTCAATTGGCGCAACGCCGATACATGCCCGAAGATGCCAACCCCATCTTGCAATATGATCAGAATGTCGATTATGCAGAGATAGCAAAGGGCTGGGGGGCCCACGGAATGACGGTCTGCACGAAAAAAGCGCTGAAAGACGCGTTGCAAGACGCGTTTGCGATGGAGGGGCCCGTCGTGATCTCGGTTCCGATGGATCTGGTGTTTGCCCTAAATCCAGAGACCTCCAGAGAGCTTTATGACAAAGACGAGTGAGGCGTTGCGCGATCGCCTGCGCCGCGTCTTGTCGTCAAATGACAACCGCAAGGCGCGCCACACGAGGCGGCCCGAAGGCGCGATTTCAGTTCCTGCCACACTCGAGCAAGAGCAGTTCTGGTGCATGGGGCACCTGGCGTCAGATCAGGCGATGGTCAATGTCAGCCGCGCGTGGACCATCCGCGGTGCATTCAACCCCGAACGACTGCAGGCGGCCCTGACAGGATTGACCCACAAATACGATAGCCTACGCACCGCGCTGGTCGAAACGGACGGCGTGTTGCAACTCAACATCGCCGAGCGTGCACCTGTCGATTTTATCGTCCGGGATCTGCGCGAAACGAGTGATGATCTGTACGCATTGATCACATCGGAGTGTGAGACCGCGTTTGATTTAAGCGCCGTACCGCTCGTACGAGCGCGGGCATACAAACAGGATGAAGACGATTGGGTGTTGCTGATCGTCTACCACCATGCACTGATGGATGGCTGGTCTTTGAGTGCACTATGCCGCGAGATTGGGGCGCTCTACGCCGATCTTAACAGCGTTGTTGAACGCCCGGTTTATGACTTTGGAGATCATGCAAAGGCGCTGGCGCTAAAAGCTGCCAAAGAACCACTGGATCAGTCGCTTGCGCGGTGGCACTCTCGGGACGATCCTGAAACGACACTTGCGCTGCCCTTTGATTACAAGGCGCCTGCCTCCCCGAACTTTGACAGTCACACTGTACCTGTTGCGATCTCTGCTGCACGCCATTCTGCGATCGAGGACCTGGCAGGACGCATCAAAGTGGCCCCCGTTGCGATTGTGCTGGCGGCGTTTCGGGCGACTTTGTTTCATATTACCGGGCAACGCGAATTTCGCATCGGCAGCACTGTGCTCAACCGTCACACAGCGGAGCTGAGGTCCATGATAGGGGCCTTGGTCAAAACAGTGCCATTGCATCAATCCTTGGCGACTGAGATGACATTGCTGCAGCTGTGCCAGCGCGAGCACCAATCCATTTTGCAGGCATTGGCTCCGTCCGATGACGAAATGCAAACTGCGCAAGAGAGCCCTGCTATTTCATCGCCAGAGACACTTCAGGCGGTTTTGAACTATCGCGGATTTATCACCCGCGGACTGCAACTGAAAGATTGTGTTGTGACCCCCCTGTCACTTCCGGCGCGTCCGACCCCGTTTCCCCTGGTTCTGAACCTGGAACCCAGCGCGTCGGGGTATTGCGGAGAGTTTGTCAGCAACGCCGCCGTTTTTTCCGTCGCAACGACTCAGCGCATCGAACAGACGTTTCAGGAGGTCCTTGATCAGCTTCTGACAGCCCCTCACACGTTGTTGGAAGATCTCGGATATACCCAGAAAGAAGCGATTTTGCGGTCGCCGGATCCCGCAGGGCGCGCGCTGATCCCCGATCTGATTGAACGCGCGTTTTCCGAGTATAGTGATAAGACCGCGGTCGTGATCTCTGATCAGCGATTTTCCTACCAGCATCTGGACCGTGCAAGTGCGGCCTGGGCGAATGCACTCATGGATGCTCCGGGGGCACCCGGAGATCTGATCGCCTTGGCCATGCCCCGCGGATTTGAATTTATCGCGGCCATGATCGGTATCTGGCGCAGCGGTCGCGCCTTTGTGCCTTTGGCTCCGGGGGATCCTCCCGACCGGTTGCATCGCCTGTTGTCCCAGTGCGCCCCGGCGCATTTTATCGGGCCGTCAGAGTTGGCGCAGACCTTGGGTCTTTCCGCCCTGAAACCTTCGGACAAGCAAGACGTGACCCCTCTGGATGTCCGTGCGGATGATCTTGCCTATGTCATGTTCACATCCGGCTCGACCGGAACCCCCAAGGGAGTAGCGGTGCCGCAGCGGGCCATCGCAAACCTATTGGCCGGCCTGCGTGAGATACTTTCACCGCAACCCGAAGACCGGATGTTGTCGGTCAGCAGCACCACGTTCGACAGCATCATCTATGAATTCCTGATGCCGCTTACGACTGGGGGTGTCTTGGTGATGATCACGGAATCCCTGCGCAAGGATCCCTGGTTCATTGTCGAGGAAATGCGCTTTGTTCCACCGGACCACTTCTTTGCGACCCCATCGATGTGGCGCATGTTGGTGCAAGTTGGCTTGCCCGTGATGCCAAATCTCAAGGCGCTGACCGGAGGCGAGGCGCTTTCCCCACAATTGGCACAAGATCTGCTGCCACTGGTGGGCCAGCTCTACAATGGGTACGGGCCGACAGAAGCGACTGTTTTTTCCACATACCAACAGGTCCGCGCCGAAGGTCTGGAGATCGCCCAGGCCAATGTATCGGGGCATCCGATTGGCATGCCCTTGCCGGGATATGCGGTGACCATTGTGGATGAAGACGGCTGCCCGGTTTGGCCCGGCCGTGTCGGAGAAATATGTATATCAGGGCCCGGTGTGGCGCTTGGATACTATAAGGATCCTGAAAGAACACAGCTTAGCTTTGTCGAAGGGCGCGACGCTCCGGCAGCGGGTCGGTGGTACAAGACCGGCGATCTGGGGCGTGTCTTGGACAATAGGGCCATCGGGTATGCGGGACGCAAGGACCAGCAGGTCAAAATCAGCGGTCAACGGATCGAGCCCGGAGAGGTTGAACATCTTATTCTCAGCAGCGGTCTGGCTGCGGCTGCGTCCGTCTTGACCGCCGATATCGAGGGCACGCAAACGCTGGTGGCCGTCTTTGTGCCCAAGCAGGAGGCCAGCACCGAACAGTTGCGGGATTACCTGCGAGCGCATTTGCCGTCCGCATGGGTGCCAGGCATTGTTGCCGAGATAGAAGAACTGCCCCTGACCACCACGGGCAAGCTGGATCGTACAGCCCTTCTGAACCTTGTCCTGGAGGCCCCCGAAGATGCGCCATTGCGCTATGATCTGGATGTCGAGATTGCGCCTGCGGTGGTCGATGGCTGGCATCAGGCATTGGGGTCTGCAATCCGGAACGTCGATCAGCACTTTTTTGATGCAGGCGGCAATTCGCTTTTGCTGGTTCGGATGTTGACCCATATCCGTGATCGGACCAAATGCCATCTTCCTGTGGCCGACGCCTTTGCCAACGCAACACCGCTTGGCCTGCATAAATTGCTACAAGGCAGCAGTCCGCTTCAGCTGCATGAGGGGCTTGTTCTGGCCAAAGACGGGCAGGGTGCCAATCCTTTGATCTTCACGCCGGGTGTAGAGCCCGCCGCCCCCAAGATTGACGAATTTCTGAAAACTGTTCCAGACGATCAGTCGGTATACTATCTGAAATCTCCCATCGCGCTTCCCAAAACGAGTGAAACGGCTTTTGCAACAATGGTGGGCGAATATGTGGATGTATTGGAACACACCTTTCCTGAAACGCCGTTGCACGTGGTCGGATTTTCCTACGGGGGGTCCGAGGCGTTCGAAACCGCCCGTGAAATTGCCAGCCGTGCCATGCCAAAACCGCAGCTGACCATCATCGACAATGGCCCAAATCTGTCATTGTTCACGAATATCCCAAAAGGGTTCGATGCCTATCAGTCCGTCCGGGAACAAATGCGCCGCACGCATGTGTTCGGTGTCTGGGATGGGGATCTCACCTTGATCCGGGGCAATAATCCGACGCTGATCAGGCTCGCCATGATGACCTATGGTTGGGATGATCACGTGACCGGTCAAGTGTCAGTGCATCTATTGCCCGCCAAACACTCTGAGATGATGCGAGAATACGCAGCGGACACGGTCAGCGCGTGCCTTGGGCAGACCCAGGCAGAGACGGTGTTCAAACCCTCTTCGGGAAGCGCCGAGCGCCGCGGAGTGGCCGAGCTTATGTCTGCCCGAAATTTTGACACCGCCCTGGAAAAACTGACCAAGGTGGCGCAGGATGATCCCTTCCATTCGTGGTCCGCTTTGCTGGCTGATGATTTGGCGACTAAATTGGGTCTGGACGGCAAACCCATTCTGGAACGCTGGATCGACACCACGGACCACAACCCGCCAGAGGGCATTCCCGCGCTGGCCTGGCACGCGGGACGTGCCGAGGCTTTGATGCGATTGGGCGAGATGAAAACCGCGCGATTTGAGGTGGAGACAGCGCGGAACGGCGCGCCAACCCTTCCCGTGCTTGAAATCAACTACGCCAAACTGCTGCACCAGACCAATCATGCTGAAAAAGCTTTGACCATTATTGAGCAGGCCTGTGAAAGATGGGGTCTGACCTCTCACATCAACCTGCATATGGGGATTTGTCTGGCCAAGCTCGACGAATATGAAAGGGCATTGCCCCACCTGCAACAGGCGCGTCACGATCACCCTGGAAACATGGCGGTGGTGCGTTGGCTGACCAAAACAGAACAAGGCTGTGGCGGCTAGATCGCACCCGTCATTGTGCTCCCCCGAGGGGGCAATACTACAAGATTTAAAAAATTGGAGCGGGTGATGAGATTCGAACTCACGACATTTACCTTGGCAAGGTAACGCTCTACCCCTGAGCTACACCCGCGTCCTTGGGTGAGGTGGGAGATATTCAGTCTGGGCGCATCCTGCAAGCCTAAAATGGCTCCAGGCGGAAAAAAATACCTGCGATCGGCATTGGCCCCTATCTCAGGGTTGAAACCGCATGGCCATATCCAGATACATCAGCGCCGACGACAGAAGCAGTACGAAGAAAAACAGCAAGACATGCCGTTTGGGCCTCGGCAGAGTATACTTCAGTTTTTCGATATGCTTGTCCGGCAAGGTCCCTCTCCCTCAAGCAAAGGATCCGTGAGTGGTAGACCCTCAACTCAGGGTAGTGTCCGGGCGCGGCGTCGGGCAAGGCAACTGTTTTGAAGCGGCAAGTAATTGCCAAATTACTGAAATGTGGCGGCGATTCCCCGCTCGACCCAAAAGAAAACCCCCGGCAACGAAAGACGCAGCCGGGGGCAGAGGGCAGCAAATACCGCCTATTTGCAAGGCTCAGAGAGTGCCAGCAGACATTTCTGACGCGATGTGGTCCGCCTGACGTATGGCTAACGCCACAATCGTCAGGGTTGGGTTTTCCGCAGCGCCTGTGGTGAATTGCGAACCGTCCGAGATGTAGAGGTTCTCAATATCGTGGGTGCGGCCCCATTTGTTGCAAACGCCATCCGAGGCATTTTCGGACATGCGGTTGGTGCCCAGGTTATGCGTGGACGGGTAGGGTGGCGTGGGGAAGGTGCGTGTCGCCCCCACGGCATCGTAGACCGCCGCCCCTTGAGCATACGCATGGTTGCGCATGGCGATGTCATTGGGGTGATCATCAAAATGCACATTGGCTACAGGCATGCCGAACTGGTCTTTGACGTCCATGTTCAGCGTCACCCGGTTGGTTTCCTGAGGCATGTCTTCACCTACAATCCACATGCCGGCCATGTTCTCATAGCTGTCCAATGCCGTGGTGAACTCGCGGCCCCAGCCGCCCGGATCCAGGAAGGCCGCCATGAACGGCAGACCCAAGGCCAGCGTTTCCAACTCATACCCGCCGACAAAGCCGCGGGATGGGTCGTGACGTGACTCGTCCTGAATGATGCCCGCCATCGTGGTGCCGCGCCACATCTTCACGGGCTTGTCAAAGACCGCATAGACTGACCCTGTCATGTGACGCATATAATTGCGCCCAACCTGACCGGACGAGTTGGCCAACCCGTCGGGATACATCGACGTGGCCGAGTTCAGCAGCAGACGCGGGCTCTCGAACGAGTTGCCGGCCACACAGACCGCGCGGGCCATCTGCTTGTGCTCATTGCCATCGGCATCGGCATAGACGACGCCGTTGACGCGACCATCCTCGCCGTGTTCGATCCTCAGCACATGGGCACGCTCGCGCACCTCCAGATTGCCTGTTGCCTCGCCCGCAGGGATATCGCGGTACGCAGCGGACCATTTCGCGCCCCATTTACAGCCCTGGAAACAGAAACCTGTTTGCTGGCAGGCTAATGCGTCATCCGTTTCGGCGGAATTGATCGCCATGCGGCCGGTGTGGACTTCTTTGTACCCCAGCGCCTTGGCGCCTTTTTCGAACACCAGATAGTTGTTGTTGCCCGGCAGCCCGGCACGGTCACCGGTGCGGGTGACGCCCAGTTTGTCTTCGGCTTTGGTGTAATAGTCATCCATTTCACGCGGGTCGATCGGCCAGTCCATCAAGTTCGCGCCGTCCACCTCGCCATAGTTGGTCTTGGCTTTCCACTCGTGGTCTTGGAACCGCAGGCTTGCGCCCGCCCAGTGGGTGGTGGTACCGCCCACGGCTTTGACGATCCACGCAGGCAGGCCGGAAAAATCTTTGGCCACGCGCCAGTCACCCGAGGTGGTGCGGGGGTCCAGCCAGGCCAGTTGGCCAAAGCTCTCCCATTCGTCGTTGACGTAATCTTCGGGCAGATACCGCCCGCCTGCTTCCAGCGCCACGACGCTAATGCCTTTCTGGGCCAGCTCGTTTGCCAATACACCGCCACCGGCACCGGTGCCGATGACCACGATGACGCTATCGTCTGTTTTATCAAAAGGTGCAGCCATAGTTTGTTCTCCTTATCTCGCTACGGCTCAAAGCCAGTTGATGTCGTTGAAACCACGGTCGATGTAACCGCCCAGCTCGAAGGACGCGCCTTCGTAACCAAAGAGAGGCCAGACCGCCTTTTGGTTATAAAGCCCGGTCACAAGCCCGCCGCGGATCTGTTGAAAGAAGGGGTCATCTTCCATGGAGCGCAACACATCCACACGGTCACGTTCCCAGCCCATGGCGAGGTAGTTGTCGTGGCCTGCAGCCTGGGCGGCGGCGTCCAATGCGACAATGCCCGCCTCGATACCCTCGGCGGCTTCGGCTGTGTCATAGCCCTTGACGGCAGCGGCGTAGAATTCATCCGCCACATGGTCATGCGGATATATATCGCGCGCCATCTGGATGAGGGTTGCCATGGATTCAGGTTTGAGTGCGGTGGTTTCCATCGCCCAAGCGCCATCTGATCCGGCGACAAAGGCCGGACCGACCACAAAGGTTGCCCCCATGGCCACCGAACGGCTCAGAAGCTCGCGTCGCGTCATTCCGCGTTGCTGGCTGGTTGCTGTCATTTCTCTTCCTCCCTGGAAATTATTGACGTCATGTTTGGAATTGTTCATTTGAAGCGCCCGCCACGTTCGAGCACTTCGATCTCGTAGCCATCTGGATCGGCGACAAAGAAGAATTTGCCCACGAGCTCTCCGTCTGGGGCAAATTCTACCATCTTGCGCGGCGCCAGACCTGCGGCTTCAAAGCGGGCATGTTCTGCCGCCAGATCTTCGACCAGCACGGCGAAATGACCGTAACCATTGCCTAGGTCATAAGGCTCGGACTGGCCTTTATTGATTGTCAGCTCCAGCTCAAACCCGGAGTTTGCATTGCTGAGGTAAACCAGCGTGAAACTCTCGAAATCCAGCCGGTCGGCCACATCAAGATCAAACGCTGTTTTGTAAAATCGCACCGACCGCGCTTCGTCGAGAACGCGGATCATGCTGTGGATGGCTTTGGCCATTTAAAGTCCCCCGGGTCAGCTATTGGTCCGGGAATCTTACCAAAATCAATTTTGGAGTAGGTAGTAAGGGGTTACTACAGGCTGAATTCGGCTATTCAGCAGCGATTTGCGACGCCGCTTCGACCGGGTTTTCGCGGTGAACAAGACACGTACAACGCAGCAGGGCCGTGAAGTTCTTAGGCTCGCCATGCAGCTCCAGCACTTCGCCGTGAAGTTTGGACACAAATGCGGGTGTCGTCATCGCCTCGCCATCAGCGATCTCGTCCAAGATGCCCCAAAAGGATTTTTCCAGCCGAATGCTGGTGCTTTGGCCGTTCAGGCGCATCCGACGAGTTTCAAGTTCGTATCGTTCTGGGTCTTGTCCAGCAAATATCCGGCACATCGTTCATCCTCCCTTGCGGTGCTTATCGCACGCTCTGAGAGGCATAATGGCGCAATTTGCCGGAAAATCAAAATGGGTTCGTCCAAGGTTCAAAAACGAAGTGGCTTACCAGCCCGACGGAAGCGGGGAATCGGACAAAGTTTCTTTAAGCCAGGCTTGGTTCTCAGCGCTGAGATGCGGAACCATGATGCGGGTGACATAATTCCCGTACAGCCGGTCGTTTTCCATCCAGGACCAATCCTGAATGTCGTGCTGAGCAAAGCGTATGGTATCGCCCGCCTGGTGATTTGTCATGTGGACCGGCGCGTTCGCCAGGACCCCAAGAAACCCGCCACCTTTCGCGCGTGCAAAGGGTGCCACCCAAATGATTTCCGACAGATCATTGTTGATGACAACTTCAACCTTCAGGCTGGCCCCCTGTTCGGATTGGTCCCGGCCTTCGAGAGTTTTGCGCAAAAACACAGGCAGGGTATTGCGCGCTTCCTTGACCGCGGCTTGCTTCACAGGATCGTCGGCGCTGAAATCAACCACCGGATCGCCCGCAAACACCGGGCCTGAAAGCCCGGTTGCGATCACGATCCCTAAAAGAGCCTTGCGGATCACAGCGGTTACTCCAGTTCGATCAGAAGGTCCTTGGCATCAATCTGCCCGCTTGCGTTCACGTGCACGGCTTTGACCACCGCATCACGCTCGGCGTAGATACCCGTTTCCATCTTCATTGCTTCAATGGTCAGCAACAGATCGTCGGCTTTGACCTCTTGCCCCACGGTGACGGCGACAGAGGCCACAACCCCGGGCATCGGCGCGCCGATGTGATTGGCGTTGCCCGCTTCGGCCTTGGGCCGTTGCGCGGTCTGCGATTTAACCAGACGGTTGGGCACCCGGATCACGCGGGGCTGGCCGTTCAGTTCAAAGAACACCCGCACTTCGCCATCGTCCTGCGTCTTGCCAACGGCTTGCAGCAGGATCTCCAAGGTCTTGCCAGGGTCGATCTCCACGCTGATTTCCTCGCCTGGTTCCATCCCGTAGAAAAACGCACGGGTCGGCAGGGTGCGCACTGGGCCGTAGGTGCGGTGGCGCCCCATGTAATCCAGGAAAACCTTTGGATACATCAGATAGCCGTTCAGGTCCTCGTCATCGACGGGCTTGCCTTCCAGTTGCTCGCTCAGATCAGCGCGGGCGGCTTCCAGATCAACCGGCTCCAGATGCGCGCCGGGTCGCACAGTGTTGGGTTTGTCACCCTTCAGCACCTTGTTGACGATCCCATCCGGGAATCCGCCCGGAGGCTGGCCCAGATTGCCACGCATCATGTCGATCACGCTATCGGGGAAGGCCACATCGGTGGCAGGGTCTTCGACTTCGTCTCGGGTGAGGCCTTGAGACACCATCATCAACGCCATATCCCCTACAACCTTGGAGGACGGCGTGACTTTGACGATGTCGCCAAACATTTGGTTCACATCCGCGTAGGTGCGGGCGACCTCGGGCCAACGCTCTTCCAAGCCCAGTGAACGCGCCTGCGCTTTGAGATTGGTAAACTGCCCACCGGGCATTTCGTGTAGGTAGACCTCCGAGGCAGGGGCGGCGAGGCCGCTCTCAAACGCCACATATTGCGCTCGGACCTGTTCCCAGTAATCCGAGATTTCGCGCAGGTTTTCCATGTTGATCCCCGTGTCGCGGTCGGTGTTGCGCAGGGCTTCGACGATCGAGCCGAGGCAGGGCTGCGATGTCCCGCCCGAAAACGCATCCATTGCTGCGTCTACCGCATCCACACCCGCGTCTGCGGCGGCCAGAATGGTGGCGCCTGCAATGCCGGATGTATCGTGTGTGTGGAAATGCACCGGAATATCCAGCTCGTCTTTCAGCGCTTTGACCAGCACCTTGGCCGAGGCTGGCTTCAGCAAGCCCGCCATATCCTTAAGGCCCAGCACATGCGCACCGGCGGCCTGCAATTCCTTACCCATCGCAACATAATACTTCAGGTCATACTTCGCCCGGTTGGGGTCGAGGATGTCGCCTGTGTAGCACACGGTGCCTTCACAGATCTTGCCCGACTCCACCACGGCATCCATGGCGACACGCATGTTTTCGACCCAGTTGAGGCTGTCAAACACGCGGAACACGTCCACGCCAGTCTTCGCGGCCTGCCGGACAAACTCCTGCACCACATTGTCGGGATAGTTGGTGTAGCCCACGCCGTTTGAGGCGCGCAGTAGCATTTGTGTCAGCAGGTTTGGCATCGCCGCGCGCAGCTGTCGCAGGCGCTGCCAGGGGCATTCCTGCAAGAATCGGTAGGACACATCAAACGTCGCTCCGCCCCAGCATTCCATCGAGAAGAGTTCGGGCAGGTTGGCGGCATAGCTTGGCGCTACTTTGATCATGTCAATCGAGCGCATGCGTGTGGCCAGCAGGGACTGGTGCCCATCGCGCATGGTTGTATCGGTGAGCAGCAGTTGCTTTTGCTCCAGCATCCAATCCGCAACAGCCTTGGCGCCTTTCTCGTCCAGCAACGTTTTGGTACCGGCCGGGGGGGTGACCGCCTGAGGGCGCGGTGGACGCGGAAGTTTGACGTCTGCTGATGGCTCGGGCCGGTCTGTTGTTTCGGGGTGACCATTGACCGTGATGTCGGCCAGATAGGTCAGAACCTTGGTGCCGCGATCCCGGCGTTTGTTGAAGGTAAAGAGATCCGGCGTCGTGTCGATGAATTTGGTGGTATATTCGTTCGACAGGAAGGTAGGGTGCTTCAGCAGGTTCTCGACAAACGAGATGTTCGTGCTGACCCCTCGAATACGGAACTCGCGCAGGGCACGGTCCATCCTGGCAATGGCTCCCTCGGGGGTTTGCGCATGGGCGGTGATCTTGACCAGCAGTGAATCGTAATAGCGCGTAATCACACCACCCGAATAGGCCGTGCCACCATCCAGACGGATGCCCATGCCCGTGGCTTCGCGAAAGGCCGTGATGCGGCCATAGTCGGGGATGAAATTGTTCTGTGGATCTTCGGTGGTGATCCGGGTTTGCAAGGCATGGCCATTCAGCGTGACCTCAGATTGATCGGCCTTGCGGGTGGCTTCCTGCAGGGTCTTGCCTTCGGCGATCTTGATCTGCGCTTGTACGATATCTATACCGGTGACTTCCTCGGTGACTGTGTGTTCCACCTGCACGCGGGGGTTCACCTCGATGAAATAGAAGTTACCCGAATCCATATCCATCAGGAACTCGACCGTGCCCGCACATTCATAGTTCACGTGCTTACAAATCTTATAGCCCAGCTGACAAATCTCTTCGCGCTGGGCGTCGGTCAGGTATGGGGCAGGGGCGCGTTCGACCACCTTCTGGTTGCGGCGCTGGACAGAACAATCGCGCTCAAACAGGTGATACATATTGCCATGCTTATCACCCAGAATTTGGACCTCGACGTGGCGCGCGCGCAGGATCATCTTTTCCAGATAGCCCTCGCCATTACCAAAGGCCGCTTCGGCCTCGCGGCGGCCTTCCAGCACTTTTTCTTCCAGCTCATCAGGGCCGTTGATGGGACGCATCCCGCGACCACCACCACCCCATGAGGCTTTGAGCATGATCGGATAGCCCACCTCATCCGCTTGTTTGCGGATCAGCGCCATGTCGTCGCCCAACACGTCCGAAGCCGGGATGACAGGCACGCCTGCCTCAACCGCCACACGCCGTGCACTGGCCTTGTCGCCAAGCGCACGCATGGTTTCGGCCTTGGGGCCAATGAAGGTGATCCCATTGGCATCACAGGCATCCACGAAATCAGGGTTTTCCGACAGCAGGCCGTACCCGGGGTGGATTGCATCCGCGCCACATTCCTTGGCGACGCGAATGATCTCGTCAATTGCAAGATACGCCGCAACCGGACCCATGCCTTCGCCGATGCGATACGCCTCATCGGCCTTGAAGCGGTGCAGACCCAATTTATCCTCTTCGGCAAAGACGGCAACGGTGCGTTTGCCCATCTCGTTCGCGGCGCGCATGATGCGGATTGCAATTTCGCCGCGGTTGGCGATCAGGATTTTCTTGAAGTCTGCCAAAGGCCTATCCCCCGTAGAATGTGACGTTAGGTCATTATCAATGCCGCAGTGCAGCGCAGCTGATTGTGCTTGTAAGATTTGTGAAAGGTTTGTGCAACGGTGCAAATCGCGCCTGCTACCCGGATGAGACAAATTCTACCCGGTTCGGGGCGGGCTCACCTTTAGGATCATTGCGGCCAATACCCGGCCTCCTTGGCGCGGGTTTTAACGGCCTCCCAAATCTCGGGATCATCCGAGATCCAGGTTCCTGCGTTGACCGCCTGATCGGTCACGTGGTCAAATTTCAGCATGATGTCGCGCCGCTTTTGCGTGTCGCGCGGATAGGGAGTCGGGAAATACGCCAGAGCGTCCTGCATAGCTTTTGCCTGTTCGGGCAATGTCCAGCGAGTCATGATATCGGCCAGTTGCGGAGCCATCATTCCGGTGGAGTTGAAGATGTACTGGTGCATCCCACCGTTCAGCACCTCTAGCAAGAACATGTCGATCAGGTGGAACTCAGCGAGTAGCGGGTCGATTTAGGCCAGTGCGGCGTCGGCCTCGGCTGGGGTGGCATAGCGCGCCAGACAGCTCCCGATTTCAGCCATCATGAAGGTGTGCAACTGCCAATCATCAGTTTTCGCACGTTTGTCGAGATAGGCGTCATAGGCCGGGTCGATGCTCAGAATGTCCTCGGCTTTGTCCAACAGGGGAGGTTGGGCCTTCCGGAACACATCTGACTGGCGGTGCAGTACAGCATCAAGAACGGCGTCAAATTCCTGATTACCCCTGTTCCACTGGTTGTAGCGGGCTTGCGCTGACGTGTTCCAGACCGGAAACGCCGCGCGAACCGCTTTCAGCGCGCCCGCGTGTTCGGCCATGCCGTGGCGCTCCAACACGTCAAGGTAGGTGTCAAACAGCCCGGCATCTCCGGATGTTGTGATCCCCAGAAGGGGGGTCGTGCCGATGGTGCTCCAGGACAACCGGCCCAGTAATAGCGCGTCGCGCTCCGCTGGCGATTTGTCTGACAGGTTTTTCAACACAGTATCGCGGGTTTGGCGAATGTGCGCCGGCGAACCATAATCAGGCCATTCGGTTTTGTTGAAATCAAATTCCAGCGAAAGGCCCTCTTTCTGGATCACATCCCCCAGTGGATAGGTCAAGGATCCGGTTTCGGGGCAGGGCGACGTCTCGGCGGCAAACGTCATAGACCCCAGGCAAGTGAGGGCCACGAGAACGGAGGTGCGAAGGTTCATGTCGGGATCTTTCGTGATGGCGCATCGGCAAGGCGGGTGAGGCCCAATTGTCCCATATTCGCCTCCAGATCCGCGCGTAGAATATCGGCCAGATGCGCCGGGCCTGAAGGTCCCAACGCGGCCAACGCGTAGTGCCAACCGCGCCCCAGCATCACGTGATCCGCCCCCAGTGCAAAGGCGCGCAGGATGTCGAGACCGTTTTCCACGCCACTGTCAAAAATCAGAGGCAGGTCTGTTACCGCGCGGATCAGTGGCAGCTGCTCGATACTGGTCGGCGCGCCATCAAACTGGCGGCCTGCGTGGTTCGAGACCCACAGCGCATCCACGCCTTCTTGCTGCAATGCCCTGGCGTCCTCGGGGTTCAACACGCCTTTGACCACCATCGGTCCCTCCCAGGCTTCGCGCAGCCAACGCAGGTAGTCCCAATCCGGCGATGTGCGCAGGAGGTATCCGGCATGTTGGTTCGAGGGTAGACCCTTGGAGGCCCCTGAGTAGCTCTCAATCAACCGCATGCGCGGCATCCCGGTGCGCGCCATTCCCAATGCCCAAGCCGGGCGGCAAACAATCTGCGCCAGAATACGGGGGCTGAGCGTAGGCGGCTGGGTCAGGCCCGAGCGTGTCTGTCTTTCACGGCGACTGGCCACGGGCACGTCCACGGTCAGCACCAAAGTACCAAACCCCGCCGTGCAGGCGCGTTTCAGCATATCTGCACGAATGTCCGGATCACGCGGCGGATACATCTGAAACCAGGCATTCTCGCCCAGATCGGGGGACACGTCCTCAGGCGTCTGGCTGGCCACGGTCGACAGGCAATAGGGGATGCCCATAGCCGCGCCTGCCCGTGCCAGATGGCGTTCTGCCCCGGGCCAGATCAGCCCCGACATGCCCACAGGCGCGATGCCAACGGGCAAGGACAAGGTATGACCCAAAAAGGTGGTTCTTAGATCCGGCGAGATGTTGCCGTGCAGAACCGACGGCATCATCCGCACTCGGTCCAGCTCCTCCCGATTGCGCGCACGTGCATTTTCATCGCCTGTGCCACTGTCCAGATACTCCCAAACGAAATGCGGCAGCCGCCTGCGAGCGCGGCGACGCAAGTCGCTCAGAGCGGGGTATGTGGCGTGCAAATCCATGCCGCGCATTTGGCGGGGCAGCGCTCGGTTTGTCCAGCCTGCGTTAACCAATGCGATACATTCCTTAACCGGCAACCTGCCTGAGAGCGTATCAAAGGTGTCGGGAGATCAGACTTGGGTGAAGTTGAACTGGCCGCCATGCTCTGCGCCTTTCTGGGCGGGGCCGAGGCCGAGACGCATCAGTTTTTCGACGTCAACGGCCTCAGCCGCTATATCCGCGTGGATTGCGAGACCCCGACCCATGTGATCGAGATCGGGCTGGATGGTAAATCCTCCGCGCGTGACAGCCTGCATCAAGCGCTGTTTTCGGCGCTTCTCACCGGTAAGTCCCCGGCTGTCGTCATGATCGACCGAGATGGGGTGGAAGGGCGCTATGAGTATGAGCTGCGCCAGACCAGCGCCATGGCCGGAGTGGGCTACATCAGCTGCGCGCAGGATTTTATCGTGCGCTGGCGAATGACCGGTCCGTTTCGGGATGTGACGGGGGATGATCTGCCCAGATCTACACTGGCGCGCTCCCGGTGTAATCTGGCCAACCTTTACAGAGCACAGGCCGACCCATCCTCCTGAACGTCAGCGCGTCAATACAGGTCATCGTCATCATAGTCGCATCGCAAATCTTCGAACAGATCGGGTCTCTGCTCTTCGATCTGCGCATTCAAAGCGGCAAACCCTTTGTACATATAGCTCCAGCGGATCAGATCCCCCTCGCTGTCCTGTACGGTGAACGATTCCCAGCGATCCATGCCAATCGCAACAATGTCGTTGTAATTCATACTTTTTCGGCGTGGGCCTAAGGGAAAAAACCAGTAATTCACCGGGCCACTCAGCCCATGGGCATCCCAGTTCAGATGATAAGCCCGGTCCCAGACATAACATAGGCTGGCCCAGCTCAGCACTGTACAGATGATGAATCCTGCACTCCATATGTACATGCGCTCATACATGAAGATCATGTAGCTGTAGTACATGGCGTACATGCACCCACCGGCCGCGGCGCCAAAGATCAACGCAATGGGCATGCATTGGTTGGGGTTGGGATAAATCACCCCGCCCGTGGCCGCCGCCCATAGATCACGCCGCCTCAGGTTGGCGCAAACTAGGAGATGCGTGATCACACCGCCAATGGCCGCGCCGATAATGGTGATCAGGATCTGGCCGAAATCCATAGGGCCTCTCTACTGGTTTGCCGTTTCATTCACGTCCCAACAATCACAGTTTTGAGCCAAGATTTTGGCAGGATTGGGGAAAAGGAATGCAATGGGAACGTAGGGCGAACATTCGCTTCCCCTCACCGCCATCTCGCGTTACCATCGCGCGCATGAGCAGTTTTGACGAATCCGACGCGTTTGAGAGCGCCTCGCTGGCCGCACGTGCCATGGCCGCGCGCCCCATGCCTTATCTTGAAGGGCTCAACCCCGCCCAACGCGAGGCGGTGGAGCAGTTGGACGGTCCTGTCCTGATGCTGGCGGGGGCCGGCACGGGGAAAACCAAAGCGCTGACCACACGCATTGTGCATTTGCTGAACACGCACAAGGCCGCCCCCAACGAAATCCTTGCCGTGACCTTCACCAACAAGGCCGCCCGCGAGATGAAAAACCGTGTGGGCGGGATGATGGGCCATGCGATCGAGGGCATGCCTTGGCTGGGCACCTTCCATTCGGTTTGTGTCAAACTGCTGCGCCGTCATGCGGAGTTGGCGGGGCTGAAATCCAACTTCACCATTCTGGATACCGACGATCAGCTGCGCCTGCTCAAACAGCTGGTTCAAGCCGCGGGCATTGACGACAAGCGCTGGCCCGCCCGGGCCTTGGCTGGAGTGATAGACAATTGGAAGAACCGCGCTTGGACGCCTGATCAGGTGCCCGCATCCGAGGCCGGGGCCTATAACGACAAGGGCATAGAATTATACGCTCAATATCAGCGCCGCCTGCTGGAGCTGAACGCCGTGGATTTTGGCGACCTCCTGCTGCATATGGTCACGATCTTTCAAACCCACGAGGACGTTCTGAAACAATATCAACGCTGGTTCCGGTATATTCTGGTGGACGAATACCAAGATACCAATGTGGCCCAATATCTCTGGCTGCGCCTGCTTGCAGGCGGGCACAAGAACATTTGCTGTGTGGGCGACGATGACCAGTCGATCTATGGCTGGCGCGGGGCCGAGGTGGGCAATATCCTGCGGTTTGAAAAGGATTTTCCCGGTGCACATGTGGTTCGGTTGGAGCAGAACTATCGCTCGACCGCGCATATTCTGGCCACAGCATCGGGCGTGATTGCTGGCAACAAGGGGCGTCTGGGCAAAGAGTTGTGGACCGAGGCGCAAGGCGGCGAAAAGGTCCGTCTGATCGGTCATTGGGACGGCGAAGAAGAAGCACGCTGGATTGGTGAAGAAGTTGAATCCATGCAGCGTGGCACCCGTGGCATGAACTCGATGAGCCTGGATCACATGGCAATCCTCGTGCGGGCCTCGCATCAGATGCGCGCGTTTGAGGACAGGTTTCTGACCATCGGCTTGCCCTACCGCGTCATCGGCGGGCCGCGTTTCTATGAACGGATGGAAATCCGCGATGCCATGGCCTATTTTCGGCTGGTGATCAGCCCCTCGGACGACCTGGCGTTCGAGCGGATCGTGAACACGCCGAAACGTGGTCTGGGCGACAAGGCCCAGCAGAAAATCCAGATGGCCGCGCGCGCCAATGGGGTGCCTTTGGTCGAAGGTGCTGCGATCCTGCTGGAGGAAAAGGGCCTTGGTGGCAAAGGCGCGCAAGAACTAGCAAAGCTGTTGCAAGGGCTGTCCCGCTGGGGCCGCATGGCCGGGGACGCAAGTGTCAGCCACATCGAACTGGCCGAGATCATATTGGACGAATCCGGCTATACCGAGCATTGGCAAAACGACAAGACACCCGAGGCTCCGGGGCGTCTGGAAAACCTAAAGGAACTGGTCAAGGCCTTGGAACAGTTCGAAAATCTGCAAGGTTTCTTGGAGCACGTCAGCCTGATCATGGACAATGAAAGCGAAGACGCCTCTGAGAAGGTGTCGATCATGACCCTGCACGCTGCCAAGGGGCTGGAGTTTCCAGCTGTCTTCCTGCCAGGATGGGAAGATGGCCTGTTCCCGTCACAACGCTCGATGGATGAAAGCGGGTTGAAGGGCGTCGAAGAAGAACGTCGTCTGGCCTATGTCGGCATCACCCGAGCCGAAGAAATCTGCACGATATCCTTCGCAGGCAACCGCCGTGTGTATGGGCAGTGGCAAAGCCAAATGCCCTCGCGGTTCATTGATGAATTGCCCGAGGCCCATGTCGAAGTGCTCACCCCGCCGGGCCTATACGGCGGCGGATACGGTGCCGCAGGTATGGAAAGCAGCATCGAAGAAAAGGCGGCGCGGGCGGATGTATACAATTCCCCGGGTTGGAAACGCATGCAGGCGCGCACCTCGCAGCGGCCCACAACGCAGCCTTCTGAGGCCAAGAATATGGTGATCGACATGCAAGCCACCAGCGCCCATATGGTGGGCGAGCGTGTGTTTCACCAAAAGTTCGGCTATGGCGCGATCCTTGGGATCGAAGGCGACAAACTAGAGATTGATTTTGAGAAAGCCGGGGTGAAAAACGTAGTGGCGCGGTTTGTATCAGGGGCGGATGATATTCCGTTTTGAGCCCAATCTGTGAATTCGCAATTTGTGCTGCCTGCGCTCACAGTATTAAAACCCGCTGCGCAGACGCAATATTGGCGCTGTTTCGCAATGGAGATTGCAGTCGTTCGTGGGGGACCCTGCGGTCGCCTGGGCAAGCTTGCAACCGCTGACATACGCGAACATGACAGTACCTCTTAGTTGGTTTAAGTTACCTCATTCATTTGTAAACTATCTCTCCCAAGTCGCTATCTCGAAGCTCAATAACCCACATGAGGATGCTACATGACAATGCGCGACCAGGCAGAAGACCAGCAAGCCGAGATCAAGCGTAGCGGTCTCATTTTTAGCCCGATTAAAGTAGGAAAGGGCGCAATTGCGCCAAACCGGTTCCTCAAGTCTGCCATGAGCGAAGTATTGGCTAAACAGGGCGAGCATTTGCCGAACGAGTGTCACTACCGACTTTACCAGCGGTGGGCGAAAGGCGGGACCGGGACGATCATTACGGGAAACGTGATGATTGACCGAACCGCCCTTGGCGAACCGGGGAACGTTGTGCTGGAAGATGACCGAAATCTTGACCGCTTTCGAAAATGGGCTGATGCCGTGCACGATGTCAGGCCAGACACGCAATTCTGGATGCAGATTAACCACCCTGGCAAACAGACGCCCAAGTTCCTGACGTCGGAACCTGTTGCACCAAGTGCCGTGGCACTTGGCAAGGGGCTTGAGGCGTCATTCGCGACACCCCGCGCTTTGGAGGCAGTGGAGATCGACACACTTGTGGCCCGATATGCCACGACAGCAAGGTTGGCCAAACAGGCGGGCTTTGACGGGGTGCAAATCCATGGCGCGCATGGCTATTTAGTCAGCCAGTTCCTCTCTCCTCATCACAATCGGCGCGAAGATGATTGGGGCGGCACTGCTGAGAAACGGCGGCGATTTGCGATGGAAGTCTATCGCGCCATTCGCCGCGAAGTTGGACCGAACTTTCCAGTCTCCATAAAAATGAACAGCGCTGATTTCCAGAAAGGTGGTTTTGGTGAGGAGGACGCCTTTGACCTGATCGACGCGTTGACAGAGGAAGGCATCGATCTTTTGGAGATTTCCGGCGGCAATTATGAAAGTCCCGCGATGACGGGGGCTCGCCAATCCGCCGACGAACGGGAGGCCTATTTTCTCGATTTTGCAACACAGGCGCGTAAGCGGACGACAGCCGCACTTGCGGTGACAGGGGGGCTTCGCTCTTTGCGGGCGATGGAAGCAGCGTTGGCGACGGGGGCAGTAGATTTCGTCGGCATTGCACGTGCGCTTACGATAGATCCCGAACTTCCAATTCACGCATCACAGGACCCGGATTACAGCTGTGAAGTGGGCAGCCCAAGCACCGGGGTTCGGTCGCTGGACCGGATGATCATGCTCGCGATCTCCTTTTACGAAACACAGATTAGGCGTCTTGGCCAAGGCAAAGACCCCAAGCCTAACATGTCAGCGTGGCACACTGTATATTTAACCTTTGGAGCTTTGGGGAAAGCCGCGTTCAAAAAACGTCGCGGTTAATCCGACCCAGCCATTGCTGCGAGGGCGCTGGATCAGCTGAAACGGGCAATAGACCATCTTGTTTTATGTCCAGTGCAAACCATCAGTCAGCAATTTGCCGACGTTTGCCGTTTGAGGCGCGAACTGATGATTTGAATTCTGTGTCTCGTGGCTGGTTTCAATGACCGGTTTGGCAACTCTAGGTTTATCACAACAACAGGCATGACGCAGATGCGAGGATTTTCTGCTTAGACAAAAACTGTGATAGCAAAAGGCTCCTTTGTCCGCTCTGCTGCCATTTCATCACCCTTTCATTTCCCCACTTGCGCGACTCACCTCATTCCCACACAGTGACCTTCTCAAGGTGCCCCAACTGTCCGCACGGCAGGAGGGGAGAATTGGGAAGCCGGTGCAATTCCGGCGCTGCCCCCGCAACGGTAAGGATGGGGGATACGGGCACATCGCCACTGGGCCAGCAAAGGCTTGGGAAGGCGCGCGTATCCAAACCCGCCAAGTCCGGAAACCAGCCTTGGGATAACGTCAAACCGCGGTGGGTGGTGGGGACGGATGTCATTCCGGCTGCATGTGCCGTCACATCCCCCTCAGATCCTGCTGCCCCATCCGGCCCGGGGTGTGGTCGGGGAGTATAAAAACATGACTGCCACTCGTATTTTGCTGAGTTTGGAAACGCTTGATCTGACCGGGCAAGACGCGGATGCCGCCGCACGCATGGGGTTTCTGGAATGGGCCTTTGCGGATCCGGATGCGGTATGCGCCGACAAGGCTGCGGCGGCCCTTGCGTCTCCAGAAGCTCAGCATCCCGAAAGTGCTGCCGCCCAAGCGTTTGTTGGGTTTTTACGCGATGCGACCCGCAAGATAACGCCGCACAGGCGCGGCCGGGCGGCGCGATTGCATTGAGCTTGCACAGGCTGGCTTGATCCCCCGAGTGACGCGCAAAAAAAAGTGGTGATTGCCGGGGAAGAGGCAATCACCACTAAACTCATACAACAAGCCTCAGGGAGGAGTGGCTTGTTGTATGCCCACCAGATCATGTGATCCGCTGGAGTTTGACCCGGGCGAAAAAGGGAGGAGAAACGCCCAAAAGGTCGGTGTCAGGATGCGTCAAGGGAGAAGAGGGGCATCCCGATGTCTTGGCGCTTAGGCGCCGTAAATCGTTTCACGTGCGACGCTGCGGATCCCGCTGCGATGCAGGCCCAGATCGGCCAGTTGGCGCGCGTCCAGGCGGCTCAGTTCAGCCACAGTCCGGCGGTAAGCGCGATATTCTTCGATGCGCTGCAAGCCGCGATACACGGTTGCGCTGATTTCGATGTTCAGGGCGTTCAGGCCCGTGCGGTTCAATGCGGCAAATGCCATGGTCTTGCTCCTAGATCACTTGGTCAATTCGTCTGCCCCCAAGTTCTGAACAGGAAGATAGGCAAATGCTGCAATTGCACAATAGACGTAAAAACAATGCTGCTATGCAGCAAGTGCATAGAAGAGCGTTCCCTAACGTCATGCAATTGCTATCTTTTCACCTAACGTCAAACTGCCCCTTGCCCCCGCTGCAAAATCTGCCACCTATAGGCCGCAACCTTTTAGGAGCCTGCCCATGAGCCTCAATCGCGATCTTATCCTCGCCGAGTTAAACCGGATCGAACTGCCAGATGGAGGCACGTTGGTGTCGCGTGACATGGTGCGGGCCCTGATGATCGAAGGCGATGCCGTTCGCTTTGTCATTGAAGCCCCCACCCCCGAGATGGCCCGTCAGATGGAGCCTCTGCGCGCTGCGGCAGAACGCGCGGTCATGACGCTTGACGGGGTCAGTCACGCATCGGTCGTACTGACGGCGCATGATGCGGGCAAAGCCGCCCCACCTCCGCCAAACCTGAAGATCGGTGGCCACCCCAAACCGCAGACCGAGCCCATGCGCCCTGAAGGGGTGCGTTCCATTCTGGCGATTGCATCTGGCAAGGGCGGCGTCGGCAAGTCGACCGTGTCGTCCAATCTGGCCGTGGCCTTGGCCAAGCAGGGCCGCAAGGTGGGTCTGCTGGATGCTGATATCTACGGACCGTCGCAACCACGTATGATGGGGGTGAGCAAACGCCCCGCCAGCCCGGACGGTAAAATTATCGAGCCGTTGCATGCCCACGGTGTCACCATGATGTCCATCGGTCTGATGCTGGAGCCCGACAAGGCCGTCGTCTGGCGTGGTCCGATGTTGATGGGCGCGCTGCAGCAGATGATCAGCCAGGTTCGCTGGGGAGAGTTGGACGTGTTGATCGTCGATCTGCCACCCGGGACCGGCGATGTGCAGCTGACGCTGTGCCAGAAATCAGCACCCACCGGGGCCATCGTGGTGTCCACGCCCCAGGATGTGGCCTTGATCGACGCGCGTCGCGCGATGGACATGTTCAGCACGCTGAAAACGCCAGTGCTAGGTCTAATCGAGAACATGTCGACCTTTCATTGCCCGAACTGCGGGCACGAGGCGCATATCTTTGGCCATGGCGGTGTTGCGGCCGAGGCCGAAAAGCTGGGACTGCCTTTCCTGGGCGCGTTGCCGATTGATCTTGAGACACGGCTGGCCGGTGATGGTGGAACGCCCATTGCGGCAGGAGATGGCCCAATCGCGCAGGCCTATGCCCAATTGGCGGACCGGCTGGTGCAGGGTGGCATTGCCTGACCCTGCACTCCACAGTGTTAAGATGCTCGCGTGACTGAGGCCGCAAAACATCCCGGTTTGGCATTGTGCAAATGCACATAAGCAATCGCGGCGTCGGCAAAAGCGGTTTCAAGCGCCTGCGCCACCTGCGCGCCTTCGACAACATCGGCATCCACCATCATGTGCGCGTGATCGAACAACCGGACAGAGATTAACCTCGAACTAATGACCTCCGGGACTTCGCCGATCTCGGGCTGCGTATGCTCCGCTTCTTCGCGGACAAAGATCGCGTGGCTGGCGCGGTAGGGGCTGTCGGCGGGCTGGTGCGCGTAGTTCAGCAAAATCACCGTTTCCCCGACTTTGGCATCTGCCATGGACACGCGGCATGGCGTGCCCGGCGAGGATTTGACGGTCTGTCGCTGCATACTGCGGGCGTCTAATTCGGCGTCGCTGAGGTGAAACAAAGGTGCGAAGAGTTCGGCGGGCAGGGCGTGGATCTGAAAGCTCATCTGTAGAGGCTCCTTAAGACTGTCTGAGATGAAAATGGGCCGCCTGAGGTGTTCAAGCGACCCGTATCTTGCGGATAGATGCAGAGACTTCGAACCATCCCACCCAGCCGGTTAACAGCCGCTTTAGCGGCCCGGCCATCCACTGACATACGTGCATTGCGACAGCAATGTCGCGCGCAGGGTATTGCCGCAGGCAATGTCCCGAAAGGTGTCAGCCCCTCCCTTGGGTTGGCGATATATCTGATGCAGGCACGACAATTTTTCTGTGGGATGTGCTTGGTGGGCATAAAACGCGTTGAAACTTCTGTTGGATCGCCACCCCAGGGGCTGACCATGGCCTCCGATTAAGCCACGTCGCGCAACTCCACCCGCGGAGTTACACCCAAGGCATGACACACATCCCGCGTCAGGTCAGGCTTGTTCAGCGTGTAGAAATGCAGGCAGTCAGCGCCTCCTTCGATCAGTTTGCTGCACAGCTCGGTCGCCACCGCCGTGGCCAGCAGGTCGTGCCGGTCATCGCGAATGGCTTTGTCAAAAGCGTCATGCAGCCAAGCCGGGATAGTGGTCCCACACGCCTCGGCAAAGCGCCGCAAACCGTGCCAGTCTTCGATGGGCAAAATGCCCGGGATGATGGGGGCCTCAATGCCCGCCTTCACACAGTCATCGCGGAACCGGAAGAACGTGTCGGCCTCAAAGAAGAACTGCGTGATCGCCTCGGACGCGCCTGAATCAATCTTGCGCTTCAGCCAATCTATGTCCGCTTTCCGGTTTTTTGCTTCAGGGTGGGTCTCGGGATAGGCGCCCACACGGATGTTGAACTTGCCTGTGTCCGCCAAGGCCTCGATCAGCTCGCAGCTGTTGGCGAACCCATCGGCATGCGGTGTGAACCCATCGCTGCCCTTGGGGGGATCACCGCGCAGGGCTACGATCTGCGTCACGCCCGATCTAGCAAACCCGTCGGCAATCTCCAGCGTTTCCTCTTTCGAGGCATCGACACAAGTCAGATGTGCCGCCACGTTCAAGCCTGTGGCCCCGTGCAGCGTTTTCACCGCATCTCGGGTCAATTCGCGGGTGGTGCCGCCTGCGCCATAGGTGACCGAGACAAAGCGGGGCTCCAGCGGGGCCAGCGATTGTACGGTGTCCCACAACCGAAACGAGGCCTCCAGTGATTTGGGAGGGAAGAATTCAAAGGAAATCTCGGGGGTTTTCATGGTGTGATCCTGTCATCAAAGGTGTTCCTCCTCTTGTGATCGCAACTCCAGTATGAAACAACTTCATAAAATTCATTGTTACTATGAGGACCTCTAATAATGCACATCGAATTCCGCCATTTGCGCACCATCCGGGCCATTCATCAGGCTGGTGGTCTGGCCCGTGCGGCGGATCTTCTGAACATCACGCAATCGGCTTTGAGTCACCAAATCAAGGGGTTGGAAGATCAGGCCGGGGTCGAGCTTTTCGTGCGTCGCTCCAAACCATTGAAGCTGTCAGCAGCCGGTCACCGATTGTTGCGGTTGGCCGAGAAAATCCTGCCCGAGCTTGAAGCGCTGGAGGAGGAGTTCTCCGGCCTGCGGGATGGATCGAAAGGACGCATGCACATCGCGATTGAATGCCATGCCTGTTTCGAGTGGCTGTTCCCAGTCCTGGAGCGGTTTCGCAAAACCTGGATGGATGTGGACGTCGATATCCGCCCTGGCCTGGCCTTTGACGCCCTGCCGGCCCTGATCAAAGAGGAGGTGGACCTTGTGGTTTCGTCGGATCCTGAAGACCTGCCAGGGGTCACCTTTAAACCCTTGTTTGATTACGAGCCGGTATTCGTGGCGTCCAGCCAGCATCCTTTGGCGCAGCGAGACTGGGTCGAGGCCGAGGATTTCCGCGATGAAACGCTGATCACCTATCCGGTGGATCGTTCGCGACTGGATGTGTTCACCGAATTGCTGACCCCCGCCAAAGTGGAACCCAAGGCCATCCGCCAGGTGGAGTTGACAGCTGTCATCCTGCTGCTTGTCGCCTCGAACCGCGGAGTGGCCGTGCTGCCCGACTGGGTGGTGCGCGAGGTCAAGACCAGCACGGATTATATCACTACGCGGGTGACCCAAGGCGGGCTGAACAAGCGGCTCTTTGCGGCCATTCGCGAAGAAGATGCCGACAAGCCCTATGTGACGCAGCTGATCCGTCTGGCACGCGAAATCCCTGTGCGGCTGCAGCGTGGTTTGGAAACCGCCTGACGCCTCTTGTGCGCAGGCCCAACGCGGCGTATACGCGCGGCCCTAGACATCAGGAGCATCCCCCATGGCTGGCAGTGCCAATCTCAACGTAATGATGAAAGCCGCGCGCAAGGCGGGGCGGTCGCTGGCCAAGGATTTCCGCGAGGTCGAGCAGCTTCAGGTGTCGATGAAAGGTGCTGGTGATTTTGTCAGCCGCGCCGATATCGCAGCCGAGGCGATCCTGAAAGAAGAATTGATGAATGCGCGCCCGACCTACGGCTGGCTGGCCGAAGAAGAAGGCGAGATCGAGGGCCAAGACCCTACACGCCGCTGGATCGTGGATCCGCTGGACGGTACAACGAACTTCCTGCACGGGTTACCGCATTGGGCTGTATCCGTGGCTTTGGAGCACAAGGGTCAGATTATTGCCGGTGTAATTTATGACGCCTCAAAGGACGAATTGTTCTTTGCCGAAAAGGGCGAGGGCGCGTTCGTGAACGAATCTCGTCTGCGTGTGTCCGGCCGATCGTCGATGATCGAAAGCATTTTTGCCACTGGCGTGCCTTTTGGCGGCCGCTCGGACCTGCCGGAAACGTTGCAGGACCTCGCCCGGTTGATGCCCAGCTGCGCTGGTGTACGTCGCTTTGGGTCAGCAGCACTGGACATGGCCTACGTGGCGGCGGGCCGCTACGATGGGTTCTGGGAGCGCCGCCTGAACGCTTGGGACATGGCCGCGGGCGTGTTGATCGTCAAGGAAGCTGGCGGGTTGATTGAACCGCTGAACCCCGGCGGAAACATCCTGGAAGACGGTGATGTGATCTGCGCGAACGAGGCGATCTTCAACAAATTCTCAAAAGTGGTCCGCAACCAGTAACGCTTGTCCGCCCATTTGGGCGACCTCGCTTCGGATCAGCGGTCTGACGGATGGTTTTGCCCGTCATGCCAGGGCATCGGCTCAAACTCAGCTGGGTTCACACCATCGAATGTGCCCAGGTTCACCCCAAATTCATTGGGGTTAGAGCGCCGCTGGTGGTGTGTGTATATCCCACAGACCGAACAAAAATAGTGTTGCGCGGTTCCTGTGTTGAAAGTGTAAAGCGTCAGCTTATCCGCACCTTTGACCACCTCAAGTGCGACCAGCGGCACCGACACATTGGGCGCTGCACGTCGCTTGCAAAAGCTGCAATCGCAACGGCGGGCATCTTGCAAACCACCCGGCAAGTGAACGCGCAGCTCAACCGCGCCGCAATGGCAGGTTGTCTTCACGACATTCACCTCTTTCTTTTGATCTTGGGAATGCGGCTTTCGACATAAGGATATGTGGCTTCAGGATGTGGCGGATGCCCGTCGGTTTGGTTCCAAAAGGCTGTTCCACCGCGCCGAAGAAACAGGGGAATGGTCAAAGCGAGCCCCACAATAAACCCACCCGCGTGCGCCCAATAGGCCACGCCGCCTGTGGTGGGATCCGCCCCGAGGCCGCCAAATATCTGGATGCCAAACCACAATGCCAGCATGATCCAGGCAGGCACCGGAATGATGCGAACCAGGATGATCAAAATCAGCAGGATGTCGACTTTCGCCTTGGGGAAGAGCAGAAGATACCCTCCCATAACTCCAGCAATTGCCCCCGAGGCCCCAACTGTGGGAACTTGACTGTAGGGGCCTGCAATCACATGGGTCAGCCCCGCTCCGATGCCCGCCGCCATGTAGAACAAAAGATAGGGCACATGGCCCATCTCGTCTTCCATATTGTCGCCAAAGATCCACAAAAACAGCATGTTACCCGCAAGGTGCATCCAGCCGCCATGTAGGAACATCGACGTGATCAGCGTATCATAAGTGCCCTCTGTGGTGACCAGAACAGGCATCATCGCCCACTCGTAAAAGAACGCGTTGATGGCGCGCGGGTCGTTGAACATCGACACATAGCTGAGAAAGACCACGATATTGATGGCCATCAAAGCATAAGTCACATACGGCGTGCGCCCCGAAGGGTTATGGTCACGGATCGGAAACATGGCGCGACCTTGAAGCCAAGGACGGGAGAGGTCAAGCCATCCCGCCCAGCAAGGCCGCGTTGCCGCCCGCTGCCGTGGTATCCACGCACACATGGCGTTCATGCAGCACATGACCGGCATCGGGGAGCCCGGTGATCAGCGGAGTGATCGGGCCTGCACGTGCGGCCAGAGCCTGCACCAGAGCCTGCGCGGTTTCATCGTCGGCCCAGTAGAGCGCGCCCGAGATATCGTCCAGTTTGGTGAGTACTTCGGCGGGGATATGGCCTGTGGCCTGAACGGCAATCCCGCCCAGGGTCTTGACCGCATTGGCTTGCGCCTCGGCCGCGTCCGCACCGGGGCCCATGCACAGCATGACATCCCGCGGGCGTGCCGTCAGACGGTTGGATTCGCCTGTCGGGCCGGGCAGCACCAGATCGGCTTGTGGCACTTTAGGCGCGGCATTGGCCTGTGCGATGGCGTCTTTTAGCGTGCTCAGTGGCATCTCGCTGTCCCAACCGCCACGTGCGGCAGGTGCATCATGCGCCACGAACCGTGCCAGATAATGCGGTCCACCCGCTTTGGGGCCAGTCCCGGACAGGCCTTCGCCCCCAAAGGGCTGGCTGCCCACGATTGCCCCGATCTGGTTGCGGTTCACATAGTGATTGCCCGCCTGCACGCGCTGGGTGACATGTTCGACCCGGTCATCAATCCGGGTCATCAGGCCGAAGGTCAGCCCGTATCCAGTCGCATTGATCGCATCAATCACATCGTCCAGCTCATGCGACTTGAAGGACGCCATATGCAGTACGGGCCCAAAGATCTCGCGCTGCATGTCGGCGATGCCGTTCACCCGGATCAAAGTGGGCGCGATGAAGGTGCCGGTGTTGGGCGTTGGGATTTCGTGCACCAGTCGCCCTTCGGCGCGGGCGGTTTGGATATGGTCGGCGATACCGCGATGGGCCTCGTCGTCAATAACCGGGCCGCAATCGGTGCTCAAATCCCAAGGGTTGCCCAACCGCAGGGCGTCCATGGCCCCGGTCAGCATTTCGGTGAACGTCTCGGCGATGTCCTCTTGCACATAGAGACACCGCAGGGCGGAACACCGCTGTCCTGCAGACTGGAACGCACTTTCGACAATGGCTTGCACGGCCTGTTCGGGCAGGGCGGTGCTGTCCACGATCATCGCGTTCAGACCTCCGGTTTCCGCCAGCAATGGTGCGCCGGGTGCCATTGATTTGGACATGGCAGTGCGGATTTTCATTGCCGTCTCGGTTGATCCGGTAAAGGCCACCCCACCAATCCGCGCGTCCGACGTCAATGCAGCGCCAACGTCTCCCGCACCGGGCAATAGTTGCAGAGCCGTCTTGGGCACTCCGGCCTCGTGCATCAACTGGATTGCGCGGTAGGCAATCAGCGGTGTCTGCTCGGCGGGTTTGGACAGCACGGCATTGCCTGCGGCCAGGGCCGCAGATATTTGACCCGAGAAGATCGCCAGCGGGAAGTTCCACGGGCTGATGCAGGTGAACACACCCACAGCCGGGGTTTCGGGTGCATTGGCGCCGTAATAGCGCATGAAATCAACCGCTTCACGCAGTTCGGCGACCGCATCCAGCTGGGTTTTGCCGGCTTCACGCGCCAGCAGGGCAAACAGCTCGCCAAAGTTTGCCTCATACAGGTCAGCCGCGCGGTTCAGGACCTCTTGGCGCTGTGCCGGGGTCGCGGCCCAAGGCGTGGCGGCCTTCAGTGCGGTTTCGACATCTGCCGGGCGTACCGTGGCCACGGTGCCCGGTTGATCCGACGGGTTGCCGGGGTTCGCCACGGGTTCGGCTTTGTTCGGCTTGGCCTTGGAGGCCAGCAACGGTGCGGCGGACCAGCTGTGGGTCAGGAATGGCGCACGCGCGGCGTCAATCGCATCCAGCGTGGGTTGGTGGCGCAGATCGAACCCTTTGGAATTGACCCGTTCGGGCTGATACATGTCCGGCCCCTTGGTCAGTTGCGAGTTCACGCCTTTGATGGCCTCAAACGGACAGCGGGCCACGACCTCGGGTGGGACGTCCTCGTCCACGATCTGGTTCACAAAGCTGGAGTTCGCACCGTTTTCCAACAAGCGCCGCACCAGATAGGCCAACAAATCGCGATGCGCCCCCACCGGAGCATAGACCCGGCAGCGGGTGCCGTTTTCCTGCATGACGATGTTGTGCAAGGCCTCGCCCATGCCGTGCAGGCGCTGGAATTCGTAGGCTTCCTTATCTTCGGCCATGTCGATGATCGCCGCCACGGTATGCGCATTATGCGTGGCAAACTGCGGGTAAATCCGGTCGGTCATGCGCAGTAGTTTCCGCGCGTTCGAGATATAGGAAATATCTGTCGCCGGTTTTGCCGTGAACACCGGAAAACCGTCTATGCCTTGCACCTGGGCCAGTTTCACCTCGGTGTCCCAATAGGCACCTTTCACCAACCGAACCATGATCTTGCGATCCAGCTTGGAGGCCAGATCATACAGATAATCCAGCGTATAGCCTGCGCGCTGACCGTAAGACTGAACCACCACGCCAAAGCCATCCCATCCGGCCAAGGATGGCTCGGACAGCGTGGCCTCGATCACGTCAAGCGACAGCGACAGGCGGTCGGCTTCTTCGGCGTCAATGTTCAGACCCATACCGGCGGATTTTGCCAGCATGGCCAAGGATCTTAGGCGCGGCATGAGTATATTCATCACCTGGTCGCGCTGGGCGACCTCATAGCGCGGGTGCAGCGCCGACAGTTTAACCGAAATCCCGGGGTTCTTAGCAATGTCCTTATGCGTGCAAGCATTGGAAATGGCTGTGATCGCCCGGCTGTAGGCCAGATGATAGCGGGTTGCGTCCGCATCGGTGCGCGCAGCCTCGCCCAGCATGTCGTAGGAGTAGGTGTATCCCTTGGCCTCCATTTTCGAGGCCCGCTCCATCGCGCTCACGATGGTTTCACCCAACACAAACTGGCGACCCATTTCTTTCATCGCACGGGCGACAGCCGTGCGGATCACCGGCTCGCCCAGACGTTTGATCGCACCGCGCAGATGGCCCACGACGCCTGCGTCTTCGTCTTTCAATACTTTGCCTGTCAGCATCAGCGCCCAGGTCGAGGCATTGACCAGCGACGAGGTCGAGTGCCCCATGTGCTTGCCCCAGTCAGACGGCGCAATCTTGTCTTCGATCAGCGCATCAATGGTTTCCGCATCAGGCACACGCAACAGGGCTTCGGCCAGACACATCAGGGCGATGCCTTCATCCGTGCTCAGCCCGTACTCTGCCAGAAAAACTTCCATCAGGCCGGGGTTTGACTGCCCGCGGATCGAGCGCACCAGATCAGCGCCGCGTTCTGAAATCCTCTTGCGGTCTTCCTCGCTCAACTCAGCCGACGCGATCAGGCGCTCTAGCGCCGCTGTCTCGTCGGCGTATGTGTTGGCTTCGATGGTGTCACGGATATCAGTGGTCATGGCAGAACCTTCTAAGGGCGAATTGACTTTGTATATCAAGTTTTCGACGGTATAATTGCCTGAATCTAAGGGAAAAGTAGTCATTTGTACTGAATTTCAAGGGAAAAACAATGCAAAGCGACCAGATTGGCCTTGACCGGTTTGACCAAGCGATCCTTCGGGCTCTCAGCACCGAGGGGCGCATCAGCGTGACTGAATTGGCCCAGCGGATCGGTTTGTCCAAATCCCCGACACAAGCCCGCCTGCGCCGGTTGGAAGAATCTGGCGTGATCACCGGATACCATGCGCTGTTTGATCCGATACGTTTGGGCCTGGATCACATCAGCTTTGTCGAAGTCCGTCTGATGGACACGCGCGAATCTTCTTTGGCGGCCTTCAATGCGGCTGTGATGAAGATCCCTGAGATCGAGCAAGTGCACCTGATCGCAGGCAATTTTGATTACCTCATGAAAGTTCGCACCCAAAGCATGAACGAATACCGTATTGTTTTGGCTGACAAAATCTCAACTCTCCCGCATGTGTCTAGCACATCTACCTATGTGGCGATGCAGGCGATTAAGGAGAATACACTCTCGGATGTGATTTGACCCGGCTTCAGTCTGCTTCATTATGGCAGCTATGAAACATCTTCTGCTTACCCTGACCCTGTCCGCAACCAGCCCGGCTTGGGCCCAAGAGTGCCCTGCGGTCCCTGATCACACCGACGCGCTGAACGCATTGTTCGAGGCCACGCAATCGGCTGAGGACGAACAGAGCGCCCGGATCTTATCCGACGATATGTGGGCCTATTGGATCGATGCCCCGGATCAACACGCCCAGGATTTGCTGGACGAAGGCATGAGCCGCCGGGAGGCTTATGATTTTGACGGGGCGTTGGGCGCGTTGGATGCACTGGTAAGCTACTGCCCTGATTATGCCGAAGGCTACAATCAACGGGCATTTGTCAATTTCATCCGTCAAGACTACGAGGCCGCTTTGCCGGATCTGGAGCGCGCGATTGATTTGTCACCCCGCCATTTGGGTGTCTTGACCGGGCAGGCCTTGACGCTGTTCGCAATGAACCGAAACGCGGAATCTGCGTTGGTATTGCGGCGGGCTTTGGCCCTAAATCCCTGGCTGAGCGAACGGCATATGCTGCCCATGCTCGAAGCGCAGGAAGATGAGTTGTAACACACATACGGTTTGGGCTTAAACTACCGTTCTCAATCGGCTAAACCATGCGCAAGCGGGCGTGATGGAATGGTAGACATATCGGACTTAAAATCCGAAGGCCTTAGTGCCGTGTGGGTTCGAGTCCCACCGCCCGCACCAGTTTTCATCGGAAAATGCTCCAGAGAATGGCTAAAGCAATTCTCCTCGGTCTATGCTAGGCGGACTTGCCAAGGTCGAATGGTGAAAGATCAGTCGCGCGTCCCGGAAAACCGCTCTTGCCAGCCCTCGCGATCTTCGTCAGTAATCTTCGCAAAAAGCACCTCGGGCACGTCAAAGGCGTGACCTGCGGGCAGATGCGACAAGGCGGCCGTCACATCTTCGGGCCAGCTGTCATCGTCGCAGTTCATCGAGGCCAGCATCGAGGCCGACGCATCAGGAATAAAGGGCGCAGACAGGACCGCATAAAGGCGGATCAGGTTCAGGGCCATCCGAATTTGCGCGGCTGCGGCATCAGGGTCTTGCTTGAACACGGTCCAGGGGGCCACGGTTTGCAGGTATTCGTTGCCTGCAACCCAGATCGCACGCAGCTCGGATGCCGATTTGCGGACTTCCATGGCATCCATGAACCCCTCGTAGGCGTGGATGCGGGTGGTCAGCTCGGCGATCAAGGCCTCTTCGGCAGCGCCCCATTGCCCGGCAGCGGGCACGGTTTCATCAAATTTCGAGCGGCAAAACTTGGTGACCCGGCTGACGAAGTTCCCCAGCACATCGGCCAAATCCTTGTTGACCGAAGATTGGAAGTTCTCCCAGTTGAACTCGCTGTCCGAACTTTCAGGCACATGGCTCAGCAACCACCAGCGCCAGTAATCTGCGGGCAGGATATCCAGTGCCTGATCCATGAACACACCACGCCCCTGGCTGGTGCTGAACTGGCCGCCATCGTAGTTCAGATAGTTGAACGATTTAATGTAATCGACCAGCTTCCAAGGCTCGTTTGAGCCCAGAATTGTGGCTGGAAAGCTGAGCGTGTGAAACGGCACGTTATCCTTGCCCATGAACTGGGTATAGCGCACGTCATCGGCACCTTTGTCGGTGCGCCACCAACGCTCCCAATCGGCATCGGATTTGCCGTTGGCCTCGGCCCATTCGGCGGCGCAGGCGATGTATTCAATCGGAGCGTCGAACCAGACATAGAACACCTTGCCTTCCATACCGGGCCAATCTTCCGTGCCGTTACGCACGGGGATGCCCCAGTCCAGATCACGGGTGATACCACGGTCTTGCAACCCTTCGCCATCGTTCAGCCACTTCTTGGCAATCGAGGTGGTCAGCAAGGGCCAATCGCCCTTGCTGTCAATCCAGTCGTTCAGTTTGCCGCGCATCTCGGATTGGCGCAGATACAAGTGCTTGGTCTCGCGCACCTCCAGATCGGTAGAACCCGAAATGGCCGAACGCGGATCAATCAGGTCCGTCGGGTCCAGCTGCTTGGTGCAGTTTTCACATTGGTCGCCGCGGGCTTTGTCGTAGGCGCAATTGGGGCAGGTGCCTTCGATGTAACGATCCGGCAGGAACCGGCCATCTGCATGAGAATACACCTGCTTTTCACTGACTTCGCGGATCAGCCCGGCCTTGTCCAACTGCCCTGCAAAGTGCTGGGTCAACGCATGGTTTTGCGGGCTGGAAGAGCGCCCGAAATGATCAAAGCTGAGCCGGAATCCTTTGGCAATCTCGGCTTGAACGCCGTGCATTTCGGCGCAGTAGTCTGCCACTGGTTTGCCCGATTTGGCGGCGGCCAGCTCAGCCGGGGTACCATGCTCATCTGTGGCGCATAAAAACAGCACCTCATGTCCACGGGCACGCTGAAACCGCGCATAGAGATCCGCTGGCAACTGGCTGCCAATCAGATTGCCCAGGTGCTTGATCCCATTGATGTAGGGGATTGCCGAAGTGATCAGATGCCGTGCCATAGTTGCCAATGCCTTTTGCCGTTGCGCACGTTTAACGCAGGTCTTCGGGTTGTGCCAGAGGCGGATCGTAAGTGGATGTGACGGCCGCCCGACAGGGGCTAATCTTCATCCCGTTTGTGGCGCGTCAGACGGCCGATCTGAAATGTGGTGCGCGGGGTCCATACGTAACTGGTGCGGTCTGACTTGGTCGGCCGCGCATTCATTCGGCGCAGGCCGAAGACCACCAGTGCAACATGCGCCACGGCGATCATCAGGAACATCGAATAAGGACCAAAGGCCTGCATCAACTTTGACGCCACAAGCGGTGCTGCAATTGCTCCAATGGCGTACCAGAACATTAATGCCGCTGACAGCTCAACCCGTTGAGAGCTATCTGCAAAATCATGGGCGTGTGCGGCCGAAACCGAATAGATCGGAAATGTCGTCAGCCCAAAGAAGAAGGCAGTGACCATGATGCCGTTTGTCGACAGCCCATGGCTGAAGGCCGTGACCCCACAGCTGATCACCGCTGCCACCGACAGTCCGATCAAAACGTGCCGACGGTCATAGCGATCCGATAACCAGCCCACCGGATACTGAGCCAGCGCCCCTCCCAGCACAAAGGCCGAGAGAAAATAAGCGATTTGATCCAGCTGCAACCCAACCTGTTGGCCATATACGGGGCCGATCATCCTGAAGGTCGCGCTCGACAGGGCTGCGGCCACCACGCCAAATGTCGCCAGCGGAGAACAGGCAAGGGCAAGACCAGGCCTCAACCGCGGAGCCTCCGGCGTTTCTGGCTGGCGGACTTTTGTCAGGGTCAGCGGAAACAGCGAGGCACAGCACAGCAACGCCAGTATGTTGTAGGACACGTAAGAGGCAGGTTCCAACACGCTGATCATCATCTGAGCGGCCAATGATCCGCCCATATCCACAATCCTGTAGGTGCCCATCATGCGTCCGCGGGTTTTATTGGTCAGCTTGGCCTGCAACCAGGCCTCGATCACTGTATAGGACCCGGCCACACATATGCCCGAGGCAATGCGCATCAAGGCCCAGGCATAGGGGTCGACCACCAGCATATGCGACAAAAGGCCGATGGCCCCGGCGGCGGTGAAGGCCGCAAAGGCCCGGCTGTGGCCGACGTTGCCCATCAGGCGCGGCGCCCACCAGCAGCCGATGAAAAAGCCCACGAAATGGGCGGACCCCAGTAAGCCGACCTGTGCCGTGGAAAACTGAAGCGCCAGCCCGGAAATGGCATCAAGCGGCCCCACACCACCCGTCGAGAGCTGCATAAGCAACACTGCCAGAAAGAGTGAACCAAAGGAAAGGAGCATGCGCATAGCGCCGACTAAAGCGTCAACAGATGACAGGCGCTAGGGAGCGTCCGACATTCTATGTCGTTTTTGCTCGGCTCACCGATTTATATGCGCCAGAATACGCAGTCCGATCATCGGGCCGACATATCCCGGAAACCCATCCGCATCAAAGTCATTTCGGTTGATCTCGCCCGTGAGCAAAACCGCCAGATTGTCGCGATCATCCAACGCCGTTCCGCTTTGCCGGAAAAGCTGCGCGCGCAGGGTCACGGCCTTTGTCACGCCACGCACGGTCAGGTGCCCCTTAACGGTGGCGCCATTCAAATTTCCCCTAAACGAAGTTGAGCGGAAACGGATTGTGGGATGAGCGGCCGTGTTCAGCACGCGCGCGCCTTTCATGGTCTGCGTGGCAAAGACAAACCCGGCCTTGGCCCCTGCCGCGTTCAACGTCACATCCACGCGGCTGCCGGGGACGTTGTCCAAATCCAACCAGATGTCTGCCGCCTTCACAGGCATGCTGCCTTGTTTAGTCTGACCTTCAAAATCGTAGGAAAAGGCCACCTGCGACGCAGCAGTGTCCAATGTGTATTGCACGGGCGCGGCGTGCAGGGCCCCGGCAAGGCAGATGAAGGCAAGGGCGAGAATACGCATGAGGGATCTCCTTGGGGGTTCACCAAGGATATAGGGTCTTGAGGTGAAAGAACATCTCACGTTGCATCGCATGATCGTGAGTATGGATTTTCCGGGTGACGCTGGCGCATTTCCCGCTAGGGTCAGCACAGGTGCCGAAAACTCAGGAGATCCCCATGCGCATGACCACCCTTGGCCGAACCGGCATAGACGTCAGCAGCCTGTGCCTAGGCTCGATGACCTGGGGCACGCAAAACACAGAAGCCGAAGGCCATGCGCAGATTGATCTGGCATTTGATCGGGGTATCAACTTTGTGGACACCGCCGAAATGTATCCGGTCAATCCGATCCGCCCTGAAACCACCGGGCGCACCGAAGAGGTGATCGGCAGCTGGCTGGCCCGCACAGGGCGACGCGGTGATATGGTACTGGCCACCAAACATTCCGGTATCGGCTACAAAGGCGCGCGTGACGGGGCGGCCATTTCGCCTCAGACGATCCCCGAGGCCATCGATGGCTCGCTCAGGCGTTTGCAAACGGATGTGATTGACCTCTACCAGTTACATTGGCCCAATCGTGGAAGCTACATGTTCCGACAAAACTGGCGGTATGATCCCTCAAAGCAGGACCGAGCAGCGACCTTGCAGCATATGCAGGACGCGCTGGGCGCTTTGCAGCGCGAAGTGGATCGCGGCACGATCCGCGCCTTTGGCCTGTCAAACGAAAGCGCCTGGGGCACATCCGAGTGGCTTCGTCTGTCCGAGGCCGGGGGAGGCCCCCGTGTGGCCTCGATTCAGAACGAATATTCGCTGATGTGCCGGATGTATGACACCGACCTGGCTGAGCTGAGTGTGAACGAAGATGTGGGCCTTTTGGCATTTTCGCCACTGGCGGCAGGATTGCTGACGGGCAAGTATCAAAACGGCGCTGTCCCCGAAGGCTCGCGCATGTCGATCAATGGCGATCTTGGCGGACGCAAGGGCGACCGCGCTTTTGCGGCGGTGCAGGCCTATCTCGATATTGCCCAGCGACATGAATTAAACCCTGTGCAAATGGCGCTGGCTTGGTGTGACACACGGCCTTTCATGTGCTCGGCCATCTTTGGTGCGACCACGATGGACCAGCTGGAGCTGGCTTTAGGGGCCGCAGATGTGACGCTCTCGGATGAGGTGATCCGCGAGATCGACAAAGCCCACCGCGCCCATCCGATGCCTTACTGACACAAGCCTTGGAACCCTGGGTCGTCATATCAATCGCAGCGGCGGCGTTTCAGACGTTGCGCTTCATGCTGCAAAAGACCTTGGCGATGGGGACGCTTTCGGCAGGTGGCGCGACCTTTGCGCGCTTTGCCTATGCGGTGCCGTTTACGCTGACACTTGCATTTGCCTATCTGACGTGGCGCGGCGCGGCCTTCCCAGAATTGTCGGGCTGGTTTTGGATCTACGCGCTGAGCGGTGGGCTTGCACAGATATTGGCGACGCTCTGCGTGGTGCTGATCTTCGCGACACGCAATTTTGCCGTGGGCATTACCTTCAAGAAAACCGAGACGATCCAGACCGCCATTGTGGGCCTCTTGGTGCTGGGCGACACCGTCAGCCTGGCAGGCACAGTGGCCATTGTCATCGGATTGGTCGGTGTGCTGGTCCTATCCGATCCACCCGAAAGCGAAGGCAAGGGCCTGCGTCGGCTGGCCAACCGAGCTGCTGGACTGGGGCTGCTGTCGGGGTTGTTCTTTGCCATTTCGGCGGTAGGCTACCGTGGTGCAACGCTGGAGATCGCCAGCGATGATGCGTTCTTGCGGGCCTTGGCGTCTTTGGCAATTGTCACCTCGACACAAACCATCGCTATGGCGATTTGGCTGCGTCTGCGCGAACCGGGGCAGGTGTCACGGGTCTGGGCCGCGCGGCGCAAAGCCGTTTGGATGGGGGTCACCAGCATGGCCGGTTCACTCAGTTGGTTCACCGCCTTTACCCTGCAAAACGCGGCATACGTCTTTGCCGTGGGGCAGATCGAGGTGATCTTCTCGCTCATGGCCTCGGTCCTGTTCTTCCACGAAAAGATATCTGTCCGCGAATTTTGGGGCATCGGCCTGTTGACGGCCAGCATTCTGGTTCTGGTGGTTTTGGGGTGACGAAAATGGCATTGAAGTCCATCGTTGTGTTTCTAAGTTTGTCTGTGGCAACACCTGTACTTGCGCAGAATGTTCCACTTGCGGACACGCTACGTGATGCAATCATTACACCCTTAGATGAGTTGCCTGAACACGTTCCGGCTGCATTTCTCGCAGCCGAAGACTATGTCTTTTTTCACCGTCCTACTTGGAAAAGTTCAATCACAAGGCATCTGTCGCGGCTGACGCTGGAACCGGCTCAAAGCCGAGAAGTGGGTAAACGGATCAATCGAGCCGTCGAAATTGTTGCGGTTTTGGATCATGAAGGCCTGTTGGAGGTTTACATGAACCTCGTTTACTTTGGGAGAGGGGCGACTGGAATCGAAGCTGCGGCGAAGGTGTATTTCGGCGTTCCGGCCAATGAACTGACTGCTCCGCAGGCCGTTTATCTGGCGATGTTGATCAAATCTCCGACAATAATTTCTAATCTTGATGTAGAAAAACAGGAGCGAAGGTATGATTTTGTGCGTCGCAATCTGCTTAAAATGAGCGTGTTGGATAAGCAGACCACAACAGAGCTGATGCTTAGCCAGATGCCTACGCCATCGCCATAATACGGCTTAGTCTATTGATCTGGGCGCGTAGCCCCGCAGGCGGATGAACAGGCTGGCCTCATCATCGTTGCGGAAAAACGGAACCGAGGCCGGCGGGGCGGTGTCATGCAGATTGGCCTCGACCTCGGCCAGGACCACTTCAGTGATAAACGGCAGATCATAGTCGTGGCGCGCCGTTGGCAAAGGCACCCATTGCAGGTGGCTCAACTCGTCACTCGCTGCGGAAAAGTCATCCAGATCGCCCGCGATATGATCGGCATCAATCAGAAAGAACCGCGCATCAAACCGGCGAGGACGACCCGGGGGCGTGATGGCACGGAAGATAAATTGCAAGGCAGACGCCGACGGTTGCAAGCCCTGACTGGAAAAGCCCATCCAATCATCGGGCGCAGGTTCAGACCAGGACCCCGGCGCACCCAGGATCAATCCGGTCTCTTCCCAAAGCTCGCGGATCGCAGCGACGGCCAGCGCGTGGCTGATATCCTCGGCGCTATCTTCCACCAGACGTTCTGCGCAGGGCGAGGGCAGGGGGGTGGCCAGGGGCACCGCTGCGTCGGCGGCATCCACGGCCCCACCTGGAAACACGAATTTGTTGGGCATAAACGCTGCCTTGGCCCCGCGCTGGCCCATCAGCACCTTCGGATCACGCATCCGGTCCCGCACCACCACCACAGTGGCTGCATTTCGAACAGCGGTTTTGTCGATGGTGTCGGCGCTCATCCTGGACCTTCCCTTTTGGGCTCAGGTCTCTTGCGAAAACCCGTGCATCAGCCGCGCCCATTGGAACCCGACGATTGCCCCTTTCAATCGAGGCAGAAGGTAAAGCGACAAGGCCACACATCCAATAGAGAATATTGTGAACAACACCAGTGGTTCAGGTCTGAAGGTGGTAAAGGCCACGTGCAGGGCGGGGGCCATGATGTGCCCCACGATCAGAATGGTCAGATAAGCTGGCCCATCATCGGCGCGCGCGTGGCTCAAATCCTCGCGGCACACGGTGCAGCTGGGCCGCAGCTTAAGGTAGCTTTTGAGGATCGGACCAGAACCGCACTTCGGACATTTGCCACGAAATCCTTTCCAGATCGCAGGCCATAGCGCGCGTTCGGTGGTGTGGTCATGGATATGGGTTTGATCGGTCATGCGTGCGCCTGCGTTAGATGTCGCCCTTCCATGTCGTATCACAAAGCAATTGAAAATGAGACAATTTGCCCTTGTGATGGCCTTTCGCAGTATTTTTCGAAAAACTTTCGACGGAATACCGAACCCCGCCCGTATCAGCCTTCAAATCCCACAGGAATGCGTGGGGTTTTGATGCATGAAACTCAGATTGAGGCGAATATGAAGAACATAGTGATGATGACAAGCCTGATGGTGGCAATCGCTGCCGGAGCAACCGTTGCGGCTGGCAAGGAACATGGGCACGGAGGCCCGGGCCGCCATATCAGTTTTGACAATGTGGATACCAACAAGGACGGCAAGCTGACCCAGGCGGAAATGGAAGCCCATATGGAGGCCCGTTTTAACGAAACCGACGCCGACAACAACGGGCTGGTCAGCCCGGAGGAGCTGAGCGCGCGTATGGCGGAAAAGCAATCCAAACGCATCGACAAACGGGTGCGGCACATGATGGACCGCAAAGACGCCAATGAAGATGGCCAGCTGAGCAAGGAAGAAATGAAGCCTCGGTTCATGGCCAAAATGCTGAAACGCGCGGATACAGATGGCGATGGCGCGCTATCCAAGGCCGAATTTGAGGCTGTGAAGGCCAAGCATGCGAAACGCCACAAGGACAAGCACAAGGGTGATGATCAAAATCAGGAATAAGTCAAACACCAGCGGATTGCGCACAGGCGCAGTCCGCGTTAGGCCCGATGGATGGACAAGCCCTTGGAGCACGCCCAAGATGTACCCGATGATGCCCTGCTGTTGGCCTATGCCAATGGCGACGCCGCGGCTGCATCAATGCTGACTGCGCGCTTGACGCCGGTGGTCTTTGGCCACGCCTATCGGCTGCTGGGGCGCCGGGCCGATGCCGAAGACGTGGCGCAGGAGGCGATGCTGCGTCTGTGGAAAATCGCACCACAGTGGCGCCAAGGCGAAGCCAAGGTCACCACCTGGCTCTACCGTGTCGTGGCGAACCTGTGCACCGATCAACTGCGCCGGGCCCCGCACGCGGCGCTGGACGCGGTGGCGGAACCCGAAGATTCGACGGCCTCAGTTACGCAACAAATGCAATCGCGCGCGCGCCTTGACGCTTTGCAGAGCGCCCTGGCCTGTTTGCCCGACCGGCAACGCCAAGCCGTTGTCTTGCGTCACATCGAAGGATTGGCGAACCCCGAAATCGCCGAGATCATGGACATTACCGTTGAGGCCACTGAGAGCCTGACCGCGCGCGGCAAACGTGCTTTGGCGCGGGCCTTATCATCACAAAAGGACGCATTGGGGTTTACTGATGACTGACCACACATCCGAAGAAACGGCACTGGGGGATCTGTTTGCTGAGGCGCGCGAGGCTCCCGTTGCACCGCCCGCGGCCTTGATGGCGCGCATCCACGAGGACGCAAAACGTCTGCAACCCGCCCCACCGCGTCTGGCCTCCAAAAAGCCCGCACCTGCGCGCTGGCGCGACATATGGCAAGGCTTGGGAGGCTGGCCTGCTTTCAGCGGATTGGCCACCGCAACGGTGGCGGGAATCTGGTTGGGGGTGAACCCTCCGGTGGGTATGGCCTTGGCCGCCGAAACATATCTGGAGTATGAGACCATTACCCCGGTGATTGATTTGGTGCCGGAAAGCTATTTCGATTTCAGTGCAGAGGCATTGTGATGGCAGATGATGTAACTCAAGGCTCCTCTCCGCGCTGGATGCGCTGGATTTTGGTCGTATCTCTTGCGTTGAACCTGTTGATCGCAGGTGTCGTGGGAGGATGGGTGTTGAAAGGCGGCAAACAGGATCACCACCACGCAGCCCGGTTTGATCAGTTGGCGGGACCATTGACACGTGCGCTGTCCAAAGAGGATCGCCGCGCCATCGGTCGCGAAATGCGTCAAGCCCTGCGCGATAGTGGCACGGATCGGGAGGCCCAAAAGGCCTCCTTGCAAAACCTGATCACCGCATTGCGCAGCGACCCCTTTGACCGCGACACTGTGGCCAGACATCTGGCCACGCAACGGGCTATGATGGGGGAGCGCGTGGAACTGGGGCAAACCCTGCTGGTTGATCGTCTCAGCCAAATGGATGTTGCCGCCCGGGCCGGTTTCGCGGATCGACTGGAAGAGGCGATGCACCGCCGCAAGGCGAAACGCGCGGAGTGATCAGGCAGATCAGGCCGCCGAGAGATTGGCCAAAGTGACGGTGTTGCGCCCTTCCGCCTTGGAGGTGTAGAGGGCGCGGTCCGCCTGTTCGAGCACCGCACTTGCACGCGCGTCAATCGTTTGGCCCTGAATTTGCGCAGCACTGGTCAGTGTAAGACCAATGCTGACCGTCACGTCGACCGGATCGGCCTGCCCCGGTAGAGTCAAGGACATGGAGCGGATCGCCTTGCACAGGTTTTGCGCCACGCCGTGCGCTTTGAACCGGGTGGTGTCGGGCAGGATGATCAGGAACTCTTCGCCACCGATGCGTGCGACCATGTCGCGGCCCTGCACCCAGTCATTGAGGATTGCGGCTACGCGGGCCAGCACCGTATCACCCGCAGCATGCCCGTAGGAATCGTTGATGCGTTTGAAGTGATCAAGGTCTGCAACCATCACCGCAAAGGTGCGCTCTTCCTGGCCCACGGCCGACAACAAGCATTTCAGATAGCTCAGCGCATATCTTCGGTTGTACAAACCGGTCAGCGGATCCGTGACAGCCGCCTCCAGACTGTTCTTGATTTGGTCGCGCATTTCGTCGCCCGCCCGTTTTTGATGCAGCTGAGCGGTCAGTCGCAATGACAATTCCTCGGGTGAGGCATCGTCAAACAGTACCTCACTTACCCCCATATCAAGCAGGTTCGCGGCCAGATCGCCTGCGTCCGTCGCGACAAGGGGCAGAACGGGACAATCCTTCACCAGAGCAGAGGCGCGTAAATCGGCGATAAACCGCGCGCCATCTTCGCGTGTCTTTTGGCGCAGGTCCGCAATTAACACATCCGCAGGCCTTTTGCCCGGCTTGGCAGCTTTGTCAGTGCTCATCAGTGCATCGGGTTTCGACAAGTCGACCTGATGGGCGCAATGAGGCTGCACCTCGAGACGAAAACGCGCGCCATCTTCCTTGTCATCCATCACCAGGGTGATCAGGGCAGGGCGGGCAAATGCCTTCTGACTTTCGGCAAAGCCAAGCGCACGCGCGGCAACCGAATGTTGCTGCAAATCCTGAGCATGATGGCGATGGCGCATCAGGCTGCGCAGGCGCGCCAAAAGGTAATTTTCCTGGATGGGGGTGCTGATCACATCATCAAAGCCAAATCTCAAGGCATTGATGCGTAATGATTTATCCTCAGAATCGGCCAGCAAGACAATGGTGGTGATGGAGGTGTCGCTGTCAGGCTTGAGCCGGTCGAGGATGTCTTGCATGTCGTTTTTGATCAGCCGACTGCTGATCAAAATCAGATCGGGTTGCACAAGGGGCAGGGCCAGGACAGCATCATCTATCCCAGTGGCTTGGGAGACGTCATAATATGCGGCCGAGAGTTTGACCTTCAGAATGATCCGATGGGTCGAAACGTCATCAACCAATAACACTCTGCCAGACATCAAGCGCCTGCCTTTCTGACTTGCCCTTTTCGATACTTGGACTATCAACGTCAGAAGTTAAGAAATCCTTTCCAGGATATGAATCCGATGACCGTTGCGCGGGAACACGCCGAAACGATTGGTTTACAAGCCTTAACGTGGCTGGCCGCACATGATGAGCTGTTGCCTGTTTTTCTGGGGGCCACGGGGGCCTCGGAGGATGATTTTCGAACCGGTGTCGGGCAGCCTGAATTCCTGGGCTCATTGCTTGATTTTATATTGATGGATGACGCTTGGGTGCAGCAGTTTTGTGACACGCATACGCTGGCATATGACATGCCTTACAAAGCCCGCCAAAAGTTACCCGGTGGAGAACAGGTGAATTGGACATGAATAAGACTTTGGTTAAGGGATTGCTATTCGACAAGGACGGCACCTTGTTCGATTTTCAAACCACATGGGGAGCCTGGGCGGCCGCATTTATTGACGAATTGACAGGGCATGACGCGTCGCTGCGTCCCAGATTGGCGGATGCGATGCATTTTGATGCCAATGCCAAGATATTCCACCCCAGCAGCCCGATGATTGCGCTCAGCAATCGCGAATGCGCCGAAGTGGTGTCGGGCGCATTGCCTGGCTCCTCGGTGGATGACATCGAGCAACGCATGATCGCGAGCGCCTCAAACGCGCCACTGGCGCAGGCCACACCCTTGGCTCCGTTTCTGGATACAATGACAGCGCAAGGGATTGCGCTGGGCGTGATGACCAACGATGCCGAAGCGGTGGCACATGCCCATTTGGGCAGTGCCGGTGTGGCTGACCGGTTTGTTTTCATTGCGGGATCAGACAGCGGATACGGGGCGAAACCCGACCCCGCCCCGCTGCTGGCCTTTGCGACGGTCACCAAACTTGATCCAGCTCATGTGGCTATGGTGGGGGACAGCACACATGACATGATGGCAGGGCAAGCCGCAGGCATGCAGACCATCGGCGTGCTCACCGGCCCGGCGGATGAGGCCGAACTCTCCCCCTTCGCGGATGTGGTTCTGCCGGATATCGGTCATATCGCCGCCTGGTTGACTGCATGAGGGCACATCCGGCCTTTGGTCTGATCCTTGCCCTTTTTGGCACCCTGATGCTGACACCAGACGCCTTGCTTATGCGGTTGTCGGGGATGAGCGGGTTTCAGATGTCGGCATGGCGCGGGATGATGATGGGCAGCGTGATGATTGCGGGCTGGGCCCTGACCACACGGACGCACCGCGCTGATCTGAAGATGCTCACAGATAAATACGGCATCGCGATTGTGATCTGTCAGATCTTTAATTCCACTCTCTTTTGTTTGGGTATCGCGATCGCTCCGGCGGCGGTGGTTTTGTTTGGTGTGGCTGCCGTGCCAGTGTTTGCGGCCTTTCTGGCGTGGCTGGTGATCGGCGAGCCCACGCACAAGACCACCTGGGTTGCCATGATCGCTGTTCTGATTGGCATCGGCATTGCAGTGTCTGGCGAAGGTGAAGGCCTTCAGTTTGACAGCACTGCTCTGCTGGGTGCGCTCTTTGGGTTGGGCGTGGCGATTGTTCTGGCATTGAACTTCGTCATTCTGCGGGCGCGTCCAACCATTCCGATCCCTTTGGCTATTGGATTGGGCGCCTGGATCGCAGGTGGTATCGGTTTGGCGATTGTCGGAACCGAAGTGATGATGAACGGGGATGTCTTCTACATGGCGATCACCGGATGCATCGTTTTGCCGGTTTCGTTCTTTTGCCTGTCTTTGGCCTCGCGCTACACACATGCCGCCAATGTCAGCCTGTTGATGTTGCTGGAGACAGTTCTTGGGCCGCTGTGGGTCTGGATGGGCGTCGGAGAAGAGCCCAGCACGCGCATGCTGGCGGGCGGTGCGATCGTGGTGACCAGCCTTGCGGCCTATCTGGTGTTGACTGGGTATCGCCGTCAGTCGACCTGAAATCGTAGCGTAAAGCAAAAACGACAGCATCTGTCGCAAAGCGGCGCTCCATCTGCTCCGAGCGGTGTTTCCATAGAGGAAAGCATAGCACCAGGAGCATCCCATGACCGAAACCCAGAAACGCAGACGCCGTGGTGGTGGACGTGCAGGCAACGCCGAACGTCGCGGGACGGATGCCATCGAACAGATGCCTTGGAACCCGCCCATCAACATAGATCGCCCGACCGAGCCGCTAAACGAAGAAGGGGTTTTGGCCGTCCACGAGGGTGCGATGCGCATCCTTGAAGAAATCGGGATCGAGATCCTAAATCCCGAAGCGCTGGAGCTGTTTCGTGCTGATGGCGGCGCGACCATCGAGGGCGAAAACGTCCGTATGGGCCGCGACTATGTGATGGAGATGATCGCCAAGGCGCCCGAGCAATGGACGATCACCCCACGCAATCCAGACCGCCAGATCACCATAGGCGGTCGGCATCTGAATTTTGGCAATGTGTCCTCCCCGCCCAGCTATTGGGATATGCAGATTGGCAAAAAGGTCACCGGCACCCGCGAGATGTGCGCCAATCTGTTAAAGCTCAGTCAATACTTCAATTGTATACATTTTGTTGGCGGCTACCCGGTCGAACCCCAGGACGTGCATGCAAGCGTGCGTCACCTGGATGTGCTCTATGACAAGTTGACCCTGACTGACAAGGTGGCCCACGCCTATTGCCTGGGCAAGGAACGCGTCGAGGATGTGATGGAGATGGTGCGCATCGCAGGCGGGCACAGCCATGAAGAGTTCGAAGCCAGCCCCAAAATGTATTCCAACATCAACTCGACCTCTCCGTTGAAACATGACTTTCCGATGCTGGATGGCTGGATCAGACTGGCCAAGCGCAATCAGGGTCTCGTTGTGACGCCGTTTACACTGGCAGGGGCGATGGCACCTGTGACCATGGCAGGGGCCGTGGCACAATCCTTGGCCGAAGGGTTGATCGCGGTGGTGCTGGCGCAAATCGTGCGACCTGGTGCGTGTTGCGCGATCGGAACGTTTACGTCGAATGTCGATATGAAATCAGGCGCGCCCGCATTCGGCACACCGGAATACATGCGGGCGACACAAATGACCGGGCAATTGGCACGGTTTTACAAGCTGCCGATGCGCGCCTCCGGGGTCTGCGCGGCCAACGTGCCGGATGGCCAAGCCACTTGGGAGACCTCGAACAGCCTGTGGTCGGCCGTGCAGGCAGGCGCGCACATGGTCTACCATGCTGCCGGTTGGCTGGAAGGTGGATTGATCGCCAGCCCCGAGAAGTTCGTTATGGATTGCGAAATCCTCCAGCAAATCCAACGCTATATGGATCCTATGCTGAGCGCGACCGGCCCCGACGAAATCGCTGTGGACGCCATTAAGGAGGTGGGCGACCAAGGCCATTTCTTTGGCATTCAGCACACACAGGACCGCTATACCACCGCCTTCTATCAACCGTTTCTGTCAGATTGGCGCAATTTTGAAGCTTGGGAGGCCGCCGGAGGTATTTGGACCGCTCAGCGGGCACATCAGACCTTCAAGGATATCCTGTCTGATTTCGAAGCGCCCGCCATGGACGAGGCCATCAAGGAAGAGCTGGCCGCCTTTGTCGAGCGCCGCAAGGTCGAAGGTGGTGCACCCACAGATTTCTAGGAAAGATGGCCCAGGACAAAAAAGTATCGTCAATTGTACCTATTGAAGCCCTGTTAATTCTGATCGGCGATGCTGTGCATCAACAAGGATTGACGCATGCATGGAATGATCAACAGAGCAGTGGAACGGTTTGTCCGCGACACCTATGGCCGTGACCAGTGGCTGAAGGCGACAGAGGCTGTTGATCTGGGCTTTGCCGAGTTTGAAGCAATGCTGGTGTATGATGCGGCCCTGACCGATCAGATATTGAACGAATTGGGTGACATGCTGGGCAAGGACCGCGCGAACCTGCTGGAAGATGTGGGAACCTATCTTGTGTCGCATCCCAACACCGAAGCAATAAGACGGTTGCTGCGTTTTGGGGGCGTGGACTTCCATGATTTTCTGCATTCGCTGGATGATCTGCCCGAACGCGCCCGATTGGCTGTCCCGGATTTGCACCTGCCGGCAATGGAGCTGCGCGAGCATCGCAAGGCGTTCTTTAGCCTCACGGTCCGATCGGGCGGCTTGCGAATGCTGGGCTTTGGCCATGTTGTCATGGGGTTGCTGCGCGCCATGGCGGATGATTATGGCGCGTTGGTGTTGCTTGAACACAAAGGCACCCGAGACCGCAGCGAAATCCTCGAAATACATCTGGCCGATGCCAGCTTTGCCGAAGGGCGCGATTTTGATCTCAGCGCGCGGGCCGCAGTATGAGTGACATGGCCCCCATTCATGCAGCCCCCATGATGGATACGCTGTGCCCGATGCACCTGATGTTGAACGACACGGGCCATATTGTTCACATGGGTCCGGCCTTTGATAAAATTCTGGGTGGGAAGTCCGTCATTGGTCTTAGGTTTCTTGAACTTTTTGAACTCAAGCGCCCCAGTATCAACCAAACCATGGAAGCACTCCTGGGCCTCGCCACGGCCAAGCTGCATTTGCAGCTGCGCGCAGCCCCCCGCACTGAGATGAAAGGTGTGCTGGTGCCAATCCCTGAAAATACCGGCGTGGGCCCATCGGGTGGGGCGGTTATCAATCTGTCCTTTGGGATCTCGGTTGTTGATGCGGTGCATGATTTTTCCCTGACCAGCGCCGATTTTGCGGTAACGGACCTTGCCATTGAAATGCTGTATTTGGTCGAAGCAAAATCAGCCGCGATGGAGGCGTCTCGGAAGCTGAACCAACGTTTACAAGGCGCCAAGATAGCAGCGGAAGAGCAAGCCTTTACAGACACATTGACCGGTCTGAAAAATCGCCGGGCCATGGATTACATTCTCAACCGATTGATTGCCAGTGAAACTGATTTTGTTCTGATGAATCTGGATCTCGATTACTTCAAGACGGTGAATGACACGTTGGGGCACGCCGCAGGTGACTACGTGCTGCAAAACGTGGCGCGTATCATGGTTGAGGAAACCCGGAGCAACGACACGATTATTCGCACCGGAGGGGATGAGTTCGTCCTGATCTTCGCGGAATTACGCTCGACCGAAGCAACCGCAGAACTGGCATGCCGATTGATCGACCGGCTTGAACAACCCATGAGGTTTCAAGGACAGCCTTGCCGCATCTCAGGCAGCATTGGTGCCACGCTGAGCAGTTTTTATGCAAAGCCGACTCAGGAACGTATGATGGAAGACGCCGACACCGCACTTTACGCGGCGAAGCATGCAGGGCGCGGGCAGCACCGTCTGCATGATCCCACCGCCACCAAACCTGCCAGGCCCTGACCCCGGCCAGGCCCATCAGGAAGCCTCTTCGTCATAGGCAAATGGAGAACGCTCGGGCGGTAATTGCGCGCGCGATTTCAATTTGCCACTGATGATGCGTGGCATCACCGACGCATCCACCGTCCACAAGCTTTCCCCGTCTTTGACGCGCAATGGACTGTCAATCATCGATCCCTCATCTCGACCCATGCGGCAGGTGATGTAACGCTTTCGCCAAGTTTTACAGAGGGAACAAGAGCGGAACTGCCGGTCAAGCCCTAGGTCTTGTGCAAATTCCCAAAGGCGCTAGCCTGTCCTTCTGACACGATCGTTCAGACGGAGACACCGATGCGCCCTGTTACCCTTGCTGCCACACAGATGGCCTGCGGCTGGAATGTGGATGAAAATATCGCGACAGCCGAACGGCTGGTGCGCCGGGCCGCAGACAGTGGCGCCCAGATGATTTTGCTGCAAGAGCTGTTTGAGAGGCCCTATTTCTGCGCCGAACAGCGGAATGACTACCTGGACTTTGCGACCCCCACCCTGGACAATCCTGCTGTTTCGCATTTCCGGGCCCTGGCCAAGGCCTTGGGCGTAGTTTTGCCCATTTCCTACTACGAATTATGTGGATTGGTACGGTATAACGCATTGGCGGTGATCGATGCCGATGGTGAAATACTGACCAACTATCGCAAGACTCACATCCCTCAATATCCCGGATATGAAGAGAAATTCTATTTCTCGCATGGTGATACAGGGTTTCAGGTGGTTGAAACCGCCTTTGGCCGACTGGGGTGTGGAGTGTGCTGGGATCAATGGTTTCCGGAGGCCGCCCGCGCTTTAGCACTGCAAGGTGCCGAAGTTCTGATGTTTCCTACGGCCATTGGGTCGGAGCCTCATGCGCCAGAGCTTGATAGTTCAGGACATTGGCGGCGCACGATGCAAGGACATGCCGCGGCCAATATTGTGCCGCTCATCGCATCAAATCGGGTCGGCGAGGAAATCGTGGGGTCCACGATCAGCCAGTTTTACGGCACATCGTTTATTGCAGGATACACAGGCGAAATACTAGCCGATTGCCCTGAGGCCGTCGAAGATGTGATCACAGCCACCGTTGATCTGGACGAGGCTGCAACCTATCGCGCCAATTGGGGTGTCTTCCGCGATCGTCGCCCGGAAACCTATGGCACGTTGCACACTTTGGACGGTGTAACCAAAATGACGGGCTGATCTACCTGGCAGGGCGTTCAGGCGTTTAAATACCGCGCGCGGTTTGGTGGATGCGTGTGGAATACCTATATAGCCTGCATGAAGCGAAGACAGTTCTTACAAAACATTGCAGCGGCCTCGGCCAGCCCGGCATTGCCTGCAGGGATCTTGCCCGCAAATACGGTGATATCGCAGGCCGTTTATGCGAAAGCAGTCTATTTTACGCGGCTCTGGGGGACAAGCGTTCCCGAAATGTATACATCCGCCTTGGGCCTGGATGCTGACGCGGCCGAAGGGCTGTTTGATCAGCTGGTTCATGACAAAATCATCGCCACACCAGATCCAAGCGGGATCGCATCCGCGGTTTCACCGTTCTTCAAATCCTCAGGCGCTTTATACTCCGTGGCAGAAGCGCACCCACTCAGGATAAAGCCCGAAACCACGCGCCCTTCGATCAGTCTGAACAAGAGCCAGGACGCCCTAAGCAAACTTGAGAAGACTGAAGAGCGTCTTCACCCCGAGACGGAAGGCTGCGACGACCCGGACGCGCCACAAGATGATTTTGGATGATGGCGGTGTCGTCCGTCGAATAGGGCGCACGCGGATTTCTGCCCGGGGACTTCAATGCACGGACCCTTTCAAGCGAAAATCGAAAATAGTTCGGGTTTTAGAGAGATAAACTGATTAGCTCAGAAACTTACGAATTGCTCCAGCACAAACTGGTGAAGGGGGAAGGGCCTTTCCAATTCAGCGCTTCCAAACGGAGCCAGCAAGCAAAACAACGCAAGAGGCGCATTCCATTTTGAACGTTCGTTACCCTCTCGAGAGGCCAAACTCAGCGTAAGCAAAAGCGCTAAGTTTGCGCTCATGGCGGTCCATCTGTGAAAGTCAGTCGCGAGAATGCACGCAAGCAAGGGAGCGGCTACAGCCACGATCAACAAAACAGTTTCACCGCTGCCCTTCATATAGCGACAGGCCCTGAGCGTCAGGCAAATCGCGTACAGCAGGGAGGGGATCAGAAACAATATCTTGCCGTCTTTCGTGGCCATCAACAGCTCATGAACCGCCTTTAGGTTTCGCTCGACCGAGGAACTGACCTCGAAGTATCCGCTCCATAGGGGATGCTGTTCGTATGCGTTGGGAATTCGAAGGCGCATCAACTCTCGATACTGGGCTTCGGGCAGGCTGACTTCTCCGAACATTAGAACGCACAGTGTGGCGGCCACGGCTGACGCAAAGGCGATGAAGTGTGCGTGCATTAGAGCGGATTTATCTGACTTGTACTTTATGTGCAGAGCCAAAAACTGAGCGGGCAGCGTAAAAAGAAAAAACTCGTGCGTGAAAATACCCACCACAACCACTGCGCTGAAAACAAAGACATTTCGGATGTACAAAATGTTCAGCAGAGCAAATAGCAAGATGATGACATCCAGCGCCCCGGTGGTGTAGCCCGAATGAATTATGAATGCCGGCGAAAACGCAATGCCAATAACGAAAAGAGGGTCTGTGAGGTTTTTACGGATGCAAAAAGAGGCCGTCAATAAAACAACAAGTAAAATGGCAATAAACTGAATGACATAGGCGAAAACATATTCGTTGGAAAAAATGGAGTTGATGCCTGTTTCAGACAGAACTGACCCCACGAACCCGCGGCGAATAAATCCAAATTCTGCGTATGTCACATAGAGATGCCAAACCCGACCGAAGGACAAAACGTCCAAATCGGTCACAACCCATCTGTTCAGCACAATGCTCGCAAAGCACAAAGCCGCGATAAAAATCGAAACGGTTCTCACAGAATAGTTTGAAACAAATCGAGAGACCAAATCGTTGTACTTCCATGTGGGCAAACTAGCGTGCCGCTGAGACAGACAGACATTGGTGCGCTTATGTTTGCCGCTCAATACCCGAAAATGCCATTGCACCGCAGTTCAATAATCGTGCTTCTTACCATAGTATCCCGACCCATTCATGGCAAAACCTGGGCAAAAAGCAACATGGTTGCGGCTCCCATGATGTGGGTCAATTCCTAATTATTCTAATACTTTGCCATGTTGGTCGCGTAAAGCATCACATTGAATCCAGTCAGGCCAGGTGATCCGTCAATACCGGCAGCACGGTTCAGAGCGAGCCTCCAGGCCTGTAAGCGGCTCTGCCCCACGAAGACTTTGTCAAAAGATGGAAATCCAGCTGCGGTACGGCAAGTAGCATTTCGCAGCATGTCCCGACAGCATGAACCACGAGATGCTGTAGAGGCCATAGAACACAAAGGGCCATGCGCGTGAAAATACACCTGAAAGCGAGAGATACACGAAGGTAAGAATGGAAATCGGCATGATATAGTAGTTGAATCTATGTAGGGCCACAGTCGATAGAAACAGGAGGGGAAAAAGGCTGACGCAAATAAGCGCAAAAAGCTTCAAGAGCGGAAATACCTCGGGAAATTTCTCTTTGACTGCTTTACTATACAAGAAAAAGGCGATCACCGGGACCATCACCAGAGTGTAGCGGATCACGCCGCCTCGGGCGTCCTGGGAGCCGTAGATCTGCTCGATGTAGCGATCAGTGTAGCTGTCGAAGCGATCCGCAAGCAGGTACGCCGAGACCGGCGTGATAAGCAGCAGGACGATCAAAAGGCGGAACGCCGAGATTTCCCGTCCTGCCAAAAAGGCAATCGGAAGGAACACGATGATCGAGGAGTGGAACAGAAAGCCTATCAAAATAAGAACAACGATCAGCCATCGGCGGCCTTTGACGAACGCGACCGCCGCCAGCATCAGAAAACACCCGGCTAGGGCTTGTCGAAGGCCAGACATGCCCAACTGGACGATTATGATGGGAAACAGCAGCGCGAGAAGGGCGAAACTATGCTGGAAGGATCGAACGAAAATCACGTAGCAGATCACAAGGATTGTCGAAATTACCGTCAAGTATGTCGAGTAGTACTCAGAATACTCCTGCAACCTGTAGGTCAGGTAAGCGAAACCCCATTCGGTGATCGTGAAGGGAAGCGCTTCGAGAACGAAGGCATGGCTGGACGTGAAACGATGAAGGTAACCCCCGTAATCGCACCCAATCTGATAACGCTGCCCCATAAACAAGACAAGAAATGCGCCAATCAGAAAGAAACCAACGAGGGAACGACCATTTTTCGCGGACAGCCCGATCACGCTGAGGATGAAATAAATGCCGATATATACTGCCATTTAGCGCAACTTCGTACTTTGAATTTCATAGGCTGGATGGCAGGTCGTCCGGAGACTTTTAGTGGTCGTAACATGAAACGATGAACTGCAATTCAAATCGCCCCATAGAGCTTCCATGTCGCTTGTCCGCCAATTCTGAAAAACAAGTTTCCGCAGGAAATTATCGTCCTCTTTGGCGCGGCTACACACGAGAAGGCCACACCTATTTAAGATGCGTTTCTTATGGCATTAAACCGTGCGCATGTGAATATGCTAAAGTTAGTCGACGCACTCGCGCCCCCTTGGTTGATCGAAATCACGCGAACGTTGATCTGTGATGGACTCTTCGCTAAACATTTCCTTCGGCTGCCTTACCACGGCGGGAGGCCGCATCGCAAAAAGAACATGACCCCGGCCGACGTCTACTTCGGATGGGGAGAAATCATTCTGAAACAACGAGAAAGGATCAAACGGAAGACCATCGAAACACAGCGCGTTCTGCATCGCAGCTCCGCCGCATAATCACAACAATCAGATGAGCCAGACCCTCTCTTAACTCAGGCAGCCATCTATCCCAAAATCCCTGATGACGGACCGATGGCTCAGTTCGCACCAACATCAGAACGCACAACCATCATCTCACTCAAGAGATGTGCCGCGCCCACTCCAGCTTGCTGGGAAGAGCGCGGTGTCAGATCACATCGAGACTAATTCATTAAAGTGGAGCAGCAAACCATTCTGTCGAAAAACGACTTGCTTGATTCAGATATTTAAAAATACTCTCCTTACACTGACGATTCTATGCAATGACGTTAATTTTTGGTACTGTGCAGTCCCGCGATGGCATGAAAAGCAAAGACTTTATGGAGAACTCTTTCCAGCCGGTGCAAACTTGGTTAACTGACCGGCAGCGCGTAGATACCCTTCGCGGATTCGCTTGTTTGCTTCTGGTGCTACATCATACAATCTTGGATTTCTCTACCTTTACCGGCCAGGCACTGACGGAAGTGAGGTCAGTCGATTTCATACTTTCTGACGTCCGGATGCCCATGTTCAGCTTCATAGCTGGATTGATATTTGCATACCATTCTGAACGCAGCAAAAGCTGGCAGTTTATTGAGAAGAAAGCTGAAAGGCTACTACTCCCGTTTGTTGTCACAACGCTGATTATAGTTGCACTTAAAACTGTCTATCCGAGCGCGTCTGTGCCGGTTACTCTAGCTGAGATTCCGTACCTTCTGGTCTATGGATATTCTCACTTATGGTTTTTGCAGGCCATATTTCTAATATTCTGTTTTTATGCTTTATTGAACATGGTAACCGACGTTAGCAAAGCTTTGTATGGGATTTGTTTCGTTTCCTTCATAGGGCTCTATTTGTCTCCTTTGAGGAGCATCGAATTGTTTTCTATCGGCCAGGCATTCTACCTTGCGCCATTTTTTACATTCGGGATACTTGTCACGAAGAATATTGAATGGATCTCATCCAATCGCAAAATTCTGTTAGTCTTTTCCGTGATCTTCTTCGTATCTATCTTCATAGCTACCGCCAGCTTTGGTGACACTGAAAACCAGCTTTATACACGTATAAGATCATTCTTAGTTGGGTTGACCTTTCTGATCATAATCTATCTGACCATGCCGCGGATATCTTATTTGTACCGGATTGGGGCATATTCTTTCACGATTTTCTTGTTCCACAGTATCTTTATTGCTCTTGGAGTGCGATTGGTACCCGAGACTCCGGCAACTGGTTTGCTTCTCACCTTGTCGCTGGCAATCTTTGGATCAATCTCTTTGGAGGTATTCGTGGATCGGTTCATTCCAGCTTTTCGCTTTGGAGTTGGAAAAGGCTTTCGTTGATCAAAGCGGTGGGGGTAAGCCCTGCATCATACTGGATAAAAATCTTTCAACATCAATTTCTTGGAGATATGGTTTGCGCTGGCCATTGCCCATGTGGCGATCCTTGTGATCTTCACGTTGAGACAGAGCGACAATATTGTCGCCGTGGTCCAACGGGTTTTGGTGATGAGCGCCCCTCTGGTATTGATCCTGTTGATCACCGACATTTACAGGCTGACGGCTTGGGTCGGCTTTAATGCGATGCTCTACTTGATTTACATGGCCAAATATCAACCCAATTCGGGATTGAGCGACACCTTGGGAAGCCGAAACCCCGGTTTGCTGCTGGCGATGGTTCTTCCATGGGTGCTTTTGGGGCCAATGGGTGTGACATGTTTCGAAGACTGTGGCGCGACAGGGTTCCCGTTTTTCAAGCGCGTGATCGAAGCGTTCTAGGCGGTGGCGCCGGGTGAGGTTGGTCTGACACCACCCCCGCGACCCGCGAAGATTTGGGACATCTGCACAACACCTGCGAAACCTGGGTGATGGCGGTGCAGGCAGTCCTGAGCTATCCCGTCTCGTCCGAATTTCCCTGGAAACAGGGAATTTACAGGGAAAATTCGCTAATAGTGCCAGAAATCGGCCATATTTGATTAATTTGGCCCTAATTATCGGCGCCTTTTCAGATGTTTAAAGGTGATTTCCCTGTTCTATTGATAACAGGGAAAATATTCGATCAAACTGTGAATTTTCAGGGATTAACAGGGAAAGCTAGGGCAATAACAGGGAACGCGTTGGTGGTCATCGAAACGTCGGCATGTTCAGCTCTTTCAAGCCGCCGTCATCGTCGTCGTTCTCTGGCTGGTCGGCCCAGAGCATTGTGACCGCATGGCCATTGCCAGCCACGCGTGTCTGCTCGAACAACTCGATATCCGATCGACTCAACCAGGCGAGCGGGTTGGTTTCTGTAACGCTACTAAATCCCTGGGCACCATTGGCTACAATCTTACTGGCCAGGCTGAGCTGGGGCAGCCGTTCGCCTCGCTTGCGTGTGATCCATGGAAAACCATTGCTTTTAACAGAATACCTCACCTGGCCATTTTGTGACCAGAATGCCGCCTGGCATTCTTCCCGGCGGTTGATCATGCGCCGGATGGCCGCCTCCAGACTGATGTCCAGATGGTCGCGCAATCGCTGCGCATCTTTTAGATCAGGATCCTGGGACAGCAATGGATCGAACAGTTTGAAGGGGGCAAGCAAGTTGATGGCAAACGCATTCGCTTCTGCTTCTTGTCGGAAGTGACGTTTGTTCAGACGGGTTTCCCGCATGTCCTGAGTTTTACAGGTAAAGCCAGCATCGCCGGATAGCCGATGCCGCTCCATCAGGAAGTGGCCCAACTCGTGCGCGATCGTAATCCTCGCCCGTCGATCGCCATATCGTGTGTTGGCCAGAATCGATCCGGAACTGCGTACAGTGTCTGTGAGCAGCATGCCTTCAAAGCCGTCAAACACTTGCGCTTTGATATCAGCGACACCCAATGCGCGCGCAATTTGACCGACTGGTACGGGCGCATCGATTATTCCTATCTGTGCGAAAATAGCCCGAGCGATCTCCGTCGGTAGGTGCAGATCAGCCAGATCAATCCGGGAAAGTTGCAAATTCTAGCCTTGGCTTCCAGTTCGCATCTTCATTGCACGTATTGTGTCCTCGACTACAGCGCGGTCCCGTTCGGTCAGATCTTCCAGGCCGCGGTGAATACGTTCGATTTGCAGGGAATTGGCATCCGGTTCCTCTTCTTCGCCGATCAATGCATCGATGCTGACCCCAAAATGTTTGGCCAGCTTCCGAACAAGATCAAAGGATGGATTTTGGCTGTGCCCTTTCTCCAACTCCCAGATGTGGGCCTTGGAGATGCCGACCGCATCCGCCACTGCCTGCAAGGATTGCCCGCTTTTCTGACGCAGGCTGTGCAGGCGCTCTCCAATTTGCATGAATGCCTCCCGTATGATGTGTCTGACGTTGGTATACGCCTTTGCTTTACAAATGGCCAGACGTAAGATATATCGAACATTAGAGGACGATGGAGTGATTCTATCGGCGAGTAGATACAAGGAGGTCGAAATGACCCGCAAGAATTTGGAATGGATCACCATTGGCGATCTTACTCCCTGGACCACTAACGCCCGGACTCACTCGAAGAAGCAGATTTGGCAGATTGCCGAGAGCATTGAGGCGTTTGGGTTTACCAACCCGGTGCTGATTGACGAGCGCCGGACCATTTTGGCGGGGCACGGTCGGGTGGAAGCAGCCAAACAGTTGGGGATGACTGAGGTGCCGTGCCTCAGGCTGGGCCATATGAGCGCGGATGAGAAACGCGCCTATGTGCTCGCTGATAACAAACTGGCGCTGAATGCGGGTTGGGACGAGGATATGCTGGCAGCGGAGCTCGGCGCGCTGATGTCAGCGGATCTCGACTTCGATGTCTCGATCACTGGGTTTTCCATTCCCGAGATCGAGAACGTTTTGGAGGCGGTGGCACCGGAGGAACCAGGGGACCCGGAAGATGATGTCCTTCCATATAAGGCACCGGCACGTGCACAATTGGGGGATATTTGGCAGCTCGGCCCGCACCGGTTGATCTGCGGTGATGCGTTGGACGCCGATGTGGTGGGCGCGCTGATGGATGGCACCGAGGCAAGGATGGTGTTCAGCGACCCGCCCTACAATGTGCCGATCGACGGGCATGTCGGCAACTCAGGCAAGATCCAGCACCGGGAGTTTGCAATGGCCTCCGGGGAGATGAGCCAGGCAGAGTTCACCGGGTTCCTTGCACAGGCCTGCCAGAACCTGGCGGATCACAGTGTCGACGGATCGATCCACTTCATCTGCATGGACTGGCGTCACATGTCCGAGATGCTGGAAGCGGGACAAGGGGCTTATGCCGAGCTCAAGAACCTGATTGTCTGGGCCAAGGACAATGGTGGCATGGGCACCTTTTATCGCTCACGTCACGAGCTGATCTTTGCCTTCAAGAAGGGCAGTGCGCCGCATATCAACACATTTGAGCTGGGCCAGCATGGGCGGTACCGGACCAATGTCTGGGAATATCGTGGCGTGAACAGTCGGCATGTCGGATGCATGGAAGAGCTGGCGCTGCACCCGACGGTGAAACCGGTACAGATGATTGCGGATGCGATCCGGGATGTCTCGGCCCGGGGCGATATTGTGCTGGATATCTTCGGTGGGTCCGGCTCGACATTGATCGCGGCCGAGAAGACCGGGCGGCGGGGGTATCTCTGCGAACTTGATCCGATTTACTGCGATCGCATTCTGGCGCGTTGGGAGTCCTATGTGAAGGATCAGGCGGAGCAATTGGTTTGTGGCTGGCAGGAGCCGGTGCGTAAGTTGGAGGCTGCGGAATGAAGCGGGGCGAGATCAACTTGCCGATGCCAAGGCAAGGCGCGGAATATGAAGTTGGCTATAGCAAGCCGCCGAAAGCCACCCGGTTTAAGCCCGGCCAGTCGGGCAATCCGAGGGGTCGGCCCAGAGGCGCAAAGAACAAGCGGCCTGGTTTGCATGAGGAGCGGATGAAAGAGATTGTTCTCGACGAGGCCTATCGTGACATTACGGTGCGTGACGGCCTACGCAATGTGACCATACCCATGGCCCAGGCTGTCATACGGTCCATGGCTGTCAACGCCGCCAAGGGCCAGCATCGGGCACAGCGGCTCTTTGCGGAGCTTCTGGCGTCGGTCGAGAACTCCAGAAAGCTTCTGCATGACGAGTACTTTGACAAAGCTCTGACGTACAAGCTGGAATGGGAAAAGGAACTGGAACGACGCAAGCAACTCAACATCACAGATTTACCTGATCCCTTACCACACCCGGATCAGATCAGGATCGATATGCGCGAAGGCACGATCCGAATGACCGGTCCGATGGCAAAAGAGGATAAGGCTTGGTTCGATGAATGGGAAGATCGCAAACCCCAAATTAGAGAGGCGGTAGAGGCACTGAAGAAAAACCTGACGATGGAGACAGATCCCGCCGAGCGTGACGACATCGAAAAACACATTCGCCTTGGAGAAAAGATGCTCGGTGAAATCGCTGAGGTGATTCCGGATTGAAATGAGGGCAGTGCTGGAAGGCTTTATGAAGCGTTCTATTTGGGGTCAGCACTCCATAGCACCGGATGTCAGTGGGTAGTGCCAACGGTACTGCCATTGCAACAGGCAGCAGCGGATGACTGGTTTGAGCCCACACTGTGAATAAGCTATTTGTGCCGTGCGCGCTCGCAGCGCCAAGTTCGCTGCATCTGCGTAATTCTGCGTGCCGCGGAGCAGCTAGGAAACCGGCCGCTCATTCAAAGCGCAGGTCAAAGACCAAGTCGCGGGACAAGGCACCATTTCCCCACAAAGCCTCCAATGGCCGCTTCCGGGTTTCGTTCCTTCAAGGATTAATCTGTTTTCCAAGGTATTCCGTCACGATGAGAGCAATCTGATCCGAATGATAAATCCATGGCGCATGACCGCCATTCACAACCTGCAATTCGGCGTTGGGCATCACTTCAGCAACCCGCTGCCCAACCGCTTCTGCCCCTATCGGGTCGTCGCGCGCAAAAACAAGCACCGTGGGTGTTTCGATTTACGCTAGTTGGTTGTTGGTAAGCACAACCTCAGGTCGGGAGCCTTTCTATGTAATCAGCGCGCGGAGCATTGGCAAAAAGGTGATTTTGCAGCCGGGTACGCGCGCGGCTCAATGCCCCGCATCAGGATATTTTGATCTTTCCCACATTTGCCGTAGGCTAACGGGATTAGATCAATAGAGTTTGATTAGGGGGATGATATGCGGCCCAATACTATGCGCCGGGAACTTTTTCGTCACGCCAAGGTCGAAGCGCCGCGGGTTCTGGACATCGGAAAACGTCTGTCGCGGATCGCCAAGCTACGACCGCAGTTGAAAAGCGGCCCAGGGCGCGAACGCACCGCATGGGCCAAGCGGCATCTGTCCTCTGCCGATCATGTAGGCGGGTTGGACGCGCTGCGGCTGAACGTGCTTGACGAGATCGATCAGAGCGCGATCCCACTGGGCCACCTGCCCACGCAAACGGTGATCACAGACAAGGGCCGCTTTAAGGCCGCCTTGGCGGAAGAGGCCAATCAGGTCGCAGCGGCCAAGAAGGCAGTGGCGACCTCGCTCTTTGCCGCGATGGTCGTGGCAGACACCCGGCTGATCGACCAACTCTCGCGTACGCTGCAGGTTCTGGATGCCTTGCCCGACCTGCCAAACACCGGAACGGCCCGCACCTATGCGCCGGTAGTGCTGACGCGGCACATCATAAGCCCCGAGACCAAGACCGCGAAAGCCAACGACAGGATTATCAATGCTGCGCCGCAAGACGAAGAGCCCGCCGAGGTCTTGCTGGCCTGGGACCTGGCCAATGAGTATCGGCAATGGGCGCAACGGCAACTGGATCAGCGAACCGCCGCGCTTGCGGCCCGACGCTTTGCCTTTGATCCACCGCTCCTGCCGCGCCATTTTACAGAAAAGACCCGTGCAAACCGCATGAAAGAGGCACGACACAGCCAATACGTGGCCTATACCGCTGCGCGAAAAACCGAACGTGCCGCCATTTCAGAAACACATGCAGCCCTGCGGACGAACAGCCCGTCTGAACTGCTTACAAGGATGGCATCGGATGCTGACTTTGCCACGGCCATGAAGGCCGCCCATGGTCTGGACATCGCTGCCATCGCGCGTGGTGGTGCCGAAAAGATGGCTGGCCATCTGACCCGCAGCTTCTGTTCCGCCTACAAGGCCGCGCGCACCAAGGCGGATGAGGCGTGCCGACCTGTCGGGAATGGGTGCAGTCCGGTAATCGACAATCCCTGCGTGCAGGCCTTCGCGACCGATCGGCGCCGAATTGCGGGACAGGATGACGTGCGGCTTCTGGGTGTCGCACAATTGATCACCGTCGAAGAAGAATTCATGGGCTACACGCCCGGAGAGATCAGCGCCATCGAAAGCATGCTGAAAGGCGAGCATCGCAAGAAAGAGGTCAAGACGTCGAAATATTTCGAAGAGATTAGCGAAGATACGACCGTTACTACCGAAGAGAAGGAGGCCGAGACCACCACGACGACACAGCAAGAGCTTACAAACCAGATCGAACAGGAGATTTCGACCCGGTTTTCCAGTGATATCAATGCCGAAGCCAGTGGCGAGGCGGGCGGCACAATTGGTGTAGTCAATTTCGAGGGCGGGGCCTCACTGGGCTCTAACGTGGGAGTCGGGATTGACAGTTCGATTAGCCAAAGCTCTGCCGACAGCTTCAGCCAGGAAATCGTGGCCCGCGCGCTCGAACGGACAAAGGCCGTCACAACCAAGCTGCGGCGGCAGCGGTCCTACCGGTTGTTTGAAACAACTATCCTCAATGAATTCGACAACAGATTGCCTGGGGCCACATCCTACAATGCGATCTACTGCTATCTCGACAAAGACGTGTGCATCAAGGAACGGGTTTACGGCTTGCGCCAGTTCATGGGGGCAGAGGTGATGCTGCCCGGCGTCGCGGTGCTGGAACAGGAATTTCGCCGCCATGCCGTGGATTTGGCCGATCAGGGCCGTGTGCCAGATTTTGACCTGACTCCCGCGGGCGTGACGCCCGAAAACTACTTGTCGCTTGTTGGAAAGTACCGTGCGGCCAATGTACTGCCGCCCCCGCCGGTGATGCAGATGGAAAGCCGGACCTATAAGACCGATACCGCTTCTGAGGCACGGATGCCCGAGAAGGGGATGATTGAGAAGACCGCTGATCTGCTGGCCCCGTTCTTTGGCGACTACAAACGCTATCTGATCCAAGACCAGATCGAGGTGCCCGAAGGCTACCGCGTTCAGGAGGTTGAAATGACCTTCAGCCACGGCAAGAACGGCATATCGATCCCGGCGCATTTGCCCTTCTCGGTCCTTGGCGCGGCATTGTCGGCGGGGCCAGGTCTGGGGATGGCAGCCATTCCGCCCTACACGTTCTACTACTTGCCGATTGCGGTCTGGCAGATGCTTTATACCGCGTCCCCGTTGATGCACGTTCATGCGGATTCCTCGCATGTGACCGCGATGATCGGGCACGAGACCTACGAAAGCGAGTATTTCTTTTTTGACCCCGAAGCCATGCTGCGCGACGTGCTGGAAGCTCTGGAGGCCTCAACCACGCTGGACACCGGGATTTTTGAACGCCTCCAGACCCACATGCAGGAGTTGTTCAACGTTTGGGGCGATCCGGACGAACCCGGCTCGCTGGCCAATGTCATAGCCCAGATGGATGACGACGTTCAGGCCTATTTCGATGCGATCAAGTCGTTGCTGGACGGGATCATCGCGCGCATTCCGTTTGTGGGCGGCGGCGATGACGACCAAGACCCGCCTGACGACGGAGCCTTGCCGCCCTTTCCTTCGTTAGACGTGTTCCAGAACCTTGATCTGTCGGCCTTTGCCGATTTGCCCGCTGCGGTCATGCAGCCGTTCCAGAACCTCTTCACCGCTGTGATTGGCGAGTTGCGCACGCTTTTGGACGACGTGCTGGGCGATGTCTTTGGCTTTCTCGAAGAGCAGACACAGAACATCGACTACAACCTTTTTGGCGCTGTCTCTGGCATCACAGGGTCGATCCCAGTGTCGCTGAACGTCGTGGCGCTTAAGCCTGGGGTGACGGTAAACCTGACTGCCTGCATGGTGCGCATTGATGACGAGGCGCTGAATTTGTGGCGGCTGGAAACATTCGAACGTTTGTCACAGGCCCATGCTCAGCTGGAAGCTGAACACGCGGCAGTTGCCGCCTCGCGCGTGGACCGGCCCGTGATGCGGGGCAATCCGACGGTCATGCGCGCTGAAGACCGGGCGGCGCTAAAAACACGCCTGATTGATCTGATTCACCGGAAATACTCGGCCACCGCTGACCAGCCGATCACGCTGAATGAATTGCGGCTGTTCGAACATGTCTTTGACTGGCTCAACATGACCTACCGGCTTTTTGCCTATGGGCCGCAGGGCTATCAGGTTGCCTACGAGGCGATGGGGCTTTATGCGACCGCAGACGCCAGGCGGCGCGCGTTTCTGGATGCTTCCTGGGCCAAGGTGATGCTCCCGCTGCAAGACGACAAGCGGCTGGAACAGGTCCTGTTGATTTACATGAAGACCGGCACTGTCGATTTTGAGGCTGACCTTCTGGCACAGATCGGCGAAGGCGACGCAGCCTATGACGAATTGACCGCGATCTACCGCGATCTTGTCCTGCGTCGCAATACGGAGCCCGGCACGGTCATCTCTGCCCGGAAAGAAAAGATACCCACGGACTTAATCGTGATCCATGAAGGCACGCCTGAGGACCCCTATCCGTCAAGCGACGTAGTGTGTGCGCCTGATCCTGTGCCCGAAGAAGAACCGGATCAACCTGCCGCCGAAGAGGTTGGCAGACCACCGCTGATCCGATGAAGCCCTTTGGCCATCACAAGGTGGCAGAGGACGCTGGCTTGCCACTTATGATGGAAGCCTTTGGGGCGGACCATCGGGCCCTTGGGGCATTCTATCTTGGCAACTGGATCGCAGACTTTTCGCAACTGGTTGATCCAGCTGCGATGGAAAGTCTTTCATTCGCCAAAAATCGCAAAGCCCTACTCGACAAGCTTTGGACCAGCAAGGAAATTGCCGCTTTTACCGAAGGCGTAACGGACATTTTCAAACAAATTTACACCGACGACGAGTTAAAGCGCTGCGAAGAACCGGGCTTCATTCCGAAGTCCCTGTACGATCTTTTAATGGTGCCGGACAAAGCCATGAAAAATTTCGAGGATTTGTCGCGCAAGTTGAACGCGGCATTCAATGAGATTTTTGTGGGTCAGACTGACAGCCGGGATTTCGAGATCGGCCAAATCATGCGCGAAATCTTCTTTGTTATCGGCTACTTCCAGTTCGTTTATGAACCGGAATTGACGCAGACGCCTGATCCTTTTCTTCTGACGATGGGCGAATTCAAGGCGGTCTTTGGCGATCCGGGCAAGACCGCCGGCACGCGGGTCATGCCTGGCCAGCCCGGCGGCGTATTGGCGGCCCCCGCGACACCCGGTGCCTACACGCAATATTATCCGCACGAACACTATGACCGTCCGATCATTCCCGGCGATTCAAAAACCCGTGCCCCCGGAGAGCAAAAGCCGGACTTGCGGCTACGTTTGGGCGTGACACCCAATCGCCGGACCGGCGATGAAAGCCTGCCGCCAGGGCCACGGGCGGTGACATCGAAAGACACGATCAAGCGCAGCGGAAATCACGCGGGACCGCCGAAATCCGAAGAAAAAGGTGAGCCTGACCTATACAGTTACCTACGCGACTACATGGAAGGCACAGCAGGCCTTCTGGCCGAGCTTGATGATGAATTCGCCGCAGCCCTCGCCGCACCGCCCACGCCAGCGGGTCGCGGCGGATCTTATGACGCGGCCTGGGTGAAGACGCTAGCCAAGGCAGGCCATACACTGCATCAGGTCGAGGATTTCTTTGCCCATTCGAACTTTGTCGAACTGGCTGTTCAGAGATTGGGTCGCCAAGATCATTTCCTGCGGGTTAAGGACAAAGATGATGAGGACAAAGATCACGGAGCCGAGGTGGCTCACCGCATCTTTTCGCGGCGGCTTAAACGCTATTTGGACAACATCGAAGAGAATAACCTTCAAAGGGAGGATTGGGTCGTCACCGGCTATTTCGATCCTCTGGATACCATCGTGGCCATAATCCACACGATGCAGGACCATCAGCGCATATGGGGCACCGACGACCCGCATGATCCGGGCAAGAAAGGGGGTGCCAAGGATCCGCTGACGGTCACCCCGGAAGACAAGGAACATCAAGAGCGGTTCGAAAAGGAGGGGACCCCGCAACCCGACATCCGCATCTTCAAAGATCCCAAAAAAGCGGCGATCGACTATCTGGCCTCGCCGCTCAAGCAACCTGCGAAGGATTCCGCGAAGGCGATGTTCGAAATGTATCGCCTTGTTGCGGATCCTAAAGCCGCGATGAATGACCCGGACAATGACGTCGCACGGGTACTGCGGACGAAAAACGCACAGGTTGCCAAAGAGTTGGAAGAAGGCATCAAGCCCTACCTGACCGAAGCCGATATCAACACAATCGTCGCGGGCCTCCCCCCGCTTGAAGGTGTCCCGCCCGAGGTGATGCAGTCTTTCGCGAACATCTACATCGCTGGCAGCAATTTCGGCGCGCACAAGGATGCGGCCATGTCAAAACTGGAGGCCGTCTGGCTGATCGAGCAGATGATCTTCAACCCTGTATCCCTTTTGGCCGATGAACTGGTCTCCGAATATGCGTCCGGCCTGCGGTACTGGGTGCAGGACACCCTCTTGACCCTGGCGCAGGCGGACAGGATCGGGTGCCACTCCCTGATGGCCAAAGACCATGTGGATGCAGTGTTGCACGAACCGATGTGGCACTGCGCCGCAGTCGTTCACAGCCACGTCATCAAGGTGCTGGTCCGGGACCGTGCCATGGATCCGCCAGGGAAGGCCGTCGATTGGCTGGAATTGCTGGAGGCCATGTTGCGCAACCCCGAAACCGCGCTGGCAGAAGCGCACCAACAAAGGCACAAAGTCGTCACCTTTGAACCGATCATCCATATCGTCAAGCGGGGCGAGCAGTTGGACACGCTGTCACAGGGTGCCATGTCACTGACGCGGCGATACGCGCCTAGCTCGCGGCAAGGGCGCTATCGCCCTTATAACAAACGTGAACCGAAAGGTGGCTTTCACTGGCGCATGATCGCGGATGCAAACGACGTTTTTGGGACCAAAGGCAAGACCGATGCGCAGGCGCGCGGCATGATAAACAACCACTTGCGGTCGATAGGGGCACCGCGTGTGGGCGCGAACTATGCACTGAAACCGGGCATGCGCTTGACGATCCCCGACCAGAAGAAAGAAACTTGGGTAATGCACACCCCCCGCGCTGATGTGCCTTGGTGGGAAAAGCTGCTCAACCAGGACAAACCAGACTTCAGCACTCTGACTGCAAAACGGGATGAAGACAGCGAGAACGGGCATACGCCGCAGTTTATGGACCGGTCGGATTTCGACGCGATGATCGCCCGGGGCAAGTACCTGCGCGAGGTGTTTCGCGAGTTCTACCGGCCCGTTTTGGGCCCTGGCGGCAGCGCATCCGTCCCCGGTACCCAAAGGGGCGTTTGGCCAAGGGCGAAGTGATGTTCCGGCGCTGGCCGCCTTTGCAACCTGTTGTCAGATGTCTGCGCTATTGGGACAGTTTAGAGCGATTTGATAAGGGAGGAATTCCGGCACCTTGTAACCACCAATGAGTGGAGATGAGAAACAAGACCGGAGCGTCATTTGAGAAGGCTTTCGAACGATCCGTTGAAACCACACCGCGACCTTCGAGTTCGGGCACCATGCAGCGGAAGGGCGGTTTGAATTTCAACTCAGAAGCCCAACTGCAATGACTGGTTCTGCGACTTAGGCTGCGCCGCAGAGAAATGGTCGCCGCATGCGCGAGGCAATGCTGCGTAAGCGAAGGTGGAAAAGCCAAGGTCCGAAATGTCCGCATTGCAGACCTAGGGTCACTGGTTGATGAATGGCTGGAGAGCGGACAAAACTGCCCTTGGCCATCTCTGACCAAAAGTCTGCTTTCTCCTGCGTGGGAATTTGACAGCGCCAGTCTTCTAATGACGTGTTTGGTGCATATCTGAAAGGGACCAGTCTGCAGCGCTCGTCATGTTCGTTCGTAGTCTCCGTTGATTTCCTTGACGGTCACAATGGCACCAAGACGTTCGAGTTCGTCTGCCTTCATATGAATGATGCTGAATGTATCACTCCCGGCAGGAAGTTCGAGAAGCTCGCACGGCAATTCTGGTAGGTCGTTCGGTTCTTCTATGTATCCAGCAACGAAAAAATCTTCGATAAGGAATTCGATCACTACATCTGGATCTGGCCCAAGCTTGTTGAGAAAGAGCTGATATCCCATTATAGCTTTTGCGCTCTGCTTTGGTTGAGCGAGCTTTGAGGCATATTCAATTAGCTTAGAGATGATACTATTGGTAACCCTCCCTGATATGGTCTTCAGTTTTTCGCGTTCAGCCAACAACTCAGCGGTCTCAAAAACAATCAGTAAATCAAAACACTAAACCGACATAGGGTCACTCCACCTCTATTGGTAATCCTTGGGCCTAGCCATATCAGGCGTTCAATAGCTTTGAGTAAATAGTGCCTTGGTCGACTTCCTCATGAACGGCTTTGCAAAATCCGGAAACATCGCCTTCAACCAGTTCGTGTTTTTCGCCGAACGCATCGATTCTAGGGGGGAAGTGTCGGTCCGCATTGAGAATTACGCTTTGCAATACGTCTTGTTTCTCATCTCCAATGAATCCATCAGATTCAAGCCTTGCATCCAATGACCGCTCATATTGCTCGACACCTGTTTCGTTCTTGCTCAGGCCAGGACAGGCCTCGTCGGCATTGGCTGCTAGCGCCATCGTCACCATGGCATCTGCAACATACCCGACAACGTCTTTGGGGGCATTTGTTGTGGCGCTACATGCGGTTAGAGCTACACATGTGAAAAGAAATGCCATGCGTTTAGAATTCTCAACCAAGTTCATCAACCCACTCCTTAAGGTACTTGTACAGGACTTCTTTCCTTTGCATCTTTTTTCCATTGATTATCAAGCACAAATCCTGATCGAAGAATGGAGAAAACACTACAATACTAAACGACCACACAGCGCTTTGGGCTACCGCCCACCAACGCCAGAAGCGCTGCAACAGAATGCAACTACTTGCTGCGGTTGAACAACGGTGCAGGTCATCCACGCGGGTGATCTGCACATTCCCCATTACTGACATTGGTGGATTACGCAGCATTTGTTGTTATGGGCTCGTTCCCGACATTAGATCGACCGCAGCATTTTTGGTTCAACTCCGTTCATGAATGGCAGCTTTCACGCGCGGGCCATAGCAATCCTGCATGTGCAGCGAATGTCGGGAATCCGCCCATTCTGCTTTTTTTGCTGCCCGCACCAACTACGGAATAGTCCAGATAAGACTGGACTTTCTATTGGACCAGAGCGGTACTGTCAGCACGCCCGCATGTATTCGCGCGCGTCGCCTGGGGTGCCCGGGCTCTGCTCAGTAGCAGCGGAATGTCTCCGCTGATTATCTGAGGAGATAGTTATGGCCACCTCAACGAGCAAACCAAAAACATCGACCAAGGCCCGCTCCGGCGGTCGCACGACCAAGAAGCAACAGCTGATCAAGCTGCTGGGCACCAAATCAGGTGCTGACATCAAGTCGCTTTGCGATAAGCTGGGCTGGCAACAGCATACCACGCGGGCTGCCGTCAGCGGGCTGCGTAAAGCAGGGTATGAAGTCGCGATCGAGAAACCACCGAAAGGCGGCTTGTCAAAGTATCGGATCCTATCTGCCCCGACGACCCAGCAGGCGACCGCAATTGTCACCGAAGCAAATGGGTCGTGATCCAAACCCGGAGCGGTCCGAGGCGCTGAAGCGATGGGAGGCGGTTTATGGATCGCCTCCGCCGCCCTATCTGTCCGTCCCTTTCATGCGGAAAGCCTTGGCATATGAAGCGCAGTGTAAGGCGCTGGGCGGGCTTCCAGCAGGCACGCGGCGGGCTTTAAGGAGGATCGCTGAAGGAGAAGATGTCTCTGTCGCCACTCCAACCAAACTGGGTATTGGCGCGCATCTTGTGCGGGAATGGAACGGCCGGACGTATCAGGTGCAGGTGGTTGATGGGGGCTTTGAGATGGATGGAAAGAGATGGAAGTCGCTCTCGGCCATCGCGAAGCACATCACGGGAGCAACATGGTCCGGACCTCGGTTCTTTGGCCTGAACAGTGGCGCAGGTGATAAGTTATGAAGAGACTCCGCTGCGCCATCTACACCCGCAAGTCTTCTGAGGACGGTTTGGAGCAAGAGTTTAATTCACTGGATGCGCAGCGGGAGGCATGTGCGGCCTACATCGCCAGCCAGAAGCACGAAGGCTGGGTGCTACTGCCGGAGCATTATGACGATGGTGGGCTGTCGGGAGGATCACTGGAACGCCCATCTCTGCAAAAACTGCTTCAGCACATCGCGGACAGGCGCGTGGATCAAATCGTGGTGTACAAGATCGACCGGCTCACGCGGTCCCTCTCGGATTTTTCCAAGATCGTGGATACGCTTGATGCAGCAGAGGCTTCCTTTGTCTCAGTGACGCAGTCGTTCAATACAGCCTCCAGCATGGGGCGCCTCACCCTGAATATGTTACTATCCTTTGCGCAGTTCGAGCGGGAGGTGACGGCGGAGCGCATCCGCGACAAGATCGCGGCGTCAAAGCGCAAAGGCTTGTGGATGGGCGGGCAGGTGCCCCTTGGCTATCGAGCGGATGGCAGAACCCTCAAGATCAATGAGGCAGAAGCAAAGACAATCCGGACGCTGTACGATCTTTACGAGCAACATGGCACGGTCCGAGAGGTAAAGGTCGCCGCTGGCAAGTTGGGTCTGCGCAGCAGGCAGCGAGTGACTGTAGCGGGTAAGCAGACGGGCGGCGTTGCATTTGATCGTGGTCACATCCATCACTTGCTGACCAATCCCATCTATGCAGGCAGCATTCGTCACAAGCTAACCATCCATGATGGTCAGCACGATGCGATCATTGATCCGGATCGCTGGGATCGTATCCAGGAGCAATTACAAGATGGCGCCGCGAAGGGCAGGGCGCGCAAAACGGCAAAGCAACGGTCACTGCTTTGCGGAAAGCTCTTTGATGAGAGCGGAGATCGTCTGACGCCATCGTATACCAAGACCAGGGCAGGCGTCCGGCTTCGGTATTACGTGTCACATCGATTGATCAAAAACAGTGGCGAGGCTAACAAAGATGGCTGGCGGCTGCCTGCCGAAGAACTGGAACAGAAAGTTGCGCAGGTCCTCCGTCAACACATTGCTGGCCCAGCATTCGTTGGCACTATCTTCCCGACCGCCTCTGCAGAGATGATCAGGACCGCGAGAGCCATACTGCAGTCCCTAGGTGCTGGTAAACCAATCAAGCCAGTGCTTGATCTCATAGACCGCATCGAACTGCGGCCTGGAGAACTGGGGGTGATCATCAGCGCCAAGCAACTTGCGGAAGCAATGGAGTTTGAACCCAAGGAGATTGCAGAAGAAGCATTGGCGCTCACTGCGTCGTTTCAATTGAGGAAGCGGGGAGTGGAGACCAAATTGGTCTTTGCAGACGATCCGGGAGACCGTGATCATTTCCTGATCAGGAACATTGCCAGGGCGCAAGGCTGGTACCAGCAAATCAAAGACGGCAAGACCATCTCGGAAATTGCGGCGACAGCAGACACCTCAAACCAACGCGTGCAGCAAATGATCGAGTTGGCATTCCTGGCTCCGAATATTGTGAAAGATGTGCTGCATGGCCACCAGCCGACGGGTCTTACATCGAACTGGTTCCGGCAGCATGGCTTGCCGACCGACTGGCAAGATCAACGCGATCTGCTTGCGACTCTCTGACAGCCCCTAGGCGGACACTTGCACCGCGGAATTGCCGACCCCAGACTTTGGGACATACGGCGCCACATCACGGCTGCTCTGTGCGTCTGCGGTTCGCCACAAACCTTGTAACTCACGGAAAACACGCCACTAACCGAAGCGACACCTGCACCGTCTGCTTTCTAGGGTGTGGGTGGCGGAGGAGGTGTCCGCCCACATGCAACAATAAGATGCTGATATTAAGTAATTTATATAAAGTCAGCGAAATGTATACCACATTTTGCACCACATAGTGCTTTCGATTTGGGCAAACTAAATCCAATCTGCCGTTCTTCGCGAAGCGAAATGTTGCACTGAATAGCTGCCATTCGCGTTGGCGAAAAACGGATTTCAACGTTTTCCCAAACCCGACCTTCGTGCGCCTAGCAGCATTTTACAGTTTGGGCTCGGAACTGACCTCGGAGCGAGCGCGGCATCACATCGTCACGCGCTTTTCACTCAGATTAAGCCGGACCAGAGCTGCCTTTGATCGATGGGTCGAGATGCTGCAGCGCGGCCCGTCAAACCAGACTTCAATCGATCACAAAGGAGTTTGGTACTTCGGCAGTCAAAGGGTTACTCAAGGCCGTGCTGTGATGTAGAAATTGCCGAAGGTGATTGGCGATTTGGAGGCGCGCATGTCATTGCTGTTTGATGTCGACGGGGAGAATATGGATCAAGGATTTGTAAATCTGAGAGCGCGAGCCTCCCAGCCTGAACAAGAACTTCACGACTTTGCTCAGCAACTTTGGGAAGCTTATGAGCCCTATGCAGACCATAATTTTCGTATGGGCTTTGCTCGCGATGTAGACGGTCGATTTTGGGAGATGTACCTCGGGTGCCTATTTTTGGAGGCTGGATACTCCCTATTGCAGACATCAGAACGCCTGGCGGAAGGTGGGCAACCGGATTTGTGTATATTGGACGGCGAGCGGCGGATTTGGATCGAAGCCATCGCTCCCTCTTCTGGCGCGCCGGGCCCGGACGGTGTTGTTGGCCCACAGCCAATCAATGAAGGTGGGGGTCTAGCTCCATCTCCAAGGCGACAAGCGCAACTACGAGCGACTAGTGCCTTACTCACAAAATCACGCGCCATCGACCGTTACCTTGCCGAGGGTCTCATTGCGGATACGGAAGTCAGAATCATCGCAATCAGTGCCAGCCGTTTTGGAATCTATGTCACTGAGCATCCACAACCATTGATACTTTCGGCACTTTTTCCCTTTGGTGAAGAGTTCGTCACGGTCAACCGAGACACCGGCCAGATTGCCGAAGAAGGGTTTCATCTCTCTCTAGAAATTCAACGGGAGCGCGGGTCTGTACCTCGAACGGCGTTTCTGGACGAACAATTTTCTAACGTGTCTGGTGTTGTGTGGTCCCGACTGAGCATAGGAAACACAAACAGAGGACAAAGACCAATAACCTACGTGCACAACCCAATGGCACTTGCTCCAAACGAGCTCGGTTGGGGACCGTGGGATCGTGAGTTTCTTGCTGAACTAGGCGATGAAAACATAACTGTTGGTGACATTCGCAAGTAGGCTCTCGTGGCGGCCCAAAGCGGTCACCCAAAGCCCCTTTGGAATGCTGCAGCTGCAGTTCGCATTGCCGACATTCGCGCAAACCGCAGCCGTAGAGGATGGCCTGCTATAGACATTCACAAATTCGGCAATTGGGCGATGGTCGTTCGAAGTTTCGACCTTTGTGGATGGCGCAACATTGTTGAACATGATTGACGGGAATGGCTGGATGCCGTCATCTAGAAAAACCTCCACGTAACTCGAACACTGGAAATCCGACAATGGGCAAAACGATATCCAAGGGCGATTTAGCGGATAGGCTAAGTGTTCTCCCAAGGTTTCCGTTGACTCAACTTCCGACGCCCCTTCAACCTTTGAAGAATTTTGGTGAAGCTGTGGGCGGGCTTCACCTTTGGATGAAACGGGACGATCTGTCAGGCTTAGAAGGCGGCGGCAACAAAACACGCAAACTAGAATTCGTCGTGGGGGATGCGCTGCAACAAGGTTGCGATATGTTGGTGACCGTTGGAGCGATCCAATCAAACCACACACGGCAAACTGCGGCATCTGCTGCAAAAGCAAATCTGAAATGTGCTTTGTTGCATTGCGCCTGGACCAAAGACGCAGGGCCACAGTACCGCGAGATCGGGAATGTCTTGCTGAGCAGCCTTATGGGGGCTGATCTATATGTTGATGAAACCCCGAGACCAATTGAAGATCAGGGACCGTTGGATGCCTTCATGGCCCATCTCACTGCGCAGGGCCACACGCCCTATTTGATCCCCGGCGGTGCGTCTGAGCATTCTCTGGGCAGCATGGGATATATCAATTGCGCGTTGGAATTGGCCGTGCAGATGGAGCAATCGGGCTTTGAGTTTGATTACCTTGTTCACACAACCGGATCGAGCAGCACACAGGCAGGCTTACTCGCTGGGTTCAAGGCATTGGGCGTTAAGACACACATCATCGGTGTTGCAGATGATGGCGAGACACAGATCAAAACCGCACGAGTCCGCGAACTGGCCAACGAAGCGCTGAATAAACTGAACTTACCTGCACTTGTCGAGGCTGCGGATATAGAAGTTATCGCCTCCAACGATGCCGACTATGGATATGCGGACGATGCGATCAAAGACGGCATTCGACTGATGGCGACTAAGGAAGGGCTTATCGCTGATCCGGTCTATGAAGGACGTGCAATTCGAGGCGTGATTGACCTAAATTCGTCGGGCCGTTTCGCACCAGACGCGAAGGTATTGCTCATGCATTTGGGTGGCTCACCAGCTATCCATGCCTATGCAGGCCAATTCAAAGCTGTGGAGCTGAAACCGTTCAATTGCGATTGATTTGAATTCATTCCGGCCCAATGCGGACCTTGGCCAATCAATCTGGCGCTGCGATGCAGTTCCCCGAAAGCGGCCGTTCATGCAACGTGCAACATTTACGTCGGTCAGATGGCCGCAGCGCGGGCCAAACCTACTGTTGGCTCCACACTAAAATCTGGCTAGGTCGGTGGTTTACTCTCGCGGGGCTATGCACCTTACTGGAGCAGTATTTAGCGAACGTTTCGCAATTGGAGGTAAGAGTGGAAGAAACGCTGGAATCCATAACGACAGCAATTTTTGACCAAGACGATTGGGGGCAGACAGCACAGTACATCCCAGAGCTCTCCGCGATCGATCCGCAGCAATTTGCGATAAGTGTGTGCCTAGCTGACGGCAGGTTGATCAGCGCAGGATCAGCAACCAAACCATTTTCCATTCAAAGTATCTCAAAGGTTTTTGCCCTTGTCGCGGCGCTTGGACGTGTTGGTGATCAACTCTGGAATCGGGTTGGTCGAGAACCGTCTGGAACCTCATTTGACTCCGTCATTCTGCTGGAAAGGGAAGAGGGCCGTCCTCGTAACCCTTATGTAAATGCGGGTGCGATTGTCACCACCGATGCGCTGTTGTCCGGAAGAGAACCGAAAATGGCACTCACGGAAATACTTGGGCTTATCAGGCAAATGTCAGCCTCTGAAGACATCTACATAAATGACGTTGTGGCGGCATCTGAACAAGAAACGGGATCGCGCAATCAGGCGCTTGCGTATTATCTAAAGTCACATGGAAATCTCTTTAACGAACCAGCCCTCACACTCGGAACATATTTTCATCAATGCGCAATTGAAATGACCACCGAGCAAATGGCGATGGCAGGTCGATCTCTGGCAGGCCTGGAAGGAGCACCAAAGGTCATATCGCGTCAGCATGCCAGAAGGGTTAACGCACTGATGATGACGTGCGGACACTATGATGGGTCTGGTGATTTTGCGTTCAGAGTTGGATTGCCTGGAAAAAGCGGGGTCGGGGGAGGTATCCTAATCGTTGCACCAAATGTTGCCTCCATTGCAATTTGGTCACCTGGCCTCAACCATTATGGTAATTCTCAAGCAGGTACACGTGCAGCTGCCTTGCTTTCAAAAGCAACCAATTGGTCGGTATTCTGAACGGGCAAAGTGGGCTCGCCACCGCCATCAGACCGGTCGCAGCATGTTTATATTAAGGGCGTGTTGTCACCAGTATGGACGGCCCATTGCGGTCACTCGTCTTAACCTAGCACTGCGGCCCGTGGAACCGGCCGTTTATGCACCGTGCAGCATTTTCGATTGGCCGATGGCGACAGGGCGGGACAAAGCCGAGGTTTGCTGCAGAGCAGAACCGCAAGTACTGTTGACTGACTGGCATTCGAAACATTGGGCTTTCAGCAAAGGGAAATAAAATATGACAACCGAAATGCTTGGACTTCTCCTTCGCCAAGATGGACTTGCCAAAGAGACAGCTTTTGTCGGCAATCAGCTCGAACGGCCCGGTGAATTCCTTGAGCTGGGAAAAGTTCCACGACCGGTTCCCGGCCCGGGTCAGGTTCTGATAAAGATGCGGCGCGCGGCAATTAATCCTTCAGACATAGCTTTTGTACAGGGGTTTTACGGTCAGAAACGTGTGCGGGGTCGGCCAGCGGGCTTTGAAGGCGTCGGCACTGTTGTGGAGGCTGGTTCGGGGCTCATGGGGCGCCTTTTAAAGGGGCGCGATGTGGGGTTTTATGTAACGCCCGATGGTTCCGGCACGTGGGCGGAGTATGCTGTGACCCGGGCGGCGCTGGCGCTGCCATTAAAAAACGGAGTGTCCGATCGCGATGCCGCTGGATTGGTTGTCAATCCTGTTACAGCAGCGGCGATGCTGGAAATGGTGAATTCTGGGGACGCGTTCGTGTTTTCCGCGGCGGCAAGCCAACTGGGCAAATTGGTCGCCGGGATGGCGCGAGATCAGGGCAAGAAAATGATTGCACTGGTCCGGCGCGAGGAACCGGTTGAAACGCTGAAGCCGCTCGGCGCAAAACATGTTCTGAATGAAACTGATCCCGCCTATGCCGATCAGTTGCGGGCAGTTCTCGCGGAAGAAAAACCGGTAATCTTCCTTGATGCCGTGGCTGGCAGCGCAAGCGCACGGGTCCATCATGCGATGGGCAAAAATGCGCGATGGGTGATCTACGGCAAGCTCGACACTTCGCTGGCGGAAATCATTGACCCGAGTGAAATGATCTTCCTAAACAAATCGGTAGAGGGATATTGGACAACCAATTGGGCCGCAAAGACATCCTTTTTTCGAAAGATGCGCGTTTTTAGCGACGTGCAGAACCGATTTCGAGATGGGCGTTGGACGACGGACATCTCGGCTGAGTTACCACTTGAAAATGCAATTGAACGACTACCCCAGGCTCTCGCGCAGCCGGATGGAAAAGTGCAGATCGTTATACCGGATGGTTAAGTGCGGGCCGCTAATTCTGAAAACGCGCGCCCTTGTCTGACTGGTCTGCATTGAAATCAGTACGGTCATTCGCCATTTTCGGAGATCGTAAGGAGGCACCCTGCTCTTCCAATTCCTCCACGGCCCATAGCGGTCGCTCGGCGCAGCTTATGGATGTTGTGGTTGCAAATCGCATTTCTGCCATTCGCTGCAAGAGCAAAGTCTGCAAACAAATCGGGCTTTTGTAGCACGTCAACACCGCGGATAAGTCATGCGGATTCTCGCTCCCAGTTTCGAGGTGTGGCGCAAAAAGTGGCAGAAAACTACTAACTCATGATCTAAGTCGAAGGCAGAGATCCACTGTGTGCTGTGTGCACGTAGAGTTTGAAAGTACCTCGCCGATCTCAAAGCGCTCGATTGAGGAACCTATGCCTAGTCTTTCGCTGCTTTTTGGCAACCATTCAAACGTCAGCCAGTTCCAGTACTCTGCGATCTGGCTGGTGGAGCACTTGACACGCAATACCGCAAACCGCCCGCCTTCCAGTGTTTGCGTATCTAGACTTGGGACGTTGATGACACCTGCGTCAATTGAAACACACACGTCAAAAAGGCATTGTTCGGGTCTGGTCAGCCGCGGGCTATTATAGCTGGCGCCAATTGCGATGCTGTCGGGTGACAGTACACCTTGCACAAGGGCGTGGTTGATCACGGCTTTGAAGTCATCAGCGATACCGCTCATGAGCCCACCGTAATATTCGTAAGGACCCTTTCTGCGTAAGAATGCGACGCGATAAGCTGGCAAGTTTTTGATACGTACAGATGAGGCATCGGGGGGCGTAATCTTTGCCACACGCAGGCCGCCTTGGATTTGGGCATAGTCCAATATCTCAGGGGCGACTTTTGGTGTGAACGGATCCGCCTCAGACAAGAACGACCTTGGAGAATGGCCTATCACCCGGGAAAATGCGCGTGAGAACGCTTCCGGGCTCGAAAAGCCATACTCCAAAGCAGTATCGGTGATGGACTTGCTCGCTCCATAGTCGAAATCCAGTGCCGAATGTTCCAATCGGGTTCGCCACAGAAAGGAAACCGGTGTTTCCCCCATACAGCTTCGGAACAGGCGACTGAAATGGAACTTTGAGAGATAGGCCGCATCGGCGATTTCATCCAAATCCATAACGGCGCGCGGGTCGCTCTGGATTAAGTTGATCGCGCGGTTCACGCCGCGGTGAATGATCGAGGTCGGGGCCGGTAACATGTTGGAAATGGTACCACACATGCGCGGCTGTGAAACACGTTCTCTCATCGTGTGGCAGGGTCATACTATGTTGACTTCACGTCAGTCGGTAAGCCTCGGGCGTGCTGCCAGATATGCATCCGTGCTACTGTCATTCCCCAACTCCAGATACAGATAGTCCTGCTCAGGTCGGCTCAGCAACGTCATGTAAAATATTTTTGCCTTTCCTGTGTCCTTAGGCGTCAACTCTGGCTTGTCCGAAACACGTTGCCAATTCACCCCGTCCTGACTGGCCGCCAGACCGATCGACATGGGCGAATTGAATGTCGCACCACGGTAAGCCATCAACCAACCATCGGGCGTCTTCTGAACGTTTGGGTCAACGACCCTGAACGTATCCCACCCCGTCTCATCCGCAGAAACAGTAAATACCGGGTCGCTCAGGCCAAATGATGAGTCTGTCGTATCCGGGTCATCGAATTTCGTCCAGGTCAGCCCGTCAACGGATGTGGCCATTCCGATATTCGCACGCTTCTCACTGAACGCGCCGTTTTGAAAGTTACCGAACCCGGTATAGTACATCACATATCCATCATCATTTTGAACAACACTGGCATCACCGACCGACTGGCCGTCCCACGCATTTTCAGGTCCGGGGGCCAACACCGGTTCGGCGTCAACGCTCCATGGTCCAAGCGGCCCTGGCGCGGTTGCGCGGGCAACCTGTCCATAAAACACCTCTCCCTCTGCAACAGATGTGAAGTACAGCATCCACGTGCCGTCCTCAGCGACCAGCACACTGCTTGCTATGACAGAGGTAGCCGACAAAGCGCCGGTTTGCTCATGGCTTAACACTGGTTGGTCAGACTGCCGCTCCCACATATATCCGTCGGACGATTTTGCGTACCCAATCGCCAAAGGATGCGGCCATCTGGGGATCGCAACATAGAGCATGTGAAAGTCATCCTCGTGAAACACCACGATGCCAGGATCAAGATAAGCGCTGTCCCAGCTCCCTCCGCCACCTCTTGCGAGCACCGGTGTTTCACCTCGGATGGAAAATCCGGTTTCTTGTGCACATACAACATGCCCCAGACAACCGAAAACAAATCCAAGCGTCATTTTCTGCACGAATTTACCTTGCGGCTTGAACCATTTGAGCGCTGGCAGAGTGTCCATTTACCGTTCCCTCAGCATAAAAAACTTCAAGCAAGCTATTGGAGTTTACACATCAAAACATGATCGAGATTGCTGAATTTCGTGCGCTTCATCCCCAAAATATTTTTGGTAAAAAGCGTACACATCGAAGCAATATTTCGGTTTCAGATCGTTGCTTAGCGGCAATCTATTTGAGTTAGCGTGGATAGATTGCATTTCGCTTACAGTTTTGCTCGAATCCGCCACTCGACATGCGCAATTTGCCCACCTGCCTTGGCTCTCTGCTGACTTCGGATGCAGCACAATGTAGCCTCGAGATCGGTGCAGTCCAAAAATCAAGACGGCCCTTAGCGGACTCTCGCCCTGGTTCCTCAATGCCTCAGCTGCAGCCCGCATTGCTGCCATTCGTGCAGTTCACAGCATTTCCCCTTCAGCAATGACCGGGTCGCGGACAAAGCTGCCTTGTGCAAATGCGGCTATTGCTGGCGCAGCATTCGTTCGATCTTGCAGCATGTTCAGTGTTGCGTTGCAGCGCACGTCGCCAGAGCCGTCATTCTCGGGTGTCGATTGCCCTCGCATTAAGACGCGGACGAAGTTGCCTTTTGCACAAGCGGCTTTTGCCGACGCAGCATTCGTCCGCTTGTGCAGCACGCCCGTTGCTGCATATTAGTAAAGTCGCCACACAGGCCGTTCGGAGCCTCACGGAGACCCAGCTTCCAAGCCAATACTTCGCTGTAACTGAGATCGAAAATCGAGACGCAGGATAAAGCATGCGTTGGTGGGGCTTGGGTTATTGGCTGCTTTCACAGCATTCTCAGGGCAATTTGGCTCTGCAATTTGTTGTGATGAGCAGATCTCCGATGCGATAGTGTTTGTCTTTCGACCTGAGCCACGCTATCCAGAATTTATGCATCACGCGAGTCACATCATCTCTGTTCTGGTTATCGCAATCGTTTTCGCGATGTCTTTGAACGGTGTTGCTGCAGCGGCGAATGATCCTTTGCATCAGGCACACTGTGTGGATGCCTTCGGGGAGACGGCGGAATATGACGCTGCGGAGCACAGCCATGATCACGATCACGATGGTCTTGCGGCGAACCACGCGACGCCAGGACATGACCATGAAACCTGCATGATGCATGCCTGTCCGGCACTTACTGCCGAGGCGATCAAGCTTCATGCATTGTCAGAAACACTACTGGCCACATTGAGCTGGCCTGAGACACCGCTGCACGCACCTGAGCGTGGCGACGGGCTGAAACGACCTCCAAAATCCTGATCTCGCCCCGATAGCGGGCAATGTTTGATCCTTTCGGAGCGCAATCGCGCCCGGAATCCATCCATGCATTGAAATCAGGAAACCCTTATGAAATCTCTACTCTTATTGGGCATGCCAATTGCCCTTGCGGCCTGTGCGAAGGCCCCCGACCTTGTGCTGGAAGAAACCCTCGCACCTGCCGCCAACGCGCAGTCGCAGATACGCCATGTGCATGGCCCGTCTGTCTTGACTGGCTACACGTCCCGCCCGGTCAAGGGGCCGGAAGACTGGCGCAAGCTGAACGATGAGCAATCCCCCGCGAAGCAGGAGGAGAGCTGATGTTTTTGTCACCAAGATTGGGTCTGTCGGTGATAGCTTCTCTGCTTTTGAGCGCGTGTGCGACGCCGGAGCAGATCGCGCGGCTGTCTGACCCCAAAGCTGGGTTTGCAACTGTCAGTTCCAGTTCCAACAGCATCCTACGCAAAGACACCGTCATGCTTATGGATGCAGCCAGCATCGAAGCGAATGCCAAGCGCGTCCACGGGCTGGTGCACAAGAAAACCATCAGCGCCGATACAGCCGTGCAGGTGGCACTGCTGAATAATCGCGGACTTCAGGCGAAATATGCAGAATTGGGCGTCGCGTCGGCGGATGTTTGGCAAAGCATTATGCAGCCCAATCCGGTGGTATCACTGGGTGTTTTAGGCATCAATGCTGATGGCCTGGGTGCTTACCGCGCTATCGAGAGCATCATCGCTTTCAATATTTTGGCGGCAATCACACAGCCCGATGAAACCAAGCTGGCCGAACTGCGTTTCACGCAAGCTCAGTTGCAGGCGGTGGAAGAGACATTGCGTGTTGCGGTGGAAACCCGGCGTGCCTGGGTCGAAGCGGTGGCCGGGTTTGAGGCCGCCGGGCTGATCCGCGATGCTCAGAGTACGGCAGACGCAGGCTCCGAACTGGCCGCAAGGTTGGGCGACACGGGCTTCTTGAACAAAGCCGAGCAAGCCAGAGAACATGCTTTTTATGCCGAGCTATCCGGCCAGCGCGCAAAAGCGCGGTTGGATGCGCAATTGGCCAAGGAGTCGCTCACACGGCAGCTTGGATTGTGGGGCACCGAAGTTGACTACTATGTGCCAAACAATCTGCCACGCCTGCCTGGGCACATTCACGGGCGTTCCGGGATCGAAGCAGAAGCCTTGAAGAAACGGGTCGATCTGTCGATTGCAAAGCTCGAATTGCAAGCGATGGCCCAAGCACGCGGGATGACCGATGCCACGCGCTTTGTAACCGACCTGGAACTTATTGCCGGGTTCGAGACGGAACGCGAGCTTGAGGAGGGTGTCAGGGAAACCGAAACCACGCCACAACTTGAGCTGGAGTTCGCGATTCCGATTTTCGACAGCGGCAAGGCGCGGCTGAAACGGGCCGAGGCGCAATACATGATTGCCGCGCATCAGCTGGCTGAACGCGCTGTCAATGTGCGGTCGGAAGCACGATCCGCCTACGCGGCCTATTCCGGGACGCACAAGATTGCACGCCACTACCGCAATGCCGTTTTGCCTCTGCGCAGGACAATCGAAGAAGAATCCCTGCTCAGCTACAACGGCATGATCACCAACACGTTCGAATTGCTCGCCGATACGCGCGAGCGGCTGAATTCCAATCTCATGGAAGCCGAAGCCCGTCGGGAATTTTGGCTGGCCGATGCCAACATGCTGGCTGCGATCTATGGCGGCGGCGCAAGTGCAGGCACGGCAGGTGGCGGTGCCGAAGTGGCCGCTGGCGGTGACGCAGAACATTAAAAAAGGAGAAGACCAATGATGAACAGACGTCAATTACTCGGCGCAGGTGCAGGTCTTTTGGCCACCAGCGCTGCTGCGAAAGCGCAGAATATCGGACTGCCCGAAGCGGCAATGATGGACAGCGCAGAAACCAAAATCACCGCGCGGCCTTCTACCGGGCCAGACTACAACCCGGTGGTTACGCTGAACGGTTGGACCTTGCCATTTCGCATGAACGGCAACGTCAAGGAATTCCACCTTGTGGCCGAACCTGTTGAGCGAGAAATGGCGGATGGGATGACGGCCTATCTATGGGGCTACAACGGACAATCCACCGGGCCAACCATTGAGGCGGTGGAAGGCGACCGCGTGCGCATTTACGTGACCAACAAGCTGCCAGAACACACGTCAGTTCACTGGCATGGGATCATTCTGCCGTCGGGAATGGATGGCGTTAGCGGTCTCAGCCATCCTGGCATCCCGCCCGGCAAGACCTTCGTTTACGAGTTCGACCTGATCAAGTCCGGCACGTTCATGTACCACCCACACGCGGATGAAATGGTGCAGATGGCGATGGGGATGATGGGCATGTTCATTGTCCATCCCAAAGACCCGACATTCATGCCGGTAGATCGTGACTTCTGCATCATGCTGAACGCCTTCGACATCGTGCCGGGCAGCTATACGCCACGGGTGATGACAATGACGGATTTCAACCTGTGGGCCTGGAACAGCCGCTTGTTCCCCGACATTGATCCTTTGGTCGTTCGGCAGGGCGACCGGGTGCGTGTGCGTGTGGGCAACCTCACCATGACAAACCACCCGATCCATATGCATGGCTATGACTTCGAGGTGACGTGCACGGATGGTGGTTGGGTGCCTGAAGAAGCCCGCTGGCCTGAGGTGAGCATCGACATCCCGGTAGGGGCCATGCGCGCCTATGAATTCGATGCGATTTACCCGGGCGACTGGGCCGTCCATTGTCACAAGTCACACCACACGATGAACGCGATGGGCCATGATGTGCCCAACTTCATCGGGACCGACAAACGCCAGGTGACCGGCATGATCCGCGAGCATCAGCCGGAATACATGCCGATGGGTTCAAACGGCATGGGTGAAATGGGGGCCATGTCGATGGAAATCCCGGACAACACCGTGCCGATGATGACCGGCTGGGGGCCGCATGGTCCGATCGAAATGGGCGGTATGTTCTCGGTTGTGAAGGTGAGGGAAGATGTCGAGCCGGACGATTACTCCGATCCTGGTTGGTACGAAAATCCCCCGGGCACGGAAGCCTACGAGTGGACTGGCGAATTGCCGGAGTTCACGTCGAACACATCCCCGAAAACCATCCTGACAAAGCGTAAGGGCTGAAGCCCCTCCAATCTCATCCTCGAAAGGAAAATCACATGAAACTTGCAACTCTTACAATTATCGCTTCGCTTACAACATCCGCAGCCGTCGCCGCTGGCTCAGGTGACCACAGCCACGGCCACGACGAAGGCGGCCATATGGAGATGATGGCCAGCGGCATGCCAGGGATGATGAAGGATGTAAGCCGTATCATCGATGTGGTCATGCGTGAAACTGACGATGGCGACATGATCTTTGATCCCGATGCGTTCGAGATCGCCCAAGGCGAAACCATCCGCTTCAACGTCACCAACAAGGGCGAGTTGGAGCATGAATTTGTCATCGACACCATCGAAGGCAATGCCAAGCACAAAGAACTGATGGCCGAGATGGAGATGGAGCATGACGATCCCAACTCTGTGCGGCTTGATCCGGGAATGAGCGACGAAGTGATCTGGACCTTCGCCAACAATGGCACATTCGAATTCGCCTGCCTCATCCCCGGCCACTACGAATCTGGGATGCACGGGCCGATAGAAGTGGCGCAAGCGGTAACCGAACGCACCTACACCAAGGGCGTCGTGAAGAAGATCAAGGCGGACGCCGGAAAAGTGACGATCATCCACGAAGAACTTACCGAACTGGATATGCCCGCCATGACAATGGTGTTCCGTGCAGAAGACGACATCATCAGTCAATTGTCTGAAGGTCAGGAAATTGAGTTTCTCGCAGATCGCGTGAAGGGCAAATTGACAGTGAGCGCCATCAAGTGATGCCACAGACAGCTGGGGCGGTGCCCGGTCGCACCGCCCCAGACTCGAATAACACGTCTTTGGAAGGGGTAGCTTAAGATGAGCGGAAAGAATAAAACCAAAGCTCGCAGATTTCGCCTTATGGCTGCGTTGGCCGCTGCTTTGATTGTGGGTGGCTTGTTCGTAATGCGCGCCCACACATCGCCTAATACTGATCGTCAATACTGGCCTGCAACTTTTTTGACGGACGGGGAAGCGCTCTACTTCACTGGGCGCAGCTTGTCCGGATCACAGTTAATACCGCGCGGCGGCAACCATCATATGACGATGATGGGGGCGGGTGGGTGCGCCGATTGTCACGGTTCAGACCGCAAAGGCGGATGGCTTTGGCCAACACCTTGGCAGGTTGCTCCATCTATCACCGAACTCGATTTGACTGGCGGTCACGCGCATGACGATCATAACCACGATGGTTACACATCTGAGACGCTGGCCGATGCGATCACCCGCGGGATTCGTCCGGATGGCAGTAGGATTGATCGCAGTATGCCCAGATGGTCAGCTTCTGAGGCAGATTTAGATGCGCTCACAGCTTTCTTGTTGAAACAATAAAACAACCACAACCGAATGTTCGGGAAATATCATGATAAATACCAAAACACCAAAACCGCTGGAAACAACCAATACGAATACCGGTGCAGCGGCCAAACGCGCATCGCTTTACCGCATGGTCATGTCTGATCACTTGTGTCCGTATGGCCTTAAATCAAAAGACTTGCTCGAACGGCAGGGCTACGCGGTGGAAGATCACCGCCTCACGACGCGAGAAGAGGTCGATGCATTCAAGAAGAAACATTCGGTGGCCACCACACCACAGACTTTCATCGGGGACGAAAGGATTGGTGGATACGATGATCTGTTGGCCCATTTTGGAAAGTCGGCCTTCGGGAAGAGTGAAACCACTTACCGGCCAGTGATCGCGCTGTTCTCAATCGCCGCACTATTGGCTTTGGCCGTAACCTGGATTGATCGTCAATCGATCTTTGCAGGTCGCACCATAGAATGGTTCATCGCGATTTCGATGGTACTTTTGGGTCTGCAAAAGCTGAAAGACCTTGAGCAATTTGCGACCATGTTTCTGAACTACGATCTGCTTGCACAGAAATGGGTGCGCTACGGATATGTTTACCCGTTTGCCGAAACCGGAGCGGGCCTATTGATGATGGCGGGCGTCTTCACATGGCTCTCAGCACCCGTCGCGTTCTTCATTTCCACTATCGGCGCTTACAGTGTGTTCAAGGCCGTGTATATCGACAAGCGGGAATTGAAATGCGCCTGTGTCGGCGGCGATAGCAAGGTGCCCCTCGGTTTCGTGTCGCTGACCGAAAACCTCATGATGATGGGGATGGCCGTCTGGATGCTGAGCAAGCTTTGGGGCGGCGCAGGATAATCAATCGCGTTCAAAAGGCGATAATTTGGGGCCATTCGAAATGACAAAAAAATCATCCCTCATCGTGATTGTAATGCTGGTCGTACTCTACGTGATCTGGTCAATGATGCGCCCAACGCCAGAGGACGTTATCGCATCCACCGGCATGGTCGACGTCACTCTGCCCGAGAGCCTCACCACCGAAGCAGAAGTCGGCAAAGCAATCTTCGAGGAGAATTGTGCGATCTGTCATGGCGAGAACGCCTCGGGCGTCGATGGCTCAGGCCCTCCTCTGGTTCATAAAATCTATGAACCATCACATCACGGAGACGAATCTTTTCAACGCGCAGTGGCTTTGGGCGTCCGCGGCCATCACTGGCGGTTTGGCGATATGTCTCCAGTTGAGGGCATTGACCGCACTGACGTTGAACAGATCATCTCCTACGTTCGGGCATTACAGCGCGCGAACGGTATTAACTAATAGACTTGATTTACAGCTATCGCGCGGGATTTGGTGGTCTCGCAATCGGTATAAAGCGGTCGCTTTTGGCCGATTATTCGACCCTTGTTCCACGCCCTTCGTTTGGGTGTGATGGCAGGAAGCAGTACTCTAGGCATCTTTGGCCCTCCAATCCTCCCTCCGAACCCAGGCGTCGACACGATGTCGACGGAGAGATCGTAACAACATCCAGCAGAATGGTGTTTGCAGCCTCTTTGACGTCAGATGGCCGAAACCGCGGTGAACGTCCGGTATCCTCGCTGCGCAGCGGCACGAGCGAGTAAGCTCATGCAGAAAACTTCGTGCTGCGAGCGCGTGCAGCGAAAAAATCGAATTCACAGGTTGGGCTCTTCGCGGCCATTGGAGACGGCGCAGCATCCACTTCGTTGAGTGATTTACCAACATCAGGGACGGCCCATTCCTGCCGTTCGCCTCAGTAAAATGTGCTGCATCTGCAGTGCTCAATGCGGACATTAGCCAAAAACCTGTTTCGTTCGTTTTCCCATGCCCGTTGAAACCACAACAACTTACGAAAAAGACAGAACTGCTACCCTCTGCACCCTGATCGTGCGGCAGTATGTGAGAGTACCATTAGCACCCAAGTGGCGTTATATTGCTTTCGAGTACAAGTGACCGGATGACTTATGGCAGAGAATAAACTCGACAGATATGTGCAGATATGGGCGGGCCTCGCTACAGTCTCTGCAGCGGCATTAGCTTTCATCCAATTTGCTTTGCCGCAGGACAACACGATAAAAGTGGAAGGTCTTGATGACTTAGTGCAGGTGCTGTCCTTAGCCGCAGATGCAGCCTCAGAGATAGACCCAGAAGCCGTTACATCTGAGCAGGGAGCGGCGCTCGGCCGTTCAGTCGCCACCCTCACCGACTCTCTAGCCCGCACGTTCCCTGCCAGGTTTCCTGGGGGAGATGCATTTGCTCTGAAACAAGGTGATGCTGTCGAACTTGCACTACCTGACGGCAGCACGGCATTTTTTGGCATGGGTCAGCTATATTCGGTACATTCGTATGCCTACGCAGGTGTCGGTGGCGACAATCGTCAATTGTATATTGGCGAGAAGATGGAGTTTGGGCCTGCTTCGTCGCCTTGCTCGGTACAGCTCGTGTCGATTGACTCAAGCCGTGCTGAGGGTGTTTTCTACTTCGATTGCTGACGGCCCATTGCGGACATCCACGGCCACCTCTGACGCTGCAGCGCGGCTTCCCTGAAGCCGACTTTGGCCGTCAGTGCAGCATTTTGATTGGCCGGTCTGTTGGTTGTCCATTTAGCGGGCTTTACAGAACTTGGGCAGCCTCTTTCGAGACTGCCCAACCAAAATGCAATAACGAACGCAGTGTTCAGTTTAGAAAGGTGCAAACCCATCACTTGCGGCGGATGGCACTGTCCATCGCTCTGCGGTGCTGACGGTGGTGGGTGCCTCGCTTGGATGCGGTATTTGACCGTTCTCGCCATAAAGCCACAGGACAAAATTGGACCGTTCGCCTTGTGTGATTGGCATCGATTCATGCGGCACTGTTCCGTGGTGGATCAGGGCTGTGCCTGGCTCGAAAAACAACTCACTGACTTGCCGCGTTGCATGATCGAAGAACCGTACGCCCGAGCCTGAGAAGTCTTCGCCGGGCAAGTTGAGGTTGATATTCAGCGTGACCGACGAGGCATCCGTGTGCGCACGAAGTGAGGTATCCTTGTCCGCCTGCCACTGGATCGAGAACCCGAAGGTTTGCGTGTCGTAGCCGAACACATCCGGGAACAGCATCCGCGATACGGGCCGCATGTAGCGGTCCATGAGACCTTTGTAGAAGTCTTGGAAGTTGGGCGCAGCTAGATACCCTTCCGAGCGACGATCAAGCATCGCGCCGCCACGGTTCAAAGAGATTCCATAAGGCGGGCGCAACGGGATATCCGCATCCGCCGCCGCTGCAAGATAGTCGCGCAGCGAGGCCAGTTTTTCTGGATCAAAGAACTGGGTTTTGTAGACGCCGGGGAACACTTCTTCCCAGAGATCGCGGACAGCACCTTCTTTAGTTGGATCGCTCCATGCGGCCTCAACTGCTGTGCGCAGCGTTGCGTCATAAAGAGCATTATCCAGCGTCATGTCGTGAACATCGCCGGTCTTTTCCCAATCAGCCCATGCCTGCTCAAACAGGTCTTTGTTCTGGTTCCAGAATGCGCTGACCGAGGGGTGGCGTTGCAGCATTGCCTCACGCGATGGACGGTCCACAGCGCGGGCGGTTTCGAGTGCGTTGACTTGCATATTACTTTCCAATTTCGTGAAGGCTCGGCAGATTTGATGCCGGGGATATTTTTAAGACTGCGATTTAGCCGATTTTGGCAACGGCCTCATTGATAGCCTGCATCACCTCAGCGGAATGTCCGGCATCTAAGGCTGCAGCATGAGGATTGGCAAAAGCGCCACTGTCGTTGTCGAAATATTTCCCGCTCGCGTCCGCAAACGAGGCGCCCAGTGCAGCCTCGCGCAACACATTAGCGCCGATCTGTAGATCGTTGCCCGCCACGCCAAATCCTTCTTTGACCATCTTGGATGCCAACAAAGAACCCGGGTTCACCGCGACGGCAACTTGGGTCTTTGGCAGCGTCTTCGCTATCTCCCGGGTCCAGATTGTGATCGCCAATTTACTTTGTGCATAGGCCCCCATGTCGTCCAAAGGCTTGCGCCCGTGCAACGCCTCGATATCGATCGGGGCCTGCGCCGCAGATGACAAATTCACGACGCGTCCATCACTTGCAAGGATCGGTAACAGAGCTTGCGTCAAAACATAAGGCGCGAAGGTATTGACCATGAAACGCGCATCATAGCCATCGTCCGTCATCGTATCGCGCAACTTCAGCAGGCCTGCATTGTTGATAATGACGTCAAGGCTGTCATGGGCTTTGCGGATGTCTGCGGCCATCGCATGGACTTGGTCCATACGCGTCAGATCAGCGGAATAGATTTCGGTTGTCCCATCGATTTCCTTAGCGGCTTTCTCAAGCTTTTCGGCGCTGCGGCCATGGATAAGGATCGTGTGCCCTTCGGCCGCCAGTGTTTTAGCGGTCAACTGGCCGATGCCATCCGTGGCACCTGTGATGAGGATCGTTTTGGTCATGATGTTCGCTTTCGTTTGTTGTGTCAGTAGCGCACAAGCGTGCGGCTCTCGATGCTTTTGCGGATTGTTTGGATGGATGGGTCTTCGACCATATCCAATGCGCTGTGTGCGATAGAGGGGCGGCCTTGGTTGTCGTAGATTTTGAAATAAGCAACCTCGTCGGGCGTCATCTTGGACATGTAGAGCCATTCGTGGTCCGCGTTTGCGGCCAGCCCCATGATCTGCCCTTTGCGGTCAGGATAAATCAGATCAAGCAAGATCCAGTCTTCCGTGGCGACGCTATTCGGTCGGATAAATCCCAACGGTGCTGAGTTGATCGCAGCATCTACTGGACGCCAGACATTGATGAAGGCGTAGTGCCCTTTACTCCATTCGGCAGCTTTATCTGCACCCAGAATGTCGATCAGGCGCTGCTTGGCCCCATCAACGCTGTAGTCGCTGTGAACGTTGCGGGCGGGTTTGCGCACGGCCTCTGGATCATCGATGCGCACAGTGTGGTCAAACACGATGACCTCGTGCGCGCCGATTTTGTCCGCCAGCAGCTTTGTAAGTTCGTCGTCATAAGTGGGCTGCCAACTGGACGAGTCGTCAAACGAGTTCACCTTAGTTGGAGATAAAGCAAACCCAACAGACGCCTCTTCAAGGCGTGTCGCGGCCTGCTGTCTGCGGACATCCGTGACCGCGACCTGCGTCGGTGCAAGCTCCGGCGCGATAAGATTGCCGACGATGCCACCCGCATCCAGCTCAAACGCCTGACGTTCGGGTTTATGAACATGGTAATTGACTGTCGCTGTCTGTGTCATCGGCTCGTCCTCTGTCTCTCTCAGACTTGTAAATACACCCCTCAATAAATATAAAAACTAGCAAGATATGATTTCACTATTCCGAAAAAGTATAAAATGGATACGCAAAGCCTCCGCCTCTTCGTTCTCGCGAGCGAGACCCTGAATATCAGCGCAGCGGGCCGGACATTGGGCATGGCACCCGCCGTTGCAAGCACGCGTATCGCGAAGCTAGAGCGGCTATTGGGCGCTGAGTTGTTGCACCGTTCAACGCGCAAAATTTCGCTATCATCCGAAGGACAGGATTTCCTTCCCTACGCCCGCGAGATGATTGCCCAAGAAGAGGCGGCGCTCGCCGCCCTCGGCCAAGGGCAGTCGAAAATCAGTGGCACATTGCGCTTTGCCGCCCCCAGCACATTCGCCCATATGTACATCGCGCCGCTCTTGCCGAAGTTCATGGACGCCTATCCTGACCTGACGTTGGACATGTACCTGTCCGACGCGCAGTTTGATCTGATCGAAGGCAGCTATGACCTTGCCCTGCGCAACGCGGTTCTTGAAAGCAGCAGCCTAACGGCCCGAAAACTCGCCGACGACACGCGTATCTTGTGTGCATCTCCCGCCTACCTCGAAGAATATGGCACGCCGATTAAACCAGACGATCTGAAGCCTCATCGTGTGATTGCGTTTCGTAACCTAGAACCGCGCCATCTGATATCAAAAGACGGCACACGGGCAGAGTTGGACCCAAAACAATCAGCACATCGGTTAATCTTAAATGACGGGATGACGCAGAAACGCGCGACACTGGACGGCGCGGGTATTTCGGTAAACTCGGGGTGGCTCGTCCACGAGGAGATCGCAAGCGGCGCGTTGATACACGTGCTTTCAGACTATAAGATTGCCCACCAACCCGCGCTTTGGTTGATCTACCCAAAAAGCAATGTCGTCTCAGCCAAGGTACGCGTCTTCATGGACTTCCTTGTCGCGCACATAGGGAAGGCACCAGTTTGGGCGGAAGGGTAAAAAACAGCCTTTCATAGCCAACGCAGTATTGGTTGAATCTGGTTCCTTGCGGACCCCGGATCCTAGCCGGGGTTCTATGATAGGTTGCCTTGGTCAACGTCGGGTTGTCGTTGTGGGAGGGAATGGCGGATTGGAGGATCAGTCATGGAAACACCAAACTTACCAGCCATTCGTGCGCTTCGCCCCGCTTGGAACAAGGGCCGAATCGTTGGCCAGAAACGCCCATTAAAGCCAAAGCATGTCTGGGCGATCAGGGTTCGACTGGAGCTCGCTGAGAACCATCGTGACCTCGCCCTCTTCAACATGGCGATTGATAGCAAACTACGCGGTTGTGACCTTTGTCGCATGCAAGTCGTCGATGTGATGGCGTCAGGCCAGATCAAGGAGAGGGCGTCGGTGCTGCAAAGCAAGACGCAGAAACCCGTGCGGTTCGAAATTTCGGAGGGTACCCGAGCATCGGTCGCAAAGTGGATGGAAGACCCGTTAATGGTCGGGTCAGAATACCTCTGGCCTGGCCGCTTTCACGAACGTCTGCACATCTCAACCCGTCAGTATGCTCGGATCGTTCGGGATTGGGTCTCCTCAATTGGCCTTGAAGCAACCGCATACGGCACGCATTCGATGCGCCGGACCAAAGTGACGCAGATCTATAAAAAAACGGGCAACCTGCGCGCTGTCCAACTGTTATTGGGGCACACCAAGATGGATAGCACAGTTCGGTATCTCGGTGTCGTACTTGAAGATGCATTGGCGATTTCAGAAGCCATCGAAATCTAAAAGCGAGGGCCGCTTACAGGGGCGGCCCAGAGCCGCCGTTCGTCAACTTCTCTGCCGCCGCACTGCAGCTTCCCCGAACCGGACGTTCATCCACAGCACAGCATTTTCATGGGTCAGAAACCAGTATGCCTCCTTGAGCGCTCTGTGTTCAACGGCCATCTGGCCAAGAAGTTGGTGCCCCCAGAAGTTTGGGGTGCCTCATATTCTCTTGCTGGGAATGTTTGATCTTGCAGTTCCAGCGGTCTCCGGGACACAGTCGTGTTGCGTTTGGATCACATCACGCATCGACCAAAATTAAATTAATTGAAGGAATCATCAGACCGAACTAAATCTCGCAATCCAATCGGCCCATCGGGCCCAAGTCGTAACCCAAACCAAGGAAGGGACATACATGCTTACTCGTAATTTCGCCCTTTCGGGGTCGATCAACACCTAAACTGAAATCAGATCAGGTTTGATCCAGTTCGTTGGCTCGTCGCTGGCGCATCTACATACGTTTATTGGGTACTATCACATGGGCAATTCTGTCTTGGGTGGTCGCGCGTCAGCTGTGTTCAGCGACGGCGTCATCACGAAATTCTATACATCTGCGGCCTGGATCGAAGGACGGGCCGAAGCGCAACTCGAAGAAATTGCCAGCTGGACGGGTGTGCAAAAAATCGCGGCCTTTCCCGATTTGCATCCTGGCAAATACGGGCCGGTTGGCTGTGCGGTTCTGGCGGATCGGATTTTTCCGCAGCTCATAGGCAATGATATCGGCTGTGGCATGTCTCTGTTCCAGCTCGATTTGCCTTTGCGCAAGCTGAAACTGGAAAAGGCATTGCGCCGGATGCGTGTTCTTGGCGAAGCTGCATCTGAAGATCAGCGCTGGAGGCTCGAAGAAGTCGGGTTGCCGTCTGATTTGTTTGCCACATCGCTCGGTATGATCGGTGGCGGCAATCATTTCTGCGAATTTCAGACCTTGGCCGGTGCCGATGACACCACCGGTCTAGATGCATCGTGCCTCTATCTACTGGTCCATTCTGGGTCACGCGGTTTTGGTAATGCGGTTCTCGGGGCGGTGCTGGATGGTGCTTTCGTGGGCCTTGATCCCGAAAGTGACACCGCGTTGGTTTACCTGCGGGATCATAACTTTGCCGTTCGCTGGGCCAGCCTCAATCGTCAGATTATTGCAGAACGCGCATCCGAGGCGCTGCGGACGGACCTGACACTGATTGTGGATGTACCGCATAATTTGCTTACGCGACACGGTGATGGATGGCTGCACCGCAAGGGCGCAGCAGTTGCGAACTCGGGGCTTGTTCCGCTTGCTGGATCGCGCGCCAGTGCGAGCTATCTAATGGCTGCGACAGACCATGGTGATGCGCTTGGCAGCCTCGCACATGGCGCGGGGCGACGCTATGACCGATCCTCTATGCATGGTCGTGTGCGATCCAAGAAATCAGACATATTGGCCATGCAGCGCACCCCTTTTGGGGGCCGCATCCTGTGTGAAGATCGCGACCTTCTGATTGAAGAGGCACCTTTGGCCTACAAGTCATCCAAGGCGGTTGTCGATGATCTCGAACACACGGGCGCTGGACAACAGGTGGCAGAGTTCCATCCACTTCTGACCTTCAAAAAAACGCGTGTCGGGAGGCGATCATGACTGTCCTCAGACATATCTCACTTCTGGTCACCAGTGGTGGTGGTCCCGCTGAGTGCCAGCAAGCGGTCGCTGGCGTGCTGGATGTCATGCGCAGCGAAGCCGAGTTCTTTACCGTCGATTTCGACATCAATGGAACGCGTACGAAACACGGTTTCAAATCGGCTGTTGTGCTGATCAGCGGTGCTGACGCGGAAATCTTTGCCGAAACCTGGCGCGGCACAATCCAGTGGCGGGCACAAAGCAATCTGCGCCCAACGCACAAGCGAGCCAACTGGTTCGTTGGCGTATTCGACCTGCCTGAACCCGCGCAAACACCTGAGTGCATTTGTGCGTGTGATGTGGTGTTCGAAACCTTCCGTGCAGGCGGTCCGGGAGGGCAGCATCAGAATACGACCGACAGCGCAGTGCGAGCAACGCACAGGCCGACCGGGTTTACGGCAGTGGCGCGAGAAGAACGATCGCAACATCGCAATAAGTCTCTGGCCTTGGAGCGTCTTCACCATTTGATGGCAGCACAGGCCGCGGCGGATGAAGCAGCGCAAAAAGCGAGCCGCAACGGGCTGCACCATGCGTTGGAACGAGGCAATCCGGTGCGGTGTTTCAAAGGTCACGACTTTCGCGAAGAGAGAGGGGGTTAAGTTGGATGCATTCGATCAATTCCTGACCAGCGCCCTGACCAGCGATTTTTTCGCTGGCGGTATAGCGCTCGGGGCATTTGGGGTTGCGGCGGCCTTTCTGCGCATCGCGTTCATGGCCCTCTATCGCGTTGTAGTACGGCGTGGGTGGGTCAGTCTAACGTTGGACAACCGGAGCGCGGCCTATCGTCATTTCTGCATCTGGATGGAGCAAAACAATGTCCTGTCCAGATCAAGGCATGTGCGTATGACGGATGGTAAATGGGCTCGGGGCACAAAAGGTTATGCGCCTGCTCCGGGTCGGCACTGGTTTTTCTGGCGCGGCCATCTCTGCCGCCTAGAGCGCGATATCAACGAAAAATCAAAGGTGGGTGCATCGCATAACCAGCGACCAATGGAAGTGCTGAATGTCACCGTCCTATTCGGGAAGGTTGAGGCGATACTGGGCTGGATTGCCGAGGGACGTGCGCTTTCTCAGGCCAAGGATCGCATCGGCCCCGGCCTCCATATTCTAAAAGGGGATTGGTGGGATCATGTCGGCGATGTCCCGCGCCGTTCTGTCAACACGGTGCTGGTGGATGATGACCGTATCGAGAAAGTGTGCGACGACATGCGTTGGTTCTATGGTGCCAGCGACTGGTACGCGGAACGTGGTGTTCCATGGCGACGGGGGTATCTGTTTTACGGCCCTCCCGGCACGGGAAAATCCAGCCTCATTCGCGCGCTGGCATCAGATCTGTCGTTGGATATTGCCTCGCTGGATATCGGGCGTGCGACGCTGACAGATGGTGATCTGCGCGAAGCGATGATGTGTGCCCCCAAAGGGTCGCTGATCGCGATTGAAGATGTGGATGCCGTTTTCACACAACGTGAAAGCGGAGAAAAACGTTCAGGCGTCAGCTTCTCGGGCTTGCTAAATGCCATCGATGGCGTTGCTGCTCAGGAGGGTCGCGCTTTGGTAATGACCACAAACCACAAGAAAAAGCTGGATCCAGCCCTGATCCGACCCGGTCGTGCCGATGTCCATACCGAGCTTGGATTGGTTAGCGCAGCAACGGCTCGCCGTCTGTTTGAACGCTTCTTCCCCGGTGAAGAAGGCTTGGCGTCGGTTTTCGAACAGCGGTTGGGAGATCAAAGACACAGCCCCGCTCAGATACAGGGCTGGCTATTGGCCAACAGCGCCGACCCAAAAGTAGCTGCACGAGCTTCGGTGCTAGAATTTCGCATACAAGATATGGCCGCCGAATGAGCAAGTATGAGCGTCTAGGAAATCTCGCGGCCGTTTGGCTACAGCGACATCGGCCCCTAGGAGACATTCGGCGATGCTCGAATTGGCCTAGCCGATTTCCTGGAAGCTGACATTCATGCACAGTGCAGCATTTTGGGGTATCCCTAGGCCAATGATGCGGACAGAAACTGGCATTCGCCGCTGCTTTTTCATAGTTTGCAAACGAGGTTTTTCCGACAACAAACTCCGTTAACCCGGCGTCAGTATAGATTGAACCTCGTTGATCCGCTTCTTAGCTTCCAACCGTTCGGAGCAATTGGGAAACAGCGATTCCATCAGAAGCTCCATCTGCGCCATTGCCGTTGCCCGATCAATACCACCAAGCTGCAAGCCACATCGTAACCACAATCCATCGATCATCGTCGAGATCGCGAGGGCAATATCTTCAGCACGATCTTTTTCTACCAATTGAGCCAGTGCATGCAGCAGATTTGATCGCATCCGCCGGTGGATAGCCGTTTGAATGCGCTGGTAGCTAGATTGTTGAGGAACCTCAGCGCAAAGTGATATCCAGGCGTGAGCAAGTTTTGGATCAAAATACTGCGCTGAGAAGTTGCCCTCAATAACCGAGTAGATCCTTTCCCAGGGGGAGTTTGATCGAATCAATAGGGCATTCACACCCCGCGCAAGGTCCGCATTTGCATATCGCATCGCCATTTCAAACAATCGCGTCTTACTGCCGAAATAGTGCAGAACATTGGTTTTCGACACGCCTGCGTGCAGGGCAACCTTTTCAACGGTTGTTCCGGAAAGCCCATATTCACAAAGGGTTTCGAAAGCCGCCTTGGAATACTCCTCGGTTCTAAGACGCCAAAGTTTTTTTCGTTTCACGCGCAACTCCTACTGCATCAGCCAGTAAGTATTTTGTTGACTCAGGTGTCAATATGTACCTTATGATCTTTTTATAGACTAGTAAGTCTATATATATACCAATTAGACTAAAACCATACAGCAGCTGCGAAGTTTGATGGAATACAAGCCATGTTGCCCTTGAATGAGCATAACCAATCGAGCTCGACCTCTTCGGACATAGATTGGCGCCGACCAGTGGATCTGCGTTACACCGAAATCGGAGATCCTGATGCCCGGCCACTGATCTTGCTGGTCGGGCTGGGAATGCAAATGCTCGAGTGGCCCAGATTATTTCTGCGGAAATTGTCTGCCACACATAGAGTTATCTGCGTCGAGAACCGAGACGCAGGGCAATCACCACGCTGCGGACCGGAAAGTGAATCAGACATCGCCGACATCTGGTTAGCTGGAGACGCAGAAGCCGCATCCCAAAGTGCCCCCTATTCGCTGTTCGACATGCGAGATGACGTGTTGGCCTTGATCAATGCGTTGAAAATTCAAGAGTTCAACATTGTTGGATTTTCGATGGGGGGCATGATCGCCCAACTTGTCTCAGCAGCGATGGGTCATCGCGTTGGTGCTTTCATCCAACTGGCCAGCAATGATGGCACGATCCATGTGGGGAGCACAAACGAGGCCAAAAGACGTATGGCTCGGCTCTTCACGGCGCCTGCGGACCGCCACAAAGTCAAAGAATATCTGCTGGACGATGCAGTCTATTACGGTGCGGGACATTTGCTGGCCGACGATGAGCTACGAGCTGACGTCGAGAAGACTTATCAAAGTTTTTCCTGTGGCGGATCCGGCCGTCATGCCTTGGCGATTCTGGCCGCAGGCGGCCGACGCGCACATCTGCGTTCAATAAAGGCAAAAACGCTGGTTTTGCACGGAGATAGTGACCCCTGCATTGCTTCACAAACGGGCAAGGCGGCGGCCAATCTGATTCCGAATGCAAAGTTCAAACTTCTGCCAGCTGTTGGGCACATAGTGGACGCCCAGATGTTTGTAGCCGCTTCGGAATGGTTGAACGGCCAAAGCCCAAAGAAGCTGAATCGCAATCCGACAAATTCACAAAACTACCCAAAAATTACGAAACCGAGATGACATGGAGAGGAGACCAGACATGACAACACTTTCGAAGGGGCAACTTGACCGTCGCCAATTCTTAACGACCACTGCCGCCGTGGTGGCTGCAACGTCATTGCCGATAGGATCGGCATCCGCGAACCCAAAACGCGGTGGGCACCTGCGCGTCGGGAAGGGGCACGGCGCCACAACGGACACCTGGAATCCGGCAACGTGGGATAATGGGTTCACAACACCTGTGGCTCACGCTGTCCATGGCCATCTTACAGAGGTCAGGCCAGACGGAACGGTCATGCCGCTTTTGGCGGAAAGCCTTGAGGCATCACCGGACGCGAAAACCTGGCGGGCAAAAATCCGTAAGGGTGTCACGTTCCACAGCGGCAAGGATGTCACGCCGGAAGACGTCAAAGCCTCGATCAATTATCACCGTGGGCCGGAGTCGACCTCTGCTGCGGGACCACTAGTCGAGCCGGTTTCCGATATCTCCATCGACGGGGACTATGTGGTTTTCGAACTGACCGGAGGCAATGCCGATTTCCCGTTCATCCTCTCAGACCTGCACCTGAGCATCCATCCGGCCAAGGACGACAGCATCGACTGGCAATCTGGCGACGGCTGCGGCAGCTACGTCGCCAAGGATGTGAACTTCGGCGTCTCATTGACGATGGAGCGTAACCCGAACCACTGGCGCGATGACGTGGCCTGGTTCGACAGTATCGAAATGCTGGCGCTTGTGGATCAAAACGCGCGGACCACGGCGATGGTCTCGGGTGATGTTGATATGATCGACCGGCTGGACCTGAAGACCGTCAACCTGCTCGAACGTAACCCGAACCTGAAAATCCATTCGGTTGCCGGCAATCAGCATTTCACCTTTGCAATGGCCAGCAATCAGGCACCATTTGACGACAACAATGTGCGTCAGGCGTTGAAATACGCGGTCAATCGTGAGGAGCTTGTCGAGAAGATCCTCTTTGGCTACGGGTCGGTTGGAAATGACATGCCGATTGGCAAGGGCCAGCTCTACTACAACACAGAGCTTGAGCAGAAAGCCTACGATCCCGACAAGGCCAAGTGGTATCTTCAGCAGGCGGGTCTCGACCGTCTAGAGATTTCGCTCTCAGCAGCGGATGCCGCCTTTGCTGGTGCCGTTGATGCGGGCGTCCTCTATCAGAACTCGGCCAAGGCTGCGGGGATCGATGTCAACGTCGTGCGCGAACCCAATGACGGCTACTGGTCCGATGTCTGGATGAAAAAGCCCTTCTCAGCGGTCTATTGGAACGGCCGACCGGTGCAGGATCAGATGTTCTCGACCGCGTTTCAATGCGGGGCTGCCTGGAATGACGGGTTCTGGTGCAACGACCGGTTCGAAGAGTTGCTGGTTGCGGCGCGTGCGGAACTCGATTCAACGAAACGCCAGCAGATGTATTTCGAGATGCAGGAAATCGTCTCGAACGAAGGATCGATCATGATTCCGATGTTTGCTAACTTCGTATTCGCGACATCCAACAAGATCGCCACGCCCGATGCAATGGCCTCAAACTGGGACATGGATGGTGAACGATGGACCGAACGTTGGTGGTTTGCGTGATCGTCATTGATTAGTGCGGTTCAAACGGCAAGAGTTCCGCGCTAAACAAACCAAGTGGGCCTCAGGCGTTTTGATACAATCACGTCGGCTTTCTGGTTGGCTTTATAGTAAACCAAAGTCGGCGTGACTTGCAGTGCACCTATATCTCCCGAGCAACAGGTGCACTGCCTCCAATCTGGATTGCTGCGAGCGGCTCTTTCTTCGCCATGCACGGCCCAAACCTGCCGTCCACCCTAACATCTAGTTTCTGCGGTCGCAGCCCGCTTACCGGTCATTCGCCGCGCCAGCAAAATCCAAAGATTATCGAACTCTCAATCTGCGGACGAAGCGGAAGCCCGCAGCAGTAACCTCAAAGACCGCTTTCAGGAAGTTGGTCAAAACGATCCTTTGCGCCGGTGACACAAACGTTGGATTTTGGCCGCCATTGGACCCAAAAACCCTGACGACGGACAGGCCGGGATTGCTGAGAAAGCTAAAAATGCTTCACCATCGAACTTTACAACAAAACGTCATACACTGGCCGCCACCTACGCCCGTACACGAAAACTCTTGCCCAACCACATCAGACCCAACAGCCAATCTTGGGCGAATTTGATGACCACCGACCGCTATATCGCTGGCAATAGAAATCTCACCCGGCTTGCAGGTCGTTTCAATCTGGTTGAGATTATTTCGCTCACCCGGTGTATATCTACACGCCAACTTCGGTTGCCGGTTTTGCAGGTTGATTACATCTACTTGGTTTTCACCAATAGAAGTTTCTAGCGCCGGTATGATAATCGTCTCTAGTTGAGTAACACGACCGTCTAGTTCGCGAACCTTCTGCCGCAGTTCATCTACACTTTGGGCGTTACCGCTTTGGGCATTTACTATAAATGCCAGCACCAAAAGGGTTATACAGATAAATTTGTTCATCTCGGTCTCCTGATTACCTATTCTCAAACGATATCAGATTTACAGGTTTTCCCAAAATGGTTGTGACAGTTGCCCCTGACGGCCGAGCGGACGAAGCATGGGCTCACAGCAGAAGTTGGAGGCAACGCAGCAACTGATGGATGCGCCAGCCCGACATGATCAGGGAGCGGCCCATTCCGGACATTGACTATCACGAACAACGCCGCGTCGCAGCTTCCCCGAAGCGGACGTTAGTCGAATGCGCGGCAATTTGAGGGGCTAACCTTTGCGAACAACAACATGTTACTTTCCGGTTTCTAAAGGTTCCAGTGAAGCCCTTCGACAGCATCTTGGTCGTCAGCAATTAGTAGGTGACCCGGCAATGGCTCCTTGGTCCTATGTGTTCCAATCCGATAAGGAGCCATCGACTCTTCCATAGCGCAGGATTCATCCTGTCGGGTTGTAACCTCCACCTGGAAGTAGTTTCCATAAATCCAACGTAGCCGTGAAGTTGAATTTGTGAAATTCCGTGCGATTAGGTGGTTTTGGAAGTGCCGACGTTGGTCAATCATCTGTTGGCCCAAGCTTTCCATACCGACATGCACCACACCGGGGCGGTCATCAGGGAGTTGACCTTCGGCGCTAGCAATTTTTCTTTTGAAGTGATCGGCCTTAGCTCGTTGAGCCGCTGGCGAAAAGCTCGCCCAGTTCACCAAAGAAGCATGGTAAATCACATCAGCATAAGATGGCTTAGATTCAGCACGGCGACACTTCACATTCAGGGAATGGGACGCACCATGCTCATGTTCGCCACTGATAATCTCCATCATTCGGGTTGAACCAATGTAAATGAAATCAGAGCTCATAATTGAGCGAACTAGATCCCATTGGACTGGTCGAAGGCGGATATCCGTTCGACCGTCAGAGTTCTCCACAGTGCCATCCAAAGGAAGCAATGCCTCAATTCGATCTTTCAGATAGGATTCCTCGTATGCATCCAATTCTTCATGAAATCGAACGTCCAAGACGAAAGACTGCCCACTACTTTCACTCAGTTCATGGACCTTGGATGCAAGACGTTTACCTGCCTCTTCCTCTCTTGCCGCATATCCCGAACGCATGATGCGCTTGCACTCTACAGCCCATCGAGTTCCAGGTTTAGAAACATGCAAGTCTGGGGTTCGTCCGTGGCCTGGCGTTTCATCCACGAATGCAACAGTTGACCAGCCGTGCCGTATGTAGGCCCCAGCAACAAGCAACTCGTAAATTCCTCCTTCAGGTTGACTGCGCTCGGAGGTCATGAGCCGCTTCCCACGTTTCTCAACGCCATCTACTTTTTTCAGATGATTGAGGTCCCGACCGATTTTTTGGAGGTAGGGGACGATCCGGGCTGCTTCATCCGGCACCCAAAACTCCCGGCCAATCGCATATGTCTCCGCTTGAAAGATGAACCAAGCCATCTCATCTTTTTTGTCAAATATCTCGACATCTTGCCCCTCTTCCCAACGCTCACGATTGCCTAGGTAAGTCTGTCGGCATTTTTGAAGTCGCTTTGCCATTTCAGCTTCGGGGACAAACGATTTAAGCCATTCGACAGCCCGCTTGGTATCGTCGCAAATCCAATCCTGCCCTGTTCGGGGGGCGATCCAAAGGGGGCTTCGGTCGGTCATGATAAAGGTTTCCTTGCTAATGCCTGAATCGAGATACGAAATTTCCGACGATGGGAAGGAGGCCCAATCCGAACATTCCCAATGTCTATCTTTGCTTCGATGCAGCTCTTCAAAATTAGGCCTCAAAATGGGTAAGCCAACCAACTACGGCGAGACACCCAGCTTATCAAAGAAGGCGGCGTGACGAGCTTTCGCACCAGAAATGAGATCAGAGTACGAAGTGACTTCCATGAAGATTCTGAAATGGCTGTCCCAACGGTAGTACGACTTCGATCCAGCCTTCTTGTAGAAGCCATTTAGCCTATCCATCACATCCCGCAGGCTTGCTGTGTCATCGGCAATGATTTGGCACATGAACGGTGTGTCGGGATCAATGGGGCGTATCATCCGCCCGTCAAACCTGTTCGCCTCACCAGCACTTCGTAGTTCTTTCACATAGTCCTGCACCTGCGTGAACGGATTGTCTGACATAGTATAGTCGTCACGCTTTGGACGCTTGAACTCGATGATTGTGATCGGTTCGAGGGATGCCCCTTTTTCAAACCCCATGCCAAGATCGAACAGTGTGATATCGGGGCGACGTTTGTCGATGCTATCAGCCTGAGCTTTCAGTTGCTTGTCCGAATTGAAGTAAGAATAGAATGCCAGTCGATCATCAATGATCCAAAGATTATGATCTTCATAGTCCAGGTCACTCTTGGTCGAACCGAGTGGGCAAATTAGCTCATGTACCACCTTCTCATAGTGCGCTTTCTCCGCGTCAATGTCGTCGAATCCAGATCGGTCTTCGAACATGTCGAGGATCAACTTTCGCTTGTAGATATATTCGGCCAGCGATGACAAAGACTCGTCCTGTAACTCCGAAACATATTCCTTGGCCTTTTGGTCGATGTCAGGCAGGTCTTTAGACTTGGCTTCGGCGAACTGGCGTCTGGCCTTCTTGTATTGTCGAAGGGAGTGACGGGATAGTTCTACAAAGATGTCTTCGTCTTTTTGTGTTGCCAATGACATCTTGCTGGCAATCTCAGCGGGGTCCTTTGCAATGTTGTAGAAGCGCAAGTGTTCGTTACGCACATCTACGATGGTCTGAATTTGTCGATCTCGAACCTTATCAATCTCCACCAGCAAGAAATCCTGCATCCCGATGATGCATTCCCGCTTTAGGTCATCTATGGTGTCATCCCCTAGTGAGAACTCTGTGCGAGTATCGTTGACGGATTCATTCAGCATCGGTCCTTCAAGATATCCGAAGAACGCATATTTCCCGTCGATGGCTTTCAGGCCGATCACGCTATCCATTTCATGACGCTTCACTGCTCGTCCATGTGCGCCGAAGAACAAACCGTTCGTCCCCGTCTCATCATCTGAGTATTTCTTTGGGACGAGGAAGCAGTTGAGTGACAGCTTTCGTTCTTCACCATCGACCTGAACTTTGATCGGGTAGGTCTTGTCACGCACCATGTCTTCGGTGAACTGGTCAAATAAAACGATGCTACTCTCGGAATCCATCAGTATAATCTTCGGGCAGTCAATGTTGACAAAGTAGTTGATAAAATGCGCAACAGTCCTGACTGCGATGGTCTCAAGCTTGACAGGGATATGGAGGGCATATGCAATTTTTAGGGGCGTAAGTCTAACGGTTGTGCCAACATCTCCCGCTGTGGCCCCTTCGACCAGGTTTGATATCGGTTCACTTGGGTCAGCCACAAAATCGAATTGTATCGATGCAATACCACCATCTGAAACATACTTGCTTGATACCCCAACCTTGTCGGCGACCTTCAGCCACAGAAGACGGCCTACGCCCTTCCCTCCGAATTTCACCTTCTTCATCGAGTCAGACTTCCTGAAGGAAATCATGTTGTCCAAATTCAGCCCGATGCCGTTATCCGTTATGATGAACCCCGTATAAGAACCTTCGCCATTTTGGGTCATCTCGATGTCGATGACGCCTGAAGCAAGGCGGTCGTTGCCGAAGCGTTCCCCGATAGCATGTATCGAGTTCATCAGCGCCTCGAACATCGGCTGGAGCGTGTTTTTTGGCGAGGGGGCAAGCGAAAGATTATTGATGCGTCCAATTGGGTCTGACAACCAACCTGTTTCAACCATACCTGAATCCCTTATCAATTGATCCCAAACCTAGCTGCTCGTTGTTACCAATGAAATGCAACCATGATTTGCTCAGATATTCCTCTGTTATCAGTTGAACTCGCAAGAGTCGTATAAATCCTTAGGTGTGAAGTTTACGGTGTCCATGTGCAAAGGCGAATGTCGGCTATGGTGCTATCAGCAGCTTCATCTCGCACCAGCAGCGGACGACCGCTTTCCGCCATCTCCCACAGAAAACTACGCAACGATCATATGTCGCAAAATGCTTGAATCTGCCATTTGCTGTGGTTACGAGCATTCTACTTCAATGAATCGACAAGCCCTTTGGTTTCTTTGCCTAGAAGGGAAACCAACCGCCGCGCATGGTGCATTTCCTTGGTTCTCAACCCATGCCGATAGTTAGGGTGGGCCGGGCCGGTTGGCGCTCCACCACCAGCGCCGTGCAATCGGCAGACGTTCCATCCCTGCTTAGAAGGGCATTGGCAACGCTGCCCTGTGCTTTTGGCCGTAGCGCGGCATCTGGGCGCATCTCTGAGCCTTTGAACAGGGTTTATGGGGTTATCGTCACTTTTCACACTCAACCCTCCCTCTGTCGCGTCACGTCGCCCACAATGGCCTGCCCACCTTCGTTGACCGTGACACGCTCCACCCGAACCACCTGCTGCGCCTTCGCACGGTATTTCTTTAACGCATCCACCTGGGCCAGATAAGTCCGGCTGAGGCGGGTCACAGACCGCTCTAAGCTTTCGCGAACATCGGTAGAGTTCTGGTGGGTCATCCGTTCAATCAGCGTTGTCATTGCCACATGGGTTGCGGTCATCTGTGTCACCAACATGGCCTCGATCGCATCACGCGGTTCAAGCTCAGCATACATTGCCGACATGAATGTGCTGTACTTTTCGGCCTCCTTACCCAGCGCGCCAATCGCAGAGATATAGACACCGCTGGCCGCATCGTGCGTTCGCATTCCCATGAGCTTGGAAATGCTGACATCGCGACCGCAAACTGCGTTGTATTTTCCCTCCGCTTTCTTTTCGATCTTCGGATAAGGGCGAAGGGGTTTCTGACCTTCGCTTATTTTCTCGGCGTCGTTCGCCATGAGGCGTTCCTTCCATGTGAGTGGTTAGTATTAGTGTCCCACCTGAGTACCCAGCGACTTGCTGGATTTGGCTCTGACGGGTTCTCTGGTGGACCCAGAGGCGAGGCTTGGGTTTCGTGGTGGTCCCATGCGCTTGTGCGACGGGTACTCTGATGGACCGGCTTTTGTTTTTGGTCGCCAGCTTCTCCAGTCGTTTGTTGCTGGCTGTTTGCCTGTCGCTGTCTGCATGGGCTTGGTGGTCAGCCGCCATTCGTGGGCGCGTCTGTGATACCAGGTGCCGGGCTTTTGCAGGGCGATGAATCCCTTTTCCTGAAGCTCTACAAAGGCCCGTTGTGCAGTTCCTTTCGAGATGCCAAGCGCCGAAACCGCCTCGTTCATAGAAAGGCGCACGTTGCCGTTGTTGCCGCCGTTGTAACGCGTGTGCAATTCCAGACAGACTTTGACAGCGGCCCCCGAAAGGGATCGCCATGCTGCTGATTTGAGCTGAGCATAGGGCAGGGGAACGTATTGTCCCTCTGATGGTCTCTTGCCCTTACCCATTGTGAACCCCACAAACTCGTGGGCGGTTGCTGTGCCAGTGATTAGACATAGTCGATGCGCCCTTTGCGAATTGTGATGGGTTGAACGGAGTTGCTCAGTCCGCACCAGCGAAACCGGCGTTCATTATGTGTTGCAGGGGAAGGGCATGATGTGGCATCAACTGGACTTGTCACGGTGGCAGTTGATGTCACTCGAAAAGCCTCAGCCCCGCACGCGGAGTTGGGGTTTTTCATTAGGCAGCCTCACCATTTGGATCGACGCGTTGAGCGTTGAGATATGCGTTCAAATCCACACCGTGATAGCCGATGCGGCGTCCGATACGGATAAAGGCAGGTCCGGTCATCCGGTGCCGCCATTGTGCGAGCTTTTCGCGATCGCCCAAAACGCGAAGTTCTGGCTCGTCAGGAAAGTAAATGCGGTCATCGTCGTAGATTTTAGCCATCGGTAAATCCTTCTGTTGGATTGATTGCGATGGTTCTGAATTATGAGCAGATCAGTTTTCTTGTCACCAGTTTTATCTGCGTTCTTAAGCGTATTTTGAAATCGCTTAATCGCTTAAGCGTTTTTTCGAAAAACTGCTCGGTATCGAGATTTGAAAGGCTCTTCCGAACGTAGGTAAGTTTCATAATCTTCAAGCGTCTTTTGGGAATGCGGCATCGTTTGGCAACGTGTCAGCGCGGCTTCTTTGGCTTGCTGGAGAATTAACTTTTCGTTGATTAGGCCAACTGCGCCCGAAAGCGCCTCAATCTCTTCCATGAAAATTTCGAGATTTGCCAATTTGCGTTTTCGCGAAGCCTGTCCACCGGCTAACCCGGCCTTCTTTCTTAACTCCGTCGATTGCAACGCCGCATTCTCTGTTCCACCGTCTATAGCTTCGATTTCCTTGGTATAGTACCCAACAGAAAAATCATCATGAGTAACAAAATATGCGCAAAACAACTTGGCGGATAACGTTGCAAGAGAAGAATCGGGGAAGTGGTTAATGCAGAACTCCAATTCTCCAACCACAGACCAATTCTCGTCAAATTCAGCCTTCATCCACTTAACATGCTCATCTCCCAACCAATCGATGACATGCTGTGATATCATGAAGTTTTTCTCTGATATAACTCCTGCCTTTGAAAGCGCTTCGTAGCATTTATAATGCACGGCGTCTTCGGCTAGGTTGATAAAAATGTGTGAAAGTAACGATCGTGGATCGCTGGACCCTTTAACCGTGTTGAAGGTGGTGTTGCCGAACATCTCTTTGAAACGCATCGGCCAACCGAAACCATCTCCCGTAATAGTCCCGACCGGCATTGAACGAACTGCTTCTTCGGCCTTTTCTTCTGTTGTGTAGAAACTAAAGCCTGTACCTTCTTTATCCAAACCAGTTCGGCTGGTTGTAGTGACCATCCAAATAGGGTCATCATCATCAAGTTGCTCAAACTCTGTTCCAAAATCAACCAGACGTTCTTTTTTGAACATGGGGAATCTGCCTACTTTCTCACTTGAAATCGTTTGCGTGATTACCTCTGTTAACCTGTTTGCCTTTGTCCATTTGTTAACCGACATCGCCAATCCTCAATTAAGTGTTGAATTCGCTGAAGAGAATTGGTTCCAATCTCCTATGAGATTCCGTCTGTGTTCTAACAAATCCGACCGAGCATATGCCCGTTCTACATCAGACCCTACTTGATGCGCCAAAGCGACCTCAGCCACTTCACGCGGCGCATTTGCGGCCTCTGACGCCCAATCTCTAAACGAGCTGCGAAACCCATGCACGGTGAAGTTTTCTCGCCCCATACGACGTAAAAGCATCAGCATTGACATATTGGACAACGGCTTGTGTCGTTTCTGCCCCTCAAAGACGTAATCCGACGCCATAGCCTTGAGCGGTTCCAGTATCGCCAGCATTTCGTCAGTCAAAGGAATTCGGTGAGCCTTGCCACCTTTCATGCGTTCGGCTGGCACCGTCCAGAGGCGCATATCGAAATCAACTTCCGGCCAAGTCATTTCCAACACCTCAGAAGTGCGTGCGGCCGTCAGGATGGTGAACTGCAGCGCCTTCGCGGCCATCGCTGTGCGCCTGTCCAGCTCGGCATAGAAGGCAGGCACATCGCGCCACGGCATCGCATCGTGGTGTTGCGGCCTGGCTTTGACCTTGGGAAGCACGCGGGCATCTTTCACACCTGTGACAGGGTTCTCGCCAGACCGAAACCCCTTCGACTTGGCGACATCGAGAACCACTTTCATACGCTGAGCGAGCCGCTTGGCTGTCTCGTGTTTGTCCGTCCAGATAGGGGAAAGGCACATCAGCACTTCGGGCTGGCCAATGCTGTCCACTGGCATCCGTCCGATTTTTGGGAATGCATAGTCACGTAACGTGTTCAGCCATTGCTGGCCATGCTTGGCGTTTTTCCAAGTGGGTAGGCGTTCTATGTGGACTTGCTGGCTCAGTTCAAGAAATGTCGGAACCTCGCGTTGTGCATTGTAACGCGGGTTCAAGCCAGATTTCGCCATCCTGCGATACTCAAGCGCGCGCGCTCGCGCTTGGTTCAAGGTAACGACATCAGCACCGCCCAACCCAAAGTCAGTGCGAAGCGGTGCGCCTTTGCGGTTCTTTTGGCCTTTGACAGTAACGCGAACTATCCAACGCCGTGCGCCGGAAGGATCGACAACCAGATAAAGGCCAGCGCCGTCGCCATGACGGCCCGCGCCTAAGTTCTCAACCAATTTCTTTGTAAGCTTGCCGCTCAGTGCTGCCACTTGAAATACCACCAATTATACCACGCAATGTAAACATACTGGCGCAATTCAAGAAAAGCCAATAAAACGTCAAATAACTCAAATACCCATAAATATATACGTTAAAAGCAAGTTGGCGCGATTGGGTGAGTTGTGGTGAAATGCCAAGATGGCGGAGGAGGTGGGATTCGAACCCACGGTAGACTTTCACCTACGTCGGTTTTCAAGACCGGTGCATTCGACCACTCTGCCACTCCTCCGACGTGGCCTTCCTAATCAGCAAAAACCGATTCTGAAAGTACCTAAAGTGTTTTGATTTCACCGGGTCACATTGATGCACATGCCACACCGCGCCGGTTTGGGCCTTTCAGCGCAAAACTCTTCTCATAAAGGGGAAATCCGCCGAATCCCCACCTCCAGACTTTTCTTGGCGTAGAACTGCGGCTAGAGTGCACACGCGGAGCATGCTTCGCGCAAGTAACATATAACCCCCGGCAAACCGGGTGGGCACGCAAAAGACGTGCAAATCAAGAGGTTGCGCCAGTGGCGCGAGAGATGGGCAAGGGACACAAATGACACTTCTTCGGACAGGTGCTGAGGGCAGATGGCGCAAAGCAATGGGGCTTTCTGTGATGATATTGGCGCTGGCAGGCTGTGAAGAGGGCCAGCAGTTCGACTTTTTCAAACCCAAGCCAAAAGTGGAGGGGCAGGAGGCGCAGGCGTCTACGTCGACCTCCACGCGGTTGGTGGAACGTGATGTTGAAGCACCAGATGTGTTCCAGGTCACCGACAATGGCCTTTGGGATGGCCGCCCGTCGTTGGGCGGTGTCTGGGTCGCGCACCCGGATGTTACTGAACCAGAGCGTGTTATCATTCGGAATACGGCCAATTCGAAATTCGTGATCGGCGCTTTATTCCGACGAGAGCGTGAAAATCCCGGACCAAGGTTGCAGGTGTCCTCGGACGCTGCTGCGGCACTGGGCATGTTGGCCGGTGCGCCGGCAGAATTGAATGTCACCGCGTTGCGCCGAGAGGCCGCGCCTGATCCGGTTGTCGAAGACGTGGCCACAGCCGAACTGGATGAGCCCGATGAAGTCATGGCAACCTCGCTTGATCCGGTCGCATCTGCGGCTGCCGCAATCGACGAAGCAGAAGTGGCCGCAGGTGCTGCGCCCACTCCGGCCCCGGCTCCAAAACCGGCCAAGGTACAAACGTCGTCGCTCGACAAGCCGTTTATCCAGATCGGTATCTTCTCGGTGGAAGGCAATGCCAACAATACCGCGACTGCCATGCGGCAAGCCGGAATGGTGCCCACCGTCAAGAAGCAGTCGGCCTCGGGCAAAACTTTCTGGCGGGTGGTCGTGGGGCCAGCCACATCCAAGTCCGAACGCTCGGCCCTGCTGAAGAAAATCAAGGGTATCGGATTTGACGATGCCTATCCTGTGACCAACTGACACTGAGATGACATGACCAGATTGCTGCCCCTTCTGACCCTTGTGCTGGCTTTGACTGCACCGGGGGTGCACGCCTTTGAAACTCGCGCCAAATCGGCCTTCATCCTGGATCAGACAACGGGCACGGTGCTGATGCACAAAAACGCTGATACGCCTTTGCCGCCTGCGTCGATGTCCAAGTTGATGACGCTCTATGTGGCGTTTGAAGCCATTCGCGATGGTCGTCTGTCGCTGGCTGAAAAGCTGCCTGTGTCCAAACATTCCATGAGCTATGGTGGATCGACCATGTTTCTCGATACCACCGACCGGGTCACGGTCGAGGATCTGCTGCGCGGGATCATCGTGCTTTCGGGCAATGACGCCTGTGCGGTGATTGCTGAGGCGTTGAGCCCCGATGGCACCGAGGCAGGCTTTGCGCGCTACATGACCCAGCGCGCGCAAAAGATGGGAATGACCAACTCGACCTTCGTCAACTCGAACGGCTGGCCTGCCGCCGGACACCGCATGTCGATGCGTGATCTGGCCTTGCTGGCCCGGCGTCTGATCGAGGATTTCCCGGAATATTATCCGATGTTTGCTGAGACCGAGTTCAAGTTTGACGGCCGTGCGCCGCAAAATACCCAGAACCGGAACCCCTTGCTCAAACTGGGCATCGGCGCGGATGGGTTGAAAACCGGTCACACAACTGCGGCGGGCTATGGTTTGGTCGGCTCGGCCGCACAGGGTGATCGCCGGGTGATCTTTGTGATCTCGGGTCTCGACAGCGCCCAGGCCCGTGCTCAAGAAGCCGAAGCAATTGTAAATTGGGCGTTTCGCCAATTCAGCCAGAAAGAGCTGGTGAAAAGTGGTTTCGAAGTCGCCCGCGCCGATGTTTGGATGGGCAATGTAGACAGTGTGGGGCTGACCCCTGCGCATGATGTCTCAACCTTAATTCCGGTGCTGTCAGAGGACGGCGTGAAGGCCGAAGTGATTTACAACGGCCCCCTGCGCGCCCCTGTGAAAAAGGGCGACGAAGTGGGGACCCTGATCTTTTCGCCTGAAGGCCTGCCCGAGACATCCGTGCCATTGGTCGCGATGGAAGATGTCGCCAAGGGTGGATTTGTGCCTCGGTTAAAAACGGTTTCAACCCTGCTGCTGACACGGTTGCAACAGGGGCCTGAGGGCGCGCTTTGACCGCATCAGGCCGGTTCATTTCATTTGAAGGCATCGACGGCTCGGGCAAATCCACCCAAGCCCGTCTGTTGGCCGAGCATTTGCAAGCGCAGGGCAGCCAGGTGCTGTTGACCCGTGAACCGGGCGGCAGCCCCGGAGCCGAAGAAATTCGCAAGCTGGTGTTGGAGGGTGACCCGGATCGCTGGTCTGCCGAGACGGAGCTGCTGCTCTTTACCGCCGCCCGCCGCGATCACCTGGAACGCACCATCCTGCCTGCTCTGGCCGAGGGCACCATCGTGATTTGCGACCGGTTTGCCGATAGCACGCGCATGTATCAAGGGCTCAGCCGCGGGGATCTGCGCGCCAAGGTGGATGCGCTGCATGATTTGATGGTGGGGCGCGATCCTGATCTGACGATACTGATTGATATGGATCCCGAAGTGGGGTTGAACCGCGCCTTGTCGCGCGGCACCGGCGAGGAACGCTTTGAAAGCTTTGGGGAGGATCTTCAGGCCCAAATGCGCGCCGGGTTTCTGGCTTTGGCCGATGAGTTCCCTAATCGGATCAAAGTGATAGATGGCACCCGTTCGATCGAGGGTGTCGCGGCTGATGTAACGAAAGTTGCGCAGGACGTGCTGGGATGAGCGATGACGCTCCTCCGGAGCCCGACCGCATTGACGGCGCACCGCATCCGCGTGAAACTGAACGGCTCTTTGGACAAGATACAGCGCAAGCTGCCTTTCTCGAAGCCTTCAATACTGGTCGCCTGCACCATGGCTGGCTCCTGACAGGGCCGCGCGGCGTCGGCAAGGCCACGCTCGCCTGGCGCATCGCTCGTTTTTTATTGGCCACACCTGATGCCGAGGATGGCGGCATGTTTGGGGATGCTCTGCCCAAGTCTGACAGCCTGACCGTTCCTGCGGATCACCCTGTGGCACGTCGCATCGCCGCCGGTTCTGATCCGGGCCTCTATCGGATCACCCGGTCGGTGAACGAAAAAACCGGGCGTCTTCGTGATCAGATCGTGGCGGATGATGTGCGAAAGCTAAACGGGTTTCTGCATCTTTCTGCCGCGGATGGGGGCCGCCGTGTGGTCATTCTGGATGCGGCCGACGAGATGAACATCCAAGCGGCCAATGCGCTGCTCAAGATGCTGGAAGAACCACCCGAACGCACCACGCTGCTATTGACTTCGCACCAACCTGCGCGGCTCTTGCCGACGATCCGGTCACGGTGTCGCGATCTGCGACTGGCACCATTGTCTCCTTCTGATCTGGCGGCAGCGCTACAACAAGCGGGTGTCGAAGATCCGCCTTCTGAAGCTCTTGCAGAACTGGCGGCAGGTTCGGTCGGGGCGGCCATGCGGCTGACCCACCTCAACGGGCTAAGCCTCTACGCAGAAATCCTGGGCATTCTGGGGTCTCTGCCCATGCTTGATCGTCCTCGCGCATTAAAGCTTGCGGATCAGGTCGCAGCACGGGGCGCGGCTGAGAAACTGGACCTCATGCTTCTGCTCACGGATGTCGCTCTGGCGCGCCTGGCCCGGACCGGGGCCACAGGCCGACCGCCTGAAACCGAGGCTGCTCCGGGCGAAGCCGAGACGTTTCAACGCCTGTCTCCCGACCCCCACAAGGCCCGCAAATGGGCTAAACTGGCGCAAGAGATGTCAGCGCGTGCGCAACATGGCCGTGCGGTGAACCTTGACCCTGCGGCGCTCGTCTTAGATATGGTGTTTAACATGCAATCGACTGCCGCCCGCTAGGCGCACGCCAAGGACACCGTTCATGCCGCCTGAGATTACCGACAGCCACTGCCACCTCGATTTCCCAGACTTTGAGGAAGAGCGCGACGCGGTGATCCGGCGCGCGCAGGACGCAGGTGTCACGCGCATGGTCACGATCTGCACGCGTTTGCGCAATGAACCAAGCGTGCGCGCCATTGCTGAACACCACGCACCCGTCTTCTACGCGGCGGGCACCCATCCGATGAGTGTCGCTGACGAGCCAATGGCCACTGTCGATGACCTGGTCCACATGGCGCAACATCCAAAATTCGTGGGCATTGGCGAAACGGGATTGGATTACCACTATACCTCGGACAGCGCGACTCAACAGCAAGACAGCCTGCGCCTGCATATTGAGGCCGCGCGCCAGACCGGTCTGCCCTTGATCATCCATTCGCGCGATGCCGATGATGACATGGCCCGTATCCTGACCGAGGAATACAACGCCGGAGCCTACACTTGCGTAATGCATTGCTTTTCGTCGTCTGCCGCCTTGGCACGTGCCGCCACTGACCTTGGGTTTTACCTGTCCATGTCAGGCATCGCGGCCTTTCCTCGCTCAAACGAGCTGCGCGAGATTTTTGCAGCGACTCCGGTGGATCGTATCCTGGTCGAAACAGATGCACCGTATCTGGCGCCGCCGCCCCATCGCGGCAAACGCAACGAGCCCGCCTTTACGGCGCATACCGCCCAAGTGGGGGCCAACGTCTTTGGCATGGGCTACGCCGAGTTTGCAGCACAAACCCAAGCCAATTTTGACCGGCTGTTCTGGAAGGTTTCGCGCTTTGGGGCTGCTGCATAATGGCTGAGCGCCGCTTCACCATATTGGGCTGCGGCTCATCGGGCGGGGTACCCCGCCTGGGCGGGCACTGGGGGGATTGCGACTCGGACAATCCACGCAACCGCCGCCGCCGCTGTTCCATGCTGATCGAGCAGGAAACCGAGGCAGGCACCACTCGTATCCTGATTGACGCTTCACCGGATCTGCGCGCCCAATTGCTGGATGCCGAGGTGGGCGAGCTGGATGCGGTCGTGTTCACCCATGCCCATGCCGATCATGTGCATGGCCTCGATGATCTGCGTATGATCGTCTTCAACATGCGCGAGCGTCTGGCCGTCTGGGCCGATGGGGACACACAAAATGCGCTGTTTGACCGCTTCGCCTATGCCTTCATTCAGCCCGAAGGGTCCCCCTATCCGCCGATCCTCAACATGCACACCATTGATGGTGATATCACCATCGACGGGGCAGGGGGCGCTGTGACGCTGACCCCGTTCAAGGTCGGTCATGGCTCGATTGATGCGTTGGGGTTTCGGGTTGGTGATCTGGCCTATCTGCCCGACGTGGCAGACATCCCGGAGGAGGTCTGGCCTGTCCTGCATGGGTTGGAGTGTTTCATCTGTGACGCCCTGCGCCGTACACCCCACCCGACACACGCACATCTGGAACAGACGCTGGAGTGGTTGAAGCGCGCAGAACCTGTGCAAGGTGTCCTGACCAACATGCATATCGACATGGACTATCAAACCCTCGTCGAAGAAACCCCCGATTTCATCACGCCTGCCTATGACATGATGACCCTGAAGTATCAGGTCTGATCTGGCATGCAGGCTTTGCTGGATGTCATTCTGCCGGTCTTTGTGGTGATCGGCTTTGGCTATCTGGCCGTGTGGCGTGGCTGGTTTTCACATGCGGGCGTGGATGGGTTGATGAAGTTCACACAGAACTTCGCCATTCCATGTCTTCTGTTCGTGTCCATCTCGCGATTGGACCTGGGGCCGGCGTTTGACTGGCGGTTGCTGCTCAGCTTTTACACCGGGTCGTTCGCCTGCTTCTGGCTTGGGTTCTTTGGGGCGCGTGGCTTGTTTGGCCGCACTGTCGAAGAGGCCGTTGCCATCGGGTTTTGCTGCCTCTTCTCCAATTCCGTCCTGTTGGGATTGGCTCTGACCGAGCGCGCCTATGGTCCGGACGCGCTTGAAGCGAACTTTGCCATCATCGCTCTGCATTCGCCGTTCTGCTACGGCCTTGGCATCACGGTCATGGAGGTGAGCCGCGCGCGTGGCCAAGCCGCCTCGCAGGTCGGTCGCACGGTGTCGAAGGCGATGCTTTCCAACGCTCTCATTATCGGTATCAGTCTGGGGTTTATCGTTAACCTGACGGGCGTCAGCCTGCCGGAGGTGCTGAACGATGGGCTGGATCTGATGGTGCGCGCCGCTTTGCCCGCCGCAATTTTTGGCATGGGGGGAGTTCTCGCGCAGTATAAGCCCGAGGGTGACCTGCGGGTTGTCCTCTATATTTGCGTTTTGGCACTGGTGGTGCATCCGCTGATCACCCACACCCTGGGCGGGAGTTTGAACCTATCGGTCGAGGCCACCCGCTCGGCTGTGTTGACCGCTGCCATGGCACCTGGGGTCAACAGCTATATCTTTGCCAATATGTACGGGGTGGCGCGGCGGATCGCGGCCTCATCCGTGCTGATTGCAACGGCGCTGTCGATCGGGACAGTTTGGGTCTGGTTGGTGTTCCTCCCCTAAAATCTCCTGCGATCCGCCCCAAATTCCTTCAATGAAATTTGCAAGAATATTTCAATTTTCTTCGATCTTCTCCACAGCGGGTGCACCGCCGAGAAAGGCATTTCCTTCTGCATAATTACAGGGAGCTTCCTGCATTTCCAGATGCAGCCCAATGCCCGTATAGGGATGCGCACGCGCCAGCTCCTCGTCAACGTTGATCCCCAAACCCGAGGCCTCGGACGGAACAAGGAAGCCGTCATCCACCTGAATGCTGCCCTTGATCAAATCCGAGTGGAACGGGGTTTCAATCGTTTCACACATCAGGATGTTGGGAATGGAGGCTGCAAGTGCGATGTTCGCCGCCCATTCCACCGGTCCGGCATAAAGATGTGGTGCCATCTGTGCGTCATAGACCTCGGCCATCGCCGCGACTTTTTTCATCTCCCAAATGCCACCTGCACGACCCAGGGCCGGTTGCAGGATTGTCGCAGCCCCTGCACGCAACACAGGCGCGAATTCGGCCTTGGTGCACAGCCGTTCACCCGTGGAAACGGGGATTGAGGTGGCGGCGGCCACCTTGGCCATCTCGGCGATGTTGTCGGGGGGAATGGGTTCCTCAAACCACAGCGGATCATAAGGCTCGAGCGCCTTTGCCAGGCGGATCGCTCCCGCCGTGGTGAATTGACCGTGGGTGCCAAAGAGCAGATCGGCCTTGTCCCCAACCGCCTCGCGCACGGCCTTGCAAACCGCCACAGACAGGGCAATGTCCGTGCGTGCGGGCATGTGCCCCCCGCGCAAAGTATACGGTCCCGCTGGGTCAAACTTCACAGCCGTATAGCCGCACGCTACCGCGTCTGCCGCACTTTCCGCCGCCATCTCGGGTGAGGTCCAGAAGGCGCTGATGTCATGATGGGGCAGGGGATAAAGATATGTGTAGGCGCGGATGCGATCATTCATCTTGCCGCCGAGCAGCGCGTAAACAGGCCGCTCGCGGGCCTTGCCGAGGATATCCCAGCAGGCGATCTCAAGTCCTGAGAATGCGCCCATGACCGTCAGGTCAGGCCGTTGCGTGAAGCCCGAGGAATAGGCCCGGCGGAACATCAGTTCGATGTTCTCGGGGTTTTCACCCTCCATGTGGCGTGTGAACACATCCTCGATCACCGGTCGCATGGCATCGGGGCCAATGCTCGAAGCATAACATTCGCCCCAACCCGTGATCCCGGTGTCGGTCGTGAGCTTCACGAGAATCCAATAGCGTCCGCCCCATCCGGGAGCCGGAGGCGCGGTGACGATGATATCGAGGTCTTTGAGCTTCATGTACGCTCTCCTTCTTCGCCAAAGCCGGGCAAACCGGCGGCGGGAATGAACTGCTGTGGGGCATGGGTTTCATAGAGCATGGCCGCGCGGAAGACGGTTAGATCATCAAAAGTACGCCCAACGATCTGAACGCCTGTGGGCACCCCGTGGCGGTCACGCCCGGAAGGCACTGACATCACCGGGCAGTTGTGCATCATGTTGAAGTGATGGGTCAGATCCCAGCCAAATTCACCATCGACCTGTACGCCGTTCACTGTGAAACCGGGTTGGGTCGGATCATGATCAGCAGCAGGACACCCAATGGCCAGCGTGGGGCACAAGATCACATCATAGATCTCGTGCAAGGCACCTAAGCTCTGGTACATCGCATGCTGGGCATCCCACGAGCGTGCGGCAAGGTCTGGAGTGATCTTTTCTGCGGCCTTGGCCGCGTTTAGGGCGTAGGGTGTCATCCGGCCGCCAAACTTGTCCCGCAGCCATAACGCCTGACGGCCAAAGTGCATTGCCGAGTACCACCAAAGCGCATCTTCATCCAAGGCCGCGCTCCAGCCGAGATCCACCTGATCCACCTGGCAGCCTGCAGCACGGAAGACCTCCAAAGCAGCTTTGGTATTGGCCCGCACGTCAGCATCAATCGGGGCATATCCCAAATCCATGGAGAACCCGATGCGCAGAGGGGCTGGATCAAAGCGGTCAGGGATCACAACTCTTTCGCGCAGGCTGTCATGGTCGCGGGGATGGGCCCCGGAAATGATGTTCTGCGCCAACGCCGTATCCCCAACCGACCGGCTAAGCACGCCGCAGTGGTTGTAACGGTCAAAATTGAAGGGTGCACCATCTGGGTTGCGGCCATGGGGAGGCTTGAACCCCACCAGCCCACAGGCCGAGGCCGGAATGCGTATCGAGCCGCCGATGTCCGTGCCCGTGGCCACGGGTGTCATGCCAGCCGCAAGGGCTGCCCCAGATCCACCCGACGACCCACCCGGTGCAAACTCCGGGTTGTGCGGGTTGCGCGTGATGCCATAGCGATTGGACCAGCAGACCCCAGCCAGACAGAACTCGGGCACTGTGGTGCGTATATGAAAAATGGCCCCTGCATCCATCAAACGTTCCAGCATCGGGTCCGTTGTGTCGTCCGGGTCATGGCCCAAAGCGTAGGAACCTTGGCTGGTGTGTTTACCCTTCCAGTGGTGCACGTCCTTGATGGCGATAGGTAGACCTTCGAGGGGCCGTGCCGTGCCCGCTGCATAGGCCGTCTCAGCCTGTTGGGCCGCATCACGGGCCTGAACGAAATAGGTCTCGGTGACCGCATTAATCGCTGGGTTCACCGCTTCGGTGCGCGTGATCAACGCATCAAGATAGGCAACAGGCGAAAGCGCGTTGCTTTGAAACTGTGCCAACACATCGGTGGCAGACAGATAGCAAAGATCCGTCACGAGGAGGGGTGATCTGATGGCTGGATCATTTCAATATGATCACATTGCGCCGGGCGGAACCGGTTTTGGTGTCGGCAATGGCCTCATTGATCTGGTCCAGCGACCAGCGGTTTGAAATCAGCTCGTCCAACATCAGTCGTCCCTGTCCGTACATGTCAATCATCCAGGGAATATCACGGCGGATCACCACATTGCCCATCTTGGAGCCCACCATGGATTGGCTAACAGCGGCAAAATTGGCGGCTTCATAGTGGCTCTCGGCTCCGGTGGCGGGCATGCCGACCATGATCACCTTGCCTCCGCCCGCCAGATAGCGCGGGGCGATGTCATAGGCCCCCGCCGCGCCGACGGTGACCAAAACAGCATCCGCGCCTCGGCCCATGGCTGTCTTGGCTGCGCGCCACGGTTTTTCGCCCGTGGCCAGCACGCCATTCGTTGCGCCAAACTGTCGGGCCACCTCTAGCTTGTCTTCGCTCATGTCTACGGCCACGATCCGGCGTGCGCCGGCAATCCGTGCGCCCTGAATGGCATTGAGGCCCACGCCACCTGCACCAATCACCACCACATCCTGCCCGGCGCGCAGTTGCGCTGCGTTGACCACGGCCCCCACGCCAGTGATCACACCGCACGCCAGCAGCGAGGCCGCATCCATCGGCATATCCTCGGGAATTTTCACAAGTTGGGATTGGTCCACAACGACTTTTTCGGCAAAGGCCCCGCAGGCCATGGCCTGATGGAGCTTGCCCCCGTCCGAGGTTTTCAGTGGGCCGTGATCGCCGTCATAAGGTGTTTCGCACCCGGTCGGGCGTCCTTCGCCGCAAGACGGGCACTGTCCACAGGCGCGGATCAGGGTGACCACCACCGGATCGCCCTCGGAAAGCCCCGTTACTCCGCCGCCCAGGGCCGAAACACGTCCCGCGGCTTCGTGGCCATAGACTGCAGGCAATGACCCGCCCCAGGCCCCATCAGCGAAAGAGATATCTGAATGGCAAATGGCGACCGCATGCAGCTCCACCTCAACTTCGCCCCAACTCGGTGCGCGCAGGTCTACGTCCTCAACGCTCAGCGGTTCTCCGAAGGCATGGCAAATCGCGGCTTTGATGGCTGGCATGATTCTTGTCTCCCCAAGGTCTGACCCTCAGGTGACACTAGGCTTGGCGATTCCTCAAGCGGCCCGACGTTTTCGACCTCGGAATATCGCAAAAGCGGCCAATACCAACAAGAACGACGCCAAAAAAGGCGCGCCAGGCAAATAGACCGCCGCACCGTCGCGCGTGAAGGCCGCAAACACACCCGTCATCAACAAAGGCGAGACGATCATGGCAAGCGCCTGAACGCTGGACAGCATACCCTGCAACTCGCCCTGCGCATCGGCGGCGGTGTCGCGTGACATCAGCCCTTGCAAGGCGGGGGTGGCCATCGCCGCCAGTGCCGAGATCGGGATCAGTGTCATCATAACGGCGCCGTTTTGCAGCACGGTCAACCAGATGAAGGATAATGCAGCGAAGCCAAAGCCCATCAGGATAGTTCGCCGTTCACCCAATCGGTTGAGGGCCACACGGATCAACCCGCCTTGCACCACAGCCATCGAGATTCCATAAACGGTTAGTGAAATGCCGATCATCCGGCTGTCCCACTGGAACTGCGCTTGGGTGTAATAGGCCCAGACCGCTGGGTAGACGTTGAAGCTGAGTGAATAGAGAAAGAAGACAATCACCAGTCGCGTCAAGTCTGGGAAGGCGAGGATTGCCTTGAAGGCGCTGAAGGGATTGGCGCGGCGCAGCTGAAAGGTCCGGCGGTTTTCGGGTTTGAGCGTTTCGGGCAACACGAAATATCCCAGCACCAGATTGGCGGCAGCTAGGGCTGCGGCGGCATAAAACGGCGCGCGTGTGCCCAGCTCGCCTAGGAAACCTCCTATCGCCGGGCCCAACACAAAGCCGATGCCAAAAGCAGCCGAAATCATGCCAAAGGCCTGTCCTCGTTTTTCAGGTGGGTTGATGTCAGACATGAAGGCCAGCGCGGTGGAATGGGTCGCGGCGGTGATCCCGCCCACGATCCGGCCAATGACCAATAGCCAGATGCTGCCTGCCACAGCCATCACCAGATAATCCGCCGCCATCACTGCCAAAGATGTGAGCAAAACCACGCGTCGCCCAAAGCGATCCGACAGATTGCCAATCATTGGACCAAAGAGAAACTGCATGACGGCAAATGTGGTGGACAGGATGCCACCCCAAATCGCGGCATTCGCCAACCCCGCGCCGCGCACCTCTTGAATGAGATCTGGCATCACCGGCAAGATCAGCCCGATACCCATGGCGTCCAGCACCACGGTGATCAGAATGAAGACAACAGGCAGTTGGGCGCGCATCGGGCTCTCCGGGTGAAAGAGGGCGCAATCTAAACCATTCGGTTCAGGGCGCAAGGCCTTGTCGCGCGCGTTTCAGCTCAATCAGCGCCCGTGCCCCAACGGAACTGATCAAAATCATGCCGCCCAGAATGGTGGCTGCGACAGGAACCTCGTTCAGAAACAGCCAGACCCAAAGGGGACCTAGGGCAAACTCCAACAGCATGATCAGCGTCAGCTCAGCCGCCACCAGATGGCGGGCGGCCAGCAAAAACAATGTGTTGGCTCCACCAGACAGTACACCTCCGATGATGATGCAAAGACCAATGTCATGCCACGGGATACTCAGATCCCCCCAACGCATGATCAGGGACAACCCCGCCACCAGACTGCCTGATACCATTAACACCGGCAGCATCTCGACCGTGCGGTGGCGGCGCACGATGATGGCAAAACACGAAAAACTCAGCGCTGTGACCAGCCCCATGACATTGCCATAGAGCGAGCCCTGACCAATCCCGCCTGCTACCATCACACCAATGCCTGTCATCGCACAAAACATGGTGATCAAGGTGGTGCGACGCAGAGTTTCGCCCAGGATCAGCCAGGCCAGCGCGGCAGTGATGAACGGAATGGCGCTGAGCATAAAAAGCGTGTTGGCGACAGTGGTGTTGGTGACAGACTGTAAGAAGCACATCGTGGCACCTGCACCAAACACCCCGGCCAGCACGCCCGGCCGCCCGATGGCACGGGTCACAGCGGGGGCTTTGTTGCCATAACGCCAGCACATCAACAGGCACACGGCACCAATCAGTGCCAGCGAGCGATAGAAGGAGATCTGCCAGACATCCGCCTCGCGCATCAGACGGATGAAGAGCCCTCCAAAGCTGATCAGCACCGAGCTGAAGATCATCAACGCCATGGCTTGCGTGCGCTGTGGCGCTGAGGTGTCGGGCAGGGCGGTCATCCCGCAGGTTAACCACGCAGAGCCTTATGTCGCTAGTTGAATTTAACTCAACCCGAAACGGCGAAACCATCCGCGTCAAATCGCGCAGTGTGAGGCCAGGGTTTGCAGCTTGACCGCGCGCCCCGCCACCGATACCTCGCGCAGACGAAATACAGTTCACAAAGGATAAATCATATCTCGTTTTTTGAGTGTCGTTGCCGTTGGATGTTTGCTGGCTGGTTGTACTGCCGAGCCAGAAAAAATGACCCAACCCGCAGCCGATGGTACCAATGTCACCTTCACAAATGCGGCTGCCAAACAAGGCGTTATTGGGTTTGTTCCAACTCGGGTCGAAACCGTGGAACAAGGCGCAGGTATTACGCTCAACTCACAAGAACAGAGCTTTGCCGCAGCCTGTGAGCTGAACGGCGATGGATTTTCAGCGACGTTTAAAAGCCCCGCCACCATCAATCTGCCCAGCTACGGTGATATAGAAAAACCCATCACACTGGAGTGCTCAAACCGGGACAAGACGCGCAAGCAAACCTACAAAGTGGTCAACCTCTCGCAGAAGAAACGCACCGGGAACGCGATCGCGGTTGGCGTTCTGCTCAGCCCGCTGGCTGGTGGTATCATGGCCGGAACTGGCGCTGCTCCGAAGGATCAGGACGTATACGGCTATTCCAACATGAAGCTGTCGTTCTAATTTCTACGCTACCCTAAATGTGACCTGTGTCTTGCAGGAAAGCTGTCAATACCGCCGCGAAAGCCTCGGGTTGATCGGCACACATGATATGACCGGCCCGGCGCATGAGCTCAAAGCCTGCGCCGGGGATCAACTGGGTCGTTTCGCGGACCAGATCCGGGGGCGTCGCTCGGTCATCCGCCCCGGCAATACCCAAGGCGGGCAGGCGCAAACGCGCTGTTGTTGTGAAGAAATCCGTACCCGCAATGGCCGCACATCCGCCTGCATACCCATCGGGATTCATACCCTCGAGACGCGCGCGAAGAGTGTCAGCTTTGCCTTCGGAAATTGCCTTGGGGGAAAACCAACGAGAGATTATCTGATCGGCGACCGCAGGTATGCCTTCTGACGTGGCGGTTTGTGCTTGCGCCTGCCAGGCCTTGGACAATCCCCATTTCGCAGCCGTTCCTGCCAACACCAACGCGCGGATCAGATCGAGTCGTTTGACAGCCAACCCTTGCGCGATCATCCCGCCCAGACCAAGACCCACAAAGACGCAGTCCTTTAGGGCCAGATGATCCAGCACGCCTTCGGTATCGCGGATAAGCGTCCCCATGGCATAGGGTGGGGAAGGACAATCCGACCGCCCATGGCCGCGCAGGTCAAATCTGACAATGCGCAGCCCTTTGGGCAAGAGAGGGATCACCGCATCCCAAATCCGCAGATCCATGCCCAGCCCATGCAACAGCACCAGCGGCGGACCCTCAGGTGTCCCATCTTCGCGCAAATGTAGGTGCAGGTCGTTTGTCAGGGTGATCTCACTCATGACCCGCGCCTTAGCAAAGCCTGGACGGGCTAGTCCAGCACCACAATCAATCCGGCAAAGATTAACACTCCGCCGAGGCTTTCGCGCAGGTTCAACCCTTCACCAATGGCGAAGGCATAGCTCAGCACGATCAGTGTCTCGGCGGCAATGATGACAAGATAGAGCACGCCCAATTCGACCCCGCGCATCAGCACGATTTCTGCTTGCATGGCGGCGAAAAACCCCAAAAGGATCAATATCCCCGCCAGCATGCCCCACTGCGCCGAGGCCAGTTTCATACCGATCGTGGCCAGACCATAGCCGACGGCAGCTGTGAACGCCAAAATCAACAGGCGCGTGTCCAGTAATTCCATTTTTTCAATGGGTGGCCTGCTCTTGAAACATTAGGCAACCAATAAAACTGCCACCGCTCTCGCTGTTATCAAATTGAATAAAAAAGTTTGGTTCTTGAAAGTCGTTGAAGAGTATCACAGGCTATGCGGCCCCACGAAGCCGCAATTCGCCCACCGTGAAAATTGCGCGAAATAGTGCTGCACGATGATTGGTTGTACCCGGATCAGATCAATGGATTCAGACGGCTTTGACGCCCCCTCAGATACGGAAATGCGCCATGATCTGCCCATGGTCCGAGGCCAGTTTGTTATAGGGGGCCTCGGGGTGCGATCCGTCCGTCAGGTGGTCATTCAACACGCTGAAATAGGTCATATCGCCCAGGCGGTTCTCGTTGTCGGGATGAAAATGGCGTGACATGTAAATCTGGTCGATGCTTTCAAACACCCCGCCAAAGGCCGAGGTATAGACCATGTCCCGCAGGGACTTGCGCACGAACAGCTTTTCGGCCGAATACAGGCGCACGCGTTCAATGTCTTCACGGATTTGAACGTTCTCTTCGGCGGTGTAGCGGTCGGAATATTCCTGCGCATCGTGGCGCAGCATCCATTGGTAGTTCTTGAACGGCACCTCGCCTGCGATGATCTCGGAGCTGACGGCGTGTTCCCCGTCGTTGAAATCGCCCAAGACCATGACCGGATTGCCCTTGTTGATCTCGGCCACGATCTCGCGGCGTAGCACCCAGGCTTCGGCCATCCGCCGCACGGCAGACCGCATGGACCCCAACGCGCGGCCCACAGGATCATAGCGAGTCAGGTCTTCTTCGGGCGCATAGGGCGCACCCGCGGGTTTGAAATGCTCGCCCAGTTTGGATTTCAGGTGACAGTTGAAGACCGTGACCACTTTGCCGTCAATTGGCACGCGGACCTTGAGAATGGGGCGCGACAAGCGGCGCAGGGTGTAATGGCCTGCATCCTCATCCCCTTGCAGACCGCGCAAAGGCTGAAACGGAATGGTCACCGGTGTGTCGAGATCCTGGATGATCTCGGGCGCACCTTCAAAGCCAAAGCGCGACAGGATCGCCACACCGGGACGGCGTTGCCCAGGCGTGCCGCCATCGGCCGCATTGGGCGCAAAGGCCAGCGCGGCATCAGCGTAAGATTCAACTGACAGCTTGCGAAAGATCACCTTGCGCCGATAGCTTTTGGATTTGTCGGGGATGGCCGCGTCATTCAGGACCCTGCCGCGCGCATCGGCTTCTTTGATGACAGCGTTCAAAGCTTCTGCTTCAAAAATTTCCTGAAAGCACACGATGTCGGCGTTCATGGTCATAAGCTGATCCGCCAGCCAGTCCTCTTTCCAGGCATATTCTTCGGGGGTGTAGGTTTGGAACTTGTAGTATTCCTTCTCGGCGCCGATCAGGTTTTTGACGTTGAAACTGGCAATGGTGAACTCGGTCATGTGGTTTGGGTGTCCTGTTGCTGCTCGGGTCTGGGGCTTGCACGTGTCACGGGGCCTTGGATGAACTTAGACCGGATTACGCTGTCTTGCCACTCCTGTGGTTTTTGAGTGTAGGGGAGGATGTGTTTGCGGGGCGGCGTTGACGTCCGTTGCGGCCAACAACGTTAGGCCAACGTCTGCCCCTGGGGTGGCGAAGCAACGCAAATTCCAGCACACTTAGTTCCTGCCGAACACCCCCGACACAACAATTGTCACACCCAGCCTCACCATATCGCCAGCCCAAGGGAAGGGCTGACGATGGCCGGGCCGCTAAAGCGGCTGTTAACCGGCTGGGCGCTCCAATTGTATGGCTCTCTCCAGGCTCAAACCAGACGCATAACCGCCTTGAAAACAATACGCCTCAAGTCTCTAATTCTATGAAATCAAAGACTTAATGCGGCCAGGAACACATCGCTATCCACATTCCCACCGGAAATCGTGACGATCACCGCATCGCCTTCAATGTGATCCTTGCGGAACAAGGCGGCGGCAAGGGCCGCAGCCCCACCGGGTTCTGCCACGACTTTCAGCCGTTGCCACGCAATCGCCATGGCTTGCAGCGCCTCCTCTTCGGTAATCACCAACCCCGGGCCACACAGGCGCTGCATGATCGGAAAGGTGATCTGGCCGGGCGAGGGCGTCAGGATCGCGTCGCAGATATTACCAGACTGCGCATTGTTGGTCTCGATATGGCCCGAGGCTAAGGAGCGAGTGACATCGTCAAATCCTTCTGGCTCAACAGGACGCGCACGCAGGCCTGGGGCCTCAGCCTCAAGCGCCATGGCGATGCCCGAGGTCAAACCTCCGCCGCCACAGCACACCAGCACATCCGCCTCGGTCACGCCGGCCTTCCGTGCTTGTTCCGCGATTTCCAGACCGGTGGTGCCTTGGCCGGCAATGACTTGCGGCTCATCATAGGGTTTGATCAGCGTCAGATCGCGCTCAGATTGGATTTTCTCTCCCACCGCCTCGCGGCTTTCCCCTCCGGCACGGTCATAAAGCACCACTTCGGCACCCAGCGCGCGGGTGTTGTCGATCTTCATCTTCGGGGCGTCAGCGGGCATGATGATCACAGCAGGCACGCTATATTGCTGCGCTGCCAAGGCCACGCCCTGCGCGTGATTGCCGGATGAGAAGGCCAGCACACCCTTCGCTCGCGTCGCATCATCCAGCGCCGACACGGCCGAACGGCCGCCACGATATTTAAAGCTGCCTGTGTGTTGCAGGCATTCCGCTTTGACCATTACGCGCCGCCCAGCCAACTCGTCAATGAACGGGGACGAAAGCAATGGCGTGCGGCGCGCGTGCCCTTTGAGACGTTCGGCCGCAGCACGGATCATGTCGATGTTCATTTAATTTTCTCCAGCAATTGGTGGATCGCAGACAGGGCTTCGGGTTCGTCCAGAAAGGGAACATGGCCTCGATTTGGCACCGTCACGCCAATCATGTCAGGGTGGCGTCGCGCCATTTTATCGAAAGTGTCCGAGGCAAAGAGATCAGAGTTTGCCCCGCGTATCGTTGCGAGCGGCAGGTCCTTTAACCCATCAAAGAGCTGCCACAGATCGGGAACATCGCCCACGCCAGCCTGTCCGATCAGCGCGTCGCGCAGCTTGGCGTCATAGCGCAAGCCGACTCCGCCGCCAGGTTTGTCTGTCCACATGAACGCGGCCTGTTCGCGCCAGCGCGCGGCGGGCACATCGGGGAAACTGGCGGCAAATCCGGCCTGCAAGGCCAAAGCAGCCTCGTTCAGATTGGCAAACGGGGGCTCCTTGCCCACATATTCCATGATCCGCTGAATGCCGAGGTCTGTGACCTCAGGTCCTATATCATTTAGGATCACCCCGTTCAGACGGCCCGGATGCGTCACACTCAACGCCATGGCAATCAACCCACCGCGCGAAGTGCCCATCAGTGTCACTCTTTCCAGTCCCAAGTGATCCATCAGTTCGATCGCATCCTGTCCTTCGCGCAGGATGTTGTAGCTCATGTAATCCTTGGCGTACTCCGATTGCCCACGTCCTCGGTAATCCATCCGGATCACGCGGTGCTCGGGCAGATGTGGCACCAGATAGGTGAAGTCCGCGATATTGCGCGTGAGCCCCGCCAAACAGAGCACCGCAGGCCCGTCGCCTTGGCCCTCGTAGTGCAAGCTTAGCCCGTCTGAGGTGGTAAACCGCGCCATCAGATGGCCAAATCCGGTATGCCGGTCAAATCACTCAGGATATGATGCGGTTTTGCAGGCAAGCGGTCCATCGGCTCGCCTGCGCGGTTGACCCAGGCGGTGGTGAAGCCATAGCCCGCAGCGGCGGCGGCATCCCAGCCGTTGGAGGAGACAAACAGCACTTCGTCCCTCACACAGCCAAAGCGGCCACAGACCAGATCATAGACCACATCGGCGGGTTTGAAGATGCCCACGCTTTCGACGGACAGCACATCGTCGAGAACATCGCCAATCCCCGCTGATTGCACGGCCCCGTCCAGCATCTTGGGCGAGCCGTTCGAGAGGATTGCGGTGTTCATCCCCTTCGCTTTGAGCGCGGCCAGCATAGCAGGTACTTCGCCGTAGGCTTCCAACTCCCAATAGAGCGCCAACAGGCGGGCACGCAGATCTTCATCACCGCGCAATCCTTCTGCCTCAAGCGCCCAATCCAGCCCGTCCTGGGTCACATCCCAAAAATCGCAGTGCTGGTTCATCACAGCGCGCAACCATGTGTATTGCAGCTGTTTCAGGCGCCAGTGTTGGGCAATCTGTGGCCAGTGTTTGGCAAATGCCTCACGCCCCGGTTCCTGCGCCACGATCCGCGCAGCGGCAGCCACGTCAAACAGGGTGCCATAGGCGTCAAAGATACAGGTGGTGATCGGCATTGTGAAGCGGTCCTTTCGGTTGCGAAATAGAGTGGCACGGACGGGCAAGGGGGAAAAGAGCGGAATTGTTATGGCACAATCGACCGGCGCGTTGCTCTCGTGCGGGTAACTCCAGTAAATGGGCCGGATGCCGATTGCGGATTACGGGGAGGCTCTGCCGTTACACTCGCGGACCTCTCTCTCTACGGTCCGGAACACTTTATACGATTTCAGACAGGATACCTCATGACCCAGGCCAAAGCGGGCGATACCGTTGCAATGCACTACACAGGCACCCTTTCGGACGGGTCGATCTTTGACAGCTCTGACGGGCGCGACCCGCTGGAATTCGCTGTCGGATCTGGTCAGATCATTCCAGGCTTGGATGCGGCGATCCCCGGCATGGCCGTGGGGGACAAGAAAACAGTCAACGTGCCAGTGGATCAGGCCTATGGCCCGATTGACCCGGCCAACCAGCAGGCGGTACCTCGGTCTGAGTTTCCCGATGATATTCCCATGGAGGTGGGCACTCAGCTACAGCTACGCTCGCCCGATGGGGGGCAGGTGATGCCCGTTGTGATCACCCAGGTGACCGATGACGAGGTGACGCTGGACGCCAATCATCCGCTGGCCGGCCGCGATCTGATCTTTGACATCGAAATCATGTCGATCAGCTGAGGTCGAGCAACACCGCCCCGGTACGGCCAGGTGTCATCACGGCATCCTGGGCGGTCGCAGCGTCCTTTAGGGCATATTGCGCATGAATGGCGGGGGTCAGGCCACCTTCGGTCAAGGCCAAGTGCAATCTGTTGATGGCTTTCTGCCGCGGTGCGTCGGGCAGCAAATAGATCAATACAATGTCGATGGTGATCGCTTTGAAAAGGTAAGGGCCAAAGGGTAGCGTGGGTGCCATGTCTTTGCCGGACCCGTAAGCGGCAACTGATCCATTGGGCCGCAGGACCTCGGCCAGCAGAGCGGCGTTTGCGCCAAACTCCACCTCGACTGCGCGGTCAACGCCTTGCCCGTTTGTGGCCTTCAAAATGTCTTCGGCCAACGTGCCACTGGTGTAATCGAGCACATGGTCTGCACCCGCTGCGCGCACCCGGTCCATTGCCTCGGCGGAACACGTGGTAATCACGTTTGCTCCTCCCCATTTGGCCAGTTGCACCGCGTTGTGGCCAACGGCGCCTGCACCGCCGGAAATCAGCAGCGTTTTCCCCGCCACATCGCCGCCGCCAAAGACTGTATGCGCAGCGGTCAAGCCCGGGATGCCCAAGGTGGCGCCTATCTCAAGGCTGATCGCATCTGGCAGATGCACGGCCTGTCCTTCAGACAAGGTGATGTACTCTGCCGCCGTTCCAAAAGCGCGCTGCCATTGGCCATTCCAGATCCAAACCCGCTGACCTACGCGGGCAGGGTCCACACCCTCGCCCACGGATTCGATCACGCCGGCGCCGTCGGAATGCGGTACGATCTGATGAAACGCGGGCTTGGTCACACCTGGACGCGATCCGGCGCGGGCCTTGGCATCGGACGGGTTCACACCCGAAAACGCCAGCCGCACCAGAACCTCGCCCACGGCAGGGGTGGGCGTGGGTAAATCGACCTGCTCCAACACCTCAGAGGCAGGACCGAACTTGGAATAGCTGATGGCGCGCATTTGAATGTCTTTCTTGGGGGCGGATCAAGCGTCCTTGATGCCATACTCTGCCGGGCAAAATTCGGCAAACTGAATTGAGATATCCCCGGACGAAACCGTGATAACACCAAAATCAGGGGCTTCCATAGGGGGATTGAAACTGTCCCAATCCCATGCGGGTACTGGGGGTGGGGCCTGATAGAGCACAGCGCGGATGGTGGCGTAGCTCAACGCGCCGATGCGGCCTGAAATTGGCCGGTGGACATGACCGCAACATAGCTGTGTCACGTGAGGATACCGTGCGAGCAGCCGCAGCAGGGTATCTCCGTTCTGCAAGCGGTCCGGGTCCAGCATTGGCAGGCCCAGATCAAGAGGCGGGTGGTGCAGAAAGATCAGCGCGGGCACTTCCTGGCGTTCATTCAGACGAGCTTCGAGCCATACCAGCCGCGCATCACACAAGTGGCCCGCATCTTCGCCCTCCCACAAGCTATCGAGACAGATGAGGCGCGCGGCCTGCAGATCAATGGCATATTGCGCAAAGCCCTCCTGCCCGCCCGAGGGTTGTGGCATGTGCTGCAAAAACAAGGCCCGCTTGTCATGATTGCCGGTCATGGGCCACCAGGGCATCGCCAATTGCTCCAGCCTTTGGCGCAGATCCTGGTAATTCTCGTGCGTCGCGGTATCGACCATATCGCCGGTGATCAAACAGGCCTCAGCCCCTCTATAGTGCGTATTGATATGGGCGATCGCAGCATCAAGGCGCAAACGGGGGTCATGGCCTTGAACAAGGCCGTCGCGTTCAAAATGTAGATCAGACAGCCAGATGATCTGCGTGGACGCGTTGCCACGCGTGCGATTCATTTCCGGCGCAGGCGGATTACCACATCAACGCTGGCAATCTCGGCCCCGTCGGGGGCCTTTGGCAAGCGCGAAATCACCAGATCGTCCGCCGGGGCGTCGGTCAGATGCTGTTCGTCTTCCCAGAAGAAATGCGGGTGGTCGTGCGTGTTGGTGTCAAAGTAGCTTTTGGAGCCATCCACTGTGACCTCCTGCAACAACCCCGCATCACAAAAAGCGCGCAACGTGTTGTATACAGTCGCCAATGAGACGCTTTCCCCAGTGTCTTTGGTGGCGCAAAACAGGCTTTCTGCCGTGACATGGCGGTGATTGCCATCGCCTACAAGCAAGGCGGCCAAGGCCACGCGCTGACGGGTCGGGCGTAATCCTGCGCCGTTCAGCCAGTCGGTGCCACGGGAAAGGGCTTGCGGTGTCATGGTCGGCTTGCTCCGTTGTCCTAGGCGCAATATAGGCTGCGTTTCCCGGATTTGCCAATGATTTTAGCCCTCTTGCGGCATGCGGTCACGTCCACACAGGCTTGCAAGGGTCAAGGGCCGGATGCTAGAGGGGAACAACGACCGAATGACGGACAAAAGAGGAGCCGCTCTCATGGCCGACTATCCGAGCAGTTTTGACAAAGACGACTTGCTGAAATGCGCCCGAGGCGATCTTTTTGGCCCCGGCAATGCGCAATTGCCCGAACCACCCATGCTGATGATGGACCGGATTACGGATATTTCGGGTGATGGTGGCGCACATGGCAAAGGGCATGTGCTGGCTGAATTCGATATTGATCCGTCGCTTTGGTTCTTCGATTGCCATTTCCCCGGCAACCCGATCATGCCGGGCTGTCTGGGCCTTGATGGTCTGTGGCAACTTACCGGCTTCAACTTGGGCTGGCGCGGCTGGCCCGGTCGCGGCTATGCGCTGGGCGTAGGCGAAGTGAAGCTGAAAGGCATGGTGCGGCCCGATCGCAAGATGCTGACCTATAAGATTGATTTCACCAAGGCCATCCAGACCCGTCGCCTGACCATGGGCGTGGCCGACGGCATCGTCGAGGCGGACGGCGAGGTGATCTATGAAGTCAAGGATATGAAAGTGGCGTTGAGCGAGAGTTGACAATCGGTTCTTGGGTTAAGGAGCCACTTGATGTCGCTATCTCCTCAAATCAGAAAACACATCTACCCGGCTTTGAAACGGTTAGGGTTCGAGAAGTTTGATTTTATCTGGCACCTCGAAGGAGATAGTAATTGGCTGACCCAAGTCGAAGTGCGCTCAAGCAAGCACGGAGATGATGGGCTTTACTATTTTGAGTTATGTATCGGCTTTTTCTCTCGTGAGCTGGATGATCTTATGGGTTTTTTGCGTCAAGCAGGCTTCGATGAACACAGCAGGAAGCATCTGCCAGTCGGAGTCGGGAGATGCCACTTTCAAACGAGTCTGTTTAATTTAGATTCCAATGGAGTTTGGTCAGGTTATTCTAAGGGAGTGTTCTTACCGAAGGGGAAAGCATGCGAAGCCGATATCATGGTGTTTGCCCGAAAGTTGGAGACAATTATACCTTTGGCTTTTGAGCGTTACGCGAGTGACGAGAGCTTGATCCGGTGCAAAAGGGAAAAACTTGGCAACTTCCACCAATCCAAGCAATCCAGCATGTATGCGGCAGCAGCGTGTGTTAAACTTCTGCGATTTGATGAAGCGCGTGCGTTTCTGAATGAAGCAGTTCGACCAGGGTCAATTCAATTCATGAAAGACATTGGAGGACGGTTAGAGGCGCTGATCGCCCGAAATACTGATTTAAGTTGAGACGGAGCCATCGCCAGCCCACGGGAGGGGCTGACACCTCTCGGGACATTGCCTGCAGCAATACCCTGTCGGTCAGTGGGTGGCCGGGCCGATAAAGCGGCGTTTGCCGGCAAAGGCGATCCAAACAACTGCCACGCTATCTACTTGCCCCCCAACACCCCTCTGGCCTAAACAGAACCCAACACCTTAACTCAAGGGGGCAGCATGCGCCGAGTCGTCGTTACAGGTCTGGGGATCGTCTCATCCATTGGCAACAATGCCGAGGAGGTCATGGCCTCGCTTAAATCAGGTACATCCGGCATCACCGCCAATGAGGCGATGATCGAACATGGCTTTCGCAGCCAGATCGCCGGGGATCTTAAACTTGATGTGGCCGAGCACGTCGACAAACGCACCCTGCGTTTCATGGGGCCGGGCAGTGCCTATGCGCATATTGCCATGGGTCAGGCGATTGCTGATGCCGGCCTCGACGAAAGCGATGTGGTCAACCCGTCGACCGGCCTGATCGCTGGCTCGGGCGGTCCGTCCACGTCAGCGATGCTCACCGCACATCAGGTGGTGCTGAACTCCGGGGCCACAAAGCGGATCGGGCCTTTTGCGGTGCCCAAATGCATGTCCTCAACGGTAAGCGCAAACCTCGCCACGGCCTATCAGATCAAGGGTATGAATTTCTCGATCACCTCGGCCTGTTCCACCTCGCTGCATTGTATCGGTATGGCCGCTCAGCAGATAGCATTGGGCGCGCAGGATGTGATGTTTGCAGGTGGCGGAGAGGAACTGGACTGGACGCTCAGCTGTCTGTTTGACGCCATGGGCGCGATGTCATCGAAATATAACGGTACGCCTGAAAGAGCCTCGCGCGCGTTTGACGCGGACCGGGATGGTTTCGTTATCTCGGGTGGCGGTGCGATTGTCGTGCTTGAGGATCTGGAGCGTGCCAAGGCCCGCGGGGCCAAGATCTACGCCGAGGTCACAGGGTTTGCGGCCACCTCAGACGGGGCCGATATGGTAGCCCCCTCGGGCGAAGGCGGAGAGCGCGCCATGCGCGGGGCGCTGGCCACGCTGCCAGAGGGACGCACCGTCAGCTATATCAACGCGCACGGCACCTCGACCCCTGTGGGGGATGTGGGCGAAGTGGAAGCGGTGCGACGGGTTTTTGGCGAAGGCAGCACACCTCCAATCAGCTCCACAAAGTCCATGACGGGCCATTCTCAGGGCGCTACTGGCGCGCAAGAGGCGATCTATTGCCTATTGGCCTTGCAAGACGATTTCATCATCCCGTCGATCAATGTCGAAACCCTTGATCCGGCCCTGAATGCGACCGAGATCGCCACGGCGCGCGTGGACAATGCCGGGCTGGACACGGTGATGACGAATTCCTTTGGCTTTGGCGGCACGAATGGCTCGATGCTGCTGAGCAAACATAGAGAGTAATCCCAGATGAGCATGTCACTCAAAGGCAAACGCGGCCTGATCATGGGCGTGGCCAACGACCGCTCCATTGCCTGGGGGATTGCCAAGGCTATGGCCGACGCAGGTGCTGAACTGGCGTTTACCTATCAGGGCGACGCCTTTGGCAAGCGGCTGGAGCCGCTCGCGCAATCGGTGGGCTCGGACTTCATGGTGGATGTGGATGTCACCGATGACGCCTCGCTGGAGACCGCATTTGCACAGCTGGCGTCGCGGTGGGACAGGCTGGACTTCGTGGTGCACGCCATTGCGTTTTCAGACAAATCCGAACTGACCGGACGGTTTTTGAACACCAGCCGGGAAAACTTCAAACATTCGCTGGATATCTCGGCGTACAGCTTCATCGAAGTGGCCCGCCGGGCCTATCCGTTAATGAAAGCAAACGGTGGCACCTTGTTGACGCTAACCTATGGCGGATCCAACCGGGTAGTGCCCAACTATAACGTCATGGGCGTGGCCAAGGCCGCATTGGAAAGCGCCACGCGCTATCTGGCCAATGATCTGGGGCCCGACAACATCCGCGTCAATGCGATTTCACCCGGACCGATGAAAACCCTCGCGGGGGCTGCTATCGGCGGCGCGCGCCGCACATTCCGCCATTCCGAAGAAAATGCACCCCTGCGCTGCAACGCGTCGCTTGAGGCTGTGGGCGGTACGGCGGTTTACCTGGCGTCTGACGCTGGCAGCTGCACCACAGGCGAAATCATTCGCGTTGACAGCGGGTTCCATGTGCTCGGAATGCCACAGCCCGAGAACCTTTAAAAAGGACTGCCATACTGTTGCCATGTTGCTCTGCGATTCGTCGGCGCATGAAACAGCGCGATATGATAAATACAATACAAACAGACGACAAAACTGCGGCCCGCTCGGCCAAGGCCCGTCGGTATGCCCGGTTTATGACGCTTTGTTTGTTCTGCCTCACCCTCAGCGCCATTTGGCAAGACGCCCGACTGGCCCCACCGGTGCACGCTGGAATGCAGCGGATATCGAGTCTGGCAATGGGATACATCAACGATTCTGAGACCTTATCCAACGTCGTCGCGGCGGCGCAGGAACAATACACCAAGTTCTCAGACGACAGTTGACCCAACGGGCCTCCCGGCTAGAACCACTGGCCGGGCTCCATTAGGCCCAAATCCAGCAATTGGCGAGAATGCCATTCAAACCGAGCCGAATTGTGCCATTTGAATGTGTGGATATCAAACGTGGATCCAGGATTGCGTTTGAGCGCCTTGGCTGTGCGAAAAGACACCACGGATGCCGTGAGATTGTTGTGCCAGGGGCAGGCATAGGTGTTATATTCTTCATCCGAAAATGTGTGGTTGTCGAGCAGTCGCAGGCCGTCCTTGGCTTTGAACAAAGAAATACGGTCAATTTTGCGCTTGGGCGCCGGGATGTTTTCCTCGTAACGCCAGCGCAATCCGCCAAAGAAATCCAATTGCCGTTCTTTCGGGTGGTTGTGGTTTTCGGGGTCGAGGCGTGCCAGGGCGTAGTACCCAGATTTGTCCAGATGAGCGTCTTCAAGCGAAACCGCATTGGGATGCCCGTCCAGATCTCCCGCATAAAGGTCAATGACATAAGACAACATAGCGTCGCGGCGCTCTTCGTGCTGAAAGGTCAGCATTTCCCCCACTGAGCGGGTCTCGCAAAATGGGAAAAACAGATATTCGGCGTTAAAGCAATAATACATCCAGACACCGGGTGCTGCGGCGATCACCTGGTTAACAGCGTCCTGAACGGTATCACTTGCGGCCAGATCATAGGCGACTTGATGCACTTTAGGGGCGACGTCATCTGCAATCTCAAAGGCTTCTGGCTTGAAAATGATGACTGATTTGAACTGCATGTCCAGGTGATGACGCAACGTACTGTTCAGCTCGGCCTCGTCTTCGGCGAACACCATCGCTATGGGGCCTTTGAGCAAAGCATCCCGCCCGCGGGCCAGAAAATCCTTGAGGGTTTCATACTGCATCGTCATTCCTCGTTCTTGGGCCTAAAATCCGATATTGTCTAACGCATTGCAAGCCACACCTGACTTGCGGTAGTCAGACGCCCTGAACCCCGATCAGGACACGTATCATGGCCGACCCCAAGAAGCTGTATATCAAAACATATGGATGTCAGATGAACGTCTATGACAGCGAACGCATGGCCGAGGCGCTGGGCGGGGCAGGGTATGTGGAAACCAAGACTCCGGATGACGCAGATATGATTCTGCTCAACACCTGCCACATCCGCGAAAAGGCGGCCGAGAAGATTTATTCCGAACTGGGCCGGATGCGCCCCTTCAAAGAGGCCAAACCCGACCTAAAAATCGGGGTGGCGGGCTGTGTGGCCCAGGCTGAAGGCGAAGAGATCATGCGCCGCCAACCTCTGGTCGACTTGGTGGTAGGCCCGCAAAGCTATCACCGCTTGCCGGAAATGGAGGCCAAGACGCAGGAAGGTTTGAAAGCGCTCGACACCGAATTTCCGGCAGAGGACAAGTTCGACACCCTGCGCCACCGCGCGAAGGCCAAGCGCGCCCCAACGGCATTTCTGACCGTGCAGGAAGGTTGCGACAAATTCTGCGCCTTCTGCGTTGTGCCCTATACCCGCGGGGCCGAGGTCAGCCGCCCACCGTCACGCATTATCGAAGAGGCGCGCGAACTGGTGGCGCGTGGCGTGCGCGAGATCACATTGCTGGGCCAGAACGTGAATGCTTATCACGGTGCCGGAGAGGGCGGGGATTGGTCACTGGCGCGGCTGATCTGGGCCTTGAATGATGTGGACGGGTTGGAACGGATCCGCTTTACAACATCGCACCCTAACGACATGACCGATGATCTGATCGAGGCTCATGGCACCTGTGAAAAGCTGATGCCCTATCTGCATCTTCCGGTGCAGTCCGGTTCCGACAAGATTCTCAAGCGCATGAACCGCTCGCACACCGCTGAAAGCTATCTGCGGGTGATCGAACGTATCCGGGCCGCGCGGCCTGATATCGTGCTCTCGGGTGATTTCATCGTCGGCTTTCCGGAAGAAACCGAAGAGGATTTCCAGGCGACATTGGATTTGGTGAATGAGGTCAAATACGGCTACGCCTACTCCTTCAAATACTCGACGCGACCCGGTACTCCGGCGGCCGAACGCCCCTTGGTGGACGAGGATGAAGCCACCGAGCGTCTCTATCGGTTGCAAGCTGTCATCACCGATCATCAACGTGCCATTCAGGACGCCATGATCGGACGCACAGTAAAGGTTTTGTTTGAAAAACCCGGACGTGACGCGGGGCAAATGGTTGGCAAATCCGAATACCTGCACGCGGTGCATGTGACTGATTCCGATCTCCTACCGGGCCAGATTGCCGAGGTTAAGATTATTGGCAGCGGGCGGAATTCCCTTTCAGGACAATTGCTTCGCTCATGCAGCTTGTGAAGAGCGCAGATTAAGCTCCTGTTCCATCACAGGCTTCCCCGACGGAATGCGGCAAAATTGTGGCAGTCTTGCGATTGTTTCGTCGAGAGGCACAATATCTTGTTAAAGATGCTTCACAAAGCGTCCAAACTTGATACTGTTGGCTCATAAAGTGCGATTTTGGGACTCAGCTATTCCGCTGCGTATCCAATCGGGGAAAATAGAGAAAAAGGACAGGGACTGTGATGATTTCACGTTCAACCGGACGCAAAGTTCTGGGCGCATTGGCTGCCGCTGCGCTGGGCTTGGCCGCCATGTCAGGGCAAGTGCAGGCACAAGAAGTATATACCGAGCAATACATCCCAACCATCTGGGTTGATCCCGATGGGTGCGAGCACTGGGTGATGGATGATGGCGTAGAAGGGTACATGACGCCGCACACCACGCGTCAGGGCATCCCGGTATGCCGTCGCGGCAACGTATGCGGCGTGGTCAACACCGACCAGATGTTCGCAACAGACAGCGCGCGTATTTCAAGCGCCGGCAAAGCCCGCCTGATGGAGTTTTTCAAATCCACCGGTGCCACATCTTACATCATCACCGGCCACACTGACAGCCGCGCGTCCGATCAGTACAACATGGGCCTGTCCCTGCGCCGCGCGAACTCCGTTGCCAAGGTGGCGCAAGCCAGTGGCGCGCGCATCGCCGATGTGCGCGGATATGGTGAGCGTATGCCGAAAGCATCGAATGGCACTGCTGGCGGAATGGCCAAAAACCGCCGCGTCGAAATCATCTGCATTCGCTAAGGGGAGCGACACATCATGAAACTTGCAAAGACAATCGTCCTCCTTTCAGCCGCAGCCGCGCTCAGCGCCTGTACTGATGCAGGCCCGGACAAATCTGTTGATCGTGGGCTTGATGCCAAGCACCTGAGCCAATTGAAGGCGGGTGTCTGGATTGACCCCAACGGATGTGACCACTGGATCATCGACGACGGCGTTGAAGGATACCTCTCAGCGCGGCTTGATAAATATGGTAAACCGGTCTGCTCGGGTACAGCGCCACCGACCACCGCCGTGGGCGACTTCAAGAACGGCGCGACTTCGCTGATTGGCGACACGATCTGATCCATTGACGCTGAGCAACATACGCCAGCCGCGGGTCGCAGGGCCCGCGGCTGGTTGCGTTTTACCGCTTTACACATCTGCACAGGAGAAATGATTGTCCACAACTGACCTGCCAGACTCCGTAACCGAAGTCGCAACCGAGCGTGTGATCGAGTTTCCCGACAACCGTCTGTTGATTGACCTCTGCGGAGAGTTTGATCGCAATCTCGCCGAAATTGAGCAAACCACGAGCGTCCAGATCATGCGCCGTGGCAACCAACTGGCTGTGTTCGGTGAGGGGGCAGCCGCAGACGAAGCTGTGAGCGTGCTGCAGGCGCTTTACGAGCGTCTGGAGACCGGCAAACCCGTCGAACACGCCGATGTCGATCGCGAATTGCGTATGGGGGGCGCGGACGACGCAACAGGCACGCGCGATGGGGATCAGCTGGAAATGTTCCGGGGCGGGAAGGTCGAAATCAAAACTCGCAAAAAGCTGGTTGAGCCGCGCACGGATGCACAAAAGGCCTATGTCCACGCGCTTTTTGAAAATGAACTGGCCTTTGGCATTGGCCCGGCTGGGACTGGCAAAACCTATCTGGCCGTAGCGGTCGGCGTGAACATGTTCATCGAGGGGGCGGTGGACCGCATAATCTTGTCGCGCCCGGCGGTGGAGGCCGGTGAAAAGCTGGGTTATCTGCCTGGCGACATGAAGGATAAGGTCGACCCTTACATGCAGCCCTTGTACGATGCGCTGAACGATTTTCTACCGTCCAAGCAAGTCGCCAAGCTGATCGAAGAAAAACGCATCGAGATCGCCCCCTTGGCCTTCATGCGCGGGCGCACGCTTGCCAACGCCTTCGTGGTACTGGACGAGGCCCAGAATGCCACCACAATGCAGATGAAGATGTTCCTGACCCGCCTGGGCGAAGGCTCGCGTATGGTCATTACCGGTGACCGCACCCAGATTGATCTGCCACGCGGGGTGCAATCGGGCCTGCGGGATGCCGAGCGCTTATTGAACAATATTCCGTCGATCAGCTTCAACTATTTCACGTCCAAGGACGTGGTGCGCCATCCTCTTGTGGCCGCGATCATCGAGGCCTATGAGGCCGATGATCCGGCGAGATAAGTCATGCTTACCGACACATGGATCAAGGATCATCGCTGGGAAGAGACACAGCTTGAATCTCTGGCTGAAAGGGCCGCCAGGGCAACGCTTGAGTATTTGAGCTTGCCACCTGATGAATGGGATATTGTTGTGCTTGGGTGCGATGACGCGGAGATTTCAACCCTCAACTTAAAGTTCCGAGGTAAATCGCAATCCACAAACGTGTTGTCATGGCCGTCTGTTGAACGAGGAGCAAAGCGCGCTGGAGACACCCCAGATGCGCCCCAAGGCCCGGACCCCGAGCTTGGCGATATCGCCATTGCGTATGAAACCTGCATGCGCGAGGCAGATGAGGCGGGCAAGCCGCTGGCCGATCACGTGACGCACCTGATCATCCATGCCACGTTACATCTGCTGGGCTATGATCATATCCGTGACCAAGATGCCACCTTGATGGAGCAAACCGAAGTCGCCATACTTGGCAAACTGGGTCTTCCTGACCCATATTAGTTTCTTATTGGGGCCGTGGGCCCTCTTTTTGGATAGGGCAATGGGCGACAGCACCGACGGATCCTCTAATGCAGCGCATCGCGCGCAGCCTGAAGGGCAAGACAGTAACGATGATCAGGGCGGGTTGTTCCGCCGCATATGGGGGGCGATTACCCCTTCGGATGACGAAAACGATCAAGACAATATCACTCCAGTGAAACAGGTAGGGCAGGTCAGTCCCGGCTTGGGCAATCTGGCGCATATGGTGGTCGAGGATGTCTCGATCCCCAAGGCCGATATCGTGGCTGTGGCCTCGGATATCTCAAAGGCTGATCTGGTGAAGGTGTTTCGCGACAGCGGCCTCACCCGTCTGCCGGTGTATGAGGGCACTCTGGATACACCTTCGGGCTTTGTGCATCTTAAAGATTTCGCATTGAAGCATGGATTTAACGGTGATGGCGGATCCTTTGCGCTGACCAAGATGCTAAGACCTCTGCTTTTTGTGCCGCCGTCGATGTCGATCGGCGTGCTGATGCAGAAAATGCAAAGCGACCGGCGGCATATGGCGCTGGTGATTGACGAATATGGTGGCGTGGACGGATTGGTGACCATCGAAGATCTGATCGAACAGGTCGTGGGGGAAATCGAAGACGAACACGACATCGACGAAGGCCATTTCTGGACCGAAGAAAGCCCAGGCGTGTTCATGGCACTGGCCAAAACCCCGCTTGAGGATTTTGAGACCGCCTTGGGCACATCATTGACAGAAGATGAAGCCGTCGACGACGAGGATATCGATACGCTGGGTGGCTTGGTCTTCATGCTGCTGGGGCGCGTCCCGGTGCGCGGCGAAGTGGTGGAACACCCATCGGGTGCGACCATCGAGGTGCTCGAGGCTGATCCGCGTCGTATCAAACGCCTGCGGGTGCGCGCCGATGGCCAACCGGTGGGTTGAGTGATCGGGCTGTGACATCCCCGAATGACCTTGCTCCGGCACCTCGTCTTGCGGCCCGGCTGGGACAGGGGCGACGGCGAACGGCCTTTGTGGCAGCTCTGCTGATGGGGATGTGCGCGGCATTGGGTCAAGCACCCATCGGAGCCTGGCCCTTGTCCATTATCGCCTTGGGCGGACTTTTCGGGCTGTTTCGCGCAGCTCCGGACATACGCCGAGCGGCTTGGATCGGATGGGCCGGCGGCACCGGGTACTTCATCGTTGCGCTCAGCTGGATCATCGAGCCGTTTCTGGTCGATATTGCCCGCCACGGCTGGATGGCCCCGTTTGCCCTGTTCTTTCTGGCCTCGGGGTTGGCGTTTTTCTGGATGGCCGGATGTGCGTTGGCTCATCGTGCGGGATCAGGCGGCATCGCCTTCGTGAGCGCGCTGACCCTGGCCGAGGCTCTTCGGGGCCGCATTTTCACGGGCTTTCCATGGGCCCAGCCCGGCCATATCTGGATCGACACATCGCTGGCCGCGACAGCGGCCTATGCTGGTGCCCTGGGGCTGACCATTGCAACACTCGCCCTTGCTGTGCTGATCTGGCGTGCGCTCGAGGGCAACAAGCTTATGCTGGCCGCAGCGCTTTTGGGGCAGGCGGCCATATTGCTGGCGCCGATCACCCGAGGCCCGGTCGACGCGGATGCCCCCACCGTACGCTTGATCCAGCCCAATGCTCCGCAGCACGAAAAGTGGGATCCCGACAAGGTGCAGATCTTCTTTGATCGTCAGCTTGATTTCACCCGCTCTGGTGCCCGACCTGATCTGGTGGTCTGGCCCGAAACGGCCATTCCCACCGCTTTGGGGCGTGCCGAAGAGATGTTGGACACCATCAGTGATGCTGCGGGAGATGTCACAGTTGTGTTAGGCGCACTGCGCTTTGATGGGCCTCGCCTGTATAATGCCATGGCGGTGCTGGACGGGCAGGGGAGGCTGAGTGCTGTCTACGACAAGCACCATCTGGTGCCCTTTGGGGAATACCTGCCCTTTGGAAACACTCTGGGCAAGTTCGGCCTGCGTGGGTTGGCCGCAGATGAAGGCCACGGTTATTCCTCTGGTCCGGGGCCTGCGGTGATAGACATGGGGCGTTTGGGCAAGGCACTGCCTTTGATTTGTTACGAAGGTGTTTTTCCGCATGATGTGTCCGGTGCGCCGGAGCGTGCAGATTTCATGTTGCTGATCACCAATGACGCCTGGTTCGGCGACATCTCGGGCCCCTATCAACACCTGGCCCAGGCACGCCTGCGCAGTATCGAACAGGGCCTTCCCATGGTGCGTGCCGCCAATACAGGTGTGTCAGCGATGATCGACGCGCGCGGTCAGATCACTGCCTATTTACCCTTGGGCCAAGCGGGATTTGTGGATGCGCCGCTGCCCGCGCCCTTGCCTCCGACCGTCTATTCCAAAACCGGGGATCTGCCGATCCTGCTGCTTTTGCTCATCGGCCTGGGTGGCGCAATGATCACGCGGCGGCAATTGCATTGAGTTTACGATTGACGATAGGGCACCCGACAGCTTAACCAGCATCAACCCCTCACAACGGCTTCCTGGCGTGACGGCGAGACATGATAATGGAGCACTATTCATGGCAAGAAATAACTACACGTTTACTTCGGAATCCGTATCCGAAGGACATCCCGATAAGGTGTGCGACCGCATTTCGGACGCGATCCTTGATGCCTTTTTGGCCGAGGACCCGATGGCGCGCGTCGCCTGTGAAACATTTGCCACCACCAACCGTGTGGTCATTGGCGGCGAAGTTGGTCTGACCGATCAGGCGAAGCTGCAGCAATATATGGGCAAGATCGACAGCATCGCCCGCGACTGCATCAAGGACATTGGCTACACCCAGGATAAATTCCATTGGGAAACCTGTGAGATCACCAACCTTCTGCACGAGCAATCCGCGCATATCGCCCAAGGTGTGACCGGCGAGCGTGGCGACGAAGGGGCCGGCGATCAGGGGATCATGTTTGGCTACGCCACCACCGAAACCGACGCGCTGATGCCCGCACCCATCCAATACAGCCACGCGATCCTGCGGCGTCTGGCGGAAGTGCGCAAATCAGGTGTCGAGGCCTGCCTTGGTCCCGATGCCAAGTCGCAGCTTTCGGTTGTTTATGAAAACGGCACGCCTGTAGGGGTATCTTCGATCGTTCTCAGCACTCAACACCTGACCGAGATGTCCTCGGCCGAGGTGCGCGAATGTGTCGAACCCTATATCCGCGAAACACTGCCGGAAGGCTGGATTTCCAGCGACACCGCGTGGCACGTGAACCCAACCGGGTCCTTCATGATCGGTGGCCCAGATGGCGACGCTGGCCTGACCGGCCGCAAGATCATCGTGGACACTTACGGGGGGGCAGCTCCGCATGGCGGCGGCGCGTTCTCGGGCAAAGACCCCACCAAGGTGGACCGTTCCGCAGCCTACGCCGCGCGCTATCTGGCCAAGAACGTTGTGGCCGCAGGCCTGGCCGAGCGCTGCACCATTCAGCTGAGCTATGCGATTGGTGTCGCGCGGCCTTTGTCGATCTATGCGGACACCCATGGCACGGGTGAAGTGGAACCGGCTGCTATCGAGAAAGCCATTGATGCGTCGATGGACCTGACGCCAACCGGCATCCGCAACACGCTGGAACTGAACAAGCCGATTTATCAGCGCACCGCAGCCTACGGCCACTTTGGCCGCGCACCTGAGGCCGATGGCGGCTTCTCTTGGGAGCGCACCGATCTGGCCGAGACCCTGAAAAACGCGGTCTGAGTTCTCAGACAAGACATGCAAGGGGCCCCGCTGGACAAGCGGGGCCTTTTTGCCGAAGCATCACGGGCGAAGGAGCAGGCCACCCCTCAGCTCTTGAACGCCACCGCAGTTCACGCCATAGACGCGCCCATGACCCAAAAACATCCCTCCGGCGCCCCCTGGCGCAACTTTTATGGCCGCTTCAAAGGCAAGCACCTGCGTGCCAGCCAGGAGGTCTATCTGGAAGAAGACCTGGCGCAGTATTCACCGGGCCCGGTGGATTGGGATGTGAACCCGGACCGGTCGCCTTTAGATCTGAACGCGCTGTTCCCAGATCGCGATATCTGGTTGGAGATAGGCTTTGGCGGTGGGGAACACATGGTTCATCAGGCCGGGCTGAACCCGGACGTGGGCTTTATCGGATGTGAACCTTACATCAACGGCGTTGCCATGCTGCTGGGCAAACTGCGCGCGGCCGAGGCGGATAATGTGTTGATTCATCCCGGGGATGTGCGCGATCTGTTTGATGTCCTGCCGGACCAATCTATCGCAAAGGCATTTCTGCTTTACCCGGATCCCTGGCCCAAGAAAAAGCATCATCGCCGCCGCTTTGTCACGGATGAGCATGTGGCTCCCCTGGCGCGTGTGTTGAAACCGGGCGCGATCTTTCGTGTGGCTACGGATATTCCCGACTATGTGCGCCAAACGCTTGAAGTGGTGCCCCGTCACGGGTTTGACTGGCTCTGTGATGGGCCAGAAGATTGGCGCACGCCATGGGCAGATTGGCATTCCACGCGCTATGAACAAAAGGCCTTCCGGGAGGGTCGCACCCCCCATTACCTGACGTTCAAACGTCTCTGAAACACCCAGGCCTGAAAAGCGTGATCGGTCGCGAGTCATTTTCCGCATCACCTGTTGCGCAAAAGACTCGGATTTGCGGGGAGAAATTCAGCACGCGACTCATATCTGAGGTGTGGTGCCTAAATTTATGTATTCACGCCCTATTTTGCGCCGTGGTTCAAAAAAACTCTAGCGATAGTGGTTAAAAGCGGATAATCAGAAAATACAAAAACAACAAGACACGCCGAAAAGCGCGTGTCACTGAGGCAAAAGTGGTGGTGTTATGAAAGCGATTGATTATGTCGTCCGCGCAAGTGCGGGCGGTTCGCAAACGAGTGCAATTCCAGCGGACAAAAATGTTTATGTAATTGATGCAGGAACAAATCAGGAAATTTCACTTAATCTGAGGCAGTCCGAAATTCGCGGCTACACCCGCGAAGGATCGAACCTCGAAATCATTCTGGCCGACGGGCGAGTGGTGATCCTTGAGGGATACTTTGGCTCAGATGGTGCGGCGGAAAGCCGGTTGTTCATCTCTTCCGATGGCTACCTCAACGAGGTCACGATGTTCGAGGCCTCGGACGGTTCCGTCTACGCGCAATATGGTCCGACAGAACAATGGGGCAAATGGAGCCCGAGCGAAGATCTGATCTTTCTCGATGGCAGCGACGTCGCTGTTGCTGACGCAGGTGATGAGAGCGTCTCAATGTTGGGCGCGGGCCTTCTGGGCGGTAACGCTCTGCTGGGGGCCTTGGGCCTTGGCGGTGCAGGTGTCGCGGCGGCCACCCTGGGTGGTGGCGGCGGTGGCGGCGGAGGTGTCGTTGGCGAGCCCCGCATCGAGCCGACCATTACTGAGCCCGGCCCGATCATCATTGGTGGCGATGATGTGGACCCTGAAACCGCAACTGTGACGATCACAGGCACGGCGCAGCCCGGATCAGAAGTGTGTGTCACCATTGGCGATATGCAGGTTCTGGTCACGGCCTCGGATGAGGGCACATGGGAAGCCACATTCGAAGGCGATACCTTCCCCGATGATGGCGACTATGTTGTCACGGCTCTGGTCAAGGAAGAAGACGGTACCGAAACCGAAATCGACGGGCCTCAGGTCGTGATCGACACGACCCCGCCCGATCTGGACTTTGGCGAGACCACTGTGGCTACCGATGATCTGGTGAACCTTGAGGAATACAACGAAGGCGTGAGTGTCACTGGTACCGGTGAGGCCGGCGCGACCATCGCAGTGACCATCGAAGAGGTCACACATGAAACAACCGTCAGCGAAGATGGTGAATGGTCCGTTGTCTACCCCGCAGGCGAGCTGCCTCAGGGCGAATACGACACAGTTGTCACGGTTGTGTCCTCGGACACCTATGGCAACACCTCGACCATCACCGAAGACATTCGTATCGACACGGTGCCGCATCCGATCACCATCAACGCAAGCGCGGTTGAGGGCGATGGCACGGTCAACTTTGTCGAGGCATCCGACGGCGTGACCATCACGGGCACCTCAACGGCAGGCGCGACAGTGACTGTTGAAGTTCAAGGCTTTAGCCAAGAGGTCGTTGTGGCCTCTGATGGCACATGGACCACGACATTCGACAGTCTGCCTGGCGGTGAATACGACGCCACCATCACGGCGAGCACCGTGGATGTCGCGGGCAACGCCTCATCCACGACAGAAACGATCCGCATCGATACCGAAGTGCGTAACTTCGCGATGAGCAGCAATCACGGCGGCGATGACGCGGTGATCAACGCGGCGGAACATCCCGATGGCTTTACCGTCACCGGCACAACCGAGCCTGGCTCGACCGTGGTGCTGGAAATGGGTGGCGAAACGGTGAACGCCGTTGTGGCCGCAGATGGCAGCTGGACGGCGACATTCACGTCGACACAAGTTCAGACCGGCACATACACGGCCACCATGACCGCCACGACAACGGATGCCGCAGGCAACGTCGAGACGCTCAGCCAAGCAGTGGACGTGGATACGGATTCAGGTCTTCTGACCCTGAATGCAGCGGCCATTGGCGGCGACGGCACAATCAACGCTGATGAAGCTGCAGCGGGTGTTGCAGTTACAGGTACAGCTGATCCAAATGCGATCGTTATCGTCACGCTGGACGGTGTCGAGCACACCACAACGGCAGATAGCGCAGGCAACTGGACAACCACATACGCCAGCAGTGAAATCACCGGGGGTGCAAGCCTTGATCCGGTGGTGACAGCGCGCACGGTGGATGCCGCAGGCAACGCGATCTCGGTTGAAGGCACGGTGCATGTGGATACCGTGGTCGAAAACCTGGCGCAGGATGAGTATAACCTTGCAGTCTCCTCGGATGGCTCGGATGTGATCAACAGCAATGTCGCAAATGCGGGCTTTGCGATCACCGGCACCGTGGAGCCAGGCTCGAACGTGTTTGTCACGCTGGACGGCGTGAGCCATACCGCTTCGGTGGATGGTGCGGGCAACTGGACCGCCAACTTCGGCGCAGGCGAAATTACCTCGGGTGAGGGCATGGCTGATCTGGTGGTGGATGTCACAGACCCGGCGGGCAACACAGCCCAGCTGACCGACACGGTCCAGGTGGATACCTTCGTCAACGTGCTGAGCCAGTCTGGCGACATCGCGGGTGACAATGTGATCAACGCCTCCGAGGCCGCTGCGGGCGTCTCGTTCGGCGGACAAGTTGAGCCAGGATCGACTGTGGTGGTCGAGGCCTTCGGCAACAGCTACACCGCAACGGTCAACGCTGCGGGCGCATGGACGGTCAGCATCCCGGGTGGTGACATTGGTGCACTGGAAAGTTCAGCCGATCTGGTGATCAACGCGACAGATGCTTCTGGCAACACCAGCTCGATCACTGAAACGGTCAGTGTTGACACTGTGAACCCCGAAGCCCCGGATGTCGTTGGGTATTTCCGCGAAGGCGGTGGGTATCGCAGCGTCACAACTGAAAGCGCGGATGACGATGTCACGATCCACCTGATTGATGGCCGCGGTGACGTCAATGAACTGTCGGTTCACGTCTCCGAGGACCCGTTTCTGGGAGAAACGGATTATCACTTCCTGAATGGTGCGGGCGCGCCCACAACCATCCCGGATGGCTCGGAGCTGATCATCACCAACGCTGATGATGCAGGCAATGCGTCCTCGACCTACGTGGTGCTGGACGAGACAACGACCACGAATGTGGATGCTGACAGCAACGCCCTTGATGGGTTCAACGTCGAGACAATTGATCTGCGCTTTGGTGATAACTCGAACTTCGAGATCACCGAGCAACAAATCCGCGATCTCTCTGAGAACTCGGATCAGGTTGTGGTACGCGGTGGCAGTGACGATACGGTCACCATCACAGGTGCGGACAGCTCGGGCTCGACCACAATTGATGGCGAAACTTTCAACGTCTACACGCTGGGCGATGATGCAACCATCATGATTGATGATAACATCACTAACGTTGTTATCTAAATAATATCAAAGGGATGCGCGGGCAGGCGGAACCGCCCGCGCATCTACCGCAACTAAAAGAAGCTACCGTTAAAGGGGCGCGGGAAATGGGGCGACAGGAAAAAGCCAGAACATGGCTTGCCGGATGTGTGGCAAGTTTGGCATTGGCCGGGTGCATGTCACCGGGCACAAGAGAAGACGACGGTACGGTCACGCGGTTTTTGTCCAAATCACCCGATGCCCAAGCCGTCGCACGCCAGAAAGAGGCGGCAAATTCACCGATCATCACGGAACTACAAGGCCGCGCCTCGGTGCTGCCTGCCGGTTCCAGCTTTGCCCGCGTGGCAGGGCCGGTGCTGCAGGCCAACAGCCGCGCGGCTGAGTCCGATCTGAAATCGGCGCGTCTGCGCGCCTCGGCGGCCAATAAGAACTGGCTGCCCTCGATCGGACCCAACATCAGCTTGACCAGCCTGTCAGATATCGTGGCACAGATCATTGTCGAGCAGGTGCTTTTTGACAACGGCCGCAAGAAGGCCGAGCGCGCCTTTGCCAAGGCAGATGTCGAAGTGGCCGCCGTCAATCTGGCCGATGATACCAATGACCGTGTGTTGACCGCTCTGTCGCTCTATCTGGATGCCACAGAAGCGCGCGAACGCGTGGTGCTGGAACAGCGCACCCTCAAGGACATGCAGCAGTTCGAGTGGATTATGAACGAGCGCGTCAAAGGTGGTGTGTCGGATATGTCCGACCTGCATGTGATCCGCGCCAAGCTGAGCGAAATCCAAGCCACATTGGCCGCCCAGAATGAAGCTGCCTCAACGGCACTGGCGGAACTCAATGCCATGTCGACCGAGCCTTTGAACGATGTGCAGGGTCTAACCCGCGTGTCGGTGTCCACATTGGATGCAGCCCCTCTGGATGTCCTGCTGGCGGATGCAGAAAAAGAACGCGACATTGCGCAGGCCACCATGGACCGCGCCGGGTTTCTACCGGGTGTGACTGCAGGCGGCACTCTGGGTGACGGCGGATCAGGTATCGGAGTGAATGTCACTTCAGATCAGCTGCTGGGTGTGGGCACCGGTGCCAGCTTCAAGGCGATCGAGGCCGAAAAAGAGGCCGCTGCCCGCCGCGTCGCGCAAGCCCAGGAAGATGCGAACCGTGCCCTGGCCCGTCTGGATCAACGTGTCTCGGCGCTCAGCCGACAGGTGGGCGAGGCCGCAGGCCTGACCGCTCAAGCCAAGGCCAACCTGGATCTGTTCCAGCAACAATATGACGCCGGACAACGCCAGGTCATGGATGTGGTCGGTGTCTACGAAACATTTGCCGCCCGGCAAACCGCCGAGGTGGGGCTGAAATACGAATTGGCACTCACCCGGCTGGAAATCGCCCGCACCTTGGGCCTTCTGGCGGATGGGAGCCAGATTTGAGCAACCCGCCGGTCACATTCTCGATTGCCGGCGGAACAAGTGCGGCCCTGCGCCCTGTGTCAAACTCTGACGCGGCCCCGGCTGATGCGACCAAACCCCAGTCCCGTTTTGGAGAAAGAGCCGAAGCGCGAGCCGAGTTAGGGGCCACCTATGCCTCGATCCTCGGGATGGAGGTGCTGCCACGTGACATCTTGGAGGTCATGCTGGCCTCTGAAGCGCAGGCCGACACGCCCCAACCCGAAGCCCTGGCCGAAGGCCTTGAAGCTGCAGGGCTGATCACCCAGGTCGAAAGCGTTTCTTTTTGCCAACCGCATCACTGGCCCGCGCTGGCGCAGATGACCAGCGGCCAATTTGTGCTGGTGATGGGACAGACCCGTAACGATCTTGAGGTTTACGACGCCACTTGCACTGACAAGCGCACCTATGTGCCCATGGCCGAATTTGAACCTTACTTCACCGGCATGCTCGTGCGCGCCGAAGCGCCATTGCAATCGGTGGCCAAGGCTCATGCCACCAAGGTCGAGAGCCATTGGTTCTGGGGGCAATTCAACCAGTTCCGCCGCCATTTTGGCGAGGTCATGTTGGGCTCTTTTGTGGCCAACCTTCTGGCCGTGGCTGTGGCACTCTTTTCCTTGCAGGTCTACGACCGCGTGATCCCACACCAGTCCGAGGCCACCCTGTGGGTGCTGGCCATTGGGGCAATGGTGGCGTTGCTGATGGAGGCTTTCCTGAAAATCGCCCGCTCGCAGTTGATGGACGGGGCCGGACGCCAGATTGAACTGAACGTGCAAAAGCTGCTGATGGACCGCATCCTTGGGATGCGCTCGGAGCTGGCGGGTCGTGCGCCTTCACGCCTTTTCTCGGCCATGCGCGAATTTGGGTCGGTGCGAGAGTTTTTTACCGCCTCTACCGTGGGCACTTTGGCGGACATTCCCTTCATTTTCGTGTTTCTACTGCTTGTTGCATCTATCGCGGGCAACGTGGTGTGGGTGTTGATCCTGGGCGGTGTCTTGATGGTGATCCCGGGCTTTCTTTTGCAGAAAAAGATGATCCGGCTGACTGAAGAAACCCAAGGGGCCTCGGCTAAATCGTCACGCCTGCTACACGAAGCCATTTTTGAGCTGGACACGGTGAAAACCCAGCGCGCCGAGGATCGCTTTCGCCGGTCGTGGGTTGAGCTGACCACATTGGCCGCCATGAAATCTTCGGACCAGCGCAAACTGGCCTCGGCGCTGACCTTCTGGTCGCAGGGCATGCAGCAGTTTACTTATGTGGCTGCGGTTGTCATGGGGACCTATCTGGTCTTCGCGGGTGAGTTCACAGTGGGCTCGATCATTGCCGTGGGCATCCTAACCAGCCGCACGCTGGCCCCACTGACACAACTGGCCGGCACCATGGCGCGCTGGGGCAATGTGAAATCCGCGCTGGACGGGTTGGAAAGCATCGCAGGCGCGCAACAAGACGCCGTAGACGACCGCGATTATCTGCGCCGCGAAACGCTTGAAGGCGGGTTTGAGCTGCGCGAGCTTCAATTTGGCTACGCCGATGACGGGTCCCCCGCTCTGGACGTTCCCGGTCTGAGCATCCAGCCGGGCCAGAAAATCGCAATCTTAGGCACCAATGGGTCGGGCAAGTCGACCTTCCTGAAAGTCCTGTCGGGGCTTTACGCCCCCACCAAGGGCCGCATCTTGGTGGACAACACCGATATGGGACAGATTGAACCCCGTGATCTGCGCCGCCTGATCGGGTATCTGGGCCAGGATGTGCGCCTGTTTTCGGGCACCCTGCGCGAGAACCTGAACCTGACGCTGCTGGAGCGGGACGATGAGCGTCTGATGGCCGCGCTCGATTTTGCGGGGCTGGGGCCGTTTGTAAAAAATCACCCAAAGGGACTGGACCTTGAAATTCTGGATGGCGGGCAGGGGCTGAGCCAAGGCCAGCGCCAATCCATCGGCTGGGCGCGGCTGTGGCTGCAAGACCCCAAAGTGTGTCTGCTGGACGAACCCACGGCGGCCCTGGATCAGACGCTTGAGAAAACACTGGTGAGCCGTCTGGAGAGCTGGCTAGACGGCCGCACCGCCGTGATCGCCACGCACCGCATGCCAATCCTGTCGCTGACCACGCGCACGTTGATCCTGCAAAATGGCCGGATGGCGGTAGATGGTCCGCGCGACAAGGTGCTGGCGCATCTGGCGCAAATCGGAACCGGTTCAAATATGGGGCAGGGGGGATAAGAATATGGCTGTTGGCACAACAAATCTCACGTCCCAATTGAATGCGAAACTGCGCGGCCCCAGCCTGACCATCTGGCTGTGTGGCGCGACTGTGATCCTGTTTATCGTCTGGGCGATGTTTGCCTGGGTGGATGAGATCGTACGCGCCAGCGGATCGTTCATTTCATCCTCGCGACCTCAGATCATTCAAAACCTCGAAGGCGGTATCCTAACCGAACTGATGGTGCAGGAAGGCGATATCGTGCAGCGCGGGGATACCTTGGCGCGGCTCCACGGCACGCAGTTTAAGTCTTCGGTTGAAGACCTGCGTGACCAGATCAACGCTCATGAAATCCGGCGCTTGCGGCTTGAGGCAGAGCTGGCCGGGCAGTTTGATTTTACAGTCCCGGCGGATCTGGCACAGCGCCTGCCCGAGATCATCGCCTCGGAACGCGCGCTTCTGGCGGCGCGGCAGTCGGATTTCGTGAAGCGATCGGAAGGGGCCAAGCAAGTTCTCAGCCAAGCCGCCGAAGAGCGCCGCCTGCTGGAGAATCTGCTACTGAAAAAGATTGTCGCGTTGATCGAAGTGACCCGCGCCCGCGGGGCTCATGCGGATGCCCAGAGCCGCTATGACGAGATCGTCACGCAGACCGAGTTGGAGCGTGCGCAGGAATATTCCGAAACCCTCAAAGAGTTGGGGACGTTGAAGCAAAACCTTAAAGGCAGTCAGGATCAGTTGAACCGGACCGTGCTGGTCAGCCCGATGCGCGGGATTGTGAACAACCTGTCTGTGACCACCATCGGCGGTGTCGTGCGCCCCGGCGAAGAAATTCTGGAGATCATCCCGCTGGACGAAGAATTGTTTGTCGAGGCCCGTGTCGCGCCTGAGGACATCGCCAACATCCGTCACGGCCAGGAGGCGACCGTTAAGCTCAGCGCCTATGACTACACGATCTATGGCTCGCTCAAGGGAACGGTGGATTTCATTTCCGCCGACACCTTTGAAGATGAACGCGCCCGCGCCCCGGATGGGGATCCGCATTACAAGGTGACGCTGAAGGTGGATATGTCAGGCCTCACTCCGCGCCAGTCGCGCATCGAAATCCGCCCCGGCATGCAGGCGCAGGTCGAATTGCACACAGGGCAAAAGACCGTGCTGCAATACCTGTTGAAGCCGCTCTACAAATCCCAAGAAGCCTTCCGCGAGCCGTAAGGATCAGGAAAGATTTTAGGCCTCCAGCGGGGATATTTTGAGCAAGAAGAAAAGGCCTCCGAACAGAAGGGTCAGCTTTCCATCCAGATCGTCACCGGGCCGTCATTGATCAGCGACACCTGCATGTCAGCGCCAAATTCACCGGTTTCAACAGAGATTCCAAGTGCCTGAAGCGCCTGTACAAAGTATTGGTAGAGGCGGTTGCCCTCATCCGGTGGGGCAGCTGCTGAAAACCCGGGTCGGTTGCCGCGAGAGGTGTCGGCGGCCAGCGTGAACTGGCTGACCACAAGGGCGCTTCCTGCTATGTCTGCAAGAGAGCGGTTCATCTTGCCTGCCTCATCTCTGAAGATCCGCAACTTGGAAATTTTGCTCACCAGCTTGTCGGCCTCGGCCTCGGTGTCGCCCTGCATGGCGCAGATCAGGATCAGCAAGCCCGGGCCGGTCTGGCCTATGCGTTGACCGTCAACTTGGACCTGCGCCTCGGACACACGTTGAAGTAGTGCGCGCATCAGCTTTCTCCTCGCGGGTCATAGATTTCTGCTAGCTCGGCGCGGTTTGTACGAAACTTATTGGCCGGGTGGGTGTCATCCGCATACCCAAAGGAAATGGCGCATAAGATCAGGCGCGTGTCCGGTAGGTCGAAATGCGCGCGGATCACATCCGGATAGGCCGCCACCGAGGCCTGCGCGATTGTCCCCACCCTCAGAGCCGTGGCTGCAAGTGTGAAGGCCGTGACAAAGCCGCCGCAATCCATTGCGCCATAAGGCCCCAGTTCGCCCTCCGAGCTGACAATGGCCACATGGGGCGCCTCAAAGAACGCGTAATTGCGCAGGCTTTGCGCCAGACGTCCTTCGCGGTCGTCGCGTTCAATCCCCACGGCCTCATAAAGTTGGAAGCCGCACTCACGGCGCCGGTCTTTGTACGCCCCGGAATAGGAGGTCGGCCAGGGCAGATCTGGCGCGGGTGTGTCGGAGGAAACGGTGTCTTGCATCACTTGGCGAAACCGGTTGGTCTCAGCCCCGCGCGTGACAGTCACTTTCCACGGCTGGGCATTGCACCAAGACGGCGCACGTCCCGCAGCCAAAACAATCTGTTGGATGATGTCCTCGGACACTGGATCAGGCCGAAATGCGCGACACGAATAGCGTGCGTCAAGTGTGCGGGTGAGGGCCGCGACGTCATCCTGCATCAATTCATCTCGCCTGTTGCCATCAGATAGCCGATGCCCCCTGCGATCAGCAGGCCAATGATCACGGCGATGGCAATCTTGATCGGTGAGTAGGGGCGTTCGCCCTGCACCCGTCCTGTGCGGCCGTTGACCACAAAGCGATAGGTCTGGCCGCGGTATTTATACGCTGCGACCCAGATGGGCAACAGCACGTGCTTGAACGTCACATCGCTGATCGATGTATCAATGTCGTGAACCCTTTGTTTGTCGCCGCCGATGTCGAACTTCACATCGCGGTGGATCACCCGATCCATATAGTCGCGGGCTTCGGCAAATCCGTCCTGCAACTCGACCGTGTACCCTTCGGCTCGGAAGCCGGCCAGATACTCGGGGCGATAGGGCTCAAGCGCCGACAGGTCCCATGGCTCGAGCGCATCCGTGTAGCGTTTGGGCAGAGAATGAGAGGCCAGAACCAGCACATCATCAAAGAACCTTGCGACGCGGCCGCGTACGGCATGCCATCGGGTTTTGGCCACGCGCACTTCGTGGCGCTTGCCATCGCGCATCACGGTGCGATTTTCATAGTAAACAGTGCCGCGTTCGCCTTTGTACGAGGACTTGGTATTGGCATCAAATGTCCAGTAAGGAACGTAGATGCCGTTCATCTTGCGGCCTTTGCGCGCGTATTCCATCAAGCCGCTGGGGGCAAACCAAAGGCTGCCCAGCCACTGGGCCATCGCGCCTCGGGCATTGGCCTCGTCAAGAGCAAATGGCAACAGGCCGCGTGGTTTGATCTGGCGATGCACACCTGTGTCCGCCACCACCGGGGTGGCACAAAACGGGCATTCGGCGGCATGGGTCGCCCCGTCAAATTCCACCTGTGCAGCACAGTTGGGACAGGTGGAAATGCGCGTCTCTTCGATTTCCTGTTCGGGTAGTTGCCGCTGTATCGCTGTGCGCAGGTCCAACTCGCGAATGGAACCTGCCCACGGGCCTTCGTCGTCCACGGTTTCCGTATTGCCGCAATGATCACAGACCAATTGCCCTGCGGCCGGATCAAACCGGAAATCCGCACCGCAATTGTCACAGGGAAAGCGATGTTCCTGCGCCGGTGCCGTTGGGTCGATGAGGTCAAAGTCGCTCATTCTACGTCCTATGGAGCGGCGCCCCCAAGGCGACGCCTATGGGATACACCAAGACCGTTGTGATCAGCTGCCGGGTGGGGGTGGCGGCAGGATGGTGAAGAGCTGCGCTAGCTCCTGCACGTCTTCGGCTTTCATCCAACCATCCTGACCTGCAGTCCAGACATAGGTGTCCCGGGCCAAGGTGCCATCGGCAGCCATACGGCCCAGCTTGGCCTTTGAGTAGGGCCCAGATGTTTCGCCCCCTTCGGCGATGTGCCAAACATGCTCGACCGGTGGCGGAGGAGGAGGTGCCGCAGCAGCCGGAGCCGCCCCCCAGGGGCCTTGGCGCTGCATCTGGTTGGCCATTGCCATGCCCATACCCATGCCAAGCCCTTCGCCCATACCACCCCCACCGTTGGGGTTGCTGGCAGCTGCGGTCATGGCCTCGGCTGCGGAATACTGGGTGAATTTCCCCAAATCACCCGCCACACCCATCGACGTGCGCTTGTCCAGTGCCTCCTCGACGGCAGGAGGAAGGGATATGTTCTCAATGTAGAATTCAGGAATGATGAGACCGTAGTCAGCCACGACTTTGGTCAGCTCGGCGGCAACCAGCTTGCCCAGATCGGCGGTGTTGGCAGCCATATCCAGCACCGGTATCCCTGAACCTGCGATGATGCGGCTGAAACTTTGCACGATGATGTTGCGGATCTGATAGCTGATCTCATCCATGGTGAATTCGCCGTCCGTGCCGACGATCTCAGACAGGAATCGTGCCGGATCGGTGACCTTGACAGTATAGGTCCCGAAGGCACGGATACGGGTTGGGCCAAACTCTGGATCGCGCAGCATGATGGGGTTTTTGGTTCCCCATTTCAAATCCGTGTAGCGTGTCGTGTTGACATAGTAGATTTCAGACTTGAACGGGCTTTTGAAGCCATGATCCCAATGCATCAGCGTGGTCAGAATGGGCATGTTGTTGGTCTCGAGCATATACAGCCCGGGCGTGAAGACATCCGCCAGCTGTCCCTCGTGCACAAACACGGCGGCTTGACCTTCGCGCACGGTCAGCTTGGCCCCGTACTTGATCTCGTGGCCTTCGCGCTCAAACCGCCAGACCATCGTGTCCCGGCTGTCGTCGGTCCAATGAATGATGTCGATAAACTCGCCAGTTAGAAAGTCCAAAATGCCCATGTGCGTTCTCCTTATGAATGCTGTGGGTTACTTATCAGTCGAGCGTCACGCCCGGGGATAAAAATGGGTGCCCCTGAAAAGGGGCGGGCTGATATCAGCTCTCATAGTGCAGCAACTGCCATCTGCGCCTGAGAGAGTAAGAACCGTCGCCTGCTTCATGTTATAACTCTGCATCAACTCGGCCCCGACCTGGCCGCGATAATTTGGCTAACAATCGAACGAGCCTCGTCAACGCTCATGCCGGGTTTGAGTGCGGGGTGGTAAAGTGTGCGTAGCAATTCTTCGTCATGGGTGGTGAGCAACGCAAATTCGTCATCGTCGTTAAAGATCGAAGGGCGTGCGCGAGGGCTGTCGTTGGCCAATCCCAACCCTTGGGCCAGTTCCTCATGTACGCAGGCGCGTCGGGTCAATTCGGGGTGTTCGGCGCGTATGACGGCAATTGCGCGGTTGTAGACATAGCCATCCTCACGCGCCGCAAAGGCCGCCACGACACAATGGATCGAACGGGGCAAGGTGCGGATCATCTGCAATGTGGCAGCATTTACACCCGGTTCGATTTCTTTGATCCGGTTCAATAATTGTTCGCGATCATCTTCGCCCATCACCAGCACAAAAAAGTTGGCATTGCCGGGTTTGACCGAAATCGAATGACCCGTGATCCGTGCTAAACGGCCTGCGTATTTCGTGACCATCGCGGCGTCGGACTGGCGCTGTTCTTTGGGGACCGAGGCGCCAAATTCGACAGCCATCCGCACGGGTGAGTTCCATTTTCGTAGACCACCTGCGGTGCCATCCGACAGCTGGAATCCTCCAGCCTGACTGTATTCGTCATAAAAGGCGATTTGCTCAAAATTTGTCGCCAGATTTCGTGCGGTGTAGGGGGTGTCGACACCGCCGCCATCCACGCGCAGCAAGCCGCGGTTCAGCAAATCCGCCTGCACACGCCCGTAATAGCGAGCCAGATCCCGACTGGCGGCAGATGGTATTTTGGGCGCTTCTGGTTTCGGCTTGGGGGGCGCCAATCCCGCGGGGCGGGGTTGAGGCGATGTTGTCGGCTGGGGAGGGAGCGTGTCACAGCCAATCAGGGCCAGACATGCCAGCCCTGACAGACAAAGTTTGAAACGCGTCCCCAGCACCTTTGGATCAGCTCGGCACAGCAGTGCCGGCGTTGTCTCCCACACCGTCGCGCCGCGCCTTGGCCGAAGACAGCGTATCGCGCAACTCTTTTTCCATCTTCTTGAGCTCTTCTTCGGCAGCCGCCCGGCGGGCTTTGCCTTCGTCTGCGATTTCCAGGCTCTCCTGAATGGTGCCAATCAGATCGGCATTGGCCTGTTTGACCGCTTCAATGTCGAACACGCCGCGCTCCATCTCTTCGCGGATCATCTTGTTGCTCTCGCGCAGGTTCTTGGCGTTGGAGGTCAACAGCTCGTTGGTCAGATCATTGGCGTCCTTCACTGCAGCCGCGGCTTCGGCCGAGCGCTGGATGGTTACCGCCTGTGCCAACTGGGTTTCCCACAGTGGCACGGTGTTCACCAGGGTCGAGTTGATCTTGGTCACGAGGCTTTTGTCGTTTTCCTGAACCAGACGAATCGACGGCAGCGATTGCATGGTCACCTGACGCGTCAACTTCAGATCATGCACCCGGCGTTCCAGATCGTCGCGGGCCGCGCGCAGATCGCGCAGTTCCTGCGCTTTCATCACCTGATCGCCCTCGGGGGCCTTTTCGACGGCTTTTTCGGCGGCCGGGATGTCTTTCTTGTCCAGACCTTCCAGCTTGGCCTCTCCGGCGGCAATATAAAGCGCCAGCTCATCATAGAAGTTCAGCGTCTTATCATAGAGCATGTCCAGCGATTTGATGTCCTTGAGCAGCACATGCTCGTGCCCCAGAAGGTCATCCGTGATCTTGTCAATCTGGCCCTGAACCTGCTCAAACTTGGCGGTAAACTTGGCGAAGGGTGCGGCGCGTCCCAGCAGGCGTTCCCACCATGTCCGTTCGCGACGCACGTCCAGCTCGGACACCGAAAAACCGCGGATCGTGGTCACGATGTCGCGCAGGCTGCCACCCGCAGGCCCCACATCCTTGTTACGTACGCCTTGCAGCATGGACTGCGAGATCTCCTGCAGCTCGGCCTGTGCGGCAGAGCCAAAGGAGACGATAGACTGCGTATCGCTCATATCAATCTCGGCCATGCGGGTCTTGATTTCCGCGCCGACAACCTTGTCAGCTTTGGCCAAGGGTACAATGGCATTGGCGTCGGTGGGCTCAGGCAGAATGGCTGCACTGATTTCTTGCACTTCAGCCAATGTGGCCTCGGCTTTTTGGCGTATGGTCTCTGACATAAACGGTCCTCTCGTTTAAAGTTTGGTGTCGAGGTGAATACCCTCTTGGCGCAAACGATCGCGCAGCACACCGATTTCAACCTCTAGGTCACTGTTGTTGTCGATCAAAAGAGTGCGGGTCTTGGCCACAAAATTCTCCTCCAGATCGGTCAGCAGCATCATGTAATCCGACTTGGCTCCGGCATCGCGAGAGCGTCCATAGATATCGGCGAACTTCACCGTCGCGTCCCGCGCGCCCATTAGATAAACGGTCAGGTACTTCCGGGCCGAGGTCAGGTCGCGTGGATCATTTTCAACCGTGCGCAACATATCGCGCACTTTGGCTTGAAACCTGTCCACGCGGGCTTCTGTACTGCGGTCGCCTGCGCGTTTGATGGCATCAGACATGCCCGCCAGATAGCTTTCGGCCTTGTCCACGGCACGCGCCACACGGTCCGTCTGGTGCTGATCGATCCCTTCCATACCCTTGTCCGACATAGGGTCAAACCCAAAGGCAAAGCTGTGCAACACGGTACCTAGAACGGCAAAAATAGCAGCTGCGCTGATCCCACCGCCCGCGGCGATACCTGCGATGGCCAAACCGGCCCCCGTCGCAAGAGATCCAAGGATTTTGCGGGGCAGGGCCGGACGGCGCGCCACTTTGCGACCTTCATATTGTTCTTGCGCCAGAATGCCTTCGCGCGTCAGCCAGGCTGCCAACAGCAACAAACCAAGGGCCGCAAGGTTCATCGCCAGTCCGTTTGGCCCTGACGTGAACGCCGACCAGATCAGCGGCAAGGGCGCCAGAAACAGCAGGTTCACCCGCCCCCCGGCACGCGTGCGCCGCGCACCGTGATAGCTGCCACGATCTTCGTCCGCGATCGGCCCCGATCCATCGGGGCTGTGTTTGCCGCCAAATCGCTGCGCCATCACATCGCTCCTGCGAATGAGACGTAGAAAATCAGGATGACAAGCAAGAAGAATGCTAGTTTTTGAAGCCCAGTTTCGGACATTGGCCCCCCCGGCCTTTTATATTCACCGTGAATGTAGGCGATGCGGGTGCAGCATGCTAGGGGGAAGATTGCGCGCGTAAATGCATATTCGCGCGCAACCTCCTATGTTTCCTTGGGTGAACCGCGACTAGTGCCGCGCGCCTGTGCGACGTTCATGGTTCAGCTTGCGGGTATAGCCCGACTGGATAACCTCAACTGCGACTAGGACAAGCACCGAGAAGTAGAACGTTGTCTTGGACATCGGCACCACTTCGTAGCCAAAGAATTTGAGGGCAAGACTGTCGTCATGCATAGCATGTGCTGCAGCCTGACCGGCTTCACCCAAGAGCACGATCCCCACAATCAGCAGGATGAACAGACCCAGCACTTCGTACATCCGGTTCTTTTCCAGAAACTTCGTCACGCCATCGGCCAATAACAACATCGCCAGACCGGACAGGATGATCGCTGTGGCCAAAATGGGGAAGACATCGGTAATCGCCAGAGCCGACAGGACCGAGTCAAACGAAAAGATCAAGTTCATCAATACGATAAGCATCACCACTTTGGTCGCAGATTTACCTGACTTTTGTTCCACATCTGTACTCAGATCGTGGATGGTCAGCATGTGACTGATTTCCTTCACTGCAGTATACATGATGAAGATGCCGCCAATGATAAAGACACATGTGGCGAAGTTTACCCCGCCCTCGATCAGACCTGGTTTGTCGAAGACGTAAAATGGCTCGGCCATCGCGTCGATCAACCGGATCATGGTGAAAAGCAAGATCACCCGCAACGCAACCGCGATGATGATCCCCCAGAAGCGTACGGCCTTTTGCTGCGCCACCGGCGCACGTTGCGATTCAATCGAGATGTAAAGAAGGTTGTCGAACCCCAGCACCGCTTGCAAAAAGCACAGCATCAAAAGGTTGCCCAGGTTTTCAATCGTAAGAAGCTCAGCCATGTCACACCGTCCCGGTCTTGATTTGGTTTGGCGGTTTGTAGCGCACCATGTCTGAGAGGGCAAAACGAAATGATTTGCTGGGTTCGGTTCGCATGGGCATGGGATGCATGGTCCATCTGGCCCAACCCTGCTGGTTTCTGCTAATCCTGTTCCATGACAGACAGTTTCTTTGTACCGCGCGGAGCGGCTAGCCATCAGGTGGATTTTTCGGGCCCGCCCCGGGACTTTTACTTTTTACTTCTGCCCAAGCTGACATTGCTGGCGTTCTCGGCCGCACTTGAGCCGCTGCGTATCGCCAATCAGGTGGCGGGCAAAGAGCTTTATCGCTGGTTTGTGATGACCGAAGACGCTGCCCCCATTCGCTGTTCCTGCGGTGTGATGATCACGCCCGACAGCGGTTTGACAGATGTGCCGCGCGATACCCTCGCCTTTGTGTGTTCGGGCATTGAACCGGGCGCACATGTCAGCGCGACCATCACGGCGTGGATCGGACGTCAAAAGGCCCACGGCGCGCGCATGGGCGGGATTTGCACCGGGGCGTTTGCATTGGCACGAGCCGGGTTGCTTAAGGACAGGCGCTTTACCCTGCACTGGGAGAATCAACCGGCCTTTGTTGAGCATCATCTGGATCTGCACCCGACGGGTCGACTTTTTGAGAATGACCGGGGATTGTTGACCTGTGGTGGTGGCTCGGCGGCCACAGATATGATGCTGGCCCAGATAGAAGAGGATCACGGACCCGATCTGGCGTCCATTGTCGCGGATATGTGCATTCATCTGCGATCTGTGACCCAGGACGCCCCGCAGCGGTCAGTGCAAAATCAGGGGCTGGCCAGTCGAAATCCCCATTTGATCACAGCGATCGAGCATATGTCCAAACACATCGAGACGGTGATGGACGTGCAGGGCATCGCAGATGCGGTTGATCTATCCCGACGCCAACTTGAACGGTTGTTTCGCCAGCACACCGGGCAGTCACCGGCCCAGTTTTACATGGACCTGCGTGTGGCGCGCGCCCACGCGCTGCTGAATGAAACGGCCCTGTCGGTGGCCGAGATTGCCGCAGCCTGCGGATTTGCCAGCTCGTCACAACTGTCCCAGAGGTTTCGTGCACGCTATGGCAGCTCGCCCGGCGCTTATCGCAAAAGTTGGCTGTCTCGCGGAGAGTAACGGTGTCCTAACGCAGAGGGCATAACCGGTAGGCTTAGCGTTTCGGCTTGCGCTGAGGGCGCTGAACGCCGCGTGGTTTCCCTCTGGGTTTGCCAGGCGTGCCTGACTTTCTCGTTTTTTCGGGCTGCCGTTGCGTTTGCGCCTCTTCCAAAGGCGCAGACATGCCCAACTGATCCCGCAGGATGCGCGGCCGGATTTCCTGAACCTCGCCGATTTTGAGCTGGCCCAGCTGAAATGGGCCATAGGACACGCGGATCAACCGGTTGACGACCATACCCACCGCCTCCATCGCGCGACGAATTTCGCGGTTCTTGCCTTCACGCAGCGCCACGGTGACCCAGGCGTTGGCCCCTTTTTGGCGGTCCAGTGTCACAGTCATCGACTGAAACGCCTCGCCATCCACCGTCAGCCCCTGGCGCAGCGGAGCAAACGTTTCATCCGTGGGGCGTCCGTTCATGCGCACGCGGTACTTGCGCACCCAGCCGGTTGAGGGCAGCTCCAGCTTGCGCTTCAACCCGCCGTCATTGGTCAGCAACAGCAGACCTTCCGAATTTAAATCCAAACGCCCCACAGACATCACTCGAGGTAACTCAGACGGCAAATCATCATAGATGGTGGCACGCCCCTGTTCATCCTTGGTGGTGGTCACCAACCCGGTGGGTTTGTGATAGAGCCACAGGCGCGCAGGCTCAGGAGCGTCCAGATCGCGCCCGTTGACGGTGATATGATCGGCCTCAGTCACATTCAGCGCGGCGCGCGCGATAACCTCGCCGTTCACGGTCACCTTGCCTGCTTCGATCAGACGTTCGGCTTCGCGGCGGCTGGCCACACCCGCCCGGGCGATCACTTTGGCGATACGGTCGCCTTTTGGGGTCTCAGTGCTCATGCAGGCCGCATAACGCATCAGAGCCCCTTGCGAAAGCGTCGATCGGTGGGCCATACCTGAGATCATGACATTCCGCAGCCACATGGACGCCGCTTTGGCCGAAGCCCGTGCCGCCGCCGCGCGCGGAGAAGTGCCTGTGGGCGCAGTTCTGGTGTCGCCTGAAGGTCAGGTCTCGGCGCAGGCGGGTAACCGCACAAGGGAACTTTCAGATCCAACCGCCCACGCCGAGATCCTCGTGATCCGCGAGGCCTGTGTCGCGCAAGGCAGCGAACGGCTACCGGGATATGACCTCTATGTCACGCTTGAGCCTTGTGCGATGTGCGCCACCGCCATCGCCGCGGCCCGGATTTCCCGGCTGTACTATGGCGCGTCCGACCCCAAATCAGGCGGTGTTGCCCATGGCGCGTGTGTCTTCACCCATCCGCAATGCCACCATGCGCCTGAAGTCTATGACGGTTTGGCCGCAAATGAGGCAGAAGAGCTGCTGAAGGTGTTTTTCGCGGCGCGCCGCGGATAAAAGATTAAAGGTCTCCGGCGGGGATATTGAGAGCCAAAGGAAGCAGGGCATGCAAGGCCCCTTCTTCTGGCCAGAAATATCCCGGGGAGTTTGAGGGGCTGGCCCCTCAACCCAACCTCACAAAGAAATGGAAACCATCACCTCTGGCTCGATCACATCCACGCCGGGTAAGGCCGCGACCAACGCGGCTGCGGATTGCTCGAGGATCGGGAAAGTTTTGTAGTGACAAGGGATCACGGTCTTGAAATCAAAGAAGGTTTTGGCGGCGTATGCGGCGCGTTTCATGTCCATGGTGAAATGGCCGCCGGCACACAGAATGCCGATGTCAGGGCTATGCAGATCATTGAACACCTGCATATCGGCCATCACATCGGTGTCGCCTGACAGATAGATAGTGTGGCCTTCGCCCTCGATCATATAGCCGCATTCGGTGCCCACAAAGCGCGGGCCGTCTTCGGTGCCGATCGAACTGGAGTGTACAGCGTTGACCATCGTGACTTTAACCCCGTTCAGATCAACCGTGCCGCCTTTGTTGAGGCCGATTGTTTCGATGCCGTCTTTCTCTTCCCACCAGCTCATAAGATCATATTGCCCCACCAGCGGCACGCCCAGATCTTGGGCCAGATGCGGCAGATCAGCGGCGTGATCAAAATGGCCATGGGTCAGCAGAATATGAGTGGCCCCCGCAATGGCCGCGCCGCGTTGATCTTCGGGTAAGACCGGGTTGCTTTCGATCCAAGGATCAATCAGCAGAACCTGCCCACCAATCTCAATCCGAAAGCTGCCATGCCCAAGCCAGATGATATCCATTTTCGGTGTCTCCTCATTGTGTTTGGATGCCAGCCTACCACGCCAGTGCTGCAGGAAAAGAGGGGGCGAGGGATTGCAGCGCGGGACGCGTGGCGCTAAACGCTGCACATTGCTGATAATCACCTACCTGAGAGGCAGATATGTCGATCGACAAAGACACCGCAGCCCGCGTGGCCAAACTGGCCCGCATTCGCGTAGAGGACGCAGATCTTCCTGCGCTGGCCGAAGAATTCAACAATATCCTTGGGTTCATCGAGCAACTGAATGAGGTGGATGTCGAGGGCGTTGAACCGATGACATCTGTCACGCCCATGCGCCTGAAACGCCGCGTGGACGAGGTGACAGACGGGGATCTGCAAGACAAGGTATTGGCCAACGCACCGGATGCCCGCGAAGGCTTCTTTGCTGTGCCAAAGGTGGTGCAGTAATGTCTGATCTGAACGCCCTCACCATTGCCGAGGCTCGCGACAAGCTGCGCGCCAAAGAGATCTCCAGCGCCGAGCTGACCGATGCCTGCCTGAACGCCATTGAAGGGTCCGGTGCGCTCAACGCCTTTGTGCACAACACGCCCGAACTCGCGCGCGAGCAAGCGGCTGCCGCAGATGTGCGTATCGCCTCAGGTGATGCGCCAGCTATGTGCGGTATCCCATTGGGTATCAAGGATTTGTTCTGCACCAAAGGTGTGCCATCACAGGCAGCTTCGGCCATTCTGGACGGGTTCAAGCCTGAGTACGAAAGCACGATCACACAGAACCTCTTTGATGCAGGGTCGGTGATGCTGGGCAAGCTGAACATGGATGAATTTGCCATGGGCTCGTCGAATGAGACCTCGACCTACGGCGATGTGGTCAACCCCTGGCGGCGCGGCAATGACGACGCGGCTTTGACCCCTGGCGGGTCATCAGGTGGGTCCGCCTCGGCGGTGGCGGCGGACTTGTGTTTGGCAGCGACAGGCACCGACACCGGTGGGTCGATCCGCCAACCTGCGGCCTTCGTTGGCATCACAGGCATCAAACCGACCTATGGGCGGTGCTCGCGTTGGGGTGTTGTGGCATTTGCCTCCAGCCTCGATCAGGCCGGGCCGATGACCAAAACTGTGCGCGACAGCGCGATCATGCTTGAGGCTATGTGTGGCCACGACCCGAAAGACAGCACCAGTGCTGATCTGGCGGTGCCCGATTTCGAGGCCATGCTGACAGGTGATATCAAAGGCAAGGTGATCGGTATCCCCAAAGAATACCGTATGGACGGTATGCCAGGTGAGATTGAGCAGCTGTGGGCCGATGGCACCGCGATGCTGAAAGAGGCAGGCGCAGATATTCGAGATATCAGCCTGCCGCACACGAAGTACGCCTTGCCTGCCTATTACGTGATCGCGCCCGCCGAAGCGTCCTCGAACCTCGCGCGGTATGACGGGGTGCGCTATGGCCACCGAGCCACGCTGGAGCAGGGTGATGGCATCACCGAGATGTATGAAAAGACCCGTGCCGAAGGATTTGGCGCCGAAGTGCAACGCCGAGTGATGATCGGGACCTATGTTCTGTCTGCCGGCTTCTATGACGCCTACTATAACCGGGCCCGCAAGGTGCGCACGCTGATCAAGAAGGACTTTGAGGATGTGTTTGCGGCAGGCGTGGACGCTATCCTGACTCCGGCTACACCTTCAGCGGCCTTTGGCTTGGGCGAAATGGCAAATGCCGATCCAGTTCAAATGTATCTCAATGATGTCTTTACAGTCACGGTCAACCTGGCCGGGTTGCCCGGCATTGCCGTGCCCGCAGGGCTAGACAAACAAGGGCTTCCGCTGGGTTTGCAGCTGATTGGCCGTCCGTGGGAAGAGGGTGATTTGCTAAATACTGCCTACGCTTTGGAGCAAGCGGCAGGATTTGTAGCCAAGCCGACGAAATGGTGGTAAAACCTCTCGCAAAAGCAGCAGGCGTGTACAACGTCGATCATGGCAGGAAAAAGCAGATGCGTATCACATTGACAGTATTGGCCTGTGCGGCCCTTGCAGCCTGTACGGCTGAGGTTCCCGAAAGCGGCGCAGGATTTAACAGCTACGATCAGTATCTCGCTGAAAAGCGGGCCCGTGAAGCAGCTTTGACAGGATCATCGCTGCCCCCGGCGCAGCCGGTGGCCGCAGCGCCTCTGCCAGGAAGCACGACCACCACGCATGCAAACGATGCCGATGCGCTGGCCGCTGATACCCAGGCCGCATTGTCGCAAACCGCTACAAATTCAGGTGTCCAGCCCGTACAGGCAAGCCCTGGCAATCCAGCACCTCAAACAGTGACGACCGCTGGTGGCATATCGTCAGAAAACGATTTTGAAGCCGTGGGTGCAGAACGCTCTATTCAGGATGATGCGGCCCTGATTGCCCAGAACCGGGCGCAATATAAAGTGGTTGAGGCCACGGCCTTGCCACAGCGCAGTGGCAGTGGTGAACCCAACATTGTGCAATACGCGCTGTCGACCACGCATCCTGCGGGCACCCAAGTGTACAAACGCTCCGGATTTAACAAACAGGCCCGCTATCAGCGCAACTGCGCAAAATACGCCTCTGCGGAAGAAGCGCAAATGGCATTTCTCGCCAAAGGCGGCCCCGACAAGGACCGCATGGGTCTTGACCCGGATGGTGACGGATATGCCTGTGGCTGGGATCCGGCCCCCTTCCGCAAAGCGGTTGCCGGGGCAGGCGGTGCGTGAGCATCACAGCGACTGAGCTGATCCAACACCCTTCGCCCAATTGCGGCAGCAGACGCGATGGGCTGCGACCCACGCTAATCGTATTGCACTACACGGCCATGCAAGGGGCTCACGCAGCACTTGAGCGTCTGAGTGACCCGCAGGCCGAAGTGTCAGCACATTACCTGATCGCAGGCGATGGTCGTGTGTGGCATATGGTCGACGAAGCGGACCGCGCCTGGCACGCAGGGGTGGGCAGCTGGCGCGGGCAGGACGACATCAACTCGCGCTCCATCGGGATCGAGCTGGACAACGCAGGCACCCATCCCTTTGCTGAACCACAGATGGCCGCCCTCGAGGCGCTCTTGCCCGGTCTCATGGCGCGTTGGTCCATCCCCGCTGGGAATGTCATCGCCCATTCCGATATGGCGCCCGAGCGAAAGTTTGACCCCGGCGCGCGGTTTGACTGGCGCCGTTTGGCGCGACTTGGGCTGTCGATCTGGCCCGATGTTCCCAGTGATCCCGGTGCACGCGATTTCGATACGCTGTGCGCCGCCTTTGGCTACCCCCCTGAGGCTGGCCCCGAGGCCCGTCTCAAAGCCTTCCGTGACAGATTTCGCCCTGGTGTGACAGGTCCCGTGAATGCCGTCGATTTGGAGTGTTTGGCCGCGCTTGTCGATGGTGGGGCCGTCCTGGTCGCTTGATGGATCACTTCACAGCCGGTCCAATCTCCATGATCTTTCGACTGTACGTCTTGCCGGGGAATTTGGCCTCGGTCTGAACGCCAAAACCCAGCCGGGTGAAATAAAGATAGTTATAGACCGTCAAGGATCCCCCCCAATCCTCAATCGCCTCGATGGGCATCATTTCCAGCACACACCCCAGGAACCGCTGCTTCTTGGCCGGCCCCAGCAAATAGGTGGTTCGCGTTGTCTTGCTGAATCCGTCCTCGGCGGTCATCACTGCCTTCAAGGTGAATTGCGAGTTCGGCTTGAGCTGAAGGGCCGTCAATTTCTGCCCGGGGTAGGCATAGGTCTCATCCTTGAGTACCTGGCTGTCCTGAGGAGCCTTGAGCACCTTTTGATCCGACGGCACCAGACCCTGTATCAGGCGGCGTTGCACCGTGTTGCTGACGGAAATCCATTGGCTGGTTCGCACCTCGTCCACCTGTCCCGACCCGACTTTGCGAAACGTAAAGACGTTTTGCTCTCCGCGTGGGCTCACTGTGGTCACTTCAACGCCTCTGGACATATCAGAAGGCGCGGGGCACTCCGCCGCGGCAGCACCCGACAGGCCCAGCAAGATACAGCAAGACACAAGGCAGGTACGCATCGCGGAATTCCTTTTGCAAACCAATACTCTGACAGTCCGCGAATGAGGGTCCAAGTCAAGGGCATGGACACAAAGAGTTGCATTTGCGTGCCTCACACCCTAGATCAGCCCCTGCGCGGAGGGCCGGATGACCGCTTGTGGATATTGCGATGCAATGCTGCCAGAGGAAAGTCCGGACTCCACAAGACAACGGTGCCGGGTAACGCCCGGCGGGGGCAACCCCAGGGAAAGCGCCACAGAGAACAGACCGCGTCAGAGCAATCAGGCGTAAGGGTGAAACGGTGGGGTAAGAGCCCACCGCGGGACTGGCAACAGCCCCGGCACGGCAAGCCCCACCGGGAGCAATGCCAAATAGGGATCACATGATGGGCTGTCTTGGCTCGGTGATCCGGGTTGGCAGCTAGAGGTGCACTGGCAACAGCGCATCAAGATGAATGGTCATCCACGAAGGCTTCGGTTTTCGGGACAGAATCCGGCTTACAGGCCCTCCGCGCTTTATTCAGTTATAATTTTGGATGCGTAACTGAAGATCGCATGTCTTCTTTGAGCCCATTGTGACACGTGCTGCAGATCGCTCGAACGTCCGGATTTGAACGGGTCAGTCCTATAGTCCGAGAAATTGGGGAACCGAGTATGCAAAAAAAGATGCTCAGTTCTACGATCTCAGCAGGAGGCCAGTTAGCACGATCACCCTCATACGGAAATGAACGGAAGAGCTATCCGGTACTGCACCTCTTTGGGCAAGGACCAGCCAGGAGCGACGCGTAGAATGCAAGGTCGGTACCGGCGAAACCCGTGAATAGGGGGACGCCGACTTCGGTTATGTGCTCTGTGGGTTCTTGCCTCCCCATCCGGATCCCAACGCACATCACACGGGCTGTGACTGGCTCTGGGTCATCCATAGAATCCCAAAGAGAAGCAGCGCAGCGGATGCGGCACTGGCGACCGTCCGCACCGAGTTCCAGAAGGTCCACCGAGGGACATATGTCTGGAGCCAATAGTCGCGCGCGGCGCTGGATGACATCTCCATTCCTGCAAGTACCTCGTTCATTGGTACGTTGAAAAAGACGGTGACACCGAAACAGCCGATGAGGTAGACCAGCCCAGCCATCATGATCAGCGTTCCCGCAGGCCCGGAGAGGCCAAAGGCACCGTAGCCCGCAATGATCAGCGAAACGACGGCCATGCCCAAAAACAGGGACATGAACACCCAGCGAAATACCTCGCGGTTGATCACCTGCATTGCCTCGACACCGCCATGGCCTGCAGTCAGTGCGAGAGACCGCATGATGAAGTCGGAAAAGGCGAGAAACACGCCGCTCACGAGGGCATAGGCGAGGATAGCGAATTGCATGAGAAAGAAGAAAGCGGTCGACATTTTTGGAAATCCTAATGAGGGTGATGCGGCAGTAAAGCCGTGCCTCCTGCCGCGCGTTGTGATGATCAGGCGGCGACAGACCAGGCGCCCGTGGTCATCGCGGTCTGGGCGAACTCTGCAAAGTCGCGCGGCTTGCGGCCCAAGGCGCGCTCGACGCCGTCTGCCGTGGAGGCGTTGCGGCCGTCCAACGTTTCCCTCGCGATCTGCGTGAAGACATCGGCAACGAAATCATCGCCGGAGGCCGCGACATTGGCGTGGAAGTCCTCGAATGTGATCGGAATATGCTGAATGTGGCGACCTAGCGCCGCGGACAGAACCTTGGCCATCTCCGCGAATGTCATCAGGCGCGGACCGGTGACCTCGTAGCGCTCACCGATATGCCCCTCTTCGGTCAGTGCGGCGACGACCACGTCGGCGATATCGTCGATGTCGATGATCGGCTCGGGCGTGTCACCCCCGGGCATCGGCAGCACACCTGCGAGGATCGGGTCACGCAGATAGCCCTCGCTGAAATTCTGCGCAAACCATGCCGCCCGAACTATGGTGAAAGGCAGGCCCGAGTTGCGGATGACCTCTTCGCCGATGGTAGCGAAATGCTCGCCGCGACCCGACAGCAGCACGATGTGCTGCAATCCGGTTTCGGCTGCGAGTTTGGTGAAGGCCTCCAGTTTCTCTACCGCGCCAGGGAAGGCAAGATCCGGGAAGTAGGTTACATAGGCCTTTGAAACCCCGCTCAGTACAGGCGCCCAGGTTGCCGGGTCTTCCCAATCGAAGGGCGTTTCGGATCGCCGCGCTCCGCGCCGAACAGTCACGCCCTTGGCTTCGAGTTTGCTGGCAACGCGAGAGCCGGTCTTGCCGGTAGCGCCGATGACGAGGATGGGTTGGTCAGTCATTTTCTGTCTCCTTGGTTCAAGTTGATGGCCAAGGTTTAGAAAGTTCGACGGGCTCAGGTATTGACCGCGCTTGCCACGGTTTTGACATCTGCTGCCAATAACGCAGGTCGGGGGGCCTTATCTGAGCGATTTTCGATAGGTCGCAGGGGTCACACCCATCCAGCGTTTGAACGCGCGATTGAAAGCGCTTTGCTCGGAATACCCGGTCAAGAACGCAATCTCGGACAGCGCGTAGCGTTCTTCTTGCAGCATGGCTGTGGCGATCTCGCGGCGTGTTTCTTCGGTCAATGTCTGAAAACTGAGCCCTTGTTCCGCGAGACGCCGGTGAAACGACCGGGCGCTCAGGCCAAACCTGCGTGCGATATCCGCCATCTTGGGCAGGCCTTCACTCAGCGCACGCGCGATTTCGCTCTTTGTATGCGTGTGCAAAGCGGGGGTGTCATTGATCTGCGCCAGTTCCTGATCAAGATGCGAGACAAGAAATTGCGTGATCCCCTCATCCCCAAGGATATTGGGTTCAGACAGTGACTGATGGGAAAAGAGCATCGCATCCTTATCCGCTCCAAAATGAACTGGACAGCCGAAATATGCTTCGTGGTGTGCGATCGTCCTGGGCGCAGGATGCTGAAAAGTGACCTCGATCGGTGCAAACGGTCGCGGCGACACTTGCCGACTGAGCGAAACGCCACTTGCCGATGTGGCCTCAATCGAGATGCGCATTCCGAGCCGCCGCAGACCTTCTCGTCGCTGCACATACAGCACTCCCCGATCTGTCTCTTCCAACTCGTACTGCGTGACACTGGTCCACAAGCGCCAATACCTTGACACACGAGAGAACGAACCAAACAAATTGGGCGCTGCCTTCCACGCAAGACCGAGGGCCCCATATTCATCAGGCCGCATCGCCTCACCAACGATCAACGGCAACGGCGTGATGTCCATCTGCTCGGCCATTAGCTCGATCATGCCGTAATAGTCATCGTCATCAATCATGTGCTTGGGGTCCGAAAGGCCGTCCACATCCAGCCCGACAGATGCAAGCACGGTGTCGGCATCCACGGCATTACCTGCGACGCCAACGACCTTTCGGGCAAAGAGAGACGTGACCTGACCCATGGGTTTAGGCTAAGCTAGACGAAAGCACGTTCCAAGCCTTCCGGCAGAAAAACAGTCATTCCCATTGGCTTGATGGATGACGGCTTCGTCCCGCATTGCAGCCCTTCATGTCTTCGTGTGATAGAGAACGCAGGCACTTCATAAGATCGTCAAAGGAAATCAGATGTCCTACCTCCTCTTGGCGATTGCTGTGCTCAGCTGGGGCTGTTCATGGTATGCCATCACCCTGCAAGTCGCCCATGCGCCTGCGATTGTCTCGGTGGCCTATCGCTTTGTTCTGGCAGGCGCTGTGTTGCTTTGTCTTCTGGCCCTCACCGGTCGCCTTCGCAGCATCCCCCTGCGGGACCACATCTGGGTCGCGGCCCTTGGGGCGACCTTTTTCAGCCTGAACTTCAATAGCTTCTACATTGCGTCAGATCACATCCCCTCAGGGTTGATGTCGGTGATCTTCGCCACGGCTGCCATTATCGGTGCGTTGAACCAACGCTTGTTTCTTGGCGTGCCCCTGGATATGCGGGTGATGGCGGCGGCGGCGATTGGCATTCTGGGGTTGATCCTGCTGATTGGACCTGAGTTGCAATCCGGTGGGGCCCGCGTGGCCGGAGCCCTGGGGCTTTGCGTGCTGGGTACTTGGTTCTTCTCGGTGGGCAATTTGATCTCGGCGCGTGTGGGTACACGCTATGCGATGCCGAATGTGGCAGGGCAGGCGATGGTCTATGGCGTGTTGATCTCCTGCGCGATTGCACTGGTGACCGGAGAGCGCTTCGTTCTGCCCGCTGATCCGGTCTTCTGGGCGGCTTTGCTGTTCCTGGCCCTTATTTCAACGGTCGTCGCTTTTCTGGCCTATCTTGCGCTGATCCGGCGCGAAGGCCCCATCCGGGCCTCTTATGCCACAGTGCTGTTCCCGGTGATCGCCATGGCGCTTTCAGGTCTGCTGGAAGGGTACAACTGGACCATTGCCAGCGGAATTGGCTTGGCCCTGACGCTGATTGGCACGATTGTTGTGTTTTCCCGACCCGCCGGCTGATGAATGCGGTTGACTATACCCGCTGGCCCGTTAAAAGGCGGGCTTCATAAGAGATTCACCGAGGTGCACCGCGCCCCGACCCGAGGAGAACACCAATGGCGAAGCCGACGACCATCAAGATCCGTCTGAACTCGACCGCAGGCACGGGCCATTTCTACGTGACCAAGAAAAACGCACGCACCATGACCGAGAAAATGGTGATCAAGAAATATGATCCCGTTGTGCGCAAGCACGTCGAGTACAAAGAAGGCAAGATCAAGTAAGATCAGCCCCTTCTTTGAAGGTTCAAGGCCGTGCCTCCGGGCGCGGCTTTTTGCTTTGAAGCAATGTCCATTTCATGGCACACTCTTAGCCTAAGATGGCAGACGCTCCCGTATGTGAAACCCACCCTCTGGTCGCTCAGATAAATGGCGGCAAGATGTGGTTGACCCAAGCCATCCGTCCCCTCAATCAGCGCTTGCTGGAGGTGGATATCGCTGAGCCAGCAATAGCGACGCAGACCAGTACCGCCGCGGGTATCCAGGACGTGCATGCGATATTCATTGGGGCCGGCAGCAAGGCTGTGCGCTTTGAATTTGTAGATTTTGTATCCTATGCAGTGACAGAAGAAATGTACTTGGGTCATAGCTGCGAAGGGGGTGCATCCTCCGGTTGGATCAAAAGATTTGAAACTTCATATTTTCTGGAATTCGTAGCCTGCTCGACGTGGGCAACGCGCGATTATCCCGGCGCTCTGTCGCATTATCAGATCAATACATTGGACCACCGGGTTGATGTCGTGACCTCGCAAAGCCCTGAAATCACAAAGATCACGCCTGTTCCAAGTCGATAATGCACAGGCATAAAAGGTCTGTATGGGGCAAATCGCGTTTTTTACTGGCTCGGACTGGATGTCGTACGCATCACCAACACACCAGCTGCCACGATCATCGCCATGCCACACAGGGTGAATGTATCCGGGATCAGATTGAACACGGCGATATCCCACAAAACCACAAAGATCAGATAGCTGTATTCCAGCGTGCCGATCATCACCGGCGGGCCGGCCTGATAGGCGCCGGCCAAGAGCACCGCGATGAGAATGGAAATGCCCGAGAGCCCCGCCAGCACCAGCCAAAGGGTCGGTGTCATGTCGGACCAGGCGCCAAAGATGTAGGGCGTTGCCCGGGCCATCTCGGTGGGGTGGGTCAGGACAAGCGCAAAGCTTAGGCCTAACCCGGCCAGCATCATCACAAAGCTTTGCGACAGGGCCAGTGCCAGCAGGGGTGTTGTGCCACATTTGGCGTTGGTTACGATGTGAGCCAAAGCATAAAAGCACGCCCCCATCACCGGCAGCAGGGTCCAGGCCGAGAACGCATCACTGCCAGGGCGCAACAGAACAAAGACGCCTGCAAACCCCAAGAGCACAGCCCCCCATCCATAGGCGCTGACAGGCCTGCCAAGGACATAGGCGGATATCAGTGTGATAAAGATTGGCGCGCTGTAGTTGGCGGCTCCGGCAGTGGACAGGCTGATAAAGGGCAGGGCGGCATAAAAAGCCATAAACGTGGTGGTGATGCACGCCGCCCGTAGCATGGGCCACAGGCCAAACGCCTGCCTCAGTGTCTGCACCGCAATGCCCCGTAGCATCGCATAAAGGACAAGTGCGGGCACAACCATCATCCCGCGCAAAGCAAAGATCTGGCCCAGTGTCATATCGGCGCTGAAGAGCTTGATCACAACATCCTGGGTCGAGATCACCAGTGCCGCACCGAGGATCAGGATCACTCCATGGCGATGCGAGGAATGGGGGTATTGTGTCATAGGCTCAGGGTAAGGTGCCACAGGGCAGGGCAGACCGCACAGAGCCGACATTTCACGTGTTGTCACCGAAGGGGCTGCTGGTGGCACTGAGGGCTACCCGCGTGGCAAAAGAAAAGGGCCGGTCCTTGCGGGCCAGCCCTTCAACTTAAAGAGGGTTGGTTATTCGCCTTGTCCCATGAACATCAGCAAGAACTGGAACATGTTCAGGAAGCTGATGTAGAGGCTCAGAGCGCCATCCATTGCAGCTTTGTCCAGCCACTCCTGATCGCCATGTGCGGCGTGAGCAACATAGGTGTTTTTGATGTCTTGCGTATAGAAGGCTGTCAAACCAGCGAAGATCAGAACACCAATGGCCGAAACCGCGTACATCACAACAGGCGATTGCAGGAAGATGTTTACAATCATCACCACGATCAGGCCAATCACGCCCATGATCAGGAAGCTACCCCAACCCGAGATGTCTTTCTTTGTGGTGTAGCCCCAGAGGGACAGACCAGCAAAGGCGATCGCGGTCACAAGGAAGGTCTGTGTGATCGAGACGGACGTGAAGATCAGAAAGATCGAGCTGAACGACAGCCCCATCAAAGCAGCAAACGCCCAGAACCCGAGTTGCACAGTCGCCGCGGACCCGCGCCGCATCAAAGCGCCCCAGCCCAAGAAGACAAAGGCCAGCGGTGCGAACATGATCACCCACTTAAGAGGTGACAGGTAAATCGCCGAACCCAATGAGGTTAGCAATGTTCCGTTTGGCAGCTGTGCTGCCGCACTTGATGGGTCAGTTGTCACAGCCAGGCCTGAAATGGCCCATGCCGCCAGCGCCGTGATAAGCAGCCCCATCGACATTGTGCCGTAAACCTTGTTCATATGGGCACGAAGCCCAGCGTCAATCTCGGCGGTGCGTACTGCACCCGTTGTCCGGATTGTGTCAAATTCAGCCATTAAAGCCTCCGAAAAGTTGCACCAGTCCCCACCCATAAAGGGTGTATGGGCTCTATATTGGGGTTTGGTGCAGTTTTTTCAAGCATTTCTCGCTGTATGTGGGGCTTTCCGGGCAGGTTATTTGATCCAATGCGATGGAACGTCCCAGAAGGGTCTGTGCGCCTCACTGTGGGCGTCTTGCGGGGTGATCCCGATATCCTTCAGCTGCGCGTCGCTCAGCCCTGACAATTCGCGACGTGACCGCGCAAGGCTGATAAGGGACAACAGCGACAACCGTTTGGGTTTTGGGGTGCAGGAAACGTGGCAGGTTTGAACGGTGCTGTGCATGGGTTATTCCTTCGCGTTCTGTGATGTATTGTCATCGTTACATTTCGTACCTTGATATATTTCACAGGTTCATTCATATTGATAACGAATGGTTGTGATTTGAAACATCAAGGATCGTGATGATACGGAATTTGGATATGACCACCCTGCGTTCGTTCGTGGCTGTGGCTGAACATGGCGGGGTCACGCGTGCTGCTGCGGCTCTTAATCTGACGCAATCGGCGGTGTCGATGCAGCTCAAGCGGCTGGAGGACTTGCTGGCGCTCGAGCTGCTGGACCGCAGTAATCGCAAAATCGGACTGACCGCTTCGGGCGAGCAATTGCTGAGTTATGCCAAGCGACTGGTGGATCTGAATGACGAGGCGGTCGGGCGTTTGACCGATCAGGTGTTCGAAGGTGAAATCACCTTTGGGGTGCCTCATGATGTGATCTATCCGGTCATTCCCAACGTGTTGAAGAAATTCAACGCGGCGTATCCACGGATGCGGGTGCAACTGACATCCTCGTATTCATCCGGCCTGCTGGAGAGCTTTGGTCGGGGTGAAATGGATCTGATCCTGACAACTGAAAGTGTTTTGGGGCCGGGCGGCGAGACCCTGACCGAACTGCCCCTGCGGTGGTACGGCGCACCTGGGGGGACGGCGTTTAAGCAACGTCCTGTACCTTTGGCCAATTGTCGCAACTGCATGTTTCGACCGGGGATGATCAAGATTCTGGATGCCAAGGATATCCCCTGGACTTCGGCGATCGATTCCGATTCCGATGGGGCGATCGAGGCCACGGTGAGTGCTGATCTGGGTGTCATGCCTTGTATCGAAGGCTGCGCGCCCAGCCAGTTGGAGATGATTCCGCCGGGAAGTGGGCTGCCGGATCTGGGCACGCAGAAGATCAATATGTACGGGGCGTGTCACTCGAGAAACGAAGTGGTGGGCCGACTGGCCGATATGGTGCGCGCCGGCTTTGCCGCACGCACACCTGTGGTAATTATGGAAGCCTGATCAGGGAACTGTGACCACCACCTTACCAGTGGATTTGCGCGAGCGCAGCAATTCAAGCGCTTCATGCGCGCGCTCCAGTGGCAAGGCGTGGCTGATGTGCGGTGTGATGCGGCCCTGTTCAAACCATCCCATGAGCGTCGCCAGGCTGTCCGTGATCACCTGCGGTTTGAACTTCAGATATCCCCCCCAATAAAGCCCCATCACGCTGAGGTTTTTGACCAGAAGATGATTGGCGGGCACTTGCGGTACATCTCCGCTGGCAAATCCAATGGGCAAAAGGCGTGCTTCTGGCTTGCACGCCCGAAACGCCGCTTTGAACTGATCGCCGCCCACGGGATCGTAAACCACGTCCACGCCGCCCAATGCCTTGCACTCGGCCAGAATATCCTGGGTTTTCGCGTCGATCAGATGATCTGCACCGGCCTGAGCGCAAATCTCCAGCTTCTCCGCGCTGCGCGCGCAGGCGATCACCGTGGCCCCCATCAGCTTGCCAATCTCGACCGCGGTCAGCCCCACACCACCTGCCGCCCCCAGCACAAGCAGGGTTTCGCCCGGTTGCATCCTCGCTTTGTAGTCCAGCGCTACGTGGCTGGTGCCGTAGGCGATCTGAAAGGCGGCGGCCTGTTCAAAACTCATCGCATCAGGCAGGGCTACGGCGCGCGTGGCGTCAAAACAGCCATATTCGGCCAATCCGCCCTGACCGCCAAACACGGCCACGCGAGACCCGACAGCAGGCCCTTTGGTGTCCGGCCCAAGAGCATCAACAACACCTGCCACCTCCATTCCAAGAGTGAACGGGGCAGGGGGGGTGTCTTGATATTGCCCGGTCATCATCAACAGGTCTGCAAAGTTCAGACCGCAAGCGCCGATCTTGATTCGCACCTCGCCCTTTGCGGGTTCCGGGATGGGGCGATCTGTAAGCTCTGGCGCGTTTCCGTCAGAGAGAATCATGTAGGCGCGCATGTGTGATCCCTCAAAAAGTGCTTTAATCCATATTGGTTATCCGGGATGAAAACTCGTTTGCACACAAATTGAAAGCAAAATTCACGCGCAACACCTACTTCCGGTTGTCCGCCTCCTATCTGGTCGGATAGGTTCACCCGTAGATTGTGCCCTTATTTAGGAAATCCCCCTTTTGGGGAGCGATAAGTATTGTTTTTTAACTCCGGTTTGATAGATTTTGGCCAGGTTGCAAGGTGGAACGCAATCTGCGCCTACAAGACCCGTAGACATGGTGATTTGTATCCTAGGTACTGCAGGTCGGCGCTAGTTTTTAAAGGAGAGGTAAATGCCGCACCCTGTAGATGTGCATGTCGGCAAACGTGTGAGACACCGTCGTTGGCTGGTTGGGATGACCCAGCAACAATTGGCGGAACGCGTGGGTATCAAGTTCCAACAAATTCAAAAGTACGAAACGGGCGCAAACCGTGTGAGTGCGTCTCGGCTTTGGGATATTGCCGATGCGTTGGATGTTCAGATCAGCTTTTTCTTTGAAGGTCTGGAACAGGAAACAGATCAGAAAAATGGCGCAGACTCTGTGCCAAACGATCTGATGGGTGACAAAGAAGCACTGGATTTGGTGCGCTCTTACTATGCGATCCCAGAAAATCAGCGTCGCCGTCTGTTTGAATTGGCGCGTGTGCTCAGCGACGTTGCTTGAGCCAGTCTGAATTCCTCGCTACTTCTGCAGGTGACACACGCAGAAGGGGGCGGGAGCATGCCGCAGACAGATAACATTATCAAAACCGCCCATGCGTTGGCTGATGCAGCCCGATCGGCGGTTTTGCCGTTTTTTCGCACAGCAGGTTTGTCCGCAGACAACAAGCTGGCCGGGTCAGGGTTTGACCCCGTCACTGAAGGCGACCGTGCTGCCGAGCGGACCATGCGCGATCTTCTGGCGCAAATGCGCCCCGATGATTCGGTGCTTGGCGAAGAATTTGGCCACCATCAGGGCCGCTCAAACCTCACTTGGGTGCTCGATCCCATAGACGGAACCCGTGGTTTTTTATCGGGCACGCCGACTTGGGGGGTATTGATAGCGGTATCAGACGAAAGCGGTCCGATATATGGGATTGTGGACCAGCCCTATATCGGCGAACGTTTCGAAGGCGGGTTCGGGCGCGCCGAAGTCAACGGTCCAACCGGTAAACACGCTCTGAAAGTCCGGGGAAATGCCCCTTTGACAGATGCGATCCTCTTCACCACTTTCCCCGAAGTCGGAGAACCCTGGGAGGGCGAGGCCTTTCGCGCGGTGTCCCAGCAAGTCAAGCTGACACGCTACGGGATGGACTGCTATGCCTACGCGTTGCTGGCGGCGGGCCAGATTGATCTGATCATCGAGGCCGGTTTGAACTCATACGACATCCAAGCCCCTATCGCCGTGATTGAAGCCGCCGGCGGTATTGTCACCGATTGGCAAGGCGGCAAAGTTCACGAAGGTGGGCGCGCATTGGCTGCGGCAGGCCGTGAACAGCATGAGGCCGCGCTAAAGCTCCTCTCGGGTTTCATTTAGCATGACGCCGGTGGCCTGTGTGCCTGGCGCTTTTCCCAACTGGAAAGTCATCTCGCAAGATTGCAGTGGCCGTTTCGAGGTGCGCTCGTTACCGTAACTTCCAACACGCCAGAACGAGAGGAGCAGAATGACATTTTGGGGCCGACCATTTATGGCTGCGTTGGCCTGCCTGACGCTGGTGCAATGTGGTCCACAAATTGCCACTTCGAACCAGGCCACCACCTACATACCCGGCAGCAATGCGGATACAAGTGCTGCACATGCGGGACAATTGAACGCACTGCGGGCGCAATACGGGCTGGGGGCGTTGCGCCCACATCCCGCTCTGGTACGGATGGCGGAGACCCATGCTCGCGACATGCAGTCGAATGGCTTTTTTGGGCATGTTAGCAGCAACGGTGATACTATCCGTGAACGCGCAGACGCCCAAGGCTATGGCTATTGTCACATTGCCGAAAACCTCGCCAAAGGTCAGCGCGACTTCGCAACGGTTTTAACGCAGTGGATGGGATCCCCGTCGCATCGCCGCAACCTGATGAAAGAGGAGGTGGTGGATTTTGGCCTGATACGCGGGCCGGGCGATCTTTGGGTGCTGGTGATGGGGCGCTCGGGATGCTGAATTGCAGGCGAAAAACGTGAACTAAAGAGGAGTAAGAAGACCATGATACCGTTCATTAAAAAGGTAACTATACTATCTGTGTGTCTTGTCCTTGTGCAGCTGGGCAGCACGTCGGCCCAGGCGCAAAGTAGCGTCAAGGATGTCACGGCATCTGCCGCTGCGGCGCTGAACGCCGAACGCGCGAAGAAAGGTCGGGCTGCCGTCGCGCCAAACAAGGCGTTGGCAAATATGGCCGTGGCCCATGCAAGGGATATGGCGAAGAACGGGTTCTTTAGCCACACCAGCTCAAATGGCGGTGGGATCAAGCAACGCTCGCGGGCGGCAGGCTATCGGTATTGCAGCATCAATGAAAATCTCGCCAAGGGCTACGGCGATCTCGCCAAAGTGATAGAACAGTGGAGAGGCTCTCCGGCGCACAGTAAGAACATGTACAGCAGGAAGGTCCGTGAATTTGGCTTGGCCCGTGGACCTGGTAATACCTGGGTTCTGGTCATGGGGCGCCGGTGTTGATCTCCTGCTGATCACCCGCTGATCACTGCGGCTGAGACGAGAGCTTAACCACCTGCCCGGCGACCCAAACGTCGCGCACCGCCCGGTCATCTCCCATCATCAGCGTGGGAAACACCGCTTGCCATATGTCCTCGGCGCGCTCTGCGCGCTGAGCGATGGTCGGTGTTGAGGCCAGATCCAGCACCACAAGATCGGCCTCCAACCCTGAGGAAATATTGCCAATTTTGTCATCCAGATGAAGCGCACGCGCCGACCCGGCCGTGGCAAGCCACAAAAGCTGCGCCGGGTGCAGGGCTGTCCCGCGCAGCTGTGCAATCTCATAGGCCGCGGCCATTGTGCGCAGCATTGAAAAGCTGGACCCGCCCCCGATGTCGCTGGCCAGCCCGACCACCTGATCCTCGGCCATCCGGGCCGCCATATCAAACAGGCCCGAGCCGATGAACATGTTGGAGGTCGGGCAATGCACCAAGGCACCGCCCGTGTCTCGTAGTCGGTCGCGCTCGCGTGGCTCCAGATGGATTGCGTGACCATAGAGCCCGAGAGGCCCCAGCAGGCCGTGTTCCTCGTAGGTATCCAGATAGTCCCGCGCGGAAGGATATAGCGTGCGCACCCATGCGATTTCATCCGTTTGCTCGCTCAGATGGGTTTGCATGAGGCAGTCCGGATGCTCGGCCCAAAGCGCGCCCAGGGCCTGCAACTGTTCGGGCGTGGAGGTCGGCGAAAACCGGGGCGTGATCGCATAGGACAGCCGGTCCACGCCGTGCCATGTCTCAAGCAGGATTTTCGACTGGTCATATGCCGTCTGCGCTGTGTCCAGCAGACCCTGAGGTGCATGGCGGTCCATACAGGTCTTGCCGGCCACAACCCGCATGTTTCGGCCCTGTGCCGCCTCGAAGAACGCTGTCACGCTTGTGGGGTGACTGGTGCAGAAACTACAGGCGGTGGTGGTACCATAGGCCAGCGCTAGATCAAGATACCGACCTGCAATTTCAGCGGCATACGCAGGATTATGAAACTGCATTTCTTCGGGGAACGTATAAGTATTCAGCCAGTCAATCAGCCGCTTGCCCCAGCTGGCGATGACCGCGGTTTGAGGATAATGCACATGCGCATCTACAAAACCAGCCATGATCAGCGCATCGCCGTAAAGGTGCAGTTCAGCTGTGGGGTACGCCTTGCGCAACGTCTCGAATGTCCCGGTGGCCGCGACTTTGCCGGATTGCAGGCAAACGGCCTCCTCGACACGCACGGACTGCGCCGGATCACCGTCAAAAGGGGACGTGTCAAAGATCAGAACACGGCCCGTTAAAAGTTTTGCATCAGACATGTTCGAAGGTCCCAAAAACGTCGGCTGCTTGAACGATAGAGAGCATAAATCGCGAGGTAAATCGCCTCAGACGCATTGTTTTTCGCAATCGGCTTCTTTATCCCTCGTGTCATCGCAGCATGGCAGGGGGAGGGCGACATGGCCGACGACGACCAATTCACCGAACCGGACCCCGCACTCCAGACATCCGAAGACACCCAGCGCGACGACCGTGATGAGGACCGCTATGAGTTGGGCCGGGACGCCGTGGCGCGGATCATTTACGCTGTCGATAATGGCGACCGCGAGATGTTGCTGGCTGAAATGGAGCCGCTGCACGCCGCGGACATTGCCGACCTTCTGGAACAGATCAGCGCCTTTGACCGCCGCCGCCTGCTAGAATTATACGACCGCGAATTTGATGGGGATATCCTGTCCGAATTGGACGATTCCATCCGCGAAGAGATCATCGCGATCCTGCATCCAGAGGTGCTGGCCGAAGCGGTGCGCGACCTGGACAGTGATGATGTTGTTGATCTGGTCGAAGACCTTGAGGACCACCAGCAAGAGGCGATCCTTGAGGTTCTCGAAGACAGCGACCGGGTCGCCGTTCAGCAATCGCTGACTTATCCGGAGTATTCTGCCGGTCGTCTGATGCAGCGCGAAGTGGTCATGGCACCTGAGCATTGGAATGTCGGGGAAGCCATTGACTATTTGCGCGATCAGGACGATCTGCCTGAGCAGTTTTATCACATCACATTAGTGGATCCGCGCCTGCGCCCCATGGGCAATGTGACCTTGGGCAAACTGATGGGATCGCGCCGCGAAGTGCTGCTGGCCTCGATCACCGAGGAAACCTTTCATGTCATCCCCGTCACCCAAGACGAGGAAGACGTGGCTTATGCCTTCAACCAATACCATCTGATTTCTGCGCCCGTTGTGGACGGGGATGAACGGCTGGTCGGTGTAATTACCATTGATGATGCCATGGCCGTGTTGGATGAAGGTCACGAGGAAGATATCCTACGTCTGGCTGGTGTCAGTGATGAAAGCAGCCTGAGTGACCGAGTGATCAGCACCACCAAGCGGCGGTTTCCGTGGTTGGCTGTTAATCTGGTCACGGCCATTTTGGCCTCGATGGTGATCGCCCAGTTTGAGGCGACGATTGCGCAGATGGTTGCGTTGGCGGTCCTGATGCCGATTGTAGCTTCGATGGGGGGCAATGCAGGTACGCAAAGTCTGACGGTTGCGGTCCGTGCCATTGCAACCAAGGATTTGACCGGCTCCAATGTGTGGCGGGTGATCCGACGCGAAGTGCTTGTGGGGCTGGTCAACGGCGTGATTTTCGCCGTGGTCATGGGCCTGGTTGGCGTCATGTGGTTTGGCGGGCCCGAACTGGGGTATGTCATCGCAGCCGCGATGGTGATCAACATGGTTGTGGCGGGATTGGCCGGCACGGTGATCCCAGTTGTGCTCGAGCGTATAGGCATCGACCCGGCACTGGCTTCGGGGGCCTTTGTGACCACGGTGACAGATATTGTAGGTTTCTTTGCCTTCCTTGGATTGGCGGCTATCATATTGTTATGACAGATTTAATCGAAGTTAAAAACGCAGCCCGCAAGGCGGGGTTTGCCCGCCGCAAACTGGCGTTTGATGCCGCCGGTCCCGGTCAGGCGGCGCATTTGTCCGAGGTTTTGGCGGGACACCGCGGCGTGCCCTTGTCGGGCTTCATGCCCATCCGCACCGAGATTGACCCTCGTCCAGCCATGGAAGAAGCGGCGGCCTACGGCCCTGTTGGTGTGCCCGTGATCGTGGCGGCGGGCCTGCCCTTGCTGTTTTCCCGATGGGAGCCGGGCTGCGCCATGAAAGACGGGCCGTTTGGGGCGCGGGTGCCTGAGGTCGAGGACTACTTTGAGCCTGAGATCGTGATCGTGCCGCTGGTGGCGTTTGACCGCGCGGGCGGGCGTCTGGGCTATGGCGGCGGGTTCTATGACCGCACGTTGGAGCTGTTGCGTGCAAAGCGCCCGACGCTGGCGATTGGGTTTGCCTTTGCTGCGCAGGAGGCGGACGAACTGCCGTTGGAGCCGACGGATCAACCGCTCGATATGCTGATCACGGAAAGCGGGATCATCAGTTTTTAAGGGCCCAGCCGGTAAAAAGCCGTATAACCGGGGCTCACTCTGACCGCATCGCCCTTAGTAGATGGTTCCGTGCCCCGCGCAGGTGTTTGCGCAGAAGGCGTGTGGCTTCTTTGGAATCGCCCGCATGACAGGCCGTTACAATCCCCTGATGTTCACGCAGCCAACGCTTAGTTTTGTCTGTCAGGCCGCCGTATCCCGCAATCTGCACCCGGGCCGCACGGCGCAGCTCATCAATTACGGTCATTTGGCGGAGACGGCCAGCGGGCGCATACAGGGCGTTGTGAAATATCTGATCGCCTTGGGCCCAGTTGTCCTGATGTGCCTCAAGCGAGGACCGCTCCAGGGCGTAGTCGACAGCGGCCAGCGCCTCGGTATCCATCAAGGGTATTGCCCTGCCCAGCAGGTCGCATTCCAGCTGGATCCGCATATCATAAAGCTCTTCAACTTCGCCCGTGTCCAGTTTCAGCACAGTCGCAGTACGGTTGGGGCTTGAAGTAATCACGCCAAGCGAGGTCAGCTGCGCCAGTGCATCGCGCACCGGAATGCGACTGACACCAAAACGCGTGGCCAGATCGGTTTGGTTCAGCGGCGTGCCGGGGGGCAGGGCACCTGACAGGATTTCGGCCTCGATCTGATCGGCAAGGGGGCTTTGGGTCATCGGCTTGTCCTCTTTTTGTATACATGTATACATCACTCAAAGAATCACCACAAGAGGGCGCGGCCATGGCAGAGCATGAATATACCTCAACTGTTGTCTGGACGGGCAATCGGGGACAGGGAACCGCCACCTATCGCGGTTACAACCGCAATTGGGAGGTGCGCACGCAGGGCAAGCCTGTGATCCCCTGTTCCAATGACCCGCTGTTGGGGGGGGATCCCACGTTGCATAATCCCGAGGACCTGCTGATCTCGGCACTCTCGTCCTGTCATATGCTGTGGTATCTGCATCTGGCCTCGGATGCAGGGATCGCGGTGCAAGCCTATGAGGACACGCCGCTGGCGGTGGGAGAAAGCGCGCCGGACGGGACAGGCCGATTTCTGCGCGCCACCCTGCGCCCGGTGATCACGGTGCCTGGTGGTACTGAACTGAAAGCAGCTGATGCGCTGCATCATCAGATCAGTTCCAAATGCTATATCGCTCGCTCGGTGAATTTCCCGGTGAGTTATGAGGCGCGATACATCAACTGATACCTTTTCGCGTTACGCGGTGGGGCATTGTGATTTGTTACAAGTCTGGTTCCTCAGTTACATCGAATTGATGCGCGTCATAACTGGCTTCAAGTTCGCTTCGTAAGAAAGCCCCAAAATTGAGTGGTTCAAATTTTGGTGTGCCAGTCCCGGGCAAAGGCGCAATCTGGGTTGATACATGTGGATCAAAGAAGAAGGGAACCGAGTATCGTTCTCGGCCCGTGGCGTTGATCACGCGGTGCGGCGTTGATAACAGGCGTCCGTTTGACAGCCGGTGCAACATATCGCCAACATTTACGATGAATGTGCCTTCTATCGGGGGGGCCGCAACCCAATCGCCTTTCGGGGTTTGCACATGTAAGCCCCCGACATCATCCTGTGCCAGAAGTGTAAGACATCCAAAATCTTTGTGAGGTGCTGATCCGTAGAGATCATCAGACGCCTGTGGCGGGTGTGGGGGGTAGTGGAGTAATCTGAGCCAGACAGTTGGTACATCGAAAGCGCTTAAAATCGAACGATCGTCAACGTCCAGCGCATCCAGAGCCAACCCTATCAGTTTGCGTCCCAGATCGCTCATGTCCCGGACATAGGTTTCGCACACCTCGCGAAACCCATCCAGTTCCGGCCATTGATTGGGGCCTGAAAGGTAGATGTCTGCATCGGCTGTATCATCTTCGCGCATCATCATGAACGAAGCGGATTGATTGGGTTTTGTAACTTCTGCCAGATCAGAATTTACATCAGTCGATGTGTTGATTGCTATATACCCGCGATGGTTTTCATTCAGCGAGATGGCCGCCCTGGCGCTTTCGGGTAGGGCATGGAACCGTTTCGATGCATCAAAGACCGCAGCACGCAGGTTCGGATCAATGCCGTGGTTGATGATATAGCCAAACCCGGTGTTGCCATAGGCATCAGAAAAGGATCGCGCCAGATCAGTGGTGTCTTCACCTGCAATTAGTGGCGCGATATCAATCACGGGAATTTCTGTGAATTCAGTCATTTGGGATCTCCAGATAGCGTTGAAAAAGAAGGAACGAAAACGTCCTTGCTATCCGGCAAATCGCTTGCGCCGATGCGCGCTGTGGCGTTCTAAAACCACGAGGTGGCGAAATTCAGGCATAAGGCTCATACTCAGATAACACGCTGTTCACGGGCCTTGTGTCAAGTTTTGGCTCGTGATCAGCAGCCTTACAGATGCACACCATGATAAGAGAGCTGTTGTGACGCAGTCGCTGCGTCATCGGCCCGTCACACGTCTACTGGGTAATGTCCCTATCAGGAAAGGAAAGCGCCGACCCTTCAATAGGGCCGGCGCATCCGTTGGTTTTGGTGAAAAGGTGAAGGCTATTCCTTCGCTTCCTCCTCAAACACCCGTTGCAATCGCTCGGGCGTCCGGGCCAAAGCCTCGTCCTGCTCGAACTCTTTCTTCTCGATCCGGCCTTGCAGAATGTGGAACATGATCCAAAAGACCAGACCCGCCAGGAAGAGCATCATTTCTGTGCCCACCATTGGGTAGATTGGTCCAATCTGAGACAGATCTGCGCCAGCCCAGGTTTCTACTTGTGTCGTAGACATGAGTGTTTCCTCCTTAGCTTACAGCAGACCGAGGCGCTTGGCCTCAGCGATATCTGCTTCTGACACTTGAATAGCGTCCATTTCTTCAGCCATCTCCTCGCTCATGTCGAGGCCTACAAGTTCCACCGCCGGTGGCACCCGCAGCTTGCCCATACCGTGAAGGATCTTTGACACGATGAAGGCAGGGATGAAGCCCAACACGATGAACATGATGCACGCACCAACAAACTGACCAAATGGGTTAATGAAGGCCGCTGGATCATGATAAGCGGCAGTCGCTGGGTGACCCCAGAGCATGAAGCCACAGATCACCAGGCCGATGAAACCGGCATAGCCATGCACCGCTACGGCACCAACGGGATCGTCGATCTTGAACTTACGCTCGACCCAGAAGTGCAGTTTGTATGCACAGTAGGCACCGATCGCACCGATGAACATCGCTTGGATCGGGTGGTAGAGGTCATTGCCCGCGGATGCGGTGATAACCCCGGCCAGACCTGCCGAGTATGTCCAGAACGCTTCGCCCTTGGAGACAATGTAGCCCATGAGCAACCCACCTGATAGAGACATCAGGAAGTTAAACACGATGGCCGATAGCGTGGTCGGTGTGAGGTAGATCGTCGTCGCCGTGAAGTTCACGACGCCTTCGGCACCGCCCAGTGATCCGTGATCAATGATCGGCACGTTACAGGCCACGTAGAAGCCCCAGAAGCCGCAATAGATCAGGAAGAGACCCAGCGTCACCAGCCACTTGTTATGTGGGTTGATGTTGCGCGGGGTGCCGTCCGGAGCAAACTTGCCCAGGCGTGGCCCAAGGACCACAATGACACCTAACGCAAAGCCACCGGCAATCGCGTGGATAACGCCCGACGCATACGCATCGTGGTAGCCCAGCTGCGTGACCATCCAGCCATCGGGGTGCCAGCCCCAGGCAGCGTCGATGATCCAAGTGAACGAGCCGATAACCACGGCCAGAACCCAGAAGGCCGATGGACGGATACGCTCAATTGTAGCGCCCGACACGATCGAAGCCGCTGTCCAGGAGAACAGCAGGAAGGCTGCCCAGAACACACCGTTGATGCGTGCCCAGAAGCCGTTGCCCAGCTCGACACCGTAACCCATCACTGGATCTTGGCTGGCGACACCCGGTCCACCTAGGTGTGTCCCCATCAGCTCGCCCCAAGGCACAGCGTTGTCGGATTGTGTCAAACCACCGGTGATGCCGGGGCCATTGGGGAAGGCAAAGTAGATCCACCATCCGAAGAAGAAGAAGGTAATTGTCACCAGCGGGATAAGCATGGTGTTTTTCATAACTGTGTGCATGTGGTTTTTGTGGCGGGTGGCACCCACCTCATACATGCAGAACCCAACGTGAATTAGGAACATAAAGGGCACAGTCACCCAGTAGTAGAATTCGGTGAAAATCACCGTCAACGCGCCAATGTCGGTATCCATTCAGTGTCCTCCCGTGAAGGCCGTTAGCGTTGAGGTCTTATTGTTTAACTTTGACCTCTTAATATTGGTCCAGGATTGGTCCAACAACGTAACCAAGCGTACACCAATCCCACAAGAGCGCCTACGTTTTTAGGGTCGCAAGTGCCGTTTTTTAGGTCAAAGCTCCACTCGATTATTCTTGAGGGTAATAAAAAATTCACCATAGTGCAAAAAGAATTCAGAATTGTTTAATTTTGCATGTGATTAGAGGTGCTTGCCCTGCGTTGATGGCGCGGTCAGCTGTTTCCAAAGTGGAAATGCAGAGTTCTCAAGTTAGAGATTCGGCTGCTTTCACATAGGCTGCGCGAGTCTGATCCAGATCCGCTGCGTTGAGTGACAAACAGGGATAGGTCTTGCCAGGAGATTTGAACACGCCTTCAGCGCGCAGCACGGCATTGAAGTCGGCAGATCGCTTTGCATTGGCGTTCATCACATCCCGGTAATCGCGCACATCGCGGTCGGTGAATACCACCTCGAACAAAGTGCGGTCTCCGACGATGCGGTGGTCGACCCCTGCGGCCCTCAACGCATCCGTTGCCATGTCCATCAAGGACTGTCCCAACTGACGCAGCCGGTCATATTGGCCGTCCCGGCGCAGGATCTCCATGGTTTTCAATCCGGCCACAGCGGCCACCGGGTTGCCCGACAGTGTGCCGAGCTGCATCAGAAACCCTTCGGCCCCCACCTTGACCTTGTCAAAATGCGCCATGATGTCGGCGCGCCCCGTCAAGGCCGCCAGGGGAAACCCCCCGCCAATTATCTTGCCCAAGGTGCAGATGTCAGGCGTGACACCATAGAGCTCCTGCGCCCCGCCATAGGCAAATCGGAAGCCGGTGACGATTTCGTCAAAAATCAGCACGATCCCGTATTTGTCCGCTTCATCACGCAGCAGTTGCAGGAAACCGGGCAAGGGCGGGATGATCCGTTGTAGGGGTTCCACAATGATGCCCGCGACCTGATCTCCATATTCGGCCAATAGGGACCGGATGTAATCGAAATCATTAAACGGCGCGATCAGCATCTCTGCTGCTACGCTTTCAGGAATGCCCGCGCTGTCCGGCACGGCTTGGGGGAAGTTCACCTGCCGGTCTGGGGCAAGGCTCATCTGGGCCTCGGCGCTCATACCATGGTAGCCGCCTTCAAACTTTACAATCTTGTCTCGGCCGGTAAAGGCGCGGGCCAGGCGCATGGCGTACATATCCGCCTCGCCGCCCGAGGTGACATAGCGGAGCTGTTCGGCGCAAGGCACGGCGGTGATGATCTGCTCAGCCAGTTCAATCCCGGCGGCGTTGTTGGCAAAGAAGGTCATGCCCTTGGGAATTTGCTGGAACACAGCCTCTTGCACTTCTTCGTTGCCATGGCCCAGCAGCATGGGGCCTGAGCCGATCAGATAGTCGATGTAGCGATTGCCATCTTCGTCCCAAACATGGGCACCTTTGCCATCGCGGATGATAATGCCGGGATCAAAGTTGCCAAAGCCCCCACCGGGCAGAACCTTTTGCGCACGGGCGATCCAGTCAGATTGTGTGCCGATCTTTTGCATGGAAGCTCTCCTAGTCGAGGATCATGATAGGCGTGCCAAGCACGGCCTCGTTTACGGTGATGCCGAGGCCAATGCCCTCGGGTGGGGCGATGCGGCCATTGCTGCGCGTGGGGCCATCGGGCGCCAGACGTGGCCCGACGTAGTGGCTGAGGTCACAGGTGTTCATCAAACCGCGTGCGGGTGTGCTGGCGGCCAGATGCAGCAGTGCAGCGGTGGTGATGTCGGACCCCCAGGTGTCCTCAACACACATTTGAGTGCCAAGGCTGAGGCAGAGATCACGACAGGCGCGCATGGCCGACAAGCCGCCGATCTTACTGAGCTTGAGAGCTGCGGCATCCATGCAGCCTGCTTGGTGGCCTGCGATAATGCTGGCGATGTCGTGGGCACTTTCGTCCAGTTTCATCGGCAGGCTGGTGGCCGCGCGCACATGAGCGCAATCCTCCAGAGTACGGCAGGGTTGTTCGAGCATGATATCCAGATGTGCCACAGCGCGGCCCACGCGCGTGGCATTGAGCGCCGAGCTGCCACAGTTCCAGTCGCCGTAGACCAGCGGACCATCCCCTACAGCGGCGCGGACCTGCACCAGACGGGCGACATCGGCCTGCCAGTCGTCATCTGCGCCCAGCTTGACCTGAAACTGGCGCATGCCTTGATCATAGGCGTCACGGGCCATGGCGGCCATGTCTTCGGGGGCGACACAGGTGATGGAGTGATAAAGCGGCATGTCTTGCTGTTGTCGCCCGCCCAATAGAGCATAAAGCGGCAGGTTTGCGGCCTGGGCTGTCAGATCCCACAGGGCCGTATCAATACAGGACTTGGTGTAAGGATGGCATTGCAAAAAGGCATTCATCCGCTCCATGATAGCCTCGGGTCCAATGGGGTCAGCGCCCAGCAAGACAGGGGCCATGTATTTTACAGCCGGGGCGACCCCTTCGGCATAGGCAGGCAGGTAATGCGGGATCGGACAGACCTCGCCCCAGCCGGAAAGACCTGTGTCAGTATCCAGCCGGATCACCATGCTTTCGGTGGTGTCACAGGTTTTGCCGCCAGCCATGTAGTAGGTGTCATGGCTGGTCAGGCGGACGGACCACAGGGAAATGCGGGCGATTTTCATCGGGCGCACCAAAATTTCTGAGTAGAAATTTTATCAGAATTTTGGAAAATTCTGGGGGTGTGGTGCGGGTCGTGATTAGTCATAGACAGCATGGGGCTTTCCTAAGGTATCCGGATCAGGAGACACCCCCAGACCTGGTGCGCTGGGGGGCGTGGCAGAGCCTGAGACATTCCGTGCGCCTTGGCCGGGGATGGGATCAATGTTCAGATGGTAATGACAGAGCCATGAGGCCAGACGATTGGCATCTGGCGTCGAGGCGGCCAGATGGATGGCCGCCGTGTCAGCCAGGGCCGAGCCGCCCACGTCCTCGATATGCATCTGCCAGCCGACCGAAACGCCGAAATCTCGGATTTGTCTGGCACGGGTCAAACCACCCAAACGGTTGGGTTTGACCTTCACACCCTCGCAGGCGCCTCGTTTCCAGGCCTCCAGATGGTCCTGCATCGTATTCATGCATTCATCCAGCATGATCGGGTTGGCCACACGCCCGGCCACATGGGCGCATTGGTCCAGTGTTTCGCAGGGCTGTTCCACCCAGTCGCGGGCGGTGACCGAATTGAGCACCTCGATGGCAGTCGCAGGCTGCCAGGCGCGGTTCACGTCGAAGGTGACACGGTGGCCGTCGGGCAGGCCGTTTGAAATGGCCTCGATCCGGGCGATATCTAAGGCGATATCCGTGCCGCCGACTTTGGCGGAATGCACGGTGTAGCCTTTGTCCGCGGCCTGCGCGATAAGCGCCAGCATTTGATCGGGTGTGCCGGTGGAAATGGACGAATTGACCGCCACGGGTGCAGGTTCGGACCCGCCGAGAAGTTGCCAGAGCGGCAGGCCAGCGGATTGGCCGAGGATATCCCAGCAGGCGATATCCATGGCGGATTTCACGTAAGCGTGCCCGGGCAGTTGCACGTCCATCACCCGGTTCACGTGCTCTACACTGCGCGGATCGAGGCCGATCAGAGCGGGGGCCAGCGTTTCTATCCCGGCGCGGATGCCCGGGCCATGGGCAGGCAGATAGGTGTTCCCCCAGGGGCAGCCTTCGCCCCAGCCGCTGATCCCGGCATCGGTGTCGATGCGCAGATAGGTGCTGTCGAGACGTTCAAACTTGAGCCGTCCACCGGAGAGCCAGTAAGGCTCGGATAGGGGCAGGTCAAGTTGCCAGACAGTGATGCGCGTGATCTTCACTTTATCTCGACTTCGACGAAGGACATGGGCGCATCACCGGCATTGATGACGTTATGTTCGACCCCTTCGTCCCGGCGATAGGCGGTACCTGCAGGGATGGTGACATCGTTGGAGGAGCCATCCGGCAGTTCAAGACGCATCTGGCAATCGGTCAGCGTGGTGATGACATAATCAAACCCATGTCTGTGCCAGCCAGTTTGCTGGCCGGGCTCGAAGTCAAAGCGGGTGACACGGGTGCGGGCGTCGTCGATCATCTGAGTTGCAGAGCAGGTCATGGTCATTTTGGGGCTCCTTTGAGGGGGTGCGCTGCCTTTGGCATCGCGGGGACAGGGGGCGCTGCCCCCTCGGCCAGTGGCCTCACCTCCGGAGTGTATCTGGAAAGATGAAGCATCACGTGGTTCCGTAAATTGAGACGGGGGAACCCAGGCTGTCGAAATCAGGGATGACGCCAAGGCCGGGGGTGTCGGTGGCATAGAGGCGACCACCTTTGACGGTTGGTCCTCCGATGCCGGTGGAGGTTGTGTTGTAGTTCATCAGATCGGTGGAATTGATCAAAAACTCCTCAGGGGTGGATGTCGCAAAATGGGCCACGGCGGCCGATGTGATTTCACCGCCCCAGGTGTCTTCGGCCACGACCGGAATGCGATTTTCCACAAGATAGTCGCGCACCCGCCGAGCTTTGGAGAGGCCGCCAAGGTTGGAAATTTTGAGGCAACAGATTTCGGCGCCACGATCTGCGACGATGCGCTGGGCGGCATGGATGTCGGTGACGCATTCGTCCAGTTTCATTGGCTGCTGAGCGACACGGCGGACCTGCTGGCATTCTTCGTAGGTTTTGCAGGGTTGTTCGAGGATGAAATCAAGGTCTTTGGTGGCGCGTGCCAGACGGATCGCATTGTCGACGCGCCAGCCCTGGTTTGCGTCGGCCATGGCTTTCTCGCCCGGTTGCAGCAAGGGGACGGTGGCGCGGATGCGGTCGATGTCTGTGGCCCAGTCGCCGCCCACTTTGATCTGGAACTGGCGGTAGCCTGCGGCGCGGTGGCGGTCGAGCTCGACGATGGTTTCATCCGTAGGCCGCTGAGGGGCAACGCGGTACATTGGCGCGCCGTCGGTCAGCTTGCCGCCCATGAGCATCCAGACCGGTTGGCTGGTGGCTTGGCCTAAAATATCCCAACACGCCGCGTCAAAGGGGGCTTTGGCATAGCCGTGGCCTTGGATCGCGTGATCCATCAGGCGTTCGATACGGGCCACCTGTCGGGGATCTTCGCCCAGCAATTTAGGCGCGACAAGGCGGGCCAGAGCCTCAACCCCCTCGGAATGGGCGATCATGTAGTTTTCGCCGCAAGGGGTGAATTCGCCACAGCCTTGCAAGCCTGCATCCGTGTCGATCACCACGACCGAGGCCCGGGCGATAGAGATGGTGTTGTCGGCACCCCAGACGTAAGCGCCATCCACATAAGGCAGGTCGGTTTTGTAGAGACGGATGCGCGTGATTTTCATGATGGGCCGCCGCTTGGGTGAAAAATGGGGGCGCTGCCCCCGAGCCTGAATGCTGGGGCATTCAAGCTCTCCCCCGGGATATTTGTGGCCAGAAGAAGCATCAGGTGACCTCATATGTAGCGATGGAAGTGCCGAGTTTGGCGAGGTTGGGTGAGACGCCAAGGCCGGGGGCATCTGGGGCCATGGCACCGCCATTCACGACAGGGGCGTTGAAGGCCGCGAGCTCCATATCCACCATGGCGCGGGTGTCCAGGGCGCAGCGTAGAAGATGGCGGGGTGTTGATTGGGCCAAATGCAGAATGGCGGCGAAGCTGATTTCAGAGCCCACGGTATCCTGAATAGACATCACCATGCCCGCGGCGGCAGCGATGGTGCGTTGGCGCAGCATGGGCGTAATGCCACCCTGTTTGGTGACTTTGAGACCCACACCGTCGCAGGTGTCGTTGGCGATAGCGTGGATCAGGTCAGCCTCGGACTGGATCAGTTCGTCGAGCAGGATCGGAACAGGGCAGCGGGCGCGCAGCGACTGGGTTTCCCGCCAACCGGCGCAGGGGGCTTCCAGCACGAAGTCAAGGCCCGAGGGCAGGAGGCCCAGCATCCGGAGCGCGTATTCAGGAGTGAGGCCGTTGTTGGCATCGACCAGGTACCACTCACCCGGTTGTCGGTCTGCCAGACACGCTGTGATGCGTTGGGCGTCAAGGCTCGGGCCACCTTCGATCTCGGACGCGCCGATTTTAATGGAGTGGCCCATGAACCCCTGAGCGCGGTGGGCGGCCACCTTGGCACGCATAGCCTCAGGGCGATCGCCGCCGATGGACGAGATGATAGGCACGGGATCGGAGGTGGCACCCCCAAGCATTGCGTGCAGTGGTTGGTTTGCAGCCTGAGCCGCGATATCCCAGCACGCAATATCAAGCGCTGCGCGGGCGTCTCGGTGGCCGGCGAGAGTGCTCTGCATCATCTCCCAATTACGATCATGTTGGCGAGGATCACAGCCGAGCAGTGCTGGCGCCAGAAGGGCGAGACCCGCACGGGTGCCGCGCGCGTGGGCCGCGATGTAATTTGCACCGAATGGCGCGCTTTCGCCCCAGCCGATTAAGCCGCAATCAGTGGTGATGCGCACGATGCTGGCATCATAGCTGGTGTATTCGCGCCCACCAGACAGCCGGTACACGCCGCCTTTGACGGGCAGGTCGACCTGGTAGACATCTATGCGGGTGATCTTCATGTGGTCATCCTTGGCGGATCGGCCAGACCATCTCCGCGCCAGAAGACCAGCGTCAGGACGGGCGAGGCATGGGTGATCATCGCATGGGGCTGGTTGCTCGCATGAAAGCGGGTATCACCTGTGTGCAGCGTGCAGTCCGCTTCGCCATCGGCCATGAACTGTGCCTCGCCTGAGACGACGGTGTACAGCTCCTCGGGGGCATGTTGGTGGCGCGGATAATTCAGGCCCGGGCCCCAATAGCCCACGGTTATGCGCGTCTGATGGGTGATGAAATGCCCGGTTGGGCCTGCCAGTTCAAACCAGCCAAAAGTGTCGAGGAAATGTCGCCCCACCTCATCCTCTGTATAGCTGTGCCGCCATTCAACATCTTCTGCGATGGCTTGCAGGGCGGCCAACAACGGCCGCGCGGCACCAATGCATGCACCGGGATTGGACTGAACTAACGCAATGGCCGGGCCGGGAGTGGGCGAGTGGTCGGCCCATTTAAGGTCATCGGGCCAGGGGCAAAACACAGAAACCGCAGGCAAGGCGCTGTGCCAGTCGCGCGCCGCGTCAAGCGCAGCGGTCAAACAGGCACGCGCGCTCATGTCAGCGCCTCGGGATGGGTGAACACGGGCTTGGTGGTCAGATCTCCGCGCCATAGGACATAAGCCATCACCGGCGTGTTATGAGTGGTCAGCGCATGTGGTTGATTGGTGTCGTGGAACTGAGTGTCACCGGGGCGTAGAACACGGCTGTCTTGCCCTTCGACGTGAAACTCGGCCTCGCCCGCCAAAACCAGATAGATTTCCTCGGCGGGATGATGGTGCATCGGGTAGTGATACCCGGGCGTCTGATAGACCATGAATCCGCGCATCTGATCGGTGCCAAAGGGCGCATCTCGGCCCAAAAATTCATAGGTGCCGAAATGCGCATGCAGCACCTCTCCGATCGAGGTGTGACGATAGGTGTCGCGCCATTGGCCCAGTGGTCCCGCCGCGATCAGCGCATCGCGAAAGGCGGTGAAGTGATCCGTGGTCAGGCGCGTGTCGTTCGCCATGGCATCACACAATGGGTCATGATGCGCCGCGACACTCTGTTCTCGAATATCGGTTGGAAAGGGGCAGAACTCCTGTAGGGCAGGCACCAAGGCATGTGCGTCGCGCGCGGCGTCCAGAAGCGTGGCCCAACGGTCATTCATCAAAACGTCTCCAAAAACATGGGTGTCATCCGAAATCCTCTGGTTGGCTAAGCACCGGGAGATGCTCAAAATTGTCACGCCAGATGATGTAGCACAGGACTGGGCTGTCGCCGGTTTCCATCGCATGCGGTTGAAGACTTTCGTGCATCATGGTCTGGCCGGGGGCCAATATGGCATCCGACGCACCATGGCGCATAAACCGAGCAGAACCTGCGACAACCAGATACATCTCTTGGGCGACATGGTGGTGCCATGTGTAATGCAGGTGCGCCGGCATATAGAGCAGCCATGCCCCCATCGACGGGCTGGTATAAGCGCCACCATCTCCGATGAGGCAGGTAAAGCCAAAGCGCGACAGAAAATCCGCCCCAATATTCGTATCTTTATACAGTTCTTGCCATCGCGCATGTGGTGAGGCGGCGATCAAGGCGTGGCGGAATGCTTCGTTAGGCGACCCGGCGAGCGCGTCATCACCAACAAGGAGATGTGCAGCAGAGGTCTGATGTGCGGAAACGTCCTTTACCATCAAGTCGGCCGGAAAGGCGCAGAACGCTTGTAGGGCGGCGCTTTTGTTGTGCAAACTGCGCGCCTCCTCCAGCAGAGTGTCCCACGCGGCACGGGTCATGGGATGACCACGATATTGCCAGTGTGGGTCTTAGCGATGAACGCGGCTTGCGCGTCGCGCAGCTCCTCCAAAGGGTAAGTTGCGGCCAGCACAGGTTTCAACTGGCCTTTGTTGATATAGCTGACAACATCGAGGAACACCGACTGGGGCAAGATGGTCGAGCCAGTAAAAGTCAGATCGCGCAGGTAAAACGTACGCAGGTCCAGCTCGACCATGGGTCCGGCAATGGCACCAGAGCAAGTGTAGCGCCCACCACGTTCGAGGATGTCGATAAGCTGGGGCCAGTAGTCCCCTCCCACAATATCCGCCACAACTGTGATCTTCTTGTCACCCAAGGCCGCGCGCAGATCATACGGCGCGCGGGGCAGGATCATATCGGGGTTCAGCGAGGCGACATCAGCATGTTTGGCCTCAGAGGCCATGGCAATGACCCGCGCGCCGCGCAGTTTGGCCAGCTGGATCAAAGCACCGCCCACGCCGCCTGAAGCGCCGGTGATCAGAACCGTGTCGGAGCCGCCGACATGGGCGCGGTTCAGCATCCCCTCGGCGGTGGCATAGGAACATTGAAACGTCGCCAGTTCGGCATCACTCAGGTCGCTGTCTACCACGGCCACATCACGGTAATCGGCAGAGGTGTACTCAGCATAGCCTCCATCCCGCTCGGACCCGAAATAGCCTGTCTTGTCCATATTGTCCGGATCAGACCAATCGCGTTGCCAACCGTTGATCAGCACCCGCTTGCCCATGATGGATGCATCGCCATTGGCCCCCACGGCCACCACACGCCCCACCGGATCGGCCCCCTGAATACGCGGGAAGGTCAGCGGACGCCCCCCCCAGGTTGGATCGTCCTCGTTCACCTCTTCAAAAGCACTGCCCGTTGTGGCCTCGTCCACGGCCTTGGAGTACCAGCCCGAGCGGGTGTTCACATCGGTGTTGTTCAACCCGCAGGCCCCCACTCTGATGATCACATCATCGGGGCCACACTCGGGCGTGGGCCAGTCTTTGTGGAACTCATACATGTCCAGATCACCATGCCCCATCAGCACCATGGCACGCATTGTTTTGGGGAGGTCAGTCATGGCGTTATCCTTTGTATTCAAGCATCCGTGCGTGGCCGCAGGCTGTCAGGGTCGTAGGCGGGATTGTCTAATATCCGACCTGGTCGGTGCTTGCCTGCGATGATCACTTGCACCTGCGTTCCCGCCACGTTGGCATGAGGTTTGATATATGCAAAGGCCAATATCTTGCCCACCGTATGCCCGTAGGCGACCGAGGCGGTCGAGCCGACCACCTGACCGTCCAGCAACACAGCCTCGCCGCCATGACCGTCGTTGAGGCCATCAGGCTCAATCTCCAGGTAGGCACAAACCCACGGTAGATCGGTGTTCAGCGTCTTGTCACGGCCCAGATACTCTTTGTCGCTGCGGGCAAAGCGGGTGACATCCGCCTCGGCCAATGTGACTTCGTTGGTCAACTCACCCGAGCCCTTGAACATCTTTTCCATCCGTAGAGCATTCATGGCAAAGCTGCCGTAATCTGTGAGGCCATGGGCCTCTCCAGCCAGCCAGAGCGCGTCGTAGATGGGCAGCGCGGCAGCGCGGGGCATGTGGAATTCCCAGCCCAATTCGCCCGCATAAGACATGCGGAACGCCCAGACCGTGTGGCCTGCGATGATGATCTCCTGCGCGGTCAGCCAGCGGAAGCCTGCATCGCTGAGGTCCGCATCGGTGCATTGGCTGAGCACATCTCGCGCCTTGGGGCCGTTCAGCGTCAGCGCCGCCCAATCGTTCGATCGCAGGGTGAAGGCCACATCTGCATCGCCCTTGTGTGTCTCTAGGTGATCCAGCAGCCGCTGTTCAAAGAAGGCTGCACAAACAAGGTAGTAGCGGTCATTATTCAACTTGACCACGGTGGTTTCCAGTTCGATCCGACCCCGGCGGTTGAGCATATGCGTCAGCGAGATCCCACCGATGTTTTGCGGCAGACGATTGGCGGTCAGACGGTCCAGCAGTATCGCGGCATCCGGGCCAGAGACGTCGATCTTGGTGAAGGCAGAAATGTCCATGATCCCAACGGCCTCGCGCACCGCGTTGCATTCGGTGGCGACCATCTCGTGCACCTGGTTGCGGCGGAAGGAGTAGTGATCTTCCTGCGCCACGCCATCGCGGGCAAACCAGCGGGGACGCTCGTGGCCGTAAACCTCTTCATAGACAGCGCCCTTGTTCATCAGGCGATCATAGAGCGGGGATGGCTTGACCGGACGCCCAGCGAGGCGGTTGAAATGTGGGAAGGGGATTTCATGTCTCAGGCAATAATCTTCTTCTGCTTTAATGACTTGCCAGTCTTTCTTTGCGTAGCTTCCAAAGCGGCGAGGGTCATAGTCGCGCATGGAGATATCTGCCGCGCCATGCACCATCCAGCGCGCCAATTCGCGGGTCAGGCCCGGCCCCCAACCGATGCCGATTTGGGTGCCACAGCAGCACCAATAGTTGCGCACACCGGGGGCTGGGCCGATCAAAGGGTTGCCATCGGGCGGATGGGAAATCGCGCCATGCACTTCGCGGGTGATCCCCAGTTCAGCAAAGATCGGCATCCGACCTAGCGCGTTTTCCAGCCAGGGCATGACGCGGTCATAGTCTGGTTCAAACAGCCAGTTTTCGTACTCCCAAGGGCAATGATCGCGCCAGACGGAATTGGGGTTTTCTTTCTCATAAATTCCGATCAGCCCGCGCTTTTGTTCCATGCGAATGTATCCCGAAACCAGTTTGTCATCGCGGATCACCGGAAGTTCATTGTCCATATCTTTGAATTCAGGCACATTTTCGGTAACGAAGTAATGATGTGTCATGGATGTCATCGGTAGTTGCAACCCTGACCATTCGCCCATCTGCCGGGCATAGGTGCCGCCTGCGTTGACAACATGTTCGCAGGTGATCGTGCCTTGCTCAGTCTCGACGCTCCATTCGCCCGAGGGCAGTTGCGTGATGTTGGTGGCGCGACATTGCCGGATGATCCGTGCGCCTTTATGGCGGGCACCGGCAGCCATGGCCATGGTCACATTGGTGGGGTCTACGTGGCCGTCATCGGGGGTGTGCAATGCGCCGATCACACCTTCGAGGTTGTAGAACGGATGCAATTCCGCAATCTTATCAGGGCCTACCAACTCAATGTTAAATCCCAGGGATCGCCCAACCGAGAGGGTATGGCGCAGCCAATCCATCTCGTCCTCCGTATAGGCAAGCCGGAACGACCCGCAGCCGTGCCATGTGACGGCTTGACCTGTTTCGGCCTCCAGCCCACCTGAATACAAACCAATGTTGTAGTCCACGCATTTACCCAGACCGAAACTTGACGTCGAATGGGTGATCTGCCCGGCGGCGTGCCAGGTGGATCCAGACGTCAACTCTGCCTTTTCCAGCAAAACCACCTCCGGCCCCCAACCCTCGTGTGCCAGATGATAGGCCAGACCTACCCCCATGACGCCGCCGCCTACGATCACAACCCGGGCGTGGGATGGCATGGTTTTTTCCGACATTTCGAAATTCCTGGTCTGGTGAGTCGTTTTTCTCTCGACAGGCTAATCGTACATTTGTACCATCGTCAATCATGAATGACACAGATGTATCATCGCAAGTATTAGAGCGCCTCTCGGACGAGTGGGGGGCTTTGACTCCAGAAGCGCAGAAGGCCGCACGATATGTGTTGGAGAACCCGCGCGACGTGGGCATTTCCACCGTGCGCGAGATTGCCGAAGCAGCCAAGGTCAAGCCCAACACGGTGGTGCGGATGGCACGGCAGGTGGGATTTGAGGGCTATGATGATTTCCGCGAGCCGTTCCGCGAGGCCATTCGTCGGGGCGCAGTAGATTTCCCTGACCGGGCACGTTGGTTGCAAGATATCAGCCGCTCGGGCGATCTGGGCGGGCTTTATGCCGATCTGCTGAACGCCGCCATTCGCAATATCGAGGATACATTTGCCGACATCAGTGCAGAACAACTGAAAACCGCGGCCGAAACCATTTGGAATTCACGCAGAGTCTATGTGCTGGGCGTAGGGGTGAACAACGCCAACGCGCAGAATTTCACCTATCTGGCCTCCACCGGCATGACGGAGTTTTACGCCATTCCCAAACCCGGCTCGGTGGCGGCCGATGATCTGGCCTGGGCGGACAACCGTGACGTTCTAATCGCCATCACATGTCGACCCTATCGTACGGAGGTGATCGAGGCCGTCGGAATTGCCCGCGAGCAGGGGATGAGCGTGGTCAGCATTTCGGACAGCCCTGCCAGCCCGATCATCCGGGCCGCGCAACACGGGTTTGTTGTGGCGGCGGATACGCCACAGTTCTTTCCGTCCTCGGTGTCTACCATTGCCTTGCTCGAGACTTTGCTGAGCTTTGTCATTGCCGTTTCCAGCGACAAAATCGTGGACCGGGTCGAAAAATTCCACAAACGTCGGCATCAGCTGGGTATCTATCAGGAGGAGCCGGAATGAGCGGACCCGTCCATTCACTTGCGGCGCGGTATTACACCGATCCTGCGATCTTTGAGGCTGAAATGCTGGGCCTTCTCAGCCGCACATGGCAGTTGGCAGGTCATGTCAGCCAAATCCCCAAAGTCGGCGATTACTTTGCATTCGAAATTGCGGGACAGAACCTGTTTGCCATTCGGGGGCGTGACAGTGAAATCCGCTGTTTCTACAATGTGTGCCAGCACCGGGCGCATGAGCTGGTATCAGGCTCAGGCACCACTAGAGTGGTCGTTTGCCCGTATCACGCCTGGACGTATGAGCTAACAGGAGAGCTACGAACAGGGCCCAATGTAAAATCCGTGCCGGGGTTCGATAAATCGAAGGTATGCCTGACTGAAGTGTGTTGCGAGGACTTCAACGGATTCTTGTTTGTGAACCTTGACCCGCAAGCCGCCCCGATGGACGTATGGTTCCCCGGTGTGCGCGAGGAATTGCATGCTTATGTGCCAGGTATAGACCGGCTTGCGCCTCTGGAATGGGTCGAAATACCCGAGAAATGCAACTGGAAGGTTTCGGTCGAGAACTACTCAGAATGCTATCATTGCTCGCTCAATCATCCGACCTTTGCCAGCGGTGTGGTCAAGCCTGAAACTTATGACATTTCACCGTTGGAGCGCGGCTATGTCCTGCGCCATACGACCGAGTGTCAGGATCTGGAGCAGATGACTTATCCGATCGATCTTTCGGTGGAACATGCGGGCGAATACCGCTCATGGTTCCTGTGGCCGATGGTGTCGTTTCAATGTTATCCGGGCAACCGTCTGAACACTTATCACTGGCGCGCGCGGGACGTGGACACATGCACCGTCTGGCGGGGGTGGTATTCGGCAGATGGGGCCGAAGATCAAGTGGTACGCGATCTGGCCATGCAGGATCGCGAGACGACGGTGGAGGAAGACATCCATCTGGTTGAGAGCGTTTACCGTGGTTTGAAATCAAAGGGATACAAGCCAGGACCTCTAGTTCTGGACCCAGAGTGCGGGGTGAATTCCGAACACTCGATTGAGACATTGCAGCAATGGATGCGGGAGGCGGTGGATGGGTGAGATTAGGGGCCATTGCCTTTGCGGTGTTGTCACCTACGTCGCATCGGGTCCCGTCCTCTGGGCTGGCCATTGCCATTGCGGCAGTTGTCGGCGGGCGACGGCCTCGCCGATGACCAGCTTTTTCGGGGTGCCGAGGGATAGCGTGACGTGGGGGGGGAAGCTGGCCAACCATCTTTCATCCGATGGCAAAGTGCGCCGCCAGTACTGCGCAGCCTGCGGCACGCAGATGACCTATCAATTCGACGGCTGGCCGGAAGAGACGCATCTTTATGCCTCCACGCTGGAGGATCCCGCGCAGTTCCAACCCACAGCGCATTTTCATTATGCCGAGAAGTTGCCTTGGCTGCATATCACCGATGAGCTGCCCAAGTATCCCGGATCGGCCAATACATCGGAGCCGCTTTAGATGGCCCAGGTCGATGTCTACTATTCCACGCAGAGCATCTATTGCTACTGCCTGACCGACCGGCTCCTTTGGTTGCAGGATCAGGGCGTAGAGGTGATCATTCGACCGGTCCTCGGTGCAGTACTGCGCTTCCCCGAGAACTACGCAGGCCGCAGCGCGCTAGAGACCGCTTATTTCGAGGCAGATTCACAGCGCGTAACCGAGCAGTTGGGCCTCCCCTTTGCGGGACCTTACCCATCGCCCATTACCTTCCTGCCCGGACCAGGTTGGCGCGCCGGGCCGGATCTGATGCGCAACACGCGGCTCAATCACCTTTTTGTGGCAGCTGTGCAAGTAGGGCAAGGCCTTGGCTTTCTCGATCACGTGTTGCGCCCGATCTGGGCCGGCGATCTGCGTGGCTGGGATCAGCCGGGGGCTATGGATGTTGCCTTGGCGAGCGCAGGGCTGTCCGAGGCACATTTGCACGCCGCGCTTTCACTGGATCACGCGAGCGCCATTCTGAACACCAACGCGCAGGCCATGCTGGAGGCGGGCCACTGGGGCGTGCCGCTGATGGTCTACCGCGATGAGCCATTCTACGGTCAGGATCGTTTCGATACGCTGATCTGGCGGATGAAACAGCAAGGAGATCTGACATGCTGATGCCCGAAACCTGGCGGCCCGAGCACAAGCTCTTTGCGCATCAGGTGGGGTTCACCTGCCCGCCCTTTGACTATGACGCGGCCCCTTCGGATTTTCTGCGCATGGCGCCCGATAGCGTAGGGGTACATGGCTGGATGCTGCATGTGCCGGATTACGCGCATGGGCTGGACCAGCGCAAACAGAACTTTGGCATGATGGAAGAGTTCGTGCACTGCATGGCCCGCAATGGCGTGGATGTGGCAGGGCAGGTCGGTTCAAACTGGGTGCATGCCTGCGGGCTTGGCGTTGACGGCGTGCGTGATCATTGCGCGGCTTTGTCCGACACATATGGCGTGCGGTTTCACATGGCGGGCTATGCTATGGTCGAGGCATTGCGCGCCATGAATGTCGAGAAGGTGGCGCTCAATGCCGCCTACCACTGGCCCGAATGGTGGCAGGGCACGGTGGGTTTCCTGCGAGAGGCCGGGTTTGACGTGCTCTATGCGGGCAATTTCCACGATCAGGGCTGGTTTGACAGCCAAGAGGCTGTGAATGACCACCGCTGGGTGTTTGAAGGGGATCTGGCGCTCAAAAGCTTTCAATATGTGGCCGAACAGGCCCCGGATGCCGACGCCTATCTGATCAACGGCATGTGCAATTTTCGGTCTGGGCCGGATGGGCTGCCTGAGCGCCCCCTGCATCTGATTAAGACACTTGAGGACGCTCTGGGCACGCCTGTGGTGGGTCATGACACGGCGCTCTACTGGCGCATTTTTAAGGATCTGGGCCTCGCCCCCACAGTGCCGCGCGGACAGCTGCTGGAGAGCCTCTGACCCTTTCTTCTTGCTTTAAATATCCCCGCCGGAGGCATCCGCACTCAAATCAACAGAGCAAAGGCCTATATCATGCACAAGATTATTGCCCTCTGGGCTGTACCTCGCTCCACGTCCACCGCTTTTGAATGGATGATGCGACAGCGCGGTGATTTCGATTGCCTGCACGAGCCGTTCGGCGAAGCCTGGTATCAAGGCGAAGAACCGCTCTGGCAACGCTTTCAGCCCGGTGATGTTACCACACCCGGCCTCACACTGGACACCGTGTGGCAGGATATTCAGAAACGTGCCAAACGTAGCCCTGTCTTTCTCAAGGATTTTCCGCATTATATCAATCACATGTGGGGTGCAGACTTCTTGTCGCGCTTCACCCACGCTTTCCTGATCCGCGACCCGGCCAAGACCATCACATCAATGCACAACAAATGGCCCGATTTCCACGAGGGTGAGGTAGGCTTTCCTGAACAACGCGCGCTCTTCGACCTGCTCACGGCCCTCAACGGCACCCCACCGCCAGTGGTGGACAGTGACGACCTGTTGGAAAACCCTGCCGCCATGACCGAAGCGTTTTGCAACGCTGTTTGCATTCCCTTCATCGAAGAGGCACTGACATGGGAGCCGGGAGGCGATCCATCCGAGCACAGCTGGTGGGATGGCGGGTCGTTTCATGCCAATCTGGCGCAATCGACAGGGTTGAAACCGCAAGAACGGCGCTATCTTGACCTTGCCGAGACCCCGCCTCGGGTGCAACAGGTACACCGGCGGATGAAACCGCACTACGACAGGCTCTATCGCCACAGGCTGACGGTCTGACCGCACTGGGGAAACAAGACCGAGGAAAATGTATACATGGACGTGAAACCCTATTGGCAGAACTATATCGACGGGGCATTTTGCGATGGCGGTGCAGGGCGCGTGGACATCATCAACCCTGGCACCGGCCAGAGGCTGGCCGAACAAGCCCTGGCCGATGCGACGGATGTGGACCGGGCCGTGCAGGCGGCCAAACGCGTGCACCGCTCGGGCTGGCTGACCGATATGCGGCCTGTCGAGCGCGGCCGCATCGTACAAGCCATTGGGCGCTACCTGCTGGATCACGCTGATGACATTGCCCCTCTTTTGACCGCTGAACAGGGCAAGCCCCTGTGGGAGGCACATAAGGAAATCGCGGGGGCTGCGCGGTATTTTGAGTACTACGGCAATCAGGCCGAAACCCTTGAAGGGCGCTCCATCCCCCTGGGGGCAGGGTATTTCGATTTCACCCATTATGAACCTTTCGGCATATCTGCCCAGATTATCCCGTGGAATTTCCCGCTGGAGATGACCGCGCGGTCGCTTTCCACCGGCCTGGCCACCGGCAACGCCTGCGTGGTCAAAACGCCGGAACTGACACCGATCACGCAGTATATCTATGCCCACGCCGCCGAAGCCGTGGGCCTGCCTGCCGGTGCGGTCAATATCCTCTGTGGTTGGGGTCACGAGGCAGGGGCTGCCCTCAGCGGCCATCCCGACGTCAATCAGATCGTCTTTACAGGCTCGGTCAAGACCGGCATCGCCATAGCCACTGCAGCGGCGGCCAATGTGGTGCCTTGTGTTCTGGAACTGGGTGGCAAGTCGGCGGCGATCGTGCATGAGGACGCTGATCTGGAAGCGTTTGAAACGGACATCCGCAACGGCATTTATGTCAACGCAGGTCAGGTCTGTTCGGCCATGTCCCGCGTGATCGTGCACCAAAGCCGTCATGACGAGCTGGTCGAACGCGCCGTGAGCGTGGCTAAATCCTTGTCCGTCGGGCCAGGGGCTGAGCGGGCCACAGCGGGCTTGAACATGGGCGCTATGGTCTCGGAAGCGCAGCGCGACCGCGCCGCTGCCATGATTGCCGACGCCGAAGCGCAAGGCGCACAGGTGGCCACGGGCGGGCGCAAGATGAACATCCCGGGCGCGTTCCTCGAACCCACCGTTCTGACCAACGTTACCCCCGACATGACGATCGCGCAGGATGAGGTGTTTGGCCCCGTCCTGTCCGTTATGCCCTTCAAGGATGAGGCCGAGGCCATGCGCATCGCCAATGGCACGGACTACGGTCTTGTGGGTGGCGTTTTTACCCGTGATCTGGATCGTGCGACGCGGGCAGCTCAGGGCATTCGGGCGGGCCAGGTTTTTGTCAACGAATGGTTTGCGGGCGGGGTTGAAACCCCCTTTGGTGGCTATGGCAAATCCGGCTATGGCCGCGAAAAAGGACGCGAGGCGCTGATGAACTACGTGCAGACCAAGAATGTCGCCATTAGGGTGCGGTGAATAAGCCTAAGGCGCGAATGTATACATGAACAAACTCTTCACTCAGGATCAGGCGCGTGGGATGCTCATCGGCCTTGCTGTGGGCGATGCGCTGGGCACGACCCTGGAGTTCTCGCCCCGCGGCACATTTGAGCCAATCACCGATATCGTGGGCGGGGGGCCTTTCAACCTTGAACCCGGGCAATGGACCGATGACACCTCGATGGCGATGTGTCTGGCGCAGATGCTGCGCTCAGCAAATGGCTGGGACGCCGAAGATGCCATGCGCCGCTTCGTCAATTGGCGCGATTATGGGTATTTATCTTCCACGGGTGTATGTTTTGACATCGGCACTCAGACCTCGGCTGCGCTGGACCGGTTTCTGGCCGACGGCAACCCCTATGCAGGGCCCGTCGAGGACGCAAAATCCGGCAATGGCGGAATCATGCGGCTGGCCCCTGTGGTCTTGGCCTATGGGCATGAGGTGGCCGCGGCACAGGCTGTGGCGCAGCTGCAATCACGTCTGACCCATGCTAGCCCCTTGTGCCAGCGTGCCGCCGCCAATATGGCGCAGTTTCTTGTCACGGGTGATTTGGACTTGTTACCCAAACCTGATGGTCCACCCGAGGATGCCTCGGGCTATGTCGTTCACACGCTGCAGGCGGCCTTCTGGGCCATGACCCAAGGCGACACATTCCGCGACATCCTTCTGGCGGCTGTTAATCTGGGCGGAGACGCCGATACGGTGGGGGCGGTTGTGGGCCAGCTGGCTGGTCGGGTCTATGGCTATGACGGTGTCCCCGCCGAGTGGCGTGCGCGGCTTTATGACCACGACAAAATTTTGAAGGCGGCAGATGATCTATATCTGCTGCGCCCCATTGATCGCTAACAAAAAGGACCAAACCCCATGAGCGTTTTTGACGAAGATCTGTTCCTCAAGGGCCTGACCCAGCGCAAGGCCACACTTGGCGCGGAGTATGTTGAGAAAAACCTTGCTGCCGCAGATGAATTCACCCGACCGTTTCAGGAAGCCATGACCAGCTGGTGCTGGGGGTTTGGCTGGGGTGATGACGTGATCGAGCCCAAGACGCGTTCGATGATGAACCTCGCCATGCTGGGAGCGCTGGGCAAGATGCACGAATGGGAGATCCACTGCAAAGGCGCCATCACCAATGGCTGCTCGGTCGAGGAAATCCGTGCCATCGTGCATGTGGTGGCGATCTATTGCGGTGTGCCCCAAGGGATCGAGTGTTTCCGATCCGCGCGTAAGGTGCTGGAGGCAGAAGGGTTACTTTGAGTGACCTGTGACAGGTGCCGTCCTTACGACGTCGTGATTATCCGCTTCGGGAAAACTTGAGCACGATCCCGGCTTCGGCCTTGCCAGACACGAACCCGACGGTGCCTTCGCCGCTGACAGTAAGCGTGACCTCAATTTCGTTGAGGCGCATCGTCGTGTCTTTTTCCTTTTCTTCGGCGTCCTTGATCATATTGATGACCACTGTGTTTGTGTTCTCCCAGCTCTGTTGCAGGGTTTTGGGGTCAATTTCCTTATTGCGCCGAAAGAGCTTGAGCATATGGGGTTGAAATTGACCTCCGGACATTGGACCGCCGGACGCAACAGGCTGATCCGTTTCTGCATCACTGACATAGAGTTTGAAATCGTCTGACATGAATTTACTCCAATAATTGAATGTTAAAGAGGTTGGCGACCTGCTCGAGGCCTTGCGAAATGTTATAAATATGAGACCCGGTATCTATGATGCCCGAATACAGGCTTAGACCCCGTCCCGTTTTCAGACTGCGCACGAGCGCACCACTGTCACCCGGCTGTCCACCCGTATCCAGACGGACGCGGGCGGGTTCCATCGGATCGGTCACGCCAGGTAAGACGCTGACAGTCGTCACCTTTCCGGAGACAGGTTTTTTTGATGTCATCCCGTCGAACTCGTATCTCTCGTTGGGCTGCGGATATGGTTCGGGGGCAAGCTGTATTGGCTGTGATGGCGGAGCTTGATTGATGTCGACGATGGCGCCATCGATGGGGTAGGGGGCAATGGCTGCCAGTCGGCCCATCATACCGCCTTGGAACCAGACGTTCTGACCATAGTTTTGCCAGCTGAACGTGTGCGCTGCGGTTAGGATTCCGGTATAGGTGCCCATTGCCCAACATGTTGATGACGCGTTGAGTAGGTTGGGCGCCGAGAAGTACCGTGTACTACCATGTTCAGCGATGAGAGGAACGCCGCTCAGGTCCTCGGAGAACCTCCCCAGATCCAGAACTTGCGGTGAAACTGACCTCTCTCCCCCACCTTCAAGTACGACGAGGGATGCGCCGAAAACATACGGCGTATTCTTACGGGCCTTTCGGATGATCTCATTGGCGTAGATGTGTTTTGGCAGTTCTACAAAGCCGGTGGACAGATATATGCTCGCTGATTTTTCGATGAGTGTTCTGTGGCCAAAGAAATCTGGAAGAAACCTGTCCCTTTCAATCAAGACCTGTTGAAGTAAGTCATTCCAATACAGGATGCGTTCGGCCAGCGGATCGTCTTCAACACTGAAGCGATCGACCTCCAGTCTTTCAACAGCGCGTTGACTGAGAGCCACATCAGGCAAGTCGGTGGGGACAAGGGTGTCGGCTATTTGATCGGTAAGCATAATGCAGCCTCAACAATAGCGGTTAAAAATAAAAATATTATCTACCCTGGATTGTGCGACATTCCTGCGGATCGATCAACCCTTCAGCCGGTCAATGTAAGTGAAGAGTATCTTGATGAAGAGATCGAGGTCGGCCCTTGTCCCTGTCTTACTCACTCCGTCATGCGGTAGTTGAGTGTGCTCAGAGAACGTTACTGTTCCCTCCATTGTCTTCCGGACCGCATGACAGGTTTGAAAAGCCTCTCTTGGAGAAACTCTGCCTCCGCGTTAGGCTGCCCCCATGACAATTCCCTGCATCATTTGCGTCGCGATCACTGGCTCGGTGCCCACCAAGGCAGACAATCCCGCTGTTCCGATTGCGGTGGATGAGCAGATCGAAAGCGCACATGCCGCTTTTGAACAAGGCGCCTCCATCGCGCATTGCCACGTGCGCAATGAGGATGGCACGCCCAGTTCTGACCCCGATAAATTCGCAAGGCTGGGCGAGGGCATTCGAAACCACTGCCCCGGCATGATCATTCAATACTCAACCGGAGGCCGCTCGGGTGCAGGGGCTGAACGCGGGGGTATGCTGCCCCTTCGGCCAGATATGGCGTCATTGTCGGTGGGGTCGAACAACTTTCCCACCCGCGTTTACGAAAACCCGCCAGATCTGGTGGCCTGGCTGTCGTCAGAGATGATCAAGTATCGGATCACGCCTGAGATTGAGGCGTTTGACCTCTCGCATATCTTGCAGGCCATCAAGCTACATCAGGCAGGCGCGCTCTTTGGGCAGCTTTACGTGCAATTCGTGATGGGCGTGAAAAACGCCATGCCGGCCGATCGTGAGGTATTTGATTTCTACGTCTCCCTCATGCGGGCCCGCGCGCCGCAGGCGCAGTGGTGCGCCGCAGGGATCGGACCCAACCAGATTCGGGTCAATGAATGGGCCATTGCGGCAGGCGGGCACACACGCACCGGACTGGAAGACAATATTCGCCTGGATAAGGGGGCACTTGCGCCTTCAAATGCCGCCTTGGTTGCACGCGCGACCGCACTTTGTGCAAAGTATGATCGTCCAGTGGCCACACCATCGCAGGCACGCGCGATCCTCGGACTTGAGATTTAACTGTCCAGCGCAGGCCAAACACCCCAATTGCCAAAATATGAGCCAAACCGATTCTGAACAGAACGGTATAGCGGCGAAATCAGCCCGCTCAGCGGTGGGAATCGCCCGCCTCAGAGGGGGCGGAATCGACCTGTATCTCGGAATGAACCTGCAAGAGGGAGCAAAGGTACATTCGGTTGGCAGAATGGCGAAAGACCTGTAAAAGCGGGAAATTCAGTGAAAAACAGTGGAAATCGCAACCTATGCCCGAGGCGAGTGTGGTTTTAACAACACATCCAGACCAACAAGATGGCGTGACCCGGGCCTTTCGTTGACAGTTGGGGGGCATTTGCCGCATTCCATCATTCAAGTCGTGTCCAAATGCGGGGACGGCGAATTGTAACTTTCCTGCTATTAGGAGGGACGACCCTTGAAAAAGCAACTTCTCTGCACAAGCGCAATCGCACTCGGCGTTGCCGCTGCAGCTCCTGCCTCAGCCCAAGACTGGGATCTGGCATGGGGTGGCTTCATGAGCCAACACATCGCGTTCATCGACTCCGACACATCTGTCGGTGGCGTTGACGTTGCAGGCACCGACTTCTCGGGCCTGGAACTGCACCAATCAGCTGAAATCATCTTCACTCCTTCGGTTACGCTCGACAACGGCCTGACCTTCGGTGTGAACATTCAGTTTGAAGGCCAAAACGGCTTCTCGATCGATGAATCATACATGTCGATCTCTTCAGACACCTTTGGTCGTCTGGACATCGGTGCTGAAAACTCCGCTGGTTACAAGTCAATGGTTGGCGCGCCAACAGTGACTTCCATGTGGATCAACTCGCCTTCGATCTCGTCGTTCATCCCGCTTTCGGGTACGGCGGCTACAGGCGCTCTGCCTTTCGGCTTCCGTCAAGCCGCAATCTCGTCCTACACTGAGGTTGCTGGTAACAACGACGTACGTCGCATCAGCTACTACACACCTTCGTTCAATGGCCTGACCATTGGTGTTTCATACGCCCGTGACGGTGTTACCAACGCGGGTAACAACTTCGGTGGCGGTCTCGACACCAACGCAATTGCTCTGTCGGACGTAATGGACATCGGTGTTAGCTACAGCCAGTCCTTTGGTAACGCAGACGTAAACATCGGCGCCCGTTACGGCGTAGGTTCTTACGCAGCTGGTGTTGTTGCTTCTGACCCAGAAACATGGGGCATCGGCGCAACAATCGGTTTCGGCGGCTTCACCATCGGTGGTTCGTGGGCTGAAAACGACAACGGCTTTGCTGGTGGCATTGGCGACCAAGAAGGCTGGAGCTTCGGCGCAACATTCGACGCGGCTGGCCCGTGGTCGTTTGAAGCTCTGACATACCAAGGTGAGACAACTGTCGCAGCCGGCGTAACTTCAGACTACACAGCCTACAAAATCGGCGCGAGCCGTGACCTGGGACCAGGTGTAGACTGGGATCTGTACGCTGTTATGGCTGAGAACGGCAACGCCGCAGCCGAAGCCGAAGGCTTCGCAATTGGTACAGCGATCAACCTGAGCTTCTAATCTTAGACGCTTAAGCGATTGTTTCGGCGGGGGGCTTGTCCTCCCGCCGTTTCCATTTAAAAGGTGCCCAGCGCACCTTTTTTATTTGTCAGGACGTCTGAGACATGAAAAAAAGCATCATCTGGTTGGCCTCATATCCGAAATCCGGCAACACGTGGATGCGTATCTTTCTGGCCAACTATTTGATGAACGCCCCAGAACCAATTCCGATCAATCAAGTGCACCGTTTTGGGATGGGTGATACGATCGCGCGCACTTATCAAATGGTGGCAGGACGCCCGATTGATGTAAACGATCCTGCTCAAATTTTGCCACTACGTGATAAGGTCTTACGCGGGATTGTCGGAAACAATGCAGATGTGAATTTTGTCAAAACTCACAATATCAGACGAACTGATGCACACGTGGATATGATCCCTGACAAATACACGCGCTCTTCTATCTATATCGTGCGAAATCCATTGGATATGGCATTGTCATATGCACGCCATCACGGCCTGACACTGGCAGAAGCCGTTCGTGCCATAGCACATCCTGATAATGCGACGGCAGGAGATGCTCAGGCAGTCGTTACATTCCTCGGAACCTGGTCCGAACACGTTAACAGCTGGACAAATCGCGCCCCTTGGCCGCAGTTGTGTATTCGATACGAAGATCTTCTGGAAGATCCAGAAGCGAATTTCACAAATGTTCTCAAGCAGGTAGGGGTTCCAATCGAGGAAGATCGCCTAACGCGTGCCATCAAACACGCCAGTTTCAAAGAAGTCAAAAAACAGGAAAAGCAGCACGGTTTTATCGAAAAATCGCAATCCGCCGAGAGCTTCTTTACTTCTGGCACGTCCGGTAGATGGAAAAAGGACTTACCGCCCGAACTGGCTGAACAGATCACGAAAGATCACCGCGCCACCATGAAACGCTATGGATACCTGCCTGAATGAGTAATCTGAAACGTATCATCTGGCTCGCGTCCTATCCCAAATCCGGCAATACCTGGATGCGCAGTCTTCTGGCACATTACTTTATGCCACCAGGAAAAGCCCCAGATATCAATAACTTGCGCGCCTTTACAACTGGTGACACACGTCAGGATTTTTACAACGCGGCCGTGGGTGGGGCCTATCATGGTCAGAGTCTCGAAGACTGGGCGCAAGCGCGATACAAGGCGGTGCGTCTGATCGCGGGTTCAAAGCCGAACCATCACTTCGTCAAGACCCACTGCCAGCCGATCACCATGTACAATGTAGAGCTGATCCCACCAGAGGTGACATCAGGCGCCATCTATATTCTGCGCAATCCGTTCGACTTAGCGCCCTCCTTCGCGCGCCATCAAACCGCAGATCTGGACACGGCGATTGATCGGATGACAAACCCCGATACCGTCATGGGCACCGATACGGGTATCTATGATGCTTTGGGCAGTTGGGATGATCACGTGCGCAGTTGGACATCAGCAGCAGGGTTGCCCTTGAAAGTTGTGCGTTACGAAGATTTGCTGAGCAAACCCGCCAAAACAATGCGTGATCTGTTGGGGGGCTTTATGAAAGTCCCTATGGATGCTCCGAAGCTGGCCAAGGCCATCAAGGACACCAGTTTTGCAGCCATGAAGAAGCAAGAAGAGAAACACGGATTCTTTGAAAAACCCAAAGGCATGACCAGTTTTTTCGCAAAAGGGCAGGCAGGTGTGTGGCGCGATGATCTGACCCCTGCGCAGGTGGGACGGATCCGCGAGGCGTTCTTGCCCACTTTGGAGAAGTGGTATCCCGAGATGCTAAAGGACACGGCAGAGTTCGCTGACAAGGCATCGTGATCACCCGGTGTCTTTCCATTTAGGGCAGTGCGTCTTAAATTCATCCCATCCGCAACGGCAAGGAGCAACGATAATATGCGTAATGCTTTGATTTCATTGATCTGTATCTTCGCTGCGGCAGCGTGCACGCCGGTTGCGAAGGTGGGCAAGACATCCTTGGGTCCTTCCCCCGTGCTGGACGGCGGCACCTATTCTACCGGAGGTGGGATCACCGTCGCAGCGCAAACGATAAATGTGGGTGGCATGACCGCCCTCTGCGGTGCCTGGGCTGAAAGCAAACACCAATCTGTCCTGTCCAAAGGTGCAGCCCCTCGGGTCATGCACTCGGGGTCAGTATATCTGGGAGACGCCGTGTTGCATCGAGATCTGGCGTTTATGGCCAAAGTTGCGCCTGCGGCCAGCTATGCCGGACAACCCGCCAACTGCGTGGTCACGCAAACGCCGTGGTCCGCAGGGCAAGTGGTGAAGATCAGGATCCCCCGGCAAGAGGTGTTGCGCGAAAATTCGGACCAAGACGGCGTGAACATCTCTGTGACGTTCCGGCAAACGGGCCCGGGCGCGATGAACCCCTCTCTTAAGTCATTGATCCTTGGCAATTAATCCTATCTGTCTGCGTAACTATGTCACCCGTACATAACGCCAGCCTGCGCCGCGCCGCGCGCCTGAGTGTGGCGCCCATGATGGATTGGACCGACCGCCATTGCCGGTATCTGCATCGTCTTTTAACCGGCGAGGCGCTTTTGTACACCGAGATGGTGACTGCTCCGGCATTGGTGCGGGGCGGGGCTACGCACCTGTTGGATCATTCCCCGGCTGAGCATCCTGTTGCCTTGCAGCTGGGCGGCTCGGACCCCGAGGAACTGGCCCAGTCCGCGCGTCTCGGGGCTGAGGCCGGATATGACGAGATCAACCTGAACGTCGGCTGCCCATCCGACCGGGTGCAATCGGGCACCTTTGGTGCAGTCTTGATGAAAGATCCGGGCCTTGTAGCGGAATGCTGTGCGGCGATGATCGACACCTCGCTGGTTGAGGTTACGGTCAAATGCCGCATCGGTGTGGACGACCAAGACCCTGAAGTTGTCTTGCCCGAGTTCTTGGCGCGGGTCGGCTCGGTAGGTGTATCACGGTTTACCATCCATGCCCGTAAGGCCTGGCTGAAAGGGTTAAGTCCCAAGGAAAACAGAGACATACCGCCGCTTGATTATGATCTGGTCTTGCGGATGAAAAGCCTTTTCCCGGCCCTGCATTTGTCCGTTAACGGTGGCATTACGACGCTGGACGACGCCGCGCGCTTTCTCGAGCGTGGTTTGGACGGCGTTATGATCGGGCGGGCGGCCTATCACAACCCAGGTGACACTTTACTGGACGCCGATGCGCGCCTGTTTGGCACCACAAACCCCTGCGCTGGCGCTGAGAACGCTGTCATGGGGATGTTGCCCTATATCGAGGCGCATCTGTCGGAGGGCGGCAAACTGCACCAGATCACCCGTCACATGTTGGGATTGTTCACAGGTCGCCCCGGTGCCCGGGCGTGGCGACGCATTTTATCCGAGGGGGCCACGCGGCCTGAAGCCGGCCCCGAACTGGTGCTGGACGCCCTGTCGCAGATCGCGGCCCCCTAGTGCTTTCCCTTGTGACGTGGGCAGTGTAACCAAGAGGCAAACCCGTGCGGAGGCCCCATGCCCGACACAGTCCTGCTGATCCAGATGTTGGTGTTGCTGATGGTCATCGGCGGCTTTGCAGGTGTGTTGGCCGGATTGCTTGGCGTGGGTGGCGGCATCGTGTTGGTACCTGCATTTTTCTATGCATTTCAAACGCTTGGCTATGATGGTCCGCGATTGATGCAGGTTTGCCTCGCCACATCATTGGCCACCATAGTCGTGACCTCCCTGCGTTCGGTCTCGGGCCACCACAAGAAGGGCGCGGTTGACTGGCACATCTTGCGCAGCTGGACACCGGGCATCGCCATCGGCGCGGTTCTTGGCGTTTTGGTTGCCTCGAACCTCAGCTCGGTCGTGCTGCAGGCCGTGTTTGGCATCCTGGGTGTTGTGGTCGGCCTGTATATGGGGTTGGGCCGCGCGGACTGGCGATTGGGTGAGGCCATGCCCTCGGGTATGACCCGCGCCGCCATCTCGCCCATTTTGGGGTTCCTGTCGGTCATGATGGGCATCGGGGGTGGCAGCTTTGGCGTGCCGCTGATGAGCCTTTACAACAGCCCCATTCACCGCGCCGTGGCCACAGCTGCGGGCTTTGGCCTGGTGATCGCTGTGCCTTCGGTCATTGGATTTCTGACCTTGCAGATTGATCCGGCCACGCGGCCACCGTTCAGTATCGGCGCGGTCAATCTTGTGGCTTTTGTGGTGGTGATTGCCATGACGTTGATCACCACACCTTGGGGGGTGAAGCTGGCGCATGCGATGGACCCCAAACCACTCAAACGCGTGTTCGCAGTATTCCTGACACTGGTCGCCCTCAACATGCTGCGCAAGGCTGTGGGATGGTAAAGACTCTATTCAGCAAAGGATGGGCCCGGTTTGCCCATGATGCAGAGCTGCAGCGCTGGTTGGATATCGCCACTCCGGTTGCCAAGGCGCGGGTTGCGGACCCCGCTGAACAGGCCGAATGGCTGCAATGCGAAGGCACTTGGTTTGTCGGCGTCGATACGCTGCCCAACACGGGTGACGGTGCCGTTCTGGGATCCGGGCCGTTGTGCGGGGTGGCTTATGATGCCGCCCGTACGCTCTATGGCACATTGCCACTTCACCGAGGGCAGGTGTCGGTGATGTATCCGGGCTATCCCAAGCCGCGAAAGGGAGAAGGGGAGGGGGCGTTTCGCTACCGTCTGAACCGGGATGCCGCGCATGTGGACGGGCTGTTGGCCGTGGGTGAAAGTCGACGGCGCATGCTGAAAGAACGCCATGCCTACATCCTAGGCCTGCCCATGACGGATTGCGATGCGACGGCCAGCCCCCTGGTGATCTGGGAAGGCAGCCACGCGATCATGCGGGCCGCTTTCGCTGAGGTTTTGGGTGCAGTGCCTGAAGCCGATTGGGAACAGATCGATTTGACGGAAGTGTACCAGGACACGCGGCGCGTGGTGTTCGAAACCTGTCCCAGGGTTGAGATTGCCGCTCGCCCGGGTGAAGCTTATCTGGTGCACCGTCTGACCCTGCACGGTGTGGCCCCTTGGGCAGAGAGCGCGAAAGCACCTGATGAAGGGCGAATGATCGCGTATTTCCGCCCTGAGTTTACGGGGGACACGCGGGATTGGCTGGAAATGCCGTGAGAAACGAATTTGGATCACCCATTAGAGCGTAACAGGTGATCCGTGGTTTTTCTGACCTCTAGTGATTAGAAGGGCGTTTTAACTGCGGTCCCTAAAAGTAATAGTCTCGCCGACTTCCGTCATACTTCCCAGATTTCAGGCAACAGCGCTTGAAGCGTTTACCTGAATTGCAGGGGCACAGATCATTGCGGCCTAGTTTTTCAGATAACTCAACATCGCCCACGCACCTTGCGCGTTCCGGATTTTACTCTGGTTTCAGACGGGAAAGAATTACGACGTTTAGACGTTGCCTCGAAAGGAGGGGCGGTCTTCGAATTTGATGCGTTTTGCCATTTCAGCCTCCATTGATTTGAGTTTGAAAGGCAACTCTATCATGTTTCTCGATCCGCAAGACAAGTTGCGGAACAAATCCAATTGAAAACTGTGCAATGTTTGCCTCAGCTTTCACCAGAACCCCGCGCTAAGCGCGCTGCACGTCCGCCGCGTCGTTTTGTCAGCATCGAAGACCGATCCGGCAGGGCGGCCATGATCTCGCGACGCTCTTCGGGACTCATTTTGGACCATAGGCGGATTTCATCCATCGTGCGGTTACATCCGGTGCATATCCGCGCTTCGGGATGCACCACACAAATACGCACACAGGGGCTTTCGACCTCGTTGCGGTTCCAGACGTTCTGCTCGTTCATTCGGTGGCCTTTATATGGGTCAGGCGATCCAACACACCCTGCAAGATATACGAGGCGGCGATATTGTCGATCACTTCCGCGCGACGCTTTCGAGACGCATCCGCCTCCAAAAGCGCCCGTTCTGCCGCGACAGTGGACAAACGCTCGTCCCAGAACCCGATGGGAAGGGGGGTGAGCTTCTCAAGATTGCGTGCAAATGCACGGGTGGATTGGCAGCGTGGCCCTTCTGATCCGTCCATGTTGAACGGCAGTCCAAGGACGATCCCGGCCACATTACGCTCGGACACGATCTCGAGCAGGTGGGCGGCATCCACGCCAAATTTCTTGCGCCGCACCGTTTCAAAAGGCGACGCCACTGAGCGTAGCCCGTCCGAGACGGCCACGCCGATGGTCTTGTCCCCCAGATCCAACCCCATCAGGGCGCGCATCGGGGGCAGGGTGGCGGCAAATTCCTCGATGGAATCAAAGATCATTATCGGAAATCCCCACAGTGCGCCCTGCAGCGCGCATAAGTTCCAGTTCGGCCTCGCGACCTTCAAAGACGCGCAAGGATTCCACAAAGATGCTGCGGGCCTCGTCAAACCGTTCAAGCACACCCAATGCCCGGATCAACCGCGCCCACTCCTCAGCAGAGCCGCCCTCAGCCGCAAGCCGTTGGGACAACTGCCCCACCATCCCCTCAATCATCGCTTTACGATCCTCGGGCGACATATCGTCCGCCGCGGCGATGTCAGATGCAGATGGGCCACCGGACCTTTCCAAAGGGGGAAGTTCAAACGCAACTCCGGCCCGCCAGGCGACCTCTTCGATCTGAGCCCGCAGCGATGGCAGCCAGGGAGCATCAGCCGTGCTGTCGCGCAAAAGCTCTTCCATCAGGCGAAACGCCGTATCGGGGCGGTCCACTTGCACCATGTATTGCGCCAGATAATAGCGCGCGATGGGATGTGTGGGGCTCATCTTCAGGGCCGTGCGCAAGGCGGCTTCAGCCTCCTGGCTGACATATCCAGCGGCGGCGGTGATCAGCACATCCGCGTAAAAGGCATGATCTGCCGCAGTGGCATCGGCCCCTTTGAGCGCAATGATGCGACCCTGCGCGGCGGCCGCCTCTTTGGCCCGGCCCAAGGATGCCTCATTCCGTGCCAACAGCATCAGCCCGCGCAGGTCATCTGGCCGATCTTTGACCGTCGCCCGCAAATCCTCCATCAGGGCCAGGAAATCCGCGCTGGCCTCGGGCGGTGGTGTTCGCGGGATATCGGCCACACGTGCCTCGGCGTCGGCCTGGGTCAGGCGTTCGGCGCGCAGGATGTCTGAGGCCGCAATCCGCGATTTTATCGGCACATCCCTGTAGCCGATCGCTCCCATTTGCGAGTAAAGTGCACCGGCCCCGGCCACAATCGCCACACCGGTGACGACCGCCACGGCCATTCCTGCCCCCCGATTTTCGCTCTGGGTCGAAGAGTGTAGCTGCACATCCGCGGCCAGAATGCGGCGCGACACTTCGGTGCGCACGCGCGCGGCTTCGTCCGCGCTCAGCATGCCGCGGGCCAGATCACGATCCACCTCTTTCAGCTGGTCTGCGTAGACATCCAGATCGTAAGCCGCAGCCGCTTGCGACGCCGTCCTGCCGCGCAGCATCGCCAGGCCCAGCACCGCAGCCACGGCGGCACACATCAATCCTGTGATGATCCAGAAGGTCATGGTGTCTCCCTGCATTGTCTCTTTCATCTAGACCCGCGAAGCGTCGGAAAAAAGAGACAAAGCACCACAGTCACCTAAGCGTGCAGTCCACCCAAAGTAGATGTCGCAATGTGCGTGTTATTCGCCGCATAGGGTGTCTTAACTTTGCCTGAAGAGGCGCATACGAAAGCATCGCTTTCTGCCACGCGATTCCATGACATTGACCGAGAGCCCGCATGAGACGTTATTCCGCCTTTGCCATCGCCCGAGAAGCCGCGCGTTACCACCAGGGATGGGAGCGCGCCTGGCGTGCGCCTGAGCCCAAGAAAAAATATGATGTGATCATCATCGGGGCCGGGGGCCACGGGTTGGCCACGGCATATTATCTGGGCAAGAACCACGGCATCACCAATGTGGCGATCATCGAAAAAGGTTGGCTGGGTGGCGGCAACACAGGCCGGAACACCACGATCATCCGCTCAAACTATTTGCAGGACCCATCGGCGGCGATCTACGAAAAGGCGCGGTCTCTGTATGAGACCATGTCGCAGGACCTGAACTATAACGTGATGTTCAGCCCGCGTGGCGTGATCATGCTGGCCCAGACCGAACATGAGGTCCGTGGCTACAAGCGCACGGCGCACGCGAATGCGCTGCAGGGGGTGAAGACAGAATTTATCAGCCCGACACGGGTCAAGGAAATCGTGCCGATCATCAACCTCGACGGTCCGCGCTACCCGGTGCTGGGTGGTTTGTGGCAGGCCCGTGGCGGCACAGCCCGTCACGATGCGGTGGCCTGGGGCTATGCGCGTGCCTGTTCCGACATGGGCATGGACGTGATCCAGAAGTGCGAAGTGACCGGCATCCGCAATGAAGGCGGCAAGGTTGTGGGTGTGACCACCACCAAAGGCGAGATCGACTGCGACAAGCTGGGCATGGTTGTGGCCGGTCACTGTGGCGATCTGGCACGCATGGCGGGCTTCCGCCTGCCGGTTGAATCTGTGCCTTTGCAGGCGCTGGTGACTGAGCCGATCAAACCTTGCATGGATTGTGTGGTCATGGCCAACACCGTGCACGGTTACATGAGCCAGTCTGACAAGGGTGAAATGGTCATCGGCGGCGGCACCGACGGGCACAACGCCTTTACCCAGCGCGGATCATTCCACCACGCCGAAGAAACCGTGCGCGCATTGATCGAAACTTTCCCGATGGTTGCACGCCTCAAGATGTTGCGCCAATGGGGCGGCATCGTGGATGTGACCGGAGACCGCTCACCCATCCTGTCGAAAACGCCCGTGGAAAACATCTTTATCAACTGCGGCTGGGGCACCGGCGGCTTCAAGGCGATCCCGGGTTCCGGCTTTGGCTTTGCCGAGCTGATGGCCACAGGGCACTCACCCCTGACCGAGGCCTTCAACCTCGATCGCTTCAAGGAAGGCCGCTTCATTGATGAAAGCGTCGCAGCAGGGGTGGCGCACTGATGCGTCCCGCTGTTTTGCAACTTTTTGGCATTCGGGCGGAAACTAGCCCATGCATCCCCGCACAAATCGCGGGGAATGGCCGGAATGGGCCGGGGATTCCCGCTCAGCCTTCACAGCCACAGGTTGTGAGATCATCTTTTCTGACATTCAGAAAGGAGATCACTTCATGGCTGACTATCAACATTCCCGCAATTACCCGCCCAATCACCTGGCATCAGGCAGTGGCACGGGGCTCTTCTGGGCGCTCTTTGCTATCGCAGGTCTGGGCATTCTTGTCCTCATCGGGGCCTTCGGAGGCGGATCAACCCCGGTTGATCACCCAGGCGGCGCAGGCGCTGAATCTGTCGTTGTTCCCGTGGAACCGACGCCTTTGCCTGATCCCGGCGTCACCATCGTCGAATAACAACAACACATATGCTGCTACCACAGGCGGGCGCTTATTGGCGTCCGCCTTTGCTGTGCGCGACCCAAAGTTCTTCAAAGAATATTGCCAAGAAAATGGGAATTTTCTTGCTGCACCCCACATCGGAGGCCCGAAATGCTGATCCTCACCTGTCCCTGCTGCGGTGTCGCAGGCGAAGAAACCGAATTTGCTGCCGGCGGCGAAGCGCATCTGAAGCGGTTTGGCCCAGGGTCAGATGATGACCAGTTTCACGACTATCTCTTTATGAAAGAGAACCCTAAGGGTGTGCATCTGGAGCGCTGGCGCCATGCCAATGGCTGCGGCAAGTGGTTTCTGGCCGCGCGTAACACGGTGACGATGGAAGTCTACGGCACCTATGCTGCTCAGACTTATGAGCCGCCGAAAGAAATCAAAGACAAGATCTCGGCCAAAGTGCCGGGCTGGAGCTGGAGAGAGTTCTCATGAGCACGCGCCTTGCCACTGGTGGTCGCCTGATCGACCGCGCCAAAACCGTCGAATTTACCTTCAATGGCAAACGCCTGAAGGGCCGCGCAGGCGATACACTTGCCTCGGCGCTTCTGGCCAATGATCAGATGTTGGTGGGTCGGTCGTTCAAGTATCACCGTCCCCGTGGGATTGTGGCTTCGGGCGGTGAAGAACCCAACGCCTTGATGAACATGGGTGAAGACGCCCGGTTTGAGCCCAACCAACGCGCCACGACAACCGAGCTGTTTGAAGGGCTGACATGCAAGAGCCAGAACCATTTTCCCAGCCTGGAATTTGATGTCGGCGCGATCAATACGCGTCTCAGCCGGTTCCTGCCGGCTGGGTTCTATTACAAGATGTTCATTCATCCCCGGTCATTCTGGAAACACGTGTATGAGCCGTTTATTCGGAAATCTGCTGGCCTGGGCAAAGCCCCGCGCGACCGCGACCAAGATACTTACGAACATTTTTATGCCTTTACCGATGTTTTGGTGATTGGTGGCGGTGTTGCTGGCTTGCAAGCCGCACGCGCTGCGGCTGAGACTGGAGCTAAGGTGATGTTGATCGAACAGACCGCTGATTGGGGCGGTCGGGCCATGGTGGACGGCGGAACCGTCGATGGCGAGCCTGTGGATAAGTTTGTTCAAAAAATCTTGAGTGAACTTCAGGAAATGTCAAACGTAACCTTGCGCACCCGCATGATGGGCGCAGGGGTTTATGACCATGGATACGTGCTGGGCTACGAGCGTGTGAACGATCACCAGCCTGATGCACTGGGGCCACGCCACCGTCTGTGGCGCATCCGGGCCGCACAAACAATCACCGCGACAGGCGCGATTGAGCGCCCGATCAGCTTTGCCGGGAACGATATTCCAGGCGTCATGCTCGCCTCGGCTGTACGCGATTATGTGGTGAATTTTGGTGTCTCTGCCGGAGATCGCACTGTCGTTGTCACCAACAATGACGATGCGTATCGCACGGCATTTGCGCTGAAAGAACAAGGGCTTGATGTTCCTGCGATCATTGATGCACGTGTGCTGCCACAGGATTCTGTACTGATGGCACAGGCCAAGGCCCAAGGTATCCGAGTGATCATGGGCCACGGCATTGCTGGAGTCAAAGGGGGCAAGCGTGTCACCGGGGTGCAGCTGTGCAGTCAGGCCGGCGAAGGGGCTGTGCTCGAAGACATCGCTTGTGACGTGGTTGCCATGTCAGGTGGGTGGTCGCCTGTCGTGCACCTCTGGTCGCATTGCGGTGGCAAGCTGAATTGGGACGAGGCGAATGCCATGTTCCGCCCGGATGTGTATAAAGCGCCGATGGGTGACGCAGGGGAAGCTTTTGTGTCGACTGCCGGGGCCGCCAATGGCCACTTCGGTTTGGGTGATCTGCTGGAGGATGCGCATGCCGCAGGTCTGGCCGCCGCGACTGCCACCGGGGCCAAAGCGCCCAAAGGCTTTGACGCGCCCAAGGGCATCACTGTCGAAGAAGCGCCCATTCAACCCATTTGGTTGATGCCGCAAGGGGCAGGGCCCAAAAAGCGTATGAAAGCGTGGCTGGACTATCAGAACGACGTGAAAGTTTCCGACGTGCAATTGGCCGCGCAAGAGGGTTATGAGAGCGTTGAACATGCCAAACGTTACACAACGCTGGGCATGGCCACAGATCAGGGTAAGCTGAGCAACATCAACGGCCTGGCGATCCTTTCTGATGCATTGAACCAACCTATTCCGCAGACAGGTACGACCACCTTCCGTCCGCCTTACACGCCAATCTCAATGTCGTCGATTGCAGGCGAGGCACGCGGTGAAATTTTCCAACCGCTGCGAAAAACCGTGCTGCACGACTGGCACGAAGAAAATGGTGCGTTTTTTGAACCCGTTGGCGCGTGGCGTCGGCCGTATTGCTATCAGCAGAGCGGTGAAAGCGTGAAAGACGCTGTCATTCGTGAGATTGATGGCACCCGCAACAGTCTGGCGCTGCTGGATGCCTCAACCCTTGGCAAGATCATCGTCAAGGGCCCGGACGCAGGCAAGTTCCTCGACATGATGTACACCAACATGATGTCCACGCTGAAGCCGGGCAAATGCCGTTATGGGCTGATGTGCGGTGAAAACGGGTTCCTAATCGACGATGGCGTGGTTGTGCGTCTGGATGAGGAGACATTCCTGTGTCACACCACTACCGGCGGTGCTGAATCAATCCACGGCCATATGGAAGACTGGCTGCAATGCGAATGGTGGGATTGGAAAGTCTACACTGCCAACGTGACCGAGCAATACGCCCAGATCGCCGTGGTTGGCCCCAATGCCCGTAACGCGCTGGCCCGTCTGACCAAGGATGATATCAGCAATGACGCCCTGCCTTTCATGGGCTTCAAGGACATCGAGCTGGATGGCATCCCATGCCGCGCCTACCGTATCTCTTTCTCGGGTGAGTTGAGCTATGAGATCGCCGTGCCTGCCTCTTATGGCCGTGCGCTGTGGGATAAATTGCGTGCGGTCGGGGCTGAATATGACGTGACATACTATGGCACCGAAGGGCTGCACGTCATGCGGGCCGAAAAGGGCTTCATCATGATTGGCGACGAAACCGATGGCACCGTGATCCCGCAAGATCTGAACATGCAGTGGGCGATTTCCAAAAAGAAAGAAGATTTCCTGGGCAAACGCGCACAAGAGCGTTCGCATATGGCTGATCCAAACCGCTGGAAACTGGTGGGTCTGGAAACCGTGGATGGCTCTGTGCTGCCCGAAGGGGCCTATGCGGTGGCCGACGGTGAAAACGCCAATGGTCAGCGCAACACCCAGGGCCGCGTGACCTCGACCTATTATTCGCCAACGCTGAAGCGCGGTATTGCCATGGGGCTGGTGCACAATGGACCGGACCGTATGGGCGAGGTGATCGACTTCCCCAAAGTGGATGGCACAGTTGTACAAGCCAAAATTGTAGATCAGGTCTTCTATGACAAAGACGGAGAAAAACAAAATGTCTGATGCTGTCAGCCCTTTGAACGGCGCCAAATACGAAGGCTTCGTCACCGTTAAGGCCATGGGCCTGCAAGGCATGATCACCTTCCGCGGGGATCTGTCGGCCGCCAAGGTCAAGAAAGCTGTGAAGACTGTGGCGGGCACCGATATGCCCGGTCAGCGCGAATGTCACATGTCAGGGGACACCGGCGTAGCCTGGATGAGCCCGGATGAACTCTTGATCTTCGTGCCTTACGCGGACGTTGATGCCAAGCTGGACGAGCTGCACAAAGCCCTGGAAGGGCAGCACTTTTTGGCGGTGAATGTCTCGGATGCCCGGGCGATGTTCCATCTGGAAGGCAACGGCGCACGTGAGGTGATTGCCAAACTGTCACCCGTGGATATGTCCCCCAACGCCTTTGGTCCCGGTGAGATCCGTCGCACCCGTCTGGCGCAGATCCCTGCAGCTTTCTGGATGCCCGACACCACATCGGTGCAGATCGTTTGTTTCCGCTCTGTAGCGGAATATGGTTTCAACCTGCTGAAAACAGCGGCTGAGCCGGGCAGCGAAGTGGGTATGTTTGCCTAAAGCGTTTTGAGACATGCCTGAGATTTCAGCCTTTGTCGAAACGTTCACAACGCTGATTTTTCGCGGCATTTCGCATTAACTTCGCACTTTTAGGTTAACGCGAAACGCATTGATCAATGAACGGGGCATGACAACTTGTTGTGCTCCGATAACCCGCCAAGCCTGTTTGATTTCCAGTGGCGCTTACTCCCTCTAAAGGGTAGTCGATCGCCAAGGTATTTCTGAATAGGCGAAACATGTTCAAAGATTTCCTTAACGGCAAATATAGCCTTGGTTTCACCTATTGGGTTGGTGGCTTCGGTATCGGCATTATCATTAAGCTGATCAACCGGGCCATTCAGCATGGGTTTCTCACCCTTGAATCTGACTTGGCATTTGCCCGGCTAGAGCTGTTTGACACCATTTATACATGTGCTCTGGCTTTGTACCTTCTTTTGTTGCTGCGTGCTTTGTGGAAATCAGGGCACGACAATCGAACCCTTGGTGGATGGGGTTGGATTGGTTTGGCGCTCACGAGTTTTGCCGCTGCAATCACAATTTACTCGGCGGTCTCTCTCTTGTTTCCAAGTATAGCGCAGCCGCGTTTCATGGTGGAATTGGAACTCAGGGAATTGAACAAGTCGCTTCCTATGGACATGGGGGACGGGATTGTCATGCGAAAAGCGTCTGTCGTTGGCGACGACATCGTTTTCTTTATCTCCTTGGCCCAGGAAGTTGACGAATACGATCTGGAATACATCACCGAAGCGTTGCGGATTGATACGCTTGATGGACAAGAGCTCTGCGAAGATTTTGAAGGCTATTTTCAGGGCGGTATCAAGAACGTTGTCTATGAGTATTCTTATGTCGGGCAAATTATCAACTCGACCCTCAGTGGACAGGACTGCTTGCGTTGGATCGCTGACAACTAAGGAGATGCCATCAATCCGCGGTATCTCGTTCTATTGGTCGGCGTAAGGTAGCGTTCAACCCGCTTCTCGCGGATCTCATGAGGGGAGGCGGATCAGCCCGCCACCCTACGCCTCCAGTTTGGGTCTAGTTGCGACCCCAACGCTTTTTCCAGCTGCGCCGTTCCCAGGCGTTGATGAACCGAGGCGTGGGTTTGCCAGCGCGGTCACGGCGACTTTCCCAGCGGTCCACGCGGTCTTCGATCACATCACGACGGCCATGATCCACACGTTCGTCGCGGATGCTCTCGCGGCGGTCGATACGGTCTTCCAGCCGGTCGAGGTATTTGGTTTTCTGGTTCGCTTCACCCATATCGGCAAAGCCCATGGTCATCAGGCCAGCGGCGGCCAGTGTCAGGGTAAGTTTCATCTTTCTGCTCCTTTTGTTGAGGTGGTCAGTAGGGATGAAACGGAAGGTGATGCGGTTTCCGTCGAAAATTATTGCTTTGAGTAGGGCACCCAGCCGGTTAACAGGCCGGAAAGGCCCCGGCCATCGCCACCCCTGGGGCTGACGATGGCCGGGGCCTGCACATCTCAACCGCCGCATGCGCACATGAAAAACCCCAACTCACCCTTGACCTCGGCCTGCCAACTCTACCATGTAAGGGCAGAGACACATTCAACCACCTGAGGGGGCCGCACATATGGCATTCGAACTTCCTGATCTTCCCTACGCCCACGACGCATTGGCCGACAAAGGCATGAGCGCCGAGACCCTGGAATACCACCACGACCTGCACCACAACGCCTATGTGACCAACGGCAACAAGCTGATTGAGGGCACCGAATGGGCCGACAAGTCGATGGAAGACATCATCACCGGCACCTATGACGCCTCGGCCGTCGCGCAAAACGGCATCTTCAACAACATTAGCCAGCTGTGGAACCACAACCAGTTCTGGGAAATGATGGGGCCGGGGGCGTCTTCGATGCCCGGTGAGCTGGAAAAAGCCATTACCGAAAGCTTTGGCTCGGTGGATGAGTTCAAATCACAATTCTCTGCCGCAGGTGCGGGCCAGTTCGGCTCAGGCTGGTGCTGGTTGGTGAAGAACGCTGACGGTTCCTTGGCTGTGACCAAGACCGAAAACGGCGTGAACCCACTGTGCTTTGGCCAGACCGCGCTGCTGGGCTGCGATGTGTGGGAACATTCCTACTACATCGACTTCCGCAACAAGCGCCCGGCCTACCTGACCAACTTCCTCGACAATCTGGTCAACTGGGAAAATGTCGCCTCGCGTATGTGATCGGCGCATACATATCCAAGACACAAATCCCTCGCCTTTGGCGGGGGATTTTTTGTTGCCCATGCCATGTGCCCAGAAGCTCACCCTGTGCCTTGAAGCAGCAGGCAGGGCACTTCGGGGGATGGGCTTGAGCACGAACAGGCGCTATTCCACCGCATCCTGTTGGGTTGGTGCCATCGCCGCAAGCTCGCCCAGCGTGACAGGTTTGAGTGGGGGGCGGATGCGGTAATACCCTGTGTCATCCGGAGTTTGCCCGTTGGCCTCGGCCAGAAGGGCTGTCACGGTCAGGCCGCAGTACCGGCCCTGACAGGGGCCCATGCCAGCACGTCCCAAAGCCTTGGTCTGGTTGGGTCCGACGCACCCCAGCTTGGCATACCCACGGATGTCCCCGGCGGTAACTTCCTCGCACCGGCAGATCGTGGTGGGATCGGCCGGATGCAACGCTTCTGCACAAGGCGGGTAGGCCGCATCCAGAAACGGGCGTACCGCCAATTCACGGGACAGGCTCGCGCGCAGCGGGGCCGCCATGCGATCACGCTCAGAGGCGGGGAGCCGACCCAACTCTTGCGCCACTTTCAAGGCCGCGAGCCGTCCGGTGTGTTCAGCGGCCTTGGCCCCGCCAATCCCGGCCCCATCCCCGGCGATAAAGATGCCTGCCACATCGCTTTGGCCCCAAACGCTCAGTGTGGGCACAAAACAGGATTGACCTGCGTGCCATCTGTGCGACACGCCCAGCGATCGCGCGGCCTGCGTGTTGGGCACCACGCCATGATGTAAATACACCACGTCACAGGGGATGCGCCGGGGCTGACCTTTGTGTGAGAAACAGACAGCCTCGGCTTTGGTCTCACCTTCGATGGTTATTTCCGTGGCTCCGGTATAGCGCGGCACTTGCGCGCGTTTTATGTCGCCAAGCATTTTCAGGCCCTTGGCCATGTAACGCCACCCGCGCAAGGCCCCACCAATGTGACGTATGGCGCGGGCCATGTTGGCCGTTGCCTGGGTCTCCACCATGGCAATGGGCGGAGTACCCGTGCGCACCATCTGCGCTGCGATCAGATAGAGCAGGGGACCAGAGCCGACGAGCACAGCACCGCGTGCCACAACGCCGGATTGCTTGAGTAGGATCTGCCCCGCCCCTGCGGTCATCACGCCCGGCAAGGTCCAGCCAAGCAGAGGCATGGGGCGTTCCAATGCACCGGTGGCCAGAAGTAAGCGATCGACGTCCAGCTGTGCCGCGCATCCGTCCTGCGTATAAGAGATGCGGAATTCATCCTCGATGGCCCAAACCGTGGCCTTGGCCAGATGCTCGATGGTGTCATGGTGCATCCCTGCCGTAAGGGTGATGCCATGGGTGTAGTCCTGGCCCAGTATTGCACCACGTCGGGGGGCGACCCTGTCGACATCGCGGTAGATCTGCCCACCGGCCCGGGGTTGTTCGTCCAGCACAGAGACGCTGAGGCCCAGTGCCGCCGCTTGAGCGGCAGCTGCCATACCGGCGGGCCCGGCACCGATGATGGCAAGATCACGATGTTTCATCATCATCCTCCGCCTCATGCGGGTGCGAGATGGACAGGCCTTCCGCCACCTCAAGCATGCAGGCCTGCCGTACGACGCCATTGATTTCAACGAGACAATCAAAGCAGGCCCCCATCATGCAAAAGGGCGCACGGGGGCTTCCGGAGACCGGGGTATGGCGGAACGCCTCGACACCAGCGCTCAACAGGGCCGCGGCCAGGTTCATTCCCGCAGGTAAGCTGAGCGGAGTGCCTTGAAAGACCACATCGACACGCGGTGTGTCTTCAAGTTCAAGAAAAGGCGAAGCGGGATTCACTGAACACCTCCAGATCTGGGGCCGTAGCGGCGCCTTCCAGCCAGTCCGGCAGCAAGCGCGCATGGGCGGCGGCCAGGGTGATGCCGCTGTGACAGGTGACAAGAAAGGCACCCGGCATGGTCACACTTTCCTGGTAGATGGGCAGCCCGTCAGGCGACAGAACCCGCAAAGCCCCCCAGCTGCGCACAAGCTGAGCGCGGGCCAGGGCAGGGTAGGCCGCGATGGCATCCGCGGCTAGACCAGACAGGCCGGGCTGAGTCACTCGGTCATCCAGGCCGACCTCTTCGTTGGTGGCTCCGATCTGAATGCCCCCTTCGTCCACTTGCCGCGCAATCAGCGAGGGGCGATTGATCAGCTTGGGTAGCTTTTCAGTGATCAAAACCTGCCCGCGCTGTGGACGGATGGGGGCGATGAACCCCAGTTTTGGGCCAAGCTCTGCCGCGCCCAACCCGGCCGAGAGCACAATCTTTTCTGCGCTAAGGATCGTGCCATCGGCGCAGGTGATGCGAAACGCATCCGGTTTGCTTAAGTCTGTGACGGTCTTGCCGATCAGAACCTGCCCGCCCATACGCCGCACATCGGCAGCCAAAGCCGTCAGCAGTTTCAACGGGTTCGCGTGGCCGTCCTGATGATGCAGGATCGCGCCCACGACCTTGGGTCCGATGTTGGGTTCCTCCTTGCGCAGGGCGTTGTGGCCCAGAACCTCGTAGGGGTAATCGCCATCCAGCGCCGTCTTGAGCGCCTCGTACTGGGCAACCGTCGCCTCCAATGCCTCTTCCGAGAAATGCAGATCGAACCCGCCGTTTTGCTCCAGTGGCACGTCGCGCCCGGTATTGGCTGCGATTTCAGCAGCAAATTCGGCCCAGACGGCGGCAGAGTGTTGCGACCAGCGGGCATAGCGCGGTTGACGCATGCCCTTGCCTTGCACCCAAACCAGCCCGAAATTGCCGCGGCTGGCCCGAAAAGCGCCGTCGTCGCCATCCAGAACCGCGACGCGTCGCCCACGTCGGAGCAAACCCCAGGCGACTGAGAGGCCCACGATGCCTCCTCCTACAATGGCGTAATCGGTTTCCATGGATCCAATCCGGTGACGAATGGCGACGTCAGGCCAATCTGCGCTGCCCTGACCGTTCTAGGCGTAGTGGCCCGTTGCGGCAACTTTGTCGAGGATCGCTCAGACACGGATGCTCGGCAGTTCTGCACCGGGCATCTGGCTGTACCCTTCCTTTTGGGCCACATCGCAGAAGGCTCGGATAAGATGAGAGTTTTTACGCTCTTCCAGAAAAGCGAGGAAATATTGCGTGCTGATGGTCACATCCTTGATCGGGATCGCCCGCAGGTTTTTGTGTGGGACAAATTCAAAGTCAGCGACAAATCCGATGCCCAATCCCTGTTCGACGGCTTTCCAGATGCCTTCACGACTGCCGATATCCAGAACGACATCAATCGAGACATTATAGGCCTCCAGGGCCTGTTCCATCGCGGTGCGGGTGGTTGATCCGACTTCGCGTTGAATCACTTTCTGCCCTTGAAGCTCATGGAACGAAATATAGTCACGCTCAAAGAACGGGTGCTGGGCGTTTACGAAAACGACAACACTATGCGAGCTGTAGGGCAGAGTGATCACGCGAGGATCAGCATTCACCTCGGCAATGAGCCCGACATCTGCCTCATACGTCAGCAAGCGTTCAAAACTGCGTTGGGAGTTTCCGAACTGAACGCTGATGTCGATCTTTGGATGGCGAGATTTGAACGCCACGATCATATCGGTTGCGTGAAACGGGCCGACAGCTGCGATGCGCAAAGAGCCTGAGTGGAAGCCTTTGAACGAGTTTAGTAAATCTTCGGCCTCGGCTTCGCTTTGATGCAGGCGCATCGTGGTTTGATAAAGCTCCTGTCCTGCAGGTGTCAGACGGACATCGCGCCCGATGCGGCTGAACAATTCAACGTCATAGCGGGTTTCCAACCCTTTCACCTGCGTCGACAGCGTGGGCTGGCTGATGTTCAACGCACGGGCGGCTGCGGAAAATCCGCCGTAGCGGGCAACGGCGTGAAAGGATCGAAGCGCAGTTGTAAGCATAGATAAAGTATATAGATACAATCTAAACAATCAATTTGATATATGGAGGGCGCTCCCTCACGCTTCTTCCTTATCTGCCGAGTCGCACGTGTCGCTGTTGGGAGGGGAGAGATGTGGTCGTATAAAAATCCAGTCAAAATTCTGTTTGGAAACGATCAGTATTCATCCCTCGCAGCCTTGATTGCGGGACGCTCTTATGCGCTTGTGACCTATCCTGAAGCATCGTTTCAGACGCTCGCAAATCAGCTGAGTACAACGGCTGGTACGCCATCTTTGGTGGTCAACGACATCGCACCGAACCCGGATTGCCGACTGCTCTCCGAGCAATCCGCACGTTTTGCGGCACTGGCTTCTCAACCCGAGGTCATCGTGGCCTTGGGGGGCGGGTCGGTGATCGATTCCGCAAAGGTCTTTGCCGCAGCAGCTGGCGACTTTGGCAAGGTCTTGCGGTTTCTGGAAACCAAGAACGGGGCAGAGGAGCTCTCTGCCATACCGATTATCGCCGTGCCGACCACTGCAGGCACTGGCAGCGAGGTCACATCATGGGCAACGGTTTGGGACGAGGAACGCGGGCGCAAATTCTCCCTGGCGCGCGAAAACCTGTACCCAGAAACCGCCCTGGTGGACCCCGCACTTATGTTGGGCAAGCCATATGGTTTGACCCTTGCGACGGCACTGGATGCCTTGTCCCACTCGATCGAAAGCATTTGGAACGTCAATGCCAACCCCGTCTCAGCGCGTCATGCGGTTGCTGCAGCCCGCGCAATCATCGCCGATCTTCCCATGCTACTGCGTGATCTGGGTAATCTTCAGTTACGCAGCCGGATTGCGGAGGCCTCGCTGAACGCAGGACTTGCGTTTTCGAACACCAAAACCGCGATTGCCCATAACCTGTCCTACCCCATTACCCTGGGGTGGGGGGTGCAGCATGGCATCGCCTGTTCTTTCACGTTGCCCACGGTATTGCGATCTGTTGCAGGGATCGGCGGGTTTCGCGAAGCCTCATTGAAACAGATCTTTGGCGATGATCTTGCCAAAGGAGCGGATGAGCTGACTGAGTTTCTGTCGTCTCTTGGGGTCGGTCATAGATTTTCAGACCACGGCGTGCCTAACACGGAATGTGGCCGGATCATCGACGAAGCCTTCGCAGGCGAGCGCGGCAAGAACTTCATCGGCTCAAAAGAGCATTTTTTGGAAGCAGCCACCCAATCCGGAGTGCTGAAACTGTCACCTGCATAACAAAAAAGCCGAGAGTGCGTGAAACGCGCTCCATTACACCAACGGAGGAAATCATGACTATCTGGAACCAAACAACCAAGATTATTGCCGGGGCGTTACTCGCTTCAGTGGCCTTCACGGGGATCACGCAAGCACAGGAATGCAAGAACCCCGAGGTCATACGCTTTTCGATGATCCCAACCGAAGAAACGACCCAAGAGCTGGCGCTGTATCAACCACTGGTCAATCAGATCAAGGATGCCACGGGCAAGAATGTCGAATTTTTCCTGCCCACATCTTATGCCTCGGTGGTCGAGGCGATGTTGGGTGGATTTGTCGATCTGGGCATGCATGGGCCGTATTCCTACGTGATCGCGCAGGAAAAAGATCCTGAGCTGCGCGTGGTTGCGACCTATGCCAAGCACAAGGGCCAGTTTCAGGAGGAAGGTCCAGGATATAAGGCCGTGCTGGTTGCGCGTGCGGACTCGGGCTACACTTCGGTAGACGATCTCAAGGGCACGGTGATTGGCCTGACGGACCCGGCCAGCACCTCGGGCAACCTGTTGCCACGTGTGTCGTTCACCAAGGTGATCGGTGCCGAGCTTGAGGATTACTTCACTCGCGTTGTGTACACCGGCGGGCATGATCTGTCAGGTGTGGCAGTGATCGAAGGCCAGGTGGATGCGGCCTTTGTCGCTACGCACCGTCTTGATAATGTGCTGGAACGCGGCATCGCGACGAAGGACGACTATGTTGTCCTGTGGTCGTCACCCGTTATTCCGCAAGACCCCTTTGTGGTGAACGGGCGTCTTTGCCCTGAGATTATTGATCAGATTCAGGGTGCCTTTCTTGCACTGGCAGACAGCGAAGAAGGCAGGCAGTACCTCGAAAACGTCAACGCCAGTAAGTTCGTCGCGATGACCGATGCGGATTATGACATCATCCGCGATCTCAAGGCCGCCAAGGACGCAAAGAAAAACTAAAGATCTTTGTCTTGGCGATTCATTTGCCTCGCCGTCGTACCCTCTGCGGCGAGGCACATAGGAGAATAAATTGATGTCAGTCCTGTCCGTAAGAAACCTCAGGGTGCGCTATACTGCCAAAGGGCCCGAGATCCTGAAAGGCATTGATTTCGATGTTGAAAGTGATGACTTTCTGGCAATGATCGGCCCAAGTGGTGCAGGTAAATCCACGTTGATCCGCTGCGTCAACCGACTGGTTGAACCGACGGATGGGCAGATCACCCTGTTGGGGCAGGACGTGCGCGCCTTGAATTCCCGCGATCTGCGTGGCTTGCGGCGCAACGTCGGGATGATCTTTCAGGAGTTCAATCTGATCAACCGCATGTCCGTGATGGACAATGTGCTTTCGGGGCGGCTGGGATACACCAGCAACATCCGCAGCCTGTTTCGACATTTTCCGAAGGAAGATATCAGTCGAGCACTGGATTACCTCGATCGCGTGGGCCTCAGTGACCACATCAACAAACGTGCCGACGAGCTTTCAGGCGGGCAGCGGCAGCGGGTCGGTATTGCCCGCGCGCTGATGCAACAGCCCAAACTTCTGCTGCTGGACGAGCCGACATCTGCGCTCGACCCCAAGATTTCACGTGAAGTCATGGCACTGATCATGAAAATCGCCAAAGAACTTGGCGTGCCCGCCCTTTGCAACATTCACGACGTTCAGCTGGCCAAGGAATTCTGCAACCGGATCATCGGCCTGCAGGATGGCGTGAAAAAATTTGATGGCGACACGACCACTCTGCGCGATAGCGATCTTGAAGACATCTATGCGATGGAGGTCCTCTAGGTCATGTCTGTCACCGACATCAACACCAGCGACGGTCTGTCCCTTCAAACGGAATTGCGCCGCAAGAAACAGATGAAACAGCTGTTGATCTGGGGCCTCTTTCTGCTCTTTGCCGGTTGGTGCGTGCACGGCACGATCATTGCAGACACCGACTGGTCACGTATCGGGGGGCGCAATGGGGTGCTGGCTTCGGTCGGGCGCTACATCACGATTGATTGGGGCCTTCTTCCCGAGTTGATCATCCCAACGATCGAAACCTTCATGATGGCGTCGGTGGGGACAGTCCTGGGGTGCTTTTTCTCGCTGCCGGTCGCGTGGCTGGGAGCGGCAAACGTTACGCCGAGCAAGGCCATCCTCTATCCTCTGGGCCGCTTTCTGATGGTGCTCAGCCGCAGTGTTCACGAAATCGTCTGGGCACTTATCTTTGTCAGCGCCGTAGGGCTTGGCGCGCTGCCCGGCATTTTGGCCATTGCCATGCGTTCGGTTGGGTTTATTTCGAAGATCACCGCCGAAGCGATTGAAAACATCGACGCCAAGCCGGTCGAGGCGATCCGAGCCACCGGTGGCAACGAATTTCAGGTGATGTACTACGGTATCCTGCCGCAGATCTATCCGGTGGTGCTGGCCACAGTCATCTTTGAGTGGGACATCAACATCCGCCGTTCAGCTGTCATGGGATTGGTCGGGGCAGGGGGCCTGGGCCTTCTCTTTTTTCGCCAGATGAACAGCTTTAACTATGGCGGTGTCACCATGGTTATTCTCGCCATCCTGCTTTTGATTGTGCTGGGCGAAGTCATTTCGCACTACCTGCGTAAAGCCGTGATCTGAGGAGGGAGCCATGACCGAACAAACCGCCGCTCCGTCAAAGCAGAAACAGACCTGGTCGCGCTACAGCTTTCCCGAGTCTCTCTGGAGTTTCGGCACGCTGCTGGCAGTGATTGTTTTCCTTGGGTATTCGCTGCATTTCCTGAATATCGACGTGCTCATGATGCTGGGTGCATTAGGCAAACTAGGCGGCGTGGTGGCTGATCGTTTCTACCCGCCGGACTTGGCCTATGTCACCGACCCCGGATATCTGGCCTCGATTCTGGATACGCTGCAAATGTCGTTCTTGGGCGGCATTCTGGGTGTGTTCCTGGCGATTCCACTGGCGTGGTTTTCAGCCTGGAACGTTTCGCCACACCGCAAGATTTTCTTCCCCATTGGCCGTCTTGGTGTGATCTCCTGCCGTGCTATCCACGAGACTATCTGGACGATCCTGTTCGTGTCGGTCCTGGGATTCGGAATGCTGGCTGGGGTGAGCGCGCTGACCATGTTTTGCATAGGTTTCGCAGGCAAGCTCTTTGCGGACGAGATTGAAGCGGTTGATATGGGCCCCGTTGAGGCCATGCGTGCGGCTGGGGCCAATTCGTTTCAGGTGTTCATCTTTGCCGTCGTGCCGCAGGTTCGTGTCGCCTTCACGGGCATCGCAATCTACACTTGGGACGTTGCCTTTCGTGCTGCCACGGTGGTGGGGTTCTTCGGCGGCGGCGGCATGGGCTGGTATCTAAAGCGTAACGTTCAGCAGTTGGAAAACTTGCGTGTTGGCGCGATCATCCTGTCGATCATCGCAATGGTGCTGATTGCCGAATTTATCTCGGGCTGGTTGCGCAGCGCTGTCAACAAGGCCAAGTGAGTTTGCCCCCTTTCAGATTACATTGCTCTGCCCCATAGCCGCAGAAAGAGGAGATACTGCCATGAAGCTCACCAATCCCGTGGTCGCGAACGACCGCACCTATGCGGTGCCAAAGACCTGCGCCATCGTGATCTGTCTGGATGGGTGTGAGCCTGAGTATCTGGACAAAGCCATCGCCGACGGCTTGATGCCCACGCTCAAGCGCATGCGAGACACTGGCACGGATCGCATGGCGCATTCCGTCATCCCGTCCTTTACCAACCCCAACAACTTGAGCATCGCCACCGGGCGTTCCCCCAGTGTGCATGGCATTTGCGGCAACTATCTGATCGACCCGGATACGGGTGAAGAAGTGATGATGAACGATGTGCGTTTTCTGCGTGCGCCAACCATCTTCAGCCAGTTTTACGCGGCTGGTGCACGTGTGGCCGTGGTGACCGCCAAGGACAAGCTGCGGGCTTTGCTGGGGGCGGGGCTGCGCTTTGACGAGGATCGCGCCAAATGCTTTTCGGCCGAGAAATCTGATGCCTCCACCTCCGCCGAGCATGGGCAAGAGAAAGCCAGCGCTTGGTTGGGGATGGTGCAGCCCGAGGTCTATTCCGCTGAGCTGAGCGAGTTTGTCTTTGCAGCTGGTGTGAAGCTTTTGCGCGAGTGGCAGCCGGATGTGATGTATCTGACCACCACTGATTATGTGCAGCACAAATATGCCCCTAACGAGCCGCAAGCGAAGTCGTTCTACCAGATGTTCGACACCTATCTGACTGAATTGGACGCCTTGGGCGCTGCGATTGTTGTAACCGCCGATCACGGCATGAAGCCCAAGCATCACGCCGATGGCAGCCCGAACGTGATCTACGTGCAGGACCTGATGGACGATTGGTTGGGCGAAGGGGCGGCCCGGGTGATCCTGCCGATCACCGACCCTTATGTTGTGCATCATGGCGCGTTGGGTGGGTTCGGCACGGCCTATTTGCCCGAAGATGCGGATCAGGCGGACATCATTGCCAGGTTGCAAGCCCGCGACGAGCTGATCCTGGTGATCGACAAGGCCGAGGCGATCAAACGCTTTGAATTACCCGGTGACCGGATTGGCGACATTGTAATGATCTCGTCCGAGAACATCTGCATCGGCACCTCCGAGCACCACCACGATCTGGCCGCTCTGAAAGAGCCGCTACGCAGCCACGGCGGGCTGACCGAACAGCAAGTGCCATTCATTTGCAACCGTGTGATGGATCTGGCCTCGGCCCCTGATTTACGCAACTTCGATGCCTTCTACTACGCAACAGCCGCCGCTGCGCTTTAGAAAGTCGCCGGTTTTAGCTCGCGGTTACAGTCCCCATTCCCACGGTTTTGTATTTGCAAGGTGAGGGCGACGATGCAACTTCAATGAAGGGTCCCGAGCGTTCGGCCCCTCACGCGAAAGCCATGTGGAGTTGCGATGAAAGGACCCTCACATCCGGGACCACTTGGATGGTGTCCAGTAAGGACGCATCGGCAAATCCATGATCTACCACATGCTGCATCAAAGACATCAAAGGCTGCCAATACCCATCGGTACTCAATAGAAAAATTGGTTTTTCGTGCAGGCCAATCTGACGCCATGTGAGTACCTCGAAAAACTCGTCCAATGATCCTGCACCACCCGGCAATACGACGATGGCATCGCAGTTCATGAACATCACTTTTTTGCGTTCGTGCATCGTCTCGGTGATCACCAGATGGGTGAGATCCGTTTTACCGATCTCAAGGTTCACAAGGTGTACGGGGATCACGCCAAACGTTTCGCCGCCCTTCTCTTGGGCCGCGCGGGCCACGGTGCCCATTAACCCGACATCTCCCGCGCCATAGACCAGGCGCCAGCTTTCCTGCGCCAGCATATGACCCATTTCAGTGGCCGCTTCAGTGTACTTGGGCTGCGTGCCCGCACGGGCTCCGCAAAAGACACAGACTGATTTTGTCGTCATTGGGTCACACCTTCTTATTGCACGGAGCCTTGTTTTGACCGGTGTAGCGCGGGTTGCTATGGTCCGGCAACTGGGCGTTGCGTTGTGAACGGCGTAGAGAAGGATTGAGATGAGCATACTCGCTGGTTTGACCAGAGGCCCCGCGCTGGGCATCGGTGCTGTTGCTGTGGCGGCTGTGGGGGGTGCGCTCTATTTCGCCGGTGTGTTTGAACCGGCTCAACCGCTCCCAGATACGGCGTCCTTGAAACCGGCAGCCTTGGTCCAGCAAGAGCCTCAAGAAGTTGACGCGAGCAAAGACGAGCCCAGTGAAACACCTCAGGCCATCGACACGCCCAAGGATGACCAGACCACCTTAGTCACCGTTGTGACACCCTCGATTGATACATTCCGGCTTGAGCCAGATGGATCAATGCTCGTGGCTGGGCAGGCGGATCCCCGGCTTGAAACACAGATCGTTCTGGACGGGCAGAACCTGCAGCAGGTGGAGGTAGACCCCTCTGGTCAGTTTGTGTCCTTCCTGAGCGTTGAGGACAGTGAAGAACCAAGGGTCTTGTCATTGCTGACTTTGAACGCCGCAGACAACACGGTTGTGACGTCAACGGATGTCATCATCATCGCACCGTCTCCGTCGCGGGTTGTTGCAACGCCGGACCCCGAGGAAAAACTCGAAATCGCAGAACCGGTTGAGGGCACGAAACTGGCCGAGGATAATGTCCCTCAACCGTCGCAAACCGTCCTGCTGGCCAACGAAGAGGGTGTGCAGGTGTTGCAACCTGCCACGCCTTTGGATGTGGCCCCCGAGATCATGTCTAACGTCGCCTTGGACGCCATCTCGTACTCGGAACAGGGCGAAGTCCACCTGTCGGGCCGGGCGCAAGGAACAGGCTTTGTCCGCGTCTATTTAAACAACGCACCCATTGTGACCTCGCAAATTCAGAGCGATGGCATCTGGCGCACAGATTTGCCCGAGGTAGATACCGGGGTCTATACCCTGCGTATTGATGAAACCGATGCCGAAGGGAATGTGACATCACGCGTCGAAACCCCGTTCAAACGCGAGGATGAGGACGTGGTGGCGCAAGCAAATGCCGCGGTCGAAAATCAGCGCATCACGGCGATCACCGTGCAGCCGGGCACTACATTGTGGGCCATCTCACGCGAACGGTACGGCGAGGGCACGCTGTATGTGCGGGTCTATGAAGCCAACCGCGACCGCATCCGCGACCCAGATCTGATCTACCCCGGTCAAGTGTTCAGCTTGCCAGAGTGATCTGTTCGTCTTTGCACCGAATTCTGCCCCTTGCACCATTGTGACGCGGATGTGAACGGTCTAAGTCAGCCGGATGCGTCGCACGGTCCTCACCACAACTGAAATGCCCAAGAATGGCTGGCTGACCATCCGCCGGGTGGCGCCTTACCTTTGGCCCAAGGGGCAGGGATGGGTGAAACGCCGGGTTGTGCTCGCCATCATCATGTTGGTTTTGGCCAAGCTGATCGCAGTCGGCACGCCTTTCTTTTACAAAGCGGCAGTGGACGCACTGGCGGGCGAGGGGCAGTCTGCCGCCTGGATGCTGGGCGCAGGTGCTGTCGGGCTAACCGTGGCTTATGGCATGGCGCGACTGATGAACGTGGGTTTCCAACAGCTGCGCGATGCGATTTTTGCCCGCGTGGGGCAACGGGCCTTGCGCTCCATCGCATTGCAGACGTTTGAACACATTCACCGTCTGAGCATGCGCTATCATATCACCCGGAAAACCGGCGGGTTGAGCCGGATCATCGAACGCGGTGTCAAAGGTGTCGATTTCCTGCTGCGGTTTCTGTTGTTTTCCATCGGCCCTCTGGTGCTGGAGCTCTTGTTGATCGGTATCATTCTATGGGTGCTTTTTGACATCTGGTATCTGGTGGTCGTAGCAGCGGTGATCACGCTCTATATTGTCTTTACCTTCAAGGTGACCGAGTGGCGCGTGAAGCTGCGCAAGGTGATGAATGATCAGGACACGGATGCCAACCAAAAGGCTATCGACAGCCTGCTGAATTTCGAGACGGTCAAATACTTCGGGGCCGAACGGCGCGAGGCGGATCGTTATGATGCGGCGATGGAGGGGTATGAGCGTGCAGCATTGCAGACGTCATATTCTCTGGCATTTCTGAACTTTGGCCAGTCCTTTCTGATCACGGGCGGTTTGGTGATCGTCATGGTCATGGCCGCGATGGGGGTGCAGTCGGGGCAGATGACCGTAGGCGATTTCGTCATGGTCAACGCCTATATGATCCAGATCACAATGCCGCTCAATTTCCTCGGGACGGTGTATCGCGAGATCAGGCAGGCCCTGGTGGACATGGGTGAGATGTTTGAGCTGCTCGAGCAGCCTTCCGAGGTGCAGGACAAGCCTGACGCCCCTGCTTTGAAGGTCACGGGAGGGCATGTGAGCTTGAAAAATGTGGCCTTTGGCTATGAGCCCGAGCGCCCGATTTTGCAGAGGGTGACACTGGATGTGCCCGCTGGGCAGACCGTGGCCGTCGTTGGTCCGTCGGGGTCGGGAAAGTCCACCATCGGGCGGCTGCTCTTTCGGTTTTATGATGTACAGAGCGGAAGTTTGAGCATTGATGGTCAGGACGTGCGTGATGTGACCCAGATCAGCCTGCACGACGCCATTGGCGTGGTGCCGCAGGACACTGTGCTCTTCAACGACACCATCGGATACAACATCGCCTATGGGTTGGACGGAGCCACCCAAGCGCAGATCGAGGACGCGGCCCGTGCCGCACAAATCCATGACTTTGTGACGGATCTGCCCAATGGTTATGACACGATGGTTGGGGAACGTGGGCTCAAATTATCCGGGGGCGAAAAACAGCGCGTGGGTATCGCACGCACCTTGCTGAAAGACCCTCCGATATTGCTTTTGGACGAGGCGACTTCGGCACTCGACACTGAGACCGAGCGTGACATCCAAGGCGCTTTGCGCGTGGCGGGCGAGGGCCGAACGGTCATCACGATCGCGCACAGGCTGTCGACGATTGCCGATGCGGACCGGATCGTGGTTCTGGAAGGCGGGCAAATCGTCGAGCAGGGCACGCATTCCGAACTGCTGGAACGCGGTGGGCGCTACATGAGCCTGTGGCAACGTCAAGCGAGTGAGCAAGACGAGACGGCCTAACTCAAGCGGCCACAGCAGATCATTCCAGGGGCTTCGTCGCAGCTTTATTCGGCGGCACGGACAGGTTTGTCACCATCCTCTTCGGAAGAGCCTTCTGCGTCCTCCTCCTCGGTTGCTTTTTCCAATGCGAACCTTCGTTCTTCCAAAACGCGTCGCAGGTCATTCAGCATCGGCTCGTCTGTCTCTTCTTCTTCAACATACCCGACGTCTGCAGCAAAGCCTTGGTCCCACAACAGCTCGGGCGCTTTTGTCTTTTTGGCGGCCCGGTTCAGCGCCCAGTCTCTTGCTGCATTGCTGCGCCGTCCCGAAGACATGGCGGCTGCCGCGCGCGCGATCCAGAAGACATAAGTACTGGCCCAAATGCGAAGCGCCAACATGGACGGCGTGAAGATCAAGGTCAGAACGGTCGCGATGCCAAGGCCAAAGACCACCGCGGTGGCCAATTGCTTCCACCAGAGTGCGGTGGGGCTGTTGAACGTATAGCCGCCATCAATGAAATTTAGCGACAGACCGAACATCATGGGCGCCAGGCCGGCCATGGTGGTGATCGTGGTCAACAGAACAGGCCGGATACGGGCTTCGGCGGTGCGGGTGATGGCCTCGGTCTTGGGCATGTAACGGCTGTATTCCTGATAGGTGTCGATCAGAACAATGTTGTTGTTCACCACGATTCCCGCCAAAGCCACAATGCCCGTGCCTGTCATAATGATCGAAAACGGTTGCCCCATGACCAGCATCCCGATCAAAACGCCCGTGGTGCTGAGGACCACGGCCAAAAGCACCAGCACCGCGTTATAGACCGAGTTGAATTGTGCCAGCAGGATGATGAACATCAGCCCCAAGGCACCTAGGAAGGCTTGCTGCAGGAAGGCACCGGATTCGGCCTGATCTTCCTGATCGCCGGTCCATTCATATTCCAACCCGCTGGGCACGACGCCACTGTCCAGCCAGGCGGTCAGGGCCTCGATCCGCTCATTCGCGTTGATGGGCACGGAGGTTTCATTTCCGCGCTCATCCGTAGCCACTTTGGTCAACCCGTCTTTGACGCCTGCCTTGATGTCGAAAAACCGCTTTTGGTCAACACGGTCGATCTGGGCCAGTTTTTGCACGGGTTTTCGCGTAATGAAGTTCGACAAGGGCACAAGGCCTTCGCTCGTGCGGATCTTCAATGTGTCCAGGGTGGACAACACGCGGTCTTCTGCTGGCAGGCGAACCCTGATATCGACCTCTTCGTCCGAGCTGTCGACGCGCATGGTGTCCAGAAGAATACCGCGCGTCACCAGTTGTACCATCGCACCCACGGTGGCGACATCCGCGCCGTAGCGTCCTGCCTTTTCGACATCCACGTCGATTTGCCAGTCGATACCTGGAAGGGGCAGGGTGTCTTCGATCAGTGTCAGCCCTTCGGTTTCGTCAAACCTGGCACGGGCTTCGGCTGTGAAGGCTGTCAACTTGTCCCAGTCGTCGCCTTTGATGCGCAGGTGCACAGGTTTGGCGGACGCAGGTCCGCGTTCAAGCGCCACGATCTCAATCTTGATGCCCGGGATTTGCTCCATCGCGGCAGTCAGTTGATCAATCGTGAGGTCCCCATCCGTATCCGGATCCGTGACCTGACGCATGACATCGTAGTCGATCAGCGGAATGGTGAACCATTTTTCATAGGTGGTGGGGCGATTTACCCATTTGGTGATCTCCATCTGCACCTGGCCGATGGTGTCCAGTGGAGGCATAGCGCCACCTGTATTGTTGTTCAGCCCCCCATCGCCGGCAAAAGCAAAAGCCGAGTGGATGTTGGGGTGGGCGAGAGCGATTTGTTCCACTTCGTCCACCAAGGCGTCTTTCTGATCCAGCGACAGGTTCCCGCGTGCCCGGACGTAAACGATTGCGTTTTCGGGCTCTGATTCAACAAAGAATTCCACCCCTTTGTTGTTCCCGATAAAGTAGATCAGTGTTGACCCCACCAGCACGAAAATCATGCAGAAGGCTAGCAAAGGCGCGATCGGATTGGCGGCAATCGAATGAATGAACCATCCGAAGGGCGAGCGCTTGTAGCCGGCCTGAACTCGTTCTTTGCGATTTCTGCGTAGGCGGCCTATCACAAAGATAAGCGCCGCGCAGACCAGTCCCACGACCAGAGCCGTTGAGGCGGCCATGCCTGAGCCGATTGCTACGCCCAGACCTGCTGCCAGGAAAATATAGGCGCTGAGATGTGGTACCTGCGGCAGTTTGCGCGCAAACGTTCCATCGAACAAATTGATGACACTGACAAGCCGCGGTTTCAACGCCATCGCGCCCAGCATCAGCGCAATGACCGATGCCAGCGCCACAGCGCCAAGGACAACGATGACCATCGCCACTGCAAATACGCTGGCCAGTATTGGAATGACCGAGCTGAAAATACGACCCATGTCCATGGCGCCGAAGAGTTCGAGTACCTGTGCGCTCAGGGCAGGAATGGAGAGTTGAGCGATGGCAAGGCCCATGAAAGCGGACGGGAAGAGCAGCACATGCCACACCCACCAGGCCCCTGAAATCTGGGCGATGCGTTGGTTGAACCACCGCTCAATCCGACCGGTGACGCCGCCCATGACAGGTAGGTAAACGAGGGCCACCAACAGCGAAGCTGACAATACGAAGATCAGCGTGACAGGCAGCATCCGCATGAATTGGCCGGGCACGCCAGGCCAGAACAACATGGGCAGGAAGGCACAAAGCGTCGTCGCGGTCGAGCTGATGACAGGCCAGAACATCCGCTTTGCGGCTTTGACATAAGCGTGCATCGGGCCTTCGCCCTCTGCGATCTTCTTGTCGGCGTATTCCACCACAACGATCGCGCCATCCACCAACATGCCCACGGCCAGGATCAGGCCAAACATAACCATGTTCGAGATGGCGACATCCATGACGGCCAGCAATGCAAAGCACAACAGGAACGAGGTTGGAATGGCAAAGCCGACCAACAGGGCAGGGCGGATGCCTAATGTGGCCAGCATAACGATCATCACGAGTGCGATCGCTGTAAGAACCGAGCCTTCCAGCTGTTTCACCATCGATTCAATCACATGGGACTGATCGTTTGAGGTCCCCAATTCAACGGCGGCCTGCAGCTCCGGTGGCCATGTCTTTTGCGCCTCGGCGACGGTGTCACGCACCAGCGCAGAGGTGTCGATAATGTTGAAGCCTTTGCGTTTGACCACCTGTAGCGCCACGGTGGTTTCGCCGTTGAACCGCGCCGTGCCCAGCCGGTCTTCGAAGGTCAGGGAGATCTCGGCCAGATCACCCAGCGTGATCACGCGGTCTCCGTTGATCTTGACGGGCAAGTTGTAGATGTCCCGAGGCTCGTCAAAGGAGGACGGGATTTTAACCGAGAAGGTCCCGCTGTCGTTTTCGACTTCACCAGCTGCGATCAACTGGTTGTTGTTTTGTACAACCGAGATCAGCTCGAGCGCCGTCACATTGTAGGATTCGAGGCGCAGCGGGTCGATCACAACCTCGACCATTTCGTCCCGGTTGCCCGCAATGCCTGCTTCAAGCACAGGCTCGAGACTTTCAAGGCGATCCTGCAAGTCCTTGGCCAGCTTGGCCATTGTCCGTTCTGGCACAGCGCCGGACAGGTTCACGATGATAATCGGAAACTCCGAAAAGTTGATTTCGGAGATCGAATATTTCTCGGCGCCTTCAGGAAACTTGGCTTCTGCTGCGCTCATTGCGTCGCGAACGTCGGCCATGATCTTGGTCTTGTCCCAGCCGAACTCAAACTCCAGCGCGACACCGGCATAGTTCTCGGCGGCCGTGCCCGTCATTTTCTTCAGGCCATCGAGGTCCGAAAGTTCAGTTTCCATGACTTTGACCAGCAATTTCTCGCTATCTTCGGCGGAAATACCGGGAAACTGGGTCGACACGAAAAGGGCAGGGATCTCAATATCGGGCTCACCCTCTTTGGGCAGGCCCGTATAGGCCAGCGTCCCTGCCAGCAAGGACAGGACGATAAAGGCAATGACCATCCGCGCACGGGCGGCGGCCCAGTCGACCAGGCCTGTCATTCTGCGGCCTCCTGATAGGATGCGGCCACGAGAACCCCATCCGAGACATACTCTTGGCCGATAATGATCACATTGGCTTCATCTGGCAAACCCGAAAGCCAAATTCCGCTGGGGGTATCGCGTAGAAGGGTTACGGGATAAAACACGGCCTGGTCAGTATCTGTCACCAGCCGCACGCCCAATGCTCCCGTATCATCCAAAGTCAAAGCAGACTGCGGCAGGAAGTGTGCCGATTTTCCCTCGGCTGCAATGGCGATTTCGGCGGTTTGTCCATCGCGCAAGGCAAGGTCCGGGTTGGGCACTTCGATTTCGATGCGGAAGGTGCGCGTGGTGGGATCAGCGGCACGCGATATGAAGACCACCGCGCCCGAAACCTTTTCACCCGAGGCAAGTTCTGCCTCGGCTGGGGCCTCGAGGGCTACGCGGCTTACCTCGATTTCAGGGACAAAGCCTACCAGCATGATTGGATCGAGTTGAATAATCGTGGCGCATAGATCGCCCGGTTGCAGAAGGCTGCCCAATTCTGCGGTGTCTGTTTCAAGCAGGCCGGCAAATGGCGCCGAGATGGTGAGCCGCTCGATTTCCTTTTCGGCCCCGGCAACCGCAGATCGGGCGCTTTCCACCCCGGCCTTGGCGGCTTCGATCCCGGCAGCTACAGCTTCAATGCCAGAGGCGGCAGATTTCAAACCAGCATTGGCGCTGACCACCGCAGCCTCGGCTCCGCGCACGGCGGCCTGGGTGCTGGCCACGCGCGTTTCCGAGGCAAACCCGCTGTCCTTCAGCTTAACGGCGGCGTTGGAGTTGATCATCGCCTCATCCAACACAGCTTGTGCTTCGGCCACGCGGGCTTTGGCTTCTTCGATACGGGCTTCGGCCTCGGGCACTGCGGCTTCGGCAGCTGGGACCTGTGATTGTGCCTCGGCCAGACGGGCCTGAGCTTCGGCCAATGACGCCGCACGTGTTCCGGGATCCAGACGGCACATCAGATCGCCTTCCTCGACGAAACTGCCTTTGATTGCAGGCGAAGAGACCACAAGCCCGGATGTTTCAGCCCGCAGGGCCACTTGCCGATCAGCTTCGGTCTGGCCGCGCAACACAACGGCGCTGTCCACTTCGCGCGCCATTGATTTTATAGCGACAACTCCAACGCGGGTTTCCTCGGACGTGCTGTCCGTTGCAGAGGCGTCTGTCTCGGTCGCGGCGACGGTCTCTGGTGCGGCAGCATCGGCTTTGCCCAGCAATGTGTCGCGCTGAAAAATGAACGCATATATCAAAGCCGACACGCAAATCGCGGCAAGGATCGGAAAAAGTCGCATTTTTGGTCCTTTTTGCGCCCCGGATCACTCAAACTGAATGAAGCGAAGCTGCAGAGGTGAATCTCAACTTGAGTTACGCTGAACTATCCAGTTTAGATTAGTCTTTTCAACCCCCCGCTGCAAGATGAACTGTACAGTCGGCGCGCCCCGGGCCTTGGCAGGGGCAAGACGCTGCGCTAAGAGGGTCGAAACAGGTTGTATACGGCCACTGGGGGCATGCGTTGAGTCAGACTGATAGTTTCATTGATGAGGTGACAGAAGAGGTTCGCCGGGACCGTCTGTACAAGCTGATGCGCCGCTACGGTTGGATTGCTGTGGTTGCGGTCTTTTTGATCGTGGGCGGGGCCGCCTGGAACGAGTGGAGCAAGGCGCAGGAGCGCAGCAAGGCCGAAGCACTCGGCGATTCTATGCTGAATGCTTTGCAGATTGAAGACGAAGACGCCCGCCGCGCTGCTTTGAGCGCCGTTGAGGCACCGAATCCCGCCGCTGCCGCATTGGTGGATCTGCTGGCGGCTGCGGAGATGGCCGAAAGCGATCCAGCTGGTGCCGCGACACGCCTGCTGGGGTTGGCTGACAACACCGAAGCCACGCCGATCTACCGCCAGATTGCCACGCTCAAAGCGGTGTCGCTGCCAGGCTCGGGCATTAGTGCTGATGACAAGCGCATGCGGCTGGAAGGGTTGGCTCTGGGCTCGGGGCTCACGCGGCTATTGGCAGAAGAGCAGTTGGCCTATCTCGATCTCGAAGCCAACGACGTTGAAACGGCACAAACGCGTCTGCAGCAGATCATTGCCGATGCGGGTGTCACTGCGGGCTTGCGTCGCCGCGCCACACAAGTGATTGTGGCATTGGGTGGCGACGTGCCTGAGCTGGAAGATAGCGCTGGCGAGACGCAGTAAAGATTTGCCGCAAAGCGGTGTGAGAACAAGAAACTTGGGGGCACGTGCATTGAAACCGATCGGAGCATTGCTGGGGATTGCGATCCTGACTGTCTTATCTGCCTGCGAGCGAGAAGACGCCATTCTTCCCGGTGAGCGCGAAGACATTCGTGAAGCTCTCGACGAAGACGGCACGGTGGTGGATAATCAAGGCTCTGAAAACCAAAACTTGTCTTTGTCGCTGGCGGCCACTCAGGCGAATACCGACTGGCAACAATCCATTGCCTCGCCCGAAACACGGACCGCACATCCGGCGTTGTCCAGCTCGCCTCAACTGGCGTGGAGCGTTGCTATTGGGGCAGGGGATAGCCGCAAGAACCGGATCACGGCTGATCCGGTAGTGGTCAACGGGCGGGTCTTTACGCTGGACGCCGAAGCCCGGGTCAGCGCGGTTTCCACCAGTGGGCAGCTGCTGTGGACGCGCGATCTGGTGCCTGCCAATGATTCTGGCCAGGATGCCACCGGTGGAGGGTTGGCTTACGGCGACGGTAAGCTGTTCATCTCATCGGGCTTTGGCCTGATGACGGCACTTGATCCGGAAACCGGCAATGAGGTCTGGCAACAAAATCTGCGCGCCACGGGGTCGGGCAAACCAACCGTCAAAGACGGGCGCGTGTATTTGGTGGCAGGCGATGACGTGGCTTGGGCGCTGGATACCGACACAGGCCGCATCGAATGGCGTTTGTCGGCGACGCCGGACATCCAAAACGTGATGGGCGGCCCAGCCCCAGCCGTGACGGATAAATACGTGGTCTTTGCTTTCGGTTCTGGCGAAATTCAGGGCGCGTTCCGCAAAGGTGGTCTGAGGTTGTGGGACAGCCAGGTGGCGGGACAACGCAAAGGCTTCTCGAGCGCGCGCATCGGTGACATCACCAGTGATCCCGTTGTTGTCGGCGACCGCATCTATGTGGGCACCCACTCCGGGCGCACCGTGGCGTTGAACCTCGGCAATGGCGCCCGCATCTGGACGGCCAATGACGGGCCTTTGAACACCATCTGGCCCGCAGGCAACTCCATCTTCATGGTCACGGACCGCAACGAGCTGGTGCGTCTGAACGCCGAGGACGGCACACGTGTCTGGGCGCATACGCTGTCATTCTTCACCAAGAACCGCCCGCGTCAGCAAACCGAAATCTTTGGCCACTACGGGCCGATTATTGCAGGCGGGAACCTGATTTTGGTCTCTTCCGATGAACGCATGCGCCTCTATGATCCTGCCTCCGGGGCCGAGCGTGGGATTGTTGCAATCCCCGGTGGCGCGACAACCAACCCCGTCGTTGCAGGCAACACCATGTATGTGGTCACCAAAAACGGGCAATTGCTGGCTTTCCGTTAAAGGCTGTTTGCTGTAACAGGTCCGTCTGAGCGCGACCGGAGTCACAGCCATGTCATTCACCCTCGCCATCGTGGGGCGGCCCAATGTGGGCAAATCCACCTTGTTCAATCGCCTTGTGGGCAAACGCCTGGCTTTGGTCGACGACCAACCGGGGGTCACGCGTGATCTGCGCGAAGGCGATGCGCGCCTGGGGGATCTGCGGTTTACCGTGATCGATACCGCCGGATTGGAAGAGGCCACGGATGAGAGCCTGCAAGGGCGGATGCGCAAGCTGACGGAACGCGCGGTGGATATGGCTGATATCTGCCTCTTCATGATCGACGCGCGCGCCGGGGTGACGCCGACCGATCAGATGTTCGCTGATATTCTGCGCAAACGTTCAGCGCATGTGATCCTGGCCGCCAACAAGGCCGAAGGGCGCGCGGCGGATGCAGGTATGCTTGAGGCCTACTCGCTGGGACTTGGCGAGCCGATCCGACTGTCTGCGGAACACGGTGAGGGGCTCAACGATCTCTATAGCCAGTTGATGCCTTTGGCAGACAAATTTGCCGAACGCGCCGAGGCCGACGCGCCTGAAACCGATGTTTCGGTGGATGAAGACGATGCGCAGGACGGCGTGCGCGTGCCCACGATGGACAAACCGATGCAGATTGCTGTGGTTGGCCGACCCAACGCAGGCAAGTCCACTTTGATCAATCAGATCTTTGGCGACGACCGCTTGCTCACCGGCCCCGAAGCCGGGATCACTCGCGATGCGATTTCCCTGACGATGGATTGGGAGGGGCTGCCCGTGCGTATGTTCGATACCGCGGGTATGCGCAAAAAGGCCAAGGTGCAGGAAAAGCTGGAGAAACTGTCGGTGAGTGACGGTTTGCGCGCTGTCAAATTCGCCGAAGTGGTCATTGTGCTGCTGGATGCCGCCATTCCGTTTGAGCAGCAAGACCTGCGGATCGCCGATCTGGCCGAACGCGAAGGACGCGCGGTAATTGTGGCCGTGAACAAGTGGGATGTCGAAGGCGACAAGCAAGCCAAGCTGCGCGAATTGCGCGAGGAGTTTGTACGGCTCCTGCCGCAGTTGCGGGGTGCCCCTCTGGTCACAGTCTCGGCTAAGACGGGCAAGGGGATCGACCGGCTGCGTGATGCCGTTGAGCGGGCCTATAACGTGTGGAACCGCCGGGTGACGACCGCTCAGCTCAACCGTTGGCTCGCGGGTATGCTTGAGGCACATCCGCCTCCCGCACCCGGCGGCAAGCGGATCAAGCTGCGGTATATGACCCAGGCCAAAACGCGCCCACCGGGTTTCGTGGTGATGTGTTCAAACACCGAGAAGATGCCCGCCAGCTATTCACGCTATCTGGTCAACGGATTGCGCGAGGATTTTGACATGCCCGGCACACCTATTCGGCTACATATGCGGTCTCAGTCGGATCAGAACCCCTACAAGGGAAAAAAGAAATCAACGCCGTCGCGGTTGCGCAAGCATTTGGGTAAGGGTCCTGTTGATAAATAGGGGATTCCAGTGTCGCTTCAGCCGTGGCGCATCCCGCGCCATGCCATAGCGAGCAAAGCCACAATGCCCACGGTCACAAGCGCCAGAATAGAGGCGTTCATCGGGTCATAGTTGGCCACACCCACCGCGACCAATGCCCAGATCACCGCGCCTGAATATTCTGGTGTGTCGGGGCGTAAACTTTGAACAATCACTGCGATGGCCAACCCAAGGCTGAGGCAAAGCAGAGCCGCCGCGGTTTCGCTGAGAATGCCATGGCCGGCCAGCATCAATCCAAGTGCAACCGTTCCAGCCGCCGTGAGCCATCCTGCATAGAGGGCGACGGGCGTGCGCAGCCAAAGCCGGTCAGATTGTCCTGTCCTAAGCAATGCCCGAACAGCAAAGATTTGCATGACCCAAATCAACAGGCTTGCCCAAAACGGGGAGGCCTGCGCCACCGCAAGCCAAGGCACGCCTGCCACCAGGCTGATTAGCAGCGGACCGCGAGGGGCCGTCCATTCAGGGGCGTCGTCGCGCGACACCACACCAAAGACGGCACTGATCATCAACCATACGTATATCAGCCCCCAAATCGAAAACGCGTACCCAGCAGGCTGAACTGCCGGGTCAATTTGAGGGATCGGGAATTGATCTGGCACGAAGCCATTGAACCCCGAAGCCAAAAGCGGCGCGAGCACAAAGCCGATTGTCGCGATCAACACGAGATATGATATCCAGCGATTCATATCGCAGAAATGGCGCAAGGGACAGCAAGGTCAACCTTATCCACCCCATTTCTAACGCGACGGAATGCTTAGACCAGCGAGCCGTCCGCTTCGATTCTGGTGCGGCCAAGAAGATAGGGATGCAACACCTCGGGCAGATCAACCGACCCGTCCGCCTGCTGTCCATTCTCCAGAACTGCGATCAGACAGCGGCCCACGGCAAGACCCGAGCCGTTGAGCGTGTGCACAAACTGGGGTTTGCCGCCGTCTGCTGGCTTGAATCGCGCATTCATCCGCCGCGCTTGAAAGTCACCACAGACCGAGCAGGAACTGATTTCGCGGTAGGTATCCTGACCAGGCAGCCATACTTCGATGTCGTGGGTCTTGCGCGCGCCAAAGCCCATGTCGCCGGTGCACAGCACCACGGTGCGATAGGGCAGGCTCAACTTTTCCAAAATACCCTGCGCACAGGCGGTCATGCGGTCCAGCTCGGCCAGGGAGTGGTCGGGATGGGTGATCGACACCATCTCGACCTTCTCAAACTGGTGTTGGCGCAGCATGCCTGCGGTATCGCGGCCAGCACTGCCCGCCTCGGAGCGGAAGCATTGCGTGTGGGCCACATAGCGGCGAGGCAAGTAGTTTTCTTCGACGGTTAAGCCATTGACGATATTGGTCAATGTCACCTCGGCCGTGGGTACCAGCCAAAATTGCTCATGGGTCGGGGCCCTTTCGAATATTTCTTCCGCGACTTCAGAGATAGTTTTCTTTTGGTGGCAGATTGCTTCAATATCTTCTGCCGTCGCATACTCTTCGAGAGTTTGACGTGTTTGCTTCCCTCGACCCATCATTGAAGCACTAAGAAACAAATCCTCACCAAACTTAGGCAGTTGACCCGTGCCATACATCATTTCATCTCGAACCAAAACAGGGGTCCAGGTCTCGGTCAGGCCGTTTTCCTCGATATGGGTGTTCAGCATGAACTGAGCGAGCGCTCGGTGCACCCGCGCCACAGCTCCGGACATGACCACAAAACGGCTGCCCGACAGTTTGGCGGCAGTTTCAAAATCCATGCCGGGTTTGACGGCGTCGATCTCAAAATGCTCTTTCGGGGCAAAATTCAGCGAGCGGGGCGTGCCCCAGCTGTGTATCTGAACGTTATCCTTTTCGTCCGCGCCTTCGGGCACGTCCGGGAAGGGCGCGTTCGGGATGCCCATCAACAGATCGGTCAGCTGTGCGTCCAGCTCTTTGGCCTCGTTCTGAAGGGCCGCTACTTCGGCCTTCTTTTCGCCCACCAGCGCACGCAGACGTTCAAATTCGGCGTCGTCCCCCTTGGCTTTGGCGGCCCCCACCTGTTTCGAGGCGGCGTTCTGATCGGCCTGTGCGGTTTCGGCGGCGTGAATGCGGGCGCGGCGTGCCTCGTCCAAAGCCAACACCTGAGACGACAGCCCCGAGAGCCCACGCATGGCCAGAGCGGCGTCAAACTGAGCAGGGTTTTCGCGGATCGCGCGGATGTCGTGCATCGGAATTGTCCTTTGGTTTGAGTAACGAGTCGTCTGGCGTTTCTTTACCAACTAACAGCGATGAGTAACCAGTCGATTATTTTCGGGAACGCTTGCAACGTATTGGATCGGCAACAGACGTTTCCCGCCTTGCAAATCTCCCCCCTGATCCTTAGGTTCCCAGCGAATTCGCCGGGGTCTGCCCGGCGCTCTTGCATAAGGATGTCTCGCACCATGGAAGCGCTCGGCCAATTTATCCCCCTCATTCTGATTTTCGCCATCATGTGGTTTTTGCTGATCCGCCCTCAGCAAAAGAAAATGAAAGAGCATCAGGCGATGGTCGCCGCGCTGCGCCGCGGGGATCAGGTGATCACCCAAGGCGGGTTGATCGGTAAGGTCAGCAAGGTGAAGGATGACGGTGAGCTGGAAGTTGAGCTGGCCGAGGGCGTGAAGGTCCGGGTTGTGCGCAATACCATCGCGCAAGTGCTGAACAAGACCGAGCCTGCAGACTCGTAATTTTCTCGCTGTCTCTGGCCCGGAAAGGACTGGATCTTGCGCATATTACTGTACGTTCCGGTCTGCCTGCTGTTGCTGGTGCAAGGGGCTAATGCGCAGGAGTGTGCCACAGGGTTTCGCATCCTTGGCTGGCCGCACGCCGAGGCTCCAAGCGGATCGCTTGAGCTTTCGGATTTTCAAGGGGGCGAGGTCGTTCTGATGCAGAATGAAATCGCCAGGGCGGAACCCGGCTTTGGATACAATGACCAACCCACAGTGTTTATCCGACTGACCCGTGATGGCCGCAACAAGCTGTATCGCTACACCCGCGATCATGTGCGCCTTCCCATTGCATTGGTCTATGGCGACACGCTGCTGACTGCGCCCAGGATCATGGAGCCGATTGGCGGGGGGCAGGCGCAGATAACAGGCCTTCAAACCTCGGAAGAGGCGCATGACATGGCCGTCAATATTAACTCTGGGATATGCCCACCCGAAGCCGGGTCATAGGAGACAAAACCCATGTTGCAGATTGATCTGTGGAAACGCATCGTCATCTGGGGGCTGGTAGCCCTTGGGTTGCTTTTGGCCATGCCCAATGGGTTTTATGGCAATGTGGAGCGGCACAATGATGCGGCCACCGCCATTGAGGCCGGATCGGATGATCCGCGTTTGCTGGAGGATTTTGCAGCTTGGCCCACTTGGATGCCTTCGGGGCTGGTGAACCTCGGCCTGGACCTGCGCGGCGGGGCGCATTTGCTTGCCGAAGTGCAGGTTGAGGATGTCTATGCCAGCCGGGTTGAGGGCATGTGGCCTGAAATCCGTGATCTGCTGCGTGAGGAACGCGCCACGATTGGCCCCATCCGTTTGCAACCCTCGGCCGATGCGGAATTGCGTGTGCGGTTGGTGCAGAACCCTGATCAGATTGAATACGCGGCAGGCCTCGTGCGTGGCATTGCCCGGCCTGTGGTTAGCCTGACCGGCGCGGGCTCCAGCGACATAGAAGTGAATGTGGATGGCGATCAGATCGTTGTCACCCTGTCCGAGGCCGAAAAACTGGCGACAGATGAGCGCACTGTGCGCCAAGCGCTTGAGATCATCCGCAACCGGATTGACGAGGTGGGCACGCGAGAGCCGACCATTCAGCGTCAGGGCAAAGACCGTATTCTCATTCAGGTACCCGGCATCGGATCGGCGGCTGAACTGAAGGATATCATCGGCACCACGGCCAAGCTGACCTTCCAGCCTGTTGTCAGCCGGACCAGCGATCCGAATGAACGTCCGGGTGCAGGGAATGAAGTGTTACCCTCCGTCGATGCCCAGGATGCAGGCGCGTATTACATACTGGAGCGCGCGCCTGTTGTGAGCGGCGAAGAGTTGGTCGATGCGCAGCCTGATTTTGATCAAAACGGTCGGCCGGCTGTGTCCTTCCGGTTTAATCCGTCGGGTGCACGCGCCTTTGGCGACTACACCGCCGCGAATATAGGCAATCCCTTTGCCATTGTTTTGGATGGCGAGGTGATCAGCGCGCCCGTAATCCAAAGCCACATCTCAGGCGGATCGGGTATTATCACGGGTGATTTTTCGCTTGAAGAAAGCATCAACCTGGCTGTGTTGCTGCGCGCAGGGGCTTTGCCTGCAGAACTGGAGTTTCTTGAAGAGCGAACGGTCGGACCGGAGCTGGGTCAGGACAGCATTGATGCTGGCAAGATCGCTTGCATCGTGGCCTTTGCGCTGGTGCTGATTTTCATGTTCGTCAGCTACGGTATCTTCGGAGTCTTCGCGAACATCGCGTTGATTATCAACGTTGGCCTGATCTTTGGCCTGCTCAGCCTGATTGGCGCCACGCTGACCTTGCCGGGCATTGCCGGGATCGTCCTGACCATCGGAATGGCGGTGGACGCCAACGTGCTGGTGTTTGAACGTATTCGCGAAGAGATCAAATCAGCCCGAGGTCCTGCTCGAGCGATTGAGCTGGGTTATGAAAAAGCACTTAGTGCCATCACCGACGCCAACATCACCACCTTTATCACGGCGTTGATCCTCTATGCGATGGGATCGGGTCCTGTGCGCGGCTTTGCGATCACTTTGGGATTGGGTATCATCACATCGGTCTTCACGGCCATCTTCGTAACTCGCCTGATAGCCATCATCTGGTTTGAGCGCAGACGCCCCAAAACCGTGCTGCAAGGCCGCGCTCTGCGGTTGGTGCCGAAAGACACCAAATGGGAATTCTTCAGCAAATGGAAAGTTTCGCTGGGCGTCTCGGTTGTGCTGATCGCAATTGCCTTCGGGTCTTTCACGATGCAAGGTCTGAACTTTGGCATTGATTTCAAGGGTGGCACAACCATCCGCACCGAAAGCGCGCAGGCGGTGGATATCGGCCAGTATCGGGATGCGATACAGCCAATGAATTTGGGGGATGTTTCGATCACTGAGGTATTTGACCCAACGTGGCCAGAGGATAAAAACGTCGCAATGATCCGTATCGAGACTCAAGAGGGACAAGAGGCCGTCACAGCGAATGTGACCCGGCAAGTTGAGGCTGCGTTGCAACAAGTGGTTCCTGATCTAACGTTTACTTCGGTAGACAGCGTTGGCCCCAAAGTTTCCGGCGAATTGATACAAACGGCGGTGATCGCCGTGCTTTTGGCGATTGCGGCGGTTCTGATCTACATCTGGCTCAGGTTTGAATGGCAGTTTGCCGTGGGCGCTGTGGCTGCTTTGGTGCATGATGTTCTGCTGACCATAGGTGTTTTTTCGCTGATACAAATCCCATTTGATCTTACAATCATCGCGGCGCTGCTCACCATCGTAGGCTATTCGCTGAACGATACGGTGGTGGTCTTTGACCGCGTGCGAGAAAACTTGCGCAAGTATAAGAAAAAGCCTCTGTCCGAGGTGCTGAACCTGTCGATTAACGAAACCCTTAGCCGGACGGTAATGACCTCGGTCACCACCTTGCTGGCCTTGTTGGCACTTTATGTGCTGGGCGGTGATGTGATCCGCGGATTTGTCTTTGCGATGATTTGGGGCGTGATCGTGGGGACATATTCTTCGGTCTTTGTGGCCTCGACCATCTTGCTGTGGCTGGGCGTGAAACGCGACTGGTCGAAGACGGATAACTCCGGGCCCGGTGGCACGCAATTTGCCAATGTAGATGCCTGATATGCTGGCTGATGTCCTGGCCACGCCGGGGCTGATCTGGCTGATCCTGACGATTTCGATCGCCGGTATTGTGCGTGGGTTCACGGGCTTTGGCACTGCGCTGATCTTTGTGCCCGTGGCAGGCATCTTCCTGATTCCGGAAAAGGTGATCGCAGTCATGGCCGTGACTGGCATGTTCAGTGCTGCTGCCGTGCTGCCGCGTGCGTGGAAGCACGCCAATCACCGTGAAGTGGGTCTTCTGGCTCTGGCGGCTATCTTGACCGTGCCTGTCGGCCTGTGGCTGCTGGGTCTGATCGACCGCGAAGTTGTTCGTTGGCTGGTAGCAGGCATTGCCGGGATCACATTGGTTTCGCTGGTGGCCGGATGGCGCTTTGCCCGTCAGATTGCACCGCTCGGTCTGTTGGCCATCGGGGCCATGGCAGGGCTGGTCGGAGGTCTTACGGGCCTGACCGGGCCGATTGTGATCATGTTCTATCTGGCGGGACAGTCGGCTGTTGCCTCTGTCCGGGGCAATACGATCCTGTTTCTGGCCATTCTCGATCTGGTTTTGGTCGTCAATCTCAGCCTGAGCGGCGATATGGGGTGGCCCGAGGTGCTGCTGGCGGCTGTCTTGGGCGTGCCTTATGTCATCACCTCGCTGATCGGTCAGTCCTTGTTTGATCCCGGGCTTGAACGCACGTATCGTGTGGCCGCATATGCGGTGATCGCGCTGGCCTTGCTCAGCGGATTGCCAATCTGGGGGTAGGGGCAGCTATGCAACTGAATGAAATCCAGTTTGACGGAGCCACCCCGATTGACGGCTATGGTCCGGGGTTTTTCCGGATCGCAGGGCAGGTGATCGAAGGAGGTATCCTCGTCACCGCATCTGGTGCGCAGTCATGGGCTGGCTATTCCGACGCACAGATGTTGCTGGACCTCGCAGGCGAGATCGACGTGCTGTTCATAGGCACGGGCGCTGACACCGTGCATATCCCTGGCGATTTGCGCCGATCCCTGGAGGACGCAGGCCTTGGCATCGAGGCGGTCAATTCCCCGGCGGCGGCGCGCACCTACAACGTCTTGCTCTCTGAGGGGCGCCGCGTGGCGGCGGCCCTAATGCCGGTTGAGGACTGATGCTGAAGGTCTCAGATTTGCAGATCGCCCGAGGGGGCGTGCCTGTCCTGCAAGGCGTGTCGTTTGAGGTGTCGTCCGGTCAGGCGTTGGTTGTGCGCGGGCCCAATGGCATTGGCAAAACCACGCTTTTGCGCACCATCGCAGGGTTGCAACCAGCCTTGGATGGCGCGGTCGATGTTGATCCGGACGATCTGGCCTATGTCGGGCATGCCGACGGCATCAAATCAACGCTGAGTGTCACTGAAAACCTGACCTTTTGGGCGCAGGTTTTTGGCCAATCGGATATTTCCCCTGCTTTGCAGACCTATCAACTGGAAGGCTTGGCAGATCGCCCGGCGGGTTTGCTGTCTGCCGGACAGAAACGCAGGCTTGGTTTGGCGCGTCTGTTGGTCACGGGGCGCAATCTGTGGATACTGGATGAGCCCACCGTGTCACTGGACACCAATGCCGTGGAGATGTTTTCCGCCTGCATCAGAAGCCATCTGGCGGGTGGGGGCAAGGCCCTTTTGGCCACCCACATTGATCTCGGGCTGGAGGATGCAAAAGAGTTGGACCTGTCCCCCTTCAAAGCCAAACCCATGTCTGTGAATGCATTCGATGAGGCCTTCCTGTGATCGCCTTGCTGCTCCGCGACTTGCGCCTTGCCATCCGGGCAGGGGGGGGCTTTGGCCTGGGTCTTGCCTTTTTCCTGATCGTCGTAGTTTTGGTGCCCTTCGCGGTGGGCCCCGAAGCGGGGCTTTTGTCCAGCATTGCACCGGGCATCTTGTGGCTGGGCGCTTTGCTCGCCTGTCTGTTGTCGCTGGATCGCATATTCGCACTGGATTGGGAGGACGGAAGCCTTGATCTACTCGCCGTATCCCCTTTGCCGATGGAAGCGGTAGTAAGCGTCAAAGCCTTGGCCCATTGGCTTACAACAGGCGTACCACTGGTATTGGCCACGCCCCTGATTGCCGTGCTGCTGAACCTGCCGGGTGAGGGGTTCAGGTCTCTGATTTTGTCACTGGCCCTAGGCACTCCGGCGCTGAGCGTCATCGGAACCTTTGGTGCGGCTCTGACCGTCGGCATCAAGCGCGGAGGGCTTTTGTTGAGCCTGCTTGTCCTGCCACTCTATGTGCCTACATTGATCTTTGGCGCAGAGGTGGCGCGTCGGGGTTTGAGCGGGCAGGATACCTCCACTCCGCTATTGCTGCTGGCGGGGATCACCTGCGGCGCGATCGCGCTTTTGCCTTTTGCATCCGCTGCGGTATTGAGGGTGAACTTAAGATGATAACCAAGAAAGACCGCGCATGACGTCGCTTTGGACCTATGCCAACCCCAAGAAATTTGTCGAGACCACAGACAAGGTGCTGCCATTTGTATCGGTGCTGGCAATTGTGTGCCTTGTCACCGGGTTGGTCTGGGGGTTTTTCTTTACGCCGGATGATTACCGCCAAGGGTCAACCGTCAAGATCATCTATATTCATGTGCCAAGTGCCCTGATGGCGATCAACGCCTGGCTGATGATGCTGGTCGCCTCACTGATCTGGATCGTGCGGCGGCATCATGTGTCGGCGCTTGCCGCGCGCGCAGCAGCTCCCGTGGGGTTGGTGATGACGCTAATTGCCCTGGCGACCGGAGCCATATGGGGCCAGCCCATGTGGGGCACCTATTGGGCGTGGGACCCGCGGCTGACGTCCTTTCTGATCCTGACGCTGTTTTACTTTGGGTACATCGCGCTCTGGTCTGCGATTGAAAATGACGACACCGCTGCGGATCTGACCAGCATTCTGTGCCTCGTGGGCAGCGTCTTTGCCTTGCTCAGCCGCTATGCGGTGAATTTCTGGAACCAGGGCCTGCATCAGGGCGCATCGTTGAGCCTTGATAAGGAAGAAAACGTGGCAGACGTATTTTATCACCCGTTGCTGGTATCCATCGCAGGGTTTGTTCTGCTGTTCCTTGCGTTGGTTTTGCTGCGCACCCGGACTGAAATTCGAGCCCGACGCGTGCGGGTCTTGTCTACGCGTCAGAGGATGGAATAATGCCTGATCTTGGAAAATATACCGATACCGTGTTGGCGGCCTATGCGGTCTCACTCGGTTTGATCGTTGTTCTGGTCATCGTCAGCCTGATGCGATCCGCAAAGGTCAAAGCGCAATTGCAGGCACTCGAAGAAAAGGTCAGGTTGGATGGTTAAAATCTCGCCTTTGATGGCGCTGCCACCACTGGTCTTCATTGGCCTCGCCCTGCTGTTTTTTGTGGGGATGCAGCGCGACAATCCCGATGCCTTGCCCTCGGCGCTTGAAGGTAAAGCTGCCCCTGCGGTGATGTTGGATCCGTTGGGCACAGAGATCTTGTTCGAGGATGCCGCTCTCAGGACCGGGGGGGTGAAGCTGGTGAACTTCTGGGCCAGCTGGTGTGCGCCTTGCCGAGTTGAGCATCCGAACCTGCAAACGCTTGCGGAGGAAGGCGTGACGATCTACGGCGTGAATTACAAAGATGATCCTGCAAAAGCGCTGGGTTTCTTGGCAGAGCTGGGGAATCCTTATAGCGCCCTAGGGGCGGATACAGCAGGCCGAATGGCATTGAATTGGGGGCTGTACGGTGTGCCTGAAACCTATGTGATTGATGCAGAAGGCAAGATCGTCCTGCGTTTTGCAGGACCGATCACGCAGCGTATTTTGGAAAGCACCATTCGCCCGGCGATTTCTGCTGCCGAAGCGAATTAGTATCTAGTCCCGACACAGCACATCCGCCTGCGCCGAGGGCAGCGGACAGCTTTGTTTTGCCTCGGTGTCGCTCTGAGCGCCGATGACGGCAAAGAGGGTGATGATGGCTGCCTGAATGGTGATAAGTGCGATGCGCATGCTGAACTACCCTGTTTCGTATTCTTATTGAAAAATGGTCATCGCTCGTTCGAATTGAAGGGGAGATACAGAGAAAACACGTCACGGTGCTGTGATGGGCAGAAATCTGCTAGTTTCGGAATGTCGGGAAAGCAGATGAAGCTGCAATATACCCAACACTGCTCATTGTCCGTTTTGAATAATATCGCCGAATTTGGGATCCTCGACCTAAGTTAATTGAACCGAAAACACCACAAAGGAAATGGCGATGAAAATCTCCAAAATCAGCGTCTTTCAAAAGGACTTGCCCTACAGTGGTGGCGGGCTTGCCATAGGTGACCTGAGCAAGGAACGTACGAAAACGTTCGATCCGTTCCATAGCACTGTGGTGGTTGTCGACACTGACTCAGGAGTTCGTGGCTGCGGCGAGTCATGCCCGTGGGGGCCAACTGACCCGGGCACGATACGAGCGATGCCAATTCTCGCCAACGCATTGATAGGCCAAGACCCACGCGAGCTCTACGGCATTGAGGTGCACATGGATGCGGCAATCGAAGGGCACACCTATGCAAAGAGCGCCATCGACATTGCGTGTTGGGACATCCTCGGAAAAAGCAACAACGCGCCTGTTTACGACCTTTTGGGTGGCAAGCTGATCGACGGCGCGCCTTTGTATCGATGCGTTATGGAGCAGGAGCACGACAAGATGCGTGCTGAAATCGAACAGTATCGCGCAGCTGGCTACAAATACCTTAAGCTCAGAGTGGGTATCCATCCAGAAGAAGATATTGAACTTATTCGCTTTGCCGCTGAAATCGCCGAGAACGGAGAAGTTGTTTACGCAGATGCAAATTGCCGATGGACGCTTCCGGAAGCAATGAAAGTTGCACGCGCAATTGAGGATCTTGATGTCATGATCGAACAACCGTGCCTTTCATTTGAAGACTGTATGCATGTGCGAGCAAACACGAAGCTCCCAATGAAACTTGATGAGCTGGTGACCGATCAATTCATTGCTGAACGGATCATACGAGACAAGGCAGCTGACGTTGCTTGTGTAAAGATGGCGCGCATTGGAGGGCTAACAAAGGCCCGTAGAATACGCGATACTTTTGTGGACCATGGAATGAAGGTCGTCACTGAGTGCATGATGGGTGGCGAGATTGTATCAGCCGCGGTTTCACATTTCGCAGCATCCACACCAGCGGAACTTTTGTTCAATACGGCTGATTTGCATGTGTACAATATGCAGTCGACCGGTACACCTGCGCCGCCCTCATCAGACGGCCGGCTGCACTGTCATGGCACTCCTGGACTTGGTGTCGAGCCTGATTTCGAGAGCCTTGGCGACGCCGTGGCTGTCTATGAGTGGTGACAGCTGCCGGATACTCGCAATCCACAAAAGCCGTGATGCGGTCGTTGGTTGCACTGCGGAAGTCTGAGATTTGGGCTGAGAGCAGATTTTCGCCGATTCACGCCAAAATCCTTTTCTGCGGCATCGATCAATACTTGCATGCAGCCTAAGGAGTCCCTGCCTTTCACAAAACCACTAACAAAAGAAACGCGGCCCCTTGGGAAGGGGCCGCTTCTCAAATCTTATGAGATGAGGCTCAGGCCGCTGACGCCAGATTGCGTAACACGTAGTGCAAGACGCCGCCGTGTTCGATGTATTCAATCTCAATCGCGGTATCGATGCGGCATTTGAGAGTGATGTCTCTCGTCGTGCCGTCTGCGTAAGTGATTGTGCAAGGCGTGTCCTGCAAAGGTTGCACATCGTCCAGACCGTGGATCGAGACCGTCTCGTCGCCGGTCAGATTCAGGCTGCTGCGCGTGTCACCGCCGCTGAATTCAAACGGGATCACGCCCATACCCACCAAGTTCGAGCGGTGAATGCGTTCAAAGTTCTCGGCGATCACGGCCTTCACCCCCAAAAGTGCGGTACCTTTGGCGGCCCAATCGCGGCTGGAACCTGCACCGTATTGTTCACCGCCTAACACGACTAAAGGTGTGCCATTGGCCTGATGCGCCATTGCCGCTTCGTAGATCGAGGTTTGCGTGCCATCGGGGCCTTTGGTGTAGCCGCCTTCCACGCCGTCCAACATTTCGTTCTTGATACGGATGTTGGCGAAGGTGCCGCGCATCATCACCTCGTGGTTGCCGCGGCGTGATCCGTAGGAGTTGAATTCGCGCACCGGCACTTGCCGTTCAATCAGATACTGACCTGCAGGTGTGGTGTCTTTGAACGACCCGGCAGGCGAGATGTGATCGGTGGTGACCATATCGCCCAGAAGGGCCAGCACTTTGGCGCCTTCGATGTTTGAGATCGTGCCGGGGGTCTTTGACATGCCCTGGAAGTAGGGCGGGTTTTGTACATAGGTCGATTGTGGAGGCCAGTCGTAGGTTTCGCCTTCGGAGGTTTCCACGTTCTGCCACTTCTCGTCGCCTTTGAATACATCGGCGTATTTCTCGATGAAGGCTTCGCGCGTGACGGTCCGTTCGACCAGTTCGGCAATCTCGGCCTGAGAGGGCCAGATGTCTTTGAGGTAGACGTCTTTGCCATCGGGCGTTTGCGTGATCGGGTCGGTGGCGAGGTTAATGTCCATAGTGCCGGCCAAAGCGTAGGCCACCACCAAGGGGGGCGAGGCAAGATAGTTGGCACGCACATCCGGGCTGATCCGGCCTTCGAAGTTACGGTTGCCCGACAGAACCGAGGTGGCGACCAGATCGCCCTCGGCGATGGCCTCAGACAGCTCTTTCTGGATCGGGCCGGAGTTGCCGATGCAGGTGGTGCAGCCATAGCCCACAAGGTTGAAACCGATTTTGTCCAGATCCTCTTGCAGACCTGCGGCCTCAAGATAATGCGACACAACCTGAGAGCCAGGGGCAAGGGAGGTTTTGACCCAGGGTTTGCGGTCGAGACCCAAGGCGGCGGCTTTGCGCGCCACAAGGCCTGCGCCGATCATCACGTAGGGGTTGGATGTGTTGGTGCAGGACGTGATCGAAGCAATCACCACGTCGCCCGAGGACAGGATGTAGTCCTCGCCTGCAACAGGCATTTCCTTGTCCATTGGACGTTTAAAAGTCTCTTTCATCTCACGTGTGAAAGCGGTTTTGGCATCCGTCAGGGCAACAAAGTCTTGTGGACGTTTGGGACCTGAGATGGCCGGTACAATCGTGCCCATGTCCAGATGCAGCGTGTCTGTGTAGATGGGCGCGTAATCCGCACCGCGCCAGAAGCCGTTTTCCTTAGCGTAAGCTTCAACCAGGGCCACGCGGTCTTCATCCCGGCCCGTGTTGCGCATGTAGCGCAGGGTTTCATCGTCGATTGGGAAGAAACCACAGGTGGCACCGTATTCCGGAGCCATGTTGGCGATGGTGGCACGGTCAGCCAGAGGCAGCACGTCCAAACCTGCACCGAAGAATTCAACGAATTTTCCAACAACGCCGCGTTCGCGCAGCATTTCCACGACTTTCAGTACCAGATCCGTGCCGGTGGTGCCTTCGGTCATTGCGCCTGTCAGCTCAAAGCCCACAACCTCAGGGATCAGCATCGAGATGGGTTGGCCCAGCATCGCGGCTTCGGCCTCGATCCCGCCGACGCCCCAGCCGAGGACCGCCATGCCGTTGACCATAGTGGTGTGGCTGTCGGTGCCGACAAGCGTATCGGGATAAGCCACTTCTTCGCCGTGCTGATCCGTGTCGGACCAGACAGTTTGCGCCAGATATTCAAGGTTCACCTGGTGGCAGATGCCCGTGCCGGGGGGCACAACGCGGAAGTTGTTAAACGCACCTTGGCCCCATTTCAGGAATTGATAACGCTCCATGTTACGTTCGTATTCGCGGTCCACGTTCAGCTGGAACGCGCGGGGGTTGCCAAATTCGTCGATCATGACCGAGTGGTCGATGACCAGATCAACCGGGTTCAGCGGGTTGATCTGTTGGGCGTCACCGCCAAGGGCCACGATACCGTCGCGCATGGCGGCCAGATCGACCACAGCGGGCACGCCGGTGAAATCCTGCATCAGCACACGGGCTGGTCGGTATGCAATCTCACGCGGGTTCTTGCCACCCTGATCGGCCCAGTCCGAGAAGGCTTTGATATCGTCGGTGTTGACTGTTTTGCCATCTTCAAACCGCAACATATTCTCAAGCACCACGCGCAACGCAGCGGGCAGGCGCGAGAAATCGCCCAGACCTGCGGCCTCGGCGGCTTTGATCGAGTAATAGGCGATGGTTCTATCGCCCACCTTCAGTGTGGCGCGAGCTTTGGCGGTGTCTTGTCCGGTGATAATTGGCATGGGCTGCGGTCCTTTATGTATAAGGAAAAACGGGGCTTGGGGGCGTTTTGTACGATTTGCCCCCATCCTTCAAGAGGGGCAGCTGTATTTTTTGTATACTATTGCACACAATGAAGGGAAAGTTACAGAGTTTCACCAAGCTCTCGCGAAACCTTGATTGGTGCTGTGATCAAAGTCCGCCTAATTTGTTTGGACACAGACCTCTAGAATCATCGGGATGTCCTTCTATGCGACAGTTTTTTAATCTTCTAGCAGCTGGCCTTTTGTCGTTGCTTCCTATGACCGCCACCGGACAGGACCGCCCGGTCGTGGTCGAGCTTTTCACCTCGCAAGGGTGTTCGAGCTGCCCGCCGGCAGATGCGTATCTGCATAAGTTAGCCAAGCGCGATGATGTAATCGCTTTGGCGATGCATGTGGATTACTGGGATTATATTGGCTGGAAAGATATCTTTGCGAGCCCCGAACTGACGGAACGGCAGCGCACCTATGCGCGGGTAGGTCAGCGACGGATGGTCTACACGCCTCAGATGATTATTAACGGGCAGGATCATGTGGTTGGCAATCGGCCCCGTGATGTCGAAGATCTGATCAAGCAGCACTCAAAGGCAGACAAGCTGATCAACCTGAAAGCCAAACGGTCCGGGGACAAGGTGATGATCCAGGCCGTGGCTGAAGAGGCCCTGAGCGGTCCCGTGACGATACAGCTTCTGCGTTACAAGCCGCAGGAAACTGTTCAGATCAAACGTGGAGAAAACGCCGGGCGTTCGCTGAGCTATGCCAATATCGTCACTGACATCACTGAGCTGCGCAATTGGAATGGCCGCAAAGCCTTGGACATCTCGGCCAAGATGTTGGGCAATGAAAGAGGTGTGATCCTTGTTCAGGGCTCAGGTCAAGGCGCTGTAATGGCAGCAGCCTGGGTGCAGTGACGTTAAGGTGGCGCTCTGACAAAAGTAAAATATTTGTAAATATTACGGGCGGTTACGACCTTCTGTTGATTTGACAAAACCCCCATTTCTCATCTATGAGATACGGAATGCTGGACGGCATTGGGAAGCGGCCGCGAGATTTTCTCGTTGGCCGTTTTCTTGTGCCGGGCCTCTTTGGGTCATCAGCACATTGATGAGGCAGATACGCGCGCATGACTTTGATCACTCCAGACGAAGGTCCAACGGGCCTGAGCACTTCGATCACCACGCTTGAACGTCAATTGGCTGACATGCGGGCTGATCTGGAGACGCTCTACGACAAGATCCGGGCGGGCGAACTCGGGGAACTGCAAAACGCAACGAAAGCCACGGCCGAGATCCGGCAATGGCTGAAAATCGCCATTGAAGCGGAGGCTACTCTTGAAAAACGCAACAAACACGACAAAGGCATCGTCCACGACTATGCCCTCGACTTCGACGCAGTTCGGGTGCAAATCGGGGGCCGCCTGGATCGCCTCAGACGGAGTCGCGACGCAGAAGGCGTTTCTGAAGAGCCTGACGCAGGGTGAACTTCTGGCCCTGCCCTTTCTGTTCGACTTTTGGGCACATGACCATCAACTGCCACCAGAAGAGGATTGGCGGGCCTGGATTGTCATGGGAGGGCGTGGTGCGGGCAAAACCCGGGCTGGCGCGGAATGGGTGCGCGCCCAGGTTGAGGGGTCCAAACCGCTCGACAAGGGCCGGTGCCGTCGGGTTGCCTTGGTCGGTGAGACTGTCGATCAAGTGCGCGAAGTGATGGTTTTCGGTGAAAGCGGCATCCTTGCGTGTTCCCCGCCTGATCGACGTCCGGAATGGCAAGCCACCCGCAAGCGATTGATCTGGCCGAATGATGCAGTTGCGCAAGTCTATTCGGCGCATGATCCAGAGAGCCTGCGCGGACCGCAATTTGATGCCGCATGGGTGGATGAGTTGGCGAAGTGGAAAAAACCCCGTCAAACTTGGGATATGCTGCAATTTGCCTTGCGATTGGGCGAGGCGCCCCGGGTGTGTGTCACCACGACGCCGCGCAACGTCGGAGTGCTGAAAGATCTGCTGAAGCTGGATACGACGGTTGTGACGACAGCCCCAACAGATGTGAACCGCGCCAATTTGGCCAGCAGCTTTCTGGACGAGGTTCGCACGCGCTATTCGGGCACGCGATTGGGTCGACAAGAGCTGGATGGCTTGTTGCTGGAGGATACGGACGGTGCGATGTGGACGGCGGATATGTTGGAAGCCGCCCGAGTCGAGGAGGTTCCCGAACTGGACCGGATCGTGGTTGCCATTGATCCGCCCGTTACCGGCCGGACTGGGTCGGATGAATGTGGCATTGTGGTCGCAGGCGCGGTCACGCAAGGCCCACCGCAAAATTGGCGAGCCTATGTCTTGGCGGATGAAAGCATCGGAGCAGCATCGCCATCGGCATGGGCGCAGACCGCGATCCGCGCCATGTCCGAGTTTGGTGCGCAGCGATTGGTAGCTGAGGTTAACCAGGGCGGTGACATGGTGGCCGAAGTGATCCGGCAATTTGATCCCCTGGTGCCCGTAAGATCGGTACACGCCAGTCGCGGCAAGGCAGCCCGGGCGGAACCTGTGGCGGCTTTGTACGAACAGGGCCGGGTTTTCCATATGCGGGGCCTCGGCAAGCTGGAGGATCAGATGCGCGCGATGACAGCGCATGGCTTCGATGGCAAAAGCAGCCCCGACCGCGTGGACGCACTGGTTTGGGCGCTGACCGAGCTGATGACAGAACCGGCTTCCAAATGGCGCAATCCACAGGTCCGCGCGGTATGAGAGGTCGCCCCCGGGCTTGAAACCCCTCATCTCAACAGGGGATGGTCAGGTGATTGTCAGCAATATTAATAACTTAGATCGCGTACGGTCTGATTTACTTTCCTTAAACTTTTAAGCGTCTGATGCCTCTCGACATAGCGATCCACCCCATGTGTGGCGCACAAAAGACCGGCATGAGCAAGGAGCCTTTGGGACATGATGTTGAATTTCTTCCGTCAGGATAATGAGGCTGCTGCGGCGGCTCCGGTTGAGCAAAAAGCCAGTGCTGCGGGTCGCGTGATGGCGTGGAATGGGGCGGGTCGCGTGGCCTGGAGCCCTCGCGATGTGACCAGCCTGACCCGTACGGGTTTCGCGGGTAATCCGGTTGGATTTCGCTGCGTGCGGATGATTGCTGAGGCGGCTGCAGCTTTGCCGCTTGTCTTGCAGAACGATTCTGAGCGTTACGCGGCGCACCCGCTGCTGTCGCTTATGAAGTCTCCGAATATGGCGCAGGGTCGCGCGGAGCTGTTGGAGGCCCTGTTCGGTCAACTGTTGTTGACTGGCAATGCCTATGTTGAAGCTGTCCATGGTGAAGCCGAGATGCCGCTGGAGCTGCATATTCTGCGTTCGGACCGGATGTCCGTGATGCCGGGCAATGATGGGTGGCCGATTGGCTATGAATATGCCGTGTCAGGGCGCAAACATCGCTTTGACGTGCGCCACGGAAACCCGTCGATTTGCCATATTAAGTCCTTTCACCCGCAAGATGATCATTATGGTCTGTCTCCCCTGCAGGCCGCGGCGCAGGCTGTGGATGTGCATAACTCGGCCTCGCGTTGGTCGAAGGCTCTGCTCGACAATGCGGCGCGGCCGTCCGGGGCCATGGTCTTTAAAGGAGCAGATGGGCAGGGCACGCTGAGCCACGACCAATACGAGCGTCTGGTGGGAGAAATGGAGAGCCATCACCAGGGCGCGCGCAATGCTGGTCGGCCCATGTTGCTTGAGGGGGGGCTCGATTGGAAACCGATGGGCTTTTCACCCTCGGATATGGAATTTCACAAAACCAAGGAAAGTGCGGCGCGCGAGATCGCCCTGGCCTTTGGAGTGCCGCCCATGTTGTTGGGTGTGCCGGGGGATGCGGCCTATGCCAATTACCAGGAAGCAAACCGGGCGTTTTACCGCCAGACGGTCCTGCCGTTGACGCAACGTGTTGCCGCGTCACTGGGCAATTGGCTGGCCGGTTTCACGGGAGAGGCTCTTGAGCTGAAACCGGATCTTGATCAGGTGCCCGCCCTGGCCAGCGAACGAGATGCGCAGTGGTCCCGTGTGGCCAAGGCCGATTTCCTGACGCAGGGCGAGAAACGCGCGCTGCTGGGATTGCCTGCGCTGGAGGATGATGCGTGAGCGATACCGATGTTGATGAGGCCACTTTGCCCGGAGCCTATGCACAGTTCGAAACCTATCAGGCGATGTTTCGCCATGTGGAAAAGCGGCTGAATTCCATAGGGTTGACCGTCGCGGCGATGGAAACAGAGCGCGCGGTTAGTGAAGAGAAACGAAAGTTTATGGAGGCAAGGTTCAACCATATCGATCGCCGCCTGGAAAAGATCGAAGGCCATATCAGCCGCCTTGTCTGGCTGATCATCGCCACGATCATCGGGGCCAGCATGAGTTTTGTGATGAGCGGTGGCGTGGTGGCCGGATGAGCCAGCCTGCAAGGAGACTGAAGATGGATGAGATGACACAGACCGGACTTGAGCATAAATTCTGCCGCTTTGACGGTGATATGCAGGTGGACGACAGCCTGGTGATCGAAGGGTATGCCAGTCTTTTTGGGGATGCAGATCAGGGCGGAGATATCGTGACCAAGGGCGCCTATGCGGCGTCACTGGCGCGGATGCAGTCTGAGGGCCGACAGATCAAAATGCTGTGGCAACATGATCCGGCCCAACCGATTGGGGTTTGGGACGAGGTGCGCGAGGATGACAAGGGGCTGTATGTGAAGGGCCGTTTACTGGACAGCGTGGCGCGCGCCCGTGAGGCCGCCGCCCTGATCGCTGCAAGTGCCATTGATGGTCTCAGCATCGGCTATCGCACCGTGAAGGCCACGAAGAATGACAAGGGCCGCAGGCTCTTGACGGAACTGGAGCTGTGGGAGGTGTCACTTGTGACCTTCCCGATGCTGCCCAGTGCGCGATTGGGCGCGAAGGGGGAGACCCTGGATGCGACCGACTTGCGTGAATTGGCGCGCACCTTCGAAGAGGCGCGCCAGGAGCTGGCGCAGATGTAGCGCCTTAACACACCTCAACTGAACAGGACCAAGTGATGAGCAACACCGAGGGACTTTCTCGGGCCGGAGAAGATGTGTCTCCGGTGGCCGAAGTGAAATCAGCCGTAGAGGGTTTCACCCGAGATTTCAAGGACTTTCAGTCCGATATTCACCAACGACTTCAAAAGCAGGAAGAGAAACTGACCATGTTTGAACGCAAATCCCTGGCGCCGACTGCGCGCCCCCATCTGGCCAGCAATGCCCAGGCCGAAGCCCCGCATCAGAAGGCCTTCAATGCCTATCTGCGGTCGGGCGATGACGACGCCCTGCGCGGGCTGGAGTTGGAAGAGAAGGCGATGAATACCACTGTTGCGGCCGATGGTGGCTATCTGGTTGATCCGCAGACGTCGGATATGATCAAGTCGACGCTGTCATCGACCGCCTCCATCCGCGCGATTGCCAATGTGGTGAGTGTTGAGGCGACCAGCTTTGACGTATTGGTGGATCATTCCGAACTGGGCCATGGCTGGGCCACAGAAACCGATCCGTCGGCTGAAACCGGCACGGGTACCATCGACCGGATTACCATTCCGCTGCACGAGCTTTCTGCCTTGCCCAAGGCATCACAGCGTCTGCTGGATGACAGTGCCTTTAATATCGAATCCTGGCTGGCCGGTCGTATAGCGGACAAGTTTGCACGTGCCGAAGCCGCTGCCTTTGTAAATGGCGATGGTGTTGATAAGCCAACGGGCTTTCTCACCCACGCCGCCGTCGACAATGACAGCTGGGCTTGGGACAATCTGGGATATGTCCCCACCGGCGCCGATGGCGATTTCAACGGTGCAGATGCGATTATTGATCTGGTATACTCCCTGGGGGCGCAGTACCGCGCTAATGCATCCTTTGTGATGAACTCCAAGACCGCGGGTACTATTCGCAAGATGAAAGACTCAGATGGTCGCTTCTTGTGGTCCGATGGCTTGGCTGCTGGAGAGCCGGCGCGCCTGCTGGGTTATCCGGTTCTGGTTGCCGAAGACATGCCTGATATCGCAAGCGATGCGATGGCCGTGGCCTTTGGTGACTTTGCTTCCGGCTATACCGTGGCCGAACGCCCTGATCTGCGTGTTTTGCGCGATCCCTTCTCGGCCAAGCCGCATGTTCTGTTCTATGCCACCAAGCGCGTGGGCGGTGACGTGAGCGACTTTGCTGCGATCAAACTGCTGAAATTCGCGGTCTCGTAAGAGCCCAATGCGAATGGGGCAGGGGCACATGGTGTTCCTGCCTTGGACAGACGCGCGCGGCCATTGCGAAGCATGCGTTCCCTCGCTGCTCCCCTCCGTCCGAGCAACGCAGGCGGCGCGCGTCTGACAAGATTTTGAACACCCCCACTATCGAGACCGGGATTTATGGAGACGCATCCATGATGTTAATCGAAGAAACAGCGGTACCTCAGACCGCGCTGCCATTGGCGGAACTAAAGATCCACCTGCGGCTGGGAACCGGGTTTACGGATGATGATATCCAGGATCCCGTGTTGGAAACCTACCTGCGCGCCGCCATTTCAGCGATTGAGGCGCGTACCGGTAAAATCCTGATAGAACGAAACTTTTCATGGACGCTGGTCGGTTGGCGCGATGCGACAGGGCAGGCTTTGCCCGTGGCTCCGGTGCGCTCGGTCGAGGCGCTGACACTGCGCAACCGTGAGGACGAAGAAGAACTGATCGACCCCAGTCAATACGTGTTGGAGAAAGACACACAGCGCCCGATCCTGCGACCCAGCGGCGCGTTGTTGCCAGGCATTCAGGTCGGGGGCACTGCCGAATTGGAATTCACGGCAGGCATGGCCACAGACTGGGGCAGCCTGCCTGCGGAGCTGGGGCAGGCAGTGTTGCTGTTGGCGGCACGCTATTATGAGAACCGTGATGCGTCGGATGGGGAAGGCTATGGCATGCCCCTCAGCGTTTCAGGTCTGATCGAACGCTACCGGACTGTACGTGTTTTGGGTGGGGGACGAGGCTGATGGCCGAGATCAAGCTGAACCGCCCTTTGGTCCTGGAAGAAGCCCAACGCAGCCCTGATGGGGCAGGTGGATACATAGAGACATGGGTTCAACTGGGCACTTTGTGGGCCGAGGTGAAAGCCGGCTCCGGCAACGAAGCCCAAGGGGGCGGTGTAAGCCTGTCGCGCACGCGCTACCGGATCACCGTGCGCGCTGCGCCTTATGGAGCACCATCCAGACCGCGTCCGGATCATCGCTTTCGCGATGGCACACGTTTGTTTCGCATTCTGTCCGTTGCGGAGCGGGATCCGTGCGCGCGGCACCTGGTTTGTACGGCAATGGAAGAGGTGACGGCATGAGCTATGGATCTTCTGCTGCGTTACAGCAGGCCGTTTATGCACATTTGAGCAATGACACCGCTGTGATTGGCTTTGTGGGAGGCGACATCTTTGATGCCATGCCAACCGGAACACCGCCCGACACCTATGTGACACTTGGTGCCGAAGAGGCACGGGACCGCTCAGACAATACCGGCCCAGGGGCGGTACACACCTTGACCATTTCCGTGGTGACAGATGTGTCGGGGTTTCACGCCGCCAAGAACATTGCCGCGGCGATAAGTGACGCGTTGCACAACGCGGATCTGACGCTCAGCCGTGGTCATTTGGTCGACATCAGTTTTGACCGGGCAAAGGCAAAGCTGGAGGGGACCGGCGACATGCGTCGCATTGACCTCAGTTTCCGGGCTCGTGTCGACGACACCCCCTAACTTATTCAAATTTGGAGAAAAACAATGGCAGTTCAAAATGGTAAGGACCTGTTGGTCAAGATCGACACCACCGGCGGTGGCAACTTTGAAACCATCGCAGGTCTGCGGGCCACGCGGATCAATTTCAATGCCGAGGCGGTGGATGTCACCAGCCTGGACAGCAGTGGCGGTTGGCGCGAGTTGCTGGGGGGGGCCGGTGTGAAGTCTGTTTCAGTCAACGGCTCGGGCATCTTCCGCGACGAAGCAAGTGACGAACGCGCCCGAGAGATCTTTTTCAATGGTGAAACCCCCGATTTTCAAGTTGTGATTCCGGATTTTGGCATTGTGGAAGGCCCGTTTCAAGTGGGCTCCATCGAATATGGCGGCACGCATGATGGTGAGGCAACCTATGATCTGTCGCTGGCTTCGGCTGGTGAGCTGACCTTCACCGCAATCTGATCATGGCAAACCCTTGGGCAGGTGAAGTGGCGTTGAAGATCGACGGGCAAAGCCATGATCTAAAACTGACGCTGGGCGCCTTGGCAGAACTGGAATCAGAGCTTGATAGCGGGTCGGTCATTGCCTTGGTCGAACGCTTCGAGGCGGGTCAGTTTTCCAGTTCAGATTTGCTGGCGCTGATCGTTGCCGGCCTGCGGGGCGGCGGATGGCAAGGCCGCGCTGCTGATCTCTTGACCGCCGAGATCGAGGGCGGTCTGCCCGGAGCCGCGCGCGCGGCAGGACAATTGCTGGCACGCGCGTTTTCAATAGAGGTCGCTGCATGACAGCCACGCTTGACTGGCCAGGTTTGTTACGGGCGGGCCTGCGTGAATTGGGTCTGCGCCCCCATGAATTTTGGGCGCTGACCCCCGCTGAGCTGCAGCTAATGCTGGGCCGCGATCGTGGTGCCACACCTCTGGCCCGAGACCGGTTTGACGAATTGCTACAGGCCTTTCCCGATACATAGGAGGGACAAAAAATGGATGAATTTGACAGATTGCAGGATCTGGAACGCCAGATTGAAGAACTGGACGCGAATTTCGGAACCGCGACTGACATGGCGGCGGCTTTCAACTCCGAGCTGGCCCGGGTCCGCGATGGGCTTGGCAACACTGGCCAGGACGTCTCATCGTTGGAGAAAGGCCTGAGCGGAGGATTGCGCAAGGCCATCAAGGGGGCCGTCATGGATGGCGACAGCCTGTCAACATCATTGACCACATTGGCGGAATCGATGATCCGCACAGCGTTCAACGCTGCCGTGAACCCCGTCGCCGATCATTTCGGCGGGGTGCTGGCGAAAGGGGTCGGTAGCCTGTTGGGAGGGCTATTGCCCTTTGCCAACGGAGGCAGTTTTTCTCAAGGGCGTGTGACACCCTTTGCGCAGGGCGGTGTCGTCAGCGCACCCACGTCGTTTCCCATGCGCGGCGGCATGGGGCTGATGGGCGAAGCTGGCCCCGAAGCGATCATACCCTTGGCCCGCGGTGCAGATGGCAAGCTGGGTGTGCGCGGCGCGGGTGGCGCTGCGCCCGTCAATGTCGTCATGAACGTGACCACCCCTGATGTGCAGGGCTTTCAACGCAGTCAGGGCCAGATCGCCGCGCAGCTGGGCCGGGTGATCGGCCGTGGGTCACGCAACCGCTAGGACACCCAGCCAACCAAAGGAGACCAAGACATGGGATTTCACGAGGAACGATTTCCGGCTTCGCTGAGCTTTGGCTCGGTCGGCGGGCCACAACGGCACACGGATGTGGTCGAGTTGGCCAACGGATATGAGGAACGCAACACGCCCTGGGCCCATTCGCGCAGGCGCTACGATGCGGGGGCTGCGATGCGCTCGGTCGCGGATCTTGAGACGTTGATTGGCTTTTTCGAAGCCCGTCAGGGGCAGGTCTATGGTTTTCGCTGGCGTGATTGGTCTGACTACAAATCATGCGCTGTCACAGATGAGCCTGACTACCGCGATCAGATCATTGCCATTGGTGATGATGTGACGGCGGAGTGGCCTTTGCTCAAGACCTACAGATCAGGCGAGCAGGCCTATTACCGACCCATCACAAAACCCGTCGTCGGAAGTGTTCAGATCGGGCTGGCGGGTGAAATTCAGGCCGAAGGTGTGCATTTTGAGGTCGATCACACCACAGGCATCGTGACATTCATGCACCCGCCCAATGCGGGTGACGAGATCACCGCGTGCTTTGAGTTTGATGTGCCCGTGCGCTTTGACACGGATCATCTGGCAGTGAACATGGCCACCTTTCAAGCCGGCGATGTACCCAGCGTCCCAGTGGTTGAGGTGCGGGTATGAGTGATATGCATCCTGGCCTGCTGGAGCACCTGCAAAGCTGTGCCACAACCGTGTGTCGCGCTTGGGATATCACCCGCGAAGACGGTGTCGTGATGGGCTTTACCGATCATGACGGCAACCTGGCTTTCGATGGGCTGACATACCGAGCGGACACAGGGCTGAACGCATTGGCCCTGCAGCAAACCACGGGTCTTTCAGTGGACAATACCGAAGCCCTGGGCGCCCTACGAGACAGCGCGATCCGTGAAGACGAAATTGAGGCCGGGCGCTATGACAACGCAGAGGTGCGGGCCTGGCTGCTCAATTGGCAGGACGTGAACCAGCGTCAGCTGTTGTTTCGCGGCACAATCGGCGAAATCAGACGGTCGGGCGAGGCGTTTGAAGCCGAACTTCGCGGGTTGACGCAAGTTCTGAACCTGGCGATGGGACGTGTCTATCAAAGGCCCTGCAGCGCTGTTTTGGGAGACAGCCGCTGTACATTTGATCTGAACGATCCTGAGTTTTCGCAAACTCTCTCGCTGGCCCGTATTGAAGACCGCCGCGTCTTTCACTTTGAAGGGCTGGCAGGGTTTGACGAAAACTGGTTTCAGCTTGGCCGCTTGTTGGTGGTTTCGGGAACGGCCGAAGGTCTGAGCGGCATGATCAAGCGCGACCGGATGGAGCAAGACATCCGCGTGATCGAGCTGTGGCATCCGATCCGGGCTGACGTGCAAATTGGAGACCAGATTCGCCTGGAGGCGGGGTGTGACAAGCGCTTTGGCACCTGTCGTAACAAGTTCGACAACCTTCTGAACTATCAGGGATTTCCTGACATTCCGGGGGATGACTGGTCGATCACGGATCCCACCCGTGCAGGTCGCCTGAACGGAGGCAGCCGCAGGACATGACAGCGCTTGAAGAACAGATCGTCACCGCCGCGCGCGGCTGGATCGGGACGCCCTATTGCCATCAGGCCTCGTGCAGAGGGGCCGGTACGGATTGTCTGGGCCTGTTGCGGGGGGTTTGGCGCGAGGTTTTGGGCCAGGAGCCCGAAGCCGCCCCGGCCTATTCGATGGACTGGTCCGAACCCGGCGGCCAAGAACAGCTGTGGCAGGCCGCTTCGCGCCACCTGGTGCGCCAGGAGGAATGGATCGAAGCCCCGGGCGACGTTCTGTTGTTTCGCATGCGCACTGGATCGGTCGCAAAACATCTAGGGATTGTAGCAAGGATCGGTGCACACCCAACTTTCATTCACGCCTACTCGGGTCACGAGGTGGTCGAAAGCCCGCTAAGTGACCCTTGGGCACGGCGCATTGTCGCCCGGTTCACTTTTCCGCAGGAGACACGCTAATGGCAACGGTACTTCTTTCCGCCGCAGGAGCGGCGATCGGTGGCTCTTTGGGAGGCACGGTTCTGGGATTGTCCATGGCGGCTGCAGGGCGTTTCGCAGGGGCCATCGTTGGCCGTTCGATCGACCAGCGTCTGCTGGGATCCGGCAGCGAGATTGTCGAGACCGGGCGCGTGGAACGTCTGCGTCTGACAAGTGCAGGCGAAGGGGATGGCATTGCACAGCTTTATGGCAAGATGCGCATTTCAGGTCAGATGATCTGGGCCACCGAATTCACCGAAACGGTTTCGGTTTCGGGCGGTGGCAAAGGGGCCCCTTCGGCCCCAAAGACAGCCAGCTATGATTATTCGATCAGCCTGGCCATTGCCCTGTGCGAAGGCGAAATCAGCCACGTAGGTCGAATTTGGGCGGATGGGAATGAACTGCCTGTCGATGCATTGACCATGCGAGTTTATACCGGAGCAGCGGATCAGTTGCCTGATCCCAAGATGGAAGCGGTGGAAGGGGCTGGCGAAGTGCCTGCCTATCGTGGCACGGCCTACGTCGTGATTGAAGATCTTGCGCTAGGCAGTTTCGGCAACCGCGTGCCTCAATTTACGTTCGAGGTTTCGCGCCCGGCTCAGTTAACCCAAGACGGTGGCGCGCTGGACCCGGCCCACGGGGTGCGCGGTGTCGCGATGCTGCCGGGCAGCGGAGAATATGCTCTGGCGACAACTCCGGTCACAAAGGTGTTTGGTCCGGCCTCGCTGGAGTTGGCCAATGTCAACTCTCCCTCAGGGCAGGCGGATTTCCTGACTTCTCTGGAGGCAATGACCGGAGAGTTGACCAATTGCGGGGCGACGTCGTTGATTGTCAGCTGGTTTGGCAGTGATTTGCGCGCAGGGACCTGCGAAATCAAACCCAAGGTCGAGCAAACGGCCTATGACAGCTCCAACATGCCGTGGGAGGTCAACGGGATTACGCGATCTGGCGCAGACCCGGTGCCACGGGATGATAGCAATGCACCGATTTACGGCGGCACACCCGCCGATGTGTCGGTGGTCGAGGCGATCACGGCCCTCAAGGCCGCCGGGCAGGATGTGATGTATTATCCATTCATTCTTATGGACCAGCTGGACGGCAACAGATTACCCGATCCTTACAGCGATGCCACTGATCAGCCTGCTTTGCCCTGGCGCGGGCGCATCACCACTGCAAAGGCGCCGGGTCAGATGGGCAGTGCCTATGGCACGGCGGCGGCGGATGCGGAGGTCGCGGCGTTCTTTGGCTCGGTCTCGGCGGCGGATTTCGAATTGCGCTCAACCGAGGCCACATATGGCCCTTTTATCGACATCACAGAATGGTCTGGCTTTACCGGACAACAACAGCAGAGCCCGGTTGAATACACCGGTCCCGAGGACGACTGGGGGTATCGTCGGTTTATCTTGCATCAAGCGATGCTGTGTCAGGCGGCTGGTGGGGTTGAAAGTTTCTGTATCGGCTCGGAAATGGTCGGGTTGACCACAATTCGTGGCGCAAACAACAGTTTCCCAGCAGTGGCGCAGATGATTGCCCTCTTAACCGAGGTGCGCAGCATCCTGGGGCCGACTGTGAAGATCAGCTATGCCGCAGATTGGACAGAGTATTTCGGGTATCAGCCTCAGGATGGGTCCGGAGACCGTTTTTTCCATCTGGATGATCTTTGGGCGCATGATGACATCGACTTCGTCGGGATCGACAATTACATGCCGCTGAGCGATTGGCGGGATGGCCAAGATCACCTGGATGCGGACGCAGGCGCGATCTACAATCTCGACTATCTGCAATCCAACATTGAGGGCGGTGAAGGATATGATTGGTACTACCATTCAGTAGATGCGCGAAATGCGCAAATCCGCACCGATATCACAGATGGAGACCACGGCGAGCCGTGGATCTGGCGATACAAGGACATCCGCAGCTGGTGGGAGAATGATCACCACGAACGTGTGGGCGGCGTGCGCAGCGCCTCTCCGACGGCCTGGGTCGAGCAATCCAAACCGATCCGATTCACCGAGTATGGATGTGCTGCGATCGACAAGGGCGCAAACCAGCCCAACAAGTTTTTGGACGATAAATCGTCGGAATCGAGCCTGCCGCTGTTTTCCAATGGCCGACAGGATGAGTTGATGCAAATGCAATATCTGCGTGCAATGGCGGGATATTGGAGCGATCCGGCCAACAATCCCTATTCTGTGGAATACGACGGGCCTATGCTGGATTGGGATCACTGTTATGTCTGGGCCTGGGACGCGCGTCCGTACCCGTTTTTCCCCAACACGCGCAGCCTTTGGTCGGATGGGGACAATTATGCACGTGGCCATTGGTTGACGGGCAGGGCCTCGGCCCGGACCCTGGCCAGTGTTGTCGAGGAGCTGTGTCAGCGCGCAGGTCTTGAGCATTATGACGTCAGTCAGCTTTATGGGCATGTGCGTGGATACGTCGTCGAGGATGTGACCGATGCGCGTTCCGCCCTACAGGCGCTGGTGCTGCGCTATGGATTCGATGCCATCGACCGGTGCGGTGTGCTGACCTTCCGCATGCGCGATGGGCTGAAGGATTACACCGTGCAGCCTGAAACCGTTGTGCGCGAAGGGGGCGATGCACCTGTCATTGAAGAAACCCGTGCCTCCTCAGTGGAACTGGCGGGGCGTGTCCGGTTAAGGTTTGTGGAATCCAACGGGGACTACGAGGTGATTGCAGAAGAGGCGATCCTGCCCGAGGACCGCACCCATTCGGTGTCGATCTCGGAAATTCCGATCTCGATGACCCGTGCCGAAGGGCGACAGACTGTGGAGCGCTGGCTGTCGGAATCCCGTTTGGCGCGCGATACGGTGCGATTGACCTTGCCTCCGTCACAGATGGACCGAGGGGCAGGGGATGTGATTTGCCTGTCCGAAAACGGTGGCGAGGGGTTCTATCGCATCGACCGTGTGGAACAAATGGGACTTGCCCAGAGGATTGATGCCGTTCGCATTGAACGTGAAACCTATGTGACGATTGATGTTCCCGACATTGCCTCGGGTGTGCCGGGTTTCACGCCACCCACACCGGTCACGCCAATTTTCATGGATTTGCCGCTGATGACCGGCGATGAGGCGCCGCATGCGCCACATCTGGCGATCTCGGCCAATCCGTTTCCCAGTTATGTTGCTCTCTACTCTTCCTCGATCGACAGCAACTATATGTTGAATTCATTGTTATACGCAGCAACACCCGTGGGTTTCACCGAGGTGCCTTTGGCCTATGCGCCAAGTGGGTGTTTTGATGTGGGCGCGCCATTGCGCGTTGAGATGGTCAATGGTCAATTGTCTGGCGTCAGCGAATACGAGCTGCTCAATGGCGCGAACCTCTGTGCGATTGGGGATGGCAGCCCGGGCGGGTGGGAATTGTTCCAGTTCCGCGACGCGGCCCTTGTGGGCACCAGGACCTATGAATTGTCGACACGTTTAAGAGGGCAGTTGGGCAGCGAGGTCACGCCAGGAACAGATTGGCCCGCGGGATCAATCGTGGTGCGTCTGGATCAGACGCCCAAGCAGATTATCCTGAATGAAAACGCGTTGGGTCAGGTGCGGCATTACCGGGTCGGCCCGGGGGATCGGTTCTACAGTGATCCGTCCTTCCAGCATGCCGAGCTGACGTTTGAAGGCATCGGCCTGCGACCATACCGACCGGTACATCTGTGCACGCAGGCGCTGCCCTCCGGCGACTTGGAAGTCTCGTGGATCCGGCGCACCCGCGTTGGTGGCGACAATTGGGAGGTGCCCGAAGTTCCGCTTGGGGAAGAAAGTGAAAGCTATCTTCTCAGGGTGGTGCAGGGCGGCGTTATTCTGCGTGAAGTGTTTACCGATACACCCAGCTGGACCTACAGCGCCGCAGAGATCGCAACAGATGTCCCAATTGGCTTTTTCAACATTGAAGTGGCGCAGATTTCAGCCAAGTTCGGCCCGGGACCTTATGCGCAGATAACGGCCTCGGCTTAGGATAAGGTAGCTGCCGCGGGCGCTTACCCACGGGCACACTCGATACAAAGCAGGGCGGCAGGATCCAATTCCAGCCGTCTTCGTGCAATAAGTTCTCCGCACTCTTCACAATAGCCGAACTCACCATCGTTCATGCGCGAAAGCGCTGTTTCGAGCTTGTGGCGCTCAGCTTGTCTACGCCCAGCATTTGCATGTGCCATCGCCTGATTTTGCAAGGCGTCCATACGGCTGAGACGCCCGACCGCTTGCTGATCAAGTTCTACGGTTGCCTGACCCTCTTGTCCAAGCGCGTCCTCGGTCTCCAATTCCGCCAGCCGTGCCTCGATCTGCGCTCTCAGCTGTGTCACATCCGCGTCATTCATTTTTGTGATCCTTGTCGTCACCCTTTGGCATTTTACCATGTGTGCCTATCTGGTATAGTGAGCATTCGACGTGAAGGAGCATCGCAATGGCGAAGACACATGCAAAGCTGGCCGAGTTGGACCCTGTTTGGGTGAAAATCCGTGAAGAAGCTCATGCCGCCGTGGCCGAAGAGCCATTGATGGGCGGCTTGGTGCATTCGTCGATTTTGCACCACAATAGCCTCGAATCGGCTCTGGCCTACCGGATTTCACAGAAATTGGCTTCGATTGAGATGCCCGAGCAAATCCTGCGCGAAATCTGTGACAATGCCTTTGCAGCGGATCCCGAGCTGGCGATGGCCGCGCGAGCGGATCTGGTAGCGGTGCGGGATCGTGACCCGGCCTGTGACCGTTTTGTGCAACCATTATTGTTTTTCAAAGGGTTCCAGGCAGTGCAAGCCTACCGTGTTGCTCATTGGCTCTGGATCCAAGGTCGGCTTGACCTGGCGCGGTTCTTCCAGATGCGTGCATCCGAAGCCTTTGGCGTCGATATCCACCCCGGTGCCGTGATCGGCAAAGGTATCATGATCGACCATGCGCATTCGATCGTCATTGGCGAAACCGCTGTGGTGGGGGACAATGTCTCTATGCTGCATTCGGTCACTCTGGGCGGGACCGGCAAGGAAGAAGAAGACCGTCACCCCAAGATCGGCGACGGTGTACTGATTGGCGCGGGTGCCAAGGTGCTGGGCAACATCAAGGTCGGCCACTGCAGCCGGATTGCGGCAGGTTCGGTCGTGCTGCAGGAAGTGCCACCCTGCAAAACCGTGGCGGGGATCCCAGCCAAAGAAGTGGGTGACGCAGGCTGTGAACAACCGTCGATGACCATGGATCAGCTGCTGCAATCCTGCCCGGGCAGCTAACGTTCAGGCGGCTGCCGCAGTGCTGCGGCGGCCCTTGCGCTGGGTGTAGAGTCTGAGGGCGATCCCACCCAGAGACATCATCCCATAGAAGATCTGGATCAATGCTGCGCTGAGATTGAAATCCGCCAGAAGTGAGATCATGACGCATGCCGAAGCGACGAAGATCAGGCAAAAGTAGGTGGGGCGTGTGCTGTCCAATCGGCCGCTGCAAAGGCAGAAAAAGCTGATGATGTAGATGCAGACCCCGACAAGGCCCACAGCACGGGCGATGAAGACAGGATCAAGATATGCCGGATCAATCAAAGGCATGAGCGTTATCCTTAAAACAATCTATTTGGAGCCGCGAAAATGATGCGGCAGCGTTTGAAATAAACTGAGGATAGTCTTGCCGAGCCTCAGGAAAATCAACAAGTATGGATTTCCCGATCCCGTGAAAAATTAACGCCCGGAACGAGTGTCCGGGCGTTTTTCTGATTGGCCGATGGCGGTGATTAGGCCAGCATCACCATCGGGTTCTCAAGATTGTCCTTGATCGCGTTGAGCAGTTCCGCGCCCAAGGCGCCGTCTATCACCCGGTGATCCACCGACAAGGTCACGGACATGACAGTGGCCACGGTCAGTTCACCATCGCCTCCCACTACGGGTTTCTTCGCTCCCGCTCCAACAGCCAGAATGGCTCCGTGGGGTGGATTGATCACCGCATCAAAGTTGTCGATGCCGAACATGCCGAGGTTGGAAATGGCAAAGCTGCCGCCCTGGTATTCATGTGGGGCCAGCTTGCGGTCGCGCGCGCGGGCGGCGAGGTCTTTCATCTCGGCTGATAGCGCAGACAGCGATTTCATCTCGGCATCTTTCAGCACCGGTGTGAACAGCCCGCCTTCGATGGCGACGGCCACGGCGACATCTGAAGGTTTGAGCTGCAACGTGCGATCGCCAGCCCAGACGGCATTGGCGGTGGGCACCGATTGCAGCGCCAAAGCGCAGGCTTTGATGATGAAGTCATTCACCGACAGTTTTACTCCGCGTGCGTCTAACTGCTTGTTCAATTGGCTGCGGAACTTCAGCAGGGCATCGAGCTGAATATCGCGGCGCAGGTAGAAATGCGGGATGGTTTGCTTGGCCTCGGTCAGACGCGCGGCAATGGTTTTGCGCATGCCGTCCAGCGGGATTTCCTCGTATTCGCGGCCTTCGTACATGGCGGCGATGGCACTGGCGGAGACTGGGGCGGGCGCCGCAGCTTTGGGCGCATCCGCAGATGGGGCCGCAGGGGTTTCGGCGGACTTGGCGCCGGGTTTGGCGTTTTCAACATCAGCCTTCACGATCCGGCCGTGAGGGCCAGAGCCAGATATACCAGCCAGATCAAGCCCTTTATCCGCCGCGATGCGCCGCGCCAGTGGCGAGGCAAAGATGCGCTCGCCGTCTTTGCGCGGAGCTGCTGGGGCAGGGGCTGCTGTCTCTGCTGCCGGGGCAGGTGCCTCAGCAGCGGGAGCTGGTGCTTCTGAGGCAGGCGCGGAAGCGCCCGACGAAGACTCCGCGCCAATGTCATCGGCACTTTCGCCCTCTTCCAGCAGCACGGCGATGGCCGTGTTTACTTTCACTGCTTCGGTGCCCTCGGCCACCAGGATTTTGCCGATCACGCCTTCGTCCACGGCCTCGAACTCCATCGTGGCCTTGTCGGTTTCTATCTCGGCCAACAGATCACCGGACGACACTTCGTCGCCTTCCTTGACCAGCCATTTGGCCAATGTGCCTTCTTCCATCGTGGGGCTGAGGGCGGGCATGAGAATTTCTGTGGGCATCGCTCTCGTCTCCTTAACGGTAGGTTACTTGTTTTACAGCCTCGATCACCTCGGCGGTCGAGGTCAGGGCCAGCTTTTCAAGGTTCGCAGCATAGGGCATGGGCACATCCTTGCCTGTGCAGTTGATCACGGGCGCGTCGAGATAATCAAACGCGCGTTCCATCAGCGTGGCGCTGATATGATTGCCAATGGAGGCCACGGGCCAGCCTTCTTCTACTGTCACACAACGGTTGGTTTTCATCACTGAGGCTATCACCGTGTCATAATCCAGTGGACGCAGGGTGCGCAGGTCGATCACTTCCGCCGAAATGCCATCTTCTGCAAGCTTATCAGCGGCTTCCAAGGCATACTGCATCCCGATCCCAAAGCTGACGATGGTGACATCTTCACCTGTCCGGTGGATGCGAGCCTTACCAAATGGAATGGTAAAATCCTCAATTGCTGGGACATCAAAGGATTTACCGTACATGATCTCATTCTCAAGGAAGATCACTGGGTTCGGGTCGCGAATGGCCGTTTTCAACAGGCCTTTGCAATCGGCGGCCGTATAGGGCTGGACCACCTTGAGGCCCGGCACCTGCGCATACCACGCGGCATAATCCTGTGAGTGTTGCGCCCCCACACGCGCCGCAGCACCATTGGCCCCCCGGAACACGATGGAACAGCCCAGCTGACCACCTGACATATAGTTGGTTTTGCCGGCCGAGTTGATGATCTGATCAATCGCCTGCATGGCAAAGTTCCAGGTCATGAATTCCACGATGGGCTTTAGCCCACCCCAGGCGGCCCCCACGCCGATCCCGGCAAAGCCATGCTCGGTGATGGGCGTGTCGATTACGCGTTTGGCACTGAATTCTTCCAGCAGGCCTTGGGTAATTTTATAGGCGCCTTGGTATTCGGCCACTTCTTCGCCCATGACGAACACCGTGTCATCGGAGCGCATTTCTTCGGCCATCGCCGTGTTGAGCGCCTCACGCACTGTCATTTTCTTCATTTCCGTGCCCTCGGGCCAGTCTGGGCTGGTGTCGGGGGCAGGGGCCGCCGGGGCGGCGCTGGCCTGAGCAGGGGCGGACGCAGGTGCAGGGGGCGCTTCCGCCGCTGCTGAGGCGGGCGCGCTGGCCTCGCCAATGTCGTCGGCGCTCTCGCCCTCTTCCAACAGCACGGCGATGGCTGTGTTCACTTTCACGGCTTCTGTGCCCTCGGCAATCAGGATCTTGCCGATTGTGCCTTCATCCACGGCCTCGAATTCCATGGTCGCCTTATCGGTTTCGATCTCGGCCAGAATATCGCCCGAGGCAACCGTATCGCCTTCTTTCACCAGCCATTTGGCCAATGTGCCCTCTTCCATTGTGGGCGACAGGGCGGGCATCAGAATTTCTGTGGGCATGGCTTAGCTCTTTCCTTCAGATGTAATGAACCCGAACACGTTGCCTTCGCCGTCTTCACAATAAGCGGCGCGGCCAATGCCGGGGAAATCGGTGGGGGGCAGGGCTTCGGCCCCACCATTCTCAAGTGCGGTGGCGTAGGTTGCGTCCACATCCGCCACCTCAAATGTAAGTGTGCAGCCGCGGATGGGTCCACCTGCAGCAGGGGTTTTGTCCAGTCGGCGCAACATGCCGCCGGTCAGGGTGTGGCCGTTACCAATATCGGGGGCGGTGATCAGGTGGTATTCCACTTCGTCACCGTCGCCGTCAGACATGGGTGTGAAGCTCCAGCCAAGCACTTTCGCGTAGAACCGTTTGGCACGGTCCATCTGATCTACATGGATTTCAAAGTGGGCGGGCATCAGGCCGCCTCGTGATCACTGTCTTCGACATATATGTCGGTCCACAGTTCTTTGAGATCGGGTTCAGGGCTTTCCTTGGCAAATTCGGCGGATTTGTTGACGATGCCCTTGATTTCCTTGTCGACGGCTTTCAGATCGTCCTCAGACGCGTGTTTGCCCTGCAACAGCAGATCGCGCACGTGTTCGATGGCGTCTTTTTCTTCGCGTACCTTTTGCACCTCTTCGCGGGTGCGATACTTGGCCGGGTCAGACATAGAGTGGCCGCGGTAGCGGTAGGTTTTTACCTCGAGGATATACGGCCCCTTGCCCGCACGGCAGTGCGCAACGGCCTTTTCGCCAGCTTCCTTGACCGCCAGCACATCCATGCCATCTACCATTTCGCCGGGGATGCCAAAGGCCTCGCCCCGGTGGTAGATGTCAGGAGAAGAGGTCGAGCGCTGCTGGCTGGTCCCCATGGCGTACTGGTTGTTTTCAATGACAAAAATCACCGGCAGGTCCCACAGGGCGGCCATGTTGAAGGTCTCATACACCTGGCCTTGGTTCGCAGCACCATCTCCGAAATAGGTGAAAGTCACATTGTCATTGCCTTTGTATTTATCCGCAAAGGCCAGCCCCGCGCCCAAAGGCACGTTCGCACCCACAATGCCGTGTCCGCCATAAAAATGCTTTTCACGACTGAACATGTGCATCGATCCACCCTTGCCGCGAGAGTATCCCCCTTCGCGGCCGGTCAGTTCGGCCATCACGCCATTGGGGTCCATACCGCAGGCCAGCATATGGCCGTGATCGCGGTAGGTGGTGATGCGCTTGTCACCCTCTTTCGTCGCAGCCTCCAGACCGACAACAACCGCTTCCTGTCCGATGTAAAGATGGCAGAACCCGCCAATCAGACCCATCCCGTAGAGTTGTCCTGCCTTTTCCTCGAATCGGCGGATCAGCAACATCTCACGGTAGAACTCTTTCAGTTCTTCGCCGGAAGTGTTTGTTTTCTTGGTTGTTTTCTTGGCGGCCATCGAGGGGTCTCCTTGCGGTTACGCATATAGTTTAGCGTTAAACTAATTTGCATCATAGCAGGCGTTCCGCCAGGAGGGTACCGGGTCTTTCGGCATTTCCGGGAATTGCAAAGATGTCGCGAACGGGCTTGAAAATCATGCCCTGCGCTGTGCACTCTTGGGGCAGACTTCAGGAAAGCCACAACACCCATGTCCCGACGCACCCGACGCCATAGTCCTCGTTCACAGGCCGAAGGCACAGGACCACGAGCTCCTTACATCCTGCGCAAGATTGGCACGATGAATGTGCTGAGCGAAGAGGGGATGGCGCAAATCGAGGCCAATGCAGACGCAATTCTGGCCGAGACCGGCATGGATTTCGTTGAAGAGCCTGAGGTGCTTGACATCTTCAAGGCCGCTACGGGATGCGATGTGCAGGGCACGCGTGTTCGGTTTCAACCGGGCTTTTGTCGGCAGACCATTCAGGCCACGGCCCCCCGCCAGTTTTTGCAACACGCCCGAAACGCCGAGAACACTGTGCAGATGGGAGGGGACGCAACGGTATTGTGCCCGTCCTGGGGGCCGCCGTTTGTGCAGGATCTGGACAATGGCCGACGCTATGCGACCTACGCGGATTTCATTCAACTGGTGAAACTGCACCAGACCATTCCCTGGCTGCACCATTCCGGCGGCGTGGTCTGCGAACCTACGGATCTGCCAGCGAACAAACGCCATCTCGATATGCTTTATGCCCATATCCGCTGGTCGGATCGACCCTTTATGGGGGCCTTTATCGGGGCCGAACGGGCGGGCCATGCCATTGATATGGCACGGATAGTTTTTGGGGCAGAATACGTGGCCGACAACCCGGTGCTCTATTGTGTGTCCAACACCAACGCACCGCTGGTGATGGACGGGCATATGTCCGGCGCGCTCAAGGCCAATGCGCGTGCAGGTCAGCCGGTGGCCTGCACACCCTGGGTGCTGACCGGGGCCATGAGCCCCTGCACCGTAGCGGGCACATTGGCACAGGTCTTGGCCGAGACGATGGCAGCTCTCACCCTTGTGCAACTGATCAACCCCGGTGCCCCGTGCCTGATGGGCAGTTTCGCCTCGACCATGTCGATGCAATCCGGTGCCCCGACTTTTGGTACGCCTGAAGCCGGGCAAATGGTTCTGGCCGCAGGCCAACTGGCGCGACGTCTGGGCGTGCCGCTTCACACGGTTGGCACACTCAGCGCGTCCAAACTCCCTGATGCCCAAAGCCAGCAAGAGGCCACCTGGGGGCTGATGATGGCAATGTTCGCCGGGGCCAATGTGATCAACCACGCCACGGGCTGGCTGGAAGGCGGGCTGGTCACCGGGTTTGAGAAGACCATGATTGATGCGGATCTGTGTGGAAAGATGGCGCGGTTCTTTGACGGCATTGACCTGTCCGAGAATGCGCAGGCCATGCAGGCCATTGCCGACACTGGCCCGGGCCAACATTTTCTGGGGTCAGAACACACCCAGGCCAATTTTCTCTCGGCGCTGTTTCGCCCTGAAACACCGGATAATGCGTCCTATGAACAATGGCAGGACGCAGGTGGTCTGGACACGGCGCAAAGGGCCAATGCGCTGTGGAAGACCCATCTGGAACACTACGAAGATCCCGGGCTGGACCCCGCGATTGATGAGGAATTGCAGGCCTATATCGCCAAACGCAAAGCCGAGATGCCGGATGCCGACTACTTCTGATGTCAGGAAAACCGGATGAACCGCACGATCATCATCGGCGGAGGGGCCATCGGTTTGTCTCTGGCGTATCATTTGGCCAAACAAGGTGTGGACGAAGTATTACTATTGGAGCGCAACCAACTGACATCGGGCACCTCGTGGCATGCTGCGGGCATTGTAGGCCCCTTACGTGCGACCCCCAACATGACGCAGCTGGCTAGCTATGCGCTGGAGTTGTTCCCCCGGCTTGAAGCCGAAACAGGTATGTCCACAGGATACCGTCGGACGGGGGGATACTGGCTGGCCCGCAGGCGCGAGCGGATGGATGAACTGCGCCGAATTGCGGCCCTTGGACAGCACGCGGGCCTCACCCCTCAGGTGGGTCCCGCAAGTTTGGCCTCGGACGCGGTGCCGGGATTGAATGTCGCGCAGCATGCAGGCTGCATGGCGGTCCCCGAAGATGCGAACGTCAATCCGGTTGATTTGTGCATGGCCTATGCAAGAGCGGCGCAAGACTACGGGGCGACCCTGCGCGAAGGTGCAGAGGTGGTGGAGATTCTGAAGCAAGGCGGGGCCGTCACCGGAGTGCGGCTTGCGGACGGCGAGGTGATCGAGGCAACCAAAGTGGCGCTTTGTGCAGGTGCGTGGTCCAAACCGCTTATGGATAAATTGGGCGAGGCACTGCCATTGCAGGCGGTTGAACATATGTACATCGTGACCGAACCGATGTCGAACTTGCCCGACCCGTTCCCAGTTTTGCGCGACATGGACACCGGGATTTACATCAAGGGCGATGCCGGACGGCTTGTGATCGGCGGGTTTGAGCCAGATGCCAAATGCTGGAACGCCTTTGGCCCCGAAGGCAATCGGCCTTTTCTGGAACTGCCTGAAGATTGGGATCAATTTATGCCTTTCATGCAGGTGGCCCTCGAGCTGATGCCAGAGTTGGAGAACACGGGCATTCAGCATTTCATGAATGGCCCGGAAAGTTTCACCAATGATACCAAGCCATTGATCGGGGCCGCGCCCCAGACGGATGGGTTGTTTGTGGCCGCTGGAATGAACTCGGTCGGCGTGATGTCGTCAGCCGGAGTGGGGCGGCTTTTGGCGGACTGGATGGTGCAGGGAGAAGCGCCGATGGACGTCTGGGAAGTGGATATCGCTCGCGCAGACCCTGCCGCTGCCTCAACCGCCCATATGACCGCGCGGATGCGAGAGGCCGTTAGTGACTTGATGGCCCTGCACTGGCCCTACAAGCACCCAACCGCAGGGCGCGACCTTCGGACGTCTGCGCTGCATGATGCATGGGCCCGGCAGGGCGCGGTCTTTGGTCAAACCGCAGGGTGGGAGCGTGGGCTTTGGTACGCGACCTCAGACGCCGAACGTGATCTACCTTATAGCGTGGGCGACCAACCTTGGTGGCCGATTGCGGCGCGTGAAGCCGGGCAGATGGACCATGGGACCGCTTTGCTGGATCTGTCGCCTTTCGGCAAATTTGATATCTCAGGCCCGGACGCCACCCGGTTTTTGGACCATCTCTGCACGGCCCGGATTGCGCGTGACATTGGCCGCGCAGTTTACACGCCGATCCTTAATGCCAAAGGTGGGGTTGAGGCGGATGTCACCGTCACCCGGCTGGCCGAACAGTACTATCGCCTCACCTCAGGGGCGGCGACACGCTGGCGGGATGCCGCGCTGCTGCAGCGGGCAGCTGTTGGGTTTGACGTCCTTGTGCACGACGTCACAGAATCGGAGGTTGTGATTGGTGTCATGGGGGCAGGCGCACGGGACACACTGTCCACTTTGTCCGAAGACGATTGGCAGGCCTTCCCCTTTGCATCTAGCAGACTCATGCAGGTTGCGGGGCAATCCTGCAGGGCCACACGGCTCAGTTTCGTTGGAGAGCTGGGGTGGGAGCTGTCGATCCCCGTGGCCCATGCCGGACCTGTATTTGAGTCTCTAATCGCAACCGGAGCCACCCCGATGGGGCATTACGCCCTGAACGGCTGTCGGTTGGAAAAGGGATTCAAGCATTGGGGCCATGATCTGGGACCCGAAATCTCGGCGTTTGAGGCCGGATTGGGTTTTGCCGTGGATTGGTCCAAAGAGTTCATTGGCAAGGCGGCCCTGAGTGCACAAAAAACCGCCGGGCTGACCCGCCGCCTGTGTTTGCTGCGCATCGAAGGCCGCCACCTTATGTTGCACGACGAGTTGATCCGCGAGGCTGGTCAGGTGGTCGGTTTAACCACCAGCGGCGGGCAAGGGCCGCGCACCGGTTTGACCCTTGCGTTTGGGTTGATCGGCGTCGCACCGGATGAATCCATGGCTGAGACCTGCGCCCGTGTGTTCGAAGTCGACGTGGCAGGCGAGTGTTATCCAGTTACCGTGCTGCCCAAGGTGCCATTTGACCCCAACGGCGAAAGGATGCGTGCATGAACGACGTGCAGGTTGTGATCATTGGCGGCGGGGTGATGGGCACCTCACTGCTCTACCATCTTGTGAAGAACGGATGGCAGGATGTTGTTCTGCTTGAGAAAAATGATCTGACACACGGATCAACATGGCATGCTGCGGGGTTGTGTACCCACTTTGCCCACAATGCTACCATACAGGAGCTGCGCGCCACGTCTGTGCGGCTTTACCGTGATATTCTGCCTGACCAAACAGGTCAAAGCTGCGGCTTTCACCGTTCGGGGGCCATGCGCATCACCCGCAATCCCGATCGCATGGACGAGTTTCGCCATGTGGCTGGACTATCTTCCTTTACCGGATATCCGCTTGAGGTTTTGACACCCGAACGCATTGCGGAATTGCATCCGTTGGCCCAGCTTGATGGGTTGCTCGGGGGCATATACGAGCCGGACGACGGCCACGTTGACCCGACACTTGCGACAAATGCCATGGCCCAGGTGGCCACGCAGGGCGGGGGGCACATTCGGCGATATGAGCCGGTGCAGGCTATCCGTCGGGAAGGCGCGGCGTGGATTGTCGAAAGCCTCAAAGCCACCTACCGGGCGGCGCATATCGTGAATGCGGCCGGGACATGGGGCTATGAGATCGGCCAAAAGATGGGCGTCAACGTGCCCAGTGTGCCGGTGCTGCACCAGTATCTTGTAACCGACACCGTTCAGGCCGTGTCCGAGCGGCAGTCCCAAGGCCTGCCTGAGTTACCAATTATCCGTGATCCCGAAGAAAGCTGGTATGTGCGTCAGGAACGTCATGGGCTGATCCTTGGGCCTTACGAGACCAAAGCGCAGGTTTGGTCTGTCGATGGTGTCCCGCCAGAGTTTGGAGCCGATTTGATGCCCCCTGATCTGGACCGGGTGGAACATATTATCGAGGCCGCAATGGACCGTATTTCAGCCCTTGGCACAGCCGGTGTAAAGTCGGTGATCAACGGCCCAATCACCTTCACACCGGACGCCAACCCTTTGATCGGACCGGCCTTTCAGACGCCCAATGCCTGGTTGCTGACCGGCTCGTCGATGGGTGTGATGGAGGGCGGTGGCGCAGGCTGGTTCCTGGCCCACTGGATGACACATGGCGCGCCCCCCATGGATGCCTTGGCTGTCGATCCGCGCCGTTTTGGTCAATGGGCGGGGCGCGCGTACCGCGTGGACAAGGCGATCGAATGCTTCGGCCTTCAGTTTGGCGTCCACTATCCGCATGAGGAACGCCCCGCAGGCCGCAATCTGCGTCTGTCGCCGCTGCACGACTTAATGCTGGCGCGGGGGGCCGTGATGGGAGCAGCCTATGGCTGGGAACGCCCTAACTGGTTTTCAGACACACCAGGGGTACGGGCCGAAGAGAGCTTTCGCCGGGCCAACTGGTTTGAACCCGTCGCCCGCGAATGCGACGCCGTATCTCAGCGGGTGGCCTTGGCGGACCTATCGGTCTTTTCCAAGTTTGAGGTGACAGGACCTGGCACGCAGGAGTTTCTGGAGACGTTGGGGGCCAACGCCCCGCCGCAGGTCGGGCGGGTCGGCCTGATCCATGTTTTGACATCCGCAGGTGGCGTTGCTGCAGAATTTACCGTGGCGGACCTATCGCCGACGCACGCCTATCTGACCTCGGCCGCAGCGGCCGAAGAGATGGATTTTGATCTGCTCTGCGCCCATGCCGTGGCCCACGATGTAACTGTGACGAATAGTACTGAGGCAACCGCAGTCATTGGTCTGATGGGGCCCATGTCGCGTGATGTGCTCAGCGCGGTGTCTTCTGATCCGCTGGGACCTTGGCTGAGCGTCCAAGAGATTACCGTCGCCGGTGTGACGGCCCGCGCGCTGCGCGTGTCCTACGTCGGCGAGTTGGGATGGGAGCTGCACGTGCCGCGCGAGGAGGCCTGCACGGTGTTCGAGGCGTTGGAAAGCGCAGGTCAACCGTATGGTATAGGCTTCTACGGTGCGTATGCCGCCAACGCCCTGCGGCTCGAAAAAGGGTATGTCGCCTGGGGCAGCGATCTGACTACGGAACGCACACCGCTGCAGACCGGGCAAGCCCGGTTTGTGCAGACGGAAGGGCGATGCTTTGTCGGGCGTGACGCCATGCTGGCCCGGGCAAAGTCCGAGATTTGGGAGATGGCATTGTTGGAGATTGAGGCCGGAGAGGTCGACCCCTTTTATGCGCACCCGGTCGAGGCGCAGGGGCGTGTGATCGGTGTTGTCACTTCGGGTGCTTATGGCCACCGCACGGGCAAGGTGCTTGCTCAGGCACTCTTGCGAGAGCCGGTGCAAGATGGGCTGAGCCTGCGTATATTGGGACAGATGCGCGCGGCAAAACGCCTTGCGCAGGCCCCTTATGATCCGGCCAACCAACGCATGAAAGACCCGTAGACCGCAGGATGAGGAGATCGGATATGCCAGTCAAACACGTTTTTATCGCGGGGGGTCTTCCTCTGGTGCTGGCCGGATGTTTGTCAGCGGTCACACCGGACCCGGCGTCTCGGGCTGATGCTTATCCGGGTGCTCCGATCCTGTCACGTAGCACATTCGAGGTGCAGATCACCGGAGAGCAGGATCAGTGCTACGGCATGTCCGGCACGCCCTATCCCTGTTTTGTAGGAGTGCTGCCATCGGGCAAACGCGTCACCTTTGCGGACGGAATCCGGGGCTACACCTTTCAGCCGGGGCAGGCCGAAACGATCAGGGTTGAGCAGATCAATTATGATTTCACATCACCCAATGCGCCTATGGATGTTTCATCCACGGTTTATGTGAAAGTGGAGGGGTAAGGCCGCTCAGCGGATCACGATCTCATCCGAACGCAGCAGGCCTAAAACATCACGGGCTTGTTGATCCAGCAGATCAATGTCCAGATAGGTGTCGGACAGGCGTTTGGTCAGGTTTTCCATGACGGCCACCTGATCTTTCAACTCGTCCAGCTGCGCTGTCAGGGCGATGGTTTCAGCGTCAATTTCAGCCCGGCGAAACAAGCCGAAATCCCCTTGGACCGCCGCAAAGGTGAAATAAACACCGAGGCCAAAAGCCACGGCAAAGTAAATCACAATGCCCAAGGCGGGCCGTTTGCGGGAATGTCTCAACTCTGTCTGCCTCTTCCGTCGCCTCTTTCGGGCGATCCAAAGAGACCATGCCACACCTGATTCGCTTTGTGAATCCCCTTTCGTCCAAACCGTGTTGCGCGGTAGCATGTCGCCCAGAAGGAGAGTCTTTGATGTCACACAGCCCCCCCCGGTCCGAATTGCAAACCCACGTGGTCTCCAATCAGCCCGGGGCGCGTGGTGATCTGGACCTCTGGACCAGTGATCCGGCCTTGCAAACCCACGCCGCAGCCGCCGGGGCGGACGCAGAACACCTTGCGGGATATGGCAGGCGCATTGGCACGGCTGCGATGCAGGAGGCCGCGCGCAATGCAAATCGCTCCAAGCCCGAAGCGATGGTGTTTGATCTAGGAGGCAGACGGCTGGATGAGGTGCGCTATCACCCCGGGTATCACGCCTTGCTGGGGGCAGGGATCGCGGCCGGGTATGCAGCCTTGCCATGGGAAGGGGCGCCCGGGGGCCACGCCACACATGCGGCCATGGTCTATCAGACCAGCCAGATTGAACCGGGGGTGTGCTGCCCTATGACGATGACCTATGCGGCGGTGCCTGCCCTGCAAGCCAGCCCGAGTTTGTTTGAAGCCTGGGTGCCAAAGCTGACAGCACGGGTTTACGACGGAGAGGCCAAACCAATGGCCCGCAAACCGGGGGCAACGATGGGCATGGCCATGACCGAAAAGCAGGGCGGGTCGGATCTGCGGGGCACCACGACCACCGCCACGCCAGACGGCGAGCTCTTTCGCCTGAATGGGCACAAGTGGTTCTGTTCCGCGCCCATGTCGGATGGGTATTTGACCCTGGCGCAAGCCCCAGGTGGGCTGAGTTGCTATCTGGTGCCGCGCTGGCTGGAGGGCACGCGCAACGGGATCGAGATACAGCGCCTGAAAGACAAGCTGGGCAATCATGCCAATGCCTCGGCCGAGATCGAGTATGTGGAGGCGCTGGCCTACCCTGTGGGAGAAGAGGGCCAGGGCATCGCCACGATCATTGATATGGTGCATCACACCCGGCTCGATACGGCGATGGCCCCGGCAGGGCTGATGCGCGCGGCTTTGGACAGGGCGGTGCAATGGAGCCGCCACCGTACAGCATTTGACGCGCGCCTGATCGACCAGCCCTTGATGGCCCGCGTGCTGGCAGATGTGGCGCTGGATTGGGAAGGCGCTGTGGCCTTGGGCCTGCGTGTGGCGCAGGCCTTTGATGGGCAAAGCGCCGAGGACCGCGCCTTTGCCCGGCTCAGTGTGGCCTTGGCCAAGTTGCTGAACAACAAACTGGCCCCGGGCGTGGTGGTCGAGGCAATGGAGACGCTGGGGGGGATGGGCTATGTGGAGGACACAGGCCTGCCGCTGATCTACCGCGAAGCCCCTCTCAATTCGATCTGGGAAGGCTCGGGCAATGTGATCTGTCTGGACATCTTGCGTACCCTGCGAGCCGCACCATTGGCGGGCGAAGTGCTAGGGGCTGAGCTGGGGGCTGCGTCAGGACAATACAGCGCCTATGATGCGGCGCTGCGCGCGCATATGGACCGGTTCCCCAAATTGCCCGACGCGGGCGAGGCACGATGGTATTCAGCATCTCTGGCAACTCTGTTGACCGCGTCCGTTCTGATCCGGCAGGCGCCACCGGCCGTGTCCGAGGGCTATGTGAAAACCCGGCTGGCGGGCGATCGTGGGCGCATTGCGGGGGCCGTGAGCGGGTTGGATGACGCTGCGATATTGGCGCGGCTGGGCCCGGAAGAACCCTGATCCAAATGTGCGGGACAAGTCCGCAAGACTTTTGACTGCGTTCAGGCCACGCAGGCCTTGGGGGGAGCCCCCCAAACCCCCTGACGCCAATGGGGCCGCTTTCGCGATAACCCTGTGTTTTGGGGGAGAGGGGCCGACAGTTTGCGGAGACGCAACATGCAGATCTGTTGCGCTGATTTAACCAGCGATAGAGGCGTCGCGGATTTCGTTGATCGTGTCCCCGATGGCGGCGTTGAACGCGTCGTCGGATTGCTGGGCTGACAGACCTTCGGTCAGGGCCCGCGAGAAACTGGCAATCATGCCAGCGTTCTCACTCAGACGGCGGTTCGCCTCTTCGCGCGAATACCCCCCCGAGAGGGCCACGACACGCATCACCTTTGGATGATCCACCAGAGATTTGTAGTGGTTGGCCTTTTCGGGCAGAGTCAGCTTCAGCATGATTTCCTGACCTTCGGGCAGGGCGTCCAGCTGTTGGGTGATCGCCGCAAGCAGGATATCTTCGGCCTCGGCTTTGTCTGCAATGGAAATGGTCACTTCGGGTTCAATAATCGGCATCAGCCCGTGGCTGAGAATTTGTCGACCCACCTCGAATTGTTGCGCCACATTGGCGGCAATCCCCGATGCAGAGGCTGCATCAATCACAGAACGCATTTTGGTGCCAAAGATGCCTGCAGCGTTGGCACGCTTCAGCAGGGCATCCAGATCAGGCATGGGTTTCATCAGGCGCACGCCATCGACCTCATCTGCCAGGCCCTTGTCGACCTTCAGAAACGGAACGACGCCGCGGTCTTCCCACAGATAGGTGGCCGAAGGTTTGCCCGCAATCTGACGGTCCATGGTCATTTCAAACAGGATCGCACCGATCACCTTGTCGCCGGTAAATTCGGGCGCACTAGCGATGCGCGCGCGCATGGCGTGCATGAGGTCGAACATTTCCGCCTCAGAGCTATAAGCATCCTCAGTCACGCCATAGAGCGCCAAGGCCTTTGGCGTGGATCCGCCAGATTGATCCAACGCCGCGACAAACCCCTGTCCGTCGCGCATTTGTGCGGATTGCTGCTCTTTCGACATGGAATGCTCCCTCTGGCTCAAATGACTCGTTGGCCGCTTCTAGGCGAGAGGATGCAGGGTTGCAATTGTGGTGGCGCTAACGACAGACAGGAACCCTATTGGAAGCCTTGGCGCTTAGCGCGCTTTGCCCATCACCTTGTCAGAGATAAAGGTCACCAACCGGCGTGGGCTGAGGCGGGGTGAAAAAGCAAAGAGCTTGTTCAGCAGGCCTGTCACGATCACACGACGACCACGCAATGCCGCATCCCATCCGGCCTGCGCCACAGGTCGGGCGGCCATTGGTTTTGCCAGCTTCAACAGGCGCATGCCGCCCATGTCGGCGGCGTCAAAGAATTCGGTCTGGGTGGCGCCAGGACAGAGCGCTGTGACTGTGACGCCCGAGCCGCTGAGCTCTTCAGCCACAGCCTCGGACAGCGACAGCGCAAAGGCCTTGGTGGCGTGATACACGGCCATGTTAGGTCCCGGTATGAAACCCGCGACCGAAGCCACATTCAGGATCGCGCCGCCGCCATGTTGCAACATATGTTGCGCGCCACGCTTGGTCAGATAGGTCAGAGCCACGGTGTTGACCATGATCGAATTCAACTCGCGTGCCCAACCGCCCTGATCTGCCAGCGCGCCATGGCGACCAAGGCCTGCATTGTTGACGATCACTTCGATACGACGGCCCTTACCGGCCTCGATCCACAGCCGCGCCGCGTCGTCCACATCCGACAGATCCGCCGGGATAACGACGATTTCTACGGTGTCCGAACGCAGTTCATCAGCCAGAGCATTCAGCTTGTCCTCGGACCGGGCGGTGAGGATCAGGTTGCGCCCCTCAGCAGCGGCGATCCGGGCAAACTCAGCGCCAAGCCCTTCGGAGGCGCCTGTGACGAGGGTCCAATTGTCCATCTTATGTCCTTTCAGGGTCGCATCCGTTGTGCACATGGAAAAGGCCGCAGCGCAAGTCAAGCTGCGGCCCAATGCTTTGGGATGATCGCCCGTATCAGTCGGTTCGGGTGAACTGCGCCGCAAGGTCGCCGGTGATCCAGTCAGACAGGGCGCGCTCCTGGGTTTCAAGCCGCATGGTTGCCCACATGGTGTTCACCTCGTCTCCGCGATTGGCAAAACGCGCCTCGATATCCTCGCGCAGAGGGCGCGCACCGATGTCACCAGCGGCCTCGGCAATCAAAGCATAGTAATAGGCCTGTCGATAAGACCGCGGCGCACCGAGACCGGTGAAATGGGCCAAAGCCCGGGCACGCACGACGCGGATGTCGTTGCCACCGGGCAATGCGACAAGACCTACCTGGGACAGATAACGGTCCTGCGCTGCAACCACCTGGGTCGTGGTCAGGCGCGCCTCAAGCGCATCCAGCAGCGACACAGCACCGCTCTGGCGGTCTGAGCTGGCGGCCAGCGCATGGCCATAGGCTGCACCGGGGTCATATGCAAACTGCGCGCGTGCTGTCATTAAGGCGGCTTGCGCGGCCTCGGGCGCATCACTGCCCATCAAAGGGGCCAGCAGATCAGGCACCAGACCTTCGGCGCGCGGCACGCCGGAGCCAGTCAGCAAGGCTTCGGCCAGTTGCAGACGTTCAGAGGCGCTCAGAGAACCGTTGAGCCGCGACAACAAAGCGGGATCAAGCAGTTCGGATTGTGCGACAGGGGCAGTACGCGCATCCGGCGCCAACGCCTGCAATAACTCTTCGGGGGCCTCATAGATCTCGGGTTCCAGCACGATGCCCGACGCCGGCAATTGCGCCTCAATCGTGATTTCGCCGGGGTTGCGGACAAATTCGGCCACATGCTCCATCAGATCGTCGATGAAACGGCGTTCCGTCGCTGTCAGCGCCCGCGTGCCGTTGTTGCTGAGCGCATTGGTTAGCTCTTCGGTTCCCAGGCCACGGATGACATCGGGTTGACGCAGGTTTTCGGGGATTTGAGCTGACAAGCGCTCCCAGCCGCCATTGTCCTGGATGCCCAGCACGGCCTGACGCACACGAATGGCCGGATCGCCCGGACCCCCAAATTCGGACAGGCGTGGCAAGATGGCCCCAGCCATGGCCAGATCAAGCGTCAGCATGTCGTTGATCGCTGCGGAGCCGTTGGTGCGGATCTCGCCGGTGCCGTGGATGTAGTCCACCTCAAAAGCCAGCCGATCGACGACAATCTCGTTATAGCCCGAGGCCCGCATCATCAGTCCGGCGTCGCGCGGCAGGCAGGCAATATTGGCGGTGGCCCCCACCATGATCACCGAGGCGTTTGAGGCCGTCAGATCGGGGCGAAACTTGCCCAGATCAAACCCTGCGCGTTGTACGGTGATCTCGCACTGGCGGGCCCGGTCATAGGGCAATTGCGGGCGCAGGGTCACGCCGGACAAGGACACTGTCCCGCGCATGACGTCAGTGCTCAGGTGCTGATATTCCACCTCCATGACGGTGCGCAGGGCTGATATAGAAATCCCGGCAATTGTCTCGGCGATGCTGTCGGGGGTGATGACATCCATCAACCCGGGTTTCGGATCCCCTTCGGCAAGGGCGGGGGTGCCGAGCGCAAGGCTGGCACAACAGGCGAAAAGGGCAGATTTCAAACGAAACATGGAGCGTATCCTTTTTTTGGTATATCCTTTCAACCTAGGAAGCCGTCGAGAGTACCCACAGTCCGGTAATCCTTACTTGTCAGATTTGAACCGGGGAAGGACGCTTCGAATGTCTGCATTGAGCCCAAAGCGGCCAACAATTTTTCCCTAGCAGCAACCACTTTCCAATCTTCACATTCTTTGTACGTCAGCAGCCCGACGAAGCGCGAGGACCGCTGTGGCGTAATCTCCCAGTGAAATACCTCTAAAAGCAAAGGCCGCCGGTTTGTCGTGCGAGGGGGTATCAATTTCTCCCGAGATAAGTTCCGTCAAATCGCCGGTTACCTGCTGGTATGGAAGCATCGGCTTGTCGCTTTCAAATTCCTGCGTTCGGTCGTCAACAATTACAGTATTGAAAGCGGTCATGCCGTCTGGAGACCACGGAATGCAGGCATCAGTAATTGCGGCGAAGGCAGTCGACTTAAGCCATCGGGCATCCAAGAAGGGTTCAATCGAGTAGTCCAACGTTACTGATGTCACCACCAGATCGGCGTCACGCAAAGCGCCCTTGGCATTGGGGGCTGTTTCGGCTTCGAGGCCCATGTCCCGAGCATGATTACAAAGTTTGTCAACATTCGCTTTGCCACGCCCAAACACGCGAATTCTTTTCAGGGGAAATATCTCTGAAAACGCAGCTAAATGGGAGTGAGCCTGCACGCCCGCACCTACAAAAGCTACCGTCTCGGCACTAGGGTCTGCAAGTCGACGCGCCACCACCATTGACAGTGCTGCTGTTCTGACTGCCGTTATCCAGTTTGCCCCCATGACGGCTCTGAGAAGCCCGGTTTGCGCGTCCATAACCATGATTGCGCCGTTAATCGCAGGGAGCCCTCGCGCTGGATTTTCAGGGCACACAGTAACCTGTTTGGTTACAATGAACCCATCATCACCCACTGCCAACGTAGACATTGCATACCGTCCATCCCCGGGCAAGATGGCCGTCTTGGGAGACGTATGAAGCTTGCCGTTTGCCTTGGCTAATAGGGCTGCTTCGATGGCGTCGGTGACCTCCGAGGGTTTGATGCCCAAAGCTTCCAAGTCCTTGTCAGAAAGATAAACCAGTTTGCTTTCAGAGGTCATGTTGTTTTCTCTCGGCTTTGCAGTCTGGCTTTCTGACTACACACGATTTCTTGGGTGCTCTATTCTTGTCGATTACTGTTCCCAAGATCAATAAAACTGGGACGAGGAAATCATTCGCTTCAATGTACGGCAAAGAAGTACTGCTCTGCTATTTTGGAAATGCTATTCGAACCGAATGGCCGCCTTGTCCGCTTTGCGGACCAAAGCTACTAACCAAAATGCTCAACGTTGATTGGTTGAAACCTCCGGACAGGTCTCACGCATTCGCTGACAAGGCTGCCACACCCGGCAGGGGTTTACCTTCCATCCATTCGAGGAATGCACCACCAGCCGTTGAGATGTAGGTAAAATCATCCGCAGCACCGGCTTGGTTCAGGGCCGCAACCGTGTCGCCCCCTCCCGCGACGGATGTCAGCTTGCCTTCGCGGCTCAGCCGGGCGGCATGTGCAGCGGCGGCATTGGTGGCGTCATCAAAAGGGTCGATCTCAAACGCCCCGAGGGGTCCATTCCAGATCAGCGTATTGGCCTTGTCGAGCACTGCTTCGATCCGCGCAACGGTCGCGGGGCCTGCATCCAGGATCATCTTGTCTTCGGGGCAGGCGTGTGCGGGCAGGACTTTGTGATCAGCCCCGGCCTTGAACTCAGCCGCGACGACCACATCGCCGGGCAGGATGATCTCGCAGCCCGCAGCACCGGCCTTGGTCATGATCTCGCGCGCGGTGTCAGTCATGTCGTGTTCACACAGCGATTTGCCAACGTTCAAACCCTGGGCCGCGAGGAATGTATTGGCCATACCCCCACCGATCACCAGATGATTCACTTGATCCACCAGGTTGCCCAGCAGATCCAGCTTGGTCGACACCTTCGCCCCGCCCACAACGGCCACAACCGGGCGTTTGGGCGTGCCAAGCGCGGCCTCCAGCGCTTCCAGCTCGGCCTGCATCAAGCGACCGGCACAGGCGGGCATGTGGTGGGCCAGGCCTTCGGTGCTGGCGTGGGCGCGGTGGGCGGCCGAAAACGCATCGTTGCAATAGATGTCACCCAGTCCGGCCAGACGTTGAGCGAAGGCAGGGTCATTGGCCTCTTCACCGGGGTGAAAGCGGATGTTTTCCAAAAGCAGCACATCAGCAGCGCGGGCCTCATCCGTCAGATTTTCCGCGCCTTCCAGTGTTTCGATCAGTGTGACCTTGCGCCCAAGCGCCTCTTCCAGCGCAGGCAGGACAACACGCAATGACATATCCAGAACGACCTTGCCTTTCGGGCGGCCAAAGTGGGCGATCAGCATCGGCTTACCGCCGCGCGCCAGTATATCTGTCACGGTGGGCACGATCCGATCAATCCGCGTGGTGTCGCTGACCACGCTGCCCTCAACCGGCACATTGATATCAACACGGGTCAGCACGCGTTTGCCCGCCAGTTCCATATCGTCGAGAGTGTTCCAGCTCATATCAATCGCCTCTGTGCCTTGGATTTCGCGCCTTCTTTGGCGTGATCGTCTGCTTGCGTCAACCTCTGCGCTTGTCCATCCGGTCTGCATTGCATAGGTATCTTCCCAACATATGCAAAAGGAGCGCCCCATGGCCGAGATCAAAGACCCTGAAAACACCATCCTGCTAGAGCTGAAAGACGGCACAGTGACCATCGAGTTACTGCCCGACGTGGCCCCCGGCCATTGCGAACGGATGAAAGAGCTAGCCCGCGAAGGCGCTTATGACAACGTGTGTTTTCACCGTGTGATTGATGGCTTCATGGCGCAGACCGGCGATGTGGAACATGGCGATATGGAAGATGGGTTCAACCTTGGCCGTGCCGGCACCGGCGGCAGCGACAAGCCTAACCTGAAAGCTGAGTTCAGCAAGCTGCCGCACGACCGTGGTACAATCGGTGCGGCACGCAGCCAGATGCCGGATTCCGCCAACTCGCAATTCTTCATCAACTTCAAGGATAACCACTTCCTGAACGGTCAATATACAGTCTATGGCCGCGTGATCGAAGGCATGGAGCATGTCGACGCCATCACCCGTGGCGAGCCGCCGGCGAACCCCGACCGTATGGTCAGCATGAAGGTGGCCGCAGATGCGTAAGCTTGCACTGGCTCTTGGCCTTGGCCTGATGGCGGGCCCCGCGCTGGCCACAGGTCTGCAAATCGAAGTGGCAGGCGAGGCCAATGGCACCATCACCATTGATCTGCTTGAGGATGTGGCCCCGGGTCATGTCGCCCAGATTGCGGCCCTGGCAGAAGAAGGCGCATACAACGGCGTTGTCTTTCACAGGGTGATCGACGGCTTCATGGCGCAGACGGGCGATGTGGAGTTTGGCAAACTCGACGGTGGCAATATGTCCCGCGCCGGCATGGGTGGATCGGATCGCTCGGATCTTAAGGCCGAGTTTTCTGACGTACCCTATGACCGCGGTGTGGTAGGCATGGCGCGCTCGCAAAGCCCGAATTCGGCCAACAGCCAGTTCTTCATCATGTTCGAGCCAGGTCATTTCCTGAACGGGCAATATACCGTTGTGGGCCGTGTGACCGAAGGGATGGACGTGGTGGATGCCATCAAACGCGGCGAAGGCAGCAACGGGGCTGTAATCGGCCAGCCAGATGTCATGCAAACGGTCACTGTGATCGACTGATGACGGGCTATGCGCCTCTCAATACCCTCAAGCCTTTGGCTGAGGGTATTTGGATTGTAGATGGCCCAGCGGTCACGTCTTTTGGTTTTCCGTTCTCCACGCGCGGCACGGTGGTGCAACTGGAGAACGGCGATCTTTGGGTACACTCGCCGACTGTTCTGTCAGGTGACTTGAAGGCCGAACTGGATGCGATTGGCCCGGTGCGCCATGTCGTCGCCCCCAATTGCATTCACTTCGTCCATACCGCGGAGTGGCTAGCAACCTATCCACAAGCCACATTCTGGACCGCACCTGGCGTTCATGAACGCGCGGCGAAGTCTGATATGGTTTTGCCAGAATCCGAGGCTTTGCAATGGGATACTTCCGAGACACCTTGGGCAGGGCAACTCCACCAGCTTATTGTGCGCGGTAGCAAATGGTTCCACGAGGCGGTGTTTTTTCACCCACCCTCGCGCACATTGATCCTCACGGATCTGATTGAATCCTTTGACACCGCTAAATTGCCGACCCGATGCCGCCCGTTCGTATGGCTCAACGGTATCGACAACACCGATGGAAAAATGCCCCCTGTCCTACGCTGGTCGTATAAAGACAAATCAGCATTGGCCGAAGACGTCGAAACCATGATGAGCTGGGGACCTCGCCGGATCGTCATCTCGCACGGTGATTGGTATCAATCCAATGGCACCGCCGAGCTGGAGCGCGCATTTCGCAAAATCCTGCGGGGCAGGGCTTGGGAACGTGCAATGGAAGATATGAAGACGCAGGAAAGTAGCAGGCGCTGACGCCGTCTCACAATCGCGTGCGGGGGGCTAGGCAGGGCAGGGGTATTCGCGCATCATAAGGCTGCTTTCATAGGAGTTATCCTGATGCGCCTTGCACGTCTTTGTACCATCGTTGCGCTGAGTTTGAGCCTGTCCTTCAGTGCGGCGTATGCGGATCCCAAATTCTGGAAAAACGAATGGCCCAAGACGGATTTTACAACGTCCAGCATCAACAGCTGGGTTGAAATCCTCTCGGGTGGGCCGCCCAAGGATGGCATTCCGGCCGTGGACACCCCAACATTCGTGGCAGCCGCGTCCGAAAGCAGGATCAAGGGGATGGAACCAGTCGTCACGCTTGAACTTGCGGGACAAGCGCCGCGCGCCTATCCCATCCGCTATCTGACCTGGCATGAGATTGTGAATGACACGGTCGGAGGTCTGCCGGTCACGGTAACCTTCTGTCCCTTGTGCAACTCTGCCATGGCGTTTGACGGGCGAACCGCACAGGGCACGTTGACTTTTGGCGTGTCGGGCAAGCTGCGCAATTCCGATATGGTAATGTACGACCGCCAAACCGAAAGCTGGTGGCAACAGGCCACCGCAACAGGGATCGTGGGCCAATTGACCGGCACCAAGCTAAAGCAATTGCCAACGGTGATGGAGAGCTGGGACCAATATCGCGCGCGCCATCCAGATGGTTTGGTGATGCAACAACCCGGTGCGTCGCGCCCCTATGGTCAAAACCCCTACCGAGGCTATGACAGCTCCTCCAAGCCGTTCCTCTACAGTGGTGAAAACCCGCCACACGACATCCCACCCTTGGTGCGGGTGGTGCGCGTCGGCGATCGCGCCTGGCCGGTGAGCCGCCTACGCGAAGTGGGCGGCGTTCAGGAAGCAGGGGTGACACTCAGCTGGGAGGCCGGACAGGCCTCGGCCCTCGACAAGTCCGTGATTGCTGAGGGCAAAGACGTGGGCACCGTACGCGTACGAGATGCGCAGGGGCGCGATGTGGCCCATGACGTGATGTTTGCCTTTGCCTTTCACGCCTTCTGGCCCGAGGGTAAGTGGATGTTATCCAATTGAGTGCGTCCGCACGCTCTTTTTTGAATTGGGCAAGCGGTGAGTGATCACGTCAAAATCCGGAAGCGGTGAAGAACGCATTTGTCGGATGCCTCCGGCGGGAGTACTTGCGGCAAGATGAAACAGGGGCGCTGGGCCTCTGCTTCATCTTGCTTTTAATACTCAATTTTCACACCTAAAGGATCAATACCCGGGCAGGTGGATGTTGAACGCCCGGCGAATTTCGGCATCCAGCATTGGATCAAAAGCCGCGCGTGGACGCTCGGACAGGATCTCTTCCTTGCGCGCCGTGGCCTTCTTGACCAGATTGGGCTTGCCAATCTCGGCCCATTCCTTGGGCGAGGTCCGATCCCCCAAGGCAGGGTAGACATAGTCGGATTGCATCCGGGCCAGCGTTTCACCGGTGCCCAGATAATGGCCGGGGCCATTGAGGCAGACATCGCGGATTTGTTCCAGGGCCAACGTGTCATCATCGACCTCGATGCCGCGCACGCAGCGCATGGCGTGGCCAATCAGGTCATCGCCCAGGATCAGGCTTTCGTGGCAGAACCCCAGAAGCGAGGCATGCATGCCTGCGGCCTCATAGACCATGTTCACGCCTGAAAGACCTGCCAAGACGTTGGTGCACATCTGTTCCCATCCGGCTTGCATATCGGGCATCTTGCTGTCCGATGCACCGGCGGCTGAACCGCCGGGGACGTCGTAGAACTGGTGCATCTGCGCGCAGCCCGAGGTCAGCAGCGCTTGTTCGCTGGATCCGATCGACATGGCCCCAGTGCGCAAATCCAGCCCAAAGGGCCAGGTACCAAAGATGGCCGGATGCCCCGGTTTGACCGCGTTCACATAGACCAGTCCTGCCAGACATTCCGCGCAGGCCTGCGCGATGGCGCCTGCGATGGTCGAGGGTGTCGTGGCACCAGCCATGCCCGCCGAGAGAAGCAGCACAGGCATACCGCCCTTGATGCACTCTTCCATCACCTGACAGCTTTCCGTGGCGAATTTCATCGGCGGCACAACAAAGCAGTTGGAATTGGACATGAAGGGGCGTTCGCGCCATTTGTCCTCGCCGCCAGCGATCATGTGCAGCATCTCAAGGGCCGGGGCCACGTGGTGTGGTTCGGTGAAGGAGGTGCCAACGTGCTTCATTGTGCCTGCACAGGTGGCGTAGACGGTGTTGAGGTCCATCTCCATGTTGTCGACGATATCGCGGCACACCATGGGACGTTGCAGAAAGTGGATGTTGTCCAGCACATCGCAAATGCGCGCTGCATCGTGCAGATCCTGGACCGTGCTTTCGCGGTACTCATTGCCTTCCACGTCCACCATATGCACCGCCGCACCCGCGGTCCCGTAATGCACCTTTGTCCCAGACAGCATCATGTCATGCTGCGGGTCGCGCCCATGCAGGGTGATGGAGCGGTTGGTCTTGGCCAGCATGTCCTCAACCAAGGCACGTGGGAACCGAATGCGGCCATCATCGCCCAGGATTGCCCCGGCCTGTGTCAGGTATTCGATGCCGGAGGGCGGCGCGTCCGCGAGGCCGATCTGCTCCAACGCATCAAGTGCGGTCTGGTGAATACGTTCCATCCCTTGCTGGCTGAGCGGGCGAAAAAGCCCCCCCTCTAAACCGGGGCGGATGGAGCGTTGATCTTCGGCTGGGGCGGCGGCCCGCAGGGCCTGGCGGGCGGCACGGCCGCCAGAGCGGCGGGAAACAGGGGCTGTCATGTGATATCTGTCCTAGTGGGTCGTTGTCTTGTTTTTATGAGTAAAGAAACGCGCAAATGCGCCTTCACTCATGGACGACCACGTGCAGCACGGCCGCGTTGAGCTCCGATGGTGCGAACAATCAGTGCGATTTTACAAACCGGCTTCATGGGCCGATCCCTCCCTTTAGGTGGCAGGAAAAAGACATGATTCCAAATGTGCGTCTGTCCAATTAGCGACAGATGTCGCAAATGGACACTCTATTGCGCAGCCAATTCCACCTCGCTCTGAAAATCAGAACTGGCTGTTGTCAAAGTCGTTCAGTGCAGTGTCGATGAAGTCTTCGGGGTCCACGGTAAAGGACTGGTACAGTTTGAAATGCGAGGTATCGCGATAGTTGGTTTCATGCAGCCCATGGCGGGTGATTTCATAAAGCTGCGCGCCGGGCAGGGCCATCAGGATGGGCGAATGGGTGGCCATGATCACCTGAGACGTCGCGCGCGTCAGAATGCCCTGCAGGATGCGCAAGAGGTCCAGCTGGCGCTTGGGGGACAAAGCGCTCTCCGGCTCGTCCATGAAATAGATGCCCTGGCGAGACATGCGTTCCTCAAAGAATCTCAGAAAGCCTTCGCCATGGCTCCAGGACAGGTAATCGGGTGCAGTGCCGCCATGCTGCTGGGCCATCGCATCCTGGTAGCGCGCGACTGAGAAGAAGCTTTCCGCCTTGAAAAACCAACCATCGGTGATCTTGGGCCGCCAGCCTGCGCGCAGCACATCAGCCAGATCTGCGCCGCTTTTGTCGATGGCACCTGAATGATCGACCGGTCGATACCCCTTGCCGCCGCCTGCTTCGTCATAGCCGCTCAGGCTGGCGATGGCTTCGATCAGGGTGGATTTGCCGGTGCCGTTCTCGCCACAGATGATGGTGACGGGTTCGGTGAAACTCAGCTCGAACTCGCCCGATTGTAGCCAGGGCAGAGTGAAGGGATACTCCGGCTTGGGGTCTGATTTCTCGGCCAGTTTGTCGGGCAGCGCACGCAAGCGTTGCAAGAAGGGCGCGGGCAGTGATGTGTCAGCTTTCTTGCGGGCCATCGTTGTCCTTTATACACCTATGCGGCTTTGCGCGGCGCCATCTGCAAAAGCTGGGCCACCGCTGCTTCAAGCCGGTCATCGGCCACGGTCAACGCCACGCGTACATGGCCTGCGGCGGCTGCGCCAAAGCTTTCGCCGGGCATGACGGCCACATGGTGCTGTTTGAGCAATGTTTCTGCAAAGGCTTCGCCGGACAGACCCGTGGCGCGGACATCGAGCATGATATACATCGCCCCGTCGGCCGGAATGGCGCGCACTACGTTTTGTGCCTGCACTTGCTTCAGCACCAGATCCCGGCGGCGGCGGAATGGTTCGGCTATTTTTGCTTCGAATGCGGCGCCTTGATCCAGCGCAAAGCTCGCGGCCTCCTGGACAAACCCTGCCACGCCGTAGGTGGTGTTGGTGGCCAGATGCCCCATATGTTCCAGCGCGTCTTCTGGGCCAATGATCCATCCAATGCGGCTTCCCGTCATGGCGTGGCTTTTGGACATGGATCCGATCACCAGAGTGCGTTCAGCCATATCCGGTAGCGCGCGCGCGCTGAGGTGATCACCGATCCAGACTTGTGTGTCATACACCTCGTCCGAGATCAGCCAAAGATTTTCGTCCTGGCACACGCGCGCAATGCCTTGCATCGTATCGGCGGTGTACATCACCCCGGTGGGGTTGTTGGGCGAATTGATCAACAGCGATTTCGCTCCCGGCCGTGCTGCAAGGATCAGGTCGGCGGCGTCTGGTTGAAACATCCGTTCAGCATGGGCACGCACAGGGACGGGGCGTGCGCCGCAACTGCGGATCGTGCCGGGGTAGGTGGCATAATAAGGGTCGATGTACATTGCTGAATCGCCGGGATCACACACAGCCATATGCGTCGCAAACAGGCCCGCCTGTCCACCGGGAACCACCAACACATTGTCGGGCGTGGTCGGCACACCCGTACGTGCTGATACGCGCTGGGCGATCCGTTCACGAAGACCGGGGTTTCCGGCGCCAAAAGCATACCCCGTATGCCCGTCTAACCCGGCACGGTACATGGCCTCCAGAATAATCGGATCAGTTTTGATATCATGTTCGCCGATGGTCAAATGGGTGATATCGTGACCTGCGCGTTCCATCTCACCCGCCATCACATAGATGCCCCAACCGTCTGAACCTCCTGCGTTGATGCCGGTAATTCTGTTTGAAAGCTGCATGTCACACCTCTTGCCCGTTGCATGGTCTAAGCAAGGCCGAGAAGGTCAGGGCATTGGGGAAGTGTCAAGCAAGCAGTTGCGCAGTGATAACAATCTCCTGCGCTAGGTCGCGTCGCTTTGATCCCCCATCAGATATCGGGGACCCGCCCCGCGCGTGGCAATCCGATCTTCGGGATTGTAAAGCTTGCAGGTGCGCAGGGACAAACACCCACAACCGATGCAGCCATCCAGCCGGGCCCGCAGGGTTTGCATGGTGTCTATTCGCGCATCCAGCACCTTGCCGAAATGGCGTGAGATACGCGCCCAGTCAGCCTTGGTCGGGGTGCGACCTTCCGGCAGGGTGCTTAGCGCATCGCGCACTTCAGCGATGGAAAATCCCAACTGTTGGCTGATCATCACAAAGGATAAACGCCGCAGATCCGAGCGCTCATAGCGGCGGTGCCCGGCATCGCTGCGGTCGGGTTTGACAAGCCCTTCATCCTCGTAATAGCGAATGGCGGATGTGGCGAGCCCCGTGCGTTCTGCCACGTAACCAATTGTCAAACCACGTGTTTCATTTGATTTGCCTGTCATATGAAAACCTCTTGTATTAAAGTATACTTGAAGAATTATAGTGATTGAATAAGTGATTCAATACTTCAAAAGGAACCAAGCTCATGCAACTGGAACACGTCAACATCACCGTCCCTGATCCCGATGACAGCGCGGCCCAGCTGTGCACCCTGTTTGGCTGGCATATCCGTTGGTCAGGCGAGGCCAAGGACAATGGCTATACCGTTCACGTGGGCGACGATGACAGCTATCTGGCGCTTTATGCCCCGGATAAAAAGCTGAGCGCGCGGGGCGATCATTATGGAACGGTGGCCGGGCTGAACCATGTGGGTGTGATCGTCGATGACATCAACGCGGTTGAGGAGCGGGTGAAGGCCATGGGCTATGTCCCCAACAGCCACGGCGATTATGAACCAGGGCTACGATTCTACTTCGACGGCCCTGACGGGATCGAGTTTGAAGTGGTGCATTACAGCTGATGCCTGTGATCATGCTCTTTTGGTTGGCCATTGCAGGGGCACAAACCAAACCAGATGCGCCACCTGACCCGAAACGACCTTGACGATCATGGGGGCGGGCGCTTAGGTTCGCCCCCATGAGAACCGCAACCAACATTATCTGCTGCATTACCTGCTGACATACGTCACGCGGGCCGGTCCTCACTTCCATCTGATTGAGTATATTGCTAAAGCCCGCCGAGCGAACTGTCGCGCGCGAAAGGGCGAGCCATGACCGAAATTAAGCTGCACAATACACTGACACGGAAGAAAGAGGTGTTCTCGCCTCATGATGCCGAGGATGTGCGCATGTATGTCTGTGGCCCCACGGTCTATGATCGCGCCCATCTGGGCAACGCACGGCCTGTGGTGGTGTTTGATGTGCTTTATCGCTTGCTGCGGCATGTCTACGGCGTGGATCACGTCACCTATGCGCGCAACTTCACCGACGTGGATGACAAGATCAACACGCGTGCCGCTGAAAGTGGCCGGGCGATTGGCGATATCACCGCCGAGACAACTCAGTGGTTTCTGGACGACATGGGCGCGCTGGGCGCGTTAGAGCCGGATCACATGCCCCGCGCCACTCAATATATTCCGCAGATGGTCACGATGATCGAACAGCTGATCGCGGATGGCCACGCCTATCCGGCCGAAGGCCATGTGTTGTTCCGCGTGCGGTCCTACAAGGATTATGGCCGCCTTTCGGGACGCTCGGTCGATGATATGATCGCCGGTGCGCGGGTCGAGGTGGCACCGTTCAAAGAAGACCCGATGGATTTTGTCCTATGGAAGCCGTCAAACGCGGATCAGCCAGGTTGGGACAGCCCTTGGGGCGTGGGCCGTCCCGGCTGGCACATCGAATGCTCGGCCATGTCTTACGAGCTGCTGGGTGCGTCTTTCGACATCCACGGCGGCGGCAACGACCTGATGTTCCCGCACCACGAAAACGAGATCGCGCAAAGCTGCTGTGCCCATCCTCAGGGTGGATTTGCCAAATACTGGATGCACAACGAGATGTTGCAGGTCGAGGGCAAGAAGATGTCCAAGTCTTTGGGCAATTTCTTTACCGTGCGTGATTTGCTGGAGCAGGGTGTGCCAGGTGAAGTGATCCGGTTTGTGTTCCTGTCGACGCATTACCGGAAGCCGATGGATTGGACGGCTGAGAAAGCCGAACAAGCACGCAAGACTTTACAAAGATGGCGTGAGCAAACCACAGACGTGACGCCGGGCGAAATCCATCCCGAGATCATGAAGTGTTTGGCTGACGATCTGAATACAGCAGGTGCCATCGCAGAACTGCACCAATTCTCTGCAGCCTCTGACGTGACTACGCTATTGTCATCGGCACGAGCACTCGGATTGCTTGCCGAGGAACTTGGAGGATGGGAAACTGCAGGCGTTACTGATGGGGCGGACTTGTCGAAGCTTGATGACCTAACACGCTATTTCACGGGAATGCGGGTCAAGGCAATGGAGACCAAAGACTTCTCAGCAGTTGATGCTATGAAAACAGAGCTGACAGAAGCGGGCGTTGAAGTTCGTATCTCTAAGGATGGAACACAGTTGGTTCCTACAGATCAGTTCAATAGTGATCGGCTCTGGAAAATAGAGCGTAACCGAGAGGCGGAAGCATGACCAAAACCCGTCTCTCCCTCTACGACACCACCTTACGTGACGGCCAACAAACACAAGGTGTACAGTTCTCGACGTCTGAAAAACACCAGATCGCCGAGGCGCTGGACAGTCTCGGTGTGGATTACATAGAAGGTGGCTGGCCCGGGGCGAACCCGACGGACAGCGCGTTTTTTGACGATGCGCCCAAGACCCGTGCCACCATGACCGCCTTTGGCATGACCAAACGGGCCGGGCGCAGTGCCGAAAATGACGATGTTCTGGCCGCAGTCATGAATGCTAACACACCAGCCGTTTGTCTGGTGGGCAAGACGCATGATTATCATGTGACCAAGGCGCTGGGCATCAGCCTCGCAGAAAACACCGCCAATATCGCTGCCTCAATCAGCCATATCGTTGAGGCCGAGAGGGAAGCCCTGTTTGATGCCGAGCATTTCTTTGACGGCTACAAATCCAACCCCGACTATGCGCTGGGCTGTCTGCAGGCCGCTCTGGAGGCTGGCGCGCGCTGGATTGTGCTGTGCGACACCAACGGTGGCACTCTGCCGCATGAGGTCTATGAGACCACCAAGGCAGTAATCTCTGCCGGTATCCCCGGCGAGCGCTTAGGCATTCATACCCACAACGATACTGAAAATGCGGTGGCGGGATCTCTGGCTGCGGTCGATGCAGGCGCGCGGCAAATCCAAGGCACGCTCAACGGGCTGGGTGAGCGCTGCGGCAATGCCAATCTGACGGCTTTGATCCCGACGCTGCTGCTGAAAGAACCCTATGCGAGCCGCTATGAGACCGGCATCACCATGGAGGCGCTGGAAGGGTTAACCCATGCCAGCCGCCTTTTGGATGATATTCTAAACCGCGTGCCGCAGAAGCAGGCGGCCTATGTGGGCGCCTCAGCTTTTGCCCATAAGGCGGGGCTACATGCCTCGGCCATCCTGAAAGACCCCAGCACATATGAACATATTGACCCAGCCGTGGTGGGCAATGAACGGATCATCCCGATGTCCAACCAGGCGGGCCAGTCCAACCTGCGCCGCCGTTTGGCCGAGGCAGGCATCGAAGTGGCCAAGGACGACCCGGCGCTGGCGCAAATCCTGGACGAGATCAAGGCGCGCGAAGATCGCGGCTATACCTACGACAGCGCGCAAGCGAGTTTTGAGTTGTTGGCGCGGCAAGTGTTGGGGCGAATGCCCGAGTTCTTTGAGGTCAAGCGCTACAAGGTCACGGTTGAGCGACGCAAGAACAAGTACAACAAGATGATTTCGCTGTCCGAGGCGGTGGTTGTCGTCAAGGTGGACGGCGAGAAGAAACTATCGGTGTCCGAGAGCATGGATGAAGCGGGCAGTGACCGTGGTCCGGTGAATGCTCTGTCCAAAGCGCTTGCCAAGGATCTGGGCGGCTATCAGGAGGCCATCGCCGATGTGCATCTGGTCGACTTCAAGGTCCGCATCACCCAAGGCGGGACCGAAGCGGTGACACGTGTGATCATCGATTCTGAGGACGGGCAGGGGCGGCGTTGGTCTACCGTGGGCGTCAGTGCCAATATAGTGGATGCCTCGTTCGAGGCGCTGCTGGATGCGATCAACTGGAAGCTCTTGCGTGAACAGCGATGATCTGAACGCCTGTGCCGATTTGGTGCGCCGGGCGGACCCCGAGCGGTTCAAAGCTGCCATGGCTGCCCCTGTGACGGCGCGGGAAAAACTGTTACCGATTTACGCTTTCAACGCCGAAGTGGCCCGTGCCCCTTGGGTGACCGCCGAGCCGATGATTGCCGAGATGCGTTTGCAATGGTGGCGTGATGTGCTGGAGGAAATCCGTTCAGGCGGCCCGGTACGGCGGCACGAGGTGGCAACTCCTCTGGCCGCGGTGCTGGACGAAGAAGGTACGCGGTTGCTGGATGATCTGATCGTCGTTCGGCGTTGGGATGTGTACAAAGATCCCTTTGAAAACGCAGGTGCCTTTGAGGATTATCTGACGAAAACCGCCGGACACCTTATGTGGGCCTCGGCGCGGGTGCTGGGCGCAGAAGATAAGTCGCAAACGGGGGTGTTGGGCGTTGGCTATGCGCATGGGCTGGCCAATTACTTGCGTGCAATCCCCGCACTGGAGGCGGCCAAACGTGTGCCGCTGCAGGATGGTCGTCCCGAGGCTGTGAGGACCTTGGCCGAGATTGGATTGAAGCGCCTTGCCCAAACGCGTGGCGGTGTAAATGTCCTGTCCAGACCGGCCCGTGCGGCGTTGTTGCCGGCATGGGCGTCCGGAGCCATTCTAAAGAATGCGTCGCGATCTCCTGAATTGGTGTCCGCAGGGGCTTTGGATATTTCACCCCTGCGCAGTCGTGTGGCCTTGATGTGGCGGGCCGCCACCGGGCGGTGGTGACTTTCAACTAAAATGAGAGGCCTTGCGGCCTCGCCGGTTTAGCCCGGGCCATGGGGGCCCGTGCGGATTGGTGCCAGAGGCGATGGGTGGTGCTCGTTCACTCGAGCAGCCGTGTGTTGCAAAGGCGGGAACCTCCGGCGGGGATATTTTGGACCAGAAGAAACAGGGCGCTGGCGCGGGGGCGTCAGGCTTGAAGTTCTTTTGGGCGCAACAGCAGCCAGATCAGCGCGCCCCCTGCCAGCACGAGGAAAGGGGCCATGGCGATGTTGACCGCGGCCCAGCCGGCCTCAGGCGTGCCACCCGAGCAGTTCATCAACCCGCCCGAGGCCAGTGAGGCCATGGTGACGCCGCCAAAGACGATGAGATCGTTGAGGCCCTGCATCCGGCCGCGTTCGTGTGGGGCGTGGGCTGTGGCCAGCATAGTGGTGGCGCCGATAAAGCCGAAATTCCAGCCGAGGCCCAACAGGATGAGGGCGATGAAGAAGTTCTCCAATTCAACCCCTTGCAGGGCGACGAGGCCTGCGACGGTGAGGATCATCAGGCCCAAGCCCACGATGCGTTCCACGCCGAAGCGGGCAATCAGGTGGCCGGTAAAGAAGGACGGCGCAAACATGGCCAGCACATGGCCGGTGACCACATCGGCGGCAGTGTTGGCCGAATATCCACACCCTACAACAGCCAGCGGTGTGGAGGTCATCACAAGGTTCATCAGCGCGTAGGACACCGTCGCACAAATCACAGCGACGGCGATGCGAGGGGTGGTCAGAAGCTCCCACCGGGTGCGGCCGCGAGGGCTGTCGGGTGTGTCAGGCGCAGGTTTCGGAATCTGCAGGAACAGAAACAGAAAGGCTCCAAAAATATTCAGCAGGATGACCGCGATGTATGTGCCCAGGAAGGGAACTACCATCGCCTGAGAGGTCACCTTGACCAGTTGCGGTCCGATGATGGCGCTGGCCAAGCCGCCCGCCATGACATAGGAAATCGCCTTGGGTTTAAAATCTTCGCTGGCCGTGTCCGTGGCCGCAAAGCGGTAAAACCCTTGAGCGGACATGTAGACGCCCGTCAACAGACTGCCAAGCAGGAAAATAGGGAACGAGTCCACATAAAGCCCGTAGCCGCCAATCGCTGCTCCGATCGCACCTGCGGCGGCCCCAATGAAGAACCCGATCCGGCGGCCGTAGCGTTGCATCACTGACGACAGCGGACTGGCCGTCAGCATCGACCCCAGAACGATCAGCGAGATCGGCAGGGTGGCAAAGCAGACATTGCTGGCCAGCGATTGACCTGCCAGCCCGCCAACCACAAAGATCATCGACATCTGTGCGCCCAGAAAGGCCTGAGCCAAGACCAGGACCCAGACGTTGCGTTTGGCGCGGGCGTGCTCGGTGGGGGAGGCAAAATCACTCATGGCAGAACTGCTAGACCTCTTGGCCAGGTGCCGCAAGCGCTTAAGAGCTCGCGTCGATCACATGTGCAAAGGAGCCTGAAACATGGCCCTGGATCAGTCCCATCTCCGGCAGCTGCGTGCCTTCGGCATCACAGGCCTTGAAGAGCGGCGTGCCTTGGACTTTGATCGTTGAGGCGAAATGAAATTCATGTCCTGATACGGGTGCAGTAAACGGCCCGCCGAGAGGTGTCAGAGAGCGGTATCCAAGGTGCAGTTTGCGCGTGGCAAACGACGTTTCAAGCGACAGCAGCCCGGCCATGGCGTGGCGGGTGCCTCCGGCATCGATCAGCCCATCGCCCAGCACCATGTAGCCGCCACATTCCCCATATATATCAGTATGTTTTGATGCAGAGCGCAGGCTTTCCAGGAAGGTAATATTGCCTGCAAGGCGCCCGGCATGCAGTTCAGGATAGCCTCCGGGCAGAAAGACGAACCCGGCATCGGGCACAGGCTGATCCGCCAAGGGAGAGAAAAACTGCAGTTCCGCCCCTTGATCGCGCCAGTCCTGCAACATGTGCGGATAGCTGAAGGCAAAGGCCGGGTCCTGCGCCACGGCGATGATTTGTGCAGGCGGTGTAAGCTGTGTAGCTGGTGCAGCAGTAGGAAGAGGCACGGCCAGATTAAGCAGGGTTGTTTGGTCCAGTGACCGCTTTAGCGCCGTCGCGGCTGTGTCCAGATACGCCTCGAGATCAGGGCGCTCTTCAGCCTGCACCAGACCCAAATGTCGAGAAGGCTGTACAAGCGCCGGATCGCGACGCACAGCGGCTAAGATCGGAAGGTCTAATGACGCCAAAGCGCGGCGCAACATCGTCTCATGTCGGTCGCTGCCTACATTGTTGAGGACAAGGCCGGCCACGCGGACGCGCGGGTCATGATGAACATACCCAGCCACCATCGCGGCGACAGACTGCGCCATACGCGCGGTATCAATCACCAGAACCACGGGCAACTGTAACAAACGCGCAAGGTCAGCCACAGCGCCTTTCCCATCTGGCGGTGCACCATCAAACAGACCCATCGCGCCTTCGATGATCAACAGGCCATCCCCCGTGGCCAAGGCCCGTAAACGATCCGGAGACATGGCCCAGGCGTCCAGATTTGGGCAGGGTGCGCCACAGGCGGCCTCGTGGAAACGGGGATCAATGTAGTCAGGACCAGACTTTGCGCCACGCACCGCGATACCCTGGCGCGACAAAAGCCGCAAAAGGGCCAGGGTGATGGTGGTTTTTCCGGCACCCGACGTAGGCGCCGCGATGATCAGCCCGCTCATGAGGCCTCGGCTGGACGTCCCCGGCCAAGCGGATCTACATCGCGCGGGGCCTCGCCCTGCATCATGCCTTGCCAATCCAGCACCTGACGCATCAACACCGAACGACCCACGCATAGAATGGCAGGGGGCTCTAATCCGCTGGCGTCAATGTCGGTAGCCATCTGCGACAGGGTTGTCTCGAGCACTTGCTGATCACCTGTGGTGGCCGAACACACAACGGCGCAGGGCTCATCGGGCGTGCGGCCTGCCTCCAGCAGCGACCGTGTGATCTGGGCGGCATGTTTCATGCCCATGTAAATCACCAGCACCTGAGAGCCCTCCGAAATGGCCTTCCAGTTCAGCGAGGACGGCGTGTTGCCAGATTGATCATGTCCGGTGACGAAGGTCACGGATTGGTTCACATCGCGGTGCGTGACCGGGATGCCAGCATAAGCAAGCCCACCGATGCCGGCAGAAATGCCAGGAATAATGCGGATGGGCACACCGTGCTGTACCAGCGTTTGCGCCTCTTCTCCGCCACGTCCAAAGACAAACGGATCGCCGCCCTTGAGGCGCAACACACGTTTTCCTTTACGGGCGTAATCCACCAAAGTCAGAGAAATATCACGCTGCTTGGCCGAAGGCTTGCCGCCGCGTTTGCCGGCATAGACATGTTCGGCCTGGGGGGCCCAGCTGAGGATATCCTCCTGCACCAGCGCATCGTAAATCACAACATCCGCCTGCCGCAGCGCATTGACAGCGTGCAAGGTCAGCAAGCCGGGATCGCCGGGGCCTGCACCACACAGCCAGACCCAACCGGGGTCCAGCGCTGGCCAATGGCCATTCGGAAGAGGAAGTGAGTCGCTCATGTCCCTGTTATGCCGCGAGATTTACAGCGCGAAAAGGGCGGGAACGACGAGAAGAGTGGGGATTGGCGACATTTTGGAACCCAAGATCGACAGGGGGCCTGTGTGAATTCCCGATTGGCCTCTGCAAAAGCCGTCCCTATAGTCCGCCTTTGACATGGCTCGTAAACCTGATACCCCCCTGCGCCGTGGCTGGACCACAGGTGCCTGTGCCACCGCCGCCACCAAGGCAGCGTTGATGATGCTGTGGGGCGAAGGTACGCCGGACCGCGTGCGTATTACTTTGCCTAAGGGCGAGCGTCCCGAGTTTGCAATATCGCAATCAAATCAAGGGGGTGGTTGGGCCGAAGCCGGTATCATCAAGGATGCCGGGGACGACCCTGATGTAACTCACGGCGCTTTGGTTTTGGCGAAGGTGACGGCGTCGATCGGAGGCGTTCATTTCCGCGCTGGCGAAGGCGTGGGTATGGTGACGATGCCCGGTTTGCCCATCCCGCCGGGAGAGCCTGCTATCAATCCCGTCCCGCGCGAGATGTTGCGCGGTGTGGTGGAGGAAATGGCCAAACGTCTAGGGCAAACGCCTGACATCGAGATCACAATCTCTATCCCCGGCGGTGCCGCGCTGGCGCGTCAAACATGGAACCCGCGTCTGGGGATCAAAGGTGGGCTGTCGATCCTGGGCACGACCGGCATCGTGCGACCCTTTTCCTGCGCGGCCTGGATCGCCTCAATTCACCGCGGTATCGACGTGGCCCGCGCAGATGCGCTGACCCATGTGGCCGGCTGTACCGGATCGACCAGCGAAAAGACCGTGCAGGGGCTGTATGATCTGCCCGATCACGCCATGCTGGATATGGGCGATTTCGCGGGTGGCTTGCTGAAGTATCTGGCGCGTCACCCCGTGCCGCATGTTACAATTGGGGGTGGCATTGGCAAAATAACCAAACTTGCGCAGGGCGCCCGAGATTTACATTCCGGACGCTCTCAGGTGGATTTTGCCGGGCTGTCCCAAGTCTTGGGCGTCGAAGACGTTAAATACATGAATACAGCCTTGCAGGTCTATGAAATTGTTGGGAAACCAATGGCCGATTGGGTGGCAAATTCGGCTCTGACGGCCGTCAACGCCATGCTGCCGGACACGGTTACGGCCGATATCGTGGTGATTGACCGCAAAGGCACGATTATCGCGCGGGCGGGCGCATGACACTGCTGGTGTTGGCCGGTACAGGCGAGGCTGTGCAGGTGGCAGCCGCATGTCAGGCCAGGGGCATTTCAGCGGTGGCCTCACTGGCCGGAGCGACGCGCAGCCCTCGTGATTTGCGCATCCCGACCCGTCACGGCGGGTTCGGTGGGGAGGATGGCTTTGTACGGTATATCGAGGCTCAAAACATCACGGCAGTTCTGGATGCCACGCATCCTTATGCCAGCCGGATTTCACATCGCACGACCCGAATATGTACGGAGCGGTCGATGCCCTACTGTCAATTGCTGCGTCCCCCCTGGAGACCGGGGAAAGAGGACAATTGGACGGCTTTGACCTCGGAAGAGGACGCGGCACAGCAAATCCCATTAGGATCCACAGTGTTTTTGGCCACGGGTCGCCAAACGCTGAATCGGTATGCCAATCTCTCTGAATGCCGTTTGATCTGCAGGCAGATTGATCCGCCAGAAACCCCGTTTCCTTTTCCCAACGGAGAGTATCTGGTCGGTCGGCCTCCGTTTTCCGTTGAGGACGAAGTCGCGTTGTTTCGCAACTTGGGCGTGGACTGGCTGGTGGTGAAAAATGCAGGTGGTGCGGCCTCCTACACCAAATTGGACGCGGCACGCATTTTGGGCATCCCGGTGGCGATGATCGACCGGCCCCCTCAGCCCGAGGGGCAAAAGGTCACCAGTGTCGAGGCGGCTCTCGATTGGATTGCGGCCTTATGACCGAGCGGATCATTCACACGCTTGAGGATGTCGAGGAGGGAGCCGCCACCCTGGCTTTGATGTGCCCTCGCCTCAAGCACGCGCGCGCGCTGACGGGACCCTTGCCGCTGCGGCGCAAACCGGATGGCTTTGCGCAACTGCTTAGTGCCATTGTGGGCCAGCAAGTCAGCATCGCATCGGCTGCCGCCATCTGGGGACGGATGCAAGAGGCGGGACTGACAGAGCCCGCACACGTGCAGGCCGCCACCGATGATGCATTGCGCGCCGTTGGTCTGAGCCGCCAAAAGATCAAATATGCCAGGGCCTTGGCCGAGGCGGATGTGGATTACATTACGTTACGCGATACCCCGTCAGACGAGGTGATCAAGCAGCTTGTGCACATCCCTGGCATTGGACCGTGGACAGCCGAAGTCTACGCAATGTTCAGCCTAGGGCGCGCGGATGTCTTTGCACCGGGCGATCTGGCCCTGCAAGAAGCGGCCCGGGTTCTTTATGATCTGCCTGAGCGTCCCAAGGAAAAAGCCTTTCGAGAAATGTCGCAAGACTGGCGCCCCTGGAGATCAGTTGCAGCACGGATTTTATGGGCGTACTACCGGGTGATTAAAGACAGGGAAGGGATCAGATGACACGCGTTTTGCAATCAGGCCGGAAAGAGCCTCACTCAGGCACCACACGATCCGTCGTGGTGTTCCTGCACGGCTACGGCGCCAACGGCGCCGACCTACTGGGCCTGGCGGATGTGTTGGGTGAACACCTGCCCGATACGCTCTTTGTCGCCCCGGATGCCCCGGAAACCATTCCCGGCATGATGGGGGGCTATCAGTGGTTCCCGATCCCGTGGATTGACGGATCATCCGAAGAAGAGGCCGAACGCGGCCTGATGGCCGCAACGGATGATCTGAACGCTTATCTGGATGCGCTGATGGTTGACGAGGACGTGCTGCCCGAGCAGGTGGTTCTGTTCGGCTTTTCCCAAGGTACGATGATGTCCCTGCATGTGGCCCCGCGCCGCGAAGATGCAGTGGCCGGGATCGTTGCTTTCTCGGGCCGACTGCTGTCGCCGGATCTGTTAAAAGACGAGGTGAAGTGCCGCCCGCCGGTGCTGCTGGTGCACGGCGATGCCGACGACGTTGTGCCGCCGCAATCTCTGCCCGAAGCGGCTGAGGCCTTGCAGGCCGCAGGCTGGGAAGATGTCTATGCTCATGTGATGAAGGGCACAGCCCACGGCATTGCGCCCGATGGATTGCAGGTGGCACTGGCCTTCATGCGCGATAAGCTCAGTCTGTAGCGGTTCAAGACTTTTCAAAAGTCTTGCAAATTTCTTTCAATTAAATTGGATTCTGCCTGTCTTGCCAGCCAGGAGACAGCTGTCAATCAGGTGCGCTCATTCGCGAGGTATCCGGACCGCAATATGTCGGACTTGCCAGACGAAAAACACGATATATAGTGGCTTCGATCCCAACGGCAATCCGGCCCGGGAAGACGAGGTGAAACACGAGATCCATGGAAGGTGACTTCAGGACGGAATTTGTCCGAGATCCCGCAGCGTTGAAACATCATCCTGCACTGGTGTTAAACGCGGATTACCGGCCTTTGTCCTACTATCCACTGTCGCTCTGGACCTGGCAGGAGGCGGTGAAAGCAGCCTATCTCGACAGGGTGGATATAGTCGCGGAATATGACACACTGGTGCATTCCCCCAGTACCGAAATTAGGATACCTTCGGTCATTGTTCTCAAGGACTATGTCAAACCTCAAAAGCGCGTGGCCTTCACGCGCTTTAATTTATTTTTGCGGGACGAATTCAAGTGCCAATACTGCGGCGCCCGCGGCGAACTGACCTTTGACCACGTGGTGCCACGCGCCAAAGGCGGGATCACGTCCTGGGAAAACGTGGTGGCGGCCTGTAGCCCCTGCAATCTGAAGAAGGGCTCGAAAAGCCTGCACCGCACGGGGCTGCATCTGGTGAAACCCCCTCGCGCGCCCGGTGCGGAACAGCTTCGCAATCAAGGGCGCAAGTTTCCTCCGAACTATCTGCACGACAGCTGGTTGGATTTTCTGTATTGGGATGCGGAACTGCAGGCCTGAGGCCTACCTGGGTTTATATCCACGCAAATGATGCGGGCACAGCTCTCCAGTTTCCAGAACGGCAATCATGCTTTCCCATATGGCCACATTATCGGCAACCAGCTGCGCGCCGTACTTGGTCTCCAGCTCAGATCGGTGATCTCCTGCAAGAAACTCCAGTTCGGCGCGGGCCACACCCAGATACCAGGGATTGCGGTTCACCGTGCGGACGTCCTGAAACCCTGCACCCTTCATCGCATTGGCGTAGCGTTCAGGCGACGCCATGGCAAAGCCCAGCCCTTCCAATTCCACATAGCGTTGCATGGACGGGGACATGTCCCCATCATGCGAGGTTAACCAATCTGACGCGGCGAAGACACCGCCAGGCTTGAGCACGCGATAGATATCACGCGACAGTCCCTCCTTGTCGGCGATGTGAATGATGGAATCCTTGGAGAACACCAGATCGAAACTGGCGTCATCAAACGGCAGAGGGCCTTCATCCACCTTGATGATCTCGACCCGGTCGGCAGCGCCTGCCTGGGCTGCGCGTGCACGCGCTTCTTCGCAGACATGCCCCTCCACATCGACACCGACAGAATGTGCAGCGCCGTGATCCTGAGCCAGCGATAAAGTAATCGCGCCAGTGCCGCAGCCGATGTCGAGCGTGCGTTTACCTTTCAGATCCAGCCCTTCAAGGACCCGGCTCACTTCTTCCGGCCCACCTGGTGAAAGATAGCCTTCGCCCCAAACCTCCTCAAGCAAGCCTGCGAACATGTCATCGTAGTGCTGGGTTTGTTCAGCCATCAGGACCATCCTTTCCGGTTTTCAGATATGCAAAGCCTAAACCCTCAAACTCAGGGAACAAGAAAAAAGCGCCGCTGCGAGGGCAGGGCGCTTTTTGTAATTGGAATGGGGGAAGGTTCAGCCCTTGGCCGACTCGGTTATGCTTCCACCTGTGGGCTTGGGGTTGGTGGCTTTCGAGTTCAGCGGATCGTCCTGACGTTGCACGGAGCCTTCGAAATGCGCGCCCGATTCAATGGCAATGGTCTTGTGGATGATATCACCCTCTACCCGAGCGGTGGACGTCAGGCGCACCTTCAGACCGCGCACACGGCCTACAATTCGGCCGTTGATCACAACATCATCGGCGATCACTTCGCCCTTGATGGTCGCACTTTCGCCGATGGTCAGCAGGTGGGCGCGGATGTCGCCCTCAACTGTGCCTTCAACCTGAATGTCGCCGGTGGTCTTCATGTTGCCAGTGATGTGCAGATCTGACGACAGGATTGACGCAGGCGGCTTGGCCTTTGGCGCGGTTGCCTTGAATTCAGCAGCAGCCGGAGCGGCATCAGGTTTCGCAGCCGGTGCCGCAGGTTTGGCCGCCTCATCAGGTTTCTGAGCCGGATCATTGATTTTGCTTTTAGAAAACATCGTTTGCTGCCTTGATATAGATCATGGGGTTAACGGGTCTGCCGCCAACGCGGACCTCATAATGTAGATGAGTACCGGTCGAACGTCCAGTGTTCCCCATACCAGCAATCTTTTGCCCGCGCGAGACCCTTTGTCCAACCTTCACATTGAGCGTGGAAAGATGCGCATAGCGGGTTTCGATCCCGAACTCGTGTTGGATTTTAACCAACCGGCCGTAGCCTGATTGCCAGCCTGCATGGGTTACAACACCGTCGGCCGTGGCATAAATTGGAGTGCCGTGAGGGGCAGCAAAATCGGTGCCGTTGTGCATCCGACCCCAGCGCATGCCAAAGCCCGAAGTATAGCGGAAGGCGTTTTTAACCGGCACCGCGAAGGGCGCTTTTTGGGCGGCGATGCGGTATAGGTTAAGCCGATCCATCTGGTTCAGAATACGGTTGGCGCGGGTGGCATCCTCAGACGGGTTGCCTCCACGCGATGAAAAGCTCAGCGGTGTCAACGGGCCACCTTGGCCCGAATAGCCTTTACGTACCGTGTTCAGCAAGCTGTCGGTGTTCATGCCGGCAGCGCTGAACATGCGATCAAGCGGCTTGACCGAGATAGTCATCGCCTCTTCCAACTGTCGGAAAATCTGATCGTTTTGGTCTTTCATTAGCTCGATCCGCTGGGCCATCTCATCGGCAGCCAGCAGGGCATCTTGTGCATTGGTATTGATCTGGTCACGCTGATTTGCCGTGTCCTGCAGGGCGGCTGTCAGGAAATCCAACGTGTTTTTATCCAGCCCGCCAGTGCCCCCTGTGGAGCCGGGCAGAGCGCCGTTGTTTTCAATGGTCTCTGCCAGAACAACGGTTTCTTCGCGGGCGTCATCACGCTCGTTCATCACTTTGCGCAGGGTGGATTGGATCACTTCGATCCCGGTTTCCATCTCGCGACGCCGTGTCTCAGACGACAGCAATTCGGACTGCATCTTGGAGATTTCGCTGAGTGCGGAGTTGAAACGCTCCTGTGCGGCAATCGCTTCTTCGGCGCGCATGTCGCGCTCGTGCGACAGTGCATTCAAGCGACTTTCGTAGGTGCGTTGGTCACGCTTGGCCTGTTCGCGAAAGTTGCCCGAACCGATGCTGTCCATAATCAGGACTGCCGTGGCGATGATCGCCCAAGCCACAACGGCCGAGCATCCAACAAAGGCAAACATCTGAGAGGCTGGACGCAGGCGGATAAACCGCGTGTCTGTGTCTGATTTCAAAAAGACCCGGCGTTCCGGAAAATACCGTTCCAGCAGGCCATTCACTTTAATCGCAAGTTTGGTACGCAAGACTAACCGTCCCCATTTTTCCCATCCCAAAACGGCGCTCATTTTCTGAGTGGTTGGCGCCCTGAGCAAGTGCATACTCCAGTGCCCCCTGAGGGGGCAAGGAATTTGACCTGCTGATTCGTGGTTTTTGGCGGATTGCCACTTAGGCGGCGAAAAACCGCCGATTCCAATAGGTTGTCACCCGGCGTAGATGTCGCCTCAACGAGGAGTGGGCGGGCTGTCTGCCAGAGGCCAGTAGAAGTCCGGCGGCAGGCCAGCTTCGGCGCGTTTTTCTTCGTTGAACGGCGGCCTCAGCGGCCCGTGGAAATATTTGCGCACCAACTCATGAAACACCTCTTTAGGGTCAAGGTCGTGTCGCCCACACAGGAAATGAAACCACTTTGATCCATAGGCGACATGTGCCACTTCTTCGGCATAGATGACGTTCATTGCCGAGACCGCCTGGGCTTCGCCTGCTTTGTCAAAAATCTCAATCATGCCGGGGGTCACATCCAGCCCACGGGCTTCCAACACCATCGGAACAACCGCCAGGCGGCCCATGAAATCATCCACTGTATCTTCGGCGGCGCGCCACATGCCCGCATGGGCAGGTAAGGCGCCGTAGTGTGATCCAAGCGCTTCAAGACAGTCGCATATTAGATTGAAATGTTTAGATTCTTCATCGGCAGCTTTGACCCAATCATCATAGTAACCCATCGGCATTTTGACCTGCGAGAACCGTGCAATGATGTCCCAGTGCAGATCCACCGCGTTCAGCTCGATATGTGCCATTGCGTGCAGCAGAGCGATCCGTCCTTGCGGGCTGCCAGGCCGTCGACGAGGCACATCGCGGGGGTTCAGCAGCTCGGGTTTGTCCGGCCGCGATGGACGCAGCGGTGGCATTGCATCGCCCAGGGGGATGTTTTCGCCAGCCTCGCGCGCTGCTTGCCAGCGGGCAGCATGGGTGCGCGAAAGGGCTGTCTTTGCACGACCGTCCGCGGTGGTCAAAACATCCACCGCCATCTGTGTCAGGGTCAGATCGCTCACAGCGCTTTTGCCGCCTCCAGCACCTCGTCCACATGTCCGGGCACCTTCACCTTGCGCCAGATGCGGGCAATCTTGCCCCCTGCGTCGATCAACGCAGTGGTGCGCTCGATACCCATGAACTTCTTGCCGTACATGCTCTTTTCTTTCCAGACGCCATAGCGTTCGCAGACATCACTTTCTTCATCCGACAGCAATGCAACGCCCAGCCCGTGTTTGTCGCGAAACTTGTCGTGCTTGGCGATGCTGTCTTTTGAGATGCCCAGAACGATCACATGTGCGGCATCAAAATCAGCCGCAGCTTCGGTAAATCCGGTCGCTTCTTTGGTGCATCCCGAAGTGTCATCCCGCGGATAAAAGAACAACACAACACCCTTCGGGCGCAGCGAAGATAATGTTACATCGCCGCCTCCATCGCGGGGCAGGGTAAAGTCGGGGGCAATATCGGTGGTGTCCAGCATCTCTGATCCTTGTTAAGTGACGTCGTGAGTTTCATATTAGATCGCAAAAGGCGAGAAGAAAGGGTCGGCAAGCGGGTCGTTCCTTGCATCTTAGTCGAGTAACAGTGCCAGGAGAACGATGAGCGCGCCCTCACCCAAGGCAGACCCGGACCCGGAGAGCACACCCGAGCCAAATCCATCGACCCCGGCCCAAAAGCCGCGCCGTCGATGGGTGAGGGGTCTGCTTGTGTGGGGCGGCAGTACGTTTATTTTTTTGTCGCTGATTGGTATGATCGGCCTCTATTCCATTCTGGGTAAGGAAGTCAGCGCACCGGATTGGCTGCGCGACGAGGTCTCGCAGCGGATCAACAGCGACGTAAAAGGGGCACAGTTCAGGATTGAAGACGTCTCAGTCGTTCTTGAACGCGATTGGGTGCCACGCCTGAAACTGCGTAAGCTGGCCATTCGGGATGCCCGCGGAGAAGAGTTGGCGGTTTTATCCGATGTGGACGGCACCGTGGCTTTGCGGCCTTTGCTGCAGGGGCAGGTGCAACCATCGACCATCCGCCTGTCCGGAGCAACCGTTCGCTTGCGCCGCAATGCGGACGGGAATGTTGGACTTGCTGTCGGCGACAGTCTGGAAACCGTCGAAGAAGCGCCCGGTTTTGCAGCCCTGATCCAGCAGATGGATCAGTTTTTGCTGCAAGATAACTTTACCGCGCTCAAACGTGTAGAGGCCAAAAATCTGACGGTGCAATACGAAGATGCCCGTGCCCGCCGTGGCTGGACCGTGGATGGGGGCAGGATTGAGCTGACGCGCGACAAGGACGATTTGCAGCTGCGTGCGGACTTTGTTCTGCTCGGCAACCGTGGATACGCCACAACCCTGGCCGCCAATTACTCGGGTCGCATCGGAGAGACCGCCGCCAGCTTTGGTATGACTTTTGAAGATATGCCCGCACGTGACATTGCAGGGCAATCGCCCGCGCTGGCCTGGCTCGAGGCCTTGGACGCCCCGATTTCCGGTGCATTGCGCGCATCAGTTGAAGAAGCGGGCGCGCTGGGGCCGTTGAACGCGACATTGCAAATTGGGAAGGGCGCCCTGCAGCCCACGGACGCGACCAAACCTATCCCTTTTTCGCAGGCCAGCGCCTATTTCACCTATGATCCAAATGCGCAAACCATGCAGTTCGACGAGGTCTTTGTGGACAGCAAATGGGTGCGCGCCCGGTTGGATGGCAAAGCGGTTCTGATCGGTGCCGAGTTGGGATGGCCGACCGAGCTGTGGACGCAGTTTCGCGTAACAGAACTGAGCGCGAACCCCGACGAGCTTTACGCAGAGCCCATTGAGATTGAAGGCGCGACCATGGAGACGCGCCTCAAGCTTGATCCGTTTGAGCTAACCCTGGGCGAAATGAGCTTCTCGGATCAAGGTCAGCGCCTGCTGCTGCGCGGAGAGGCCGATGCAGGACCCGATGGTTGGTCCGTTGCGCTTGATGGGCGCATGGATGGGCTGACGCCCGAGCGGTTGTTGCAGCTGTGGCCCGAAACGCTGGCGGCCCCCACCCGCAACTGGATCCGCGATAACGTGAAATCCGCCAGGCTAAGTGACATTCAACTAGCCATGCGGTCGCAGCCGAAACACCGCCCCGATGTTTTTCTGGGCTTTGATTACGACGAGATGGAAACCCGATTTATCCGCGATGTGCCGCATATCAAAGGCGCATCCGGCCATGGTTCTTTGTATGACAACGGCTTTGTGATCGCGGCCAGCAAAGGGTTTGTCTCTGCTCCGCAGGGTGGCAAGGTGGATATTTCCGGCACCAGCTTCGCAATCACCGAGATCGGAACCAAGCAAAGCCCGGCGCTGGTGCGGTTGAACACACGAAGCACTGTCACTGCAGCGCTTTCGCTTCTGGACACAAAGCCGTTTCGATTCTTGCAAAAGGCGGGGCAGCCCGTCACCCTGGCCGACGGCAAGGCCGAGATTAAGGGCGAGTTGGGCTTTCGCCTGAAAAAGAAGGTCGCACCTGGTGATGTAACCTATGATATTCGCGCCGTGGCACGTGACGTTCGCAGCGAAACGCTGGTCGCGGGCCGGGTGCTGGCGGCCCCCAAACTGGATATCACCGCTAAGGCAGGCAAGCTGGACATTCGCGGGGACGGGCGTATTGGCCGCGTCCCGGTGACAGGTGCGTGGTCCAGCAATATTGGCAAGGCAGCTGCTGGGAAAAGCACACTGAAAGGCACGATTGAGCTGTCGGAAAGATTTGCTGATGAATTCCGTATCGGTCTTCCCCCAGGCTCGATCTCGGGCGCCGGAAAAGGCGATATTACGATCGACTTCGCCAAAGGACAGCCGGGCCGCTTTCAGCTCAGTTCTTCGCTGGGTGGGTTGGGGCTGAGCCTGCAATCGCTGGGATGGTCTCTGTCACAGGGTGCGCGGGGGTCGCTTGAGGTGGCTGGCACGCTTGGCACCCCACCCAGTATCGACAGGCTGTCGATTGACGCAGGCGGGCTTGTGGCCAATGGGACTGTCAAACTGAAACCCAGCGGCCAGCTTGACCGTGCCAGCTTCTCTCGGGTCCGGGTCGGGACCTGGTTGAACGCCCCGGTCGACTTGATCGGACGCGGAGCCAATGTGACCCCGGCCGTGCGCGTGGCCGGGGGGACCATCGACATGCGTCAAACCTCGCTTGGCGGGTCAGGAAGCGGTCGCAAAGCGCAAGGCGGCCCGGTGTCACTGGCGCTGGATCGCTTGACGATTTCGGACGGTATTGCGTTGACGAACTTTCGCGCGGACCTGGATATGTCAAAGGGTGCCGATGGTAACTTTACCGGGCTCGTCAATGGCGGCGCGCAGATCAGCGGGACGGTGTTGCCGCAAGGGGCACGCAGCGCATTCCGGATCAAATCCGACAACGCGGGCGGGGTATTGAAATCCGCAGGTCTGCTGAAAAACGCGCGGCGTGGCAAGATGGATCTGGTCTTGATCCCAGCCACTGCAAAAGGCAGCTACAACGGCAAGCTTCAGGTGGAGCAGATGCGGCTGAAAGATGCCCCGGCGCTGGCCGCCCTGTTGAACACGCTCAGCGTCGTGGGCATTCTGGAGCAACTGGACGGAGAGGGCATTCACTTTGGCCAAGTCGAGGCGGATTTTCAACTGACCCCCGACCGCGTGATTTTGGAACAGGGCAGTGCAGTGGGCGCTTCAATGGGGATTTCGATGGATGGCTATTATTATCTGGAAAGCGGCCAGATGGACATGCAAGGTGTGTTCTCGCCTCTGTATCTGGTCAACGCGATTGGCGGCATTTTTTCTCGCAAGGGGGAAGGTCTTGTGGGCTTCAACTATGAACTCAAAGGCCCGGCCAGCGCGCCGCGTGTGTCGGTCAATCCACTGTCGATCCTGACACCGGGCATGTTCCGCGAGTTGTTCCGAAAGCCTCCGCCGAAGGTTCAGCGATGAAGCTCAGCGAATTCGATTTTGATCTGCCGGACGCGCTGATTGCCACACGCCCCGCCACTCCGCGCACATCCGCCCGTTTGCTAGTGGCAGAGGGGTCACAGATCACCGATGCCCATGTGTCTGGCTTGCCAGATTGGCTGCGCCCCGGTGACCGGTTGGTGCTGAATGACACACGTGTCATTCCCGCACGGCTGACAGGCGCGCGCAGGCGCCAGTCCGATCAGGGTGAAACCGAAGCCCGCATCGAAGTGACGCTGCTGCAGCCGCAATCGGATGGCACCTGGACGGCGCTCGTCAAACCTTTGAAAAAGCTGCGGGACGGCGAGGTTGTGACCTTCTCGAACGATCTGTCAGCGACCATGCTGGCGCGCGCAGACGGGCAAGCCGTGTTGGAGTTCAACCTGTCTGGCGATGACTTTGATGCGGCCTTGCAAGAGGCCGGGGCCATGCCGCTGCCGCCCTACATCGAGGCCAAACGCAAAGCCGATGCGCGCGACAAGACCGACTACCAAACGGTCTTCGCCCGCCACTCTGGCGCAGTTGCAGCCCCCACCGCCTCGCTGCATTTTGACGAGGCTTTGCTGCAAACCATCGCGGCCAAAGGTGTCGAAGTCAGCCATGTTACATTGCATGTGGGGGCAGGGACCTTCCTGCCGGTCAAAGTCGAGGATGTGACCACACATAAGATGCACGCTGAATGGGGTGAGGTGGGCACACGCGCCGCGCAGGAAATTACCGCAACCAAAGCGGCAGGCGGGCGGGTGATCCCGGTGGGCACGACCGCCTTGCGGCTGATCGAAACAGCAGCGCGCGAAACCGGGCAGATTGAGCCATGGCAGGGGGACACGAATATCTTCATTTACCCGGGCTTCACCTTCCGGGTGACAGATGCCCTGATGACCAATTTTCATCTGCCCAAATCCACCCTAATGATGCTGGTCTCGGCGTTAATGGGTAAGCCGGTGGTCGACCAGATCTACGCGCACGCGGTGGCGGAAGAGTACCGATTTTTCTCGTATGGCGACTCTTCATTGTTGATCCCTGAGAAAAACACTGTCAACGCAGGGTAACGGTGCGACCCTGAGTCGTGCCCCGAATTGACCCCTCCGCCCACCTCATCCGGGCCTTTTGGAGAGTACCGCCATGATCAACGTGCTACGAAGTGCATGGGCGCTGTTGCTGGGCATGATGCTTTTGCAAGTGGGCAACGGGATGCAGTCCACATTGCTGGGTGTGCGCGGCGAAATCGAGGGGTTTTCCACCTTCGAGATGTCGCTGGTGATGTCCGGCTATTTCGTGGGCTTTCTGTTCGGGTCGCGCATGGCCCCCGACATGATCCGGCGCGTCGGACATGTGCGGGTCTTTGCGGCGCTTGGCTCGCTGATTTCGGCGGTGATGATCATCTATCCGGTTTTCACCGATCCCTTCGCATGGGGGGCGGCCCGCATCCTGATCGGCTTTTGTTTTTCGGGTGTTTATGTCACCGCTGAAAGCTGGCTGAACGATGCCGCTGACAACGAAAATCGCGGCAAGGCACTGTCGCTTTACATGATCATGCAGATGGTTGGGATTGTCTCAGCGCAAGCCCTGATGCTGGCGGCTGATCCTGCAGGCTATATCCTGTTCATCATCCCTTCGATCCTGGTGTCGCTGGCCTTTGCACCGATCTTGCTCTCGGTTGGACCAACACCTGCATTCTCAACGACTAAGCCTCTTAGCCTTCTGGAAATACTTAAGATTTCGCCATTGGGATGCGTTGGCATGTACCTGCTGGGGGGCATCTTTTCAGCCCAGTTCGGCATGGCACCCGTCTACGGTGCCGAGGCCGGGCTGAGCATTGCTCAAATCTCGACATTCGTATCGGTTTTCTTCATCGCAGCACTTGTTTTGCAGTTCCCTATCGGATGGCTGTCCGACCGAATGGACAGACGCGTTTTGATCTTTGTGGCCTCAATCGTTTTGGGGGTGGGTGGTATCTTGGGTATGATGCTGGGGGATGTGTTTACGATCTTGCTGATCTCGGCCTTTCTGATTGGGGGCATGTCCAATCCGCTCTACTCATTGCTGATCGCCTATACCAACGATTTTCTGGACCACGACGACATGGCGGCGGCGGCTGGAGGCATGGTGTTTATCAACGGTCTGGGGGCGGTCACAGGGCCGCTGATCACAGGCTGGTTGATGGGCCTTGTGGGCGCGTGGGGGTTCTTCCTCTTCATCGTGGTTTTGTCGTTCATGATGGCGGCCTACGCGGCGTATCGGATGACCCAGCGGGCCGCGCCTGCGGTTGAAGACACTGACAGCTATTCACCCCTGGGGGCTACGGGTTCGGCACTGATGGTGGAGTATGCGCAGGAACACGCCATTGAAGTGGCGCAAGAGCAACAAAACGACGACGAGCCGTAATATGTCCGCTTGTAGTAAATCTTTACTGTTCCTATCTGCAACGATGTAGCTAACTGGTTTTGTAACCGTCATGGAGAACAAGGGAGCCATCCATGGTCGCGCCGGAAGATGTACTGAGTTTTTGGTTGGATGAGGTCGGAGAGAAGGGGTGGTACAATCCTCCCGACACTCTCGACGAAGATATTCGCGACAGGTTCGAAGACACCTGGCGCAGCGCCCGGGAAGGGGCTCATGCCCTTTGGTTGACATACCCTTCGGGAACCCTTGCCTACATCATTCTGCTGGATCAGTTTCCGCGCAACATGTTCCGTGGCAAGGCCGATAGTTTTGCCACCGACAAACACGCACTGGCCGCCGCCAAGGTTGCCATCCACCGCAAGTGGGATATGCGCATTGATGAACCGGCCCGGCAGTTCTTTTATATGCCTCTGATGCACTCAGAAAACCTGTGCGATCAAGATCGCTGTGTGCGTCTTATGGTGGAACGCATGCCACAAGGCGGTGACGATCAGCTGATCCATGCCCAGGCCCACCGTGATGTGATCCGACAGTTCGGCCGTTTCCCCTATCGGAACGAGGCGCTGCAACGTCCTTCGACTCAGGTTGAAAAAGACTACGTTGCTGCAGGGGGCTATGGCTACACCCTGCGTAAATTGCAGTCTGACGCAGCCGCCTGAACAAACGCTTCGGTAAGAAGAGGCATGACCCCCATGCTTCATCTTGCCAAAAATACTCAAATTACCCGACCTCAGCCGACAAAACTTGCTTTTGCAGGTCTTGTCCGCTTGTCGCGTTGTGAGCCCTGTCAATTCCGTTTAACATCGAACTAAATCTAGTAAGCGGAGACAGACATGGCAGCCACATCCTTTGACATGATCGTTATCGGGGCAGGCCCGGGTGGCTACGTCGCCGCCATTCGTGGCGCGCAACTGGGGCTGAACGTGGCCATTGTAGAGCGCGAGCATATGGGCGGTATCTGTCTGAACTGGGGCTGCATCCCCACAAAGGCCTTGCTGCGCAGCGCGGAAGTGTTCCACCTGATGCACCGTGCCAAGGACTTTGGGCTGAGCGCGGACAAGATCGGATTTGACCTGGACGCTGTTGTGAAACGTTCGCGCAATGTCTCAAAGCAGCTGAATTCCGGCGTCGGCCACCTGATGAAGAAAAACAAGGTGACGGTCTTTATGGGCGAGGCCACGCTGCCCGCCAAGGGCAAGGTCTCGGTCAAAACCGACAAGGGCACCGAAGAGCTGACCTCCAAGGCGATCATCCTGGCCACTGGCGCACGCGCACGGGAATTGCCTGGGCTTGAAGCCGACGGCGATCTGGTCTGGACCTACAAACACGCGCTGCAACCGCCGCGCATGCCGAAGAAACTGCTGGTCATAGGGTCAGGAGCCATCGGAATCGAATTTGCCAGCTTCTACAACACGCTGGGGGCCGATACGACCGTCGTTGAGGTGATGGACCGCGTGCTGCCCGTGGAAGATGCCGAAATTTCCGCCTTCGCCAAGAAAAGCTTCGTCAAGCAGGGCATGACGATCATGGAGAAATCCACCGTCAAGCAACTGGACCGCGCCAATGGCAAGGCCACGGCCCATATTGAGGCCGGTGGCAAGACTGAGAAGCACGAGTTTGACACGGTGATCTCTGCCGTGGGTATCGTGGGCAACGTTGAGGGCCTGGGGCTGGACGCCTTGGGTGTTGAAGTGGACCGTACGCATGTGGTCTCCGACGCTTACTGTCGCACCAAAGTGGAGGGGCTATACGCCATTGGCGACATCGCCGGTGCGCCGTGGCTTGCCCACAAGGCCAGCCACGAAGGTGTGATGGTGGCCGAACTGGTCGCAGGCGGCAAACCCCATCCGGTGAAGCCCGAGAGCATCGCCGGCTGCACCTACTGCCACCCGCAGGTGGCCAGCGTCGGCTTGACCGAGGCCAAAGCGAAAGAAGCCGGTTATAAGATCAAAGTCGGCCGTTTCCCCTTTATCGGCAACGGTAAAGCGATTGCCCTGGGCGAGGCCGAGGGCATGATCAAAACCGTCTTTGATGAAAAGACCGGCGAGCTTCTGGGCGCCCATATGGTTGGCGCAGAAGTGACCGAACTGATCCAGGGCTACGTGGTGGGCCGACAGTTGGAAACCACCGAAGAAGATCTGATGAACACAGTCTTCCCACACCCAACCCTGTCCGAGATGATGCACGAAAGTGTGCTCGACGCCTACGACCGGGTGATCCATATCTGACACGCCCGTCGGGTCATTGAAAATTTATGGAATGATGACGCAAGGGGGCTGTGCGATGTGACCCCCTTGGTGCATTGTGGCCCTGTAGAGGAGGGCGTACATGCCAAGCATCAACCGGGTCGTCATGCAGAAAACCACTCGCGGTTGGTTGAAAGAGCTGGATCTGGCGTCAATGGATGCCGCCGAAATCTCGGGCAAGCACGGGCGGCGATACGAATTCAAAAGCTACAAGATTTACCGCTACCCCAAGCACGATATCTGCAAAGGGCCGATCCTGGATAACAAAGGCAGGGTGCGGCAATATGATATCGTGCTGGCCAATCAAGTTTGGGAGCATCTGGATCGGCCCTATGCCGCCACGTGCAATGTGCTCGATATGTTGCGGCCCGGTGGTTATTTCTGGATCGCGGTGCCGTTTTTCATTCCATACCACGGCGCGCCCGTCGACAACTCGCGCTGGTCGGCGCGTGGTTTGAAGAACCTTTTGATCGAAGCAGGCTTTGCGGAGGACGCGATTCGAGCCGAGCAATGGGGCAACCGCGCCGCCGCCCTGCGCAACTTTGAGACCCCCTGGCCCCCGGCATATGACGCGGGCTCGGATGATCTGGAAAATGACCCCGATTTTCCCATCTGTGCCTGGGCCTTGGCGCAGAAAACTTATTCCGACTGACAAACCTTGTCAGCAGCGGGGGGATTACGCCTGTGTTCACCTAATGTTCACATTTTTCAGTTGGAACCACAGCCCCGCTCAACTATGTGTAGGTGATCGTGGTGGGGTGAGCAGATGGCCGAGCTGAAAAACATCGAAGTGCGTGGCGCGCGCGAACATAATCTGAAGAACATTGACGTGGATATTCCACGCGATCAGCTGGTGGTTATCACCGGGCTGTCAGGCTCGGGGAAATCGTCGCTGGCGTTTGATACGATTTATGCCGAAGGGCAGCGTCGCTATGTGGAATCGCTGTCTGCTTACGCCCGGCAATTCCTTGATATGATGGAAAAACCTGACGTTGATCATATCAGCGGCCTGAGCCCGGCGATTTCGATTGAACAAAAGACGACATCGAAAAATCCGCGCTCGACCGTGGGCACCGTGACCGAGATTTACGACTACATGCGTCTGCTCTTTGCCCGCGTTGGCACGCCCTATTCTCCTGCCACCGGCAAACCGATTGAGGCGCAGCAGGTGCAGGACATGGTCGACCGTGTGATGGAGATGGAGGAGGGCACACGCGCTTTTCTGCTGGCCCCCATCGTGCGCGATCGCAAAGGTGAATACCGCAAGGAGTTCCTGGAGCTGCGCAAAACCGGCTTTCAGCGGGTGAAAGTAGACGGGGAATTCTATGAGCTGGACGAGCCGCCCACGTTAGACAAGAAATTCCGCCACGACATTGACGTGGTGGTGGACCGCCTGGTGATCAAGGAAGGGTTGGAGACGCGGCTGGCCGACAGTTTCCGCACCGCTTTGGATCTGGCCGATGGCATCGCGGTGCTTGAAACGGCGCCCAAAGAAGGTGACCCGGAACGCACTGTTTTCTCAGAAAAATTCGCCTGTCCGGTCAGCGGCTTCACCATCCCCGAGATTGAACCGCGCCTGTTTTCCTTCAACGCGCCTTTCGGGGCTTGTCCGGAATGTGATGGGCTGGGGGTCGAGTTGTTCTTTGATGAACGCCTTGTGGTGCCGGATGTGCAGTTGAAGGTCTATGACGGCGCGCTGGCCCCCTGGCGAAAGGGCAAATCGCCCTACTTCCTGCAAACCATTGAAGCCATCGCCAAACACTACGAGTTTGACAAGAACGCCCGCTGGAAAGATCTGCCCAAACACGTGCAGCAAGTATTTCTTTATGGCTCGGGTGATGAGGAAATTCAGTTCCGCTATGACGAGGGCGGCCGGGTTTATCAGGTCTCCCGTGTGTTCGAGGGGGTCATACCCAATATGGAACGCCGTTATCGCGAGACGGACAGCAACTGGATCCGCGAAGAATTCGAGCGTTATCAAAATAATAGAAGCTGCGGCTCATGTGGGGGCTTCCGCCTGCGTGAAGAGGCCCTGGCTGTCAAGATTGCCAAGCTGCACGTGGGCCAAGTGGTGAAAATGTCGATCCGCGAGGCGTTTGACTGGTGCGAAACCGTGCCTGCCAACTTGACCAAGCAGAAGAACGAGATTGCCCGCGCGATCCTCAAAGAAATTCGCGAAAGACTGGGTTTTTTGAACAACGTGGGGCTGGAGTATCTGACGCTCAGCCGCAACGCCGGCACGCTGTCGGGGGGCGAAAGTCAGCGTATCCGGCTGGCCAGCCAGATTGGCAGTGGCTTGACGGGGGTGCTCTATGTGCTGGATGAACCCTCAATCGGTTTGCATCAACGCGACAATGACCGTCTACTTGGGACGCTGAAAAACTTGCGGGATCAGGGCAATACCGTGATTGTGGTGGAACACGACGAAGAGGCGATCCGCACGGCTGATTATGTCTTTGATATCGGCCCCGGCGCCGGGGTGCATGGGGGCGAAGTGGTCAGCCACGGCAGGCCTGCCAAGGTCACAAAGGATAAGAAATCCATCACCGGGCAGTATTTGTCTGGCGTGCGTGAAATTTCGGTCCCCGCTGAGCGCCGTGCAGGCAATGGCAAAACCCTTGAGGTGGTCAAAGCGACGGGCAACAATCTGAAAGACGTCACGGCCAACTTCCCTTTGGGCAAATTTGTCTGCGTGTCGGGCGTGTCAGGTGGTGGCAAATCCACGCTGACGATTGAGACACTGTTCAAAACCGCCTCGATGCGGCTGAACGGGGCACGCCAGACACCGGCCCCCTGTGAAACCATCAAGGGGTTGGAGCATCTCGACAAGGTGATCGACATCGATCAACGCCCCATTGGGCGCACGCCACGCTCAAACCCGGCCACCTATACCGGCGCCTTTACACCCATCCGCGACTGGTTCGCCGGACTGCCCGAAGCCAAGGCGCGCGGCTATAAGCCCGGCCGTTTCAGTTTCAACGTCAAAGGTGGACGCTGTGAGGCATGCCAGGGCGACGGTGTCATCAAGATCGAGATGCACTTTCTGCCCGATGTTTATGTGACTTGTGAGACGTGCCAAGGCAAAAGATACAATCGGGAAACTCTGGAAATTAAATTTAAAGGCAAAAGCATAGCCGACGTTCTTGATATGACGGTTGAAGATGCGCAAGACTTTTTCAAAGCCGTGCCCAGCATCCGTGAAAAGATGGATGCGCTGGCGCGTGTCGGTTTGGGTTACATCAAGGTTGGTCAACAGGCCACCACGCTGTCAGGCGGCGAAGCGCAGCGGGTGAAACTGTCAAAAGAGCTCAGCAAACGCTCAACGGGCCGTACGCTGTACATCCTCGATGAACCCACAACCGGGCTGCATTTTGAAGACGTGCGCAAATTGCTCGAAGTGCTGCACGAATTGGTGGACACCGGTAACACGGTGATTGTCATTGAACATAACCTCGACGTGATCAAAACAGCCGATCACATAATCGACATTGGTCCCGAAGGTGGCGATGGCGGGGGTGAGATCGTGGCCACCGGCACACCCGAAGACGTGGCGGAGGCCAAGCGCAGTCACACCGGGCGTTACCTCAAGGACATGCTGAAATCTCACAAGAAGGTGGCGGCCGAGTGACCTTCAAGGCCGCGGCATGGGTGTGCCTATCTGCGGTGCCTGTCGTCGCTTTAGCAGATGGCCCGCCAGATTGTGGGTTCGCACAGTCCTATTGTGAATGCAGCGCCGTGTTTGCCGTTCTGGAAACCGAAGATGACGACACTGCTTTCGAGGCCATGCTGCGGCGCAAATCGCAAGCGCTGCGCGCGCAGGTGCAAATGTTTCACGGTAGTCGGGCAGGGGATCAAATGGTGGATTCGCATATTGCGGCTCTGTTGAAGGAAGAAAACGATCTGCAGGGTGCCGTTGATCTGGCGCATCTCCTGGCGCGCTGTGATCGCTTTATCACCCGGTCTGACACGATGCCCGAGGTCGTATTTGAGCCCTAAGCCTCTGGCAAATACTGCGCCATCCCGTATTTAACAAGCCAGAGGCATGATCTTTCAACGGTGATTTGATGCAGCTTGGTGTCATCTGCGATCTCGCGTGATGTTTTGGCCGACTGCGCCTGAGATAATGAGAGGTGCACCTTTTCGAGTGTCTCTTGCTTTTCAAAGACTTGCCCCAGTTTCGTATATCTGCGCGCCTCATAAACCTCGCCCAAAGTCATGGCACTGTCCCGCGCGATGAATTGGCCCTTACCCGGGCTCAGCTGTGCGCTTGGATAGCGCGCAAACAAATCCATCGGAGAGGGAGCCATCGGAACCGGCCCGGTGATCGGGGCCCGTCCTGCGACGGTGCTGCGGATCTCGGACAGCTCAACCCAAAAGGCCTGCATTTGTGGGATCACGACGGACCAATCATAAAGCTGCTTTGCCCGCGCAAGCCCAGCCTGACCCATGCTGTGCCGCCTCTCGGAATTCTGTGCCAGATCAACGAAGGCCTGTACCAAGGCCTGCATATCAATCGCCGTCATGGCCGAGACGTTGTTGGTGTATTGGGCATAGCTGTGCCGTTTGCAGAAATAGCGCCAAGCCTCGGGGACGGTGTGGCGTGTGCTGCCCGCCAATGTGGGCACACGCACCCCGGTCTCAGGTGTGACAGTGTCACGCATGCCATCCCAGTCAGAGGTGACAACAGGCAGACTTGCTGCCATCGCCTCAATCGGGGCCAAGCCAAAGGTTTCCTGAATGTTATCAATGGGGAAGGTGAAGATATCCGCGCCCGATAGGGTCTCGATCCGGGCCGTCGCTTCGGCCCCGTCCAGATGCGTATAGCTGACATCGGGCATCAATGCCTTTGCGCAGGCTTCAAAGGTGTTCGCAGAATGTGTATCGCCATAAATCCCACAGGCCAGAAAGTGCAGGCGCTGGCCTTTCAGCTGCGATTGCGCCTGTTGTAAGGCCAAAAACAACGGTCCAGGGTCAAACTTGCCATAGGGCAACAGGCGCGACAGGGTGGCGACCACGATGTCGTCCGCGCCCCAGCCCATGCGCTTGCGCAGGGTGTCCCGTGCTGTAGCATTATGTGCAAAGGCATCGCAGTGCACGCCCAGTGGGATGACCGGCATCTGCGGACGTGGGGGCAGGATGCCGAACCGCGCCTTGAGGTGTTCATCTGCCATATCCATATTACGCGAGGTCGAGGCATGAACGGCCTGCGAAGTGCAAATTATCCCGTCCCACTCGGCCTGTGGGGCCACACGCAACATCGAAATGCCTTGCATGACCGCAGTTGTTGCCGTGGTGTGCGTAATCCCGCAGATGGAATAGGCACCCATGCCGAACCGGTGCCGCTGCCAGCATTCTTCGGCATAGTTTGGCGCAGGAAAGTAAAGCGTGCCGATCGGATCCATCCTGAGCGGCGCCGAGGTGTAAGCCCCGCGATGTGGGATGTCCCGACCAATGTCTGACAGCCGCTTGGCAAAGGCAGCTTTGCCTTTGTTGCCTTGGGTGAGCGAGACAAATTCGTCCACATCCGCATGGCGAAAGAACCCGTCCAGAAACGACGCGCCCGCGACGCGGCGGCCATTAACTCCTTTGCTTTCGGGGTTATAGCCGTCGTCTGCGTACCATATGGCCGCGTTGTTCTTGGGGTTGGCCATACTCTGCCTCGTGGGATTTCCGCAAGGATAGTTGGCTGGGGCCCCGTCGCAAAGCGGAAATCGTCATCTGTCGTGGCCGCGCGTTTTAAACCGGGGCAGCATGGCCGAGAAATCTTTGCCCAGACCATCCTCGTCTTCGACAAACTGCTTGTATAGCGCGGTCGCTGCTGCTCCCAATGGCGTATCCGCATCCGCGCTTTCGGCCGCCTGTTGCGCCAACCGCAGATCTTTGAGCATCAATTCAGCGGCAAATCCGGGTGTGTACCCGTTGTCCGCAGGTGTTTGCGGCCCGATCCCCGGGGCGGGGCAATACGCATTCATCGACCAGCTGTAGCCCGAGGAGGTGGACACCACATCAAACATCGCTTGCCGATCCAGGCCCAGTTTGTCCGCAAGGGCAAAGGCTTCGCAGGTGACAATCATCGTTGCGCCCAGAATCATGTTGTTGCAGATCTTGGCGGCCTGGCCATTGCCCGAAGGTCCGCAATGTACAGCTTTTTGCCCCATGATATCAAAGAGCTCTGACGCGATTTGGAACCCTGCATCATCGCCACCGACCATAAAGGTGAGCGTGCCCGCCGTGGCCCCGCCCACACCGCCGGACACCGGAGCATCCAGCGCCGAAAGGCCTGCGTTATGCGCTTGTTCGGCCACAGCGCGAGCGCTTTCCACATCAACGGTTGAGCAATCCAAGAGCACCGCACCGGCCTGCATCGACGGGATCACCTGATCCGCCACAGCCCGAAGAATCTGACCATTGGGCAACATGGTGATCACCACCTCTTGCCCCGTCGCGGCCTTGGCGGCTGTTGTGGCGGGTGTGACGCCTTCGATCACCACACCGGCCGTGTCAAACCCGGTCACAGCATGTCCGGCCGCCGCCAGATTGGCCGCCATCGGCCCGCCCATGTTTCCCAATCCAATAAAGCCGATGTTCATATGATTTATCCTGTTGTCTCAAAGGTTAAGCTGTCGTTGCCTAATGGCATCAGCATCTTGGTAGCCGCCAGGGTTGGGGGCGCGTCAAAGGCATGTTGCCAGTTGGGGTTGCGGTCCTTGTCGATCACGGCGGCCCGGATGCCTTCTAGGAAATCGCCATGCTCCATTGCCCGAAAGGTGAAGCGGTACTCCAGTTCCAAAGCGCGGCGGATGTCAGCAGTAGGCCCCCGCAAACGGTGGATCATTTCAATGGCACAGGCCATCGACAGCGGTGAATTTCGCGACAGTTTCTTCAATGTCTCCTGGGCAAACGCATCGCCCTTGGCGCGCAGAGAGTTACGGATGTCGATCAAAGTCTCACCGCCAAAATGCGCGTCGATCTGCGGTTGCTGATCTTGGATGGCACCGACACCAACAGGGTCCTCAAACGCGTGCAATGCCGAAACATCCCCTGTGGATTCCAACAGATCAATCGCCTCTGCCCACTTGGGTTGAGGGATGAAACTGTCTGCAAAACCGCAATATATCGCATCTTCCGCTGACATGCGGGCCGCCGTGGTGCCCAGGTATTCGCCCAAACGCCCGGGTGCCTGCGCAAGGATCAGCGATCCCCCCACATCCGGGACCAAGCCGATCCCAACTTCGGGCATAGCGATTTGGCTGGTCTCGCAGACAATCCGGTGTGATCCGTGACACGAAATGCCAACACCGCCCCCCATGGTAAAGCCCTGCATGAAGGCCACGTAGGGTTTGGGGTACTCGGCAATCATCGCGTTCAGGCGGTACTCGTCTCGCCAAAAGCGCTGACCATAGGCGAAATCTCCTGCGCGACCCGTGTCATACAACTGCTGGATGTCGCCGCCTGAACAAAAGGCCTTGTCACCTTCGGCGTCGATGATCACCAGTTTGACGGTCTCATCCGCAGCCCACGCGGTCAGCGCGTCTTCGATCGCCAAAGCCATGTCATAGGTCATCGCGTTCAGCGCTTTGGGGCGGGTCAGGGTGATGCGTCCGGTGTGCCCTGTTATGCGAATGTCGATATCGCCCATCATTCAGCCAGCAATTGACGCGCCACGATCAGACGCATGATCTCGTTGGTGCCCTCGAGGATCTCATGCACGCGTAAATCGCGCACCAGTTTTTCGATCCCATAGTCCGCCAGATAGCCATAACCGCCGTGGAGTTGCAGACAACCGTTGACCACCTTGCTGCCGGTTTCGGTGACCATCTTCTTGGCCATCGCGCAGAACTTGGTGGCATCGGGTGCACCGGCGTCCAGCTTCCACGCGGCTTGGCGCAGAAATGTCCGTGCGGCTTGAAGCTCGATTTCCATATCCGCCAGCCGGAATTGCAGGGCCTGAAACTGATCAATGGGTTTTCCGAAGGCCTTGCGTTCAGCCATATATGCGCGTGTGGCGTTCATCGCGGTCTGAGCCGCCCCCAATGAACACGCCGAGATGTTCAGGCGGCCGCCATCCAGCCCTGACATCGCATATTTGAAACCAGATCCTTCTAATCCCACCAGGTTGGCCGATGAAATGTTGCAATTGTCAAACTGAACTTGCCGGGTCGGCTGGCTGCGCCAGCCCATTTTATCCTCTAATCCGCCATAGCTGAGGCCCTCTGTGCCGTCCTCGACCCAGACGGTGGAAATGCCTTTGGGACTGTCGTCGCCCGTGCGCACCATGACCACATAGGCGTCGGAATATCCGCCGCCCGAGATGAAGGCCTTGGTGCCGGTCAACGCATAGCCTTCGTTGGTCCGTTCAGCCCGGGTTTTCAGAGCAGCTGCATCCGAGCCGGAGCCGGGTTCGGTCAGGCAATAGGACACCACCGAGTTCATCGACAGGATGTCCGGCATCAACCGCGCTTTCATGGCGTCGCTGGCATACATGTCCAGCATCTTCGCGCACATATTGTGGATCGATAAAAAGGCCGCAACCGAAGGGCAGGCCATCGACAGCGCCTCAAACACCAGCGTGGCATCCAAACGGGTCAGGCCCGAACCGCCAGACTCCTCAGAAACATAAAGCCCGCCAAACCCCAGCTCGGCAATCTCAGGCCAAAGCGCTTTGGGGATTGTGCCTTCACGCTCCCAGGCTTGCGCATGCGGGGCGATGTTGTCCTGACCAAAGGAATAGGCCATGTCAAAAATGGCGCTTTGTTCCTCGCTCAATGCGAAATCCATGGCAGAACCCCCTTGGCAACAGCGTGGTAGCGTTTGAATTGAACGTGTGTTTAATTATGAAACCTTGCAGGAGTTTTGCAAACCGGAAAATGGCCGAATGCGTCGCTGTGATCAAAGATCCGCGTGAAATTCGTCTATCAGATGCTGCACCACTGCGCGCAAAGCCGCGTCCGCGTCATCCCCATTCGCCATGGCCTGCTTATATGCCGCACGCTGTCGCCCTGAACTGGTCTCGGTTGCCATCATCTCACGCGCGGTCTCGATTTCTGCAGTTGCGTCAAAAAACGCAGCATCTTCGCCAATCAGCGCGTAGATTTCTTCCAGTAATGCATCAAACGGCACAATTTCACCTCGACCGAAATCAATCAGGCCTTTTGAGGTGCCATACCGCTGCGCCCTCCAGCGGTTTTCGGCCAGCAAGAAACTGTCATAGATGCGCCAACGCTGGTTGTGCTGCGCCAGACGCCACAGCATGCGGGTCAGGGATTGAATGAGAGCGGCAAGGGTCAGCGTGTGTTCCAGACGCGGTTGTACGTCACAAATCCGCGACTCCAGTGTCGGGAACTTGGATGAGGGCCGCAGATCCCACCAGATTTTCGAGCTGTCTTCGATCACACCCAGATCGGTCAACGCTTCGACCGAGCGCTCAAATTCGCCAAAGCTGTTCATACGCGGTGGCAGCCCGGTGCGGGGCAAGTTGTCAAAGACAGACAGGCGGTAGCTGGCAAGCCCAGTGTCATGTCCCTGCCAGAACGGAGAGGAACAGCTCAGCGCCAGAAGATGTGGCAGAAAATAGGTCAGCTGGTTCATCAGGTCGATCCGGCGATCCGGGTTTTCGATACCCACGTGTACATGCATGCCGCAGATCAGCATGCGTTGCACGACTCCCGCAAGGTCGGAAGATAGTGTATTGTAACGATCTTTCTGCGTATGGGCCTGATCACGCCAGTCTGAAAATGGATGGCAAGAAGCCGCGATGGGGGCCAGATTATGTTGCGCAGCGTGATGCGACACGCAGGCCCGCAGCCGTTTGAGGTCCTCACGCGCCTCGCCCACGGTGCGGCAAACTTTAGTGCCAATCTCGATCTGACATTTCAGGAATTCAGGGGCGACCTGGTCTTGTAGTTCGGCTGCACAAGCTTCCATCAACCCGTCAGGGGCTTCGGCCAAAGCGAACGAGTCTCGGTCCACAAGCAGGTATTCTTCTTCGATGCCAATGGTGAATTCGGGGCTTTGATCGGACATGCGGTGCCTTTTGCTGTGTAAGGGGGGCCAGCAAAGCGCGAAAAGGGCAATCTGCCAAGCTTTTTCTGACAGCGCAGGTCTATTCGTCGATAAAGACCTGCCACCATTTTGGCTGTTTAGACCTGTTTGAATGACTTCGCGGGCGCAAAGCGCGTGCGCCGCGTCGGTCAAAAGCCCCCAAGGTCAATGCGATGACAGGGGCATCATCAATCGCCCCGATGCTACTTCCACAGGTGGGGCAAAAGGCCCGCGACGATCCAGGGGATGAACGCCACGTCGCCGGAGCGCCACCCGGTCCGGTCCATGTTACAGCATCACGGGGAAATTCCACCCAGGCCGCTGTCAGCGCCCCGGAATGGCGTTGGCACATAGTACACGAACAGGTGTGTGGAAACTCGGCCGGGCCCTTCGCCGAAAACCGAATATTGCCGCATAGACAGCCGCCTTCATAGGGTTTCGCCATCATCACCTCCCGGAACGAAAAAGGGCCACGCGTATGTGCGCGGCCCTTTGAAGGTAGGGGGTCGAGAAGGATCAGTCCATCGCTTTGAAGTTGAACTCGCCACCTTCTTTGATGCCCGACGGCCAGCGCGACGTCACGGTCTTGGTACGCGAGTAGAACTTGAAGCTGTCTGGCCCGTGCTGGTTCAGATCGCCAAACATGGATTTCTTCCAGCCCCCAAAGGTGTGGTAGGCCAATGGCACAGGGATCGGCACGTTGATGCCCACCATGCCGATGTTGATCCGATGCGCAAAATCACGCGCGGTGTCGCCATCGCGGGTAAAGATAGCGGTGCCATTGCCATATTCGTGATCCATGGCCAGGCCAATCGCCTCTTCGTAGCTGCCGGCACGGACGGTGGACAGCACAGGTCCAAAGATCTCTTGTGTGTAGATGTCCATGTCGGGCGTCACCTTGTCAAAAAGGTGTGGGCCAACAAAAAAGCCGTTCTCATAGCCCTGGAGGCTGAAATCACGGTTGTCCACCACCAGTTCGGCGCCTTGATCCACACCGGATTGGATGAGGCTCAGGATACGTTCCTTGGCCTCAGCCGTCACAACCGGGCCAAAGTCCACGTCTTCACCATCGGTGTAGGGGGCCACACGCAGCTTTTCGATGCGGGGTTTCAGGGCTTCAATCAGACGATCCGCCGTTTCATCGCCCACAGGAACGGCAACAGATATGGCCATGCAGCGTTCGCCAGCCGCACCAAAACCTGCGCCGACCAAAGCGTCAGCCGCTTGATTGATGTCAGCGTCGGGCATGACGATCATATGGTTCTTGGCCCCGCCGAAACACTGCGCGCGTTTTCCATTGGCTGTGGCGCGGGAGTAGATGTACTGCGCGATGGGCGTTGAGCCCACGAAGGACACGCCGCCGATGATCTCGTGATCGAGCAGGGCGTCCACCGCTTCCTTGTCGCCGTTCACAACCTGGAAGCAGCCTGCGGGCAGACCTGCCTCGACAAAAAGCTCGGCCAGCATCAAGGGCACGGACGGGTCGCGCTCGGACGGTTTCAGTACGACTGAGTTGCCACAGGCCAGCGCAGGGCCGACATGCCACAGGGGCATCATTGCAGGAAAGTTGAAGGGCATGATCGCCGCCACAACACCGACTGGCTGACGCATGGAAAAGATATCAATGCCGGGGCCTGCGTCATCGGTGTATTCGCCTTTCAGCAGCTGCGGCGCGCCGATGCAGTATTCAATCACTTCCAGACCACGCTGCAGATCGCCTCGCGCGTCAGGCAGGGTCTTACCGTGTTCGCGGCTCAGGGCCTCGGCCAGCTTGTCCATGTCGCGATTCATCAAGCCCACCATGGCCATCATCACGCGCGCTCGTTTTTGAGGGTTCATCGCACCCCAGGCGACCTGGGCCTTTGCGGCACGTTCGACCACATCGTTCACCTCGTCCTTGGTGGCGATGGGCAGTTTGGCCTGTACCTCGCCCGTGGCAGGGTTGAACACATCCGAGAAACGGCCGGATGTGCCTTTGGTCATGGCGCCGTCGATGAAATGAGTAAGCTCTTGCATGGAATCCTCCCTAAAGCATTTGTGCGCAGGGTAGTCTTGCAAATATGATTGGAAAAGGGGCAATATTCCAAAAAGGCCATGCAAAAATGCAAAGGTAAGCGATGTCTGTGCAATGGGATGATTTGAAAGTATTTTTAGCTGTCGCGAGGTCGGAAAGCCTGTCCGGGGCAGGGCGGCGATTGAAAGTGGACCCCGCAACCGTGGGCCGACGGGTTGCTCGACTTGAGGCCGAATATGGCACGCCCCTCTTTGCAAAGTCACCCATTGGGTATGCTCTGACAGATGCAGGTCAACGCCTGATCACCCATGCCGAGAGGGTCGAGCAAGCCATGAGTGCCGCCGCTGATGAAATGGGCGGCCAATCGGGGGGTATGACAGGGCAGATCCGCATCGGTGCGCCGGATGGATCGGCCAATTACCTGTTGCCGCAGGTTTGCGCCACGATTGCGGCGGATAACCCAGATTTGGAAATTCAGATCCTGGCCTTGCCGCGAGTGGTCAACCTGACCCGGCGCGAGGCCGATATGGTGGTGGCGGTCAGTCCACCGAATGCCGGACGGCTAAGTGTGCAGAAAATCTGTGACTACAAACTGCATCTGGCGGCAACTCAAACCTATCTTGATCACGCGCCGTCGATCCGCACTCTGGACGATCTCAAGAACCATCGGATCATCGGCTACATTCAGGACATGATTTTTGACAAGGAACTGGATTATCTGGCCGAGGCCGGATTGGGGCGTGTGGATCTGGCCTCCAACTCGGTTTCGGTGCAGATCAACTGGGTTCGGCAAGGGGGTGGGATCAGCGTGATGCATGACTTTGCCCTGCCCGCGACCCCGGGCGTGCAGCGGCTTTTGACCGATCAGCTGAGCCTGACCCGCAGCTTCTATCTGGTGCGCCACGCGGATGACCGTCGCCTGGAAAGACAAAACAGATTTGCGGCAGCGCTTGTGGATGGAATGCGCGCGGAAGTGGCGCGATTGGAGGCGCTGACTTGACAGCCTGTCGCATCTGACCGACCCTGAGAGCCTAACAAGGACATCGCGGAGGGACTAAGCCATGCTCGTGCAACAGATTTTGCAGGCCAAGGGGGGCGACGGGGTCATAACGATCACGCCCGATATGGAAGTGTCAGACGCCGCGAAACTGCTGGCCGAGCGCCGGATTGGTGGATTGGTCGTCTCCGAGGATGGGTCAAAACCCGATGGCATTTTGTCCGAGCGCGATATTGTACGTTCGTTGGCCATGCGGGGATCGACCTGCCTGAGCGATAAGGTCCGTGACTTGATGACCCCAAACCCGGTGTGTTGCAACAAGCAGGACAGCTCGGATGCGGTTCTGTCACGGATGACCGACGGCCGGTTCCGGCATATGCCCGTAGTGGAGGACGGCAAACTGATTGGCATCGTGACCATCGGCGATGTGGTCAAGGCCCGGTTGGAGGAGCTGGCGATGGAGAAAGATGCCCTGCAAGGGATGATCATGGGGCACTAGCGCTTGTCACCACATTGAGTGCGTGCCGCACGCTTTATGTCTCATCCGCCACCTGCGGCGTTGTCCTCGGGGGAAGGGGCGGACGTGACATGTCATTCCGAAGGTTTGGGTGGTGCGTTTGGGATGTCTCCGGCGGGAGTATTTTTAGCAAGGAGAAGGGGCGGGTCGCTCTTGCAATCTGGACTTGAGTGGTGTGGATTGCGCGCGAGATGAGCCCTGAAGGAGGTGCGGATGCGCATTGGTCTTTATCCTGGTACGTTTGATCCGATCACCTTGGGTCATATTGATATCATCCGCCGGGCCTCGGCCTTGGTGGACCGTCTGGTGATTGGCGTGGCGATCAACCGCGACAAGGGACCGATGTTCTCGCTTGAAGAGCGGGTTGAGATGATCGAAGCCGAATGCGCGAAGCTGGCCACACAAACCGGCATCGAGATTGTGGTACATCCGTTCGAAAACCTGCTGATCAACTGTGCCAAGGATGTAGGAGCCGGGTTGATTGTGCGTGGCCTGCGGGCTGTGGCGGACTTTGAGTATGAATTTCAGATGGTTGGTATGAACCGTGCCCTGGACGACAGTGTCGAGACGGTGTTTTTGATGGCCGATGCCAATCACCAGGCGATTGCCAGCAAACTGGTCAAGGAAATCGCACGTCTGGACGGGGATGTGTCCAAGTTTGTCACCCCTGCGGTGCATATGGCGTTGACCGATAAACTGTCTTAAAGGGCCCCCATGGTCGCCGCTGTATCGGCCATTCGGTTGGAAAAGCCCCATTCGTTGTCGTACCAGGCCAGCACTCGGCAAAAGGTGCCATCCATGACACGGGTCTGGTCGGTGGCTAAGACGGCCGAGTGTGGATCGTGACGGAAATCTGAGCTGACAAGCTCGCGGGTGGTGACATCGAGCACGCCTTGGAGAGAGCTGGTGGCGGCTGCGAGCATGGCGGCGTTGATCTCGTCCACGGATGTGGCTCGGCTGGCCTCAAACGTCAGATCAATCATCGACACATTGGGCGAGGGCACGCGCACGGCCATGCCATCCAGTTTGCCGTTCAACTCGGGCAAGACAAGACCCACGGCCGAGGCTGCTCCGGTGGTGGTGGGCACAATGTTTTCAGCCGCCGCCCGACTGCGGTAGAGGTTTTTGCGGGCCGTATCCAATGTCGGTTGAGAGGCCGTGTAGCTGTGCACAGTCGTCATGAAACCACGGGTGATGCCCACCGTGTTGTGCAGCACCTGCGCTACCGGAGACAGGCAGTTGGTGGTGCAGGACGCGTTTGAGACGATCACATCATCAGCGCTGAGCGAATCATGATTGACACCGTAGACGATCGTGCGATCGGCGCCTTTTGACGGGGCCGAAACAAGCACACGTTTGCTGCCATTCTTGAGATGGAGCATTGCCTTGTCTCGGTGCCGAAAGACACCGGTGCATTCCAGGACAATGTCGACATCTGTCCAGGGCAGCTCCTCGGGATTGCGAATGGCGGTGACACGGATCGGACCACGGCCCACATCAAGGCTGTCTTCGCCAATGCTCACCTCACCGGGGAAGCGACCGTGATTGGTGTCAAACTCAAACAGATGTGCGTTGGTTGCCACTGGCGCCAGATCGTTGATCGCTACGCATTCTACATCCGTCCGGCCCGATTCCATAATCGCCCGCAGCACATTGCGCCCGATGCGGCCAAACCCGTTGATGGCGATTTTTGTGGTCATGATGACAGCCCCTTGATCCAGTTGCGTGCCAGTTAAGGCGCAGCATACAGGGAGCGTCAACGCCAGAAGGCGAGATACTCGATCAAATCATTTAGCTTGCGGCCCAAAAAAATCGTATTGGCCCAATCGGCAAAGACGTAATCCAGCCCCAAAGCGATGAGGATGATGAAGCCGAGGATGATGGCGAGCTGATTGGTCACGCGCGCGGGGCCTTTGAAATCGAAGGGCGGGTGCGACCCGGTATGCCCGAGCGACGCAGTTGAGGCAAGAGGGCTCAGCCGGTCTGAGCCGGAACGAGCGGTCCGGCCAGAAGATCATCGACCAGCAGGCCCAACAAGGCCCCGCGTCCCGAGACGCCCGCTTTGCGGTAAACGGCATTCAACTGAGACTTCACGGTCCCTTCGGCCGCGCCACGCAGGTCGGCGATTTCCGCGATGGACATGCCTTTGATCGCAAAGGTTGCTACGTCTTGCTCGGACGGGGTCAGACCCCACTCTTCAAACTGAGCCATCATCACCGAATGTAGCGCACCAGAGGCAACTGAAACCTGTTGTTCAAGTTGGGCTTGGCGCTGATGCAGTCGGCGCAGATGGTGGGTCTCAAACAAGACCGCACAGATTAGGCTGAGCGTGGCTAGCGTTTCTATTCTGAAATAGGCCGTGCCTGTGCCGTCCGGATCGGCAACGGCGTCCGCATAAACGTCCCAGGCAAAGAACGCAGCACAGCCCAGCTGCACTGCGATCAAAAGGATCAGGGAGAAAGGTCTGTCGAATATCCAAGCACTCATTCAATGATGTTTATGGTGTCAGGCACGCGTTTTCTACCTGTAAATATCGCGGCGGGCAGATTGATCTGGGTGCGCAAACTTTCCCAGAACACGGCCAGCACATGCACGGCAATGCTGAACGAGGCCCACCCAACCAGAGCCTCATGCACATCCCCGATCCAATTGGCCGGGGCGTCTGTGCTCAGCAGAACACCCGTGGCGCAGATGGCCAGAATGGTGCCCAGCAGGTTCAGAATCATCAATCCGCCCAATGGGGAATGGCCTAAGTGCGTGCGTCGCGCGTGGCGCGCTATGTCGTTGATCTGAGCCAGCACCGCAGGGCGGCCTTTGACAAATTGAGAAAACCGCGAATGTTTAGGCCCGATCAGACCCCAGACCACACGCATCACAACCAGTCCGGCCAACGCGTATCCAATCCAGTTGTGAAGAAAACCAGACTCGGAGAAGAATGTGGCATTTGCGAAAAAGCCTAAGGCGATAGTTATGTGAAAGAACCGGATGAACCGGCCCCATACTGTGTATTCGGTCATGACTATGATGTCCTTTGGAAGAAGGGCAGGCTGACCCTGCACTCCGGCAGGGCCAGCCCGATGACAGATCAATCGTGGTCTGCGTCTTCATCCTCATCATCCTGGGCTTCGGTCTCGGTGATGGTCAGGTCTGATGCGAGTTCAATCTCCCAGGGCGTGCCATCTTTCATGGCGTATGCCTCATATCCGCCGTCTTCGGCTTCGATGGATTGAACATCATATCCCTCGCCTTCCAGAAGCTGCGTGATTTGAACGGCCTTGGCATCGTCTAGCGCAGGTTCGGCACTGTTTTCCGAGGCATAGGCCATTGCGGCTCCAGTGGTGATGGCCAGGCTAAGTGCGATAATACGTTTCATGGTGTGGTTCCTTTCATGCTTGGTTTGTGTGATCAGCATTTGGGGAACATTCGGACGGTGTACCATCTCACTTTGGGTGTAAATACGCGGAATATAACCAAAGTTTATGCAGAAGATGGATTGCACGTACGAAATAGCCCCGACACGCGCTGCGCCGGGGCTTTCGAACGGTATCGTTTTCGAGTGGGTTAACCCAGTTTGCCCATGGCAACGGCTACATCAGCCATGCGCACCGAGAACCCCCACTCGTTATCATACCACGTCAGGATGCGCACAAGGCGGCCACCGATCACTTTGGTTTGAGCGGGTGCGAAGATAGAGCTTTCATCGGTGTGGTTGAAGTCGATGGAGACTTTTGGTTCGGGATCATAGCCCAGAACGCCCTTCATGGGGCCATTTGCTGCGGCCTCGATGGCGGCGTTCACCTCCGCCTCGGTCACGTCGCGGCCTGCCACGAAGGTTAAATCCACAGCCGATACATTAGGCGTGGGCACGCGGATGGCCGACCCGTCCAGCTTGCCTTTCAGGGCAGGCAGCACTTCGCCCAGGGCTTTGGCCGCCCCAGTGGAGGTGGGGATCATCGACATGGCCGCTGCGCGCGCGCGGTAGAGGTCCTTGTGGCGACGGTCCAGCGTGGGCTGATCACCGGTATAGGCGTGGATCGTGGTCATGATGCCGGATTCAATGCCAAAGGCATCGTGTAACACCTTGGCCACCGGGGCCAGACAGTTGGTGGTGCACGACCCGTTTGAGATCATCCGCTCACCCGCCTGCATGTCAGCGTCGTTGACACCGAACACAACCGTGCGGTCGACGTTTTTGCCGGGGGCGGACAGCAGCACCTTTCCGGCACCGCGCTCAAGATGTTTCTTGGCCTTCTCGCCGTCATTGAATTTGCCCGTGCATTCCAGAACCACGTCGCAGCCGGACCAGTCCAGCTCGTCCATGTCGTAAGTGGAATACATCTGCATCGGACCACGGCCCAGATCCATCGTGCCATCGCCAATCGTCACCTCGTTGGGGAATCGGCCATGCACACTGTCATATTTGATAAGGTGGGCAGCGCTTTCGATGGGGCCGGTCGCATTGACCTTGACTACTTCGATGTCAGTGCGGCCAGAGGCTGCGATATGGGCAAGGGTACAGCGGCCGATACGGCCAAATCCGTTGATGCCAACTTTGACGGTCATGGAGGGTCTCCTGATGCGTAAGGATTTGGGGGCGTCTTACTGCCCTGACTGCTGCGGGGAAAGCGGAAAATGCTGTAGGGGCAATGTGATAGCGATAACTGTTTGCGAAAACCTGCTCTGTGGCCTGCTCTTCGGCCCTGACAGGCCGCTTTGCCTGTGGCATGCTCCTGGAAAGACGGTCAGGAAAAGGGCGAACGCATGTCGGCAGATCAACACCTCAGGGCCTTCATTGATGCGGCAAAAATGGCATTCGACGCGCAGGTGACAGCCCCTGCGGGGCGTCAGTCCTGCGCGCGCATTTTTGAGGAATTGGATGGGCCGATCACGGTGCGGGGCCAAACCCCGGAACGCCTGCCGGTATGCGATTTACTGGCGCAGGCGACGCGCCCTGAGATGTTTGCCCAAGGCCCCCTTCGCAGTGTGGTCGAGGCCTTCAATGCGTTAGAGCCTCATCTGAAATGGCGCAGGCGCGCAGGCGACCGCCCCAAGGCCAGCGCGAACTTCGAAGACAACCATGTGCTTTCGATGATTGTGGGTCCAGGTGGGCTGATGCCCCACGCACAGGTCTATCTGGGCGTGAACTTTCAGGCCCCCAATGTGCGCTATCCCGATCATACCCATCCGCCTGAAGAAACCTATCTGGTGCTCAGCGATTCTGAATTCAGCCAGGATGGCGAGACGTGGTTTCCCCCTGGCATCGGCGGGACGTTTTACAACCCGCCCGGCATTCTGCATGCCATGCGTTCAGGCGATACGCCGCTTTTTGCGATGTGGGCGCTTTGGGCCGAGCGGGAGTAGGCGCGATTACGTGTTTTCGCGGCGACGCAGCTGCGCGATGGTGTAGCGCTGCTGCACAGGACCATAAACCCGCGGCTCGAAACGCGGATCAACCGTGATGCACCCCAGCCCGCAAACCTGCTTAGCCTTGCCATCATCACTCAGCCATATACGTCCACCAGGCGTGCTGATGTAGCCCATTACTTCTTCGGCCTGATCGGCCAACAGATCATTGGAGGAGGGAACTTCGGAATCGGCGTCATAGTCAAAGGCACCGTGGGAATGATAAGAGGCGAAGGTATTGAACCCATCCTCGGGATAGGGCGGGCGGCAGGTATCAAGCCGACCCAGCAGCGGAGGCGTGGCGATGATATAGCCCTCGGCGTCACGGCCAAAGAGCCCGCAAAACTCGCGGTTGGCTTCGAACGAGCGGGCTTGCATCTGATCGAGAAAAGTCCGGGCAAAGACGTTGGCGTCTTTGGTTCGCGGACCTGCGATGGGTGCTGTATAGATCTCGGCTTCTTCGCAAGAGACAAGCGCGGCAAGGGCGAGACAAGCGATGGTCTTTTTCACAAATCGTCCCTTCCGATGAATGACAGCAGGATCGGGGCGCACGCGGGGTGCGCCCCTCAAGGTCATTATAGAAGCGATTGCACTTTTTCGGCCACCGCCTCGGCGGTGATGCCGAATTTTTCGTACAGTGTGCCCGCCGGGGCTGAGGCCCCGAAGCTGGACATGCCCACAAAGCCCGCGCGCGTCTCGCGGCCCCGTTCGCCACAAAGCCAACGATCCCAGCCGGTTCGCACGCCAGCCTCAACGCCCACGCGCACGGCTGATCCGCCGGGCAGAACCCGTTTGCGATAGCTTTCGTCTTGCGCCTCGAACAGCTCCCAGCAGGGCATGGAAACAACGCGGGTGCCGATGCCCTTGGCCTGCAGCAGTTCGCGGGCCTCCATGGCCACGGCCACTTCTGATCCGGTTGCCAGCAGGATGGCCTGACGTTTGCCCTCGGCTTCGGCCAGGACATAAGCGCCCTGGGCGGTCAGGTTCTTGGTCTTATGCTCCAGGCGCTGCGTGGGCACACCTTGGCGTGTCAAAGACAGAACGGACGGCGTTTCCTTTGAGGACAGCGCCATTTCCCAGGCCTCGGCCGTTTCAACGGTGTCACAGGGGCGGAAGACCCAAGTGTTCGGCGTAGCACGTGAAATCGCCAGATGCTCGACCGGTTGGTGGGTCGGGCCGTCCTCGCCCAGACCGATGCTGTCATGGGTCATGACAAACACTGTTGGCACTTTCATCAGGGCCGCCAGGCGCATGGAAGGACGGGCATAGTCGGTGAAGCACATGAAAGTGCCACCATAAGGGCGAATGCCGCCGTGCAACACCATACCGTTCATCGCAGCGGCCATGCCGTGTTCACGAATGCCCCAATAGACATACCGCCCTTTGCGGTTATCGGTGTCAAAGGCGGTCATATCGCCTGAGCGGGTGTTGTTGGAACCGGTCAGATCCGCCGATCCGCCCACGGTTTCAGGCATGATCGGGTTGACCACTTCCAGAACCATCTCGGATGATTTGCGGGTGGCCACCTTGGGAGCCTCAGCCGAGACCTGCTTTTTCAACGCTTTGATGCGTGCCGACAGCTTGTTTGGCACATCACGGTCAAAGATGCGGGCAAACTCTGCCTGACGTTGCTTGGATGCTTCTGCCAAACGGGCCTCCCAGGCCGCGCGCTCAGTTGCACCGCGGGTGCCAATGGCTTCCCATTGCGATTTCACATCGGCGGGCACCTCAAATGGACCGGTGGTCCAGCCATAAGCCTTCTTGGCTTCGATCATCTGGTCCGGATCGGTCAGTGCACCATGGCCTTTGGATGTGTCCTGTGCCGCATGGCCAATTGCGATATGCGTCTTGCACGCAATCATTGACGGCTTGTTGGAGGACTTGGCCTTGGTCAGCGCCGCATCCACGGCATTGGGATCATGCCCGTCCACTTCCAGAACATGCCAACCTGCGGATTTGAAACGCGCCACCTGGTTGGTGTTATCCGACAGCGACACAGGTCCGTCGATGGTGATGTTGTTGTTGTCCCACAACACGATCAGCTTGCCCAGCTTGTAGCGTCCGGCTAGCGTAATCGCCTCTTGGCTCACGCCTTCCATCAGGCAGCCATCACCGGCGATGCAATAGGTGTGGTGATCCATCAGCTTGCGGCCATAGCGGGCGCGCAGGATTTCCTCGGCCATGGCAAAGCCTACGGCATTGGAGATCCCCTGACCCAAGGGGCCGGTGGTGGTCTCGATCCCTTTGGCATGGCCATATTCGGGATGGCCCGCCGTGATAGCGCCCCATTGGCGGAAGTTCTTGATCTGATCGAGGGTCATATCCTCGTACCCGGTCAGATGCAGCAGCGAATAGAGCAGCATCGAGCCGTGACCCGCCGACAGGATAAACCGGTCGCGGTCAGGCCAGTCTGGGGCCTTGGCGTCAAACTTCAGGTGCTTTTCAAACAGCACCGTGGCCGCGTCCGCCATGCCCATAGGCATGCCGGAGTGGCCGGAATTCGCTGCCGCAACAGCATCAAGGGTCAGGGCACGAATGGCAGTGGCGCGCATCCAATGTTCGGGGTTGGCAGAGCGCAGAGCAGCAATATCCAAGGGGAGGCCTCATTTTGGTCAATCAGCAGATACCACAGGTGCATATCAGGCGAGGCCCAAAGATCAAGCGGCTCTAACCCTCCCCATTGCTTCGCCCTGCCTAAAGGGGGCGCATTTCGGGACAGGCTTCTGTAAACTTGTCGTTAATAAGTGCGGGAGGCGATTCGCCAAACGTGCGGGGATAAGGCAAAAGACAAGAAAAGAGTTAGGGAAGGGGTAGCCACGTGAGTCAGATCGACGACCTGCAATCCAGGATCACATCGGCGCTGGACCGTATCAGCCAGGGGCTTGAAGGAATGTCAGGCACCGGAGCGGGCGATCCAGAAGAGGTAGCGGCGTTGCGCCAACAGTTGGACGACGAAAAGACCGCCAACGCGCAACTTGAAGAGCGTCTAAAACGCATGAAAGAAAAAGTGGAGGAGGCCGAGCAAGCCTCTCGTGCGCAGCGCGACGGGCTGGCTCAGCTGGATGCGGATTTGCAATCTCTGCGGCGGGCCAACCAGCAATTGCGGGATAACAACAAAGCCCTGCGCGAAGCCAATGAGGCCGGCGTGGCCGAGCCGCATCTGATCAACAAAGCGATGCTCAGCGAACTGGAAGGCCTGCGCGCCGCCCGGGCCGCGGACCGAGCCGAGACCGAAGCGGTCCTGGCAGAACTCACACGTATCGCCAAAGCGGCTGCTGCCGACAACTCGGAGGACGCATAATGCCCGAAGTCAACATTGATATCGGTGGACGTAGCTTTGATGTGGCCTGTCAGGAAGGCGAGGAACACTACCTCAAATCCGCCGCGGCCATGCTGAACGAAGAAGCGCAGGTTCTGACCTCGCAAATCGGCCGTATGCCCGAAGATCGCATGCTGCTTATGGCAGGGCTGATGCTGGCGGATAAAACCGCGGGCCTTCAGGACCGGGTCCGCGAAATGGAAGACAAGATGGCCGAGAAAGAGGCCGAGCTTGCCCAGTTGCGCAACGCTCCCATGCCCGAGGCCGAGCGCATCGAAGTGCCGGTTGTGCCTGCGGGTGTGACAGACTTACTCGCCGAAATCGCCGCCCGCACCGAGGCGCTGGCCGAAACGGTTGATCCGCGCAGCTAGGCGGCTGGTGTTCAGACACGACGCGGCGTCCTGTCAATCAGGGCGCCGTTTTCGTTTGCTCATGACCTCAGGCTGAATTGCACATGAAAAAGCCCCGCAAGATGGCGGGGCTTTGAAATCGTATGGCTTTGACCGAATTACTTATTTGCAGTCGGGCCGATGATCATGATCATCTGGCGACCCTCCATCTTGGGCATATGTTCGACCTTGCCGATTTCTTTGGTGTCCTCGGCCACCCGGTCCAAAAGGTTGCGGCCCAGTTCCTGGTGGGCCATCTCGCGGCCGCGGAAGCGCAGGGTGATCTTCACCTTATCGCCGTTCTCCAGAAATTTGGTGACGTTGCGCATTTTGACTTCATAGTCATGCGTGTCAGTGTTGGGGCGAAACTTCACCTCCTTCACCTCGATCACCTTTTGCTTCTTGCGGGCCTCGCTCTCGCGCTTTTGCTGCTCGTACTTATATTTGCCAAAATCCATGATCTTGGCGACGGGCGGATTCGCATTCGGCGAGATTTCAACCAGGTCCAATCCAGCTTCATCCGCCATTTCCATGGCGCGGGCGGGTGTCACGACGCCGACATTGTCTCCATCGGCCCCGATCAGGCGCACTTCTGCTGATGTGATGCGTTCATTAATTCGGGGGCCGGTGTCGCGCGTGGGTGGCGCGTTATGGGGTCTTCGGGCTATGGTCGTGTTCCTTTTAATTGTTGAGATATTCTCAAGGAGGCAAGGTAAACGCCCCCTCGGGGTGATACAAGCAGGAATATCGGCCAATCTGAGCCGAAATCAGCCACATTCCCCCTTGCACCTTTTTCCTTCAACGCGCATCTGGTGTTAACAAATTCCAAGCCCGCACTGGAGTGCCGGGCGTCTGTGCTGAGGAGTGTTGAACATGAAAAATTTACTATGGGTTGCGGTTGCAATTGTTGTGCTGGCAGGGGGTTACATGTTGGTGACCGGCAAGTCGATCCAGGACATCACAGGTGCCACCGCGAAAGCAGAAGCAGAAGCTGCCGCTGCTGAAGAAGCGGCCGCCGCAGAAGCCGCTGCTGCGGAAGAAGCCGCCGCCGCTGAAGCCGCTGCCGCAGAAACTGCCGCTGCCGAAGCTGCCGCTGCCGCCGAAGCCGCTGCTGCCGAGGCCGCTGCTGAAGCTGAAGCTGCCGCTGCTGAGGCAGAAACAGCCGTGGAAGAGGCCGTAGACAGCGCTGTTGAAGCCGTTGAAGAGGCTGCTGATGCAGCAATGACAGAAGCAACAGAAGCTGTAGAATCGGCTGGCGATGCTGCAGGCGAGGCGCTTGAGGGGGCCGCAGATGCAGCGACGGACGCCGCAACAGATGCTGTGAACAGCTTGACCGACGCAATTACCGAATAACTTTCGGACGAGGAGAGAACTATGAACAAGAACGTAATTATTGGCCTGCTGGTCGCAGTTCTGGCAATCGGGGGCTACTTCTTCGTCAGCTCGCAAAATGCCGCGAAGGAAGCTGCTGCTGTAAAGGCTGCTGCCGAAGCTGCTGCCGCTGAAGAAGCTGCCGCAGCCGAAGCAGCTGCAAATGAAGCCGCTGCTGCCGCCGAGGCCGCTGCCGCCGAGGAAGCCGCTGCCGCTGCCGCTGCTGCAGAAGAGGCCGCTGCTGCAGAAGAGGCCGCTGCCGCTGAAGCCGCCGCTGCTGAAGAGGCTGCCGCCGCTGAAGCTGCTGCTGCCGAAGAAGCCGCCGCTGCTGAAGCTGCCGCTGCGGAAGAAGCTGCTGCCGCCGCTGCTGCAGAAGCCGAAGCAGCCGCCGAAGCCGCTGCCGCTGAAGCCGAAGCTGCTGCTGCCGAAGCCGCCGCCGCGGTAGAAGCCGAAGCCACCGCTGCCGAGCAAGCCGCTGCCGAAGCTGCCGCCGCTGCTGAAGAAGCTGCTGCCGCCGAAGCCGCTGCTGCTGAGGCCGCTGCCGAAGCTGCCGCCACCGAAGCCGCAGAAGAAGCGACAAACGCGACCGCCGCTGCTGAAGCCGAAACAGCTGCCGCTGCCGAAGCTGCTGCTGCTGCCGAAGCGGCTGCCGCCGAAGCCGCAGCAGAAGCAGAAGCCGCCGCCGCGGCCGCAGAAGCGGCTGCCGAAGCCGAAGACGCGCTGACTGTTGATGGCTTCGCGATGGACAAAGTGTCCGAGATGATCGACGGATCAAGCCTGGGTGAGATTCAGAAGAACCTTCTAAAAGAAGGTGTGAAAAGCGCCGCAGACAACCCCGAACTGCTGCAAGCAGCACTCGACGCTGTAAAGCAGGCTCTGGGGCAATAAGCCTTAGCTCTACAACAAGCAAAACCCGCGCTGTATCCAGCGCGGGTTTTTTTATGCTCTGCTGTCGCGCAGGGTGTTAGTCCAGAAACGCCTTCTCGACCACGTATTCCTTTGGATCCGAGTTGGCACCTTCGCGCAGCCCAAAGTCCTCAAGCATGTCTTTGAGCTCCAGGTTAAAGGCCAAGTTGCCGCAGATCATGGCGCGGTCCGTCTCGGGCGAAAGCGGCGTGACCCCCAAATCCTCAAAGGCTTGGCCTGACCGCATCAGATCGGTGATCCGCCCCATCTTGGGGCTCTCTTCGCGGGTGGTGGTCGGATAATATTTGATCTTCTTCCAGAAACCTTCGCCAATCACTTCGTTGAGCAGCTCATCAGATTTCAAACCCTCAATCAGCTTCGCCCCATAGGTCAGCTCTCCGGCTTCGCGGCAGGTGTGGGTGATGATCACCTCATCGTAATCCTCATAGGTCTGCGGCTCGCGCAGCAGCGAGGCGAAAGGCGCAAACCCGGTGCCAGTGGCAAAGAACCACAGCCGTTTGCCGGGCAGCAGGGCGTCATGTACCAGAGTACCGACGGGTTTGGGGCGCATGATGACCTCATCGCCCACCTGAATGTGTTGCAGGCGGCTGGTCAACGGCCCGTCCTGGACCTTGATTGAATAGAACTCCAGCTCTTCGTCCCAGGATGGCGAGGCGATCGAATAGGCCCGCAACAAAGGCTTTTCACGGCCCGTCTTCTCATCCATCTGCATCAAGCCAATCATCACGAACTCGCCCGAACGAAACCGAAAAGAGGCAGGTCGGGTCATGCGGAAGGAAAACAGCCGGTCCGTCCAATGTTTGACGTCCGTGACGGTCTGCGCATCGGGCAGGGCTTTGACTTTGACGGGGGTTGCTTCGGTCACAGGGGTGATCTCGTTCATGGTTTCTCGTGCCGGAGCTTAGGCCGACACGCCTCTCTTAGTCGTTGATACAGGTCAGGTGAAGCTTTGAAAAGTCATTTGCCTACAAACGATATGTGACAGGCACCTAATCGATGCCCATCACAGGTGCTTTTCAAGCGTTGTTTTTTAGCCGCGCAGGCGCTGTTGATAGTCATGGGCCTGCCAGCCCGCCCGGAACAGCCAATGCGATTCCGGCTGGCGTTCGGCCATTTCCTCGGTGATTTCGACCTCGTCAAAGCCCGAGCGACGCGCCATGGCGTATTGATCCGCGATGACATGCCCGCGGGCGCGAAGACGACCTGTAAAGCCCATCAAACGCAACTGCCGCGCAATGGTAAAGCCACGGCCATCGGCGAAGCTTGGGAAATCTACGCGGATCATCGGCACGTCAGGCAAGCGCCCCGCCAATTCCAGCGGATCGGTCGAGGAGGCGAGATCTATCGCCACGCCCTCATATGCGTCTTCCAAAGCCAGAATGGGCTGATCCCAATCGTCGGCCGCGAAACCTTTATCTGTTACGATGATGCTCATGCGTTTTCTCCAGTGCGTACCAGTTTTCCATTCACGACATGAATGCCGCATTCCGATTTGTCCTGACCGCGCCAGCGGCCTGATCTTGGGTCTTCTCCTTCCGCGACGGGTGAGGTGCAGGGCATACAGCCGATCGAGGGATACCCCTGCGCCACCAACGGATGCCGGGGCAGGCGGTTCTCGATTATGTAGGTCTGCACGTCTTCCCTGGTCCAATGGGCCAGCGGGTTCACTTTCATACGGCCTGTTCCCTCTTCAATCTCAAAGAAATCGAGGGTTTGCCGATCATTGCTTTGATACCGCTTGCGCCCGGTGATCCAGCCGTCAAACCCGTGAAGGGACTGTTGCAGAGGCGCGGTTTTGCGCAGAGCACAGCACGCATCGGGATTGGTGAGGTGCAAGCTGCCGTCTGCATCTTCCGCTTGAATGGCCGCGTCCGAGGCACGAATGATCCGGATGTCTTCCAGCCCCAGCCGTTCGGCCAGCTCGTGCTGATAGACCAGCGTTTCGGTGAACAGCATGTCCGTGTCGATAAAGATCACCGGCGTATCACGGCGGATCACTGACACCATATGCAACAGCACTACGGATTCCGACCCAAAGGACGACACCAACGCAAGCTGCCCCGCCTCGGGGCTGGAGAGCGCATGGCTTAGAACCGCATTGGCCGAATTCAGTCGATACCAGTCGTTCAACCCCGCCACGCGGGGGGCAAGGTCATTCGGCTGCATAGGCCTCGGCCTTTTCATAAAGGGCGGCCTTGAACGGTTCCATGCCAACACGGGCATAGGTGTCCAGGAACTGTTCTTCAGCGTCGGTGCGCAGATCAAGATAGGCATACACGATGCGTTCAATCGCCGGGATGATCTCGTCATAGGCAAAGCCCGGGCCGGTGCGGTCGCCCACGCGGGCATCTGCCGTGTGATTGCCGCCCAGCGTGATCTGGTAGTTCTCCACGCCCGCCCGGTCGAGGCCCAGAATGCCGATGTGACCCACATGGTGGTGGCCACAGGCGTTGATGCAGCCCGAGATCTTGATCTTCAGATCGCCAACCTCATGCTCCAGCTTCAACTCGTCAAAGCGGGTGGCAATCTGCTGCGCCACAGGGATCGAACGCGCCGTGGCCAAGGCACAATAGTCCATGCCGGGGCAGGCGATGATGTCGCTGATCAAACCGATATTGGCTGTGGCCAGCCCGTGTTTCTTCAGCTCGGCGTGCAACGCGGGCAGGTCGGATTTATGCACATGCGGCAGGATCACGTTCTGCTCGTGGCTGATGCGCAGCTCGTCATGGCCGTAGGCCTCGGCCAGATCCGCCATCACGCGCATCTGCTCGGAGGTGGCATCGCCCGGGGTTTCCCCATGCGCTTTCAGGCTGATTTGGACGATAGCGTAACCAGGTGCGCGATGCGCGGCCAGGTTGGTATCGGCCCAGGAGCGGAAGATCGGGTCGGTTTTGTAGGCCGTTTCATAGATCGCTGCGCTGTCTGCGCGGAACGCAGGTGGGGCAAAGGCAGCCTTGATGTCATTGAACAGCACCAAATCCACGCCCGTGAAGCTGGGTTTGATGGCGTTAAACCGCTCTTCAACTCGCGCACGGATGTCGTCAATACCATGCTCATGCACGGTGATCTTGATACGGGCCTTGTACTTGTTGTCACGCCGACCAAGTAGGTTCCAGACCGAGACCACGGCCTCAAGGTAAGGCAGCAGATCAGCTTGGCTGACGAAGTCATTGATAACCTTGCCAATCATCGGGGTGCGACCAAGGCCTCCACCGACGACAACACAGTAACCAATCTCGCCGTCCTTCTCGACAATTTGCAGGCCGATATCATGGGCTTTGATCACCGCGCGGTCATTCTCAGAACCGGTCACGGCCACTTTGAATTTGCGTGGCAGGAACTGGAATTCGGGGTGATCTGTGGACCACTGGCGAATGAGTTCGGCCACGGGGCGCGGATCAGCGACCTCATCGGCAGCGGCACCCGCAAAGTGATCCGCCGTCACATTGCGGATGGTGTTGCCCGAGGTCTGGATGGCGTGCATGTCCACCTCGGCCAGCGCATCCAGCATATCCGGCACATCCTTGAGCGTTGGCCAGTTGTACTGAATGTTTTGCCGCGTGGTGAAATGGCCATAACCCTTGTCAAACTTCTCGGCAATTAGGGCCAGCTGACGCATTTGGCGGCTGTTCAGCGTGCCATAAGGGATGGCCACCCGCAGCATATAGGCGTGCAGTTGCAGATAGAGACCATTCATCAGGCGCAGCGGCTTGAACTCATCCTCGGTCAAGGCACCGGATACCCGGCGCTCAACCTGGTGGCGGAACTGGCGGTTACGCTCGGCCACGAAAGCCGCGTCAAATTCGGAATAATTATACATCAGCTCAGCTCCGCCTGTTTGCCGTGGAAATAGTTGGAAGGTCCGGTGCGCCGGAAATCTTCGCGAAAGTGGGTGGGCTCGGGGCCGTCGTCGCTGGCCACTGCATCTGCCAGATACGCACCGACGATCTCCTCGGGCTGACCCTCGGCGATCAACAGGCGCAGATTGGCGTGCGCCTCATCGGTCAGCAGCTCGGCTTCGGCCAGATCGCGGGTCCAGCCATCATCGGCGGTTTGATAAATCACATCGCCTTCGATCAGGGCGTTGCCGGTGACAACCTTAGGGGTGAAGGTGCGGGCCATGTTATGCAAGCTCCTGTGCTTTGGTGACGTCAAGGGCGGCCTCTGCCGCATGGGGCGCAAGACCGTAGAAGGTGAGGGCAGGGCCATTCAATCCTGCCTTGGACAGATCATCCGGCAAGCGGTCCAAGGTTGTGGCCAGAATGCGCTGATCCGGACGGCTGGCATTTTCAACCAGTGTCACAGGCGTGGCGCGGTCCGCCCCGTGCATGATCAGACGGCCCTGAATGTAACGGGCCGAGGCCTTGGCCATGTAGATCGCGGCAACTTCACCCGGCTGCGCCAATGTGCGCCAGTCGTGATCGGCGAAGCCCTGCATGTCATGGCCCGTCAGCATCCTGATGGATGAATTGCGCCCGCGGCGGGTCAGGCTCTGGCCCAGGGCCGCGGCGCTGGCAGAGGCCGCGGTGATGCCGGGCACCACATGCCAGCCAATCCGGGCTGCATCACAGGCCTCAGTTTCCTCGTCCAGGCGGCCAAAGACGGACGGATCGCCCCCCTTCAGCCGCACAATCTGCGCGCCTCGCAAGGCATGTTCCACGATCAGCCGATTGATCTCTTCTTGTGCCGTGGAGGTGCCGAAGCCTCGTTTGCCGACGTTGATCACAATGGCCTCGCGGCGGGCGAGTTCCAGTATCTCGGGCGTGACCAGACGGTCGTGGATTACCACATCAGCCTCGTCCAGCGCCTTGCGGGCCTTGAGGGTCAAAAGCTCCGGATCGCCGGGGCCTGCGCCAACAAAAGCCACGTGACCTGCACGGTCGGCTTGGGTCTTGAACGTCTCAAGCAAGGTGTCGAGCCCATCTTGCACAGCGGCCTCTCCCCCTTGTTCCAGTGTTCTGGGACCGGCGCCAAAATAGAACGAACGCCAGAAATCACGGCGGCGGCGGCCCATCGGCAAGACATCAACAGCCTTGCGGAAGGTTTTGCCAATCCGTGCCAAGGTGCCCAGGGTGGCGGGCAGTTGGGTTTCCAGATCGGCCTTGATCGCGCGGGCCAGCACGGGGGCGGCCCCTTCGGTGCCGATGGCCACAACAACCGGGTCACGGTCGACAATGGCAGGGGTGATGAACTGGCTGTCGGCCAGATTATCAACGATATTCACCAAAGCCCCATCCGCACGGGCGATGGAAGCGGTGCGGGCATCCTCGGCCTCATCTTCGTCCGCGGCATAAAAGAGCGTCGCGCAGGTGGTGTCACCGGGGGCCATCTTGCGCTGCACAAGGGTCAGGCGGCCTTCATTTGCCCAGGCCATGATCTCGGCGCAGGCCTGAGGCGCAAACACGGTCAGCCGCGCTTGGGTTTTCAACAGCAGTCGGAGCTTTGCAACCGCAGCATCACCGCCACCCGACAGTACCACACGCCGACCCTCGAGGGCGACAAAGATGGGAAAGTGTTTCATAGGGGCGTCTCCAAATCTTGCGTTGACTTGGCTTAATATAGGAAATATTCCCGGTTTTGCGCCAGTATCCGGCGCGAATAAGGAAATATGTTCCGGTTTACATCGCGTTCGGTGGGGCCGTTCCAAGAAAAAGGAATTTGCAGAATGTCAGTCCGTCTGGATGAGTTGGATCGGAAAATCCTTGTGCAGCTGCAACAAGACGGTGGGCAGTCGCTGGATGATATTGCCAAGATCGTAGGGTCCTCCAAGACACCCGTCTGGAACCGGATTCGCAAGATGCGCGAAGGTGGGGTGATCAAACACCAGACCTATTTGCTGGACGCCGAGGCGCTGGGATTTGAGGCCTGTTTCTTTGTACTGATCCGCACGTCGGAACATGACGCGGACTGGCAGGCGCGGTTTTTGAAGGCGCTGCGCGATCGGCCTGAAGTGCAGGAAGCGCACCGTCTGGCAGGGGATATTGATTATATCCTGAAGGTCCGCGTGGCCAACGCCCGCGCCTATGACATTTTTTACCAGGCGCTGATTTCAGAGGTGAAGGTGCACAACGTGACCGCACTTTTGTCGATGGAAGAGATCAAATCCACCACCATGCTGCCCTTGTAAGGGGGGCGTGACCTAAAGGAGTGCTGCCGCACGCTTTTATTCAGATGGGATGAAACGTGACGCTCTGAATTGGGAACTGCGTCTGGGGCCGCCTGTAGATTGAGACTTTACGGCAAGATGAATGTCCACAGGCCCTAGTTTTCAGGTGCGGCGTCCAGAGCTGTCACGATGGGGGTGAAATCGGCCTGGGTCAGGCTGGCCCCGCCGACCAATGCGCCATCGACGTTTGAGACGGCAAAGATCTCGGCGGCGTTCGCGGGTTTGACCGAGCCGCCGTAAAGGATGCGGGTCGACAGGCCCACGCCCGCGCCGAAGCGACGTTCAAGCCGGGCGCGGATAAAGTCATGCACCTCGCCGATTTGGGCTGTGGTGGCGGTCATGCCGGTGCCGATGGCCCAAATGGGTTCATAGGCAATAACCGTATTTTCGCCGGTGGCGGTGTCAGGCACCGAGGCGGAGAGTTGGCCTGCGATGATGTCGAGCGTATTGGCGGCTTCGCGTTGGGCAAGGCTTTCGCCGAGGCAAATGACTGACATCAACCCGGCCTCATTGGCGGCACGTGCCTTGGCGCGGACAAGCTCCGAGGATTCCTCGTGATTTTCACGACGTTCCGAATGGCCGACAATCACAGCGCGCGCGCCGGCTTCGACCAGCATGGCAGCTGAGAGATCGCCGGTATGGGCGCCAGAAGGCTCTGAGTGGCAATCCTGCGCGCCGAGGATCACAGAAGTGCCGGACAGCTGATCCGCGGCCAGGCTGAGCAGGGTGGCAGGCAGGCACAAGAGCAGATCGGATTGCGCAGCAGGATGAGCCTTGGCTATGGCTTGCACCTCGGCCAGCGAAGCCCGGGTGCCATTCATTTTCCAATTGCCGGCGGCCAGTTTGCGTCTCATCTGTATTGTCCTGTCGCATATGAAGTTCATGCGGTTCTTTCGTGAACCGACCCGTCCGTCAAGAGGTGGTTGCATATAGATGACCCGCACGGCATATCTCGAAAAAAGTTGGATAGGTGTGCGATGATACCTGAAGTCGACCTGCAAGCGATCATGAAACACGATCCCACCGCCTTGGCCGATTTGCGCCATGGCGCGGAACAAATCGGCTTTTTGTGCATCACAAACACCGAGATCAGCGCCGCAGACGTACGGGATGTTCTGGACGCGTATCGAGAGTTTTTTACCCTTCCGGAACGCGAAAAACGTGCCGTGGATATGGCAAGAACCGGGGCCAATCGCGGATGGGGTGCGCCGGGGTCTGAACAGGTCGATCCGGATGCCAATCCGGATTACAAACAGGTGTTTGATTGCGGGTTCGAATTGCCTGAGGGTGACCCGCTGCGCCGCTCGGGGCTTGGTGTTTATGCGCCCAATCAATGGCCGGAAAATTTACCGGATTTTCGTTTATCTGTAACCAGTTACTATGCCAAAGCGCTGAAGGTTTCGATGCAGATCCTGCGCGGTGTTGCCGAAGCAATTGGCGAAGATCCGGCTTATTTTGACGACAAGTTTGATCGACCCATGGCGCTGTTGCGAGGGAATTACTACCCGGAGCGCCCGGCCTGGGCTGGGGAAAAGGATTTCGGCATTGCCACCCATACGGATTATGGCTGCCTGACGTTATTGGCAACCGACGGCACACCGGGGCTGGAGGTGCGCAAACGCGGAGGGGGATGGATTGCGGTGAACGCAGCCCCCGGAACATTTGTCATTAACTTTGGTGAGATGCTGCAAATGTGGACCGGAAGGCGGGTTTTGGCGACACCGCACCGGGTGCGTGGCACGGATCAAGAGCGTGTCTCTATCCCTATGTTTTTCAACCCGAATTATGATACGAACGTGGCGCCGCGGGGGGCGAAAGAGGCCATCTCAGCCGGGGAACACCTGACTAAGCGATATGATGAGACCTATGTGCACCTGCAAAAGCAAGGCTGACAGCACGGTTACATACCATCAAATTTGATCGATTCCCCGCAACCGCAGGCCTCGGTCACGTTGGGGTTCCTGAATTTAAATCCAGCCTCCAAGAGGCTGATTTCATAATCAATTTCCGTGCCAAACAGAAACATCTGAGCCATCGGCGCGATCATCACACGCGCACCGTCTTGTTCGACAACTTCGTCGTTCGGATCAATTTCCGAAACATAATCCATTGTGTATTCCATTCCTGCGCAGCCACCTTTTTTAACGCCAATGCGCAGCCCCTGACTGTCGCCGGACGACATCAGCTTAGAGATTTGCGCAGCAGCGGCGTCGGTGAGGGAGACGGCTTGCTTTCCAGGAATGGCGAACATCGGATTATCCTTTTGTATCAGCCGGTTGTATTACATGAAGCCCAGTTCAAGGCGGGCTTCGTCGCTCATCATATCCATGCCCCAGGGGGGCTCCCAGACCAGTTCAACATCGACCTGTTTGACACCGGGTAGGGGTTCAATCGCCTCGGCGATCCAGCCGGGCATTTCACCGGCCACAGGGCAGCCCGGGGCTGTGAGGGTCATGATGACTTTGACCACCGCCTCATCATCCACGTCGATAGTGTAGATCAAACCGAGGTCATAAATATTCACAGGAATTTCAGGGTCATAGACCGAACGGCAGGCCTCGACCAGCTGATCATACAGCGGGTGATCCGTGCTGGAGGGGGCGATCAGAGGAGCACCTTCAACGGGGTCTGAGGTCTGAGTCATGCGTTGCGTCCTAAGCGGTATACCTGAGTGAACATATAGGGATTGCTGAAGCCTTCGTCCAGAGGGGCAAAGACTTGGCAGACTGCCAATTTCGCCCCGAGAAATGCCAATGGTTACCAGAGTCTTACCGAAAACCCGAAGATTTTAGGGATCATCCCTCCATCTGCTCCGCAAAGAACGGTTCGGGGCTGTCGACCTCGACCAGCCGTTTGCGGACGATTTGCCAAAACCGAGTTCCAACATTGCGCACAAATGTCCGGTCGTGGCTGACCAGTAGGGCGGTGGTGTCATGGGTCAGAAGTTCGTGCTCGAGTGCCTCCTGACCTTCGATGTCAAGATGGTTGGTCGGCTCGTCCAGGATGTAGAAATTCGGATGCGCGAGACGCAAAAGCAGCATTGCGAGACGCGAGCGCTGCCCCCCGGAGAGGGCCGAAATCGATTTGTCTTGCATGCCAAAGAGAATGCCAGCGCTGGCCAGTTGCGCATGAGCATTCTGATCGCCGATATCTGACACCGATGTGACCGCATCCAGTGGCGTCTTGTAGCCATCAAGCTGACTGAGTGCTTGATCCGACACACCCGTGACCGCCGAAGGAGCGACACGAATGGTGGGATGATCGGCGTGCAAGGCCTGCATCACTCGGGTCAGCAGCTGCGTTTTCCCCGTGCCATTGCCCCCCAACACGACAACGCGGTCGCCCGGGCTGATCCACGAGGGCTGCATGGAATAAAGCATATCGCCGCCCGGCACATGAATGGCGGTGGCGTCGAAGCTGACCAGCGCTTTGGCATGGGCGCCAGAGTTGGTCAGCTTGATCTGGCCCGCGGATTTGTCCTGATGGGCGGGGCGTGCGGCCTGAATCATCGCTTCGGCGCGGTCTTTGAGTTGCTTGTTCTTCTTGAGCAGCAGGTCCGAGCCGGAATTGATGCCGATGTTTTTCAGCTTGGCGGCTTGACGGCGCAGCTGGTTCGCCTTGGACACCTCGTTTTCAAACTGGCGCGCGGCGGCGATGTCCAATTCATCCAGTGCATCGCGGGCGGGTGTGTAGGGCAGGGGGAAGATCTGGCTTTTCTCGGCCCGCAGGAAGAGGGTGCGGTTGGTAATCTCATCCAAGAAGGCGCGGTCGTGGCTGATGATCATCATGGGCGTGCTGCGGGCCACCGTGGTGATCCAGTGTTGCAGGATACCGATACGGTGCAAATCGAGGTGGTTGGTCGGCTCGTCCAGCAGTAGAACATCAGGTTCGGACACCCAGGCGTGGGCCAGAAGGGTGACACGTTGCCAGCCGCCCGAGAGATCCGTGAGGGGGCGTTGCCAATAGTCAGTGGGCACCTGGAGGTCTTCGAGCACGATATCGACCCGCCAGCTTTCCATTTCAGCCGTTTCCGCGTCCAGCGCGCCCAGGACGGCGCCGTAAAGGCTGAGCGGCATCAGGTCTTCGGGCACATGTTGCGGGACATAGCTGATACGCAGACCACGGGCGGTGGTGATTTCGCCGGTGGTGGTGTCATGCGCCCCGGCCATGGCGGCCAGAAGCGTGGATTTACCCCGCCCATTTGAGGCGACAAGGCCAATCCGGTCACCTTTGTCGATGGTCAGGTTGAGGTTTTCAAATAGCGGGGTGCCGAGGGTTACGCCAAGATTGCGCAGGTTGATCAGGGTCATTTTGGGTCACATCTATCTTAAGGAATGCAGCATTGGGGCTGCGGTCTGGGCAGATCAGCTGTGACGGGAATGTCCTTTGATCAGCCCTACAAACGGATTTGCAGGGCCTGCACATCGCCAAAGGGTTGGTCGATGAGACGCGTGATATAGTGCATGTGACCCCCTCCTTTTGTGATGTGGGTGGCGTGAGATTAGGCAGAATACCCAGTAGGGTCAATTGGCGAGGTGTTTGTTTTCAGTCTCCAGCCGGTTAACAGCGCGAAGCACCCGGCATCGTCAGGCCCCCTCTTGACCTGGCGATATTTCCACTGCTGGCACAACCTTCGTTCCGTTGGATGTATTTGGCTGACATAAAGCGTTTTGAAACAGACGTCAGGATCGCCAGACCGGGCCTGACACCGTGGTGCTACTCTTTCGTTCTCCGTCGCCGGATTGGCGCGGGACGCACTTTGCTTTCGATCTGATCATACAGCAGCCCGGCAATGTTTTTGCCCGTTGACGTCTCTATCCCTTCCAGACCCGGCGAGGAATTCACCTCAAGCACCTTTGGCCCGGCATCAGAGCGCAGCAGATCAACACCTGCGAGGTTCAACCCAAAGACCTTGGCTGCTTTCACCGCCGTGTCGCGCTCAACCTTGTTGATGCGTACGGATTTTGCCGATCCGCCCCGGTGCAGGTTGGAGCGAAAATCGCCCTCGGCCCCAGTGCGTTTCATGGAGGCCACAACCTTGCCGCCCACAACCAGACAGCGGATGTCGACGCCTGCGGCCTCTTTGACGAAGTCCTGCACGAGGAAGTTCGCCTTGAGACCTCGGAAGGCATCAATCACAGATTCGGCCGCTTTCTTGGTTTCGGCCAGAACCACACCCTTGCCTTGGGTCGATTCCAGCAGTTTCACGATAAGTGGCGCTGTGCCCACGAGACCAATCAGGTTGCCTGTGTCCATGGGCGAGGCGGCAAAGGCGGTGTTGGGCATGCCGATCTTGGCGCGCGCCATCAGCTGATGGGCATAAAGCTTGTCGCGGCTGGCGGTGATACCCGAGGACGGGTTCACACAATAGGTGCCGATGGTTTCAAACTGGCGGATGATTGCTGTGCCATAGGGCGTGATCGAGGCGCCAATGCGCGGGATCACCGCGTCAAACCGAGGCAGGCGTTTGCCGTCGTAATGCACTTCGGGGGCCATGGCGTTGATGGTCATGTAGCACCGCGTGGTGTTGATCACCTCGACGGTGTGGCCGCGCGCCTCGCCTTCCTCGACCAGTCGGCGGGTGGAGTAGTTGTTTTCGCGGCTGAGCACCGCGATGCGCAACGCCCTGTTGGGTTGGGCCGCACGCATTTTTGAAGTGTGATAGACGTCATAGTTCAGCTCAGGCTGCTGAAACCGCTCGGTGGCATTGATCGAGATGTTATCCTTTAGCGCCTGCCGCCCCAGCAACATGCGGCTGGTCATGCCGGACCGGTTTGTAAGCGTGATCTCAATCGGCCAGCTTTGACCTGCGACCTCAAGCGTGCTTTCAATCACATAGCGCAGTTCTTTTTCGCCATTGGACGAGGCCACTTCGCGGCGATCCACGATTGCAGCCGAGCAGGGGATCACCAGATCATCGCGGTTGGGGATCGGGTGCACGGTAAAGCGTACCTTGGGATTTTTGACCGAGCCGAAGGTTTCGATATCAAAGGCATGCAGAGCAGAGGTCCGCGCACCTGTATCAACTTTTGCCCGCAGCGCAGGCACGCCCAGGTCAGGCAGGCCGATCCATTCCTCCCATCCCAGTTGCAGGTCTTTGGCGGAGGTGTCATCGGTCATGGAATTGGATCCTGTTGAATGGAAAACGCGCGGTGACGCCCATCATCCGAAAATCAGCAAGGGGATGCAAGGCGACAGCAAGGGGTGGCCGATGCGAAAAGCCTAGAGGTAATCTTCTTCTGGCCCATATTGGTCCCAAAGGGCGGCAAAGAATGGCGGGTCGTAGACCTCGGCTTCGTAATCATTGGTGAACTCTTCTCCCGCCGCAATGTCGCGGGTGGCGATCAATGCATAACGATCGCCCAACAGCGCCTCGGAGATGTGCTCCACCGCGGCCTTTGCGCCAGTTGCCATATCGGGAGGAGGTGGCCCCAGCAGGTGCATGTTGGTGATCAGGGTTGGCCGTGCGTCGTGGTTCATCAACGCGCCGTCATCCTGAACTCGGATCACCACATGAGGCCAATCCGCAAGCCCGAAGACATGTGTCAGCTCGTACACCACCTGCGTCTCTGTCATGCCGTTCAGCAAGTTCTTGAAAGCCGCTTCGTCATAGACGCCGAATTGCCCAGGGATATGACGCCACACAATGGTGCCCTTGGCGATGTCGCTTTCGGCAAAGACGCCCCGGCCTTTGTCCGGTGTGTCCCTAACGCTGTAGGGCACGCAAAATCCGTTGGGTTGGGTCATGGGCGGATTGCTATCTGAAATCTGATGTTTGTGCAAAGCGCGGGTTGCCTGCGTCCGGTCATGCGCCTAGGCTGGAGAGTATGAAACATGTTCCCAAAGAAACCACCGACGATGCCCTCATTCAGGAATTTCTGAAAAAGGGCGGCGAAGTGAAAGTTGGTAAAACCAAACCACCCAAGCCCGAATTGGGGCTGAGTAAAAACGTCTGGAACGCCAAACTGACCAAGGAAGAAAAAGCCGCGCGCGACGGGAAGTGATTTTCTGAGCATCGCATGGGTGGAACACGGGGGTGCGCCTTGGCGTATTCGGGATACCTCGGCGGTTGGCAGTGTTGAGCCCAAAGTGCCGAATGTTGCGGATACGCTGAAAGGCCGCTCTTGGAATGATCCAATGAAAGTCTGCTGACATCTAGTTGGCAGCAGGGTCTTGGTATAAGCCAACGACAATAGTCGGAAGTTGAGTGAGTGCGGTATTCACAGCGTATGACAGGGATCGTTCTCGTGGCGCTTTCGGCCGTCGTGTTTAGTGTCTCTGGCGTCCTAACAAAGATGATCGCGGCGGATGGTTGGACCATAGCGTGCTGGCGCGGATTGATTGGCGGACTGGCCGTCATTGCTTATGTTGAATACCGCAGGGGCGATACGCCGCGAAATCGCGCGTTTCGATTGGGCCCGCGAGGTTGGGCGCTGGCTAGCGTCGGTAGCGCTGCGAGTATCGCGTTTATCTATGCGTTCAAACTGACATACGTGGCGAATGTTGCCGTGATCTATGCCACGGCCCCTTTTTTTGCAGCTGGTTTGGCTTGGCTGGCAATGCGTGAAGTCGCTCAGCCCCGTACCTTGGTTGCAGGTGCCCTTTCATTACTCGGTGTCGCGATCATCGTGTCCGGTGGGCTGGGAGCCGGAAAGTTGACCGGCGACCTTCTGGCTGTCGCGATGACTTTGGGTAATGCCGCCTACATCGTTCTCATTCGCAAATTTGCAGATGTGTCGGTCGTCTGGGCAGGCGGAGCTTCGGCGTTGCAACTCTTCGTTGTCGGTGCGCTGATCGGGACGCCTTTTGATGTCTCAGCGCAAGATGCGGCGTTGCTAATCCTGTTCGGAGTGACCTTTGCCTCAGCAGTAATACTTTGGACAGAAGGGACGCGGCTCATTCCGTCTGCACAATCAGCTCTTCTGGGAACGGTCGAGATACCCTGCGCCACGCTGTTGGCATGGGTGATCTTGAGAGAGTTTCCGCCCATGGTGGCAGTGCTTGGTGGGCTAGTGATCATGTGTGCGGTCTTCTGGCACGCAGCAAAAGACTACCGGCAGGAGAAGCGCGGATCTGCGCAATAGCGGACGTTCGTCTGATCAGGCCAAATGGAAGCTTCGTCCCGCACTCCAGACATTCACTACGCCATCGAATCTACTTGTTGATGTCCTCGTGAATGATCCGTGTCTGATCATCGGCGGACCGGAAGACGCGGCGCAACCCGATCCAGGCGATCAGGGACAAAACCCCAAAGATCGCCAGAAGCGTTGGCAACCCCAGGTTCAGCGGCAAGAGCACCAGAAGGGCCACAACCGCCGCTCCGATGGCAAAGCCAAGGAAGATGAAGCCGGGCACGACCATTTCAAAGATCGCAAGTCCGATGGCGGCGGCCAGCCAGACCCACCACAGCTGCCAAAGCAAGAGCGGGATGGTCTCCATTATGATCTCCCTTTCAGCATGTTGAAGGCATTGCCAAAGGCTTCCAGTGCATTGGCAGGCACCACGATGGTTGAAGACGACGGGCTGTTGCCCAGGGCATTCAGTGATTCCACCTGCTTCAAGGCCACCTGGTACTGCGCGGCCTCCAGCCCGTTCTCGGCGATGGCCTTGGCCACGACACCGGTGGCATAGGCTTCGGCATCGGCGGAAATACGGCGGGCTTCGGCGGCTTTTTCGGCGGCATATAGCTCGGCCTCGGCGTTCAGCTCAACGGCGCGTTTGGTGCCCTCGGCCTCGGTCACCTGGGCGCGGCGGGCGCGTTCGGCGTTCAGCTGTTGCAGCATGGCGTCCCGCGTGGCCTGATCCAGGTTCACATCCAGAATTTCGGCCCGGGTCACTTCGATGCCCCAGTTTTCAATCGCATCCTCGACCAGCAGTTTCATCGTTGTAATCAGCTGCGCGCGGTTTGACTGCACTTCGTCCAGATCCATTTTGCCGATCTCGGCGCGAACGATGCCCGCAATGGTGGTTGCAATGGCGGCATCCACATCGCGGATACGGTAAACGGTCCTTTCCGGTTCGGTGATGCGGTAGAACACAGAAGTTTCGACCTGCACCAGCACGTTATCTTTGGTGATGGCGTCCTGACTGGCGTTGGGCAACTGGCGTTCCAGAATAGAGATTTTGTGCCGCACCACATCAAAGAACGGGACAATCATGTTGATGCCCGGGCCCATGACTTTGCGGAGCTTGCCAAAGCGTTCCACCACGTGTTGTTCGGACTGCGGTACAATCTTGACGGCCTTGAATACAATGATGATGAACAACGCAGCCAGCATCAACCAAATCAGGTTGGAGGACAGCAAATCTAATAGCATCTCTTCGGTCATGGGATGTCCCTTCGAAAAATGTATGCAATGGTATACATGTGGGTGTTGGGTATTGGTTTTGCAAGAGAGCGTAAACCTCTTTAGAGAGAGGCAAAAGGGCAAACCGGGGCATGGGTGCATTGAATTTCAGCTTTGAAAAGGCAGCGCAAGACGGGCAGGCGCGGGTCGGGGTGATCCATACCCCGCGCGGCGACATTCAAACGCCAGCCTTTATGCCTGTGGGCACAGCGGCGACCGTCAAGGCGATGCTGCCTGAGAGCGTACGCGCAACGGGCGCCGATATCCTGCTGGGCAATACCTATCACTTGATGTTGCGGCCTGGGGCGGAACGGGTGGATCGTTTGGGTGGCTTGCATAAGTTCATGAACTGGGACCGACCTATTTTGACAGACAGCGGCGGGTTTCAGGTGATGAGCCTCGCTGATCTGCGCAAGCTGACCGAGAAGGGTGTTACATTCAAAAGTCATATCGATGGCTCCAAGCACGAGCTGACACCGGAACGGTCTATGGAAATTCAGCGGTTGCTGGGCTCGGACATCGTGATGTGCTTTGACGAATGCCCGGCGCTGCCTGCGGATCGCAAGGCGATTGAGACCTCCATGCGGCTGAGCATGCGTTGGGCGCAGCGGTCACGGGATGCCTTTGGCGACAGACCTGGACATGCTCTGTTCGGGATTATGCAGGGCGGGCTTGAGCCGGACCTGCGTGAAGAAAGTGCCAAGGCATTGAGGGGTATAGGCTTTGATGGATATGCCATCGGCGGCCTGGCCGTAGGAGAGGGGCAGGAGGCTATGTTTGAATGCCTCGATTATGCCGCCGATTACCTGCCCGAGGATAAGCCCCGTTATCTGATGGGCGTGGGCAAACCCGATGACATCGTGGGCGCTGTGAAACGTGGCGTGGACATGATGGATTGCGTGCTGCCGTCCCGCTCGGGCCGCACGGGGCAGGCGTTCACCCGGCGTGGGGTGGTCAACATCAAGAACGCACGCCACGCGGATGACCCGCGGCCCTTGGACGAGGCCTGCACATGCCCCGCCTGCTCCAGCTACAGTCGCGCCTACTTGCACCATGTGTTCCGCAGTCACGAGATGATCAGTGGCATGCTGCTGACTTGGCATAATCTGCATTATTTTCAGGAGATTATGGAGGGTATGCGTGCAGCGATCGCTGCAGGGTCGTTTTCTACATGGGAAACAGAGTTTCATGCAGGCCGGGCGCTCGGAGACATTGATCTAATATAGCTGGTTTTCTGCGTAAACTTTGCGGCAAGTTCGGATTTGAGTATAGTTATCTCATTCTGACAACAGAGAGATTTCTGATGATTTTGTTTCGCAACTTGATGGCTATCTGTTTTTTTCTGACGGTTTCCTTTCCGGTGTGGGCTCAGGATGGCAAGCAATGTTACCGAAAGGAAGATTGTGAATGCGCGTTTGGGGCAGATGGCCTGCGTGATGGGCGCTGGTATGCCGAAGCCGCTCCGGGTGGATTTGACGTGGTTGGCATGGGCAAAACCGTGATGAACGCAGCGTCCAACCACGTGGATATTGTGGATCACTGCGACGGCACGATGGATATGTTCTGGCAAGACGAAGAGGCGGGCCGGATCGAATGGAAGCTTGAACGCGTCTCTGCTGGCGATTCCCTGATGCCCAGTCCCTATGAAAAGGTAGAACAAAACCTGCTGGACGAATTTTACGCTGTGGACGCGAACCTAGCCGACCTTGCCAAAGATGAGATGATTTATCTTGGAACAGCAGTGTACAGTTATGGCGGCGGGGAAATCATGTATGGCACGATGGTACTGGTCTATTCCGGCCTGCCTGGAGATGCGGCCGAGCGCGGCTATGCTGCGATGACCATGAAGTTTGATTATCGCGGTCACATAATCTGGGCGACAACCGGGCGTGTGGATTTTTATTTTTCCGATGTGCCGGACGAAATTTACGAACGCCGGCGTGAAATCTGCAGATGTGATGAAGTTGAGAAAAGCTTGCTCTCGGACACCATAGGAGCTCGATTGCAAAAGCAACTGAAAACAAGCATGGAAGGCCGTGCAAAGCGCCGAGTGGGGTATGACCACATCAATGTTATCGGGTCTAAATCTGACGAATTTCCAAAGGTTATGAACGAAAGGTTCAAGCCTGATGAGAATTGGGTCAGACCAAGTGCCGGAGAGGATGGAAACTGGCCATGTCTGACACAAGATCAACTGGATGAGACACAGAAGGTTTCAGATCAGGTTACTTTCGGCAAACAGCTCCTGAAAGAATACGATCAAACGGTACATGAGATTGAGCAAATTGATCGGCGAGTGGCTGGTTTGCCGACGGAAGCTTATGTTCACCCCAAGCCTGGTGATACTACCGATGCCAGATCCAGAGGCGCAGGCTATGTCGAGAGCAGCACCTGTATGGAAATGGTGATTGATGCCGATGGTAAGAAAATTCCTGCTGACGACCCCGATTTCAAAAAATTGTTCAAGCGCGATGGATGTAGTCAGACAGATGCGCGCTACCAATCAATTCGGGTTCATGAAGCGGCGCACCGCAAATCATGCAAAAAGCGCGAGGCCGAGACCTTTCAGTTGGGAGTTGATTTGCAAAAAGCGGCGGACAAAAACAGTGGTTTCAAGATCCCCGGTTTGACCGCAAAACAAGCCGAACAGGCGTTTAACGAGGGCGTCGCAAGCTGTCTAGATTACGAAGCATATGTCGCGAACAGCATGTTGGCGGCCAAAGAAGAATTGATGGCCTATACGGCAGGCCGACAGGTGCTCATCGACTGGACAGAAAAGTACTGCAAACGCTGAATACAGTATGACGCGCGTATTTTTTGTTTATCAGAAGATGCAGGCTGCGAGTCGGCTTTTCACATGATAGCGTGAAATCTGCGTCAAAATGTTAGAGGTAAGGAAAACCTCCATAGGAAATGTTAACCGGAGTGGAGTACCGTTCAGAAGCAAACATCCTTTGGGGGGATCACTTATGCTGATGAATTTTTCGCTCTTCGCACTGGGCTGGCTTTCAGTGACTTGTGTCGCGGTCATGGCTTTAGGCTAAGCTTTGGCCTGGGGCATAAGCTCAATCTACATCTAAACTGTCGGATTTGCCGCTTGCCCCGGCCCCGTGCTCAAGGCATTGTGTTTCGCGAGCGAGGTTGAAACGGGGCGACAGAACCCCAAATTAAGACTTCTGGACAATAGGAGATGGCCAAGCGCTGCCGATGATCGGGGCCGGAGCTGTCTTGCCAAGACAGGAAAACTTACATGCAAGAGACTTTGAACGCATCCTACCCCGTGCTGCCGCTGCGCGACATCGTGGTGTTTCCACATATGATCGTGCCGCTCTTTGTGGGCCGTGACAAATCGGTGCGCGCGCTTGAGGAAGTGATGCAGGACGACAAGCAGATCCTGCTGTCGAGCCAGATTGACCCCTCTGATGATGATCCGGCCAGCGATGGCATCTACAATTCCGGCGTGTTGGCCAATGTGCTGCAACTGCTGAAGCTGCCCGACGGCACCGTCAAGGTGCTGGTCGAGGGCGTGCAGCGCGTTCGCATTCTGGAATACCTTGAAAACCCTGACTATTTTGAAGCCCGCGCCGAGACCCTGCTGGAAATGCCGGGCGATGCTGCGACGATCGAGGCCTTGCTGCGCACCGTCACAGCCGAGTTCGAGCGCTATGCCAAGGTCAAGAAAAACATCCCCGAAGAGGCGCTGAGTGCGGTGTCCGAAACAACCGAGTCTGCCAAGCTGGCCGATCTGGTGGCGGGTCATCTGGGCATCGAGGTTGACCAGAAACAGGACCTGCTGGAGACGCTGAGCGTGTCCGAGCGGTTGGAGAAGGTTTACGGCCTGATGCAGGGTGAGATGTCCGTGCTGCAGGTCGAGAAGAAAATCAAAACCCGCGTCAAAACCCAGATGGAGCGCACCCAGCGCGAATACTATCTGAATGAGCAGATGAAGGCCATTCAGAAGGAGCTGGGCGACGGCGAAGAGGGCGAGGGCGAACTGGCTGAGCTTGAAGCCAAAGTGGCTGAAACCAAGTTGAGCAAAGAGGCCCGCGAAAAAGCCGAGGCCGAGCTGAAAAAGCTGAAGAACATGAGCCCGATGAGTGCGGAAGCCACTGTCGTGCGCAATTACCTAGATTGGATGCTGGGCCTGCCGTGGGGTAAAAAATCCCGTGTTAAGAAGGATTTGCATCGCGCAGAGGATGTTCTGGATAAAGATCACTACGGCCTTGAAAAGGTCAAAGAGCGGATCGTTGAGTATCTGGCGGTGCAGCAACGTTCGAAGAAGCTGAAAGGCCCGATCATGTGCTTGGTTGGCCCTCCGGGTGTGGGGAAAACCTCGCTTGGAAAGTCTGTGGCCAAAGCCACGGGGCGCGAGTTTATCCGCATCTCGCTGGGCGGCGTGCGTGACGAGAGCGAAATTCGCGGCCACCGCCGGACCTACATCGGCTCCATGCCCGGCAAGATCATCCAATCGCTGAAAAAGGCGAAGACGACGAATCCGCTGATCCTGCTCGATGAGATTGACAAGATGGGGCAGGACTTCCGCGGTGATCCGGCATCTGCGATGTTGGAAGTGCTTGATCCGGAACAAAACTCGACCTTTGTCGATCACTATCTGGAGGTCGAATATGATCTGTCGGATGTGATGTTCCTTACCACGGCGAACTCCTACAACATGCCGGGGCCATTGTTGGACCGGATGGAGATCATCCCGCTGGCCGGTTACACCGAGGACGAAAAGCGTGAGATTGCCAAGCAGCACCTGCTGCCCAAGCAGATCAAGAACCATGGTCTGAAAGCCAAGGAATTCAGCCTTGATGACACGGCGCTGACTGGCATCATTCAGCACTACACCCGCGAAGCGGGCGTGCGGAACCTTGAGCGCGAAATCGGCAAGGTGGCGCGGAAGGCTGTGACCAAGATCATCAAGAAAGAGGCGGACACCATTGAAGTGACTGCCAAAAATCTGGATGACTTCCTGGGTGTGAAGAAATTCCGCTATGGGTTGGCCGAAGAGAAAGATCAGGTCGGTGTCGTCACCGGGCTGGCCTATACGTCAGTCGGCGGCGAGCTTCTGAACATCGAAGCCCTGCGCCTGCCTGGCAAAGGCCGGATGAAGACCACCGGTAAGCTGGGCGATGTGATGAAGGAATCGATTGATGCAGCCAGCAGCTATGTCCGTTCGATCAGCCCGCAGATCGGGGTGAAACCACCCAAGTTCGAAAAATGGGATATCCACGTGCATGTGCCCGAAGGGGCCACGCCCAAGGATGGGCCGTCTGCAGGTTTGGCCATGGTGACTTCCATCGTGTCGGTTCTGACAGGCATCCCGGTGCGCAAGGATATCGCCATGACAGGCGAGGTTACGCTGCGCGGCAATGCCTTGGCCATTGGTGGTTTGAAAGAGAAACTGCTGGCGGCCCTGCGGGGGGGCACCAAAACCGTGCTGATCCCGCAGGAGAACGAGAAAGACCTGGTGGAAATCCCTGACAATGTGAAGGAAGGGATGACAATTATCCCGGTCAGCCATGTCAGCGAAGTGCTGAAACACGCGCTGGTATCCGTGCCCGAAGCCGTGGAATGGGATGAGGCCGCAGAAGAAGCCGCCGCAGCCGAGGCAGCGCTCAAGGATGGAAGTGCCGGGGCAGGGGCAACGACCCACTAAGCATCTGATATCAAATTGTAAAAAGGGCGCGCCTTACTGGACGCGCCCTTTTCATTTTGAATCCAGGGCCACCCTAAAGAATGAAATCGCTCGCATCTGGGCCGCCAAACCAGCTGGCCAAGGTCAAAACGATCCGCCCATCGGTGCTGCCATTGCCATCAGTGTCGATATAGACATTGGCCACCAGCGGATTGTTAAAGAAATCCCGCACCACGCGCACCTGGCCGGTGCCGTCCCCGTCAAAAGAAGACCCGCCTATGTATTCCAGCGTGCCCCAACTGCTATGAGAAGTTGTCTCGCGGATTTGGATTGTATCGCCTTGGCTGGCGTCGAAATCTGCGACGGATGCCCAAATTTCTCCGTTGGTTCCGCTGTGGTCATCCTCTTGTGTGAACACGAACATATCTGCCCCTGATCCCCCTGTGATGAGATCGTGACCAGCGTTACCCCCCAAGCGGTCATCGCCCGCACCTCCGATGACCGTGTCGTTCTGAGTACCGGCGTAGATCGTGTCATTACCAGTTCCCCCGTCTAACAGGATGCCCCAATCATTACCCTGGGAGATGTAGTCGTCACCACCCTGGCCATAGATTTCACGGATGTGATCACCAAAGACAGTATTCCAAACAACGTCGTTGTGGCTGGACAGATGAATTTCTTCGACTTGGTAGAGGAAATGATTATTCACGTTGCTTGAGATGCTGTTGACCGCATAGCTGAAATCCACGATGTCCCAGCCAAAGCCGCCGTAGATATAGTTCAGATCGAATCCAGAGTAGTTAAAGGCGTAGAAGATGTCGTTGCCGACGTCTCCGTGATAGCGGTCAAAACCACGATCTGTGTAAAAGATGTCGTTTCCCCATCCACCAAAGACAACGTCATTGCCTTCGCCACCTAGCAGCGTGTCGTTGCCATAACCACCGTGCAACGTGTCGTTTCCACCGAATCCAAAGATGTATTCGTCGCCGGACGTTCCGTAGATGACGTTGTTGTTCTCGTTTCCGTAAAAAGGCATGTCTCAAATCTCCTTGGCCGATATGGCCTGAATGAGATTCAGAGTAGCACAGTAATCAGAGGTCGGGCAGGGGGCTTAGAATGCGCCCCCGGCTGCGGCCAGAACTGTTGCGAGCCAGATGGCCACGATCAGCGTGTCAACATCGCCCGAGCTTTGCTCGGCCTCGATCGCGACCACCTCAGGGGCGACGATCGGATCCGCCAGACCCGAAGCGGATGCGGGCGCAGCGGCCAGCAGAAATGCAACGACGATATACTTCAAAACAATTCCCCCAAAAAGGCTATCCCAGTGTGCCTATTTAGCGGCTTTGCCCTTAATTCGTCAACATATGGGTGGCCAGACGGGGGGAATAACAGTATTGTGTAGGTAAAACCGAACCATAGCTTGTGGATAAACCACGGGCACAAGGCAAAAAGAGGCACCTCATGAGCAGCACATCTTCCAAGAAACCCACATCGGCGACGTCAAAAGCCAAAACCACCAAGGCCAAGGCGCCCATCAAGAAAGTGCCATCCCCTGCGGAAGTGGCACCTAAGCCAATGCTCGCGAGTGCATCACCGGCCAGCACGGCTTCCAGCCCGATCGCCAGCCCAGTGTTGAAAAAGCAGGAGTTGATCGAGAAGGTCGTGCGCGCCTCCGGCATCAAGAAGAAAGATGCAAAGCCAGTGGTTGAAGCGATGCTTGAAGTGATGGGCGATGCGCTGGCGGATGGCCGCGAATTTAATCTGCAACCTCTCGGAAAGCTGAAGCTGAACCGCACCAAGGAAACCGAAGGCGCGCGTATCATCGTGGCAAAAATCCGTCAGAGCAAATCTGCGCGCAGCAACAATGATACCGCCAAGCCTATCCTGACGACGGTGGCCGAATAACCTTCTGACAAGAATCGGAGCGAGGGCAGAGCCCTTCGCAACGGGGCGATGTGACATCAGCCCGGGAGTTGAATGTGAACGACATCCCCAAGATCTGGTTTCTGCGCCACGGCGAAACCCATTGGAACGTAGAGAAACGTATTCAGGGCCAGCTGGAATCCCAGTTGACCTCTCGGGGCATTGAGGATGCCAAGGCGCAGGCGCGGCTGGTACCGCCGATTCTGGCGCTTAATCCGCCTTGCTTTGTGTCGCCATTAGGCCGCGCTCAACAAACGGCAAAGATTGCGCTGGAGGGCAGGGAATACATCACCGACGATCGTCTGGCCGAAGCCCATGCCGGAGAGTGGCAAGGGTTGCTTCGCGATGACGTACGCCGGTCCAATCCTGCGTTGGTGTCGATGGACACTTCATCACTCGATTTGTTTCTTGCGGCCCCCGGGGGGGAAGGGCGGGGGGCGTTCGTCGCACGCATCGAAGATTTTCTCGCGCATCTGACTGAACCTTCTGTTGTCGTGGCTCACGGGTTGCTGGGGCAGGTGATGCGTGGCTTGCTGACCGGTTTGGAGTGGGATGAGATGGGCCATTTGTCCAACGAACAGGGCTGTATTTACGTGCTGGATGGCGGCACGGAGACAGTGATCCGAGAAACCGAGTGATTTCTTGACGAAACCCCTTGCACGCTGCCGGGACATTGGTTAAATCGCCACTCGTGGGGCGATTAGCTCAGTTGGTAGAGCGCTTCGTTTACACCGAAGATGTCGGGAGTTCGAGCCTCTCATCGCCCACCATACCCCACCTTAAGTCCTAATGAGCCGTCACGAGCATTGGGCGGTGAACGACAGGTGTTGATTCTGGCGGTCCAACGTAAAAGACGGAGGGGCTGCTGGAGCCCCCCCGTCCTGTCCGAATGTCAAACTTTGAACTGATGAACCATTGGAGGGACCAGTTGCGAAAGAAAAAACACTCGGCGCAGGTGCACAAAGCCACGGAATTCGAATGGCTTCAATGTACAAAAATGGGACCGGTCCTGTGGACCTGAACTGACATTTTGCCTGTATTGCATCTGATGTGTTTACGCAGGGGCAATGGGGTCGCAAAGACTGCGGTGTCCCTTTTGACCGGATGTGAACATATGTTTGTGCGTTGATCTGTCGCCGTTCCTTTTTAGGTGACACGAAGATGGAATCTTCAACATCCATACGTTGAGTAAATGGATTATCGCACACGTTCTGACTTGGAAACAGTTTGTTTCCCCCCAAAGTCCCCTTTCCATGCGCCACTCATCTCGGGTAGTGCTGGGCTCGGTTGTGTAAAATTTTAATGAGTTACAGAGGTTTGATGGGGCTTTAGTGACGATCGGAATTGGTCGATGGGGAATCCACTGGACTTTATAAAAGTGGGCGGTGAATGCGTTGCAATGCTGGCCCAAAAGGGCTGTGACGTTGAGCTGATCAGCGATTTTTCACATGCCGAATCCCTTATTGAGGATATGGGCAAGGAAAGTCAGACAGCCAAATTATCTTCTGCTTACAATGACTTTACGCAGGAAAGTGGGTTCTGGCTCTTCATGAAGGAAGAGGGACAGTATGTCACTGCCGTGGCCACCCGGTACGACAGTATCGGCCGCGAAAGCATGGGGGCTTACATGATCCGCACCATGCGCCGCCATTATCCGCAGGACGAGGGCGAAACGCTGCTGGAGTTTACCGATGCGCTGCCACCGGATTTCCATGGTCGGCTGGCCTATATCGGCGAGTTATTTGTGCATCCTGAGCATCGTGGGTCGCGGCAGAAATTAAGGTATTTCATGATGTTACTGCAATGCTGCATCGCGACTAAATGGCCGATCGACTGGGTTTACGCGATGATGCGTGACCGTGATGTGAAACGCGGATTCGCCACCACCTATGGGTTTTCAGTGCAATTGCCTGGCGTGGCGAAATGGGCCGAGCCTATCCCCGAAGGGCGCGGAGATTCCGAATGGCTGGTGGCCCTTCCCGTCCTGCACATGGACCACATGATCGAGCACTACGCGGGTTCACTCGAGGGCTTGTGAATAGTTCAGCACGTAGTCATTGCCGTGCATATCTTTGACCGGCAGCAACAGACGTTTGTACACAAAGCGCAGCGGGAAAGAATGTCCGGGCAGGGTGACGTCAATCTCCTGGATGGACAGTTGCGGATCACCCTTCGTGGTTTCCACATGGGCCAAGGTCACAGCTTCGGACAGTTTGGTCTCAAACGTGGTGAACAAATAGCGCAGATGTTCGGTTGAATTCACCCCAAATGATTTTGTGGCAAGGCTTTGTTCACCTATTTTATAAGGGTCTGGCAGCAATGCGCCGGGTTTTGGTGCGCGGTACAGATCCACGTGTTCAGACAGCATGTCAAAGTTCGAAAGCACACCGTTCTGCGCATACCACCAGCTCAGCACGTCATCGAGCAGGGGTTGTGCGCCACGGGTCGCAAGCTTGCGGTGCGCCTCTTTGGTGACGGCCGCCAGAATACGTTCGGCATGGGCAGATACCACAGTGGTGTCCATATCCGAACCCGCCAGGGTTATTTGATCATCGAGCCCGGCAATCTGGTTGGGGGTCAGCCCAAGGGCCGAACAGATTTTAACCACGGATGTATAGCCGGGGTCGCTTTTGTTGGACAAAAGATTCGAAATGTATCTTTCGCCCTGTCCTATTTTCAGGGACAGGCTTTTGTAGTCGTAATCAGAGTTTTGAATCAGACCTTTGAGGCGTTGGTGAAAATCAGTCACTGGGTAATCTTTCTCGGCTAAGTCCTAAATCAGGGATATTTGGTCCTTTATATTGACGTTGGTACCGTTACGTCAATTATAGATTGAGTATCGGGCGAAAAGGGTAGCGATAAAGATGTTGGGTGACCAGATACCGGAAGATGCAAATCGGGAAACACTGCTTTTCACGATCAAGGATAGATTGGAGCGTGCGGAGCACCCTTTGCTGCGAGCCAGCGAAGCGGCTGAACTGCTGACCTGGGCTATGCGATGCACGGACCCACGGGAAAAGGAAGAACTGCTCTTGGTGTTTGAACGTCTGGGCGGCCTTGAGATGGTCCGGGCAGCCTTGTCTGATTTCGATTAAAGGCGCTGGCGGCGCATCCTTGAACTTCTTTCCAAACTTTCGCGCTTTGCCCATTGACGCAGCCGCGCGCTTTGATTAATCAGCCCCTCACGCGCGGTTGTAGCTCAGCTGGTTAGAGTACCGGCCTGTCACGCCGGGGGTCGCGGGTTCGAGCCCCGTCAACCGCGCCACTTTTCTCTCCATTGTGAAATGTTCGCCGGCCCCAACAGCGGTTTGGTGATGCGCGGATTCGCGCGCCTATGTCGGCCCTCCAGGTTTGCATGTGCCCGGTGATCTGCCAAGCTGTTGGTCATAGATGTAGGGGAGCGGACAGATGAAATTCACGAGGCTTTGTCGCCGGGCGGTCTGTGCCATGATTTTATGCGCAACACTGCCCGCATGGGCCGGTGGCGACCAGTTGGAGGCGCGGCTGAACGCGGCCTTTGCCAAGGGCGAGTTGAAGGGGCTGCACGCAGTTTTGGTTCTGAAAGACGGCCAACACTTTGGTGAAGTCTATTTCGATGGCCATGACGAAGCTTGGGGCACCTCTTTGGGCATGGTTCAACATGGGCCGGACACCCTGCATGATCTGCGCTCGATCAGCAAAAGCGTTGTGGGGTTGCTCTATGGAATCGCGCTGAGTGAGGGTAAGGTGCCGCCCCTGGACGCCTCGCTGGTGGCGCAGTTCCCGCAATACCCCGATTTGGCGCAGGACCCGGCCCGCCAGGCCATGACTGTTCAACATGCGTTGAACATGACAATGGGCACAGCGTGGAACGAAGATCTGCCCTATACAAACCCACGCAATTCCGAGATTGCGATGGAGCGCTCGCCGGATCGGTTCCGCTATGTGTTAGAACAGCCGATGGTGCAGGAGCCGGGCACAAATTGGGTATACAACGGCGGTGCGACAGCGGTTATAGGCCATTTGATCGAGCAGGGTACCGGCCAGCGGCTTGAGGCTTACGCCCAGGCCAAGTTGGCTGATCCTCTCGGGATCACCTCGGCCACATGGACCAATGGCTTTGATGGCCGCGCTGCGGCGGCTTCGGGGTTGCGATCCACGGCCCGGGATCTCGCCAGATTGGGACAGATGGTGATGGATGGCGGCACAGAGCAGGGGCGTCAGGTGGTTCCTGCAGATTGGTTGGAGCTGACGTTTTCCCCCACCACACAGACCCGCAGCGGTCTGCGTTACGGCAATTTCTGGTGGCAGGCGCCGGGAGGCAATCCACCGCGGTGGGTGGCCGGGTTTGGCAATGGCGGCCAAAGGCTGGTGGTCAACCGAGAGTTAGGCGTGGTGCTGGTTGTTTTTACCGGCAATTACAACCAACCCGACGCATGGCGGATGAGCCTGCGGGTGATGACTGATTTTGTCATTCCTGCGGTGACGGCTGATTGAAAAACCGCACGAGGGTTGCTGCGGTTTCCTCCGGGTTCGTGTCGACAAAAAAGTGCCCGCCCGGCATGGCTTCGGCATGGACATCATCGCATTTCAGCGCCCATTGCGCAGGGACGTCATAGGCATGCGCCATGGCCCCATCCGCCCCATAGAGGATGAGCGTGGGACAGGACACAGTCGCCCCCAGATCGGCGGCGTCGTGGTTCATGTCGTGCACCAAAGCCGCGCGGTAATCATCGCACATGGCCCGGATCGTCTGCGGATCACGCCAGGCCGCGCGGTAGGCGTCCAACTGGGCCGCATCAAGATCAGCGAGCGTGGCCCCACCCCATCCCAACAAGCACGATTCGTAGTAATAATCCGGATCGCGTCCGATCATGGTTTCCGGGAAAGGTTGCGGTTGGGACAGGAAGAACCAGTGGTAATAAGATGTCGCCACATCCACGCGCAGATCATAAAGCACCGTATGGGTCGGGATGATGTCCATCAGGCACAGCCGTTTGAAAATACCGGGCGCATCCAACGCCAGCCGGTGCCCCACGCGCCCGCCACGATCGTGACCCGCCAGATCAAAGTGGTCGAACCCCAGATGCTGCATCAGGGCCAGTTGATCGCGCGCCATGGCGCGAAAGCTGTAATGCTCCACACCCTCTGGTTTGCCGCTCAGGCCATAGCCCCGCAAATCAGGACAGATCACCGTATGAGTTTTGGCCAGCGCAGGCGCCACCTTTGCCCAAAGGGCGCGGGTCTGCGGAAACCCGTGCAACATCAGCAAGGGCGGACCCGAGCCCCCCATCGACCAGCTGATCTTAACCCCGTCAAACGTCTCGGAGTGATCGGACCAACCCTTCATCTTGCCAAAAATACTCAAATGCGTCGCTTACCCCTGTGCCAGACGGTCGAGGATTCGCGCCCAGGAGCGCATCCCCTTGTGAAAGCTTTCAACGTTGTACTTCTCATTGGGTGAATGGATTGCGTCATCATCCTGGGCAAAGCCAATCAGCATCGAATCGAGGTTCAGGATCTCCTTGAAGAACCCGGCGATGGGGATCGACCCGCCCATGCCACACAGCACTGCCTCGCGCTCCCATTCATCGGACAGCGCCTGACGGGCCAATTCAAACTCGGGCCGGTCGGTGTTCATCACCGCCGCTGGCGAGCCGTCCAGATCGTTGTTCCAAGTGATCGTTGCATCGGTGCTCAGCTGCGCTTCGACATGTGCGCGCAGCTTGTCGCGCAGGGCGTCAGGGTCCATGTCGCCCACCAGACGGCAGGTGATCTTGCAATGTGCCTCGGCGGGGATCACGGTTTTGGTGCCAGCCCCTTGATAGCCGCCCCATAGCCCGTTGATTTCCAAAGTGGGCCGCGCCCATTGCTGCACCAGGGTGGAATAGCCATGCTCGCCATGGGGCTGGGTCATGCCAACCGAGCTGAGGTAGGTGTCTTCGTCAAAGCCGCAGTTTTGCCATTGGCGCAACAGATCGGCAGGGACCTCATGAACGCCCTCATAGAACCCGTCAATCGCAACGCGCCCCGTGTCATCATGGAAGGTTGAGATGATCCGGCTGATTTCACGCAAAGGGTTCAGGGCAGGGCCGCCGTAGTGACCTGAATGCAAGTCGATCCTGGGGCCGTGTACTGTAAATTCATCCTTCAGCATCCCGCGCAGCTGGCTGGCGATGGATGGCACGCCCGGGGACACCATTGATGTGTCGCAGATCAGCGCGATGTCTGCGTTCAGCTCTTCCGCGTTCTCTTTCATGAAGGGGATCAGAGACGGAGACCCTGATTCTTCTTCGCCCTCAAAGAAGAAGGTGATCTTGCAGGGCAGGGACCCATGTTCTGCCTTGTAGGCGCGGCACGCCTCGACAAAGGTCATCAGCTGACCTTTGTCATCCGAGGACCCGCGCCCGCGGATCACTTGACCGTCTGGCGTATCCTCAAGCTGTGGATCAAAGGGATCCGAATGCCACAGGTTCAGCGGGTCCACCGGCTGGACGTCGTAGTGGCCATAGAACAGCAGATGCGGGCCAGGTCCGTCGATATGACCCACCACCATCGGCTGGCCGGGCGTTACGCGTTTTTGTGCATCCACACCAATGCTTTGCAGGTCTTTGACCAGCCAGTCCGCCGCCGCGTCACATTGTGCATCATACGCGGGATCGGTGGAAATCGACGGGATGCGCAGAAGCCCCATCAGCCGTTCAATGGTCTGGGGCAATTCGTTGTCAATGCGGGACAGCGTGGCGTCTAGGGACATGTTTCAAAGCCTCATGTGATGTCAGTTTGCGCCGACCGTAACAGCGTGCGCCGGACTGTCCAGAATGTTGATCGAGATCAAGGTGCGGCACCATGTCTATTTGTAACCTCTTATCAAACGCATAAGACAGTAATGTCTGGCGAATCTGCCCGGGATTAGGGTAAAGACGCCAGTAAGAACGACGAAGAGGGGATGTCGGTGGACTATACCGCAAAGCTTGATCAGGCGATTGCCAGGTTGCACGACGAAGGCCGTTACAGGACCTTCATTGATATTGAGCGCACCAACGGACAATTTCCTCACGCCACCTGGCGCCGTCCGGATGGATCCGAGCAGTCGATCACCGTTTGGTGCGGCAATGACTATCTGGGTATGGGCCAGCACCCCGTTGTTTTGAACGCCATGCACGAGGCGCTGGACGCCACGGGCGCAGGGTCGGGCGGCACTCGCAACATCTCGGGCACCACCGTCTATCACAAGCAGCTTGAGGCCGAACTGGCCGATCTGCATGGCAAAGAAGAGGCGCTGCTGTTCACCTCGGCTTATATCGCCAATGATGCCACACTCAGCACGCTGCCCAAGCTCTTTCCCGGTCTGATCATCTATTCAGACGCGCTGAACCATGCTTCGATGATCGAAGGCGTGCGGCGCAATGGCGGGGCCAAGCGTATCTTCCGCCACAATGATCTGGACCATCTGCGCGAACTGCTCGAGGCCGACGACAGCGACGCGCCCAAGCTGATCGCCTTTGAATCGATCTATTCGATGGACGGGGACTTTGCCCCGATCGAAGCCATCTGTGATCTCGCCGATGAATTTGGCGCTTTGACCTATATTGATGAGGTTCACGCCGTGGGCATGTATGGCCCGCGCGGGGCCGGTGTGGCCGAGCGCGACCGTCTGATGCACCGTATCGACATCATCAACGGCACGCTGGCCAAGGCTTACGGTGTTATGGGCGGCTATATCGCGGCCACTTCGAAAATGTGCGACGCCGTGCGCTCCTACGCGCCGGGGTTCATCTTTACCACGTCGCTGACGCCTTCCGTGGCGGCCGGAGCTGCAGCCTCGGTTGCCTATCTCAAGCGCAATGGTGATCTGCGAGATCAGCACCAAACCCAGGCCAAAATTCTGAAGACCCGCCTGAAAGGTCTGGGTCTGCCTTTGATCGACCACGGCAGCCATATCGTGCCTGTGATGGTGGGCGATCCGGTGCATACCCAAAAACTGAGTGATATGCTGCTTGAGGGCTATGGTATTTACGCCCAGCCGATCAACTTCCCAACGGTGCCGCGTGGCACGGAACGTCTGCGGTTTACGCCGTCGCCCGTACACGGTCCCAACGAAATGGATCATCTGGTGAGGGCCATGGACGAGCTGTGGAGCCACTGCGCGCTGAACCGATCAGAGCTTAGCGCATAGCATGCGCTGAAAGACGCCGATTTCCTCGAGATAGCCCTGTTCCTGCCGCATTCCGTGCAAATCGCCTTGCAGTATGGTAAGTTACCCAAAATAAAGGGGCAGTGTCCGAATCGGGACATCCGGGGTGTGTGTTTTAGGTTTGCCAAGAGTTCGCAAAGAGGCGGTTCAAATGATCGGGCGCAGGTCCAAACAAAAGCAAGTGATCGAAGAGGTTGAACCGAAGGGTTTCGACGACTTTGACCTGCGTTTGGGCGATCTGATGCGCGGCGAGCGGGCCACTCTGGGCAAATCACTGTTGGATGTGGAACGCGAATTGCGGATCAAAGCCAACTACATTGCAGCCATTGAAAATGCAGATCCTGATGCCTTTGATACGCCTGGTTTCATCCCCGGATATGTGCGGTCCTATGCACGCTACCTGAATATGGATCCGGATCGTGCTTTTCGGTCGTTTTGCGCCGAAAGCGGTTTTGCTATCGCGCATGGCATGTCGGCCGAAGCCTCCTCGATCCGCAAATCAGACGAGCCGTTGCGCCGTCCCAAGCGTGAAATAGACCCGCTTGTCGGAACAGCGACACCGTTCCTGCCCGCCTCCGAAAGTTTCCTGGCGCGCATTGAACCCGGTGCCATCGGGTCTGCGCTGGTGTTGGTCGCCCTGATCGGGGCGATTGGATATGGCGGATACAGCGTTCTAAACGAAGTGCAGCGTGTCACCGTAGCCCCTGTCGAAAATACGCCGGATGTTCTGGCCGATCTTGACCCTCTCGCCGGCATGGCGATTGAGAATGAAGACGTCATTACCCCTGACACGATTGCAGCATTCCAGCCGCCCAGCGATGAGGGCCTTGATCGTCTCTATCGTCCCGAAGCACTGGATGTACCTGTCATGATTGCGCGTGATGCGCCGATTTCCACGCTTGACCCGTCTCGCGTCGGTGCATTGAGCGGTGACCTACCCGCCGCAGACCGCGACAGCACGTTGGTTCTGGCCGAAGGGGATACCCCGACCCAGCAATCCCCACGTGTTTTGGCAGATGCGCCGCCTGAATTGCGCGTCGTTGCCGTGCGCGCGGCCTGGGTTCGTGTCCGCGCGGCCGATGGCACTTCGATCTACGAAGGCGTGATGAATGCGGGCGACTACTATGACGTGCCCGCCATGGAAGAGCCTCCCACCATTCGCATTGGCGAAAGCGGCGGGATCTACTTTGCGGTCAATGGCACGCACTATGGCCCAGCTGGCGCGCGCGGCTCTGTGACATCGAATTTGGCCTTGGACGCAGAACAGCTGGTTGCGCAGTACGAAGCACCTGACATCACGGTCGACGCAGACCTCGAAAGCTTTGTCGCCGAGCTGCAAACGGCCCCCGCGCCTGAGCTTCAGCAATAAAACGTCCCAATCAATTGCGACAGGCCAGTTGGTGCACTAAGTGTAGTCTGTAGCTGACACCAATTCGACAGGTCGCCCAATGTCCCACAATCCAATTCGACCCTGGCGCAACATCGACCGGCGTGACAGCCGCCGTATCATGGTGGGCGATGTGCCCGTCGGAGGCGGCGCGCCGATCACCGTGCAGACGATGACAAACACCGACACGACGGATGTGGCGGCCACGGTAGCTCAGGTGCAAGCCGCAGCCGATGCGGGTGCGGATATTGTGCGGGTGTCTGTGCCGGATCAGGCCTCCTCTAAGGCGTTGAAAGGTATCGTTAAAGAAAGCCCCGTGCCCATCGTGGCTGATATTCATTTCCACTACAAACGAGGGATCGAAGCAGCTGAAGCCGGGGCTGCCTGCCTGCGGATCAATCCCGGCAATATCGGATCACCCGAGCGCGTGGCCGAGGTGATTTCTGCGGCACGTGACCATGGGTGCTCGATGCGGATCGGGGTGAACGCCGGGTCATTGGAAAAGCATCTGCTTGAAAAATACGGCGAGCCTTGTCCAGATGCGATGGTGGAGTCGGGGCTCGACCATATCCGCATTTTGCAGGATCACGATTTCCACGAATTCAAGATCTCGGTGAAAGCATCAGACGTCTTTATGGCCGCCGCCGCCTATCAGCAATTGGCCGAAGCCACGGATGCGCCCATTCACCTTGGCATCACCGAAGCCGGTGGGTTGACCACGGGCACAGTGAAATCTGCCATTGGTTTGGGCAACCTGCTGTGGATGGGCATCGGCGACACCATCCGCGTCAGCCTGTCGGCTGATCCGGTGGAAGAGGTCAAAGTGGGCTACGAGATTCTCAAAGGGCTGGGATTGCGCCACCGCGGCGTGAATATCATCAGCTGTCCCAGCTGCGCGCGGCAGGGGTTTGATGTGATCCGCACGGTTGAAACGCTTGAGAGCCGCCTGGAGCATATCAAGACCCCCATGTCGCTGAGCATCATCGGCTGCGTGGTCAATGGCCCGGGCGAGGCCTTGATGACGGACGTCGGCTTTACCGGCGGCGGGGCAGGGTCCGGTATGGTCTATCTGGCGGGCAAGGCCAGCCACAAGATGAGCAACGATCAGATGATTGACCATATCGTCGAAGAGGTTGAAAAACGCGCCGAGGCGATTGCCGCCGAGACTGTGGAGCCTCAGGCGGCGGAGTGACCCTTGGCCGTTAGATGCACCTGTTAGTTCGCCCGTATCTGCGCGGCCATTTCCATCATACCATCGAGTGGCAGATACCCCCTAAGCATCTGATCCTCCATCACAAAGGATGGGGTGCCCGAGATTTGCATGCGTTGTGCCAGATTGCGATTGACGGTGATCACATCCGTGACGGCATCGCTGTCCATATGCGCCAGGATCGCATCTGACTCGAGCCCTAAGGTGTCGCCCAGGCGGCTCAGGGATGTCTCATTCACCTGACCTTTGAAGGTGATCAGCGCATCATGTACGGATTTGTACGCATCGTCCCCCGCCAGCTGTTGCGTGGCGATGGCGAAACGCGCGCTCAGCTCGCTTTCTTCGCCGAGGATTGGGAATTCTTTGATCACCAGGCGGATGTTTCCATCCTGTGCGATCAGCTGTTCCACTTCATCAAAGGCGCGGCGGCAGTAGCCACAGCGATAATCCATGAATTCAACCAACGTGATGTCCCCGTCCGGGTTACCGCCTGTCCAGGAATGACCGTCGTTGAACAGGCTGTCAGCGTTGGTTTTGACCAGATCCACGTCGGCTTGCTCTTGGGCCGCTTGTTCTTGCTGTTCCAGCACCGCGACGGCCTCCATGATCACCTGTGGGTTCTCCAGCAAGTAGGCGCGTACCTCTGCGCGGAACACCTCGCGTTCGGCGTCGGTCATGGCGTTGAGGTCCAGGGCCTGCGCGGGCAGAGCAAGGAACAGGCTGGCCGAAGCCGCAGAGAGCAGAGAGCGGATCATGGGATATTATTTCCTTTTCTTGGAGGCGGCTTTCGCGGCAGAAAGCACATCTTGGGCGCGCTGCCAAGCGGTTGATCCGCGAGGCAAGAGATCAGACGCGCGTTTGGCGTGGATGCTGGCATCTTTCAAACGGCCCGACATGGCGTAGCGTTCGGCTGTTAAGACCGAGGCCATGCCGCGGTTGCCCAGTTTGGCGTGGGCAGCAGCCAGATCACGCACGACACGCGCGTCACGTCCATCTAAAGCGCGTGATTTTTCAAGAACCTGCACGGCTTTCTTCAACTGCCCTCCGGCTAGAAGCGAACGACCATAAGACCCCAGGATTAAAGCATTGCGTGGAGCTTGATTGACAGCCCCACCATAGGCCGAAATGGCGGCTTTGGTTTGGCGACCTTCCATTAAAATCTGCCCACGCAATTCACGTAGGTATGGATCGTTTGGACGGGTGGCGATCGCGCCATCAATGGCAGTCAAAGCGCGTTTGAGGTTGGATTGACGGTGATACGCCACCGCCTGGCGCATCAGTTTGACGTCCTTATAGCCGTATTCGCCCGCCCGGTTCAGCGTCCATTTCGGAGAGCGTTTGAACGCCGACAGCTTGCCCTTGGCGCGCGCAAACCAATAGTCGGCGTTGGAGCTGTCTTTGGCGCGGCCCTCATAGCCCGCAGCCAGCCGTTTGACGACGCGGTAGCGGTCCGAGGACAGCGGGTGCGAACGGGCATAGGCGTCCCGGCGCGAGACCGACAGGGCCTCTTGCCCGCGGAAGATTTCCATCACCTGGACCATCGCATTGGTGTCGACGCCGGCATTCGCCAGATACCGCATCCCGGATTGGTCCGCGGCGTTTTCCTCGGCCCTCGTGTGCGCCAGAAGCAGACGCAGTGCACTGTTGGACGCACCCGCGGCTGCGGCGGCTGCAGCCTGACCATTGCCAGAGGTTGCAGCCGCCGCGCCAGCCAGCACCGCGCCAATCCCGGCGGCGGTGCGCGCGTTGCGGATGGCCACAGGGCGGCGTACCAGATGACCGTTGGCGATATGGGCCGCCTCATGTGCGATCACTGCCTGCAACATCGCGGCATTGTTCATCTTTAGCAAAAGCCCCGAATGGATAAAGATCGCCGACCGGTCCACCACAAAGGCGTTCAGGCTGCGATCATCAATAATCAGGATATCCGTACGCGTAGGGCTGAGACCCGCAGCCTTGAGAACGGGCGAGGCGATTTGTTTCAGTGCATATTCGATATCGGGATCGCGCAGCAGGGTCAGCGCCCGCAGGGGCGAGCCCAGCACGAGGGTCAGGATCAGGCCAAGGGCCAACAGTCTGAAATGCTTCATTGACGGGCGCTCTCTTTCCTTGTGAAAGCTAGGTGTCGATTGGCGATAGTCTAGGAATGAATGTATGCGGAACTCAAGCCGAAGCGAGGTTGATCCCTTTATTGTGATGGATGTGATGCAGGCCGCCGCCCTGGCCGAGGCACAAGGCCAGCACATTATCCACATGGAAGTGGGGCAGCCGGGCACCCCTGCGCCTGAGGGCGCACGCCTTGCGCTGAGCGATGCCATGCAGAGCGATGCGATGGGTTACACGGTGGCCTTGGGCCTTCCGCAGCTTCGTGCGCGGATCGCGAAACTTTATGGGGAGTGGTATGATCTGGACCTCAACCCCGACCGCGTGATTGTCACGCCGGGCTCGTCCGGGGCGTTTCTGCTGAGTTTCTCGGCTTTGTTCGATTCAGGCGCACGGGTGGGGATCGGGGCCCCTGGGTATCCCAGCTATCGCCAGATCCTGCGGGCCTTGGGGATGTGTCCGGTCGACATCCAGACGGCGGCGGAAAACCGCTATCAACCGGTGCCCGCCGATCTGGACGGGCAAAACCTCGAGGGATTGATGGTCGCCAGTCCAGCGAATCCCAGTGGCACAATGCTGGGCCGAGACGAACTGAGTGCTTTGATTGAGGCCTGCGCCGGGCAGGGGGCCAGCTTTATTTCGGATGAGATTTACCACGGTATAGAATACGAGCGCAAAGCGGTGAGTGCGCTAGAGATCAGTGATCAGGTCTATGTGATCAATTCCTTTTCGAAGTATTTTAGCATGACCGGATGGCGCGTGGGTTGGATGGTGGTGCCCGAGGATCATGTGCGCGTGGTCGAGCGATTGGCGCAGAACATGTTCATCTGTCCGCCTCATGCCAGTCAGATCACAGCAATGGCCGCCATGGACTGCGAGGCCGAACTGCAGGCCAATATGGATGTCTACCGGGCCAATCGCGCGCTGATGTTGGAGGCGCTGCCTAAGGCTGGATTCTCCAAGATCGCGCCGCCTGATGGGGCGTTTTATGTCTATGCGGATGTGTCCGACATCACGGATGACAGCCGAGCGCTGGCCCAGGACATTCTGGAGAAGGCCCGCGTGGCCGTGACGCCCGGTCTGGATTTTGATCCTATCCGGGGCGGGGGCACTCTGCGCTTTTCCTATGCCCGTGCCACGGTGGATATCGAGGAAGGTCTTGCCCGGCTGACCCGCTATATGGCAGAGCGCTGGCCGGGTTAAGAGGCCAACTTCTGCGTATTTCTGGCAAGATGAAGGCCAGGGGTCCGTGCAAAGGGGCAGGGAATCGGTTAAGGTAAAGCCAACCAACAAGACCGGGTACCGGCGGTGAGCAGATTGATCAAAATGATGGCGGCATGTGTGCTGGGGCTTTGGGGCCTTGCAGCGCCTGCGACGGCACAGACCGAAGGCTTCAGCGGCCTTGCTCGGCTGGAGGCCGAAGGCTCGGTCATTGAAGACAGCTGGCGCGGGGTAACGATGACATTGAACCTCAGCCAGGGCGTGCCCTACCGGGTGTTCACGCTGGACGCGCCGGCGCGTCTGGTCATTGACTTTCGCGAGGTGGATTGGACCGGCGCGTCAGCCGAGGCCCTGGACCAGAGCGACCGCATTCTGGCGGTACGCATGGGCAGGTTTCGTCCCGGCTGGTCGCGTATGGTGGTCGATCTTGATGGGCCTTACGCGCTGGACAGGGCCGATCTGGCCTTGTCGGACGCCGGCGAAGGGGCCACGCTGACGGTGGCGCTGTCGCCCAGCGATCCCGAAAGCTTTACTGCAGGTGCCGGGGTGCCGGAGATGCCGGGTTGGGACCTGCTCACGCCGGATGTCGAGACAGCGGCGCAAACGCCAGCAAAAGACGGGCCCTTAAAGGTATTGCTTGACCCGGGCCACGGCGGCATTGATCCGGGCGCCGATCAGGGTGGGGTTCTGGAAAAGGACCTCATGCTGCTTTTTGCGATTGAATTGAAAGACTTGCTGGTGCGATCCGGTGATATCGAGGTCGAGCTGACGCGCAATACTGATACCTTCGTGTCGCTTGAACGCCGGGTGGCGATTGCCCATCAGCTTGGCGCAGATATCTTTTTGTCCCTGCATGCCGACGCGCTCAGCGAAGGGCGCGCCCACGGGGCGACTGTCTATACGCTGTCTGCAAGCGCCTCGGATGCTGCCAGCGCCGCCTTGGCCGAGCGCCACGACCGTGCGGATATACTGGCTGGAATTGACCTTAGCCGACAAGACGACGTGGTGGCCGACATTCTGATTGACCTGGCAAGGCAGGAAACCCAACCGCGTGCAGATCGCCTGGCCGAGGCGATCCGTCTAGGCATCAAGCAACGCGGGTTGAAACTGGCTGGGCGGCCCATGCGTTCGGCTGGATTTTCGGTTTTGAAAAGCCCGGATATTCCCTCTGTTCTGCTGGAGTTGGGGTTCTTATCCAGCGAAAAAGATCGCGCGAACATTAGAAATCCAGAGTGGCGCGCCGTTATGGCCGCCAGCATTCGTGACGCTATTCTGGCCTGGCAACGCGCGGATGAGGCCACTGCCGATCTGGTGCGCCAGTGATGTGCCGACAAAAATGGGCGGAAACCAGCGTAGTTTCCCCTCGATTGTGTTTTGACGCCAACCGCACCCGACACTATATGACACACAAGACTTACCGGGGGCCGTTTTGCTCAGAGCGATAACAACTTTTTTCGGCACGATGTTCAGCATGCTCACCTTGGGTGTTATGCTGATTTTGCTGTGCATCGGTGCGGTTTTTCACATCTATGGGGAAGACCTGCCCAGCCACGAAAGCCTGGCCAATTATACGCCGCCCACGATCAGCCGGATTTACTCGGGCGAAGGGCGGATCATCGACGAGTTTTCTAAGGAGCGGCGTTTGTTTACGCCCGCTGAGGAAATTCCGCAGATGATCAAGAACGCCTTTATCTCGGCGGAGGACAAGAATTTCTATACCCATGCAGGCTATGACGCGCGCAGCATCGCAGCGGCCTTTGTCGAGGCTGTAAAGTCGCGTGGGCAAAACGTCCGCGGGGCCTCGACGATCACGCAGCAGGTGATGAAGAACTTCCTGTTGTCAGGCGATCGCCGTGCGGAGCGCAAGATCAAAGAGATCATTCTGGCCACGCGGATCGAAGACACTTTGAGCAAGGAAGAGATCCTCGAGCTGTATCTCAATGAGATTTTTCTAGGCCAGAATTCCTATGGCGTGGCCGCGGCCGCGCAGACCTATTTCAACAAACCCCTGCGCGATCTGGCTCCGCATGAGGCGGCGTTCCTGGCCACGATGCCCAAAGCGCCGTCGGACTATCACCCGGTGCGCCAAAAGGAACGCCTGCGCACGCGGCGTGACTTTGTGCTGGAGGAGATGAAGGAAAACGGCTTCATCTCAGAGGCGGAGTACGAGACCGAAGTGGCGCAGCCCGTGCGCTCGGTGCAGAACGGGGACTTTGAGCCCTTCGCCAAGGCCTTGCCGCCGCGCGATTACTTTACTGATGAAATCCGCCGTCAGCTGAGCCGCGACTTTGGTGAGGGAGAGTTCTTCACCGGGGGCCTGAGCGTGCGCGCCACGATTGATCCCGAAATGCAGGATGTGGCCGCCAAGGCCTTGCAAAAGCAACTGGAGCGCTACGATCGCGGACGGGGTCAATGGCGTGGTACGGGCAAGACTTTGCTCCCTGAGGTACTAGGCAACGAGACCGCATGGCGCGCCGCATTGGCGGATCTGCCGGTATCGCGGGATGTGAACCTGGATGGCAAATGGCACCCTGCTGTTGTGCTGGAGATCGGCGATCAGCAGATGCGCATGGGAATTGAAGGTGTCACGGAAACCGAGGCCGAGCCACATGTCGTTCCGCGCAAGGATATTAGCTGGCTGCCCGGCAGCTTTGTTGATGAATTCAACGTCGGCGACGTGGTGCATGTGCGCCGGATGACCGAGGATGGCAATTTCGTCCGCTGGACTCTGCGGCAGGTGCCCGAAGTCCAGGGTGGTTTTGTTGCCATGGACGTGCACACAGGCCGTGTGATCGCCATGCAGGGCGGATTCAGCTATCAGCACTCGGTCTTTAACCGGGCGACACAGGCGCAACGCCAGCCCGGGTCAAGCTTCAAGCCATTTGTCTATGCCGCCGCACTGGACAGCGGCTATACCCCCGCGACCATTGTCGTGGACGCCCCGATTGAGATCAACACGCCGCAAGGCCTGTGGCGGCCACGTAACTCCTCGAACCGGTTTTATGGCCCGACGCCATTGCGGACAGGGATTGAGCAGTCGCGCAACCTGATGACCATTCGATTGGCCCAGGAGGTTGGTATGGACATCGTCGCCGACTACGCCGAGCGCTTTGGTGTTTACAAGAACATGCGCCGTTTCCTGGCCAACTCGCTGGGCGCCGAGGAGACCACTTTGTTCAAGATGGTCGCGGCCTATGCGATGTTTGCCAATGGCGGCGAGCGGGTCGAGCCTACTTTGGTGGATCGCGTTCAGGACCGTTTTGGCAAAACCGTCTATCGCCACGACACGCGCGATTGTACGGAATGTGGTGATCCAAACATCGCCAGTGGCCGCGCGCCGCGCATCGTCTCCAACCGCGAGAGGGTGATGGATGCCGTCACCGCCTATCAGCTGACCTCGATGATGCAAGGTGTGGTCGATCGCGGCACAGCAGCCAAGAACATCAACCTGCCGGTGCCAATTGCGGGCAAGACCGGCACCACCAACGACGCGCGGGACGTGTGGTTCGTGGGCTTCTCCAGCAATATCGTTGCCGGGTGCTACATTGGTTTTGACACGCCTCGTCCGATGGGCAAGGGCGCCTACGGTGGCACGATGTGTGGTCCGGTCTTTCAGCGTTTCATGTCCAAGGCGATCAAGAAATACGGCGGCGGCAAGTTCCGCGCTCCCGGAGACTGTGATTTCATCAAGATCGACCGGACTACGGGTGCACGTTTGTCGAGTGATGCATCAGGGAAATATGTGGTCTCTGAATGTTTCCGGGCTGGTGAAGACATCAATTTTGGGATCATGTTTGATGGCGGCTTTGCCATGGGCGATGATCTGGACCTCTTCAGAACCGGTGAAAGCGAAGAGATCAAAGAGGTCACGACCTCGACCGGCAAAAAAGCTCAGGTGGGCGAGAAAGCGACATTCGGATCGCTCAGCTCGGGTGGGTTGTACTAAGCGCAGCTGGGATGACCACGCCGCTTCGGACGTGCACAGAATGGGGCAAACCCTTCTTGCTGCGCGTCAGGCCCTGCGGTATCACCGTGTCTAAACAAGACCCCAAGGATTAGCCCCACCATGCGCGCCGAAATACAAACTCTCGTTGGCGAGATTGAAACCTCTCTGGAGCTGTTGCGTCAGCGTCTGGGTTGGGAGACCGCTCAGCATCGGTTGGAAGAATTCAACGCCCGGGTGGAAGATCCAAACCTATGGGATGATCCGGCCAAGGCGCAAAAGCTGATGCGTGAACGCCAGTCTTTGGTTGATGCGTTGGATACACACAACAGCATCCAGCAGGATCTGTCGGACAATTCCGAGCTGATCGAGATGGGCGAAATGGAGGATGACCACGAGGTCATCACCGAAGCCGAGAACGCCCTGCGCAAGCTGGCCAAGAAAGCGGCCGAGAAAGAGCTGGAGGCCCTGTTGAACGGCGAGGCGGACAGCAATGATACGTTTCTCGAAATCAACGCCGGGGCCGGGGGCACCGAAAGCTGTGACTGGGCTTCGATGCTGGCGCGGATGTATGTCCGCTGGGCCGAGAAGCGCGGCTATTCGGTCGAGTTGCAATCGGAAAGTGCCGGCGACGAGGCAGGCATTAAGTCTGCGGCCTATAAGATCAGCGGCCACAACGCCTATGGTTGGCTAAAGTCAGAGTCTGGGGTGCATCGTTTGGTGCGGATTTCTCCGTTCGACAGCGCTGCCAAAAGGCATACCTCGTTTTGTTCCGTCTGGGTCTATCCAGTGGTGGATGACGACATCGAGATCGAAGTGAATCCGGCGGATATTCGTGTAGACACCTATCGGTCCTCTGGGGCGGGCGGGCAGCACGTGAACACCACCGATTCCGCCGTGCGGATCACCCACAACCCGACGGGAATCGTCGTGACCTCGTCAGTCAAATCACAGCACCAGAACCGCGACATTGCCATGAAGGCGCTGAAATCGCGGCTCTATCAGATGGAGCTGGACCGCCGCACTGCCGACATCAACGCCGCCCACGAGGCCAAGGGCGATGCAGGCTGGGGCAACCAGATCCGCAGCTATGTGTTGCAGCCCTATCAGATGGTCAAGGACCTGCGCACCAGTCACGAGACATCAGATACCAAGGGCGTACTAGACGGTGATCTCGATCCGTTCATGGCGGCCACTCTGGCGATGAATGTGTCAGGCAAATCCCGGGCCGAAGCGCAGGGAGAGGATTGATCGTTTCGCGTCTGGAACGCGTTGGGTCGGCCCATTCTCGCAAAACCGACATCGATCAGTAGATAAGTTGACCCAATGTGGCCGCTCTTCCTCATTGAGAATCATGTCCGTATAAAATGCTTTAGTATCAATATTTTGGTGAGAATGAGCGCGCAAACTCTCATCCTTTTGCCTACCCGTTTCTTGTTAATCTGCATCGGATTTACAACATTCCTCTTCCGCACCGAGTGACCGCTGCGGCTAGCTGCTCGGACGCGTCGGAAACTGTTCCGGCCCGTCTTTCGATCGCACGGACCCTTCAGGGAGAGCACAATGTTGGATATCTTCAGGCTGATTGGAAAACGGCTTTTCTTTGGGCTGCTGACCCTGATCGTGATCTCCATGATCATCTTCTTCATGGTCGAGCTTTTGCCCGGAGATGTGGCCCAAGCGGTGCTGGGGCAGGGGGCGACCGAAGAAAACCTGGCGGCCCTACGCAAGGAAATGGGTCTAAACCAACCTGCGGTGATCCGGTATCTGGGCTGGCTTCAGGGGGCGATGGTGCTCGATTTTGGCAACTCAATCGTGACCGGATTCAGTGTCTCATCAGTGATCGGAGAGCGGTTCAAAAACACCATGTATCTGGCGACATATGCCGCCGTCATTGCCGTTCCCATTGCCATTTTTCTGGGCGTGGTTGTCGCGCTGCTGCGCAATTCCATCTTTGACAAGTTTGCCAATGTGATGGCGCTGACCTGGGTGTCGTCCCCGGATTTCTTTCTGGGGTACATCCTGATCCTGTTCTTTGCCGTCAAATGGCAAATGTTCCCGGCTATATCCAGTCTGCAGGGCGACATGACGTTTTTTGAGTTTCTGGAAAGAACCTTCCTGCCGGCCTTGGTGCTGGTCATGATCACAATCGCCCAAATGATGCGCATGACACGCGCGGCGATCGTGGATTTGCTGTCCTCGCCCTATATCGAGATGGCCAAACTGAAAGGGGCACCGCCGTGGCGGGTGATCGTCAAACACGCGCTGCCCAACGCCTGGGCCCCGATCATCAACGTGGTGGCGCTGAACCTTGCCTTTTTGATCACTGGCGTGGTGTTGGTGGAGGTGGTCTTTGTCTACCCCGGTATCGGTCAGGCCCTCGTGAACGCGGTAGCAAAGCGTGATTTCCCGGTGGTACAGGCCTGCTGCCTAATTTTCGCGGCAGTTTTCATCCTGATGAATCTTATGGCGGATGTCGGGGCAATCTTGACCAACCCGCGGTTGCGCCATCCCAAGTAGCAAGGCTGGCGTATTTCACCGACTTGTCTCTTGAACCTTTGGGCACATTCGGGCCTCATGGCAGGATGACCGATATTCTACGCAAAGATGCGCGCGAACAGGCGGCCCGTATCGCTGATAAAAGCCTAAGTTCCGAAACCCTCATGCAGGCCACGCTTGAGCGGATTGCAGAGGTGAACCCGCGTGTGAATGCCGTTGTCTCGTTGCGCGACGCGGATGATCTGTTTGCCGAGGCGCGGGCGGCGGATGCCACTGCACCCATCGGACCGTTGCACGGCTTGCCCATTGCGATCAAAGATCTGGCGGATGCAAAGGGACTTCCCACATCGCAAGGCTCGCCCGCATTTGCCGGGCAGATGGCCCAGTCCGACTGCCTGCATGTGGCGCGCCTGCGCGCGGCCGGGGCGATCATCATCGGCAAAACCAATACGCCCGAATTTGGCCTGGGCAGCCACACTTACAACCCGGTGCATGGTACCACGTTGAACCCTTATAATCCCGCTGTCACCTGTGGTGGTTCCTCCGGTGGGGCGGCAGTGGCCTTGGCCACTGGGATGCTGAGCATCGCAGATGGCTCGGACATGATGGGGTCTCTGCGCAATCCAGCTGGGTGGAATAACCTCTTTGGCATGCGCCCCAGTTGGGGGCGGGTCCCGTCCGAGCCAGAGGGCGAGGCCTACCTGCACCAGCTGGCCACCAATGGCCCCATGGCGCGCAGCCCCGGTGATCTGGCACTGCAACTGGATGTAATGAGCGGCCCTGACGCACGTGTGCCCAATCCGATGCCCTATACAGCGATGGGCGACGTGGCACCTGACGCCAAGGGCAAGCGCATTGCATGGTTGGGGGATTGGGGTGGCTTGCCATACGAAGAAGGTATCCTTGATCTATGCTGCACGGCGCTTGACGTCTTGGCCGGACAGGGGGCCGAGGTCGAGGCGATCGCCCCGCCGTTTTCGCGTGACGCACTGTGGCAATCCTGGGTCACGCTGCGGGCCTTTTCAAACGCCTCTGGGCTGGCTCCGTTGATGGAAGATCAACAAACCCGGGGCCAGCTCAAGCCCGAAGCGATCTGGGAGATTGAGACCGGACAGGCCTTGTCGGCTATGGATGTGCATGCGGCCAGTGTGATCCGGTCGGATTGGTATCGCCGCGCGGCAGAGCTGTTTGAGACCTATGATGCGCTGGCGATCCCCACAGCGCAGGTCTGGCCCTTCCCGATTGAGCAGACTTGGCCGCGTGAGGTCGCAGGTGTGTCCATGGACACCTATCATCGCTGGATGGAGCTTGTGATCCCGTGCAGCCTGATCGGATTGCCGGCTGTCGCCATGCCCGCCGGCTTTGGCGCGGCAGGCCTGCCCATGGGCGTGCAACTGATCGGCCGCCACGGCAACGACTTGGGTCTTTTGGCGCTGGCCGAGGCTTATCACCGTGCCACCAACTGGCCGTCTGCACGCCCGCCGCTGCATTAGAAAAGGTTTGATCTAAATCAGAGACGGTGTTCCCTGCCTTGCTAAGTTCGCCCAAGGAGGAGAGCTTAATGCAAGAACCACGTGACCGTGTCCATGGGGCTCCGGCCTTGGGGGCTGTGACATATTCTATGCTGGGGCAGGCCCTGCGGTTGGGCTGGGCCGATATGCGCCGTGCACCGGGCTATGCGCTGCTGTTTGCCGGGGTTTACGTGGTGCTGGGGTGGATCATGGTTTGGGTGACCTACCGCACAGGTGAAACCTATTGGCTGGTTCTGGCGGCCATGGGTTTCCCGTTGATCGGCCCCTTTGCTGCTGTCGGATTTTACGAAATCAGCCACCGGTTTCAGATGGGTTGGCCGCTGGAGTGGAAGGGCGTTCTGGGCGTCATTGCCTATCAGCGTCGGCGTCAACTGCCACCGCTATGTGCCATCATCATCATGATGTTTCTGTTCTGGTTCTTTCTGGCCCATATGATTTTTGCCCTGTTTCTGGGGCTGAGTCAGATGACCAATGTCATGTCCTCGCTTGAGGTTTACACGACCTCTCAGGGGCTTTTGATGCTTGCTGTGGGATCACTGGTGGGCGGGGTCTTTGCGCTCTTGCTTTACATGATCACGGTCATCGCGTTGCCGCTGCTGCTGGACCGTGAGGTGGATTTTGTAACCGCAATGATCACCAGCTTTCAGACGGTGACGGCCAGCCCGGGGCCGATGCTGGCCTGGGCGGCCTTCATCGCTGGGGCCACGTTTTTGGCGATGATCCCTGCGTTCCTGGGGCTGTTTGTGGTGTTGCCGCTGTTAGGCCACGCCACATGGCATCTTTATCACCTGGCGATTGAGGCGGGTTAAAATCCTTCGGCCCCCGGCAGGTAAACGGCCAGCAGGCATCCATTTTCTGAGATTGAATAATGCTCGGTGCCGGATTTCAGGCAGACCAGATCGCCGGGCTTGTACACATAGCCATCATGATCTTTCAGATCACCTTCGATCAGCAAGAACTCTTCGTCGCCCAGGTGTTTATGCGCGATGGTGGTTTGGCCCGGAGCCATACGGTAGACGTGAAAGCCGTACCCCGGTTTGCCGCCGTTGACTTGCAGCACCTCGCCGTCCATCTCACCGGTGTCACTCAGAAACGGAACAAACTCTCCGGTCGCGATATTTGCGACTTTGCGGTCTTGTGGATCAATGGATTTCATTGCGACCTCCCTCTTTGAGACATGGGGTTACCGAGAGTGTGCAACACCGCCGCGCGTCCGCAAAGCGCTAATTAGCGCACCAGTTGCTTCATGCCGGTCTCTAACCCGGCCAGGGTCATGGGGACCATCTGACCGTCGAAGATCTCGTGGATCATGCCAATCGACTGCGTGTAGGGCCAACTGCGTTCGGGCACCGGATTGATCCACAGGTTATCCGGCCAGTTGTCACGTGCGCGGCGCAGCCAGGTCTGGCCAGCCTCTTCGTTCCAATGTTCATTTGCCCCGCCGGGATAGGCGATTTCATAAGGTGACATGCTTGCATCCCCCACGAAGATACATTTGTAATCAGGCCCGTAAGTGTTGAACACCTCCCATGTCGGCGTCACCTCGTTCCAACGACGGCGGTTGTCGCGCCAGACGCCCTCATAAAGGCAATTATGGAAGTAATAGTATTCCAGATGTTTGAATTCAGCACGTGCGGCGCTGAACAATTCCTCGACCACTTTGATATGCGGATCCATTGACCCGCCAGCGTCGAGAAACAGCAGAACCTTCACAGCATTGCGCCGCTCGGGCCGGGTTTGGACATCCAGATAGCCGTGCTCGGCGGTAGCGCGGATGGTGCCGTCCAGATCCAGCTCGTCCGCGGCTCCGTCCCGCGCCCATTGGCGCAGACGCTTGAGCGCGACCTTGATGTTGCGCGTGCCCAGCTCGACGGTGTCGTCCAGATTGCGGAACTCACGCTTGTCCCAGACTTTGACCGCACGCTGGTGGCGGCTTTCATTTTGGCCGATGCGCACGCCTTCGGGATTGTAACCATAGGCGCCGAATGGCGAGGTGCCCGCAGTGCCGATCCACTTGTTGCCCCCCTGATGGCGGCCTTGCTGTTCTTTGAGCCGCTCCTTGAGCGTCTCCATCAGTTTGTCAAAGCCACCCAAAGCCTCGATCTCGGCTTTCTCCTCGGCGCTTAGGTGTTTTTCGGCCATCTTCTCCAGCCACTCGCGCGGCAGATCAACGGCCTCCAGAACCTCTTCGGCACTGATCTGTTCAAGGCCAGAAAAACTGGCGGCAAAGGCCTGGTCAAAGCGGTCGATCATCCGTTCGTCTTTGACCATCGCTGTGCGCGCGAGATAGTAAAACCCTTCGATGTCGTAGGTTACCAGATCCGCCGAGACCGCCTCAAGAAAGGTCAGATACTCACGCAGAGACACGGGAATCCCGGTTTTCCGAAGAGTTTCGAAAAAGGGCAGAAACATGTGGCTAGACCGCGGCGCGGTGAATGATGAGGGTCGCGAACAACCCACCCAGCGCAAAGATCAGCGCATAGACGAAGGCATATTGCAGGATATCTGCCATCTTGCCCTTGCGGCGGCGGGCGACAAGGGCGCCGATCACTGCACCCAGGAAAGCCCCGATAATTACGATCATAGTTTACCCGTTGGTCTTAGCCGTTTGGTCCCTTAAGCGGGCTCAGTGCCGAGATTTCACGCAGCTTGGCGCGCACGGCATAGTCCCCGCCGAACCCGTACCGTGCCCAGCCGAGACTGTCCATACGTACGGTGCGTGCCTCTGAGACGCGGCCCTCCAGTTCCAGGGCTTCGGCGCGCAACAGCAGAAGGGTGGCCAATAGGGCGGCATTCTCGTGGCGCTCGGCAGTGGCCAGATGCGGATTGATCAAGGCAAGTGCGGCACGACCGTGACCCCGGCTTACCGCATGGGCGGCCATATGCGAGGCCGAATAGGCCTGATGCAAGGATGTGTTGGGGGTCTGTCGATAAAACTGATCGGCCAGGGCGAACTGGCTTTGCGCAAAGCGCGGATCGCTGCCTTGGTTCAGGCGGCCCATGGCAAAGTGGCTAAAGGCACGGCGGTGATCGGACCAGCCCAGGGTTTGAGCGATTTTCACAGCCTCTTTCGCAGCGGTGCGACGTTGCGCCGGGCGCGTGCCGGGGCCAAGTGCCGTTTGAATGGCGCGGATCCAGGCGCGTGGCGTGGCCTGGGCGAAACGCGGGGCCACTTGGTCACCGGCTGGGTTCAAGCGGCTCAGGAGACCGGGCAGGCGGGCCTCAACCTGACCACGTGTCATGCCATTGCGCAGTTCGGGCGCATAATATGCCCGCAGCACCAGCATATCAAAGCCGGTGAGAACTGTATGCACGTTGTCGTCGTTAAAGACCGAATCCGGCAAACGGTAGAGATCATTCAAAGGACCCAGCGCCTGCGCCAGTTCCTCGTGCAGGCAATCACGCACCTCTTGTGGACTGGCATCGCTTGGCAGGAAAATCGCCAGCTTTTCGCGCCGTTGCAAGGCAGACCAATTGGTGATGCTGCTTCGTTTCGCGGCGCGGTATTCGCTGAGATCAGAAATGTTGGGTACCACGAAACACGCGGCTTTCGGCAAGTGACGCCGAATGGCGGCCCGTGACACGGCTTGAATGGTGATATTGGCATTGGCCGTGTTGGTCTGGCTGATGTCGATCCCGGCCTCATTGCGCAGTCGGTGCAGCAAACGGTTCAGATCAGGGGCCAGATTGGCAGGCGGGCTGCCTGTGACGCGGACGGAAACGGGGCCCTCAAAGCGGGTGAACTGCGACAGCATCCGTCCCGATTCCAGTTGGAACGTCAGTTCCATGAAGTCGCGGTGAATGTCGCGGTTCGATCGGGAAGGGGGCACCGGGCGCGGCGCCGAGAACGCCTTCATGGCAGGCATGTTCGCTACAGCTTGGGTATTGGCGCGGCTGGGTGTTTCACTTGTCGTGCCTGCCACACAAGCTCCCAGCATCAGGCATATGGGAAGTATAACTTTACGCATCGGTCCCCCGAAACAAGAATTTCACCGAAGGCCCCACAGCCAAACGGCCACAGAGGCGGTGTCCTCGTTCGGAAGGGAGGCAGGGGTGGCGCTTCTTTTTGCTGCTCGTGCCTGGCACCTGGACCTTTTCCCAAACAGGGTCGAGTAATCTATTACTAACCATCTAGTCGGCGGTAAGGACGAAATAAGGCGAAAATGTGACCAATTGTTCTGACTGGGATAACCTGGCTCATGTTCCATTTTTGTTCACGATAACAGGATGGTGGAGTGAGTCGTTAAAGCCACACCCTTTGTAAGAACGCGCAGTTGTTCACATTTCGATATGTGTCGATAGATGTGGTGCGTAACCCAAAGGATGGATGCGCAAAAGGACCCGCAACGCCCAGACACAGACGCAGACCCAGACGCTGGCTTCTGGACTACTCGGCGTCGTGCAACCACGATGAGCGTCTGTAATCTAATCTGTAAGCAGTGACGCCATGTTATCGAGGCGGTGATCGAACAAACGATTGCGAGATGCCCAGAAAATGGCGAAAAGCACCGGCGTGACGATCAGAGATATGGCCGCCGATAGAAGCACCCCTCCTGCAATCGCAACTGCGAAGGGTGGCCAAAACCCTCCGCCCGCGAAAATGAGCGGAAGAAATCCGGCGAAAGTGGTGATCGTGGTTGAACTGATATGCCTCACCGAGCGGCTGACAACCTGAACAATCGCCTTCCCATCCTGCCCACGGGCCTGCAGGTCGTCTTGAAGCGCCGTGATCACGATGATGGCTGCGTTGATCGACACACCGATGGCACCGATGATTCCGATAATAGCCATGATACCAAGAGGTTGCGAGGTGAGAGATAGGCATAGAAGGCTTGAGCCCACAGACAGCACGCAGACGATCCCGGAGATCGCCGCAAGGCGAAACGACCCGAAGGTCAGGATGACCGTGGCCACCGCCAGAACGACGATCACGCCCAATGAGGCCTCAAGATCGCTCATGGTCTGGTCGCGGGCGTCGCTGTCTCCTCCGGATTGCATGCTGATGCCGGGCGGTAGGTCAAAACCAGCGGCGTCGAGCCGTGCCATAAGGTCGGCCTCTACGCTTTGCGGCAGGACATCGGCTGAGGTGAAGGCCTGCACGATATTGACACGTTCGCCGTTGCGGCGAAGCAAGGCGCTTTCCTTCTGCGTGAGATGGATCGTGGCGAGGCTGGACAATGGCATGGCCGCAAACGCATCGCCATCTCCGCCCCGGGCATTGGGTTGGATCAGGTAAAGATCACCAATGGCACTGATGCTCTGGCGCGTCTCCTGCGAGGCCATCACCCGGATGGGGATCTGCTCCTCGCCCTCCTGAATGGCACCACCCAGGCGTCCATCAAGCGCATCGCCGATCTGGGCTGCAATCGTGGCATTCTCGTAGCCCAGTGCTTCGGCGCGGGCCTCGTCAATTTCTAGGGTCACACCGGGGGCGCCCCCGGACAACGAGGCGCGGGTGCCGACAACACCTGGGGTGTCGATCATGACTCGCCTGATCTCTTCGCCGACCTCGCGCAATTTTGCCACGTCCTGACCAAAAAGCCGGGTTTCGACCGGGGCTGTGACGGGCGGGCCCTGCACCAACCGGCGCACCACGACCTGGGCTGCGGGAATATCGGCTCCAAGGTTACCCTGAACCCGCCGCAGGATATCGAGCGTGGCGTCGGGGGATCGGGTTACGACCATGGCATGGGCGTAATGCGGTGTGCTGCCTTCCTGGCTGAGCACGTTGTAATAGAACACAGGAATGCCGCGCCCAACCATCCAGGTCACACTTTCAACCAATGGGTCGGCGCGCAGCGCGTCCCCCACGGCCTGGGCGGCGGCGCGTGTCTGGTCAATTGGAACGCCGGGGGCCATGTGAATTTCGACCTGGAACTGGTCACGGTCCACGCCAGGAAAGAACTGTTCGGGCAGCGATGGGGCAAGGGCAAACCCCAGCAGCGCGGGCGACAGGCAAAGAGACAAGGACAGGCGAGGGTGCGCGAGGGCCCAGCTAAGAAGGGCTGCGAACCTGTCAAGCAAGGCCGTCGGCGCAGTATCTTCGCGCTGCTCATGCAATAGCCGACCAGCGAGACCCGAGGTCAGGATCAGCGCGATCACCAGCGACCAGCCCAGCATGAGGATGACCGAAATCGCGATGGTGCTGATGAAGTCGCCCGGTGCGCCAGGAAGCAGCAGCATCGGCATGAATGCAAATGCCGTGGTCAGTGTCGAGGCGGTCAGAGGTGCGGCAAGCCGACGAATTGATCCGCTGACGGCCTTGCCCCGCGACTGACCGGATGCGATGCGGCGCATGATCTCGTCGACCATGACGATATTGGCATCGACAACCAGGCCAAGGGCCACGATCAACCCGGTGATCGACATTTGATGGATCGGCACGCCGACGTAATAGAGGCTTGCAATGGTCGCGAGGCCGACCAGCGGGATCGTTGCCCCCACAATCAGTGCCGCACGCAAACCCATCGAGACGAGAAGGATGGCAACGACAAGACCCAGCCCGATGGCAAGCGACCAGGCAACCTGCGAGAGCCGTTCATTGGTGTAGCGGCTTTGATCAAAGATCATCTCGATGCGGAGCCCATCCGGTGCCGTGGCCTCAAAGGCGGCAAGTTCGGCACGGATATCGCTGGTCCAGCGATCAATCCGCTGTCCGTCCTCGATCCGCGCGGCCACGAGGACCGCATCCTCGCCGTTGTGCAGCGCGAGGGTCGTTGCCGGGTCGCGCACAGTGCGCGAAATATCAGCAACGTTGCCGAGGTGAAGTGCTGCCTCCTGATCGGTGCGCAAATCCACGTCGTAGAGATCCTGCAATGTCGTGATCTCTTCTGCGGCGCTCAACTGCATGTTGAGGCCGTCATTGGCGAGGCGTCCAGCCCGTGTTCGCCCGTCCGCCTGCGTGATCGCCCCTGCAACATCGGCCACGGTGAGGCCAAGCGTGGCGAGAGTTGCGGGCTGGATCTCTACACGGATTTCCTCTTTTGGCATGCCAAATGTCTGGATATTGCTGGTGCCAGAGACACTTTGCAGCTGCAACGAGAGGGCATTGGCATAGCGGCCCAGGATCGCGGGCGGAATGTCTGGGCGCTCGGCCGAAATCGCGAAGATGGCCGCGAAGGTGTTCGCGAAATCGGTATCGACGTCGCTTGGCCCTGCGCCGTCGGGATAGCTGGGGCGTTCGTCTTCCAACGCGTCGCGCACTTCGGCCCAGATACGCTCGATCTCGTCCACATCGACCGAGGCCATCAGCTCGACGCTGATGACGGAAATATCCGCCGAGGATGTTGATTCGATCAGGTCAATCTCGGGTATGCGGCGCAGGCGTTCCTCAATCGGTATGGTAAGAAGTTCTTCGACACGGCTCGCCTCAGCCCCCGGATAGGGAGTGCTGATCATCGCGTAGAGGTTCGTGATCGTGGGGTCTTCCTGTCGCCCGATGGTGGTCAACACGGAAAAGCCCCCGACAAGAAGCAAAATGATCGTCAGGACAAGCAATCGGGGCTGTCGGAAAGCGAGATCAAGTTTCATTGGATCGGCGAAACCGGTTGACCGGGAACAAAGCGATGCTGCCCCTCGGAGACGACAAGGGCGTCCTGGGCGAAGGTGCCACGAATGAAGGCTGTCTGGTCGTTCACATTCAGGATTTCAACGGCCTCGACTGCGATTCGGTGGGCATCGCCGTCTGGCACGGCGACAATGATTTCCCACAACCCACGCGAACCGTCGCGCAATGCGCTGATGGGCACCAGTGCGCCGCTGGCGGGTATCTCTTGCATCATCTGCATGGTCGCCACGCTACCGGCGACGATCACGGGATTTTCTTGCAATTCAAACAACACGGTGCGCGTTTGGGTCCCGGGATCGAGATCGGGAAGGATCGCGGTGATCCTGGCGGCGACAGGATCGGTCCCGATCAACAGGTCAAGCTCGTCGCCAATCGAGAGATCGCGGCACAATACGGCGTCGATGCCAATCCGGACGTTTCGCGGGCCGTCCTCGATCAGACGCAATATCGGTTGCCCTGCTTCGAAAGAGCTTCCGGTGTCCGCGAAATGTTGTGAAATGCTGCCTGCAAATGGGGAAATCAGGGTCGCACGCCGGATCCGCGCCTCAAGCATCGTGATGTGCCCTTTGAGATCGGCCGCGCGCCCCGACACTTGTGCCAGCGCAATGCGAAGGTTGTCGATGGCGGTTTTTGTTTCGCGGGTTTTCTTTCTGCGTTCCTCTTCGCGTTCCAGCGAACTTTGCGTGATGCTTTCTTCATCGCGTGCGGTGGCGAGCAATCTGACAAGGCGATCGCGCTCAATCTCAAGCAATTCGGTATCGAGCTTGGCCAGCGCGGTCCCAGCGGCCACGGTTTCGCCTTCCTGGGCGAGGATCGCGGCAAGTTTGCCGGGCTCGTCAAAGGCGATGTCTACGGTCTGATTGGGTTCGATCCGGCCGGAAAATCGCCGCAACACGCTGTAGTGATCTGCGGCTCTCAGCGGGGACACTGTGACCGAGGCGGGCGTCCTGATCACTGGCGCGGTCGCGGCCATGGCATCGGTTGCCATAAAGATACGCGACGATGCCACGGCGATAACCCCCAAGAGGATCATCGCGGCACCCACCAACGTAAGTTGCCTCATATTGAACACTGTCGCACTCCTGCACGCCGAGGCTATTGCCCGACGATCTTGCCCACCCAGACAAACATTCGTATCGCAAAAGGCTTAAAGGAGAATTCAGGCGGTATATCGACTGGAGTTTGATGAAAATGAGGCTTTGCTAAGATGTTCTTGCCGGTTCGTGACCTTTTCGGAGCAGGATAGGATGAGCGAAAAACGTGTTCCTAGCTGTTGTTTGGTCGAGGCGATCCCGCGGTTTGATGAGCCATTGCCCAATGGCCCGTCCAAACGCAGTGCTGGGTGCGCCTCAGCGCCGCGCACGCGCCATGAACGCCAGGCGTTCAAACAAATGCACGTCCTGTTCGTTCTTCAGCAAGGCGCCGTGTAACTTGGGCAAAGCATCTGCTCCATCACGTTTGAGGTCTTCAGGGCTCAGATCTTCGGCCAACAAGAGTTTTAGCCAATCCAACACCTCGGAGGTGGACGGCTTTTTCTTCAAACCGGCCTGTTCACGGATCTCGTAAAACTGGGTCAGGGCGGTGGTCAGTAGGGCTTCTTTTATCCCGGGATGATGCACTTCGACGATCTTGCGCATCACATCCATTTCGGGAAACCGAATGTAATGGAAGAAACAGCGGCGCAAAAAGGCGTCCGGAAGTTCTTTTTCATTGTTCGAAGTGATGATCACGATGGGCCTGTGCACGGCCTTAATGGTCTGGCCGGTCTCGTAGACGTGGAATTCCATTTTATCCAGCTCTTGCAGCAGATCGTTTGGAAATTCGATATCAGCTTTGTCGATCTCGTCGATCAGTAGCACCACTTTGCCATCAGCCTCAAACGCCTGCCACAGTTTGCCTCGGCGGATGTAGTTGGCCACATCATGCACTTTTTCGTCGCCCAGCTGGCTGTCCCGAAGACGGCTGACAGCGTCATATTCATAGAGACCTTGTTGTGCTTTGGTTGTGGATTTTATGTTCCACTCCATCATAGGTAGTTCAAGCGCACTAGCCACTTGGCGGGCCAGTTCGGTTTTGCCTGTCCCGGGCTCGCCTTTCACCAGCAATGGGCGCTCAAGTGTGACCGCGGCGTTTACGGCGACGGTCAGGTCATCGGTTGCCACATAGCTGTCAGTGCCTTCAAATCTCATATCTTTTTCAATCCTGTTGATGTAACCGCGTCGCGATTTCAGCGGGCACCCTAATGCCGAAAAGAAAACACATCAATGCTGCGTGATTGCCTAGTGACATTCCTATGATCTGGGTGTAGTTCAGCGCGAATAACGCGCCGACATCTAAGGAGACACACATGGCTGACGGTGGCGAAAAAAAGGGAGCTGACATGAAAGTGGAAGTGTTTTTGCCCGACAACTATACGCCGGCAGAAGACGAACCGTTTATGAATGAACGCCAGGTTGAGTATTTCCGGCGCAAGCTGATCACCTGGAAAAACGAATTGCAAGCGGGCAGCCGCGACACGATCGAAGGTTTGCAGGATGGCACGCGGGCCATTCCAGATGTGGCCGACCGCGCCTCTGAGGAAACCGACCGCGCGCTTGAGCTGCGTACCCGTGATCGTCAGCGCAAGCTGGTCGCCAAGATCGACAGTGCGCTGCGTCGAATCGACGAAGGTGAATACGGATATTGCGAAGTCACCGGTGAGCCCATCAGCCTGAAACGGCTGGATGCCCGCCCCATCGCAACGATGAGCCTCGAGGCGCAAGAGCGCCATGAGCGCCGCGAAAAAGTCCACCGCGACGATTAAGCGCGACGCGATACTACAGAATTTAAACGCCGGGGCCTTCGCCTCGGCGTTTTTCGTGGCTAAAGTGGTGCCATGACAAAAAATATGTCCATCACAGTGATTGGTGCTGGCATCGGCGGATTGGCGGCCAGTATTGCCTGTGCGCGGCACGGGGCGAAAGTGACGGTGCTGGAACGCGCTCCTAAAATCACCGAAGTCGGGGCCGGGTTACAGATCAGCCCCAATGGATTTGCCGTATTAAACGCCTTGGGTCTAGGGGGGCGCATCACCAAAGCTGCGGTGCAGGCCAGTGCCGTCAGCTTGCGGGATTATCGCAAGGGCGAGGTATTGCGCATGGACCTGACGCCAGGGCACACGGCTTTTCACTTCGTGCACCGGGCCGCGTTGATTGATCTGCTGGCAGATCAGGCACGGGCCTCGGGCGTGAATATCCGTCTTGGACAGATCGTCAAGCGGGTATCGCCCGGAGAACCACCCCGACTGGAGCTTGAAGGCGGTGAGATCCACAGCGCGGACCTGATCATTGGCGCGGATGGGTTGCGGTCTTGCGTGCGGCCCGAAATCAGCCCAACGCCAGAGGCTTTCTTCACAGGGCAGGTGGCTTGGCGCGCGCTTTTGCCAAACGCGGACGGGCTGCGCGACGAGGTACGCCTTTACATGGGGCCACATCGGCATGTGGTGATTTATCCGCTCAGTCAGGATCGGTTGAACATTGTGGCCGTTCAGGAGCGCAGTGACTGGACCGAGGAAAGCTGGACACTGGCGGCGGATCCGGACGAGTTGCGCCGCAATTTCGCGGATTTTGGCCCTGAAGTGCAACAGGTGTTGCAACGTGTCAGCCAGGTCAACCAATGGGGCCTTTTCCGACATCAGGTCGCCCAAAACTGGCATAGCAATGGGGTGGCTATATTGGGAGACGCGGCGCATCCAACGCTGCCGTTTCTGGCGCAGGGAGCAAACATGGCGCTCGAAGATGCCTGGGTGCTAGCTGATGCGATACAGGGGGCAGGGGCCTTGGATGAACGACTGGCTGCCTATCAGGCGCGCCGTCGCACCCGCGTGTGCCGCGTGGTTGAGGCGGCCAATGGCAATGCGTGGAAATACCACCTGGCGTTTCCTCCCCTGCGCTTTGCGGCCCATACCGTACTCAGAATGGCGGGGCGTTTTGCGCCGGGCAAAGTCTTGGGTCAATTCGACTGGTTGTATCAGCACGACGTGACACAGATGGACCTCCAGACGTCTTAGAGATCCAGATCGACCCAGATGGGCACGTGGTCCGGTGGTTTTTCACGGGCGCGGATATCCTTGTCGATCTGGCAATCGCGCAGCAAATCTGCCGCTTGAGGTGTCAGCAGGAAATGATCAATCCTAATACCGTCGTCTTTGTTCCACGCTCCGGCCTGATAATCCCAAAAGGAATAGTGCCCGGGGCCTTGATGGCGTGCGCGAAAGGCCTCGGTAAAGCCGAGGTTCAGAATACGGCGATAGGCGGCCCGGCTTTCGGGGCGCGCCAGGGCGTCTTCTTGCCAGACTTCGGGGCGTTTTGCATCTTCATCCTGTGGGATAATATTGTAATCCCCAGCCATTAGAGCAGGTTCCTCACGCGACATAAGGTCTTGGGCGCGGGCGTTTAGCCGCTCCATCCAGGCCAGTTTGTAATCATACTTGGGCCCAGGTGTCGGATTGCCATTGGGCAGGTATAAACCACAGACCCGGCAAGCGGTTTTGTCACCGACGACCGTGGCCTCAATCCAGCGGGCTTGTTCGTCGCTGTCATCGCCAGGCAGCCCTCGGGTCACGTCCTCGAGCGGCAGCTTGGACAGGATTGCCACGCCGTTGAAACCTTTTTGGCCATGGGTTTCGACCACATAACCCTTGTCTTCGAAGTGCGTGCGGGGAAAGCCTTCGTCGACAGACTTGATTTCTTGCAGTAGGGCCACGTCGGGCTGCGCCTCATCCAACCAATCGCTCAGCGCATTGATCCGGGCCTTGATGCCATTGATGTTGAAGCTGGCGATTTTCATGGGGGGCTCTCCTGCGGTGCGCTCAATCTATCGCGCAGGCAGGCAAAGGGTGCAAGTCACATCGAGAACGAAACACCGCACCCACAAGAGGACGACGCGTTGGGGTTTTCGATCACAAACCGTGCGCCGATCAGTTCTTGGGTATAGTCGATCGTGGCCCCGGCCAGAAACGGCAGCGACACGCTATCAACGACAACTTTTTCTCCGCCGCCTTCCAGCACCAGATCACCTTCGGCCACGTCGTCCAGCTTGATCTCGTATTGAAAGCCGGAACAACCGCCGCCTTCAACCGCGATCCGCAGGGCTTGCCCCTGTTGGCCCGCACCAATGGTGGCAAGCTGTTCAAAGGCGCGCTCTGTGACTTTGGGGGGCAGGTTCATCATGGGCTCCGGCAGGCGGTTTAACACTTGGCTTGATTGCAATATATGGGGGCAGGGACGCAACGACAAGGATGAGGCACAACTCTATGCAGGCCGCCTATGCGCAGGACCCCGCCCAGGCTCGTGGGCGGCTGGTACATGAACAAGAGAGCGCGTTCCGCTCGTGCTATCAGCGCGACCGCGACAGGATCATCCATTCCAGCGCGTTTCGACGGCTGAAGCATAAAACCCAGGTGTTTGTGGAACATGAAGGGGATTATTTCCGCACCCGGCTGACCCATTCCATCGAAGTGGCGCAGGTGGCGCGCACGATTGCCGGGGCCTTGCGTCTGAATGGCGAGCTGACCGAGGCCGTGGCACTGGCGCACGATTTGGGACATACGCCGTTTGGACACACGGGCGAGGATGCGCTGGACGCATTGATGCAGCCATACGGCGGGTTTGATCACAATGCGCAGGCAGTGCGGATCGTGACCGCGCTGGAACGGCATTACGCAGAGTTCGACGGGTTGAATCTGACGTGGGACACGCTGGAAGGCATCGCCAAACACAATGGCCCCGTGACCGGTGATCTGCCCTATGCGCTGGCCGACTATAATGCGCGGCATGATCTTGAATTGCATACCCACGCCAGTGCTGAGGCACAGGTAGCCGCCCTGGCGGATGACATCGCCTATAACAACCACGATCTGCACGATGGCCTGCGCGCGGGTTTGTTTGCAGAGGCGGATATTTGCGCACTGCCCATCATCGGAGAGGCCTATGCGATAGTGGAGGCCAAATACCCCGCGCTTGATCTCTATCGCCGCCGCCACGAGGCCCTTCGCCGCGTCTTTGGCGTGATGGTCGAGGATGTGATCACCACCTCGAGCGCCGTGCTGACCGAAACAGGCGTAACATCCGCGCATGACATTCGCCATCTGGGGCGACCTGTGATCCGATTTTCAGATGCGCTGTGGCGTGACCTAAAAGTCATTCGCGCCTTTCTTTTCAAGCACATGTACCGCGCTCCTGCAGTGGTCGAGATGCGCGAACGCGTGACATCTGTGGTCGAAGAGCTGTTTCCCTACTTCATGGAAAACGCTGAAGCTTTGCCCGAAGCCTGGCACGCAGATGTGGCCGCGGCAGCAGATGACACCCAATTGGCGCGTCTGATCAGCGACTACATCGCCGGGATGACGGATCGCTACGCGCTACAGGCGCATGCCAAATTGCTGGGTGGCCCGGGTGGTGCAGGTGAGCGGATTGGCAGTTAGCCAAGCTAAGCCAAAGAAACGATTTATGAATTTAGATTTTTCTGTTATCTTTTCCGTGGGATGAACGGGAATTTAGACGAGTGAATCAGGGTAGTTGTGGATTTGCCGGACGATCGGTTTTGCTGATCGGTGCCGGGTGCGCCTTGGGGCGGGTTTTGGCGCGCCTCTACGCGAATGCGGGCGCGCGTGTCGTTGTGATCGACAATGACGAAGACCAGTTGCTGACGATCGCCAAGCAAAACCGCGATCAGATCAGCACACTCAGACTGAATTGCCTTGATGCAACCCAACTGACCAACTTCATCAACATTTGGTCCGACGAGCCCCTCGACGCCCTGGTGCACCTGCAACCTCTCCGGCATCTTGGTGCGCAGGGCCGGGGGATCGCCTCAATCGTGAGGCTCACGGAAGGGTTGGCCCCTGCCTTGGCGCGGGGTCAGGGGCGTGTGTTGATCCTCTACCGAGGCACCACAAGCACGACATCGCTTCAAAAAAGAGCACTGAGCCCGGCCTGGGATCGCCTGTCGAACCTGCTGTCTGGCCAGTTTTCAGGTGATGGTCTCAGGGTGAATGCCCTGCGTCTGAATGCCGGAGCGGGCGAGAGCGTCTCGGGCCGTCAGGTGGTTGAATCCGCTCTTATGCTTACCCAGCCACGCCCCAGCGAGATCACCGGCGCAGTGCTGCATCTGGGCGCAGATACGGATTGAAATCAGATCCGCCTGCATGCGGTGATTGACCTTGGCCACATCAATGCTAAACCAACGCGGAACGGCCCTGTCGGGCCACGCAAAGGAAGCGTCATGAACCTCTTTACCGATATCCGCGCGCTGGTGCTGGACACATTGACCGCCATGCAGAACGCAGGGGCTCTGCCCGCCGGGCTGGATTTCGCCAATGTGGCGGTTGAACCGCCGCGCGATGCAGCCCACGGTGATATGGCCACCAATGCGGCGATGGTTCTGGCAAAACCTGCCGGCGCCAAACCCCGTGATATTGCCGAAGCGCTGGCGGCGCGGTTGTCAGATGATCCGCGGGTTGAAACGGCGGATGTGGCAGGCCCGGGTTTTCTGAACCTGCGGTTGTCAGCCACGCTTTGGCACGATGTGGCGCGTGCAGCCCTAAACACAGGTGCGGATTTTGGACGTTCGGACATGGGGCAGGGGGCCAAGGTCAACGTGGAATACGTGTCGGCCAACCCAACGGGTCCCTTGCACGTCGGACACACCCGCGGTGCTGTCTTTGGGGATGCCTTGGCCAGTCTGCTGGATTTCGTCGGCTACGTTGTGACGCGCGAATACTATATCAATGACGGTGGCGCACAGGTCGATGTCTTGGCGCGCTCGGTCTATTTGCGCTATCTCGAAGCCCACGGCCAAGAAGTGGCCTTTGAGGATGGTACCTATCCGGGCGACTACCTGATTGATGTGGGCAAAGCGCTGAAAGCCGAGGTGGGTGATGCCTATGTCGGCCAGCCCGAGGACGTCTGGCTGCAAGAGATACGCGATTATGCCACTGAGGCCATGATGGAGCTGATCCGCGCGGATCTGGCGGCCCTGGGCGTGGAAATGGACGAGTTTTATTCGGAGAAATCGCTCTACGGCACAGGCCGGATCGAGGCCGCTCTGGCAGATCTCGAAGCGAAGGGTCTGATCTATGAAGGCGTGCTGGAGCCTCCCAAGGGCAAGAAGCCAGAGGATTGGGAGCCGCGCGAACAGACGCTGTTCAAATCCACTGAGCACGGCGATGATGTGGATCGTCCTGTCAAGAAATCTGACGGGGCCTGGACCTATTTTGCGCCAGATATCGCCTATCATTATGACAAGGTTTCCAGGGGCTTCGACGCTCTTATTGATGTGTTCGGCGCAGATCACGGTGGCTATGTCAAACGGATGAAGGCGGCTGTGTCGGCTCTGTCGGATGGCCGGGTGCCGCTGGATATCAAGCTGACCCAACTGGTGAAGCTCTATAAAAACGGTGAGCCGTTCAAGATGTCCAAACGCGCGGGCACCTTCGTGACCCTGCGCGATGTGGTTGATGCGGTGGGCAAGGACGTCACCCGCTTTCATATGCTGACGCGCAAGAACGACGCGCCGCTGGATTTCGACTTTGACAAGGTGCTGGAGCAATCCAAGGACAACCCGGTGTTCTACGTGCAATATGCCAATGCCCGGGTGAACTCGGTCCTGCGCAAGGCGGCTGAGGCGGGGATCAAAGTGGATGACGCCACATTGGCCGCAGCTGATCTGTCCACGCTGACCGATGAGGCGCAATTGTCCGTCGCCAAAAAGATAGCGGAATGGCCGCGTCTGGTGGAAATTGCTGGCCGCACGAACGAGCCGCACCGGGTGGCGTTTTACCTCTATGATCTGGCATCCGAATTGCACGCGCTGTGGAACCGGGGCAACGACAATCATGCCCTGCGCTTCCTCGATGAGGACAATCCCGCAGCCTCACAGGCGAAAATCGCCCTCGCACGTGCCGTAACCGTTGTTATTTCTGCAGGTCTTGGTATCTTAGGCGTAACTCCGGCCGAGGAGATGCGATAACAAATCGCACCAAACGTCCGGGGGTGAGGCAGATCAACATCCCCGGCGGCCAAGTATCGCCGGAGAAATGAGGCGAGACATGGCGGAAATGCAGATGTCGCATCACGCGACGCACGGGCAGAAATCATCCCTTTCAAAAGCCACCAACGCGTTGGGTGCGATCATATCGCTGGCCCTGCTGGTCGGTGTTCTGGTCTGGGGCTACAAGTTACTGGTGCGCGATGTCAGCGGCGTGCCGGTGGTCAGGGCTGCCGAAGGACCGATGCGCGTACAACCCGAGAACCGAGGCGGGGAACAGGCCGAACATCAGGGGCTGAGTGTCAATGATGTGGCCGCCGTGGGCACGGCAGCCGGACCTGCAGATCAGGTCGTTTTGGCGCCAGAGCCACTGGATTTGTCGACCGAAGACAACGCCGCCACGCCCGCCACCGAACAACAGATGGTGCCGTCACAGCCCGACGTTGCGCCCAGCCTGGTCGCTGCCCAAAGCGATGACGTCACGACCCCTGAAGAGAATCCCATTCAGCTGACCGCCGTTGAAGAACTGGCCGCCCGACTGGCCGAAGGTGTTGATCCGTTGCAAGAGCTAGCTCCGGTCACGGAAACGGTGCCCACGCAAGAACAGGTCGAAGAGGTCGCTGCCATGGTTGCGACAGACGTGACCCCGAAGCCAGAAATCAAAGGCGGGTTGAAGCGTTCTCTGCGGCCCAAGACACGACCCGCGACGTTGAAAACTTCCACCTCGTCCTCCAACGCCGAAGCCGTGGCGGCCGCAGTCGCTGCGGCTGGGGGCGTGCAGGACGTGCCTGCTGACAGTATCCCCGTCGGCACCCGTCTGGCCCAGCTCGGGGCCTTTGACAGTGCCGAAGTGGCGCGCTCGGAATGGGATCGATTGAATGGCAAGTTCAGCGAATACCTCGAAGGCAAATCACGCGTGATCCAGAAAGCCCAAAGCGGAGGGCGCACCTTCTACCGTCTGCGGGCTATGGGGTTTGCGGACCTCAGCGATGCGCGCCGCTTCTGTTCGGCGTTGGTGTCGGAAAAAGCAGAGTGTATTCCGGTGGTTACGCGGTGAGCCGATTTGGCGCCTGTATCCTAGATGCTGATGAACTGCGTCTGAGAACAGATGAAAAGGCGCTGTTCCGCGACGTGGATCCCTTTGGATTTATCCTGTTTGCCCGCAACGTAGACACGCCTGATCAGGTCCGTGCCCTCTGCGGTGATCTGCGCGAGGCCGTGGGCCGTGACTGCCCCATAACCATCGATCAGGAAGGCGGGCGTGTTCAACGCCTACGTGGCCCCACATGGCGCGAGTGGCTGCCTGCGCTGGAACAGGTTCAGCAAGCCGGTGAGAACGCTGTGGAGGTCATGTACCTGCGCTCGCGCATCATCGCGCATGAACTGCGCGACGTGGGCGTAGACAGCAATTGCGCCCCCTTGGTGGATGTGGCCGGGCCGGACACACATCCGTTTCTGTTGAACCGCTGCTATGGGTTTGACGCTGAAACGGTCTCGGCCTTGGGGCGTGCGGTCGCGGACGGGCATCTGGACGGCGGCGTGTTGCCCGTGGTCAAGCATATCCCCGGTCATGGCCGCGCTGTGGTCGACAGCCATTTGGACCTGCCGGTGATCGACGCCGACCCCGAAGAGCTGAGCGATACCGACTTCGCGCCCTTCCGCGCGCTCAATGATCTGCCGATGGCCATGACCGCGCATCTTGTCTATTCGCGGCTTGGCAACGGCCCCGCCACAACGTCGGCGCAAATGATGCAGATCATCCGCGAAGATATCGGTTTTGACGGGCTGATCATGACCGATGACATCTCGATGAAAGCCCTGAACGGATCGCTGTTCGAGATCGCCACGGCCTCGTTGCAGGCGGGCTGCGATGTAGTGTTGCACTGCAACGGCACATTCGCCGAACGTGTGGCGGTGGCCGAGGCCTCGGGCCAGATGACAGACGTCGCGCAAATTCGTGCGGAACGGGCGTTGGAAGCGCGCAAAACCCCTGATGAGGTTGACATTCCCGCGTTAGACGCAAAGCTGGCCGCGTTGATGAATGGGCAGCGGTGATGTCTGAGGACAGCTTTGATCAGATCGGACGGATTGAAACCGTCGCCGAGCGGATGGCCGCTGAATCCCTGATCGTTGATGTGGACGGATTCGAGGGCCCTCTGGACCTTCTGTTGACGCTGGGCCGTACCCAAAAAGTGGACCTGCGCAAAATTTCGGTTCTGCATCTGGCCGAGCAGTATCTGGCCTTTGTCGAAAAGGCCAAGGAACTGCGGTTGGAACTGGCAGCGGATTATCTGGTGATGGCCGCCTGGCTGGCCTTTCTGAAATCACGGCTGCTCTTGCCCCCCGATCCCGCCGAAGAAGGACCATCAGGTGAGGAACTGGCGGCCCATCTGGCGTTCCAGCTGGAACGGCTTCAAGCGATGCGCGAAGTGGCGGCGAAATTGATGGCCCGCGATCAATTGGGGCGAGATTTCTTTGCCCGCGGCATTCCCGAGGATGTTCAGCAGGTGCGCAAAATCACCTATACCGCCACCCTGTTGGATTTGATGCAGGGCTATGCGCGCATTCGCACCAAGGACGAATTCCGCCCTTATGTGATGGACCGCGATGCGATTTTCACCCTAGAGAACGCGCTGGAACGAATGCGTGGATTGATCGGATTTGCCGGTACCTGGACGGATATTTCAACCTATCTGCCCGATGGTTTCACCACCGATCCCGCCAAGCGCCGGTCGGCCACGGCATCCACCTTTGCCGCCTCGCTGGAGTTGGCGAAAGAGGGGAAGGTTGAGCTGCGTCAGTCAGAGGTGTTCGCGCCCATCGAGTTGCGGCGTAAGGATTAAGGTTATGTCGGAAGAGATTGAAGAAAAAGAAGAAAGCCTGTTTGAGGCGCCGCCCATTGCCGAGCAGGAACGTATGGTTGAGGCGATCCTCTTTGCCACGGCGGAACCTGTGACTGTGCGCGAGCTTGAGGCGCGGATGCCGCATGGCTCGGACCCTGCCGAGGCTATTGTGTACCTGCGCAAGCGCTATGAGGGACGCGGCGTTGCCGTGGTGCGCGTGGGCGATGCCTGGGCCATTCGAACAGCCCCCGATCTGGGGTTCCTGATGCAACGTGAAACGATTGAAACGCGTAAACTCAGCCGGGCCGCGATAGAGACCTTGGCGATTATTGCCTATCACCAACCCGTCACCCGGGCTGAGATTGAGGAAATTCGCGGCGTATCCGTGTCGCGGGGAACCGTAGACCAATTGCTGGAAATGGAATGGATCCGCTTTGGCCGCCGCCGGATGACGCCGGGCCGGCCTGTGACCTTTGTGGTGACGCAGTCGTTCTTGGATCATTTCGGTCTGGAAAATGCCCGCGATCTGCCGGGCCTCAAGGAGTTGCGCGCCGCTGGCTTGCTGGAAAATCGGCCACCGCCCGGATCCATGCCGCAGCTGGGAGAAGGCGATGTGGATGCCGAAGAAGAGACCGAAGAAGGGCAGAATGAGCTCTTTGAAGACTAAATTCCCCGTTCTGCCCTGAAATTTTCATGTTTCCCTGCTATATATATACACAGAGGCAGGTAAGGAGAGCGTTATGAACGCCAATCAAATTATCAATATGGTCATCCGTCAGGTGATGCGTCGGGTGATGAACAAAGGCATCAATGCCGGGATGAATGCCGTGGGCAACAAGATGTCCAAGGGTAAATCCAGAAGCCAACAACCCACCGCGCGGGTCGATGCAGGCGACAGCCAATAGCAGATGAAGATGACCAAACGCATGGGGCGTTTCTGAGAGTTATCTATCGGTCTTTTTAAGATTTTCAAAGTTAAGGTCGCAGCCTTAGCTTTTGAAATGCTTGGACAGTTTCAACCCTTGCCCTTGATAGTTTGACTTGATGTCAATGCCGTAAAGCTGCTCAGGAACTTCGGCCATGCGCTCATACACCAGACGCCCGACGACCTGTCCGTGCTCCAGCACGAAGGGTGCTTCGTGGCAGCGCACTTCCAGCACCCCGCGCGACCCGGACCCGCCTGCAGCGTCATAGCCAAAGCCGGGATCAAAGAACCCGGCGTAATGCACGCGGAACTCGCCCACCATCGCCAGATAGGGGGCCATTTCGGCCGCACAATCGGGTGGGATGGCAATCGCTTCGCGGCTGACAAGGATGTAAAACGCACCGGGATCAAGGATGATCCGCCCGTCTTTTGTGCGCACCTCCTCCCAATATTCTGCAGGATCGTAGTGGTTCAGTTTGCTCAGATCGACTACGCCCGAGTGGCGTTTGGCGCGGTAACCCACCAGATCACCCTCGGCAGGTTTCAGATCAACTGAAAACCCCAAACCATCCGAGATCACCGGATCACCCGACACAATCGGCGTGCGGGCGTGCACGGCCTGCAGTTCTTCATCGCTCAGCAGTGTCTTGCCTTTGCGGAAGATCACTTGGTTGAGCAATTGACCGGGTTGCGCCACCACAGAAAAGCTCTGTGGACACAGCTCGGCGTACAATGGGCCGTCGTAGCCTTCTGGCACACGGTCAAACTCAATTCCCTGGTCCGTGATGATCCGCGTCATCAGGTCAAGCCGCCCGATCGAGCTTTTGGCACTGGCCGCGGCTGTCATGCCCATGGGCAGACGCAGGCGTTCCATCAAAGGCACCACGTAGACGCAGCCCTTTTCCAGCACGGCACCACCGTCCAGTGGGACGCGGTGCATGGTCAGCTCGTCCAGCCGTTGATCCACGGTGGAGGATTTCCCTGGCAAAAATGATGCGCGCACGCGGTAGGCCACGCCGCCAAGGCGCAGATCAAGCGAGGCGGGTTGGATCTGGTCATTCAGAATGGGCTCTGCCGCCGAAATACCGCCGTTTTCAACCATCTCGCGGATTTGTCTGTCTGATAATACACCGCTGGTCATGGGCCCGCCTCGTGATGCAAAAACACCCGCCCGTTCATGGGGCGGGTGGTTTTTAAAATGGTCGGGCTAGCAGGACTCGAACCTGCGACCTTCCGTCCCCCAGACGGACGCGCTACCAGGCTGCGCCATAGCCCGAACTTGCAGCCTACATACTGCTTTTGGCGGCGGGGGCAAGGGGCATATCCCAAATTTCGTGCCTTAGGAATGTGACGAGGACGACCCCGAGCCAAGCTGATCGGCCAAAGCCTTGAAATGCGACAGGGCATCAGAGCTGACAGGCTTGGAGAGCTTCGCCAGCGCGCTGAGCGTGCCGGGCTCGGCAGCGATGTCGTCCGTAGGATCCTCCGGCACAGATGGGGTGTCGGGCCGTTTGGTGGGGGCAGGGGCCGCGTCTTCGACGACATCCACGGAAGATTCGGCGGAATCTGCAGGCATGTTGTCGGTGGTCGGGGTCTCTTCCGGGGCCGCCCGATGCAGGAAACTGGGCATGGTGGGGGCGGCGTCTTTGGCCGGGGTGCCTTCGGCTTCACTCGGCGCACCCGACACGGTTTCTGGCGCTTCGGTGGCCTGTCCTTCGGAGGCTTGCGATTCAGTTTCTTTCTTAGCCGCTTCCGCGGCAGCCTGTTCATCGGCTTTCGCAGCGGATGCCGCTTTGGCCTTGGCCGTGGCAGAGGGGGCCTTGGACGCAGAGCTGTCTGGCTCAGGGCGCAGGTTTACCACATCAGCAGAGCTGGGGGCTGTGTCTTCAATCGCCACCTCGATCGTGACGTCGGCGGCCTCTGTGGCCTCGGCTTCTGTCACCTCGTCCAGAGGCTGCGACAGACCAGCCACATGTTTGATGCCCTGTTCGCGCAGGATTTTCTGCACGCCTTTGATGGTCAGTCCATCTTCGTGCAGCAGCTGCTTGATTCCGCCCAACAATTTCATATCGGCCGGGCGATAATATCGCCGCCCCCCTGCACGTTTCACAGGTTTCACCTGGCTGAATTTGCTTTCCCAAAAGCGCAGCACATGCGCGGGCGTATCCAGCCATTCGGCGACTTCACTGATTGTACGAAAGGCGTCGGCTGATTTGGCCATCGGCGCGTCGCTCCTTAGCGTTTGTTGCCAGAGGCAACGCGCTCTTTCATCAGGTGCGAGGGACGGAAGGTCAGCACCCGGCGGGGATTGATCGGGACCTCTTCGCCGGTCTTGGGATTGCGGCCCACCCGAGCGGATTTATCGCGGACAGAGAAAGTGCCAAAGGAAGAGATTTTGACTTGGTCCCCGGATGACAAGGCGTCGGACATATAACCCAGAACACTTTCCACAAGTTGCGCACTGTCGTTGCGGGACAAACCGACCTCGCGAAACACGGCTTCGCTCAAGTCCATTCTGGTCAGCGTCTTGTCACTCATCACATTCCCCCCGTTTTTGATAATTTTCTTAGACTTTAGGGCCTAAGGAAATTCAGAGTCAACGTGAGGGGCATGAATAATGCCGCTTAGCGGCCTGAAATCGGGGGTTTTTCGCCAATCACCAGCGCAGAACCACCGAACCCCAGGCCAATCCGCCGCCAATCGCCTCGGAGAGGAGCAGATCGCCACGTTTGATTTTGCCCGAGGACACGCCCACCGAAAGCGCCAAGGGAATCGATGCCGCCGAGGTGTTGCCATGGTCTTGAACGGTGACAATCACCCGGTCCATCGGGATGCCCATCTTGCGAGCCGTGCCCTGAATGATGCGGATGTTGGCCTGATGCGGCACGATCCAATCGACGTCGTCATCCTCTAGCCCGATCTTCTTAAGCGCGGTAAAAGCAGTGCCTGCCAGTTTGTCAACGGCCTGACGGAAAAGGGCGTTGCCCTGCATCCGCAATTTTCCAGATTCGCCGTTGGTCGAGACCCCGCCATCCACAAAAAGCATTTCGCGGTAGCGACCATCCGAGTTGAGGTCTGCTGCCAGGATGCCACGGTCCGTGTTGTCGCCCTTGCCGTCCTGCGCTTCAAGCACAAGCGCACCTGCTCCGTCGCCAAAAAGCACACAGGTGCTGCGATCGGTCCAATCCATGATCCGGCTGAAGGTCTCTGCGCCGATGACCAGCAACCTCTGGGCCTGACCAGAGAGAAGCATCGAATTGGCCGTGGTCAGCGCATAGATGAACCCGGCACAGACGGCCTGCACATCGAATGCAAAGCCGTGCTCCATCCCAAGCCCGCGCTGCACCATGGTGCCCACAGACGGGAAGGTAAGGTCTGGGGTTGAGGTGGCCACAACGATCCCGTCAATCTGATCTGCGCCGATTCCTGCGTTTTCCAGGGCGGCTTGTGCAGCACGAATGGCCAGATCGGATGTGGTTTGGCCTTCGGCGGCGAAATGACGGCGTTCGATGCCTGAACGCGTCTTGATCCATTCGTCGGTTGTGTCCAGTGTCTTTTCGAATTCGGAATTTGGCACAACACGGTCGGGCAGATAGTGGCCGACACCAGTGACAACTGCACGCTTGCTCATTCGATCCCGCTTTCGTTTTCTTCTTCATCGCTGAGCATAGCCGCAGACGCAACCCGCGCTGCCAGTTTTCCGGAAAATCCGCTTTCGCCCAGTTGATGGGCCAGCTTGACGGCCGCCGCGACGCCGGTGGCATCGGCAGCGCCATGGGATTTCACCACAGTGCCGTTGAGCCCGAGAAACACACCGCCGTTGACGCGGCGGGGGTCAATGCGCTCTTTCAGACGGCGCATGGAGGTATAGGCCAGCAACGACGCCATGCGCGACCAGATGGTGTGACGAAACGCTTTGCGTAGCAATTCGCCAATCAGTGTGGCTGTGCCTTCGCCGGTTTTCAATGCCACATTGCCAGTGAAACCGTCGGTGACTATTACATCAACGCCGTCGCCGGGCAGGTCTTTGCCTTCAACAAAGCCCACAAATTCAAAGTCGGCTCTTTTGGCATTGGCGTTGATGAGATCATAGGCCTCTTTTAGCTCGGCGCGGCCTTTGTGCTCTTCGGTGCCGACGTTCAGCAGGCCCACACGCGGGCGCTCCAGCCCAAAGCCGTTGCGCGCGTAGGAAATACCCATCAGCGCATATTGCATCAGGTCTTTGGCATCGGCACGGATATCTGCACCGCCGTCTAGCAAAACATTGAAACCCTGAGGATTGCGCGAAGGCCACAGCACAGCGATGGCAGGGCGATAGACACCACTGAGCTTGCGCAGGCGCACGACCGACATCAGCATCAGGGCGCCGGTGTTGCCGCAAGAGACGCAGACCTCGGCCTCGCCATTGCGGACAGATTCGATGGCCGACCACATCGACGTGGATTTGCCCGAGCGCAGCACCTGTGCCGGCTTGTCTTCCATCGACACGACATCTGTCGCATCACGAATTTCACAAATGCCTGCCAGGTTCCTGCGTTTGGCGACCAGTTTTTCCAGCTCGACCTTGGGGCCATGCAGGATGAAACCGATTTTGTCGTTCTTGTGCGCAGAACGCGAAACACCGGCAACCACAGTTGCCGGTCCTTCATCGCCACCCATGGCGTCAACCGAAATGATGGTGCGCCCTGCACCCGCTTTGGAAAGGTCCGTACTAGCGGTCATGCGGACGGTCGTCCTTCAGTGGCTTATGCCGCGTCTTCGTCCAGATCGACGTCATCTACCAAAGAGACAACTTCGCGGTCCGCATAGTGACCACAGGCCGAGCAAACGTGGTGCGGGCGTTTCAGCTCGCCACAGTTGGGGCATTCATTGGGGTTGCCCGCAACCAGCGCGTCATGTGCGCGGCGTTTGTTGCGGCGTGATTTTGATACTTTATTCTGCTGGACAGCCATATCGCAGTTCTCAATCTTGTCTGGGCCATCCGCGGCCCTGTTTCATATCTGGTTGCGCGGCTTTTACAGTGAGCAGCCGCCGGTTCAACCCTAAAATCCGGTGAGAGCGCCTAAATATGAGCGAAAAGGCGCGAGGGCAAGCAAATTCGCATCACTCTGTGTCGGGATTTTCCAGTTTTGCCTTCAGATTGGCCAGACCGGCGAAAGGCTTTACATCATTGTCGGTCATCGGGGTCAAATCCGGGGCCGCAAAAACAGCATTTTCCAATGCCGCATCTTCGGCGCGGGGGTAATCTGGCAGGGCAAGCCCGAGAGATTCGGTCGCGACAGCCAAAAGATCAATCCGGTCGCCCAGAGGCTCGACCGTGTCATCTTCGGGCATTTCAATCTCGTCGCTTTCGGTCGGTTCACGATAATCGGCGGTGAACAGACGCCGCACGGGGACGTCGATACGCGAGACAACCGGTGCCAGCGTGACCACGCAGGATTGCACGGCCGTGGCCCCTAGTGAGCCCTCCAACACCCAAGCAGAGCGGCCTTTCGCGGCCAATGTGCCTTGAAATCTCAGCTTGCGCAGCTCCACCAGATCCAGGGATTGTGCTATCTCGCCCTGCACGTCAGCGGCAGGACGCAGATCAAATCGGTAGGCCTTGCGCGCAGGCAGGTCAGCGACCAAAACCGCGCTGTCTTGTTTCTGTGCATCCGTCATCGAGATTGCTTCCTTTCTTGAACCCGGGGGGCACCTTGTTGTAAGCGGGATAAAAGGCATACTACGCCAAGATCAAGAGGCCGCAGATGATTGCAGTATTTCACCGGGCAAAAATTATCCTGGGATTAACCATTTTCTTCGGTCTCAGCGCCTGTTCGGCCACTTACATGAACCACGGGTATGTGCCAACGGATTCGGAGTTGTCCGAATTGGTGGTCGGGGTTGATTCCAAAGCCTCCGTGGATGATCTGATCGGCGCGCCCACCTCTTCTGGATTGCTGGCCGGGGGAGACTACTACTACGTGCGCAGCCGTGTCCGCAGCTACGGGATGTTCCGTCCGCAAGTGATTGATCGTCAAATCCTGGCCATTTCCTTTGATGACACAGGCACCATCGCCAACATCGAACGTTTCAGTCTGGAGGATGGCAAGGTCGTCGCCTTGTCGCGCCGCGTGACTGATAGCTCGGTCGTGGGCAATGGGTTCTGGCGTCAAATCCTTGGCAACTTCGGCAACTTCAACCCTGCCGATTTCTTCTAAACAGCACCAGACGAGTCGCAGGCGATGCGCCATGGCCATTGTGCGTTTTCTCGCATGTTTTGGCGCCATTCGTGATACGTGTCATCATGCGTTGACGTGCAGGGGATTATACGTCCTGCAAAACATAAACGCAGACCCCATGCCGCGCAGGGCCATGACATGACACGCTTTGATCCTATCAACGGCCGTTTTCGGGCGCGACAAGCTGAATGCGATAAGGACATCGCTGCGGCGCAAGCATTGCGTGCCCTTGCGTTTCATGGGACGGATGTGCCCGTCGGTCTGGATCACGATCAGTTTGATCCCTTGTGCACCCACTACCTTGTTGAGGACCGCGATAGTGGCACATTGGTGTGCTGTTATCGCGTTTTGCCTTTGGCAAATGGCGCGGACATCGCAGGCAGCTATTCCGCTCAGTTTTACGACCTGTCGGGTTTATCAGCTTTTCCGGATCCAATGGTGGAACTGGGCCGGTTTTGCATCCACCCCGACTGGCAAGATCCGGATATTCTGCGAGTCGCCTGGGGGGCTTTGACGCGTTATGTGGATGATAAAAAAGTGGAAATTATGTTTGGCTGTTCCTCGTTTCCAGGCACGGACGAGGCGGGCTATCTCGATGCCTTCGCCCTTCTCAAGGACCGCCATTTGGCCCCGGAACACATGTCGCCCCGTGTGAAGGCCCCGCAAATATTTCCCTATGCTGACAAGCTGCGGATCTACCCGCCCGATGCCAAGGCGGGCATGCAGGTGATGCCCCCCTTGCTGCGGACGTATTTGCTGATGGGCGGCTGGGTTAGTGACCATGCGGTGGTGGATCACCACATGAACACGCTGCATGTCTTTACCGGGCTCGAGATCCGCGCCATTCCCGACACCCGCAAACGCCTATTGCGCGCTGTCGCGCAATAGCTTGACGCGCCCCAAGGCGCGGGGTAGCCCGCACCCATGGCACGCACACCCTTGTTACAGCTCAATGATATCTCTCTGACCTTCGGCGGTGATCCGATCTTTCATGATCTGTCGTTGATCGTGCAGCCCGGTGACCGGGTGGCGCTGGTCGGGCGTAACGGATCTGGCAAATCCACCCTGATGAAGGTCATGGCCGGGCTGGTGCAGGCGGACGAGGGCAATGTGACCCTGACGCCCGGCTCCAGCGTCGGCTACATGGAGCAAGACCCCACGATGGAAGGCTTTACGACGCTGGGCGATTTCGCGGTCAGCGGCTTGGATGCCTCAGAGCTCTACAAGGTAGAACGCGCGGGCGAGGGGCTGAAGTTTGACCCGTCACGGCCGGTTGATACGGCGTCGGGTGGGGAACGGCGTCGTGCGGCCTTGGCCAAACTGATGGCGGAAGCCCCCGATTTGATGTTGCTGGACGAGCCGACAAACCATCTGGACATCGAGGCGATTGGCTGGCTTGAACAAGAGCTGAAGTCGACCAGGTCAGGATATGTCTTGATCAGCCACGACCGCGCGTTTTTGCGTGAACTCAGCCGGGCAACTCTCTGGATTGACAGAGGAATGACACGGCGGCAGGAGAAGGGATTTGAGCACTTCGAAGCCTGGCGTGATAAGGTCTGGGACGAAGAAGACATGCAGCGCCACAAGCTGAACCGCCTGATCAAGGCCGAGGCGCGATGGGCCGTGGAAGGCATCAGCGCGCGCCGCAAGCGCAATCAGGGCCGGGTGCGGGCTTTGCAGGCCCTGCGGGCTGAACGTGCCAGCCAGATCACCCGGCAGGGCACCGCCGCCATGGCCCTGGATGCAGGTCCGAAATCAGGCAAGAAGGTGATCGAATCCGAAGCGATTGCAAAAGCTTACGAGGAGAAGGTGATTCTCCACGATTTCAGCATCAAGATACAACGTGGGGATCGCGTGGGCTTTGTCGGACCCAATGGCGTGGGCAAAACCACACTGTTGAAGATGCTGATGAAAGAGGTTGAGCCGGACAGCGGTCGTGTCAGCCACGGCACCAACCTGCTGAGCGCGATGTTTGATCAGGCGCGCGAGGGATTGGACCCGAACATGACCCTCTGGGACAGTCTGACCGGGGACAAGGACATGCGTGTCTCGGGGCAGGCGGATCAGATCATGGTGCGCGGTACGCCCAAACATGTGGTGGGCTATCTCAAGGAATTCCTGTTCGACGAACGCCAGGCCCGCGCGCCCGTGCGATCTTTGTCGGGCGGCGAGAAGGCGCGGCTGTTGCTGGCCAAACTGATGGCGCGGGAAAGCAATTTGCTGGTGCTTGATGAGCCGACCAATGATCTGGACATCGAAACGCTGGACCTGATGCAGGAGGTGCTGGACGATTATGACGGCACCGTTTTGCTGGTCAGCCACGATCGCGATTTTCTGGACCGGGTGGCCACCACAACCATCGCTATGGAGGGGGATGGCCGGGCGGTGGCCTATGCCGGCGGGTGGAGCGACTACCGCGCGCAACGTGCTCAAACCACTCAGGAAGCTGAAAAGCCAGAGCGTGCGTCTAAATCCAAAGACAAGCCCAAAGCCAAGGCGGGTGCGGCGAAGTCGGGCCTCAGTTTTACTGAGAAACACAAGCTGGACACATTGCCAGATGAAATCGCGCGGCTGGAGGCAGAGATTGCCAAGCTCGAACATTTGATGGCCGATCCCGAACTGTTCACCCGCGAGCCTGTCAAGTTCAAGAAAGCCTCCGAGGCCTTGGCCACGCGGCAAGAAGCCTTGATGGCCGCCGAGGAAGAGTGGCTGATGCTGGCAGAAAAAGCCGAAGGCTGAGTTACTGCGCCTCGGTCCTCAGGGCCATCAGGTCAAACGAGATCGTCACTGCAAAAGCAACCGAGCCTTCGCCCGGCTCGCCAATGCCGAAATCCAGCCGGTTCACTTCGACCGCGCCATTGGCCGTGGCGGTGCCTGCGTCGATAGTCAAGTCGAAGGGCAGGGTAACGGGCACCGATTGATCCTTGATCGTCAGTGTGCCTTGCGCCTGCATCTGCCCGTCCACATCCGTCAATCTGGCGTCAAAAACCGCCTCGGGGAAGGTGGCAGCGTCCAGGTAACCGGACCCTTTGGCCTGATCCGTGACGGATCCCAGGGCGAGCGAGGGAATTGATATGGTAACCCGCACCGATCCATGAGTGCCTGTGTCATCCGGGGTTTCTGCATACGTAATGTCAGCTGTCCAATCTGCGAACTGACCCGTCACTTCTGACCCAAGTTGCACAACGCTCAATCCAAGGGTGCCATCCTGAACCACCCAATTGCCAGCCGTTTCGACTGTAGGGCTTGAAGTTTCGGACGTAACCTGATGATCAGAGTGCGAAAACCAGCCAAGGGTTGTGGCCCCCAGCAGAACCCCGCACCATACCAGGACCGCCGTAAAAGCGGGCACCAAATGGCCCGGTTGCTGGGCTGTGGGTTGCCCTTCGGCGTCCCCCGGCAGCATGCGTCGCAAAGTGGCGTCGCGGTCAATCACATGGTGTTTCAGAGCCCCCGCCACGTGCAGGGCCACGGCGACGGTCAGTACCCATTGAAACAGGTAGTGCAGAGTGGTTGCAATCTCGGCCACGCCTTCGTCCTTGGGCACAAACGGCAGGGTTTGACCAAAGGGCCACCATATGGGGGCAAATCCGGTGGTGGCGGCGTGGTGCACCCATCCGGTCAATGGCACGATGACCAATGAGCCATAAAGCAACCAATGCATGGTTTCTGCGGCAAGGGCCTCGAGCGTGTGATGCCCGTTCAGCAATCCCGGCTTGCGTTGCCCCAAGGCCCAGAGGATACGCGCAAGCGCCACAAAAAACACCATCACACCGGCTGTTTTGTGCAGTGAAAACAAAAAGGTGGTGCGCGAAACTAAAGCAGCATCCGGGAGACCTTCGGCCGTGTTAATCTGACCGGCCAGATAGGTGGCATATTGACCGACCGGAATCAGCGATAAGATGAACAAGGCGGTCAGCCAATGGAAGGCCTTGGTGACGGCGCCGTAGCGCGTGTCAGTGTTCTGGGTGTGCATGCGTGTGCTTTCCTGCGGTCTGAGCTGTCCCTTAGTATGGCGACACAGGCGAGGTGACACAATTGCCATCCCAGACACAGTATTGGTGCGTATTCGCGCAAGACACGCGCGTACCGATCGCCCGTTGCCACAGCCGCCCATGCGCGGTATCCAAATGACACCCAATAACAACAGGCAGGGGCAGACATCATGAGCCGAGCTTTTCTCTTTCCCGGACAGGGCGCACAGACCATTGGAATGGGGGCTGCTCTGGCCGAGGCCTATCCGGCTGCAAAGGCGATTTTTGACGAGGTCGATGACGCTCTGGATGAAAAGCTGAGCGCGCTGATCTGGGAGGGAGAGCAGGACACGCTGACCCTGACCCACAACGCACAACCAGCCCTGATGGCGACCTCTCTGGCAGCGATGCGCGCGCTGGAAGCCGAAGGCGTGAGCCTGGAGGCGGCATCTTACGTGGCGGGCCATTCGCTGGGCGAGTATTCAGCGCTGGCCGCTGCAGGGGCGTTGAGCGTGGCAGACACTGCCCGCCTGTTGCGCACCCGGGGCAATGCCATGCAAAAGGCCGTGCCGGTGGGCGAGGGCGCGATGGCCGCCATTCTGGGCCTTGATTTCGCAGCGGTGCAAGCCGCGGCGAACGAAGCAGCCCAGGGCGAGGTCTGTCAGGCTGCCAATGACAACGATCCCGGCCAGGTGGTTGTGTCCGGGTCCGCCGCAGCTGTGGCCCGTGCCGTGGATATCGCCAAGGAGAATGGCGCTAAACGCGCGATGCTATTGCCGGTGAGCGCGCCGTTCCATTGTTCATTGATGGAACCCGCTGCGGCCGCCATGGCCGAGGCGCTGTCGCATGTTGAAATCAACCGCCCCACGGTGCCCGTCGTGGCCAATGTTCTGGCCGAGGCGGTGTCGGACCCCACCACCATTCGATCATTGCTGGTGCAGCAGGTCACCGGCTCGGTGCGGTGGCGCGAATCCGTTGAATTCCTGGGCCGTCATGATGTGACCGAGACCTATGAGATCGGTGCAGGTAAGGCGCTCTCGGGAATGGTGCGCCGGATCAACCGCGATATCGCGGTCAACGCCGTGGGCGCGCCTGACGACGTCAAGGCGGCTGCGGCGGCGATAAATGGCTAAGCGCCTGCGGGCGCAAATCTAAAATGCAAAACGAAGGATTTTCGAATGTTTGACCTAACGGGCAAAACCGCACTGGTAACGGGGGCGTCGGGCGGAATCGGCGGCGAGATCGCCAAAGCCCTTCACGCAGCAGGCGCAACCGTGGGACTGAGCGGAACGCGAGTTGAACCGCTTGAGGCTTTGGCGAAGGAGCTGGGTGAGCGCGCTCATGTCTTGCCCTGTAACCTTAGCGATGCCGAGGCTGTGGACGCCCTGGCGAAACAAGCGATTGAGGCGATGGGCAGCGTGGATATACTGGTCAATAACGCCGGTATCACCCGCGACCAGATATTCATGCGGATGTCAGATGAAGAATGGCAAAGCGTTCTGGATGTAAACCTGACCAGCACGATGCGCCTGTGTCGCGGTGTCATGCGCCCGATGATGAAGGCGCGCTGGGGCCGGATCATCAATATCAGCTCGATCGTGGGGGCCACGGGCAACCCGGGACAGGCGAACTATGCCGCCTCGAAGGCAGGTATGGTCGGGCTGACCAAATCCATCGCCTATGAGGTGGCCAGCCGGGGGATCACCGCCAATGCGGTGGCGCCAGGTTTCATCGCCACAGCGATGACGGATAAGCTGACCGACGACCAGAAAGAAAAAATCAATGGCCAGATTCCGGCGGCGCGTATGGGAGCGCCGGGCGAGATTGCAGCGGCTGTGCTGTATCTTGCATCGGACGAGGCGGGATATGTGACGGGAACCACCTTGCATGTCAACGGCGGGATGGCGATGCTCTAGGCGTCGCGCCTTCCAGATTCGGACAAAGATGTCTGCATGCAAGACTTGTAATTTTTGCGGCACATCCCAAGTCGGGAAAACGTTTGCCAACAGCGCACCATGTGCTATAGGCGGCGCAGATTTACCGGGTCGCTCAGAAGCCAGACCCGGCCGCCTGTCTCAGACGGGCAAGACCAACCGCCCCGCAACGGGGCAAGATTCAAGGCTGTATGACCCTAAGTCAGGGCATCGGCAAAAACGGGCGCTAACGCCCAACAGACGATAAGGATTATGTCATGAGCGATATCGCAGACCGCGTGAAGAAGATCGTTGTGGAGCACTTGGGCGTGGAAGAGGGCAAAGTCGAACCGACAGCCTCGTTCATCGACGACCTGGGCGCAGACAGCCTGGACACGGTTGAGCTGGTCATGGCATTCGAAGAAGAGTTCGGGATCGAAATTCCTGACGATGCAGCCGAAACCATTCAGACGTTCGGTGACGCGGTGAAATTCATCTCCGAAGCGTCATAAGCTTTATGCTTTGCAAAATTTTGAAAGGCCCTGCCAATCGGCGGGGCCTATTCTTTTGCACGTGTTGCTAAACGCCCAATTCGTTTGACACCAGTTCGATGCTCTCGCGCAGGGTGGCTTCGATCTCGGCAATCATGACCTCATCCATGATCAGCGTGGGCGACAGGATCAGAATGTTCCCAAGCGCCCGTGCGATCAGGCCGCGATCCTGGGCTGCCTGCGACACTTTCGAGCCGATCATCGCATCTGCGTCAAATTCCTCGCGGGTGTCTTTGTTTTTCACAAACTCGATGCCCATCATGAAATGCGATCCACGCACCTCTCCAACCATGTTCAGATCATCCAGTCCGCGCAGAGCGTTCTCGAACACCTTGCCGGTGGTCTGGACGCGCTCTGGGATGCGGTCACGCTCAAGGATGCCAATATTGGCCAGACCCGCTGCAGCGGCCGCAGGATGGCCGGAATAGGTCATCCCGTGCAGGAACATCGCATCGGGTCTCGAAATTACGTCGTGGATCTCACTCGAGACGATCGTCGCCGCCAGAGGTTGATACCCCGAGGTCAGCCCCTTGGCGGTGGTGATGATATCCGGCACGCAGTCATAGACATCCTCCGAGGTGAACATATGGCCTAGGCGGCCCCAGGCTGTGACAACCTCGTCGGCGACATAGGCGATATCGTGCTCGGCTGTGATCTCGCGCATGCGCTTGTGATAGCCCTCAGGCGCGGTGATCACCCCGCCCGCACCCTGAATGGGTTCGGCAAAAAACGCGCAGATGTTGTCGGCCCCGATGCGGTGGATGGCGTCCAGCATATCCTGCTCCAGCACCTTCAGGAACTCGGCGTCGGTCATTTCGGGTGCTTCGCGGTACTTGTGCGGGGCCATGAGGTGATGCACCAGCCCGTCCGCCGCTGTGTGCCAGCCTTCGGAATACGCCGGGGTGGTCATGGCCATGGCCAGGTGGGTGGAGCCGTGATAGGCCCCCATACGCGACAGGATTTGCCGTTTTTCAGGCTTGCCGCGCAGGATGTTGTAGTGGTGCAGGATCCGGACGGCCGTGTCATTGGCGACAGACCCAGAATTGCTGAAATAGACGTGGTTCAGCCGACCCGGCGCCAATGAGGCGACCTTTTCAGCCAACGCCGCTGCGGCGGGATGGGTGAAATTGTAAAAGGTCGAATAGTAATCCAGCGTCTTGAGTTGTTGAGTTACCGCATCAATGATCTCATCCCGACCATGGCCCACGTTGACACACCAAAGCCCGCCAATGCCGTCGATCAGCTTGTTGCCTTCACTGTCGATCACATGTGCGCCCTTGGCCGAGACAATCGCCGTGCGTGCGCCATCCTGTTTCAGGGCGTTGAGGTTGGCAAAAGACTGGATCAGATGCGTGTCGGATGTCAGCACATCGTCGGTGCGTGTGGGGATATCAAATGTCATTGGGATCTTCCTTTCCTGTGTTCAGGGATCAGGCAGCCGGGCAGGGGGCAGCAGCCCACTCCCGACCGTCATGGCCGGAAGTGGATCTTTTCAGTCAGGCGACAGAACGCCGCGCTTACTTTTTCAGGTTGGTCCAGATCTGGTCATAGACCTTCTGGGTTTCCTCATCACAGACTTCCACAAAGGCGGTCTTGATCCCGGCAGGTGGGTTCTGCTCGGGCATGGTTTTCAAGGCCTCGTCAATGTGGTCCTCGACACCGGTGACGCCTGACTTGTAGCGGGCAAAGTTGGTGACAGCGCCCATGTTTTCAGGCTCGAGCAGGAAGTCCATGAACTTCAGCGCATTGTCGCGGTTCGGGGCGTCTTTCAACAATACCACGTTGTCCATCCAGACGATCAGACCCTGGCTAGGATAGGCGTATTCTACATTGGCGCCTTCTTCGCGGGCCTTGGCCCCAAAGCCGTTCCAGATCATGCCCACCTGAGCGTCACCCGAAACCAGCACGTCCTTGGCAGTGTCCGAGTTGAACGACACCCAGTTGGCCTTGGACGATTGCAACAACGCATCCAGCGCTTTCAGCTGATCGCGATCTTGGGTACATTGCGGAATGTCCAGATGCAGCGATGCCATCAGCATCACTTCGCCCTGGCTATCGAGGATGTTGATCTTGCCCGCCAGGTCTGCCGGTGGATTGAAGATGATGTCGGTGGTGTTGATGTCACCCGAATAAGCATCGCGGTTGACCATGAACGAGGTGGATCCCCACTGATACGGGATCGAGCTGGCGCGGCCCGGATCAAACGCGGGATCTGCCCATTCTGCAGCGATGTTACCTGCGTTAGCCAGCTCGCCATCGGCGATCGTGTCTAACATGCCTTCGCCTGCCATGATTTTGACCATGTAGTCTCCGGGCACCGCCAGATCGTACGTGCCCATGCCACCAGCCTTCAGTGATGCTAGCATGGATTCGTTGGAATCGAATGTGTCCATCACAACATCGACGCCGGTCTCGGCGGTGAATTTTTCAAGCAGTTCGGCCGGGATGTACTCGAACCAGTGATAGAGCACGACCTGACCTTCGGCCTGCGCCGCTTGGGCTCCGACGCTCAGTGCCACCGCAGCAGCCGTTGTTTTAAGCAGGTTTTTCATAGTTTCCTCCGTGTTGTAGTTCGTTTGTTGGTTAGGTTTTGTTGTCTGATTTTGAGATGAAGTAAGAGATCGTGACCATGATGATCGATACGGCCAGCAGCATGGTCGAAATGGCCATGATGTTGGGTTTGATCCCTTGTTTAACTGCGCCAAAGATGGCTGTGGGCAGGGTTTCTACACCCGCCCCTTTGACGAAGTTGGTGATGATGAAATCATCCAGGCTGATGATGAACGCCAAAAGGAACCCCGAGATGATACCGGGCATCATCAAGGGCAGCAGGATCTTGGTGAAGGCCTGCCGTTTCGACGCATAGAGATCGAGGGCCGCTTGCTCATATGTGTCCTCCACCCCCTGCATCCGGGCCGAGATGGGCATGTAGGCAAAGGGGATGCAAAAGGCGATATGTGCCAGCAAGATGGTGGTATAGCCGCGCACAAACCCGATGGAATTGAAGAAAATCAGCGTGGCCACCGCAGTCACGATCTCGGGCACCATGAGGGGCAGGCTTATCAGCCCGAATGACAGCGTGCGCAGTTTGAATTGACCTGCGCGGATCATGCCCGTGGCAGCAAGGGTCGCGATGGTGGTGGCCGTGGTCGCGGCAATCAACGCGATGGTAAAGCTGTTCCAGGCGGCGCGTTTGAACTTCTCGGCCTCAGGCCCGGTAAAGACGTCCACATACCAGCGCAGGCTCAGCCCTTCCCAGTTGGTGATCGAGTTGCTGGAATTGAACGAATAGATCGTCACTACGATCAGAGGCGCATAGAGCAGTGTCAGACACAGAATGGTCATGGGCAAAAAGCCCGGATACCGGCGGATATCATGGGTGCGTTTGGTCATGCTTCGGCCCCTTTCTGCGCGCGGGCTTGCTGTCGGGCCAGGATCATCAGAATGACCAGCACCATGCTTAGCAAGATCATCGCCGCTGCTGCGCCAAAGGGCCAATTGCCAGCGTTGCCTTTGAATTGCTCTTCAATCAGGGAGCCGATCATGAAATTCTTGGCCCCTCCGAGCAAATCAGGTGCCAGGAACGATCCCAGTGAGGGCACAAAGACCAGAATACACCCGGCGATCACCCCCGGTTTGACCGCAGGCAACAGGATGCGGCGCAGGGTGGTCCATTTGCTGGCATAAAGATCGGCTGCGGCTTCGGACATGCTGAAGTTGTACCGCTCGACCGAGGCATAGATCGGCAGGACCATGAAGGGCAGATAGGAGTAAAACAGCCCCAGCTGTACCGCGAAGTTGGTGTTCACGATGCGCAGAGGATCATCAATCAGCCCCGTGGCCATCAGGAAGTCATTCAGCGGGCCCTGATCTCGTAACACAAATTTCATGCTGACGGTGCGGATCAACAGGTTCACCCAATAGGGGATGGTGATCAGGAACACCCAGAGCGGTCTGATTTTTTCAGGCCGGGTGGCGATGAAATATGCCGTCGGAAAACCAATGACCAGGCTTAGCAAAGTGGCCGCCGCTGCTTGCCAGATCGAGCGCCAGAAGATCTGGATATAGGTCCATTCGATGCTGCAGGGTTCATCTCCAAACAACCCGCGGGAGCAGAAGAACTGATCATAGGCGGCTGTCGAGAATTCCCAGATCACCCCACCGCGAAATTCCTTGGTGAGGAAGGAATAGATCAGCATCATCACCACGGGCGCCAGCACCAGCAGCGAGAGTACGATCCACGACGGCATCAACAGCCATGTGCGGGCTTCTTTATACGTGTCAGAGCGGGCCGATCCGCCGGATGCTGCGCCTGCTGCCATTAGTCCACCAGAAGCCGCGCGGCTCCTGCCTCCATGTTGACGTGCACGGCATTGCCCGGCTCGAAGATGCGACTGCTGCCCCGATCCGAGTTCGAGGTTCGAACGATGATTTCGGGGCCGTTGTTCAGGGCGACAATGGTTTGGATATCCGTGCCGATAAAGATGTTATCGCGCACCCTACCTTCCAGGCCTTCGGCATCCGTTGCAGTTTCCGACAGATACAATCGTTCAGGACGCACAGAAAGATGCACCTGCGCCCCGGCGCTCACACCGTCAATCGCGTCGCAGCTAAGGGCGTAATCCCCGCCCAGATCGCAGGTGGCACGCCCCCCAGTAATGTGTTTGACCGTCACATCCAGCAGGTTGGTTTCACCGATAAAGTTGGCAACAAACACGTTGTGCGGTGCTTCATAGATATCGCGGGCCGCGCCCAACTGTTGCAACTCGCCGTTTGACATCACGGCAATGCGGTCGGACATGGTCAGGGCTTCTTCTTGGTCGTGTGTGACGAAGATGAAGGTGATCCCCGTCTCACGTTGCAGGGACTTGAGTTCGTAGCGCATCGCCTGACGCAGTTTCAGATCAAGCGCCGAGAGTGGTTCGTCCAGCAACAGCACTTTGGGTTGAGGGGCCAGCGCGCGGGCGAGGGCCACACGCTGTTGTTGCCCGCCTGACAGCTGCGATGGTTTGCGATTGGCAAATTGCGACAGCTGCACCAGTTCGAGCATCTCGCCTGCACGTGTGCGGGCCTCTGCCTTGGAGCGGCCCAGCATCTCAAGCCCAAAGGCTACGTTGTCGGTCACGCTCATGTGCGGAAACAAAGCGTAGTTCTGGAACACAGTGTTCACGGGGCGTTTGTTGGGGGGCAGGTTTTCAATTTCATCGCCAAAGAGATAAATCTCGCCTTCGGTGACATCTTCAAATCCGGCGATCATGCGCAAGAGAGTGGTTTTCCCACATCCCGATGGCCCTAAAAGGGTAAAAAACTCATTGTCGGCAATGGACAACGACATGTGCTGCAGGGCCGTGAACGTGCCATAGCGCTTGGTGACATGATTGATATCGACGGCAATCTGGCTCTTTTCCGGCGTCGTGTTTATCATTGATTATACCCCCCAAACAGGCAAGGTTACGGTATGAGCATAATTTCGAGGGGTATATACCCCCCGGGTGGTATGGGTGATGCACGATACCAAAGCACACGATTTTCTGGCGTCAGCCATAAATGCCCTGGGCAGCGACGGGTTCGCCGAGGCGTTGGAGCGCTGGATCCGAGCCGAGCTGGGCCACGATAACTGTACCATGCTGGCATACTTTGACGGGAGACGCCCCCTGTCAATTGCCCACAGCGCCCGCACCACTGTGGTGCACGAGAGCTTCGATCAGATTTACCTTGCAGGCGCTTACCTACTGGACCCGTTTCAGGATTTGCACGCAAACCGGGCAAAGGCGGGTGTGTACAGGCTATCAGACATTGCGCCGGATCAATTTCACCGCAACCCGTATTATCTGGACTATTACGCGGCCACCACGATCTTGGACGAGCTTGTTTTCGTGACCTATCCGTCCCCGGATATGTCCGTTCACATCTGTATGGGGCGCGATGCCAGCTCGAACACCCGCTTTAATGCCAGGGAACTGGCCGCAGCACATCGCATATCAGCCGTTGTCGTGGCCTTGGCCAACCGCCAATGGGCCGGATTGGCCGCCCAGGGGGATTACTCGGACACGGCTGTGACAGACCGGTTGATCGCGGCCTTGTCCCGCGCGCATGACATTCACCTCAGTCAACGCCAGGCCGAGGTGGCGATCCTTGTCCTGCGCGGGCATTCGTCGGTGTCCATCGGGCTGAGATTGGAAATCAGCCCGCAGACCGTCAAAGTGTTCCGCAAACAACTTTATCGCAAATGCGCCATCAGCTCTCAGGCGGAGCTGTTTCACATGCTGCTGCCTTTGCTCAGCGAATGACCGCAAACGCGCGGCATCCACTCGGCCCAAGCCGATAAAAAAGCCGCGAACGTATCTTATCTTGCCGATTTAGCAATATCACGCTCTTATGATATACTTATACGTGTTCTGACCGGTGATATTGCCGGTTGTGATCTAGATAGGGGGCTGTCTGCCATGATCATTTATCCCACACTTGAATTGCATAACGGAAAATCGGTTTCATTGACTCGTGGTCGGCTGGAAGAGCCGGTGATCTGGCACAAGGACCCGGTTGAGATTGCCCGTGGCTTTGCAGCCGCTGGCGCTGAGTGGATGCACCTAACAGACATGAACGCGCTGGCAGGGGATGGCGACAACAACGCTTTGTCCGAAGAGATCATTCGAACCGTCGGGATTCCGGTTCAGTTCGGAGGCGGTTTCCGCTCGCGCGAGTCTGTTGAGCGCTGGATCGACAAGGGTGTGGGCCGCGTTGTGATCGGCACAATGGCCGCCCAGGACCCCGACGCGGTCAAGGCCATGGCCAAGCATCACCCGGATCAGATCGTTCTGGCGGTGGATATTTATCAAGGTCAGATGATGACCGATGGCTGGCGTCAGCCCTCGGCCTTCAGCCCCGAAGCCTTTATCAGCGAATTCGATAATGCCCCTCTGGCCGGCATCATCGTGACGGATATCGATAGCGACATTGGCGAATCCGATGGCACTTTGGGTGTGATCACCGGTCTTGCGGCAAAAACCCGCCATCCGGTTATTGTGCGCGGCACGATCAAGCAGGCGGATGACGTGGTGCGTCTGAAGTATTTGCCCAACATTGCAGGCACGCTGATTGGCCGGGCTCTCATGGCCAAGGACATTGATCTCGAAGCCGCCCTGGCTTTTGCCGCAGAACAGCCCGAACCCACCGCCGAATTCCAGTAAACCCAAAACTCAAGTGACCCTTGCATCTCCCGCTCTTGCCCCTGAGGGGTAAGGCGGGGTATGAGCAGGCAGAACACTATTCATAGGGTGAGGGCAGCAATATGCGGCGAGTGGTTGTCACAGGTTTGGGATTGGTAACACCCCTGGCGTCAGGGGTTGAGGAAAGCTGGTCACGGTTGCTGGACGGGCAGTCCGGCGCGGGGCCGATTACCCGCTTTGATACCTCAAACGTGGCGACCACCTACGCCTGCGAAGTGCCTCTGGGCGATGGCAGCGACGGCACCTTCAATGCCGATGACTACATGGCACCGAAAGAGCAACGCAAAGTCGACGATTTCATCGTCTATGGCATCGCTGCAGCCTCTCAGGCCGTCGAGGACAGCGGCTGGACGCCTCAGGACGACGAAAGCCTCGAGCGCACAGGCGTGCTCATTGGCTCGGGGATCGGCGGTTTGCAATCCATCGAGCAAACCACGCTGTTGATCCGCGACAAGGGCGCGCGCCGCGTATCGCCCTTCTTTATCCCCGGTGCTTTGATCAACCTGATCTCGGGTCAGGTCAGCATTCGGTATGGCTTCAAGGGCCCCAACCACGCTGTTGTGACGGCCTGTTCCACGGGGGCGCATGCCATTGGCGACGCGGCCCGGTTGATTGGGCTCGATGACGCCGATGTGATGATCGCAGGCGGGGCGGAGGCCGCGATTTGCGAGATCGGTATCGCGGGCTTCAACGCCTGCAAAGCGCTCAGCACAAAACGCGCAGATGATCCCAAGGCCGCCAGTCGACCCTATGACGCAGACCGTGACGGCTTTGTCATGGGCGAAGGGGCAGGGGTTGTCGTGCTGGAAGAATATGAACACGCCAAGGCGCGCGGCGCTCAAATCTATGCCGAAGTGGTGGGCTATGGCCTGTCGGGCGATGCCTATCACATCACCGCTCCATCCGAGGACGGCGATGGTGGGTTCCGCTCAATGACTGCTGCATTGAAACGCGCAGGCATCGCACCCAGCGACGTGGATTACATCAACGCCCATGGCACCTCGACCATGGCCGACACGATTGAGCTGGGCGCGGTCGAACGTCTGCTGGGCGATGCGGCCTCAAATGCCACGATGAGCTCGACCAAATCCGCGACGGGCCACCTTTTGGGGGCCGCTGGCGCGATCGAGGCGATTTTCTCGATCCTGGCCATTCGCGATCAGGTGGCACCGCCCACGATCAACCTGGATGACCCTGTCGAGACCTCGCTTGATCTGGCCCCCAAGGCCAAGCGCGAGCGCAAGATTGATGTGGCCCTGTCCAACTCTTTCGGCTTTGGCGGCACCAATGCCTCGGTTGTGTTCAAAAAGGTCAGCTGATTCATGTGGCGCAATATCACGTCTAACGTGTTGACCTTTTTGGTCGTCGCCGTGTTTCTGGTCGGCGGTGTGATCCTGTGGGGGCAATCCGAGTACGACTCGGCCGGTCCTTTGGACGAACAGATCTGTCTGCGCGTGCCGTCCGGGTCGTCCATGCGGGGCATTTCGCGTGATCTCGAACAGGAAGGTGCGGTGTCCAATGCCTCAATTTTTCGGATTGGTGCGGATTATTCGGAAAAATCCAGTCAGCTGAAAGCTGGCAGCTGGTTGATCCCGGAACAGGCCAGCATGGCCGAAATCGCCGATATCATAACCCGTGGCGGCGCCAGCACTTGCGGCACCGAAGTGGTGTACCGGATCGGTGTCACCCGTAGTCAAATTCAGGTGCGCGAGCTGGATCCATCCACCAACCGCTTTGTCGAAAAGGCTGCGTTCAACCCGGCTGAAGACGAAACACCCGCCGAGTTCACCGACGTGCGTGAAAAATCAGATACCCGCTACCGTGTGGCGATTGCCGAAGGGGTGACCAGCTGGCAGATCGTGAACGCGCTGAAGGGTGTGGATGTGCTGGAGGGTGACTTGGCCGAAGTACCGCCCGAAGGCAGCCTGGCCCCAGACAGCTATGAGGTGCGCGTGGGCGAAGATCGCGGTACTATCATTGAAAAGATGCGCAATGCGCAGGATGCGCTACTGGCTGCGGCCTGGGAAAACCGCGCGGATGATTTGCCGCTTGAGAACCCCTATGAGGCGCTCATTCTGGCCTCAATCATCGAAAAGGAAACAGGCCTTGCCGAAGAGCGCCGTCAGGTGGCGTCGGTCTTCACCAACCGTCTGAACCGCGGCATGAAGTTGCAAACCGACCCTACGGTGATCTATGGCATCACCAAGGGTGAAGGTGTGTTGGGACGCGGCCTTCGCCAATCCGAATTACGGGCGGAAACGCCTTGGAACACTTACGTGATCGACGCGCTGCCACCAACGCCCATCGCCAATCCGGGGCGCGCGAGCCTTGAGGCGGCGGTCAATCCGGATAGTACACCCTATATCTTCTTTGTCGCCGACGGAACGGGTGGGCATGCCTTTGCCGAAACGCTGGATGAGCACAACGCCAATGTTGCCCGCTGGCGCGAGATCGAGGCAGAGCGCGCGTCTCAATAGAGCCAGTAGTCAAATACGGGCTGGGCTCATCTTTCCACAAACACTCATCAGCGGCGCCTGCGGGGACGTGACGCACTTGAGTATTTAGAGAAAGATGAAACAGGTGCGGTCTGCGTTATTGCATCCGCAGCGCGCCGTCGATGCGGATGACTTCGCCGTTCAGATAGCCACATTCCACGATGAACCGGGCCAATGCGGCATATTCTGCCGGATCGCCCAACCGCTTGGGGAAGGTGACATCGGCGGCCAGGCTATCCTGGACCTCTTGCGGCAGCCCTTGAAGCATGGGCGTCAGAAAGATACCCGGCGCAATCGCCATCACACGGATGCCCTCGCGGGTCAGGTCCCGCGCCATGGGCAGGGTGAGGCCCGCAATGCCGCCTTTGGACGCCGCATAGGCTGCTTGGCCTTTTTGCCCGTCAAAGGCCGCAATCGAGGCGGTGTTGATGATCACTCCCCGGTTGCCATCCGGCTCGGGCGCGTTATGGGCCATGGCGGCCGCAGCCAGACGTGCTACGTTGAAGCTTCCCACCAGGTTGACGCTAATCACGCTTTGAAAGGTGTCGAGCGGGTGTGGCCCTTCGCGGCCCAGAGTCTTGGCTGCCGGTGCGATACCCGCACAATTGACGGCCACGGTGACTTTTCCCATCGCCGATGTGGCGGCGTCGATTGCAGTTTGAACCGAGGTCTCATCCGTCACGTCCGTTTCCGCAAAATGCGCGCCGATCTCAACGGCCACTGCCTCGCCCCGGGTCACGTCGCGGTCCAGCAAGGTGACTTGTGCGCCATGGTCTCGGAAATGCCGGGCCGTGGCTTCGCCTAAGCCTGAGGCGCCTCCGGTGATGACAGCTGCTGAGGTTTCGATGCGCATGGGGAGCTCCTTGCGTTTGGGAAATGAACAAGTGTTCAGATAACGCGAACGCGCGCGCCTGTCAAAGCTGACGTTTGAACCAGCGCGCCGAGAGCGTGAGCCCGACCACAGTGATCAGGATGCGAATGATGTGATAGAGCGTCACCAAAGCCGGGTTGGCAGGTAGGCTGAGCGCGACCAGCGCCATTTCGGTCACACCGCCGGGGGCAAAGCTGATTAGCATGACATCAAATGTTTCGCCCGTCAGTGGCGAGAGCAGCGCAGCCATGAGCGCGGCCAGGCACAGCATCCCCCCAACCGAGACGAAGGCGAGACCAGCCGCCACGCCCAGCATCGGCCCGGTGCTGCCTTTGAACCGCGTGCCAAGGGCCGCGCCCACGACCACTTGGGCGAGATTGACCAACCATTGAGGCACATCCAGCTGGATTAGCCCGGTCAGCGACAAAAGCGCCCCGATGGCCATGGGACCAGTCAGTTGACGGGCGGGCATCCGGCAAAGATGGCCCAGAACAATGCCGCCCAGCACCGCCAGAGCAATCAGGGGTAGTCGCGACAGGGGCACTTGCGCCCCTGCCATAGTCATACCTGCAGCCGATCCCAAGGACGCGCCGTGCCACAGCGACAGGCCTATGGGCAGAAGAGTGACCACCATGATGACCCGCAAGAACTGCTGCAGAATCAACCGTGCATTGTCGGCCCCGGCTTCTTCGCCAAAAGCTAAGCTTTCGTAGAGCCCCCCTGGCGCACTGGAATGAAATGCAGTGGGCTTGTCGTACCCACCCAGTTTGCGAAAGACGGCGTAATTGTATCCCGCGCTCAGTACAACAAAGCCGGTCAGAGCCAAAACGCTCAGCGCAAGTCCCTTGGCCTCGGCAAAGAGGGTTGGCGTGATCTGCGTGCCGATCATCAGCCCGATCACGGCAATGAACAATGTGCGCAAACCGGCAAGCCAGGTGAATTCAGCAGGCAGGCGATTGGGCAGGGTGGTTGAGATTAAACCCGATACCAGCAGCGGCCCCAGCATAAATGGCAGGGGCAGCCCGACCCATTGCGCCACAAACCCTGCCACCCCGCATGTGGCAATTAGAAGGGCGGTTGGCATTAGGGACATCATCCCCCTTTGAACCATCCGTATCTGCAGATCGCAAGAGGGGGTGCTGCAGAGCTGAAATCATCCTCGCGGTGCGGCTGGCGGGGTGCTAAGGAATGGACAAACGGTCCATACCTTCAGGAGCCTGACCATGCAGATCAAACCCTTCGGCGTCGAAATCTGGATGAACGAATTTGAGAACCATTGCGACTACAATCTGGCGGAAACCTGTGTTGCCTCGCTGACGGTGTCGGAGTTGCTGGAACTGTCGGGTAAGAATGCCGACGTGATGCAAGACCTTTTGCCGATGAAGATGACATATGGCGCGATCGAAGGCTCGGACCGGTTGCGAGATGCGATCTGCTCGCTTTATGCGGCCCAAACGCGCGATAACATTGTGGTCACACATGGGGCGATCGGGGCCAATGCTTTGGTGCATGAAACTCTGGTGGAACCGGGCGATCATGTGATTTCGGTTCGGCCCACGTATCAGCAACACTACTCCATCCCCGAAAGCTATGGGGCCACTGTGGATATTCTTGAGCTGCGCCCGGAAAACGGGTTTCTGCCTGATCTGGACGAATTTGCCCGGCTGATCCGACCCGAGACCAAACTGATTGCCATCAACAACCCCAACAATCCCACTGGGGCGTTGATGGATGCAGGGTATCTGGAACAGTTCATCGCCATCGCCCGGAAAAGCGACGCGTGGATCCTGTGTGACGAGGTGTACCGCGGCACAGCCCAGGAGGGTGACGGTTTTTCTCCGGCAATTGCCGATCTTTATGAACGTGGGGTCAGCGTGGCGGGAATGTCCAAAACGTTTTCATTGGCGGGCTTGCGTTTGGGGTGGATCGCCGCCGCGCCCGAGTTGTTAGAGGCGGTTTCAGTGCACCGTGACTACACCACGATTAGTGTGGGCATGCTGGATGACTATTTTGCCGCGCTTGCACTGGAACACAAAGACCGCATCCTGGAACGCACGCACCGCATCACCCGCGGAAATCTTGCCATTCTTGACGCATGGGTCGCAGCGGAACCACATATCACCTATGTCAAACCCCAAGCGGGGACCACAGCCTTGCTGAAGTACGGTTTCGATATGCCGTCCCGTGATTTTTGCGTCGGACTGTTGAAAGAGACAGGCGTGATGTTCACGCCGGGATCTGTCATGCATATGGAAGGGTGGCTGCGCATCGGATATGCCAACGACCCTGAGGTCCTGCGCGCAGGTCTTGAAAAGGTCAGCGTGTATCTCAAGCAGTTGGCCGCGTAGAAAAGTGCGTTTCCAGAAGCTATGGTGCGCTCGGCCCTTTTCACGTCGGATCACCCGGTGTTATCTGGACGTTGTGGGATGTCAACGCGTTCACGGCTTTGGCAGGGGGCGACGGTTTGGCTGACATGAAAACAGAAATTGATGTGGGCAATGCCTTGCTGGCGCAGCGCCAGTTTGAGGATGCCAACGCCCATTTCGCCCGTCTGGCGGAAAAACACCCCACTCATGCGGCTCCGGTTGAGGGGATGCTACGGGTGGCGCGCACGCTTGGAGACCGGCCCACCGTAAGGACCCACCTGAAGGCACTTTTGAAGATCACACCCAACGCGATATTTCCACGCTCTCTCGAACTGTTTTTCAATGCTTGGAACGATCTGGAAGCTGCACACCGCGCCTTGCCTGAGCTTTTTAAACTTGCGCGCGCACAGTCAGTTTCGCCTCATGTCGCCGACACTCTGATGCGCACGGTTCAATATGTCTGCATTGGGTCGTCGAGGTTTGAATACCTGCACCAGATCAGGCAGCTGATCGAGGACAGGCAACCGTTATCCGCCTTTGAAACGGCGGCAAAATCCGTCCTTCTTTCTGAGATGCTGTTGGCGGTTGAGGATTACGAGGCCCTGGTACCTGCCGTGAAAGAGCTTTCACAGGACGCTCTTCCAAACCCGCTGCACTCGCGAGTACAGGCTCTGACCCGGGTTTGTGCAAAGATAACGGCGCCCGATTTTCCTGATTTTAGTGCTTCAAAGATATTTGGCATCGGGCTGAGCCGAACCGGCACCACATCACTGAACTCGGCCTTGAACCAACTGGGGTATCACGCGGTACATTGGCTGAACCCGATCACCAGAAACTTGCTGTCCCAGGACGACTACGTCTTGTTCGACGCCTTCTCAGATATTAACGCCAGCCAGCATTTTGAATGGCTGTACCACACGTTCCCGAACTCAAAGTTTGTTTTGACTACGCGCGATGTGACACCGTGGACGACATCTGTGACGTCGCATTACCGACGGCTGCACGAGATGGAAAACCTGGCTGATCTGAGTGAGGTTTCTGCGAAAAAACGGTTTGCCCATCGCGCCGGTTCAATGGATGCGAACTTATATGCCCATCACGCCAGTTGGGCCGAGGCGCATGATGCCTATCACAGCAGGGTTGCAGATTTTTTTGCCTCCAAACCCTCGCATCGGTTGGTGCAGATGGACATCACCAAAGGCGAGGGGTGGGACGTATTGTGCCCCTTCCTGGATGTGGCACGTCCGGATGGTGATTTTCCCAGCCTGAATTCAACCAAAAGAAAAGAGATCTTGTCCAATTCTTCCTGACCCGAGGGACTTTACGGCGTCCAGCGCCAAAGCTCTCTGGTCATTGGGAAGGCCTCGGCGCAAAAGGCATAGACCTCAGAGTGGAAATCCCGGCAGGTATCGTATTGCGCTTTGGGCAGGCGAATGCCCGATCCGGCGTAGATCTTTTCACGAAGATCCATCCCGTTGAGGTCCAGATCGAGAAAGGCAGACAGCCTGCCCATGAAGTCTGCGTTGAACATATCTTCGTAAATTGCAAAGAGGCGATCGTTTTCATCAAAACTTTCTCTGATGGCCTGGACCGTGTGATCATAGCGGGTGCGCGTTATCATATTCTGCCTTTGGATAAAGAAGGCAAACCGCTCCAGCAACTCTTCTTGCGAAGCATCGCGAATGGCGAGCTGACCTTCGCGGTGCAACATGCGCATCGCACTCCAATTCCGCTCGGCGGGATCGCGCATCACAAAGATCACTTTCACGCGAAACCCTGCATGCTCGAGCTTGCCTTTGATCTCGGAGAGCTGACTGGCATTCAATCCGGCGTAAGAGGGGGTAATGTCGCCTGTAAACCTGATTTCATTGCGGATCAGTGAGGTGAAGTACCTCTCATAAGCGCCAGCTACGTGTCGCATCTCAACTTGAATTGGATTTTTGATCTCAGCTGTATTTGCATTGACCTTTGCTCGCCAAGCCTCTGAAAAAAGATGGACATAGTCCCAGACGTGATATTCTTTCACAAAGCCCATATTGACCGGAGCGCATTTGTTCAGTTGCGCGCGCAACCAGGATGTCCCGGCTTTTTGGGCTCCAAGGCCGAGGATGAATGTGGGTTTGTCAGCCTTCAAGGTGGTGCTCCAACAAAGATGGGTCAGGGGCAAACGCAGGTGAGGTTTTCAGCCCTGTTCTTCTGGGTTTTTAGCGGAGTAGCTGTGAGGGGTCGACAAGGTGCGATCCACGTCCGCCTGGATGTAGGGTGCCCCCAAAAACTCGAACAGTGCGCGCAGTTTTGGTGTCTGACCGGTGACGTCGCTATAGTCGATCAAGAAGCAATTTGATCGTCCGGCCGCAAAGGCGCGGGCCCGCGTTTCGTAGGTTTGCAGGGTATCATACACCCAGTCCTTGTCTTCATGAGCCCACCAGGCGCTTTGGGACACCTGCGCCAGATCACGCGATAAAAATATAAACGCAGGGTTTGGAAACAGCAGCGTCAGAAACTCCAGGTATGCGGCCAGTTTTTCGCCCATCTCGGGATGGCGAATTTCCTTGAAGCCAAAGCATTTGATATCGTCGTCCTCGGCGCGGTCCGACAGCAAGGCCCGTGTCATCGTGTGACGCAGGTCATCCACGAAAGCGTCCGTATCAACGGCGTGTAACCCATACCAAGGTTTGTTGACCGGGATCGAACGTTCGCCAATACGGTCTTTGGCGACTGTCAGGGCCTCATAGGCTTCGAACAGGTTGAAGGTGATATTGTTGTTTTCGCCTCGAACCAACACGCCATCTGTCGTGTTCAGCAATCCCTGCAGCAGCGTCGAGCCTGTACGGCCATAGGTGATGATAAAGATATGATCATAGGACAACCCTTTGGATGCCGGGCCCGCTGATGGATCATTGGAGGGGGGGGACGATGAAATGGCGCGGCTCCTTTGCAGAGTGTGTGGCATTTAGCTACGCCAATCACATTAAGCGTTCAAGCGAGGAGCGAAGGTTGAAATTCAGAATCGGGTGCGGTTGGAAGGGACAAAACAGTTGGTTGTGGTGTCTCACGGGCGTAAGGTCGCGCGGTGCGACTGCATCATCTATACTATTCAACCCTGACCTTAAAACCTGGGACATCTACCATTGGGAAACCCGACGCTGAAAGTGATTGATCTTGTGAAGGATGCTAAGTGTATTCGAGGGGCCCAAAGCGAAAGCGATCGCGCCTGGCTCATACGGACGGGGCTTTTTCTATGACCAGCCTGGAGCGAGCGGCCGTTTCGCTGATCGAAAAATCGCGAGAACAAGTCGCCGCCTATGTGAAGCGTCAGGAAGACGAGCTTGACAGCATCCCGATGGATCAAAGGCTGAATACGCCGCGGCATTATCACAATCACTTTTCCTACAACGGGGCCACGGCCCAATTGCAGGCGCTCGAAGATCTCGTGGGGATATCAGATTCTGCGCAACTCTGCGCATCCTTGCCGCAACTTCGTGATGCTTTTTCTCTCTTTCCAGAAAATGAACATTTACGGGTCTTTCTGGGCGACCTGTTGGTGCTGCAATACACCGCTGATGTAGACCAGATCCGGCAGGATTGCGCAGGCAAGCGGGTGATTTTGCACACCAGCTGTCATCACCGGTTGAGCGAAACAAAAGCGTGTCTTGCATCATTTGAAAACCATGCTGATGACCGATATCACCACATCGTTTTGCTGGGGGATACACACACGCGCGGCGAAGCCGAAATTGGCTTGTCGCTGTCCTATGACGGGCAAACCCTGCAGGTGCCGACACCCGACACGTATGAGCATCTGCATCGCAAGCTATTTTACGCGTATATGCTGCTTGATTTGATCGCGGCCCCTCAGATGGTCATCAAGGTAGACGACAACCTGCTGTTGCAGGACGCGGCAACATTCAATGCCTGTGCCAATAGGGTCATTGGCGCAAAGGCCGCGTTCGCCGGGCGGTTGGTGGGAACTCATTTGCATAAAAAGCAATGGCACGGGTGGCATGTTGGGAAATGTGCTGATCCTTCCGTAAACATGCGTGGGTATCAGTACCCGTTACCGCGCGAATACGCCGCTGGCGGGGCAGGGTACATCCTGGGCCCTCAAGGGCTATCGGCCTGCGCTTACATGTATATTGCCATGCAGGCCTTTTTCGATCTGGCGGCAGTCGGGCTGGAGGATGTCTATGTGGGCCATGCGGCAGTTGCGTCCAACCTGACGTTTCTCAACCTCTGGCCGGGCGAAGTGCAGTTGGCATTGCCCGGATTGACAACAAAAGAGCGCCAAAGCCTTTGACGTGCGTCAAACCATCAAAACTTGTACCCCAAAGCATCGATATCGTCTTTGTAAAGCTCAGCGACGATGTCGACCAATTCAGGTGTGTAGTAGCTTTGGTAGGGCAGGCGATCCTTGGTCGAATTGCGTCGCTCAATGGGGGCTGACGTTTCAATGCCTAAGCGGCCGAGGATAGTGCGAAGGTCGGCCTCGTAGGTTTCGAACCGACCGATGAAATCAAGCTTTGCCAGAGGCACAAGGCGCGTCTGAAGACGAAAATGCGCATCACATGTCGCCAGATCAAAATTGTTAAGATAACGCACAACGTCGCCAAAGTTCTGATGGTCGATGCCGGGATCAAAGAGGAATTGCTTTTTGCCGGGCTTCAGTTTGTTCAGCCAAAACGAGACTAGCCGGTCCCAGGGGTTGCGGACGAATGCGAACTTGAAATAGGCCTCGGGCGTCTCGGGCGCATAGTTGCATCTGAAGGCTTGGCGCACCTGATAGGAGATACCTGCCTGATCCAAAGTGGCAAGACAGGTTCGTGTTCCAACTTTTGCATTGCGATACCAGATAAATTTGGGATCTTTTCCAATGGTAAGATTATGTGCGTTTGGTTCGAGCCATTTACATTTTGTAAATCGCGCTTCGAACGCGGCATCGGGCTGTTCCGTTGACCTCATCCGAGGATCATCAGTAGCCATGCCGATCCCCAATCTGTTTTGCAAACCGGTCCGGGCAGGTGATCAACCCCAATTGGGACAGCTGGACACTATCCTCAAAACGAATAATTTTGTCGGGGTCGGCTTTCATCCGGGGGTGTCCTTCTTCCAGGTGTTCGAGGTAGTTGCGGTATCTGGCCTGGTTCTTGCCGCTTCGTGTGCCGTTATCCAGATCATCTGAGAAGGCCTCCGCAGCCTGGTCAATGAATTTGTAATGCAAGAGGGCGCAGGTGACATCTGACAAGGTCGCTGGCGAAATCACATGGCTGCTGTATCTCAGCGCGATGTCACGCCCGCCTCGGAACAACGGGGTCTTGGTGAGCGTTTCAAGCCCGCCAAAATGCCGTCGCACACCCCCGTGCTGAATATAATAGGGGCAGTTCTTATTGGGAAAGCTGTCATAGCTGTTCTCAAAAAGCCGGTATTCGTCGACATAGGAAAAGCGGTCACTCATCGGGGAAGGGGGATGGGCCGGGTCCGCAAACATATCCAGCATGAACCCCCCTAGCGCTTCCTGGTCATGCCGGTCCATATAGGTGGTCAACTTATGAAGGTCATGAGTTTCGACACCGGGAAATACCAAAGCCTCGTCGACATCGGCGTATAAAACCCAACCGCGCGTCGCGAAGGTCTTGGTCAGCTCATTGATCCATCTCACCCCTGAACATCCCTCAGCGAAACTGTCACGCGCCAGATAGAGATGCACATCGGGCTGATTCTGAAGATAAGCGCGACTTTGATCGGTGGAACAATTGTCGATGACCACGAAACGTGACACGCCAAGAGACCGATAATACATCAAAAACCAGGGCAGGCGGTTGCGTTCATTCTTGATCGTGGTGAAGAGGGTGATCGCCCCGTCGCGGTCAGCGATGGGCAACTCGTCAATGCGCGTCAGGCGATCAGGAGGGCTTGGCTGCTGGCTTAGCAGGAACTGCTTTGCCGTGAAGGCAGCCCACCTGGATTTGGCCGCTGCCACGTCCCCGTCCTGCACATTGTTCCAGATATGCAACGAGGTGATCAGCTCTTCCGGCTGATCGGGCAGTAGATTAATCTGCGCCGATGCCTCTTTGAAGCGGCCCGTTTTGATCAGCGCATCCGCATAGTGTTTACGGATCGTCGCGGTTATCGGTCGTAGGTCCAGGATCTGGGTGAACACCTCATCTACCGTCTTGCGATGCTCCGGCGTCGTCGGAATTTTGGCGACGCTAATCAGAAGCTTTACTTTTTCGAGTAGCAGCGCTTGCGTTTCAGCGGGGCTTAGAACACGTGTCGATCCTGATTGAATGAGGTGGTCAATATACGCCAAGGCTTCTTCTTTTTTGTGATTTGCGATCAACAGCCAGATTTGAAATTGCCAGATTGATGCCCGATCTAGATCGGGCGAGATCGTGTCCAAAAAGGCCTGTGCTTCGGAAGCATCAGATGTTTCAAACAGACATCGCAGGGTGCCGAACTGGGCAGCCTTATCAGTGGGGAGGAGTGCAAGGATTGCGCGCCATTGCGCAAGTGCTGCGTTGTAATCTCTCCAGATCATGAGGCTTTGCGCAAGCTGTCTGCGTGGCGCAGGCCGCTCTGGATGAGCCTGCACAATGGCCTTGAGCCCGGTTTCCGCCTCGTGTCGATGACCCGACCGGCTGAGAATCCGGAAGCGTTCGATCTGCAACTCAATCTGGTCTGGTTGCTTTGAAAGGGCAGCGTCCAGAAAGGCGAGGGCGCGTTTGACCTCTCCGGTGGCGGCATAGACCGTGGCCGTGATGCGTTGAACTCGAGGATCATCGGGCCAGTCTTTCAACAGTCCGAGTTGGGCCAAAGCTTCTGAAAAATCACCCGCGCCGATGTGAACCTGTACCAGGCGCAGCCGTGCATGAAGATTCTGCGGGGCGCTCTCAATCTGAAATCTCAACCGATCGGCAGCCATTTCGGTGTTTTGATGTTTGATCGCCGTTTCGGCCATCGCGGACAAGGTGGCTTGGCTGGGCATCTGAGCCGCGTAATACGTGTGATACAACAGCTCTGAGGCCGGATATTGCGCATGATGTTGCAGGTCGTGGTCGAATCGAATGATGAGGTCATCATCCAAAGAGGCAGTGTCGCGCAGACTGTCCAACAGCCTGAGCGGGACTGAACCCGCATCTGAACAGATCAAAGGATCAGCGCAAAAAACCCGAAGGGTCTGATCTGTCATTTGACTTTGTTCCGATACGTCCATGAGGATACCTAGCGCGCCACTGCACGCTTGCCAAAGCGAAAGCGATACCTGCGGTCTCTGAGCATCCTGTTCTGTTCGATCTGCAACAGGGTGGGCAGCATGGCGAGGACATGTCTTGGGTGAAGCAGCAGATTTGACCAACGCGGCCACGTGGTCGCAACACGCGCCTTTGATATTTCAGATGCTTTTACCGCCTAGATACAGGGTTTCGCCACAAATATTCGGTTCGCTGTGCATTAGGTAAGTTTTTCAAGCCAAAGTAAGATCATCTTACGTTTCAGAATTTGATGTGAATCGTCGCACATGCTTGTCTCAATGCCCGCGTTTTTTGAATCAATTCAGTGAGTGCCCTCAGGCACTATTGGCCCGATCGCCAAGCAGTACTGAGTGGGATCAGCTGCATCTGTTTGGGCATGGCGCGGTGAAATCTGACGGGAGCCCAATGTAACCAACGCAGCCACTTGCGCGACTGACAGCGCTTGAGCGTGGCCGATGATCTTAAACGATTGCGGGACCTGTGCAGGAAACTCACTTAACGACTGGCCGTGATCAAGTGATGGCTGTTATGATCTGTCAAATGGAAAAAACGAATACGCTTCATTCATGCCGCAGTTAAAACGTGCCACGTTAAGGCAAGTCGCTGATCACGCGAAAGTCTCTCCAATGACCGTTTCCAATTTCGTGAACGGGCGGTTTGATCTGATGACCCCTGAGATGCGTGACAAAGTGGGGCGCTCGGTCAAGGCGCTGAACTATCGGCGGAATTACGGCGCACATTTGCTGAGGACATCCAAGCTCTGGTCGATTGGGATTATTGTTGTGGATGCCTCGGATCACTACCTGTCTGATGGATACACCACCCAGATTGTATCCGGCATAAGCAATACTCTGAACGAAAAAGGCTTCTCCACACTTCTGCAAGGCGTGAAGCCCAGTGAGTTTGGCACGTCTAACATGTTCCGAAATGTACAAACCGATGGGATGTGCGTTTTGCTGTCGGGATCAGACGAACAACGCGCGCATCAGTTTGACCTTATCCGCGAGTTTCACCAGCCAACGGTCCTGTTTCTGGAAGAGCCGGATGAGACCTCGGATGCAATATGCGCAGTCATGCAGGATGATTATTCTGGCGCGCGGACACTTGCACAGCACGTTCTGAAGCGGCAGCCGAATTCTGTGTTGATCCTCACGTCAGGAGAAAACGAATGGGCCGCCGTCAATCAGCGTGTGGCTGGGATGTCCGATGAAGTCCATAGCCAGGGAGGCGTCGATCATCTGCACGTCACCCCCACCGGAGACGGGCGCCAGCAAGATGTAATTCAGGCCCTAAACGGCTATGTTTCAATGCACGGCCATCCGGATGCCATCATGTGTATCAATGATGAAATCGCATTGGCCGCCCTCAAATCACTGAGACAAGCCGGGATAGATGTACCTGAACGAACCTGCGTGACTGGGTTCAATGCATTCGGCTTGAATGACATCACGGATATCACCCTGACGACGATGCGGTCACCTGCCTACGAAATGGGCCAGGCCGGGGCAGGCGCTTTGCTCAGGGCATTGGATGTCGGGCGTTTTGAGCAGAGCGTTGTTACCATGCATGTTGAAATGGTGCTGGGCTCTTCAGCCTAGCCCTAAGTGGGATGTACGGCTTTATGATTGTATTTTATAATTGTAACGTTACAAATACATAAAGCAGGGGGTCCTGGACATGAGTAATCAGACTGAAATCCAAAACAGAGCTTTGATCGGAGCGCGTAATTTGCTGCAAAACTGTGTTGAGCTTTCTGCCGGCCAGACCCTGTTGTTGATCGAGGAAGACCGACAGATCGACTATTTTGACGCTCATGTCGGCGATATTATCGCGCAGGAGGCGCGCGATATGGGGGCAACGGTTCTGACCATCGCCACGCCCCGGGTCGATGGGCCTGATGATGTTCCCAGCGCTTTGATGGCTGCGATGACCCATGTGGATCATACGGTCTTTCTCAACCGGATCGGGGATCAGATGCGGTTCAAATCACTTCCCGGTGACGGGACCAAGACTATGGTCTATACTTTGGATGTGGAAACGCTTGCCTCGCGTGCAGCAGGCTATGACCACACTTTGATGTCGCGCTTTGTGGCTCTGATCAACAGCGCTTTGGACGACAAGACCCACTATCACATCACCTGTGCCGCAGGGACCGATGTGACAGGCGACATGCCAATGCCCGAGCCTAAGTCAAACATTGGTGGCGGGTTCGCTGTGCGGCTATTTCCCATGTCGGTTCATAAACCCATCCCTGCCGGATCAATGAATGGCCAGATCGTCTTGCAACGCTGGGTGACAGGAACCAACACGCATGCTTACTCTCCGGAAATCCATTATCTGAAGTCCCCCATAACCGTGCATGTCGAAAACGGGCACGCCGTTGGGTTTGACGGCGACAAAGCCGACGTGGCTCAGTTCCGTGCACATGGAAAGATGGTCGCCGATAAGTTCGGGTTGGACGAGAGCTTGATCCATTCCTGGCACTCAGGCGTGAACCCCGGCACCGGGTATTTCGCCAAAGCCAAGGATGACCCCGTGCGTTGGAATGGCATGATCTTCGGCTCACCCCGACATCTGCACTTTCACACCTGCGGGGACTATCCCCCCGGTGAGATCAACTGGCATATCATTGACCCCACCGTGACGTTTGATGGAGCCACATATCTTGAAGGGGGCGAGGTGCGTTTCTTCGACACACCCGAAGCGCGGGCTTTGTTGCAAGAGTTCGACCTTGCTCCGGACAATATGAAAACACATCAGAACATCGGTTTGTAGGGGTGGATACCATGCAGGATAACGTCAGTTGGATTGATGACGACACGCCTGTCGAACAGATTTTGACGGATGAGATGCGCACGCAGGTCTGCCGCGAGGATGGCACGCTGCACCGTCTCTATCAGGCGCTTTCCCCCTGGCCGTCGGCGATACTCCCGGTTCACAAGTTTTATCAGGCCATCCTGCACGCCCCTGACGCCCCGCTTGATCTGCACAGTGCGGAATTTGTCGCCACCCATGTCGCCATCCTGAACGCCTGCACCTATGCCCGTGCGCATCACGGTGCGAATTATCTGTCCACAGCAACATCGCGCGGCGCCGCAGAAAAGGCGCTCGCCGCTCTGGAGAGCGATAATCTGGCGTCAAACGATCTGACCAGCAGGCAACGTGCCATTGCAACCTACACCCGCAAGTTAACACGGGAATCGCAGGCCATGGTGCAGGGTGATGTCGAAGCGCTTCGCAAAGCAGGCCTGCGCAGTGATGAAATCGTGCATGTCAATCAAATCGCCGCCAGTTTCGGGTATTGGACCCGCATGATCAACGGCTTGGGCATAAGCCTTGGCGATGAGGATATCGGGCTTGCAACAAATACGCTGGCTGAGATCACGGCGGGCCAACCAGATGACTGACATCACCGACCAACCACGCAAACGCTCCGGACGGCGCAAAAGCTCCCGTTTGGAGAAGATGAATCGCAAAGCGCGTATCGCCGATATTACCCAGCTTAAGGATCAGGGGCTCCAGCTCAGGGTGGCGGATGCCGAGCAGACAGCCCTAATTCACCAGACCGTTCTGAAAATACTGTCGGATATTGGTGTGGTGCTGGAACACGAAGCCACCCGGGATATGCTGACACAGCACCACGGGTGCAAACTGGGGGGTGATGGGTATATCAGAATGCCGCCTGACCTTGTTGAACGCGCCTTGGAAACAGTGCCGAATGAGATCAGACTTTACGATTTGAACGGCAATCTGCAGGTCGACACCTCAAGCGGCATCACATCCTACTGTCCGGGCCATAACTGCGTGCGCATTCTGGACCGGACGACCGGAGAATTGCGCCAATGCACGTTGAACGACATCCGTGAAACGGCGATTGTCTGCGAGAACCTTCCTAATATCTCCATGTCTTGTTCGCTTGGCTATCCCAGCGATATTCCAGCCGAAGATGAGGCCGTACAAACGGTCAAGACACTGTTTGAGCATTGCTCCAAACCAGCAGCCGTTCTGGCGCACGACGAGAATATTCAAGCGCGTATCATCGCGCATTTGAGCACGTTGGCAGGTGGACAGGGCAATCTTGCTGACAAACCCATCGCGATCGAGCTGATGGGGCCTATTTCGCCCCTTCGCTTGCCCGAAGAGTTTTGCGAACGTGTGATCAATGCCGCACGACACCGCCTGCCTATCGTTTGCTATCCAGCGACCTTCCCCGGTATGTCGAGCCCGATCAGTGTGGCAGGCGCCATCACGCAATCCTCGGCCGAGGCGATCGCAGGTATCGTGATTCACCAACTGACAGAACCGGGTGCACCAATCCTAAGTGGGTCTGCCGTGTTGCCGATGGATATGCGGCAAGCAGATCTGGCCTATGGATCGCCCGAGTATATGCTGAATGGGCTGGGGGCTGCCGATTACTTCAAATCCATCGGCGTGCCGTCCTGGATCGGCGCGGGATGTTCAGATTCGCACGATTTAGACGCACAAGCCGCGGCCGAAGCCGGCGCAAATATGGCCATCGCGGCACTGGCAAGTACCCCCTTCGTGCACAATCTGGGCTTTCTGTCGGGTGGGCGCACCGGATCACTTGAGATGTTGGTGCTGTGTGATGAACTGGTCGGCTGGACCAATCAAATGGCCGCGGGAAGTGCGATAGATGCCGATACGCTTGCCTATGACGTGGTGAAACGGGCGGCTCCCGAAAATGCGTTTCTGACGGACCAGCACACGCAGGACAGGTATCTCAAGGAAAACTGGTATCCGGCGCTTTTTGAACGTTCAGACGCAGATGCTTGGCTTGAGGCCGGCAGCCATGATTTAAGACATCGGATAAGATCGAAACTCACAACAATATTGGATTAAGGCGTGAAGCTCGCTTTACCGATGTTGCCTATTTCGTAGACAATGTTTGGTCTTTCGATGAAAGCAGCCATTGAATCAGCAGCGAAAGCCAATTTTTTTCCGCGCTGAAGCCGTTACCGCCAGTGTTTCAAGGGATTGTTGAGCAAGTTGAACTGGGCATATGCTGCGTCACCAAGACCATCCGGTTCGTGGCGTGAAGCCCCTTCATGCCGCAAAGGTCAATGTCGTCTTACATTCGAGTGGAACGTCGCACACTTTTGACTCGATGCTGCGGATCTTCTGAACCCTATCAATGCGCCGCGAAACGCAATGCCGGCCCAAACTTCAAGCATATCTAACCCAGACCCGACTTTCTCCGCAACTGATGGAAAGGACCGCAGTGCGGACTCTGCCGCCATTCGTATTTCGGTGTGTGCTGACGCAGAAACTCCTCGCGGGCGCGGAGCGCAATTTGTTGCATCGCAGAGGATTTCCCGATTGCGGTCATTCATCGGTGTAACTTTCGGCCAAATTCAAACCGCACTTTCGCTACGCGCGGATTCGACAATCGAGACGCGGGACAAAAGTTGCCTTTGCTGGTGCAGCGGTTGCTCACGCAGCATTAGCCAACACATGCAGCGGCGTTCATGCGGCGTCGCAATTCAAATCGTCGAAGCGGTCATCCCCAGCCGGTCTCGGCGTCACCATTCAAACTGCACTTCGTCGCATGATGTCCGGACAAGAGAGACGCGTGTCCGAGTGGACTTGGACAGCTTTTTTGCTTGTGGCGCGCGTCAGCCAATGCAAATAGGTCCGCCCAGCCGGACAAGTACTATGGTCATCCCACGCGAATTTTGAAGTCTTGTTTTGCTGTTCAGCGTTCAGTTCACCTTTTTTGTTGAGGCACTTTGCCTGCAATAGTCTCTACTTTGACAAGGCAAGAATGCGCCACGGGACCCTGGGCCAGTCTTGATGTGCCTTTGTCACGGGTCAGCACGTTCGGGTTGCCACGGCGGCAGAGGTCGCCGTCAGAATAGAGCCATGCGCCGGTCGCAATCTGGATAACGCCGGGTCGGATCATGTCGCTGATCCGCAGTTCAGCAAGGCATGCGCCGCGGGTGTTGTGAATTTTGACAATCTGACCTTCGATCAGCCCGCGCACCGCAGCGTCTCTCGGGTGCATCGTCATCGGTTCAACGCCCTTTGGCCGGTCAGCCTGGCTGACCGCGCCGTGATCTAACTGGCTGTGCAGCTTGTTGCGGGGCTGGTTGGATATCATGTGCAGGTCATCCGGGGCTGCGCGGCCCAGCCATTCGGTCGGTTCCATCCACGCGGGGTGGCCGGGACAATCGTCATAGCCGAAGTCTGCGATGGTCTGCGAAAAGATTTCGATCCTGCCCGACGGTGTGGCGAGCGGGTTGGCCTCTGGGTCGGTGCGAAAAGCGTGCAGCATGACAGTGGGCTTGTCCGGCACCGGTACCTTGACCCAGCCGTCGCGCTGCAAGCTCTCCCAACCGGGCAGCTCAACACGTTGTCCTGCGGCCTGTTGGCGCGAAACCTCCCAGATCCAGCGTTGCCAATCCTGCGGGCTGCGCCCTTCGGTAAACGCCTCTTCTACCCCCATTTCAGCGGCAATGCCACGTAGGATTTCGTGATCATCACGCGCCTGTCCCACGGGTTCGATGGCGCGGTCCATCACCACTTGATAGGGGTCTTTGGGCGTCAGTGCGATGTCGCTGCGCTCCAGTGGCGTGGTGCAGGGCAGCACTATATCGGCATGTTTGGCCAGTGCGTTCCAGCACCATTCATTGGCGATGATGGTCTCGGGCTTGGCCCAGGCCCGCCGCATACGGTTCAGATCCTGATGGTGGTGGAAGGGGTTGCCACCGGCCCACCAGACGAGCCGGATGTCGGGATACTCGTAAGACGCGCCGTCATAGTCGAATTTCCCGCCCGGGGTCTCCAGCATGTCTGTCACGCGCGCCACGGGGATGAAATCCGGCACAGGATTATGGCCTTGCGGAAAGGACGCATAGTTGATTGGCGTGCGGTTCAATCCGGTGTTGTTCATCGCCGAATAGCCGAACCCAAGGCCCGTCCCCGGCAGGCCGATCTGCCCCAGCATCGCCGCAAGTGCGATGGCCGCCCAAAACGGTTGTTCGCCGTGATCCTGACGTGTCAAAGCCCAAGCGGTTGAGATCATTGTCCGGCTGCGCGCCATGCGACGGGCCAAATCACGGATGGTGTCGGCAGGTAGTTCGCAGATATCTGCGGCCCATTCAGGTGATTTGGGAATGCCATCCGTTTTACCCAACAGATAGTCAGCAAAACGCGCAAAACCGACGGTATAGTTGTCAAGGAACGCTTGATCGTGCAGTTCTTCGGTGAGCAACACATGGGCCAGCGACAGCATCAGCGCCACGTCCGTATTGGGCCGGATGGGTAGCCAATCTCCATCCATTTGGGTAAGCAGGTCCGAGCACAGTGGCGAGATATTTACGAAGTCAACACCTGCCTCATGCGCGGCCAGAAGCCCGTCTTTTTGTACATGTGCGCCGGTGCCGCCTTGGCTGATCTGCCCATTCTTCAAAGGCACGCCGCCAAAGGCCACGAAGAGCTCGCAATCTGATGCAATACTTTCCCAGCTTGTGGTTGTATCCAAATGCCCGCGGAAGGTGCCGAGGACATGAGGTACGAGCACCTCTGCCGCAGCGAAGGAATACGTGTTTTTGGAACCGGTATATCCACCGATACAGTTCAGAAACCGTTTGAGTTGGCTTTGCGCGTGGTGAAACCGCCCAGCACTTGCCCAGCCGTAGGACCCGGCATAAATCGCACTGTTGCCATAGGTGGTGCGCACGCGGGTAAGCTCTGCTGCGACAAGCCGATTTGCCTCGTTCCACGAGACCTCGACAAACGCATCTGAGCCGCGTTTCTCGCCCGCTGTGCCCGGGCCACCTTCCAGCCAGCTCTTGCGCACCATCGGGGCGGTGATCCGCGCAGGCCCTTCCAGCACATCCACAATCCCCGGCCCGATTGGCGAGGGATCAGGGTCATGCTCAAACCCGCGCAGCGCAGTGACACGCCCATGGTCCACCTCAACTCGGTAGGTGCCCCAATGTGTGCTTGTCAGCAGCTCCCGATCGGATTTCGCCATTGATGCACCTATGCAGTTAATGGGGTGAGTTCACCGCGTTCGAACAAATCACGCAAGGCGAATTTTTGGATCTTGCCGGACCCGGTCATAGGAAAGCTATCGACCTGAACCCAAAGGTTCGGCGTTTTTTGTGGAGACAGTTCGGTCCGGCAATGGGACTTTAAGTCTGCCACGCTTAAACCTGTTTCGTCGGATGCTCGGATGAAACACGCAATCAACTCGCCCCTTTTTTCATCAGGGATGCCGACCACGGCGACTTCTTGGATCTCTGGATGCGTCAACATCGCATTCTCGATTTCAGCGGGGAAGTGGTTCTCTCCGCCACGAATAATCATCTCTTTGACCCGGCCGGTGATCTTTAGATATCCCCGCGCATCCATGGTGCCCAGATCGCCGGTATGCAGCCAACCGTCTGCGTCAATCGTCGCCTGCGTGGCTGCCGGGTTATCGTGGTATTCAAGCATTGTGCACGGCCCGCGCGCGCAGATTTCACCCGGCTCGTTCAGGTCAGCGCAGGAATTATCGCTCAAACGTCGGATGGACACGTCTGTTTGTGGGATCGGCTGGCCGATTGTGGTGCAGATGTCATTAATGCTGTCGCCCAAATGGTGCTGGGTGATAACCGGGCAGTGCTCGGTCTGGCCATAGAGGGTCGAAAATCCGCATCCAAACGCTTTCTTCACCCGTCGTACCAAATCCGCGGCAACATTTGCGCCACCGCAGCTGATCACGCGCAGCGCAGATGTATCACGCGGATTAAGCTCCTGTTCCTCAAGAAGGGCGACGACCATTGTCGGAACGCCCAGAATAATATCTGCCCTTTCGCTTTCAATCAGATCGACGATGCGCGGCGCGTCAAACAGGCTGACAAGAACCATATGTGCGCCTGCCTGCATCGCGCCCAGCGTCACCATCCCACAACCGGATGTGTGAAACATCTGCATGATGTTGATCCAGATGCTGTTTTGTGTGACCCCGCAGCGATCTGCATAAAAGCGCGCGTTGTTCAAAAGCCCCCCATGGGACAAAAGCGCGGCCTTTGGAAACCCGGTCGTTCCTGACGTGTATTGAATTTGTGCCGGATCGGCGGTCGACACCTTTGGAAGAGCTGCTTCGTTTGAGCCTCGTGCGAACAAAACGTCGTGGTCATTAAGATCAGTGACTTCCCGCAAGACGATATTGCCATCGCTGGCATGATTGGCGATCTGCGCCATCGGGTTGCCCCTGAATTCCTGAACATGGAACAGGCCAACAGCGCCAGACTGCTCGAGTACGTAGCGGAGTTCTTTGACCTGCAGCGATGGGTTGGCCGTTACTAGAACCAGACCGGCTAGCGCACAGGCATATTCCATCAAAACCCATTCAGGGCTGTTTGGAGACCAGACCACGATCTTTTCGCCCTTGGCAAAACGCGTACTCAAAGCAAGCGCCAATCGTTGGCAGTCTTCCCAAAGCGCGCCATATGTCCAGGACCGTCCCCGTGTGCCATCTTGACGGATCTCAGTCAGTGCCGGCCTGTAGATGTTGCTTGCTGTGACCTCCCTTAGGCCTTCGCCGATAGGCACATCGATTGCATCCATGTCTGACTGAGCTGGGAAATACGCTTTTTCGAGGTGTAAGTTGTACATTTGTGGCTCTGATTATTCATTGTTCTCATAAAATATCAGAGGCAACGTGCCGCGAATTCTCAAATATCAAAAATCTATGTATTGATAATTACTTTGTATCAACGGCGTTGGCTAACGACTTGCGCACAGCGTCGACAAACGGGGCTACAATTGGGTTCGCGCTGTCGCTGCGCCAAATCAGTGAGGTCGTGATAACATCGCCAACATCGCTGATCGGAATAGCCCGCAAACCAAAGCGCGCGGCGTTCATGATGCAATTGGGATAGATTAGAACCCCCATGCCGCCCAGAACGAGGGACAGCATCTCGTCGCGCAAGTAAGCCCGCTGAGAAATCTCGAGCGAGAAGCCACGGGCAATACAATGCTCGTTGACCATATCCGTATACCGCTCCCATCTGGCGTCGCCCGCAATGATCGGTTCGCCTTTGAGCTCTTCCAGCCCCAGCGTGGCCCTCTTGGCCAACCGATGCGCTCTGGGCACAACAGCGGCAAGTCCTTCAACACTGAAAACCAATCGCCGGAAATCCGGCGGAATAGGCGTGTCCATGTCAAAAATAAACCCGATATCTATCTGGCCTTTCTGCATTTTTTCAATCTGTTCAAGCGTGCGGGCGAAACCTATGTCAATCTGTATCTTCGGGTTTTTCGACCGAAAATTTTCCAGCACATCGGGCAATCCACCCAGGATCGCAAAATCCACGTAATTTAGTCGTAGCCTGCCGCCTTTGCCGTCTGCCGCATCGCGGGCTTCCAATGTGGCAGTCTCAACCATCTCAAAAATCTGATCGATGCGCGCATAAAGCGCGGTGCCAGCCGCAGTCAGTTCCACAGATCGTGTTGTTCGGAAGAACACCGACGTTCCCAGAACATCCTCCAGCGCCTTAACAGAGTTCGACAGCGCTGGCTGGGATGTGTTCAGGACGTCAGCGCTTTTTCGAAAACTGCCTTGCTCAACTACGGTTTTGAAGACGAGGAGTTGGCGAAGTGTTGGTAGCATTATTGATATTCCAAAGTTATCAAAACATAGAAAACTAATAATGGAAAATATCAGGTTTGCCAACCATGCTCCCATAACCGGTCAGCGAACCGAGAGTCACAACTGGAGCAACGCACCTTGCCAAAAGTTCTTTACGAGAAAGACGGCCGCATTGGTCGGATCACCCTGAACCGCCCCGAGGTGATGAATGCCATCGACGATGACTTGCCCGGCGAGTTGGCTGCGGCGGTGGCGCAAGCGGATGCCGACAGGGACGTGCATGTGATGGTCTTGTCGGGTGCGGGCAAGGCTTTCTGTTCGGGCTATGACCTGGCGCATTACGCCGAAGGCAATAGCACAAATCAGGTTGTGCAGGAGATGCCTTGGGATCCGATGCAAGATTTCCAGTTTATGTGGGCCAATACGCAGGCCTTCATGTCTCTCTTTCGAGCGATGAAACCAGTTATCTGCAAGGTGCATGGTTTCGCCGTTGCTGGCGGGTCAGACATCGCGCTCTGCGCGGATCTTACGATTATGGGAGACACAGCGCAGATCGGCTACATGCCCACCCGTGTTTGGGGCTGTCCGACGACTGCGATGTGGGTGCATCGGCTCGGGCCTGAAAAGGCCAAGCGCATGATGTTTACGGGCGACAAGATCGCCGGGATTGAGGCTGCCGAGATGGGGCTGGTGCTGAAATCCGTGCCAGATGCGCAATTGGATGCCGAGGTCGAGGCGCTAGCGCAGCGAATGGCGAGCGTTCCGATCAACCAGCTGGCGATGCAGAAGATGGTGATCAATGCGGCCGTGGAAGAAAAGGTCAATCAGACCCAAAGATTGGCCACCGTCTTTGACGGGATCACCCGCCATTCGCCCGAAGGGATGAATTTCAAGGCCCGCGTCGAGGCGGTCGGCTGGAAACAGGCCGTTCAGGAACGCGACACGGGCCGTTTTGACTGGACCACCAACACACCCATCAACGACCGCTCGGAATAACCGCAGCGGCACATATTCAACACATCCAAGGGAGGAAACTTATGTTGAAATCACTCGCCACCATCGCAGGGCTAAGTCTTGCAGTCGCCGCTGGAACGGCAGAGGCAGACGACATCCAGCCGCACCAGTTTAAGGTGCTTGGGACCTGGAGTAGTCTCAGCCAGTTCAAAAACTACGAAGCGCCGTTCTGGACCGAAACCTTGTCTGCAAACACCGAAGGTCAGATGAGCGGCGAAATCGTCTCCATCTCTGTCATGGGCTTGAAAGGCTACGAGACGCTCAACTTGCTACAAAACGGTGTGTTCGATATGGGCAACATGGTTGTTGCCTATGTCACCGGATCGACGCCCGAGATGGAAGGCATCGATCTTGCTGGTGTCGCAACCGATATGGCCAGCGCACGCGCGAACGCCGATGCCTACCGCGACGTGATCAATGCACGTCTGGCGGAGCAGAACCTGATCATGCTGGCGCATTACCCCTTTGGTCGCCAGTTCGTGTTCTGCAAGGACGAGTTCGATGGCTTGGCCGGACTTGAAGGCCGTAAGATCAGAACTTCAAGCGCCACCCACGCAGACTTCTTGTCCGGCGCAGGGGCGACGAACGTGACGATTGCATTCGGTGAAGTTGTTCCTGCCATTCAGAACGGCGTCGTCGATTGCGCGGTCACTGGTGCGATCCCAGCCTATGACGCTAGCTGGCACGAGGTGATCAACTATGTTGGCGAACTGCCGATTAACATGGGCATGGCGGGGCTCTACGCGAACCTTTCCAAATGGCAGAGCATTGATGACGCATCTCGCGCCGCACTGGCCGAGCAGATCAGCAATTGGGAAGACACGACCTGGACGAACTATGTCACCGAAGAAAACGAGGGGTTGGCCTGTCTGACGGGTGATGACGCGGGTTGTTCCAAAGGTGATGCCGTCGGCATGAGCCTTATCCCGATGACCGAAGAAGATAGCGCGCAGGCCAAAGGGATCCTGCAAAGCCATGTCTTTCCAGGCTGGCTCGAGCGCTGCGGCGACGCGGACTGCGCAGGCCCGTGGAACGCCACGATCGGCGCGGCCAACGCTCTATCCATTCAGTAACGCGCTTGGCGGCACTGGCATGCTGGTGCCGCCATCCAACTTTGCAGGGGGTTTACCATGTTGATCCGAACACAAGGCGCGCTTGACCGTGTCTCAGAAATTGCCGTTTGGGTCGCAGGGGCGGCCCTTTTGATGACAGCTTTCATGGTGGGATTGGAAGTCATCATGCGTAAGCTTTTTAACTCGTCGCTTGGGGGCGCGGATGAAATTTCAGGCTATGTCTTCGCGGCAGCTACGGCCTGGTCCTACGCCGCCGTGATCAGAAAGAAAGGAAATGTGCGGATCGACGTTGTCTATAATCTGATGCCGCGCCCTTTGCGTATTGCATTGGACATTCTCAGCTTTCTCGCACTTGGCGCGCTGTTCGCACTTATTGGCTGGTACGGGTTTGAATTGGTCAAAGGGACGGTTGAAACCGGCCGTATCTCGGTCACGCCGCTGCGCACACCGCTTTCTATTCCTCAGATTGTCTGGATCAGCGGGATCGGGCTTGCATTGGCGATGTGGGTTTTGATTGCGCTTCGTGTTTCAGGCAATGTCCTGCGCCGCAACTGGGATGCAGTCTCTGAGCTTATCGGTTCCGAAGGCATCGAAGGCGAAATCAAAGCGGAGCTGGTCGAGACGGAGGGCAAATCATGATCCTTATCGTCACTTTCTCACTTCTACTTCTGTTCATCTTCCTTGCAATTCCGGTTGCTGCAGCACTTGGCCTGTTGGGTGTGGTGCTGGACGAGAGCTTTTCCATCATGCCTTTGCGTCGCGCCATTGGTGACATGATGTGGGAAAACTCGATCGAATTTCTGCTCGTTGCGGTGCCCATGTTTGTTATGCTGGGCGAGATCATGCTGCGCTCGGACATCGCTGAAAAGATGTATGATGCGATGGCAAAATGGCTGTCATGGCTGCCGGGCGGGCTAATGCATTCCAATATCGGTTCCAGCGCTATCTTTGCGGCGACCTCTGGGTCTTCCGTTGCCACGGCGGCCACCGTTGGGACGGTTGCGGTGCCGCAGATCGACAAGCGCGGCTATCACACACCCCTGTTTCTTGGCTCGCTTGCCGCCGGTGGGACACTTGGCATTCTGATACCGCCTTCCGTTGGCCTGATCATCTACGGGCTTTTGACCAATACATCCGTGCCCAAGCTTTACCTCGCGGGAATCTTACCGGGGCTGGTTTTGGCGGGGCTCTACAGTCTTACCATCGTCCTTCTCTGCCTCGCCAACAAAGGCTGGGGCGGCGAAAAGATCTCAATTTCGTGGTCTGAGCGTTTCGCGAGCCTGCCAAATCTGTTGCAACCTTTGTTCATTTTCATTGTGGTCATCGGCTCCATTTATGCGGGTTGGGCGACGCCGACGGAAAGTGCCTCTCTGGGCGTTCTTGCGGCACTCTTGCTGTCGTGGAAAAACGGCAAGCTGACACGGGATATGCTTCTGAAATCATTCGAAGGCACCATGCGGACAACAGCGATGATCATGCTGATCATTCTGGCAGCGGCCTTCTTGAACTTCGTGCTTGCCGTCATCGGCCTCGCGGCCGCATTCCAAAGCTTTATCGAAGGCCTGGGCCTGTCCCCGTTTCAGGTGTTGTTGATCATTATCGCCATCTATCTAGTGATGGGGTGTTTCATGGAGAGCCTGTCCATGTTGATCACAACGACCCCCATTGTCGTGCCGGTGATCGTCGCCCTTGGGTACGATCCGATCTGGTTCGGTGTGGTGCTGATGTTGCTGCTGGAAACCGCTTTGATCACACCGCCTATTGGGCTGAACCTCTATGTTGTGCAATCCATCCGCCAAAGCGGACCAATCAAAGACGTAATCAAAGGGGCGATCCCGTTCGTTTTCGCCATGTTCGTGATGATTGGCCTTGTGATTGCATTTCCCTCGATGGCGCTGTGGCTGCCATCTCTTCTGTAAAAATTTGCGATAGGAAAGTCCCATGGATCTTAAGGATAAGACGATCATTATCACCGGCGGTGCACGCGGCATTGGTGCGGCCTTAGCCACTCGGTTCGCCAAGGAGGGTGCAAAGGTTGTTGTCGCCGATCTGGACGAAGGTGCGGCTCGTGCAACCGCGGCCGTGATTGATGGTTTGGCTGTGACATGCGACGTCACCAAGGAGGCCGATGTGCAGGCGTTGGTTCAGCAGGCAGAGCAGCACTTTGGCCCGGTGGATATGTTCTGCTCAAACGCGGGTGTGTGTTTAGGCGAGCCATCACATTCAGCCTCGGCCAGTAATGACACCTGGGGCCTTTGCTGGGACGTTCATGTGATGGCGCATGTCTATGCCGCCCGCGCGGTTCTGCCAGGCATGATCGAACGCGGGAGCGGCTATCTGCTGCAGATGTCTTCGGCTGCCGGGTTGCTGAGCCAAATCGGTGATGCGGCTTATTCCGCGACCAAACATGCGGCCATTGGGTTCGCTGAATCCGTCGCGATCACCCATGGCGGTGACGGGATCAAGGTTTCGGTCATTTGTCCGCAATATGTGGCAACCCCGATGCTGGGGTATGCCGATAAAGGCGCATCAAGCGATCTGCCGGGTGTGATCACACCAGAAGCACTTGCAGAAACCGTGGTTGAGGGTGTTGCGCAGGAAAGCTTCCTGATTTTGCCGCACGCGGATGTCGCGCAATTCATCCAATTCAAGTCTGCCAACTACGACAAATGGCTGGGCGCGATGCGAAAACTGCGCAGCAAAATTGTAGACGAGATCGGGTCCACAGATCTGGAAGCCATGCACAAGCTGGTGTGATCGTTGTGACGCCTCACCCTCGCTTTGAGACATACGCCAACCAAAAAGTCAGCATCGGCGGGCAAAAAATCTGCTTTAGCACCAACGGAATTGCAGTGACGCCGGAGCGGCCCACACTTGTTCTGGTGCACGGTGCTGGAGGGTCCAAACTCGACTGGCCGCAATCTTGGCGGAGTGTGGCCGAGGCGACTGCCCCGTTTGGCCTTCCGTCGTCGACGGCTGTTCTGCCCGGTCAAGGGGGGCAGGCGCTGCACGCGCATCCCGTGATTGCGATTGATCTTCCGGGCCATGGTGGCTCGGGTGGCCTAAGCTTGCCTGATATCACTGGCCATAGCCGCGCAGTCACCGGTTTCCTGCAGGCGCTCAATCTGGAAAACGTCTGTCTGGTGGGGCACTCAATGGGTGTCGGCGTTGTCTTGTCAGCCGCGTTGCAATCTAGCGAGCGGATTTCCTCACTATGCCTGATCGCCGGGGCGGCGCGAATGCCAGTCACACCCGAATTGCTGAAGGGGTTGCAGAACCAAACCGAAGATACCGTCGCCGCCATCGCCCGCTCTTGCTGGCACAAATCAACGCCAGAACACTTCGTGAAGACCACACAGCAAAGGATGATGTCTGCCGGAGGAAACGTTCTGCTGAACGATTTCACTGCATGTTCAAAACTGGACCTGAGCGCAAAGTTGGCAGCGCTTCAAGTCCCGACATTGATCCTTGCATCGCAGGAAGATCGCTTGGTGAAAACCGCTGAAATCAATGCCATGGCGCAAGCAATTCCAAAGGCTCAGCTTCAAATCTTCCATGATTGCGGACATTTCCTTCATGTTGAACGCGCGTCAGTGGCCGCGGCTGCACTCGAAGGGTTCCTTGCGAACGCAGCCTAGTTGCCAAGTCATTCTGCAGCAATGGGTTTGGTCGGGATGTCCACCAGCTTGCCGCGTGGTATCAGGCGGTCCGCATCATACATCGGCAGGGTGCAGAGCTCACCGCTCTGGGTGGACCCATCAGCGCAAAGCACTTCCACCTTTGTGCCGGGACCCCGCGCAGGGTCGTCCATGCGCACGATGCAGACACCGCAGCCCTGATAAGGCGAATAGCCCGAGGAGCAGACCCGGCCGACATCTTTGCCATCAATGGTCATGACGCGGCCAAGCTGTGCGACACCGCCGGTGACCCGCATGCCCCATGTGCAGCAGGATTTGTCTGCGGCTTCCAGCGCTTTGCGGCCAACAAAGTCACGGTCGTCGAACTCAACAAAAGCGCCCAGACCCGCCTCGAACGGTGTTGTTTCTGCCCCGAAATCCGAGCCAGCATTGAGCAACCCGGCCTCGATCCGCCGTGCGCGGAACACCGGCGTGCCGGTCAACAGAATGTCGAAGTCCGCGCCGACTTCCATGATCTTGTCACCGATGGCGGGAATGTCGGTGTCGGGCAGCATGTAGACTTCCCAACCAAGCTCGTTGGTGAAGCCTGACCGGCTGATCCAGCAGGACTGACCCGCGATGGAGACCTCGGCGCAGTCGAAATAGCGGAAGGGATCAGGCATTGGCCCGTCCAACACGGCAGCCAGCAGGTCCAACGACCGCGGCCCCTGGATCTGGCTGACCCAGACATTCGGGTCGTGGATTTTCACGTCCAGCCCTTGCGCCTGGGCCTTGTACCAGCTGAACAGGTCGCCGTCTGCCTGCGCCATCCAGAACCTGTCCTGCGACAACCGCAACAGCACCCCGTCGGTGATCATGCCGCCATCGTGATAGCAGGCAAACTGATAGGAGCAGCGCCCCGGTTTCACCTTGCTGACACTGCGGGTGAACACCTTGTTCAGCAGCGTTTCGGCGTCCGGCCCGCTGATTTCAATCGGCAACTCGCCGGTATGGCGAAAGATGACATTGGTACGCACGGCCCAGTACATCTCGTCATCCGTGGCCGTATCGAGTTTCTCTGGCGTCAGGCGCGAATTGTAGAGCGTGTATTCGGGATCATAGGGCAGTTCCATGTAGCTTAGCGGATGGGCAGGCATGGTGCGGGCAAGCTCGCGCGGGCGTGCCCCTTGATTGGGGAGAGCCTTGGCGACGAAGCGGAAGTGGGAGAGATCAGTTGTCATGATATTTACCGTTCAGAGTTGTTAGACACCTGCGGGTGATCTCCGACAACGGCAGATGGGTTCCTCGCATTGAGTTGAGCATATTTGGCCAAATGCGCTTGGCGCAAATCTAATGATTTGCACAAGTCGTTCGAAAAATTTAGACGATATCCATGCGCTTTCGTTCTTATGATGCCCTCAAGATCTTTGATGCCGTTGCCCGCACTCTGTCGATGACCAAGGCGGCCGACGAGGTGCATCAATCGAAAGGCTCGATCAGTTACCAAGTGGGCAAGCTTGAAGCCGAGCTCGGATTTCGACTGTTCGAGCGCGCGCATGCCAAGCTGGAGCTCACCGAGGCAGGGCGCAGGTTGTGGCATGTGTCCCAAACGGCCCTGAGCCAGATTGATCGTGAAATCGAAGACCTGCGTGGCACTGTCTCAGGTGCCGTGACCGTTGGCGCACTGACCTACTTCTCTTCACGCTGGCTATCACCAAGGCTTACCCGCTTCTTCGAGGCCAATCCCGGTATCAGCCTGCGGATCGAACCGATCAATTCCGTAAGCATGCTGAAGAGCGTACACGTGGACATGGCCGTCCTCTGGGGAATTGGCGGCTGGGAAGGGCACAAATGCGAGCTTCTTTTATCTCTGCCTGCCGTGCCAACCGCCAACCGCGCAGTCGCAGATCAGGTAACGCAACTTGGATTGGCCGAAGCGCTCAGGCAGCTTCCGCTTTTGGGTGACAGCTCCGGCGATGCGGGGTGGAGGGCCTGGCACGCAGCAGCAGGGCTACCTTACGCCCCCAGCCGATCCAGCCTGACGATCCCGGACTCCAACAGCCGCGTGCAGGCGGTGGTGGATGGTCAGGGGATCGCCCTCTGGGATGATCTGGTCGCGCCTGAGTTCGACGACGGAACACTTGTCAGATTGTCCGACATCAGAGTTGAAAACGCGGGCTACTTTGTCATTTTCACGGATCGGCCGATGTCTCAGGGTGCGGAGGCATTTTTGAACTGGTTGCGGGCTGAAAATGATCGCAGCGAGAGGCGGGCTTGAAATCCTGTGGACGTTCAGCTCATGAACGGCGGTTTTGGGGAAATTTGCAAGAACACCGCGCTCTGCGCCGAATTTACCAAGGTTTTCTGCGTCAGCGAAAGAGGCAAAAGCAAAAAGGCGGGATTGTTCCGCAATTTTCGAATTCATGGTTTCAGATTTGCTGCGCGTTGCATGAACGGCTGCTGTTTCCGCTGCCAGGCAGCATAAAACCTTTCGCCGCTTCGGAAAAATCTCTGCTGCGCGCGCATGCAGCGAAATTTTGACACTTCTGCAATGGGCTCTCGACCAGCATTCGCCGCGCGGTCAACGAACGGCTGATCTGGTACAAACACTCTTTCGCTGCACTGCTAACGAACTGGACCGATGCGGACATTTGCCGACTTTCAGGTTGGCGGTCTTCGCTCACGCAGCATAGGTTGGCGCTTGCAGCATGCAGAGCGCTGCCACGCAGCGAACGTCACTGAACCGGTCATAGGGCGCAGTCGTTGAGGTCCAAAGTAGATCGAATAGAAAAAAGCTGGCTTTTCTCATATGGTAGCCAACAATAGGAAACGGAAGTGGGACCGAAAATGAGTATCGCTGAAGGCGGCTGCATCTGTGGGCAAATAAGATACGAGGTTCAATCCAAACCCAACCGGGTGACCATATGTCATTGTAAGTTTTGCCAACGAGCGACGGGCGGAGCATATCTCGTCGAGCCAATATTTGATTCACACGACTTTGCCTTCATTAAGGGAAGTCCCAAGACATTTACGCATCAATCAGAAGGTAGCGGAAAACAGGTCTTCATTCATTTTTGTGACAATTGTGGAACGAAGCTCTGCCTGACTTTCGAACGGTTTTCGAATGTGGTGGGCGTTTACGGCGGGACATTTGATGACCCGAATTGGTTTGATCGGACCCCCGAAAACTCCAAACAAATATTCCTCGGGGTGGCACAAAAGGGAACAATCATTCCTCCGGGCATCAACACGTTTTTGGTACACGCCACGGAGAATGACGGAACACCTATCGACCCTACGGTGTTCGATAAGCCGAAAATTATCGAATAGGTGTCTGGCGATAGCTAGGGCCCTACAACGGGCGAGACAGCTAAACTCGTGTCACCAAATACAGGTATCTGGCTATACATCCAGCTTCTACGTCTGGCAGATAATCTTCGCGCGACTCCCGAATGAGGCCTTTAGCAATAAACCCGTTTCCTTCCTTTTTTTACTGAGGCAGGAGTTCTTCGGCCGCGTTGCAATTTCTTATCCAGAACTCGCCAATCTCTTTCGTGTAATCAAAGCCTTGGTATGGCTGTTTAAGTTGGTTCAATGCGTTCGCGAAATCAGAGTGTTCAATTGCTAATTTGTCAGCCGGGTCGGAAGCGCCAAGGTGGTGGTTCATAAAAACACCCATACGTCCACCAGATTTGAGCATGGAAATCAATCGCGCAGTGACCTCTTTCAGGTTAGCCGCCCAATAGAGCGTATCCAGCGATACAATTGCGTCGAAACTTCGGCTAGGAAAATCGAGATCGTTGAAATTGCCGGTGACAAACCTAATCCGCTCGCCTTTCGCCTGAGTTCGATTCATCGCTGCATCTATGGCTGGTTGGGAATAATCGAGGCCCACAACCTCGGCCCCGGTTTTGTCCGAGATAAATTCGGCAATCATCCCGGCGCCGCAACCAAGGTCGAGGACCTTGTCTCCGGGGCGCAGCTTCAGCACCTCTAGAAGATGCATTAATGCTGGCATGTCTGTCTGGCCGTCCTGGCAAAGATCCTTACCAAAGACTCGTCTGCAGAGTTCTGTATGTGCCTGGCTTGCATGCGCAGCGGTGTAGAACTTTTGGTATTGGTACCAGTAAAGGTCAGGTCGTTCTTTGCGGAACTTATCGGCATGTGGGCGACCTGCTTCGGTTAAGATCAAACCGGTATCGCCATTTTTGAGAAGCCCCTGATCCAGAAGATTGTCAAATGCGCCAGACCAGTCTTCTTTGTAGGTCCAATAGGCTTCGCCACGTTTTTTAACATCTTCTGGCTTTGTTGATTTTCTATCTGCCTCCAATACAGCAATCGACGCCAGTATCTGGATTTCTGCCTCCGTCAATTCCATGAGATCCTCGCAAAGTTTTCGTCAAACCCAATCAACCAAGCAATTCATAAACCTTTGACTGACCGTATCACGATCTTGAATAAATGTCGCTTAGCGTCCGGGTTCAATTTCTACGGCATTTGCGTGAATAAACAGAAGGCCCACCCAACGGCAGATTACCCACTTGGAAGGCGAACGGCAAACGCCGTTCGCCCAATCCTTATATGTCGATTTTTTCGGCTATGCTCAGCGCATCTTCAAGTTCGACGCCCAGGTAACGCACGGTGCTGTCGACCTTCGTATGACCGAGCAAGAGCTGAACCGCTCGTAAGTTCCCGGTTTTCCGATATATCTCAGCCGCCTTGGTTCGGCGTAGTGAATGTGTGCCGTATCCGCTCGGCTCGAGATCAATTGACGTCACCCAATCACGCACCAACCGCCCATACTGACGGGTAGAGATGTGCGGACGATCATGAAACCGGCTTGGAAACATAAAGCGGCAACCGATCATTTCAGGCGAAGTAACCCAATCAGCCACGGAAACGCGCGTGTTTTCAGTTAGTTCGAACTGCACAGGGCGATTTGTCTTGCTCTGAATTACTGACACCCGCTCACGGACGCGCTCGGTATTGACCAAATCAGTAACTCTGAGTTTCACCAAGTCACAGCCGCGCAACTTGCTATCGATTGCAACGTTGAACAATGCGACGTCGCGCAGGCTCCCTGCAAGTTCGAGCCGCGCGCGGATTGCCCAGACCTGTTTTGGCAAGAGCGGGCGTTTCTGTCCGACAAGACGCCCTTTGTTCCAGACTTTGCGTTTCGGGGTGACGGCGGGAAGTTGGACTCTTGGCATAATATGCCCTCCAATCCACCCTCCGAGCCCAAACATCAGCACCGCGCTGACGTCAGCATTCTATCTGCTACCGGAACATCGGCTTCTCATGTCAGTTCTTGGCGGGCAATACTGCGTATGCATCGGACTGGTATGAGCCCACTTTGCCGGTTGCTGAGCATTTATCGAATGGCATCCAGCGTCGCATGTACTTTGGTGCAGATCGCTCACGTTGCGGCCAACAAGGCTCGCCCGATTTTCTCGACATGGACATAGTCGGTGCCGCAACACCCACCAAATACATTCATTGTCGGATGTGCGGCCCTGATATTAACGTATTGGCACGCCAATTCATCGGGATCGCCCTCTTCAAGATGGCCCAACTGGCACAAGGTGCCATGATCTAAGGAAGACGCGTTGGCCCGAAGTCCACGGATGCGGTTCGCCCAGGGTTCGTTGGCAAGTGCGGGGCCAAAATCGACCGGATGCGAGCAGTTAATCATGTAATAGGCAGGAGCATTTGACGTTGCGGCATCGACCATTTCAATCGCTTGCTTCAACGTTTCACCGCTGCGAAGTTTGCGGTCTTTCTCAATCGTAAAGGAAATCACCGACGGGATGCCTGCCTGGGCTGACGCCTTTGCAATACCAATCGCCTCGTCTGTTGTGTTCAGGGTCAGTGCTGTGACGATATCGGCCCCGGCAGCTTTGAAGGTATCAATCTGTTCACGATGGTAGGCTTGTGCACTTTCTGGAGTGAGGTTTTGGTTTGTTCGATAGGCATCACTCTTCGGTCCGATGCAGCCACTGATAACGGTGTTTTCCGCTGTCAAACCAGCCTCAGCGGCGCACTCACGGTAAAGCTCGAAGCACTTGTGGTTCATCTCAGCCAGGGCATTAGCAGAGTATCCAAGCAACGCACCCCAGTCCCGACTCGCGCGATAAGTCAGGCTGTCAAAGATGAATGGCGTTCCAAGCTTCACGGCGACATTGGCGAAAGCTGTGTAGTACTCCCGCAGGGCTGCGGCTGATCGTTGATCGTTCAGCAAGTGAAATGCGCTAAATTCAGGAAGCTCGAGGCCACGCTTATACATAAGCCATGTCTCGGTTCCGCCATCGGTTAAGAAAATGTCATCCGTCTGATGTGGCAATCGGGGTGCAGGTTGGGACAATTCATGCTCCTTTCAAAACGCTTCGCTGGGGCTATACCTCAGGTGCAATGTTCTGATTGAATCGGAACCGATTTTGCGGGTCGTATTTGGTTTTTATCTCGACTAGCCGCTTATAGTTAGGGCCGAAACTTGTCTGCGTCAGCTCCGCGTTGTCCTCGCCATGGCCCGCAAAATTCAGGTAGGCACGCCCATGATGGCCAAAGCGTTCGGAATTGGACCAGCCGTCACGAGACCAAGCAATATTGGCAACATCGTCTGCTGGGTCTGACCAAATTCCGTCGAGAGAATACATCCAACCAAAAGAACGATCTCCAAATGCGGTGGCGTCGACGGCGACCTTTGCTGTTGCGCCGCCAAAATTCCAAAGCGATGAAATCGAATTGTCTGATGGGGCCGCCAATGCATTAGAAATCGCCAGGTCGATCATTTCATCTGACAAGTCGCTGAGATAACGCGCCTTCCAATAACACCGGAAATCTCCGGCGGGGACCAGAGTATCAAACAACTGCTGCACATCGCAGTAGTTCATCCGCCCGGAAAAATCCGTCGACAGTTCGCCAAGTTCACGAAGCGGCTGAGTCAGCGCTTCGCCCTCGGCGGCGTCTCCGTTGTAGATGCATGCAAGGGTAAAGACCCGTTTGCCCCAGTGTTCTTCAGGAAAATCTTCGCCGCCTGCCGTTGAAAACTCGCACAGTGAACCAACCTTGTCCCCGTGTTGAGCTAAAAAATCTCGCCATGCGCGTATAGGTTCTGGGCCGTCCTCAACCAAATATATCGGAGCAGTAAACATAACTTCTGGACCCATGGGATGCAGAGCAAATTCAAAATTAACTACAACGCCAAAATTGCCGCCACCACCTTGGAGCGCCCACAATAGATCTGGGTTTTCGTCAGTACTGGCGCGCAACAATGATCCGTCAGCCGTCACTACATCAGCCGCGACCAAGTTATCGATAGAAAGCCCGTGTTTGGCGCGCAGCCAGCCAATGCCACCAGACAGCGTAAGTCCAGCCACACCGGTGTCAGAAATCAAACCACCCGGAGTGGCGAGCCCATGTTCTTGTGTCGCTGTATCTACATCGCGCCACAATGCGCCACCTTGAACTTTGGCTAAACGAGCGGTTGGGTCGACTTCAACACCGCGCATCCCAGAAAGGTCGATCATCACGCCGCCATCACACACCGCGTGCCCTGCTACATTGTGGCCGCCGCCCTTAATCGCAATCGGCAAATTCTGGGCGACGGCGAGCTTCACAGCCGCTTGGACATCGGATGCAGATTTGCACTGGGCTATGACAGCAGGGCGGCGATCTATCATCGCATTCCAGACCGCACGCGCGCCATCAAACCGGTTATCATCCGAGTCGATCAGATTACCACTAAACTCAAGTGAGAGCGTCTCTAACATGTTGGATAAGTCGTTCATCGTAGTTACCCCTTTTGATTTCTTTTCAGGCTAACCCAACTCCTCATACCGCAAGAAGTGGCAATATGGACGCCGCCAAGGCATACTGGACAAATGACCACGGCAAACGTGCCAAAACCGTGCTGTAATAGACAGGAGGCCCTGATGAACCACGAAAAGAACCCCCTGATTGTGTTGCTGGCAGCACCAGAAACTTCAGCCTCAGTATTATACGGGTTATACGATGTGCTGGCCTCGGTTGGGGCTGTCTACTCTGACATGTTGGCCGGAACGCCGGGAAATGAAGTTTTGGATATCAAGATTGCCTCTGCAGACGGAAAACCATTTCACTGTCTGGGCAATATTCCAGTTGAGCCGCATATGGCAACCGACGACGAGGCCACGCCCGACGCTGTTGTTGTTTGCGATATGTATACCTCGATTTATGACGTCCCAAAGGGACGCTATCCGCGCGAAATTGCTTGGCTGCGGAAAGTTCATGACAAGGGAGCGCTTGTAACTTCTGTTTGTTCAGGTTCGCTCTTGCTTGCCGAAGGTGGAATGCTGGATGGCCGAGAGGCAACAGCCCATTGGGCATATCGTGACATGTTTCAGCGCCACTATCCCCAAGTTTCCTTTCGCAACGAAAGCATCTTGTGCTTAACAGAAGAAGCTGACGGGATTGTGACAGCAGGCGGCGTAAGCGCGTGGCATGATCTTACCGTTTATCTGATTGCCAAGCTTTGCGGATACCAGCATGCGATTGAAACCGCGAAAGTGTTCTTGATCAGCGGGCATTCTGAAGGACAATCCCCCTATGCTGTGATGACCCGGCCGATGGAGACATCCGATGCGCAAATATCCGACTGCCAGACATGGATTGCCGAAAACTACGAGGTTGCCAAGCCAGTTGAACAAATGGTGGCGCGTTCTGGCCTGAATGCCCGAACATTTTCCCGTCGGTTCAAGGCGGCCACAGGATTTGCACCGATAGAGTATGTGCAGGCCCTTCGGATTGAAGAGGCCAAGCAGATTCTGGAGACCGACGAACAGCTTGTCGATGAAATTGGCGCTTTGATTGGCTATGAAGATCCCGCATCGTTCAGACGGGTGTTCAAACGCGGCGTTGGCCTGTCTCCCGCCGCTTATAGGAAAAAGTTCCAACGTATCTCACAAATCGCAAAACCTATGGCTGCGAAGGCTTAGAAAATTCAGGGGTAATCTTGAAACATCTTGTAACCGGCTCATGAAAAGCTCGTTCACTGGAGCGGATATTCATATAGCTGCAGCGAAAGCTCACTTCTGCCACGACCCGGCTATTGGCCAACTCGATTTTTCTGCGCCATGCATGAACGACTGCTTTTCCCGCTGTGAGGCGGCGTGAAATATTTCGCTGTTGCAGTGAAATCGGCGCTGCGAGCGCACGCAGCAAGAATTTGGCACTTCTGCTGTGGGCTCGAACTGGGCATTCGCTGCATGTTGCAAGTACGCCCGGTTCTTGCGGAAAAGGTCAATTACTGACGCGAAAGTCAAATTCGTCTGACGTCTTACGTTTGAGAGGTGGCGGACCGAGGAGGATTCGAACCCCCGACCCCCTGATTCGTAGTCAGGTACTCTATCCAGCTGAGCTATCGGTCCGTTGCCGCTGCATCTAGCCTGCCCCGTGACGCTTTGCAAGAGGCAAGCTCCAGAATTTACGCGGGTGGTTGAACATCACCTTTGGGCAGCGAAATCTGGAACCGGGTGCCTTGCGGCCCCGTTTCATCCAAGGTGAGCGCGCCGCCGTGACCGCGCACCAGTTCCATTGCAATGGACAGCCCCAAACCGGTCCCTCCACGCGTGGTGCCGCCCTGAAACGGAGTGAACAGATGCTCTTGCGCCTTGGGGGGCAGGCCGGGGCCTGTGTCGGAGACATAGATCATCCAGGCATCGGGTTGATCCGATGCCGAGACACTAATTTCGCCGGGGTTTCCCGTGCCGGTGATCGCCTGTCGCGCATTGCGGGCAAGGTTCAAGATGGCGCGGTAAAGCTGCTCGGAATCGCCGCGAATGGCCAAACCCGGCGGAATGTCGACGGCGTAACTCAGATCATGTTCCCCCACGGACAACCGTTCGCTCTCAATCACATCATGCACAATATCCTCCAGCGTAAAGACGCTGAGGGTCGGTGAGGGCTCTTCAGCTTTGCCAAAGGCCAAGGTGCTTTCACACAGATGAACCGCTCGGGTGATTGAGTTCACGAGCTTGGGCGCAAGTCGAGAGACCGTGGGATCCTCTGACATTTCAATTCGGTCAGTGAACAACTGTGCGGAGGTCAGAATATTGCGCAGATCGTGGCTGACCTTGGCCACGGCGGATCCCAACTGCGCCAGGCGTTCTTTTTGCTTTAGCGCCGAGGTCAGCTGGGTTTGCAGGTTTTGCAGGCTTTCCTCGGCTTCGCGGATTTCGCGCAGGTTGGAGTTGGGTTCAATGACCAGACGGGCATCCTCGGGGGACGCGGCGTAGGATTTCATGTGCCCGACAACGCGCTTGATCGGACGCACCAGCACCCGGCGCACCGCGAGGTTCAGCATCACCGCCGTTATCAGAGAGATAACCGCCGACAGTACCAAAATGCGCAGGCCGTAGTCGATCATGGCATCGCGCAACTCCGAGGTCTCCAACGTGACTTCGATCAACAATCCACTCATGTTGGTAGGATCACCGATGACCCGGATCACTTCCCTTTCTGGCTCGGCTAGCCGCGCCATGGCATCGCCGATCAGATCCACGGCACTGGCATCGCGCAAATCAAACGTATCCACGATGGGCGAGGGCATGGGCGCTGAAAGTACCAGCTGGCGGGCTTCATCGCGGCGCAACACCACGTTGAAGACACCTGCGTTGTCCAAGAGCTCCTCTTGGACAGACTGGTCGATCATATCGTCGGCCAGCAGGGCTAGCGACGCGATTTGCGCGCGTTCCAGCCGATCCATCAGGAAATCTTCGCGGTAGCGCGCGATCGAGGGCACAAAGATCAGTACTTCGGCCAACATCACGAAGACAGCTGTCAGGATCAGGAAACGGCCAGAGAGAGTGTTGAGCATTTCAGCTACACCAATATGAGGTTACGGCAGCCAGCGTTGCACAAAGCCAACCACCCGTTTGACCCAAGGACTATCAAACAAGCGTGGCGAGAAATAGGCCCCAGCGGCGCGTTTGTTGATCTCTCCGATTGTAGGGTAGGGGGCCACCATGGCGGCGATCTGGCTCATCTTCATTTTATTGGCCAGTGCCAGCGCCCAGAGGTTGATCAGCTCGCCCGCCTGATACCCGGCAATAGAGGCCCCGACGGGGCGGCCTTTGACCACCATCAGCTTGATTAGGCCCTTCGTTTTGCGCTCGGCAATGGCACGGTCATTGTGTTCATAGTGAAACCGCACCACCTCCAGCTTGTCGCCATGGGCTTCTTGCGCCTGCACTTCGGTCATACCCACCTGCGCCAGTTCGGGGTCCGTGTAGGTGGCCCAGGGGATGTGATCGGTGCGCTGCTTGGATGGTAGGCCAAAAAGTGCCGAACGGATGATCACGCCTGCATGATAACCCGCCACATGGGTAAACTGCAGCCCACCCGCAACATCGCCAATGGCATAGGCGCGGCGGTTGGTTGTTTTCATGCTGGCGTCCACCTTGATCCCACGGCGGGTGGTTTCAATGCCTGCGGCTTCAAGGTTCAGCTTGTCGATGTTGGATTTGCGCCCCACGGCCATCAGCAGATGCGTGCCTTTGAAGATACGGCCATCCTTGGCTTCGATCTCAATCGCACCCGCTTTGCCACGAATTTCCGAGGCCATGGCATCTTCGGCGATCTCCAGCCCCTCTGCGCGCAGGTTGTCCAGCACGACTGCAGCCATTTCTGGATCATCATTGCCCAGGGCTTTCATGCCTTCGATCACTGTTACCTTGCTGCCCAATCGCAGATGCGCTTGCGCCATTTCCATTCCAATGGGGCCACCGCCCACGATCAGCAGGTGTTTTGGTTGTTCGCGCAGCTCAAACAGGGTTTCGTTGGTTTCATATGGAACTTGGTCCAACCCAGGTATGGGCGGCACAAAGGGCGAGGAGCCCGTTGCGATGATCACCCGGCGCGCGGTGATGACATTGTCGCCGGCCTGCACTTGGGTGTCTGAGATGAAATGGCCGTATTCTTGAATGACCGTCACGCCGAGGCCTTCGAACCGTTCGGGGCTGTCCACCGGCTCGATTTGAGCAATTACATCTGCCACATGATCCTTGGCGGCGGCATAATCGACCTTGGGTTTGACATCGGCCACGCCGTATTTGGCAGAATGCGCCTGCGCATGGGCTGCTTTCCCGCTAGCAATCAACGCCTTTGAGGGCACGCAGCCATAGTTCAGGCAATCGCCGCCCATCTTGTGGCCTTCCAGCAAGATCACGCTTGCGCCCATCTGTACTGCTCCTGCGGCGACGGACAAGCCGCCCGAGCCACCCCCGATGACCAACACGTCTGTTTTCAACTCATTCATAGCTCAGATGTCCTTCTTGCCCGTCAGGGTCTTGATGGCGATGGGCAGGGCGGCAAGGACGCACAGTCCCAGGATCGGCCCGATGATTTGCGGCTCCCACAGCAGGCTCAGATCAGGGCTTTCGCCGCGGTCAAACACTTCGCCCAAGCCCACACCGATCCAGGTAAAGACGATGGCCCCGGGAATGATGCCCAATACGGTGGTGAAGAGGAAGTTTCGAAACTTCACACCCACCAGGGCTGGCAGCAGGTTTGCGACGAAAAAAGGCACGGCAGGAACAAGGCGGAGAAGGAAAAGAACACTAATTTCATGCTCTTCAAGCCCGTCTTTCAATTTCTTCAAGCTGCCGTCCGATGCGTCCATTTTGGCCGCCAGTGTTTTGCCCAAACCCCATCGAGCGGCCTGGAAAATTGCAACAGCACCCAGTGTGGCAGCCGTGACGTTGAATACGGTGCCCAACGCCAGACCAAACAAAAACCCGCCCGTGACCGACGCCACGGCCGCGCCGGGCAACGAAAAGGCGACGATCACGAAATAGATGGCGATGAAAATGCCCACCAGAGATAGGTAGTTGCTGTCGCGGTACTCCAGTAAAGCCTCGCGGTTGTCGCGCAGCGTGTCAAAGCTCAGGTAGTCGCCAAGGGTGAAATACCCCACAACAGCCGCCAGCAGGATCGCCGCAAGAGGGGCGTGGCGCAAAAGGCCAGGCTTGCGATCGGGTTGTACATCTTCCATGGGTCTATCCGGTTTGATTTGCGTTGCCCTTTAGATGCTGGAGAATGCGCAGTATTGCTACAGCCCTCACGGGCCAGTGATCGCGGGTGATGGATTTGGCATCGCTTTTGCCCGGATTGTCTGACTTTGTAACATTCTGTGGGCGACAGGCCACGGTTTTTGTTGCAAAACGCCTTGGTACGGTTTGACTTGGGGTCCGGGCCTGTCTATAGACCGGGCTTCGTAACACATACGGGTTCGGTGCGATTCCTTGGCACTGCCCCCACAGATACCGGAGACGGAGCGATGAAACGCACCTTTCAACCATCGAACCTGGTTCGCAAACGCCGCCATGGTTTCCGTGCGCGCATGGCCACTAAGGCCGGCCGCAAGATCCTTAACGCCCGCCGTGCGCGTGGCCGTAAGTCGCTGAGCGCGTAAGCCCTCCAGCACTTACTTTACAGGTAAAGCGATATGACGCCGCCGGAGGCCCCCGAAGATCAAGCGGGGACGACGCCCCCGGCGGCTTCGCTTTGCTTAAAGGTCATGAAGACCCGGCCTCAGTTCCTGGCCACAGCCCGAGGCCGGCGGCAAGGCACCTCTTCGATGCTGGTGCAAGCGCGCAACCGGGACGATGACGATCCTGTTGCAAACATCGGCTTCACCTGTTCCAAGAAAGTTGGCAACGCCGTGATGCGCAACCGTGCCAAGCGCCGCCTGCGTGAAGCGGCCCGGGTTGTTTTACCTGAGATGGCGAAACCCGGCTGGGACTACGTGCTGATCGGAAAGCACGGCGCGACGGTTGATGCCCCCTTCGATCAACTCCTTCGTGATTTGCGCTATGCCCTGCGCAAGCTGCACACATGACCCCGCTGGCCTATATCCTGTCATTGCCTGTTCGCGCGTATCGGTTGATCTTTTCGCCCTGGGTGGGCCACAATTGCCGGTACCAACCCACCTGCAGCGTTTATGCGATGGAGGCGCTACAACGCCATGGCGGCCTCAAAGGCGGCTGGCTGGCGGCACGGCGTATCTTTCGTTGCCATCCCTGGGGCAAAAGTGGGTATGACCCGGTGCCGGAAAAGAAAGATACGCTTTAACTTCTCTGGGATTTCGCGTGAAAGATGAACCCCAGCAGATTTAGCAATACCTGAGCCGCCAGGATTGAGGTTGTACCGCTTTGGTCATAATCCGGGGCCACCTCGACCAGATCAATCCCCACCACCTCGTGCCGTTGCGCCACCAGTTGCAGGATCTCCAGCACGTCATAGTAGAGAAACCCGCCGTGGCTAGGTGTCCCTGTGCCGGGGGCAATTGAAGGACAGAAAGCGTCAATGTCGATTGTGATGTAGAGACGTGCACCCTCAGGGATACGTTCCACAGTGGCCTCGGGGCCGAGCTTGCGCACTTGCCGTACTGACAGGATGTCTGATCCCATCTTCCGCGCATCCGCATAACCTTCCTTGGCCGTTGAGCTGACGTTGCGAATGCCCAGCTGTGTGAGGCCAGTGACATAGTCCTTATCCGCCGCCCGGCGCATCGGGTTGCCGTGGCCGTAGCGCACTCCGTGGCGTTCATCGACAAAGTCCAGATGGGCGTCAATTTGCAGGATGTGAATGTCGCCCTGGTCGTCAAAGGCATTCACACATGGGATATTTACCGAATGATCGCCGCCAATCACCACAGGCAGCGCGCCTGCTTTCAAGGCAGCCCGCACGCCGGTTTCAATGTTGGCGTGGCTCGTCATCGTGTCCGTATGCACGATATCCGCGTCCCCCAAATCCACGATCCTTACATCACCTGGCAGATAGGTCGCGTCATCTTCGTGATCATAGGCACCTGCATGCCCAAAGCTGAAGAGGGTTGAGGCCTCGCGCACCCCCCGAGGGCCAAATCGCGCGCCCGAGCGCCACTGCGTGCCAAAGTCAAACGGCGCCCCCAAGATGGCGACATCCGCTTCGATGCTGTCCCAATCTTCCACGTAAGGCCGCTTGCCAAAGGTTGAGATCCCCACAAACGGCAGGTTCAGCCGTCCTGCCTCGTAGCCGTGTTTCGCCATGATCGCCCCCTATATAGATCTGCCCCACGACCGTGCCGCGAAATATCGCCCCCGTCCAGCCACGAAAGCGTTCCGCCAAAACCTGTGGGGCAGATTTTGGTGGAGCGCTGCGCAAAATATGAAGGCTGTACGCGTTCTGCCTTAAGTGCATGTGCAAGTTTAGGGCAGAACGCTTTAATTGCCCTTTCCCACAGGTCGTATCCGTGCGATAGGCAACTGCCAAAGCGATCCTTGTCCCGGAGAGAGACACATGAAGATTCGTGAGGCCCTCACATTTGACGACGTCCTGTTGGTTCCTGCCAAATCGAGCGTGTTGCCCAACACCGCCGACACCCGCACGCGGGTCACAGCGTCGATTGATCTGAATATTCCGCTGCTGAGTTCGGCCATGGATACCGTCACTGAGAGTGCGATGGCGATCTGCATGGCGCAGGCCGGGGGCATGGGGGTTATTCACCGCAATCTCAATGTCGAAGAACAAGCCCGCGAGGTCCGCCGCGTCAAACGCTTTGAAAGCGGGATCGTCTATAATCCCATTACTTTAGCCGCAGATCAAACCCTGGCCGATGCCAAGGCTTTGCAGGAACGCTACCGCGTCACAGGTTTTCCTGTGGTCGATGGCGGAGGCCGCGTTGTGGGGATCGTCACCAACCGCGATATGCGTTTTGCCGAGGATGACAAGACGCCAGTGAGCGTGATGATGACCTCGGACAACCTGGCCATTCTGCAAGAACCTGCCGATCTGGATGAGGCGAAATCGCTGATGAAGGCCCGCCGGATCGAGAAACTGCTGGTCACAGACGGCAATGGCAAGCTGACCGGGTTGCTGACATTGAAAGACACCGAACAGGCCGTGCTGAACCCCTCGGCGTGTAAAGACAAACTGGGACGTTTGCGCGTGGCTGCGGCTTCAACCGTCGGCGATGCAGGCTTTGAACGGGCCGAGGCCTTGGTGGATGCAGGCGTGGATATGATTGTGATCGACACCGCGCATGGGCATTCCGAAGGCGTGGCAATCGCCGTGGAGCGTGCCAAGACCCTCAGCAATGAAGTGCAGATCGTCGCAGGCAATGTGGCCACCGCCGAGGCCACCCGTGCATTGATCGGGGCAGGGGCGGATGCGGTCAAAGTGGGCATTGGTCCCGGTAGCATCTGCACCACCCGGATGGTGGCGGGTGTCGGCGTGCCTCAGCTGACGGCAATTGTGGATTGCGCCTCGGGGGCGGGCGATGTGCCGGTGATTGCAGACGGCGGTATCAAGTTCTCGGGCGATTTCGCCAAGGCGATTGCGGCAGGGGCCTCCTGCGCGATGGTCGGCACCATGCTGGCGGGCACCGATGAAAGTCCCGGCGAGGTGATCTTGTATCAGGGCCGCTCATTCAAGGCCTATCGTGGTATGGGATCGCTTGGCGCGATGGCCAATGGATCGGCAGATCGTTATTTCCAGAAGGACGCCGCCAGTGACAAGCTGGTGCCCGAAGGCATCGAAGGCCAAGTACCCTACAAAGGTGGGGCCAGCACGGTTCTGCACCAATTGGTCGGCGGCCTGCGGGCTGCGATGGGCTATACGGGCTGTGCCACCGTGGATGCGATGCGCCGCGACTGTGAATTTGTGAAAATCACCGGTTCGGGTCTGCGGGAAAGCCATGTGCATGATGTGCAGATCACGCGCGAAGCGCCAAATTACCGCGTTGGTTAATTTTATCAATGGCTTGAGCCATATTATTAAGGTGCCGCAATGACACCCGCCGCCCGTGTCCAAGCTGCGATTGAGGTGCTGGATGACGTTCTGACCGGCACTCCGGCCGAGAAGTGTTTGACGAATTGGGCGCGTCGATCTCGATTCGCAGGATCCAAAGACCGCCGCGCCGTTCGGGATCATGTCTACGAGGCATTACGGTCCCGACGCTCCTTTGCGGCCCTTGGGGGCGCTCTGACCGGGCGAGGTTTGATGATCGGAGCTTGCCGCGCAGCTGGCGCAGATCTGTCGGCTGTGTTCTCGGGGCAAGGCCACGCGCCCGAACCGCTGTCCGTGGCCGAACGCCAAAGCCCTGACACCAACGCCGACCCTCAGGCTGCGTGGGACCTGCCTGATTGGATGATCCCGCTGTTCCAAGCCTCACTTGACGAGGACGCGATGTCGACAGCACAGACGCTGACCGAACGGGCGCCAATCATGCTGAGGGTGAACTCTCGCAAAGCGACGCTAGATCAATGCATTACAAGGCTTAGCGAAGATCAAATCGAGGCAGACCGTTGTGACATCTCCCCAAACGCACTGCGTGTCGCCCACGGCGGGCCACGGGTGCAGAACACAAGTGTTTACGGCGATGGGTGGATTGAACTGCAAGATGGTTCAAGCCAGGCGGCGATGCAGACAGTGGCGGTTCCAGCCGGTGGCAGGGTCCTGGACTATTGCGTCGGCGGCGGTGGAAAAACACTGGCCCTGGCTGCTGAACACGAGGCGAAGTGGTTTGCCCATGATGCCTTGCCGCAGCGAATGACGGACATCCCAGAGCGGGCCAACCGTGCAGGGATCAAGATCACGCAGCTCGACACGGCTGACTTGGCGTCACAAGACCCCTTTGACGTAGTCTTGTGTGATGTGCCGTGTTCGGGCAGCGGCACTTGGCGGCGCACGCCTCAGGCGAAATGGCTGCTTGCCCCCGAAGCGTTGGAGGAATTGAGAAGTGTTCAAGCTCAGATTCTCGCCCAGGCGGCGCGATTGGTCAGCCCGCAAGGCACTTTGATCTATGCCACCTGTTCGCTGTTTGGTCAGGAAAACGAGCTGCAAATTGATCAGTTTCTCTCGCAGAATCCCGAATGGGTTTGCGCGAAGTCGCGCAAATGGAATGTGTCTCCTGCGGGCGATGGGTTTTTTGTGGCACACCTAACACGTGTGGGTATTTGATGCTGCACAATCTTGACGTGCTAATTGGGCTGACGTTAAATCTCGATTAAGTCTTTTCCTCCAGAAATGGCTCAGACGGATACGTTAACCAAGAGGGCAGACTGTGGCATTCCCGAGCAGTACAACAGGCGAAACAGGCAAAGCAGCGGCATCGCTTCATCCCCAGGTGGGCCTTATTTTACTGGCGGCGCTTGCGTGCGGCGCAGCCGGGTTTTTTGTCCCCAATGATTTGATGAATATGGCGGTCTGGGCCGTTGGGGTGACGCTCTTGTTTGTGGCAGGTTGGTCGATGCTTGCTGCGCGCTCTGTCCAGTCGGTGGATCAGACGGGTGTCAGCCTCTGCGCTGATGTGATCCAAAATGACCCTGCGGCCAGTTTGCTGACCGGGGCGGATGGCACAATTTTGTTTGCAAATAAAGCGGCTCAAAAGTCTCTTTCAGCCAAGGATGCCACCACGCTTGCGGGCGCTTTGCAAAAGACGCTGGCCAACCCCGGCGCGATCCTGTTTCGCCTTGAAACCCGTGCCGAGGCAAAGGGTTCCGCGGTTGAGGATATCGTGACACGTCAGGGCCATGTGCGTCTGTCCGTGCATAAGGTCGGAGAAGCGCAGTTTCTTTGGCGCGTGGAGCGTTCGGCAGACGGGCCGCAACGCACTGCGGATCCCATGCCGTTGCCCATGTTCACCCTGGGGCGAAACGATGCCGTATTGTTCATGAATCCAGCAGCCCGCGATCTGATTGGTGAACGGGCGCGTAGCTTGGATCGCATTTGCGCCAAGATGCCTCTGCGATCAGGGCAGCTGAACGACATTAACACGCCTTCGGGCGCCGTGTCATGTTTCGCTCTTGAATTGGAAGGCGTCGCCGGACGCCGCGAAGTGTTCTTGATACCCGGTGTTGAGGCCACCGAAAGCCAGCCTGACGGCTGGGCGTTTTTTGATGAACTTCCTGTGCCCCTGCTGAAGTTGGCCCGGACCGGTGAAATTCAACTGTCCAACCGGCATGCGCGCGATTTGTTGGGTGTGCCGGCCTGTCAGGGGGCCACTCTGGGTGATTTCATGGAAGGGTTAGGGCGCTCGATCACCGATTGGCTGGATGATGCGGCGGCCGGGCGTGGCACATCTCATTCTGAAATTCTGCGCATAAAACGCGAGGACAAGGAAATCTTTGCTCAGGTGACGCTGAATCGCGCAATGGAAGACGGGGAAACCGTCCTGATTGCTGGATTGAATGACGCGACCAAGCTGAAATCTCTCGAGGCGCAATTTGTGCAAAGCCAAAAAATGCAGGCCATAGGTCAGTTGGCGGGCGGCGTGGCGCATGATTTTAACAATCTGCTCACGGCAATCTCGGGGCATTGTGATCTGCTGTTGTTGCGTCATGATCAGGGCGATGCAGATTTTGCGGATCTAACGCAAATCAATCAAAATGCCAACCGCGCGGCGGCCTTGGTGGGGCAGCTGTTGGCATATTCACGCAAGCAAACATTGCGGCCCGAAATCCTGGATTTGCAGGACACGTTATCAGATCTCGGCCATTTGCTGAACCGTTTGGTCGGTGAAAAGATGGATCTGTCGCTTAGCCATGATCCTATTCTGTCGAAGGTCAAAGCCGATAAGCGGCAATTGGAGCAGGTGGTTGTCAATCTTGTGGTCAACGCGCGCGATGCCATGCCCAAGGGTGGGAAAATCCAAATCAAGACCGAGAACATCACGCTTGAGGAGCCCCTGCGTTACAACCGCGCCGTTGTCCCTCCGGGGCAGTATGTGTCCATAAAGGTCATCGACGAGGGCATGGGCATCCCAAAGGACAAGTTGCAAAAAGTGTTTGAACCTTTCTTTACCACCAAACGCACGGGCGAGGGGACGGGCCTGGGGCTGTCCACCGCCTACGGGATCGTCAAACAATCCGGTGGTTTTATCTTCGCACATAGTGAACTCAATCAAGGCACGGAATTCCAGATCCTCCTACCGGCCTATGAAGCCGTGGAACGCAAGCAACCCAAACCGGCCATCGAAAAGCCTGTTGTATCTCAAAGCGACGGCGTTGTTTTGCTGGTGGAAGATGAAGCCCCGGTGCGGGCCTTCGCAAGCCGGGCCTTGCAGCTGCGCGGGTTCAACGTGCTTGAGGCGGAATCGGCCGAAGATGCGCTTGAGCTGCTGCAAGACAAAGACTTACAGATTGATATCTTCGTGTCAGATGTCGTCATGCCGGGCAAAGACGGGCCAAGCTGGGTCAAGGAGGCTTTGACAAACCGACCGGACGTTCATGTGGTGTTTATGTCAGGATATGCCGAAGAAACTTTCAGCGACAGCCAGTCAAAAATCCCGAATTCGGTCTTTCTGCCAAAGCCGTTTTCTTTGACCGAATTGACAGAAACGGTGCAGCGCCAAATGCCTGTCCGCGAAACGACTTAGGCCTCAACCGGGGTGTAATGGCCCCCTGGTTGAATGCTGTTATAGAGCATGAAGTCCTGCGGCATTTTGCGTCTGAGCCGTTCCAGAATTTTATCGGAAAGCTCAAGTGGTTTTTTGGGTGAAGCATTATGCTCTTGCGTCTCAAAGGTCATGCTCAGGCGCTCTTGTAAAAACGCTTTCAACCCCGCCTGATCCTCGTATCGGAACAGATGGGTGACAGCGGTGCCATTCTTTTGCGGCTCCAGAAACTTCGCCTGTGACCCGACATTGGCGAAAGGTGCGGATTGCCCTTTGAGATATTCCTCTACGAAGCCATCGAAACTGACCTCATGGGTTGAGGTCCGATGACCTCTCACCTCGCCGCGTTGGCGATAACGGTACCAACTGCCCAGCCAGGACACAGGCTCTCTCATGACGGCGAGAACCGTCAGATCTTGGCCAACGAATTTCTCAAGCACTGGCCTGAAAAAGCGGTTGTAGCGGAACACCGGCGCATGTTTCAGCTCGGGAGGCGCCCCAACCCACATCGAGGCATGGTCCTTCAAGGCCTCCTCATAGGCGGTTGTGCCCGTTTTGGGGACCGAGAGGAATACCAGCTTGGCTGTTGAAAACACTAACATTTATGGTCGGGCCCCTGCCTGAGAAGGAAATTTATTTCATCGTAAACCACTCTTTAACGGTTTTTCCCAAAAGTGAAGATGCGAATAATTTTCTTGAAATGTTCTCTTTTTGTCCCCATACAGATGAGAACAAGAGGTGAACGAAAGCAATGATTGTGGCACGCAACTGCATGTGGAATAAGGATAGACAACATGGCAACGGCAGAAGTTTTGAAGATGGACAACAAAGCAAATTCAGACAAGCAAAAGGCGCTGGACAGCGCGCTGGCGCAGATTGAGCGTCAGTTTGGCAAAGGCTCGATTATGAAACTGGGCGCGGACAACCCCGCACAGGACATCGAATCCACGTCAACCGGATCGCTTGGGCTGGATATCGCACTGGGCATCGGCGGTCTGCCAAAAGGGCGGATCGTTGAGATTTACGGCCCCGAAAGCTCGGGCAAAACCACACTCACCCTGCATTGCATCGCGGAAGAACAGAAAAAGGGCGGCGTCTGCGCCTTTGTCGATGCTGAACATGCGCTTGACCCGATTTACGCCAAGAAGCTGGGCGTGGACCTGGATGAATTGCTGATTTCGCAACCCGACACGGGCGAACAATCGCTGGAGATTGTCGATACGCTGGTGCGCTCCGGCGCGGTGAGCATGATCGTGGTCGACTCGGTCGCCGCCTTGACGCCCAAGTCCGAGCTGGAAGGCGATATGGGCGACAGCAGCGTTGGCGTTCAGGCCCGCCTGATGAGCCAGGCCATGCGCAAGTTGACAGGCTCGATCAGCCGGTCAAAATGCACGGTCGTCTTCATCAACCAAATCCGCATGAAAATCGGTGTGATGTTCGGCAGCCCCGAAACCACAACGGGGGGTAACGCGCTGAAATTCTACAGCTCCGTACGCCTGGATATCCGCCGCATCGGTGCCGTGAAGGACCGCGACGAAGTGGTCGGCAACGCCACCCGCGTCAAAGTGGTCAAGAACAAAGTGGCTCCGCCCTTTAAGCAAGTTGAGTTTGATATCATCTACGGCGAAGGCATCTCGAAGATGGGTGAGCTGATTGACCTGGGCGTTAAAGCTGGCGTTGTCGAAAAATCCGGCAGCTGGTTCAGCTACGGAGATGAACGCATCGGGCAGGGGCGCGAAAACGCCAAGATTTTCCTGAAGGAAAACAAAATGATCGCACTTGAAATCGAAGACAAAGTGCGCGCAGCCCACGGTCTGGATTTCGACATGCCCGAGGCAGACCCTGACGTGTCTGACAGCGAAGATGGCGACATCCTCGAAGTCTGAAACTCGCATTTGATGACATCACCGCCCGGAGCTTATGGCTTCGGGCGTTTTTGTGCTGTGGACTCATCCGTGAGGGGCGGATAAATCTCGACGTGCCCGGGCTTCGCCCCCTAAATTTGAGATGTATCATGCCCACGCTGAATGACATTCGTTCAACCTTTCTGAACTTCTTTGATCGCAATGACCATCAGGTCGTGGACAGCTCCCCCTTGGTGCCGCGTAATGACCCGACACTGATGTTTGTTAACTCGGGTATGGTGCAGTTCAAGAACCTGTTCACGGGCCTGGAAACCCGCGACTACAACCGTGCGACCACCAGCCAAAAATGTGTCCGAGCCGGGGGCAAACATAACGATCTGGACAACGTCGGCTATACGGCGCGCCATCATACGTTCTTTGAAATGTTGGGCAATTTCAGCTTTGGGGATTACTTTAAAGAGGATGCCATTCCCTTTGCCTGGGACCTTCTCACCAAAGATTTCGGGTTGGACAAATCCAAACTGCTGGTCACCGTGTATCACACCGACGACGAAGCGGCGGAGATCTGGAAAAAACACGCAGGCCTGTCGGATGATCGCATCATCCGCATCGCAACCGATGATAACTTTTGGTCGATGGGGGCCACGGGCCCCTGTGGTCCATGCACCGAGATTTTCTACGATCATGGCCCTGATATCTGGGGCGGCCCTCCTGGAAGTGCCGAGGAAGACGGAGATCGGTTTATCGAAATTTGGAACCTCGTTTTCATGCAAAATGAGCGGTTTGAAGATGGCTCGATGACCGAGCTGGATATACAATCCATCGACACTGGCATGGGATTGGAACGTATCGGCGCCTTGTTGCAAGGCAAGCACGATAATTACGATACTGATCTGATGCGCAGCCTGATGGAAGCCAGCGCGCATGCCACCAACAGCGACCCGGACGGGACGGGCAATGTCCACCACCGCGTCATCGCGGATCATCTGCGGTCCACGTCTTTCCTGATCGCAGATGGGGTTTTGCCGTCTAATGAGGGGCGCGGATACGTTCTGCGCCGCATTATGCGACGGGCCATGCGCCATGCACATTTGTTAGGGGCGAAAGACCCAGTAATGCACCAGTTGGTACCGGCTCTGGTGACTCAAATGGGACAGGCCTTTCCAGAGTTGGGGCAGGCGCAATCGCTGATACAGGAAACCCTGGAGTTGGAAGAAACCCGATTCAAACAAACGCTTGAACGCGGACTGAAGTTGTTGGACGATGAGCTGGACCAATTGCCTGACCAAACAGCGCTGCCCGGTGAAACAGCGTTTAAACTATATGACACATATGGTTTCCCGCTGGATTTGACCCAGGACGCCCTGCGCGAAAAAGGGCGGGAGGTCGATGTTTCGGGCTTTGACAGCGCGATGGCGGAACAAAAGGCCAAGGCACGTGCAGCCTGGTCGGGATCAGGCGAGGCCGCAGATGCACCGATCTGGTTCGAACTGGCGGATGCGCATGGCGCAACCGATTTCCTGGGCTATGACACTGAAGTTGCCGAAGGTCAGATCTTGGCAGTGGTGCAGGACGGAACTGTTGTGTCTGCCGTGAAAACAGGGGGTGAGGTGCAGATTGTTCTAAACCAAACACCGTTTTACGCCGAATCTGGCGGCCAGGTGGGCGACACAGGCTCATTGACCACAAGCGCGGGGCGAGCTGAAATCACCGACACCCGCAAAATCGCGGGTCTGTTTGTGCATATGGCCAGGATCACAGAGGGCGAAATCGCAGCGGGTGATGCCGCGCAATTGACGGTGGATCACGGTCGTCGAACATCTATCCGCGCCAATCACTCGGCCACGCATTTGTTGCACGAAGCGTTACGCAATGCCTTGGGGGATCACGTGGCACAGCGGGGGTCGCTGAACGCGCAGGATCGGCTGCGGTTTGATTTCAGTCACACCAAGGCGATGACGGCAGATGAACTGGCGCAGGTGACGGATGAGGTCAACGCTTACATCCGTCAAAACGCCCCGGTTGAGACACGTATTATGACCCCGGATGACGCGCGTGATCTGGGTGCGCAAGCGCTCTTTGGAGAGAAATACGGGGATGAAGTGCGCGTGGTCTCCATGGGCACGCAGGATGGATCAGGCAAAGGGCTGGATGGCCAGACCTATTCGATCGAGCTGTGCGGCGGCACCCATGTGCGGCGCACGGGCGACATCGGGGTCTTTGCTTTGCTAAGCGAAAGTGCGTCAAGCTCAGGTGTGCGGCGGATCGAGGCGCTGACTGGGTCCGAAGCCCTGGCCTATCTGACCGCACAGGATGCGCGCATGACGGAAACTGCATCCGAACTGAAAGCGCGACCAGACGAGGTCTTGGACCGGCTGCGCGCCCTGATGGCCGAGCGCAAAGCACTGACCAACGAAGTGGCGCAGCTGCGACGTGAATTGGCCATGTCCGGTGGAGCGGGCCAAGGGGACGCAACCGCCCCGCGCGATGTGAACGGCGTGAAATTCCTGGCGCAGGTCGTTTCGGGTGTGTCCGGCAAGGACTTGCCACCTCTCATTGATGAACACAAAGCCAACATCGGATCAGGCGCCGTTTTGCTGATTGCCGATACAGGTGGCAAAGCCGCAGTCGCTGCGGGTGTCACGCCTGATCTGACAGACACGATCTCGGCTGTGGATCTGGTCCGCGCGGCGGTGGCTGAACTAGGCGGCAAAGGTGGCGGTGGCCGACCTGACATGGCGCAAGGCGGTGGGTCCGATGCTTCGAAGGCTGACGCTGCGATTGCTGCCGCCGAGAAAACCCTGGGAGGATAAGATATGCCAGCACTCTGGATTGCTCATGTGACCGTGACGGATGAAGAGGCATACGGCAAGTATGCCAAGCTGGCCGGACCGGCGATTGAAAAACACGGGGGATATTTCATAGCCCGCGCCAGCCGCTATGTGCAGCTGGAAGGCCGGGACCGGGCCCGCAATGTGGTGGCAAAATTTCCCTCAGTGGAAGCGGCAGAGGCTTGCTATCATTCACCTGAGTATCAGGAAGCGCTTAGCCATGCGCGGGATGCGTCCGAGCGTGATCTGATGGTACTGGAAACCACAGAATAGCCATCGGCTTGTTCGTCAAAACCGAATGCGTTGGGTGCGCCCCATGGAGGCACATCCGAAATTTCATTTAGCCATTTGATTTTGCGTGGCGCTTGCGCTCGTGCGGATCAAGATAGCGCTTGCGCAGACGGATGGAATTCGGCGTTACTTCGACCAGTTCATCATCGTCGACATAAGCAATTGCCTGCTCCAGCGTCATGATGACCGGTGTGGTCAAGCGCACGGCTTCGTCTGTGCCCGACGCACGCACGTTGGTCAGTTTCTTGCCCTTCAGGGGGTTCACTTCAAGATCATTCTCACGGCTATGTTCGCCGATGATCATGCCTGTGTAGACCTTTTCCTGAGGCGTGATGAACATCTTGCCGCGCTCTTCGAGGTTCCACAGGGCGTAGGCCACGGCCTCGCCGTTTTCCATCGAAATCAGAACACCTGCGCGACGTCCGGGAATGGATCCTTTGTGAGGGGCCCAGCCGTGAAAGACGCGGTTCAGCACGCCTGTGCCACGCGTGTCGGTCAGGAACTCGCCATGATAGCCGATAAGACCCCGCGACGGGACATGCGCAATAATGCGTGTTTTGCCCGCACCGGCGGGTTTCATCTCGGACAGCTCACCCTTGCGGGTTCCGGTGATCTTTTCGATCACGGCGCCCGAGTAATCATCGTCGACGTCAATCGTCACTTCTTCGATGGGTTCGACCTTGGTGCCGTTTTCATCTTCGCGCATCAGAACTTGCGGGCGGGAAATGCTCAGTTCGAACCCTTCGCGGCGCATGTTTTCGATCAGAACACCCATCTGCAATTCGCCGCGGCCGGCCACTTCAAAGGCCTCACCACCGGGGGTGTCGGTCACGCGGATGGCTACGTTGGATTCAGCCTCTTTCAACAGGCGTTCGCGGATGACCCGGCTTTGGACCTTCTTGCCTTCGCGTCCGGCGAGCGGGGAATCGTTGATGCCAAAGGTGACGGTAATGGTCGGCGGGTCAATCGGTTGCGCCTCGAGCGGGTCGTCCACGGCCAAAGCGCAGATGGTGTCGGCGACGGTGGCTTTGGTCATACCGGCAAGGCTGACGATGTCGCCGGCCTGGGCTTCTTCGATGTCGGCCGTAGACAGGCCACGAAAGGCCTGAATGCGGGTGACGCGGAATTGTTCGATCTTTTGGCCCACGCGGCTGAGCGCCTGAACCGTGGCACCCACTTTCAGTTTGCCCGATTCGACACGACCGGTCAGAAGGCGTCCCACAAAAGGATCAGCGCCCAGCGTTGTGGCCAGCATGCGGAAATCCTCATCAGCTCTGGCAAGCTGTCTGGGGGCGGGCACGTGGTTGACGATCAAATCAAACAGGGCGGTCAGATCCTTGCGAGGTCCGTCCAGGTCGTGGTCGGCCCAGCCTGAGCGGCCCGAGGCGTACATATGCGGAAAATCCAGCTGGTCGTCATTGGCGTCCAGGTTGGCAAAGAGATCAAAGCATTCGTCCAACGCGCGATCCGGTTCGGCATCGGGTTTGTCGACTTTGTTCAGCACCACGATGGGGCGTAGACCCAGAGCCAGAGCCTTGGAGGTGACGAATTTTGTCTGCGGCATCGGCCCTTCGGCGGCATCGACCAGCAATACAACGCCATCGACCATCGACAAGATACGCTCCACCTCGCCGCCGAAATCGGCGTGACCGGGCGTGTCGACGATATTGATGCGATGGCCTTTCCATTCCACGGATGTGGGTTTGGCAAAGATCGTGATCCCACGCTCACGCTCAAGATCGTTGCTGTCCATGGCACGTTCGTCCACCGACTGATTTTCCCGGAACGCGCCGGATTGCTTGAGCAATTCATCCACGAGGGTGGTTTTGCCGTGGTCCACGTGGGCGATGATCGCGATGTTGCGCAGGTCCATTTTGTCTCTCTCTTGACTGCCTGCACGCGCCCTATACGCCCTATTGCCAAAAGGCCAGAGGCAATCACACTCCCTCCAGCTGAGCGGTTAAATCATCACGCGGCCCGTGACCATAATTTGGGGATGCGTAGCTTTGGAACACCGACCATGGTGGGTCCTGTGGTATGTGTCTGAGCCCCCATTCCAAGTTTGAACCGGGTCAAGCCCGGGGCAGCTTCAGCGTCGATCAGGCCCAGGTCCAACTCTGTCACACCACGTTCCGCCAGCCAGTTTGACGCGCGCCACAGCAGAAGGTTATGACAAGACGTCAGACGACCGCGATCACTGGTCCAGCCGATATGATATGTGGCACCTGGTGGGTGGATCAGAACAAGGACAAAGGCGATTAAGCCAGTTTGATCTTCGGCGGTAAACACCTGAGCTGCATTGCGATTGGACGAGGCCCAAGCCTGAGAAAATGCAGGCGGCAGGGCGCGATACCCTTTCTTACGCCGTTGCAGATTTTCTAGCTTAAGCAACATTCGGTCATGATCCGGATGAAAGAGGCGGGACTGCACCATTATCCGTGCATTTTGGGCCTGGCGCAGCCTGTTGCGCCATTTGCCATGCTGTCGGGCCAATCTGTCTTCGGTGGAGCGAGTGAGATCGAGGATCGCGAAGCTTTGCCCTGCGACCACATCCTTGAAATGCATGTCCTGCAACAGTGCCTGATCTGCGGCGGCGTTTGGGGTCATCAACCGGACCGACCGAGGAGGCAATGACCGGTTCAGTTTCTGTAGCACAAGGATCTTGTCATTGTCCGAGATGACCTGAGGCCATGCAGGCCCACGCGGCACCCAAGCCACGTTCACCGGACCGATTTTCCGTTCAATCACCTGAACGCGTGCCAATGGGGTATCGCCATCTTTGCACAGATAGGCCTGTGCGCGCCCGCCCAGAGCTTCGATCGTAGCGGCATAATGGGGGTGTTGCTGCATCGACATCGGGCCGAGTGATGCGAAATCTTTGGGGGAGGGAACTAGGGTCATACCTGTAGTAGCCCCGGTAAGTCCTAAATCCCGGTTAACTCAAATGGGCCTGACTACGAAAAAAACCGCCCCGAAAGGCGGCTTTGCGACGTGACGTCTTGGCCCTACGTCAAAATGGGATTTCATCATCCATATCGCGGGCAGGTTGGCTAGGCTGGCTCTGGCCATCGGGGCCGCCCATATCACGTTCGTCGTAACCGCTGCCGCCGCCCTGGCCGCCGCCGTAACCACCGCCGCCACTGCCACCTTCGGAACGGCCATCAAGCATGGTCAGCGTCCCGCCATACCCTTGCAAGACAACCTCGGTCGAATAGCGATCGGCACCGGATTGATCCTGCCACTTCCGCGTTTGCAACTGGCCTTCGATGTAAACTTTTGAGCCTTTGCGGAGATATTGTTCAGCCACCCGAACCAGACCTTCCTGGAAGATGGCGACCTGATGCCATTCGGTACGTTCGCGGCGCTCGCCGGTATTGCGATCTTTCCACGTCTCAGATGTGGCGATCCGCAAATTGCAGACCTTGCCGCCGTTTTGAAACGTCCGCACCTCGGGATCACGGCCGAGATTGCCGATCAGAATAACTTTGTTTACGGAACCGGCCATGGCGCCCTCCAGATGATTCACATTAAGACTATCCTTGGTTACACCACCCGAGGACGGTTAATAAGTCCTAAAAGCAACCCGGAAATTTTTCAGAAACCTCGCAAGATCGTGCCTGCGCGTGAGTTCCTTCTGGAAAACTCCTTTGATATGAGTATAGTTCGCGGGACTTGGGAATGGGGCAGGCTTGATTAATGAAGATTGTTTGGGTCACGTTAGTGTCTTTGGGGCTGATGCTGCCAGAGGTCGCCGCGGCAGATATTTTCTCGTCGAAAAGCCGCAACAAGGTTTTCAAATCACAAACCAAAGTTCTCGATAGCCGGGCAAGCCAGCAATACAAAAGCTCGGTCCGGCTGCAGCCCAAGAAAATCAACACGCCCACAAAATGGGGCAATAGCGACGGCACGTTCAACAAACGCTATAACGGCAAGTACCGTGGTCAATATGTTGGCATGGCCAAGGATGCGGCGCGTCGCTACGGCGTGCCGGAAGAACTGTTTCTGCGTCTGGTGCAGCAGGAAAGCGGGTGGAAGCCTCATGCGAAGTCCCACGCGGGGGCGATCGGTCTGGCGCAGCTGATGCCGGGCACTGCGCGGGTCTTGCGTGTAAACGCCTATGACCCTTATGAAAATCTGGATGGTGGGGCGCGGTATCTGGCCCAGCAATACAAGACATTCAAGTCTTGGCGTTTGGCCCTTGCGGCCTATAACGCAGGCCCGGGTGCCGTGATCAAATACGGTGGCGTGCCGCCTTACAAAGAGACCCGCAACTACGTCAAGGTGATCTGGGGCAGCTAAACCTTAGGCGCGAAAGCCAATCTTATAGAGATGGATTTCATGGGATGGATGCTTCTCGGCATTCACCAAAAGTCCGTTCTGGTGGTTATAGAGCGTGCGCCAATAGGGCTGGATGATCACCCCGTCTTCGCGCATCATCGTCTCGATCTGTTCCATCACCGGGCGGCGCGTGTCGGCGTCGGGTATGGCCATGGCCTGATCCAAGAGGGCGTCGAATTCGGGGTTGTCATAACCGGTCTCGTTCCACACCGCGTCCGATCGGTAGGCCAGCGACAATACTTGCACGGCCAGAGGGCGGTGATTCCACTCCGTGGCGGAAAACGCATATCCCTGCCAGTTTTGCCAAAACGTCGGACCGGGCAGTACTTTGCGCACGACCTTCAGATCCGCATCGCGCAACAGGGCGGCCACCGCATCACCGGTGCGAGACTGCCATTCGTCGTCGATGGTGATCAGCTCGTGCTCAAACTCAAGCAGGCCCGCCGCTTCAAGATCAGCGCGGGCCTGGGCGACATCGTTCTCAGCCAGGCCGATGTCGGCATAGGCGGGATGAATCGGGCTGACATGATGGTTGGCAGCCACGGTGCCATGGCCTGAATGGCCAAGCTCGAGACAGATCGCGTTGTCCACAACCCGCGCCAACGCCTGCCGGACATTGACCTGTTCATAGGGACGCATGCTGTTGACTTCGGCGGTTTGATTGGCGCGGATCACGAGGGTGGCCGCCGTTTCCACATGGGACATTTGCCAGCCGCTTGCGGAAAACACCTCGATGAAGTCGCCGACGGTCTCATAGACCATGTCAACTTCATCGCCTTCGGCGGCAGCCAGCCAGCTGGAGGGATCGGTGCCAAAGTCGATAAATTCAACCCGGTCCACATAGGGGCCACCAAGGATGTCTGTGCCCCACCACGGCTGATCGGTGTTGCGTTCCAGCACACATCTTTCTGCGACAGCCATCTCAACCGGGCGGAAGGGGCCGGTGCCAATGCCGAATGCAAAGGGATCGCCCCCCTCATAGGTGGGATGCATCACCGCCGCGGGATAATCCGAGAGGTTCGCAACCAGGCTGATGTCCGGCTTCGACAGATTCAGCCGAAGGGTGGTGTCATCCACGACCTCCACCGCATCCAAACGCAGCTTGCCGGTCTCGTCGTCCACCAACGGGGCCAACCGGGTTGCCATGGAGTTTCCGGCAGCTGTGCTGTCACACCACCGCTCAAAGTTGAAGATCACATCACTTGCGGTGAAGGTGTCGCCGTTGCTCCAACGGACATCTGGACGCAGGATCAACGTGTATTCAGTGGCATCGTCATTGACCGTCCAGCTTTGCAACAACATGCCGGTAAAGCTGCCATCGCTTTGATACTCCACGAGGTATTCCAAAAACCCACGGGTCTGATTGCCCATTTCGCTCCAGTCATAGCTGCGCGGATCTTTAAGCGCCTTCACGCTTTGCTGAATGCGCAGCGTGCCACCTTGCTGGATCGAAGATTGCGCTTTGGCTGGGGCAGCAATGCCCGCCATAACGCCTGCTGTTGTCGCGCTGAGGCCCATTGCAGTCGTCCGGGTCAGGAAATCGCGACGCGTCAACTGGCCTGACTGATAGTCAGACAGAGCGGTCTGCGCGATGGGATGATCGGAGCGGGTGCATGGAAGGGACATGAAAAAACTCGATTTCGAATGACGATAAACACGTGGCGCGGCCCGTGGGACGCTGCCGCTGTCTTATATCTCGGGGCATCAAACGACCAGCCCCCGAGGAACAATAATCCGTTCAACTTTTGGCGACATCTACCGAACGTCGCGCCTTTGCTGCCTTGCGCAAGGCCGAGGGAGAGGCCCCCGTATGGTGCTGCACAAACCGCGAGAAATACGCGCCAGAGGTAAAGCCAAGTTCGGCTGCGATCTGAGTGATCGCGCGGTCGCTGTCCTCCAACAGGCTGCGTGCGGCATGAAGGCAGCGTTGCACCAACACATCCGCAGCGGTGAGACCCGTGGCCTGTTTGCACACCCGTGACAGATGGGTGGGCGTGACACCCAGGGTTTTCGCATAGTCGGCCATCGGGCGGCCAGACGCATGGTCGCGTTCCGCCAGCGCTGCAAAGGCGCGCATCAACTTCTGCGCGGCCGTCTGTCGGTTTGGGGGGGACGCATGGCGCAGCATGGCCCGGCGCAGCCAGATGGTCAGCAGCGCACCATGGGCCGAAAGGGCTTCGTCCTCGAATGGCGATGTCTGGGATTGCTCGCGCAACATCGCCTCGAGTATGCCAGTCAGCTCTGCCTGATTTCGCACGTCCTGTATGCTCAGCAGCAAAGGGGCGTCGGGCATCAACAAACTTGTGCCGGTTGGGATCAGGCACACTTGTCCAAAGCTCTGGCGGCTCATTTCAATCGAGAACATCGTGCCCGCAGGAATGACCAACACGTTATGTGCACCAATCCCGCGCCGCAGCCCTTCGATGACGCTGCGGGTTTGCCCGCGGGTTTGCCAGATCAACGTGTGATAGTCGCGACTGTGTTGCAACTCCACACTCCACGGGCGCCCGTCGGCCCAGGCAGCGATCGTCATTACAAAGGGGGACGTGAGTAGCAATATCTTCGCCTTAATCAAACATCGTGAAATAACGATTAACGAACAAAAAACTGGGGAAATCCAGAGAAATATATTGCGAAAATGAAAAAGGAAGGGGGCTGACCGGGGCCTAGATGGTTTCTGCGTCAACCCTTGTCCATGCTTTCATGCGAGCACGGAACCATGTACGCTGGCGTTTCGCAAACTGGCGGGTGGCAATTGTCGCTGCTTCTCGCGCGGCGTCCAGAGTTGTTTCACCGCGCGAGTATGCGATCAGTTCGGGTGCACCAATCGCCTTGGATGACGGAAGGTCAGGATCCCAATGCTCAAGGTTGTCTCGCGCCTCATCCAGCGCGCCGTGTTCCAGCATCTGGTCAAACCGCCGCGCGATCCGGGTATTCAGCCAATCCTTATCCGCGTTCAGCAACAGCGGGGTTGCCTCGTCCAGCGGCAGGTGCGGGGCAGGGGTTTCGTCTTGCCAGTCCGCCAGGGATCGCCCTGTGGCGCATTGCACTTCCCAGGCCCGCTGCACTCTCATCGGATTGAGCGTGTCGATCCGCGCCCTGGTCTGCGCATCAAGCGCTTCAAGCATCTGCTCAATCGCGCCATTGCTGCGCAATGCATCTGCCTGGGCGCGCACATCGGAGGGAATGGCCGGGATCTCGGCCAAACCATCGGTGAGCGCCGAGAAATAGAGACCTGTCCCACCCACGATGATCATACGCTGTCCCGAATCTTGCAAGGCCGCCACGTCGCGCAGCCAATGCCCCACGGAGTAGGGGGCATCAAAGGCGACATGACCATAGAGGTGGTGCGGCGCGCGCGCTTCGTCCTTAGCCCCCGGGCGTGCGGATAACACGCGCCAGTTGGCATAGACCTGCAATGCATCCGCGTTCACGATCACGCCGCCCTGGGTTTCAGCCAGCTGCAGCGCCAGTGCGGATTTACCCGAGGCCGTGGGCCCCGCGATCAGCACCGGTTTTTGCGGATTTATGTCAGAAATCTGCATCATCGCCCTCGGGCTTATGCAAGATCGGATAGGATTGCGAGGCGAATTTACGCGTTTTTGCCCGGGCACAAGACTATGTGATTGAACCTCAGCCACATTTCATACATTTTGCGCCACAATATTTCATATACCCCCGGAGGCTGCCCCATGTCCGAAACCCCTGGACCGTCGTACGACCGTGTCATGCTCAAGATTTCAGGCGAGGCACTAATGGGAGATCAGGGATATGGATTGCACCCGCCCACCGTGGAACGGATCGCCCAGGAGGTGAAATCCGTTCATGAAACCGGGGCCGAGATTTGCATGGTCATCGGGGGCGGCAATATCTTTCGCGGTCTGCAAGGCAGCGCGCAGGGGATGGAACGCACGACGGCGGACTACATGGGCATGCTTGCGACGGTGATGAACGCGCTAGCGATGCAATCTGCGCTGGAAGGCATCGGCGTTTATTGCCGGGTGATCACTGCGATCCGTATGGACGAAGTGGCCGAGCCCTACATCCGGCGCCGTGCCGTGCGTCACCTTGAAAAGAAACGTGTATGCATTTTCGCTGCGGGCACCGGAAACCCATACTTCACGACCGACACTGCCGCGACCCTGCGGGCTTCCGAGATGAATTGCCAGGCGATCTTCAAAGGCACCAAGGTGGACGGCGTGTACGACAAAGACCCAGCCAAACATGACGACGCCACGCGGTATGATACTGTCAGCTATGATAACGTGCTGGCCAAACGTCTGGGTGTGATGGACGCCAGCGCCATTGCCTTGGCGCGCGATAACAACCTTCCGATCATTGTGTTCTCGCTTGACGAGCCGGGGGGATTCCGCTCGATCCTGGATGGCAGTGGTACATTTACGATGGTTCACGGCTAACCGGATCAGCCGCTATACAAGCGTGCGGCCATGCTCTAAAACCAGCGCATAATAAGAATAAGAAAAACAGGAGCCGTCCCTTGTCAGACGATTTCATGCTCGACACTGATGATCTTGAACGCCGCATGGAAGGCGCCATGACATCGCTTCGCACCGAATTTTCATCCTTGCGCACCGGACGTGCCAGCGCCTCGATGCTGGAACCCGTGATGGTTGATGCCTACGGCGCCATGACACCGATCAACCAGGTGGGGACGGTCAACGTTCCAGAGCCCCGGATGGTGACAGTGAACGTCTGGGACAAAGGTCTTGTCGGGAAAGTAGAAAAAGCCATTCGGGAGAGCGGGTTGGGGATCAATCCTCAACTGAACGGCACAATAATTATGCTGCCCATCCCCGAACTGAACGAAGAGCGTCGCCGCGATCTGACCAAGGTGGCCGGGCAATATGCAGAAAACGCCCGCGTCGCGATGCGCAACGTGCGCCGTGATGGGATGGACCAGATCAAAAAGGCCAAGGCAGACGGCATGTCCGAGGACGATCAGAAATTCTGGGAAAGCGCAGTGCAGGAGATCACAGACACCTACATCGCAAACGTGGATGAAGCGCTGGAAAGCAAACAAGCCGAGATCATGCAGGTCTGATGGCAAAGGATGCAGATAAGCCAGGGGCAGGGCGCACGCAGGGGCCCGGCCACGTGGCGATCATCATGGATGGCAATGGGCGTTGGGCGCAAAGCCGGGGCAGGCCGCGTCTGTTCGGCCACCACGCCGGTGCGCGCCGGGTGCGCGAGATCGTCAGCGCCTGTCCTGATTTAGGCGTAAAATATCTGACCATCTTTGCCTTTTCGACCGAAAACTGGAAACGCACCCAGACCGAGGTGTCCGGGCTGATGAGTCTGTTTCGTCGATATATCATGAAAGAGATGCAGGAGTTCGTGCGCGAAAACGTACGTGTCCGCTTTATCGGCGACCGCCCCCGGTTGGACAAAAAGCTGCGCGGTCTGATGGATGAGGCCGAAACCATGACATCGGCCTGCACCGGGACAAACCTAACAATCGCTCTGAATTATGGGGGGCGGGATGAGGTATCCCGCGCCACCAAACGATTGGCGCAGGATGTCGCGGCTGGACGACTTGACCCTGAAAATGTGGATGAAGAAACGCTGACAAAGTATTTAGATACATGCGTTTTACCTGATCCCGACTTGGTGATCCGCACCAGCGGAGAGGCGCGCATCTCAAACTTCCTACTGTGGCAATCGGCCTATGCGGAATACGAGTTCATCGACACGCTTTGGCCTGACTTTACGGCGGATAAATTCACCGAGCTGCTCAGCCACTATGGCGCGCGCGACCGGCGTTTTGGGGCCATCACTGCATGAGTACATCCTCACAATGGGCCGATCTGGCGCCAAGGGTGATCTCGGGCATTTTGCTGGTCATCATCGGGGCGCTTGATCTCTATTGGGGTGGTCTTCCTTTTCTGATCATGATTCTGATCGTTTGCGGGTTGATCATTTGGGAATTGTCGCGCATGTTCGGGGCGACCTATCCAGTGGCCCTGGGTGTGCTTTCGAGCGGCGCGCTGTTTTTGGCCGATTACCTGCCTGCCACGCTGATGACCTATACGGTGATCCCACCGTTGTTTCTGGCGGTGGTTCTTGTCGCTGTGGGGCAGGTGAAATCTGACAAACGCATCTTTGCCATCTATGTGATCTGGATATTGGTGGGCTGTTACGCGTTTCTGGAGCTGCGTCTGCTGGATGGTTTGGGGTGGGCGCTTTGGTTGGTCACGGTTGTCGTGGCGACAGATGTGGCAGGGTATTTCGCGGGGCGTTTGTTGGGAGGACCCAAATTCTGGCCGGCCATCAGCCCCAAGAAAACATGGTCCGGTACGATCGCAGGATGGGTGGCCGCGGCCTTGGTCGGTCTGATTTTCTCAGGAGGCATGACACAGGCGGGGCTGATCTTGATTCCTTTGTCCGTCGCGGTCTCCTTTGCCGGCCAGATAGGCGATATTGCGCAAAGTGCCGCCAAGCGACGTAAGGGGATCAAGGACAGCTCGAACCTGATCCCCGGCCATGGCGGTGTGTTTGATCGCTTTGACGCCATGCTAGGTGCCTCCATTTTCATGATTCCGTTCTGGCTTCTGGGTGCTGCGGCGGGTGGTTCATGAAGCGGGTCAGCATTCTGGGGGCGACAGGCTCTATCGGGCAAAACACGCTTGATCTGATCCGTCGCTCGCCTGAACGATTTGATGTGGTGGCTCTGACGGGCGGGCGCAACATTCGCCAGCTGGCCGAAGACGCAATCGAATTCAACGCAGACTTGGCCGTGACCGCCTTTGACGACTTGGCAGAGGATCTGTGCTTGGCTTTGGCGGGCACTGGGGTCGAGGTTGCTGCAGGTGCGGACGCCGTGACCGAGGCCGCAGCCCGTCCGGCCCAATGGATCATGTCGGCCATCGTGGGCGTGGCAGGGCTGCCGCCCAGCTTCGAGGCGTTGAAGCAGGGCACAACATTGGCATTGGCCAACAAGGAATCACTGGTCACCGCCGGGCAGCTCTTGATGAACACTGCGCGTCAGAATCACGCGCGTATCCTGCCCGTCGACAGCGAACATTCGGCGATCTATCAATCACTGGTGGGCGAGGACGTAGCCGCCGTGGACCGGGTGATCATCACTGCGTCGGGCGGCGCCTTTCGCGAGTGGCCGGTTGAGGATTTGGCCAATGCAACGCTGGAACAGGCGAGCGCGCACCCCAATTGGGACATGGGTCAACGCATCACGATTGATAGTGCCTCTATGTTCAATAAGGCACTGGAAGTCATTGAAGCCCGTGAGTTTTTTGGATTTCGCCCCGAACAGATCGAGGTTTTGGTACACCCGGAAAGCATCGTCCATGCCATGGTCGGGTTTTGCGACGGTGGGTTTATGGCCCATATCGGCCCACATGATATGCGACACGCCATTGGCTATGCGCTGAACTGGCCTCAGCGTGAGGATCTGCCTCTGGAGCAACTTGATTTTGCAGCGCTCGGACAACTGACGTTTGTGCATCCGGACCTGCAACGCTATCCGGCACTGCGCCTTGCACGCGAGGTGATGGAGCGTCGCGGTTTGAGCGGGGCGGTGTTTAACGCCGCCAAAGAGCGGTGCCTTGATCATTTTATTGCTGGTCGCATGGGCTTTGTGGACATGGCCCGCGTGATCGAAGATGTGCTGAACGATATATCTTCCTCTCCCGGCCTTATTGATGCCGAGATTACCCTTGATCAGGTCCTGCATGTGGACCATCTGTCTAGGCAGAGCGCCGACCGGCTGGTCAAAGAACGAATAAGTTAGGACAACACCGTGGATGTCATTGGCCTTTTGCCGCAATTTGGAAGTCTGACCTATACTATCGCCGCGTTTATCTTGGCTTTGTCAGTCATCGTCGCGGTGCATGAATATGGACATTACATTGTTGGCCGCTGGTCGGGCATCAAGGCGGATGTGTTTTCTCTGGGATTTGGCCCGGTGCTGTTCTCGAAGTTCGATAAACATGGCACGAAATGGCAATTCGCACTGCTGCCCTTTGGCGGCTATGTGAAATTTAAAGGCGATGCCAATGCGGCCTCCGCCAACACAACGGACACGGTCAGCGACCTCAGTCCGGCCGAGCGACGTCAGACGATGCAGGGCGCGCCGCTTTGGGCGCGCACGGCGACGGTCGCGGCAGGGCCGGTGTTTAACTTCATTCTGTCTGTGATTGTCTTTGGCGCGGTGATGATGGCCGATGGCAAAACCGCCGAGCCGCTGATCGTCAAATCTCTCAAGCCTTTGCCGGTGCAAGGGGTGACATTGCAACCCGGTGATCAGATCATCACTGTGGCCGATATCACCTTACCCGCCTTTGATGATCGTGAAGCATTCGAGGCGTTTTCGGATAGCCTGCCCGAAGCGCCACTACTCGACTACTTGGTTAACCGCGATGGTGCCGAGCAAATGGTCAAAGGCCCCCATCCATGGCCCCCATTAGCCGAACAATTGGCCCCGAGATCGGCGGCCTATTCTGTAGATATGCGTCCCGGTGACGTGATCACCGCCATTGATGGCACACCGATCCATGCCTTTTCACAGTTGAAAGACGTGGTCGAAGGATCTGACGGGCGTGTTTTACAGATGAACATCTGGCGCGAGGGCGAAACACTGGATTTCGCACTGGCCCCGCGCCGCCTGGACGAGCCTCAGCCCGAAGGTGGGTTCAAAACCCATTGGCGTATAGGCATTTCGGGTGGCTTTGCCTTTGATGCCGCAACCGAGCCCTTGGGGCCCTTGGCTGCCATTTCAGGCGGGGCCGAGCAGACCTATAGGGTCGTATCCGGCTCGTTGTCGGGGCTGTATCACATGATCACTGGTGCCATCAGCAGCTGTAACATGTCTGGTCCCATCGGAATTGCCCAGGTGTCAGGGGCTATGGCCAGCCAAGGGGTCAGCAGCTTTGTGTGGTTCATTGCAGTTTTGTCTGCCGCCGTTGGACTGTTGAACCTGCTGCCCGTGCCCATTTTGGACGGCGGGCATCTGATGTTTTACGCCTACGAGGCTGTGTTCAAGAAACCTCCTTCCGACAAGGCCTTGCGGATCGCCATGACCGTTGGGCTGACGCTGGTGCTGTCCTTGATGGTCTTTGCGATCACCAACGATCTGTTCTGCCCATAAGAGGGGGCAAGCACGCCTCATATTTAGATGGTTTCCTTACATATCAAAGGGTTGTTGACCTTTTGACTGTCCGGATATGAGAGGCGCTGTTGGCCTAATTAGTGAAAATGCCCCAAATTTGACACAATTGGCCGCCTTGTTTTGCCACAATTGCAAGGCATCTTGCTGGTACGTGTAATGAAAATAGACACAAACAGAAGAAAGAGCCATGCAACATATTGCAAGCGGATATCGCGGACTTCACCTGCTGTTCAACCTGAACTGGGACCGGCTTTTGTACCTTGTGACCATTTTGGTGGCACTGTGGGCTGGAGCGTTTCTGGGCTCGGTTCTGTAACACGATATCCACACTCGGACAGGCAATGTGGCGCCGCAACGTGCAGGCGCCCATTGGCGTTTTGACAAGGCCCCGCAGACCCGTTACTGACATTGATAATCGAGATGTCTGACTGGGTTCGGAACATGTTTAAAACAATAAAGTGGCGCAGTGATACAGGATTGGAAGCGAAGTCGAAGACAGGCGCGCTCCATACAGTTATTTTTGCAATAATTACAATCATCTGCCTGGGCTTGCCACAGGGGGCCGAAGCGCAGAACTATCGGTTCAACACGGTGTCCATCGAAGGGAACCAGCGGGTCGAGGCCGGGACCATCCTGAGCTACGCCGGAATCGCTCGTGGAGCAGCCGTTTCGGCAGACGATCTTAACCAGGCATACCAGCGCATTTTGGCATCGGGTCTTTTTGAAACCGTGTCGATCGAGCCTCAGGGCTCTCGGCTGGTGATCAAGGTCACGGAATACCCAACCATCAACAAGGTGGCGTTTGAGGGCAATAAGCGCCTGAAAGACGAAGATCTGGCAGGCTTTATCGAAAGCACATCACGACAAGTGTTCAGCCCCACTAAGGCCGAACGCGATGCGGCGGTGATTACCGAAGCCTATGAGGAAAACGGACGTGTCTCGGCCCGTGTGACCCCACGCATCATTCGGCGCAGCGACAACCGTGTCGATCTGGTGTTTGAAATCTTCGAAGGTCGTTTGACCGAGGTGAACCGCATCGGGTTCGTGGGCAACCGTCAGTATTCAGACCGTCGTTTGCGCCGTGCCATCGACAGCAAGCAAGCTGGTCTGCTGCGCGCCCTGATCGGCCGTGATACCTTTGTGGAAGATCGGGTTGAATTCGACAAACAGCTGTTGACCGACTTTTACCAAGCGCGCGGCTACATTGATTTTCGCGTGACAGGCACAAATGCGGAATTGGCCCGCGAACGCGACGCCTATTTCGTCACCTTCAATATCCAGGAAGGCCAACAATTCAAGTTCGGTGAAATCACCACCATTTCCGAAATGGAAGGGGCCGAGGCTGACGAATATCAATCTGTATTGAAAATTCGCCCCGGTGTTGTCTACTCGCCCACGTTGGTCGAAAACTCGATTGCACGGATGGAGCGCCTTGCGGTTAAGCAGGGCCTGGATTTCTTGCGGGTTGAGCCGCGTATCACCCGCAACGACCGTGACCTGACACTGGATGTCGAATTTGTTTTGACAAAAGGCCCCCGCGTCTTTGTGGAACGCATTGACATCGAAGGCAACACGACCACGCTGGACCGCGTAATCCGCCGCCAGTTTGATGTGGTCGAAGGCGATCCGTTTAACCCACGCCGCATTCGCGAAGCGGCCGAGCGCATTCGGGCGTTGAACTACTTCTCCAACTCTTCAGTCGATGCCCGCGAAGGGTCGCGCCCGGATCAGGTGGTGGTCGATGTGGACGTGGAAGAAACCACAACCGGCACGCTGTCGTTTGGTGTGACCTATTCGACGAACTCAGGGGTAGGGGCCACGGCAGGCTTCTCGGAACGCAACTTCCTTGGACGTGGCCAGACCTTGGCCGCCAGCGTCACCGCATCCTCAAACAACGCTCAATACTCTCTGACCTTTGCGGAACCCGCTTTCCTGGGGCGTGATGTTGAATTTGGCTTCACTTCCTCGCTAATCGAAACCTCAGGCGATACAAACGAGTTCTTTGACAGTATCAAAGGCAACTTCCGCCCGTCTCTGACCTTTCCGGTCAGCGAAAACGGCCGCCTGGCGTTGTTCTATAACGCCACCTACGGCGAAATGGATAATTACGACGGGACGTTCCGTGATGATCCGACGACTGTGGCTGTCGAGCCCAATGGTATTCTGGCGAACGAGGCAAATCAGGGCGGGCTGTTTTCAAGTGGGATCGGGTACAACTACACCTACGATACGCGCCGATCAGGTCTGGACCCCAACCGAGGTGTTCTGCTGTCATTTGGTCAGGAATTTGCGGGCTTGGGCGGCGATCAGGATTTTGTACGTTCAACGGCGCGCGTCATTGGCCAGACTAAAATCCTGAATGAAGAGGTCACGTTGCGGGCCACGCTGGAAGGCGGCGCGTTGCACTTCTTTGGAAGTAAGGAAAGCCGGGCCATCGACCGTTTCCGCCAACAGATCATCCGTGGTTTTGAACCCAATGGCATCGGACCGACGGAAGGTCGCGAACACCTGGGCGGTGATTTCTTTGCCGCTCTGAAGTTTGAAGCGGAATTTCCACTGGGCTTGCCCGAGGAATATGGCATCAGCGGCGGTGCGTTTTATGATATCGGGGCCATTTGGGGCGTGGACACCTCAAACGCCGTGGGGGCGTTGGCCTCGACCGGGTTTGAAGATCGACATGTTGTAGGTGTCTCATTGTTTTGGGAATCGCCCTTTGGTCCGCTGCGTATGAACCTCAGCCAGGCCATCAAGAAAGAGCCCGGTGATATCGAACAGACCTTCGATCTGACGGTCAGAACGGAATTCTGATGCGCCGTAGCCGCTTCGGCTGGCTTGCAGTTGTCGCTGTGTTTTTCGCAGCGGCACCGCTGGCATCTCAGGCGCAGGACGTGGGGGTCGTACAAAGCGATGTCCTTGTGCTCGACCCGGATCGCCTGTTCACCGAAACGCAGTTTGGCCAACGTCTGAACGATGACTATCTTGCACAACGCGAGCAGCTGATAGCCCGCAACCGCGAGCTGGAAATCTCGTTGGAAGCCGAAGAGCAAGAACTGACCAACATGCGCGCCGAGAAGACGCCCGAAGAATTTCGGGATCTGGCAGATGCCTTTGACGCCCGCGTCCAGCAAATACGCCGTGATAGCGACCGTGCTGTGCGGGATTTGGAGCTCAGCCGCGAACGCGCGCCAGTGATTTTCATGCGTGCAGTCGAACCCGTGCTGGTCGAGCTGATGCGCGATGCAGGAGGCGCGGTGGTGATGGATGTGCGCAGCGTGCTGTTGCGCGCCGATGTCATTGATATCACCGACGTGGCCATCGCCCGGATCGACCAACGGATCGGCGCAGGGCCTGACGGCGCGACCCAGCCAGCCGATCCAACACCAGAGACCTCTTCGGATCAACCTGTCGAGTAAACTTGCCCGCGCGCAGGCTTATTGATAGGACACTTGAAACCAATATTGCGCCCGAACCGCGCAGGACAATCAAAGGGACACGCCCATGAGCGAGACGCTGCAAACCGCAGATATCCATCTGATCCAGCGGCTTATCCCGCATCGTTATCCGTTCTTGCTGGTCGACAAGGTTGTCGACATTGATGGCTATCAATCTGCGCGCGGCCTCAAGAATGTCACGATGAACGAGCCCCATTTCCAGGGCCATTTTCCTGGCAAACCCATCATGCCCGGAGTGACCATTGTTGAGGCTATGGCGCAAACCGCAGCCGTCATGGTGGGCACAGCGCTTGGCATGGAAGACAAGAACATGTTGGTCTATTTCATGTCCATCGACAAATGCAAGTTTCGCCGCATGGTGATCCCGGGTGACGTTCTGGAAATGAAGGTGGAAACCCTGCGCGGCAAGCCCGGTGGCAAGGTCTGGCGCTTTGGTGGGCGGGCCGAAGTCGAAGGTGAAATGGCGACCGAGGTTGAATTTACAGCCATGATGGACCTGAGTGCCTCGGCATGAGCGAGACGCTGATCCATCCCAGTGCGGTTGTCGAAGACGGCGCTCAGATCGGGCAGGGGGTTCAGATTGGCCCTTTCTGCCACATCGGCCCCGAGGTGCAACTGGCTGACCGGGTTGAGGTCAAATCGCATGTGGTGATTACAGGTCAGACCTATGTGGGCGAAGACACGGTGATCTATCCTTTCGCCTGCATCGGTGAAGTGCCGCAGGATTTGAAGTTCAATGGCGAAAAGACGCGGCTGACGATCGGTGCGCGCAACCGCATCCGTGAACACGTGACCATGAACACCGGTACCGATGGTGGCGGCGGGCTGACGCAGGTGGGAGACGATGGTCTCTTTATGGCTGGCTGTCACGTGGCGCATGATGTGCGATTGGGCAACCGGGTGATCATAGTGAACAACGCTGCTTTGGCCGGGCATTGCGTGATCGAGGATGACGTGATCATCGGCGGCCTCTCGGGCGTGCACCAATTCGTGCGTATCGGTCAGGGGGCCATTGTCGGGGCTGTCACGATGGTGACCAATGATGTGATTCCCTATGGCCTGGTGCAGGCGCCACGCGGCGAATTGGATGGGTTGAACCTTGTGGGCCTGAAGCGCCGCGGCGTGGCGCGCAGCGACATCACCGCCCTGCGTGCTGCCTTCCAGATGCTGGCGCAGGGGGAAGGTGCCTTTCAGGACCGCGCGCGGCGTCTGGGTGAAGAAACCGAAAGCGTATATGTGCGCCAGATCGTGGACTTTGTTACCGGTGCCAGTGACCGATCCTTCCTGACGCCGGAGAAGGGCTAACCCGTGTCGGGCCAATTGGCCATATTGGCCTGTGGCGGGCAATTGCCCGTGATGTTGGCCAAGGCCCACCCGCAGGCACTGCGATTTTCCCTGCAAGGCATTCCACATGAATTGGGGGACACCACGCAGGTCCACCAGATTGAAAAGCTGGGCGGACTGTTCAAGGCAATGAAGGCGCAAGGTGTGACCCGTCTGGTCTTTGCGGGTGGATTGGCGCGGCCTGCCCTTAAACCTGCGCAAATGGACGCCAAGACACTGACGTTGGTGCCCCGCATCATGAAGGCCATGCAAGGCGGTGATGATGGCCTGTTGCGCACCGTGATCACAATTTTCGAAGATCAGGGGTTTGAGGTGGTCGGGGCGCACAGCCTGCTGCCGGACATCACGGTCTCGGCTGAGCTGCGTATTGGCAAGCCGTCAAAGATTGATGTGCAAGACGCAGATCGGGCCATTGCAATCTTGAATGTTCTGTCGCCGATGGACATCGGGCAGGGCTGTGTTGTGGCCGGTGGGCAGGTTCTGGGGATTGAGACCGTTCAGGGCACTGACGCGTTGCTGCGCTTTGTTGGCGAAACGCCTGCACATTTGCGCCGGGACGCGAAGGGTGTTTTTGTTAAAGCAGCCAAGGCAGGCCAAGACTTGCGGGTTGATATGCCTACGATCGGCCCGGACACTGTGGCTGGAGTGGTCGCTGCTGGATTGGCCGGCATCGTGGTCGAGGCGGGCCACGTCATGCTGATCGAGCGCGAGACCACTTTGCAGGCCATTCAGAAGGCAGGGCTGTTTCTCATTGCCCGCTCGCTGTGATGCGAGTGTTTCTGGTGGCCGGAGAGCCCTCGGGCGACAAGTTGGGTGCAGCCTTGATGGCAGGCCTGAAAGAGCTGTCTGACGTCACATTCATGGGCGTCGGGGGCCCATTGATGCAGGCCGAGGGGATGACTAGCCTCTTTCCGATGGAGGAGCTGAGCGTGATGGGCCTGGCCGAGGTCCTGCCCAAGTATCCTGCGCTGCGCAGGCGTTTGCATCAAACGGCCCAAGCTGTTCTTGAAGCACAACCAGATGTGTTGATCACCATAGACAGCCCTGACTTTTGCCTGCGCGTGGCCAAGCTGGTGAAAGCAAAATGCGATATCCGAACAGTGCATTACGTTGCCCCGTCGGTCTGGGCATGGCGTGCCGGTCGGGCGCAGAAAATGGCGCGGCACATTGATCATGTCCTTGCGCTGTTGCCGTTTGAGCCACCCTATATGGAAGCCGCTGGGATGAGTTGTGAATTCGTTGGGCATCCGGTGGTCGCCGAACCCGAACCGACACAGAACGACATCGCAGAATTTCGCTCAAACCACGGGATTGGCGACAAACCGATTTTGTTGGTCTTGCCCGGATCTCGCCGCTCAGAAGTCACCCGTCTGGCGCCGGTGTTTGGCGACGCTCTGCGTCCTGTCCTGCGAGCGCATCCCGACGTTCAGTTGGTGTGTCCAACCACCGCTGCGGCAGAGCCGTTGTTGCGCGAAGCGGTTCTAAGCTGGCCTGAACGGCCTTTGATTCTTGCACCAGGCGATCAGCCCAGCGCGGCGAATGTTGCCGAAAAGAAAGCAGCCTTTTACGCGGCGGATTGGGCCCTTGCGGCCTCTGGCACCGTGTCTGTGGAGTTGGCCGCGGCGGGCGTGCCAATGGTGATTGCCTATGACACCAACCCGCTGACCCGCGCAATCATGAAAGCGATGATCAAGATTGATACCGTAACCTTGGTCAACCTGGTGTCTGAGACCCGCGCGGTGCCGGAATACATCGGTAAGGACTGCACCCCCGACATAATTGGCGCAGGCGTGTTACAGATGATGTCTGATCACGCGGCACAGTCTGATGCCATGCGCGTGACGATGGAGCGATTGGGGCGCGGTGGCGAGGCTCCGGGACTGCGTGCAGCCCGATCCGTTTTGGACCGGATCAACAGAAACTAACTGGCGTTCGCCGCCTAGTATCCTCGCCAGATCCAGCCGCCGCCCAGAATGCGGCTGCCTTCGGTTTCGTAAAACACGCAGGCCTGCCCCGGGGAAACCCCTTCCTCCGCTGTCAACAGCTCCACCTCGGCCTCGGTGGCTGAGATGGGCCGAATAATCGCCTCACGTGGGGGGCGGGTCGACCTGACCTTGACCTTCACATGCCATTCGTCTTGCGCGGTGAACGCCGTATCGCCCAGCCAATTGATCTCGCGCACCGGGACGATGCGGGTGGTCAGCAGCTCTTTGGGGCCGACAATCACCTGTTTTGCATCGACGTCCAGCTTTACCACATAGAGCGGATCCGCCAATCCGCCGATGCCCAAACCGCGGCGTTGACCAACGGTATAGTGGATCACACCCTTGTGTTGGCCCAGCACCTTGCCATCCACATCCACGATATCGCCGGGCTCGGCGGCCCCGGGGCGCAGCTTCTCGATCACACTCGCATAGTTGCCATCCGGCACAAAGCAGATATCCTGACTGTCCGGTTTGTCTGCTACAACCAGCCCGTATTTTGAGGCCAGAGCGCGTGTCGCATCTTTTGAGGGCAGGTGTCCCAGGGGAAACCGCAAAAAATCCAGTTGTTCCGGTGTGGTCGAGAACAGGAAGTAAGATTGGTCACGATTGGCATCTTCGGCCGAATGCAACTCGGGCCCGTGCGGGCCCATCTTGCGCTGGATGTAGTGTCCGGTTGCCATACAGTCGGCATCCAGATCCTTGGCCGTCTCCAACAAATCCTTGAATTTCACCCGCTCGTTGCACCGTATGCAGGGTACAGGGGTAGCGCCTGCCAGATAGCTGTCAGCAAATTCGTCAATCACGGCGTCTTTGAAGATGTTCTCGTAATCCAGCACATAATGCGGGAAGCCCATGTCCTCGGCCACGCGGCGGGCATCATGGATATCCACACCGGCGCAACACGCGCCTTTCTTGGCAAGGGCCGCACCGTGGTCGTAAAGCTGCAGAGTGACCCCCACCACATCATAGCCTTCTTCGGCCAGCTGTGCCGCCACGACCGAGCTGTCGACACCACCTGACATCGCCACGACGACACGGGTCTCGGACGCAGGTTTAGGCAGCCCAAGCGAATTCAGTGGATGATCCAGAGACATGGTCAACGCCCTTTGGGTTTCAGATGGGCGGTATATAGGGGGTTTGCCACCCGGTTTGAACCAGCATCTGCTGTGGTCGCTCGGATTTGTGAAACGCTTTAGGAAAATATGAAACAGATCGTGCCGCTGGTTTCACCGCACGTTAAACCCGAAAGCGCAAACTTACTCCAGATTGAAGGGGTGAGACCAATGTATCTGAAAAAAGTGGATGGCCCGCGTGCAGTGACCTTGCCCGATGGCACAACCTTAACCCGCGCCGATTTGCCGCCGCCAACAACTGTACGTTGGGTGGCCTCACGGAAGCTGACCGTCGTGCGTGGGGTGCTCTATGGCTTGATCAGCCAATCCGAAGCGCTGGATCGATATGACTTATCTAAAGATGAGTTTACCGAATGGGTTAAAGCGGTTAGCGACCATGGCGAAGATGCTTTAAAGGTGACAGCGCTAAAAATATATAGACAACCTTGAGTAGAATTCGCACAATGTTCTCCTAAAGTAACGTGTGGTTAACCAATTTTGTTCAATTTGAAATGAGATGAATTGACTTAGCGGAGAATTCTAATGCGTGTCCTCTTGGTGGAAGACGATCCAACCACATCCAAAAGCATCGAATTGATGCTGACTCATGCCAATCTTAATGTCTACACGACGGATCTAGGGGAGGAAGGGATCGATCTTGCAAAACTGTATGATTACGATTTGATCCTTCTGGATCTCGGATTGCCGGATATGAATGGTCACGATGTGTTGCGGCAACTCCGACTGGCGCGTGTTGAAACACCGGTGCTGATCCTGTCGGGATCAGACGACAATGAAAACAAGTTACGCGGATTCGGCTTTGGGGCAGATGATTACCTGACCAAACCCTTCCACCGGGATGAACTGGTGGCGCGCATCCATGCCATAATCAGACGCTCCAAAGGTCATTCTCAATCTGTCATTCGCACCGGGCTGATCAACGTGAACCTTGATGCGAAGACAGTGGATGTGGGCAACAAGACCGTGCATCTGACCGGTAAAGAATATCAGATGCTTGAACTTCTGAGCCTTCGCAAGGGAACGACCCTGACCAAGGAAATGTTTCTTAACCACCTCTACGGCGGTATGGACGAACCGGAATTGAAGATCATTGACGTCTTCATCTGCAAGCTGCGCAAAAAATTGTCCGAGGCGACAGGCGGCGACAACTACATCGAAACGGTTTGGGGACGCGGCTATGTTTTGCGCGATCCCAACCCCGAAACGGTGGATAATGATGCCCCCCTTGCTGTCGGGGCGTGATCCCTGAAGGCGCATTAGACCAACCTTGTTGCGGTTGGTCTGGACCTTGGCCCGGCACAGTCCTATCACTCTTTCAAGTGATCGGGGGAGTGTGGCCCCGACGATGCAGGGGGGCACATGCCAGACAAGGGATCGAACGCTCACAGTGACAACAGTCCTGTCGATCAATTGAATGAGACGGATGCCCGCGCCGAACTGGCGCGGCTTGCGCATATCATGGCCGCAGCCAACTCCGCCTATCACCGCGATGACGCACCTGAAATTTCCGATGCAGACTATGACGCCCTCAAAGCACGCAACCTGGAGATAGAGGCACGGTTCCCTCATTTGAAAAGGCTGGACAGCCCAAGTGAGCAAGTGGGGGCCGCCCCGGCCGAGGGTTTTGGCAAAGTCACCCATACGGTGCGCATGTTGTCGCTCTCAAATGCCTTTGATGCAGAAGACATCGCTGATTTTGATGACCGAATCCGACGCTACCTTGGCCTGACGGCAGAGGCCCCTCTGGCCTATACGTCCGAACCCAAAATAGACGGCCTCAGCCTGTCATTGCGCTATGAAAACGGCCAATTGGTGCAGGCCGCAACTCGTGGCGATGGCGCAGTGGGGGAAAACGTCACCGCCAATGCGCGCACCATTGCCGATATCCCGCAAGCCCTGACCAATGCGCCCGAAGTGCTGGAAGTGCGAGGCGAGGTCTATATGAGCCATCCGGATTTTGAAGCGCTCAACGCGCGGCAGGCCGAAAAGTCTGACAAACAATTTGCCAACCCGCGCAACGCAGCTGCCGGATCACTCAGGCAACTTGATGCCAGCATAACCAAATCACGCCCGCTGCGATTTTTTGCCTATGCCTGGGCCGCACTTTCGGAGCCACTGGCCGACTCGCAGATGGGCGCGATTGAACGGATGGCCGCGCTGGGATTTCAAACCAATCCTTTGACAGCCCTATGCGACGGCCCGGATGCGCTGCTCTCACATTACGCCAAGATCGAACAGGTCCGTGCCACGCTGGGCTATGACATCGACGGCGTTGTCTACAAGGTGAATGACCTCGGTTTGCAGGGCAGGCTTGGCTTCCGCTCGACCACACCGCGGTGGGCGATTGCGCATAAGTTCCCGGCGGAACTGGCCTGGACCCGGCTTGAAAACATCGAAATCCAGGTGGGCCGGACAGGGGCGCTCAGCCCCGTGGCGCGGCTGAGTCCGGTGACGGTGGGCGGCGTTGTGGTCTCAAACGCCACGTTGCACAACGAGGATTACATCGCCGGACGAGACAGCAAAGGCGGAGACATCCGCGGTGGCAAGGACATCCGTGTCGGTGACTGGGTGCAGGTCTACCGAGCAGGCGACGTGATCCCCAAGGTGGCGGATGTGGATCTGTCCAAACGCCCTAAAGACGCAGAGCCCTTCGTTTTCCCGCTTCTGTGCCCTGAATGCCAGTCGGAGGCCATACGAGAAGAGGGCGACGCTGTGCGCCGCTGTGTTGGCGGGTTGATCTGTCCGGCACAGGCGGTGGAAAAGCTGAAACATTTTGTCAGCCGCGCGGCCTTTGACATCGAAGGATTGGGCGCCAAGCAGGTGGAGCAGTTTTATCGCGACGATTGGATTCACGAGCCTGCCGATATCTTCACCTTGAAAGAGCGTTACGGCAGCGGCATGCAGCAGCTCAAAAATCGCGAAGGATGGGGCGAAAAAAGCGCGAATAACCTCTTCCAGGCAATTGAAGATAAAAGAAATATCGAATTCGGCCGGGTTCTGTTTTCCCTGGGCATCCGTCATGTGGGCGAACAGGCCAGCAACCTGTTGGCACGCACCTATGGCGGCTGGTCCGAGTTCACCGAAGCCATGGGCGGTGCCAGCCACGAGGGCCCCGAATGGGAGCGCCTGCTGGGCATTGACGGCGTGGGCGAGGTCATGGCCAAAAGCCTGGTCACCGCCTTTGCCCCCGGAGCCGAGCGCGACAGCATCGACCGTCTTGCTGCACATCTGGCGGTGCAAGATGCCGAGCAACCTCAAAACGACAGCCCTGTCGCAGGTAAAACTGTTGTCTTCACAGGCACGCTGGAAAAAATGACCCGAGCCGAAGCCAAGGCGCGGGCCGAAAGCCTGGGGGCTAAAGTCTCGGGCAGCGTCTCGACCAAAACAGATTTGTTGGTCGCAGGGCCGGGTGCCGGCTCTAAAGCCAAAAAGGCCACAGATCTGGGGGTTGAAACCATCGACGAAGACGGATGGCTCACCCTGATAGGCGACGCATGAGCGGTCGCCCGGAAATTCTCTTTCCGCTGTTTGCGGATTTGGAGACGTTGCAGGGCGTGGGCAAGAAAACCGCGCAGGCGCTGGCGGCTCTGCATGTTGAGAAGCCCAAGGATTTGCTACTGTCCCTGCCGCACACAGGGGTCGACAGGCGCAAACGTGCCACAGTGCAGGGGGCCGAGATCCCGGGCGTTGTGACAGTCGAAGTGACGGTTGGCCAGCATCGCCATCCCACCAAGCGGGGCGGTGCATACCGTATCAATGTCGAGGATGCAGCAACCAGTTTTCAGCTGGTTTTCTTTCATGCCCGCGATGACTACCTTCGCAAAATTCTGCCCACCGGTGCGCGCCGCGTGGTGTCGGGCAAGGTGGAGCTGTTTGATGGAATTATCAACTTGGTACACCCTGACCACGTTTTGGAGCCGAAGGACGCCGCTGACATCCCGGACTTTGAGCCTGTTTATCCGTTGACCGCAGGAGTGACGCAGAAAACCATGCGCAAGGCGGCTGCCTCCGCGGTAGAGCGCGTGCCGGGGCTGGCCGAATGGATTGATCCCGCGCAGAAGGCTCAGACCGGGTGGCCGGATTGGTCTGATGCGGTGATGGCTGCTCATACGCCTGAGGATATGCAGGATCTGGCCAGCACGCACCCCGCGCGGGAACGGCTGGCTTATGATGAGATGATGGCCCATCAATTGACGCTTGCCTTGGCGCGCTCTCAGTTGAAACGCGCTAAGGGTCGCGAGACGGTGGGCACCGGGCAGTTGCAAGCCCGTGTGCTGGACGCCTTGTCATATTCGCCTACAGGGGCACAGACACGCGCGATTGCCGAGATTGCAGCGGACATGGCCAAGCCCGTCAAGATGAACCGTTTGTTGCAAGGTGACGTCGGGGCCGGCAAAACGCTGGTCGCCTTCAAAGCACTTCTGATTGCGGTTGAGGCCGGCGGGCAGGGCGTGATGATGGCCCCCACCGAAATCTTAGCGAGGCAGCATTTGGAAGGATTGCGCCCCCTGGCCGAAAGCGCCGGGGTTGTGCTGGAAATCCTGACGGGGCGCGATAAGGGCGCCGAACGACGTGCGAAACTATCGGCCCTCAAAAACGGCAAGATCCAGATCCTTGTGGGCACCCATGCGGTGTTTCAAAAGGACGTGGAATTTGGCGATCTCAGGCTGGCCATTGTCGATGAACAACACCGCTTTGGGGTGCGGCAACGGTTGGAGCTGGGCCGCAAGGGCGCACAGGCAGATACTCTGGTGATGACCGCAACCCCCATCCCGCGCAGCCTGTCGCTGGCGCAATACGGCGATATGGACATCAGCGTTCTTGACGAAAAACCGCCCGGGCGAAAGCCGATCAAGACGGCATTGGTAAACATGGCGCGTATGGACGAGGTGGTGGATCATCTGCGCAAAGCCATTGCTGAGGGGCGGCAGGCGTATTGGGTTTGCCCTTTGGTGGAAGAGAGCGAAGTGATCGACCTCTCCAGCGCCACCGATCGTTTCAAGCGCCTGCGTGCCGCATTGGGCGAGGGCAAGGTGGGTCTGGTCCATGGCCAACTGCCCGCCGACGAAAAAGATGCCGCGATGCGGGCATTTCAAACGGGCGAAACAGCGGTGCTGGTTGCCACAACAGTGATCGAGGTCGGGGTGGATGTGCCCAACGCGTCGATCATGGTGATCGAACGGGCGGAAAGCTTTGGGCTGGCGCAGTTGCATCAATTGCGGGGCAGGGTAGGGCGTGGGGCGCAGGCCTCGACCTGTTTGCTGATCTATCAAGCTCCCTTGTCCGAAAATGGAACCACACGGCTTGAGACCATGCGTGAAACCGAAGATGGGTTTCGCATTGCCGAAGTGGATCTTGAGATGCGCGGCGCCGGCGATCTGATCGGAACGGCGCAGTCAGGGCTTCCCCGTTTTCGGGTGGCGGATCTGGAACGGCAGGCGGCCTTGATGGCCGTCGCTCAGTCTGACGCGCGCAAATTGCTGGCCGAAGATCCTGATTTAACAACGGATCGAGGACAGGCAGCGCGTGTGCTGCTGTATCTGATGGAACAGGACCAGGCGATCCGACTGATTGAGGTCGGATAAGTGGAACATTTAAATTAAATTGTTCCAATGGCTTAACTGAATAAGTCGCAATAAGTTCACAAATGTTCTTAAAAAGTTCTTTACATGTCGCATCATAAATGAGAACAAAGAGGCAACAAGAAGACGACATATTGAGGACCAACACCAATGATACGCCAAATCAAAGACGCCGCCCGCCGCTCTCAGGATACCTTGCTTGCTGACGCACTGGGCGCAATGGCGTTGATGGCCGCGCTGGTTGTTGGGCTGTATATGCCCGGATTTTTGTAACTCTTTCTGCCTGCGACGTTCTGTATCCTGTCGTGTAATCCCGCATTCTCAGTCCCTTTTCCCGAATGCGACCCGACAAGACACTGCCTGTCCCACTGTCCTTTTCAGGGGTTTGCCTCAACTTCCCCCTTCCGGCATGACGGGATTTTACGGAACCGAGCTTTACCTGATCGCCGCCATCCCTGTCCGGATGCGCGGCGGTTTTTTTATGCCTCGTCGTCAGGTTTAGGTCGTGTCATCCAGGCAGGGATCATGAAAACGATGCAGGCGACAAGAAACGCAAGACTGGCGATGATTCCAATCACATCTGCCGCTTTCCACGTGCCCCAGAGGAAAAACACCGCCGAGACGGTAAACAGAACCCAGCCCGTGAAATTGTACGCCCAGATTTTACGCTCTGACATCTTGGGACGACCCTTCATGCACAAGAGGAGGACGCAGCGGCGGCGTCCAATGCCTCGACGGAGGCATCCAGTGTCAGCATGATCGACGCGTGGCGGTTTTTGTAGTCCCGCGCAGGCAACAAGACTTCGAGACCGTCAAACGGGGCAAGGGGCGGTGGCCCGTCGTTTTTCAGCATTTCCTTGAGCTCATCGCGGGCCGCACGGACCTGCTCGGCGCTGGCGCCTACGATGTTGGACCCCACAATGCTGGCGGCGGCTTGCCCCAGGGCGCAGGCCTTCACATCCTGCCCGTATCCGGTGATCTTGTCATCAGTGCAGGTGATATCCACTGTCACTGTTGATCCACATAAGGGCGCGCGTTTTTTCACTGTGGCATCAGGTTGCTCCAGCCGATCCAGCCGGGGCATGTCCGCCGCGAGCGCCAGAATACGCGCCGAATACAGCTTGATCAGATCCGTGTCACTGCTCATGGCTTTCCCTTTCAGTTTCAGCGACGTAAATAGAGCCGCAGAGGCAAGATGCAAAGGGTACAGTCATGGCATTTGATCCGTCAACATTGCAATTCAACGAGGCCGGTCTGATCCCCGCTATCGCCCAAGAGGCTGAAACGGGCGAGGTGCTGATGATGGCCTGGATGAATGCCGAGGCCGTGACGCAAACCCTTGAGACCGGTCGGGTGACCTATTGGAGTCGATCCCGAAAAGCCTTTTGGATCAAGGGCGAAACCAGCGGCCACACGCAGGAACTGGTTGATTTGCGCGTCGATTGTGACCGAGATTGCCTGCTGCTGCAGGTGCGCCAGACGGGTGCTGCCTGCCACACCAACCGCCGCAATTGCTTTTACACCGCTGTGCGGGATGGCGAAGAAGTTGAGCTTTTAACCCCGATGCAAGACTGATTTTTCTGCGATTCTAGGACTTCAGAGCCCGACCATGCGTCGGATGTCCTCGGGTGATTTGCCTTCGGCCCGGTAGGTGGCGATGGCACGCGCGTCGTCTCGTTTCGCCAATCGTTTGCCATCGTCATCGCGGATCAGCGCATGGTGATGATAGATCGGCGTCGGCAGGCCCAGCAGCCGTTGTAGCAGTACATGAATTTTAGTCGCTTCAAAAAGGTCTTCGCCTCTTATCACATGGGTAACGTCTTGTGCTGCGTCATCTAACACCACAGAAAGATGATAGGATCCTAGAAAATCCTTTCGCGACAACACGATATCTCCAACTGTTTGGAAAACCTCGCGACTAGAATAGCGGATCAACCTATCCTGATCTTTGGTCTGATAACCCGATTCCGAGAATTCAATACTGTGAATACCCTGAAGGGCGTCCTGCATATCGAGGCGCAAAGCGGTTTGATTTGGGAATTTTCCCATGCGCACCGTTTCCTCGCGGCACGTGCCCGGATAAAGCAGCCCATCCGGCCCGATCGCTGGTTGCACCCCTTCTTGCGGGGCAGACATGGCAGCGGCAATGTCACGGCGCGTGCAACTGCACGGGTAAAGAACATGGCTATGCCACAGGCCGAGCAAGGCTTCTGCGTAAATGTCTAAACGTTCGGATTGTCGTACTGCGGGCTCGTCCCACCGGATACCAAGCCATGTCAGATCATCGAAAATCTGTGCTTCCCACTCCGCTCGACAACGGGTTTGATCAATATCTTCGATGCGCAGCAAGAATCGTCCGTCAGCCGCTCGCGCCATATCATGCGCCAAAAGCGCACTATAGGCATGTCCCAAGTGCAAAGGGCCCGTGGGAGACGGCGCAAATCGTGTGACGAATGTCACGACTTTTCAATGATATAAACGTTAGACTTGATGTCGCGGGCTGGCAGATGTGGCCCGTATTCCTTGAACAACAAACGCGCAGAACCGGTGTCAAGCCAATTGCACATAGCGCGTTCATAAACCTTTTCCTGCAGTGCGTGGTCGTTCAGGCTGACCCCCAGCACACCGCCCGAGGGCAAGGCTCTGAGCACCAGATCAAAGGTCGAGGCTGGCGCGGCCCCGGACCCAATCACGCCGATTGCTGTAATCGTGGAATAGGTCCCATCAGGGATCGGTGCTGCGTCAGAGATTTCGATCTGCGTGAGAGATCGGTAGGTGCCTTTCTCTCGTGCAATGCCCAGCATTTCCGGGCTGGGGTCCATCCCGTCCAGCGTGTTGAACCCGGCCAGTTGCAACGCAAGCCCGGACAACCCGGTGCCGCATCCAAAATCCAAGACCGGAGCAGACCGATCTTTGACATGCGCCGCCAAAGCTTCGGCGACACGGGCAGGGGTTGCATATCCGTTTTCGGCCACCTCGGCCTCGTAGGTCTTGGCCCAGGCGTCGTAGATCTGGTTCGAAGTCTCGGGATTTACATCCGTATAAGCGCGATCAAGGAATTTCTCTGTCATAGGGACAGAAAATCACAAGGTTGCGTCTACGTCCAGTCTGCTGGCCGCCAGCCATGCGCTCCACGCGGCTTTGGCGCGGTCAGTGTAGGCTTTGTAGCGATCTGTACGCCCCCGACGACCTCCCTTGAGACCTTCGACAGGGCGGAAAAGTCCAAAATTGACGTTCATCGGTTGAAACGTTTTGGCATCAGCCCCACCCGTGATGTGGTGGATCAAAGCCCCCATCGCGCTGTCCTGCGGCACGTCGGGCAGGGTTTGCCCCAATATGTTAGCCGCCGCCAGACGGCCTGCCAGCAACCCCATGGCGGCACTTTCAACATAGCCCTCGACCCCGGTGATCTGCCCGGCAAAGCGGATGTTGGGACGCGAGCGCAGACGCATGTCCGCCGTCAAAAGTGTTGGTGAATTCAGGAAGGTGTTGCGGTGAATGCCACCCAAACGGGCGAATTGGGCGGTCTCAAGTCCAGGGATCATGCGTAGTACGTCAGTCTGCGCCCCGTATTTCATTTTCGTCTGGAATCCGACGATGTTATAGAGCGTTCCTAATGCGTTGTCGCGGCGCAGCTGCACCACGGCCCAGGGTTTTACATCCGGTTGGTGCGGGTTGGTCAGGCCCACAGGCTTCATCGGCCCGTGACGCAGGGTTTCGCGACCTCGCTCGGCCATCACCTCAATCGGCAGGCAGCCATCGAAGTACTTGGCGGTCTCGCCCTCTTTGAATTCGGTTTTATCCGCGCTCAGCAGGGCATCTATGAAGTCCTCATACTGCGCCTTGTCCATCGGACAGTTCAGATAGGCGGTGCGCTCGGCTTCGGTCTCGCCCTTGTCATAGCGCGACTGCATCCAGGCGCGCGACATGTCGATGCTCTCGTGATGGATGATCGGGGCGATGGCGTCGAAAAAGGCCAGGTGATCTGTCCCTGTTTCCGCGGCAATGGCGGCGGACAAAGCATCTGACGTCAAAGGACCGGTGGCGATGATCCAATGGCCGTCTTCGGGCAGTTCGGAAATTTCTTCATAGCTGACTGACACATTCGGATGCGCCTTGAGTGCTGCAGTGACCGATGCGGCAAAGGGATCGCGGTCCACGGCCAAGGCCCCACCCGCGGGCAGGCGGTGTTTGTCCGCGGTCGCCATGATCAACCCGCCTGCTGCGCGCATTTCCCAATGCAAAAGGCCTACGGCATTTTGTTCATCATCATCCGAGCGGAATGAATTGGAGCAAACCATTTCTGCCAGATCGCCCGTGCGATGGGCGAAGGTTTCGACCGCCGGGCGCATTTCATGGATCACGACCTGCACACCCATCTGCGCGGCCTGCCACGCGGCCTCGGATCCGGCCATGCCGCCGCCTACGATATGTAATGTCTCGCTCATGCCCGGGATGTAGGGGATCGGGCTGGAATTGGAAAGATGGCTTTTGCCGCAGATGTACTCAGGATGGCGGCATCGACGTGCCATCCATGGGCAGACCGGACGGTACCATTGCAGGCGCGCCCAATCGGCCTGTGCGTGCAATAGGATCGGTTAGCGCCTCGAGAAAATTGATCAACGCCGAGATCTCAGACGGGCTAAGTGCAACAGGATCAATTTCAATCGCGGCGGCGATGTTCAGCACCTCGTCGAAATCCATCATCGCGCCCAATTCAACATCGGCCGGACCAGGGCGGGGCAAGCGGGCCGTCTCACCTGTGTATTCTGCCAGCGAGGTCATCGCATCTAAGTGGTGCTCAATCATCGCCTCAAGGGTATCAAAGGCCCCGCTGTGGCCATAGGGCGGAGAAAGTGCAACATTGCGCAGCGATGGTGTGCGGAAACGATAGGCATCCGTGGCCTGACCGGTGATCGCGCCGCGACCATAATCGGCCATCTCGGGGCCATGGGCTTTGCCCGGTCCAATCTGAGGCGTTCCGATCGCTTGAAACTCATGATCTGTCTGGAAAGGGCCGGAATGACAACTGCCGCAATTTGCCTTGCCATAGAACAGGGCCATGCCGCGCAGGGCGTCGTTCCCAAGCGCCTCGTCATCGCCGCGCAGAAAGGCGTCGAACGGACTGTCGCTGGCGCGAAATTCATAGGTCATGAAATCCGCCAGGGCACGTGTGATATCGGTGATATGTATCGGCTCATCCGGACCCAAAAGCCAGGTGAACCGTGTCCGATAGGCGGGCACAGAGGCGACCCGCATGGCAATTTGATCCCAGGCCCCGTTTAATCCGGTGATCCGGCCTTGATCCACAGCATCCGCAATCGGGTTTTCGCCGGGATGGCCTGCCATCTCATTCGGTGCAATCAACGGCAACAACGCTTGAGCTGCAAGGGTTGAGCTGACGGGACGTTCAAGAAACAAATCCTCCGGCAGGCGGTATCCGAACCGCGTGTTGGCATCGGCCTCTACCCGACCATCCCATTGCAGCCGGGTAAACTCAAACGCCCCGAGATTATAGAGCGACGGGGTATGACGCGCGAGACGTTTGGCCCCATTCCCGGTCCGGGCCATTCCATGTCCTTGCGCCCCTTCGCCCAAGGACAAGGACACTGCATCGGATGTGCCCCGCGCGACATCATGGCAACTGGCACAAGCGATGTTCTGATTGCCTGAAAGGATCGGATCAAAAAACAAATCGCGCCCCAGCAGGACAGATGTGGCCCCAGGGACGGGAAAGTCAGAAGGGGTCACAGCGCGTGGCAAATCGGCCGCCAGCACCGGGCTGACCGCGACAAACGCCAATAGCGCGAGCCGGAAGCTGCTCATATTCCCCCACGGAATTTAATTTTAGACCAGCTTTAGCTTTACCCAAACGGGTGCCGCGGAAAAACGCCCCATTTGGAAAAGGAGTGGGTGCGGTTTGGAAACAGCGCTTATTGTTCCCAGGTCGGATCGCGCTTTTCGATGAAGGCGTTGATGCCTTCTTGCGTGTCGCGTTCCATCAGGTTTTCAACCATCACGTCGCGGGTGTAATCATAGGCTGCATCAATTGGCATTTCGATTTGGTTGTAGAATGCTTCTTTGCCGATTTTCACCGCTGTTCCCAGTTTCGAGGCGATCTTCTCGGCCAGCTCGTTCGTGGCCTGCTCCAACTCATCCATAGGAACGGCGCGGTTGATCAAGCCCAGCTCCTGCGCCCGGGTGGTTTCAATGAATTCCCCTGTGGTGAGCATCTCAAACGCTTGTTTGCGCGTGATATTTCGCGATAGCGCCACCATCGGCGTAGAGCAGAAAAGGCCGATGTTCACCCCGTTCACCCCAAAGCGCGTGCCATGGGCGGCCACAGCCAGATCGCAGGAGGCCACCAGCTGACACCCAGCGGCTGTGGCGATGCCGTGAGGCTGCGCAATCACCGGCTGCGGGAGGGTGCGAATGGCTGTCATCACATTGGCACACCGGCTGAACAGGTCGGCAAAATAGGCGCGTCCCCCATCCTCGGATTGGCGCCCAGCCGTCATTTCCTTCAGATCATGGCCTGCGCAAAACGCTTTGCCGGTGCCCGCAATGATCACGGCGCGGATGTGCGATTGGGTCCGCAGGGTGTCAAACTCAGCCTGCAAGGCGGCCAACATCGCGTCACTCAGCGCGTTCAGCTTTTCAGGGGCATTCAGGGTCAGCCGGGCCACAGCACCGGTGTCGTTGCGTTCAAGGATTGCCATCTTGTGTCTCCTCAAGTGTTGTGGCCTTCTTAATTCGGAAATCGCCCGGAGGGAAGCATGGTTAAACTGACATCTGAGGAATTGATGGTCTATCTGGACGACGTGTTCCCACAGGTCACTGGAGAATTCGCCATTGAAGACCTGGGTGACATGCGCATCCGAACCCGCCTGTATGTCGGCGAGCGTCACTTGCGGCCCGGTGGCACGGTGTCAGGCCCGTCTATTTTCGCTTTGGCAGATGTGTCGGTTTACCTCTGCGTTCTGGCCATGATCGGACGAGAAGCATTGGCAGTCACAACCAATTGCAGCATTGATTTCATGCGCAAACCGGCCGCTGGTGCGGATTTGATTGCCGAATGCCGTTTGCTGAAACTGGGTCGTGTGTTGGCGGTGGGCGAGGTGCTGGTTTTCTCGGAAGGGGGGGATCAGCCCGTGGCCCGGGCTTCAATGACCTATTCCATTCCCCCCAAGGCGTCGTGATTGATCCAATCACGGCGATGGGCAAGCCAAACCAGACATGACCACACACCGATATCGGAATCGACCAGTTGAAAATCGCGTTGCGGCTCACGCGTCAGCGCAAGGCGCTCCATCACGGCTTGGCTGCGCAGGTTGTCCGGGGCGGTATAGGCGAGAACCTCTGCCAGGTCGGTTGTTGCAAACGCATCCGTCAAGGCTGCCCGCGCCGCCTCGGTGGCATAGCCACTGCCCCAGGCACGGGGCAGCAAGCGCCAACCGATTTCGGCGTGGGGGCCGAGAGGTGTATGGTTGTCATGCACGAACACGCCCACATACCCAAGGAAGCCGTCAGCATCTGATACATGCAGGCGGCTGATCCCGTGACGCGCCTGACAAATCAGATAGCGCCGAAACTTCGCTTCGGCCTGGTCCGCGCTGTCGGGACGCCCGTAATCTACCATGCTTTGCGGATTGGTCATGAGGCCTAAAAAGTCAGGTAGGTCTTTAGGCGTCAAAGACCTGAGTGTCAGGCGTTCGGTGGCGAGTGTTTTGCTCATGGGAAGGTCTTAACAGAAAAAATGGGCCGGAGAATCTCCGGCCCAGTGCAGCGGTGCAGGGAGCCCGCACCGCTCAGGAAGAGAACCGTCACGGGGAACGTTACGGTCTCCAAAACCATTTGTTTGCCTCATGGCGCGCTTGGTCTGATGTGATACCGATGTCGCGCAGTGTAGCTTCGGGCAGATCACGCAGGGCATAGCGGGTGCGGCTGCGTTGCGACCAGAGCAGGCACAGATAAGCCACCTTAATCGCTACCTGCGATACCAGCGGCAGCGTGCTGCGCGCGGAAAGCTGCGTCAAAGCCGTTGAGGATGCAGTGGATAGGGAAGTCATTGTACCAGTCTCCTGTATATTGTACTAATCATAGGTTGATACAATCCGGTGGATTGTGTACCTATTTGATACCGATTCCATTTTGTTAGCGCTAGGAAAACATTGTGACTGATACAATTTGGCCGCCTGACCTGTCATGTTCCACTGAGTCAAAGTACATTGTATTGGTACAATCCATGCGTGGCGCCATTCGCTCAGGGGCGCTGAAACCGGGTTACAAAATGCCTCCGGTGCGGGAGCTTGCGTGGCAGCTAGGGATCACTCCGGGCACCGTCGCGCGGGCCTATAAGATTGCCGCCGACGAAGGCCTGGTGGAAACTGCCGTGGGGCGGGGTACTTTCGTGACAGGAAATTTTACCGCGGAGCCCGTGCCGGATTCGCTGATTTCGATGGTGTCACCAGATGCTCATAACTTTCGCGGGGTGCGGGTGCCGGATGTGGGGCAGGATCAGGTGATCCGCCAGCAATTGTTTCGGTTAAGCCGTCAGAACACCCATCTCTACATTGATTACCCCACGCATGAAACGGACGTGGATGCACGACAGGCTGTCGTGGACTGGATTGGCGAAAACCGTGTTGGTCGGGTGGGGCTCGACGATATCATCCTGGGGCTGGGTGCGCAAAACTCGGTGATGATGGCGCTGCAAGCTGTGTTGCACGGCCCGAACCCTGTAATCCTGACCGAAGAGCTGGCCTATCCCGGGGTGCGCCACGCGGCGCGGCTTCTGCGGGCCCAGCTGATTGGCGTTGAAATGGATGAACATGGCGTGCGACCCGACAGGCTGGAGGAGGCCTTGCGCAAACATGGCGGGCAGGTTTTTTTGACTGCCGCCGAAGTGCACAGCCCTACGACCATTCGAACACCGCTGGAGCGCAAACAGCAGATTGCGCGGATCGCACAGAAATACCAACTTCAGATCATTGAGGATGATTGCCACTGTATCACCCGCCCCGAAGAGCCGGCCTATCGCGGCATATGTCCCGAGCGCGCCTGGTATATTTCATCCCTGACTAAGACCGTTTCAGCCGCCGTGCGCTTTGGATTTTCCGTGGCGCCCCAAGGGCAGGCGGCCAATGCCAGGCAGGTCGCTCAATCTTCATTTTACGGGTTGCCGCAACCAATCATGGATCTGTGTGCCGGGCTGATGCAATCGGGCGAGGCAGAAGATATTCGTGCAAAGGTCGAGGCCCTGACCCTGCGCCGGGTCAAAGCCGCGGTTAATGTTCTGGGCAATTGGGATATTTCCTGGCGCCCGGATGTACCCTTCCTTTGGCTGAAATTGCCGCAGGGTTGGCGTGGCTCCAGTTTTGCCAAAGCTTGCGCGGATGAGGGGATACAAGTGAAGGCGTCGGATGAATTTTCGCTGCCCGATGGGGCTGCCCCCAATGCGTTGCGGATCAGCCTGAACCCGCCGTTCCCCCGCCTAGATGATCAGGTCGCGTTCCAGAAAATGTCTGACCTTCTGTCCCATCCTCCGACGAATGTTGATTTTTGAGATCAATACTTCTGGCCGAAAAGAAAAAGCACCGACCGTTTGGCCAGTGCTTTGTCGAAAAAGTTATTTTGGAATTGGGTTTAGCCGCCCCAGGTGCGGACCGGGCCGCAATCCATGTGAACGAAGTTCGAGCCGGAGTATTTACCGACACCCCCTCCGGCGCAGGCTGCAGCCGCGCGGAACATCTGGTTCACCGAGCGCGAACCCAGACGCAGGTCCGCCGCTTCGCCCTTCATGTGACGGGAGTTCTTGGCGACCCCGCGTGACCGTGAGCGCAGCATGGCGTTGGTTTTGGGGCTGCGATATCCCGAGAGCAACATGTACGGTTCATGCGCGTCCATCAGATTATGTGCCGCGGCCATGATATCAATGGTTCGAATGTCGATGTTTTTCACATCATTCGTGCGCCAGTCGCGCATGAACAGATTGATCTCACGCACGGCGTCTTTGATGTAGCTGCCCTCGATCCAGTAAATCGTGTCCAACTTTTCACCTGTGCGAGGCGAAGACATGCGGATGCGGCGGATATCGCCGGCCCCGCGCAGAACACCTGCTGCATTTGTGAAAGTGGGTGCGGCTGCAACTGTGGTGGCTGCGAAAGCGCCTAGAATGCCGCGCCGCGTCATGCTCAACGAGCTAAATTCAGTCATATCCCTAGCGCCTGTCCCGTCGCTTACCTGTTAACCGTGGGTTTCACGGCATTTTAACGCTGCCTGTCCGCAGCCCTGCTCTCTCATCCCCAGATGCACTATGCTTATTACATATTAAGAATCACCGAAAAAGGGTGTTTTTGTCGCAAGGGGAATTCCCAACAATTTTCGGCGTTTTTTTGCGCATTAATTGTGCAGAGTGTTTCCGTCGCGATTGCAGACCTGCAACGCTGCCGCAAGAAACCGTAAGATAAGGTGACTGTGTGTAAAATTGATTGGACATTTTGGTGAGGCGAAACGGATAAGTTTGTAAGCTAAAAAGACGACGAGCGAAATTGGGGAAGCTTGATGCAGTTTGTAACAAATAGAATTTCAGTACGTATAACTGTCGCTGCCGCAGCGATTGCGTTGGCACAGGTGTTTGCAGGAACGCCTGCTTTGGCGCAGGTGACGGCTTTCAAACAAGCGGTGGCCGAAACGGCGTCGCAAGATCGCGACCTAGCTGACTTTTACCGCAGCACGAACTATCAACCCGTCTGGACGGGTGAGACGGATGCAGATCGTGCACGCCGCCAAGCGCTGTTTCAGGCGATTGTCCATTCAGACGTACACGGGCTCCCCGCCGCGCGCTACAAGGCAGAAGATCTGATGGCGCAGCTCAAGGCGGTCCGATCGCACCGCGACCGTGGGTTGGTCGAAGTTGAATTGAGCCGGGCGTTTCTGCAACTGGCCCGCGACATGCAATCCGGCGTGCTGACACCCAGTCGTGTTGACGCAGACATAAAACGCGAGGTGGCGTACCGGGAAAAGGGGCAGAACCTGTCGCGGTTCCTGCACTCTAACCCGCGCCAGTTTTTCAAAACATTGGCCCCAACCACAAACGAATATGCCCGTCTGTTGAAAGAGCGCGCGCGCCTGACCCACCTGATTGAACAAGGTGGCTGGGGAGCGGTGGTAACGGCGAAATCGCTGAAACCAGGCAATGAAGGTCCCGAAGTGGTATCTTTGCGTAACCGTTTGACGGCGATGGGCTATCTCAGCCGGTCGGCCAGCGTCAGCTATGATGAGAACATGCAAAAAGCCGTACAGCAGTTTCAGGCAGACCATGGTTTGAACAATGATGGTGTAGCCGGAGCTAGCACGATCAAGCAGATGAATGTCTCAGTTGAAGAACGGTTGAAATCCATCCTGGTCGCGCTGGAGCGAGAACGCTGGTTCAATCATGATCGCGGTCAACGTCATGTGCTGGTCAACCTGACCGATTTCAGCGCCCGCATCATTGAAAGTGATCGTGTTGCCTTTCAGACCCGCGCCGTCGTGGGCAAAAATCAGGGTGACCGCCGCAGCCCTGAGTTCTCCGACGAGATGGAGCATCTGGTGATCAACCCCACCTGGAATGTACCACGCTCGATCGCCACCAAAGAATATCTGCCGATGATGAAACGCAACCGCAATGCGGTGGGGCATCTGAAGCTCTATGATCGTCGGGGCCGTCAAGTCAGCCGGGCCAACATCAATTTCGCGGCCTACAACGCCAGAAACTTCCCCTATGCGATCAAACAGCCGCCATCGTCGCGCAACGCATTGGGTCTGGTGAAGTTCATGTTCCCCAACAAATACAACATCTATTTGCACGACACCCCGGCAAAAAACCTGTTCAGCCGCGAAATGCGCGCGTTCAGCCACGGCTGTATCCGCTTGCAGCAACCGTTTGAGTTTGCATATGAAATTCTGTCCAAGCAGGAGGATGATCCAAAGGGCTTCTTCCATTCCAAGCTGCGCACAGGATCAGAGACGCGGGTCAATCTTGATCAGAAAATTCCGGTCCACATCATGTACCGCACAGCTTTTACCAATGCCAAAGGCCGTGCTCAGTACCGTGATGATGTCTACGGCCGCGACGGTCGCATCTGGGATGCGCTGCAAAAAGCAGGGGTTTCACTGGGCGACGTTCAGGGGTAAATCTCGCGCAACGCGGGAGGCACCAATGACGCACAGATTGTCAGAGATTGCTGAGGCGCTGGGGGCAGAAGTCCTTGGCGCCTCTGATTTTCAGATCACCTCGGTGGCTGAGCCTGCCGATGCGGGGCCAGATCAGCTCGCCCTGGCGATGAAGCCCGAATATGCCGAGGCCCTTGGCCAAGGCCGGGCCCGTGCCGCGATCCTGTGGGAAGGCGCCGATTGGCAGGCGTTCGGGCTCGAGGCCGCGATCATCGCACCTCGCCCTCGGTTTGCTATGGCCGGGCTGACACAAATGCTGGATCCAGGTCAGGGCTGGGGTCCGGGCATTCATGCCAGTGCAATTATTGATCCTTCGGCTGATATTGGCGAAGGCGTGGATATCGGCCCTCTGACAGTGATCGGGGCCGGGGTTAAGATCGGCACCGGCACAAAGGTCGGCGCGCAGTGTTTCATTGGCTCCGATGCACAGATCGGCGGTGGGTGTTTGCTGCGTGAGGGTGTCAAAATCTCGGCGCGTGTGAGCATTGCCAACCGCGTGATCTTGCATCCGGGCGTGGTGATCGGCGGTGATGGGTTTTCCTTCGTCACTCCCGAAGTCTCGGCCGTGGAAAAAGCCCGCGAGACACTGAAAGACACTGGCGAGGCCAAAGCGCAGTCCTATGTGCGTATTCATTCGCTGGGGTCTGTCCAGCTGCATGACGATGTTGAAGTGGGATCAAATTCGACCATCGACCGAGGCACCATCCGCGATACCATTATTGGCCAGGGCACCAAGGTGGATAACCTCGTTCAGATTGGCCATAACTCAGTCACCGGTCGCGATTGCCTGATCTGTGGCATGGCTGGGCTCGCGGGCTCCGTCACACTGGGAAACAACGTGGTGCTGGGCGGGCGCGCAGCGGTGGCCGACAATACGTTTATCGGCGATAACGTCGTGGCTGCCGGCGGCTCCAAGATCGTGTCAAACGTGCCTGCGGGCCGGGTGATGATGGGCTATCCGGCGATCAAGATGGACCAGCACATCGAGCTTTACAAAAACCAGAGGCGGCTGGGGCGGTTGTTCAAGGATGTCGCAGAGCTAAAGAAAAGAGTTTTAAAGGGTGAATAGAGCGACTACATGATCGGCAAAGAGATTGCTGAGGTAATCGGATATGAGCATCAAAGACCGTGTGATCAAAATTGTCGCCGAACAGGCGGTTTTGGAGGTTGAGGACGTCTCGGAAGAGATGACGTTGGAAAGCCTGGGCATTGACAGCCTCGGGCTGGTCGAAAGCATCTTTGCCATCGAGGAAGAGTTCGACATCAACGTTCCTTTCAATGCCAATGACCCCAGCGAAAGCGATTTCGACATCTCGACCGTGTCATCCATCATCATGGGCGTTGAGACGTTGGTGAAAGAGCAATCGTGAAACGGGTGGTCATCACGGGCGCGGGCACGATCAATGCCCTGGGACAAGATGTTCCTTCGACTCTGCAAGCTATGCGCGAAGGCCGGTGTGGCATTTCCGATCTGGAGTTTCAGGACGTCGAACGTTTGTCCATCCGCATCGGTGGGCAGGTCAAAGGATATGAACCCGAAGAGGCATTCAATCGTCAGCAATTGGCGTTGTTTGACCGGTTCACGCAGTTCACCCTGATCGCCGCGCGCGAGGCCATTGGACAGTCGGGATTGGAATTTACCGGCGCGTTGGCCGCGAAAACGGGTGTTGTGCTGGGCAACTCTGGTGGCGGCATGACCACGCTGGACGAAAACTATCGCTCGGTGTACGAGCACGGCAAAAACCGGGTGCACCCTTTCGTGGTGCCCAAGCTGATGAACAATGCTGCAGCCTCCCACGTGTCGATGGAGTTTAACCTCAAGGGGCCGAGCTTTACTGTGTCCACTGCGTGTGCGTCATCCAATCATGCCATGGCACAAGCGTTTCAACTGGTCCACGGAGGCGCGAGCCCCGTGATGATCACGGGCGGCTCCGAAAGCATGTTGTGCTTTGGAGGTGTGAAGGCCTGGGAAGGCCTGCGCGTCATGTCAAAGGATGCTTGCCGCCCGTTTTCGGCCAATCGCAACGGGATGGTACAGGGCGAAGGCGCCGGGATTTTCGTCTTTGAGGAATACGAGCACGCCCGCGCCCGCGGTGCTGAAATCCTGGCCGAAGTGGCCGGGTTTGCCATGTCCTCGGACGCTGCTGACATTGTCATGCCCTCCAAACAAGGGGCGGCCCGGGCCATCCAGGGCGCATTGGAAGATGCACGGATCAATCCCGAGGAGGTCGGCTATATCAACGCCCATGGCACCGGGACGGCTGCCAATGACAAAACCGAATCTGCGGCCGTTGCGGATGTGTTTGGACCCCATGCAGATCGGTTGATGATTTCCTCGACCAAATCCATGCACGGGCATCTGATCGGAGGCACAGGCGCGGTTGAGCTTCTGGCCTGTATCATGGCCCTACGCGACGGTGTCGTGGCCCCAACCATCGGCTATGAAGAGCCCGACCCGGAATGCGCCCTCGACGTGGTCCCCAACGTGGCGCGCGACGCCGAAATCAACGTGGCGCTCAGCAACGCCTTTGCCTTTGGCGGTTTGAACGCTGTGCTGGCGCTAAAGAAGGCCGCGTGACGCCTGCGGGTGTCGACGGGTCTGTCGTGGTCCCTCCGTGGTGATGAAATCCAACGAAAGTGTATGGTTCGTATAGGCTGTGCGGTGATGCAGTATGCGCCGCGTCATCTGGTATAAGATATCTGCATATTCAGGGTCTTCTGCGACATTCTTCATCTCACCTGAAGCTGCGAAATCAAACAAGATTGGGGGCAAATCTGACGCAAACTCGATCAGTGAATATCGCGGGCTGCGCAGGATGCTCAGACACGATGTGCTGGGCGATGTGCCAAGTACCTCTTGCCAAATGGTCGGTGTCGCGGGGTGGCCAAAATCGAGCTCGGAAAACGAATGGGTACGCCAGTCCTTTGGCGTCTCACCCGAAAGAAACGGCAGGAGAGATCGTCCATCCACCGCGTTGGGTACGTCCTGACCGACCCAATCCAGCAAAGTCGGCGTGATGTCGATAGATTCTGTTGGCGCGTCGATCCGGGCACCTGCTTGTTTTTCGCCCCCTGGCACGCGGATGATCAACGGGGTGCGATAGGCCGCATCATAGATCGACATCTTGCCCCAGGCGTGGCGGTCGCCAAGCATTTCACCGTGATCTGCCGTGACGACAATCATGGTATCGTCATATTGCCCACTGTCCATCAGGAATTGGATCACCCGCCCGATGTGATGATCCACCTCTGTGGCCAACCCCAGATAAAGTGATCTGAGAGTTTGGGTGGTCTCGTCGCTCGCCTCAAGATCCGGGAATCCCACCACAAAGTCTGCCGGGCTGACCCGTGCGATGGCAGGGGCGCAAAACGGATGTTGATCCATTTCAAGCTCACGCGAACCCAGCCGTGTGGGCAGCGGCAAATCGGCTGGATCATACATATCATTATAGGGCGCCGGGGCATTCAGGGGCGGGTGAGGACGAATATAGGTCAAATGAGAGAACCAGCTGTCGTCCTGACACTGGCGCATCTTGTCCAGAAACATATCCGTAAGAAAGGCCGTGTCGCTGTCTTCAGCGGCATATAGAGCGGGATCGTTCAGCTTTGGTGCAGCACCAGAGGTTGAGACGGGTTTGAAAAGGTCTGGATATCTATCAAAAATATACCCGTGTTTCTTGAGGTGGTCGCGCCAAGGCTGGGATGTGTCTGATCGCATCTCCACCACTTCCTCAAACCCGTCCATGGGGTGCTCGTAAGTTGTCAGGGCGGGATCATCTGGCGCATGAACGCGCGGATCTTGCGATGTATCGGTATAGCCAAATAGCATCGGGGTGTACCCGGCTTTGCGCATCTGAGTGGCGATGTTGGGCGTGTCGTGCCGCAGCGGGGTGCCATTGCGAACGGACCTGTGGTTCATCGCATACTGCCCGGTCAGAATGGACGCCCGCGAAGGGCCGCAAGGGTTGGTCACTGAAACATGATTGGTGAAGGTGACACTATCTTTCATCAATGCGCGCAGGTGCGGCAGTGCGACATGATCCGCCAGAGCGCCCGTCAGACAATCTGCACGCAATTGGTCGATGATCACAAAGAGCACGTTGCGGTTTGCAGGCATCGGCTTGTCCATAAGTCGCGAGTCAGGTCAGCCCTGCATACAAGCGCCTTCTTGGTGGCTGCAATGGGGGATTATCTGCATTTTGCAGAATTTGCGCGGTGCGCTTGACGAGTTTCGGGATCTGACTTTCTTGCGCCCCGGAAAACCCCAAGACCAAGGCTGGGCGCTGCGTGGACGCAAGCGAATAGACAGAGAGGGGTAGGGATTCAATCCCCTGTTGCAGCAGCGCGCGATGCGCGGTTTGATCATCCCACCCATCTGGCAACCATGCCAGCATATGCATCCCTGCATCCGTTTGCTGAGGCGCCAACAAGCCAGCACTCTCATGCGACAGGCTCTCAAACAGAGTGTCGCGCCGATCGCGGTAAATCCGGCGCATCTTGCGGATATGTTCAACAAAACGTCCCTCCTCCATGAAGTCGGCCATGGCCTGCTCGACCACCGCCGACGAGGTTTGACCAAGCAGCGTTTTGGCCTTGGCAAAAGCATCCGTCAGGCTGCGCGGAACCACGATGTACCCAAGGCGCATGGCGGCGAACATGGATTTGGAAAACGTGCCGACGTAAAATACCTTCCGTTCGCTATCAAGCGCACTTAGGGCGGGCAGAGGACGGCCACGGTAGCGGAATTCACTGTCGTAATCGTCCTCGATCACCCACGCGTCGTTGTCCTTGGCGTAGTTCAACAGGGCCAGACGCCGCGTCAGGCTCATCGTGATCCCCAGGGGCTGTTGGTGCGACGGGGTTGTGAATATTACCTTGGGCATGGGGTGATGTTGGGTGGCATAGCGCAGGTCCAGCCCCTCGTCGTCTATAGGGACAGGTGCCACATTCGCCCCCATGATCTGCATCACATCGCGTCCGGCGATATGGCCGGGATCTTCGTACCAGACTGTGTCGCCGTGCGTGAGCAACACGAAAGAGATCAGGACAAAGGCCTGCTGCGCGCCTGAAGTGATGATGATTTCATCGGGGTCGACCCGCATGCCTCGCGCATCTGTCAGATGCTTGGCAATCGCGCGGCGCAAAGCAGGATTGCCGATGACATCCCCATAGCTCAGATGCCTGCGCGCGCCTGTCAGTGTGGCATCCGAGAGGTACTTCATCCAAAGCTTTACCGGAAACAAGTCAAGCGCTGGCACGCCAGGTCGAAACGGATCAGTGGCTCCGTGGCGCACACTGGCTTTTGACGATTCAATGGACGCAGCGCGGACAGGCAGGTTGGTTTTCGGGGCGCTGACACTCGGCGAGGGCCGCGTGAAATCCGAGGACATTTCAAGCTTCAATCCTGTGGTCACGAAGGTGCCAGAGCCTGTCTTGGCTGTTAGATACCCTTCCGCGACCAACTGTTCGTAAACGGATTTCACCGTGATCCGTGAAACGCCAAGTTCCATAGCTAATTCACGGGTCGAAGGCAGTTTCCGACCCGATGACAACGTCCCGTCCAGGATAAGACGGCGCAGCGTGTTTTCAATCTGGCGATAGATCGGGATGGGGCTGTTGCGATCAACATCAAACCCCTGCAACAAAGCCCCTCCGGCATGTTTGGCCAATGTCACCTCCAAATGGGTCTATTGAATTTATGATAATGGATATATTCGATCATTCCACTTGAGGCTAGCCTGATCCGAGTTTCGCTGATGTGCGAGGCCGGAGATAAGCCGGAAACAAGATGGTGACATGCGCTATGGTCAAAGTTGAAGATTATCAATTTCCCGCAGGATTACATTTGCTACGGCAATGGCAAGCAGGCGAGCCGGATGCAAAACAAGAGATGAAGCGCTTCTTCGACGCAGCCATAGATGGCACGTTTGATGATAACTTTAAACAGCTCGCCCCGGCGAACAGGGTTCATTCAACCGCGTCGGTTCACATGTTGGGGCTGGCGGTCCTGCATGACCTTTATGGGATCGAATCACACTCTTACTACCACGACGATCCCTATCGTTATGTGCGGGTCAATCTTGCTGTTAGCCGGCTGCTGGGGATCAGCAAATTCTATATGACCTGGGCACTTTATGCCTGGACATGTGAACCGTTGGGTCAAACTATGATGTACCCGGACAAGTTTCCGCCCGGCGCGGACCCGGATGCAATTCTGATCAATAAGGACAATTGGCAGGATTTGGGCACACCGGATTTTACCACGGGTGTGCCGCAGGCGATTGATGGGATCCTGAGCGTCACGCAGGAGCTGACAGGTGTGGCCCCACTGTTGCAGATCTCGGCTCCATACAGTCTGGCTGCGGATATCTACGGGCAAGAGCCGCTTCTGGCGGATGTGGTCAATGACCCTGACCGTGTGAATGCCTTGCTGGATCATCTGGGCGACGTGGTGCTTGGCCCGTGGATGGACCATTTCTTTGCCAAGTTTCCGGACGGCTGGGTTGAGCTGTCCGATGCCTCAGGCTCGCCCTTCTTTATCGGGCCTGAGAATTGCCAGTCCATGTCGATCCGTTCCATCCGTCATATGCTGGACGGCAAACCCTATGCCGGTCGGGTGTTTGATAACAATTATCGCGGCGACTTCGTGGCAGAAGTGAAGAAGAAAGCCCGAGGTGCGCGTCGCCGCGGGGCGATCAGCGGTGAAGATGCGGGTCCAAACCGGGCCAAGCTGCTGGAGCTGACCGAAGCAAAGGTGAGTGTGAACCCGTTGTTCGTCATGCGCCTGGAATCCGACAAGGTGGATATTGGGTTTTATGAAGATCAGGCCATTCGGCGCAACATGCCGCTGACGGTGGGCATCGGCTCGCCCGAGATCGACCGCAACTCGATCGAGGATCTGGAGGCCAAGAGGCTGGAGGTCACGGCGCAATCCCAAGCCAACGTCATGGCCATCAAACGCGTCTGCGAAACCGTTGATCTGCCCGAGGACAATCATGTTGGCCAATCCTGGCCCAGCCACATTTACTTTGAGGACATCAACGGTCAGTCACAATTTGAACTGGTCGAGATCATTCTGAATGCCGTGAGAGACTGTCCGCCCATAGAACGCGTGTCTTAAACGCCCTCTGCTCGGGCCTGCACAACGTATTTTTCAGCACGGTTTTCCGATTTCAATGTCTCGCGGCAGACTTGTGCGAAGGTTTCGATCAGCTTGGTAGGCACGGTGCGATTGGTGAAGGCCAAACCGTATTGCGGCGGTGGAATGTCGTCGGACAAGGGTACATAGGCCAGCTCGCCTCCGTCATACGCCCTCTCATTCGCAGGGCGCATGATCAGCAACGCATAGCCTTCTCCGGCGGCCACGAGGCTGCGCACCAGTTCGTATGACTTGGCTTGATGCTTGATCCGTGGGCGCAGGTTTAGCTGCGAGAACAAGGATAGGAAGAATTGCTGGGTCAGGGGCAGGTTCAGCCCTACCATATCGCGGTCTGCCAGTTGATTCAGGGAGATGGCCGGGAGGGTGCTCAGCGGATCATCCTTTGGCAACAAGACGTAAGGCGGAGCTTCGATGAGCGATTCAAATTCGATCCCTGGGCTGGGATACATGTTGTAGGTCAGGGCAACCTCGATGGTGCCTTGCGTCAGCATGTTGTTCAGCTCATCCAGATCTGCTTCGTGAACGCGGATGGATATATCAAACCCGCGCGAGCGCAGACCTTTCAGCAAGATCGGTATGATGAATGCGGCCGTTGGGAAAAAGCAGCCCACCTCGACTACACCGCGCAGGCTTTGGCGCAGATTGCGGGCCTCATCGTCAAATTCCTGTGCATTTTCCAGCAATCGGCGGGCCTGTGCAATGAAACGTCGGCCCACTGGCGTCAGGACAACCCGGTGCGGACGCTCACGCACAAAGAGTTTAAGCTGATATTCTTCTTCAACTTTCTTGATGGCTGCGCTGATCGCAGGTTGCGAGATCGCCAGAGATTCGGCGGCGGCAGAAATGCTGCCACAATCTGCGACTGCAACAATGTAGGTCAGTTGCCGAAAGGGGATCATTATAAGAAAACCTGAGATTGATTGATATTATAATATGATTTTACAGGGATTACCGATCCTGTTCAACATGATCAGAGAGCTCGTCACGCTTGGAAATACCCACCGTAGATTGCGATCAAGCGGCTAAACGAGCCACCGCCGTCATCACAAGGGATGTCACGCGCTTGTTAAACTGTCGGGCGAATATGTCGTCTGTAAATTGAACCTGGGAGGTCCAAATCATGAAGAGATCAAATTTACTTGCAGCGATTGGCGCTGCATTCGTCGCAGGGGCGACCCCGGCCATAGCCGAGAAACTCGATGTGGCCAGCACCTTTGGCACCAACAATCTGCTTGGTCAGATGGGGGTGAAATTCGCTGAAAACATCGCCATCGCAACAGGTGGCGAGCTTGAGCTTGACCTGGCCGAACCCGGCGATCTAGTGCCCACGCTTGAAGTTTTCGATTCCGTGGCCTCGGGTGCCATTGATGCCGGTTGGGATTGGATGGGCTATTGGTCGGGGACTGTACCCGTTGCACAATTCTACGGCGGGTTGCCCTTTGGTCCGACATCCGAGGTGTCATCCTCGTGGATGTGGAACGGTGGCGGTATTGAGATCATCCGCCGCGAATATGCCAAACACGGTGTGATGGTTTTCCCTTGCTTTATTGAACCGCAAGAAACCGCTGGTTGGTACCGCGAAGAAATCACCGGACCAGAAAGCTATGATGGTATGAAAATCCGCATCTCGGGCCTGGGCGCGAAGGTGCTGACCAAGTTGGGCGCTTCAACTCAGCTGGTTCCGGGTGGCGAGACGTTCCTGGCGCTGGAGCGGGGGCGTGTGGATGCCGCAGACTTTGCCATCCCGACCGTGGACGAGGCGATGGGGTTCTATGAGATTGCCAAGTACAACTACTTCCCTGGATGGCACCAATCGGCCAGCTGGTTTTCGTTCATAATGAACAAAGACCTCTATGACAGCTACAGTGACGAGCGCAAAGCGCAGATGCATATGGCCTGTCAGGCCACCATTCAGTACACGTTCAACCGGTTGCCCGCCGAGCAAATGGACGTGATTGCCCGCATGGCAGAGAAAGGTGCGATCACAAAGCGTCTGCCAGACAGTGTGATGGTGCGTCTGCGCGAAGCCTGGGCTGAGGTTCTGGCCGAGGAGATGGCTGCGAAACCAGTGGTGAAGGAGATGTACGAATCTCTGCAAGCCCACCAAGCTAAGGTCGATGCCTGGAACGAGCTGCAAAGCCTTGACTAAGACACACCTAAACACGTGACGGAGGCCAGACCATGAAACAGCTGTTGGTGAGCATTGCCCGATTGATCGAGCGCATCGCGCGTCGATTGGGTGAGCTGACCAGCTGGCTGGCTCTGGGGGTTCTGGCCTCTGTCCTCGTGGCCGTTGTAGCAAGTGCGCTGCGGGCCAACATCATGCTGGAGTGGGGGACGGATATCCCCCTCTTTGGTGACAACCTGACTGTGAATGATGTGATCGATCTCGAATGGCACTTCTTTGCGATCATGGTCATGATCGGTGGGACTTACGCATATATGGACGACAAACATGTGCGCTCTGATCTGATCTATGGAGGGCTGTCAGACACGAAAAAGAAATGGATCGACACGCTGGGGGATGTGTTTTTGATGATGCCTTTCGCAGCCATCATGTGCTGGTTGTCGATCGGCTTCATGATGCGGTCGTATAATTCAGCCGAAGGGTCCGACTATGGCGGTTTGCTGGACAGATTTCTGATCAAATCCACCATTCCCATAGGGTTTGCCATTTTGTTCTTGGTCCTTTTGGCGCGTGTGATCCGGCGTCTGCTGGACGATGATCTGGCCCCCAGCACCTATTCTCCGACCGACGAAAGCACCTAGCAGAGCATGGATTTCATCGTCGAATATAGCTGGGCGATTGCCATGATCCTTGCGCTTATCGTGGGTGTCTTCACGGGATATCCGGTGGCCTTCCTGTTGTGCGGATTGGGCATCGTCTTTGCCCTGATGACGGGCATCCCGATCAAATTCATGGGCACAGTGGTCTCTAAAATCTACGCCGGCACCCTGTCCAACTGGCTGCTGCTGGCGGCACCTTTGTTTATCTTCATGGGACTGATGCTGGACAAATCCGGTCTGGCCGAGCGGCTTCTCCTGACGCTTGAGCGCCTGTGCGGGCGGCTGCCCGGCGGGTTGGCGTTGTCGGTGGCATTGTTGGGCATTATCATGGCCGCAAGCACCGGGATCGTCGGCGCGTCGGTCATGCTGCTGGGGGTCATTGCGTTGCCTGTGATGATCCGCCAGGGGTACGACCCGCAATTTGCCACAGGGGTCACAGCGGCCTGCGGGACGCTAGGCATCCTGATCCCACCCAGCATCATGCTGGTGTTCATGGGCGCGATTTTGCAGGTCTCAATCGGAGGGCTGTTCAAGGGGGCCTTTGTGCCCGGTCTGATGCTGGGGTCGGTCTATATCCTTTACATCCTTGGCGTCGGTATTTTCGCCCCACACCGCGCGCCGGTGCCGGATCAAAGCGAGATTGCCAAGCTCGCTCGCAATCATGGCAACCTTTTTGTGGAGCTTTTGACCAATCTTGTCGGGCCGCTCTTTTTGATCGCTGCCGTGCTGGGGTCGATCATGATCGGTCTGGCCACCCCGACCGAAGCCGCAGGCATCGGGGCAGGCGGGGCATTGCTACTGGCTCTAATGGCGCGCAAGCTGAATATGGGCGTCATGCGTGAGGTGGTGCAGGACACATCGAAAACCACTGCCATGGTGATCTTCGTGATGATCGGGGCAGCGTGTTTTAGCGCGGTGTTCAAACGCCTGGGCGGCGACGACATGATCGAAGAGCTGTTTATCGGCACAGGTTTTGGCCCCTACGGTCTTCTGCTGCTGATGATGGGGTTGATCTTCGTCATGGGCTTTTTCCTGGAGTGGATTGAGATCAGCTTTATTGTACTGCCACTGTTTGCGCCTATTGTGACCTCGCTCGACTTCGGGTTCGAGGCGACACGGCCCGAAATGCTGATCTGGTTCGCTGTGCTGGCTGCAGTGAATATGCAGACCTCATTCATTACGCCACCCTTTGGCTATTCGCTGTTTTACCTGCGCGGCGTGGCGCCAGAGGGGGTGACAATCAAGATCATCTACCGGTCTTCCGTGCCCTTCGTGGTGCTGCAGCTGATCTGTCTAGCGGCACTTGTGATTTTTCCGGACATCGTTTTGTGGCTGACGCGTTTGTGACGCTGGCCCATGTATCAAGAGGCAAACTATGACGACCAATCAGGACTTTGAAACCAGGCGCGACAATGCGGTCGCACGGGCCATCGCCTATTCCTCAACCTTCGTGGCCGAGCGGGCCGAGAACGCCGAGGTTTGGGATGTGGAAGGCAATCGCTACATTGACTTTTGCGGTGGCATCGGATGCCAGAACGTGGGCCACCGGAACACACGGGTGGTCGCGGCCATCAAGGACCAGCTGGATAGCCTGACGCACACGTGCTTTCAGGTCACGCCCTACGAAAGCTACATCCGTTTGGCAGAGCGCCTGAACGCGCTGTGTCCCGGTGACTTTGACAAAAAGTCGCTGTTCTTCTCGGCCGGGGGCGAGGCTGTTGAAAATGCAATCAAGATTGCGCGTTACGCCACCGGGCGACCTGCGCTGATCACCTTCACAAACGGATACCACGGGCGGTCTTACATGGGCATGGGGCTGAGTGCGCGCATGGTGCCGTTTAAACAGGGCTTCCGGCCGTTTCCGACTGAGATCTACCGCATGCCCTTCCCGGACGCGTATCACGGCATCACGCTGGACGACACGAAACGCGCATTCGAAACACTCTTTCGCAGCGATTGCCCCCCGGATCAGATTGCCGCCATGTTCTATGAACCCGTGCAAGGTGAGGGTGGTTACAACATCGCCACGTCCGAGTTCGTGGCCTACATCCGTGCGCTTTGTGATGAACACGGTATCGCAATGGTCGCCGATGAAATCCAGACGGGTATGGGGCGAACAGGCAAGCTCTTTGCAATGGAGCATTACGGTATTGCCGCGGACATGACCTGCATCGGCAAAAGCATCGGAGGGGGCCTGCCCATTTCGGGAATCGTGGGCCGCGCCGATATGATCGACGCGGTGCCCCCCGGCGGTCTGGGCGGTACCTTCGGAGGTAACCCACTGGCCTGCGCTGCGGCCTTGGCTGTGCTGGATGAATTTGACAGCGAAGGCCTGCTGCAAAAAGGGCTGGAGTTAGGAGGCCATATCGACACCCGCCTGCGCAAAATGGCGCAGCGCAACACGTTGTCCTGCATCGGGGATGTGCGCGCTTTGGGGTGCATGAATGCCATCGAGATCGTCAAAGACCGCGACAGCCGCGAGCCTGATGGAGATCTGACCGCCAAGGTGGCCGCGACCGCTCTTAAGAAAGGGCTGATCCTTGTGACGGCCGGACCCGCACGCAATGTCATCCGGCTGCTGGTGCCGCTGACTGCTGCCTATTCAACTGTCGATGAAGGCCTCGATATCCTCGAAACTGCCTTGGACGAGGCGGTGGCGTGACCTGCGATCCCATCTGAAGGAGGTGACCTGACATGAAAATCAAAGCTGCTGTTCTTCGGCGATCCGACCTTCCTCGCCCCTATGCGCAAAGCCAACCGTTGAGCATTGAGGAGGTCGATCTGGATCCCCCCAAGCCCGGCGAGGTTCTGGTGCAGGTCAAAGCGGTCGGGCTGTGTCATTCCGACTTGGTGGCCATCAATGGCGAACGCGGTAAGCCGATGCCCATCGTGATCGGTCACGAGGCTGCGGGGATCGTCGTTGAGCTAGGCGAAGGAGTGCACACTTTGCAGGTCGGGGATCATGTCGTGCCTTCTTTCGTTGCCAGCTGCGGCCATTGCGAGATGTGCCATGTGGGTCGGCCTGCTTTGTGCGAACCGGCCACAGCATCAAATGCCGCAGCCCTGCTGCGTGACGGTACAACCCGACTGCACAAGGACGGCGCGCGCTTGCACCATCATTCGGGGATCGCAGGATTTGCCGAATTCACCGTGCTACCCGCCGAGGCGTTGGTGAAGATCGATAAGGACATAGCCTTTGAACACGCGGCCCTCTTCGGCTGCGGTGTGGTGACTGGGGTGGGTGCCGTGGTCAACACTTCCGGGGTGAAAGCCGGGGAATCGGTTGCTGTCGTGGGATTGGGCGGTGTGGGGCTCAGCGCTGTGCTGGCGGCGGTTGCGTCGGGTGCTGGCATGGTCATTGCCTTGGATCTCAGCGAGGAAAAACTGCAATTGGCCAAGGAGTTGGGTGCGCATCATGCGATCAACGCTTCCGCGCCCGATTGCATCACGCAGGTTTTGGAGCACACCTCTGGCGGCGTGAATGTGGCCGTAGAAACCGCGGGCAGTCCCCGCGCATTGCAGACAGCTTATGATGTGACGCGGCGCGGTGGCACAACCGTGACGGCGGGTATGCCCGGACCTGACGCCCAGATCACCCTGTCTCACCTCAGCATCGCAGCACAAGAACGCACCCTCAAGGGCTCTTACATGGGCAGCTGCATCCCCAAACGCGACATCCCGCGTTATCTGGCCATGTTCAAGCAAGGCCAGCTGCCAATAGACAAACTGCTGTCACGCACAATTGGGTTTGATGAGTTGAACGAAGCGATGGACAGGCTGGATGATGCCGTCACCGTCCGAGAAGTTCTGTTGCCGTAGCCTTTGGTGAAGGGCTACACATGAAAACGCCGCCCTCACGAGGCGGCGTTTCACATTTTACTCGTTTGACAGCGGCTTTAGTTTTGTAAAACCGATGTATTCTCAAATGCGGCGGTGAAACCCGTAAGCGACGCTTTGATCGTCACTTTTTGATCGGGGGCCTGTGCTGGAACAATCGTGATGTTGGCGCCATTGCCGCGTTTGAACGTTTCCAGGTCTGATTGGGTCAGGCCGAGCCGCACGTAGCAGCCCACCAGGCTACAGAAGCTGTAGGAGTAGCCCTTGGCTTTTCCACCATCGACTGAAATCTTCATCTGCTCGGACAACAAGGTGCCCAATGGAACTACGATCGTCGCGCCCGCGACGGCCTGAGATCCGGAGGGCAGGCGGAAGATCGAGAACTCGGCAATCGGGTTGCCCGCGTCTTCGCGCAACAGTTGGAACATCTGGCAAGGGTCTTCTTCCGCTTCAGAGCGGAAACACTTCAACTCCCAGTCGCCATAAGTTTCCTTGATGTAGGTTGGGTCCTCTTCGGCCTCGACCACTTCTTGCCCCATATCAAGATCTGTAGCTGGATCCGAAGATCCTTCTTCGGCCATGGCCTCACCGGTCTCAGCGCCTGTGGTCTCCGTTTCAGTGGCCTCAGCCGCAGTCTCTTCGGTTGTGGTTGTGGTATCATCTTGCGCGTAGGCAGCACCGGCCAGACCGAGGGCTGCGATGAAAGGCAAGGTGTAAAGAAGCTTGGGCATGTGTTCCCTATTCATGTTTCTTATCTGACAAAAGGCGCTTTATCACAGCGCCATAATAGAGTCAGGAGATAACCGCAGGTCAGGGCCGGGTTCAAGGCGGAAATCCGCTTCAGGCGGCGAGGGAGCAGGCCCGAGTAAACTTCGGAAGCCCAGAAAAAGCAAAAGAGGCCAGAAGGCCTCTTTCATTAGTATCTCCCTGCCGGACTGACCGGCCTATTCTTATGAAACGGACGCTAGGACAGAACGCGCAGGGCGTCAACAGCCAATCTGAGAAATAATTGTGAAAAGTAAGCCTTTGAATCATTGATCAAAAAAAGGGCCGCACCCGGAGGCGCGGCCAGTCTGACAGGGAGGAAGTCACTTTGGCGCATGAGGACACGCGCGCCAAAGTCAATTTCAGTGTGGCGCGTAATTCTTAAGTTTGTATGTTCAGAGCGAGGAAAAACTATGGCAATGGGGCAAGTCTTTGGAAAACGGTATTTTTATTGGTGGCGGCGGGCCGGAATATGCAATGGGACAAGGGTTGAGCCTGAAATATGCCAACCGTCATGGATTGATTGCCGGTGCGACGGGTACGGGTAAAACGGTGACGCTTCAAATTCTGGCCGAAGGGTTTTCGGACGCAGGCGTGCCGGTGTTTTTGTCCGATGTGAAGGGAGATCTGTCCGGTCTGGCCGCAGCTGGCTCTGAAAATTTCAAGCTGCACGACGCCTTTATGAAGCGGGCCGACACAATCGGATTTGACGACTACCGCTATGATGCCTTTCCAGTAACCTTCTGGGACTTGTTGGGCGAACAGGGCCACCCGGTGCGCACCACCGTCGCTGAAATGGGTCCTTTGTTGCTGTCACGCCTGATGAGCCTGTCGGATGCCCAGGAAGGTGTTCTGAACATTGCGTTCCGTGTGGCCGACGAAGAAGGCATGCCTCTGCTCGACCTCAAGGATTTGCAGGCTTTGCTGGTCTGGGTGGGACAGAACAATAAGGAGCTGGGGCTTCGCTACGGAAATGTCTCGGCCCAATCGGTGGGGGCCATTCAACGACAGTTGCTGGTGTTGGAAAATCAGGGTGGCACCAAGCTCTTTGGCGAACCTGCGCTTGAGCTGGGTGACCTGATGCACGTGACGCCCGAAGGTCGCGGGCAGATCAATATACTGGCGGCTGACAAGTTGATGGGCAGTCCTCGGCTCTATGCCACTTTCCTATTGTGGCTGCTGAGCGAGTTGTTTGAGACGTTGCCCGAAGTGGGCGACCCCGACAAACCCAAGCTGGTCTTTTTCTTTGACGAGGCGCATCTGCTCTTTGATGACGCGCCGGATGCCCTGGTCGACAAGGTCGAACAGGTGGCGCGACTGATCCGGTCCAAAGGGGTCGGGGTCTATTTCATCACGCAAAACCCGGATGACGTGCCCGAAGATATCTTGGGCCAGTTGGGTAATCGGTTTCAGCATGCTTTGCGCGCCTTTACCGCACGCGATCAGCGCGCGCTCAGCCGGGCAGCAGAAACATATCGGCCCAATCCGCGCTTTGATACCGCAGACGCCATCCGTGATGTGGGTGTGGGCGAGGCCGTGACATCCATGCTGCAAGACAAGGGCGTGCCCGGAATTGTGGAGCGCACGCTTATTCGCCCTCCGTCGTCCAAACTGGGGCCGATCAGCGCATCAGAGCGCAAGGCGCTGCTGGCCACCTCGCATGTGGCGGGCAAGTACGAAGAGGTTCTGGACCGCAAATCGGCCTATGAAATTTTGAAAGCCCGGGCCGAGGCCGCCGCCAAAGAAGCCGCCGAGGAAGAAGCGCGCGTCGAGGCGGATGAAAGCCAATCGCCGCAATTGCGCGAGTTCAACGCAGGACGCCGGTATTCGGGCAAGAAAGTGACCCGTTCGACATCTCGCAGCACGCGGCAAGGGCGTCGCGGTGACAGCTTTGGCGAGGCGATGACCAAAGTGGTCATCCGCGAGCTCAAGGGCACCACCGGACGACGCATCGTGCGCGGTATCCTGGGCGGGTTGTTCAAGGGGCGATAAGCGCCCCACAAGTTTGATGGAGGCACCTCGGTTCGGGCCCGCTGGTCAAATCTGCGCTAAATCCTCGATCAGCGCATCGGTCATGGCTACGGCACGGCGGATGCGACCGCGTTTCATACCCGCATGTTCGACCCGCAACAGGGCTTCACAGCCCAGCATGAAAGGCAGCACCAGATCGCGTTCGTGATCCGACAGCGCAAATGCCTCGGCAAAACCCGTGATCCCTTGGGCATCCACGCCAAACCGCGCATCCTCCGAGGGGATCAACGCGCGCCGGCCCATATGCATCAAAAACCGGGCCATGTCTTTGTAGATCGGACTGGGTTGTGATCCGCCGCAGTCAATGCCTGTCAGGCAGTCTTGGTGAAGCAGCAGATTGTTGGGATGAAAATCGCCGTGACTGATGGCATGGCGCCAGGGCTGGTCTAACATCGGTGCAATTCGTCGCAGGTGCCCCAAGACCTTCTTTTCACGGCGGATCAGCTTGGGGTGTGGTTGGGTCGCGGCCATCTCTGCGGCGCGTGCCAACCATTTGCCCGCTCGGGGTGGTCCGGTCTCTTCCGTGGGCAGGGTATAGGTGCGCAACCAATCGGCGGCAGGGCGCAGCCACTTGCTGCGGTCCTGTGGATCACTGTTCCAGAAATGCCCCATCAAAGGAGTGCCGTTGATCCGTTCAATAACAGAGACCTGGTGCGCCGGGCTGTGATGCAGAGGTTGGGCAATGCGCAGTTTACCGCTTTGCATATAGGGCCAGACCCGCATCATTTCCTGCCATTCCCGGGTGGCCGCCTGGCCGCCCGACCGCAGGATGAACCGAAAGACCACCGCGCGACCCTGCCACGTGCCTGTGACAATCGCTCGTTTGCCGGGCACCAAGCGAATAACCTCGTCCATTTCGGCGTCAGACAGCGCAGGATCATCGGCGCGGGCGGCGTCAAACCGAGTGACAAGATCCATCATCCCGTCGATATCGGGTACAGAAGAGGGGGCATCATTCATATTCAGACCATTGATCACAGCCACACAGGCGTCAACCGAATTGAACCCTGCGCGCGCCCCGACTAAGGTGGCCCCGAACACCCTACGACTGCGACAAGGATAGGCGCTGATGACCGACACCCCGATCTCTGAAATGTCCTTTGAGGACGCAATGCGCGAACTGGAACAGGTCGTCGGCAAGCTGGAACGCGGCGATGTGGCGCTGGAGGACAGCATCAAGCTGTATGAGCGTGGGGCGGAGCTGAAAAAGCGCTGCGAGGCCAAGCTGAAAGAAGCCGAAGAGAAAGTGGCCGCGATCACCTTGGGCAGCGATGGCCAACCGACAGGCACGACGCCTGTTGAGGGGATGTAAGACCCATGAAGGCACGTCAGGCCGAGGTGATTGCCGCTGTCGAGGCGCGGCTTTCACAAGCCTTGTTTCCATTTGAAGATACGCCCGTTGTGCACGGCATGCGCTATGCCACGACAGGAGGCAAGCGCATCCGCGCCTTTCTGGCGATGGAAAGTGCGCGGTTGCATGGGATTGCGGAGGCACATTCGGTTTGGCCGGGGGCTGCGATCGAAGCAATGCACGCCTATTCCCTGGTGCATGATGATCTGCCTTGCATGGATGACGATGACATGCGCCGCAGCCAACCCACGGTTCATGTGAAATGGGACGAGGCCACTGCCGTTCTGGTCGGCGATGCGCTGCAGGCACTGGCCTTTGAATTGGTCAGCGCGCCCGAGGTTTCTCAGCGCGCCGAGGTCCGCGCTGAATTGGCGTTAAGCCTCGCGCAGGCGGCAGGCGGGCAGGGGATGGTGCTGGGGCAGGCTCTGGATATTGCTGCCGAAAGTGCAGGCCGTGCTTTGACCTTAGACGAAATCACGCATCTGCAAGCCGGCAAAACGGGCGCGCTGATCAAATGGGCGGCATTGGTCGGGCCGCGTATGGCGCAGGCTGATCTTGGGGCACTCTCAACCTATTCCGAAGCTCTGGGTCTGGCCTTCCAAATTCAGGACGACATCATTGACGTCACCGGTGACGCGGACGCTGCTGGCAAGGCCGTCGGCAAGGACGAAGCAGCCGGCAAAGCCACCTTTGTGTTCCTCCTTGGGTTGGACGAGGCAAAACGTCGCGCAGAAAACCTTGTAAATCAAGCCTGTGACGCCCTATCTATCTATGGGAACAAGGCGGATACCTTGCAGCAACTGGCGCGTTTCGTTATCGCACGTCAGACGTGACTTTACCCCTGAGGAGGGGACTATGACAGATCGCCCAGACACGCCCTTGCTGGACCAGGTGACCACCCCGGCGGACATGAACCAGATGTCCGATGTGCAATTGGTGCAGTTGGCCCAAGAATTGCGGTCCGAGACTATTTCGGCGGTATCGGAAACCGGCGGCCATTTGGGCGCGGGGCTGGGAGTGGTGGAACTGACGGTGGCCCTGCATGCGGTGTTTGATGCCCCACGCGACAAGATCATCTGGGATGTCTCGCACCAATGTTACCCCCATAAAATCCTGACCGGGCGACGCGACCGTATCCGCACATTGCGGATGAAGGACGGCCTCAGCGGATTTACGAAACGGACCGAAAGCCCCTATGACCCGTTCGGGGCTGCCCATAGTTCAACCTCGATCAGTGCCGCGCTTGGGTTTGCCGTGGCACGCGATCTGGGCGGGGCATGTGACACCGGCCATGGCGACGCAATTGCAGTAATTGGCGATGGTGCGATGTCTGCGGGCATGGCTTTTGAAGCGATGAACAACGCAGGGCATTTGAAGAAACGCCTGATCGTCATTCTGAACGACAATGAAATGTCGATTGCCCCACCCGTGGGGGCACTGTCGTCTTACCTGTCACGCCTCTATGCAGGCGAGCCGTTTCAGGAGCTGAAAGCGGCCGCCAAGGGAGCTGTATCGCTACTGCCCGAACCCTTTCAAGAGGGGGCGAAACGCGCCAAGGAAATGCTGAAGGGTATGACTGTGGGCGGCACGCTCTTTGAAGAACTTGGGTTTTCCTACCTCGGGCCGATTGATGGCCATGACATGGACCAGCTGCTGCCCGTGCTGCGCACTGTGCGGCAACGCGCCACCGGACCGATCCTGATCCATGTGACCACCAAGAAAGGCAAGGGCTATGCCCCGGCCGAGGCCGCGCGTGATGGCGGGCATGCGACGGCTAAGTTTGACGTGGTGACGGGCAAGCAGAAGAAATCCCCCTCGAACGCGCCCAGCTATACGCGTGTCTTTGCCGATACGTTGTTGGAAGAAGCGGCGAGGGACGACAAAATTTGCGCGATCACGGCGGCAATGCCGGACGGCACCGGGCTGAACCTTTTTGCCGAGCGCTATCCCAGCCGCTGTTTTGACGTCGGCATTGCCGAGCAACATGCGGTGACGTTTTCGGGCGGGCTGGCGGCAGGCGGGATGAAGCCGTTTTGCGCCTTGTATTCCACCTTTCTGCAACGCGGCTACGACCAGGTCGTACATGACGTCGCTCTGCAACATTTGCCGGTGCGCTTTGCGATTGACCGCGCGGGGCTGGTGGGGGCCGATGGGGCCACCCATGCGGGCAGCTTTGATATTGGGTTTCTGTCGAACTTGCCCGGGTTCGTGGTGATGGCCGCCGCCGACGAGGCAGAGCTGAAACATATGGTGGCCACAGCCGTCGCCCATGACAGCGGCCCGATCGCCTTCCGCTTCCCACGCGGTGAAGGGCAGGGGGTTGAGATGCCCGAGCGTGGCGAGGTGCTGGAGATCGGCAAAGGCCGGTTGATCCAGAAAGGATCACGTGTCGCCCTTCTGTCGTTCGGCACACGACTGGGCGAAGTTATGAAAGCAGCCGAGGCCCTGAGCGCGCGTGGGGTGACCCCCACCGTGGCCGATGCCCGATTTGCCAAACCGCTGGACGAGGAGATGATCCTGTCGCTGGCCGCTGATCACGAGGCATTGATCACCATCGAAGAGGGTGCTGTGGGCGGCTTTGGCAGCCATGTGGCACAGCTTCTGGCGGAACACGGCGTGTTTGATGACGGCTTCAGGTATCGCTCTATGGTCTTGCCCGATGCTTTCATTGATCAGGCGGGCCCGACTGAGATGTATGACACCGCCGGGCTGAATGCCGCCGATATCGAAGCCAAGGTGCTGGATGTGCTGGGTGTCGCACAGATCGGGGATAAGCGGGCGTAACGGGCGCTACTTCCTATTGCCAGAACCATTTGCGGCCCTCGGTGCGGGCCTCTTTCTGGGTAATCCCGACATCTGCCAGTTGGTCTGTCGTCAGGCGCCGCATCGTCTTGCGGGTTGTGTGATTGCGCAACCAAATCTGCAACACGTCGCGCAGGTTGAGGGCGTGGTTGCGACGGGTTTGGGTTAGTGTGGTGATCATCTTCTAACTCCTTCTTTGTGCATTGACTGCCGAGAGGATCGCAGATTTTCGGTGAGGGATGTTTCGACCGGGATCAAACTGTCCCGCCTTGACGCAAGGTGGGGAATGCGCCCACCATGTGGCCATGAAAGAAGGTCCTGATATCACCCGCATTGCCGCGCTGATCGGAGATCCGGCGCGTGCCAATATCCTGAACGCCTTGCTGAGTGGTAAGGCGTTGACCGCAGGCGAATTGGCGCATGAGGCGGGCGTGCTGCCGGCCACGGCCTCGTCGCATCTGTCAAAACTGACCGACGCGGGGTTGATCTGGCCGCGCAAACAAGGGCGACATAAGTACTATGCCCTGAAGGATGAGCGTGTGGCCCAGATCTTGGAGAGCCTCGCTGGTCTGGCCGCCGACAAGGGCCATTTGCGGACCCGCACAGGGCCAGCGGATGACCAACTGAGATCCTCGCGCATCTGCTATGACCATCTGGCGGGCGCGCAAGGCGTGCGGATGTTTGACAGCATGGCGCAACGCGGGTTTTTCACCATCGACATGGAAGAGATTTCACTGACCTACGTGGGGGCTACATTTGTCAAGGAAATGGACATTGATCTGGCCGGTCTACAGTCCAAGCGTCGCCCGCTCTGCAGGATGTGTCTGGATTGGAGCGAACGGCGCTCACATCTAAGCGGAGCCTTGGGAGCGGCCTTACTGGTTCAGCTAGAGGTGCGCGGCTGGGCCAGACGGGTGGAGGGAAGCCGGATGATCACTTTCTCGGCGAACGGGCTGCAAGAATTCGATCAGCGGTTTCCTGTCACCTAAAGCGTTTCGGGCAAACGACCCAAGGCAAAAACAGCAAGGCTCCGTAGCAGGTCCTTAGCTGTGCCGGGCCTGCCATTCGGACCTGGTGATCCTGAACCCGGGCAGATCTGACTGATAGGCGCGGATCATTCCAACGGATCGCAATCCACAAGTCCTGAGGATATGTTGCGAAGCAATGTTTTCGGGGTCGGTGCAGGCGGTGATCTCCTCCATTGGACTGTCCTCAAAGGCAAAGCGCAACAGGCGCGCGCAGGCCTCGGGCGCATAACCTTGTCCCCAGGCCGAGCGTTTCAGGACATAGCCGATTTCAATGTCTTCATCTGGCACGGGGCCACCATTGACCAAATCCCAATCCGTATCGTCCAACTCGGCGGGCATCGGCAACAAGACCGCGGTCCCAAGTTTCTCGTGCGTTTCTTTATGAGTCAGACGCCAGACGCCGATGCACCCGTCGCCGGCGCGACGCGTGGTGGTTGGGATCCTCTCGGCAACCTCTTCGGGCGAATAGGTGCGTTCTGCGATATACTTCATGACGTCCGGATCGCCCCAGAGCTCGATCATCAAATCCAGATCATCTAATTCCAGGGGGCGAAAGCTTAGTCGCTCACTGTCAAATTCCAGTTGCATCGCGTGCCTTTCTTTCAGGCTTCAAAACGCCCCTTCGCATTCCCCCAGATATGTCGCCACCGCGGGCCCATCGTTCATATGTACACTCAGGCGCGTGCCGTCTGGCGCCACTGACATCATGTATTCCGCTCCGGCGCCTGTGGCAAAAAGCGTGATCAGAGCCTCGCCCTGCTTGACCGCAACAATCGTCAGATCGCCGAAATCGGTCACCAGTCTTTCCTCGTCAATCTCAACCTCGGCCAGAAATCCACTGGGTCCGCAGGCTTCGTCCTCGTAACATTCGCGGTCAAAGGCGCAGGAAAACCCCCAGGCGGGACCGCTGCACAATATGGCTAGTCCTAAAGCTGTGAAGTGTTTCATTATCGAACTCCTTGAAAAGACCGCTTCCGGTGATTTGACCTGCGCCAGGTGCCTGTCCAACTTGGACAAAACGCTTCGGAGGTCACCCTTACGGATCAAACTGCATCTCCTGAAGTGTCAACGCGTGCACCCGGGCCAGCCGCTCGGGATCAATCGCCCCGGCATGGCCGGTTTGCAAAATCCAGGCGTGTTCGTCGGAATAGTAGACATCCATCATGAAACTGGCAGGCACACCGTCGAAGGTGGACTGGATCAACATGCGGCGGCCTTCCATCCCGTCCCGTCTGATAAACGACATGTCTTTTGCGCGGTGAGTGCCGTCGGGAAGATCTGTGCGTGTGTCCATACCTTGCAACGCGCTGCTGATTGCAGCGTCATACAAGGCTGGGCTGGGGGTTTGACCGTGGTTGCGCTGGACGGTCACGGCAAACAGATAGGCCCGGTTGACAAAGCTGGTGGTGCCCGGGACGGGCTGTGCGGGTGTTTTGGCCCATCCGGCCTCCCTCCCACAAAAGGTTGTTGCTTCATCCAGTTCAAAACAAGGTGTCTCTTGCGCCAAGGCCGGTGAGGCCCCCAGCGCAGCGACGAAAGCAATGATGTATCTCAGGGCCACGCGTCCACCTTCACCGTGCGATATGCCTTATGTAGGCTCGCTGAAAATCGTAAGTCGCGCCGCGCAGAATGAAAAGAGTGTTTTCCTGACACCTCAATGCATGAATTGGGTTCTGGAGCAAACCGCCTATATTCTAGGACTGGAGGTATTTCATGCGCATATTTGGATATTTGGTCTTGGTTTGCCTGTTGGCATGTCCGGCGCTGGCACAGGCGCAGTCCCTGACCAGTAGCCAGGGAGAGTTGAAACTGCAGCTGATAACGGATCGGCTGGATGTGCCCTGGGCCTTTGGATTTCTGCCTGACGGTGGCGTGTTGATCACCGAAAGAGATGGCCGGTTGCTTGTGATCAAGGACAACACCCTGAACGACGTCTCCGGTGTGGCTGAGGTCTATGACGAAGGACAAGGCGGCCTATTGGACGTGATGATACCGCGTGATTTCGTCCAAAGTCGCGAGCTGTTTCTTTCCTATGCCAAACCTCAGCGCCGCCGCGCGGGCACCGCAGTGGCCCGTGCGGTTCTGAGTACGGATGGCCTTAGCCTGAAAGATTGGAAGATGATCTTCGAAATGGAGCGTGGATCAAAAGGAGGGCGGCATTTTGGATCGCGCATTGTCGAGGGGCGCGATGGGTATTTGTATGTGACCATTGGTGAGCGAGGAGATCGCCCCTCCGCTCAAGACCTAAGCCGCGAAAACGGATCAGTCATTCGCATCGCTCGCGACGGCACAGTGCCGAGTGATAATCCATTCGTGGGCCAGTCCGGCGCGCAGCCCGAAATCTGGAGCTACGGACATCGAAACCCTCAGGCCGCCGCGTTGGACCAAATGGGAAATCTATGGGTTGTCGAACACGGCGCCAAGGGCGGGGATGAGGTGAACTTCATCCGCAAGGGTGCCAACTACGGTTGGCCGGTGATTTCCTATGGCCGCCATTACTCGGGCGGCAAAATCGGAGAAGGCACGGCCAAGGAAGGGATGGAACAGCCCGAATTCTACTGGGATCCCTCAATCGCACCCTCGGGGATGATGATCTATTCGGGCAAGCTTTGGCCAGAATGGGCCGGGGATATCTTTGTAGGGTCGCTGAAGTTCGACTATATCGCGCGGCTCTCCGGCAGCCCCTTACGCGAAGTTGAAGCGTTGAATTCCGATCAAACCACACGCGTACGCGATATTCGTGAGGCCCCCGATGGCAGCATCTGGTTTTTGTCAGTGGGCGAGGGGGCTCTGTATCGGCTAAGCCCGTAGGTCCGCGTGTGGTTTCTGCTCTTGTCACACGCATATCGTGCGATCCATAGTCCGACACAAGCATTCGCCCAATTTATTTCTGACCGGGAGCACTTAAATGAATTTCTATTTTGGAATTGACGGTACAGACAATCAGGACCAGACCAGCCTGCCGCAATCCTGTTTGACCCTTCCAGGGTCCGAGGCCCTGTCTTCGGCCCACGTCAAACGCATGGGGGCTGTGGGCTTTACCAACACGCAATATCGCATGGGCACGCATGACAGTGTAACCGGATATAGCTCGGCTGCGATCATAGACGAGGCGATGGCCTGGATTGAACGCACCTATGGATCAATGCGTGATGATAGTAAAAAGTTGTTTCTGGGCGGATGGCCCAACGGCGGTGAAATGGTGACACCTGATGTGGACGCCGAAGACTATGCCAATATGGCCAAAGTAGGACAGATTGGGGTGTCAAAATTTGGGCCGGTTGGTGGTGCCTGGACTGGGCCAGCCATCGGTTCGGCCCTGGTCAAAGCAGATGATCGCCAAAACAATATTCACGAAAAGGCCGAGCCATGGAAATCGAACATCAGCACCGCAGAAGAAATTGCCGGGATGAAGGCGGCGTGGCGCTGGATGTATGGCAACGCGTTCTCAACTCTTGGAATGAAAAAGTCATCATGATCAAACGCCTGATATTGATTGCCGCTCTGGCCGTCGCACCGCTGTCCGCTCTGGCCCAGGAGCAGCCGGTGTTCAAAGACTATGATCAGATGCGCAATACGTTGGACGAACTGATGATGTCTCGTCAGATCGCGCGGATGTTGGGACGCTTTGGCGGCGCAGATGAAATGACGGAAGACGAGCGCGCCGATCTTGAAACCCGGATGCGGGTGATCTTCCCGATGGACTTCAAACACAAGAGCACGGTGCAAACCAAACAGATGCACGAGGGTTGGTCACAGGAAATGTATGCCTATTGGACGGGGCTCAGCTATGTTTGGGTCACCGTCCTGCTGCATCAGCGCGAAAGCGATCTGGTCGTGATCAACATTAAGTTCAACACGGACTTCTTTCCACTGAATGATAGTTTTTGACCTCAGGTCAGGGGCGCGTAGCCCCTCAAACCGACAACCGGGTCGATTGTGCGCCACGTTCACGGTAGGGGGTAATGTTGTATTGTCCCCGGTAGCACTTTGAAAAATGCGAGGGTGAGGCAAAGCCACAGGCCAGCGCCACGTTGATTACCGTCATATCGGTTTGCATCAACAGGTTGCGTGCCTTTTGCAGACGCAACTCCATGTAGTACCGCTTGGGAGAGCGGTTCAGATACCGCCGGAACAGACGCTCGAGCTGCCGGGTGGACATGCCCACATCTTTGGCCAGGATCGATGGGCTGATCGGTTCTTCGATATTGGATTCCATCATCTGGATGACCTGGGATAACTTTGGATGACGCACGCCGATACGGGTGGGCACCGACAATCTCTGTGTGTCCTGATCCGTGCGGATCGAGGAGTAAATTAACTGATCGGCCACCGCATTGGCCAGCTGTTCCCCATGATCATCAGCAATAAGCTTCAGCATCAGGTCTATAGACGAGGTGCCCCCGGCGGTGGTCATCCGATTGCCGTCGACCACAAAGACGGACTTGGTCAGCTCGACCTCGTCGAACTCTTCCACAAAGCTGTCCTGATTTTCCCAGTGGATTGTGGCGCGTTTGCCGTCCAGCAATCCTGCTTTGGCCACTGAATATGCGGCTGTGCACAGACCTCCGACCTTCAGGCCTCGGCGTGCTTCGCGGCGCAGCCAGTTGAGCACCTTTTTTGAAGTGGCCGCCTGTACATCGATGCCACCGCAGATCATCAACACGTCATCACGTTTTAATTCTACCAGGTCGATATCCACCTCAAACGACGCCCCGGCCGAGCATGTGACCGTTGTGCCGCCTTCGCCTGCCAGGACCCAATCATAAACAGGGGCGTCGGCCATACGGTTGGCAATACGCAAGCATTCGACCGCAGCCGAAAAGCACAGCAACGTGAAATTATCAAGTAAGACAAATACATAGCGCGTGCTTTGAGTCTTTCTTGAGGTCTGAATTGATTGCGCCACGAGGTTCCTTTCCCGGCCGAATCTGTTGCGGTTTGGGACAGCCTTTCGCGTCTGTCACAAAATCGCAATGCCTTGCAAGGGCAGTGATAACGATTTGCGTCAACAGAATGATAACATATATGGTCACCAGTGGCTGAGTTTAGTATAGCGAAGTCTGCAATCTCAAACGCGGAGAGAAACGATGAGTAATTGGCAAAAATCTGACTGGCGCAAAAAGCCCCGGGTTCAGATGCCGGATTATACTGATCCGGCAGCTTTGAACGCTGTCGAGGCGAAGCTGTCCAACTATCCTCCGCTTGTTTTTGCAGGAGAAGCCCGGCGGCTGAAGGCACAGCTAGGTGCGGCCTCGCGCGGTGAGGCGTTTTTGCTGCAAGGCGGCGATTGCGCCGAGAGCTTTGAGCAGTTCTCGGCAGACGCCATTCGCGACACCTTCAAGGTTATGCTGCAAATGGCGATGGTGCTGACCTATGGTGCCAAGGTGCCTGTGATCAAGGTGGGCCGGATGGCCGGGCAATTTGCCAAGCCACGGTCCGCACCGACCGAGGTGGTGAACGGGCAGGAGCTGCCCAGCTACCGCGGTGACATTATCAATCAACTGGAGTTCACGCCCGAAGCGCGCATTCCAGACCCTGCCAACATGTTGCAGGCCTACACACAGGCGGCGGCCACGCTGAATCTGATCCGGGCGTTTTCAACGGGGGGCTACGCGGATGTTCATCAGGTGCATGCATGGACGCTGGGCTTCACGGAATCTGAAAAAGCAGAACGCTACCGCGAGATGGCCGCACGCATCACCGATACGCTCGATTTCATGAGCGCAGCCGGGGTGACCGGGGACGCGGCCCACACGTTGCAAACAGTGGATTTCTACACCAGTCACGAAAGCCTTTTGCTCGAGTATGAAGAGGCTTTGACGCGCCTCGACAGCACGTCAGGCAAATGGCTGGCGGGGTCCGGTCACATGATCTGGATCGGCGATCGGACACGTCAGCCCGATGGCGCGCATGTGGAATTTGCCCGCGGGGTACAAAACCCGATTGGTCTGAAATGTGGTCCTAGCACCACGGCGGATGACCTCAAGGTGCTGATGTCGCGACTGAACCCGGAAAACGAAGCAGGGCGTTTGACGCTGATTGCACGCTTTGGCGCTGGTAACGTGGGCGAGCATCTGCCGCGTCTGGTCAAGGCCGTGCAGGAAGAAGGGGCCAATGTGGTCTGGGTCTGTGATCCGATGCATGGCAACACGATCAAATCCGACAGCGGGTATAAAACCCGTCCGTTTGAGCGTGTGCTGCGCGAAGTACAGGACTTCTTTGACGTTCACCGAGCAGAGGGCACGATCCCCGGCGGTGTGCATTTCGAGATGACAGGCCAGGACGTGACCGAATGCACCGGTGGTATGCGGGCGGTGACGGACGAGAACCTGAGCCTGCGCTATCACACGGCCTGCGATCCGCGCTTGAACGCGTCACAATCGCTCGAGCTGGCCTTCCTGGTGGCCGAAGAACTGTCAGATCTGCGGATGGCGACAGAGGCTGCCAAAGCGGGCTGAGATTGCCTGCAAGCGATTTGGAAAGGGCGTGTCATGCGACGCGCCCTTTTTTTGTTGCCTGAGGGGTAATGAGGTGCGTATGTGTTAGAAATATCCGAAGCAAGGGTAAGAAATACTCTGGTTTATCCGATGTTAGTTCTGCGCCATACCCGACACCAAGATCGGGGATAAGGGACAATTCCATGACAGTCGAGATCATTGACACGCTGGTGGTGGGCGCGGGGCAGGCAGGCATCGCGATGAGCGAGCATCTGAGCAACAACAACGTGCCGCATATCGTTCTGGAGAAAAACCAGATTGCGGATGCCTGGCGCAAACGGCGCTGGGATTCGCTCGTGGCTAATGGACCCGCCTGGCATGATCGTTTTCCGAATATGGAATTTGACGATATCGACCCTGATGCCTTTGCACCGAAAGAGCGGGTCGCAGATTATTTTGTCGACTACGCCAAGATGATCAATGCGCCGATCCGCACGGGTGTCGAGGTTCTGAAGGTCACGCGTAACGAAGGACGCGCCGGGTTTCGGGTTGAAACTTCAGACGGTGTGATCGAAGCGCGGGCCGTTGTGGCCGCGACCGGCCCGTTTCAAACACCGGTGATGCCCCCGATCGTGCCTCAAGATGCGGGTGTCATGCAGATGCACTCGGCCGACTACCGCAACCCAGATCAGATGCCGAAAGGCGCCGTGTTGGTGGTCGGCGCCGGGGCGTCAGGGGCGCAAATCGCAGAAGAGCTGCACCGCGCCGGGCGCAAAGTCTATATGTCTGTAGGGCCGCATGATCGCCCACCACGCTGGTATCGCGGGCGTGATTTCTGTTTCTGGCTGGGCGTGTTGGGCAAATGGGAAATTCAGACACCCGCCCCGGGGACCGAACATGTGACCATTGCGATCAGCGGGGCCTATGGCGGCATCACCGTGGATTACCGACGTTTGGGCAATGAGGGTGTGACGTTGCTGGGGCTGACCGAAAGCTACAAGAACGGCACGCTGACCTTTGCCGATAATCTGGTGTCAAGCATCGCCCACGGGGACATGAATTCGCGTTCGGTGATGGACGAAGCCGATGAGTATGTGATCCGCAATGGGCTCGATCTGCCCGAAGATCCCGAAGCCCGCCAGGAATACCCGGACCCCGAAAGTGTAAAAAACCCGATTGCGGAACTGGACTTGGCCGAGGCCGGGATCACCTCGATCATCTGGGCCACAGGATACCGGCAAGACTACAGCTGGCTACAGGTGGAGGCTTGTGACAACGAAGGCCGTCCGCTGCACGAACGCGGCGTGTCGCCCGAGCGCGGCATTTATTTCATCGGCTTGCCCTGGCTGTCGCGGCGTGGATCCTCGTTCATCTGGGGCGTGTGGCATGATGCCAAACATGTGGCTGATCAGATTGCCATTCAGCGCAATTATCTGGACAACAATAAAACGGTCGCACATAGCGTCCCGGCCTCCTGAGGCCTCTTGCCATTCCCATATTTCGGAGACATCGACATGGCCCATACCCGCATTCGCAAATTCAACACGTCTGAGACCTACCCCGAGCAGAATCTGGACAATGACCTGTGTCAGGCGGTTGTCACGCAAGGGGGCAAAACCGTTTATCTGCGTGGCCAATGTCCGCAAAACCTGGACGATGCCAAGAATATCGACAGTCATGATCCGGTCGAGCAGACCCATAAGGTGATGCAAAACATCCGCCAGCTGATTGAAGAGGCCGGCGGCGATATGAGCCATTTGGTCAAGGTCGTGGTCTACATCACCGACGTGCGCCACCGCGAGGCGGTGTACCGGACGATGGGGGAATACATCAAAGGGGTCTTTCCGGTCTCAACCGGGCTTGTGGTGCAAGCCTTGGCGCGACCCGAATGGCTCGTGGAAATTGATGGCACGGCCGTTATTCCGGATTGAGAGGACACGTGACCCGAAGGAATGGCTGCGCCATGCTGATTTTTTCGGAATGAGGGGCGCTACCCCTCAAACTCCCCGGGATATTTTTGGCCAGATGAAGCTTAGTGCATTGACCTGAGGGCGGCGCTGAAGGAGCATTCAGATCATGGCATTGCGGTTCACCCTTCGACAGTTGGAATATTTTGTAGCCGTGGGCGAGGCGGGGTCGATTGCCTTGGCGTCCGAGAAGGTAAATGTGTCCAGCCCTTCGATTTCCGCGGCCTTGTCGCAGCTAGAGCGGGAGTTTGGGCTGCAATTCTTTGTCCGTAAACATGCTCATGGGTTGTCGCTGACCCAAGCTGGTCGTCAGTTCATGGCGCAAGCCAAGGCCTTGTTGCGTGAAGCAGAGGCGCTGAGACGTTTGGCAGGGGATATTTCGGGAACTGTGCAGGGCGCACTGTCTGTGGGCTGTCTGCTCACCTTTGCGCAACGGGTTGTGCCGGGTCTGCGGCGCGGGTTTGAGCAGGCGCATCCGCAGGTGCAGGTGCGACAGGTGGAGCTGGATCAATCCGAGTTGATCAACCGTTTGCGATTGGCCGAGATTGACGTGGCGCTCACCTACGATCTGGATATCCCAACGGATCTCAGTTTTACGTCTTTGGCTGAGCTGCCACCCTATGCGTTTTTGCCCGAGGACCACCCCCTGGCAGATCGCGAGAGCGTCACGGCCGAGGACCTGGTGGAACACCCGATGGTCTTGCTCGATTTGCCGTTGAGCGTGAATTACTTTCTGTCCGTGTTTGAGGCCAAGGGGCTGACGCCCAACATCACCGAGCGTACCCGGGATATGGCGGTGATGCGGTCACTGGTGGCCAATGGGTTTGGCTATTCCATTGCAAATTTCCGCCCGCTCAGTCCGGTGGCGCCTGATGGGCGCGCTCTGCGTTATGTTCCGCTGGTGGGCAAGATGCGTCCCCTGCGGTTGGGATTGTTGACCTCGGAAGGGGCGGAGAATGTCCTGACGGTCAAAGCCTTCATAGATCATTGCCACACTCAGATCCGCGAGGCCGGGGTGCCTGGGATGAATATGACCCCGACGTGAGTTTGGGGGGGCTTGCCACACCAGTCGCTGTGAGAAACGGTGTTACAAGAAATAGGGAAGATGGATCATGATAGATGCAAGTGACCGCGCGGTGTTCGGGTCCAAAGACGGGGACATCGGATACGAGCCCACATATGGTGGGGTCACCAGCCTGTTCCGACGACCGTATTCACGTGATCTGAAGGGGGTGGATATCACCACCTGGGGTATTCCTTATGATCTTTCTGTCTCCAACCGTCCGGGCTGTCGGCTGGGTCCGCGCGGCATTCGTGCGGCCTCGACCAATCTGGCGTGGGACGGGGGACCCTGGCCTTGGGGGTTTGATCCGTTCACACGCCTCAGCATGGTGGATTACGGCGCTTGCACCTTCGATCCCGGGGTGCCCGGGCATGTGCTTGAGGAGGTCTATGCGCAGGCCAAGGCGATCATCGAAACAGGCACGTTTCTGCTGGGGATGGGCGGGGATCATTCCGTCAGCTATCCGGTATTGCGCGCGCAGGCCGAACGACACGGGCCGATCAGTCTGATCCAGATTGATGCCCATTGTGATACCTGGGATGAAGATCCAAAGCGGATCGACCATGGCTCAATGTTCTATCACGCAGCGCAGGAAGGTGTGATCGCGCCCGAGCGCTCCATTCAGGTGGGCCTGCGCACGATGAATGACAAAACCCACGGGTTTCACATTCTTGACGCCGAATGGGTGCATGAAAACGGTGCGGCGGCTGTGGTGCAGCGAATCAAAGAGGTGGTGGGGAATGCCCCGGCCTATCTGACATTTGACATCGACGCCTTGGATCCGGCCTTTGCCCCCGGCACGGGCACGCCCGTCTGCGGAGGTCTGGCCACTTGGCAGGGCCAGGCGATCATTCGAAAACTGGGTGACGTCAATCTTATCGGCGCTGATTTGGTTGAGGTTTCTCCGCCCTTTGATCACGCTGAGATCACCGCACTCGCCGGGGCCAGTCTGTTGATGGACATGGTATGCCTGATCGCCTCGCAAAAACCTGATCCTGTGTGAGGGAGCCCAATAATGCGCGATCCAAGATACGACATTCTGTTTGAAGGGGTGGCTATCGGTCCGCTGAAAGCCAAGAACCGGTTCTATCAGGTGCCGCACTGCAACGGCGGCGGCTACCGCGATCCTTCGGCCGCCGCTGAAATGCGCGGGATCAAGGCGCAAGGCGGCTGGGGTGTGGTGTTCACGGAACAGTGCGAGATGCACCACACATCTGAAATCACACCCTTTATCGAGTTGCGCTTGTGGGAGGACAAAGACATTCCCCAGCTGCGACGCATGTCTGAGAAAATGAAAGAGCATGGCGCCTTGGCTGGCATTCAGCTGGCCTATTCCGGTGTTAACGGGCCCAATCTTTACACCAAGGAAGTGCCTTTGGCAGTTTCTCCCATGCCCATCCGCACCTTTACCAACGATCCCATTCAGGCACGAGGCCTGTCGAAATCCGAGATCGGTGATCTGCGGCGATGGTTTGTAAACGCCGCCAAGCGGTCCAGGGACGCCGGGTTTGATCTGATCTGTCTGTACGGTGCGCATGGGTTTGGAATTTTCCAACACTTCCTCAGCCGGGCCACCAATCAACGCTCAGACGAATATGGCGGATCGCTTGAGAACCGCTCACGTTTTGCTCGCGAGGTGATCAGCGATATTCGCGACGCCGTGGGCGATACGATGGCGCTGACCCTACGCGTGAGCTTGGATGAAACCATAGGTGACCTTGGCTTTTCCAATGCCGAGGTGCGCGACTTTGTCGAGATGAATCGCGATCTGCCGGACCTCTGGGATCTGGCCCATGGTGCATGGGAGGATTGCTCGGGGCCGTCACGGTTCAAGGACGAGGCGGCCCAGGTTGAGTTGGTCAAAGGGATCCACGAACTGACGGACAAACCCATCGTGGGTGTGGGGCGGTTCACCAGCCCGGATGTCATGGTCAAGATGGTCAAATCCGGCACGTTGGATTTCATCGGCTGCGCACGGCCTTCAATTGCCGATCCGTTCCTGCCCAAGAAGATCGAGGAAGGCCGGATCGAAGACATCCGCGAATGCATTGGCTGCAATATCTGTATCACTGGCGATATGACGATGAGCATTTCTCGTTGCACCCAGAACCCCACGTTCATGGAAGAATGGCGCAAGGGGTGGCATCCCGAGATCATGAACGCCAAAGGCGACAGTGCTAATGTACTGGTTGTAGGTTCTGGCCCTGCCGGGCTGGAAGCGGCCTGGGCCCTGTGCCGCCGTGGGTATGACGTGGCCATGGCCGAAGCACGCAGTGAGATTGGCGGACGTGTGGCGCGAGAACGCCTTTTGCCCGGGCTGAGCGCCTGGGGGCGGGTGAAGGACTACCGAGAATACCAGTTGCAACAGCGTGCGAATGTTGAAATTTATCTGGAGTCCGAGCTGGATGCCGAGAGCATTCTGGAATTCGGCTTTGAAAACATCGCCATTGCCACAGGGTCCACCTGGCGGCGGGACGGCGTTGCGCGTCAGCATGTGGTGCCGATGCCCATCGCTGAGGGGGCATCTGTCTACACGCCAGATGACCTGATGGAAGGCCGTGTGCCCGGCGGTCGTGTCCTGGTTTATGATGATGATCATTATTACATGGGGGGCGTGCTGGCAGAGCTGCTGGTCGGTCATGGGGTCGAGGTGACATTGATCACGCCCTCGGCCTATGTCTCGGACTGGACGAACAACACGCTTGAGCAAGCCACCATACATCAACGCCTTGCCGAATTGGGTGTTGAGATCGTGCTGAATCGCGGCGTGACACAGGTGGCCGCAGGCCATGTGGTCAGCGATTGTGTGTACACCGGGCAAGAGCAACATGTTGCTTGTGACGCGGTGGTTATGGTGGCCTCGCGTGTGGGCAATGATACGGTCTATAACGGATTGATGGCGCGGCAGGCGGAATGGGCTGATGCCGGGGTCAAAACGGTGAAGATCTTTGGCGATGCTGAAGCGGCGGGGCCAATTGCCTGGGCCACCTATGCCGGGCATCGCTATGCACGGGAACTGGACGGGCCAGATATTGGCGATGCCTTACCATTCCGGCGTGAGATCACCGGCTTGGCCGCAGATTAAATGGATGAATAACGTGACGCAAACAATTGATATCCTTGACCGCCTTATTTCTTTTGACACTGTGAGTGCCAAGAGCAACCTCGGTATCATCGCTTATATCGAGGACTTCCTGTCTGAGCGCGGCTTCGTCCTGCACAAACTGCCGGATTCAACCGGGCAAAAGGCGGGGCTTTATGCGTCCAAAGGGCCGGATGGGGCCGGTGTGATGTTGTCAGCGCATACCGATGTGGTTCCCGTGGCCGGACAAGATTGGACCCGGGATCCCTTTGCCTTGAGCGCCGAGGGCGACAAGTTGTACGGCCGAGGCACCACGGATATGAAGGGCTATCTTGCCGCCATGCTGGCTGTGGCGGATCGTGCCGCCCAGGCTGATCTGACCGAGCCGTTGAAGCTAGCGATATCCTACGACGAAGAAGTCGGCTGCATTGGGATTGCCGATATGATTGATGATCTGGAACGCAGTATTGGTTTGCCCCGCGCGGCTTTTGTGGGCGAACCGACTGAGATGGAAGTGGCGGTAGGGCACAAGGGAAAAGCTGGCTTGAAGGCCATGTGCTATGGACAAAACGGACATTCTGCCTTGGCTCCGAACTTTGTGAATTCACTGCATCTGGCGGTAGATTTCACGAATGAATTGAAAGCGTTGCAGGCTGATCTTGCAACGAATGGCACACAAGACTCAGCCTATGGCGTTCCGTATTCGACGGTGCATGTGGGCAAAATTCACGGTGGCGAGGCACTCAATATCGTACCGGATCAGACCGAGGTCACGTTTGAGTATCGTCATCTGGTGGCTGATACTCCAGCCCGTTTGCGTGCACGGATTGATCAGGCCGCAGATCGCGCGGCGGCCCCTTATCGCAAGGCCTTTCCCGAGGCTCGGATCGAGGTGGAGGAATACATGTCATACCCGGGTTTGAACTTGCCCGAGAATGACGATGTGGTGGCGCTTGCACAGCGTTTGGCACAATCCAACAGCACGACCAAAGTGGCTTTCGGCACCGAGGCCGGGTACTTCCACGCGCTTGGCATTCCGACGGTCGTCTGTGGGCCAGGCAGCATGGAGGGCCAGGGCCATAAGCCGGATGAATATATCACGCGGGAACAATTGGCCGCCTGTGATGCAATGATGGACCGTGTTCTGACGGAGATCAGCCGTTAGTCAGTGAGAAAATAGCCGGTTAGCAGCACGTCTAACGGAGGCCGTCTTTACCTTCAGCCTCATCATGGGTCAGCCCGCCCACTCGGGGTAGTGGCCTTCCACTGTCGGTGACAGCCACGGCAACCAAAATTTCACCTGCACGTGGAGCGTCGTTGATCCGCACTTCAATTCCGTCGAAATGAGACCGCACGTAGGCCGCATCTTTATGCCCCAAAGGCACGTCCAGATCCTGCCCCGGCCCACCACGTTTCTTGGACGAGGGCACCAAGGCAGCGCCTTTCTCTACCGCTTTGCGCAAGGGCGCGCCCATCGCTGGGTGCAAAAGGGCCGCGGCATGTTCCAGCTCGCCATCTTCGCCGACCATTGCGGCTTTGCCATAGCTTTCAATCGCTTCAGGGGCCACGCCCAGCGCTGTCACGGCCCGCGCGCCCAACAAAGCGCCCAGTTCCGCGCCGATCTCAATCAGCGGGGTGAGGTCATCGACATACCTGCCCGCAAGGGGGTTCTCGATCACCGCCACGGCCACGGCTTTGCGGGTGGGTGGGGCAATCGTACGGCCCACCTCGATATGAGTTTCCTCGACGAATGTCGCGATTTTTCTAATCTTAGCGCTCATCTCAGACCGTCCTTTCCTGTGATATCTGCGGCCTCAAGCCCGCCAGAGCGGGTATGGATCCGAGGGCCGGTTGTCATGACCAAAGCGTAAAGCAGCTCATCCGCGCGGGGCGCGTCATTGAGGCCCACCTCCATACTGTCGAAATGGCTGCGCACATAAGAGGCGTTGATATGGGTGATGGGCACGTCGATCCGGGCGCCTGCAGCCCCGACTTTCTTGGAGGATGGAACGATGGCACGGGTGTCGTTCAACACCTCGCGCATGGCATAGCCGCCGGGATTGTGCCACAGCGCGCCGTGTTCCAGTTCGCCGCGTGTGCCCACAAGCGAGGCCTTGCCGTAGCCCTCGATTTGGTCCGGTCCACCCAAGGAATCCGCCAGATCACGCGCCATTTGCAGGCCCAGTGGGCGCAAATCGTCCATGAAATGTTGAATGTCCTCCACGTAACGCCCGGCAAAGGGGTTTTGCAGAACCGCAAGGGCCGCACCGCGTTTGAGTGGGGTCTCCGGGGGAGGGCCACCTTCGTGGAAAATCTCTTCGACCACGATCAGCCGCTTGCGTAGGATCAGCTCAGGCATGTGCTAGCTCCTTGGTTGGAAGTGTGTTCAGCCCTTCGCCAATCACGGTGTTTTGCCCTTGCAGGAACAAGGCCGCGCCGTGGATGTGATCGGCGGCTTGCATGTGTTCTGCCAGATCTCTGCCGACGCTCAGTGCCTGTTGAGCCTCAGCGGCGGAAAGTGCGGGTACGTCGGTAACCACCAAATGATCGCCTAAATCGCTGTCTGGTGATAGCATGTTTGCAGGTTGGCGTTGGATGCCGGGGTGCGCTGGCAGATCAACCGCATTGGCAATCAGCGTGGCCGCCACATCTGCTGCGGCCGCATCACGCGCCAACACAGTTACACTATCCGCAATCCCTAGGCTAAAGCTGCGGCCCTGCGCGCCGCTGGTTGCTATCCCACGGGCGGTGTCTTGGGCAAGGAGTTCCACCCGCCCCAGATCGGTGCCGTTGTGATGTGACATAGCGATGCAAAAGCTGTGCCCTGCGTCCAGATGTACCGCAATGTCACCACCGTTGTTGACATAGGCGCGGGACAGGTTGGCGGCGTTGGTCATGGCGCTCAGCACTTCATCGGCAACGCTACCCGCAACAGCGCTCATCGGTGTGACATAACAACCGCCGCAAAAAGGAGCGACCGCCCGCGCCATTCGCCGCGCTACGGGATCATGAGGGGCAGGGCTGCCTGGAACGGCCTGAGCGCGCAAAAGAGGCAGTTCGCTGACCAAACCTGTGAGCACCGTTTCAAACCGCGCCCGCGCTGCTTCAAAGGCCTGGGTCCGTTCAACGCCCTCGGCCCCGATGATCAAGTCAATCGGTCCGTGGTGCAGGTGCAACCGGGCGCCGCCATCCAGATATGTAGCCTGAGGTCCCTGCATTTATGATTTGCCTCCTCTTTCCAAGGAAGAAACCCGGCGCACATCGTCTGTCAGCGCCTCCTCGATAGGTCGCACATGATCCGCGTGGCCGCCCAGCGCGATATAGTCCGACAAGCGCATCGTGAATTCAATCGGGGCGACGAGGGCCGGGGTGGGCACATAACCAAAGGCGTTCGATGGCATATCCTCGACATTGGCCATGACGGTGATGCCGCCGCCGGGCCAGACATAGGCCTGCGCCCCGCCGACCGAGACATGTGTCAGCGCGGATTTGACCGAGTTGGTCAGTTTGACAGGATTTTCCGTGACCCCTGCACGCAAGGACCCGCCGGCACCGCCCATGAACAGGACGGAACAGACCGAAGGTTCACAGTTCTCCGCCACCCGGTCGACCGCGCGTTTCAGCGCCTCCGGCAAAGGTTTGGGTTGAGGGTGCAATGCGGCATCCAGTTCAAAATAGGCATATTGTTCGCCTGTTGTTGATACCATCAGCAGGCGCAAGCCTTCCCACGCAACCTTGGGGTCGGCGGGTTTGAGGATGGTCAGAGGGTCCTCGATGTTGGTGCCGCCCCAGCCTGTGCCGGGTTCGGCCACCTGAAAATACCGGCCTGGCGTAGAGCGCCGCCCGTTGATCTTGATGCCTGTGGGTGGCACATCCAGCATCTTGCCGGCCTGGTGTTCGGACAGAACTCCGGTGATATGGTCATCGACCACAATCACCTCATCCGTATGCGGGGCCCATTGCGACGCGAACATGCCTATCGCTGCCGAGCCACAGCCCACTCGCATCAGCCGTTCGGTGTCCCCGTCCACGATGGGGGCGTGGCCGGCCTGCACCGTCAAAGTGGCCCCCTCGTCGATGGTCATCTCCATCGCCTCGCAATTGCACAGCTTGAGCAGGGCGTCGCAGGTCACACGCCCTTCTTTTTTGGTGCCCCCGGTTAGGTGTTCCACCCCGCCCAGTGACAACATCTTGGAGCCGTACTCTGAGGTCATCACATGGCCCACAGGTTCGCCATCGACGCGTACAATGGCGCGCTCGTGACCGATGAAACGGTCGGTGTCGATTTTCACTTTCACGCCGCAGTAGCTAAAGATCCCTTCGGTGACGACTGTCACCATATCGGCATCACCAACAGGTTGGCTGACAATGAACGGGGCGGGTTTGTAGTCGGGATAGGTGGTGCCCGATCCGATGGCCGTCACAAAAGGCTGGGCAGTCTGGACAATATTGCCATCCCAATCCGTGCCATGGGTGTCTTTGAGGAACGGCACAGTTGGCGCGCCGTGTTCCACCGCGTTTTCGATGATGGTCAGCGGGTCCAATCGCACGAGCGCGCCGTCGTGGTTGGCATAGCGATCACAGGCCCCTGAGCGACCATCTGCGATGTAACACAGCACGGGGCAGGCGTCGCAGCGGATCTTCTCTGGCATCTCGCGGCGCTCAGCCATGATCACGCTCCACAATGGCCGCGCGTAGTTTCGATGGCGTCACCGGGACCGAGCGCATGCGCACTCCCGAAGCATCCGAGATGGCATTGAGCAAGGCCGGTGCCGTGGGGATCAGGACATGTTCGCCCAACCCCTTCGCGCCGTAAGGACCATGGGCGTCGGGTTCTTCGATGATCAGCGTTTCAATCGGAGGGACGTCGCCGATGGTCGGGATCAGGTAGTCGTGCAGGTTTTCGGTTCGGCCGGGGAAGTATTCCTCCATCAAGGCCATGCCCAAACCCTGGGCAATGCCGCCATGCACTTGGCCTTCGACCAACATTGGGTTGATGGCTTTGCCCACATCATGGGCTGCTACAAACTTGATCGGTGTTGTGGTGCCCAGGGCTTCGTCAATCTCAACCACTGCCAGTTGTGCGGTATAACCGAATTGCGCATAAGGCTCGCCCTGTCCGTTCTGGTCGAGAGGTTTGGTCGGCGGATCATAAGTGTCGACCGCCTCAAACACATATCCCAGATCACCTGGCTCTAATGCGTCTGTCTTGATTGTATGTGTGCCTGCGCTGTCCGTGACTGTGATCAGGCCTGCGCTACTCTGCAATGCCGCATCTTCCGCGGCGTTCACATGGCGCAGGATCACCGCGCGCAAAGCAGCGCCGCACAACCGCGCGGCATTGCCAGACACGAAGGTCTGACGAGAGGCCGAGGTTTTCCCCGCATCTGGCGTGATATCCGTGTCGGGGCCTTCGAGCGTGATGCGGCTGGTATCGACCCCCAAGGCGCTTGCAAAGATTTGCGCGATGACGGTGTTGGCCCCCTGACCAATGTCCATGGCACCCTGGTGCAGCACAATAGTGCCGTCATGGCGCACGCCGGCACGGATGGTGGATGGATTGGGCAGGGACGTGTTGCCACAGCCATACCAGCCCGAGGCAATGCCCACACCGCGCCGGTTGGCTCCAGTCTGCGAGGCATTGAAGGCCTGGGCAGCTGCGCGTTCCGCCTGCCATGCGGGGCGCAGAGCCTCAAGGCAAGCTTTGATCCCAACCCCTTGGGAAAATGTCTGTCCGCAGATCGTCTTGACGTTGTTGTCCAGCGCATTCAGCAAACGAAATTCCAGCCCGTCCATATTCAGCGCCGCTGCCAATTCATCAAACAGGCTTTCCTGAGCAATAGCAGACTGCGGTACGCCAAAGCCCCGGAACGCGCCAGATGGCGGGCAATGCGTGTGCACCCCATCCGCCTGCGCGCGGTAATCCGTGATCCGATAGGGCCCCGACGCATGCACCGGCACACGTGTGGCCACCGTCGGCCCCCACGATGCATAGGCGCCCGTGTTAAACGCGCCGTGAAAGGCAAAGCCGCTGATCTTGCCCTCTTTCGTGGCGCCTACGCGCAACGTGATATCAGAAGGGTGCCGCTTGGTGGTGGATTGCATGGATTCGCTGCGGGAATAGGTCAGGCGGACGGGCTGGCCCGTCTTGATGGCAGCCAAGGCCAGATAGGGCTGGACCGAGATGTCCAGCTTGGCCCCAAAACCGCCACCCACGCCAGTGGGGATCATGCGGATGCGGGATCGGTCCCAGCCAAGGATGATCTCCATCGCTTCAAGGTCCATGACTGGGGCTTGCGTGCAGGCGTGGATCTCCACCTTGTCGCCATTCATCTGAGCAAACCCGGCTTCAGGCTCGATATAGGCGTGTTCGACAAAGCCCGACTGAAAGCGCCCTTCGGCCGTGACATGCGCCTTCGCCAATGCCGCTTCTGGATCACCACATGCGACAAACCCTTCGCACATCAGATTATTTGCGCGGGTGGCATGCAGTTGGCGCGCGCCCTGCGCCCGTGCCGCACGCACGTCCTCAACGCTTTCCAGCTCTGTCCAGGTGACAGGAAAGCTCTCGGGATCAAACTCAAATATCGCTTCGGGGGTGCCGACAATGGCTGCGACCGCTTCGCCCCGGAACCGTGTTTCGGTTTCGGCAAAGACCGGCTGATCGGCAAAGGGCGGGATGACACCGAAGCAATTCTCGCCGGGGATGTCCACTGCGGTCAGGATCGCCTCTAGACCAGATTGATCTGCAAGCCATGCGTCCATATCACCAAAGGCAAAGGCCGCCCGAGGATAGGGAGAGCGGATCACCAGAATTTCCAAAGTGCCGGGCTGGGCAATGTCATCGCCAAAGGCCTCTACCCCGGTGACCTTGTTCAAACCATCGACACGACGGATCGCGGCCCCTGCGCTGCCGTCTGTGTCCAGGTTGGTGCGCAGACCGGCGACGGCGTCAATGATCTTGCGATAGCCGGTGCAGCGACACAGCACACCGCCCAGCGCCTGTTTGATCTGGTCTTCATCCGGCTCTGGTGTTTCGCGCAGCAAGGCCACTGCTGAGACCATCATGCCCGGCGTGCAGATCCCGCACTGCGCCGCTCCGTGGTCTTGGAAGCTTTCGATAAGGCGTTTGGCATGAGGGTCGGAGCTCACCAATCCGGTGAGCGTGTCCACATCTGCGCCTTCAGCCGCTTGCGTGGTCATCAGGCAAGCGCAGGCGGTTTGGCCATCCACCAGAACCGTGCAGGCCCCGCAATCACCCGCATTGCACCCGATCTTGACGTCCCGCGCACCCAGGCGTTCGCGCAGGGTCTGGGATAATCGTTCTCCCGTGCGGGCCGGGGTAGATACCTCAGCGCCGTTCAGTCGAAAGCGCACGGGCTGATCTGTATGCGGGCCATCCATGGTTTAGAAGACTCCTGCAGCTTGCCGTAGCGTGCGGCGGATCAACTCGGCCACTACATCCAGCCGGTATCCCGCAGAGCCGCGCACATCCGATATGGGCGACAATGGCGACAGCATTTTCTCAGAAATGCTCAGGTCTTCCAGGGCGTCAACCGATTGTCCTGCCAAAGCCTGTTCCAATGCTGTCAGGCGTTGCGCTACGGGCGAGCAACTGCCCACCGCAACGGTGGCTTGCGCGATGGTATCTTTGTCAACTTCAAGCACCGCTGCGACCATGGCAATTGAGATCACGAGATGCGTGCGGCTGCCCAGCTTCAGAAATCCGGATCTGGCGTTTGGCGAAACCTCAGGGATGATCACTGCGCTCACGAGTTCATCTGCTCCGAGCGCAATCTGGCGCCCGTCGGTAATGAAATCGCCAAGCGCGATCTGTCGGGTGCCATCTGGTCCGCTGAGTTCGACCTGCGCCCGCAGCGCCAGCAACGGAGGGACACCATCCGCCGCAGGCGACGCATTACAAAGGTTGCCCGCCACGGTGGCGCGGTTCTGGATTTGCACCGACCCGACTTCGCGCGCAGCCAGTTTAAGCGCATCAAAAGCTGGAGGTAAATTGGCCTGGATCACATCCGTCCACGTGACAGCAGCGCCAATGCGCCAGCCATCTCCAACATGCATAATCCCTTGCAGTTCAGCCACCCGGCTGATGTCCAACAAAGTATCCGGGATTTGACCTTGAGCCTGAGACGGGAAGTAATCCGTACACCCGGCCACGATGCGCGGGCAGCCTTGCGCCAAATGCTTGACGGCCTCGGACAATCGGGCAGGGGTCAGATACGGCAAAAGTTGGTTGCTCCCGGGTAAAGATCGTTTGTGTGCTAACATTAGAGCCAGCCAAACGATCAAGTCAATTGCCTGCGTGGCAGAGAAGGCTTGAATTGGAGTGGATTGTCGTTAGCATACGAACGAACATTCCCCGGAGGGCCAGATGACCGAGACCAGCGCTAAACTTGTGATCCGCAATATTGGCTTGATTTTGACGGGCAAGATCGAAGCGCCGATTGCGGATGGGGATTGTGTGGTCTGCGTCGATGGGCGCATCTCAGCCTTTGGATTTGAAAAGGATCTGGACACGGACGGCGCGGATACGGTCGTTGATGCCAAAGGTGTCACACTGTCGCCGGGGCTGATCGATAGCCACGTGCACCCGGTGGTGGGTGATTATACCCCGCGCCAACAGCAATTGCATTGGATCGACAGCACCCTGCACGGTGGGGTGACCACGATGATTTCGGCGGGCGAAGTGCATATGCCGGGACGCCCCAATGATCCTGTGGGCACGGTGGCCATGGCGATCGCCGCACAGCGCTGGTACGAAAACCTGCGCCCCTCGGGCGTGAAGGTCCATGCCGGGGCGCCCTTGTTGCAAAAGGGTCTGGAGGAAGACCATTTCCGCCAGATGGGCGAGGCCGGCGTACGTTTTATCGGTGAGGTGGGCCTGGGCACCGTCAAGGACGGTACAACCGCCAACAAGATGGTCGGCTGGGCGCGCAAATATGGCATGCAAAGCACCATTCACACCGGTGGGCCGTCTATTCCGGGCTCGGGTCTGATTGACGCGGACATGGTGATTGAAACCGGCACGGATGTGATCGGCCATATCAATGGCGGGCATTCGGCGCTTCCCGATGATCAGATCATCAACCTGTGCGAATGTTGTACGTCGGCTTTTGAGATTGTGCACAACGGCAACGAACGCGCCGCCGTGCTGACGCTGAACACCGCGCGCGAATTGGACAAGCTGGATCAGGTGATCCTTGGAACCGATGGGCCAGCGGGATCCGGCGTACAGCCTTTAGGCATTTTGCGCATGGTGGCCATGCTGTCTGCCTTTGGTGGCGTGGATGCGGCCACGGCATTCTGTTTCGCCACTGGCAACACCGCGCGGCAGCGCTCGCTTGATGTGGGGCTGCTCGAAGGCGGGTATGCGGCGGATTTCGTCTTGATGGATCAGGCGCAGCATGCCCCCGGGGCCACGATGCTGGAGTCTGTTGAACTGGGGAACCTACCGGGTGTGGGCATGACGATCATCGACGGAGTGGTGCGTTCAACGCGTAGCCGCAATACGCCACCCGCCATGCGACTGCCCGAAGTGGTGGCCTAGCGTGATGGTACCGACTGGATAGTCGCTCCAGTCTCGTATTCTGCAAAAACTGTCTTTTGGTAAGGCATGGATTTGACAGTGGACGTCATTATCGTCGGGGCAGGGGCGGCAAGGCTCTCTGCTGCCAACAGTATTCCAGCCGTCTGGAACAATACTGCCCGGTCGTGCGGCAACTGGGCCTGTACACGACCGGGTGCTAATCGACCATGCGAAGCGCTGGCGTTGGATGAATTCTTCTTTGTCAATCAACGGGAAAGGCGTGTGTTGTAGCGCCTAGCTGTCAGGTGTGTGGCGCACACGAGATTGCGGAAGCCATTGCACCAACGAGCAAAGTTTATACGTCCTTGAAGGTCGGGGCGAACTTGTCCCTTGCGTCGCGGATATGAGTTTCCAGACAGGCCGCTGCGTCCTCTGCGTTTCGTGCGAAACAAGCCTCAATCAGCTGGTGGTGTTCCGTGTTTGATTTATCGTGAAAGGCTGAATCGACCGTACACATGAAGGTATAGCGGTCTGCCGCTTCACCCAGGTTCTGGATGTGCCCCAACAGTCGGGGACGCGCGCTTGGTTCATAGAGTGTCATATGCAATTGAGCGTTCAGCTGCCCGAAGTTTTCGGCAGAGCCGTCTTCGATCTGGGCTTGTATCTGTGCGGCAGACTCAATCTGTGCATTGGTCAGATGCGGGATGGCGGACCGAATGGCCAGGACTTCGGCCGCAATGCGCATGTCGTAAATTTCAAGAAAGTCAGCCTGGCTGGTGAGGGCAACATGGGTGCGGCGTTTTTGGTTGACGGTGACGAAACCCAACATCTCGAGCTGTTTCAAAGCCTCGCGTACGGGCATGCGGCTCACACCAAAGCGGGCGGCAATGCTCTCCTGCTTCAGTGGAAGATTCGGCTTTAACGTACCATTCAGGATGTCCGCCCGAAGCTGATCAACGATTTCTTCCACCTGGTCTGAAGACTGCGACATCTGGTTTTCCGACAATAATTCTTTGTGTTCACGTTTATCTGATTTGAATTGTACACGCTATTCATATTTTGTATCCAAAATATAATAAACGAATCCATAATGGGAAATCCTATGAAATTCCGCGTACTCTCAACCAGTTTTCTAATTCTTCTGTACAGCGTCGCCCACGGTGCCGATCTGCGTCATCCCTCTTCACTAAACAGCTTTTGCGTTGATCCCGCGCGTGATGCTCTATGCGCCGAGTTCCCCGACGACCAAACCGATTTCAGCGATAAATTCGTCTACATGTTCATCAATGTAGAGACACAGACGCCCTTTGATATCTTCTCGTGGCAGGCCTTTACCGCGATGAACTGGAGAGAAACCAATCTGCCGGAACCTGAGCGCAACGCCGATTGGCAGGGCTACAGCCGTAGACCCGAGGTGTTTGGCAATGATCTGGCCATGATGCATTGCAGCGCTCATGCAGCCGGGGCCGAGGTGACCACCGCAAGCATCGTGCAGTCTGACGGGCTACAGTTGATCGACCAGAACGGAAATTTCGTCGTGTTTGAAACCCGTATCAATCCGGCGGCCGAGGCCTATGTGCTTGACGGATTGTTGCACTCTTCCTCGGGACAGGAGGAATGGGGCAATAAACCTGTGTCCTTCCCGCAAGGTCGGATTGGGAAGGAAGCGACACCTGCCAGCGTGTTGCTGAAAACGGCCTGGTTTATTCTACCGGATGGCGTGGATGAAGCGGGTTACATTGTCAAAGATGGTTTGATTTATGTGCCCGCCGAGCAGACTGCAAATGGCGAGGCGCTCTGCCTGCGCGAAAGGCTTGGGATGCTGGGCATGCATATAGTGGCTCGCATTCACAGTGGTAATGGCGATGAATGGCTCTGGACCACTTTTGAACATAACGCGACCGCCCCCACAGCGGTGAACGCGCGCCGGGTGAATGCTATCTTTGCCAATGATCTTTTCCCTGAAGGTTGCACCGGGCCGCAAGGGCCTCAACCTTCATCGTTTGCTTTGTACAACCCGGACCGGGCGGACTTAGCCACTAACCAGCCACCTGACAGGGCTGTGTTGTGGGCGCCTGACAAACCCTATGCCCGACTGGCGTCGGGGAAGGTGGCTTCCGGCACCCAAGTGGTGCGCTGCTGGGAGGTGTTTGAAGGCACTCGCGAAATGAACGAGCTGTGGCAAGGCGAGCTGCGCGATACTCCGCTGAGCCACTACCAATTGATCTCAACTCAATGGCGCGGGGCGGACAAAAGCCCGATGTTTGAACATGGCGAGGTGCCGCGATTTCTGACCAATACGACGATGGAGACCTATTTGCAATTTGCCGATGAAGGCACCTGTCTGGGATGCCATGCGGATGCGACCACCACCACGGGCGAAGACGCCAATTTTACCTTCCTACTGCGCGCTCCCAGGCCGCAGTAGGGAGGTGAGAGTGTGGGTTTTGAGATAAGAAGTATAGTGATTATTGTGTCCCAGCCGGTAAGCAGCCGCCTTGGCGGCCCGGCCATCGCCACGCCTCCCTTCGGGCTTGGCGATGACGCAGTCCCAAGCTCAGTTTCTGTTCTGTCGAATGTGCTTGGTCTTTGTAAAGCGGTTACCAACTCAGGTTAGGTTCGACAGCCCGGGGCCAAGGGGGGGCGTTGTTAAAAATCACTGTGTTTAACAACTCAAAGCGAAGCTTCAACAGCCATCAGCGATACAGAAAAATGGCGGAGAGACAGGGATTCGAACCCTGGGTGGGCTTGCACCCACAACGGTTTTCGAGACCGCCCCGTTCGACCACTCCGGCACCTCTCCGCGGGGGTCTGGAGGGAGCGTGTAGTTGCCTTTTCAGAAGCCTTCAAGGGCTTTTGCATTGTCTGACGGCAGAAATTGCATAGGTTATGCGCACCCATTGCTTTCTGACGGAGCCTGCCTTGATCAGACTGACCCTTACCCGCATCCTGAATCCCGCGCCGCTGGTGATATTGTTGTTCCTGATAGTCGGGATACTCAGCGTGGCACCCGCGCGTGCGGCGGACCGGGATAAGCTCGAAGCTTTTCTGACCGTTACGGGGTTTGATGTGGCGCTCGATTCCATAGCGCTTTCAGCAGAACACGCCCCCGATATGCTGGGTATGAGCAGCAGCGATTTTGGCAGCAACTGGTCATCCATGGCCGCACAGGTGTTCTCGTCCAAAGTTGTACACGGTATGGCACTGGACATGCTTGAAGCCACGATGACGGATGAGTTGCTGGATCACGGCGCTGGTTTTTATGCCTCGGACCTGGGGCAAAGGTTGGTCGCGGTTGAAAACGCTTCGCACCTTGCGGATGATGATATGAAAGGTGCGGATGGGGATGCGTTGGTGGAAGAATATGCGCAAAGCAATCCCGAGCGTTTGGATATACTCAAAGAGTTGAACGCGGCAGTGGACAGTGGCGACAACGGGGTGCGCGCCATTCAGGAAATCCAAGTGCGGTTTTTGATGGCGGCGTCCAATGCAGGTGTGCTGGACGGCGAAATTGACGAAGCTGCGTTGCGGGCGATCATGGAAGAAGGTGCGGCTGAGCTGCGGGAGAGCATCAAAGAATCCAGTCTGTCCTCATCGGCACATACCTATCAATCGCTCAGCGATGATGATCTGGCCGATTATGTAATTGCGCTGAAAAACCCAACCATGCAACAGGTCTATGAGCTGATGAACGCCATTCAGCATGAGGTTATGGCCGACCGGTTCGAGGCATTGGCAGATCGCATGGCAGGCGCCAAGCAGGGGCAGGAATTATGATCCGAGCCTTCTTTGGTGCCGCGCTGAGCGCCACGCTGCTTCTGACCAGCCCCGCCCTAGCCGACCGGGCAGCACAGCTTGAGGCTTTGATGCAGGCTCTCAAAATTCATGAGACCATCGAAGTCATGCAAGAAGAGGGCGCGGTCTATGGCAGTGAACTTGCCCGCGATATGATCCCGGATGTGGATCCGGCCCTATGGTCAGGTGTGCTGGAGCATATCTATGACGGCGACAAGATGTTCGAGGTTCTGTCAACGGGCTTTGAAACCGCCCTCGACGGTAAGGATCTGGAGGCCATACTGGACTACTATCAACGCCCCGAGGTGGCCGAACTGGTCACGCTTGAACTTTCGGCGCGACGGGCCTTTCTCGATGCTGAAACCGAAGCCTATGCGATGGAGCAGTATCAAGTGCAGGCAACGGAAGGCACCCAGCTGGTCAAGCACGTCGATACGCTGATGAACGACAGCGATCTGGTTGAGCTGAACGTCATGGGAGCGCTGAATTCGGATCTGAAGTTTTACAATGGGCTGAACGAAGGCGGTGCGTTTGATTTATCCGAGGAAGAAATCCTGTCTGACGTCTGGGCCGGCGAGGAAGAACTGCGCATCTCCTCGCAAGAATGGCTGCAGTCGTTTTTGCTGATGGCCTATCAGCCGGTCGAACCCGAGACGATGGAGGGTTACATCGCTTTCTGGCAAACCGAGCCGGGCAGGGATCTTAATCGTGCGATCTTCGTGGCGTTTGACGAAATGTATGAAGATCTATCGTATCTTCTGGGGCTTGCGATTGCCGAGCAGATGATGATCGAGGATTTGTAGACCTTTTCTCTCAGCCGATGAAACCAGCCGGTTAACAAGCAGAAGTCCCGAGCTTTTCAAGCGTTAATCTCAATCGCCATGCACCATCAGCGCCACGATCAGCGCCTCTTGTGAAGCCTTATATTGCGAGAGGTCAGATTTGAGCCGTGCCGTGACCACCCCACGCTCGGTTTCTGGCACCCGCGCCAAACTGTATGCCTGCCCAAGATAAGGGCCATTTGCCCCTCCGATTTCGGCCAGCAATTCCGTGTGATGCGCCTGAACAAATCGCTCAACCTTGCCACGGCGCAGAGTGTAGCTGGCATTGTCCAAAGCCGAGGTTGTGCCATAGACTGGCAGCAACAATGGATTGGGCACATGGCTCGCATCTTTGGTGGTACATCCGGCACAGATCACAGCTGCGCATAGAAACCTTCGAAAACCCATATCACGCCTCTTGACTTCTCAGCCGTGCTCTTGAATAAGCGCGCATCCCGGCAAGGCATTCTTGCGCGGGGCATATATCAATATCGTCCCATATGGGGGCGCGCTGTTCGAGGTGGCCTGCTTGGCCAAGAACTCCCGGAAGGGGACCACAGAACGCGGAGAGAGTAAAGGAAAGCGCATGTTCGCGGTTCTCAAAACCGGTGGCAAGCAGTACAAGGTCCAGTCGGGCGATACGCTCAAAGTGGAAAAACTTGCAGCTGATGCTGGTGACAAAGTTCAATTCAACGAAATTCTGATGCTGGGCGGTGACAAACCCGTCGTTGGCGCCCCCCTTGTGGACGGTGCCGCGGTACAGGCCGAAGTGGTCGACCAGATCAAAGGCGACAAGGTGATCCACTTTGTGAAACGCCGTCGTAAGCACGGCTCTAAGCGCACCAAAGGCCACCGTCAGCAACTGACCGTCCTGCGCGTGACTGACATCCTGGAAAAGGGTGGCGACAAGTCCGGCGTGATGGCCGCAATGGGTGCCGGTTCTGTTGCTGCTGTCGCCACGGCGGCTGCTGCGAAGCCTGCCAAGAAGGCAGAAAAGAAAGCTGAAGCACCCAAGCCTGCCAAGAAAGCAGAGCCAAAAGCCGAGAAGAAAGCTGCGCCAAAGAAAGCCGCCCCTAAGAAAGAGGCCAAAGCTGACGCAGGCGCTGATGATTTGAAAACACTGTCGGGCGTGGGCCCTGCACTCGAGAAGAAGCTGCACGCCGCTGGCGTCACCACCTTCGCTCAGGTTGCAGCATGGACTGCAGACGACGTAGCTGCTATGGACGAGAAACTGTCGTTCAAAGGTCGGATCGAGCGTGAAGGCTGGATCGAACAGGCCAAAAAGCTGGCTAAAGGCTAAGGAGAGACAAGATGGCACATAAAAAAGCAGGTGGTTCATCCCGTAACGGTCGCGATAGCGCGGGTCGTCGCCTTGGCGTGAAACTTTACGGTGGTCAATCCGTGATCCCGGGCAACATCATCGTGCGTCAGCGCGGCAACAAGTTCTGGCCAGGCGAAGGCGTCGGCCAAGGCAAAGATCACACGATCTATGCTGTTGTCGATGGTGCAGTGAAATTCCATAAAGGCTTCAAAGGCCGCACGTTTATTTCGGTTCTCCCGGTGGCGGAGGCTGCCGAGTAAGCCGAACCAAACAGGTTTTGACAAACTTTAGCGGGGATCGGCAAACAGCCGGTCCCCGTTTTCATTTTTAGCCAGAGGCAGACCTGATGAGCGTCGCCGTCTTTAGTTTTATCGCCTTTTTAGCGGCCCAGGTGGGGACACCGGGGCCTGCGAACATGGTCCTTCTGGCCACCGGCGCGCGCTATGGGTTTCGCGCAGCTCTGCCGTTTGTGGCTGGGGTTATTCTGGGCAAGCAGTTCCTGATCTGGCCGCTTGGCTTTGGTCTGATGCAGCTCTCGGATCTGTCGCCTTCCTTTTTTGCCGGTTTGAAATGGGCCTGTTTGGCCTATTTCGTCTGGCTGTCCTGGAAAATTGCCCGGATGCGTCTGCCTTCTGAACGCAGGGTGGACAAGGCACCTGGGTTTCTGGCGGGATTGGTGGTTCATCCACTCAATCCCAAGGCCTGGGCGATGATCATAGGTAGCTTCACCTTGTTCTTCAGCGCTGACCACACCACCTTGCAAGCCACGCTCACAGTCGCCCTAAGCTTGTTGGCAGTGCAAATCATATTGCATCCCATCTGGGCTTTCTTTGGCGATCAACTGGCGCGCACCGTTGCGGGCACGCAGAACGAGCCTTATCTGATGTTTGGATTGGCTTTTCTGACTTTGGCTTCGGTCATTTTTGTTTTGTTTGGAGGGAGTCTGACATGAAACTTGAACCCATCATCACACAAGCTGTCATCGAAACACCGACCTTCGACTTGCGCCCTTTACGCCAGTCCGATGCGGGTCTGATTGACCTTTATGCCAGCGACATCCGCGTGGCACAAAACAGTGAAACCATTCCGCATCCATTGCCCCCTGGAAGCACAGAGGCTTTTATCGCCAATGCATGGGCGCAAGATCGCACGGTAGATTTCTGGGCGATTGATGCGACCAAAACAGGTGGCGCTGAAGTGATGGGGCTGATCTGGCTTGAGCGGTTGGGTCGCGACCAGTCAGGCCTTGGCGGATGGGTGGCACCTGCCTTCTGGAACCTCGGCGTGGCCACCGCAACGGTGGGGTCAATTCTGGTGCATAACCCACAGAATTCAGTGACATATTTTGCGTCAGTGTTTCAAGACAATCTTGCATCAGCGCGGGTGTTGACCAATGCCGGGTTTGAGTATCTGGGGGACGCCGAACAATATTGCGTGGCCCGTGGTGCGAATGTGCCGATCTGGACCTACAGCAGACGGGCGGGCTGAACGATGGAACTGATCACAAAGCATCTGATGCTCCGGCCGGTTCAGCCCGAGGACGCGGACCGGATCCATGATGTGCTGGCCAGCGATTTTGAGGTGGTACGCCACACTGGGACGTGGATCTGGCCTGCGGATCGGGCCGTGACCGCCCGGCGGTGCCAGGATGGCTTCTCGGCAGAGGGCGGAGCACTAGCGGCCTTCGCGGGGGATGATCTTGTGGGCACCGTTGGTCTGCGCGCCGATGGGGATCTGGGCTATATGCTGGGCCGCGCCTATTGGGGGCAGGGCTATGCCACCGAAATGGGCCAAGCCCTGATTGATCACGCCGCAACGACGGGGCGATGGACCACACTCAAGGCCTGTGTGTTTGAGGATAACCCCGCCTCGGGCCGGGTGCTTGAAAAACTGGGGTTCGCGGAAACCGGCACCTGTCTTGGGCACTGCGCTGCGCGACAGGGCGATTTCCCGATCCGCACATACGCTCGGGCCCTGACATAACAATGGCCCATCCAACGTGCTGCGTCTTGAGCGCCGGACGGGAATAGAGTAACGCCATGCTGAACCACGCCGGAAGGACCAGACGATGAAATTTCTTGATCTCGCCAAGGTCTATATACGCTCGGGTGCAGGCGGTAATGGGTGCATCAGCTTCCGCCGCGAGAAGTATATCGAATACGGTGGCCCGGATGGGGGCGATGGCGGCGGCGGAGGCTCGGTCTGGGTCGAGGTTGTGGACGGGTTGAACACGCTGATCGACTTTCGCTATCAGCAACACTTCTTTGCCAAGAACGGCCAGCCGGGTATGGGCAAGCAACGCACTGGCAAAGACGGGGATGACATCATTCTGCGTGTGCCTGAAGGCACAGAAATTATGGATGAAGATCAGGAAACGGTGATCGCTGATCTGACCACCGTGGGCGAGAAGTTCCTGCTGGCCAAAGGCGGCAATGGTGGGTTCGGAAACCTGCATTTCAAAACCTCCACCAACCAGGCGCCGCGCCGTTCTAATCCAGGGCAGGATGGAGTGGAGCGCACCATCTGGCTGCGCCTGAAATTGATCGCTGACGTGGGTCTGCTGGGGCTGCCCAATGCGGGCAAATCGACGTTTCTGGCAGCCACCTCAAATGCCCGCCCAAAGATCGCTGATTATCCCTTTACCACACTGCACCCCAATCTGGGTGTCGTCGGCGTGGACAATGTGGAATTTGTCGTCGCTGATATCCCCGGGCTGATCGAGGGCGCATCCGAGGGGCGGGGGCTGGGTGATCTCTTTCTAGGGCATGTGGAACGCTGCTCGGTTCTGTTGCATCTGGTTGATGGCACGTCCGAGACGATTGCCGAGGATTATCAGACCATCGTGACCGAAGTGGAACGCTATGGCGGCATTCTGGCGGGCAAGCCCCGCGTCACAGTGCTTAACAAAATTGACGCGCTGGAGGATGAGGCCCGCGCCGAAGCCTTGTCCACATTGGAAGAGGCCAGTGGTGGCCCGGTGATGCAAATGTCGGGTGTTGCCCGCGAAGGCACCACCGACGTGCTACGAGCGCTGCGGACGCAAATCGACGAAGATAAGCTGCGCCAAAAGGCCAGTAAGGACGACCCCGAGCCATGGCATCCTTGAGCGACGCGAAACGGCTGGTCATCAAGATCGGCTCGGCCTTGTTGGTGGACCGCGACAGCGGGGCCTTGCGTGCGGCCTGGCTTGAGGCTTTGGCGGAAGATGTGGCACGGCTACGTGTGCGCGGCACGGATGTGATCCTGGTATCGTCTGGATCCATCGCCCTGGGCCGTCGCGCACTGGGTCTGCCCGCGAAGGAACTGTCGTTAGAGCAATCTCAGGCGGCAGCCGCCGTGGGGCAGATCAAACTGGCCGGAGCCTATGAGAGGGCCCTGTCGGCACACGATCTGAAGACAGCACAGGTTCTGGTCACGCTGGAAGACAGCGAAGACCGTCGCCGGTACCTAAATTCACGCGCTACCCTGGAGCAATTGTTGACCCTGGGCGTGGTGCCCATCGTCAACGAAAACGACACGGTCGCCACCGATGAAATCCGCTATGGCGACAATGACCGTATGGCCGCCCAAGTGGCCGTGACAGCCGGCGCGGATCAGTTGATCCTGCTTAGTGATGTGGACGGGTTTTATTCGGCCAATCCGTCGCAGGATGCCACGGCGCAGCGTTTTGACGAAATTACCGCGATCACCCCTGAGATCGAGGCGATGGCCGGTGATGCTGGATCGGGCCTCAGCAAAGGCGGGATGAAGACCAAACTGATGGCGGCCAAGTCGGCCACAGCAGCAGGATGTGACATGGCGATTACCGAAGGGTCATGTCTGCATCCGATCTCAGCCTTGGAAAACGGCGCTGCTTGCACATGGTTCACCGCACAGGGGGACCCGCAGCAAAAACGCAAAGCCTGGATTGCGGCGATGAAGCCACGTGGGCAAGTCGTTGTGGACGCTGGTGCGGCCCGCGCGCTTGGCGCGGGCAGTAGCCTTTTGGCAGCGGGGGTCACGGCAATCTCCGGTCGATTTGGCCGAGGCGATCCGGTGGAGGTCATCGACCTAGCGGGCCAACGCCTCGGGGTGGGCCTGACGCGCTATGATGCCGTTGATGCCGCCAAGATCTGCGGGCTGCGTACAGGCGAAATCGAAGCGGCTTTGGGTTATGCGGCCCGTGGACCGCTGATCCACCGCGACGACATGGCGTTTTGACGTCTCTATGATAAAGTTCTCCGCAGGAGAGGGTGACATGAAAGACTTGGATAACATTCCCGCCGTCATGGCTGACATCGGTGCCCGTGCGAAGGCGGCCGCCAGTGAGCTGGCCATGGCGTCGGCCGCTGATAAATCGGCTGCGTTGAATGCCGCAGCTGATGCCGTCTGGGCGCGTCGCGACGAGATCATCGCCGCCAACGCCAAGGATCTGGACTATGGCCGCGACAAAGAGCTGTCGAGCGCCATGATGGACCGCCTGATGCTGGACGAGCCCCGTATCCAAGGCATTTGCGATGGTCTGCGTGCCGTTGCAGGACAGGATGATCCGGTGGGCGAAGTGCTGGCCGAATGGAACCAACCATCGGGTTTGAACATTCGCCGGGTGCGCACGCCCCTGGGCGTGATCGGCGTGATCTATGAAAGCCGTCCGAACGTGACTGCGGATGCAGGGGCTTTGTGCCTAAAGTCCGGCAACGCCGTGATCCTGCGCGGTGGGTCGGAAAGCTTCCACTCTTCAGGCGCGATACACGCCTGCCTCGTTGACGGTCTGCGTGCGGCAGGGCTGCCCGAGGACGCAATCCAGCTGGTGCCCACCCGGGACCGGGCCGCGGTGCAGGAAATGCTGACCATGACCCAGTCGATTGATGTGATCGTGCCGCGCGGTGGCAAGGGGCTGGTTGGCCTGGTGCAACGCGAAGCCCGCGTGCCGGTCTTTGCTCACCTCGAAGGCATCGTGCACATCTACATCGACAAGGCTGCGGACCCGCAGAAGGCGATTGATGTGGTGATGAACGCCAAGACCCGGCGCACGGGCATTTGCGGGGCAGCGGAATGCCTTTTGATCCACCGCGATGTGGCCGAGGGGCTTGGAACCGCCGTGATCCGCACCCTGATGGACGCAGGCGTCGAGGTCCGTGCCGGTGAAGGATTGCAAGCGCCAGAAGGCGTCATTGCCGCTACCGATCAAGATTGGGGCTGCGAGCATCTGGATATGATCATCTCGGCCAAACGCGTCGACAACATCGAAGCGGCCATTGCCCATATCCGCCAGTATGGCTCAAACCACACCGATTGTATCTTGACCGAGGACGCCGATGCAGCGGATCAATTCTTTCGCGAGCTTGATAGCGCGATCCTGATGCACAATGCCTCGACCCAGTTCGCCGATGGTGGAGAGTTTGGCATGGGGGCCGAGATTGGGATCGCGACAGGCAAAATGCATGCGCGTGGCCCTGTGGGGGCGGCTCAGCTGACCAGCTTTAAATATCTGGTAGTCGGAGATGGCACGACGCGCGCCTGATGGGTTTGCCTCAGAAAGTCAGTGTGAGCATATCTGGCGTTGCCGTCACCTTGGCCTGACGGTTTTGCCGAGTCAGGTAATACGGCAGCAACAGAAATTGGACATAGGCCGGATCAGGCTCGGCGGTCGTGGCGGCCGTGCCAGTCACCAGAGCCCAATGGTCATCCTCGGTTTTCAGAGCCGGGCCCGAAGCCGTCAGCGTCCAGGTATCTGCATCTTCCGTCAGGCTCAACACGCCGCCTTGCGGTAGCATCTTGTCGAGGCACAGCAAGGCCAGAACGATCAGCTGCGCCTGCGGGCGCGGCAGGCTGTTGGGTCCGTGCCAATTCAGATCCAGCCGTCGCCCTGCCATGGCATTTGGCCAGATGCTTGTGATCTCATCCCGCCGGGTGATCTGATCTTGCGAGGCGATGCCGAAGGCAAGCCGAAACAATTTGATCCGCGCATTGGCATTTGCGGCACTATCTGAGACCAGCGTCATTTCTGCACTGTCAGGGACGCCGCTCAGGCTGAGAAGTTCCAACCCATTGCTGACCGCCCCGATCGGGCTGATCAGGTCGTGACAGATACGTGATCCTAGGAGTGAGATCAAATTTTCAGTAAAGAGGTGTGACACGGGATATCTTGTCCTGATGCGAGGGGTGGAACCATGCACAATCTGAATGCTTTGCTCGAGCCTGGAATGCTGGTTGAGCATCCACAGCAACCCGAATGGGGTGTCGGTCAGGTGCAATCGAATGCGAATGGCAAAATAACAGTGAATTTCCCCGAGGCTGGTAAGGTGGTTATCGATGGCAATCAGATTGCCTTGGTCCCGGCAACTATTCCCTAAGGCAAGTTACCAGAAGGTTAATGCACGTAAAAGCAGAGTTTGCCGATGACGCTGCGGTCATTGCCAAGAGCGGGCGCAGCCCCTACAACCCCGGCTGAAGGACAGCAGTTGAGCACCCATGAGCCAAACCGAACCGCAATTCCACGTTAAGCTGGCGGAAACAAAAGAAGAATTGGAGGCGGCCCAACGGCTGCGCTACCGTGTTTTCGTGCAGGAATTGGGCGGCGACGGGCCTTTGGTCGACCATGATGCCGGATTGGAAACAGACCGGTTCGATGCGCATTTTGACCACTTGATCCTCAAAACGAACAAGGACCAAGACGAGGTCGTCGGGGTCTACCGGTTGCTGAGGGATGATCAGGCCTCGGTCATCGGGCAGTTTTATTCGGAAGACGAATACGATCTGAGCCCGCTTCAATCTTCGGGGCGCAAGCTAATGGAGTTGGGGCGATCCTGCCTCGATCCCCGCTACCGAGGGGGCATGGCGATGTACCATATCTGGAACGGGCTGTCCCAATACATCATGGATCACAAGGTTGAAATCCTCTTTGGAGTTGCCAGTTTTCATGGCACGGACGTCGAGACTCTGGCGCATCCCTTGTCGCTGCTGCATCATCGCCATCTAGCACCCGAGAACTTGCGTGTGCGCAGCAAAAACTTCCAACCCATGGATCTTGTGCCCGAGGTCGAGCTGGATCGTCGCACAGCGATGCTGCAAGTGCCTGCCTTGATAAAAGCCTATCTACGGCTCGGGGGGTATGTGGGCGATGGCGCATATATTGACCATGGGTTCAACACCACGGATATTTGTCTGGTCATGGATACGGAGCAAATGCAGAGTTCGCGCAAAAACATTTATACAAAAGGTGTTACCGCGTGAAGCTCACCTGGAACCCAGAAGAAGAACCGGACCCCGTCCGGGTTGGGCCGATGGGATGGCTTCGCGTGGCGCTGCGGGGGCTTTTACTGTTTGTAATCTTACTGGTAGGCGTCCTTTTGACCGGTCTTCTGCGTTTGATCGAGGTTCCCTTTTTTGGGCTGCATCGCCCTTGGACCCCGTGGATCACCCAAGCCGTGTGTCAATTGGCGTTTCAGGTGATGCGCCTCAAACGCACCGTGATCGGAACGCCGATGTCGGGGCGCGGTGCTGTGGTGTCCAATCATGCCTCATGGCTGGATATCTTCACCCTGAACGCGCACAAACGGATTTACTTTGTCTCCAAGGCCGAAGTGGCCAAATGGCCGGGCATTGGACTGCTGGCCCGGATCACCGGGACCGTGTTTATCGCGCGTGATCCGAAACAGGCCAAGGCGCAGACCCAACTGTTTGAGGATCGCTTGAAGGCCGGACATCGCCTGCTGTTTTTCCCCGAAGGCACATCGACGGATGGAATACGTGTGTTGCAGTTTAAAACCACACTCTTTCAGGCCTTTCTTGGTGAAAACCTGCGCGATGTGATGCAGATTCAGCCTGTGACGTTGGTTTATGAGGCCCCGAAAGGCCAGGACGAGAGATTTTACGGCTGGTGGGGAGATATGGATTTTGGGTCGCATCTTCTCAAGACGTTGGCCGCCCCTCGGCACGGGGCGGTGACGCTGGTTTATCATTCGCCTGTTAAGGTCACTGACTTTCCCGACCGCAAGGCGCTTGCGGCGCATCTGGAAAACGTGGTGCGATCCGGTATGCCACCAGAGCGCCAGATCGCCGAGTGATCAGCCCATTGCGGCGACAAACCCGCCAAGGGTCGCCACTGGATCATCCGTGCGCCAGATTTCTTCGCCAATACCAAAGAAATCGGTAAAGGGGGCCAGGGTGCGAATGTGATCCACATCCAAGGCCCCTTCGGCCACCACCGGAACTTCGATCATCTGCGACCACCAGTCAAACAGCTCGGTTTCCGCCTGAGAGCCGTCCCCCAGGGCCGTTGCGCCCACAGGGCCAAAAGACACATAATCCGCCCCGGATTCGCCAGCCGACATGCCTTCGTGTTGCGAGGTGCCACAAAAACTGCCGACAATCGCATCCGCGCCCAATTCTTTGCGGGCATAACGCACGCTGCGCGCGCCATCTGTCAGATGGGCGCCGTCCAGCCCCAGTTTTTCAACCATCGCCAGATGTGTATCAATCACCAGGGCCACATCGCGGGCATGGGTCACTTCGCGACAGGCGTCCGCCGCGCGTGAAATGCGGTCTTCGTCCTGCGAGGCCAGGGTGAGGCGCACACAGGCAACATCATGCGAGTCCAACACGGCTGCTAATTGCGCAGGAAAGCGGCTGAGCTCAAATTCAGGTGGGGTGATCAGGTAAATCTGCGGGTGTTCGGTCTCGGCCATGGTCTTGCGTGCTCCGCGGTATTGGTTTTGCGCCGCTATAGCGTTTAATTCTGGTCGGGTCTACTTGGCAGGCATAGGACCGACAAAGGACAGGGCCAAAGCGGTCAATCGCGCGCGTGTTTGGGCGGCTGCCATGGCATCCTCGTCTGCATCGACCAGTCCGCCCATGGGTCGTCCGGTAAAGGCCAAGGGGGTGACGCCGGGCAGCGTCAGAGCTTCGGCTTCGTTGTCTTTGCCAACCCGGTACATGGCACCCGCCTTGTGCACGCCGCACAGCATGTTGCCATTCAGCATGAAGGCCAAACCACCGAACATCTTCTTTTCAGCCAATCCGGGTAAAGGTCCCAGATCGTCTTGCATCAGGTCCACAAGATCGCTGTCATAGGCCATGTCTATGCATTCCTTCTCGCAGGGGAGCTTTTAACGCAGGTGTACCAAGAAAAGCAGCGCTGTGGGGCTTTTCTTGGGGCAGGTGCCCCTGTATCACGCCTCCAAGACAGCGGAGGGGATCATGCCCAGCGACAACACTCAGCCCGGCTTTGTACTGGTGCGCCCACAGATGGGCGAGAACATCGGGGCCGCGGCACGTGCGATGTGGAATTTTGGCCTGGACCGGATGCGTGTGGTCGATCCGCGTGACGGTTGGCCCAACACGCGCGCTGTGGCGATGGCAAGTGGGGCCGGACGGTTGCTGGATGAAGCCGTGCTGTGCGAGGACACGGCCCAGGCCTTGGAACACTGCACTTATGTGTTTGCCACCACAGCCCGTCAACGCGATCTAACCAAGCCCGTGTTCAGCCCCGAGGCTGCAATGACCGAGGCCGCCAAGCGCATCAGTGAAGGTCAACAAGTCGCTGTGATGTTTGGCCCCGAGCGGGCCGGGCTGGAAAACGAAGACATTGCACGGGCCAATGCAATCATCAATGTGCCGGTGAACCCGGACTTCCCCTCACTGAACCTGGCGCAATGCGTGTTGCTGTTGGGGTATGAATGGCAGCGCGCGCGAGGGCAGATCACTTCCCGGCGGGATGAAATGGCCAAGACGGACTGGGCCTCGAACGCCGAGATCGAAGCGCTTTCGGTCCATTACGAGGATCGATTGGAAGAGGCCGGGTTCTTTTTCCCGGCGCCAAAATCCGAAGGCATGAAGATCAATCTGCGCAATATGTGGAGCAGGTTGCCCCTGACACGGGCGGATGCGCAGATGCTGCACGGCATGATGCGGCAGATGGTGCGTTGGAAAGAACGCGGTAACGGTTGAAGCGGGCAGGGCGGGGCACTACCCTTGGCCCTGACATGAGGTATTGAGGGCAGCCAGATGAGTGCAAAGCGCAGCATCTTTGAAGAGGTGGGCGAGGGCGAGAGCCGCGAAACGGAACCCAAAGGCGGGATGATTGACCAAGGTCGAGGCGGCGCGAGAGGGCCGATCCGGCTGTGGCTGATGGTTCTTTTCGCTCTTGTGGTGATCATGATCGTTGTGGGCGGGCTGACACGCCTGACCGACAGCGGGCTCAGCATCACCGAGTGGAAGCCTCTGACCGGGGCAATGCCGCCGATGAATGCAGCCGACTGGCAGGCTGAGTTTGCCAAGTATCAGGAAATTCCTGAGTTTCAGGTGCAGAACAGCTGGATGGAGCTGGCTGATTTCAAAACCATCTACTGGTGGGAATGGGGTCATCGGCAATTGGGCCGCGTGATCGGCCTTGTCTGGGCCATCGGCTTCTTTGGCTTTCTGGCCGCACGCAAAATCCCAACCGGCTGGACAGGGCGTCTGGCCTTATTGGGCGCTTTGGGCGGCCTTCAGGGCGCAGTGGGCTGGTGGATGGTCAGCTCGGGGCTTAAGGGCGGTATGATGGATGTGGCGAGCTACAGGCTGGCGGTGCATCTGGGTTTGGCCTTTGTGATCCTCGGATTTATTGCCTGGTACATCCAGATGCTGGGCCGAGACGACCGTGCGTTGATGCAGGCGCGGCGCGGTAAGGAAGCCAAACTGTTCGGCTTGTCGACGGGCCTTTTGCATTTCGCCTTCCTGCAAATACTCATAGGCGCTTTGGTGGCAGGAATAGATGCCGGTCGATCTTACACCGATTGGCCCCTGATGGGCGGGCAAATCATTCCCCCCGATCCTTTTCTGATCGAACCGGCCTGGCGCAATTTTTTTGAGAATCCGGGTCTCGTGCAATTCATTCACCGCATCACGGGCTATCTGTTGCTGGCCTTTGCCGTGGTGGTCTGGCTGCGCGGGCGCGGATCGGCGCATGTGGCCACCAGAGCCGCCTTCTCAGCCGCTTTCATTGCGCTGGTGGCTCAGGTTGTGTTGGGGATTATGACCGTGCTTTACGGGGCCCCCTGGCAAGTGGCGATCGTGCATCAGGTACTGGCGGTGGCAGTCTGGGTGCTGATTTTGCGGGCGCGGTTCCTCAGCCTCTATCCACACGTGCAATCCATCCGGGGATAATCACCATGACAGCCTATGACCAACTGATGGCGTTCCAGCGCCAAACCGAAGCCCTGAGTCAGGTGGCCGGCCGCCTTGGTTGGGATCAGGAAACCATGATGCCCCGTGGTGCAGCGGATCAACGGGCCGAGGAATCAGGCGCTATTCAAGCGATCCTGCATGCGCGCCGGACCAACCCGCGTATCGGAGACTGGCTGGCCAAGGCCGAGGCGCCCGATGCGGTTGGAACAGCGCAGTTGCGTCATATTCAACGGGACTACACTCGCCTGTTGCGTGTCCCCGGCGATCTGGCCGAGGCGTTGGCCCGTCTGACAAGCAAATCACAGGGCATCTGGGCAGAGGCCCGCCAATCGGATGACTTCGCCAGCTTTGCTCCGGTCCTTGAAGAAGTCCTGAACCTCAAACGGCAAGAAGGGGCGGCTCTGGCCAAGGGGGGCGATATTTATGACGCCCTGCTGGAAGACTACGAGCCGGAAACCACGGCTGCCGAGATTGAAGCCATCTTTGACGCCATGCGCCCAGGGTTGGTGGCATTGCGCGGCGTGGCACTGTCACAGCCGGAACGGCCTGCGATCTGCGGCCAATTTCCTGGGGAGGGTCAGATCGGATTGTCCACGGCATTGGCACAGGTCTTTGGCTATGATTTGAACCGGGGTCGTTTGGACCGTGCAGTGCATCCATTTTCGTCCGGGTCCGGCGATGATGTGCGCATCACCACCCGCACCAGCGACACGGATCCGTTCAATTGCATCTACTCCACGATCCATGAAACCGGCCATGCCTGTTATGAGCAAAACATCAATCCCGCCTACAAGCTGACCCCTCTGGGGAGTGGTGTGTCGATGGGCGTGCACGAAAGCCAAAGCCGGATATACGAAAACCAACTGGGCCGCAGTCGTGCTTTCTGCGGTTGGTTGTACGGGCGGATGCACGATGCATTTGGGAAGATGAGTGTGGATGAAGAAGACTTCTACGCCACGGTCAACCGCATGCACCGCGGCTTTATCCGCACCGAAGCAGACGAGGTGCAATATAACCTTCACATCATGCTGCGGTTCGATCTGGAACGCGCCTTGATCGCCGGAGATCTGCAAGTGGCCGATTTGGAGGCAGCCTGGAACGACCGCTTCAAGGCCGATTTTGGCTTTGCTGTGGACCGCCCGTCAAACGGCGTCTTGCAGGATGTGCATTGGTCTGTGGGTCTATTTGGGTATTTCCCGACATATGCCTTGGGCAATGTCTATGCAGGATGCCTGTTCGAAGCGCTTCAGACCGCAGTGCGTGGATTAGAGGATCAGCTGGCACAGGGACAGCTCACGCAAGCAACAGATTGGCTGCAACAGCACGTTCAGCAGCACGGCGGGCTTTATGCGCCGCGTGATGCCATTGAGCGCGCCAGCGGGAAGGCTCCGACTGAAGTGCCCTTGATGTCTTATCTGTCTGAGAAATTCGGGGCGCTCTACAGCTAGAAGGGAGCGCTTAACACTTCAGAGCTGAGCGGCAACATCATCTGTGGCCGCGGGTTTTTCGATCCATTTGGTCAGAATACCCTGCAACGTGTTCCTGTCGCGTGTATCCACGGCCTGGCGCAGAGACTGCAACACATTGGCCATCTCAATTTCGGACAGATGCTCTTCTTGCGCGCGCAAGATCTTGGGGTGCGGCGTGGTCAGCATGTCTGAGCCGATTAAAAGCTCCTCGTGTAGTTTTTCGCCCGGGCGCAGACCGGTGACTTTGATTTCTATGTCACCCTCAGGATTGGCTTCATCTCGGACGGTCAGCCCTGCGGCCTCGATCATCTGACGCGCGACATTATAGACGGGTACTGGCTTGCCCATATCAAGCACAAACACATCGCCGCCGCGCGCGAATGAGCCCGCTACCAGCACCAGACGCACCGCTTCCGGGATGGTCATGAAATAGCGCGTCACATCCGAATGGGTAAGCGTGACAGGGCCACCATTGATAATCTGCTCCTGAAACAATGGGATGACTGATCCGCTGGACCCCAGCACATTGCCAAACCGGACCATCGAAAAGCGGGTATTTTCGCTTCGGGTTGCAAGGTCTTGCACACTCATCTCAGCCAAGCGTTTCGAGGCCCCCATCGCCGAGGAGGGTCGTACTGCCTTGTCGGTCGAGACCAGAATGAAACGCTCCACCCCGGCTTCGCGGGCGGCATCCGCCACGCATTTGGTGCCCAACACGTTGTTGCGCATGCCTTCCAGTGCATTGCCTTCAACCAAAGGCACATGTTTGTAAGCCGCCGCGTGCAACACGATATCGACTTTCATGTCTTGCATCACTTCGCGCACAAGCGATTTGTCACACACGGATCCCAGAACGGGCTGAATATCCAAGCCTTCCGCCATGCCCTTAAGCTCACGGTCAATTCGAAAGAGGGCGTGTTCGCCGTGATCCAGCAAGATCAGGCCGGCCGGCTTGTAGAGAATAAGCTGGCGACAGAGTTCCGACCCAATGGAGCCACCGGCCCCCGTGACCAGAATACGGCGACCCTGATAGGTGTCAGACACCCCCGGTAAGGCGCCTTCCAGGTTATCGCGCCCTAACAGGTCGTTGTGATCGACCCGGTGCGTATCAGACAGCGTTTTGCCTGTGTCCGCCAATAGATCGGCAAACGAAGGCAACACGTGCACTTCCATGCCAAGCGGCGTCAGTTTCTTAGTGATTTTCGCGCGTACCGTATGGCTGGTCGAGGGCATCGCCAGGATCACGCGGCTGATTTGGTGACGCTCGACCAAGGCAGGGATATCTGATGCGCTATGCACCCGAAGGCCCGCAATGGTCAGGTTTTGCAGACGCAGATCATCATCTACAAAGGCAACCGGTTGCACCGCATCATCTGTGGCGAGGGCCGAGGCGAGCTGCTGACCCGTCTGGCCCGCGCCGTAGATCAGGATCGAGGTGCGGGGGCTTCCGCGATGGTAAATCCCCAGCAAAATCTGGCGCATCACAAGGCGCATCGTCACCGATAGGATCAAAAACAGCATCCCCGATACGACATAGACATGTGGTGGGGTGCCTGCGCCGGGCAACAGAAGGGACGTTGCAAGCCCGGCAGCAACAATGACGACAGCGACAAAGGCACTGTCGATCACACCTTGCATCTCGTAAGCATTCAGCTTGATCTTGTGCAGGCCCAACAACACCGTCAGCACGACGCCAGTAGAGAGCATCGCAATAAGATCAATCACCAGGTTTTGGGGCGTGGCCCAGATAGAGCCCGCGCCCAGGATGAGGACATGTGCGGCGATATGGGCAATGCCGATCAGCAGAACGTCGATACACAACAGAATGCCACGCTTTTGGGACCGGCTGAGTGACACTGCGAGATCGTAAAGCATTACCGTAAATTCCTTGACGCCAATACCCAGCCGCCTCAGACGCAGCAGCCGGTTTTTTGACTATTGATCGGCCAAATCCATACCTAAAACCCTGTTTTCTGGCAAGCGGGAGGAGCGATTACATTACCACATCAGGTGCTTCGACACGTTTGTTGATCAAAAAGTCACGTGCAAAGGCGGAGTTGTGCCGAAATCTGAGGTTGTGGTAATTGCGCTGGACACACGCGAGTCTTCAGCGCTGAAACACGCGGCGTAAAGTCTCGGCAATCAAGGCCACATCGTAGCACAGGCTTTGATTGGCGGCATAGATTAGATCAAGCCGCCCTTTGACCGGGACGCATCGTCTTAGATAGACGGCCTCGGTGTCTTCCGCTGTCTGACAGGGGCTGAGCAGACGTTCTTCGGTCTGGTGAAACACGATTGTGGCCAGCCCCGTGACACCCGGGCGGCTGCGTAAAACCTGCGCGTAAAGATCGGGGCGCAGCTCAACATACCGCCGCAGAGGGGGGCGCGGACCGACAAAGCTGATGTCTCCGCGCAAGATGTTCCACAGCTGAGGCAACTCATCCAACCGGTATCGGCGCAGTTTCGCTCCGATGGGCGTGACCCGCGCGGCCTTGTTGCCGCCCGATACGCCTGTGTCCGTCTCGACCACGGTCATGGTGCGAAACTTCCACAGCTGAAAACCCTCGGTGGGTGTCTTCATGCGCTCGGACAAGTACAAAACGGGCCTGCCATCGCGCAGCATGATCAGCAAGGCAATGAATAGCATCGGTACAAGCAACACCACGCCCAGAAGCAAGGCCAGGACAACATCAAAAAACCGTTTCCCTATTGTCATCCTTCGCCCTTCGCGCGCCTCAAGTCCGTGATCATCTGAGATGCGGTTTTATGCAGGGCCAGCTCAGGCAGCAAGCGCTCAAGTCTTTGCGTCTCAAGGATGACGGTCTGTCGATCGCCCTCAGTGGCGGTGCGCCAAATCACTTGGTTTCCGGCGGCACGGACCAGATCCTCCATCTCGACGGGCGTGGAGGCCGCCACATTCACTACAGGCGGGAGATTTTCGGAGGACACTCCGCTGAGAGACACCAGTATCTGCGCCAGATGTCCTGGGCTGATGTAGCTACGCAGCGGGCCGCGGTCGTCCGGAAACTGGCTCAGCTCAACCGGGTCGTGCCGGCCGGGTGCAAGGCCGGCGGCCAGACTGTCAGCCCCTACAACATTGGCCAACCGAAGACAGCAATGCGCGACTTGATCATGCGGAAGTTGAGCAACGCGCCTTTCCATATCACTTTTGGCCTCGCCGTAGGCATTGGCGGGGGAAGGGGCGTCATCTTCGCTCAGCCGACGACCTGGCCCGTAAATCGCGGCCGAGGACATGTGAAACACCCTACGGGCCCCACAGGCCTGCGCCACAAGCCAACTGGCTTCAGCCAATGCGGTATTACGAGCCAATGCGCTTTTGTCGCCCGAAGTCACACCCCACAAAGCCACCACGCTGTCGCAAGCGGGCAATGTGTCCGGCAGATCATCTGCGTCTAATGTTATGTCACCCTGTCCATCCCGGCTGGCGAAATATGCAGCCCCAAGCCCGTGACCATCGACGTCCCACACCCCGCTCAGCAACTGGCCCAAACGCCCGCCGGACCCAACGAACAGAAGGGTTTGGGTTTGCGGTGTTTTGGCCACGATTCGCCGTTCTCCGGAGTTCCAGACACATTTTGATTGTATACTAGCCCTTGAGCGGGTTAGGGAACAATTGGAATATGTAGTATTCAGCGGCTCCGGGGGGAACCATTGGCTCAGCTTTCACGATATCTCGTAATCATTGGTATTTGCTCACTTTTGGCAGCCTGTTCGGTGCCACGCGGTGCCGCCCTGCAATCAGAAGTCTTGAACGAAAGCGAATCCGAGAACCCTACTTTCCAGGTTGTCGAGGTCACGCGTGACCTTACGGATGTACTGGCCAGCTGGCCCGCGACGGGATGGCATGGCCACTACCATTGGTTCGGGCGCGACCATGGCCCGGATGGATCAGTGATCCAGACAGGCGACCGCCTGATCATTGTGGTTTGGGACTCGGAAGAAAATTCACTTCTGTCACAGGTGGGCAGCAAGCAAACCATTCTACCGGCAATGACGGTCTCGGCAGGTGGCAAGATATTCATGCCCTATGTGGGAGATGTCCATGTGCGTGGCCTCTCTCAATCCGCAGCACGCAGCCGTTTGCAGCGGGCGCTGGAAGAAATTTCGCCGTCAGCACAAGTTCAGCTTTCGGTAGAGCCAGGACGCAACAATTCGATCGACATGGTGAGCGGCGTTGGTGCGCCAGGCCGTTATCCGCTGGAAAACCAGAACACCAAGATTTTGACAGCACTTGCTTTGGGCGGCGGCATCTCGTCCTCGCTGCGGCATCCACTGGTGCGTCTGCAGCGCGGTGGTCAGACCTTTGAAACCCGCGCAGACGCGCTGCTGGCGGATGCATCCCGCAATGTACGTCTGAAAGGTGGGGATCAGATCTCAGTTGTTGAAGACGACCGCACCTTCAATGTGTTGGGCGCCGCCGCACAGGAAAGTGTCATCTACTTTGAAAAAGAAGAGATGAGCGCAATGGAGGCCATGTCGGCCATGGGCGGGTTGAACGATGCGCGTGCAGATCCACGCGGCATTCTGATCCTGCGCGAATACAGCGGGAGCGATGTGGTGACCGGGTCTGGCGGTCCAAACATGCAGCAGGTTGTCTTTACGATCGACCTGACCTCGGCCGATGGCTTGTTTGCCGCGCGCCAGTTCATGGTGCACCCGCAGGACACGCTGCTGGCCACGGAATCGCCTGTGGCATCAGCTCGTACAATTCTGGGGCTCTTCGGGTCAGTTGTTGGTGCAGGTGCCACCGTCAACGGACTGACAAACTAACCTATCATATTTGCGATTATTGGCGTGGCGCGTCTTAGTGTAAGACGCGCCATTTCCGTTGGACGAGTATCGAAAAATGAAAAAGGGAGCGTCCTAAGGTCGCTCCCTTTTCAATCTTATCAAAGATCCGGGTCTGGTTACTCTTCGGTAGAAGTTTCCACGACGCTGTCCTCCGCTACATCCTCATCGCCCTGATCGGCGATCCAGGCGACTGAGACCACATGCTCCCCTTTGCCGGTGTCAAATACCTTGACGCCACCCGCCGACCGCGACCGGAAGGAAATCCCTTCGACGGGAACGCGGATGGATTGACCTTTGGAAGTGGCCAGCATGATCTGATCCGCCAATTCCACCGGGAAGGAAGCGACCAATTCACCACCCCGCATGGCCTTGTCCATGGCCTGCACGCCCATGCCGCCACGTCCACGAACCGGGTAGTCGTGCGAAGAGCTGAGCTTGCCGGCCCCTTGCGCTGATATGGTCAGGATCAGGTTTTCAGCCGCCTGCATTTCCTCAAACCGTTCCTGAGAAATCGCAGCGTTTTCATCACCTTCGTCGTCACTGCTTACCTCAGTGTCATCCGCACCAGCCAATTGGCGGCGCATCTTGAGGTAGGCCGCACGTTCATCGGCGGTGGCATCGAAGTGGCGAATGACAGACATGGACACAACCGCATCTTTGCCCTGCAACTTGATCCCACGCACCCCGGTGGAATCGCGCCCCTTGAAGACGCGAACCTCGGTGGTCGGGAAGCGAATGGCGCGGCCTGATGTGGTGACCAGCATTACATCATCGTCATCGCTGCAAATTCGAGCGTTGACCAGCATCGTGCCATCATCCGGCAGCTTCATCGCGATCTTGCCGTTGGATTTCACGTTGGTGAAATCCGACAGCGCGTTCCGACGTACACCACCGGCGGAAGTGGCAAAGAAGATCTGCAGATCGGCCCAATCTTCCTCGGGCACGTCCACGGGCATGATAGCGGCGATGCTGACGCCCGTGGGAATGGGCAGGATGTTCACAATCGCCTTGCCTTTGGATGTCCGTCCACCCTGCGGCAAACGCCAGGTCTTGAGCTTGTAGACCATGCCATCGGTGGTGAAGAACAACAGCTGCGTATGGGTGTTGGCCACAAAGAGCGTGGTGATCACGTCGTCTTCCTTCAGCCCACTGCCCGACACACCTTTGCCGCCACGCTTCTGCGCGCGGAAATCGGCGAGGGCGGTACGTTTGATGTAACCCGACTCGGTGACCGTCACGACCATGTCTTCACGCTCGATTAGGTCTTCGTCTTCCATGTCGCCGGACCAGTCGACAATCTCGGTGCGGCGTGGCACGGCGAACTGGTCTTTCACCTCGCGCAGCTCGTCCGAAATGATCTGCATGATCCGTTCGCGGCTGGCAAGAATGGCAAGGTATTCCTTGATCTTGCCGGCCAGCTCTTGCAGCTCATCTGTCACTTCTTTGACACCAATCTGGGTCAAGCGCTGCAGGCGCAGCTCCAGAATGGCGCGAGCCTGGGTTTCTGACAGGTTATAGGTACCGTCGTCATTGGCGGTATGGGTCGGATCGTCGATCAGGGCGATGTATTCCAGAATGTCCTGCGCGGGCCAGGCGCGGGTCATCAACCGTTCACGCGCCTCGGCTGCATCCGCTGAGGACCGGATGGTGGCAACAATCTCGTCCACATTGGTGACAGCAACGGCCAGGCCACACAGCACATGGCTGCGTTCGCGCGCTTTGCGCAGGTCATAAGCTGTCCGACGCGCCACCACTTCTTCGCGGAAGGCGATGAAAGCAGACAAGAACCCATAGAGCGTTAGTTGTTCCGGCCGCCCTCCGTTCAGGGCCAACATGTTACAGCCAAAATAGGTCTGCATCGGTGTAAAGCGGAAGAGTTGGTTCAGCACGACCTCAGCCGTGGCGTCACGCTTCAGTTCCACGACAACCCTTACGCCATTCCGGTCGGATTCGTCCTGGACGTGGGCGATGCCCTCGATCTTCTTGTCGCGTGCGGCTTCGGCGATCTTTTCGATCATAGTGGCCTTGTTGACTTGATAAGGAATCTCATCAATTACAATGGCGTAGCGGTCCTTCCTAATCTCTTCCGCACGTGTTTTCGAGCGGATGATGACGCTGCCGCGCCCTTCCATATAGGCTTTGCGTGCACCACCACGACCCAGCATGATGCCGCCCGTGGGGAAATCCGGGCCGGGGACGTATTCGATCAGATCCTCAATGCTCAGATCCGGGTTTTCGATCAGCGCCAGCGTGGCATCCACTACTTCGCCCAAGTTATGCGGCGGGATGTTGGTGGCCATGCCGACCGCAATGCCGCCGGCGCCATTGACCAACATGTTCGGAAAGCGCGCAGGCAGAACCGTGGGTTCGCGGTCTTTGCCGTCATAGTTGTCTTGAAAATCGACCGTCTCTTTTTCGATATCCGCCAGCAGCGAGGCGGCGGGCTTGTCCATGCGCACTTCGGTATAGCGCATGGCGGCGGCGTTATCTCCGTCCATCGACCCAAAGTTGCCTTGCCCGTCCAGAAGGGGCAGCGACATAGAGAAATCCTGTGCCATCCGAACCAACGCGTCATAGATAGCTGAATCGCCGTGAGGGTGATATTTACCCATGACATCGCCCACCGGACGCGCCGATTTGCGATAAGGTTTGTCGTGGCCATTGTTGGTCTCGTGCATCGCATAGAGGATGCGCCTGTGCACCGGTTTCAACCCGTCCCGCAGATCGGGGATGGCCCGGCTTACAATCACGCTCATCGCGTAATCGAGATAGGAGGTTTTCATCTCCTCTTCGATTGACACGGAGGGGCCATCGTAGACTAGCCGTTCTGGCGGAGAATTATCTTCGTTTTCAGGTGTTTCTGGGGTGTCGTTCACGTAGTGGCCTGACCTGTTCAAAGGGGTCTATATATTGTTGGTAAAACTATATCAGAGACAGGATATAGGGTGCAATGCCTGTCTGTCGGCCTTGTTGGCAGCCACCCGCGCGCACTGCTAACACTCTGTTTTCATTGAAAAGTAATTTTCTTTGGGCATGATGGAGAGAGAAAAGCAAAAACACGACGTCCAAGGAGGCAAGGATGCAGCAATCTGAAACTGAACTGATGCTCAAAGGATATGGGCTTACCACTGCCGAGTTTTTCTATCACATGCCAGACTATAGCCATGTACTGAACACCTTCATTTGGCAGGAGTACGATCTGGCTCCCGATCATCCCAAATTGTTCGAGTTTGTCGAATTCTGGCAGCGCGAAATCGATGGCCCCCTGCACTCGGTCAAGTTTACCCATCGCAAGATGGTATCAGCAGGGGAATGGCAAAACGTAGTGGGTGAGTTTACTCTTCACTGATGGCAGCACCGCCTCAAAGAAAACCCGCCAGTCCAGGGACAAGCGGGTTATCTAATTCGCTGCATCCAGATTTAAGGGATGATGCGATTGTACTTCATGCCTTCAAGGCTGACCCCGGCCAGCAGTCCAGCCTGACCAAAGATCACGGCGACAACAGGTGAGGTTGAAGTTGTGGTTTCCGCACGGATGTTTTCACCCCGGTCATTAAAGACATATTCGATATCCGCCCCTGCGGCCCATCCGGAACTGCGACGGAACTTCGAAAGGGCATCTTCGGTCATGAAAAACAGCACGTGCGCAAATTGCTGCGCGCCGATTTGCAAACCTACGCTGCCTTTGGTTGCGGAATAATAGTCAACCGTCGTGCCGTCGATGCGCAGCGCGCCACGGCCATAGCCGCCACCTGCGATAAAGCCCGCTTCGGTGACCAATGGCATCACCAGCATGCCCGCAGCCTTGTCGGCCAGATCACGCGTGTTGGGATATGTGTTGAAAAGGTAGTTCAGTGTGGTGTCTGCGCGTGCGTCGATACGCGGGCCACCGTCGCTGCCCACCCCGTTGCCGCAAGCCGCTAAAAGCGGTGTCGCGGAAAGCGCACCAAGGGTAAAAGTGCGTCGCGTAAGATGTGTCATGAGCCTGCTCGTTTTTTGTTGCCTGACGTTATATGCCGGATTTTTACATCCCGGTCTGCCACACAGTATAGGGGCAGGGCGCACCGCTGTCACTAGGGATTGTGAGAAGCCGGCAACGGACCGCTTAAACCGCTCCGCGGGTTTCAAGTTGTCTTCATGCCCCAGGTATTGCGCTAAACGTGTTAGGCCAGCGCGCGGGCCAGATCCGGCGCGAAGTAGCTTAACACGCCGTCACATCCGGCGCGTTTGAAGGCCATCAGGCTCTCGACCATGGCCTTGTCGCCATCAATCCAGCCGTTTTGCGCCGCAGCCTTGATCATCGCGTATTCTCCGGACACCTGATAGGCAAAGGTGGGCGCGCCAAAATTCTCTTTGACCCGCCAGCAAATATCCAGATAGGGCATCCCGGGTTTGACCATCACCATATCGGCCCCCTCGGCCAGATCGCGTTCGACGCAGCGCAGGGCCTCATCTGTGTTGGCCGGGTTCATCTGATAGGTCTTCTTGTCACCTTTCAGGGCGCCTGAGGCCCCGACTGCATCGCGGAACGGCCCGTAAAAGGCGCTGGCGTACTTTGCCGCATAGCTGAGCAGCAGGGTGTTTTTGTGGCTATGGCTTTCAAGCGCGTCGCGCAATGCGCCGATCCGGCCATCCATCATGTCCGATGGCCCTATGATGTCCACACCCGCCTCGGCCTGACTGAGGGCTTGCTTGACCAAAGCCTCATTGGTTTCGTCGTTGAGGATTTCACCATCCACCACAAATCCGTCATGGCCCGTGTCTGAATAGGGATCAAGTGCCACATCGGTCATGATCGCGATATCCGGCACCGCGGCCTTGATTGCGCGGGTGGCCCGGTTTGACAGGTTGTCGGGGTTCCAGGCTTCGGCGCAATCTGATGTGCGTTTGGAGGCATCGGTGTAAGGAAACAGACAAATTGCAGGAATGCCCAAATCCGCGGCTTCGCGCGCAGCCTCGACCACTTTGTCGACAGACCGGCGCATAACTCCGGGCATGGAGGGCACAGGCTCTTCCACGCCTTCCCCATCGCGCACAAACACTGGCCAGATCATATCAGCCGCGGACAAGCAATTCTCTGCCACCAAGGCCCGAATCGCTGCCGATTGTCGGGGTCGGCGCAGACGGGTTTTGGGGAAGGGGCCAAGGGTCGGGCGCATGAAATTGCCTTTCTCGTTGTGGTCCGCCCTGAGTGACATGGAATTTCCCGCATCTCAAGGGTAGGAATTGCCGCGTGGCAAGGGTAAGAGAGGCCAAATCATCCGAGGCGACAGGCAGTGGACTGGTACGAAAGCGTTTTTGAACTGATTGACATGCGCAGCTTCTCGAACCTCTGGTTCTGGATCGCGCTGGCTGTGCTGTGGTCTTCGATCAGCTATTGGGTGCTGGGTGTTCCATGGGACATGGTGCAGCGCGCGCGCAAGGAACAAGATGGTGAAGCCGCCGATGATGTGGTGGATTTGGTCAGGATCAACGTCAACCGCATCCTGCACATCGGCGAGCAATCCGGGTTACTTTTGGCAGGCTTTGTCTGTTTTGCCCTCACGGTGATGGCCTTGCTGGGGTTCGTCTATCGCAACGAATTTGCCCAGGCGATGTTCTTGCTTGGGTTCCCGACGTCTCTTGTTGGGCTTTTGTCTTTGTCGACCGCCACCAAGATACGACGCGAAGAACCTGTGGGCGAAGCGCTGTACAAACGCTTGTCCAAGCATCGGACGTTCACCCAGATCATCGGTATGCTGTCCATTTTTGTCACCGCGATCTGGGGGATGTTGCAAAACATGACCGCCAGCGTGTTGTTCTAATCCGGCCCACGCGGCATAGAAGCGTATGACATCCCCGAAACACATAACCGTCAGTGGCGCGCCCGAAGGCTATGATGCCCGCCTGATCCTGCGCGAGATTGAACAATCCGCAGCCCCAGTCGTGCATGTCGCACGCGACGATAAGCGCATGGCGGCCATGGCCGAGGCCTTGCAGTTCTTTGCCCCCGACATGCCCGTGGTGCAGTTTCCGGGGTGGGACTGTCTGCCTTACGATCGGACCTCGCCAAACGCCGATATCTCGGCGACCCGCATGGCGACGCTGGCGGGGTTGGTGCATGGCATGCCCGCGCAATATGTGTTGTTGACGACGCTGAACGCTGTCTCGCAGCGGGTGCCTGCCCGCACAGTTTTGCGCGAAGCCGCGTTCTCAGCCCGGGTGGACTATCAGATTGACGAAGCGGCCCTGCGGTCTTTTCTGGCGCGGATGGGGTTTTCGCAGGCACCCACGGTGTTGGAGCCGGGTGACTACGCCGTGCGCGGAGGGATTATTGATATCTACCCGCCCGGAGACACCGGTCCGGTACGGCTAGATCTCTTTGGCGACGTACTGGACGGCATCCGCCGGTTTGACCCGGCCACGCAGCGGACGACTGAAAAGCTGGATATGATTGAACTGGCTCCCGTGTCCGAGGTGATTCTAGACGAGGCCGCCATCACGCGGTTTCGTCAGAACTACCGCATTGCGTTCGGGGCAGGCGGTGGAGAAGACCCTCTGTATGAGGCGGTCAGCGCTGGACGTAAACATCAAGGGATTGAACACTGGCTGCCATTTTTCCATGAGCAGTTGGAAACCCTTTTTGATTATCTGCCGGGCGTGTCTGTTTCCCTGGATGATCAAGTGGATGCAGCCCGTTTGGCCCGCTGGGACGCGGTGAGCGATCAATATGAAACGCGCCAACATGCGCTCAGCCAGAAGGGGCGTGGTGATACGGTCTACAAACCCATTTCGCCCGAGCTTCTGTATCTGGATGATGCGGCGTGGGGGGCGGCATTGGGGGACCGGCGGGTATTGCAGCTGGTTCCGTTGCCACTGGCGACGGGCCTTGGCGTGATTGATGCTGGGGGCCGCATTGGCCGCAATTTTGCGCCCGAGCGCCAACAGGAATCCATCAGCCTTTTCGGGGCGTTGAAGGATCATATTAACGCTCGCATGGCCGAAGGACCGGTGTTGCTCGCCTCTTACTCAGAAGGCGCACGAGAGCGGATGGAAGGTCTTCTGGAAGACGAAGGGTTAATCGGAGCTGTGACGGTCAAAGCCGCCACCTCCATTGGTCAACACGGGCTGCATCTTGCGGTATGGCCTCTGGAGCACGGCTTTGCGGCGCCGAAACTGACCGTGATTGCCGAACAGGATATTCTGGGTGATCGCCTGATCCGCGCCCCTAAACGCAAACGCCGCGCCGAGAATTTCCTGAGTGAAGTACAATCGCTGTCGCCCGGTGATCTGGTCGTGCACGTTGATCATGGCATCGGGCGGTATCATGGGCTTGAGGTGATCACCGCAGCCGGGGCTGCGCATGAATGTCTTAAGCTGGAATATGCCGAAAGCTCAACGCTTTATCTGCCCGTGGAAAATATTGAACTGCTCAGCCGCTATGGCCATGACGAGGGCCTGCTGGACCGATTAGGGGGCGGGGCTTGGCAATCGAAAAAGGCCAAGCTCAAGGAACGCATCCGAGAGATGGCCGATAAGCTGATCCGTATTGCGGCCGAACGTGCCCTGCGCAGGGCCCCTGTGATGGAACCTGAGCACCATGCGTGGGAGGAGTTTGCCACGCGGTTTCCCTATCAGGAAACCGATGATCAGCTGCGCGCGATCGAAGATGTGCTGAGCGATCTGGAAGCAGGCACTCCGATGGACCGTTTGGTCTGTGGTGATGTGGGCTTTGGCAAGACGGAGGTGGCCATGCGAGCGGCCTTTGTCACGGCGATGAGCGGCAAGCAGGTGGCGGTGATTGCACCGACAACGCTGTTGGCGCGGCAGCATTACCAGAGCTTTGCCGAACGATTCCGTGGATTTCCTGTGACCGTGCGACCCTTGTCCCGGTTCGTGTCAGCGGGGGACGCCAACAAGAATCGCGAAGGCATGGCGAACGGGCAGGTGGATATCGTGGTGGGCACACACGCCCTGCTGGCCAAAAATATCCGATTCAAGGACCTGGGTCTGTTGGTTATTGACGAAGAGCAGCGCTTTGGTGTGGGCCACAAGGAACGCCTTAAGGCGCTACGATCTGACGTGCATGTGCTGACCCTGACAGCCACACCAATCCCGCGGACTTTGCAGCTGAGCCTCAGCGGCGTGCGCGATCTTAGTATCATTGGCACACCCCCCGTGGACCGTCTGTCAATCCGGACCTACGTGAGTGAGTTTGATTCCGTCACCATCCGCGAGGCGCTTTTGCGCGAACATTATCGCGGTGGGCAGTCCTTCTATGTGGTGCCCCGGATCAAGGACCTGCCGGAGATCGAGGACTTTCTGAAAACACAGGTACCCGAAGTATCCTACGTGGTGGCGCATGGGCAGATGGCGGCCGGCGAGCTGGATGACCGGATGAATGCGTTTTATGACGGCAAATACGATGTGTTAGTGGCCACCACGATTGTGGAATCGGGTCTGGATATTCCCACGGCCAACACCATGGTCATTCACCGTGCAGATATGTTCGGGCTGGCGCAGCTCTACCAGATCCGGGGCCGGGTGGGTCGATCCAAAACCCGCGCCTATGCATATCTAACCACCAAACCGCGCGTGCCACTGACACCTACGGCCGAGAAACGGCTGCGAGTTCTGGGATCACTGGACACGCTTGGGGCAGGGTTCACATTGGCCAGCCAAGATCTCGATATCCGAGGGGCCGGCAATCTGCTTGGTGAGGAGCAATCCGGCCAAATGCGGGATGTGGGCTATGAGCTTTATCAGTCCATGCTCGAAGAGGCGATTGCCAAGATCAAAGCTGGAGAACTGGAAGGTCTGTCCGAAGCAGACGATCAATGGGCACCCCAGATCAATCTAGGTGTACCGGTTTTAATCCCGGCAGATTATGTGCCTGATCTGGATGTGCGTTTGGGTTTGTACCGCCGTCTCAGCGGCCTACAAAGCAAAGTTGAGCTGGAGGGTTTTGCAGCCGAACTGATTGATCGCTTTGGGAAACTGCCCAAGGAAGTCAACATGCTGATGCTGATCGTACGGATCAAGGCAATGTGCAAGAAAGCCGGTATAGCCAAACTGGATGGCGGCCCCAAGGGAGGCACTATCCAGTTTCACAATGACAAATTTGCATCGCCTCAAGGATTGGTGGAATTCATCCAGGCCCAGAATGGACTGGCCAAGGTTCGTGACAACAAGATCGTCGTGCGGCGCGACTGGCGTAAGGAAAGCGATAAGATCAAAGGGGCCTTTGCCATCGCTCGCGATTTGGCTGAAAAAGTCGTTGCCGAAAAGAAAAAGCGAAAAGCCAAAGGCTGATAACATTCTTTCGCTGGGAAATGAAAAAACCCCGGCGCGAGCGCATCGGGGCTTTCCAATGTGATATCGGGACTTACTAGCGGTCGTGGCAACCGAATGGCACACATTTGCTCCCACTGTGGCCGTCGGCCTGAACAGCGGATGTGGTAGATACGGCCAGCAGGCCTGCAGTGATGATCATTGTCAGAATACGCATGAGAACTCTCCTCGAGTTTTGGTTTCAATATAGTACATACGCAGGAGATGGCCTGGTGGTTTCAAAAAGACAGGGGGCCTGACACGCCTGTGATCGGGTGTGACTGGGGCTCTACCCAATCTCAGCCACTAATTCCGCAAGATACGAAAGATTAGGCAGCGTGCGATATCGCGTCGCACCTTCGGGGGCGGTATCATGTTCCAAGGCCCAGTTGAGCTCGTGCGGGACGTACACTCCCCAACCGCCCGCCTCAATGACCGGGTTTACGTCGGACCGTAGCGAATTCCCGATCATCATCGCATTTGCAGCCCCGTTGCAATGGCGCTGAAACACGTCGATGTATACCGGTGTGGTCTTGTGGCTGACGATCTCGACCCCGTCAAAAAGATCACCTAACCCGGATTGCGCAAGTTTACGCTCCTGATCCAGAAGGTCTCCTTTGGTGATCAACATGACACGATGCGTTTGTGCCACCGTTTCAACCGCGTTTCGGGCGTGGGGCAGCAGTTCGATAGGGTGTTTCAGCATTTCCTGACCCGCGTCAATCAGCTGGGCAATTACCGATGCGGGCACCCGCTCCTCGGTCACCTCAATGGCGGTTTCAATCATCGACAGGACAAAGCCCTTGATGCCATAGCCGTAGTGCCCAAGATTCCGTCTCTCTGCGTCCTCCAGTCTAGACATCAGCGTTTGAGGCTCGGCGTATTCGCTCAGCAATGCGGCAAAGCGCGCGTGGGTCAGGTGAAAGAAACGTTCGTTGTGCCAAAGCGTGTCATCAGCATCAAAGGCGACGGTCGTTAATTTCTGCGTCATTTCAACCATGGGTGAGATGGCCCCTTTTCTAATGGGCTGCAAAGGTTATATAGACCCCTGACCAACCGTCACAGTTCAAGATATGATCCTAGATAAAATCATCATGGCAGGGCCCTCGGACGATGACAACGACACCTCGGTCGTCGTCGAAACAAAGCCTAAAACCAAGCGGCCACCTTTGTACAAGGTGATGCTGCTGAATGATGATTATACGCCAATGGAATTTGTCGTGGCCGTGTTGGAGCGTTTTTTCAACATGACCCATGCCGAGGCGTTCGAGATCATGCTGACCGTCCATAAGAAAGGTGTTGCGGTCGTGGGGGTCTTTTCCCATGAAATCGCCGAAACCAAAGTGGCGCAGGTCATGGACTTTGCGCGCCAGCACCAGCATCCGCTGCAGTGCACCATGGAAAAAGAGTGACATGCCTCGTTTGATGGAAAACATCTAGGTGCTTGCCACCCGCCTTTCCTTGGCGCTGGCCGACGGTGGGGTTGCTCTGCCGGAGGAGGGCCGCATTGCCGTGTTCTCAGCCCGTGCGGGCGAAGACTTGTCTGCGCTGCCGCAGGATCGCACGGATATCATCACCGGGTTGTATCCTGATTTTCGAGCGTTTGAGGGGCAGGGATACACCGTTTGTGTCGCACCCGAAGGCCGATACGTCATGTCTGTCATTGCCGTACCACGCGCCAAGGCCCTGGCTCAGGGGACCATCGCGTTGGCGTCCTCAGTCACGGATGGGGTGATCATCGTCGACGGGGCCAAGACAGACGGTGCCGAAAGCATCCTGAAGGCCTGCCGAAAGCGCACGGATGTGTCGTTTCCGCTGTCCAAGGCACATGGTAAATTGTTCTGGTTTGACGCCAGCTCTGCGTTTGAGGACTGGTTGGTCGAGGCCAAAACCACGGTGGACGGTTTTGTTACCGCCCCGGGTGTATTTTCGGCGGAGGGGGTTGATCCGGGCTCTCGCATGCTGGCGGATCACTTGCCTACCAAACTGGGGGCAAATGTGGCGGACCTTGGGGGCGGTTGGGGATATTTGTCCGCTCGTGCGCTGGAGAGAGAGACCGTGCAGATCCTACATCTGGTCGAGGCAGATCGCGCAGCCTGCGACTGTGCGTGCCAGAATGTGCAGGATACCCGGCTTAGCGTTCATTGGGCGGATGCCACCACCTGGACCGCACCGGGGCGACTGGACGCGGTGATCTCAAACCCGCCGTTTCACACGGATCGCGCAGCCGACCCTGATCTGGGGCGTGCGTTTATTGCCAGTGCCGCGCGTTTGCTAGCCCCGTCTGGGCAATTCTGGATGGTGGCCAACCGTCACCTGCCGTATGAAGATACTCTGCGTCAACACTTCGCGCAGGTTGACGAAATCGCAGGCACCACGAAGTTCAAAGTGCTGCAAGCCACGCGCCCGTCTCGCAAGAGGCGCTGAATTGGCCTAATCTGGCCGTCACGGAATCAGGAAGAGGGGCAAGGGATGTCCAAATCCATTTCTGGAAAGACCGCAATTGTCACTGGGGGAGCTAATGGGATTGGTCTGGCCATTGGGCGGCATTTTGCGGCTCAGGGCGCGAATGTGATGTTTGCGGACATGGACGAAGAACAACTGGCGCATCAGCTGGGCGACACGGCCGAAGGGGACAGCGTGCGCTATTTTGCCGGAGATCTTCGGGAAAAGCTGACTCTGGCCAATTTACTGTCTGCCACGCTCGACGCATTTGATGAGGTCGATATTCTGATCAACGCAGCACGGCAGGTGATGCCGTCGGATCCATTGAACCCAGATGATGACGCGGTGACCGAGCTGTTGAATCAGAACCTTATCCCGGCTCTCAGATTGTCTCAGCTGGTGGCAAAGCGCATGATCAAACAGGCGGAAAAGCGAGAAGATGGAATGGCGGGTTCGATTGTGAATCTTTCCTCCATTTCGTCGCGGCTGACCCATCCTGAGCTGATGGCTTATTCTGTGTCGTCTGCTGCGTTGGACCAGATGACCCGGTCCCTCGCCGTGGCTTTGGCACCCGAGCGTATTCGCGTAAACGCGGTGGCATTTGGATCGGTGATGTCAGCCTCGCTCAAGGCGACGCTCAAGGAGCATTCTGATTTCCGGGGTGAGATCGAATCTCATACGCCACTCGGGCGGATCGCATCTCCGTCCGAGCTGGCCGACGCGGTACAGTTTCTGGCCAGTGATGCGGCTGGATTTATGACCGGCCAAATCTTGACAATCGACGGTGGTCGCAGCTTGTTGGACCCAGTCGGCATACCAGCACATTAAGAGGCCAAACGTGACCCAGACCTTGGTTGATGAAAAGCGCCGCGCGGCGGCTTGGTTTCGCGAATTGCGCGACCAGATTGTTGAAGCTTTTGAGGGGCTGGAGACAGCGCATCAAGGCGAGGGCGAACCAGGCCGCTTTGATGTGCGCGAAACCCGCCGTGGCAGCGAGGACGGATCAGACGCAGGCGGCGGTTTGATGAGCGTTATGCGTGGCGGTTGCGTGTTTGAAAAGATTGGCGTCAATGTCTCGGAAGTTTACGGTGAATTGGGAGAGGTCGCGCAACAGGCTATGGCTGCGCGCGGCGTCCCTGGGATGGCGGATGATCCGCGATTTTGGGCGTCGGGCATCAGCCTTGTTGCACATATGCAAAACCCCCATGCCCCGGCAGTGCACATGAACACCCGCATGTTCTGGACCCCGGGCGCCTGGTGGTTTGGCGGTGGGTCTGATCTGAATCCATGCATCGAATACGACGAAGACACTGCGCATTTCCATGCCACACAAAAGGCGCATCTCGATCCTCATGATGAGGCGCTTTATACTCAACTTAAAGACTGGGCGGATGAGTATTTCTTTGTCCCGCACCGTGGCCGCGCACGTGGCGTCGGCGGTATCTTCATGGATGACCGCAACTCCGGCGATTGGGAGGTAGACTTTGCCCTGACCCAGGACATCGGCCGCGCGTTTCTGCCGGCCTATGTGCCATTGGTCGAGAAACGCATAAAGCAGAACTGGACCGAGGCCGACAAAGACGCGCAACTTGTTCACCGTGGGCTCTATGCGGAGTACAATCTGGTCTATGACCGAGGCACCAAGTTTGGCCTGGCCACAGGCCACGATGCGGATGCGGTATTGATGAGCTTGCCACCGATGGCCAAGTGGGTCTGACGCGGCTTAGCTGTCGGCTTCCAGTTTCTTCAGCACTTCGGCCCCGCGATCGGCCAAGTGACCCGTGCCGTCTTTCCATCGGCGATGGATCCAGAACCACTGTCCCATATCCTTGCGGATCATCGCCTCAAGCCGGGCATTGAAGGCGCGGGTCATTGTGACGGCGTCTGTCGGCGGTATTTCCTCCTCAACCGTGATGCTAAAATCCAGGCCCCCGGGTTCACGGAAGGCCCAGACGGGCACAAGAGGGGCGCCAAACTTCAACGCCATTTCAGCTGTGGCCAGTGAGGTTAGTGCAGGTTTGCCAAAGAAATCCAGCGGAACGCCATCATGAGCGTTCAGATCCGAGAGCATCCCAACCGAATGCCCGGCACGTAGGTGTTTGACCATCTGCAACATGCCGCGCCTGCCTTGCTCGAACAAAGGTTGAGACACTCGTGCCATCGCCTCCACGTAATGCGCATTGAAGGGACGATTGGACATGGGGCGGTAAAACACGCCCATTTCATACCCCGCTTCGATCATGGCGATACGCGTGGCATTGATGGACCCAAAGTGTCCTGTCACAAACAGGATGGGGCGGCCAGCTTCGCGCGTCTTGCGGACGATCTCCAATCCCGGGCCGGTCAAGGGCGTGGCGCGCACATGGTCGCGAAACTCGGGGCTGTAGAGCTCCATCATGTTTCGTCCTGCGTTGTCTGGCACCACGATGGACAGGCGCTTGATCTCGGCCTCGGGCAATTCGGGACAGGCGAACCGCAAATTATCGCGCACACGTTTGCGATATCCCGCCAGTGGCGCCAGGACGCGCGAGGTGAGCCAACCCGCCACCGGCACCCGCCAACGATAGGGCAGCACACGCGCCAGAAAGAGCGGTGCCTTGAGAACCGCTCCGATGGCGCGTTCGGAAAAGGGAATGCGAGAGGCGTCGGTCATGGCGCGGACATACGGGTTTGACGGCTGTGCTACAAGGTGCGGCGTGGCACACCGGTGCCGATCATGCTGTCACGGGTGACCAGTTGGGCCAGCTCGGCTTCGGTCAGGTCTTCAGTCCCGGCGGGGCGGGCGGGCAGTACGATATAGCGCATATCTGCTGTGCTGTCGTGCACACGCACGGTGACATACTCGGCCAGCTCTACGCCAAATTCCCGCAACACGGCCCGTGGTTCGGACACTGCGCGCGATCTATAGGCGCGGGTTTTGTACCAATCAGGTGGCAAGCCCAGCAAGTTGCGTGGATAGCAACTGCACAAGGTACACACGATAAGATTATGAATTTTATCGGTGTTTTCGACGGCGATCAAATTCAACGGGCCAATATCAAATCCCATTTCCGTGCTGGCCGCCCCGGCGTTGTCCAAAAGGCGCGCCTTGAACGCAGGATCGACCCAGGCGCGGGCCACCACAGCGGCCCCATCCGCAGGGGAGCGCGCATCCATGGCGTCAATCTGAGTGGCGATCTCATTGGCGGTCAGATGGCCTTTCTCGATCATCAACTCGCGCACGGCTATTTCCATCATCTGCCAATAGCTGAGAGGTTCATCATTGTCCTGACGGTAAGGATGGCCCGATGGGCTGAGAGGATCGTGATGATCGTGGGGCATAGTCAGATTTCCTCAAGCCAGTGGCCATAAATCTCGGCGTCCAGCGTGTCTTCGGGGCGTTCGGCACGCGTGCCCCAAACCTCAGCCATGGTAAAGCGCACACGGTAGAGCGGCTTGCGATCACCGATCCGCCCGTAGGCTTGCTGTTCGGGGTTGCCAAATTCGCCTAAGGGACGTTCGATCACGCCGATCTTGCCCCGTAGATACCACGGCGTGCGGATGTGGCCGGGCGGCACAAGGGTTTTGACACGTACGCGATCAGCCATGATTGGCGTCGCCATAGGTCTGTCCACGGACGCGGATCTCTTCCATCCGGGTGCCCAGTTCTTCCAGGGTATAGTGGCCGCCTTCGACCAAGTTTTGATTGATTGAGGCAATCCATCTTTCGTAATAGCTGTATTTTTCGAAGGCCTCTTCGCCCATATCCTCAAGCGCGCGGCGCAGGCCGTCTACTGTGAAAAAACCTTTGCTGCCACACAAGGTCAGCAGGGCATCCACGCGCTTCTCCCAGAGGGAAAAATCGTGCCCCTCCATCGGAATGGGGCCTGCGGGCATACCGCCCATGTCGTGCCATCTGCGTCCGTCAGTCTCACTCATACCGCGAAGGGTAGGCGGGGCAGGCAAAGCTGTCCAGAGCGATTACGCCTCGTTTTCGTCTTCATCGCCCTCGGCGAGGATCAAGATTATCTCACCATTGGCTTCGAGGGTGCGTATGGCATTGATCACGGCGGTCATCGCCTCTTCACCGTCCTTGGTTTTAACCGGGCCCGACTCCGAGATTTCCTCGCGCAGGGTATCGGCCATACGTCCCGACAGGTTGCTCAGCACATAGTCGGCGGCGTCGGCCAACTCTCCTCCGCTGTCTTGTGCGGCCTTTAATGCTGTAACCAACGCCGCCTGTTCGACATCGCGCGTCAACTTGGGAACATCCACGGGTGCCACCCGGGCCGGGATGTTGATGAAGGTAAATATGGCCTTGCGCACCAGTCGGGCAAAGGATTCATCGTTTTCGTCCAGCCCCGATAGAACATCATCGCGCGTGGCGGCTGGCGAAAAGTTCAGGATCGCACCAATGCGTTGATCGGGACCGTCTTCGAATGCGGTTTCCGGGCGCTCGTGCAGCTGTGCGGCCAGCGACAAGCCGATGCGGTCCACCGCTTCGGGTGTGACCGAGGCCGTGCGCGACATTTCCAGCGCCACCTGACGTGCGGCAGGCCCAGGCATGCGCCCAAGCAGATCCGCGGCCCGCGCAACCTCGAGCTTAGAAAGCATTACGGCTGCCACTTCCGCGCTTTCGGTTTCCAGGATTGGAAAAAGCCGCTCTGGTTCTGCATTGCACACCTGACTCCACGGGTCGCCAAACTGTCGCACGCCGGCTTCCTTACGCAGACGGGCAGCGGTTTGGGGACTGATCCGACCATCCAGCGCCGAGAGCGCCCCTGAGACACCGTGGGGAAAGACCAGCCCCATCGCCTCAAGCTCCTGCGCGAATTCAGCGACAACGTCGGCCAACGTCGTACGGTCGACATAGCGCATGGAGCCCATTTGCGTGGTCAATCGTGCCTGCATGTGGTCCGGAAGATCGGTCAAAGGCACGTCAGCCCCTTCGTTAAGCAAAAAACGGACGATGATCGCAGCCTTTTGTTGCCGCGTCAGCATGTTTGCCCCCGACCGAGAGGAGCGCGTAGCTGGAATCCGCGCCGGAGTTATCTTTGCCAGTGGTTGTGAAGTGCTCATCCCGGGCCTTTGTCTGAATGAAACATCAGACTAGAGGCGGGACATAAACAAAGCTCTAATGTCAACGCAAAGAACACGCTGCCCCCAGGGCGCGATCAGTACAATTTTATGAATTACCTTGCCGTCAGCTTGATGTGATCGGAACGCAGGCCTGAGCGGCGCTGTCCCAGATGGACCCTTCGGCGCAGGACATCACGGGCCCCGTATGGGCGCGGCAGCCCGCATAACTGCTGACGGTCGTGGTGATCGTGAGAACGGCGGCGATACAGAAAATACGTGTCATTTTATGCTCCGGTTTGGTCTCTCACCTCAGCATACCATAAAAGCCCCATGAAGGGTGCGCAATTCGACATGGCCATTGGGTTAGATGAAGAGTGATGCATTAAGCTTTGTATTTGCTCAGATTGTTTAGCTAATCACACGGTCAATAAGAGTACGTTTTACCCGTCAGGATCGCCTGCGAGAGCGACGTCTCAGCCCAGGTGCCTTTTCCCCCGGCCTCTTGGATCGCACTCAATTGGTCCTTGGCGTCAGCGAGGTTCCCTTGCTCGACCAAAGCCTGTCCCATGTAGGAACGTGCCAGAATGTTGCCGGGGTTTTGCGCGATGGCCTGCTGATAAAAGGCCATCCCCCCGGGCACATCGCCCATCTTGCGCGTGGTGAACCCCATATAGGTCAGCACACGGTCATCTTTCGGATCGGACATCTGCGCCAAGGCGGCTTGAGCGTGATCATATTGCCCGGCATAGGCAAATTCGCGCACTGCCCCGTACAGCGTGTCATCGTTCAACAGATCACTTTTGACATCAACACAAGACTGCGATCCGGTGTCCCAGATCTGTCCGTCGCTGCATGTTGTCGTTGTTTCCGATGGCTTCGGCGCCGAAGTGGAATCGCCGCCTGCGGCAAACACAGTGGCAGGCACGAGCGTGGCGATCAGAGCGAATGAACGTAACATGAAATCTCCTTGCGGCTTTGCTGATCAAAGTAAGGTAGTCTGTCATTGTCACAAGGAAAATGTTTTCTGATCCGACTAATCGCCGAAGACCCGCGCAAAGATCGTATCGACATGTTTGGTGTGATAGCTCATGTCGAATTTAGCCTTGATTTCATCCGCGCCCAGAGCCGCGACAACTTCGTTGTCGGCAAGCAATTCCTCCTGGAAATCCGTACGATGTTCCCAAACTTTCAACGCATTACGCTGCACCATCGCATAGGCGTCTTCGCGGCTGACACCCGCTTGGGTGAGGGCCAGCAGAACACGTTGGCTCATCACAAGACCTGGAAATTTGTTCATGTTGTCCAGCATGTTGTCAGGGAAGATCAACATCTTGTCGATCACACCTGTCAAACGCGCCAGGGCGAAATCAAGCGTTACTGTGGCGTCTGGGCCAATCATCCGTTCTACGGAGGAATGCGAAATGTCGCGCTCGTGCCAAAGCGCCACGTTCTCCATAGCGGGGATCACGGCCATTCGCACCAGGCGCGCAAGGCCCGTCAGGTTTTCGGTCAGCACCGGGTTTTTCTTGTGCGGCATCGCAGAGGAGCCCTTTTGACCCATTGAGAAGAACTCCGCCCCCTCCAGTACTTCGGTGCGTTGCATGTGACGGATCTCGATCGCGACGTTTTCCACTGACGAGGCAATGACCCCCAGCGTGGCAAAGAACGCCGCATGTCGGTCGCGTGGGATCACCTGGGTGCTGATCGGTTCGGGCGTGAGACCCAGTTGTGCACAGACATGCTCTTCGACGGCGGGGTCAATGTTGGCAAAGGTGCCAACCGCGCCCGAGATGGCACCTGTGGCGATCTCGTCGCGCGCGGTGCGCAGACGGGTCAGGTTGCGGTCCATTTCGGCGTAGAACCGCGCGAATGTCAGGCCCATGGTGGTGGGTTCGGCGTGGATGCCGTGGCTGCGGCCTACGCGCAACGTATCTTTGTGCTCGAGCGCGCGGCGTTTCAAGGCGGCCAACAGGCCTTCCATGTCCGCGATCAGAATATCTGCAGCACGCGCCATCTGCACGTTCAGGCAGGTGTCCAGAACATCCGAGGACGTCATACCCTGATGCACAAAGCGCGCCTCGTCCGAGCCCACATGTTCGGCCAGATGCGTCAAAAAGGCGATGACATCGTGCTTGGTGACCGTCTCGATCTCGTCAATCCGGGCCACGTCAAATTCCACATCCTTGGCTTTCCACACCGCTTCTGCGTTTTCGCGGGGGATGACACCCAGATCAGCCATGGCATCACAGGCATGGGCCTCGATTTCGTACCAAATGCGGAATTTTGTGGCTGGCTCCCAGATGGCAACCATTTCAGGACGGGAATAACGTGGAATCATGTGGCAAACCTCGGCGTTTCAGCTAGATGTTGGCGCGGGTTTAACCGCGCAGGCAGAGAGCAGCAAGGCAATGCACGTATCACTGGAAGATTTTGAAGGCGCTTGGGTGCTTGAGCGTCGGATTGTGCATGATGGCGCCCCCGATGCGCAGTTTCGCGGATCCGCCCGGTTTCGGTCGCATGGCGATGGGTTGGTCTACGAAGAAAAGGGCCTGTTGAAGATCGAGGGGCACCGCGCCACGACGGCGCAGCGCAGCTATCTGTGGCGGGCCGGGCAGGGCGAGCAGATCGAAGTGTTGTTTGACGACGGTCGTCCCTTTCACGTGATTGACCCCAAAGCTCCGCAAGATACCCATTTCTGTGATCCGGACACCTATGAGGTGGCGTATAAGTTCGGCGGATGGCCTGATTGGATCAGCACATGGAAAGTGTCAGGTCCCAAGAAAGCCTATCAGATGGTGTCGACGTACCGCAGGCCGGTCGAAGGCATAGATTGATCCTGCCCGCCCTGGAAGGCGGCGGGCAGGATCGAGGCCATATCTCAGCTTAGGTCAAGGATCAGATGTGGTTGACCATCTGATGTTTTCTCAAGGGTTCGACCCTGAGCATTGACTGTCGCGCTAACCTGCCGCCGCAACCCTGTGAAGCGGTCTGACGCTATAACGTCCACTGGTTGATCAAAGACCAATGTCAGCCGCGTGTGGCTGTCGCCCCACTGGCTTACCGTTTTGATCTTTGCGGTAAAGCGATGTCCCAGATAACGCCCGCTAACCTTTTGGCCTACCTGCCAGACCGGCGCAGACTGGCTTTGGGTTGTAGCACTCAATGTGTTCCAGTCGCGGAATCCCCATTGCTTGGCCACAGTCTCAAGCGCCGCGGCATGGGGCAGGGATGTTCCGGTTTCGGCTAGAGTGGCGCGTAAACGTTTTGCTTGTTCCTTAAGCGCATCGCGCGAAGGCAATGTAAGTGTCGTCATGGTTCTGTCCTCAGGGGTCTGCTGTGCCTGACGGGTGTTCGCATTGCCGTCCCAAGCTTTTGACCCGTGGTCAGAAACAAGGATGCAACAAAACGTCAGAACTTCACCTTAGGGGCAGCGCCCGATGCGAACGGCGGGGGCCTGACACCCCTTGGAGTGGTCAGACATAGGTGCCGCCTTGGCATGCGTCAAGGCTCAGACGGATAGAGTGTTCTGAGGCAGCATATCGCGCAGGGTTGAATAGACCAGCAGACTGGCCCCGACGGGCGGAGTGTAAATCAGCATCGTCGCCCCCAGCGTGTAAATGGTCAAACGCTTGGGCAAAGAGATATCTGCTTCGGGTTGAATGGCTTGGCCGCCCGGCCTACGGCGCGCGCTCTGAGGGCGGCTAAACGCCGACCAGATGTCATCCGTAGCATGGTTCACATTATCAAACGGGCTGTGATGGCTCGTTGGGCGAACGTAGTTACTGGCAACATCCGCGTTAAAATCATTCAGCAGGATGTCGGCGACAACATCAACCAGCTGTGAAGAAACAGGTTGCGTGGCATCGGCGTGAAACACTGTGTCAAAGCTGAGATAACTTTGCAGATGCGCCAGCAGCACATCCTTCACAAAGCCGCAGGTTTCAGGTGTAACGGTAACCGTGTCTCCATGCGGAGAAGGGCCCACCGCCAGCAGCAGGAAATAAGATCCTGATGAATCCGCTGGCGGTAGCCACCCTAGAAGCACCCGCAGATTGTCGCGCTCGACAATGGCGATATCTTCACTGTCTCTCGTCAGCGAACGCCGTGTCAGCCCAACAGGTTGGAACGAGATATCAACTTCCTCCACGATGTCTTCAAATCCATGCCGCATGGGTCGAGCAAATTCCAATGCGGCAATTGTTCCATAAATCTGCGTGGTCATGATGGTGCCTCTACCGTCCAGGGTCTTGGTCCTAAATAAGGGCTTAAGACTTTGTTAAGAGTAAGGCGGGATTGAGTTAACAGAATGTTATGCAACTTTAGGGTGTTAAGTGGTTTGACGTGAGCAGAAAATCGCCCATGTACCCATGGGCGATTTGATAATTTTCTTTAAATTGAGTGGATCAGCCGTCGATCTTGGCCCCCATAATGGCAATCGCCTTTTGGTACACCCCGGCCGCATTCCATTGTTTTATCACTTTGAAGTTAGGCTGGCCTTCCTGATACCCCTTGCCCGGGTGCCAACCCTTTTGGCGCAGGAAGTTCGCAGTTGAGGCCAGAGCATCGGATTGGTTGTAGAAGTCCACGCGCCCATCCCCATTGGCATCCACACCGTATTTACGGGCATTGCCGGGCAGGAATTGCGTATGCCCAAGCTCACCATGTTTGGCCCCCTTGGTTGCGGCCGTGATCGAACCTTCGTCCACCAGCTTCAACGCGCCAATCGCATGTGGCACAAAGAAATCCGAGCGACGGCAATCATACGCCAGGGTGGTGATGGCCGAGACAACCGCGCTGTCCCCCATAAACCCACCAAATCCGGTTTCCATGCCATGAATGGCAATCACAACACCGGCAGGCACACCGTATTGGCGTTCAAGTGCGGCATAGAAGTTGGCGTTTTTGGCTTTGCGTTTACGGCCCTGTGCAATGATGGTTTGCGCACCGCGCACCTTCATGAATTTATCCAGGCTGTATTTGAAACTCTTCTGGTTACGGTCCGCCGCAATAGTTTTGGTCGCATAGCGCGCCCCGGCCAAAGCCTGCAATCCGCGCTTGCCTACGCCCGCGCGTTTGGCTTCCGAAGCGAAGGCGTTTTTCCAGGCTTCAAACCCACCCCCGTTGTTTCCACATTGCGCTGCCAGGACAGGGGTGGCGCAAAGTAACGTGGTCGCGGTGATGGCCGCAAAAACGGATTTGATGGACATGACTCATACTCCCTTACCAATGTGTTGCCGCGATCCTAACCGAAGCGGATCGCGGATGGAAAGGGAGGATTTCCGTTCCTTTTTCCCTCCATTTGTCACCAAATGGCGGTTGCACTGTGTGTCTCTGGCAAGAGGGCCTAAGACCTGATCAAGGCAAAAGTTGACCTATGACCGTCGCGGCCTGAGCCATGGACCCCATCGACTGCAAGGCAACGAAAGTCCCGGTCAGGGCGGCTGTCTGTGAGGACAGGCGTAGGTTTTCCCCACGAAGCAGGTTGATAATCATCAGCGTAACGCCAACTGGCAAGCACAAGATGGCCACTGAGAATGACATGAACCACGCTGAGAGGCGACACAGCGGAGATTCTACCTCTAGATCGCGGGATGAGGTTTGGACCAGTGGTTCAGCTGTCTCGCGCATTGTACTGAACAGCGTCCGTTGCGCGTCGGGTGTTCCAACCAATTCAGCTGGCTCGAATGGCCCCGGCAGGGTTGTTCCTGAGACTTCTTGGTCTGCCATAAAATCCCGCGTGGTTTCTAGATTTGCAGCTTCACGCATGGCGCGGATCACTGTTTCCATATTATTGGTGTGGTCAGCAAACTCAACAGCATCAAACAAGATATCTTTGGATTTCAACTGAACATAATCGGCTCCAAGCTGTCTGTGCAGAACGTGCAAAACACAAAGCAAAGTCGCGTCGTAAGGGACAAATACTTCGTGCTGGTCGTCACCGACACGGCGCACCAGATGCACGGCCAACAGCCTGTCTACGGGTTTTTCGAATTGACCAATCTTTACATCGCGCAATTCAGTTATGCGCAGGCCGTAGCCACTGCAGAGAAGTTGATACGTCGTGTTTGATACGGCCTCGATTTTCTCAAGGCGTAAGCCGATGGTTTCAAGAAGTGACGCAACGGATTGTACCGCCCGCCCCACGTCCAGCTTGCGCGGTGTTTGAAACACCAAAGCCGAAAACTGAAATGATTTATCCTGCGTCATGTGCCCGTCCCATTAAGGTTTTTTCAACCATGAGAAGACTTCACAAATTTGAAATCAGTTTGTTTCAAAGATGGAAACATTGAGACGGAAGGGCGGGTTTGGTAAAGTAAAATAAATTCAACTCATTACGTGTATCTTTCGCCAATAAAAGAGGGCGCCCAAATGTCTGGGCGCCCTTCTAGATCGTGCGAAAGCTGTGATTTAGCAGCTGTAATACATGCCAAACTCAACCGGGTGAGGCGTGTGCTCGTACATTTCGATCTCTTCCATTTTCAGGTCGATGTAGCCATCAATCTGATCTTTGGTGAACACGTCACCGGCCAGCAGGAAGTCGTGATCCGCCGCCAAAGCCTCCATGGCTTCGCGCAAAGACCCACACACCGTTGGGATGCCTTCCAGCTCTTCCGCGGGCAGATCATAGAGGTTTTTATCCATGGCTTCACCGGGGTCGATCTTGTTCTTGATTCCGTCCAGACCGGCCATCAGCAGGGCTGCGAAGCACAGATAAGGGTTAGCCGCCGGATCAGGGAAACGAGCCTCGACACGTTTCGCCTTAGGGCTTTCGGTCCATGGAATGCGCACACAGCCCGAACGATTGCGCGCCGAATAGGCCCGCAAAACCGGCGCTTCAAATCCAGGGATCAGACGCTTGTAGCTGTTGGTCGCTGGGTTGGTGAAGGCGTTCAGCGTTTTGGCATGTTTCAGAATGCCGCCAATGAAGTACAGGGCTTCCTGGCTGAGGTCCGCATATTTGTCGCCTGCAAACAAAGGCTTGCCGTCCTTCCAGATCGACATGTTCACATGCATACCCGTGCCGTTGTCACCGTAGATTGGCTTGGGCATGAAAGTCGCGGTCTTGCCATAAGCCTGCGCCACGTTGTGGATCACATATTTGTACTTCTGAAGCTCATCCGCTTGCTTGGTGAGCGTGCCAAAGATCAGGCCCAGCTCGTGCTGGCAGCTGGCCACTTCGTGGTGGTGTTTGTCCACTTTCATACCCAGACGCTTCATCGTGCTCAGCATTTCCGAGCGGATGTCTTGTGCGTCATCCGTTGGGTTCACAGGGAAGTATCCACCTTTAAGGCCGGGGCGGTGCCCCATATTGCCCATCTCATATTCGGTATCTGTGTTCCACGAGGCATCCATGGCATCAACCTCGTAAGACACCTTGTTGATCGTGTTTGAAAAGCGCACATCATCAAACAGGAAGAACTCAGCTTCAGGACCCATATAGGCCGTGTCGCCGATGCCGCTGGATTTCAGATAGGCTTCGGCCTTTTGCGCTGTGCCACGCGGGTCACGGTTGTATGGCTCGCCCGTGTCAGGCTCGACGACCGAGCAATGCACGCACAGCGTTTTCTCGGCATAGAACGGATCGATATAGGCGCTGTCTGTATCCATCATCAGCTTCATGTCCGAGGCTTCAATCGACTTCCAGCCTGCGATGCTTGATCCATCAAACATAAAGCCTTCTTCGATGAAATCCTCGTCCACCAGATCGGCGACGATCGTGACGTGTTGCAGTTTGCCACGCGGATCGGTGAAGCGGATGTCTACGTATTCAACATCCTCGTCCTTGAGGGTGGCGAGCAGGTCCTTGGTGCTCATATCAGTCTTCCTTTGGATTGATGGGCAGTTTGATGGGAATTACAGTGCGTCCGAACCGGTTTCACCGGTTCGAATGCGAATGGCTTGTTCAACCGGGCTGACAAAGATTTTGCCATCCCCAATCTTATCTGTCTTGGCGGCATCGGTGATGGCCTCAATCGCGGCATCCACCTGATCATCGTCCAGCACCACGTCGATTTTGACCTTGGGCAGGAAATCAACGACATATTCAGCGCCACGGTAAAGCTCGGTATGCCCTTTTTGTCGGCCAAACCCTTTGACCTCGATCACACTCAGGCCTTGCACGCCGACGTCCTGCAGCGCTTCCTTCACTTCGTCCAGCTTGAACGGCTTGATGATGGCTTCGATCTTTTTCATGGTGTTGCCTCCTATGTGCGGCGTCTTTGGAGGTGTGAGACCACTGTTCTTTCTTCCGCTCAATCGGATAGTCTGCCCCTGACATGTACGCGGCTGTAGAAAATGCAACGTGCCTAAATTTTAGGCACGTTGCCCAGCACATGTGCAAGTTTGAATCGCACGCGAGGGACCCATGACCGAATTACTCACCGCCGCCCAGATGCGCGCTATTGAACAAGCGGCGATTGAGTCGGGTGACGCGACAGGTCTTGAACTGATGGAACGCGCCGGACGCGGCGTGGTAGAAGCGGTGTTCGAAGAATGGCCGGAATACGCAAAAGCACCGCAGAGTGTGGCGGTCCTTTGTGGTCCCGGAAATAACGGCGGGGACGGCTTTGTCTTGGCGAGATTGCTTGCAGGAAAAGGTTGGGCGGTGAAAGTATTTCTTTGCGATGATCCAGAGAAACTCCCGCCGGACGCTCGTATCAATTATGAAATCTGGGTGGCTGACAATCCGGTCGAGGAGCTTACTGAAAAAGCGCTTCGCGAATTACCTCATGCTTTGTATGTCGATGCGCTTTTTGGAACGGGACTCACGCGTCCGCTTGAAGGTGCAGCACGTGATGTCATCACTCATCTTGGAGGGCGGAACGGAGATAATTTCAGGGATCGTCTGGTGTGCATCGATGCACCATCTGGCCTGTGCATGGATAGCGGCAGAGTAGTTGGCAACATGGGGTGGGCTTTTGGCCCCAAGAGTATTGGCTTTGCACGCCTGACCGTTGCTTTTGATTGCGCCAAGCAAGGACACTTCTTGTCAGACGGTCCTAAGCTTTGTGGTAAACTTATTGTGAAAGACATAGGGTTGTGTGGACGAAATCGCAGGTTGAGCACAAATCGGCTTTTTAGCCGTGCTTCTAGTTTGGTTTCGGAGATAGAGCCTTTTGACGTATCTCGCTTGATTTGTCCGGAATTTTTAGACGTTTGGGGAAAGAGAGAAGGCAATCACAAATATTCCCACGGCCACGCTTTCATCCTCTCTGGCGGGGCGGGCAAAACCGGTGCAGCACGGTTAGCGGCGCGCGGCGCGCTCAGGATCGGGGCAGGGCTTGTGACATTGGGCGTGCCGCCATCTGCACAGATGGAAGTTGCCAGTCAGATCACATCTTTGATGCTCACGCGGGTGGAAGGGGCCGGGGGCTTGGCCACAGTTCTGGAAGATGAACGGATCAACGCGTTGTGCCTTGGCCCCGGATTGGGCCCTGATCGGGCGAAGGATTTGGTGCCGGTGGCGCTTGCTTCGGGGCGCAAGGTGGTGCTGGACGCGGATGCGCTCTCGGCCTACGCGGATGCCCCTGAGACCCTATTCGACATGCTTCACAAAGACTGCTTACTCACCCCGCATGGCGGTGAATTTGCGCGGCTGTTTCCGGATATTGCAGAGAAACTGAATGCGGTGCCGACCAAAGGCCCGGCCTATTCCAAAGTCGATGCCACCCATGAGGCGGCCAAGCGGGTAGGGTGCGTTGTTCTGTTCAAAGGGCCCGACACAGTCATCGCCGATCCAGATGGGCGGTGTTCCATCAATTCCGCGCAGTATGATCGTGCCGCCCCATGGTTGGCCACCGCCGGATCTGGCGATGTTCTGGCCGGCTTCATCACCGGGTTGCTGGCACGCGGGTTTGCTCCGATGCAAGCGGCCGAGACGGCCGCGTGGTTGCATGTAGAATGCGCGCTCAGCTTTGGCCCGGGTTTGATCGCCGAGGACCTGCCCGAGGAACTGCCGAAGGTGTTTCGCAGCTTAGATCTCTGATACGGAAAAGCCCCGGCGCAGATACCGGGGCTGATGGTTTTGATCAGGGGATGCGTCTCAGGCCGCCTGATCGGCCTGCGCATTGAGATAGGCCGTGGCATCGCTGGCCATCTCCAGCCCATCTACATAGAGAATATGCGGGTGATCAAAATCCAGCTCATAGAGGGTCATCTCGCAAGTACCTTCATGGGTGATAAACTCACCATCCACGAGTTTGTGCGCCTCAACCATCGCAGCCCCCACCGAGCTGAACATCGCCTTGGCGCGCCAGTCGCGGATCAGCACAGGCTGGCCTGCGGGCAACAGCACGTCACGCTCAGGGCGGGTGTGGCCCAATGATCCTGCAGTGATGCGTATGGCTTGTATGGTGATCTTATGGCTGCGCACAGATTTCACCCTGGCCACACCGCTGTCGCGGGTGATCACGCGGTCGCCTGCGCAAACGTCGCTCACCGGCTTTTCACCTTCGAGAGTCAGAATATAGCTGTCTGCTTGCAGACCTGCTGAATCGTATGGGGTATCTGTGGCCTCTTGACCACCGACACGCCCGACCGTTTTCGGTTTCATGGCGTTTCTCGCTTTAACACTGCCTCAGTATTTTCAATAGATTATGGCAAGAATCGGTAAATGTCGTGCCTTTTTTTGTTTCATTGGACTTAAAAAGGTCACTTTTTGCTCTCGCATCCTGCAATTCCCTTTGCTAGACCGTGCCGGACGCGGGTGTGGCGAAATTGGTAGACGCACCAGATTTAGGTTCTGGCGCCGCAAGGCGTGGGGGTTCAAGTCCCTCCACCCGCACCATTCGTGGACAATGTCAGAAACTAGGCCTCATTAGTGCTTTAACGTGGACGATCCGGAAAATCTGCCAGGCCTGGCCAATTCGGACCATAGGCAGATACAGCGGCGTTCAATCTTTTCAACGTCTTTTGAAACACTGGGATCCTCAGCTGATTTGGACGCTTTGAGAATCCACAAGGCCCGCACGATCCCGGCCAGTTCGGGCTGCAGGCTCTTGGAATATTGCGTCATGATGGAGCGGGTCAAATCTTCGATTTCATTGTCGGAGCGCTGCCCCTCGTTGCGCGCCATCTCGGTTTCCTTGATTGCGCTAAGCACGGATTGTCTGAGCCGCTCAGTTGATAGCTGACCTTTCGAGATGTAATCCGTGCACCCCATTTTCAGAGCCCGGACTGCAATATCAGACTGATCATAGCCGGTGATCATGATGGTTGCGGCATTGGAGTTGCGCGGATGATCCTGCACCACTTTAAGCGCGTCAATTTCGGTGCTGTCAGGTAAACTGTAATCGACCAGTATGATGTCAAAAATCTGTTGATCCAGCACGGATTCGAGCGATTTCAGAGTATCAGATTCGTTCAGGCATAGCGGCAATCCTGTTGCCGAAAACAGCCGTCTGATCTTAATGCGGTCAAAGGTGCTGTCATCCACTACCAAAGCGGAAATGCTGAGGTTGTCCGATGAGAACGGAACGGGAGATTGGCCGGTTTTTAATTGAGGTATCATAACACGCCTTCAACAGTTGTTTGAAATCGGAAGTTGCCGATCATACTGTGCCCGGTTCATTTAACCCCGGGTTAAGATGACGTATTTTTGACATATTCAGGTTAACAGGGCCTGTGGAATTCCCGGGCCCGAGCCTCCAGACGAGGCCGGTTTAACGCGGCAGCTCCACTATTTTCGTATAGGCGTCAATCATATCCAATGCTTTGACAAAGCTGTCTCCCAGATCATCTTTTACGATGTAGCCGGCAATGTTGTTGTCATACGCATTGGCGATATCGCTTGGGGTGTCCGATGTGGATAACACGAAAATAACCGCCCGGTGTAACGCGGGATCGTTGCGCACTTGTTCGAGGAACTCAAAGCCGTCCATGCGTGGCATGTTCAGGTCAAGCGTCACCAAAAAAGGCGGCAGCAGTTTGTCCACATCGTGTGCTCCGCGCAGGATGTTCAAGGCTTCCTGACCATCTTTGGCGACCACAACCGGATTGAGGATTCTCAGTTTTTTGAGCGCCCGTTTGATGGCCATAACACTGACCATGTCGTCATCGACGATGAGGATCTTTACAGGCTCGGTTTTAAGATCGAACATCGGTTCTAACTGGGGGCTGCTCACGTGTCTCACTCCTTTGTCATTTGGCTCATGCCGCTTTGTTCAATGGCACAACGGTTGGCGTTTTCTCGGGAAGGTCGAAAATGAATGTGGTGCCACGTTGCAGGCCGGGGTCTGAGGCCACATGGATCGCCCCTTCATGATGTTCCAGAGTTTTATGGATGATGGCGAGGCCCAAGCCGCTGCCTTCCACCTCGTCCCGTGACCGAAGAGTTTGAAAGAGCTGAAAGATACGCTCGTGATATTGTGGAGAGATGCCTGGGCCGTCATCCTGCACACGACAGAGCAGACGGCCATGCGCGACCTCGGCAGAGACGGTGATCTTTCCCGACGGACGATCGTGATGTGTGATGGCGTTGTTGATCAGGTTTAGCAAGATATGGCGCAGCGGCGTGGCAAAGGTCGTCACAGGGGTTGAGATACCTGCGTAGCTGATCTGATATGCGCCGTCGGGGTCCAGCATTTCTGCCGTTTCCTTCACTAAAACCGGAACGCTCACCATTGATATGTCACCATTCTCTTTGCCCACTCGGGAATACTCAAGCAAATCTGATAAAAGTTTGTTAAGCCGCTCAATCCGAAGCCGTAACAAGCCCATGTATTCCTGGCCATCGTCGGAAAATGTGGTTTCCGGATCATCGACCACCCATTCCGACAAATCCTGAATAGCGCGTAACGGGGACCGCAGATCGTGGGCGGCCACATAGGCGAATTTCTCCAGCTCTGTGTTCGAACGATGCAGTTCTTCGGCGTTGGTCTTGAAGACTTCAAGCGCCTTGGCCATTTTTCCAAGTTCATCGTTGCCACCAACATCGACCTGGATATCCGTCTGCCCAGAAGCGATATCCAGCACCGCCCGTGTCAGCCGGGCCATGCGTTTGTTGATTTGCCGTTCCACCAAAAAGACGATGGCGCATAAGATAGTGAGCCCTGCTACCGCTCCGGTGACAATCAGAACGGCAACCAGCCGGGTGGCGCTGCGCTCAAGGTCTCGCCCAGAGTCGCGCACCTGCGCCTGAGCCGTTTGAGTCAATGCACGCGTTTGATCGGATATGGCCTGAATGGGCACGATTTGATCAAAGCTGTAGCGGCCAAAATTCTCATACTCGATCACCCCTCGTTTGGCTTCGTCGAGAAGGGCATCCTCATCAAAAATCAGACCGCGCAGTAGCGCGATTTCGCGCGCTATTGACACGCGCACAGGAATTTGCGGCATTTGTCCGATCAACAGCACCACATTTTTCATTTTAAACCGCAAGCTGCGTTCAACGATTTCGATGGCTTCGAACTGCTGTAGGTTATCAAGGCCGATCGCCATTTCGATGATAGAATCCAATTCGAGCGTCAGCTCGGTCACGGCGTTGGCTCGGATCAGATTCTGATGATAGCGCTGCTCGATGGATGTCTTGCTGAAGGTTTCATCGTCCGTTGTTTGTTTAAAATCGACTTGGGAAGCAGAGGCCACTTCAAGTGCCAGTATTTCAAGCTGGGAGCGTGTTCGGGTCTGGATATTCAGGATCTTCGCGACCTGCAGTTCAACGGCTTCTTTATGATTCAAAAGCGCACGTTTACTGTCGAGCACCCGTGTGGATTTGGCCGCGATGTCGGTCAGCGACGTCGCCATCGCAGTTTGAGCGATAGTAAGCAGGTCCTGTGGGGTTTGCGTCTCATCCCTCAACTTGTCAAGCTGCGCGATCACATTGCGCTGTAATTCGTCTAGAGAGCCCAGATCCTGCGTACTCTCTATTTCTTGCAGCAAGACCAGCAGGTTTTTCAGGTTCCGTTCGAGCTCGGCCGCGACGATAAAAACGGGAACGGATTCGCCCGTAAGTGATTTGGCTGACCGATCCAACGACCGGACCTGCGTCAAGCCGATCACAAGAGCGCTGAGTAGAATGAATATTATCGCCAGAAAGAAAAATCGAAGGCGCCGCACGATTCCGAATCTGGAGCTGTAATGGTGATTGGTCTGCACGCCTAAGACACTCCGAAACTGTGGTGAGTAATTTTTTGTTAACGATGGACGTCAATTTATGCAGGATTGCGAAGTTTGTTTAACGTGCGGTTAACGAATTCACGAGAGCTTCAAATTGGATAGTTGAACGTTCTTGGTGATGGGGATCAATCGCACAATGGGTATGAAAAAATCTTCCGGGCTTTTGCTTGATCGGCGCCAAGCCTTGCTCGGAGGTGCCGCATGCGCCGCATCCGCAGCACTCCCTGCGAATGCGCAATTTAAAACCACAACAGAATCGCTGCACGAAAGTGTGGCTGCGCGCGTTCGCGCATTGATTCAGGGGCGTAAATTGTCTTTGCGGTTGCTTCTGCCACATGGGTCGGGTGGGAACGTAGGCCCGGTCGCCCAGGCCTTTACCGCGATGACAGGCGTAGAGATTGAACGTGTTGAAACTCCAGTTGATGAAATCAATACGCAGCTTGCATTGGATGTTTTCAGCGAATCCCAGAGCTATGATGTGGCCCTGCCTGCAACATTCGGCCTGCCAGATCTGGTGGCCTCAGGCGCGATCCAATCCTTGACCGATTTTGCCAATCAATACGAACCAAAAGGGTTTCGCGACAATATCCTGTTTGGCACCGGCGATAGTTTTGATGGCGAAATCTATGGCTTTCAGGCAGACGGCGACGCCTATGTGATGTTTTATCACAAAGATCTGCTGGAGAACCCTGACGAGCAGGCCCGCTACGCAGATAAATTTGGAACCCCTCTTGCCCGGCCAAACATCTGGCAAGAGCTGGACCGCCAAATGGCTTTTTTCCATCGTCCGGAACAGGGGATGTACGGTGGTTTATTATTTCGAGCCCCAAGTTTCCTCGCCTGGGAATGGTGGATTCGCTTTCATGCCAAGGGTCTCTGGCCATTCGCGGAAGATATGACCCCTCAGATTGCATCTGATGAGGGGGTCTGCGCCCTGGAGGATATGATCCGTGCCTCTCAATACCTGAGCCCTGAGGCCCCGAACCTTGGGCTTTTCGACAATTGGGAGCGTTACAGCCGAGGTAATGTCTATTGCAATATCGGTTGGGGAGGGTCGCAGAAATACCTGAATGGACCCTCTTCGAAAATGCGTGGATCCATTGTCTATGGCCCGACACCCGGCGGCATGATCAACGGAAAATTGCTGCTTACGCCCTACTTTAACTGGGGATGGAACTACGTGGTGGTCAGCAATTCTGCTTTTCCCGAGATTGCATATCTCTTTGCTTTGTTTGCTTCGAGCCCTGCCATGTCGACGCTCGCGGTGGGGCAGGTCGACGGGTTTTTTGATCCCTATCGCCCCGAGCATTACACGGACCCAGGCATCCAGGCCGCTTATACGCCAGAGTTTCTAAACGTGCACCGGGACAGCATGCGTGCGGCGATTCCGGATTTGTATCTGCAAAATCAGGGAGAATATTTTCGTGTTCTGAAACTTTGGCTGGCCCGCGCGATCGTGGGTGAGGAAAAGCCCGAAATTGCCCTCAAGCAGGTTTCGGATCGGTGGCAGATTATCACCAGAGGGGCAGGGCGGTCCTTGCAAGAAAAAAGATGGGCTGAGCTGCGTGCGAAGTATCCCAAAGCGACACGTGATGTCTTGCGTGACCTTAGCTGACCTAAGTCTGTTGCGCGAAATGGACTGAGTTAACCTGGTATAAAATTCCTGTGTTTAAGCCTGTCCCAATACGCGATTCCTGTGAGGTAAACATGATTTTTCCACTCAAATCAGATTCAGCAGGCGACCTTCCACATAAACGTCAACTCGACGATGATGGGGAATTGGAAGATTTCATCTACGTGCTCAGCCATGATGTGCGCAGTTCGGTGCGCGCCTTGCTGGAATTGCCGCAATGGATCAAAGAAGACCTGATCGAAGAGGGTCACAAGATCGAAGGGTCGCTGGCCAGCAATTTCGACATGATGCACACCCATATGAACCGTCTGGATCAGATGTTGATCGACTTGCTTGAATATTCGCGTGTGGGTCGTAAGCAATCGGTCAAAACCAACGATCTTGAAGCGGCCGTTATACATGTTCTCGAGGTGTTGAATCTGTCCAACCGCTTTTCTGTGACAGTAGAATTGGAATGCTGCACCATTCGCATGGGTGACAAAGACATATTTGTTCTTCTTAAGGCGCTGATATCGAATGCCGTGAAGCACCACCACAACAGCAAGGGCCATATTCAAATATCATCACAGCTTGATGGTTTCGACTGTGTTCTGAGGGTGCGTGATGATGGTCCGGGCATTGATGAAAACTTAAGGGAACGAGTGTTTGACACGATGAAAACCCTCAAACCCCGTGACGAGGTTGAAGGCAGTGGCATGGGGTTAGCGACTGTCCGCAAGATCGTAAAATTCTACGATGGCCAAATGCGCTGGGTCAGCGGGCTAAACGGTGTTGGGCTCGGGTTGGAATTGCGATTCCCGGTGTGACAAACCATATGCGTCGGTCCGCACGAGCGCAATGACCACAGACATCTTTCCAATTTTACACCAAACCTCAGAACTTAAAACGCCTGAATCTTTGAAAGCTTTACAGGTCTGAAAACCAGCCTTGGTATCTTGTGAAAGATACGCTGGAATTGGGGAAGGGTGAGACTGTTCATGCTGCTAAATCGTAAAATTGCGACCAAAAGGACTACTCCGGGCACGATCAACGCATTGATCCTGGATGACCATGACTTTGATCGCGCGCGTATTCGCCGTTTGGCGAAACGCTCGAAACTACCTTTCAATATCGTCGAAGCACCCTCGCTCGACGTGATGGAACAGGCGATAAAAGCCAACAACTTTGATGTGTTCCTGATGGATTATGAACTGCCAATCGGAAATGGGTTGGACGCGGTCAAACTTGTCGAAGAATACGGCGCGCAAAAGGATGCGGCGTTGATCATGATCACAGGGCGCAATCAGATGGATCTGGCGGTGTCGGCTTTCCGCGAGGGGTATCATGATGTGATCACCAAGGAAGACCTGTCACCGACCTTCTAAGAGAGCGCACCCTCCTGGCCATGAAGCGGATACGAACGCAGTCGCAGAACGATCTTTTTGAAGAAGAGAAATTTCACCGGCACATGCGAAGCGCTACTCAAAAGTCCATGCAAAGCGAAGCCATGAAACTGGTTATCAGCGACGGCTTGAAACGCGCAGTAAACACGGCCCGAACCTCGCAGCAAATTGCAGAGCAACGCGATATCGAAGGGTTTTTACGCGAATTTCTTAGTGATGATGAGTTTCGGTTCAAAACCTAACGCGTTTCGCGTGATGTTCGCATAGCACGTGTTGTGCGAAACGCTTGAAGATAAAGAGCACCTTTGACATGTCTTGCTAAAGTGGCGTTATCTGCTGTCGGACTGTCGGTTTGGCCGACGCGAAAGATAATCGGAAAGGCATGCGGATGGATTTTGGAGTAAGGCCTGGGGTGGACACCTTGCTAGCGCAGGTCAAGGCGATGATCCGCGATGAAATTGCCCCACGCGAAGCCGATTTTCACGCGGAAATCGACAAGGGAGACCGCTGGAGTTTCACGCAAAAGCAAACTGCAATCCTGGAGGATTTGAAATCCATGGCGCGTGCGCAAAACCTCTGGAACCTGTGGCTGACGGACAGCGCGGGTGGACCGGGGTTGAGCACCGTTGAATACGCCTATTTCGCCGAAGAAATGGGGCGCACTCCGCTTGCTGCGGAGGTGTTCAATTGTAATGCTCCCGATACCGGCAATATGGAAGTGTTTGAACGCTACGGCACCCAAGCCATGAAAGAGCGCTGGCTTGCCCCTCTGATGTCAGGGCGCATCCGCAGTGCTTACTTGATGACAGAGCCCGATATTGCCAGTTCAGATCCGACCAATCTGGAATTGAGCTGTGTGAGGGAAGGTGACGGCTATGTGCTGAACGGCGAAAAATGGTGGGCGACCGGGGCCGGCGACCCACGCTGTGCAGTCTATATTGTCATGGTCCATACCGGAGACCAGGACGCCCCCAAGCACAAGCGTCATTCGATGATTGTTGTGGATGCAAGTTCCGCGGGAATAGAAATTCTGCGCCCGATGCACGTCTACGGCCACGATGATGCGCCCCACGGCCATATGCATATTCGTTTCACCAACGTACGTGTGCCTGCGGACAACATGTTGCTGGGCGAAGGGCGTGGATTTGAGATCGCGCAAGGCCGATTGGGTCCGGGCCGTATTCACCATGCGATGCGTGCGATTGGCCAAGCCGAATCTGCGCTTGAAATGATGTGCCGTCGGTCGTTGGAGCGCGAAGCCTTTGGCAAACCTCTGGCTCAGCTTGGCGCCAACTTCGATATCATCGCCGAATGCCGAATGGAAATCGAACAAGCACGCCTGCTATGTTTGAAGGCCGCGTGGATGATGGATCAGGGTGATGCACGCAAGGCCGCCCCCTGGATCAGCCAGATCAAAGTCGTGGCTCCACGCATGGCTCTCAAAGTTGTGGACGAAGCGGTGCAGATGTTCGGTGCCAAAGGGATCAGCCAGGATGTCCCCTTGGCGGCATCATGGACCCATCTGCGAACCCTGCGTTTGGCGGATGGACCGGATGCGGTTCACCGTCGGCAAGTGGCCCGTGCGGAGCTGCGCAAATACACCAACGACAAGATTTGACGACCGGGCCGAAACACACTGTCAATGAAATATTCATAATCCGGTTATCTGTCTGTTAACGCAGCACACGCTAATTTTTCCGCGAACCCTTGCAGCCCCTTTGGCGCAACACTAAGACTCCCTTAGGAACTTTCCGTTAAGCGACGGTTAGACATGGTGAGGCAGGCAAATGAACGATCCAATCGACACATATATGAACACCCTCGTGCCTATGGTGGTAGAGCAAACCAGCCGGGGCGAACGCGCGTATGATATTTTTTCACGCCTTCTGAAAGAACGGATCATTTTTCTGAATGGTCCTGTCCATGATGGGATGTCTAGCCTGATTGTTGCACAGCTTTTGCACCTTGAAGCGGAAAACCCCTCCAAGGAAATCAGCATGTACATCAACAGCCCGGGCGGTGTGGTGACATCTGGTTTGTCGATATACGACACCATGCAATACATCCGTCCCAAGGTCAGCACATTGGTGATCGGTCAGGCGGCATCAATGGGCTCGCTCTTGCTGACCGCGGGCGAGGCAGGGATGCGGTTCTCGCTTCCGAACTCCCGCATCATGGTGCACCAACCGTCGGGCGGTTATCAGGGGCAGGCGACGGATATCATGATCCACGCAGAGGAAACGCTGAAACTCAAACGCCGCCTGAACGAAATTTATGTACGCCACACGGGCCAAACGCTGAAAAAAGTCGAGGACGCGTTGGAACGTGACAATTTCATGACCGCCGAAGACGCCAAATCCTGGGGCCTGATCGACGAAATCGTCGAAAACCGGGCCAAGGCGGACGACGAAGACAGCTAAACGAAGCAAAACACGTGGGCCGACAGCGTCCGCCAAGACACAGCCTGCGGCGGGCGCGATTTTCGGATTGTGATGGGCCAGCGCCTGCCGTAAGCTAGCCACAAGGCAACGAAAAGCTGCGTGGAACAACCTGCACGATCTGCGTATTTCAGCAGGGCAACAAAGGTAGAAAAGCATGGCAAATAACTCAGGCGGCGATAGCAAAAACACCCTTTACTGCAGTTTTTGCGGAAAGAGCCAGCATGAGGTGCGCAAGCTGATTGCGGGCCCAACGGTCTTCATCTGCGATGAATGCGTCGAGCTGTGCATGGACATCATCCGTGAAGAGACAAAGACCGCTGGTCTGAAATCCACCGACGGTGTTCCCACCCCGCGCGAAATCTGCGCCGTTTTGGACGACTACGTGATCGGTCAGGCGATGGCCAAACGTGTCTTGTCCGTGGCTGTGCACAATCACTACAAGCGACTGGAACATTCCGGCAAAACCGGTGAGATCGAGTTGCAGAAATCAAACATTCTGCTGATCGGTCCGACGGGTTGCGGTAAAACGCTGCTTGCGCAAACACTCGCCCGCATTCTGGACGTGCCGTTCACAATGGCCGACGCCACAACGCTGACCGAAGCGGGTTATGTTGGTGAGGATGTTGAAAATATCATCCTGAAACTTCTGCAGTCGTCCGAGTACAATGTGGAGCGCGCGCAGCGTGGCATCGTCTACATTGACGAAGTCGACAAGATTACCCGTAAATCTGAAAATCCGTCCATCACCCGTGATGTATCGGGCGAGGGTGTACAACAGGCCTTGCTGAAGCTGATGGAAGGCACGGTCGCAGCTGTTCCCCCACAAGGGGGGCGCAAGCATCCACAACAGGAATTCCTGCAAGTGGATACGACCAATATCCTGTTTATCTGCGGGGGGGCGTTCGCCGGGCTCGACAAGATCATCTCGGCGCGCGGCAAAGGGTCCGCGATGGGCTTTGGCGCAGAAGTACGTGATGTGGATGAACGTGGCGTAGGAGAGGTCTTTATGGATCTTGAGCCGGAAGACCTGTTAAAATTCGGCCTGATCCCCGAGTTTGTGGGCCGTCTGCCCGTAATTGCGACATTGGAAGATCTGGACGAAGATGCGCTGATCACGATCCTGACTGAGCCAAAGAATGCACTGGTCAAGCAATACCAACGCCTCTTCGAACTGGAAGAAACACAGCTGACTTTCACCGAAGACGCGCTGAGCGCGATCGCTAAACGAGCGATTGAGCGCAAGACGGGTGCACGGGGTCTGCGGTCTATCCTCGAAGACATCTTGCTGGATACGATGTTTGATCTTCCGGGAATGGACACCGTCGAAGAAGTGGTTGTGAATGAAGAGGCCGCCAATTCAGACGCAGCGCCTTTGATGATCTATGCGGACGCCAAAAAAGAAGGCAATGCCGCCAGCTGATCGGTTGATACGACCACTGGACCTTTCCCGCCAGATACGCCATATCTGAAGCAATAGTTTCGGAGGGCCGCATGGGCATTTTCAGATCAATTCTGCGCCTGGCAACATGGTGGGATGGGGCGACCATCAACACACAACTTTGGACCTGGCGCAAAGGCGTGCGCGTGGGCGAAGATGATCAGGGCAACGTGTTCTATCGCACCCGCGATGACAAACGCCGCTGGGTGATGTTTGATGGCGAGGCCGAGGCCAGCCGCGTCAGCCCGGACTGGCACGGATGGCTGCACCACACATTTCAAGACCCACCGACTGAGGTTCCCCTGGCCAAGAAGGCCTGGGAAAAACCACACGAAGAGAACCGGACCGGCACAGCAATGGCCTATGCCCCAGCTGGGTCGATCCGCAAAGGCGCACCATCCGAGCGCTCTGATTACGAAGCCTGGTCTCCGGAATAGGCGCCCCGAATGTCTGAAAACACCACCGAAGTGATTGTAGGCGGCGTCGTTCTGGCAGCCGCAATCGGGTTCCTGGTTTATGCCGGACAAATGACCGGTGTGACGGCTGCGGCAAGCGAATATCCTTTGAATGCCTCGTTCCGCAGCGCGGATGGGGTAGATGTCGGCACTGATGTCAGATTGGCCGGGGTCAAAATCGGGCGGGTTACCGCGGTTGAACTGGACCCGGAAACCTTCCGTGCACAGACTGCGTTTACAGTCCGCGCCGGTATCGAAGTGCCTGACGACAGCGCCGTTGCAATCAGCTCGGAAGGATTGTTGGGTGGCAACTACGTTGAAATTCTGCCAGGCGGCTCGCCTTTCACGCTGTCTTCGGGGGATGAGATTGAGTTCACCCAAGGGTCAGTCAGTTTGATTTCATTGCTGATGAAATTCGTCGCGGGCGAGCCCGAAAGCGTAAGCGAATGAGACGCAGCGTTCTGGTGGCTCTGTTCCTCTTGGGGCAGGCGGCTTCAGCGCAGGAGGTCTCTCAGGGCTCAGGCGCAATGTTGCGATGGCTCGACAAGGTTGACGGCACGATCACTGACATGGATCTGGACAACAATGGCATCTATGAGATTGGTCGTCTCAAGATCCATCTTCGCGAATGCCGCTATCCGTCGGGTGATCCCTCGGGTGACGCTTATGCCTTTGTTACCATTGCGGAAAGCGGAGGTGCAGCCCCCGTTTTTGAAGGCTGGATGGTTGCGTCTTCGCCTGCCTTGAACGCACTTGAATATCCGCGCTATGACGTTTGGGTCATGCGCTGTAAAACCTCCTGAGGGTTTTGTGTAAGCGGGACACTCAGGATATCGCCTGGCCGATCCAACGCATCCATCAAGAGAATATGATAATCACGTCGGGGAATTTCGACGGCCCCGAGGCTGGCCAGATGATCAGTGATAAACTGGGTATCGAACAACACAAAACCCGAACGCAGCAGATGATCTGTCAAGTGGGCCAAGGCCAGTTTTGAGGCATCCGTCTGGTGCGAAAACATGCTTTCACCAAAGAACACGCCTCCCAGAGTGACGCCGTAGACTCCACCCGACAGCACATCGCCATGCCAAATCTCTATCGAATGGGCGCGGCCCATGTCGTGTAGTTTTTTGTACAAGTCAAAGATTTTAGCGTTGATCCAAGTCTCGTCCCGGTCAGCACAGGCTTGGACCACATCCGCAAAGCCATTGTTCAGCGTAACGGTATAACCCCCGCGCCGCATCCGCCGCGCCAGAGATCGTGAAATGTGAAATCGGCCCAAAGGCAAGATGCCACGATTAGATGGATCAACCCAAAAGACATCCGGGTCGTCACGATGCTCGGCCATTGGAAAAATACCCTGCGCGTACCCTGCCAGAAGCAGGTCGGGCGTGAGGGTATCATCAAAGTCTTTCATGCTGTGGTGACCATCGGGTCAGTCCTGCAGATTGGTTTCCAGCCAATGTTCCAGCCAGTGGATGTTATAGGCGCCCGTATGGATATCGGGCTCCTGCAACAGCTCGTGAAAGAGCGGCACAGTGGTGTCGACACCGTCTACGATCAGTTCTCCTAACGCGCGGTTAAGACGTGCCAGGGCCGACGGGCGGTCACGCCCATGCACGATCAGTTTAGCGATTAGACTGTCATAATAGGGCGGGATTTTGTAACCATCATAGAGCGCTGAATCCATCCGCACGCCCAAGCCTCCGGGCGCATGAAACTGGCTGATGGTTCCGGGCCGCGGCGAAAATTCGGGCAGCTTCTCGGCGTTGATCCGCACTTCGATGGCATGGCCGTTGATCTGCAACTCATCCTGTGTAAACGACATCGGCAACCCGGCAGCAACGCGAATTTGTTCACGGACCAGATCAACCCCAAAGATGGCTTCGGTGACCGGATGTTCCACCTGCAGGCGCGTGTTCATTTCGATGAAATAGAACTCACCGTTCTCATAGAGGAATTCGATTGTCCCGGCCCCAGCGTAGTTGATACGGGCCACGGCATCGGCACAGGTTTTACCGATACGGGCGCGTTCTTCAGCCGTGATAGAAGGGCCCGGCGCCTCCTCGAACACCTTTTGGTGGCGGCGCTGCAAGGAGCAATCCCGCTCGCCCAGATGCACGGCTTGGCCTTTGCCATCACCAAAGACCTGAATCTCAATATGGCGCGGCGTGGTCAGGTATTTTTCAATATACACCTCATCATTGCCAAAGGCCGCCTTGCCTTCGGAGCGTGCGGTCATAAAGGCGTGTTCCATGTCCGCGGCGGTGTCAGCCACCTTCATTCCTCGTCCGCCGCCACCCGCAGTAGCTTTGACAATGACGGGGTATCCCATCTCTTCACCCAGCTTCTTGGCCTCGGCCAAGGTGGGGACGCCACCATCCGATCCCGGCACGCAGGGCACGCCCAGTTTCTTCATCGTATCCTTGGCGGTGATTTTGTCACCCATGACACGGATGTGTTCAGCCGTGGGGCCGATAAAGCTCAGGTCATGATCTTCAACGATCTGAACGAAGTTCGCGTTTTCTGACAAAAAGCCATAGCCGGGATGAATGGCCTGTGCGCCCGTGACTTCACAGGCGGCAATGATCGCGGGGATCGACAGGTAGCTGTCCGTCCCGGAAGGCGGACCGATGCACACAGATTCGTCCGCCATACGGACATGCATGGCATCACTGTCTGCGGTTGAGTGAACGGCCACGGATTGAATGCCCATCTCGCGGGCCGCGCGGATCACGCGCAAGGCAATTTCGCCCCGGTTGGCGATCAGGATTTTATCGAACATCAAACAGCAGCCTTATTCGATGATCATCAAAGGAGCGCCATATTCCACAGCTGCACCATCTTCGATCATGATGCGCTTGACGGTGCCGGCACGCGTGGCGGGGATATGGTTCATGGTTTTCATCGCCTCGATGATCAGCAAAGTATCCCCTTCGTTGACCGTGTCGCCTACAGTCACAAACGAGGGCGCACCGGGTTCGGCTTGCATGTAAACCGTTCCAACCATTGGCGATGTCACTGCACCGGGATGATCCGCCGGATCATCAACCGCTGCAGGTGCCGCGGCTGGTGCGGCAGTGCCAGCAACAGGTGCGGGGGCGGCCACTGGTGCTGCCGCAGCAGGGGCCTGAGCCACATATTGCGCAGCTACATCCTGCCTTCGACTGACACGCACATTCAGGCGGTCACTTTCGCCATATTCGCGTTTCACCTGTAATTCGGTCAGCTCGTTTTCATTCAGAAGTTCAGCCAGGGCTTTGATGAAAGCAACATCAGATTCGTGCGGGTTTTTGGGCATCCGTTTCCTCGACCAATGGCGGTGTGTTGACGATACGTCACCGCATTTCTTTTCATCGCTTATAGGCCAAGCGCAAAGCCGAGAAAAGCGTACTTTTCATCCATCAAATGGGGTTTGAGAGGGCACTTTGCAAAGCAATACTGCAAAATATTCGAAAGCCGCTGTGTTACCCTGCGGGTCGAAAGGCTCGTTTGCGGTGAAAACGTCCTGCTATTTCGGCAGCCCTGTGGGTTTGCGGCGCATACCACTCAAAGCATTCCCTGTGATCGCAATCAACAAGATTGTGCCTCCCCAGATGGTGTAGTCACTGGGGATTTCCGCCAGAACTAACCAGACCCAGAAGGGGGCCAATAACACTTCGGACAGGGTTAGCAATGTCAGCTCGACCGCTGGAACGGTTTTTGAGCCAAGCGTATATAGAACCAGTCCAGCCCCAACCTGGAAACAGCCCATGGCCAGGGCAACGGTCGAATCCTGAGGGCTGATCCGAAGCGAATGGCCTTGGGATATTGCGTATGCGGCGATGCCGGCGACCGCGATTAGTCCGGACAAAAAGACAATTGGCAGTGTCTCTCCGGCGCGTCCCGAGCGCAAGGTGATGGTAAACACAGCAAACCCAAGGGCCGAGCCCAGGGCCGCCACATTGCCCGACCATTGCGACTGGCCTGTTTTGTCCCAAATCATCACCGAAATCCCCACTGCAGCCAGCGCAATCGCGGCCCAGGTTTGAGGCCGAACCCGTTCGCGCAGAAAAATGAGCCCAAGGATGGCCGCCAGAAACGGCGCGCTGGCGAACAGGAACATGGCATTGGCCACGGATGTGGTCTGAATTGCATAGATGCTGGCGGTATAGGCGACGATCAGCGACAGCGCGCCAATCAATCCTGTCCATCCCGATGCGAAGGCCAAGGCAAAGGGGCTGGTGCGCGATCTGATCCGGATCACCACATAGAGCAGCAGTGTCAGGCTGAACGAACGGTAGAACAGGATTTGCCAGACTTGCGCATCCTCGATCAGACGAATGCCCAGACCGACGGTGGACCACAAAACCCCAGCCGCAAAAACGAAGCTCACACCGCGCAGATCACGAGGTTGGTCGTGGATATTCGGCGCGACTGTCATTTTGGTGCTCTGACAGATGTAAAGGTCATTTCGGCCTCGGGGATTTGAGGCGGGAGCGGGTTTGAAGGAGAAAACACCACGTCGGCAGTGGGTGGAATCGCTGCGCCGCGCCGCACCGCGCGCACCTCGCGGTAGCCCAGATAAAGCCCCGAGAGAATGATCAGGGACATGCCGATTATTGTGCTCAGTGGCGGCACCTCATCAAAGAAGAAGTATCCCAAGGCCACAGCGATCGGCACATAAGTATAATCAAAAGGGGCAATCATACTGGCCGGGGCCACCTGATAGGCACGACTAAGCAGAAGATACCCCATCATCCCAACGCAACCCATCATCAAAAGCACGCCCCAACCTGTTGTAATTTGAGTGAAAAACTCAAATTGAAGATGTTGGAATTCTGGATTGGGTCCTACAATCTGCGACACGGCATACCCAAATGGAAGCACGCAGACGCCAGAGAAGAACAGGGTGTGCAGGCCGACCGTGAGAGTGGTTTCACGCTCGCCGATTTTGCGGGCCAGCACCTGAGTGATTGCGTAAAACAAGGCGCAGCCTAACGGCAACAGGGCCACCCATGTGAAGGTATTTCCGGTCGGGTTCATTGCAATGAGAATACCGGCAAACCCCACCGCCAGTGCCCCTGCACGGTGCCAGCCGATGGTTTCTTTCAGCCAGACGGCAGCCAGCAGGGCGGTGATTAACGGTGCGGAAAAGAATATCGTGACCACTTCGGCCAGACCCATAAAGGGAAAAGCCGTGTAAAAGAGCGAAAACGCGATTGCAAATAGGCTGCCACGCAGGGCGTGAATTTTCCACAAAGGTGTTAGGATACGGTGCGGCGCGCCCAGCCAAAGGATCAGGGGCGTCAGGATCAAGACCGATACCAATGCCCGGAAAAAGATCAGCATCCAAACAGAGTAACTATCGAGCAGTGACTTCATCACGGTGTCCTGCACCGCGTAAAACAGCATAGCAACTTCAACGCATAGGATGCCGTGAACCACCCGCGTGGGCGGCTCGGAAGATTGCGATTGGCTGAGATCCGTCATGAAGGCAAGGTGCTAAGCCCATGGCGCTCTGTCGCGCTTGAAAACGACCGTGTGTCGCAAACGGGCTTTGTCGTCTTCATGATCGGCCAGTTCAGCCCGCCACATCAATGCTGTCACGTAACACACTGCAATAAGTAAAAAAGCCGGGCGCATGAAGCAGCCCGGCTTTCCGTTTGAGATGGCGTCCAACTTAGCGGTTCATCCGATTTTCGATAAGGTCATCCACAACCGATGGATCCGCCAGTGTTGATGTATCGCCCAATGCGCCATAGTCGTTCTCGGCAATCTTGCGCAGGATACGGCGCATAATTTTGCCCGAACGTGTCTTAGGCAAACCTGGCGCCCATTGGATCATATCCGGGCTGGCAATCGGTCCGATCTCGGCGCGCACATGGTTGCGCAACTCGGTTTTCAGCTCGTCAGTGTATTCCTCACCAGCCATCAACGTGACGTAGCAGTAAATGCCCTGACCTTTGATGTCATGTGGGTATCCGACGACCGCGCTTTCAGAGACTTTGGGGTGTGCAACGAGGGCGCTTTCCACTTCGGCAGTGCCCATGCGATGACCAGAAACGTTGATCACATCGTCCACACGACCTGTGATCCAGTAATCGCCATCTGCATCACGTTTGCAGCCGTCGCCAGTGAAGTAATAGCCCTTATAATCGGCAAAATAAGTTTTCATGAACCGTTTGTGGTCGCCCCAGACGGTACGCATCTGACCGGGCCAGCTGTCTGCGATACACAGCACGCCTTCGACATCATTTCCTTCAATCACCTCGCCCGAAGTGGGCTCAAGCACGACGGGTTTGATCCCAAAGAACGGTTTCATCGCTGATCCGGGTTTGGTGGCATGTGCGCCGGGCAGGGGGGTCATCAGGTGACCACCGGTTTCAGTTTGCCACCAAGTGTCGACGATGGGACAACGCCCGCCGCCCACGACCTCGGAATACCAGTTCCAGGCCTCAGGATTGATTGGCTCGCCCACGGTGCCCAGAACTTTGATGCTGCTGAGGTCAGCGGCTTCGACAAAGCTGTCCCCTTGTCCCATCAGCGCACGCAGAGCGGTTGGGGCAGTGTAGAACTGGTTGACCTTGTGCTTTTCGCAAACCTTCCAAAACCGCGAGGCATCGGGATAGGTTGGAACACCTTCGAACATCAGCGTCGTGGCCCCATTGGCCAGTGGTCCGTAGACAATATAGCTGTGGCCCGTGACCCAGCCCACATCCGCCGTACACCAGTAGATGTCGCCGTCATGATAATCAAAGGTCAGTTCATGCGTCATGGCCGCATAGGTGATGTAGCCCCCGGTGGTGTGCACCACGCCCTTGGGTTGGCCGGTTGATCCAGATGTGTAGAGAATGAACAAAGGATCTTCGGCGCCCATTTCCTCGGGCGGGCAGTCGGCAGACACTGTGGCCGAGGCTTCGTGCAGCCAATGATCTTGCCCTGTCGCCATCGCCACGTCGCCGCCCGTGCGTTGTACCACCAGCATTTGTGGTTTGGTCGTTGCTTTGTCACGGGCGATGTCCGCATTCGATTTCAGCGCAGTATTGCGCCCGCCACGTGGGGCTTCGTCGGCGGTGATCACCAGCTTGGCTTCGGATCCGTCAATCCGGGCGGCCAGCGCATCAGGAGAGAACCCCGCGAACACGATTGAATGAATGGCCCCAATACGGGCCGAGGCCAACATGGCATAGGCCGCTTCGGGGATCATCGGCATGTAGATGACCACGCGGTCGCCTTTGCTCACCCCAAGCGATTTCATCACATTGGCCATTTTGCTGACTCTCTCGTGCAGCTCATTGTAAGTGATGTACAACGCCTCATCCGTAGGGCTGTCCGGCTCCCAGATGATCGCAGTTTGATCACCGCGCGTGGCCAAATGGCGGTCGATACAGTTGGCCGATACGTTCAGCGTGCCGTCCTCGAACCATTTGATAGACACATCGCCAAAGGCATAGGAAACATCCTTGACGCGCGTGAACGGTTTCATCCAGTCGATGCGTTTGGCGTGCTCTGCCCAGAACCCATCTGGATCTTTGATCGAGGCCGCATACATCTCATCGTACTTGGCAGAAGTGATGTGGGCGTTGGCTTCAAAGTCGGCCGACGGTGCATGTGTTGTATCAGTCATATTGGACCTTTGTGTTTTGGATCGTGGCTACCTAAATGGCGAGGTATTCGGCGCGAAGGGCTTCGTCGTTGAGCACCTCATCGGCGCTACCATCAAAAACGATGCCGCCAGTGTCAAGGATCACCGCACGGTCGGACAACTCCAGCGCACGCACGGCGTTTTGTTCCACGATGACCGTGGTGATGCCCTGTGCCTTGATGATGTTGAGGGTCTTCTCGATCTCGTCAACGATTACAGGTGCGAGGCCTTCATAGGGCTCATCCAAGAGCAGCACCTTGATATCACGCGCAAGTGCACGGGCGACAGCCAGCATCTGCTGCTCGCCGCCCGAAAGGGTTACACCCTCTTGTTTGCGGCGTTCCGCCAGTCGAGGAAAGAGGTCGTACAGACGCTCAATAGACCAGCCAACCGGCGGAGCGATTTGGGCCAGTTGCAAGTTTTCCTCAACCGTGAGGCCGGGGATGATGCAGCGATCCTCTGGCACCAAGCCGATGCCTGCGGCCGAAGCTTCGTGGCTTCTCATCTTGTGCAGCGGTTGGTGATCCAGCCAGATCTCGCCGTGATGCACCTGCGGGTTGTCCATCCGGGCAATCGAGCGCAACGTGGTGGTTTTGCCCGCACCGTTGCGGCCCAGAAGGGCAAGGATTTCGCCTTCGTGAACATTAAAACTGATGTCCTGAACGATGTAGCTTTCGCCGTAGTACGCTTGCAGCCCCCAGACCGAAAGGTAAGCAGGGGTGGTCTTGGCCATGTTGCGGCGGCCTTCAGGACGTTCTTTTACTTCGTTCATCTCGGTGTCTCCTGTCCCGGGATTGATCCGGGACCTCGTGGTTGAGGTCGAGGCCCCGGATCAGGTCCGGGGCTTGCATTTCTTCGCGTCAGGCGCTTTCGCCCAGATACGCCTCGCGGACCTTTGGGTGGCCCTTGATGTTATCGGGCGTATCTTCGACCAACGGTGTGCCCTGCGCCAAAACGGTGATGCGTTCGGCCAATGAGAACACCACATGCATGTCATGTTCAATGATCGCGATAGTGATGTCGCGCTCGTCTTTGATCTGCTTGAGCAGGTCGATCGTGGCATTGGTATCCGCGCGCGCCATGCCTGCGGTGGGTTCATCCAGCAGAAGAAGACGGGGTTCCTGCGCCAGGCACATCCCGATTTCCAGGCGTCGTTTGTTGCCCCGGCTCATCGCGGCGGCGTGCATGTCGCGATCATCGGCCAAGTTCAGATTTTCCAACATCTCTGTGGCTTGTTCAATGATGGCCTTCTCCTTCGCCATGCTTTCGATGGCATGCATTCGAAAAGCCCCATCACGTTTGGCAAAGATCGGGATCATCATGTTTTCCATGACCGTTAAGTCGCCAAAGATTTCAGGCGTCTGAAAGACCCGGCTGATCCCCATCTGATTGATCTCATAGGGCTTGCGGCCCAAAACCGATTGGCCGTCAAACATGACCGAGCCTGTGTCGGGAATCAGTTTGCCCACCAGCACATTGAGCAGCGTGGATTTACCGGCACCGTTGGGGCCGATGATGGCATGCACACTTTGGTCCTCGACGCTCAGGTTCACATCCCCCAGAGCCTGCAGACCGCCGAAGCGTTTGTTGACGTCTTTGACCTCAAGAATTCCCATAGGCCCGTCTCCTTATTCAGCCGGGGTGGATTGACTGGCCTTGTCAGCCTCGTCGTCACCCGGTTTTTTCTTGCGGCTAAAGAGCCGCTTGATGCGCTGTCCCCCTTCGACCAACCCACCGGGCAAGAAGATCACGACGGCCATGAAGATCAGACCCAGTGTCAGGTGCCAGCCTTTTCCGATGAACGGGTAAACTAGGGTGATGATGAAATCTTCAAGCCCATCAGGCAGGAAGGCGAACCATTGGTGCAGGATGTCCTTGTTGATCTTGGACAGGATGTTTTCCATGTACTTGATCGCGCCTGCACCCAGCACAGGGCCGATCAGCGTGCCCGCACCACCAAGAATGGTCATTAGCACCACTTCGCCCGAAGCGGTCCAGAACATCCGTTCCGGGCCTACTTGCGTGTCCATCGCCACCAGCAAACCGCCTGCCAGACCCGCATACATGCCAGAGATCACGAAGGCCGCCAGCGTATAGGGCCGCGCGTTCAGGCCAGTGTAATACATCCGTGTCTGGTTTGATTTCACAGCCCGCAGCATGGTGCCGAAGGGCGAGCGGAAGATGCGGATCGCCAGATAAAAGCTGATCAGCATGAAAACAGCTGCGATGTAGTAGCCAGCGTTGAAGGTAAAGAGCCAGTCTCCGACGGCCATCTCGTAACTGGCACGCATGTCCATCCCAAAGAGGTTGGCGCGACCAATCTCGCCTTCGGCCAGATTGGACAAAAGCGGGCTGTCAGTCGATTTGATCTGCAGGCCGGTTTCGCCACCCGTAATCGGCGTCAGGACCGAATAGGCCAAGGCATAGGACATCTGCGCAAAGGCCAGTGTCAGGATCGAAAAGTAGATGCCTGACCGGCGCAATGACACATATCCAACCGCGACTGCAAAGATACCGGCCACAATCACTCCCATGATAATCGCCGGGATGACGTTCAGCGAAAAGAGCTTCATCATCCACATCGCGCCGTAGGATCCCACGCCCAGAAAGGCCGCGTGACCGAAGGACAGGTATCCTGTGAGGCCAAAGAGGATGTTGAACCCAATGGCAAAGATGCCGAAGATCACGAACCGCTGCATCAGGTCAGGATAGCCCGCATTGAACTGTGCCAGGCCCGAACTGGACGGGAAGGGATTCAGGATGAAGGGGGCGAGCATGGTCAACCCAAGCACAATCATCAACAGACGGAAGTCTTTTTTGTTCAATCCAAGCATGGGTTAGTCCTCCATCACGCCTTTGCGGCCCATCAGGCCCCTTGGGCGGGTGAGCAGAATGATAATTGCGACCAGGTAGATGATGATCTGGTTCAGGCCTGGAAGCACTTCAAGCACGGCGCCCATCGACGCAAAGCTTTCCAGAATACCTAGCAGGAAACCGGCCAGTACAGCACCGGGCAGGGATCCCATGCCACCGACAACAACCACGACGAAGCTGAGAACAAGGAAGTCCATTCCCATATGGTAATTGGGCGAATTGATAGGCGTGTACATCACCCCCGCCAGCCCGGCGACGGCGGCTGCGAGGCCGAACATAATAGTGAAGCGACGGTCGATATTGATCCCCAGAAGCCCCACTGTTTCACGGTCAGCCATGCCGGCGCGCACCACCATGCCAAAAGTAGTGAATTGCAAGAAGGCAAAGACAGCCCCGATGATCACTGCGGCGAAAGCGAAGTAAACCAGTCGCCAGTAAGGATAGATGATTGTATTGGGATCAAAGCCCATGGCAGCGCCAAAGTCGAACGAGCCACGGAACGCATCAGGCGCGGGCGTCGGGATCGGATTGGCACCGTAGTAATACTTGATGATCTCTTGCAGTACGATGGCCAGGCCAAAGGTCACAAGGATTTGGTCCGCATGGGGGCGGTTGTAGAAATGTTTGATCAACCCACGCTCCATGATGACACCGATCAGCATCATCACCGGAATGGCAAAAAGAATAGACAGCGGCACGGCCCAGTCGATGATTGCATCCCCCGTGGCCCGCCCAAACCAGTCGTAGATGTAAGGGACGCTTTCCGTCGCGGGGTTGCCGAGGAAATCCACCTTGCCTTCAACGGCCACTTCATGGCTGAGAGAGATCAGCCGGCTTAGCGTTACAGCACAAAACGCGCCGATCATGAACAGTGCACCGTGGGCGAAGTTGACCACACCCAGCGTGCCAAAGATCAGCGTCAGCCCCAGCGCGATCAGCGCATAGGCCGACCCTTTGTCGAGGCCGTTTAGAATTTGTAGAATGATGGCTTCCATCGGTCTGTCCCTTTTTGGTTCACAGACGTCGCGCGTCAGCGTCGCGCTTTCACTGTCAGAGAGAGGTCGGGGGTAGGGTGGGCACCTTATTGTGAATGGTGCCCACCACTGATTTTATGAGGCCGTCAGCGTCTTATGCGCCGTTGTTACACGTGCCCAGAGTGGCTTCTGCGCCGCCCATCTGTGGGTGATCTGGCGAATACATGACCTGATCCACTGGGGTGACTTCAACAACTTCCAGAAGGTCGAATTCGCTGTCAGGGTTCTCTTTACCCTTCACAACCAACACGTCCTTGAAGCACTGGTGATCGGCACCACGGTACAGCGTCTTGCCGTTGCCCATGCCATCAAACTCAAAGTCTTCCAACGCTTCGGCCACAGCACAAGGAGCGAAGGAGCCCGCACGCTCAACCGCATCTGCATAAAGCAGAGCTTGAACATATGTCGTATGTGCCGCCTGTGAGGGTGGGAAGCCGTATTTGGTGCCAAAGGATTTCACGAAGGCTTGTGAGCCTTCATCCGTCAGCGACCAGTGCCAGTTGGTTGAGCCAAAGATGCCCTTCACGTTGGCACCCGCACCCTTCGCCATCAGGCGAGAGTACAGCGGAACAATGATCTGGAAGTCTTTACCATTTACTTGCTTGTCCCGCAGGCCGAACTGAACCGCGTTTGTCAGCGAGTTCACCATGTTCCCGCCGTAGTGGTTCAGAACCAGCGTATCGGCACCGGATTGCAGAACGGGAGCAATATACGAGCTGAAGTCGGTTTGTGTCAGCGGTGTTTTCACAGCTGCGACCGTTTCCCAGCCCATGGCTTCGGTCGAAGCTTTGACAGCTTCTTCCGTTGTGTAGCCCCAGTTGTAGTCGGCGGTCAGGTGATAGGCTTTGCGGTCTGTGCCGTAGTTGGCAGCCAGAACCGGCGCCAGAGCAGCACCTGACATATACGAGTTAAAGAAGTGGCGGAAGCCATTGGCCTTGCGGTCTTTACCCGTGGTGTCATTCGAGTGGGTCAGGCCCGCCATGAAGATCACGCCGGCCTCTTGGCAGAGTGCTTGAACAGCCACGGCCACGCCCGAGGACGAGCCCCCGGTGATCATGATTGCGCCGTCTTTTTCAATCATCGACTTGGCCGAGGCACGGGCTGCGTCCGACTTGGTTTGCGTGTCGCCTGTAACGTATTTTACTTCTTTGCCCAGGATGCCGTTGCCTTGCAGGGCCTTGGACGAGAAAGTGTTCATCATGCCGCCGTCGCCGCCACCGTTCAGGTGCTCAACCGCTAGCTCATAGGCGCGCAGCTCGTCCGCGCCCTCGTCAGCGTAGGGGCCCGACTGAGGCACGTTGAAGCCCAGTGTGACCGAGCTGCCAGTCGGTTCGTTGGTGAAAGCATGCGCAGATTGCGCGGTAAAGATTGTCGGCAGAGCGACACCTGCACCCGCGATGGCACTGGTTTTCAGCAGACCGCGACGCGTAAAGTTGGATTTCGTCATGGAGTTCCTCCCATTAGATTTTACCGCAACTTGCGTCTCCTCGTGCAGGTGCGGGCACAAACTCGTGCAAATTCATTATCGCAGCAGGTAAGAAAACACCGCAACAAGTGCTTTACTTGAAAGAATAATTTTGTAAAAAAATAAACAGAAGTATCGTAAATTCTGTAAATTATTCGCCATACCCTTAGGTAAAGCACCGGAATTGTAAAGGAAAACCAATGGCGCAAAGCCAGCTTATCGGCAACCGGATCCGGGACAGGCGAGTGATGTTGGGGCTCAAACAGACAGAGCTGGCCAAGCAAGCCGGCATATCACCATCCTATCTCAACCTGATTGAACACAACCGCCGCAGAATCGGCGGCAAGACGTTGCTGACCCTGGCCGAGCATTTGCAGGTCGAGCCCGCCTTGCTCAGTGAAGGAGCCGAAGCGGCGTTGCTGGACGGCTTGCAGGTGGCGGCTCATTCGCAAAACGCCCATGCTGCCGAACTGGATCGCACCGAGGAATTTGCCGGGCGCTTTCCGGGTTGGGCACAGGTTCTGACTGCATTGCATCAAAAGGCCGAAACGTTGGAACAGACCGTGGCCACATTGAATGACCGGCTGGCCAATGACCCGCATCTGGCGGCGTCGTTGCATGATGTGATTACCTCGGTGACAGCCATCCGTTCCACCGCTTCCATTCTGGTCGAAACGAAAGAGCTGGAACCCGAATGGCGCGCAAGGTTTCATCGCAATCTGGGCGAAGACAGTCGGCGATTGGCTGAAGGCGCCGAGGCGCTTGTGCGCCATCTGGAGGCTGCCCCCGATACTGATGAGGACGTGCGTTCCCCCATGGACGAAATGCACGCTTTTCTGGCGCAGCATAACTACACACTGCCGTTTCTGGAAAAATCCATGGGGGATGGGGCCATACCGCATCTGGTCGCACAAGCACCAGATTTGGCAACGGACAGTGCGCGTCGTCTGACCGAGACCTGGTTGCGACAGGCACACAGCGATGCGCAAATCCTGCCGATGCGCGCCTTGCGCCAGGCGGTCGATGTTCTGGGGCTTGAGCCCAACGCCCTGGCCCGTCAATTGCAGGTGGACGCCCCGCTATTGTTGCGGCGTATGGCGTCGTTGCCCTCGGATGTGTATGGGCCCGTGGGATTGGTCATCTGTGATGGATCGGGCACGATTATCTTTCGCAAACAGGTGCCGGGGTTTTCCATTCCAACGGCTGCTGGCGCTTGTGCGCTCTGGCCGCTTTACCGCGTTTTGCAAAGCCCGCTCAGTCGGGTCGCCGTACCGCTGGAACAATCAGGAAGCCAGCACAGTAGGATCATGAGCTATTCCCTGGCCGAGCTTCGCCGCCCAGCGGGATTTGACGGCCCGGCACTTGTGCATGCGCATATGTTGCTGTTGCCCGACCATCCCGAGGCGACAGCCGAACGTGTTGAACATGTCGGCTCAAGTTGCCGGATCTGCCCAATGCAAGACTGTGCCGCACGTCGCGAGCCATCTTTGATGACCGGGGCAGAGTGAGCCGCAATCTGCTTTTGACAGGCTGGGTTCTATTTCTCATAGTATCCGAACGCCCGGGACCTTCGGGAATGGCAGGGGAGCCATAGATGACGAAACGCGTCCTTTTGATCGAAGACGAGCCCAATATCATTGAGGCCGTCAGCTTCATCCTGTCTCGTGACGGGTATGACGTTAAAACACATTCAAACGGACATGACGCCATTGAGGCTGTATTGGCCCGCGCGCCCGACCTGATCATCCTGGATGTCATGCTGCCGGGGCGCAGCGGGTTTGATATTCTACGAGACATTCGCGCCAATGAACAGACCGCTGACCTGCCGGTTCTGATGCTCACCGCGCGTGGGCAGGATACGGACCGCGACATGGCCGAGCGCTACGGCGCCAGTCAATACATGACCAAACCTTTCTCCAACGCCGATGTTTTGGCCACAGTGCGGGACCTGATGACCCCATGAGCCAGGAACAGCCGTCCGTCTTTCTGGAACGTCGCGCCTATCGCCAAAGGCGGATGGCGGATGCGGCGCGCATGTTGCCGGTCTTTGGCGTGGTCTTGTTTTACTTGCCATTGCTATGGGCAATCTCAGGAGGGCAGGGGCGTGCGACCACCTATGTGATGTCGTTTCTCTTTCTGGCATGGTTGGTGTTACTCATTGCAGCTGCGCTGATCTCGTCCCGGCTGCCGAGTGGTGCCGAGACAGACGATGCTTTCAAGGATGAGTGAATGGCCACGCTGAACGTCCTTGTTCTGGCCAGCCTGCTCTATGTGGTGCTGTTGTTTGCTGTGGCCTTTGCGGCGGATCGCGCGGCATTGCACGGTCGTGGAGCATGGCTTCGCAGCCCATGGATCTACACACTGTCATTGTCCATCTATTGCACCGCTTGGACGTTTTACGGCGCGGTGGGGTTTGCGGCGCGTTCCGGTTTGGAGTTCTTGACGATCTATCTGGGGCCGACGCTGATCATGATCGGCTGGTGGTGGACCCTTCGCAAACTGGTACGTATCGGACGAAGCCAGCGGATCACCTCGATCGCGGATCTGATTTCCTCGCGCTATGGCAAATCCAACCTTTTGGCGGTTCTCGTCACTATTTTGGCTGTGATCGGGACCACGCCTTATATTGCCCTGCAGCTCCAATCGGTCACCTTGTCTTTTGCTGCCTTCGCAGAAGCCGATCCAAACGCCAGTTTGGGTGACGCATCCTCGACAGCGCTTTGGGTTGCGCTGGGGCTCACGCTCTTCACGATCCTCTTTGGAACGCGCAACCTGGATGCCAACGAACGTCACCACGGTGTCGTGATGGCCATCGCGCTTGAGGCGGTGGTCAAGCTGTTTGCCCTGCTGGCTGTGGGTATCTTTGTGGTCTGGGGTATTGCCGGAGGCGTATCAGAAACCTTTGCCCGGATCGACGCCTCGGAGATTGCCCGCTGGGATGTGCCCGGCAGTCGCTGGGTCGGGCTAACGCTCTTGTCAGCCGCAGCCTTCTTGTGCTTGCCCCGGATGTTCCAGGTAATGGTGGTTGAAAACGAGGACGAAGGCCATTTGCGCACCGCATCCTGGGCCTTTCCAGCCTATCTGATGCTGATGAGCCTCTTTGTCGTGCCCATCGCCGCGATCGGCCTGGATATCATGCCTGCGGGTGCCAACCCAGATTTGTTTGTCCTCACACTGCCGCTTCAGGAAGGCCGAGAAGGCTTGGCGATCTTGTCGTTTTTGGGTGGCTTTTCATCGGCCACCTCCATGGTGATTGTGGCCGCTATTGCGCTGTCGACCATGCTGTCCAACCATGTGGTGATGCCCGTCTGGTTGCGCATGACCGGCGGCACGGGGATTGTTGTGTCGGGCGATGTGCGGCAAGTGGCCTTGCTGACACGGCGACTGTCGATCGCAGGCGTTGTCTTGCTTGGCTATGTCTACCTGCGTCTGTCCAGCGGTGGCGCCGCTTTGGCGGCTATCGGGCTTGTGTCCTTTGCCGGCGTGGCGCAGCTGCTGCCTGCCATGTTGGGCGGGCTGTTTTGGCGTGGGGCCACACGTATTGGCGCGTTAACGGGACTGCTCGTTGGGTTCGCCATTTGGCTTTACACCCTTTTTCTACCCAGTTTCGGGCCATCTGTCATCCTGTCTCAGGCGCTTCTAGAGGCAGGACCATTTGGCATCAGCTGGCTCAGACCCCGGGCCTTGTTTGGCGTAGATGGGATGGACCCACTGGTGCACGCGGTGATGTGGTCGATGCTGCTGAACACCTTTTCCTTTATTGCGGTGTCGATCCTGAGCTTCCCCAAACCGCTGGAGCGGTTACAGGGCGCACAATTTGTCAATGTCTTCCAACACTCGGCCACCACCGGCACCTGGTCTGGCGGATTGGCCCAAAGTGAGGACCTTTTGCTGATGTCGCAGCGCATATTGGGGGCCGCGGAAGCGCAGTCCTTGTTTTCCAAAGCGGCCTCACGCCAGGGCTTGTCGGGATATTTGCCCGAACCCAGCCCTGATTTCCTGCAGGAATTGGAGCGTGAATTGTCCGGATCCGTCGGCGGGGCCACGGCCCATGCCATGATCAGCCAGATCGTCGGCGGGGCCACGGTCTCGGTGCAGGACCTGATGGCGGTTGCGGACGAAACAGCGCAGATCATGGAGTACTCCAGCCAGCTTGAAGCCAAGTCCGAAGAGCTTGCTCGCACCGCCCGACAGCTGCGCGCGGCCAATACAAAACTGACGCAGATCTCTGAACAAAAGGACACGTTTCTCAGCCAGATCAGCCACGAGCTGCGCACGCCCATGACATCCATCCGCGCGTTCTCGGAAATCCTGCGCGACGGTAAAGGACTTTCTGAGGCCGACGGTGAGAAATACTCGACCATTATCCATGATGAGACCGTGCGCCTGACACGGCTGCTGGATGATCTTCTGGATCTCAGTGTTCTGGAAAACGGGCAGGTGGTGCTGAACACCCAAACAGGCAGCCTGTCGGACCTGCTGCAACGCTCTGTCCGTGCCGCTCAAGGGGAAGAGGGGCAGCTGGAAATTAAGTATGGGCAGATTGATCAAAACATAGTGCTGACGACGGATTTGGACCGTTTGGCGCAGGTCTTTATCAACCTGATTACAAATGCGCGCAAATACTGCGATGCCAAAGAGCCCGTGCTGACCATCAGCACACAGCGCCAGAATGGACAGCTGATTATTGATTTTGTCGACAACGGCTCAGGCATCCCCGCCGACATGCATGCCGTGATCTTTGAAAAGTTTTCCCGGATCAGCCATGCCCGCGTCGGCGGTGCAGGGTTGGGACTGGCGATCTGCGCTGAGATCATGACACGCCTTGGTGGCAGCGTCGGCATCGTTCCGGCACAGGGCGGCAGCGCGTTTCGGGTGATCTTGCCTCCTGCGACAGTCTCGCAGGCGACAAGTCCAGCCGCATAAAGGCCTTGGTAACCAGTTTTTCGTAGGCTTCGGTGAAGTTTGAAGATCGGGCTCAGCGAAGCATCTATGGACAACACCAACAGCATTTCAATTATCCACAGGAAAGCGCGCGTCGCCCGTGAAGGGTTCGATGCCCGCGCGATGAATCCCGCCAAGGCGCTGCGCCTTGGCCTGGCCCGCTCGGCGGACAAGTTGTTTGAACTGGCGGTGGGGGTCACCACGCTGGAACAGACATCCGTCACCACCAAGGACCTTTTGAGCCAGATGGACGGGCAGGGGATGCTTGTTTTGTTGGATGGGGTTGATGGAGCACGCGCAGTCGCCTGTTTCGACGGTCAAAGCGTGACCGCAATTGTGGAACAGCAAATCTCGGGTCAGGTGCGCGCGGTCAAGGCGGCAGACCGGGCTTACACCCGCACGGACGCCGCAATGATCGCACCGCTGCTCGATGCCACGCTTGAACGATATGACACCCAGCTGTCAGAGCATAACGAGGCCTACAGGCCAAGTGAGTTCCGCTTTGGTGACCGGGTGGAAGACACACGCGCCTTGTCGCTTTTGTTGGACGATGGGCAGTTTGATTTGTTCCGCTTGACGCTCGACCTGGCAGAAGGCGCAAAAACAGGTGTGATATTTCTGGCCCTGCCACATCGCAAGACAAAGAAATCGGCGTCGAACCGGATACGTGGGGACAAGGATCAGAAATCACCCGTTTTACACAAGCAGGCATTGGATGCCCCGGTGGCCTTTACAACTGTCATCGCGCGGTTGAACCAGCCGCTCAATGTGGTCTGCAACTTACAACAGGGTGCCGTTTTGCCTTTGCCCTTGGGATGCCTCGGGCAGTCCGAACTGGTGACATCACTGGGGCACCTCGTGGCAGATGTTCATCTCGGACAGCTCAGCGGAATGCGTGCGGTCCGGGTGATGTTACCGGGCTTTGACCAACCGTCCGAGTCAGGCGCAAGTGATGGGGCAAGGGACATAGAAAATGGGCAGCTCCCAAAGGCGCTGGAACCGGAAGAGGCTCGGCTCCAAATTGATCAGACCCTAGCAGATATGCAGGACTTGCCTGATCTGCCCGATGACACATTGGCTGGTTTTGACGATTTGCCAGACCTGGATCTGCCCGATCCGGTGATGGCCTTGCCCGCGACATCTTAACGGAAAAATATCCAGCTTGCTCCTGCCGCATCGGCGGAGGTTTACCAATCCTTTACATCTTCCCGGCATGATCATCGAAAAACGATACACAAGCTGCTATACTTCAGGTTGTGCACTCCGGGGAGATACTGACATGACAGACCATAACCGCTGGACGGACCTTCTACGCAAGATCGAACGCTGTCCCGAAGCAGACCGCTATCGCCTGCAACCCGACCTAGCCAGGCTTATCCATGATCTCAAGACCCAAGGCCAATCGGTGCCCTCAAAAGCGCGCAAATGGGATCACCTCCTGCAAAGCGAGGCTTTGGAGGCGCAGTTTGACAACGTTCCTGTGTGATCAAAGACAATTGCAACTAAGATTAACCTAAGGCTTGCCTGATCCTCTCGCTTTGAGTGTAATGCAATAGAATTGCAATGCACCGGTGAAGGGACCCCGAGTGGTGGATCAAGTGCGCATTGAAATCCGCGATCGGATCGCTCTGCTGACAATGGATCGCGCACCGGTCAATGCGCTGACGCCGACGATGCGGACGGCTTTGGACGCGCAGCTGGATGCAGCGATCGACGCGCCTGATGTCGACGGGGTTGTTTTGACAGGGGCGGGCCGCGGGTTTTGCCCAGGCGTCGATCTGTCAGAGTATAACAACACGCTCGCTCTCCCTTGGGTATCGGATCTCTGCACCAAGATCGAAAATGCACCCAAACCGGTTGTTGTGGCCCTCCATGGTGCGGCGATGGGGGCCGGGTTCGAGCTGGCTTTGGCCGCGCATGCCCGTGTCGCACAGACAGATGCACGCTTGGCGATGCCCGACGTCAAACTGGGCATGACCCCCGGTGGAGGCGCAACCCAACGACTGCCACGCATCCTGGGGGCGCAGCGCGCGCTTGAGATGCTTCTCAGCGGACAAGTTGTACATGCCTCTGATACCCGGCTGCTGCGTATGATCGCGCAATTGACGCAAGGCTCACCAGTCGAAGAAGCGCTTCAACTGGCAAAAAGCCTTGCACGAAAAGGGCAGTGGCCCAGAACCCGCGACGAAAACCTGGGCTTTTCCGATCCCGAAGGGTTTCAGGCTGCTTTGAGTGCAATCCGAACGCAAATCAAAGAGGGCAACGCCGCCGCGAATGACATATTGCAATGTGTTGAAGCAGCGCAGCTGTTGCCGTTTGATCAAGGATTGATCTTGGAACGCGCCATGTTCGAGGACCGGTTGCAGTCTCCCTCAGCGAGGGGCGCGCGTCACTTTTTGATGGCCGAGAAATTTGCAGCGACCCCGCCCCGCACCGGGCGCGACCGGCGCACGGCTGTGCGACAGATCGCAGTGATGGGACGTCAAACCAATTTGGATGCGCTGACGCTGATGCTGCTGAATGCAGGCTTTGGGATCAGCATCGTATCGGCGTCCGAAACTGAGGCAGAAGCCTTTTCCGCGTGGCTCGCGCGCGCTCTTCAACGCGATGCCAAACAAAGGAAACTGAGCGACGACACTCTGCAGAAACGTTTGTCTCTGCTGGACAGCGGCACAAACCTGGCATCCTTGGCCAAGGTTGATTTGATCATTGATGATGCCAGCATTTCCTTTGCCAACCCGCCCGAGTTGCGTCCTCATGCGATTTGGTCGGTGTTGGAGCCGCAAGCCGATGCCCGCGCACGAGGACACGCTGTGGGCCAAATCAAACCGCCCATAGGCCTGCATGCCTATTCTCCGATTGGAACACGCCCCGTTATTGAAATGTCTTGTGGGGCGCAACACTCCGGGGCCGATGTGGCGGCCGTGATGGCCGTGATCGGGCGGGCAGGTAAATCTGCGGTGCTCAGCACCATGAGGGCAGGGACACTCAGGGCGGTGCTTGGTGCATCCCTATATGCGGCAGCGCTGGAGTTGATCCACCACGGTGCTAACCCGTATGTGGTTGATGCAGCCGCCCGAAAAGCAGGTTTTGACAAGGGGCCTTTTCAACTGATCGACCGGGCGGGTCTGCCTTCCATCCACAATCGGTTGACCCAATTTGTAGAAGACCGCGATCTGCCCGATACGGCGATACACACACTGACACGCTTTATCAAAGAAGGGCAGGCCGGGCGCAGCGCGGGTCGAGGGTTTTACATTTACACTGACGGCACCGCGTCGCAGGACGGGGATTTGAAACGTCTGCTGCCACCACCCCGACGTGGGATGAAAGCGCAGAAGATGGACACTGATTTGATGGCTTCTGCTCTTATTGGAGCTTTGGTGAACGAGGCCGTCGATCTGATCTGGGACAAGCGCGTGCGGCGTGCGTCAGACATTGATCTGGTTCTTGTCAAAGGGTTCGGCTTTGATCGCGCACGGGGCGGGCCCTTGTTGCAGGTCGATTTGCGGGGAGTGTTTTATCTTTTTAAGGATATGCAAACCCTAGCTGAGCTGTCGCCCCTTTGGACCCCGAAAGAAACTTTCGCGGATATGGTCAAACACGGGAATGGATTTTTTGGACGAAGCGTCGGTTAGCGCGGGGCAAAACTGATCAGCTAAAGGCAATCCCCAGGATCACGATCATCAACCCGATCACAGACAGAAACAGCGCACCGGTGTTCAGCGGCATGACTTTTTGAATGCTGGTTTTGAGCTCTTCATCACTCAACCCCGCCTTTTTTGCTTTCCACACGACGACGATGCACCACACCAAGCCGAACAGACCGATCAGCGACACCAATGCGCCGATCCACACTAAAACTTCCATCGCTCGTGCCTCCTGCAGCAAAGTGAGTGTCGCCTAGCCCAGTTGCAGCGCAGTTTCAAGGTAAGCTGCAAGTCCCGTCTTGCAGCGGCCTGCGGGCTTGGGTAGGACGGGGCTTCAAACCAGCTTGCAGATGAGGCCCAAGATGAACGACAGCGTGACCGACACCAGCTACCGTGTAACAGCCGATGAGCTGCGCCAGTTCATCGAGCGCTTTGAGCGTCTGGAAGCCGAGAAGAAAGACGTGGCCGATCAGCAAAAAGAGGTGATGGCCGAAGCCAAGGCCCGCGGTTATGACACCAAAGTCCTGCGCAAGGTGATTTCGCTTCGCAAACGCGACAAGGACGACATCGCCGAAGAAGAAGCCGTATTGGATATGTATAAAGAAGCGCTTGGAATGTAACGCACGCGCGGTTTACGGCGTGATGACGTTGATGCCAGGTATGCGCTGGATCGTATAGAGATCCTCGTCATAGATATCGGTGAGCTCATCAATCATCTCTTCCGTCCAGCCGGGAATATCGAGCTCTTCCTCTATCGCATCTTCCTTGGCGAACTTGTCGAGAAAGGCCGAGATCACCCGGCGTTTCTGAATTTCAGACATATTCGGATGCGAGCGGACATAGGCCTTGAAGCGCTTCAGACCCACGTCTGTCATGATTTCGCGCAATAAGGTGTATTCACCCGCGATATCCACAGTGGGATCAAGCCCCGCCATTTCCCGCAGAACCTGCGACCAGACCATCGGCAAATCTTCATTGCACCAGACGGTGATAGACAGGCTTGGATGCGCGTCCCGCACCCGCGATATCATATCCGACCACCGCACCGAGCGCGGATCCACATCGCGCATGAAGTCGTTGAATGATCCGAAGGGCGTTTTTTGATAGATCGCGGGCAGAAATGTCGCGGGATTACAGATGGCAAGGAACAATTCAACGTCGTCCCGAGGAAAAATCTCATTGAGCGCGCTTAGCCGTCGTTCAGCAGCATTGTAGAGCTTTCCGTCAGAGACAGCCATTTTCGGCGTGCCAAAAAAGCCGGGGTTTGACAGAACCAACCGATCTTGCGCGTCCCCCTTTAGAATGGCGTCAAGCAGGACGTCACGGGCTTGATCACTGGTACCACCCCCGTGCTGAGCATTCTGCAATACGTCCCGAATCAACTTTCGATAGGCGCCAGGATGCGGGATATTGGTCCCGTTGTCGGCCAGCATATCGCGGTTGATGATCAACGTGTTCACCAAGCGGTCTTCGTCTGTAATGTGGGCGCCTGCGTGTATGACGACTTGCATGTTGCGATCCAGCTCTCAATATTCGGCCAATTTTTTTGATATAGGCCTTTAATGCTGTATTAAACCGGATTTTTGGCCGCATATAAGGCGAGGCTGGGGCGATGCTATGGTAAATCGGCTGTATACATTATTCTGAAGCAAAAATGAGCCGGCAAGCCCGACGGCCCAGCAAAAGCTCAGGCATTGACACACATTTTCCGGTTAAAAGGGGTGCCGTAGTCGCGATTTAAGGCGTCTCAGCGTCACTGACATCGTCGGTCTCATTGCCCGGACATTGTCGCAAAAACCCAACCGTCTCAGGAATGTGAAAAAACCCGCATTTAATCAGTTGCAACAGAACTCAAGCTTTGGCATATGGCACATCACATGGCGCTTCGGCCCCATGACCAGAAGTGACGCAAGCCGTCTCAGCCCCTATAGCTCAGCTGGTAGAGCAACTGATTTGTAATCAGTAGGTCCGCGGTTCGAGTCCGTGTGGGGGCACCATTCCTCAAAATGTCAAAATCATTGTTCGCATATGCTGAAACCAGCTTGCATCGCTCCTTGTGCAGCCCTAGAAGGGCCACTGATTTTGACCGCCGCAGACGCCTCTGCGGCCCGATGCATATGAGAGGACGACAATGCAGGTCACCGAAACCCTGAATGAGGGTCTGAAGCGCGCCTATAAAATGGTGCTGAGTGCCAAGGAATTGGACGACAAAGTTCTGGAAAAGCTGAAAGAAGCGCAGCCTGAAGTGGAGCTGAAAGGTTTTCGCAAAGGCAAAGTGCCGCTGCCATTGCTGAAAAAGCAGTTTGGTCAACGCGTGCTGGGCGAAGCCATGCAAGAAGCTGTGGATGGCGCCATGTCCAAGCATTTTGAGGACAGCGGTGAGCGCCCCTCGGCGGAACCTGCGGTCAAGATGACCAATGAAGATTGGAAAGAGGGCGATGATGTCGAGGTGGAAATGTCTTACGAGGCATTGCCCGAAGTGCCCGAGATTGATCTGAGCAAGATCAAGCTGGAAAAGCTGGTTGTCAAAGCCGATGAAGCGGCAGTGGACGAAGCGCTGGCGAACCTTGCTGAGAACGCGCAAGACTTCAAAGATCGCAAGAAAGGCTCCAAAGCCAAAGACGGCGATCAGGTCACCTTTGACTTTGTTGGCAAAGTGGATGGCGAGCCGTTTGACGGTGGTGCTGCTGAAGATTATCCGCTGGTTTTGGGCTCCAACAGCTTTATCCCTGGATATGAAGAACAACTGGTAGGCGTGAAGGCCGGTGAAGAGAAAGCCGTAACCGTCTCATTCCCCGAGGATTATCAGGCTGAGCATCTGGCCGGCAAGGAAGCCGTGTTCGATTGCACGATCAAGGCCGTAAAAGAGCCTGTGGCTGCAGAGATCAATGATGATCTGGCACAAAAGTTCGGATCAGAAGATCTGGCCGCCCTGAAAGGCCAGATTTCCGAGCGCCTGGAGATGGAATACTCTGGTGCCGCGCGTGCGGTGATGAAACGTAGCCTGTTGGATGCGCTTGATAAAAAGGTCAGCTTTGAGCTGCCGCCCACCATGGTTGAAATGGAAGCCAAGCAGATCGCGCATCAGCTTTGGCACGAAGAAAACCCTGATGTGCAGGGCCACGATCATCCTGAAATCGAAGCCACTAAAGAACACAACGAACTGGCCGAACGCCGTGTGCGTCTGGGTCTTTTACTGGCCGAACTGGGCCGCAAATCCGAAGTGGAAGTCAGCGATCAGGAGATGAGCCAGGCTGTAATGGAGCAGGCGCGCCAGTATCCTGGCCAGGAGCGTGAGTTCTTTGAATACGTGCAGTCCAACCCCGGAATGCAGCAACAGCTGCGCGCCCCGATCTTTGAAGACAAAGTTGTCGATTTCGCCTTTGAACAGGCGAAGGTGACTGAAAAAGAGATCAGCAAAGACGATCTGCAAAAGGCCGTCGAAGCCCTGGAAGACATGTAACAATCAGCTGCAACGCTGGACTAAAAAATTTGGGCCGCCCTGCCAGGGGCGGCCCTCTTCGTTTGCGTTGGAAACATCGGGCTGGTCAGGTCCCGATGGGGTCGAAGTAACGTCCGTTGGGGGTCAGGCGTCACTCATCCGTCGCGTACGAAGCATCTCGCCGATCGCTTCCTTCAAAGCGATAGCATCCGAGCGTTCACGTTCCGTGGTGGCGGCAGTTAATTGCTCTTCGATGTAGGTTTTCAGTTCCGTTTCCATCATGGCCAGGTCTTTGTCCTGATGGGCTTCGGCCACAGCTTTTTCGGGCAGGAAGATCTCGCCTTCGATACCGGCAAAAGCCCGCACTTTGTTGATCCGCTCGTCTGTGCAGTCCACAAGGGCTGCCAATGCTTTGACCTTACCCATATCGGCTGTTTTACCAACATAGTCATAAGGCGCGTTGTCCGAGCGTTTCATCACACGGTCCATCACTGGGTCAATGACCGTGATGATGTCGCTGATACCCGATTCGCGGGCATATTCCATGATTCCGACCATCAGCTCGGCAGTGGCATAGGAAACAGAGTTCTTCGCCACACCCTTGCCAAGACGATCCCTGTCCACGCAGAACCGCGTGCTTTCCCAGATCAAGGCACTTCGCAGTGGTGGTTCGCCGTCCAGAATATCAAAGAAGACATCAGACAACATGTGCGGGCCCGTGGTTTGCAGCAAACGTGCGCACCCAATGACATTCATATCGTCATCAAGGCTAATGACATAGGCCGGATCCAGCTCGTCGAACTCATCCATTTCGCGACCGTTGGTAACCTTGACGTCCCAGCCCATGCGGTCCTGAAAGACCCGCGCGCGGAGTTTGTACATATCGTCAAGGATGTGTGTGAATTTGTCTTTGTTTATTGCGTCTACAACAACGATCATGGCTGAGGTCCCCTATACAGCTCTTTAACTCTACGAAAACTTTAGCAGAGCTGAGGCATCGCGATATTGGGGAAATCCCGTATTTAGGACCGCGATTTAAGGGGAAAGGTCAAAAAACAGGGTTTTCAGGCGAGAATCCGCCGTCAAAAACCGTAAAAAAATAGCTAACCAGGATAGATCAAGCCCATGCTGACCGCGCGTCCTACCGCTTGAGGGGTGGTCAAAACGCTGAGTTTGTGGCGCGTCGATCTAAGATGAACCTCCACTGTGCGAGGAGAAATCGACAAAATATCTCCGACATCCTGCTGGGATTTTCCAACGGCAACCCATTGCAATATTTCCTTCTCGCGCGCCGACAGGGCCGGATGACGCAAAATATCCAAAAGGCGATCTGATTTCATAACACGGTCGTGCATATAGACTGCACTCAGTTGCAGGTCGGCGATAATCTTGCGTTTTAGTAAACCCCAATCTCTGACGCTTGCTCCGGAGGTTACACTGAACAATCCCGTCTCACCGTATGGACCACGGATGGGAATAGTCATCCCGATGCTGGGCAACCCGAAATCACTGGCCTGATTAAAAACCTTGTTGAAGGCATCAGACTCATCCAGACGGCCCCAATCTACAGGGGCAATCGACCGGGCGGCTGTGTGTAGAGTAGGGTCGCTCAGATGCAGATTTTGCTGCATATAGTGATCGCGCCAAGGGTCAGGATATGTGGTGAACGCCACAACCTTGCCACTGACCGGATTGGCCGAAGCATAGGACGCGTAGTCCAGATCCATAGTCGAGCAGATATTCTCTAAAAATCCGACAAAATCGTTGCGACCTTCGGGGGTGGCGGCGAGATCAATCAATTCCATGATTGCACCCCATCAGACCGAAAGGCGCATGGCCTTTCGAGTCTATCACTCACCCAATGTGGGTGTGCCCGCAAAACAGCAGGTATCGTACCTACATCCATACCTCGTCCCCAAATAGGGCGCCCCCACGCGACGGTCGCCCAAAAATAGACCTCGAGCTCCCGCATAGGGTATATAGCATCTTATCCACACAACTGTCGACATTTCTCGGTCACAAAAAAAGGCCGCCCGAACATTCAGGCGGCCTTTTGCATACTTTGCGACGAATTAGTCCTCGTCGGAGGCCTCATCAGCGGCGTCATCAGATGCATCTGCATCGTCGGCCACAGCAGCGGCCAATTCGTCGTCATCATCCGCGGCGGCGCCAATGTCTTCGAAGAGTTCGGCAATTTCGAATTCAGCCGCTTCTTCTTCTTCCGCTGCCAATTCCTGAATGGTTTTACCCGAGGCTTGCAGCTCGGCTTCTTCTGGGGACCGGGCGACGTTCAATTGGATTGTGGCGTCCACCTCTGGGTGCAGCGTGATGATCACGTCGTGCAGGCCCAGTTCCTTGATCGGGCTGGTCAGAGCGACCTGCTTGCGATCCACGGTGAAACCAGCCTCAGTGGCGGCATCTGCGGCATCACGGGTCGAAACCGAACCATACAGCGAGCCAGCGTCAGAGGCCTGGCGAATCACGATGAACTGCTGGCCTTCCAGCTTTTCACCCATCGCTTCGGCTTCTTTCTTGGTCTCAAGGTTCTGAGCTTCCAACTGTGACTTGCGGGTTTCGAAATCCGCAACGTTCTGCGCCGAGGCAGACAGAGCTTTACCCTGTGGCAGCAGGAAATTCCGGGCATACCCCGGTTTGACGTCCACGACTTCGCCCATCTGGCCAAGCTTTGCGACGCGTTCAAGAAGGATAACTTGCATGTTTCTCTCCTTATTTCACAGCGTAGGGCAGCAGAGCCAGGAAACGAGCGCGTTTGATGGCTTTGGCCAGCTCACGTTGTTTCTTGGCGGATACAGCGGTGATACGGGAAGGCACGATCTTTCCACGCTCAGAAATGTAGCGTTGCAGCAGTTTCGTGTCTTTATAGTCGATTGCGGGCGCGTTCTCACCTGAGAAGGGGCACACTTTGCGACGGCGGAAAAATGGTTTTGCAGCCATAACTTAGGGTCCTTTCTTCAGGTTAATCAGCGGCGCTCGCGGCGGTCGCCGCGTTCGTCACGTTTTTGCATTTGAACCGAAGGGAGCTCAGCGTGCTCGTCCACTTTGATGGTCAGCACACGCATCACATCATCATGCAGACGCATCAGGCGCTCCATCTCTTGCACGGCCGCCGCTGGGGCATCGGTGCGCAGATAGGCGTAGTGACCCTTGCGGTTCTTGTTGATTTTATAGGCCATGGTTTTAACGCCCCAATACTCGTGATCCACGAGTTTGCCGCCATTGTCGGCAAGGACAGTACCAAAGTGTTCGATAAGGCCTTCAGCTTGCGTGTTGGACAGGTCCTGACGCGAGATAAAGACATGCTCATAAAGAGACATGAGGGTATTCCATTTCTGTCAAGGCGCATTTCATAGGAGGGCCTGATCCTTCCGCGACCCATCCACGAGAGACTGCGCGGTTCATAAAAACTGCGAAAGGACGGTGGCGTATACGACGGATGAGCCCACAGGGCAAGGGGGCAGGCCCCAATCGTTAAGCCTGTATTAAAACGGCAAGCAATCTCCTTGCAGTTGCCCAATTCTGGTCGCTTTTCAGCAAGATGATCCTCTTAACAGGACAGGCTTCTAAGTGAAGGACAAAAGCAATGGCTGCAACCTCTGATACGCACCCCGAAATGGGGCAATCCACCGAGTATGATCACGCCAAAGCTTTGCGTGAAACCATCAAGAATTCCAGTGGTGTGAACCATGCGGGGCGCATCTTCTTTGGATCGGCTCTATCCATCTCGGCCTTTGGTTTGTGGCTGGTGCCCGTTGATCCAGGGGATTCGGCGATGCAACTGATCAAATTGCTTGTTTCCGTTGTGATGCTGGGCTTGGGCGCGATGTTCATTTTTTCCGCCCGCAAGTCGTCGGACGCGCCAGAAATACAGATCGACACAGCAACACGCGAAATCCGAGTGTTGAAGCGAGACAGCAACGATAAGCCTTATGTTTCAGCCTGCCACGCGATGGATAGTCTGACGGACGTGACCCTAAAAGACCGGTTGCTGTCCGCACGTGATGAAACTGGGCAATTGATCATGTCTGTGCCAATGCCAAACAAAGCTGCGGAGGCCGCCGTCAGGTCTGCATTGCAAATTTCTGGCTAACGCAGGCGGCCCGATCTAGGGCATCGGCGAATGTTCACCGATACACACAATATGTTTATCTGTACCCACTTGCCCCGCAGCTGAGGCTGCGCGCACTATGTCCCATCTTAAAATTCCATGATTAGGGACGTGATGATGAAACATTTCGCTTATGCCGCCGCCATTGCCGCCGCCACGACACTTGCCACATCGGCTGTCGCCGCACCTGAAAAATATATGCTCGACGCGAGCCATAGCCAGGTCTTGTTCTCGTACAACCACCTTGGCTATTCGACCACATGGAACATGTTTTCGGGCTTTGAAGGTGAGATCATGTTTGACCAGGAGGACCCATCCGCATCCTCCGTCAATGTATCTATGCCGTTGGATTCATTGTTCACAGGCTGGGAAGGGCGCTTTAATCACTTTATGTCGCCTGACTTCTTTGACGCAAAAGGCGGTGAAACGATCACCTTCGCCTCAACCGGTATTGAAGTGACCGGCGATGATACGGCCAAGATCATGGGCGATCTGACTGTAAACGGCATGACCAAATCTGTGACCCTGGACGCCAAGCTTAACCAGACGGGTGATCATCCGATGAAGGGCAAGGCCTGGGCGGGATTTGACGCCAGCACCACGATCCTTCGGTCCGATTTTGGTTTGGGAAATTTCGCGCCAGCGGTCAGCGACGAGATTGAGATCATGATTTCAATCGAAGCTGAAAAAGCCGAATAAGGTCGCGCAGATACAAAAGGGCAGTTGATGCCCTCTGACAGGTGACCGACGGGTAAGTCTACTCGTCGGTCTTTTGCTTGGCTTCTTGCTCGGCTTTGAACTTCTTCAGTTTCTGCATCAAAAACTCGCGCGCCTTGATGTTTGAACGGCGCACGCGCACGGCCGTCAAAAACGCTTCTTCCGCGGTCTGAGACGTGGCCCCCATCAACAGGGCCACCTCATTAACCAGCTCTTCATCACCCATGACGTCCATCGCCTTGATGACGTCAATGGCCAAAGCATCCGCAAGGTCTTCTGTGACACCCATTATCGCGTGGTCTCCGTGAGGCGGCGTTTGACGTAGCCGGTGACTGAATCAATCATCGTGTCCATGTGTGGCTCTTCAAAGAAGTGGCCCGAACTTTCTACTTCTTGATGGGTGATCGTGATCCCCTGCTGCTCGTGCAGCTTGTTGACCAGCGCAGTGGTATCTGCCGGTGGTGCCACGCGGTCATTGGTGCCGTTAATGATCAACCCGGAAGACGGGCAGGGTGCCAGAAACGAGAAGTCATACATATTGGCGGGTGGCGACACGGAAATAAAACCCGTGATTTCGGGCCGACGCATCAGAAGTTGCATGCCGATCCATGCCCCAAAGCTGAAACCTGCGACCCAGCAGTGCTTGGAGTTGTTGTTCATGGACTGCAGGTAATCCAGTGCCGAAGCCGCATCCGAAAGCTCGCCCACGCCCTGATCGTACTCCCCCTGGCTGCGGCCGACGCCCCGGAAATTGAACCGCAAAACGGTAAAGCCCATGTTGTAGAACGCATAATGCAGGTTGTAGACCACCTTGTTGTTCATCGTTCCGCCAAATTGAGGATGCGGATGCAGCACGATGGCGATCGGTGCGTCACGTTCCTTTTGCGGGTGGTAGCGACCTTCAAGGCGACCCTCTGGGCCTGCAAATATTACCTCGGGCATCTGGGTATTTCTTCCTTGCGCTTGGACCGGCTTTGGGTTTCTTGACGAATTGGTGCGGTCATCTTAGAACGTTTCTAATTATCCGACATCCGCCGGAATGGCTCAAAGCGGGATATTACCTCAAACCGCTCAGGTCAATCAGTTCAACGGCGTTTCAAGGCATTTCGAGGGGGAGGCCGTATGAAACTCAGCACAAAGGGTCGCTATGCCATGGTCGCCCTGGCCGATATCGCCCTGCAGCATGGAGAAGCCCTCGTCACCTTGGGAGATGTCGCGAAGCGGCAGGATATCTCGCTGCCTTACCTCGAACAGCTGTTTGTGAAGCTGCGGCGTGCCAAACTGGTGGAATCCGTACGCGGGCCCGGTGGGGGATATCGACTTGCCCGGTCAGCCTCGGATATTCGTGTGTCGGATATTCTGGCCGCCGTGGATGAAACCGTGGATGCGCTGCACAAAGGGGCAGGAGCCTCTGGTGGTGCGTCCGGCTCGCGCGCGCAAAGCATGACCAACCGTTTGTGGGAGGGTCTGAGCGCGCAGGTTTATGTCTATCTGCACCAGACCCGGCTGAGCGATGTGATCGGCAATGAGTTGGCACCCTGTCCGGCGGTGCCCAACCTCTTTGACATCGTGGACGAGGATTGATGTCCCACCATGCGAAAGTGTTTGCGCCGCCTTCGGCGTCGCGGTGGCAGGGGGCCTTGCCCCCTCGGCCTTCGGCCTCACTCCCAGGATATTTTGAGCAAGAAGAAAGCCCGGCCTCATGACGCGGGTCTATCTGGATTATAACGCCACGGCCCCTTTGCGGCCCGAGGCGCGTGCTGCAATGATCCAGGCGATGGATGTGGCGGGCAACCCGTCCAGTGTTCATGCCGAAGGGCGTTCGGCCAAGGCGCTGGTTGAGCGAGCGCGGGCGCAGGTGGCCGAGGCCGTGGGATGCAAGCCGCAAGAGGTGATTTTTACTTCTGGTGCGACTGAAGCTGCGCGTGTTCTGGGGTTTGCACAGGATGGCATGGACGTGCTGGTGGATGAGACCGCCCATGACGCGCTGTGGGCGCAGGCGCGGTTGACCAACATGCCGGAGCGCCCCCATGGGGCTAGGCATACCCTGGCTATGGGGTTGGCCAATTCTGAAACAGGGGTGATTACGCAGCCACCTGAAAAACAAGAAGGCCAATATCCTTACGGGCAAGCCCGTGCTGATTGGCTGTGTCTGGATATCACGCAGGCTGTTGGGCGCATCCCTTTCTCATTTGCTTGGTCGGGGGCTGATATGGCGATCTTGTCGGCGCATAAATTGGGTGGCCCCAAGGGCATTGGGGCGCTTATCCTTAGGCAGGGGCTCGACATCAACCCTCTGGCCGATGGGGGTGGTCAGGAAATGGGGCGGCGTTCCGGGACTGAAAATGTCATAGGCATAGCCGGATTCGGGGCTGCGATCACGGCTGCGATGCAGGATCTTGCTGACGGGAAATGGCAGCAGGTCGAGAAACTTAGAAACATTCTAGAAAAGACTATTGAGGAATCGACAAAAGAGACTATTTTTGTCGGGAAATCAGATGCTCGGCTGCCCAATACGTCCTGCATCCTTACGCCTCACTGGAAAGGTGAGACGCAGGTGATGCAGATGGATCTGGCTGGTTTCGCCATTTCCGCAGGGTCGGCCTGCTCAAGTGGCAAGGTGAAAACCAGCCGCGTGCTGAGCGCGATGGGGTTTGACGACACACAGGCGGCCAGCGCCATCCGCGTGTCGCTGGGTCCCGAGACAACAGAAGATGAGGTGCGCCGCTTTGTTGACAGCTGGCTGGCCGCCCACAAGAAACACCGCGCCCGTTCGGGTGCGTGACGCAAGGAGGCCCCCGCCATGGCGGTACTGGACGAACCACAGGTCAAGGACGGCGTAGATCAGGAAACGGTGGATGCCGTTCGGGATGTCAGCACCTATAAATACGGCTGGGAGACGGACATTGAAATGGACTATGCCCCTAAAGGGCTGACCCACGATATCGTCCGGCTGATTTCCTCGAACAACGAGGAACCCGAATGGATGACCGAATGGCGGCTTGCGGCCTACGAGCGTTGGCTGAAGCTGAAAGAGCCGGATTGGGCCATGGTGGATTACCCTGAAATCGACTTTCAGGACCAGTATTATTACGCGCGACCCAAGTCGATGGAAGTGAAACCGAAGTCACTGGATGAAGTCGACCCGAAGCTGCTGGCCACGTATGAAAAACTGGGCATTCCGCTGAAGGAACAGATGATCCTGGCCGGTGTTGAAGGCGCTGAAGATATGCCTGCCGAAGGCCGCAAGGTCGCGGTGGATGCTGTTTTCGATTCCGTCTCTGTCGGAACCACCTTTCAGGCGGAGCTGAAGAAAGCCGGTGTGATCTTTTGCTCGATCTCCGAAGCCATTCGCGAGCATCCGGAACTAGTGAAAAAGTACCTCGGCACCGTCGTGCCTGTGTCGGATAATTTCTATGCCACGCTCAATTCGGCTGTCTTTTCGGACGGATCGTTTGTCTACGTGCCACCCGGCGTGCGCTGTCCGATGGAGTTGAGCACCTATTTCCGCATCAACGCCGAAAACACCGGCCAGTTTGAGCGTACGCTGATCATTGCTGACAAGGGTTCATACGTCTCTTATCTCGAAGGTTGTACAGCACCACAGCGTGACATTGCGCAACTGCACGCCGCCGTCGTTGAGATCGTGATCGAGGAAGACGCCGAGGTGAAGTACTCGACCGTACAAAACTGGTATCCGGGCGATGAGAACGGCAAGGGTGGTATCTATAACTTCGTGACCAAACGTGCCGATTGCCGCGGGGATCGCTCCAAGGTGATGTGGACTCAAGTGGAAACAGGCTCGGCCGTGACGTGGAAGTATCCGTCCTGCATCCTGCGTGGGAATGAAAGCCAAGGCGAGTTCTACTCCATCGCCATCACCAACAACATGCAGCAGGCCGATACCGGTACCAAAATGATCCATCTTGGCAAAAACACCAAGTCGCGGATCGTGTCCAAAGGGATCAGCGCCGGCAAGGCGCAGAACACCTATCGGGGCCTCGTTTCAATGCATCCGAAGGCCAAGGACTCGCGCAACTATACCCAGTGTGACTCGCTCCTGATCGGCTCGGACTGCGGGGCGCATACGGTGCCTTACATCGAGGTGAAGAACAATTCCTCGCGGGTGGAGCACGAGGCGACAACATCGAAGGTGGATGACGATCAGCTGTTCTATTGCCGCCAGCGCGGCATGGACGAGGAAGAGGCCGTGGCCCTGGTGGTCAACGGGTTCTGTAAGGACGTTTTGCAAGCCCTGCCAATGGAGTTCGCCATGGAAGCACAGCAACTCGTGGCGATTTCGTTGGAAGGATCAGTGGGGTAATGCACACTGGGCTAGTTCACCTCGAAAAACTGCCTGATGAGACAATTTGCGACTTTGTCAAACGACAGGACGATTTGGGTAGTACGGAAATTGCCTGCAGGATCGCAGCTAGGCTGCAATTCGGTCTGTCTCTGGAGGATGCGATTTCTGCCTGTGAGCAAGAACGGGGTTTACGTATCAGAGAAATCCAAAATGAAATTATGCGTTATCCAAACCGATCAGGATACTCGCGTTCGCTCTGGGTTCAAAAATCCTTTGGCATAAATAAAGAGCAAGCGATGAATATTATCAAAGAAGCTTCACAATGATCATCACAACCACCAACACCGTCGAAGGCCGCCCGATTGCCGACTACAAAGGCATCGTCGTGGGCGAGGCGATCATGGGCGCAAATGTGGTGCGCGATGTGTTTGCCGCCGTCACCGACATCGTGGGCGGGCGCTCGGGTGCCTATGAATCGAAGCTGCAGGATGCCCGCGACACTGCCCTTCGTGAGTTGGAAGAACGCGCCGCTGCCGTGGGGGCGAATGCCGTGGTCGGTGTTGATCTCGATTACGAAGTGGTGGGCAATTCCATGTTGATGGTCTCGGCTTCGGGCACAGCGGTGGTGCTGGCGTAACATGACCACCGCCACCCGGATATCTCGGCCCGAGCTGACCTTGCCTGATGCGGAATGCGCACTGGTACAGGCGTGCTATGAAGGTGCGGATGTCATTCTGGAGTACGGGTCCGGTGGGTCTACGGTGATGGCCTCGGAAATGCCGGGCAAGCAGGTGTTTTCGGTGGAGAGTGATCAGCATTGGGCCGAAATGATGCGGGGCTATTTGGCTGAGAACCCAGCTGCACCGGGAACCGAGATTGATGTTATCTTGGCCGATATCGGACCGACCAAGAAATGGGGCCATCCGGCGTCCCATAAAGACTGGCAGCGATTTGCGCGCTACCCGCTTGAGGTCTGGGACCTCGATGAATTTCGCCAACCCGATGTGGTGCTGGTTGACGGACGGTTTCGGGCGGGTTGCGCCATGGCCGCCGCCTTTCGCAGCCTCAAACCGGTGACTGTCTTGATGGACGACTACGTCAGCCGAAAACACTATCACAAAGTTGAAAAATATCTGGGATCGCCAGACATCACCGGCCGCATGGCCCGGTTCGAAGTCAAGCCGATGCCCGTCCCCGCACATAAACTGATCGAAATCATACAGATGATGACCCAACCCTGAGGCATCGGGTCAATGAGGACATGAGGAAAAGAAATATGTTGCAAATCAAAAACCTGCACGTCGATCTTGAAGAAGAGGACAAATCTATCCTGAAAGGCGTGAATCTGACAGTGGATGCCGGCAAGGTCCATGCCATTATGGGGCCCAATGGCTCGGGCAAGTCGACGCTGTCTTATGTCTTGTCAGGCAAGGATGGCTATGAAGTCACCGATGGGTCGGCCACGCTGGACGGTGAAGACCTGCTGTACATGGATCCCGAGGAGCGCGCCGCTGCTGGATTGTTCCTGGCCTTTCAATACCCGGTGGAAATCCCCGGCGTGGGCAACATGACCTTCCTGCGCACAGCAATGAACGCCCAACGCAAAGCACGCGGAGAGGAAGAGTTGAGCGCTGCTGACTTCCTGAAACTCGTGCGCGAGAAAGCCAAGACGCTGAAAATCGACGCGGATATGCTGAAGCGTCCGGTGAACGTTGGCTTCTCGGGTGGTGAGAAAAAGCGTAACGAAATCCTACAGATGGCCATGTTGGAGCCCAAGATGTGCATTCTGGATGAAACGGATTCCGGCCTGGATGTAGATGCCATGAAACTGGTCGCCGATGGTGTGAATGCCCTGCGCGACGCAGGTCGCGGATTTCTGGTGATCACACACTATCAACGGCTGCTGGACCACATCAAACCGGACGTGGTGCATATCATGGCTGACGGCCAAATCGTCAAGACCGGCGGGCCGGAACTGGCGCTGGAAGTTGAAAACAATGGCTATGCCGACATCCTGGCCGAGGTGGCGTAATGGCATTGCCAGAAGCAAAACAAACCGCCACAGAGGCGCGGCTTGCATCGCTGGAGATGCCTGGCGGAGCAGGGTGGATCAATGCGTTGCGCGAAGACGCTCTGACCCGCTTGCGGGCTGTGGGCCTGCCGCATGCACGCGATGAATACTGGAAGTACACGCGGCCCGATACGTTGGTGCAGGCCAATGCCCCTAAGGCGGCGTTGTTCGCCGGTGACGATTCCGAACGTTTCGGCGGTGTAGACCGCTTGAAGCTCGTCTTTGTGGACGGTGTGTTTGACCCGGATGAGAGCGATGATCTCAACCTTGAAGGCGTGAAGATCGAACGGCTGGCTGAGGCCAGTCAGACGGATATTCACTGGGCCAAAGACCTCTATGGGGCGTTGGAGATGCGCGGTCAAACGCCCGTGGCCCGTCCCATGGCCACATTGAACACAGCTATGGCGACCGACGGGGTGTTGATCCACGCGACGGGGCATGTCAGCAAACCCATCCATTTAGTGTATCACCATAACTCTGAGACGTCAGATGCGATCCTGCACCACACGATCAAACTTGACGCTGGTGCGGACCTGACCATTTTGGAAAGTGGTCCTGCTGCGGCGCGGTTCAACAAAGTGATGGAAGTGGACATTGCGGACACGGCGGCCTTTCACCACGTCCGCAAACAAGGCCGTGATCATGAACGCCAGGCCGTAACGCATATCTTTGCGCGATTGGGTGCCGAGTCGACCTTCAAATCCTTCACACTGACAGCCAATGGCGTGATGACCCGCAACGAATGCGTGATCGAACTGACAGGCGACGATGCCGTGGCGCATGTGGCCGGGGCTTGTGTGGGCGACGGTGATTTCCACCATGATGATACCGTCTTTGTCACCCATGACGCGGAACGTTGCGAAAGCCGACAAGTGTTCAAGAAAGTTCTGCGCAACGGGGCCACCGGTGTCTTTCAGGGGAAGATCCTTGTCAAGGAAGGGGCACAGAAAACCGATGGCTACCAGATCAGCCAGTCCCTGCTTTTGGACGGCGACAGCCAGTTCCTCGCCAAACCCGAGCTTGAGATCTATGCGGATGACGTGGTGTGTTCGCACGGCTCGACGTCAGGTGCGATTGACGAAGACGGGCTGTTTTATCTGCGTGCCCGCGGCATTCCCCAGAACATCGCGACCGACCTTCTAACCCTGGCCTTTCTGGCCGAGGCGGTCGAGGAGGTCGAAGATGAGGTCTTGCGCGAAGATATCGTCAGCCGACTGGCAGACTGGCTGGAGCGTCGTCGCGGCTAATGCCTGTGACGCGAGACATAGCCGCCACCTATCGTGGGCCCGGCAAGGTCATCGACCGCTTGCTGAGCATGGGTGCCCGTGAGGACCGGGCGCTGGCCATTGCGATGGCCGCCTGTCTTGTGGTGTTTGTCGGTCAGTGGCCACGGCTTGCTCGCGAGGCACATCTGACCGGGCAGGAGTTGAATCCCATGCTGGGAGGCGCATTGATGGGATGGATATTCATCGCGCCCTTGATGCTCTATGCCATTGCCTTTGTCAGCTATCTGATCCTGAGGGCGCTCGGCGCTCAGTTATCAGGCTTTGACGCACGGCTGGCGCTTTTTTGGTCTTTCCTGGCCGCCAGCCCGCTGATCTTACTGCACGGCCTGGTCGCAGGGTTCATCGGCCCGGGCATTCAATTGACGGTGGTCGGGGGCATATGGCTGGCCGCGTTTCTTTGGTTTTGGTTATCCGGTTTGAAAACAGCTGGTTGGGGACGCAGATGACGCAGACGACACAGACGGATATCCAATCATTGGTGCTTGAAACCATTCGGTCACCCAAGACCGCCGCTGCGCGGGTGCTGAGCTTTAACTTTGCGGCGAACTGGTTGTGGGGCGCGTTGGTTCTAATGTGCGTGCTGAATGCGATCGTGTATTCCATCTCGCTGCAATTGAACCCGCCATCCAGCCCCGAAGAGCTGCTGTTTATCCCGCCTGCATTCCAATCCCCGGTGATCTTCACGATCTTTCTGGTGGTGGCTCTGAGCCTGACCGTTTTTGCCTTGCACCGGGTCGGCGCCTGGATGGAAGGGCAGGGAAGCCTGCGTGATATCTTGTTGATTATCACGTGGATGCAGGTTTTACGCCTGCTGTTGCAGGTGGTGGTTTTGATCCTGTCGCTGGTCGCCCCGGCGTTTGGCGCTTTATTGGTTCTCGCAGCGACGGTCTGGGGCGTCTACATTCTGGCGTCTTTCGTGAATGTCGCACATCGCTACCACAACATTGGCAAGGCCATAGGTGTCATGCTGCTCAGCTTTCTGGCGGTTGCCCTGGGCGCGTCACTGATCATGGGTCTTCTCAGCCCGTCCCTTATCGGAGTGCCCGGCAATGTATGATGTGGATGCAATCCGCGCAGATTTCCCGATCCTTGGCCGCGAGGTAAACGGCAAGCCGCTGGTTTATCTCGACAACGGCGCCTCTGCGCAAAAGCCACGGGCGGTGATTGATGCGATCAGCACGGCCTATTCCCACGAATACGCCAACGTCCATCGCGGCCTGCATACGCTCAGCAACATCGCGACCGAGAAGTATGAGGGCGTGCGCGGCATCATTGCGCGTTTTCTCGGGGTATCGGATGAGGATCAGATCATCCTAAACTCCGGCACCACTGAGGGCATCAACATGGTGGCCTATGGGTGGGCCATGCCACGGTTTGAAGCTGGCGATGAAATCATCTTGTCGGTGATGGAACATCACGCCAATATTGTCCCTTGGCATTTCCTGCGCGAGCGTCAGGGCGTGGTTTTGAAGTGGGTGGATGTGGACAGTACTGGCGCGCTTGATCCTCAGGCGGTGATTGAAGCAATCACGCCAAAGACCAAGCTGATTGCCGTGACACATTTGTCGAATGTTCTGGGCACCCGCGTAGACGTCAAGACCATCTGCGCTGCAGCCCGTGCGCACGGTGTGGCCGTGCTGGTCGATGGGTCACAAGCCGCCGTACACATGCCCGTCAATGTTGATGACATCGGGGCTGATTTCTATGCGATCACCGGTCATAAGCTTTATGGCCCGTCAGGGTCTGGTGCCATTTATGTGCACAAAGACCGATTGGCCGAAATGCGGCCCTTCATGGGCGGCGGCGACATGATCCGAGAGGTCAGCAAAGAGGCGGTCACCTACAACGACCCCCCCATGAAGTTTGAGGCCGGCACGCCGGGTATCGTGCAAACCATCGGGCTGGGTGTTGCGCTGGAGTACATGATGGGCGTCGGAATGCAGGCGATTGCCGCCCATGAGGACGATCTGAGTGCCTATGCACAGTCAAAACTGGCTGGCCTGAACTGGTTGAATGTTCAGGGCACGACCCCCGACAAAGCTGCGATCTTTTCGTTCACACTGGACGGCGCAGCGCATGCGCATGATATCTCGACCATTCTGGACAAGAAGGGCGTCGCGGTGCGCGCGGGCCATCACTGCGCCGGACCGCTGATGGATCATCTGGGGGTAACGGCCACGTGTCGCGCGTCCTTTGGGATGTATAACACCCGTGCCGAAGTCGACATCCTGGTCGAAGCGCTTGAGTTGGCGCACGAACTTTTTGCCTGAAAATCGCGATTGCGCGGGCCCCAAGGCCCGGCTATACCGCGCGGTAGTGGACCATTAGCTCAGCTGGATAGAGCGCTGCCCTCCGAAGGCAGAGGCCAGAGGTTCGAATCCTCTATGGTCCGCCACTCCTCCTTTTCAATTGAAGCCTGAACGTTTCCGTCTTTCCCGCATCCGAGATTTGGGAGAGGACAGTTTAATTTTGATCTGCCCCGGTATGATCCAGGAAGGCCATTGCTGCGCGCTGATGCGATCGATTGTCGGTGAAAATCACGCAAAAAACAGGGGGATGAAGGGGCGGTGAACGCCCTGTTAAGCCGCCCGAAAGATTTCAGACAAATGCTAATAGAACCAGTGAGTGCGCGCCTTGATCAGCGTAGCGAACGGTGTGCCCACACTTCTGTAAGGGATTGATCCGATTGTTAAATAGCGCGTTGCATTGGGTGCGCCACTCGCAAAGCCGAAGGGCGTGGGGATGCGTGAGTGCGACCCAAAGACCGCGTCCCTGCGCCGCCTGTAGATCTGCCGAGACCAGAGGACGGCAATCATCGGGGTCGCTGTGATCGGGTAGGGTGCCAGACCCATTCTGGTGAGAAAAGGAGACATTCAAATGGCAAGCTCAAGACTGACAATTCCAAGCAATTGGAGCACATCCGGGCGGATTTCTGCGGTCGGTGACACGGCCGTTCGGATCGTAAACACAAGTGACGATGTCGCGTTATACGTCGCAAAAATGGATGACGATACGCTGCCGCCATTCTCTGTAGATCTGGGCGACAAGATCCAACCTGCGTGGAGTGATGACAACACCTATGACATCACCCTGAAAGATGGAGAGCGGCTTTTTCTAGCCACCGCCGGCGACCCATCTGATGTCACAGTAATGACAGGAGCCGCCTGATCATGCGCCAGTCCCGCTTGTCTGAATCCCGCTTAAGCTACAACCGCCTCGGCCGTGTGCGATCCTTGGGGAACGGCGGGTCTGGCCCCACCTTGCCAGCCGCCGGTAATTTGATCGCAACGGTGCTGGATGAAACCTCAGCAACGCTGACGGTGTCCGTCAACAAAAACGCCGGGGATGTCTTCGCTGTGGTGATCAACACCACAACGGGGACCATTCCACCAACTGCTGCACAGATCATTGCCGGACAGGATGGCAGCGGCGCCACTCCGGCCTGGGATCACAACCAAGGCGTCGGGTCCACGGGGCTGCAGACATTTGCGGGCGGCATCACGGGTTTGATTGAAGGCGAGACCTACCGAGCCTATGCCGTGTTCCGCGACAGTAATTTGGCGGTCTCGGCTGTGCAGGAGACGGGCGATTTCATCCCGGCAGATGTGACAGCCCCCTTCATTTCATCGCTTGATCTGTCTGAGGATGGCGATGACAACTGGGCTGGCACGGTCAACACCGACACGGGCGAAGGTTTGTTGGATGTGGTGATCACCACCTCTGCGACCCCGCCCACTGCCGCACAGATTGCCGCCGGTCAGAGCCACACCGGCGACGTGGCAGCAGATGCTTTGCTTAACCGGGCCGTCACTGCGGCTGGAGTGCAAAACCTGACGGGCAACAGCGCACTATTGGCCACAACCTCTTACTGGGGTCATGCGATTCATGCAGACGCTGCAGGGAACCTATCAGAAGTAGAAACGACAGCGGCGAGTTTCACAACAGATGCAGGGCCGACGCTTTCGCCGCCCGCCCTGGCATCCGCGCCGACAGTCTCGGGCACCCCGCAGGTTGGGTTCACCCTCACCGGAAACGACGGGACATACACGGGCAATCCGACCCCCGCCATTGGAAGCTATCAGTGGCAGCGCTCCAATGATGGATTGACCGGCTGGTCCAATATTAGCGGAGCAACTTCTGCGGATTACACGGCAGTGGTTGCAGATGAGACCAAATATCTACGTCGTTCGGAAACCGCGACAAACAGCCAAGGTTCTCTTGTGTCCTACACCATCGCATCCCTGCAAGTTGCGGCCGGCAGCGTGATCACGGGTACGATCGCCCTGACAACACCGCTCAAACCCCGGCAGGCCTTCCAACGCGACCGAGCGAATATCACGCTGGCTGGGACTTACTCCCTCAGCGAAGATCCCGTCGCCATCGAATGGCGCGTGGATACGAGCGAGTGGGTGCAGATGGCGTCATCCACAATCGGTGCAAACGCCTGGTCCGGCACGCTGGACATTCCGGCAAACTATCTTGCGCAGGGTCAGCTTCAAATCCGCCCGGTGAACGGGCCGGGAGCTGTGGCCACCCATGATGACGTGACCGTGACGGACGTCTTTGCGTTGCTGGGAGATAGCATGGCCGCTGGTCTTGCTGACAACAACGACACCTATACTAAGACGAATTATGATTGGCTCATTTTCGACGGCACGAGCTTCAACGTAACCACACATCAAACCTCGATCTGGCCGTCTCTGGCGGCAGGTCTGGATGCGGCGGGTGTTCCGCCGGTCTTCATTCAATACGGGTCGTCGGGTTCAGCGTTCCGGCCTGACCTTGGAGGCAGCGCAGGCGGATCCTGGCACCCAAACCCCACGAACGGCAACACGGACTATTATTACAGCACAGCCTTGACGCGCCTGAACGCGATTGATGCAGGCGGCTTCAAAGCCCTGATCTGGGAACAAGGCCCGAACGATGTGATCGACGCGAACACCTTCTACGAACAGAACCTGAAAGATCTGATTGACGCCTATCAGCTTGAGGCTGAAAATTTCGCTGGCGTTCAGATGGTTATCTCGCTTGTGGGCGAGGTGCTGGCGGAAACCACCAACCTGGAAAATCTGCGCGCCGCTCAGAAAAGGGCGATTGCCACGGATGCCGACATCTTGCGCGGCCCGTCATGGATTGACCTTGATTTTGGCGACGGTGTGCACTTCGGCAAGGCTCCGGCTGGGGTTGCCCAGCAACAGCTTGGTGGCGCGCGGTGGTGGCGCGCGATTGAGCATCACTTCTATGGTGGATCAGCCACGCCAGACGGCCCGACCATTTCGACGATCAACGTCACGGGCGTGCGCGAGATCACCGTGACTTTTGATCGTGCGGTTCAAAACCACGCTGATGCCACAGGTTGGGCGGTCGAGGACACTTCTGGCACGGTGGCTGTTGCATCCGCGGTACAGGGAAGCACATCCGCGCAAGTGATCCTGACGACAGCGAGCGACCTGCGGACCAACGCAGGCGCGGGAGAGAGCATTCTTGTTTCCTTCGGTGAAGCGGCACAGGCGGTTGGGTCCACGCTTTCAGACACTGAAACAATCGCTTATCCGGTGGAGCATAGCATTGATAATGATGCGGGAGAGGCCTTCGCCTTTAATTCTGTCACGCCTGCTTTGGATGGAACTCCAACCGTCGGTGTGGCCGTGACTTGTGATGGTGGCACATGGGACAGCACATCTGCGATCACCTATGCTTACCAATGGCGCGAGACCGCAGGTGGAGCGGCTATCTCGGGGGCAACAAGCGCGTCGTACACTCCCGTTACAGGTGACAGCGCTTATCTCAATACAATGGTCTGTGATGTGACCGCGACAAACGCCAAGGGCGCTGTGACTGCCACGTCGGGCACCGGGGCCTATAGCCCCGCCACGGTGTTTGACGGTGGCAAGGCGGGTGGTTGGTGGCGACCCGATGTGGTTGGTGATCTGTTCCAAGACAGCACGGCCACCACGGCAGTCACCGCCGATGGTGATCCGGTTGGCTGCATCGCGGATGCCTCCGGCAACGGCAACCCTTTGAAGCAGGCAACAACTGCGGAACAGCTAACCTACGACACGGACACCCCTTACGACAACGTGTTTGGTGACGGATCCAACGACGGTGTCCTCACGGATGCCTTCGCCGCAGACGGCGATATTCTGATGATGGTTGCCGCTGATTTCTCGGCTGCGACGGGCACCGTCTTGTCCTTTGCCAATGCGAACAGCACTAATGGCGAATTCATCAATATCGAGCATGACCTCATTCGCCACACGTCGAATGATTTCAACGGCAAAGCCACTCAGCCCATTTCCCCAACGGGTTTGTCCGTGGTCACAGTTGTGGCAACGGAGGCCGACAAAACGTTCCGCATTTATGTGAATGGTGTGCTTGTCGGCGCGCCGACCAAGGCTGGATCAAAGTGGTTCGACACCACCAATACGAACAAGCTGACAGCCCTCGCAAGACGGGTTCACCCATCATTCTCGGATCATTCAGCCGGGGCAATCTATCAGGCGCTTGTTGTGGTCGGGGCGAATGTTGCGGATGATCGCGCAGCACTTGAGACATATTTCGGCAACACCATTGGTCTGTCGCTATGACCATAGCGGCAGAGTTCAACGAGGAGCTTAACCTGGTTGATCCAACCAGGGCATTCACCACGCAAAGCAGATATTCCGATTATGGTGAAAACGAATGGTCTGTTTCAGGCTGGACCATTTACGGTGGGTCTGACGAGGCTTGTGAGCAAGGCGCCAGCGAGGCCATGTACCAGATGGGTTATCGTTGGTACACGCCTGAGTGGACAGTCCGGCCATTGTCCCTGCCTTCGGGCGGGATAACACTGCCGAGGCAAGAGTTCGCATTTCCGCATTTCTATCTGTTCTACAACTACGGCTACGCCTCTTGGGCCACCTATAAAGAGGCCGCGTTCAACAGGTGGAGAGCACTCAACTGCGCCAACGATCGACGGCGCCCTGCGGGTCACGCCTGGCCTTCGCTCATATCCGCGATTGAGGCTGTCGATGGGTTTTTTACGGCCAACCCCACCTATATGACCGGAACGATCGGCCACGCGGGGGCGAGCTTTAACCTCGACATAACGGGAACCGATTATGATGCGTTGGTCGATCGAGTGGCCATTGAAGTTCTGAACAGGTTGATTGATGGCCGAACTAATTTTGATCCGCAAGACGGCGCGATCTGGTCCAGCGATCAAGTGGTTGCCTTTGCCAATGCTGTGGTCGCCAAAGTGCAAGAAACCGTACCGGACGCTGAGTTGGGCATTTATGCTTACGCATCGCACCGCGACGCACCTACCATCGATGGACCGTCGATCTATACGCTGGTCAGCACCGGGTTCGGTGGCAACTATATTCAACTGGTGCAAGATTGGGGGGCGAAGGTCAAATCGGTTGGCTTGCGCGGCTATGGCATCATTGCAGCCCAGGATGAATACAGCCCCTTTCGCGGCGGCATCCGCAATGATGGCGCTTTTGAAAACGAACTGATTTCCTACACGTCTTTCATGGCCTCGGGCTGCAATGCGCTGAGCATGGAAAGCACCGGTCACCACATCCCGGCCCTTGTTGGGCATTATGCCCTGTTTCGAATGATGCGAACCGGGAACGTCAATAGCCATGAACTCGTCCGGGCCGACTTACTGGCGCACCTACCGGAGTTTACCGACGCGACCAAAGCTCTCTACTATTTCTGGGGCGCAAGTAGTGCAAACGCATTCACCCACGCGAAAACATACGCCTTGATCGATGCACTGCCCGACAACGCTTTGAGCACACAGATCAGGCGATACCGGACATGGTATCGATACGTCATGCTGAAGGTGAATCCTCTGCGCTCGGGGCGAAGCGGGACGTATTTCAGCAGACTTGAACGCGCTCTGCGGTTCGGTAAGGCGTTGCAAGACGATGGGATTTTGCACGGCTATGCTTATGGGAGACAAGAAGCAAACACACACATTCAGCCCGATCGGCCTGACCTACATACGGGCGCCAATCCGCATTGGGTTCAGCACGGCGAATATCCAACACAGACGTTGTATGATACATTGAAGCTCGAAGAACAATCGTCCCTGCAACGCCCCGCGTTTCTGGATGACACCACCTTGGCCTTGTGTGAGGTGACACCCCTCATCGCTCCGCCTCAGGTTCCGGCAACCAGTTTCGAGACATCAGATGGAAACCCCGACTACGTCTTTGTCGGGCCTGGTGATGTCACAACACAAAGCGGGACAGTCACCTATGGTCCGGGTCTGCATCGTTTCAACGCGACCGGATTGGTTTCATTCAATGGTGGCCTGCTATTTGTCAGTTCGTTTCCCGATATTAAAATCGACGACGGGGACCATCTAGGAGATCAGTGGCTCTATATCCCTAAAGCCGTGAGAGGGCGCGCCTATTTAAGCTGTGACATCAGATTGACCTTGCGCGATGCAAACCAGTCATTTGATATTGGTCCTCATATACCCCCGTTCGGCATCAAGGACGACCCGAGACAACTTCAAATCGGGCAATGTCGATTTAGCTGGGGGGGCGTCAGAGGAACGGTGCAAAACCTCAACTGCAACCCGTGGATTTCCCCGCAGTACGACCGGGCGCTTATGCCCATGGCCCTTGCCACACGCGAAGGGCTGACGATCCTGGCTGAATACTAGGCAAATTCAGGATCATCGCTGCCACATTCATCCGCGCAGAGTTAAGTATTGGTAAAGCACACTTTACCGATGTAGGGCAGGTTGCGGTTGGCCTGGGCGTAGTCGATGCCGTAGCCCACGACAAACTCATCGGGAATTTCAAAGCCCGTCCAATCTGCGCGAATGTCCACTTCACGGCGAGAGGGTTTGTCGAGCAGGGCAATTGTCCGCAATTTGGCCGGGTGGCGGCTTTCCAACAGATGCAGCACATGGGTCAGCGTGTGACCGGTATCAACGATATCCTCGACCACCAACACATCGCGCCCTTCGATCTCGCCTCGCAGATCCTTGAGGATGCGCACCTCGCGGCTCGATGTCATATCGTTGCCGTAAGATGAGGTTTCAACAAAATCCACCTCGACGTTCATGTCCAACTCGCGCACCAGATCGGCGATGAACACAAACGATCCACGCAACAACCCGACCACGATTAACCGCTCTGTGCCTGCAAATTCTGATTTTATCTCCACCGCCAAAGCCTCAATCCGCGCAGCAATGGATTTGGCCGAGATCATACGGTCTATCACATAGCTCTGATCTGCCATGTCGCCCCCTTGTCTTTTCCAGCCCAGTCTACGAAATAGATTTCCACTGTCCATGTGAATTGAACGGGGCCCAATGCCAACCCATTCCGAAACCCGCTTTCTGCCGTACACACCGGATCAGATGTATGACCTGGTCGCCGATGTGGCGCGCTATCCTGAGTTTCTTCCGTGGGCAGCGGCGGCGCGTATCCGGTCTGTGACACCACAAGAGGATGGCAGTGATGTGATGCTGGCGGATCTTGTGATCAGCTTTAAACTGTTCCGCGAAAAGTTCGGGAGCCGCGTGATTTTGCGCCCTGATGTGCGTAGGATTGAAACCGAGTATCTGGATGGGCCGTTTAAGCACATGATCTCAACCTGGGAGTTCACTCCTGAGACGAACGGATGCAACGTGTCGTTCTTTGTGGATTTCGAGTTTCGCAACTTTATCCTGCAAAAGGCTGCGGGTCTGTTCTTTTATGAGGCCATGCAGCGCATCGTGCGCGCGTTCGAGACCCGGGCGGATGCGCTTTATGGGGACGCAAATGAATCCCTGTCTTGACGCCGCCCTCGCAACGCCGACCCAAGCCAACCTTGCTATCATGCGCCTGTCTTTGGTCGATTGGCTCAGCGTCGGCTGGGCCGGGCGAAATGAACCCGTGTCACGCATCCTTCGGGACATGGCGAAGGAGGAGGGGGGACATCCCCACGCCAGCCTGTTTGGCGGCGGTCAGGCCCCCGCACGCATGGCGGCCCTTGTAAATGGCACGACGTCCCATGCGCTGGACTATGACGACACACATTTTGCCCATATCGGCCATCCTTCGGTGACCGTCATACCGGCGGCACTTGCATTGGCTGAAAAGACAGGAGCTACATGCGATGAACTGCTGCGGGCCTGCCTAGCCGGATGCGAAGCCTCGATCCGATTTGGTATGCTCTTTGGGCGTGGGCATTACCAGATTGGATTTCATCAAACTGCCACGGCGGGTGCCTTTGGCGCGACGGTGGCGTCGATTCAGATACTGAAGGGCGATCCCCCATCCATCGTGCAGGCTTTGGCTCTTGTCAGCACCCGTGCGTCGGGCCTGAAATCGCAATTTGGTACAATGGGCAAACCCTACAACGCGGGGATCGCGGCTTCAAATGGTGTGGAGTGCGCACAGCTGGCACTGGCGGGTTTCACATCTTCGAATGCCGCATTGAACGGTCCTTTGGGATTTCTTTCAACGCACCATTGTGATGGTGACATACCCAGCGATCCCGGTTTTCTGATGGATACTGTCAGCCACAAGTACCACGCCTGTTGCCATGGTTTGCACGCAACTTTGGAGGCCCTCGCCACTCTGCAACCGATTGACGCCACGGATGTGAAACACGTTGAGATCAAAACGCACCCCCGATGGATGAGCGTCTGCAACAAACCAGCACCAACGACCGGACTGGAGGCCAAGTTCAGCTTCGCGGCCGTGGTCGCGGCCTGCATTGCAGGATACGACACCGCGCGGCTGGAGACATTTGCAGATAACATATGGAAAAGCTCAGAACTGGAGGAATTGCAGAAGAAGGTTCGCGTAACAGCCCTGGATTCCCTAAGCGAGACTCAAGCTGTGATAAGCGTGGAGACGTCAAACGGCACTCATAAAGCCTCGCACGATTTAGCCCAACTCGAAGACACACCCAGGCGAGCCCAACGTGTTCGCGCCAAGTCTGCGGCATTGATTGGAGAAGCGCGCGCAGAGCGCCTTTGGGACGTGGTTCATGGCACGGGCAAAGATGTGTCAGAACTGCCGACGCTACTGGTCTAACGCGCGGGCCATCATATCAAGCGCGTGCTGCACACTGGCGCTGCGGACTTCCGCTCGGCCAAGGGGGCCGAACTCGACAGTGTCACAAGCAACAATCCCGGAGCGATCCGCCACCGCAAAACACACACGCCCTTCGGGTTTGTGTTCAGATCCGCCGGGCCCCGCAATACCTGTAATCGAAATCGCCAACTCCGCATCAGACCGCGCCACTGCACCAGAGGCCATCTGAGAGGCCACCAGCTCTGACACAGCGCCATAGGCCTCAAGCGTTGCGGCCGTCACCCCCAGAATCTTTTGCTTGGCCGCGTTGGAGTAGGTCACAAAGCCGCACTCCACAACGTCAGAGGATCCAGGGATCGCCGTCAGTGCCGCGGCAACCAAACCGCCCGTGCAGCTTTCGGCCGTGGCAATCCGCACTTCCTTAGCGCGCGCCTTGTCCAATAGGGCGGCCGGGGTGATCAGGTCAGATCCCATGAGACAAAGCCGCAAGACAAAGCACGCCGATGGCCGCAAACACGCCGGCGATGACGTCATCCAACATCACCCCCAGTGGATCATTGCGCCGATCGGCCCAGCCAATTGGGCCAAACTTGGTGATGTCAAAAAACCGGAACAACACGAAAGCGGTGATCCAGCCCGGCCAAAGCGCCAAGGTCTCGACCTGCATCATGTTGGCCCCGTAAATGACGGGCAACAGGGCGATCCATTGACCGACCAATTCGTCAATTACAATCTCAGATGGATCATGATTGTCTTTGCCTTTGGTTTCCTCGTCAGTGGCCCAGACGCCTGCGAAAAAACAGATTGCGCCAACGAACAGAAGGCCAAGAAACCCCGCCCTTTCGGCGACAAGCCAGGCCAGGGGCAGGGCGGCCAACGACCCCCAGGTGCCTGGGGCCGGACGCAGGTGGCCTGCATAGAAAACCGTTGCAATCAGGGCCGACACTCTCATGGGCGCACCAGCGTGGCTGTGGCCATGGCCGCGATCCCCTCACCACGTCCGGTAAAGCCCAGACGTTCGGATGTGGTGGCCTTGACCGACACGCGATCTGTGTCCAGGTCGATAATTTCAGCCAATGCTGCGCGCATGGGCAGGGCGTGCGGTCCAATCTTGGGGAACTCGCAGATCAGCGTCACATCGACATTGCTAATGTCATAACCTTTGTCCGCAGCCATTTTTGCGGCGTGATGCAAGAAAATGTGGCTTTCCGCGCCTTTCCATTCAGGGTCTGTTGGAGGGAAATGTTGCCCGATGTCACCTTCGGCCAATGCGCCGTAAATGGCGTCGGTCAAGGCATGCATGCCAACGTCCGCATCGGAATGGCCCTGCAAGCCCCGATCAAACGGAATGCGTACGCCACAAAGCACCACATGATCGCCCTCGCCAAAACGATGCACGTCATAGCCCGATCCGGTTCTAATATCCATCTGACCTCGCAGTATGTTTTCAGCGCGGGCAAAGTCCCCCGGCGAAGTAATCTTCAGATTGTTTTCTGTGCCCGGCAGAATTGCAACGTCCAGCCCTGCAGCACGGGCTACTTCAACATCATCCGCCGGATCGCCCTCAAATGAACGGTGTGCCGCTAGGATCGCCTCAAAGTCAAAGCCCTGCGGAGTTTGCGCTCGGTAAAGCCCGTTGCGATCCTGGGTTCCACTGACCAGACCATCTGCCCCGGTCCAAAGCGCATCGGTGACCGCAAGAGCCGGTGCCGAAGCCTTATTATCGTTTAATGACATTAGGATGGTTGATATTGTTGATGCATCTATACAGGCGCGCGCAACATCATGGATCAGAACCTTGCTCACCCCGCGGTCGTCTAGAGCCTCCAACCCGTTGCGCACCGATTGCGCCCGTGTGTCACCACCTACGGCCAGCTCGATTTTTCCACGCGCCGGAAAGCGCTCCATATCATCGGGGTGCAGCACGAGGACGATACAATCAATCTCGCTGACCGCCACAAAGGCGTCAACGGTCCAGTCGATGACACGTTTGCCCGCAAGGGCTTGCCATTGCTTGGGCTGATCCCCGCCCGCACGGGTCCCACGCCCTGCGGCGACGATGATTGCTGCGATGCTCATGAAAGTTGGATAAGGCGCAACCCGTCAAAGCGCAATGGCTGAGCTTGTTGCACAATTATTAGGCATTCTTTCTAATTCCATTACTACTTTTTCTTGCTTTTGTTGAGGTTTGCCCCACATCTCCGTAGATGCAAAGAAACGCCTAAGGATTAAGCACTTGCAGATTCCCCTTCCGGATCCACTGATCTCACCCCCGGTCTTTCTGGCCCCCCTGGCCGGAATCACGGATCTGCCGTTTCGCAGTCTTGTCTCGCGTTTTGGCGCGGGTCTTGTGGTCAGCGAAATGATCGCATCGCAAGATATGCTGAACGCAAAACCCGGCGTGCACGAAAAAGCCGAGCTTGGCCTGGGCGTTGAGAATACCGCCGTGCAACTGGCCGGCCGCGAGGCGCATTGGTTGGCAGAAGCCGCGCGCATGATCGAAGCAAACGGAGCAAAGCTGATTGACATCAACATGGGATGCCCCGCCAAGAAAGTCACCAGCGCCAGCGGGGCGGGGGCCTGTGGCTCGGCGCTGTTGAAAGACCTTGATCACGCGTTGACCTTGATCGAGGCCGTGGTGGAGGCGGTACAACTGCCCGTCACCCTCAAAACCCGACTGGGATGGGACGATACGAACCACAACGCACCCGAGTTGGCACTCCGCGCGGAGCAGGCAGGCATTCGGATGATCACCATTCATGGCCGCACCCGGTGTCAGTTTTACAAAGGCCACGCGAACTGGCGCGCCATCGGCGCAGTCAAAGCCGCAGTCACCATCCCCGTTATTGCCAATGGCGATATCACCGACAGCACCACGGCCCGTACAGCCTTACAGCAGTCAGGTGCTGATGGGGTGATGATTGGTCGTGGCGCGCAGGGCAGACCCTGGCAACTGGCACAGGTGGCGCATGATCTCTATGAAACAGCGGCCCCTGACATTCCCAGCGGGCCCGCGTTGGCCAACCTTGTAGGCCACCACTACGAGGACATGCTGTCGTTCTATGGAAACGATCTGGGAAGCCGCGTCGCACGCAAGCATCTGGGTTGGTACATGGATCATGCAGGCACAGATCCCGCACTGCGCCGCGAAATTCTAACAAACAAACAGTCCTGTGAGGTCCAGCGTTTGATCCCCCTCGCGATGACCCAACCAGGACGGCAAGCCGCATGAGCGAGCAATTCGACATGGTCTGGACCTCTTTGCCGACCCCGGTGTTGATCGTGGATGCCGATGACGCCATTGTCCATATGAACCCGGCGGCCGAGCAATTCCTGATGGCCTCCACCAAGGCCGCGACCGGCCGTCCCGTCTGGGACCGTCTGTCCGTCGCCGCACCTATGGAAGATGCGTTTGAACGGGCTCGGCAGCACAATGCCCCCTTGTTTGTTAAGGATGTCGATATCAGTACAGGCAACGCGCCACCCGTGTCGTGTGATTTGCACATCGCACCTCTGGTCTCTGGGCCAGACCGTGAGGCGGGGCAAATGATCCTGCAGATATCGCCCAACGAACTGGCCGGACAGGTCAGCCAGGGGCAATCGGTCAAACGGGCGGCGAAAACGGCAATCGGCATGGCCGAAATGCTTGCGCATGAGATCAAGAATCCCTTGGCGGGCATCACAGGGGCAGCACAGTTGATGGCCATGTCGATGGAAGGGGATGACCTGGAACTGACAGACCTGATCGTCAGTGAATGCCGCCGGATCGTAGCGCTGCTGGACCAGGTTGAACATTTCGGCAATGTCACGGCGCCTCAACTGGCACCAGTCAACCTGCACGACGTTCTGGACCGGGCCAGAAAATCTGCCAGCCTTGGGTTTGCGGCCCATATGCACATCGAAGAGCGTTACGACCCGTCCCTGCCGTTGGCACTGGCGGATGCGGACCAGCTGGTGCAGGTGGTGCTCAACCTTCTCAAAAACGCGGCTGAGGCCTCGCCCACAGGCGGCACCATTCAGCTGCGCAGCTATTTTGAACAATCCATGCGCATCCGGCAGGACGATGGACAGGGGCAGGCGCTGCCACTTCATATCGAAATCAGTGATGATGGCCCCGGACTGCCACCCGACATTCAGGCAGATGTGTTTGAACCCTTTGTCTCGGGCCGCGAAAACGGCACCGGTCTGGGATTGGCTCTGGCCGCCAAGATCATGTCCGACCACGGCGGTTGGATCCAGCTAAACTCCGTCCCCGGACGCACTGTTGTGAAACTGTCCCTGCCGCGCGCGACGCTTCCCCCTTCGAAGGAGACCACCTGATGGATGGCACTGTCCTGATAGCCGATGATGATCGCACCATACGCACAGTCCTGACCCAAGCCCTCACGCGGGCCGGGTGCCGGGTCCATGCGACCTCTAGTCTGACCACGCTCATGCGATGGGTGGCCGAGGGCAAAGGCGACGCAGTGATCACCGATGTGGTCATGCCTGATGGCAATGGATTGGAAATGCTGCCCAAGATCGCAGTGGATCGGCCTGGGCTGCCCGTTATCGTGATCTCTGCGCAAAATACGATCATGACCGCGATCAAGGCCGAAGAAGCCGCGGCTTTTGACTATTTGCCCAAACCGTTTGATCTGCCCGAAATCATGAAGCGCACGGCGCGGGCCCTGCAAAACAACACCCGCAAAGGTGGCGACACCTCCGCCAAGTCCGAGCGCCCAGAAGATTTGCCTCTGGTCGGCCGCACTGCCGCGATGCAAGCGCTCTATCGCATGTTGGCGCGTGTGATGAATTCCGATTTGTCGGTGATGATTTGCGGCCCTTCAGGGTCAGGCAAAACGCTGATTGCGCAATCCATTCATTCCCTGTCCGACCGTCGCGCTTTGCCACTAATCACAGTGGTGCCCGGAGATTTAGGCGATGCCGATGCAATGACGCGCATCATGTCGCGCGCCCGTGGCGGCACTGTGCTGCTGGACGACATCAACGATTTCGACAGCGAAAGTCAGGCGCGCATCGTGCGCATGATAGACACGATCGCAGAAAACGCGCCTCGTTTTCTGGCCACACGCACGGTTGCCCCGGGGCAAAGCATCGGGCCGGACGGGCTGCGCGAAGATCTGTATTATCGTTTGTACGGCGCTGTTCTGGATGTCCCACCATTGCAGGATCGCAGTGATGATATTGGGTTGCTGGCCACGCATTTCCTGCATCAGGCCGAGCAGGCCGGTCAAACCCCACACCATTTCACCGATGCCGCAGTGGAGGTCCTGCGGCGCTACAGCTGGCCTGGAAACGTGCGTCAGCTGGAAAACGTTGTGCTGCAATTGGGGCTGATCGCCCAAAGCGCCGAGATCGCCGAAAAGGATGTGATGGATGCCCTCAGCGTGCAGCCGGCGTTCAGTGCCGTTCAGGCGGGCGGGCGCTCCGACAGTCTTTCGGCATCCGTCGCGGGGCACATCCAGCGCTACTTTGACATGCATGGGGCGATTCTCCCGCCGTCAGGGCTCTACCAGCGAATCCTGCGTGAAATTGAGGTCCCGCTGATCGAGATTTCTCTGGATGCGACGGGTGGAAATCAGGCCAAATGCGCCGATCTTCTGGGAATCAATCGCAATACTTTGCGCAAGAAGATCACCGAGCTGGATATTCGCGTGACACGCCGTCGCAAATTGATGTAAAAGTGCAACAGACATGTGGCGCGAATACATGACTGCACGACAGCGCCACTAAATCTGGGTGTGACACCGATGTGTCACACGAAAGATGGGGGCACATCGCGTGGCAACACGGACACGCAAAATGACCTGGGACAGCATCAGCCGTCTCAGACGGCTGCGCAAACTGCAGAATGTTGCGACCTTTGGTTTGGTCGTTTTGGGTCCGGTGCTGGCGCTGGTCACCTATCTTGTCATGGGTCCTCTGGACCAGGGCACATCGTCCAACATCCTGCGCATCGTTTTGCTGGCCGATCTGATCTATGTGATCATCGTCGCCGCGCTTGTCTTGCAACGTGTGGTGCAGATGATCACCGCGCGACGCAAACATTCCGCCGGATCGCGGTTGCACCTGCGATTGACCGGCGTCTTTGCCATCATGGCACTGGCCCCAACCATCACCGTCGCCATCTTTGCGACCTTCACCGTGAACATGGGGCTTGAGGCGTGGTTTTCAGACCGCGTCGGCCGAGTGGTCGACAATTCCGTCGCCGCCGCCCAGGCCTATGAAGACGAACATCGCCGCGACCTTGTGGCCGATGCGCGGGTTCTGGCTTCGGTCATCAACGCCACCAAACGCGCTGCCGTGTTCATCGACGACGGCGATATTCGACAGGTGCTGTCGCGCGGACAACGCGAAATCCAACGCGGCCTTCGCGAGGCCTATGTTATCGACGGCACGGGCGAAATCCGGGCCCGGGGCGAACGCTCTTACCTTTTCGATTACGAAGAACCGACCCCCGCACAGCTGAAAACAGCCAGCGAAGAAGGGGTGCTGGTCATCCGCGATTGGGACAACAACGAGTTTCGTGCGCTGCTGCCCTTGGAGGCGATCACCGATCGCTATCTCTATGTCAGCCGGAACGTGGACGGTGACATTCTCAGTCTGCTCGACGACACGCAGGAAACAGCGCGCTTCTATCAACAACGCGAAAGCGAGCGGGGCAGGGTACTGTTTGAATTTGGCCTGCTCTATCTGGGCTTTGCCGTCATTCTGATCCTGGCTGCGGTCTGGCTAGGCATGTGGTTTGCCGAACGGCTGTCGCGGCCTGTGGGACGCCTGACATCGGCGGCGCAGCGTGTGGGCGAAGGCGATTTGGACGTGCGCGTGCGCGAAGAAGAGGGCGACGACGAGATTGCGATGCTCTCGACCTACTTCAACCAGATGACCCACCAGTTGAAAGGCCAGCGCGATACGCTTTTGACCAACACCCAGCAGATTGAACGCCGACGTCGGTTGTTTGACAGCGTGCTTGGGTCGGTGTCCTCGGGAGTGGTGGGGATGGATCCCAAGGGCCGCGTTACTTTCGTTAACCGCGCCGCCGAACGATTGCTGGATTGGCACGAGGATCAACAATCGTTGAACCTCAAGGTTGCGGTGCCGGAATTCTCGGACCTTTTTGACCGGCTAAAACGCACGGCGTCGGGGTTTGTGCAGGAAGAAATCAAGGTCACGCGCAGCACCCGGCAGGAAAACTTGCTGGTTCGCATGTCCACCCGGTACAGCGAAGATGGCAAACGCGAAGGCTATGTTGTGGCCTTTGATGACGTGACCGATTTGGTGTCTGCTCAGCGCATGGCCGCCTGGGGTGATGTCGCAAGGCGCATTGCCCATGAGATCAAGAACCCCCTGACGCCCATTCAACTTTCGGCCGAGCGTATCAAGCGCAAATTTGGCAAGCAGCTGGACGAGGCCCCGGCAGCCGAGCTGGAACAGCTGACAGATGTGGTTGTGCGCCAAACCAATGATCTACGTCGTATCGTCGATGAGTTCTCAAAATTCGCCCGGATGCCCGAACCAGTAACCAAAGAGGAAAGCCTCTCCAAGCTGCTGCGCGAGGCCACGTTACTGCAAGACAGTGGCCAACCCGATGTGGTGTTTGAAACGGATTTCACCAGCGATGACCTGGCCACGGATGTGGATGCCACGATGATCAACCAAGCCCTGACAAATTTGATCAAGAACGCCGGAGAAGCAATTGAAAGTTATATTGAAAAAGGCGGCTTGGTTGTAGGATACACACCCACGATCCGGGTCAGCTCGGCCGTGGAAGGCGCCGAAGCGGTGATCCGCATTGCCGACAATGGCATCGGCCTGCCACAGGACCGGTCGCGGCTTTTTGAACCCTATGTGACGACGCGCGATAAGGGCACCGGATTAGGCCTGCCCATTGTGAAAAAGATTATCGAAGAACACGGCGGCACATTGGTGCTCGAAGATGCGTCACCCTTTTCCAAAGGGGCGCGCGTCGGGGCGATGGCCGTGATTAAATTGCCGCTGATCACAGCGGATTTGGACACAGTAAAACAGGCAGTGTGAGGACAGTATGGGCGATATATTAATTGTCGATGACGAACGCGATATTCGCGAGTTGATCGCGGACATTCTGGAAGACGAAGGCTACAGCACAAGGCGGGCCGGCAACTCGGATGATTGCATGGCCGCGATTGCAGAAGAGCGCCCGGCGCTGCTGATCCTCGATATCTGGCTGAAGGACAGTCAGATGGACGGCATTGATATCCTCAAGGCTGTCAAAAGCGACTACCCGGAAGTGCCAGTGGTGATCATCTCGGGCCACGGGAACATTGAAATCGCAGTCGCCGCCATCAAGCAAGGCGCCTACGACTTCATCGAAAAACCCTTTAATATCGATCAGTTGCTGGTGGTCATTCGCCGTGGCATGGAAACTGCACATCTGCGTCGCGAAAACATTGCCCTCAAGCAGCGCGAAGTGGAACCTGCCGAAATCCTTGGCGAAAGCTCCGCCTTGAAAACGCTGCTCAGCCAGCTGGAAAAGGTGACCAAGTCAAACGGCCGCGTGATGCTGTCTGGTCCGGCGGGTGCAGGCAAGGAATTGGCCGCACGGTATATCCACGCCAATTCAAACCGGGCCTCGGGTCCCTTTGTTGTGGTGGGCTGCGCCTCGATCGAACCGGACCGGATGGAAGAGGTTCTGTTTGGCCGCGAAAACGGCGAACGTGGGATCGAACCCGGCCTGCTGGACGAGGCTAATGGCGGTGTGATCTACTTTGACGAAGTGGCAGATATGCCGCTGGGTACACAGTCCAAGATCCTCAGGATACTGGTAGATCAGACCTTCATCCGCGTCGGGGGCACTGACAAGGTCAAGGTCGATTTGCGCGTCATATCCTCGACCAATCGCGATTTGGAAGAAGAAATCGCGGCGGAGCGGTTCCGCCGCGAGCTCTACCACCGTCTGAACGTGGTCCCGGTTCCCGTGCCTGCGCTAGAAGAACGCCGCGAGGACATCCCAGTTCTGGCCAACCACTTTATTGAATTGTTCAATAAAACCCAGGGGCTTCCACTGCGCACCTTAAGTGATGAAGCCAAGGCGCTGCTGCAAACGATGAATTGGCCTGGAAACGTGCGCCAATTGCGCAATGTGATCGAACGTGTGCTGATCCTGGGCGACGGTACAGGCCCCATCCAAGCCGGTGAACTGCCCGGTGAGACCGAACCAGACAGTGCCGAAGAGGGACGCGTTGTCTTGTCGGGTGCTGTGGCGACCATGCCGTTGCGTGAAGCACGCGAGGCGTTTGAGCGGGAATACCTTCTGTCCCAGATCAACCGCTTTGGCGGCAATGTCAGCCGCACTGCGGAGTTTGTCGGCATGGAACGCTCAGCCCTGCACCGCAAGCTGAAATCGCTAGGGGTCGTGACGGGCTCCAAGGCCGGTGGACGCGGCGCACATCTGGAGACGGAAGACGCCGACTGAGCGCCTTTCTTGGCAGGTCATGACCAAGCGAAAGCAAGTAAAACCGCTGAAGGCAAAGCTGGAACCGGATCATCCGTTCTATAGCATCATTGAGGATGCGTATCAGGTATTCTGCTATGATACGCCCAGCAGCACCGAGGTCTGTGTTGGGTGTTGTATGGATCGGGAGATCGAGGCGGACTTCTTCTCCCCTCCGATCCGCGATCTGCCTCTGCATTACCTGCAGGATTGGTACTTCGCGGCCTATGATCCGAGCGGCGTGTCCAAGCGCACCTGGGGATATTTGTTGCCGCGTGTGCTGGAGGTTCTTGCCGCTGGCGACGACCCGGCCATGGTGGGGCTCGAAGTCAGCCTGAACCGGTTTCAAACCGGGGTGCGAGAGAATTGGAGCGATGCCGAATGGGCGGTGCTGAACCGGTTTCAACGCGCCTATCTTGAACGGAGCATGTCGCAAGGCGAGGATTATCTGGATGATATTCTGTGCATGTTTGGCCTTGCCGGCTGGCCATTGCAGGAGCTGTTTGATCAGGTTTCTGCCTTCCCGGATGAGCTGCTTGTGCGGCGTTTCCATCGGGATTGGTGCCTTGGGCGTCCAACGATCTGGATCACCGCGTTCTGGGAGCGCAGCGGGAACACCGCTGCCTTTGAGTTTTATACATCGCGCCGGATGTATGAGCGTTTTGAAATGCTGGCCTTTGATCCGGAAACGAACCCAGATCTGGCGGAAAAGGCAATGCAAGTTGCATCTGTGATAGTGGATTTTGCCTCCTGGACGCAAACGAGTGATTGACCCCGTTAGAGACGTATCGAAACGTTATCTTGGCGGCGTAACAATCTGATATTGTCCGGTTTTCAACCTTATCGCGCAGCTGTTAGACGACAGCGGAGGCAGCACCTTAGTTGCCGATAAACGGGTCACCTTAACCACCGCATCGTTGCATGCAGGCAATCTTACGGGTTGGTAACCAGACTTGCCCATGCAGGCTTCGACATAGTCCTCACGGGCGTTTTCATTGGCGTCATAGGTCTCGATCTTATCCGGCGTGATCTGCACCCAGACCGTATGACAATGCCCGTTGGCATCACAAAGGGTCTTGGGCGTCTGCGTGCCGGGAATAAACCGCGTGTCCTGATCAACGGGCAGGGCTTTCAGCCCCTGAAGTTTACACTCGGACAGATCAGTATTCAGCCGCTGCACGCTAGTGCCTTCTTTGTAAAACAGGCTGAGTGGGACACACCCCGCCACCAAACCCGCGCAGAGAACTGCTAAAACACACCGCCGCATTCTGATCACCCTTCACCCTTGTTGGACCAGATGTCGATTGACCCCACCAGCCCCTTTATGTCATGCAACACCCTCAGAGGAGATGAGGCAAGCCCTATGAAGGTGATCATCTGTGGTGCAGGTCAGGTGGGATGGCAAATCGCCCGTCACCTATCCGGGGAAAAGAACGACGTCACCGTCGTTGATAACAACCCCGATCTTGTGCGCCGTGCAACCGACACATTGGACGTTCAGGGTCTGGCAGGGTTTGCCAGCTATCCTGATGTGTTGGACCGGGCCGGGGCGCGCGATGCGGATATGATCATCGCCGCCACCCATTCGGACGAGGTGAATATGGTCACCTGTCAGGTGGCCCATTCGGTCTTTGCGATCAGCCGCAAAATCGCGCGGCTGCGCAGCCAATCGTATCTGGATGCCATTTATTCGGATCTCTACCGCCGTGATCACATGCCGATTGATGTTGTGATCAGCCCCGAACGCGAAGTGGCCGAAGCGGCGTTGCAGCGCCTCGCGGCCCCTGCGGCTTTTGACACCGAACGGTTTCTGGGCGGGAAAGCCCAATTGATGGGCCTGCGTCTGGGCGAGGAATGCCCGGTGGTGAATACACCTTTGCGCCAGCTCAGCGATCTCTTTTCCACCCTGCGTGTCGTCGTGCTGGCGGTGCGCCGGGATGGCCGGCTGTTTGCGCCTGACGCAGGCGACCAGCTGTTCGTCGGAGACGAAGCCTACGTCTTTGCCCCGGTCGAGGATATTCCGCGGACGCTGGAAGTCTTTGGCAAGTCCGAAACCAAACAAGAACGCGTTGTGATTGTCGGCGGAGGCAATATCGGCCTGGCCGTCGCACAATCACTGGAACAAAGCGGAATACGCATTCGGGCCAAGGTCATCGAAAAGAACCGCATGTGCGCCGAAAAGGCCGCCGAAGCGCTGGAGCGGACAATCGTCTTGTATGGCGACGGGTTGGATGCATCTTTGCTGGCCGAGGCGGGAATTGGCCGGGCCGATGCCGTTCTGGCCGTAACCGACGATGACAAAACCAACATGCTGGCCGCGGTCCGTGCCAAGGCCGAAGGTTGTCCCATGGCCATCAGCCTGATCAACGATCCGACCTTGCAGCCTTTGCTGGAACCGCTGGGCATTGACGCCTACATTAACCCGCGTGCCACCACCGTCAGTTCGATCCTGCGCCATATCCGCCATGGACGTGTGCGCGGCGTCTATTCCATCGGAGACAGCGAGGCCGAGGTGATTGAAGCCGAAGTCTTGTCCACCTCGACCATCGCAGGCACAGCGATCCGCGACATCGATTTCCCCGAAGGCGTGCTGGTGGGGGCGGTCAAAAAAGGCGATGAGATCGTCAAACCCACAGGGGGTCTGAAGATCGAAGCCGGCGATGTGGTCGTCATTTTTGCAATGGCCTCTGATGTGGCGCAGGTCGAGCAGCTGCTTCAGGTCTCGATCGACTTTTTCTGATCATGCTGGGCAAGCTGCTCACCTTTCCACTGATCCTGATCCTGACAGGGGTGTCTGCGCTGGTCATGCTGTTGCCAGCTATTGATGCGCTGGTGCGGGATGATCATTCGGTGGCGCGCTCGTTCTTTTATGCCTCGGTTCTGGGGGCAGCGTTTGTGATGATCATCGGCTTGGCCATGTCTGGGCGCGAGCGATCAGACAACAGCGATTTTGCCAACCTTCTGTCGCTTTTGCTGGCCTATACCATGCTACCTGCCTTCCTGGCTCTTCCATTTTATGAGGCTCTGGAAACCACGACGTTCCTCAATGCCTATGTGGAAATGGTTTCGGCTATAACCACCACAGGCTTGCCACTGTTTGATCAGAATCCCGGCCGTCTGGTGGACAGCCTGCATTTGTGGCGTGGATTGGTGGGTTGGCTGGGTGGTTTACTGATCTGGGTTTCGGCCAGTGCGGTTCTGGCCCCGCTGAACCTGGGCGGATTTGAGGTCACGGCCAGCGCAGAACCCGGGCAGGGTGGGGCCCGTATGGATCGCTTTGAGCGGGCCAATTCCGCCAAACGGCTGGCGCAGATCACCTATCAGCTGGCCCCAATCTATGTCGGTCTGACCGCGGCCTTGTGGTTCCTGTTGCTTCTGAATGGGGATCGTTCGCTCGTCGCCTTCATCCACGCGATGTCGGTCATGGCCACCTCAGGTATCTCATCGGTTGGTGGTGTGCCCGGCGGGGCCTCAGGATTTGGAGGCGAGGCCGTGATGTTCCTGTTCCTTCTCTTTGCCCTGTCACGGTTGACATTTTCGTCCGATACGGCAACCACCACGGCGGCCCGTGCCGGGTTTCACCGCGATCCTGAATTCAAACTGGGGATGCTATTGGTCATCTCCATCCCCATTTTGCTGTTTTCAAGACATTGGCTCGCGGCCTTTGATGTGGATGAGGTCAGCAACCTGAACGAGGCCTTGCGCGCCCTCTGGGGCGGGGCCTTTACCGTGCTGTCCTTCCTTAGCACCACCGGATTTGAAAGTGCGGATTGGGACACTGCACGCAACTGGTCCGGCTTGGGAACCCCCGGTCTGATCCTTTTGGGGCTGACCCTGATCGGGGGCGGTGTGGCCACCACGGCCGGCGGGGTAAAGCTCCTGCGGGTCTATGCGCTTTATCTCAATGGGCAGCGTGAAATGGAACGTCTGGTACATCCGTCTTCGGTGGGGCGCGCCACACCGGGTCGGCGACGCATTCGTCGCGAGGGGGCTTTTATAGCGTGGATCTTCTTCATGCTCTTTGCCATATCCCTGGCGTTGATCTCCATCACTCTGGCGGCCCTGGGGCAGGACTTTGAAAGTGCCATCATCCTTTCCATTGCAACGCTGTCCACCACCGGCCCTTTGGCCAGCGTGGTGGGGGAAGCACCCATCCCGTTGCAGGAACTGGCCCCGGCCGCAAAAGGCGTCTTATGCGCGGCGATGATCCTGGGCCGGATGGAAACGCTGGCGATCATCGCCTTGATCAATCCCGCAATTTGGCGCGACTGAGCGAGGGCCTCAACCACTCAATTTTGCAGCATATTGAAACAACTTGATTTTTGGACTGGAAAGTCCGGCCTGCCGACGACATACTCAGCCTGAGGGAGAACGCGCCGGTTCACGGCGTGCGCAAGAATAAAGGCTTAAAAACAATGGCTACGGACCGACAAAACCTGCAGGACGCGTTCCTGAATCAGGTGAGAAAAACCAAAATTCCGGTCACGGTATTTCTAATCAACGGCGTGAAGCTGCAAGGCGTCATCACTTGGTTTGACAATTTCTGCATATTGCTGCGCCGCGACGGACAGTCGCAGCTGGTCTACAAACACGCGGTCTCGACGATCATGCCGTCGCAACCAGTGAACTTGTACGACGGTGAAGACGCCTCCTGATGGGGGACGGACCGGCGGTCACCCGCGCCTGGGTGCTGCATCCTGATATTCCTTCCAAGGACCGAACCCGCGAACCGAACCTGGCGCTGGAAGAAGCGGTGTCGCTGGCCCATGCCATGCCCGAAATGGAGGTGGTAGGAGCAGATGTGGTGCGTCTGAAAACGCCGCATCCTGGCACGCTTTTCGGCAAGGGAAAGCTGGCAGAGCTGGGCGAAAGGTTCGAGGCCGAAGAAATTGAGCTGGTCTTGATAGACGGCCCGGTCAGCCCGGTTCAACAGCGCAATCTTGAAAAATCCTGGGGCCTGAAGCTGCTGGATCGCACCGGGTTGATCCTCGAAATTTTCAGCGATCGCGCCGCCACCCGTGAAGGCGTGTTGCAGGTTGAAATGGCAGCGCTCAGCTATCAGCGCACGCGGCTGGTGCGCGCCTGGACCCACTTGGAACGCCAACGTGGTGGTCTGGGGTTTGTGGGCGGCCCTGGTGAGACACAAATCGAGGCCGACCGCCGTGCGATTGACGACCAGTTGGTGCGTCTGCGCCGTCAATTGGCCAAGGTCATCAAAACCCGGACCCTGCACCGCGCGGCCCGGGCCAAGGTGCCGTTCCCAATCGTGGCTCTTGTGGGTTACACCAACGCCGGGAAGTCCACCCTCTTCAATCGCCTGACCGGGGCCGAGGTAATGGCCAAGGACATGCTCTTTGCCACGCTAGACCCAACCATGCGACGGATCGAATTGCCCGGGGGCGGCCCCGAGATCATCCTGTCCGACACAGTGGGATTCATCAGCGATCTGCCCACCGAGCTGGTCGCGGCTTTTCGCGCCACGTTGGAGGAGGTGCTGGAGGCCGATCTGATTTGCCATGTGCGTGATATCTCGCACCCCGAAACCGAAGAACAGGCCCGCGATGTAGCTTTGATCATGGAAAGCCTCGGTGTGTTGGACACCACGCCCCAGATCGAGGTTTGGAACAAGATTGACCGCTTGGACGCCGACGCCCTCAACGCCGTTGAAACCCGTGCAGGTCGATCCGACAACAGATTGGCCATCTCCGCCGTCACCGGAGCAGGGCTGGACGAACTAACCGAGGCGATCACCGAGGCACTCTCGGGCACCACGCAAGAGGAAGACATTCTATTGGGTTACGACAAAGGTCGGCACCGCGCCTGGCTTTATGAACGTGGGTTGATCGAGGCCGAAGAGCAGGGCGAAGACGGCTATGCCCTCACCGTACGCTGGAATGCGATGCAAAAGGCGCAGTTTGAAGGGCTATAGCCCTAGATCGCCCATCAACTTCAAGGCAGTTGCGACAGGAAGGTCTGTCGATCAACTTCCAAAAGGTAAAGGTTTGATTCCATAATTGTGACCACGATCAACGGAACCACCGAGAAATCTCCGGTGGCTAGAAAATATCGTGGCTTGTTCGCTTTGCCTGTCAAATCAATACTGGCTGTATTCCATCCTGGTTCACTTGATGTTGAGATTCCGATTTCCATCAATTTGCTCGACGTTGGGATCCGAAACTCAAGAAAGCGTTTGTTGCCGACTTTGCCGACCGTCTCGCCATCGATGTAGATGTTCAGATTAATAGCGCTACCATGAAACCCGGAATCGCGGTAAATAAATGCCGAATTTGGCTCCGCATTGCGCAAGGCTTCCGCAGCGGCCGCAGTTTCTGTTTCGCCCTCGATTTGGCAGGCTGAGAGAAAAAGCGTCAATGTGAGAGTGGCTATAACTTTGAAAACTAAGTGGGCCATGTAATTTCTATTCAACAATCGTTTAACGCGAAAGTAAAACCACAGATACACCATGGCGTAAAGGCGCGATGGCCACGCGGTGTCGACACTAAACCGCGGGGTTAAGATGTTGTGTTATGCAGATTACAAGGCGAGTGCGGTGGTCTCTTTGATCTCTTCCATCACAAAGCTGGCCGAGACATCGCCCATAGGCACCCTTGCGATCAACGTCTGGTACAGCCGGTCATAATCCGCCATGTCCCTCACGCGGGCTCGGATCAGGTAATCCAGATCGCCGCTCATTCGGTAGACCCCCAGGATTTCGGGAATGCCAGTGGTGGCCCGTGCAAACTTGTCCAGCCAGGCCGCATCATGAGCCGCGGCACGTACCTGCAAAAACACCATAAGGCTCAGATCCAGCTTCTTGGCGTCCAGCAATGCCACCCGCGCAGTGATGATGCCTTCAGCTTCCAGCGTCTTGACCCGGCGCCAACACGCATTGCGCGACAGGCCCACACGGTCTCCGAGCGTTTCCACAGGAATCGTGGCGTCTGCCTGCAATTCTGTCAGGATACGTCGATCAATATCGTCTAATTTCACCATATATTTACCCATATACGGGATTTTTTCCCATGAAAAGAAATTTCAAGCGCATGTTTGGGAAATGATCTCAGGCAAACCCGATTAACTTGATGCATCAACTTTCAACAGGAGCACCCAACATGTTCAGCCGCATTTTCATGGATCACCCGCACAGCGTCGATGAAACCTATTTTGAGCATCTGGCCTTTGCCGGTAAATTCAGTCTGCGCCTGATAGGGGCGGGGATGGCTGCTTTCATTCACGCGCTGATCCCTTGCCTGTTTGAAAAAACCGCCAGCAATATGATCGCAGACATGTACGCTAAAACCCACAACCGGGGTCAGTAAATGTGTCGCTGGGCTGCATGGATCGGCGCACCGATCTTTTTGGAAGACATCATCAGTCGGCCTGATCATTCATTGATCGCGCAATCGCAGCAGGCGGATGAATGCAAAACCACCACCAATGCGGATGGCTTCGGGGTCGCCTGGTATGATCAACGGGTTGAACCGGGCCTCTACCGCGATGTCTATCCCGCCTGGTCTGATCCCAATCTGTCAGCCGTGGCGCGGCAGGTGCGGTCGCGGTTGTTTCTGGCGCATGTGCGCGCCTCGACCGGCACGGCGATCAGCCGTAACAATTGCCACCCGTTTGCCGTGGGCCGGTGGAGCTTCATGCACAACGGTCAGGTCGGGGGGTTTGATCAGCTGCGCAAGCAGGCGGACATGGGCATTTCTGATGCGCTTTATGCCAATCGCAAAGGTGCTACGGACAGTGAAGCCATCTTCCTGACGGCACTGGCCGAAGGTCTGGACGATCATCCGATCAATGCCATGGAAACCGCCGTCGCGCGGTTCCAAGCCATGTCCGAGGCGCGCGGCACCGCCCCGCACATGCGTCTGTCGGCAGCCTTCAGTGATGGGGAGCGGCTCTATGCTATCCGCTATGCCTCAGACCCCCGCGCACCCAGCCTGTATTATCGGCGCTGCGAAACCTTGGGTGGATACATGGTGGTATCCGAGCCGTTGATGTCAGACGTCTCGGGGTGGTGCGAGATCGCGCCGGGATCCGTTTGCGTGTTCACGGGCGATACTGTCGAAACACAGTCTTTTCTGTCCGACCACCCAGAAACCCGCGCGGCATGATCCGGCAGGCCATCAATGGGTCGCCGTCTTTGAAAAGAGATTGATCACCACGATCCCAGCTATGATCAAGCCCATACCCAGCATCGCGGGCAGATCGACGGCCTGGCGGAACACCAGCCAGCCCAGGAGGGCCGTCAGGCAGATGCCGATCCCAGCCCATATTGCATAGGTCACCCCAAGCGGCAGGTATTGCAGGACGATCATCAGACAATAAAACGACATGCCAAACCCAATAAAGACCCCAAGGGTGGGAAGAGGTTTGGTGAACTGCTGGCTGGCCTGCAGGGATGTGGTGCCCAGACCTTCGAACGCAACGGCGATGATCAGAAAAAGATAAGCCTTGCCCATGGTCGGTATCCCTTGTGGCTAAAAATAGTCCTGCCGATTTGGCACGGGCAGCATGATCCGGTCCAGACAAAAATACGAAGGGCGCGCCGAATATGACGCGCCCCTTTGTCTGCCTGATCTAACCGGATTAACCGATGATCGCGTTCAGCGTCGCGCAGGGGCGCATAACAGCGGCCAGCTTGGCGGGATCGGCGGTATAGTATCCACCAGTGTCTGTTGCTGCCCCCTGCGCGGCGGCCAGTTCGGCCGTAATGGCGACTTCACCATCGGTCAGTGCTTTGGCAATCGGCACAAAATGCGCGGCCAGATCGGCGTCTTCCGTCTGAGCGGCCAGCGCCTCGGCCCAATAGCGCGCGAACCAGTAGTGGCTGTCGCGGTTGTCCGGCTCGCCGACTTTGCGGCTGGGGGAGCGTCCATTATCGAGGATGCCTTGCGTGGCCTCTTCGACCGCATCGCCCAAGATGGCAGCGCGGGCATTGCCTTTGGCCTCGGCCAGAAACTTGAAGCTTTCCCCAAGCGCGCAAAACTCGCCCAGGCTGTCCCAACGCAGGTGGTTTTCAGATTGCAGCTGTTGCACGTGTTTCGGTGCCGAGCCACCAGCCCCGGTTTCAAACAACCCGCCACCTTGCATCAGTTTCACAATTGAAAGCATCTTGGCCGACGTCGCCAGCTCAAGGATCGGGAACAGATCTGTCAGGTAGTCGCGCAACACGTTGCCGGTGATGGCAATGGTGTTTTCACCCTTGGTGATCGTCTCAAGAGAGGCGCGAGTGGCATCACGCGGGGCCATGATCTCGAACTTGTCTGAAACACCTTTGGCTTCAAGGATCGGTTTCACATAGGCGATCAACTCGGCGTCGTGGGCGCGGTTTGCATCCAGCCAGAAGATGGAGCGGAACCCGGTCAGGCGCTGGCGTTCAATTGCCAGGTTTACCCAATCCTCAATCGGCGCCTTGCGGGCCGAGGCCGAGCGCCAGATATCGCCAGCTTGTACTGCATGTGAATGCAGTACGCTGCCATCCTGCAACAACATTTTCACGGTGCCATCCTCAGGAATTTCAAAGGTCGTCGGGTGCGAGCCATATTCCTCGGCCTTTTGTGCCATGAGACCGATATTCTGGACCGTGCCAGCCGTGGCCGGGTTCAACGCGCCATTGGCTTTGAAGAAAGACACAGCCTCGTCATAGACAGGCGCATAGGAGTTATCCGGGATCACGCAAACCGCGTCAGCCTCTTTCCCGTCGGGGCCCCAGCCTTTGCCGCCCGCGCGGATCAGCGCCGGGATCGAGGCGTCGATGATCACGTCTGAGGGCACATGCAGGTTGGTGATGCCCTTGTCCGAGTTGACCATATACATCGGCGGGCGGTCAGCCATCACGGCCTCGATCGCCGCCATGATATCCGCGTTGCCTTCGACTTTCTCCAGCAGCGCACCAAGCCCTTGGTTGGGGTTCACGCCAAGCTCTGCCATCGTGTCGCCATGGGCCTCAAACACCGGGGCCAGCCAAGCTTTGACAGCATGACCAAAGATGATCGGATCCGACACCTTCATCATCGTGGCCTTCATGTGCAATGAAAACAAAACACCTTCGGCTTTGGTCTTTTCAATCTCGGCTACCAGGAACCCATCCAGCGCCTGCGCCGACATGAAGGTCGCATCCACCACGGTTCCAGCGGGGTATTCGACCGCGTCTTTCAGAACGGTTTCACCCGAGGCGGTTTCCAATATGATCTTCGCGGTCGCGGCTTCCGTCAACGTCGTGGAGGTTTCGTTCGAAAAGAAATCACCACCCGACATCGATGCCACGCGTGTTTTGCTGTCTGCCGTCCATGCGCCCATTCGATGCGGATTGTTCTGGGCGAACTTCTTGACCGCTGTGGCTGCCCGACGGTCCGAGTTTCCTTCGCGCAGCACAGGGTTCACGGCCGAACCTTTGATGGTGTCATACCGCGCACGAATGGCTTTTTCCTCATCGGACTGGGGCGCCTCCGGATAATCTGGGATCGCATAGCCTTTGGCCTGAAGTTCTTCGATGGCATCAACCAGTTGCGGAGCGGACGCCGAGATGTTGGGCAGCTTGATCACATTCGCTTCAGGCGTTTTCACCAGCTCACCCAGTTCAGCCAGATGGTTCGGGATGCGCTGGTCGTCTGTTAGGCTTTCCGGGAACGTGGCCAGGATACGACCCGCAAGCGAGATGTCTTTTGTACCAACGGAAATATCCGCAGCTGCAGCAAAAGATTGAATGATCGGCAGCAAAGATGCGCTGGCCAGTTCGGGGGCTTCGTCGACTTTGGTGTAGATGATATCTGGCGTGGTGGGATTGGCCATCGGTATGCCTCATGTTTTGAATCTATGTTGCGGCTGACTGAATGAGTCGGCGTTGCAGCTCTCATAGCGCAATTCTTCTGGGGGGGAAAGTACTGTATGCGATTGTATACCGTAAAGTGATTTTACCTTGCACCAACCCCGACGCCTTAAATTTCCTCGGTATCCTTTGGCAACTTACGCATCAAAAACAAACCGACCATTACGGCCAGCGTTGTGCCCATCATCAACGGCAGGGGCGTGCCGTTGAACATCAAACCAATCGGCACCGTACAGATCACCGCGCCGACCGAAGCCAGCGCACTGAAGACAGATGTGGCCATACCCGCAATATGCCCCATCGGCTCAAGTGCGATGGCATTAAGATTGCCAAGTGTCATCGAGGTGTGAATGAACACTCCCGCCTGCCAGACAAAGTAAAGCGCAAAGGGAAGGCCGGCCTCGCCTCGAAGCAGGGTGATGCCGATCATCAGCAGACTAAGCGCGATCATGCCAATCATGGCCACCTTGACCAAACGGTTCATCCCGAACCGCACAACAAGTGAGGCGTTGAGCAGGTTGAACACTCCGGCCGTCAGAGCAATGGCACAGAACCACCAGGGGAACCCCTCGGCCCGGCCATAGGTAATATCAAAGATCTGATGGATCGTGCTGAGCGAGGAAAACAGCGCCGTCATGCACAGGGCCTGAATGGCGGTCGATCGCATCACTACAGGATGCGACAATACCTCATGGGCACTGGCCCAAAGCGCACGCGGCCGGAAGGGACGACGCATAGGCACGGGCAACGGTTCTGCGACGCGCAAGGACAGCCACAAGGTCGAAATGATCATGAATAGGGCGAAGACGCCAAAGATCGCGCGCCATCCAAAGGCGTCAATGATCACCGAACCGGCCAGTGGGGCCACGGCAGGCACCAAGGTGAACACCATCATGATGAAAGACACGATCCGTGCCATCCCGCGCCCGGCGAAATAGTCGCGGGTGATGGCCATTGGAACAACCCGTGCAGCAGACGTCGCGATGCCCTGAAACACCCGCGCCAGCAACACCAACTCTAGCGTCGGTGCCATCCAAGCCAGCGCACAGCCAAAGATGTACAGAAGTGCCCCCCACATGATCACTGGCTTACGACCATAGCTGTCGGACAGTGGCCCGACAAAGAACGTGCCAATTCCCATGCCCAACACAAAACTGGTAATGATCAACTGTGCCTGGTTCGGAAAATCCGGCGTCAGTTCGGCCGCGATTTCAGGCGTGGCCGGCAACATCGCATCAATCGAAAAGGCCACAGCCGCCATCAACATCGCCATGATGGCGATGAACTCGGCTTTTGAAATTGTCGGCCTAGGGGGGTGATCGGAAATCTGCGTCATGGCGGACCGCTATCACGGGCTTGCGCGCCACGCCATAGAGGGTTTGATCACGTGCCAGACATGTATGTCAGAACTCTAGCGCTTGTCCTGATCCGGCGGATGCGCGCCGCCATGAGGCAGGTGGCGCATCAGCCATTCGGCATGTTTTTCGCGTTTCTTCACATGCATATGCGCAAATTGCTGGATCGCCAGACCAAAGATCCCCAAACCGACAAATATGAAGATTGTCGTCGCAATCCTCCCAAGTGGCGTGGCGGGCACCAGCTCGCCATATCCAACCGTGGATAAGGTCACAACGGTAAAGAAGTAGCTGTCAATCCAACCCCAGCCTTCCACAAAGTGAAAGAACACAGTGCCACCGACGATAATCATGACGAGGGCGATGAGGATCGACACGTAATACAGATTGGGCATGACACGTGTCTCCTTGCTCTTCAGCGGGGCCGGGTCAGGCGTCGTCTTGGCCAGCCAATTCGTCGATAACCTTGACCCACAGCTCAGCAGGTTGGCAGCCGGGCACCGCATGTTGGCCAGCCACGATGAATGTGGGCACGCCTGTCACGCCCATCTCGCGGAACTGGGCATCTCGCTTGGCGATATCGTCCCGGTCCGCATCCGATTGTAGCAGCTTGCGTACCACGGCAGCGTCCATTCCCACGCCGTCGGCAATATCCGCCAACACATCAAGATCACTGATATCCTGACCATCCTCAAAGTAAGCCTTGAACAGCTGCATCACCACTGGCGTTTGGCGATCTTCGATCCCGGCCCAGTGGATCAACCTGTGCGCGTCCATCGTGTTCGGCGTACGAGTGATGCCCTCAAAGTTGATTTCAAGACCTGCGGCCTCGGCCCGTTCCACCACCGGAGCATAGGCGCGCACGGCACCGTCCTTGCCCCCAAACTTACCTTCCAGATAGGCACGACGATCCATGCCCTCAGCAGGCATATCCGGGTTCAATTGAAACGGATGCCACACTTGGGTAAACCCATGATCCGGCCGCGCTTCGAGCGCCTGATTGAGCAGCGTTTTCCCGATGTAACACCACGGGCAAATCGGGTCGGAAACGATATCAAGCTGAACCATGCTGGTCCTCATAAATAGGACGCAAGGCGCGCCTCAGAATTTTGCCATTCGCGCCCGTGGGCAGGCTTTCAAGATGGAAAAACCCACGCGGGCATTTATACCGCGCTAGATTGTTTTCAGCGAAACGGGTCAGCTCGGCTTCGGGCACCGGGGCAGGAGCGCTGTAGAACGCCATGATCAGCCGAGCGTCTGCTTTCACCTCAATATCCGTCACCGCACATTGCGTGATGCCGGGATGCGTGTTCAAGACCGCCTCGACCTCAAGCGGCGAGACGCGAAAGCCGCCCGCGTTCATCATATCATCGTCGCGACCCAGATAGGTGATGTGGCCAGCTTCGTCCATCACGCCCTGATCCCCTGTGATGAACCAATCGCCTTGGTATTTGGCGGCGGTTTCCTCAGGCGCGCCCATGTACCCGAGCATCAACCCGGGGTCCGAGCGGTGTACGGCAATCGTGCCTTCCTCGCCCAGGCCAACCGGCCCGTCCGGGCCCAGAATGGCAACACGGCGGCCAATTTGCGGGCGCCCTAACGTATCGACTGGCACCGGGTGATCCGGGCAACCCGACACGAAGGTCGAGCATTCAGACATGCCATAGGCCTCAAAAATCGGAGTGCCGGTCTGTGTTGTCCACGCGGTGCGCACCGTATCCGACAGCTTTTCCCCAGCCGAGAGACCATGGCGCAGCTTTGGCAATGCAGGCAGGTCCGTTTGATTGAGGATTTTACGATAAACCCCCGGCGCTGCTGCAAAAATCGTGGCATCGTGCTCTTGGAGCAGCCGGGGCAATTGATCCGCAGATACAGCAATGTCTGGGATCAATGCCGTGGCACCGGCGGTCCAGGGGTCCATCAGGCCGGTGCCCAGCGTATAGGTCCAGTTGAAGGCCCCGGCGTGGCACAAGCGGTCCTCGGACCCCAGCCCATACCAGCCCTGCAACATCATCTGGCGTGCCCAGATGGCGCGATGTGCATGCACGACCGCACGCGGCTTGCCCGACGTTCCGGAGGTATAGATGATGTACCCCGGCCGGTTCGGGTCGCCCATGTCCCATTCGGCAGGTGGCAACCCGCGCATGGCGTGTAACGCGGCCTCGTCCAGCACCGGCACATCCGTATCGGGGCAGGCAATGCCCACCCCGAGCAGGATCGCTGCTGGTTCGAGCGTGTCGATCATTTTTTGCACTTCGCCTGCCGTCAGCTGAGACGAGGTGGGCACAGGTAAGATGCCAACCGCAATTGCCGCGAGATAGGCAATGGGGAAATCCACCGTATTGCCCAGCCGCATCAGCAACCGGTCACCGGGCCCGATCCCCGCGTGCAATAACCCTGTCGCCGTGCCCCGTACAGCGGCCTCAAGCGCGCCATACCGCCAATGTTCAACGTCTGAAAGCCCAAGAACCGACAGAGCAATCTTGTCGGAATCGTGCGACGCGCGCCCCAAAACATGGGCCGCCATGTTGAACGGCGTGGGGCAGGGCGCCGGGGGGCCTTGATAAAATTCTGACAACATAGCCAAGGCTTAGGCAAGCTGTCGGGATGTTGCAAGAGCACGGATGCCTGCGTATAGGTTTGATCATGGAAGAAATGGCCCATGGCAATCTTATTCGCATCGCCCGCGAGAATGGCAAAGAAGAGACGCCCGAGCCTCTGAATCTCGGTGTGCGCGTGCGCGAATTGCGCAAAGCACGCAATTGGACGTTGGAGCAAGCCGCCAATCATGCTGGTCTTGCGCGTTCGACCCTGTCCAAGATCGAAAACGGTCAGATGTCACCCACCTATGAGGCGCTCAAAAAACTGGCCGAGGGGCTGAGCATATCGATTCCGCAGCTCTTCACCCCTCCGAGGAAGAACCAGATCAACGGGCGTATGACCATCACCAAGCATGGTGAAGGCGCCCATCAGGCTACGGCCACTTACGAGCATGAACTTCTGGCCGATATGCTGACCAAGAAGCAGATGCTGCCTTACCGGGCCCGGGTGCGCGCACGCTCATTCGACGAATTTGACGGCTGGGTGCGCCATGACGGCGAAGAGTTCTTGTATGTGCTGACCGGTGTGATCCAGCTTTACACCGAGTTTTACGAGCCCGCGACCATGCGCCGGGGCGACAGTGCCTATTACGATGCCACAATGGGGCATAACGCGATTTCGATCAGTGACGAGGATGCGACGATCCTATGGGTGACCTCGCTCACTTAAGTGAATTATCGCTTTAAATACGCATCTGATTACATAGACTTTAATAACTTTTATCGCGTTAGCTGAAATTTTTCGGAACGCGATTCAATCAGCCTGACCGATCTGATCAAGTGCCTGTTTCAGTTGCGCAGGCTCCATATCCTCAAACGGTAATGCCAAAAACGCAATTGCGCGCCGCTCCAAACGATCATAAGCCGTTTGAAATGCCTCGGCCCAATCGGCCTTCTCGGCGGCTGCGGGATCTTCAATCCCCCAATGTGTCCGGATCGGCGCGCCGGGCCATATGGGACAGGTTTCACCTGCAGCCGATGCGCAAACTGTTATCACGATGTCCATGTTCGGCGCCCCATACTGCGCAAACTCATCCCAGGGCTTTGACCGAAAGCCGCGCGTATCGCGCCCCTTTTCCGCAAGTAAAACAAGCGATTGCGGATGCACCTGACCCGCAGGCTTTGAGCCCGCCGAATAAGCACGCAAACGACCACCCCCAAGCGTGTTGAGGATGGATTCAAGCAAAATAGAGCGGGCGGAATTCCCAGTGCACAGGACAAGTATATTCATGGGCTAGGGGATAATCGCCGTATGTAACAGGGGTGTGACGCCTTAGAACCAGCTTTGCACGCCACGGGCTGCACCCGACACGTCCTGACCGATGCCTTCAACAGTTGCACAGCCCGCCAACACAGCGACGAGCCCCAGAAGAACCAGATGTTTCATTGTTTTTGCCTCAGTTTCGTTTTTAGTGACTGCTCGTTTTATTATTGTTTTTCGTCCCACCACCATACCGTAGGCAGGAAATGAATGCCATCCCCGTAAAGAGGTAGGCGGTCTTTTGGGTAGTGCAACTGTTTCAGATGCGCCACACGTCCCACCGCATAGTTGTGTACCGGAATGACATAACGACCCGCCGTTAGGACCCGGTCCAATGCGCGGGTGGCAGCCACAAAATCCTCGCGCGATTGCGAGGTCAGCATGGCACGGATCATAGCATCTGCGGCTGGGTTCTTCATACCCATCAGGTTCCGGCTGCCGGGCTGATCGGCCACGTCCGAGCCCCAATAGAGCGCCTGTTCATTGCCCGGGCTAAGGGAAATAGACCGACGGATAAACGTCAGATCAAAATCATAGTTGGATTCACGCTCGCTGAACTGGGCCTTGTCGGTCTGCTGAACGATTAGTTTGATCCCCAAACGGCTAAGGGCGAAGGCATAGATATCCATCATCGCACTGGCCTGCTGGATCAGCGCATCTTGTTTGAGCAGCACCGTCAATTCCAAAGGCTGCCCTTCGGCGTTTTTCAACACACCGTCCTGAACCGTCCATCCGGCTTCTTCAAGCAGCTTGATCGCGCGGCGCAGGTTCTTGCGGTTCCGTTTGGTGCCATCGGATTGGGGCAGGGCATAACCCTCCAGCGTGCCGGGCATCAGATCGACTGCAAAGGGTTCCAGAAGCTCCAGTACGCGGCCCTCGGCTGGTCCGTCCTGCATCGCCAGTTCAGAATTCGAGAAAAATGAGGTGATGCGGGGCTGACGTCCTCCCGTCAGTGTGTCGTTGATGAACTCAAAGTTGAACGCATGCAGCAGCGCATCGCGCACGCGCCAGTCATCCAACGGCTCACGGCGTGTGTTCATGACAAACCCAGTGATGCCCGATGGCTTTTGATGCGGGAATTCGGCCAGTACAATGTCGCCCCGCTGTACAGCCGGAAAATCATACTGGGTCTCCCACCGCTCGGCATTAAATTCGCGGGTGAACGACATGGCCTGCGCCTTGAAGGCTTCTTTCATCACCGTATCGTCGCCATAGAACTCGATGCGGATCTCATCGAAGTTATGTGTGCCCCGGCGAAAGGGCAGGTCTTTGCCCCAATAGTCTGGGTTGCGCTTCAGCACGACCGAGCGATCAATTTCAAACCGATCCACCACATAGGGGGAAGTGCCCAATGGAACATCATCAATACCTCCGGCTCCAAATTCAGTGCCGTCCCATTGCGCTTTCTTGAGGATGGGTCGCAGCCCCGCGATCAAGGCCAGCTCGCGATCCTCCACGTTAAACGTGATCCGGACCGAACGCGGACCCGTGGCGGTGATGCTGTCGATCTTCTGCCACAGCCCCGCGTAGCGCAGGTTTCCGACGGTGCCCAACGTCTCATAGGACCAGATCACATCCTCAACCGTCACCGGGGAGCCGTCCGAGAATCGGGCCTCCTCGCGCAGGGTGAACTCGACCCAATCCCGCGAATCGGACACTTCGATAGACTCGGCCAAAAGGCCATACAACGAGAAGGGTTCGTCAAAAGAGCGGCCCATCAGGCTTTCGTGGGTCAGAAATCTGAGCTGCCAGGGGGCGCTGCCTTTGCGTGCATAGGGGTTGAGCGAATCGAACCCACCAACATTGCCGGTGATCAGCTGCCCGCCCTTGGGTGCATCCGGGTTCACATAAGGCAGAGACACAAAATCCGGTGGTAGTGCGGGGTCCCCATACATAGCTATGCCATGCTGCGGGTCTGCCTGTGCAGCACCGCCTGAAAAAACAATCGCAAGAATCACTGAGAGCGGCCGCAATGAGCGGAAAAATTCTGATCTCATATTGGCAACAATCCTTAAACTCTCATGTTTTGCTAGGGCCTTAGGTAATAGGGGTTTCATGTCTTTTCAAACTTTTAGCTTGGCCAGCGGCACGCAAACGCTTATAAAGGGGTCACTGCTCGATAGGTTTCTTGCCTGTATGAAACCTGCCTCAATAACTTAACGCCAGCTTCGTGCTGGCGTTTTTTTTGGCCGTCAGGTGGGCATAGTTAAATCTGTCAGGACGGTCCAGCGCAACCCGACCAATGCTCGTTAACCTTTGCTGTATTGTTCTTCTGCGATTCTGGACCCTGCACCCGGAACGCCACGGGACGCTCTGACTACGGTTTATTGTGTGACCCGCCCTGTGGGATCGCCGTCGACAGATGCCCGCGCAGTTCACCCGATTCGCGAAAGCGCGCTGACGTCTCATCAAATCGTGAAACATGCCCCTGCAGGGCGGGGATTGCATTCCTCCCGCGCACCCCGCATTTTGCATCTGCAGCATTGAGGAGACCAAAATGAGCGTCAAAGGCAAAACCGCAGTGATCACCGGGTCCAATTCAGGCATTGGCCTGGGGATCGCCACTGAGCTGGCAAAGGCCGGTGCCAACGTGGTGTTGAATTCCTTCACCGACCGAGATGAAGATCACGCCCTGGCTGCCGAGCTGAGCCGCGCGCATGGCACGGACGTACGTTACATTCAGGCCGATATGTCCAAGGCCTCTGACTGCCGCGCGTTGATAGAAAAGGCCGGGGTTTGCGATATTCTTGTAAACAATGCGGGCATTCAGCACGTCGCCGCGATCGATGAATTTCCGATGGACAAGTGGGACGCGATCATTGCGATCAACATGAATTCAGCCTTTCACACCACGGCCGCTGCTTTGCCCATGATGCGCAAGGCCGGGTGGGGACGTGTGATCAACATCGCCTCGGCCCACGGATTGCGCGCAAGCCCGTTTAAATCGGCCTATGTCACGGCCAAACACGGTGTTGTTGGTATGACCAAGGTCGTGGCCCTGGAAACTGCGCAGGAGCCTATCACTTGCAACGCCATTTGCCCCGGGTATGTCCTGACCCCGCTGGTCGAAGCACAGATCCCGGACACGGCCAAGAAATACGGGATCTCGGAAGAAGAGGCGATTGAGAAGGTGATCTTGCTCAAGCAGCCCTCAAAAGAGTTTGTCACAGTCGAACAACTGGCCGGCATGGCGCTGTTCCTGTGCTCGGATGCTGGTGCACAGACGACGGGGACCGCGCTGCCGATGGATGGCGGCTGGACCACACAATAAGCACCGTGGCCAAAACAAAGCGCATCAATCTGGCCCTGCAGGGTGGCGGCGCACACGGAGCGTTCACCTGGGGTGTACTGGACCGGTTACTGGAAGACGGCCGCGTAGACGTGGCCGCGATATCAGGCACCTCGGCCGGGGCGATGAACGCAGCCGCGTTTAAATCCGGTTGGATCGAAGACGGGCGTGACGGTGCACGGGCAAAGCTGGATTGGCTGTGGTCCCAGATGGGAGCCGTCCAAGATTTACGCATGCCCCGCTGGATGGCGGCGGGTCTGCCAGGCACTTTCAGTGCCATGGTCGAAGCCTCACCCGCCTATCAAATGGCCGATGCAGCATCCCGGTTGGTATCACCCTATGCCTATGGGCCGTTCTATTCTAATCCATTGCAGCCCGTGGCCGAAGCGTTTGAATATGACAAGGTCTGCGCCGCACATGGCCCTCAGTTGTTTATCGGCGCCACCAACGTGCATTCCGGCAAGATCCGCGTCTTTCAGGGCGACGAGATTGGAGCGGATGTTCTATTGGCCTCGGCCTGTTTGCCAACAATGTTTCAGGCCATCGAGATCGAGGGGGAGCACTATTGGGATGGCGGATACACGGGAAATCCGGCGCTGTTCCCTCTGTTCCACGATGGCCTGCCCGAGGACATCGTGGTGGTGAATATCAATCCGCTGGAGCGTGCCGAAGTGCCACGCAGCCCTCAGGACATTCAGAACCGGATCAATGAGATCAGTTTCAATTCATCTTTGTTGCGCGAACTGCGCGCGATCCGTTTTGTGCAACGGCTTTTGCAAAACGGCACCTTGGGGCAGGGGGCGATGAAACATGTACTGGTGCATATGATTTCCGACGATGCCCTGATGCGCGAATTGTCGGTGGCCACCAAATTGATGCCGAACGCCTTTATTCTCAACCAATTGAAAGAAGCCGGACGCACGGCCTGCGACACCTTCCTGTCGGCGCATTTCGATGATTTGGGCCGACGCAGCAGCACCGATATCGAAGAGATGTTCGACTAAAGACCTTAATCTTCGTCTTGGTCTTCTGTGTTGCCGTTCTGGCCCGGATAAACCAGACCCGCAGAAATCACCAACTTAGCCGCTTCTTCAACAGTCATGTCCAGCTCGATCACGTCTTCCTTTGGCAGAAACAGCAAGAAACCCGACGTGGGGTTGGGCGTTGTCGGCAAAAAGATCGACATCAGATCGCCCGAAGTTTCTGCCCGCGCTGAAATTTCACCCTTGGCGGTGGTCGAGATAAACCCAATCGCCCATATGCCCTTGCGGGGATATTGGATCAGACAGGCCTTCTCAAAGCTGCGCTCGGATTGGGCAAAAACAGTCTCGGCAATCTGTTTGACACCCGAATAGATGGTGCGCACCACGGGCATCCGCTCCACCAGGGATTCTGCAAACCCGATCAGTGACTTACCGATCAAACCTTTTGCGATCCAGCCGACAAAAATCGTGAAGATCAGGAAGATAATCACACCAATGCCGCGCAGGTTAATACCGATGTATTTCTCGGGCTGGAAGGTATAGGGCACCAGTGGCAAAACCACGCCGTCGATCCAGCCGATCACAGCCCAGACCAGCCAGACGGTCAGCGCCACTGGTGCAATGACTACGATCCCGGTCAGAAAACTCGCGCGTAGCCCGGCGAAACGGCGGGGTTTTCGCGGCGGCGGGGCCGGTTCTTCATCAAAAGGCGTATTCATCAGGCACGGCCCGTCATTGATTCAATGGGTTATCTAAGCAGAAAAACGCCGAGCGACAATGGGGTTAACGTTTGTGGCAACAAGGCTTGCCAGCAACCCAGCAAGTTATGACGTACAAAAGAGCGGTGTCCTGACGCTTGGAACGCGTGTGCCGCTGTGCCAGACTGTCTTTATGTTCCTACGTGCTTTCCTTGTGGGCCTTCTGGTGCCCGGCAGTGTTCTGGCCAATCCTGTCTGCCTAGCGCTCGCGTCAGGGGATGCCAGCCTCAACGACACCGAAGCAACCTGTCAAACCAGCATGTTGCATGGCGGGATCCCGCAAAACACGTGCCATTGGCCCTATACCTATCGCGCCGACGAAGCTCTGACACGGCTGGACCAGCTGCGAGCCGAGATTGAAACCTGCCTGGGCCCGGACAGTGCTTTGCCCGCAGACGCATTGGTCAACCATCCTGATAGCTTTGCTCTCTATAGATACGAAGGGCAGGGGGTGCATGTGGCACTGTCGCTCAAGGACAAGGCCGGGTTGAACCAAAGCCTGATTTTCCTCAGCCTCAGCGATATACCTTAGGGGTTGCACTGCCGCTGATCCGCCTCTATACGCCTGCACACGAAATCCGCAGGTATGGGCGGGCCTTTGGGGGAGACATCCTCAAATGTCCACCGGTTGAAGCATCCGCTTCTCTCCCCGTACCCAAGGCATAAACCGGAAAGGAAACGGACATGGCTCTTCCAGAGTTCACCATGCGCCAACTGCTTGAAGCAGGCGTACACTTTGGCCACCAGACGCAGCGCTGGAACCCCCGTATGGGCGAGTTCATTTACGGCGCGCGCAATGGCATTCACATTCTCGATCTGACACAGACCGTCCCAATGCTGGACGCTGCTCTGAACGCAATCCGCGAAACCACCGCCAAGGGCGGCCGGATCCTGTTCGTGGGTACCAAGCGTCAAGCGGCAGCTCCCATCGCGGAGGCGGCTGAAAAGTCGGCGCAATACTACATGAACCACCGCTGGCTGGGCGGCACGCTGACCAACTGGCAGACCGTATCCAAGTCAATCAAGCGTCTGAAAGACATTGATGAGGCGATGGAAACCGGTGCAGAAGGCCTCACCAAGAAAGAACGCCTTGGCATGGAACGCGACCAGGAGAAGCTGCAGGCCTCTCTGGGCGGCATCCGCGAACTGGGTGGCACACCTGATCTTCTGTTCGTCATTGACGTGCGCAAAGAAGCCCTGGCCGTGGCCGAGGCCAACAAACTGGGTATCCCGGTTGTTGCCGTTGTGGACACCAACTGCCCCCCCGATGGCATCGACTACCTGATCCCAGGCAACGATGACGCCGCGCGCGCCATCAACCTGTATTGTGATCTGGCGGCCCGTGCTGCTCTGGACGGCATGACCGCCCAAATGGGCGCAGCCGGTGTTGATCTGGGCGCGATGGAAGAGGCCCCTGTTGAGGAAGCCGTTGCAGAAGCGCCAGCAGAAGCCGCAGCAGAAGCCCCTGCCGAGGCCGCCGCGGAAGAAACCCCCGCCAGCTAAGCGCTGCCCGGTTTCAAACTGATCTATATCGGGCGCGCGACATCCCCGTCGCGCCCCGCACACATTTCATCTCAAGGAGAACCAAGATGGCGATTACAGCTGCAATGGTGAAAGAACTGCGCGACTCGACTGGCGCAGGCATGATGGACGCGAAAAAAGCGCTGACCGAAAACGCAGGCGACATGGAAGCCGCCGTTGATTGGTTGCGCACCAAAGGTCTGGCGAAAGCCGCCAAGAAATCCGGCCGCACAGCCGCCGAAGGCCTCGTAGCCGTGAAGGTGGACGGCGGTCGCGGTGTGGCAGTCGAAGTGAACGCGGAAACCGATTTTGTGGCCAAGAACGCCGAGTTTCAGGCGATGGTATCAGGCGTCGCAGATGCCGCAATGGGCGTGGACAGCACCGAAGCGCTGGCCGATGCCGACATGGGTGGCAAAACCGTAGCTGAGACCATTACTGCCAAGGTTGCCACCATTGGTGAGAACATGTCCCTGCGCCGCATGGCGTCGCTGGAGGGTGACACTGTTGTGGCTTACGTTCACAACGCAGCCACTGCAGGCATGGGCAAAATCGGTGTGTTGGTGGCACTGAAAGGTGGAGACGAAGGTTTCGCCAAGCAGGTTGCCATGCACATCGCCGCCACCAACCCTGCCGCTCTGGACGAAGCTTCGCTGGATCCAGCCGTGGTTGAGAAGGAAAAGCAGGTTCAAATCGACATCGCCCGCGAATCCGGTAAGCCCGAGCAAGTGATCGAGAAGATGATCGTTGGTCGTATGAAAAAATACATGGCCGAGATCACGCTGGTGAACCAGGCCTTCGTTATCAATCCTGACCTGACCGTGGCCGCCGCCGCGTCTGAAGCAGGCGCTGAGATCACCGGCTACGTCCGCATGGAAGTGGGCGAGGGGATCGAGAAGAAAGTCGAAGACTTCGCCGCAGAGGTCGCCAAGACCGCTGCTGGCGGCTAAGCCATACATATAATGAAACGGGGCACCTTTTGGTGCCCCTTTTTGTTTCAGGGGAGGACATAAGATGACCGCAAAAACTATCGTAAACAGCTGGAACGAATGGGATCCGCTGAAACATGTGATCGTCGGCAAGGCCGATGATTGCCATATCCCGCCCGAAGAACCGGCACTGGATGCCAAGGTGCCCGAGGACAGCGATATGCGTGGCCAATGGGGCAGGCGGCCTCAGGAGACGATCGACCGCGCCAACGAGCTTTTGGACAATTTCGCCAAGCAACTCACAGATCGTGGCATTCGCGTCGACCGACCCACACCGATTGACCATTCCGTTGCGGCCACAACGCCCGACTTTCACACTGACAGCCAATTTGGCTGCATGCCGCCGCGCGATGTGTTGCTGACCGTGGGCTCAGAGATGCTGGAGGCGACGATGTCTTACCGCTGCCGCTGGTTTGAATACCTGAACTATCGCCCCCTGATGCAGCAATATTTCGAGGAAGACCCGAACTTCCGCCATGAATGTGCACCCAAACCTCGGCTGACGGATGCGGATTATCATCCGGACTATCTGTCCGAGAAGATCGGCGTGGAAAAGCGCCTGAAATGGACAGCGGAAAAGTTCTTTGTCACCACCGAAGAAGAGCCCTTGTTTGATGCCGCCGACGTGCTGCGCTTTGGCCGTGATCTGGTGGTGCAGCATGGCTTCACGACCAACCTCAAGGGCATCGAATGGCTGCGCCGCCACTACCCGGATCACCGCGTGCATGCAGTCAACTTCCCCGGCGATCCCTATCCGATCCATATCGATGCGACCTTCACACCGCTACGCCCCGGGCTGATTCTGAACAACCCGCAACGCCGTTTGCCCGATGAGCAGCGCAAGATGTTCAACGACAACGGTTGGGAGATCGTGGATGCGGCACAGCCTGCCCATAACACGCCGCCGCCGCTGTGCTATTCTTCGACCTGGCTCAGCATGAACGTTCTGGTGCTGGATCCCAAAACCGTCTGTGTTGAGGCCTCTGAAGTCTACCAGATGGAGCAGATGGACAAACTAGGGATGGAAGTTGTGCCCGTAGAGTTGCGCGACGCCTATGCCTTTGGGGGCGGTCTCCATTGCTGCACGGCGGATGTGTACCGCGAAGGCAAATGCGAGGATTATTTTCCGCACATGTAAGAGCAGGGGTCTGCCTTACACAAAAAAAACGGTGCTGTCTGGAGGACAGCACCGTTTCAAAAAAACCACCCGTTATTAGGGATGAAACAGCAGGCGGTAAGTACCAGCCGCCGACCCGACCAATAAGACCGGCGACTGGCATCCGGGTAAACCCGGCGAACCAAAGAGCCCAAGGTATATCAAGGGATCTGATCCGAATGTTCCAAGGCTTAAAGCCACCACTCACGGAACAACTTCATCATGCCTGTTTACGTAGGGTAACGAAAGTATGGGAAACCTTACTGCATCGTTTTTCACGCTCTTTTCACGTTAATCACGATTTAAGTAATTAAGTGTCCATAACGAACATTTGGTTCTGAAACGCAGCTTTCAGAACGGCCTGAGCGGTTGTTTCCACGCTCAATGCTTCGCGCGCCAAACGCAGGTGTTTCTCGATTGTGGCCGGCGTCAATTCCAGCAGCATCGCAATATCCTGCACTGTCTTTCCGTCACCAACCCAGGCCAGAACTTCGCGCTGTCGCTTGGTCAGCGAACGTCCCGGGGTGGCATAGGGCAGGGACAGGATACGCAGATGTGTGATGTTGTTGAGCACAGTGATATCATCCCCGTGTTCGGCCCAAATGGCATCCACATCCGACTGCTCCATCCCTTTGCGCGCGGTCAATGCGATCGCTCCTTTGGAGCGTGGAGACAGAGATTTGAAACTGATCGAATATCCGGCCGTCACATCCTGCGATCTGTTGAAAGCCACAACTTTGGCTTCCTGATCGCTCAGCGCGCCCGATTGAATCATATCGTGCATCACACGCCAGCTGCACGCGCCGTCATGTTCCAACGCCCAACGCACCATCGGGGCGTGATGATAAAGGCCATCGCCGATAAACACATCCGTGTAGTCAGAGGCGTGATTGCTGAGCATCACGAAATCATCTGGATCCCCCAGAGATGTCGCCGTGCGATAGCGTGTATAACCATAGATCAGCCGATCAAAACCGTACTCCGCCATTTGACGTGTGTGCATGTCCCACAGCGTTTCGATTTCCTGGGCGTTCAGCAGCTTCTTTAAATGATCCGTTTCGATCATTCAGACGTCTCCAGATGCTGCGCCATGGCCCGTAACGCATGGCCATAGCCTGCGGCCCCAAAACCGCAAATGATCCCCAGCGCCACTTTCGAGATGTAGGACGTGTGACGATACTCTTCGCGCGCCAGCGTGTTTGACAGATGCAGTTCGATCACCGGAAGCTCAACCGAACTGATCGCATCCATCAAGGCAATTGACGTGTGCGTGTAAGCACCGGCATTCAGGATGATCCCGTCATGAGTTCCGCGCGCTGCGTGGATCAGATCGACCAGAGCACCTTCGGAATTCTCCTGATGAAAGGCAAGGGCGCATCCCAGCTCCTTGGCGGTAGCGATGCACATGTGCTCGATATCGTTCAGCGTGGTGCTGCCGTACACCTCGGGTTGGCGCGTGCCGAGCAAGTTCAAATTTGGCCCGTTCAGGATCAGTATTGATGTCATCTCTTAATTCCTTAGTCGGTTCACTTATCGCACAGTCGCGCAAAGTGTCGAGAGCGTTTGCATCTGCTAAGTCTTTGGTGTTCCATCTTTATCAAATCTTTGGATCCTTAGGGGACCGGCTGTCGCGCAACAGTGTCACATAACGTATGCGACGTAACACGCTGTATTGTATGCTTATAATTTTTATACTGCCCACATATGTTATTAACATAATACTGATTATGCGTATTATATGTAAGGTCACATATGCCGAGCCAACAAAGCGCAACTTCTCCTGCCCGTGCTCTCTCATGGAAATCAAGGTCCATCCCGATGCACAGACTTTTTCCGCTTCAAAACAATGTAAAATCAATCCACTGATGGTTTCCACTAGAGCGCTCTGGACATGTGGAATGAGAGGTTTTCAGAATCGAGATGCGCCGTGGCAACCATTTCGCCGCAATAAAAAACCCCAGACTTCGCGCTGACGCAGTATCGAATGTAGTAAGGTGGACCGCCCCATCTGCAAAACCCCTGCCCTGACAATGGATTGACCCAGACCGCGTCGCCAACCACAGTGGCCTTACCACATTGCGCAACGAGGTCAGCCTATGTCCAAAACACCTGATGTGATCATCCACAATGCCGATCTCTTTGGTGCGGAGGGCTCGGCCTTGGCGATTGAGGGCGCAGAGATCGCCGCCATTGGCACTGATACAGACATCCTGGCCTTCAATAGCCCGAAGACACGTGTGATCGACGCACAAGGCGGCCATGTGATGCCCGGGTTTGTCGAAAGCCATCTGCACCTCTTTATGGGTGGCGCTTCTTTGGGCCAGTTGGATTTGCTCAGCATCTTCGGCGCGTCCCAACTCAAGGACGCTCTGACGCGTTATGGTGCAGACAACCCGGACGAGGCTTTGCTGATCTGCTTTGGAGCCAATTACACCATGTTGGGCAATGATGTGCGCCTGACCCGCCATCATCTGGACGCGGCCCTGCCCGACCGGCCTGTCATACTGATCGCCGTTGATTTCCACACCGCTTGGGCCAACACCGTGGCCCTTGAACGCGCAGGCCTGATCGAGGGTCGCGATGTCGGACCAAGTGCCGAAGTGGTGATGGGCGACGATGGATTGGCCACAGGTGAGCTGCGCGAACAAGGGGCGATGGATCTGGTCATGGCCCTGCGCAGCGCTGGAGGTCGCGAGGGGTTGGGACTGGCTGGTTATGAACCCGAAGACGTGACCGATGCGCAGCGCGAGGACGACATTCAGATGCTCGCCCGTGGGTTGGAGTATTGCGCGCGCCACGGCATCACCAAGATCATCAACATGGACGGCAACCGCTATCAGCTTGAGCTTTTGTTCGAGATGGAACAACGCGGCGCCCTGCCCTGTCGTATCGAAGTCCCCTACCGTATCCCGATTGAAATTCAAGGCGATCCGATTGCCAAAGCTGTTGAAATGACACAAGAATTCAAAACGGATAAGATCAGTTGCGGACGGATCAAGATGTTCATGGACGGCGTTTATGACAGCTGGACCGCCGTGGTCGTGGGCGAATATCCCGACAAACCCGGCTTTGCGGGGGATCCGATCATTCCACAGGATGTCTTTGATGATATCTGCATCCGCGCCGATGCCGCCGGACTGCAAATCAGCGTGCATGCCGTGGGTGACGGGGCCGTGCGCATGGTACTGAACGGATATGAGGCCGCGCGAAAAGCCAACGGCCCGCGCGACAGCCGCCACCGGGTGGAACATATCGACGTGATCGACCCCGCAGACCTGCCCCGCCTGAGCGCACTGGGCGCGATCGCCTCGATGCAACCCGTGCATCCGCCCGGCTCTGCCGGTTTGCCGCTTGAACCCACAATCTCGATCATTGGCCGTGCCAAATGGCCCATGGCGTGGAATTGGCGGATGATCGAGGAGTCCGGCGCTGTGATGGCCTTTGGCACCGATTGGCCGGTGTCACCGCTCGATCCGCTTTTCGCGATACAATGCGCCATGATCCGCAAACCCTGGACAGACGGCCTGCCCGATCCTCGCTTGACCCTTGAGGAGTGTTTCAAGGCCTATACCTCGGGTGGTGCCTATGCCTCGTTTGATGAGGACCGATTGGGCCAGCTCAAAACCGGTATGAAAGCGGACCTTGTCTTGCTGCAAGGCGACATCGACAGCTTGACCAAAGACGGCCCTCTCGAAATTTCAGCTGTCCTTACCATCTGCGACGGCCAGATCACCCACGACGTGCTTTAGTGCCGCCCTGTTTCTTCTGGCCTCAAGTATCCCCGCCGGAGGCCCAAAAACTCTTTTGGCGCTCCGGTTTAGCCAGAAATGCATCGCAATCGATTGAAACTACTAGAAAAAAGCCTGCAACCCTGTCTGCGCACGCCCCAGAATAAGCGCATGCACATCATGGGTGCCCTCATAGGTGTTCACCGTCTCAAGGTTCATCATATGACGGATGACCTGGAAGTCGCCCGAGATCCCATTCCCGCCGTGCATGTCGCGGGAATGACGTGCAATATCAAGGGCTTTTCCGCAGTTGTTGCGCTTGATCAGGCTGATCATTTCGGGTGCTGCATTGGCACCGTCCATCAATCGCCCCACCTGAAGACAGGCCTGCAAGCCGAGCGTGATTTCAGTTTGCATATCCGCCAGCTTCTTCTGGAACAGCTGCGTTTGCGCCAGGGGGCGTTTGAACTGGTGCCGGTCCAACCCATATTGCCGTGCCGCATGCCAGCAAAACTCTGCCGCGCCCATGACACCCCATGCGATGCCGTAACGCGCGCGGTTCAGACATCCAAACGGGCCTTTAAGTCCCTGAATATTAGGCAATAATGCCTCTTCAGAAACCTCAACACCTTCCATCACAATCTCGCCTGTGATCGAGGCGCGCAGGCTCAGCTTGTTCTCGATCTTCGGCGCACTTAGGCCTTTCATGCCCTTGTCCAAAACGAAGCCGCGAATTTTGCCGTCATGCGCCTCGGACTTGGCCCAGACCACGAATACATCCGCGATGGGCGAATTCGAGATCCACATTTTCGAGCCGGTCAGCTTGTAACCGCCGTCGATCTTGACCGCGCGGGTCTTCATGCCAGCCGGATCACTGCCCGCATCGGGTTCGGTCAGGCCAAAGCAGCCGATCCACTCGCCGCTTGCGAGTTTTGGCAGGTATTTCTGGCGTTGCGCTTCGGTGCCATAAGCGTAAATCGGATACATCACCAAGGACGACTGCACCGACATCATCGAGCGATATCCACTGTCCACACGCTCCACCTCGCGCGCAACCAGCCCGTAGGACACATATCCTGCCCCCAGGCCGCCGTACTCTTCGGGAATGGTGGTGCCCAGAAGGCCCATGGCCCCCATCTCGCGGAAAATCTCGGGGTCGGTGTGCTCTTCGGCATAGGCTTTCACCACGCGGGGCTGCAGTTTTTCCTGCGCATAGGCGCGGGCACTGTCGGCAATCATGCGTTCTTCTTCCGATAACTGATCCGCCAGATGCAGCGGGTCCTGCCAATCGAATGTTCCCAGATCCGGGGCATCTTTGGCTTTCAATGTGGGGGCATCCAAGGTCATCACGTGTCCTTTCATAGGCGCATTGCGCAAACTACATTGCGTTTTGCTGCGGTATAACCGATAGGATCATGCGAAAACAGCACGTTTTTCGCATAATATCATGAGGAATACGCAAGTATGAGCTTGCCACGCAAATATCTCCCCTCGATCTTATCGCTCCGCGCCCTCGAGGCACTTGACCGGTTGGGCAGTGCCACCGCCGTGGCCGCTGAGCTGAACCAGACGCAAAGCGCTGTATCCCGGCAACTCAAAGCGCTTGAAGATCAATTGGGGCTGTCGCTGTTCATCCGCAAGAACAGGCGGCTGGTGTTGACGGCCGAAGCCACGGCCTATGCCGACGAAGTACGGCGCGCCCTGGGACAGATCGCGCAGGCGTCGATGAAGCTGAGCCTGAACCCCGCGGGCGGGTCGGTGAACCTGGCAATCCTGCCCACCTTCGGGATGCGCTGGCTGGTGCCCCGGTTGGCGGATTTCACCCAAAGCCACCCCGATGTGACGATAAACTTTTCAACCCGGCTGGAGCCGGTCAATTTTTCAAACGAGGCCTTTGATGCGGCCATTCACTTCGGTACGCCCAACTGGCCCGGATGTGACAGCTTGCGGCTGAAATCTGATTCCGTATTGCCGGTGTGCACACCTGATATGCTGGCGCGCCAGCCGATCCGTAGCCCGCAGGACCTATTGGCCCTGCCCTTGCTGCACATCGCCACACGCCCCGAGGCCTGGGCGGCGTGGTTTCAAGCGCAGAATGCTGAGGTGACCAAAGTCACGGGCACCGTGCATGATCAGTTCTCAACCATCATGCAGGCCGCCTTGCATGGGCTGGGCGTGGCCCTTGTCCCTGACTATCTGGTCGCTGCAGATGTTGCGGCAGGTCGGCTGGTGTCCGCCTGGGGAGGCCCGGTCGAAACGCCTGGCGCGTATCATCTGGTTTGGCCTACCGAAAAGACGCAAGATCACGCCCTTTCTAAATTTCGCGATTGGCTTGCCGGGCAGGCCGAATCCGAAGATGACCCCCTGCCCCGATAAGGTTCAGCCCAGTGCGTAGCCCGCACCGCGCACCGTGCGCAACGGATCGTCTCCGCCATGTCGCGTGAGCGCCTTACGTAGCCGCCCAATATGCACGTCAACCGTTCGGGTATCCACATAGATGTCGCGCCCCCACACCCGGTCCAGCAATTGATCGCGGCTGTACACGCGACCGGGCTTTTCCATGAAGGTCGAAAGCAGCCGAAATTCGGTTGGGCCCAGTTTGATTTCGTTGTCACCACGCGTCACACGGTAGGTCTCGGCATCCAGGACGATGTCTTGGTAGGTCAACTGCTCTCCCACGGCCGTCGGTCTCACACGACGCAGCTGAGTACGCACGCGGGCCATGAGTTCAGCCACGGAATAGGGCTTGATGACATAGTCATCCGCACCTGTCTCCAATCCCCGGACCCGGTCGACTTCCTCGGACCGGGCGGACAGCATGATGACCGGAATAGCCTTGGTCTCGCCACGCATTTTGAGTTGTCGGCAGACCTCGATGCCCGACACATTGGGCAACATCCAATCAAGCACGATCAGATCCGGCGCCCCTTCTTGGACCATCAGCAAAGCTTCCTCGCCATTCTCGGCACAAGAAACGGCATAGCCTTCGGCCTCCAGGTTATAGCGCAGGACTTCCCGCTGGGCGGGTTCATCTTCGACGATCAGAACGGTGGGTTTAGCGGAGGTCATGGCAAAGGCACGCTTAAGGGTCAGGTCGAAGCCGGAGCGATATCAGGGTCGGTTGACGTCTTGTCCATCTTCACCCGCGGTGTATCTGGCATCTCTCCCGTGACCAGATAGATTACCTGTTCGGCAATCGAGGTCACATGATCCCCCATACGTTCGGTATTCTTGGCGATGAAATGCAGGTGCATGCAGGGCGTGATGTTGCGTGGATCTTCCATCATGAAGGTCAGAAATTCCCGGAACAGCGCATTGTACATTTGATCCACGTCATGATCTTGCGCCAGCACAGCCTGGGCCAAATCCGCATCGCGGTGAATATAGGCATCCAGTGCACTTTTCAGCATCCCTTCCACCTCGCGCGACATGCGTCGCAAGGCCGAAGTTGAGCCGTTGATCGCAGGCATTTGGCTCAGCACCGTGGTACGTTTGGCCATGTTCTTGGCATAGTCACCGATGCGCTCAAGATTGCCTGAGATTTTCAGCACGGACAGGGCCAATCGCAAATCAATGGCCGTGGGCGCGCGCAGGGCGATCATCCGGGCCACGGCCTCGTTGACCTGTTCTTCCATTGCATCAATGGCTTTGTCTTGGCTACGCACCTCTTCGGCCAACGCCTCGTCGCGCATGTGCAGGGATTGCATGGCGTGTTGGATAGCTTGCTCGACCAGCCCGCCCATTTTCATGATTTGCGCCTGAATATCCTCAAGGTCGCGATCAAAGGCCGTTGCGATATGCCCGTCGGTCATCGTCATGCTCCTTACCCGATACGTCCGGTGATATAGCTTTCGGTGCGCTCATCAACCGGGTTGGTAAATATCTGCGCGGTTTCGCCGTATTCCACCAGGGATCCCAAATGGAAAAACGCAGTCTTCTGGCTGACCCGCGCGGCCTGCTGCATGGAATGGGTCACGATGACAAGCGAATAGCTTTTGCGCAGCTCATCTATAAGCTCTTCCACCTGTGCTGTTGCAATCGGATCCAGGGCCGAACAGGGCTCGTCCATCAACAGAACTTCCGGCTCGGTCGCCACGGCCCGCGCAATGCACAGCCGTTGCTGCTGCCCCCCGGACAGACCTGTGCCGGGGGCGGACAAGCGATCTTTGACCTCGTCCCAGATCGCGCCGCGCCGCAGAGCCTTTTCGACAATCTCGTCCAGGTCGGCCTTGGTGCGCGCCAGACCGTGAATGCGCGGGCCATAGGCTACATTGTCATAGATGGATTTGGGAAATGGATTGGGTTTCTGGAACACCATCCCGACCCGCGCGCGCAGCTGCACCGGATCGACCGCCTTGTGATAGATGTCTTCACCATCAAGTTTGATATCCCCCTCGACCCGGCAGATATCAATCGTGTCGTTCATGCGATTCAGGCACCGCAGAAAGCTGGATTTGCCGCAACCCGATGGCCCGATAAAGGCAGTCACCGTCTTGTCTTCCAGCTCGACGCTGACATCCTTGATGGCATGGGCGTCGCCATAATACACCTGCACATCGCGTGCCGAGAATTTGATCTCTTTTTGGGTCACAGCAGTCTCTTGCTTGTTCATGTCATACATCTTTTAGGTCCTTGCAGGTCTACCACCTGCGCTCAAAGCGGCGGCGCAGCAGGATTGCGATGATGTTCATCATCAAAAGGAACGCGAGCAGGATCATGATCCCGCCCCAGGCGCGTTCATAGAAAGCGGGATCGGCCCGCTTGGCCCATTCGTAGATTTGCGCCGGCATGGCGGAATTCGGATCCAGAAAGCCCGAAGCCAGACCACCCGGATAGTTCGTGGCTACATAGCCCACCATGCCAATCAGCAGCAGCGGGGCGGTTTCCCCCAAGGCCTGCGCAAGCCCCAGGATCGTGCCCGTCAGAATGCCCGGCATCGCCAGCGGCAGCACATGGTGAAACACCGATTGCATCTTGGAGGCCCCGACCCCCAGTGCCGCATCCCGAATGGAGGGCGGTACGGCCTTCAGCGCGGCGCGCGTTGAAATGATGACCGTCGGCAGGGTCATCAGTGTCAGAACCAAGCCGCCCACCAGCGGGGCAGACTGCGGCAAATGGGCAAACTGGATGAACACGGCCAGCCCCAGAATGCCAAACACAATAGACGGCACCGCCGCGAGGTTCGAAATATTCACCTCGATCAGATCGGTCAGGCGGTTTTTCGGCGCGAATTCCTCCAGGTAGATCGAGGCCGCAACTCCGATAGGCAAGCTGAGAACAAGCACCACCACCATCATGAACAAAGATCCCAACATGGACACACCGATGCCCGCTTGCTCAGGTCGGCTCTCAGAGGCATCCGAGCCCGTGATAAAGGCCATGTTGAATCCACTTGTGATCACCCCGGCCTGGATCAACGCGTCGGTCAGGTCTAGTTGCTCCACGGATATATTTTTGTCTTTGGCGATGTTTTCACGCATCACCCGCCCCTTCAGATAGCCATCCACCCGGGACGAGGCCAACAGCCGGAACGAAACAGTCTGACCAATCATTTCCGGTTGCGCAATCACCAGATCGCGCATCTGCGCCGCTGCGGAGCTCGACAACAGGTTCTTCATCTCCTTGGCCTTGCGCAACGGCGTCTCAATCCCGCGCGCTTCGATCTCGGCCAGCAGCGCCTGTTGCGCCAAAGGGGCATAACCGAAGGTCGAAACCTTCTTGATGTCTGCAATGTCGCGGTTGCCCTTTTTATCCAGTTTGGCCGGGTCCAGATAAACGTCGATCTCCACAAACGCCTGACGAAAGGCACCTGTGCCGTTTGACACGATCGTGCCCAGCAAGATGACGAGCAAGATCAGCCCTGTGGCAATGGCCATCACACCGTAGGCGCGAAACCGAACCTCGGCGCGGTGACGGCGGCGGGCGCGGGCATCCTGGGTCTGCAACCCACGACCCGGATTGGACATCACGTCACTCATTCATATTGCTCCCGGTATGTGCGCACAATCATCAGTGCGACGACGTTCAGCGCCAAGGTGATAACAAAAAGCGTCATGCCAAGCGCGAAGGCGACCAGCGCCTCGGGTGACGCAAAATCAGCATCTCCCGTCAACTGGCTGACGATCTTGGCGGTGACGGTGGTCATTGCCTCGAAAGGGTTAAGATCCAGCCGGGCCGCGGCCCCTGCCCCCAGTACAACAATCATCGTCTCGCCGATGGCACGGCTGGCGGCCAGCAAAATAGCCCCCACAATGCCCGGCAAGGCAGCAGGCAGAACCACCTGGCGGATTGTTTCGGATTGGGTGGAGCCCAGGGCATAAGACCCATCGCGCAGTGACTGCGGAACCGCATTGATGATATCGTCGCTGAGCGAGCTGACAAAGGGGATCAGCATGATGCCCATGACCAGCCCAGCTGTGATCACCGCTGTGCCCGCTTGCATCCAGCCCAGACCATCACGACCAAAGACACTCATCAACATCGGCCCCACTGTAAGCAGAGCAAAAAGGCCGTAGACGATGGTGGGAATACCGGCGAGGATTTCGATCAGTGGCTTGGCAAAGGCACGCACGCCGGGTGTCGCATATTCCGATAGGTAGATCGCCGCAAACAGCCCGACGGGCACGGCCACGATCAGCGCAATCAGCGATATGTAAAGCGTCCCCCAAAGCAGCGGCAAAACGCCCAGCTCCGATCCGCCGCCAAAGCTAGGCGCCCAAACCAACCCCTGGAAAAAATCCGAGGCCGGATGCAGGCGAAAGAAGTGGAGGGTGTTGAAGATCAGCGACAATACAATGCCGATGGTGGTCAGAATGGCGATGGACGCCGCAAAGATCAGTAGGGTTTTGATCCCGGCTTCGACCACATTGCGGGCGCGGAACTCTTTGTGCGTGCGTCGAATCGCATAGGCAAATCCGACAAGCGCCACCAGCAGCACGAGGCCTGTCATCATCCCCTGCCCGGATGCAGCCAGCGCGCGATAGCTTTGCGACGCGCTGAGCACCTCAGGGGTCACATCGGCCCCAAGTGCCACCCCGACGCCTGCCAACATCCCGCGCAGAGCACCTGCGTCATCAGCGATAGTGTTCAACGGCGATTGGTCCAGCACGCCTTGTGCTTCGGCCTTATCCAGCCCCTCGGCGATCCGGCGCACATCGCTCATGACCAGATCAACCGATGCGTTTTCCGGGATGGCGACAACCGGAAAATCAGTTGAAACGATCGCATTCAACACTAGCGGTTGCGCCAGCAGCCAGATCAGCATCACCGTCAACGCTGGCACCACTACACTCAACGCAACAAAACTACCGTAGTGGTTGGGCAAAGAGTGCAAATCGCTGACATTGCCCCCTGCCGAACGCACGGCACGGGCACGACCCACGACGTAGCCGATAACGCCGAGCAAAATGAGGATCAGCAAAAGCCAGAGTGCAGGCATGTCTTCGTCTCCGCGAGGATCAAAGGATGGCGCGCACGCCACCCTTCTTATCGTGTCAGGTCAGCTGCCGCTGCCCATCGTGATCTCGTCCAAGACGATCTCTTGTGTGCTTTCCAGCGCTGGGTCCGACACCAGACCGTATTCGGCCAAAGGTCCATCCGGGCCGGCAATTTCATCGCTCACGAAGAACTCGGCGAACTCTTTCAAACCCGGGATAACACCCAGGTGTGCCTGCTTGATGTAGAAAAACAGCGGCCGCGACACCGGGTACTCGCCGGATGCGATGCTTTCGGTCGTCGGTTCAACCGCGCCCATGGTGGCCACTTTTAGCGTGTCAGTGTTGTTCTCGTAAAAGGCCAGGCCAAAGACCCCGATGCCATCCGAGTTGCTGTCGATCCGGGCCAGTGTTTCGGTGTAATCACCATCAATGTCGACCGATTTACCGTCCGTGCGCACCGCGTAACAGGCTTTCTTGGCAGCTTTCTTCTTGGCTTTGTCGTCATCGCCCTCTGCCATGGCCAGCAGCATGTCATAGGCGCCTGTGTCCTTGCAGCCCTCGACCAACACCTTTTCTTCAAACACTTCCCGTGTGCCGTGCTTGGTGCCGGGAATAAAGGCTGCAATCTCGACTGCGGGCAGATCGGCGTTGAAGTCTGACCATTTGGTATAGGGATTGTCGACCAGCGCACCGTCGATCACCACCTTGGGCGACAGGGCGTTGAACAGATCCGCCGCCTCAAAGGCGGTGAAGCCCGGGCCGGATTTCTGACTGGCGAACACGATGCCGTCATAGCCGATACGCACTTCGATGATGTCGGTCACGCCATTGTCGGCGCAGGCTTTGATTTCACGGTCGCGGATCTGACGCGAAGCATTGGCGATGTCGATGGTGTTTTCCCCCACCCCTTCGCAAAAGCGTTTCAATCCGGCGGACGATCCGCCTGATTCCACAACCGGTGTTGGGAAGTCAAAGTTTTCGCCAAAGGCTTCCGCCACGATCGAGGCATAGGGCAGCACGGTGGACGAACCGGCCACCTGAACATTGTCACGGGCTGCGGCAGCGCCCGCTGTGAGGGCCAAAACAGCCAGAACAGATGTGGATGAAGTGGTGAAGGACATAAGGTCTCTCCTAAGTGTCATTGGTGCAAAGACCGCGAATCGGCCCTTGCGTGAGTCGCTGTCTAATGCGGCTCAACGACGCTTTTGTTAAACTTATGTAACAGTTTAATGACACTGGCTGAGGGAGCAGACGTAGCTCCCCGACATATCGGTCCAATTGGACTTTAATAGTTGCGTTTATGCTATTGATATTAATCAATATTAAGTTTGATAAAGGCCTATCAATACAATGTCTTTTGGTACCGCTCGTCCGCATAGGATTGTTCAGTAGACACAACGTCCATCTGAGAATGATCTCGCACCATTTCATAAAGCGTGGCCACGGGCCGTTCGCTGGGCCAGCTGTCGGGGGTCCACAATCCCGCCCGCAGCGGTGCCTTGCCGCAATGGGTGAAAATCTCGTCTGCCGTGATCCGCAGCACTGTCTTTGGATGGCGCCCCTTCACCTGGAACTTTTCACACAGCTCGGGCGCATCACTGATTTCAGCGGTGCCGTTGACCCGAAGCGTTTCGGTCACATTGGGGATCATGAAAATCAGCGCCACCTGTGGGTGCTTGAGAATGTTCAACAGGCCATCAATCCGGTTGTTTCCAGGCCGATCCGGAATGAGCAACGTTCGGTCCGTCTCGACCTTAACGAACCCCGCTGGATCACCTTTGGGCGATACATCCAGGTTTTTGCCATCCGATGTTGCCAGGATGAGAAACGGCGCGTGTTCGATAAACGCCTGGCAATGCTGGTCAAAGGTCGTTATCACTTTGGCGGCGGCATGTGGCGAAGGCGGACCGTAGATCTCGCGCAATTTCTCAGGGGTCATCATGATCGTCCTCCTGTGGTTGTCCCTAATCCTTAACCTAGTCCAAGGGCAGGATCACCTTAAACGTACTGCCTTGCCCGACCTCACTGATGATCCGCAGACGGCCTCGGTGGCGGTTGATGATATGTTTCACAATGGCCAGACCCAATCCCGTGCCGCCCGTCTCGCGCGCGCGGTGCGTGTCAATCCGGTAAAATCGCTCGGTCAGACGGGACAGATGGGCGGTTTCAATCCCCGGCCCCTGATCGCGAACCGAGATTTCAGCGGCCGGCCCCCGGACAAGCGGCGCATTCTCTATGTGGTTCAGCACGATATCCACACGCTTGCCCGGGCCACCGTGCTTGATCGCATTCTCAACCAGATTGGTCATCACCTGTGTCATCTGATCCGCATCCGCAGGCACCATCACAGGCTGCTCCGGTACGCTGAGCGTGATTTCATTTCCCGTCTCCGACGCCAATGACCGCAACGTGTGAAGGGCTGACTTTATCGTCTCGCCCAGGTTCAAAATGGTCGTGGGGCGCCGACGTTCCTCCGCTTCTACACGGCTCAGAGACAAAAGATCATGCACCAGTCGCTCCATACGGCCGGCCTCGGATTGCATGATGTCCAGGAACCGCACAGAGGCGGCGGGGTCATCCCGCGCCGGACCTTTGAGCGTTTCAATAAACCCCATCAGGGCAGTCAGGGGGGTGCGCAGCTCGTGGCTGACATTGGCCACAAAGTCACGACGCATCTGAATGGCTTGCTGCAGATGGGTGATATCCTCAAAGGTGACCAGCGCCGCTCTGCCTTCGGATGTCTCGACGGGCGCGCATTTCACGACAAAGCTGGTATCCTGAGTGCCAGCACTCCCCAGATACTGCGTCTCTTGGTCAGTGCCATCGCGCAGGCAGGTTTCAATCGCGTCCAGCAGGTTCGGCTGTCGCAACACTGCAATGAAATGCCGGCCTCGTACTGGCCCTCCCAGCAACTGTGTGGCCCGGTCGTTGGCATGTAAAATCAGATCATCCTGTCCGACCAGCACGGTCGGATAGGGCAGCGCCGCGATGACAGGGCCCAAAACCTCGCCCGACATCGCCTAAAGCGCCTGCAAACCTGCCCGGAAGCGGCGCATGTTGTCTTGGTACCCCAGGGCACTGCGTTTCAAACCCGCGATGCCGTCTTCATCCAAGGGCCGCACCACCTTGCCCGGCGTGCCCATCACCAGCGATTCTGCGGGGATCTCCTTGCCTTCGGTGATCAAGGCCCCTGCCCCAATCAGGCAATTGTCGCCAATCACAGCGCCATTCAGTACCGTAGCCCCCATGCCGATCAGGACATTGTTGCCCAGGGTACAGCCATGCAGCGTCACCTTGTGACCGATGGTGCAGCCCTGCCCGATCTGCAGCGGATACCCCATATCCGTGTGCAACACACAGTTTTCCTGGATGTTTGAGCCGGCACCCACGCGGATTTCCTCATTGTCGCCACGCAGGGTGCTGCCAAACCAGACCGAGCTGCCGGTTTCCAGCACCACCTTGCCAATCAGGTGGCACCCAGGCGCGATCCAGAAATCTTCATCCGTTGGTGTTTCAGGCCGCGCACCGTCCAATTCGTACAACATCTATTGGGTCTCCTGAAATTCCGATTGCAAGGCGCGCACATGATCGGTCAGGCCGGGCTGTTGCGACCGGCGCAACCGGGCTGCGGTCACGATGGATTTTAAACGAGCTTCGGTTTCGTCCAGATCATCGTTCACCAGCACAAAATCATAGCTGTCCCAGTGGCTAATCTCGTCCCAGCTTTTCTGCATCCGCTTGGCAATCACCTCGGCGCTGTCCTGTCCGCGTTTTTCTAGACGGGCACGCAGTTCGGCTATCGAGGGTGGCAACAGGAAGATCGACAGGACATGCGCCTGCAGCGCCGAGTTTGCAATCTGCTGCGCGCCTTGCCAGTCGATGTCAAAAAGGACGTCGCGGCCCTGATCAATCGCAGCCTGCACAGGGCGACGTGGCGAGCCGTAGAAATTGCCAAAGACATGGGCATGTTCCAGCATCTCGCCCTCGGCCACGTCCTGACGGAACTGAGCATCGCTCAGGAAATGATAGTCCACACCGTCCACTTCGCCTTCGCGCGGCGCTCGGGTGGTGGCCGAAACCGAAAAACTCAGAGAGGCGTCCCAGGCCCGCAACCGCCGGGTCAACGTGGATTTGCCCGCCCCCGAGGGCGACGACAGAATGATCAGCAATCCACGTCTATTCGTCATGCCCTGTCCCCTGCTTTTTCTTTGTACCAATACTCAAAATTCGCGACACTGGCCACTCACTCGACATTCTGGACTTGTTCGCGCATCTGATCAATCACCGCCTTCAATTCAATGCCAACAGTGGTCAGCCCCGTGTTCTGCGCCTTTGAACACAGCGTGTTGGCCTCGCGGTTGAATTCCTGTGCCAGAAAATCCAGCTTGCGCCCGATGGGCGATCCTGCGGCGATCAATTCGCGCGCCGCAGTGACATGGGCGCCAAGGCGGTCGATTTCCTCGGTGACATCTGCCTTGACCGCCAACAACGCCAACTCTTGCGCCACGCGGGTCTCGTCGGCGCCGCCAGCATTATCCATAACCTTTGCCAGGGTGCTGCGCAAATGGGCCTCGACCTCGGGGGCCCTAGATTTTGCAATCTCGGCGGCCTGTGTGGTTAAGGCTGCGATCTGATCCAGCTGACCACTCAGAACGTCAGCGAGGGCTGCCCCTTCATGGGCGCGCATCTCAAGAAAGCTTTGCAACACGGGTGCAAAATCTGCGGTCAGTGCCTGACACAAGGCCGCCGTGTCAGGTGTTGAAACCGCCTGATCCATTACCCCGCGCAGCGCCAGAACATCTGCGGCATTGGCTGGCGCAAGCGTCACGCCTGCGTCCATCGCCTGCTGCTCGACCTCGCTCATCGCTGTCAGAACATGGGCCAGTTGCGTCTGATTCAACACCAGTCCGCTGGCCTGATCATCAGATTGCAATTTGAGCGACACGCTGACGTTGCCTCTTGCAAGCGCCTTGCCCAGTTGCCCGCGCAAGCCGGTCTCAAGCCCCTCCACCCAGTCCGGCACCCGCAGGCGCAGGTCCAGCCCCTTGCCGTTGACCGACCGCAGCTCCCAGCTCCAGCCGAACTCATGGGCCGCCCCTTGGGCAGATGCGTAACCGGTCATTGAATTCAGCACAGGCGGTAAGCCTTTCATGTCAGCAAAAAGGGTTGCCGCACCTCCTACCTTCTTTCGCCAAGGACGAAAAGACCGAAGGCCCCGGCAACGCAGCAATGGTCGAGAGTTAACCAATTCAGTGGAATTTTAGCAAAATCAGCCGAACTTGTGGCATATTACAGTAGACGACTGGTAATTAGGGCGCATTTTCTGGAATACGATATGACTGACACAACCCACACCGAAGATGTGATTAAGCTTGGCCATGGCACCAAGGCCGACGCCGGGTCGCATGTCAGCGACTTTGATCTGATCCGTCGTTATTGGCACAGTATGCGCAAAGGCGCAGATGTCCCCCGCCGGTCGGATATCGACCCACGCGGCATCCAGCCTTTGTTAGCCAATGCGTTGATCATCGAACGGATCGCACCGGGTTTGGCGCGGTTGCGCATCGCCGGGCAGCATCTCAGCGATCTGATGGGCATGGAAGTCCGTAGCATGCCAGTCAGCGCCTTTGTGGCGCCCGAGGATCGCGACCAGATGGCCCAGGCCTTGACCGAACTGTTTGAACGCCCGGCCATTGTCACACTGGACATGACCGCTCCCGGTGCTCTGCGCCAGCCCAAGATCGTCGGTCGTATGATCCTAATGCCGCTGCGCAGCGATCTGGGGGATATCTCGCGCGCCCTGGGGTGTTTCGTCACCAAAGGTCCCATCGGCCGTGTCCCCCGCCGGTTTCAGATCACCTCGTCGCATGTTGAACATGTCAAGACACCCGAGCAGGCGGTGGGATTTGCCGAAGCGGCACCCGCCTTTGCCCATGACGAACTGAAACTGCAAAGCGAACGCAGTTATCTGCGTCTGGTCAAATCAGACTAAGTGCAAGGTCCCTGACAAAATCCGACCTGTGGTCAGATTGCCCGTGCAAAAGCTGATGATTGCATCAACTAGGCCGCAATCCCGCAGCGGCAGCAAACTCATGCATCAACAGCACCCCGAAACCCCGTGGCCACCACGAATTTCTCGGAACTGTCGGACCGCGAGGATGGGGGTTTGACGTTGGCCACCTTAGTGAACCGTTGTTTGAGCAACTTTTGCAGCTCTCCCTCGGCCCCTCCGGCCAACACTTTGGATATAAATGTTCCGCCGTCTTCCAGCACATCAAACGCAAAATAGGCCGCTGTTTCGCACAATGACATGATCCGCAGATGGTCCGTCTGTTTATGGCCGGAACTGGACGCTGCCATATCCGACATGACGACATCGGCCTTGCCACCTAGCCATGCTTTTACTTGATCGTCTGCGCCTTCATCCATGAAATCCAGCACGTGGAATTCACATCCGGCCAGAGGTTCCACCTCTTGCAGATCAATACCCAGGATATGGCCCACCGCCTTGCCGGATTTCTCACCCAGGGCATTCACGCGAGGCACAGCCACCTGGCACCATCCGCCGGGGGCGCATCCCAGATCAACCACACGCGCGCCGGGCACCAGAAAGCGAAACTTGTCGTCCAGCTCCATGATTTTAAAAGCGGCCCGTCCGCGATAACCTTCGATCTGTGCGCGTTTGACGTAAGGATCATTCAGCTGTCGCTGCAACCAACGGGTTGAAGAGGCCCTACGCCCGCGCGCCGTCTTGACCTTGACCGTCAGGTCACGCAATCCGCGCCCCGAGGTGTTTTTACCATCTGGGCCTCGTCCGCCCGGTGTTTTTGCCATGTCGTGGCCCTACCCGTTTTCTATCGTCAGGCCAACGCAGGCCAGTTCAGGGGATGTCAGCACAGTACCGTCTCTGTATGATATCATTCTTGTGTCGCAGGTTTTGACAGCCCCGGCGTTGTGCAACGTATCACCGCCCATGGCCCAATCCCCCTTTGTCTTGAAACACCCCATCTTCGGACATCTGCGCATATAGCATTCCCTCGCGCAGGCCACGATCTGCGACGGACAAGCGATCCGTGGGCCAGCACCGCAACAATGCTTGCAAGATGGCCGAGCCGGACATGATCAGCGCCTGCCGGTCCTGTCCGATGCGCGGGTCTTTCTGGCGGCCCGCGGGGCCCAGAGAAAGGTAATCGCGAATGACGGCGTCGATCTGATCGCTTGTCATCGTCAACCCATCCACCTTGTTGCGGTCATAGCGCTTGAGCCCCAGATGGCTGGCCGCCACGGTTGTGACAGTGCCACTGGTGCCCACGATCTGGAACCCCTCGCGGGGTTGCTCATCGGTGTAGGGTGCGAATTCCGACAGGTTTTCTTCGAAAAACCAGCTCATCAGGGCAAAGCGTGCCGCATCGTCTTCAACATCATTGAACTGATCGCGCAGGGTGGCGACGCCCAATGGCACACTGATCCAGTCCACAACCCGCGCACCGCTTTCGCCCCTTTCCCCATTCAGGAAGCTGTGGTTCATGCGCATGATGGACTGCGACTTTTGGTGCTCTGGCACCCGGGTCAGGTCAATCCAGACCAGCTCGGTCGAGCCGCCACCAATATCGACCACCAACAATTGCTCCGTACTGGGCGCCACAAGGGGCGCACAGGAAACCACTGCCAGCTGCGCTTCTTCCTGCGGCTCAATGATATCCAGGATCAGTCCGGTTTCGCGGCGAACACGGGCCATGAATTCCGCGCCATTGGTGGCCCGCCGACAGGCCTCAGTGGCCACCAAACGCATGCGTTTGACTTTGTGTCGCTTCAGCTTTTGCCGACACACGCGCAGGGCTTGAATGGTCCGGTTGATGGACGACCGGCTCAGACGGCCCGAGTGCTCCAACCCTGCCCCCAGTTGCACCGATTTTGAGAAACTGTCCACGACTTTAAACTGACTGCCATTTGGTTCGGCAATCAGCATACGACAACTGTTTGTTCCCAGATCCAGCGCTGCATAAAGCGGCGCTGAACCGTTGGGCTTGCGTGCGGGGCTCTCAACCTTTTTGGGCTTTTTCGAGCCTGGGATAGCGCCCGCACCGTTGGGACGCTTGGGCGCCATTGCAACACGCCCTTTCTTTTCGAGTTGGATCAAAGATAGGCATGATGTCAGGTTTGCGCAATGCCCGTTTGCCTGAACTGCCGAGTAAAGGATACGACTTCCAAAGCTACGTTCAAACTACTCGGGCAACCCCGCTTCGCGTAAATTGCTCAAAACGCGCTCAAGATCGTCCGCATTGGAATACTTTCCATCATAGTTGTGAAGAACTTCGGCCAACGAGTATTCAGAATCAAACTCCAGTAACTGCCCCACCGCATCTTTGGCTTCGTTGGCATTGCCAAGACAAACCTGAATAATTGCCAATACCCGATATGCCATTGGGGGGATATCGGACATGGCATTCATGGCTTCCAATGCATCGCTGCAATTGCCCGTGTGCCATTGGACCCATGCAAGGTTCCACTTGATCCAGTCTTGGTGCAGCGGATCAAGACGTGTGACCTTCAACATAAGAGCTTCTGCATCCTCGGCCTGACCGCCGTACGTCAAAGCCTCAGCCAGCGACGCCATGGCATTGGTGTCATTTGGATTCAATTCGAGAGCTTGTCGATAACGTGCAACCGCTTTCCCAAGTTTGCCCTCTTGAATATGCAAGTAAGCCAAGGCCGAGTGACTGTCATAGTAGTCCGGAGCAATTTCCACGGCCTTTCGCGCGTAGAACTGCGCCGCGCGCAATTCTTCGATGGGGTCTTTTTCGGTCCACCCCCACCTGTATTTGTTGATGTGTACAAACGTCAGGCCGACATAGCCAAATGGCTGGGACGGATCTGCATTGATCGCTGCAAGATTGGCCAATCTGGCCTTTTCATTTCCTTCGGGGGTGAAATCAAACAGATGTTGACGCGCTTTCAAATTGAGCAACAGTGCAGTCAGCTTCGCGTTATCCGATTTGATGGCTTTCTGGCCTTCGAAATTAATGACCTTTTGCGCCACCGTCGCCACAACCCTGTGAACGATGTCTTCCTGGACTTCAAAAACATCACGGAGATCGCGATTGTAAACCTGTGACCAAAGGTGGTTTCCTTCAACTGCATCAATAAGCTGTATGGTCACACGTAATCGATCGCCACTTTTTTGCTGGCTGCCTTCCAGCAAATACCGCACACCGAGTGTCTTCGAGATATCTTTCACATCGGTTGGTTTGCCACGAAAGCTAAAACTCGAATTGCGTGCAATCACAAACAACTCGGGAAAACGCGACAACTGGGTGATGATCCCTTCCGCGATTGCATCACTCAGATAATCTGCATCTTCACTGACACTGTGGTCATCAAATGCCAGAACCGCGATCGAGGGTTTTGCCGGCAAAGGTAGATCCACCGATGTGGCATGTGCGGGATCACGGTGTGCTGTGGTAACCCAAACAACTCCCACGAAAATACACGCGACAAAAAATAACCCGGCCAGCGCTATCCAATTCATCTGTTTTTTCTGAGGAGAGTGCGTGCCCTGCAGCTTGCTTGCTTTTAATGTGCTCATCGCCACGTTCAATCGATACCCCTTTTTGGGCAGGGTCTGCACGATGCTATGATCATTGTCGTTCAGGGCACGCCTGATATCTGCGATGCATTGTGTCAGGCTGTCATCGGTAACGAAGTTCTTGGCCCAGATGTTTTCGAACAAATCCGCTTTGGATACAGTCTCGCCGCGATGCGCCACCAGATAAGCAAGAACCTCCGAGCTTTGTCTGCGTAAGTGAGCCACTTTGCCAGACGGATCAAGAAGCTGATTGTTTTTAAAGGAAAATTGAAACTCTCCCAAGGCAATGATCGCGGCAGAATTCATATCTTTTTCAGGATTTATTCCGGACATTTCAGATGTCTCCATGCCTCGATGATTTTGCGAAGAGGCTTTGGAGTTAGCAAGCAAATTCTCAAGTTTCTACGTTCTCCTCCGAGCGGTTCAGCCGCGTGAAACAACGAGCATAATTTTGAAAGGATTGAACATGAACCTCACGTCAATGATCACAACCACCGCCATTGGTGTACTTTTCGCAACCACGGCCTCTGCAACTGACTACCAGATAAAACGGTCACTTGCTTTATCGGCCCCGGCCGATGAGGTGTGGCATTTGATAGGTGATTTCTGTGATATCGATGACTGGCACCCAAGCGTAAAGAGTTGTTCGCTGAAGGTTATTGATGGTTCTCTGGCGCGCGTCATCACAACGGCAGAAGGTGCCGAATTCGTGCACAAACGCATCGCGATGGAGCCTGGATTGTCTTACACTTACAAGACAATCAGCTCGCCATTGCCCATCGAAAATTTTACAGCAACCCTGTCAATTGAACCCTTCGATACCCCACTGATCATGTGGACCGGACGCTTTTCATCTGACGATCCCGCCATGGAGAAATTTGTTGTTGAGGCCGTCGAGGCGGGCCTGTTGGCAATAGAAAATAGGTTCAAAGCGCAGTAGCCGCTACCCCAAGAATATAACCAGTTGCGTGGACGAGATCAGATTTCGTTCGCGCAACTTGATATCAATATCCACGTTGCTGAAGAACGCATTACATACAAAGCTGCAAACCCTTCACCAGTTCTGCCATTCCCCCATCCCGCTTCAGTTAAACACTATCATGAAGAACTTTCATGCCCGTATGGCTGGCCACCCTGCCCCCATCTGCGCTAACACGTCGCTGCAAGCGTACATGAAGTCGAAAATCGACATCGTAAAACCCGACTGAACCCTTAGATAAGGGCAACTTGGAAAGAGGAATCAGCAATGGTTGATGTCACAGTGGTCTACTGGCGCGATATCCCCGCGCAGGTGATTGTCGGCAAGGGCCGTCGCGGCTCGAAAGTGCAACTGCCCGAACGGTTTGAGCAGGCCATTGACCGGGCTGCCATGAAAACCGGTGCTGCTGAAACCGACGACTATCTGGCGGAATGGCGCAAGGCCGCCCCCTACCAAGTTGAGGGTGAGGCTGATGCCGTGGCCAAATCCGAGGCTGAACGTCTCGACGCAGAATACGATCAGGACAAAATCAAAGCCCTGATCGCCAACGATGGCTGGGCATGACCCGCTCTTTACTGGAGGCCGCTATGGCTTTGTTGAACTTCCGCAAGAAAACCACCGAAGACACGCCGCTGAATGGCAATGTCGAGGCGCTGTTGAAAGACTATTCCATCGAGGTGATGCCCCGCACCGCCGAGAAGGTTGAAAACTTCAAAGACATGCTGCCCGCAGGCACCCGCGTCTACATCGCTCATATCGAAGGCACGCCGATCGAAGACATGGTGGCCACAGCCAAGCGTCTGAACGCAGACGGCTATCCGGTGATGCCGCATTTTCCGGCGCGGATCATCAAGGACCAGGCCACGCTGGCCGATTGGATTGCTCGCTATCAGGGTGAGGCAAATGTCGATCAAGCCCTGCTGCTGGCGGGTGGCGTCGATAAGCCTCACGGCGATTTCCACAGCTCCATGCAGTTGCTGAAAACCGGCGCGTTCGGCAAGGCAGGTTTCAAACGCCTGCATGTGGCAGGCCACCCCGAGGGCAACAAGGACATTGATCCTGATGGCTCCATGACCAACGTCAATGACGCGTTGCGCTGGAAACAGGCCTTCTCGGAAACCTCCGACGCCGAGATGGCGCTGGCCACGCAGTTTGCCTTTGACGCAAAACCCATCATCCAGTGGGCCGATGATCTGAAGGCGGCGGGCATCACCTTGCCCATCCACATCGGCATCGCAGGGCCCGCCAAGCTGCAAACGCTGATCAAATTTGCGATTGCCTGTGGCGTTGGCCCCTCACTGAAAGTGCTGCAAAAGCGTGCGATGGATGTGACCAAACTGCTCCTGCCCTACGAGCCGAACGAGGTTCTGGCAGAGCTGGCAGCCCACAAGGCCGCCAACCCCGAATTCAACATCACCCATGTGCATTTCTTCCCACTGGGTGGGATCAAAACCAACGCCAACTGGGCGATAGAACACGGCGGGGCGTCCGGCGTTCCTGCCAGCCAACAAGGATAATCCCAAATGACACGCACTGTTGTCGAAAGCAAAACCAAGACGGCCATTATCGGGTTCGATCAACCCTTCTGCGTCATCGGCGAACGCATCAACCCCACCGGCCGCAAGAAACTGGCAGCCGAGCTGGAAGCGGGTGATTTCTCAACCGTCGAAGCAGACGCCGTGGCGCAGGTTGCTGCCGGGGCGACGGTGCTCGATATCAATGCAGGTGTTGTTTACAACTCGAACCCTAACCCGAACGAGACCGAGCCACCTTTGATGACCAAAATGGTCGAATTGGTGCAGGGTCTGGTGGACGTACCCTTGTGCATCGACAGCTCGGTGCCGGCCGCTCTGGAAGCGGGCCTGCAAGCCTGCGAAGGTCGCCCACTGCTGAACTCGGTCACCGGTGAAGAAGATCGTCTGGAATTCGTTCTGCCGCTGGTCAAAAAATACAATGTGCCTGTCGTGGCCATCTCAAACGATGACACCGGCATTTCCGAAGATCCCGAAGTACGCTTTGCCGTCGCCAAGAAGATTGTGGAACGTGCCGCAGATTTCGGCATTCCTGCTCATGACATCGTGGTCGATCCGCTGGTGATGCCCATTGGCGCGATGGGTACGGCTGGCCTGCAGGTCTTCACTCTCGTGCGCAAACTGCGCGAAGAGCTGGGCGTGAACACCACTTGTGGCGCCTCTAACATCTCGTTCGGCCTGCCCAACCGTCACGGCATCAACAACGCCTTCTTGCCCATGGCAATGGGAGCCGGCATGACCTCGGCCATTATGAACCCTGTGGCCCTGCCCGTGAAGGAAGCCGAGAAAGCCGCCAAACGTGCGGCGGCCGAAGCCGCAGGTCTGGTGATCCCTGAGGACATGGACGACGAAACATTCTGCCAGCTGTTCGGTCTGGGGTCGACCAAGCCACGGGCTGGCAAGGAAATGGAGGCCATCCGCGCCGCCAACTTCCTGACCAACAATGACCCGCATGGCGCGGCCTGGATCCGCACCAACAAGGCTCCTTCGGCCCCGGGCGAAGAAAATGGTGGACGTGGTGGGCGCGCAGGTGGTGGACGCCGTCGTCGTCGCTAAAGGCTCCGCATCTTAGTTTAAAAGCCCCCTAGGAGTTATCCTCGGGGGCTTTTTTTGATCACACTGTAGGTTTTGATAGGTGGCTTTAAGGTCAACCGCGACATTCAACTATCTGTTTATTCTGCGATAATATCAACCTTCACTTTAAAGCTCTCTTCGAATGGCTGCATGCGGTTCTGCACGTTCCCGACCACGGCGGCCTCAGACGTTGCCCCGCTCAGCGTGATCTGATGCGCATCCAGCATCAATGTGCCGTGATCCAAATCGGCCAGAGCTTTTAACCCCGAGCGGGCTGCAACCCACCAATCCGCATCTGCCGGGATCGTCGCGAATTCAAGCGTGCCCGCCTCGATCGGAAATCCCAGAATCGCGGCTTGCGAGGCAGGTCCCAAATCCAACGGCACTTTGCCGTTTAATGTGCCGCGGCGGCCATCAAACACCAGCGTAAACCCGAAGGGCCGCCCGTCATCCTGAAACTCAAAGGACGATGTGACCACATAGGCCTCGGGCAAACCTGCAAGTAGCTGTTGTACTTGCTCTTCGCGCTTGGGATCACGCAAAACGCCCCGCAGGTCCAGCTCTCGCCCGGTGATGCGCAATGTCCCACGTTCCATAAGTGGCACGGCCTCAGCCGCCGCCAGGGCCGTGTCCACCCAATCGTCGGGTCCGAGTTTTGGTGTGCTCACCAATTCACCTGTCAGAACAGGCACGCCCAATGGCACCGCCAATTGATCCGCGCGCAGCGTATCCGGCAGCTTGCCCCCCAACACAATGCTGCTGCCGTCAAACTCCAGCACCACCCGCAAAGGATTGCCGTCATCTATCAGCGTCGCATTCAGCACCAAGGCCATACCCTCTGGCATAGCGTCCAGATGGCGCTCCAGCTGCTCAAGCCGCGCAGGATCTTGCACGTATCCCGCAAGGCGCAGCTCGGCCCCGTTAAACGTCAATTCTGCATCCACAAAATACCGCAGGGCCTCCGCCCCGAGGCTGGCCGCCTCCCACCACAGCGGACCGGGTGAGATACGCGCAATTGTCAAAGCGTCGGACTGAAGCGGCGCATCCGTCAAAGCCGCCAAAACCCGAGGGGCCAAGCTTTGTGGCACTTTACCTGCGGCAACCACACCGGTTTGTGACTTGCTGAGCGATAGACTGAAAGGCGCGCCGGTGTCTGCCAGCTCAATCTGACCTGTGACCGACATGCCCTTTGGCATGCCTTCAAGCGCCGCCATAGCCGCGTCATAACTATCTTGCGACCAGGCATCACCCGTCAAAGTGACCGATGGGCCGGTGATCGACAGATATCCCGTGTGCAGATGATCCAGTGCGCCAAGGGCCGCCAGGACGCCCTCGCCCCACCCTTCGATCGGAGGGGCCAGCGCAGATGTCTCAAACGCGCCGTCCCCAATGGTCTCGGTCAACGCGGCGGGTAGTTTACCAGAGACCCCAGTTAGAGCCCCATCGCTGCGCGACGCGCTCAGGCGCAAAGGCGTTCCGTCGTCGCGCACGTTCAAATCCGTGTCAAAGACATAGCCCTCCGGTAAATCCGCCAACAGCAGCAAGGCCCGTTCAACATGAACCGGGGTTAGGGCCGCCCCTGAAATCCTCAGTCGCCGGTTCTCCAGCACCAGCTTGCCCTCTTCCAATTCTCCCAGTGCACGCAGGGCGGTCTGCAGGACTGCCGGCCAATCCACACCGGGCATGCCCGAGGCAAGCGTCATGGCGTCCACCCCCGCGCCATAGTCGCGGCGCAAGTCGTCACGCAAGGCTTCGGTCGGAACGGCCCCGTCGAATTGCATTGGCTCCTGGCCGCTTCGAAGGGCCGTCAAGACAAAGGGGTCGGCAGGTGCAAGCACCTCAACGTCACTGCGCACGCGGCCCCGCCCATCAAGCGCCTTCAGGGCGCTGAGCACATTGGTCTTCTCTTCGCGCGTGTCCGCCAGCCCCGTCAGCGTCATATGACGCCCATCGACTGTGACCTGCAACCCGTGCACCGTGTCTGCCACGATCGCACTGGACTGCGCGCGCAGGCCTGCTTCGACCAGCGGTTCGTCCGATTGGAAGTTAAACAATCCCAGGGCAAACAGGCCTGCAATCAGCAGGATCGCCCCACAGAAATCTTCAATCGTATATGTACGTTTGTCCGTCATCCCTGAGGATCAGGTGTCGGTGTCTGTGACCGGAAAGTCAAACCCCATTCGACATGTCAGGCAAGGGTATGCGTATCTCGGCTCAGCAGAACCCGTGATCACGCGCCAGCATCGCTGCATGGGTGCGATTGCGTGCCCCAAGTTTGCGCGACAGGGTTTTGAGGTGCAGCTTCACTGTGACTTCCTGAATGTCCAGATCACGGGCGATTTCCTTGTTGGACTTGCCCTCGGATATGCCGCGCAACACATCCGTTTCACGCGGTGTCAGATGAATCTCGTGCTGCTCTTTGCCCGGTTTTGTCAAGAACTCCAGCGGCAGATAAATTTCGCCTGCCAGCATATCGCGAACCGCCGCGACCATATCGAGCGGGGTCAGCGTTTTGGGCAGGAAACCCGCCGCCCCCTCTTTCAACGCGCGCCGCGCAATTTCGGGCGGTGCCGTTCCCGACAACATCGCCACCGGACACTCCGCCAGCTCTTTCATCCGCTCCAACCCACTCAACGCGTCCATGCCGGGCATGGAATAGTCCAGCAGAACCAGATCAAACGGCCCTTGCGATTGATAAAGCGTGCAGGCCTCTTCAAACCCACTGGCAAGAGTCACAAGGAAACCACCCTGTTTGTGCAAGTAGTCCGCCAGTGTTTCGCGGACCAGATCGTGATCATCGGCCAGTAGCAATTTGTGCATGGGCAATTCTATCCCAATTTCGAAAACCGCGAGAGTAAGCTGAGCCCCTGCTCGCTATGGTATTATAAACCGCCACTGCGCAGCGCGCCAGAAAAATGCCCCAGCACTTGTATGCAGGCGCGTAATCCGGGGGGTCTACTGGACCAAAACACATTTTCCGGCTAGGAGTTGAGCGTCTCGTTCTACCTGTCTCATCGTCAAAAGTCTGCTGCCGCTTCATGGGTCTTGCCAGTTTCACACGCCGATTGACGCGCCGTCGGGCGCAGCTGGGATTTTTCAGCACTGTTTTGGTGGTCTGTCTTCTGGCTGTCGCCTTTCTGGCGACGCAAGTGTTTTTGAAATTGGATGAGTACGCCTCAGCTGGGCAGGATAATGTACCTTGGTCCTTTTCTCGGCTGGAAGTGGATCATCTTAAGCTTCTCTCTTCGCTGCGGGATGTAAACGCCGACGCCCTGGAGACGATTGAAACCGCAAACCGTCGGTTTGATGCTCTTTACAGTCGTGCCGCGATTATCAGCGAAGGTCCAGCCTACGATCCCATACTCGCGCAGACCCGCGCGGCTCAGGCGCTTACCACTCTGAATGGATTCATTTCACAAACGGCAAGCATAATGGACCAGGGTGACGCTTCGGTCGTGCAGCAGCAAGACAAGCTGATCGAACTTACAACACAAATGTCGGAACCAATAAGACAGCTGTCTTCCGTGGGGATCGCAACTGGGGCCCGTTTGAAAGAAGAAGAGCGCGCAGCCCTGAACGCAAAGCTCATACAGGTGACACTCCTCAGCATTTTGCTGTTAATCACGCTGATGTCTCTGGCGGCACTTTTATGGCAACTTTACCGATTGTATCGCCAGCGGGCTCTTGAAAACCGTCAGACGCTGAACCGGCTGGCGACCATTTTGGACACTTCGCAGGACGCGGTTGTTGTGGTGCGCACTGATGGGAGCATAAATCACACCAACCGGGCCGCCAACGCGATGTTCTTTGGCGGAGAGCCTCCGGGCGATGAGACGCGTATCTCGAACGTGCTGATGAAACGCACGCCCGATGGCAGCCTAACCGGCGTCAGCGGCGAAACTCTTCTCGCCTCGTGTCAGGATGCACCGAACCTCTGTGCCAATCTCACCGGTGTTACCGCCAAGGGCGAACAGTTCCCGATTGAACTATCGGCGGACAAGGCCGTCCGGGCCGGGCAGGACATCGTGGTCTGCTTTGTGCGCAATATCACGCGGCGCATGGCCGATCAGACTGAAATCCTCGCGGCCCGGGACAAGGCCCTGTCCGGTGAAAAGGCCAAGGCGCGGTTTCTAGGGACGATCAACCACGAAATGCGCACGCCATTGACGGGAATTCTCGGAGCCTTGGATCTGTTGGACGACACCGCCATGTCCGCCAAGCAAAGAACCTACACGCAGATCATGCAGTCCTCTGGTCAGATCCTGCTCAACCAGATCAATGATGCACTGGATATCGCACAAGCCGACCAGATCGTGCCGGAGGTCAGCTCGGATGTGTTTGACGTCGATGCGATGATCACCACCCTTTTGTCGGCGCAACGCCCGCTGGCGCACAAAGCAAGCAATGCGCTGACGCGCTCCACCGCCAGTCAGGACATCGGCCTTGTGCGCGGCGACCGCGACCGGGTGTATCAGGTGCTGCTGAACCTGCTGTCCAACGCCATCAAATTCACCAGCGAAGGCACCATCACGATTGAGGCCACACGCACGGACACGGTCGATGGCGGCACAGATCAAGTTGAGTTTCAGGTGATCGACACCGGCATCGGCATCCCCGCCGATGATCAGGCCCGCATTTTCGAGGATTTCGTCAGGCTCGAAGCGCCAGACGGGCAAGCCGTTGAGGGCACCGGGTTGGGCCTCGGAATCGTGCGCAACCTGGTTGTGATGATGGGCGGAGAAATCGGCCTGGAAAGCGAGCCAGACGCGGGCAGCCTGTTCTGGGTGCGCTTGCCCCTGCCCCCGGCCACAGCGGAGACATCCCAGCTTTCTTCACAGCTCGCGTCAACGACACAGGCGCCAAACCGCTGCGATGTGTTGATCGTCGAAGACAATGAAATCAACCGCACGGTTTTGGCAGAGCTGCTGGAAAAAGAGGGCCATCATGTCTGGACTGCAACCGACGGGGCAGATGCGGTGACGCAGGCTGCGGCTCGGCAGTTCGATTTGATCTTCATGGATATCAATATGCCCGTGCTCGACGGGATCTTGGCCACGGCGCAGATCCGTGGTGGCACTGGGGCATCCTCTCAGGCCCGTATCATTGCACTTAGCGCCCATATCAGCCCAGACATCCGCGCGGCTGTGATCGAGGCCGGCTGTGATGCCGTTCTGACAAAACCCTTGCGTCGTGAAGATCTGGGGCGCGTTCTGTCTGGACAATCGGACCAGCCCCCCGAGACCACAGCCGATCCTGATATGGATGATGACGCCTTGGAGCAGCTGGCGGCCAGCTTGTCGCCCGAGGCGTTCGACCGCTTGCTGACAGGTTTCAAAACCCAAGGCACAGATCTGATTTCGGATTTGCCAGACCTCAAGGGCGAGGAGCTACCAGCCCGCCTACATGATTTCGCGGGCCTCTCTGCCACTCTGGGCGCACGGGCGTTACACAGCTGTCTCAGCCAGGCCGAACTGGCGATACGGGCCGGGGACGCCACCGGTTCCATGACGGCCCTTCAGATCCTGCCAAAGGTTTGGGATGAAACACTGGCGCACCTGGACAAAGGACAGATCGCCGCTTGAAGTTCTTTGCGCTTTACTTCCGATTTTATCGCATGTTTCCTTCGATAAAAGCAAAGGGTCCATGTGATGAAAAAATCTGGTCTGAGCCTGAAATGGCTAGAAGTCTTTCAACAGGTCGCTCGCTCCGGGTCGGTCCAATCAGCGGCCGAATACAGCGGGCTGTCGATCAGCACCGTTTCGCATCACATCAAATCGCTTGAGACGGCGCTGGGCACCGCCCTGTTTGACCATAACCGCCGACCCATGCGGCTCACGCCTCGCGGTGCCGTGTTTTTGCAAGACGTGGACGACGCGCTGCACCTGCTTCACAAAGCCGAAGTCGAGGTGCAGTCGGGCACTCTCTCCGATACGAAATCCCTGTCCATCGCCATGATCGAGGATTTTGACAGCGAGATCGCACCGGAACTTGCGCGCCTTTTAAGCAGCTCCATGCCCCAATGCGCCTTTCGCCATCTGACCCGCCCCAGCCACGACATCCTGGCATTGGTGCGCGCGCAGGACGTGGATATCGGCATCGCAGCCAAGCCGCAGTTTGACCAGCCAGACCTGATCGAAACCCCATTGCTGCGCGATCCTTATGTACTGGTCCTGCCGCAATCTTCCGACATTGATGCCGACGCCTGCCTGAAGGGACAAGCCTCCCTGCCCTTGCTGCGCTATAGTGCAGATCACCTAATGGGCAGACAGATCGAAGCACAGCTGAAGCGCTTAAAGCTAAAGCTGCCCACCAGCCACGAATTTGAAAGCAACGAAACGATCATGTCCATGGTCGCGGCAGGGTCAGGCTGGGCGATCACCACACCCACCAACTACGCGCGCTCCACCCGGTTTCAGCGCCAATTGCGATTGTTGCCCTTTCCCGGCAAAGGCTTTGCGCGATACTTATCCGTCTTCACTTACGAGACGCACCCATCGCCTACCAGCGCCCCTGTGATCAGCACGCTGCGCCAGCTGATCCAGACCCGAGCAATTGATCCGGCCATCGCGCGGATGGACTGGCTGCGCGAGGGGTTTCGGTTGCTGGATGAAACAAACTCGAATGACTAAACTCCATGTCGATGAAAAGGCCGGAGCCCGCTACAAAATCCGAAACGTGTCCCGGATAGCCTGGTCCTGATCATCACTCAAATAGTGTGGCTGATGCGCGGCCAACACCGCCCGCGCCTTGGCATTCGCGCGGCTCCAGGCATCCTCAGCCCCCGCATCCTCCCAGGTTTTCGGATTCTCGCGGTCCGCCAGATCAGGATAAACATAGTCCCGCTCCATTGCCGAAAACGTATGCTGACCACCCAGAAAATGCCCCTCGCCCAACACGGCCTCGCAAATAGCATCAAATCCCAGGTTTTCCTCGCTCACCTCCACTCCGCGCAGGGTGCGATAAGTCATGGCGTGCATTTCATCATCCAGAATGAATGCCTCAAAACTGGCCCCCAACAGCGATGCGGTCATGCCTGAGCTCTCGTAGATCAGGTTGCCCCCCGCCAAGCCAGCAGCCAGCGAGGTCATGCCCTTCTCCATCCCGTATTGCGCATCAATGGCCTTGGCATCCGCCATTGACGCCGCCACCCCCGAAGGCAAGCCCAACCAATTCGACATTTGCGCAGACGCCGCGTTGAGCAGAACCGTCTCAGCCCCTCCACCGGCAAAGGCTCCGGTTCGCAGATCAATCACCAGAGGCCAGTTGGAAAACACCATGGGATGACCAGGCTTAATCGCGTTGACCATCACCAGTGACGCCAGCGTCTCGGCCAGCGATGAGGCCAGAAACCCGGCCATGGTCGCAGGCGCCGTGGCCCCGGCCTGTGCGGCGGTGATACACGACAACGGAATGTTGTGCTTAAGGCACTCAAATGTCACATCCACCGCATCCCCGCCAAAGCGCATTGGGCTTATCACTGGGCTGATATGAGCCTTCACGAAAGGCCGCTTGGCAAAGGCTCCGTCCCCTCCGGCGGCAATATCAAACATCTTCACAATCGGATCGACATGTTCCGCCAGCGTAAAGGCCGTCGCCACCGGCTTGGTGGTGTTCTTCATCAGCGCATAGGCCGTGTTCACATCCAGATCAAACGGATCAGCCACATCTGTCGCAATGCAACAGCGTGTAAACCAGCTGACATTGGTCAGCGTGTCCTGCAACCGAGTGAAATCATGCAGATCGCGCAATGTGGCCTCGCGGTAGAGCCCGCTGTTCATATCCAACACCTGCACCGCCGCACCGCCTGTGCCAAAATGCACCGCAGTGCCACCCACCTCGATCGAGCGCGCAGGATCCCGACCATGAAAGGTGAACTGCTTTGGGGCCATAGCAATGGTATCTTCAACCAAGGCACTGGGCAGCCCCAACCGTCCATTGCCCTGATCGCGCGCGCCTTTGGAGAGCAGGACCTCTTCCAACCGCTTGGGCACCTCTCCCATGCCAAGCTCATCTAACAAACGCAACGCGGTGCCATAGATCGCCTGACAATCCGCCTCGCTCAGCGGTTTGTACTGGCCACCTGCCTGCCCCGGGGGCGCGGGATTCACCGGCAGAGGGGCTGCGCGTTTGGCCAAACGCTCTTTGCGACCGGATCGCCGAGGCTTGGGAGGGCTATCTTTGTTCATACCCGTGATAAGGCCGCGTCCATAGGTGCGCGTGCAAGCGGAAACGTAGCATACCCGTATTTTCGCATCAAATATTCGAATAATTAGAAACTAATGCCGATGCCATTGACCATAGCCCCGCATTTGACCTCTCTAGGGACAACAAAGCCCGGAGGCCTCTACATGAAAACCCAAACACGTTGCGTTGTCATCGGCGGCGGTATTGCCGGTTGTTCAACCCTCTATCACCTCACTCAAGAAGGTTGGAGCGATGTGGTCTTGGTCGAACGAGATGAGCTGACCTCCGGCACCACATGGCATTCAGCGGCGCAAGTCACCAACTTTGGGATGAACCAAACGATGGTGGGCCTCAAATCTCACTCCATCGCGCTCTATAAGAAACTGCGTGACAACCCGGATTATCCGGTGGGCTATCACCACGGCGACGGTGGCATTCGCCTGGCCAATACCGAGGCCCAGATGGAAGGTTACCGCCACTTCGCCTCGATGGCGCGGGGCATGGGCGTCAACTACGAAGTGATCGACGCCGCTGAATGCGCGCGCCGTCATCCATTGATTTCCACCGACAACCTACTGGGCGGGCTCTGGGACGGCGAAGACGGCGATATCGACCCTGCACAGCTGTGTCAGGCACTGGCCTTTCATGCGCGCCGCGCCGGGGCCGAGGTCTATCGCTACACGCAGGTCACGGGCCTGACCCAACATACGGATGACAGCTGGACCGTTCACACGTCCAAGGGCGACATTCGCGCCGAAGTGGTCGTCAATGCCTGTGGATACCGAGTGAACGAGGTGGGCGCGATGATGGGCGTACACCACCCCGTCGCCTCCATGGAACACCAGTATTTCGTCACCGAAGACATCCCCGCCATCGCCGAGGCGGGTCATCGCATGCCTCTCCTGCGCTGTCCCATTTCGGACTATTACTCAAGGCAGGAAAAGAACGGCTTGCTGGTGGGGTTCTACGAACAAGACTGCAAGACATGGGGGCTGGATGGCATCTCGCCCGATTTCTCGAACGACCTCTGCCCCGATGATCTGGAACGCGTGATGGACGTGCTGGAAGGTGCCTTTGAACGCATGCCCGTGCTGACCGAAACCGGCATCAAACGCGTGGTCAATGGCCCGATCACCTACACCATCGACGGCGCGCCTTTGGTGGGGCCAATCCCGGGAAAGCGAAATGCCTTTTGCATCATCGGCTTGCGAGCCGGACTTGGCGAAGGCGGTGGGCACGGCTGGCTGCTGGCCCAACAGATTGTGCATGGCGAGGCCTGTTACGACACATGGGTTCTCGACCCGCGCCGGTTCACAGCACATGGCAATGTAGAACTGACAGCCCTCAAGGCCATCGAGGATTACCAAAACGAATTCCGCTTTCACTTCCCGCATGAACACCGACCCGCCGGACGCGATGCCAAAACCACTCCACTGACACCCGTGCTGGCAGCCGAGGGTGCCGAATTCACGGTCGTCAACGGTTGGGAACGCATGGAGTATCTCAAACCATCATCTGATTTTCACGAAGACTATTCTTTTAAATTCAATAATGTGTTCGACATTATTAAAGCTGAAGTAAAAAACGTCCAGAAAGGTGTTGGACTAGCCGAAGTCAACGGCTTCAACCGCTTTGAGCTGACGGGCAAAGACGCCCATAGCTTCCTCGACCGCATGATCTGCGGCACCGTCACCAAACGTCCCGGCCGCGTGGGATTGGGATATCTGTTGAACCACCACGGCATGCTGAAGGGCGAATGTACCATCGCCAACATCCCCACCTCGGACCGTGGCCCAGACCGCATCTGGTATGGCTCTGCCGCCGCGGCCGAATGGCACGACATGGATTGGCTGACTGGACATCTGCACGCGGACGAAGACGTCCAGGTCAAATCCCTCACCAACGACCAAACTATCCTGGTGCTCGCAGGCCCCAAGTCCCGCGCAGTGCTGCAAGCTGTCAGCCGCGCCGATTGGTCCGCCGCCGCTTTCCCATGGCTCAGCCTGCGCGAATGTTTCATCGGCATTGCCCCGGCCACAGTCATGTCTGTCAGCTTTTCCGGTGAGTTAGCCTATGAAATTCATGTGCCAAACGCCCATCTCTATTCCGCCTATCTCGCCCTACGCGAGGCGGGAAAAACGCATGGCCTCGAACTCTTTGGCGCCCGTGCAGTCGAAAGCATGCGTCTCGAAAAAGGCTTCCTGCACTGGAAATCCGATATCCTCACCGAGTTTGATCCTTATGAGACCGGTCTCAACCGCTTTGTCAAAATGGACAAGGGCGATTTCATTGGCAAAGAGGCCCTCGCCAAACGCCATTCCCATGGTCGAGCTAAAACGCTGGTGACGCTTCACGCGCAATCTGACACCGCGCCCGCCCAGGGCGGCGCATCGGTCATGCTGAATGGCAAGGTGGTCGGCACGGTCACCTCCGGTGACTACGGCCACCGTGTCCAGATGAACCTCGCCTACGCTTTCATCGACCCAAATCTTGCCACCCACGGCACGGCACTGGAGATTGACATCATCGGCCAGATGACCCCTGCACGTGTCATCGCGCCATCCCCCTATGACTCGGCCATGACACTGCCGCGTGGATGATCGCAGCTTCTTCTGGCCTAAAATATCCCGGGGAGTTTGAGGGGCAGCGCCCCTCATCGGGGGCTTGGGGCCTGCTCCCAAGAGTGAGAGCGTGCGGAACGCACTCCTTGGCGTCAAACGCGCAGTCACTCCATCGGTGATGCGCCCCCTGCTGCGGTGCGATCCGCAATAAACTGCTCAACCCGCGCCACAGCCTCGTCACACCCCTCAGGCGCTTTATATTCGGCCAAAATTCCCTGCCATATTCGAGTGGCACGGGTGGCAGCGTCCTCTGCACCGGCCTCCTCCCAGGATCCGAAGTTGGTCAGATCCGCCACCAATGGCCGGTAAAACGCACGATCATAGCGTTCCATCGTATGTTCAGTGGCAAAGAAATGCCCGCCGGGTTCGACATCCCGCAGGGCTTTCATCCCGATCTCGGCGGCATCACCGGGCGTCGGCGCACAGAGGTCGGCAATCATCTGCACCGCTTCCATATCAGTGATGAACTTCTCATAGCCAAAACTCAAACCCCCTTCGAGCCAGCCAGCCGCATGCACCACCAATGTCGCATTGGACATCATACCGCCCCAAAGCCCCATGTCATTCTCGGCCATGCCCTGGGCATCCGGCGCGTTTGACGCAGATCCCGCCGCCGACCGCCACGGCAGATCAATCAACCGCGCCAACTGCCCTGATCCCAATTGCATCTTAACGTGCTCCGGTGTCCCAAAGGCCGGCGAGCCGGATTTCATATCCACGTTAGACCCAAACCCGCCATAGCTGACAGGCGCTCCGGGCCGGGCCATCTGTGCCAGGGTGATCGCGCCCAAAGCTTCGGCATGTTGTAGGGTCAGCGCCCCCGCCACGGTGATGGGCGCCATCGCCCCGGCCAGGCAAAACGGTGTGATGATCAGGGTTTGCCCCGCGCGCGCAAAATCAAGGATGCCTTGCGCCATCGGGCCATCGATCATGCGCGGGCTATTGGTGTTAATCACCGTGCTGCACCACGAGTTATTCAGGAAGTCATCGTCGCTCAGCCCCATGCCAAGGCGCACCATTTCAAACGTGTCCTCAATCTGGGCGCGCCCGCGGGCATAGCCAAAGACAGCCTTGTCTCCGACCTCCAGCTGCGCTCGGATCATCGCGTAATGGCGCAGATGCACCGGCACATCCTGAGGCTCAGCTGAAGGGGACAGCTTGTGAATAGCCGAGAAATGCTGCTGCAGCTTCAACGCATCGGTAAAGCTTTCCAAATCGCCGGGCCGTCTACCCCGCACCGCGTCTGAGGCATTAGGACACCCGCCAGCGGCTGCGAAGAACAAAGCACCGGGTTCATAAACATGGGAATGCGCTGGATTGCGCGCGTTCATGATCCATGATCGCGGGGCAGTGCTCAGCGCCTCGTTCACCAGGTCGCGACCAAAGAACACCATGTCGCCTTCGGCCCAAGCGCCAGCTTTGATCAGAAGATCACGCGCCTCAGGCAACAGAACTTTCAGTCCCAACTCCTCTAGCACAATCAAGGCGCTGTCGTGAATCGCTGCGATCTGATCCTCAGAGAACAAGGACTGAGGTTGGAACGGATGGCGCAGCTTGCTGTAATCGGCAGATTTTTCAACGGCATCAGCGGCCTTGCGTCCAGCCCGTCCACCTGATCTTCGACGTGTCATGGAAATCCCCTTTGAGGAGGACGCTATCGGTCAATCCTGCTGTCACGCAACCCCGGTTGCCAATTTAACAAAAAGAACCAATTTGACTACGGGTGCAATAATTGGTTCTTTTCTACGCTGAACTGGTCTATTATGAACAACGCACCTTGTTTTGAGGACTAAATGAACAAACCACTGACAGACACCACGCCTCAGCCCATTGGAGCCACGGCACAGATCGTGATTGATACGCTTTTTGCCCGGATCAAGGCCGAGGAGTATCCGCTGGACACCCGCTTGCCCTCGGAACGCACTTTGGCAGCTGATCTGGGTGTGGCCCGCAATACCGTACGCGAAGCCTTGGATGTGCTCGAGGCGCAAAATGTCATCCGTCGACGCGCCGGATCCGGTAGCTTTGTCACCTATCGGTCTCAACCAACCGAGGCCCAGCCTGAGCTGGCAGTGTCTGAGGACATGAGCCCACTCGATCACCTTGTGGTGCGCGGTATTCTTGAACCTGAAATGGTGCGGTTGGCCGTCATCAACATGACCCCACGCCAATTGGGTGAGTTGTCGGAAATCCTGTCTCAGATCGAAGCCGTACAAACAGACATCGACAGCTTTATCGCCCTTGAAGAGCAGCTATACATGCAAATCGCCACAGGCACCGGTAATCCGTTGCTGGCTTCCTGCTACCGGTTGACCATTGATGCCTATCGCGCCAGTTTTCGCAACAAGCTGCGCCGCCGCAACCTGACACCTAAACGCATTCAGGACTATCAGAAACGCTATAACACGCTGTTCAATGCCATCGGCACGCGCGATGTGGCCAGCGCGGTTGAATTCATCAAGCTCCACCTCATCGAAGAACAAAAATTGTTGTTGCAGGACGATTAGCGCCCGATCACCCGTGCGCCCAAGGCCGGGCCAACATCACGCCGTTCCGCCCGTTGTTCCCACATTTGCCCCAGGTCGCGCATCTCGGCGCGCAGCAAATCACTATGCTGTGACAGCCATGCAGGGATCGATTCAAACCCGACGATCCGCGCCTTGCCGTTCTGGACCTCAACCACCGGCCAATCACCCACCAGCGCATTGTCGATGCCGTAGATATCCTGTCCCCACCACTCAGCCGGACCAAAGGCGTGGGTCACGTGTCCTAACTGCTTCATCGCCGCCATCACTGCCCCCGTGCTCACCGATCCGGCCTTATCAACAGCGGCGTGCCAGATGTCCAGAATGGCGGCGTATTCCCAGCTGACCGCTGACCAGCTGCCAGGATAGAGGTTGTTGTATTCCTCATAGAAAACATTGGGTTGATTGAAGAAAAACGCCTTTTCCCGCAGGGCTGGATCATCAAAGTCGGGGAACTGGAACACCACGCCTTCCATGAAATCCACACTGGTTCTGGCCACCAAGGCATCGTATTGATCCAGCGTGCATGACAGGATTTGCCCGGTGAACCCGGCCTGATAGGCGTATTCCGTCAAGGCATGCACCATCGGCGTGTAGCTTGTGCACCAGCACAGGATATCAGGGCCCGCCGCCAACATCGGATCCACGATGCTGGCCGGATCGGCCCCTTCAGCCGGGTATTGCACCTCGTGCACCACGTCGCGCCCGGCTGCCTGAAACGCCGCGCGGTAGGTGGCCAGCGATGGCAGCCCCATCGCATCAGTCTGAGAGCACATGGCGACGGTTTTTAAATCGGGTCTTTCGCGCGCCAGCCATTCCACCCCGGTAACCACATAAATCGGATGAACCTCGGAGGGGGCAATCACATGGCGCGTGTCTGGTGACAGATCAGACGGCAACAGGGTCGAGGTCAACACCCGCGCTTCGGACAGGTAGTCAGCCGCAGCCGCAAAGCTGTCGCCGCCCAACATCATCATCAGCTTAACGTCGTGTTGTTGCACCAATTGCATCGCCCCGTCCCGTGCAATTGCGGGATCATCCCCGCAATCAAACGCGTGGATGCGGATCGGATAGCGCCGCCCGCCAATGAGCAATCCGCCCGCAGAATTCAGCCAGCTCTCCCAGATTCGGCAGCCGTGCAACCCGGGCAGACCCCAGGATTCGGCCTGTCCCGACAAGGGGGCCAGAAAGCCTAGGTTTACCGTATTTGACATCTCGACCGACAGGCGCGGCATCGCGCCCTGAATGGCCATCTGATGTGCAAAGCTGGACGGTGCCACGATTTTTCTGCCTTTCGCCGTGTTCCACGAAGGTCCAAAACGGCACGTTCACGGAATATGTTTGACATATTGGTCCTCATATTGGTTTACTGGAATGAACCAATAGAACCAATAACAAAATTTGGTTTAATCCAAAGGGAGAGGAAAATGTCAAACAAACGTGTCGCCGTCATCGGTGCAGGACCATCGGGATTGGCGCAGCTGCGTGCCTTCCAATCGGCCAAGAACAAGGGCGAGGATATCCCCGAGGTGGTTTGCTATGAGAAGCAATCCGATTGGGGTGGGCTGTGGAACTACACATGGCGCACCGGCGTCGACGCCAACGGCGAACCCTGCCACGGGTCGATGTACCGCTACCTGTGGTCCAATGGCCCCAAAGAGGGTCTGGAATTTGCCGACTACACGTTTGACGAACACTTCGGTAAGGAAATCGCCAGCTATCCACCGCGTGCCGTCCTCTTTGACTATATCGAAGGCCGGGTGAAAAAAGCCGGGGTACGGGATTGGATCCGCTTTAACCACACCGTGCGGGATGTGCGCCACGATGCGGCCTCGGGTAAGTTCACTGTGACAGCCCGTGACGCCGAGAACGATGTGGAAACGGCTGAAGACTACGATCACGTCATTGTCGCTTCGGGTCACTTCTCAACCCCGAACGTGCCATATTACCCAGGGTTTGAAAGCTTCCGGGGCCGCGTATTGCACGCCCACGACTTCCGCGATGCACGCGAATTTGCCGACAAGGACATCCTGATCCTTGGCACATCCTACTCGGCTGAAGACATTGGATCGCAGTGCTGGAAATATGGCTGCAAATCCGTGACCGTCGCGCACCGCACCGCTCCAATGGGCTATGACTGGCCTGACAACTGGCAAGAGGTGCCGGCACTAGACCGCGTCGACGGCCATACTGCTTATTTCATTGACGGCACGTCCAAGGACGTGGATGCCGTGATCCTGTGCACGGGCTACAAACATCACTTCAACTTCCTGCCGGATGACCTGCGACTGAAGACGGCCAACCGCCTTGCGGCGGCGGATCTCTACAAAGGTGTGGTGTGGAACAAGAACCCCGCCATGTTCTACCTGGGCATGCAGGACCAATGGTACACCTTCAACATGTTTGATGCGCAGGCCTGGTGGGTCCGTGATCAGATCATGGGTAAGATCGCCCTGCCCTCACAGGCGGACATGGCAGCGGACCCAATCCGCCGCGAAGCCGAGGAAGACGCGATCGAGGACGACTACGGTGCGATCCGCTATCAGGGCGCCTATGTCCAGGAGCTGATCAATGAGACGGATTATCCAAGCTTTGATGTGGATGCGGCCAATCAAGCCTTCTTTGAGTGGAAAAAACACAAGAAGAAGGGGATCATGGAGTTCCGCAATCACGGCTATACCTCGCCGATGACGGGTAAAAAGGCTCCGGCGCACCACACGCCTTGGAAGGATGCGCTGGACGACAGTCTCGAAAGCTATCTGCAAACATAGATCAAGCCTCCTCTTCGCTTGATCCATAAATCCCGGTGCGCGGTCTCCCCTGCCACCGGGATTTTTATGTCTGCATCTGTAAAATAACAACCATTGGGCCACACAGGGGCGGCGAGCGGTCTGAGCACGGGACATGAAAAAAGGGGGGTATGGCGGAGCGACAGGGATTCGAACCCTGGAGACGGTCTCCCGCCTACACACTTTCCAGGCGTGCGCCTTCGACCACTCGGCCACCGCTCCGTTGAGGCGGTGTTTATCTGCCAGATGTGGGGCAACACAAGCAGATTTTTACGCTCTCTCGCCCGATACTCGGAATATTGGAACAGGCCTGCCTCAGATCACCTGAAAGAGCCCCGCTTATGACGGCGGCCGCGTAAGCTTTAGTCGTCCAGGTGCAGATATACCCGTCGGTTCTGGCGGCCCTTCTTTTCGATCTTGCCCAGACGGACACGGCCAATCTCTCCGAGCCGCGCCACATGGGTGCCGCCGCAAGGCTGCAGATCAATCTGATCACGCCCTTCGCCAATCCGAATGAGACGCACATGCCCTGCCCCCATCGGTGGCTGAACGGACATGGTTTTGACCATCTCAGGATTGGCATGCAACTCTGCGTCCGTGATCCAGTCCTCCGACACAGGCAGGTCCTGATCAATCAAACGGTTAAGCTCGTTTTCCAACGCCTCTTTGTTGTCCGGGGCCTCTGGCATATCGAAATCAAGCCGACCCTTTTCGGGGCTGATCGATCCACCGGTCACCGGCAAAGGGATCACGACGGACAACAGATGCAACGCCGTATGCACGCGCATGTGCCGGTGCCTGCGCCCCCAATCCAGGGTTTGCGTCACCTGTGCCCCAACCGGTGGCAAAGTTTCAGGTTCGGCAGGCACAAGGGCGATCTGATCGCCTTCGGCCTTCACCGTCGTGGCCACAGCCAGTCCACCGGTGTTCCAGGTGATCCGGCCACTGTCCCCAGGCTGCCCGCCGCCCGTGGGATAGAATATTGACCCATCCAACACGATGCCCCCTTCGGGTGTGATGGCAATCACCTCGGCTACGACGTTATTGGCATAGGTATCTTCGCGAAACAGGGCCTTCGTCGTCATCTGTCGCCGCCCTCGCCTGCCCCTTCGCCATCCGATCCCGACACATTCATATCCGCCTCATCCGGCTTTGCAGTTTCGATCAGCGTGTCGACTGGCTTGGCCTTTTTCGTGTCGGAAGTTGGCTCGGAAGGGTCCGCACCGGGCATTGCCAAGGCCTCGGGATTACGGATCCAGATATCGCGTTGCGAGAACGGAATTTCGATATCTTCCTCAGTAAACCGCTTGGCAATCTCGTGGTTCATGTCCGATGTCACGCTCAGCACCCAGTTCACGTCCCGCAATATGGCGCGAATTTCAAAATCGAGCGAACTCGCGCCGAAGGTCTTCAACACCACGGTAGGTGCCGGATTGGCCAGCACCATGGGATGAGCCTCGGCGATCTCCTGCAAAATCGCCTCGACCTTGCGGGTGTCCGTTCCGTAGGCCACACCCACGGGAACGATTGCGCGTCCCACGGTATTAAAGCGCGTGTAGTTGGTAACCCGGCCCGCCACCAGATCTGCGTTGGGCACGATCACATCAGACCTATCAAAGGTCTCAATACGGGTCGACCGCACCGAGATATCGCGCACTGTGCCATGCACACCGCCCACTTCGATCCAGTCACCTTCGGAAATAGGGCGCTCGATCAGCAGGATGATGCCCGAAACGAAGTTTTCGACAATCGTGCGCAGGCCGAAACCGATGCCAACCGACAACGCACCCGCGACGATGGCAATCGAACTGAGATCAAGCCCCGCAGAGGTGATCGCAATCAAGGCCGCCAGGAAGATACCGATATACCCCACACCTGAGGTGATGGCATTGCGCCCGCCCTGGTCCAGTTTGGTTTTGGGTAGAATGGTGTTTTTCAACGCACCTTGCAGTAACCGCGTGGCGACATAGCCCACCGAAAAGACGATGGCGAAGGTCAGGAACACCGTTGGCGAGATACGCACGCCCCCCAAGTTGACCCCTTCGGTGAATTGCATCCACAATTCACCCAGTGCGGCCGGACGCACTCCCCAGGCCATAGCGAAAAATGGCAGGGACATCAGCACTAGCAGTAACCCGATCAGTACGGGCACCAACGATTCCTCCGCACCCTCACGGTTGCGCGTGATCAGCACGTAAACTTCGACCACCAGACGCTGCAGCAATGTCAAAAAGGCCAGCAGCTGCAACGACAGCAGCGATGGGAACATCAAGAAATGCGCCAGTTTGAAATACCCCACCGCTGCCAGGATGGGCGAGGCCACACCGAGACCCAGCATGGCCAATGCAAGGAACCTTGTGGTGGTCGTGCGGAAGGTTTCTTCGCCATCCTCGGACTGTTCAGCCCTGCAATGTGCTTTTAACAGCGCAGCCAGTCGCCACAGCAAAATGCCTGCCACCAAAATGAAGGGGAACAGCACCACATTGACAGCCGTCTCGGTCCAGCCAGCGAATTCGGCAACGTCGGAGAAAAAGAAATAGAAGCCCGCGACCATCCCCAGAAGCGCACCATAAAGCCGCCCCGAGGCGCGTTGCGTCTGATCCAGGTTCAAAGGCAGCGTGCGTGCTTCGCGCGCCGGGAAAATGCGCATCGCCAACCAGCGCGCCAGAAGGAAGGCAAAGGCAGGCCCGATCATGGCATTGATGATCTGCTCTCCGCGCAGCCCCACCAGATTGGTGGCAAACACCGCCTCGACAATCATGACAAAACCGATGAATGGAACGATCAAACTGCCCAAAGAGAGTACGAATGAGAGGATCCAGCGCCCCGCACCCGGATTATCCGTCAGCGCCCAATTGGTCAGTTTACGGCTCCAGCGGCGTCCGCGCAGGATCAGCAATATGCCAATCGCGGCCAGAATAACCACCGCCGGCAGATCTTCCTTGGCCTCAGCCTGTTGTACGCTGTTGCCCCAGGCATTGGCGAATTCGGCACGTACAGAAGCGGCAGTACCACTCAGCGCGGCGATACCTTGGGTCCAGTTGGCTGGGTTGATGGGCGATGGCCCAAACTCCAACAGCTCTTCGGTCTGACGCTCGCGGATGATCCGGTCAATTCCCTTGATCAGACCGTCCGCCCGGTTCTGCGCCAACTCGGCCGTTTTAACTGGAGCCTGCAAGGTGTTCATCCGTTCATTCAGATCAGAGCGCTGGCTGGCAATCGTTGGGTCTTCCTCTCCGCTTTCGGGCACCGGGCCAAGCGCGTCCAGCTGGCTCTGCACAGTCGAGATTGCATTGGCGTTGGTACTTTGCGCATCCACGAACTGTTGTCGCCAATCCGTCAATTGTCGCCTGAGCGATTCAAGGGCGGAGGTGCTAGCCCGGCTGGCCTCGATCACCTCGTCGGCGCGATCCGCAGTTCTCAACCATTCCTCATAGTTTGGCTGACCTGACGCAGGCTGCGCCACCGCAACTGGCGTGTGGGTGCCACTGTTCAGGCCCATGAACAGGCCAAGGCTCAAAGCCATGATCAGACATAGCTTTCGGACAAAGGCCATCATTCTGCAAATACTCCAGGAATTGAGCGCGGAGCTTGATCCAGCCAAGACGGCGTTGGCAGGTCCTTTTCTTTCAAAAATTCTGGATTGAAAAGTTTTGACTGATACCGCGTTCCATAGTCGCACAACACAGTCACAATCGTGTGCCCTGGCCCCATCTCGCGCGCCATGCGCATGGCCCCAGCAATATTCACGCCTGAAGATGCCCCCAAACACAGGCCTTCGTACTCCAGCATGTCAAACACGATGGGCAAGGCTTCGGCATCGGGAATCTGGTAATTGAAATCGGGATTGAGCCCTTCGAGGTTCTTGGTGATGCGCACCTGTCCGATCCCTTCGGCGATCGAACCTCCCTCGGATTCCAACTCACCTTTGGTAAACCACGAAAAGAGCTTGGCCCCCATCGGATCAGCCAATCCGATCTTGACGCCTTTGGGCTGTAAGGCCATTGCAACACCCGTGAGCGTGCCGCCCGATCCACAGGCGCAGATGAACCCATCCACCTTACCGCCTGTTTGCTCCCAAATCTCGGGACCAGTGGTTTCCACATGGGCCTGGCGGTTCGCAACGTTGTCGAACTGATTGGCCCAAACCACCCCGTCTGGTTCGCTTTGTGCAAGTTTCTCGGCCAAACGCTCGGAATAATGCACAAAGTTGTTCTGATTTGAATAGGGAGCGGCTGGCACTTGAACCAGATCTGCGCCTGCCAAGCGCAGCATGTCCTTCTTTTCTTCGCTTTGAGTTTCGGGAATGACAATCACGGTCTTGAAGCCCAGCGACGCCCCGACCAAAGCCAGTCCGATCCCGGTGTTACCCGCAGTGCCTTCCACGATCGTCCCACCTGGTTTGAGCGCCCCGCGCGCCACTGCATCACGGATGATGTAAAGGGCCGCGCGATCCTTGACCGACTGACCGGGATTCAGAAACTCGCACTTGCCCAGAATGTCACATCCCGTTGCCTCTGACGCGGCGCGCAGCCGGATCAAAGGGGTATTGCCAACGGCCTCGGCCAGGTCTTTCGCAAATTGCATGACGTAACGCCCTTTTCCCCAAGTCTGTTGTGCCTCAGTGCTAGCCTCTGCGCCAGCAAACCTCAAGCAGATGCGCGCAAGGCGTCACGGCTTTTTGACAGCCACAACAGGGCCAGAACCAAAGGACCATTGTCGGCCTCCCCACTGTCCAGCAAGGCCATGGCATCGGCATAATCAATCACATGCACTTTCAGGTCTTCGTGCTCGGTCTCAAGACCGCCATGACCCGCAGCATCGTCCGGAAGATCACACAGTCCCAGAAACAGGTGAAAATACTCGGATGAACACCCCGGCGAGCAATAGTGACTTGAGATTTTGCGCAACTCATGCAGGGTCAGCCCGGCCTCTTCTTCGCATTCGCGCCGCGCACAGGTTTCGGGGCTTTCGCCGCCGTCCACCCGGCCTGCGACCGGCTCCAGCATCCAAGGTTTAGCGTCACCGCGCGCATAAGGTCCCATGCGGAACTGTTCGATCAGCAACACCCGGTCGCGCACCGGATCATAGGGCAGCACAATGGCCGCATCAGTGGCCACAAAGGCCTCGCGCGTCAGTTCGGGGCTGGTCGATCCATCAAATTTGGGGTGTTGCAGCCGGTAGCTGCGCGTCAGGAAAAACCCCTCGTGCGGCGTCTTCATACTGTGCTGCGTGATCTGGTCCAGACCGGTCGAGCTGCGCAGGACGGCGGGCTTGGGGGTCTGCGCCGCCTGCCGGGCCTCAGCGCGCGCCAGTATCATCGCCAGCTGGGGCCGCACGGCAACTGCGGACAACCGACCAAAATATCCCATGATTTCCTGCGCGGCATATACCTCAGCCTGTCCCAACAGGTCATTGCCCTCCCGCCGCACTTTGGATCCACTCACAAACTGTACGGTCTGCACTGCGCCATCCACCCTGCATTCACCCAGCTGCAATTCCCCGATCACATCCAGGAAAAACCGGACCCGATCCGACTGATCTGCGCTGAGGCCCGAGACATAAAGACCATCCAACGTGCTGTTAGGATCTCGAAACGCCAAGGCGAATGGCTTTGGGCGCGCCTCCAATGAATAGCCCGACAACTGCGCCTGCGCGCCGTCAACAGTCCCCATGATGACATGTCGAATGCCCTCGGGCGACATTGAACCGTATAGAAAATAGGACACAGGCGCCTCAGGCAAAACGCTTGGCGATCCAGTCTGCAAAGATCCCGGTAATGATACCACCGCCTAGAATAATCGCGATCACCGGCCCATTCATCAGATACAACCCAAAGTCCATCGCGTTGTTGAATATCCCCATGATGCCCTCGAACGGGCCACGGTATTTCTTATCGAGCGCTTCGGCCAACATCAGGTTGAAACTCTGGGCAAACAAACCCCAGAACGTCAGCGCAATCGCCCCGGTCAGCCCGGCACTGATCGCTTCCGAGAAGGTGCCGCCGACGCGATTGCCTGTGACGCGCCACCCGCAGATAATGCCAAGGACGACATTCACCTGATTGAACCAACCAAAGTTGGTATGATCTGGCAGCAACGGCCGGATCGCCTCAGAGGCAAACCAGCCAACGGCGGCCAGCCCAAGGGCTGCGAATAACTTGGCGGCGGAGGGCATACGGTCTGCGGCGGACATTAGCTGGGCCTTGCGATTGTGATCTGCACTACATTGCAATTACCCGCATGGAACGCCCCCGCGCAAGACGTGAGATAAAAATTCCACATTCGGCGGAACCGATCATCAAAGCCCAATTTGGCCACACGGTTCCATTTTTCGTTAAAACTATCGTGCCAACGGCGCAGGGTCAGCGAATAGCTTTCCGCAAAATCAATGGTGGATTTCACGATCAACCCCGCCCGGTCTGCTTGCGCCTGAAGCGCGCTTTGACTGGGCAGCATGCCGCCCGGAAAGATGTATTTCTGAATGAAGTCCACATCATTCCGGTAGGTTTCAAAATGGTGATCTTCGACCGTGATGATCTGCAAGGTCGCCTGGCGCCCGGGTTTGAGCCGCGCGCGCAGGGTCTCAAAGTAGACCGGCCAGTATTTTTCGCCAACGGCTTCAAACATCTCGATCGAGGCAATCCCGTCATAGCTGCCGGTTTCGTCACGGTAGTCCTGCAATTTCAACGTCACACGATCAGAAAGTCCTGCCTTTTCAATGCGTTCCTTAGCATAGTTCAGTTGTTCTTGACTGATCGTCAACCCAGTCACATGCAGACCCCGCTCGGCTGCGGCGTATTCGGCGAAACCACCCCAGCCACAGCCGATTTCCAGAACGTGATCTCCGGGTCTGACATCCATCTGATCGACCATCGAAGCATATTTCGCGATCTGCGCTTTCTCCATATCTTCCTGCCCGGTTTCAAAGATCGCACTGGAGTAGCTCATAGTGTCGTCCAGCCAAAGGCTGTAAAACTCGTTTCCCAGGTCATAATGGTAGCTGATGTTCTTGCGGGCCTGACGCCGTGAATTGCCATTCAGCCAATGCCGCAACTTTTCATACCATTGCACCAGGGATTGCCCCGGATAGCCATTGTACATCTCATCATTCTCGAAGTTCACTAGATCCATGAAAGCCTGCAAATCCGGACTGGACCACCAGCCGTCCAGATAGGCCTCGCAAAAACCCAGATATCCCTCGCGCACCATGCGGCTGAAGACCTCGGGGTTTTTGATGGTGATATGTGCCACAGGCCCCGGCTTGGGCCCCTCGGCGCGAAAGATGCGACCATCGGGCAGTTCAATATCCAATCTGCCATTGGCTATTTTACGCGCTGTTGAAAACAGCTGTGAAAAATAACGCGGCAGATCTGGCTGGCCGGACGTATCGGTCAGGATCATGCCTGTCCCCTCGTTAACTTTTGACCAAAGCTAGGATGATGCATACGCTCGGGCAAGAATTTTGTGGTGGCGACGTCTAAACCTAGCAACACCTGCTCAATACACGCGGCAACGATGCAGTCGTTTCAGAAGCCCCTGGATTTATAGGCTTCAAGCGCCCGCTCCCGCCCCAGCGCTAAATCAATCAGCGGTTCAGGGTATGGATCCTGCGGGCTGAGACCCCAGCTAAGAGGGATCGCATCAAAGTAAGACAAGGCTGTTTTGGATGGGGCTGCGCGGCCCTCTGCGATCCATGCATTGGGATAGAGATGTTTAGGATCAAACTTCACAAGCTGGGTTTCAGGGTTGAACACGCGAAAATACGGCGCAGCATCGGGGCCCGAGCCTGCAGTCCATTGCCATCCCATAGCGTTCGAAGCCGCATCCCAATCGGTCAGGCAGTCATCAAACCACCGCTGACCGATGCGCCAATGCACCATCAAATGTTTGCACAAATACGAGCCCACGATCATCCGCGCCCGGTTGTGCATCTTTCCGGTGACATACATCTCGCGCATGGCGGCATCCACGAAAGGCACGCCGGTGCGACCTTGTTTCCAGGCGATCACTTCCGCTGTGTCTTCGTCGTCGGACCACGGAAAGGCGGTCCACTCCCTGCGCCAGTTGTCGGTCAAAATATGAGGCGTGTGATAAACCAAATGCGTGGCGAACTCGCGCCAGACCAGTTCTTTCAGCCAATGCTCGGCGCCCCCAGCCCCACGCGCCATAGCCGCTTGTCCCGCATGCCAACACTGGCGTGGTGAAATTTCACCATAGGTGAGGTTTTCCGACATGCCCGACGTGGCATCCAACCCAGGAAGGTTCCGGTCGTCCTTGTAGGCGTCAATAGCTCCTTGGGTGAAGCAGTGCATCCGCGTCATCGCGGCCTCTTCGCCAACTCGTTGGTGCGGCAGGCACACCTCAGCCCCGCGGCGCATGGCGGCCCCCATGTTCCAATCTTCCAACCGGTCGCTCGCGGGCCAGCTCTCTGGTGCCGGAATGACTGATGGCGCGGGCAAACACGCCGGGACATCGCGATCTTTCACGGCACGCCACATCGGGGAATAGACCCGGTAGAACCCGCCTGTTTTGGTCTCAACCGTCCAGGGTTCAAAAAGGACATGGCCGATGTGGCTCACCGCGGTCACGCCTCTGCCCTTCAGAGTCTCCTTGATGCGCGTGTCCCGCTCGATCGCTTGCGGCTCATAAAGGCGCGACCAATGTACGGCGGCTGCACAGGTCTCGTCGACCATCGCCTCCAGCACCTGCTGTGCCGGGCCGCGGCGCAGGATCAGGCGACTGCCCATCGCCTCCAACCGCCTGGCCAGATCTGCCAGCGACAATCCCAAGCGCCACTTTGTGGCCGCCCCCAATGATGTGATGCTGTCGTCAAAGATGAAGACAGGGATCACCGGCCCCCCTTCGGCAATGGCAGCACTCAGAGCTTCATTGTCACACAAACGCAGATCACGGCGCAGCCAGAGAAGCGCGGAGGAAGTATCAGTCATGCGGGCCTCTTGATGTCGGTCTCCACGGTCAGATAAGGCGCGGCCAAGAAAATTCGAATTTTCTTGTCACTTTCTTGCAAGAAAATGAGATCGCCCCGCAGGTCTTCCTCAAAGAACCGCCTCAAGCGCGTTTTGCAGCTGTGCAATTTCCGCCTCAGAGGTGTAGTGAACAAACGACATGCGCAGCACGCCTTTGTCCGTATCCACCCCCATCGCAGCCAAGGGCCGCACTCCGTAGAAATCACCACCACCCGCCATGATCCCATGCGCTGCCAGCTCCCGCGCGACCTCTTCTCCAGGACGGTTCAGCGCCACGGCAACCGTGGGGGCGCGTTTCCCGGCTTCGTCTGGCCCAAGCAAGCGCACGGAATTGCGCGCCTTTAGATCATCCAACAAGGGCTGTAACACGGCCACCTCATGGGCACGCATCAGATCATGGGCCGCCTTTCCGCGGCCTGTTTCATCGGCTTCGATCCCGTGGTGCGCGGCCAGCGCGTCGATGTAATCCACCATACCCGCGGATGCGGCTACCTGCGCGTGATCCGGTCCTGCAGGTGTGAAACGCTTGTAGAGCGAGCCTTCGTTGAAATAATGCCCCTGATTGGGCAGGAGCATCCCCAAATCGCGCCGCATAATCATGATGCCCTGATGCGGGCCATAAGTTTTATAGCTGGAAAAGAGATAGATATCCGGGCCCATGTGCCCCACGTTGGGCAATCCGTGCGGCGCGTAGGACACGCCGTCGACACAGACAAAGGCCCCTGCCGCATGGGCGCGTGCGGTAATTTCAATCACCGGGTTGATCTCACCCACAATATTCGAGCAATGCGGAAAGCAAACCAGTCGCACGGTGTCGTCCAGCAGATCATCCAAAGCCTCAAGCGGCAGGTGCCCCGTGTCTGGATCAATCTTCCATTCCCGCACGTCAATATCTGCATCTGCCAGCCGACGCCACGGACCGGAGTTGGCCTCGTGATCTTGATTGGTGACGATGATCGCCTCGCCGGGTTGCAGGAACTGCCGAAACGCCTGCGCCAGAACATAGGTATTCTGCGTGGTGGAGGGGCCAAAGCTTAATTCGTCCATCTCAACCCCCAGAACTGCGGCCAGGCGCCTGCGGGCCTCATCCATCTCCTCACCGCCAAGGGTCGAGGCCTCATAAGGCGCATAGGGCTGCACCTTGCGCTGCGTGTAAAACCGCGTCAGCCGGTTAATCACCGGCGCACAGGTATAGGACCCGCCTGCGTTCTCGAAAAAGGCCTGCCCCGCCAAACTCGGTTCCTGAAAGGCCGGAAACTGCGATCTGACCCATTCAACATCCAGTGATTTCGACATAACCTATTGCTCCTGCATATCTTGGTAACTCTGTCCGCTCAGGAGGAAACAAGATTTACCAAGATGACACAAGTTAAGTTAAAGTGAATTAATTTCAATTTATTTAAGATTGAATTAAAGAGGCAAGTCGCGTTCAATGCAGAGGGTGCCGCAAAATTCCCTACATGAACCCGCGCGCCTGTGAGAAATTGTCGCGAATGGGGGCCGAACTGCCAAAGATGCTATCCTTTGTGACGCGAACACACGCGAAAGAACGTGTTGCGTTGCCCCATATCTGACACGAAAAAAGGGACACAACATGAGTATTAAACCTCCATTCACGGATGTGGAGATTTCCAAGCAACCGGACGGCTTTTACAAAGACAACAGCCTCCCGATTGCCCTGATCTCCAAAGGCATAATGGTCGCACTGGTGCTTTGGGCACTCGTTTGGCCTGCAAATGCCAACAGCACTCTGGGCAGCTGGAACTGGTCGCTGCTGGAAGGCTTCAACCAATTCTACATCATCATCGTAGGCTTCTTTGCCTTCTTCCTCTTCGTCATCGCTCTACTGCCGCAATCAGGTGGCAAAGTTATGGGCACGCCCGGTGAAGCGCCTGAGTTTTCGAACTTCTCATGGTTTTCCATGATGTTCGGTGCTGGTCTGGGTGTGGGGCTGATGGTTTTCGCCACAGCGGAACCACTAGGCCTGTGGGGATCAAACCCTGTCGTTTTGGCAGGCGATGTCGCCGGTAAAACAGAAGAAGGTGTTCAGGCAGCCTACCGCTATACCTTCCTGCACTACGGCTTCCACGCCTGGTCGATCTACGTTGTTACGGGCCTGAGCCTGGCGTATTTCGCCTATACCCGCGACATGCCACTGACCATCCGGACGGCACTGACGCCGCTTCTGGGGAAAATGGTCAACGGCTTTGTCGGTCACATTGTTGACGTGCTGGGCGTTGTTGCCACCATCCTGGGTGTCTCCGTAACCATCGGTTTCGGTGTCAGCCAGTTTATCGATGGCCTCTACAACATCTCTGGCATGGACTGGTTGATGAACATCACCGAAGGCGAGCCTCCCACCCCAAGCAAAGTGGGTCTGGTTGCCGGTCTGATGGTGATCATGGGTCTGTCGATCATCTCGGCTGTGTCGGGTGTTGGTCGTGGTGTTAAATACCTGTCGAACCTCAATCTGGTTCTGTCGTTGATCCTATTGTTCACTTTCGTGTTCTTCGGATCCTTCGGCTTTGCTATGAGCACATATGGCTCGGCCTTCATCGACTACATCATCAACTTCGTGTCGCTCAGCTTCGGCTCATACGGTCCTCAGTCGGCCGCTGATTTTGCAGCTGCACTGCCTGAGGCAGCGAAGCCCTTGGCAGATGATCTGATCGGTGGTGCCACCAACGCATGGGGCAGCTTCGATGGGTTCAAAGGTGGGCTGGAAGGCGCTGCTGCAGAACTGGACGACGAAACCCTGATGGCGGCCTATGCGGCTGGTGAAGGTGGACGTCAGTTTGGTTGGCAAGCGGGCTGGACCACGTTCTACTGGGCTTGGTGGATTGCCTTCTCGCCTTTCGTAGGCTTGTTCCTGGCACGTATCTCCAAAGGTCGCACCGTCCGTGAATTCATCCTAGGCTGCGTTATCGCACCTGCCTTGGTATGTTTCGCATGGATGACCATCCTTGGCGGTACAGCGATTGATCTGGAACTGACAGGCGATGCCGCCGGTGCCATCACCGGTGCCAGCCAGACCAACCAACTCTTTGCAACACTCGGTCAGATGATCGAAGGTGGCATGCTGAGCGGTCTGACCGTTATGTGTGTGATCCTGATCATGACCTTCCTGGTGACTTCCGCTGACTCGGGCATTCTGGTGATGAACACCATCATGTCAGGTGGCGACACCACGGTTGGCAACAAGCACAAGATCATCTGGGGTCTGATCCTGACCGCTGTGATCGGCACGCTGATCCTGGCGGCAGGCGACAACAACCCGATGGACGCGCTGAAAAACGCGATGATCATCGGGGCCCTGCCCTTTACCATGGTGATGGGTCTGATGTGTGTGTCACTGGCCAAAGCGCTTTACAACGATGGCAAGCGCGCGAAGCAAGGCGTCGCTGAACCAGCGGAGTGATCACTGAATCACCACTGAAATGAAGAAACGGCGCCGGGATTTCCGGCGCCGTTTTTCTTTGAAGCGAGTGACGTCACCAATCTATGCACCTGTTTATGGTCTCGTCCCTGCTGATCTTCAGGTCCGATGAACAGGATTTAGACCCGCAGGATTGTGGTATTGGTGTGAAGATGCGGTATGTATGCGTGGTATGTCGCAAGGAAAACTGCATGAAGTATTGCATCCGTTTTATATCCGCCACTGTACTCGCCACCTTGGTCGTGGCCTGTGAAGATACCACGACATTCGACGCCAGGCGTACACTCTCGCAAGACGAGCAGAGAGCGGCGTTTGTAGAATGTGCCGAAGGCACCTACGTCGCGCATTGGCTGCATCTTCATAAACTGAAATCGCGCAACGGGCTGCTGTATGTAGAGGGATCAGATGGAAGCGGTGTGCTGGTCGCTGAGGCCCGTGGGCTCAATCAATGTGCTTGGTCAAAAATGGACGAGATCATCGCAGTAAGATAGGCGGCGGCCCAATCCAGCCAGGTGCGCACATCAGCCGATCAACACCAGCAATAGCGCCACCCCTGCTGGCAGGGCTTGCACATAGAGGATACGCTTGCTGGCCGTCATCGCCCCATAGACACCCGCCACAAACACACAGCCCAAAAAGAACAGCGCCACGTTCTGCGACCACGCGGGATCACGGATTAGCACGGACCACAAGAGCCCTACCGCCAGAAAACCGTTGTACAGCCCCTGATTGGCGGCCATGACTTTGGTCTTGGGAAACATCTCCGCCTCAAACGAGCGGAACACTTTGGGCCCCTTGGTCTCCCAGGCGAACATCTCAAACCACAGGATGTAGAAATGCAGAGCCGCGATGACCAGGATTAGAATGGTGGTCAGAATGCCCATGATACGTCCTCCCTAGGGTTAAAAAACATCTTAGGTCGACCAGAGCCATCCTGCCTATAGGTTACGTGGCGGCATAGTCGCGGATCACATAGTGCTTGGTTGTGGTCTCGATCACATTCCAGAATCCGCGGAACCCATTGGGGATCAAAAACGCATCGCCCGGGCGAAAGCTCTGCACCTCGCCAGTGTCCGAGATCAGCTCCACATGCCCCGACACGATATAGCAAAACTCGTCCCGGTCGGTGAAGGCATGCCATTTGCCCGGTGTCGAGGTCCAGACCCCGGCCAAGGTACCCCCATCAGGTGACACGAAATGCGAGATCGTGTCGTGATGTGGATCGCCTTCAACCACACGGTCTGGCAGATCGGCCAGACGGCGTTTGCCGGGCGTGCCGGGGTTGGAGGAGAAGTTGATGACAGGCGTACTCATGTCCATGTCCTTACAGGATTTCGTCTTTGGCGTAATAGTAGTGATACATCATCCGCTGCCCCATCCGGCGGAAGGGCGTCAGGATACCGTGACTGGGAAGTGCCGAGGTAAAAATCGGCAGATCAACCTCGATCTTCTGACCGGCGACAATCTGTGCCAACCGCATCCCAGCTTGCGCGGAATACATCACACCATTGCCGCCATAGCCCATCGCGTAATAGACCGTGCGATCAGGATCGGGCTGGAACACGCGCGGCATCATGTCGTGGCTGACATCGACCCAGCCCCACCATGAGTAATCCAAATCAATGTCAGTGAGCGCTGGAAACTTGCGATGCAGGCCTTTGCGCAATAACGCCAGGTGTTTCGGGTTCTCCGCATCACGGCCAGTGACCGCCGAGCGCGAGCCAATCTGCATGCGGTTATCGGGCAGCAAGCGATAGTAATGCCGCAAGGTGCGAGTATCGGTCAAAGGTGACTTGGTCTTGATACCGCAGGCCTCCAGTTCATCGTCATCCAAGGGCCGCGTTACGATAGAGTTTGACAGGATCGGCATCAACCTATGCTTGGTGCGGTTATCCAATCCGGGCGGCGTGTATCCAGCTGTCGCCAGCGCCACAGCCCGCGCACGCACGGTGCCACCCGGTGTGGTCAGGTGATGCACACCATCCACAACTTTCCAGCCCATCACCGGGCTGGCTGTGTGCACTTTCGCCCCCAACTTGCGCGCCAGCTTTAAATAGCTGAATGCCAGTTTCGCCGCATGGATCGAAGTGCCATCAGGTTCCCACAATGCACCGTGCGCTTCTTGATCACCAACATGCTCAGCATGCAGCTCGCCCCGGCCGATGATGCGCGAATTGTACCCAAAGGTATCGTTCAGCAACGCGCTTTCTTTTTCCAAGTTTGGCATGACCTTGGCTCGGTGTGCCAAATAGTAGTGGCCCCCGGTTTGCGGATCACAGTCTATGTCGTCCGAGTTGATCAGATCGTTGAACAGATCAAACGCCTCGCACACTTCACGATGCATCAGCTTGGCCGTATCCACGCCCCAACGCTGAATCCACTGCGATCGCTTCAGACGGCCCGATGAAATCTGCGCCTGCCCACCATTGCGGGTCGAACAGCCCCAAGCCACGGTGTTTGCTTCCAGCACATGCGCCTTGATGCCGTGGTTCTTGGCCAGATGGATCGCGGTGGACAGGCCCGTATAGCCCGATCCGATGATCACCACATCCACGTCCATGTCCTCAGACACTGGCCCGTCATCATCAGGCGCAGGGCCTGCTGTGCCGATCCAATAGGTCGGCGCATGATCCCGGTTGTGACCGGGGCCGGCGTCCACCAGCGGGTCATATTTTGGATCATAGCTGGCGCGCGGCCAGTGACGGGGTCTATAGGGCATGGCTCTTGATCCTTCCTTCTAGAAGGGATGAAGTTACGCTTTGAACGGCGGGCGCGATTTGCGCAGGGCTTGCTTCACGATGATCTTGCCATCGCGCAAAGTAAACAGATCAGCGCCTTGCGCCTCGACCCGCATGCCATCAGCACCTGTGCCTGAGAAGGTCCACTCGGATACTGCACGGTCCCCGTGAACAAAGTGGCTGTGGTGATCCCAATGTGCATCTTTCATGCCGGCCCACACGGCCGAGAAAGCTGCTGCGATGGAGTCCGCGCCTTCGATCTTGGCACCAAACACTTCGTCTCCGCCCACGGTATAAAATACACAATCATCGGCAAAATGGTTCATAACGCTATCAACGTCATGACGGTTGAAAGCATCAAATGTATCAGCAAGGTCTTGGGCGGTTAGTGTCTTTGTCATGGGGGCCTCCATAGCCGGAATTCAAGGATGGATACCGGCTCAGCCTGACAAGAATCACACTGCGCCGCGCTACTGCCCTCTTCGGCTCAAACGCCCGAGTTTAATAGGGCCAGAACGTTGTATACCCTAAGGCCAGTTCGATTGCGAATGTGATGATCTGCGGCCGATTAAAGGTGAACTAGAATGTTCAGAACCCGACCGATTGGATCGACGAGGTAGAATCTGCGCACGCCCCAGGGCTCATCTGTCAAAGGGTAAACAATCTCGCATTTCATATCTTGCGCCTTGGAATGAACAGCGTCGATATCATCCACCTCAATCGACAAATCCGGCACTTGAGTGCCTGATCCACCTTCATATGCAATACTCAACTGAACAGGTGTTTGGCTCTGCCCCTGCAACGTGGTGATCCAGCCTATGTCCATCACCACGTCCATGTTGAATAATTCCACATAAAATCCGCGCAGACCCGTAACGTCGTCGGTGGCCAGATTAGCCGTTATACGCTTAATGTTGGTCATTCGAGACCTCCATTTGTTGGGAATTGCGACTTTACGATGGTTTATTGGCAGAATGCCAACTCTATGCCCCTTTGCAAAGCCGCTTGGCCTGCCTATATTAGGCGTGTCGGTTTCGGCCGAATATGGACATAAACGCGCTCGTAATAAGCGGATCGGACCCGGGGGCGGTACCCGGCGACTCCACCATAAAAACCATTCGTTTGATGGGGTTAAGGGGTCGAAATAGGATCGACGAACGTCTAAAGGGGTTAGCTTTGTCCCGGTGAGTTACCACCGTTATCGGTACATCTAAGCTAGTTGCAAACGACAACAAAGCTCCGATGGCTCTGGCTGCGTAAGCGGTTCGAGGTATCGAAATCTTAAGCCCTTGCCTCTAGCCAGGTAAGGCGGGGTTCGCAGGCACCTGGCAACAGAAGCCTGCACTTCACAACCCATGCAAAGCGTAGATGTAGATTCTATCTGGGTCTTATCTCCATCCAACAACTTCGCGTTGCACGTGCGCAACAATAATTGGCGCGTCAGAACTAATTGCCATCAATCTATCTGTCTTCCCCCAATACACCCCTTGATTGTGTTATTAACGAGGCACGCACGCCATAAGAGCTGCGGCGTATTGAGAAGTGAGCAATGATTACGCATATCCGGCGTTTTAGCCGCACATATGATCGTTGTGATATAGTGAGCGTGGGGTGCCATGCCTAACATTACAGGCAACTCTGGCAATGACGACATTGATGTCACTGACGATGACGGCACGCTAAACGGCGTCTCTCAAGGGACGCCGATCGATAATATCCGCGCGCGCGGTGGCAACGATACAATCTCAGTTACAGACAGTACAATTTCAGGGACGGTCCGTGGCAACGGCGGTGCGGATGAGATCACGATAGATGGAAGCACCGTTGACGGAACAATCTCGGGAGGAGCAGGTGGAGACACTGTTTCGATCGAAGGCTCGGTGGTTGGCAATGTCAGGCTGGGCAGTGGCGATGATACACTTGATTTCATCGCATCAACGAGCACCGGCGATGTCCGTGGTGGAGCGGGAACGGATTCTTTAAACCTTCCGGTCGGCACCATTATCAATGACGCGACTTTTGGATTGATTACGGTCACATCAGGCGGCACCTATAATCTATCCAACGGAACTTTTACCCTACCTTCAGGCACTGTGATAACTTATGCGGGGATGGAAAATGGAACGGGTTTTCCATGTTTCACACAAGATACACTCATTGATACTGCGAGTGGTCCAAGACGCATTCAGGATCTCAAAGTAGGTGAATTGATCCATACTCAGGATCATGGCTTAAGACCAATCCGGTGGATTGGGCGAAGGTTACTTTGTAAGGCTGAGTTATCGAGCAACCCAAAACTCCGCCCCATTGTGATCTCCGCAGGTTCTCTCGGATTTAATCTCCCGAAAATTGATCTTCGGGTTTCCCGCCAGCACCGAATGGTCGTGAGGTCCAAAATAGCCGGGCGTATGTTTGGACAGGCTGAAGTGTTGATACCGGCTATAAAACTTACTCAAATTCCGGGTATCTTCACGGACGAGTTTGCAAAAAGCGTGGAATATTTTCACTTACTCTTCGATCAACATGAGATAGTTTTTGCGAATGGCGCTCCCACCGAAAGCCTATTTACAGGCCCCGAAGCGCTTAAAGCTCTAACTCCATCATTACGACAAGAAATCCTCGAACTGTTTCCAGAAGTTGGTCAACTTGACTACCAGCCACATTCCGCACGCCCAATCCCTTCAGGACGATTACAAAAAAGTCTGGTTCGCCGTCACAAGAAAAATTCCCGATGCCTGCTTGAAGCTTCTTTACTCATATCTGAGGCAGATTTCGACAAAGGGACGATTAAGACCAAAAATCGAAACCGAGAAAGTCCTGTTTCTGGTCGATTGACATCATCAACTTAATGATCAACAAAGACCTATGGGGCCTGACAATGCGACTGCCCCGTGAGGCTATGCGCCCAAAGTCGCATCCACTGAGAGACCAGAGGATGTGCCATGCCTGCGCCTAATGAAATCACCGTTGCCCAACTCAATCGCCTGATCGGAACGCCCGATAGACCACAGATCGTGGACATCTGCATTGATCCCGATTTTGCCGAAGACCCTTTTCTGATCCCTGGATCGTGGAAACATCCACATAGCGATATACCTGGACTTATCAAACGCTTGCAGGGCCAACCTGCTGTGATCGTATGTCAGAAAGGCATCAAGCTGAGCCAAGGGGTTGCGGCCTGGCTGCGCAGCGAAGGCGTACAGGCCGAGTATCTGCAAGGCGGTATGTACGGCTGGCGTGACGACTCCCAGACCATGCGGGTTCCCTTCGCCGCCCTGCCCGATCCACAAGACGGCGCAACACTCTGGGTTACGCGTCATCGCCCCAAAATCGACCGCATTGCCTGCCCCTGGCTGATCCGGCGCTTTGTCGATCCCAACGCTCGGTTCCTGTTCGTCTCGCCCTCCGAGGTTGCAGGAGTGGCCGAGCGGTTCAATGCCACTCCCTTTGATGTAGAAGATGTATTCTGGTCGCATCGCGGCGATACATGCACGTTCGACACCATGCTGGACGAGTTTCAACTCAACAGCCCCGCTCTGTCCTCCTTGGCCGAGGTTGTGCGCGCCGCTGACACCAACCGCCATGATCTGCACCCCGCGGCCGCAGGTCTTTTGGCCATCTCTGTCGGGCTGTCGCGCCAGTACCGCGATGATCTGGCGCAGCTCGAGGCCGGACTGACGCTCTATGATGCGCTTTATCGCTGGGCGCGGGATGGGCAGGATGAAACGCATGATTGGCCCACGACCCGTGGCGCGTGAGATGGCGGTCCCGATGAGCGAGCTGTTTCGCGTCTTCGGCCGGATCGGCCTGTTCTCCTTTGGCGGACCCGCCGCGCAGATATCATTGATGCATGAAGAACTGGTCGACAAACGCAACTGGTTGGAAGAACAACAGTTCCTTGGCGCCTTGTCGTTTTGCATGTTGCTGCCCGGGCCAGAGGCAATGCAACTGGCCACCTTCGCCGGCTGGCGTCTGCGCGGTATTGCCGGAGGCCTGCTGGCAGGCCTGTTGTTTGTGATACCCGGTGCGCTGTTGATATTGGCGCTGGCTATGGGCTACGCGGCCTACGGCGAAGTGCCACTGGTGCAGGCCGTATTTACGGGCATCAAGGCCGCGGTGGTTGCGATTGTCCTGCAGGCCTTGCTGAAACTCTCGCGCAAAGCCCTTGTCGGATGGGATGCCTGGGTGCTTGCGGGTCTGGCCTTTGTAGCGATGTTTGTGTTGAACATGCCCTTTCCTTTGGTTATTGCCACCGCAGCAGCCTGGGGCGCATTGCGCGCGGCGCACTCTCACATCGATCCACTCACGGACACACCATCCCCTCCCGCCCTGACGCGTACAATATTGGTCGCGCTAGTCTGGATGGCGCTTTGGGCCGCACCAGTTGCTTTGGCCTGGATGGCCGGAGCCAGCTTTCTGACGGACATCGGCTTGTTCTTTTCCCAACTGGCCGTTGTGACCTTCGGCGGAGCCTATGCCGTGCTGGCCTATATGACCCAGGCGGTGGTTGAGACGCATGGCTGGCTGAGCACCCAGCAGATGATTGACGCGCTGGGACTGGCCGAAACAACGCCCGGCCCCCTGATCCTGGTAACAGAGTTCGTGGGCGTGCTGGCAGGCTCTCTTGTGGGTGGCACGGGGCTTGCCTTGCTGGCAGGGGCTCTGACCCTTTGGGTGACCTTCGTGCCTTGCTTCCTGTGGATTTTTACAGCGGCCCCTTATGTGGACGCCCTGCTGCGCCGTCCGCGACTCAAGGGCGCGCTGCGTGCGATCTCGGCGGCAGTGGTCGGCGTGATCCTGAACCTATCGATCTGGTTTGCCCTGCATGTCCTGTTTGGCCGGGTTCACACCACAGCCTTCGGCGCTGTACCAGAGTGGGGCACCCTATCCTGGATCAGCCTTACCCTTACAGCTGTGTCCGTTGTTTTGTTGCTGGTTATGCGCCTGCCCATGATCCCTGTTCTGGCCGTCATGGCGGGGTTTGGCGCATTTACCTCGGTTTTGAGTTAACAGCCTCGCAGGAGGGCTTTTGTTTTCCTTCAATTGTCTTATGCTAAACCTATCCGGGTTCGAAAAAGCAGAGACCAGCATGTCAGACTCGATTGATTATGGGAAACTGATGCACCGCGCGATGCGCACCCTGATTCAGGATGTGCTGAGCAATGTTGTGGTCAATGGCCTGCCGGGCGCGCATCATTTCTTTATCACATTCGACACCACCCATCCCGAGGCCCGCGTGGCCGATTGGCTGCGCGAACGCTACCCTTCGGAAATGACGGTGGTGATGCAAAACTGGTTTGATGAGTTGGAAGTGACCAACGATGGGTTTTCGGTCACGCTGAACTTTGGCGAAGCGCCGGAAAGCCTGTATGTGCCCTTTGATGCGATCAAGACCTTTGTGGATCCGTCCGTGGAATTTGGCCTGCGGTTCGAAAGCCAGGACGAAGACGCCGAACTGACAGAATTGCCCGTCGCCCCGCCCGAGCTGAGCGTTCCGTCCGAAGATTCCAAAGAGGCCGCGGCACCTGAAAACGATCCCCACAAAGATGCCGAGATCGTCAGCCTGGACAGCTTTCGCAAGTAGCACGAACTACCTCCGCCGCCGATTGGGCAATGCAATTCGCCTCGCTGCGCAATTGCACTTTCTCACACGTGCGGTATGAACAACCTCGGACCGCCAAGGAGAATTGTGATGACCAAAACCCGCACCGAGACCGACAGCTTCGGCCCTCTTGAAGTGCCCGCCGATAAATACTGGGGCGCGCAGACGCAACGGTCGATCATGAACTTCCCCATTGGCTGGGAAAAGCAGCCCATCGCCATCGTACGGGCCCTGGGTGTGATCAAAAAGGCCTGCGCGCAGGCCAACAAAGAACTGGGCAACCTGGACGCGGCGCGCGCCGATGCGATCATTCAGGCCGCAGGCGAAGTGGTTGAGGGCAAGTTTGACGACAACTTCCCGCTGGTGGTCTGGCAGACCGGCTCAGGCACGCAATCCAACATGAACTCGAACGAAGTGATCGCCAACCGCGCGATCGAGATCATGGGCGGTGTCATCGGTTCAAAAGACCCTGTGCACCCCAATGACCACTGCAACATGGGTCAGTCGTCCAACGACACCTTCCCCACTGCCATGCATATCTCGGCCGCGATGACAGCCCATGATGTGCTGCTTCCGGGGTTGGAAAAACTACACACTGCCCTGCAAGCCAAGGTCGAAGCCTTTGACGGCATCATCAAGATTGGCCGCACCCATACACAGGACGCCACACCGCTGACTCTGGCGCAGGAATTTTCCGGCTACACCCATCAGGCCGCCATGGGCATTCAGCGGGTCAAGGACGCTTTGGGCCGCATTTACGAGCTGGCGCAGGGCGGCACCGCCGTGGGCACAGGGTTGAACACCACCAAAGGCTGGGATGTGATGGTCGCCAAGAACATGGCCGATATCACCGGCTTGCCTTTTGTGACCGCCCCTAACAAATTTGAAGCGCTGGCTGCACATGACGCCATGGTCGAAATCTCGGGCGCATTGAAGACGGTTGCCGCGTCGCTGTTCAAAATCGCCAATGACATTCGTCTGCTCGGGTCTGGCCCGCGCTGTGGCCTGGGCGAGTTGGTCCTGCCGGAGAATGAGCCGGGATCATCGATCATGCCCGGGAAAGTGAACCCAACTCAATGCGAAGCGCTGACACAGGTCTGCGCCCATGTCATGGGCAATGATGCCGCCGTGGGCTTTGCTGGTAGCCAGGGACATTTTGAGCTGAACGTCTACAAACCGATGATGTCCTACAACGTGCTGCAGAGCATGCAGCTGTTGGGCGATGCAGCTTCAGCCTTTACCGACAATCTGATTGATGGGTTGCAGGCAGATCCGGTGCGGATCGAAAAACTGATGCGCGAGTCGCTGATGCTGGTCACGGCATTGGCGCCTGAGATTGGCTATGACAACGCCACCAAGGTGGCCAAGACCGCCCACAAGAACGGCACCACATTGAAAGAAGAAGCCATCGCACTTGGCTTTGTCGATGCCGAAACCTTTGACCGTGTCGTACGACCAGAAAACATGGTGGGACCCAAGTGATGGCTCAGCCGGTCAACCTGAACCGGTTTCGAAAAGACAAAGCGCGGGCTGACAAAAAAGCCCGCGCGGATGAAAACGCTGCGAAGTTTGGCCGGACCAAAGTCCAGAAAGCCGTTGAAGCGCTTGAGACGGAAAAGCAGATCACTTCGCTGGATCAGCATAAACGCGAGCCATGAGCGGCCGTCCTGTCAAACATTCCCTGACCTTGCACGGGCACCGCACCAGCGTATCGTTGGAAGCAGAGTTTTGGCAGGCCTTCCGTGACATTGCCGCGGAAAAAGGGACGCCAATCAACGCATTGGCCGCTGAAATTGATGCAGAACGTGGTGTTGATAGTGGGCTGGCATCCGCCATTCGGGTGTATGTGCTGAAACACCTACAATCAAGAGACACCTCTAACGTTTAGTTTTTTCGCCTGCACAGACGCGCTGCAACCTGTCGGCTGACATTCCCAACTGATCCCGGAACAACTCGGTTAGCTCCTGCCGACAAACACGTGTGTTCACGTCTGGGTCACTTACGATATGTTCGGAATCATCAGCGCTACGCGCAAAAAACGCCATGGATTGCGGTAGGCAAATATTAATCAAAGCACTCATTACATCCTCCTTGCGCAGACCGGGCCCCCGTCCGACGCCGCGCGGAACTACCTGATTAATCGTTGCGTCATGATTTACAATCAAGCAGAGATTGACCTTCGGGCATAACCAAGGAGGTTATATATCGTTATATTTCTGTACTTTAGAGAGTTGTCAGCGCGTTATAACGTGGCGTCACATCAAAAAATCCGTTGAAGTCGGTGTTTCCGAACCATCAACAATCCGAACGTTTGGTGATCTTTAGCCATATTCCGTCCTGCCCGCGCACCGTAAGATGGGCCACGGGCATTGCCGGTTTTTCCTGCACCGCCTCAAAGCGATAATGCGCGACCAGCATGGTCAGCAACAACACCCCTTCGATCATGGCAAAGCCTGCCCCCGTGCAGACACGCTGCCCAGCTGAAAACGGCATATAGGCCTTGCGCATGCACTCCCGACCATTCTCGGTGCCAAAGCGCGCTGGATCAAATTCGTCTGGACTATCCCACAGCCGCTCATGCCGGTGCTGATGCCACGGACTCAGCACGATCTGGCTGCCCTTCGGCACCCTGCGGTCGCGGAATGTCTCGGTTTGTGTCGCTTCGCGCACCATCATCGGCACAGGGGGATAAAGCCGCAGAGTTTCGCGAAATACATCACGGGTAATGGGCAGTTTGGACATATCACCAAAGGCAGGGTCGGCTCCTACTGCAGCTCCTTCGGCTGCAACTTTATCCTGCCACTCGGGATACAGCGCCAACATGTAAAGCGCCCAGGCCAGGGCCGAGGCGCTGGTTTCGTGCCCAGCTAAAAAGAAGATAGCGACTTGGTCTACCATTTCTTCAGCAACAAAAGTCTCGCCGGTGACCGGATCAGCTGTGGTCATGATCTTTGTTGCCAGATCATCCGGGGCCTGTCCCTCCGCAATTTCACCCATGCGGGTCTGCGTCAGTTGCGTGATCAAGGCGCGAATGGCTTTGGCCGTGCGCTTTGTCTCTCGTTTGTGAAAGCGCGGCACCCATCGCGGCAGCGGCAACAGCGCACCAAGGTTCAGCACGGGTTGCGTGCGTTGGTGGTGCTTGAACTCTTCAAAGACCTGCGCGGCCACTTCATGCTCAATCGGGATCGAAAACAACGTGCGAAAAATCACATCAGCCGCGGCATGGCTGGTCTGCGGTTCAATGTCCAAAGGCCTGCTATCGGCCAGTGGTTCCAATCGACGCACAGCACCCTGCCCCGCCGCCACCATCCCCGGAAAAGCATCGCGCAGACGTCCACCCTCAAAGGCCGGATCAATAATGCGGCGCTGGCGTTTCCATGTCTCGCCATTCGTCACAAAGACCGAATTGCCAAGTAGCGGTTCCAGCCCTTCACGGATGCGGTCGGATTTGGGAAAGTCATCCGGGCGTTCTTTTAGAACCAAATCCACCAATTCAGGTTGATTGCACATGAACGATCGAAAGAACGGCGTGCGAAATTCGGCCATCCAAGCCCGGTAGAGCCGCGCAGGCTGGGCCGACAGGATGTCCTGACGGAACAGCTTCAAATACCGCAGAAAGGACACGCGCCCGGGCCGCGATGGGGGTTTGGGCGGCACCGTCATGGGGTGGTATCCGTGAATTTGTTGACCGTCTCTTCGAACCGACTTGGGGACGGCGCGCGCTCGGCATAGCGCACCCCCAAAGGCACGGGTCCGGCCGTGATTTGAAAATAATCATAATCGCCGGGTCGGTCAAAGGCGCAGAGATATTGAAAATGCAGCCGAAAAAAGCGGCGTTTCAGAGCCCGCCAGCGTTCTGGGCTCAGCGTTTGTGTAAAAGCGGCAGAGAGGACCAATGGCCAGCGCTTTTGCACCGGAGGTTCGACGGAAACCGACACCGGATCACACAGGGCAAATGCGCAGCCATCACCGGGTGCCGTGACATCGACCCATGCCAGTTCGTCGCGCTGGCACAGATACTGCAGATCTGCACGCAACCGATGGGCCAGAGGCAGGAAAGACACCATAGGCACAACCTGCCCCAAGGTCAGGAAGGACAGAATCGGGCCGCCCTCGGGCGCCCTGCCCTGTCGAATGAGATCCGCCAAGATGGACACGCCCAGATGCGCCCCTGACGAGTGGCCGACCACAAGCACCTCATCGCTCTCTTGCGTCAGCGCCTCGGCAATCTCATCGGTGAATTCGGCCAGGCGCGCCTCAAGCTCAGGCGGATTGGCCCCCTTTGAGGCCGCCGAATAGGCATAGTCATGCATGAGGTAATAGGCAAAAAACTTGCTGTCCTTGGACTTGAACCAATGCAGCAGGCCATAGGCCACGGTCAGGCCAGCCGCCAAGGCCAACATATGCCCAAATACACCCAAAAACGGCATCAGAAACGCTTTGCCCACCCAGACGATCACTGACCCGACCAGCACAGCAAGCATCAACTGCACGATCAGAAACACCACCGGATAAAGTGCCGCAATTACCGGCCCCTTGCGCAGGCGCGTCAACCGAAAGAGTGCACCCGATGTGATATAGGTCCAGGCGGTTCGGGTCAGTTGCCAGTAGGTCGCGGCAATCCCTTGCTCCATGCTGTCACGCACGATGTCTGACCAAACGAGCACTTCGAAATCGGCGGACACTTCGGCGCCGCCGATCAACCCATCCACATGCCAGCCATACCGCTGCCCCCCCTTGCTGGGGCTGAGGGTGATATCATATCCACTGATGCCGGCCTGCGCTGCCCCTTCGGAGCGGTAAAGCTCTCGGTAGCGGCGCGGATGAATCGGGTCATAGCCAGGAATGTAAAACACCCGGCGCTGTCGCACTGGCTTGATGGGGTTGCTGCTCATAGCTCACCTCGTTACGCGGGGCAGCCTAGCGCAGGATCGCGGCAAGAGTAAGTCTTAACAAGGGAATGGCCGCAGCCCGGCCAGCAGGTGACGTCAGCCAAGATTGGCCAGGGCCGGGAACATTTCGAGCAGCCAAAATGAGAAGTCTGAAAAACCACCCGTCAGTATCAACAAGCCGATGGTCCAGAGCAGCAGGCCCATCACCCGTTCGATCTGGGTCATATGGCGCTTCATCCACCCCATCAGCCCCCCCAGACGTGGCAGAAACGCAGCCACGAGGATAAACGGCACACCCAGTCCAAGAGCATACACGCCCAAGAGTAATGTTCCACGGCTCAGCGAGGCCTCACTGGCGGCCAGAGACAGGATCGCACCCAGTTGCGGGCCAATGCAGGGCGTCCAGCCAAAGGCAAACGCCAGCCCCAGCACATATGCCCCGAACGAACTGCCGCCGCGGTCGCCTGCATCAATGCGCGCCTCACGGTCCAGAAATCCGATCCGGTAGACCCCCACGAAATGCGCGCCAAAGATCATAACGATGATGCCTGCGGCTGTGTTGAACCAATCCTGATAGGACAAGAACATGCGTCCCGCCGCCGAAGCTGCAAACCCCAGCAGCAAGAAGACCGTGGACAGCCCCATGACAAAAAAGAGCGCGGGGATGACGGCCCGTGACTTGGCCGCAGCTTTGTCCGAAAGGTCCGACATTGTCACACCGCTGATGTAGGCCAGATAGGGCGGTACAATCGGCAGGACACAGGGGCTGAGGAACGAAATCACACCCGCCAGAAGGGCCACGAACATGGCCGGCAACAGGGCCGCATCAATGATTTCGATTCCAAACATATATTCCACATAGAGGGTTCGGCATGCGGCGTCACGGGGGCGCTTGGTCACATCCTCGTGGACAAGATGTAACAAGAGCTTTAACGCAGGCCACATGGATGTGGATGATCAAATTGATGCACGCGGGATGCTGTGCCCCCTGCCCGTTCTCAAGCTGCGCAAGCGGATGAAACCCTTGGCAGATGGCGCGTTGATCGAGCTCTGGGCCGATGATCCGGCTGCCGTAGTGGATGTTCCACATTTTTGTGCAGAGGCGGGCCATAGGTTGGTCAGCGTGACCGAGGCAGAGGGCTATCAGGTCTATTCCGTGCGCAAGGCCGGATAAAAACCGACTGAGATTGAGGCTATCACCTACAAAAAACGCCAGCCTGATGTTCCAGACTGGCGCTTCCATTTTTGTTCAAAACCAGAGATTAGCGCCCGATGGCCCACCAGCCACGACGCTTTGGCTTGTCCGATGCGGGCTCGGGTTCTGCAGCTGGGGTCGCATCCGCCTGTGGCGCAGGGTCTGACGCAGCCTCAGGGGCCGCGACGGGTTCCGGTGCCACCTCCACTTCAACGGGCTTGGCTTCGGCTTCAACGGGCTCGGCAACTTTTGCCGGAGCGACCTCGTCCGTTTTCTTCTTACGGGTCCGAGGGGCGCGTTTCTTTGGCTTTGGTTTTTCCGATTCTGCTTCCGGGCTCGCCTCTACAGCGGCATCCGCCTCAGGAACAGCATCACCTTCAGCGGCGACTTCGGCGTCATCCTTCTTCTTAGCGGGCTTCCGACGGGTGCGTGTGCGCTTGGGTTTCGGTGCGTCTTCTGCGGCGTTGTCTCCGTCCGGGGCCTCAGCTGCCTGCGCATCTGCGTCGGCAGTGGCCTCGGCCTGCGGTGCGGCATCTTCTGTGCTCGGGGCATCGCCTTCCGGCTGCGCCTCAGACGCCTCGCCACCGTTCTCACCGCCTCCGTCACCGTCTGCACCACCGCGTTGCGACTTGGGCTTGCGGCGACGCCGACGACGGCGCTTTTTAGGCCGCTCTTCGCCATCCTCAGACACCTCGGGGGACGCTGGCACGTTGTCAGAGACCTGCGCCTCTTCCTCGTCCACCTCGTCCATCAACGAGCTGTCAACCGATACTACTGGTGCTGTGGCCACTGGTACGACCCGTGTGGCGGTCTTGAACTTCTCCATCGAGAAATCAGGGCTGACCAACATGGGGTCGCCTTCGATGCGCACGGACAGGCCATAGCGCGCCTCGATCTGTGCCACATGTTCGCGTTTTTGGTTCATCAGGTAGTTGCAGATGCCCACAGGCGCCTTGATCAGCACCTCGCGTGACCGGCGGCGCACGCCTTCCTCTTCGATCTGGCGCAGGATCGACAATGCGAGGTTGTCGTCTGACCGGATCAGGCCTGTGCCGTGACAGGCCGGGCACGGCTGCGTTGTCGCCTCGATCATACCGGGGCGCAGGCGTTGACGGCTCATCTCCATCAGGCCAAAGCCACTGATCCGACCCACTTGGATGCGGGCGCGATCGGTCTTCAGCTTGTCTTTCATGCGCTTTTCGACGGCGGCGTTGTTCTTGCGCTCGTCCATGTCGATGAAGTCGATGACGATCAGACCGGCAAGGTCGCGCAGGCGCAACTGGCGGGCCACTTCTTCGGCCGCCTCCAGGTTGGTCTTGGTCGCGGTCTCCTCGATCGAACCTTCTTTCGTCGCCCGGCCAGAGTTGACGTCGATCGCCACAAGCGCCTCGGTCACACCGATCACGATATAGCCGCCGGATTTCAGCTGCACGGTCGGATTAAACATCGCCGACAGGTACGATTCCACTTGGTAGCGCGCAAAGAGCGGCATCGCTTCTGCGTAGTTTTTAACGTTCTTGGCATGGGACGGCATGATCATCTTCATGAAGTCTTTGGCGATGCGGTAGCCGCGCTCGCCTTCCACCAGAACCTCGTCGATATCACGATTGTAAAGATCGCGGATCGACCGTTTGATCAGATCGCCTTCCTCGTAAATCTTCGCAGGGGCGATGGATTTCAGTGTCAGTTCGCGGATCTGTTCCCACAGGCGTTGGAGGTATTCGTAGTCGCGCTTGATCTCGGACTTGGTGCGTTTGGCACCTGCGGTCCGAATGATCAGCCCCGCGCCCTGAGGAACATCAATATCGCTCGCTATCTCTTTGAGTTTCTTACGGTCTGGCGCATTTGTGATCTTGCGGCTAATGCCGCCACCGCGGGCGGTGTTGGGCATCAAGACGCAGTAGCGCCCCGCCAGAGACAGATATGTGGTCAGCGCGGCACCCTTGTTGCCACGCTCTTCTTTGACGACCTGGATCAGCAGGATCTGACGAACCTTGATGACTTCCTGGATTTTATACCGACGTGGACGTGGTTTGCGTGGGGGACGGATGTCCTCTGCGTCATCGTCATCTGCCACGGATTCGATGTTTTCATCCTTGGAGGTGGCATCCGAACGCGATTTGCGCCGGCGTTTACCGCCATCGTCATCATCGTCGTCGTCATCATCATCCGATGTGTCTGTCTCAGCCTCAGCCGTATCGGCTTCGGAGCTTGTGTCTTCGGCTTGCGCGTCTGTGGACCCGTCTGCAGCCTCTTCTTCAGGCTCCTCTACGGGTGTTTCAGACACGGTTTCCATCGGAGACAGACCTTCTTGGTCATCCCTTTCGGACGCATCTGCGCCCTCGTCGAGATCAATGGTCTCCATCCCGTTGATCTTATCCTCAGCGGGATCGGTTGACACAACGGCGTCATCCGTTTTGGTCGATTCCGCCTTGGATTTACCGCGGCCACGACCGCGACGCGAGCGCTTGGGCTTCTCGTCTTCCTCGTCGTCGCGCTTTTTCATCGCTTCGGCGTAAGCGCGCTCTTCTTCCATCAGCGCCTCGCGGTCTGCCAATGGGATCTGATAATAATCAGGATGGATTTCCGAGAACGCCAGGAACCCGTGGCGATTGCCGCCGTAATCTACAAACGCCGCCTGAAGCGACGGTTCGACCCGCGTTACCTTTGCAAGGTAGATGTTGCCAGCAAGCTGGCGTTTGTTTTCAGATTCAAAGTCAAATTCCTCAACTTTGTTTCCGTCGACCACCACAACGCGGGTTTCTTCCGCGTGGGTGGCATCGATAAGCATTTTCTTGGCCATGTTATCCGTCTGCACCGCAACAGGCGCGCCTGCGCTACGGGCGGACCCGGTGGCGCGGCGTTTTGTGATCGGTGTTCATTAAGGGCGATGGCGCACGCAGTTAGAGGCGCGCGCAAGGCGGCCTCTGCTCTCGTTGATCTCTGCGTCGCGCGTTGCATCGCGGTTCTTCTTCTCCAGCACCTTGCCCTTGGGCATGGATGCCAATGCGAAACCCAAGCGGTTCATGTGCTCTCACATGGGTGCCGGGGTATGTATGTGGTCCCTTTTGAGGACCCAATCGGTCTGTTCAGATGTCCGGGGTTTTTCCGTTGGTCTGGAACAGCGAAACTCATCAGGCAGATATGCGGCCTTGTGCCGACTGCCTTGAAGTCACCTTAAAGGCGTCCATGGGCAAATGACAATGCATAATCGGTGTTAATTCGTTTGCATCCCATGCTCTTGCCTGGGCATTGAGCTGTTATCGGAATGCATTCGAGCATTTTTGCTGTGCGCGGGTCAGACCAGCCCCCTCTCCGCAATACCAATTGGCCCGGTCTGTGCGCCAGTCATAGCTATGTGCGGCGCTGCCAGCGTAGTGTTCTATAAATAACGGCACCTTGTAGGCCGTGCGCGCATTATAGAAATTCAACAAGTCAGGTTTGAGCTGTGCCAGGCTCAGCTGGTTTGAAGTCAAAGGTGCAGCGAAGTCGAGCACATAAAGCTTGTCCCCCAGCAGGGTCGCGGTCGGCATATGTGGCAACGCGGCTTCAATCGCCCCCGACCGCGCCAGGTAGAAAGCGCTGCGGGCATAGATCACATAGTCAAACGTGGGCCGCTCGCCCCCGCTGGCCGGTTTCAACTGGTAGTCGTTGAAGGCATCGGGGTCTTGCACCCACCACGACATCGGAACGGTTGCCAGATCAATCGGCTGGCTGAGGTCCAATGTATCCAGTGTTTCAGGTGCAATCGTCCACAAGGGGTCGCCATCCTGCAACGCGGCCAGGCCCTGGCAAGGTGTAAACATGCAGCGCCCTTCAGGCGAGATGAACAACACTGTCTTATCTATCAGTCTCGGCGCTGTGGCACGCACTTGAGCGTTTGCGATACGTGCGTTTTGCCAAGCATAAAGCGCCATGTCCAATAGCGGAAACAGCACCAGTACTGCAGCCGCAGCCAAGGCCACGCGCCTGAACCGACGCCATTTGCGGCGTACGGCCAGGACCAGCAGTGTGATGGCCACTCCAAGATAGAGCACCGCATAGCCCAGAAGCACGAGCAGCGCCTTACCGTAGTCGTAGTTGATCGCTTCAGCCTGTGCAGGCAGGGCCGACACCAGCAACACGGACAGAGCGACAAGGGAAACTGAGAGGCGTCTATTCATGCGACATGCTCTTGTTTTGCGAAAGTGTCCCTTCGCAATTCCGGAAAGGCAAGTGCGTCTTTCGCCTCAGCTAACCCAGATAATCCGAGCGTTGCAGGCCGTATTTGGCCATTTTCTCGTTCAAGGTCCGGCGCGGCAGGCAGAGCTCCTCCATCACCGCGGCAATAGACCCCTTGTGACGGCGCATGGTGTTATCGATCAACATACGTTCAAACGCCTCGACATACTCCTTGAGCGGCTTGCCTTCAGTGGTCATCACCGGTTGCATGTCCTGATGGTCGGACATCAGCAACGAGGCAATCGTACCAGAGCCACGCCGTTCCTGCAGCACCGCTCGTTCCGCCACGTTGTAGAGCTGGCGCACGTTTCCGGGCCACGGGGCCTGCAACAACTGTGCTGCTTCCTGGGCTGTGACCTGAGGGGGCTCACAGCCATAGTCATCCGAGAACTCCTCGCCAAAGCGGGTAAACAGCGTCAGGATGTCTTCGCCCCGCTGGCGCAACGGCGGCACCGTCATGCGCAGGCTGGCCAAGCGGTAGAACAGGTCAGAGCGCAGCGCGTCTTCACAGGTCCGGTCTTGCTCTTGAAGATTGCAGATGGCCACGATCCGCGTCTCGGGCGGTGTGCCATCGTCATTGATGTGGTTCAGCAATCGGCCCTGCGCGGTGTCTGACAAGGCTTCGATGTCTTCCAGCACCAGCGTGCCGCCCCGGGCTTCCTCAACGGCCGGCAGTTGGCTGTCGTCGGGGTTCATCGGTCCAAAGAGCCGTTTGATCAGTGCGTCTTCTTCAAAACCGGCGCAGGACACCAGAACGAACTTCTTGCCCGCGCGTGATCCGACCGCGTGCAGCGCATGGGCCACCAATGTCTTGCCCGTGCCGGTTTCCCCTTCGATCAAAACGTGCCCATCGGCCTGCCCCAGATCGAGGATATCTTCTTTCAGACGCTCCATCACTGGGCTTGAGCCGATGAGTTTCTTCATCAGCTGCCCGCCTTCGCTCAGCTCGCGGCGCAGGGCGCGGCTGTCGAGCGTCATGCGCCGGGCGGAGGTGGCTTTCTTGGCCAACTCGTTCATGCGGTCGGGGTTGAAGGGTTTTTCCAGGAAATCGTAGGCGCCGATGCGCATTGCCTCAACAGCCATGGGCACATCGCCGTGACCTGTGATCATAATCACAGGCAGGCTGCTGTCGTTGCCCATCAGCTTTTTCAGGAATTGCATGCCGTCCATCCCAGGCATTTTGATGTCGGTGACGACGATCCCCGGATAATCCGCGCCAATCCCCTTCAGGGCTTCTTCAGCGGAAGGAAAGGCTTCGGTGTCATAACCCGACAGGGCCAACCACTGGCTAATGGACTGTCGCATATCCTTTTCATCATCAACGATGGCAATTTTCATGGCGCTTGGCATAGTGTGGTTCCTATTCAGCTGCTCTTGTTTCAGCGGTCGTCTCTTCAGATAAGATAGGCAGCTGCATTTCAAATACAGCCCCCCCGCCTGTTCCATTGCGAGCGGTCAGACGCCCGCCTAAGTCGTTGACGATGCCCGACGAAATGGCAAGCCCTAGCCCAACCCCGTCGCCAGGCTGTTTTGTGGTGTAAAAAGGCTCAAAGAGGTTATCGAGATCTTCGATCCCCTGCCCGTTGTCCCGCACCGTCAACACTGCCGTTTCCCCCGCCGCCAGGATGATATCAATTGACGCCTCAGGCAGCGTCCGGGTGGCATCCAGCGCATTGCGCAGAAGGTTGATCATCACCTGCTCAATCCGCACCTGGTCGCCCATTACAAGCACAGGCTGATTGGGGATGGCACGGGTGATATTGACCTTCCGTTCACGCAGCTGCGGCTCCATCATCGCCAGGGCCGAAGACAGCGATTCGCCCATATTTACAGGCTGAAACTCGTTTCCGGACTGACGCGCGTAGGATTTCAACTGCTTGGTGATGGCCCCCATGCGCTCGATCAGATCATCAATGCGCTGGAACGACCCCACGGCCTCTTCTGGCCGGTTGCGTTTGAGCAGCAAGCGCGCGCCCGCCAGATAGGTTTTCATTGCGGCGAGCGGCTGGTTCAGCTCGTGGCTCACCGCTGCTGACATCTCGCCCAGGGCCGCCAATTTGGATGACTGAGCAAGGGTTTGTTCGGCCACGGCAAGGTTCTCCTGAACCCGTCTGCGCTCGGCAATTTCCCGCTGGAGCCGTTCGTTCAGTTGGCGAAGCTCTGCCGACTCGCGCTGGAAAACAGCCATACGAAACGCGGTTTTTCGGTTGAGGAAGTAAAACGCCAGCGCCAGCAGAATCGCAAAGACCATGATTTCGAGCGCCAAAACCCCATTCACCTTCTCACGCACCGAGGCGTAAGTGGTGAAACTGGCGATGCGCCAACCGCGAAACGCCACGCGCCCCTCGACACGCATGACCGCTTCGCCTTCCAGATAAGCATCTGCGGGCACCATCGTCCAATCGGCTGTGGCCTGGATGGCACGGCGGATGGCGCTGGTTACAGGCTCGCGCGTCAGCGCCTCTTCCTCTACCAGACCGCGCCAACGGGGTTCGGTCGACAGGATGATCCTGCCTTCACTGTCGGTCACCAGAACGGCATCGGATATCCCGGCCCAGGCCCGCTCGTATTTCTGCAAGTCAATCTCGACCAGGATGACCCCCGCCAGTTGGTTCTGAAACTCGACCCGACGGGAATAGAAAAACCGGAAACTCCCGGTTTCATCCGGTAACACCTTGAAAATAGTATCAACGGACCGCGTCGCATCAATGTAATAGGGCGCCTGGCGGTGGTTCAAACCCAGCAGGTTGCGTTCGGTCGAGGCAACGGCACGCCCGTCTGCGTCCAGCAGGGTCAGCGCCTTGGCACCGATCTCGTCCAGAAAGGAAATCAGTCGGGCGGTAGATTGTGCATAATCCGCCGAATTCAACGCCGAGATCAGCGCCGGGTCACGGGCCAGCAGCTGCGGTACAATCGCGTTTTGGCGCAGTTCCGACAGCAGGTTGCCGCCGTAGAGCACCAGCCGCAGCTCGGCCCGGTTGCGGGTGTTTTCCGTAAAGCGATCCGTCAACAAGCGATTGGTGAAAAACACCACCGCAATCGCCGTCAAAACGATCAGCGCCAGGGCGGCACGCGCACGCCATCCTGTGGTGGCCATGCGTTTCACAGTTGGGGTGGCAGGCAGCTGCGTCATGAGGCTAGGTTAAGCGCCCTTGGACGAACGCTCAAGCAGATCAGGCGTGCACCAGATTTTGCACAAGACCGTCAAACATCGCCGCCCCATCGGTACCGCCGTGGGCGGCTTCTGCCATCCGCTCGGGATGTGGCATCAGGCCCAGGACGCGGCGGTTGTCGGAAAGTATCCCTGCGATGTCATCAATTGACCCGTTTGGATTGTCCGTATAGCGGAACGCCACGCGATCTTCACCTTGCAAAACGCTCAGCGTTTCGTCATCGACAAAGTAGTTGCCGTCATGGTGGGCAATCGGCACGGTGATCTGCGACCCGGCGTTGTAGCGCGCGGTGAATACGGAATTTGAGGTCTCCACCTTCAGGCCAACAGGCTTGCAGATATACTTCAGCCCCGCATTGCGCAGCAGCACTCCCGGCAGCAGGCCGGTTTCGGTCAGAACCTGAAATCCGTTGCATACACCCAGGACATAGCCGCCCTTTTCGGCGTGACTGACAACCGAACGGCAAATCGGCGAATTGGCGGCGATCGCCCCGCACCGCAGGTAATCCCCAAACGAGAAACCGCCGGGAATACCTATGAAATCAACACCTTTCGGCAAATCCTGATCCTTGTGCCAGACCATCGACACCCGGGCCCCTGCCCGCTCCAGCGCCACGGCCAGATCGCGGTCGCAGTTTGATCCGGGGAATGTGATGACAGCGGCGTGCATCAGCTCATCTCCACCGAATAGCTTTCAATAACCGTATTCGCGAGCAGCTTTTCACACATCTCTGCCACGGCCGCCTCCGAGGTGCCATCCGCCAGCTCCAGCTCGATCACCTTGCCTTGGCGCACGCCTTCGACACCGTCAAAGCCCAACTGGCCAAGGGCATGGCGCACCGCCTCCCCCTGCGGGTCCAGAACACCGTTTTTCAACATGACATGTACGCGGGCTTTCATTGGGCAGTGTCTCCGGCTTAGTTGATCAATGTAGGTCGTGTCATCGGGGTCGTGTTTTTGGGCATCACGCCCAGGCGTGTGGCCACTTCGGTATAGGCGTCGGTCAGCGAGCCCAGATCGCGGCGGAACACGTCTTTATCCAGCTTCTCACCGGTTTCAATGTCCCAAAGACGGCAACTGTCAGGGCTGATCTCATCGGCGACGATCAGGCGCATGAACTCGCCTTCGTAAACCCGGCCCACTTCGATCTTGAAGTCGACCAGGCGAATGCCAACGCCGTACATGATCCCTGACAAGAAGTCGTTGACCCGCAACGCCAGGCTCAGGATATCATCCATGTCTTGCTGACTGGCCCAACCAAAGGCCGCGATGTGTTCCTCGGTGACCAGCGGATCACCCAGACTGTCGTCCTTCAGGCAGTATTCCACGATGGGTCGCGGCAATTGCGTGCCCTCGTCCATCCCCAGACGTTTCGCCATGGTGCCTGCCGCATAGTTGCGCACGATCACTTCCAGAGGCACAATCTCGACCGAGCGGACCAGCTGTTCGCGCATGTTCAGGCGTTTCAGGAAATGGTTCGGCACGCCAATCGAGGTCAGACCGGTCATGAAGTATTCGCTCAGCATGTTGTTGAGGACACCCTTGCCTTCAATAACTGCCTTCTTCTCGGCGTTGAACGCGGTGGCATCATCCTTGAAATACTGGATGATCGTGCCGGGTTCGGGACCTTCGTACAGGGTTTTCGCTTTGCCTTCGTAAATCTTCTTGCGCCGTGCCACGGGGTTGCACCTCGAAATATGGGGCCCGGGGCCAATCCCCCTAGCCGTTGGGGCTCTCCTACCTGAAGGTCTGAGATGCTGCAAGATCGTGTTGAACCCTTGCACCATGCGACATGAGGTTGCATATCTTAGGTAACATTCATGCAACCCAGGAAGGACCATTGGGATGAGTAGCTTTGACGACCGCGAAAACGCCTTTGAAAACAAATATGCCCACGACACGGCCATGCAATTCAAAGCCGAAGCGCGCTGCAACAAGCTGGTGGGCCTTTGGGCGGCCGAGCTGATGGGCAAAACCGGCGATGAGGCCGCAGAATACGCCAAAGAGGTGATCAAGTCCGATTTTGAAGAAGCCGGCAACGAAGATGTGGTCCGCAAAGTGGCTGCTGATCTGGGTGATCTGGCCGATGCCGATACGATCCGTCAGAAACTGACTGAAATGTTGATCGTCGCCAAAGAGCAGGTGATGAACGAAGCCGACTAAGCTGCGGCCTACCAGAAAACCACAAGGACGCGGTGCGAAAGTGCTGCGTTTTTTAATGATATGACGGTCTGTCGTTAACACATCAGAAGCCTCCCCCTCCTAGCGTGCAAGCGTAACAGCGAGGCGGCGCATGGCATTTGGATCCGAGGGCTTTGGCAAGCCACACCCGTGGCGATGGCTGAGACAGCTGTGCCCGATTGCAGTTGGGGCGCTATGCCTTTGGATCGTGGCGCGTCAAATCGACTCTGCCAGCCTGTCGGATGCACCTGCTGCCCTGCGCGACGTGACGCTTGTGAGCTGGATCGGGGCTTTGCTGGCCACGGCGGTCAGTTTTTGGGCGCTGGGTCTCTACGACCTTGTGTTTCACCGCTTCTTTCAGACCGGCATGGCCGAGCGCTCCGCCATGATCAGCGGCAGTGCCGCAATTGCCTTGGGTCAGGTGATGGGCATGGGTATCGTGACCGGGGCCTTGGTACGCTGGCGCATTCTACCAGACCTGAGCGCCGCGCAGGCCAGTAAGATATCTCTGGCCGTCGCACTGAGTTTTCTGGCCTGTCTGGCAGGTCTCGTCGGCATCATGTCCTTGGTTTCAGGCAGCGCGTTTCTTCCAGTTTGGGTATCTGCGTATTTGGTATTATTGCTTATACTCTGTATCTTAGCGACATTTCTTCAATCATATTCCCAACGCTTGAACATACCCGCCTTGCCTGGAATATTGCGCATGACCGGTCTCAGCGCGTTGGACACTGCTGCGGCGGCAACGGCGCTCTACTTCCTGTTGCCTTCCGGCGTGAGCTTGGACTGGTCCATGCTCTATTGCGCCTATCTTCTGGCCTTGTCCGGCGCTTTGCTGACAGGCACACCCGGCGGTGTGGGCCCGTTTGAGCTGGTCCTTATCTCTTGCCTGCCTGCTATGCCCGAGGGGGAGCTTCTGGCCGGCATCCTCGCGTTCCGCGCGGTTTACTATGCCCTGCCCGCTGTGATCGCATTGTCCGTCTTGGCCATGCCACGGCTTGCAAGGGAGCCGGTTGCACCCGCAACGCTGCGTCCTCTCCGATCCCGCGATCTGCACCGTGCGGAGCGATCAGAATGGAATGTCTGCCGTCAAAATGATGCGCAAATTCTGGATTTCGAACATACCTCACTTGCAGTCGTGCAAACACCCCAGACGCTAACCGCCTTATTTGATCCCATCGGCACTGCGACCGAGGGCGTGTTTCACGCCCTTCACGCAGAAGCGCGTAGCAGGGATCGCTGGGCTGTGGTGTACAAATGCCGGGGGCGTCTGGCCGCACAGGGGCGTCGCGCTGGCTGGACCGCATGGCATATCGCGGACGAGGCCGTGATAAACCCACAAGAATACACCACCATTGGCCCCGCTTTTCGCCAACTCAGACGCAAGCTGCGCCAGGCGCAAACCGCAGATGTGACTGCTCAACAGACGTCACACCCGCCAATGCAGGTGCTGCACCAAATTGATGCGGCCTGGCAACGCAGGAATGGCGGTGCGCGTGGGATTTCCATGGGACGGTTAAGCGAGGCGTACCTAGAAGGTCAAAAGGTTTACATCGCCAAACAAGGGACTGTTATCATTGGATTCATCAGTTTTCACGTTGGGTCGAATGAGTTATGCTTGGACCTGATGCGCACCGCTGACACAGCGCCCACAGGCACCATGCACATGTTGGTGCACACAGCCCTGTCCGAGGCGCAGCAAAACGGGTGCAAACGGGTGTCTCTTGCGGCCATGCCGTGCGCCGCAAGCACCGACGCAACATCCCTGCTACACCGCATTCTGAACCGCACGCAGGCCTCAGGTTTACGCCAGTTCAAGATCAGCTTTGGCGCCAAGCCCGAGCCGCTTTATGCGCTGGCCCGCACCCCTGTTATCCTCGGGCTTGGCCTGGTTGATTTGGCTATGGCAATACGCCGTCCTCATCGGAACCGCATTCACAAAGATTATGAAGAAATATCATTTGCGCGCCCCGGGAATACATGAAAGACCCCCTCTCACGCAGTGAGGGGATGAAGATGACCAATGCGCTTTCCAAAATGTTTGAGACCCGCGACTGGGTGCTGGCGGACGGCGCCACAGGCACCAATTTGTTCAACATGGGCCTCAGCTCGGGTGATGCGCCTGAAATGTGGAACGATGAACACCCCGACAAGATCAAAAAACTCTACGCGATGGCTGTGGACGCGGGCAGCGATCTGTTCCTCACCAATTCATTTGGGGGCAATGCCGCCCGGCTGAAACTACACGGTGCCCAGAAGCGTGCCCGAGAGCTGAGCCGTATCTCTGCAGAAATTGGTCGCGACGTGGCGGATGCCAAAGATCGCGATGTTGTGGTGGCAGGCTCGGTCGGCCCCACCGGCGAAATTATGGCGCCCATGGGGGCTCTCACCCACGCACTGGCGGTCGAGATTTTCCATGAGCAGGCCGAGGGCTTGAAAGAAGGCGGCGCCGATGTGCTGTGGCTGGAAACCATTTCAGCCCCCGAAGAATACATCGCGGCGGCCGAGGCCTTCAAACTGGCGGATATGCCCTGGTGCGGCACGATGAGCTTTGACACTGCTGGGCGCACGATGATGGGCCTGACCTCTGCTGACATGGCCGCAATGGTGGAAAAGCTGGACAACAAACCACTGGCTTATGGAGCCAATTGTGGTGTGGGCGCGTCTGACCTGATGCGCACCGTGCTAGGATTTGTCGCCCAAGGTGGCCCGCGTCCGGTCATTGCCAAGGGCAACGCGGGCATCCCGAAATATGTGGATGGTCATATCCACTATGACGGCACACCCGATCTGATGGCAGATTACGCCTGTCTCGCACGCGACGCTGGCGCCACGATCATCGGTGGATGCTGTGGTACGATGCCCGAGCATCTGAGCAAGATGCGCGCCGCCCTTGAAGAACGCCCGCGTGGAGATCGCCCCTCGCTCGAGCAGATCACCGAAAAGCTCGGGGCATTTTCCTCGGCAGTGGATGGCACGGAAGAAGGCGCAGAAGCTCCCAAACGTCGGAACCGACGTCGCCGCTAAGCGTTAGATGGATTGACAGGTTCTATACTATCGCCCTTTCCAGACCGCCATTTGAGTGACCAATAACTCACCTTGGCACAGCAGTTTTCTTTCTTGCCAAGCAAGATCGCCATACGCCAGTCGGGGCTTTCAAGTACTGCGCATTTTCATCCTATGAAATGTGTTGCAATTGCCCCCGGAGGGATGAGCATTTGATTGATCGTTCGATGGCCTGAAAGACACAAGCGTTAGATCGGTCCGGGTCCGTCGTCGGGTCGTGTGACATCGTCTGATCAGGGCTTTGGCGAGTTCCCGCCGAAGTTGTGCACGCAGAATTCAGCGCACATCAAGACCTCGTTTCAGAAGATTTTCTAAATCACGACCACTTCGCGACACGCAAGAACTTTCTTCGTACCTCATTGTATAGAAGATATTTTTCAATCGACAGCCTCAAAAAAAACATACGCACAGACTCTAAATTCGAAATATCTCTGCGTTTCAATTCTTCTTAAAGATGTATTTTAAAATTTGTATCTGCGTGAAATTTTCACGTCATCGCCTCTCTGACCAAAGATAATTTTGGACAGCTGGGGTCGAATCAACCCACACTTGTCGTCAGTTTTAAGACCCAAAATTTTATACAATTGATACTCAAATAATTGGTGCATTGATGGATACTTCTCCAAACCTCACACCTGTGGATCTGAACATTCCAGTCGCCCTGTCCGTAGATCGCTTTAGTGGGTCGGCGGATGCGCAGGTACAGTTCCCTTTGCCAGATGGACGCCAGGGCCTGACCCCGCATATGGGGTTAAGTTACGGGGCACCGCGCAGCAACGGCATTTTCGGTCAAGGCTGGGCGCTGACCGGATTGCCAGTGATCGGGGTCGAAGGAGATGGCGGATTAGCCTCGTATGACGAAGCCTCGGGCTATTCATCCTCGTTGGGGGGGCGGTTGGTCCCTGCCCGTGCGGGTGACGGGACAGCCCATGTGCGCACCGAGGCCGGGTTCCGAGTTCACACCTACAGGGCTGAACGCGATGATGCGCGCATCCGGTTTGAAAGATGGGTTGAGTTGAGCACCGGGCGTGTGCATTGGCGAAGCCGCGACACCACCAATACGGTGACGCTCTACGGTCGGGCCAGTGACGGCTCCAGCCGGATAACCGACCCGCAGCAACCTTCACGTGTATTCCAATGGTTGCCCGAGGTTCAGATTAGCGCCACGGGCAATGCGCTTTGGTTCAGCTACCTGTCCGAAGACCAGCGCGGCGGGGCCGGACGCAGGCCCGGTGACGCCGGTCGCCGCAATCTACTGGCCCAGAGATACCTCAAAAGTGTGTGCTGGGTGAACCGAACACCGGCGGACCCTGCGCGCCCAGAGGATTTTGATCCAGCCGCCAGCGAATGGGCCTACCACGCGGTTCTAGATTACGGCGATCACGGCGCAACACCGCCGCAGCGTGATCCCGATCAAGACTGGCCTGCGCGGATGGACCCGTTCAGCGTTGGCTCTCCGGGGTTTGAGCTGCGTACATGGCGACTGTGCCGGCGGCTGATGGTGTTTCACCATTTCGCCGAACTGGGCGCGGCCCCTGCCCCCGTCACATCCTATGAATTCACATATGACGAAGCACACGAAGCCTCACGACTGACCAGCATCCAGCGCGTCGGATATCGACACGAAGGCGGCGTCACGACCACTGGTCAGATCCCCGCGACCACGTTTCAGTATAGCCAGCCCGCCGTCGGTCAGAGCTTTGGCCGCCTGCCTGCCACCTTGGAAACCGCAGCACCTGCCGGGTTGACCACAAACCGCACACGGTTGATTGATCTCTATGGCACGGGTTTGCCCGGCATTCTCTACGATGATCGTGATGGCTGGTACTTTCAGGAGAACATGGGCGGCGGACGGTTTGATCCGCCTCGTACGGTCAATGCTCGTCCCGCTCACAGCCTGGCCTCGGTCGCGCTGAGCGATACGGACGGCAACGGCAATGTGGATGCGGTGATTTATTCAGCGACAGGGTCAGGCCGTTATGAATTCGACCGTGACACCCGCAGCTGGAGCGCCTTTCGTCCCTTTGACGAGATGCCCAAGATTTCCGGCATGGGCCGTGTCGAACGTCTTGATCTGACCGGCGATGGCCTCAGCGATCTGGTGGTCAAGGATGATCAGAGTGTTGTCTACTTCAAAGGCCGAGGCAAAACCGGGTACGACCCCGATGCCCGCCGGGTGCAATTGGATGATGGCGCGTCCGGGGCCGCGCCGGGTTTGCCCCCGATTGCCAATCAGGTGCAGGCTGATTTCCTCTTTGCGGATATGACGGGCGATGGGCTGCGCGATCAGGTGATGATCCGCCCCGGGCTGGTGGCCTATTGGCCCAACCTCGGCCATGGCAGGTTCGGACGCCCCGTGCTGATGGAAAACGCCCCGCAGCTAGGTGGGCGCGCCAAGTTTGGTATCGACCGCGTGATGCTGGCCGATCTCAATGGCACGGGCACGGCGGATATCGTCTATATCGGTGATGGCGAGATTGAGATTTGGACCAACGCAAGCGGTAACACCTATGTGCCGGGCGATGTGATCCGTGGCCTACCTTACATGGACACAAAAAGCCTGATTGAAATCACTGACATCATGGGGACGGGACAACTGTCCTTAGTCTGGACCACAGCGGCCACCACGGGCGCACCTGTGCTGCAAAGCCTGCCCTTGTCGGGCGTTGTGTCTCCGGGTCTGTTGCAAACGGTCGACAATGCCATGGGGCGTCTCGATCATATTCAGTACGGTCATTCACTGACCCATTATCTGCGCGACCGCGCCGGCGACCGAGCGTGGGATACCGCCCTGCCCTATCATTCCATCGTGGTGGATGAAATCCGCAGCGAAGATCAAGTCAGTGGCACCGAAACCCGCGCCAGTTTCCAGTACCGCCAAGGGGCGTTTGACAGCCAATTGCGCCGGTTTGTGGGCTTTGGCGAAGTAGACGTGATTGACGCCGATTACGTGCATCAGGATGGAGATCTGTTCGCGGTATCGGCCCCCTCACTGACCCGCAGTTTCTTTGATCAGGGCGGATCGGTTAATCCCAGCGCACGCTTCTGGTCGGGTGATGCCCTGTCCCGCCAACCCGAAGCGTTCACCTTTGACATGGGAGCCGCCCCCGGTGTGGACGGCCACACCTATGCCGCCCTGCGTGGGCATCTTGTGGGCCGCGACATCCGCACCGAGATCTACGCCATAGGGCCAAACGGCCCCGAAGCCGTGCCCCTATCCGTGACCGCCGCAGGCTATACCGTGCGGCTGGAGCAACTCGCCATCGGCGCGCCAGACCGCGCCGGGCGCAGACGGGCTGACAAACGGGCTGTGGCCAGTGTGCATGAGACTGAAAACCTCAATTCCTTATATGACGGGCAGGCAAATGATCCCCGCGTCACCCACGGCTTTGTGCTGGAGCGCGATGCCTATGGTGCCATCACCCTGGCAGCCGAAGTTATTTATCCGCGGCGCGCAGCCGTGGCCCCCATCGACACGCAACAAACCCGGCTGCACTGCGTGCTGCGCCGGGCCCGCGTGTCCCATACCGACACGGATCAAACCCTTGCCCTCAATCATCCTGTTGAGGAAGAAACCTTTGCCATCCCGGACTTGACTGCACCGGCTGGTGGCATGTTCACCTCTGCCGAAATGGCTGCTGTGGCAGTTGTGGCTTTGGCAGGCCCGTTGACCCACGACCAAACACCCGTCGCCGGGCGTGCCATTCGCACCGAGTGGACAAAGCTGTTTTACTGGAACGCTGCGGGAACAGATGTGTTGGCCCTTGGGCAAACGGCACAGCCCCTGCGCCTGCATCACACCGAGAAGGCCGCGACCAGTGCAGACTTTATGACCGACACCTATGGTGCGTCGATCAATGCACGCCGTGATACCTTGGGATACACCCTACGCAATGGGCATTGGTGGCAGAGCAGCGAAACCACGCTCTATGCAGATGCCGCGCAGTTCTTCCTTGGCACAGGCTCCACCCTGCGCGATGGCCGTAGCGTGGTCACGGCCTACGATGCCTCAGCACTTTTCGCCCTGGGCACGACCGATGCCAATGGCGCGCGGTCTACGCGGCAGATGGATTACACGGCTCTGCAAACCGCGCGCACCACCACGCCCAACGGCGGCTGGGAAGTGTTCCAGTTTGATGCCCTTGGCATTCCCGTGCGATCCGCCTTTGGGGGCACTGTCTCGGATGGGGCTGGCGGCAACACTGATTTCGGGTTTGACCCCTTGGCCGCCAATGCACCTTTGCCAGACATCAGCACCATCCTGAGCGATCCAAACGCAGCCCTGAACGGGGCGGCCACGGCAATGGCCTATGATCTGGAAAGCTGGACGCGAGACGGCACCCCAGTACGCCTGGCCCAGCTGACAACTGCTGATCTGGCCCACGATGGCCACGGCGCTGCGCAGTCGACAGGGCTGCGGCCTGTATCGTTGTCCTACTACGATGGCTCAGGCCGCACGATCATGTCGAAGATGCGCGCCGAAGCAGGCCCTGCCCTTCAGCGTGACGGCACCGGGGCCATCATCACAAGCCCCGATGGCACCCCCAGCCTCGCGCCTGTCGCCGAGCGCTGGGCCTCCACCGGCTGGACGACCTTTAACGCCAAAGGCGAGCCGATCCGCAGTTTTGAAGGCTTCTTCTCAACCTCGCCTGCGTTTGAGGATGACGCCCTGCTGCAAGGTCTGGGCCATGGTACACAACAGTTCTACGACGCGGCCGGGCGACTGCTGCAACGCCTGATGCCCGATGGCGCGGTAGAGCTCTTTGAATACGGCGCGTGGTGGAACCGCAGCTATGATGCGAATGATACCGTGGCCACATCGGCCTGGCGGTTGTCTCGCGAGATCCTGCCGCCCACGCACCCAGACCGACATGCGCTGGATGTCACTCTGCCCCATGCAGACACACCCATTGAGCTGGCCTTTGACGGCGCAGGCCGCACCATAATGGCTCGCGAAGACGATGGCCTAGGCAACTCCCGCATCATCCGCACTCTCTTTGGCTGGGATGGGTTGCCCCAGACCGTTACCGATGCGCGCGGCCTGACCTCGACCCGGCGCACCCATGATATGGCAGGCCGCTTGATCCGTGAGGTGTCCGCAGATGCAGGCACCACCGTCCTGTTGCACGACGCCTATGACAATCAGGTGGGCGCGACTTTGGCCAATGGTGTCGAGGTGACAACACAATTTGATGCTATGGACCGCGTGATCACCGTCTCGGTGGATGACGGCGTGACCAATCGACAGGCCGAAGCCTACACCTATGCCGATGATCCAAACGACCCTGTCACCCAGCGGGCGAACCTCTATGGCCACCCGGTCGAAGCCCATGACGAGGCCGGGCGCTATCGCCTGATCAGCGCCACTCCCTTCGGCACGGCGCTGCACCAGGAAACGCAGTTCTTTGACGATGTGGATGCGGTTGTTGATCTACAAGCACCACCCGCGCTGTCGCCAGAGGTGTTTACTGATCGGATGCAGTTGAATGCCTTGGACCGCGTTATTCGCGAAGAGCGTCCAGATGGATCGGTGATCACCCCCAACTTCGGCCAACGCGGTGCCCTGGCCGCGATGACTGTGGCCACCGCAGATGGCAGTGTGGCCCCGCTTGAGGTGATTTCGGGCATCGTGAACTCAATCGAAGATCAGCGCGAGACGGCAGTTATGGGCAATGGCGTCACGCTGACCCGCAGCTATGATCCGATGACCCGCCGCGTGACGCGCATTCAGGCGCAACGCTCGATCGCCGGAGGCCGAGCCGCCCTGTTGCAGGACTTGAACTACACCTACGACCCTGTCGGCAACATTACCACCTGCCGCGACCTTGCCCATGGCACATCTGCGGGTGGTGCCTCGGCCTTCTTCAGTGCCTCAACACCCGTCTCGGCAGATCGTCGCTATGGCTATGATGCCTTTTATCGTCTGACCAACTGCGAAGGACGTGCACATCCTGCCCTGACCGGCGGGGCCGCGCGGCCCGGCACGGTGGCGCTGGCGGACGGATCGCAGCTTGAGCGGTTCACCCAAACCTATACCTATGACCTGGGCGGCAACCTGACGCGCCTGCGTCATTCGGCCACTGCCAGCAACTGGACCAATGATTTCTGGGTTGATGCGGCCTCAAACCGGTCGCGGCGTGTCACGGACACCATGGCAAGCTTTGGCGCAGGTGGTGAACGTCTGCGGATGGAGGACATATCGCAGCTCACCTGGCGCCATGATCAGCGCCTGTCCCGGGTGGTTGTGGTGGATCGCAGTGCCGATGCACGCCCCGATGATGACGAGGTGTACGTCTACGACGCCGGTGGCACACGCACTCGCAAAGTCACCCGTCGCTTGCTGGCGGATGGCTCGATTGATCGTCGCGAGGTGCTTTATCTTGGGGGCTGTGAAATCCACCGCCACTTCCGCGGGGCGGCCCAAATACTGGAGCGCCATACCACTCGTATCTCAGACGGGTTGAGCGAGATCGCCGAGATGCACCGTTGGACCCAGGACGATACCGCGCGCGAAACCGATCAGCCGGGCAGTCATCTGGTGCGCTATATGCTGTCGGATCACCTGGGCTCGGCGACGTTGCGTCTGGATGAGGCAGCGCAGATCATTTCTTACGAGGAATACCTGCCCTTTGGGGCCGCGGCCTTTGTCGCCGCAGACAGCGCCCGGGAAGTGTCGTTGAAATCCTCGGGCTTCATTGCCAAGGAACGCGATGCCACGACCGGGCTGCACTATATCGGGCAGCGCTACTATGCCTCGTGGCTCTGTCGTTGGATCTCTCCTGATCCGGCAGGTGACGTGGACAGCCCCAACCTGTTCATCTACGCCAAGAACAACCCGATCGTGAACCTTGATCCCACGGGCCTACAAACCACGACCAGCCAGTCGCGCGGCCGTACAGTGCCCGTCCGGGCGCGGGTGCCAGCTGCAGTGACTGCGAGCTTCAACTCATTACCTGCGGCAGAACAAACACGCCTGCGCGGCCTCATGGCCGAAGGCAACTTCAATTGGTTCATGACAGACAGCGGCCAGATTTATTTCGGCACCGTCGCAGAGATCACCGCGATTGCAGAACGCACCCTGGCCGCAGGCAAGGACGTGGGTGTCGTCAGTACTCCGGGTGCTCAAACCACCGACAACCCTGACGAGGCAACCACCGGCGGCACAAAAGAAAATCCTGACGCCGAGACACCCACCGACGAAGGCACCACCAGCGAGGAAACTACGACCACACCTGGAGGTCGGGTCGATGGCCAAGGCACGGAAGGCACCGAAGGCGACGATGACGAAACCGTCAAAGGTGACACCGATGCGACCGGTGACGGCGACGGCGACGGCGAAGACGACGGCGCAACTGTAGAGACGGATGAAAACGGCCCCGGTCGCACCGCTGGGTCCGACAAAGACGGCACGGGTGGCGGAGGCACATCCGAGGATCCCAACGCCCGTGGACGCGGGACCGAAGGCACCGGTCTTGGAGGTGGTAAAGGTGATCCCAATGCGTCAGGCATGGGCGATAAAACCACCACTGGCACCGGCAAAGGAAATGGCACTGTTCCCGGCGGAGTTCCGGGCGGCGCGCCAGATGGATCCGTGGATGGTACGAAAGATGGCACCGGCACGACCCCTGGCGCCAATGGCACCGGCACCACACCGGGTGGACGCGATGGCTCAACCGGAACCGGCACGGGCGATACGCCTGGCGGCGGCGAAGGTGGCAGCGACCGTGGAATCCCCGAAGGCTCGACCAACGGCGGTGAAACAGGAGGCGCGGCCCCAGACGGCAGCAATCCGCAATCGGGCTCGGGCGGGACTGAAATCGCCCCTCCTGGCACGCAGCCACCGCAGCGCGATGGTGGTGGACCCGGAGGGTCACCCGATAGCACAGGCACCAGCAACGAAAGCGGTAGCGGCAGTGATCAGCCTCAACAAGGTCAGGACGGGTCCAGCGGCGCTGGCGGTCAGAAACCGGCCACGGCGATGGATCACATCGTGCGCGTTGCCGGCTATTGGAACCTCGAGTTTGGCGACAGCCCCAATGGCGAATCCGGTGGCATTCCGGGCGGCATGGGCTCGCTCAACCTCGGATCCTGGGGGCAGGCCGCTTATCTGGCGCTGACGGTTGTCGACATTGCTCTGACGGTCGCCACATTCGGCGGTCTGGCAGGCATCAAAGCCGGGCTGAAAGTCGGCCTTAAGGTCATCACCAGCTTGGGTCGGCGCGCTCTGACTCGCATTGGTACGGTGTTTACGCGTCAATTCTGGCGCAAGGCACTGACACGCGGCGTCCGCGCGGGGATCAACTGGAACCCGTTCAAAAGTCGCAGCCTGCGCGAATTCTGGAACAGCTCCAACAGCTACATGTCAACGAGCTGGGTCAAACAAGGATTTGATTTCCTGGGCTTCAAGAGCAAGCAAGTGCTGAGCAAGGTCGAATTCCTGGGCTTCCGCAGCCCCGGAGGCAGCCGCATCTGGGCCTCGACCGACGCGGTGAATGCAGGCCACGTCAGGGACCTTGTCACACATCTGGATGGAAATGGCGGGAAAGGTGTCATCAACGTTTTGACCGGACGGCACGGAGACACCGCAGGCTTCGATGCTTTGCAAAGGGCCAACAAATTTTTCATCGAGGACCTCGTAGGTCTACCCAAAAGCGTCCGCATCGACATTCACGATGTCACACGCATGACGGACAGCCAATTGGCCGCGGTCCTGCAACACAGCGACGAGGTCGTCCTAGCCTGGTGTCACTCTGAACATTCACGGCGCATTATTCGCGCCCTCGGACTTAATTTCAAAAGTTTCGCGCCGTTTTAGGCGCACCCAACAGACCCAAATCTACGGGCCGTATTTCCGGCCGCTGAACCAAATTTTATTGGAGGACTAAGTTATGTCAGACAGAGTATTGAACCTCAAAGAACTGCGCGCCTTGAAAACCGAGGCCCGCGTCAAACTTGGCCAGATCGAGCGCAGCTCGGAGGCGTTCAAATCCATCGCGAAGATCCACCGCAAGAAAGCAGGTCTTGTCATTGCCGATGTGCTGGGGACCGAAGCAGACGCCACCAGATACATTCTGGACGAGGTTCCGGAAGACAAAATCGTGGGCGCCAGCGAGGCCGATATCATCAGTGCAACCCTTGAAACCCAAGGTCTCGACAAAGAAGCCCGCGCACGGCTTGAAGCCGCATTGGCCGAATTGCGCGAGGACGCCAGACGCAATGACCCACAGGACGATGACTCAGAGGTTCAACCGGATCAGCCGCGTGCGCCCCAGGACACGCCTGTCGCAGAGCTGAGCGACCTCAGTTCAGAATTTCGCCGCCTTGAGGTGGCCGAGATTGCGGGTATCGCAGGCCTCAAGGACGACAAGGTCGAGTTGCTGCTGAAACGTGTCCCTGCCCTGTCCGGCCTGAATGATCAGGTCGTCGCAACCTTCGCCATCGAAGGCAAGTTGAGTTCGGATGAGGCGACACGTCTGGGCACCATCGGCGGTCTTGCACAACTGCTGGGCGGACAGCCCGACGCCGTGGGGCGTCTGGCCGACACCCGGTTCGGATCACTGGGGGGACGGGTTAAGAAGATGACCGACCTGCTGCGCGTCGAGGATGCAGAAATGGGCCTTGCGATCCTGGGTCAGGAGGTCGGCACCAAAGACCCGGAGCAAGCCGCGTTTGAGGCCAGCGCCCTCAAGCGACGGATCGAAGCAGAGTTTCCCAACGAAGGGCTGACCATACGTCTGAAAACACCCAAGAAACAGGTCATGCAGCAAGATTTCAGCACGGTCAGCAATATCCTGAAAGGCGCGCCCGACCGTCTGCACCCCAGCGCGGAAGACGACAAGCTGGAAGAAAAGGAACGCGCCGCCCTGACGGCCATGCGGCGTACAGTGCACAGCTATCCCGGCCTGGAGCTGGACAAGATCGTAACCAGCGGCGAGCCCGCCGCTCGCATCGTGAGCGAAATCGAAAACCGCGTGGCAGTGGTGGACAAGTTTTTGAAAAACAATACAGATGTTGATTTCCTGAACATGGACTACGCCCCGGATTCCAAAGACCTGAATGCGATTAATTTCGATGGGCTGTCGGGCGAAGAACGCCAGCAGGTAATGACAAACATCAAAGCGCGGGCGCGCACCTACCGGTTGACGCAAAACGTGGAACAGGCGAACCAACTGATGCAGGGCGGGCTCTACTCAGCCGTGCAGGTGGGTGAATTGAACGCCGACGCCTTGGTGGCGCAGACAGGCATGGCCTTCGCCTCGGCGGGCACGCTGATTGCTGCGGCCCGTGACGTGCGTCTCGGGGTGACCAATGCCGTGGGCACATTGCTGGACGAGCTGCGCTGGCGCGAGCCGACCCTGCCGTGGGTGTTCCTGCCTGAAGACGTGACCGATGGCCTGAAGAAACTGACCGGCTATGAGGACCTCTTTGGCAGCCAGTCGTACTGCGATTGTGGCCATTGCGATTCCATTCTCAGCCCGGCGGCGTATTTCGTCGATCTGATGAACTTTATTGAAACCCATGTGACCAACAAGGATTTCACCGGTGCCAAGAAAGATCACGCGCTTAATCTGATCGTGCGCCGCCCTGATCTGTGGACGACCGAGCTGACCTGCGACAACACCCACACGCTGGTGCCCACTCTTGAGATCATCAATGAGGTGCTGGAAAACGCGCTGGCCCGCCGGATTGATGCGGGTATCGATCTCAGCGACCGCGCGCTCGTCCGGCAACGTGTCTATGATGGCCGATTGGCCGTCGCGCAGCGCTCGTTCATTACGCCGTTTGATAATCGCGTGGCCTCGGCTGATCGCTACATCACGGATTTTAACACGGATCGCGCAGAAATCATGCAGCTGATGCGCCCCGAAGCCCCGCAGGCCGAGGCCAATGCCGCTGCCCTGGGATTGTCCATGTCCAGCTATGACATGATCATCACCCCGCGCGCGTCAAACAGCTATCTCAACGCGCTTTACAGGTTCTCTTTTTCACGCACCGGCAGCCGGATCAATGCGTTTGATGTCCAGGAAGTTCTGGGCATCATGGACATCTCGCGCGAGGCCTTTGGCGAATTGATGGACACCCGCTATGTGTCCCAACGCGGCGCGCAGAACATTCGCATCAACGCCAGCAAACGCAACAGCCAAAGCGTTCAGAACGACGTCGAGAAAGTGATCGGTGCGACAAACGCCACGATGGACCGGGCGCATCGTTTCTTGCGCCTGCAGCGTGCTCTGGGCTGGGATACCAAATCGCTGGACATGGCGGTGGACCGGATGGGCACCACCTTGTCTGGCGGGGTCATTGCAGGTTTGGTCTGGACCCAAGCCGCCATGGAACGCCTGAACCTGAGCGTTGAGGAAACCGTTGCCTTAACCGGCGACATTCCGACCATCCCGACAGGCCGTGACGAAGAAGGGCTGATGGACAAACTCTTTAACCGGTTGGAGCCGGGCTCTGAAGCGACCCCATTCCCGGCCCCTGCCCTGCGCTTCGTGCATCCCGGCTTGCGCGACGATTCCTCGCTGCCCGAAACCGGCCCGGACGCGGCCAGCTTTATCTCGCAACGGCTGCAGCTGGGCCTCGGCCTCAGCGAGGCAGGATTGTTGGAGCTGATCGTGGCGCTTGCCCCGGCACTGGGCATTGATCCCGAAGATCCGGTCGAGGCCAACCGCGCGATCAGGCTGGATGCCTCAACCCTGGCGTTCCTCTATCGCCATGCGGTTCTCGCAGATTCGCTGGACCTTGCGATTTCCGATCTCATGCAAATGATCAAGATCACCACGGGCCGGGACGCCGTCCACAACGGACCAGAGCTACGCCGCCTGCTGGAGGTCACAAAACGGCTCGAAGACTTCCCATTCGACCTGCCGACAATTCTGGCCCTTGCAGGTCTGAACATGGAAGCCCTTCTGATGCCGGACGATATCGCAGCCACGCTGGTCAGCGACATCGCGGATGCCGAACTGATGCACTTTGCCCCCACGGTCCTGGCCTTCATGGACGGGGTGAGCGAGGATCAATCCCGTGCAATCATCGCCGCCAATGCGGGGCTGTTTGATGCCGTTGAAGGCGACATGCTGCGCTTGAAGGCCAATGTGGGTCTGACCCCCACCATCACCGCACCGACCAGTGGCTTTCCCGCGGGCCTGGGTGAAGGCGATATCCAGGCCGCCCTTGAAGGGTTCAACATACGCACGATACTGAGCGCGCAATTAGCCATCGCTCTCGGTGTGGACGAAGACAAGCTTGACGCGCTTCTGAGCTATGCCAGTGTAAATCTGGGCACCGCCAATATTCTGAACGCCTTCTACGGTGGTGCACAAAACGCGTTGGTTGCGGCACTGACCAAACTGGCACGGCCACTGGCGATGCTTGGGGATCCTGCGGTCACCCCCGCAAATGTGACTTTCCTCGCTGCGAATGCCGGGTTGTTCAACCTGGGGGCCAACCGGTCTGCCCCGTTAACCCGCCCCGCTTTGATGGCGATGGGCGCCTATGTTTCGGCCCTGCAGGCTGGAGACGGCACCCCGAACCATGCCACCGCTGTGGATGCGGTTTTGGCGGCACATACTGCGGCCAACGGGTTTGATGCGGCGGACATGTCGCAACTGGCGCTGGCCTGCGGATCCACAGAGGCCATCACCCAGATTTTCGCCGCTGGCATGGATTTGCCTGACGATGCGCCGCAAGCTCTGGATCATCTGCGCCGCACTGTGGCCTTTGCCGATGACCGGGGCCTGGGGGCCGATGCAATGTCGCTGCTGGCCTCCTCCGATCCGGCGGCGCTGGGGCAGGCCACTGAAAGCCTGATCTCCGCCTTACATCTGAAAATCCGTGATGCCGACAGCTTTGCGGCTGTTCTTGAAGGCCACGAAGACGCCTTGCGCGGACAACGCCGCACCGCCTTGGTCGACAACATGATCCGCACCTCAAGCGGTCGGTTCAATACGATTTCGGATATCTACAACTATTACCTGATTGACCCTGAAATGGAGGGCTGTGCCCGCACCTCGCGCGTGGTGTCTGCCATTGGATCCGCCCAGATCTATGTCCAGCGCATCTTGCTAAACCTTGAACAGGACAGGCGTTCCGCTTCGGCCTCCAACCACGTGCATGTCTCGCCCACACGCATCCCTGAGGACGAATGGGATTGGCGCAAAAACTACCGCGTCTGGGAGGCCAATCGGAAGGTTTTCCTGTGGCCCGAGAACTACATGCAGCCGTCCTTGCGTGACAACAAGACCCCGCAGTTCGAAGAGCTTGAACAGACATTGCTGCAACAAGACCTGAACGAACAAACCATTCAGGACGCCTATGCCAAATATTTGAAAGGGTTCGAAGAAGTCGCCAACCTGAAAATCGCCGGCGCCTTCCACGAACATTCCTATGGCACCAACACGGACGTCCTGCACATCTTTGGCTGTACGGCAGAAGATCCGCCCACCTACTATTACTGGACTGTTGAAAACCTGGTGTTCAATCACCTCGTACCCAACCGGCGTGTTTCTTACTCGGCCCGCAAGAAGATCGACATTGCCCTGCCCTCGCGGCACGTCTCACCGATTGTCTACAACAACCGGCTGCATCTGTTCTGGGTTGAAATGTCGACCTCGCCCAACAATGTCGTCGAAGAAGGCGAGAACAAGTTCCGAGGCTACCGCCACACCTTGAATGTCAAGTTCTCGGCCCTGCGGTTGGATGGCTCCTGGACTGCCCCTCAGTCGCTCGCGTTGAAGGCCTCGGGTGCGATCCGGGATGGCGGATTGCTGATTGACAGCCTGGTGTCCAAGCATCCCAATATTTTCACGCGAACACCAAAATATTCGGCCACCATCACGCACCACGCCGAATATGAAGAAGGTTATACTCTGACCGCATCTTGCGCAAAACGGGTCTATCCGGCCATTTTCGGAGATGAGCTGTATTTCACGATCGGATCGCGCCACGAACAGTACAAAGTCGATTTGTTCAACCGCGTTGCCACACGACCCTCAAGCACGGAACGGAACTCTTTGCGCAGCTATTGGGATCGGAACATCAACATGTTCCACATCCGTAACACCGGAAGCGGGCGGCGCATTCATCATCAATCGGTTCGCAGCGAAGGCACCTACCACCCAGCGCCGTTTTATGGGGTGCAGGATCAGGTGAAAACCTGGTCGACCGTGCGCGATAACAAATTTGGCTCTGGCTATCATCAAAATCAGCTCAATGCTGCATTCGATGACTTCAATTTGGAAGGCAGCGACATCAATCCAACAGTGGCTGCGATCAATGACATCACCTCTGATATCATCGTGCCCAATTCGGATTGGCCTCATGCATCCTTGCTGATCCAGAAGGATTCCGATGTCTCGCTGATACATTACAACTTTGGTTCGGGATCACGGCCTTACGAAGCCCGGAGATTGGGCACAACTTTGCCCACCGAGCTTAGCCGGACCTTGTTCTACGACGGTGTCGCCGGATTGCTTGCCCGCGAAACCCAGAAAGAGTTCCGCGAACGCACCTTGCTGGTGACCAGCCGCAACTACCGGACCAAACATGTGGGTCCCACGAACAAGATGGACTTCAAAGGCCCTCTTGGGACGTACTACCGCGAGATCTTCATGTATATCCCGGCGCTTCTGGCGGCCCATCAAAACGCCAAGGGTGATTACGCCTCAGCGCAGGGTTGGTACGCCAAGGTTTTTGATCCCACGGCAGATTTCCCCTCGGGGACGAACCTGAATGGATTGAATGACGCCCAGCGTCTGCAAGCCGAACGGGACCGGGTCTGGCAATATGTGGAGTTTGCGGGGTTGCGTCCCGCCAACCTGCGCGACATCCTGACAGATGAAGAGGCACAAGAGACCTATCGAAAGGACCCGTTCAACCCTTATGCCATCGCACGGCTGCGTCTCTCGGCGTTCCAGAAGAACATCGTGATGCGCTATGTGGACAATCTGATCGACTGGGCGGACAGCCTGTTCCGCCAGTTCCAGCGTGAAACCGTGGACGAGGCGCATGTGCTCTATGACATGGCGCGCCAAATTCTGGGGCCACGTCCGGCAGACACAGGGGATTGCGGCGAAAGCACCCTGTCCAAACGCACCTATGAAAAGATCAAACCGCATATGGAGAAAGGTCAGGATTTCCTGATTGAGGTTGAAACCTCATACTTTGCCGGTATCGCCAGTGCTCAGCTGGGGCAACTGGTTGCCAATCCGCAGTTCATGCAGGTGGGCGAATTGCAGGCGCAACGCGCAGGGCTTGAGGCCCGGCTGGAAAGCGCGATTACGCCCGAGATGCGGTTTGATGCCACCCGCCCCGCGGTGGTGCATGCCCGGATCGAAGATGGCGCGCGCGGCACAACTGAGCAGATCGAGACAGATGATGTCACAGTGGCCACGCTGAAAGATCAGCTGACCGCCATGCCGGCTGCTGAAATCGTGCCTGAGTACCAAGCTCAGGCCATGCGCTACGAGCAAGCGACACGCAGCGATGGTGCCTTGGGGCGCCATATGAACTGGACCGCGACAACGGCTGTGGCCGCGGTCCGGGGCAACACGATCGCAAGCGTCTCAAGACCACGTGCGGCTGCTGCGGGGGCTCGTTGGCGTCCGGACGAGATGGTCATCTCTGTCGTGCGTCAGGTTGGCCCTGCGTTCTGCGTACCGCGCAACAAGGACCTGCTGGAATTGTGGGACCGCGTCGAAGACCGGCTGTTCAAGATCCACAATTGCCTGAACATCGACGGGGAACGTGTTGATCTTGCGCTCTTTGCGCCCGAGATTGACCCCAACGCTCTGGTCCGAGCCCGTGCCGCAGGGCTCAGCCTGTCCGACATCCTTGCCTCCACGGCAGGCAACCTGCCCCCTTACCGGTTCTCCTATCTGGTGGGCAAGGCGCGGGACTATGTCGGGCTGGTGCAATCGCTGGGATCAAAATTGCAATCGGCCATTGAAAAGCGCGATGCAGAGGAACTGACCCTTCTGCGCCAAACCCACGCGGCCAACATGCAGAACCTCGTGACCAAAATTCGCGAGCAGGAGTTGGAGATTTCCAAAAAGGCCCTGGAGGAAGTCATCGCCAGACAAGCGGCCGTTGACTATCGCAAGGGGTATTACGAGGGCAATCTTCAGTCTGATCTGCTGCCTTGGGAACGCACGCAACAGATCCTGACCCATGGTTCCACCATCGCCTATACGGTGGGCGCGATCATGGGTGGCACCTCGGGTGTGATCCACCTGATCCCACAGCTTGGGTCACCCTTCGCGATGAAATACGGCGGCCACGAACTGGGCAGCTCCTTCAAAGGCTGGTCGAAAATGTTCTCAGACACCGCCAAAATGATGGAAGTGTTCGGCAAATCCGCCTCATTGGAAGCCAAGTTCGAGCGTCGCAGATCCGGATGGAAACATCAGGTGAAACTGGACGATCACGAGCTGAAGCAAATTGCCAAACGGGTTGAGGCTGCCGAAATCCGGGTGATGATTGCCGAGCGCGCACTTGAGAACCATAAGGAGGCAATCAAAAACCAGGAAGAGATACTGGATTTCTACGAAAGCAAGTTCAGCGGTGTCGAGCTCTACACCTGGCTCGCCTCCAGCCTGCAAGGCATCTATCGCTCAGCGTTCAATGCCGCCTTTGGCATGGCCAAGCTGGCCGAGGCCGCCTATCGGTTTGAACGCCCCCATGACAATGCGACCCTGCTGGACCTGACCTATTGGGACGCTGCGCACGCGGGCCTTCTGGCGGGCGAACGGCTGAGTGTTGATTTGGTGGAGATGGAGAAGAAATTCATCGAAACCAACTATCGCAAGATCGAGATCGGTCAGCCCTTCTCGGTGGCGCAACTGGACCCAACGGCGCTGATGGCGCTCAAAGAAACCGGCGCCTGCGATTTCACCGTGCCCGAGTTCGCGTTTGATCTGCTCTATCCCGGTCACTATCGCCGGGTGATCAAGGCGGTGCGGCTGTCAATTGCCTGCGTCACCGGCCCTTATGTCAACATTCCCGCTACGCTGATGCTAACTGGCTCCAAGATCCGGCCAGAGCCCACCACCGATGGCGATGCCGGTCTTGTTGATCAGGCCCTGCGGCACACGGTGTCGATCACCACAAGCACCGCCCAGAGCGATGCCGGTGTGTTTGACTTCAGCTTTGCCGATCCGCGCTACATGCCCTTTGAAGGGGCGGGTGCCGCCGAGAGCCAATGGCGATTGGTGCTGCCCGATGCCTTCCGGCCGTTTGACTATGACACCATCAATGATGTCATTCTCCATGTGTCCTACACAGCCGAAAGCGACGGTGTTCTGCGCAGCCACGTGGACACCCAAAGCGCAGCCCTTGTCGGCGCCTTAGGCGAAGTGCTGAGCGCGACACCTCTGCCCCGCGCAATCAGCCTGCGGCAAGAGCAATCCTCGGCCTTCCACATGTTGCGGACGGGCCCAGTGGGGGCACCTGTGACCATCCCGGTCACCAATACCGCGCTGCCGTTGCCGCTGCAGGGTCCTGATCTTGTGATAGATCGCGCCATGCTGTTGTTGAAAGTGGCCGATGGTGCGGATGCCACGGGGGTTGAGATCACACTCAACGGCACAACGCTCTCGGGCTTTACCGCCCTGCCCGATTTCCCGGGCTACCTGGGCACCAGTGCAGCCACGGCGGTGGCTGCCGGGTTGGTCAACGATCACACGATGGCGATCAGCGATCCCGGGGCGCTGGCCCCTGCGGATCCGGCCGACACGGCCGCCGTTGCCGAAGGCAGCGTCGAGGAAATCGTCCTTTATGCCGAAGTGTCACTGGCCTGACGCGCTCCCACCGGGCGGCGCAGGGGATCCCCTGCGCCGCCTTGCGTCCGCGCCCGCGCGGGCAGCTCCTGCCAGGATCCCAGCCTGGGGATATGCAGTAACCTCATCATCACATTGAAAAACTTTAGCGCTGACATAACACGAATGTGCGGTATAAGTCGGTTCAAGGGCTGGCAATGTCGCAATTCGCGCAGTCAAACTGCGGCGTTCTGACCATATGCTGGACCAAGATACACCGCGCACGCGCGACAGACGTAAGGAACGCACATGTCTGACGAAGAAGACGATATCATCCTGGCAGATCTGGACGACGAAGAACTTGTCCAACAGATGTTTGACGACCTCTACGATGGTCTCAAAGAAGAGATCGAAGAAGGGGTGAACATCCTTCTTGGTCGGGGCTGGGTGCCTTACGACGTTCTGACCAAAGCGCTGGTGGGTGGTATGACCATCGTCGGCAAGGATTTCCGTGATGGCATCCTGTTCGTGCCCGAAGTTCTGCTGGCCGCCAACGCGATGAAGGGCGGCATGGCCATCCTCAAGCCATTGCTCGCTGAAACCGGCGCGCCTCGTGTGGGCAAGATGGTCATCGGCACGGTCAAGGGCGACATCCACGACATCGGCAAGAACCTTGTCTCGATGATGATGGAAGGTGCCGGCTTTGAAGTGGTCGATCTGGGCATCAACAACCCGGTTGAAAACTATTTGGAAGCGCTGGAAACCGAAAAGCCCGAAATCCTGGGCATGTCGGCCCTGCTGACCACCACAATGCCCTACATGAAGGTCGTGATCGACACGATGGTCGAACAGGGCATTCGCGATGACTATATCGTTCTGGTGGGCGGCGCGCCTCTGAACGAAGAGTTCGGCAAAGCCATCGGCGCTGACGCCTATTGCCGTGACGCGGCCGTGGCTGTGGAAACCGCCAAAGATCTGGTGGGCCGCAAGCACAACCAAGGTGCCACGGGCTGATCTGAGCCACTAAGCATTGGTATTCAGAACGGCCCGCATATCCTGCGGGCCGTTTATTGTTTGAAAGAGAGCGACATGACCGCCCTGCCCGATGATCAGACCCTGACCGAAGACGGCCTGAGCGCCACCGACAACGAAACTGGCACCGGCCGCATCCTGCTCATCGCCTGCGGGGCTTTGGCGCGCGAAATCCTGGCCCTGATCAAGGCCAATGACTGGTCGCATATGACGCTGACCTGCCTGCCAGCCAAGTATCACCTTTATCCGGACAAGATCGTGGATGCTGTTCGCGACGCCGTTGAAAAACATCAGGCGCAGTACGAAAAGATTTTCATCGTCTACGCCGATTGTGGCACCGGGGGGCTTCTGCAGGCTGAATGCGACCGCTTAGGCGTCGAGATGATCGCCGGGCCCCACTGCTATTCCTTCTTCGAAGGCAACGACACTTTTGCCGAACATGACGATGAAATCACCGCGTTTTACCTGACCGATTTCCTGGTCAAACAGTTCGACGCCTTCATCTGGAAACCCATGGGGCTCGACCGCCATCCCGAGTTGCGCGATATGCTTTTCGGCAACTACACCAAGCTGGTTTACCAGGCGCAAATTAAGGACGCCGCCCTCGAAACCAAAGCCCGCGCCTGCGCCGAGCGCCTGGGCCTGGCCTACGAATACCGTTTCACCGGCTACGGTGATCTTGAATCTGCCCTCGCAGCACAATCCTGATGGCCTCTTCTGGCCAAAAACATCCCAGGGGGTTTGGGGGCCCACCCCCAACAGTGAGAGCGTGCCGCAGGCACTCAATCAGATCACGCCGCCTCTGCCGCAACGGCTCTGATCCGCTCGATCATCGCGCGCAACCCGTTTGAGCGTTGCGCCGACAAATGATCGTTCAACCCCAAACGTGACAGCTCTCCGGCTGCATCCACGGCGGCCACCTCGGCCACCGGCAAATCATTGTAAAGCGCGCGCAGCACCGAAATCAGACCGCGCACGATCATCGCGTCACTTTCCCCTTCAAAGGAAAATACACCGCCTTCGATCTTGGGATGCAGCCACACCTGGCTGGCGCATCCGTCCACCTTGGTGGCAGGCACTCGCAACGCCTCATCCAACGGCGCCATCGCCTTGCCATGATCGATCACATAGCGATAGCGATCCTCCCAATCCTCAAGAAACTCAAAATCCGCAACAATGTCTTCAAACGCGGGCGCGGCCATATAGATGTCCCTTCCAACTGCCTGTGCGACAGGTAAGCCGAAGCGCAAGCCTCGTCCAGTGCCGGCTTACATCTTTTCAACGCGGCCCGGATAGGGTAGCACAATTGAAAAGCAATAAGGGCAAGAGGCACGATGCGGCGCTTAGCAATTCTTCTGGTTCTCTCTTCAATGGTGCTCGGCGCATGTGGCGGCTGGCGCGACAGCCGGGCTAACCCGTCCAACTGGTTTGGCAAAAGCCGCTCTGCTCCGGCCCCTGTGGCCACGGCTGAAAACCCCAATCCGCTGATCCCCGAACGTGTCGGCATCTTCAACCCGGACAAACGTGAAAACTACGAAGGTACGATGCTACGCGAAATCACTGATGTAGTGATCGAACGCACCAACTCCGGTGGTATCATCCGCGTCACCGGCATGTCTGCACAGCAAGGCCAACACGACGTGCGCCTGGTGTCGGACAATGATGACGAACCGGTGGATGGCGTATTGAGCTACACGCTCATGGCCGTGCAGCCCAACGATCAGGGCATCGGCAGCAAATCAGGACGCACAGTGCGCGTCGGCAAGTTTGTCTCGTCGCAAGTCCTGGCGCGCACAGACACCGTCCGTATCGTGGCGGAAATCAACGTCCGCACCACCAAACGCCGCTAGAACAGACTAAAGCGTTGCACGAGAAACCTGAGACATCCGTTTTTTTGAAACGCGCACACCCCTTCAATGGTCCGCGCGTTTCGCGTTCTCTTCGTACCTAAAGTATATCTCGAAACGCTTTAATCTTTTAGCTCAATCGCCTTGATCGACTGCCCTTTGGCCGTCAAGGCAATCTTGCCCTCACACAGCTGAATAGCGTCGTTGCCAAAAACTTCGGCGCGCCAGCCCTTCATCGCCGCCATATCCCGCTTACCGGCGGCAATGGCGTCCAGTTCAGCCGCCGAGGCGATCAATTTGGAGGCCACGCTGAATTCTTCGGTTTTCGCTTTCAGCAACACCCGAAGCAAATCGGCCAGCGCCGGGTTCACCTGCAGCTTGCCACGGCCCGCCTCGGGTTTGGGGTAGCTATCTGAAGGGCAGTTCATCCCTGTCTTCACCGCGGCCAGAATACCTTCCGCAATATCGCTCTTGCGGGCCTCGCGCAGCAGCAATCTTGACCGCCCGAGGTCCTGCATTGATTGCGGCTTTGTCGACGCCAGCTCACTCAGCGCATCATCCTTGTACACCCGATTGCGCGGCACATTGCGCTCCTGAGCATAGATCTCTCGGAACTTGGCCAGCTCGCGAACAATCGCCAGGAATTTGGGCGAGGCATTGCGCGTCTTTACCCGCTTCCAGGCCTGATCCGGCACAACCGTATAGGTCGCGGGATCGGTTAGAATTTCCAGCTCTTCTTCCACCCATTTGGCGCGGCCTGTCTCTTCCAATTTGGCGGCCAAAAATTCGTAGATTTCGCGTAGGTGGGTGACATCCCCCAAGGCATAGCTCATTTGCGCGTCCGTCAATGGACGCCGCGACCAATCCGTGAAACGCGAGGATTTATCCAGCTGCTCATGTGCAATCTTGCGCACCAGAGTCTCATACCCAACCTGTTCGCCAAAGCCACAGACCATGGCTGCGATTTGCGTATCAAACAGCGGATCGGGGAAGACCCCGGCATCGACAAAGAAGATCTCAAGGTCCTGTCGGGCGGCGTGAAACACCTTGACCACAGATGTATCGCGAAACAGGTCGTACAGCGGCTCCATAGAAATGCCATCGACCAGCGGATCGACCAGCACGGCGTTTTCATCTCCCTTGCCCGGATAGGCCATCTGCACAAGACACAGTTTGGAATAATATGTGCGTTCGCGCAGGAATTCAGTGTCGATGGTCACATAAGGATGCGCGGCAGCGGCCGCACAAAATGCGGCCAACTCGTCAGTGGTCGTGATGATCTTCATGGGTCAGGCTACTGCTTTTTCAGGTTTTTATATAATATTGAGCCCTTGGCTGTCCTTCTTATAGGACCGCCGGCGTAGAAAGGGAATGTTTACTTAAGGTAAATTTAACAAGCTGCGGTCGCCGATGGCAAACCGGCGTAAGACCGCAGGATATAGTTGATGTTCCATTGCCAGGACCCGCGCCGCCAGGGTGTCCGGAGTGTCACCGTCCATCACGGGCACTTTCGCTTGTCCCAGCATCGGGCCTGCATCCAGTTCGGTGGTGACCTCATGCACAGTACAGCCCGCGATGGTGTCTCCGGCATCCAGCGCACGCGCATGGGTGTTCAGCCCTGGATATTTGGGCAGCAGCGACGGGTGAATGTTCAGCATTTTACCCTGCCAGTGATCTACATAATGTGCCGTCAGGATACGCATGAAACCCGCGTGGCAAATAATATCAGGCCTTGCCGCCTCCAGCACGGCGTTCAGCTCGGTCTCAAACGCCTGGCGGTCGCCTTTGTGAGGGCGGTGATCTACAACGGCGGTCGCAACCCCGCGCGCCTCGGCCTTGGCCAACCCGCCTGCGTCCGCAGTGTTCGAAATCACCAGCACAGGTCGCGCCGGATGATCGACGGTCATGCTGTCGACCAGCGACACCATGTTCGACCCGCCGCCCGAGATCAGAATGGCGACGCGCAGGCTCACATCAGCTGTCCGCTATAGGCCATCTCGCCCGTGCTTGTGACATGGCCCAGGTGCACGACGGTTTCACCTTCGCCTTGCAACAGGGTCGCAACTGCATCGGCCTCCTCCTCAGAGACGCTGAGGATCATGCCAATCCCGCAATTGAACGTCTTGAGCATTTCTGCCGGTGCAATCCCACCTTGCTCGGCCAGCCAGCGGAAGGTGCCAGGCAACTCCCAGGCGTTCAGATCAATCGCCGCCCCCATGCCATCGGGCAGTACCCGCGGCAGGTTCTCGGTCAGGCCACCGCCCGTGATGTGGGCCAGCGCATGCACGCCCCCTGCCCGAACCGCCTTGAGTGTCTGGGTCACATAGAGCCGTGTGGGCGTTAGCAGTGCAGCCCCCAGGGTGCCGTCCCCCCAAGGGCAATCGGCGTCCCAGCCAAGGCCGGACATCTCAACCAATTTACGCACGAGGCTATAGCCATTGGAGTGCACGCCGTCAGAGGCCAACCCCAGAAGAACATCCCCTTCAACAACGCCGTCAGGCAGGGTCGCACCGCGTTCCATCGCACCCACGCTAAAGCCCGCCAGATCAAAATCACCATCGCCATACATGCCGGGCATCTCGGCGGTCTCGCCTCCGATCAGCGCACAGCCTGAACGCACGCAGCCTTCGGCAATGCCTTCGATGATCCGCGCTGCAACGTCTGTTTCCAGCCGTCCGGTGGCGAAATAGTCGAGAAAAAACAAAGGCTCAGCGCCCTGGCAGACCAGATCGTTGACACACATGGCCACCAGATCAATGCCGATGGTGTCTACATTGCCGGTATCAATCGCAATGCGCAGTTTGGTGCCCACACCGTCGGTGGCCGCCACCAGAACGGGATCCTTGAACCCTGCCGCCTTAAGATCGAACAACGCCCCAAACCCGCCGAGGCCCGCCATCACGCCAGAGCGCGTCGTGCGTTTAGCAGCGGGCTTGATCCGTTCCACCAAAGCGTTGCCTGCATCAATGTCGACGCCTGCGTCGGCATAGGTGATCCCGTTCTTTCCATCGCTCATTAAACTTGCTCCCGCCAGTGTTGGCGTTGCGGTACACCACCGTCCCGGTTTTCGCAATCTCAAAGCCTTGACCTTTGCCGCCATGCTCGCATAACTGCACATCAGGTTGGGCCTGTAGCTCAATTGGTTAGAGCAGAGCGCTCATAACGCTTTGGTTGCGGGTTCAAGTCCTGCCGGGCCTACCAACCACATTACATCAAATACAAGTACTGACTGTCTGTGCCACACCGAAACGCACGCTAAGGTTTTATAGTCTCACGTAGATACACGATGTTGCCCGCCCCATCCGATGTTGTGATCTCGACAAGGTGTTTATTCTTGTACTCACCTTCTTTGATCAATTCGATCTCATAACTACTGCTTTTGCCCTTGAAGCGCTGAAGCGGACCGCCTGCACATGTTGTCTTAAATTTCTGAAGCACAAGGCCACGACGCTTGCGCGGCTTGCCAACAAAGGTGAACTGCTCCACTTGCCCACCCGTGCAATATTTCCGCATCATGGAATGCATCTGTTTCAGTGAGTATCCGTCTACCACCAAAGTACCTTTCACTTCTTCCGACCCACGTTTCATGGAAAAGCCAAAGGCCTTCAGTTCAGCCTGCGCCGAGGTCGGCATGGCAATACAAACGGCAAAGGCGAACAGACAAGAGCGTAGCATCTGGAATATCCTCAATGAAAATTGGCGACTAATCCTGCCTTGGACTCAAAGCAGTTGTTGTGGAGAGTTGGTAAAACTTCTCTGACGGCAGGACAATATGTTTTAATGTCCTTTTGGCCCGCGCTCAGGGCATCACCGTGCAATCACAATATCAGCGCGCAACCCGCCCAGCCCGGCACTTTCTCCCAATCGCAACGTCCCACCATGCGCCCGCGCAATATCCAGCGCAATCGACAGCCCCAATCCCACACCAGTACCCCGGTTCTGATTGCGTGCAGGCTCCAGCCGGGTGAAGGGCTTCATCGCCTCTTCGCGTCGCGCCGCAGGGATGCCGGGGCCATCATCCTCAACCCGGATGCGCAAGGACTTGTCGGACATCAGCACCGAGACCTCAGCCTTTGCACCATAGCGCACAGCATTGTTGATCAGATTGCCCACCGCACGACGGATGCTGCCAATATTCAGCGCCAACTCTCCCTCGCCTTCGGCCAGCACCATTTCAACCGGCGTCTTGGCGCGTTTGGCGTCCTCGACAATGCCCCGCACCAGTGCAATCGGATCGACCAGCTCCGGTTCACCCTCTTGCGCCCCGCGCGCGAAATCGAGGAACTCATTCAGCATACGCTCCATGTCCTCTACATCGCGCTGCATCGGATCCGCTTCCTCGTCCTCCAGCATGCTCAGCCCCAGCTTGAGCCGGGTCAAGGGCGTGCGCAGATCGTGGCTGACCCCCGACAGCATCAATGTGCGTTGCTCGATCTGTCGTTCGATCCGGTTGCGCATGTCCAGAAACGCATTGCCCGCCGCGCGGACCTCGGTGGCACCGGAGGGGCGATACGGCACGTGACGCCCCCGGCCAAAAGCCTCCGCCGCCCCTGCCAGACGCGTGATGGGCCGCAACTGATTGCGCAGATACAAAAAAGATACCAGCGTCATTAACACTCCGAAGACGGCCATATTGACCAGCAATTGATGCGGGTTTGACGCTGACACCCGACGCCGGTCAAAACTCAGCCGGATTGGTTGCCCATCCTTTTCGAAATACATCCGCACCAGCTGATTGTCGGGCAAATCCACGGCAATGAGGTCAGGCAAATGCCTGTGCAACTCTCGGGTCACAACACCGCCCGTCAGATCATACCAGCGCCAGTCATCGGCCTCGGGCACCCCTTCCGGCGGCACCTCTCGCACCGCGATGCGCAGCGCCCGCGCCACAGGCGAGCGATCCATGTCTTGGACCGATTCCGTGGTCTCATTCAGCAACAGCGTGACTTCACGGCTGGCCACAAGGGTCATTTGCCGCGACACACCGTCGAAATGCCGCTGGATAAAGACGATTGATACCACCAACAGCAATGTGATCACCGGCAAAAGCAGGATCAGCATGGCCCGACCATAAAGGCTGCGCGGCATATAAGGTTTGAGCCATTTGAACGACATGCGCTAAACCTATCCCCGTGACCCGCGAAGAGGAAGAGCCATGACGCCCCCAGATGATTTCAATCCCCCCGTGGGCGTGGCCGAACCGATGAGCCCTGAGATCCGGCGCATTCTAGCGCCCAATCCTTCGCCCATGACGTACCGTGGGACAAACACCTACCTTTTAGGCACCCAGGCCTTGGCCGTGATCGATCCCGGCCCTGCGGATGACGCCCATCTGGTGGCGATCCTGAACGCCGTCGCACCCGGGCAGTCTATCAGCCACATCTTTGTGACCCATGCACATCTGGATCATTCACCCCTCGCCGCGCCGTTGTCCGAGGCCACAGGTGCCCCGATTCTTGCTTTCGGCGACCACATGGCCGGGCGCAGTGCGATCATGCAGGATCTGGCGCTCTCCGGGCTGGTGCGCGGCGGCGAAGGTGTGGATGCACAGTTTACGCCCGACATCACCCTGAGCGATGGCGAGACCATTTCCGGCGAGGGCTGGGCATTGACCGCGCATTGGACGCCGGGACATTTCGGCAACCACATGTGTTTTGCCTCCGAGGATGTGATCTTTGTCGGCGATCTTGTGATGGGCTGGGCCAGCTCTCTGGTGTCGCCCCCGGATGGCGATTTGACCGACTTCATGGCGTCTTGCCGAAAAATCCGGGCCCTCAAAGCGCGCCTCTATCACGCAGGCCACGGCGCTCCCATCGAGGACCCCACAGCGCGCATGGGCTGGCTGATCCAACACCGCCTGACACGTGAAGCAGCCATCCTGGAGCATCTTCTGATGGGTGCGGCCACCGCCGCAGATCTGACCACGCGCATCTACACAGACACGCCCACTGCCCTGATGGGGGCCGCCACGCGCAACGTCCTGGCCCATCTAGTGGACCTCACCACGCGCGGGCTGGCCCGACCGGTTGGCGCGCTGTCGGAAACAGCGAGATTTGAACGAAGCTGACACGGCATGACACGCCGTAAAAATTTGTAATTATCCCTCTGGACGCGCCCCATCCCCGTTGCTATATCCGCGCTCATGGTCCGGCGTAGCTCAGCGGTAGAGCAGTTGACTGTTAATCAATTGGTCGTAGGTTCGATCCCTACCGCCGGAGCCAATTTACTCTCAGGAACAACCTTCCTTACAGCCTGTGTCGCAGCGCTGTTTCGCGCGGCTAGTAATTCCCCGCCACATACTTCGCGATGGCCCCGCCGCGTGAGTTGACGTCAAGTTTTTGGTAGATCGCCTTCAGGTAGTACTTCACCGTGTTCTCGCTCAACCCAAGTCGGGCCGAGATTTGAAAGTTAGTTAGCCCGTCAACCAAAAGTGTCAGGATCTCGTGTTCGCGGCGCGACAGCACCTCGGCGTTCTCAGAAGTCAGACGGCGCAAAATATCTGTGGGTACGATCGAATGTCCCTCGACCAGTTTGCCAAGAATCTTGGGCAGACTGGTCAGGATCTGGCTCATCATGCATACCGAATTGGCACCGGATTTGATCGCCGTGCGGATGAAGGCAAATTCCGTGTCCTCGGCCACCACAACGACCATCACATCGGGATAGTCCTTGCGCACCATACCCAGTGTCTGGCTCAGATCGCCATCGCTGAGCCGCACCCCGAGGATCAAAATGGTCTTGCCGTCGGACTGGCCCAATAGTCGCGCCAGACCTTTGCGATCGGTGGCAAACTCGGCCAGCTCCACCTCGGGGATCTGTGAGACAAGCGAGCCAATACCCTGACAAACAATCAACTGCCTGTCAGCCACGAAAACCCGCGGAAGTTCAATGTCGACGTGATCCATTTGTGGTGCTGACATCCTGTTCATCTGATTCACTGTACACCAGATTGCACACGATACTAACGTTGATATTGCGACAAATGAGCGCCGGAAACCGATGAAATATAACGTTTTTTTGGTATGCAAATGTATGCCCGGCAAAATGTTCACCCAATAGGGTGGCCACCCCCTACCCGTTCGGTGCCCAGCTGCGGGGCCGGGTCCGAGGCCCCATACGCATGGGCGTTACCCGATGGGGTCAAATCCTCATACTCGGCCTGAAAATCCACGGAGAACCCTTATGAACGGCAACAAACATCTTTTCATCCCAGGTCCGACAAATGTGCCCGAGCCTGTACGGCAAGCCATGAACATCCCAATGGAGGACATGCGTGCACCTGATTTTCCTGAGTTTGTGAACGGCATCCTCACGGACCTGAAAAAAGCCTACCGGATGGAAAGCGGCCGTATTTTCGTGTTTCCTTCCTCGGGCACCGGCGCGTGGGAATCAGCCATTCAGAACACGCTGAACCACGGCGACAAAGTGCTGATGTCGCGGTTCGGTCAGTTTTCGCTGCTTTGGGTGGATATGGCCGAACGTCTGGGTCTGGATGTGGACATGTCCGAAGTGGAATGGGGCAAAGGTGTTCCGGTTGACGAATACAAGGCCAAGCTGGCCGCCGACACCAAGCACGAAATCAAGGCCGTATTCTGCACCCAGAACGAAACTGCCACGGGTGTGACATCCGACATCGCCGCCGTGCGCGCAGCACTGGACGAGGTGGGCCACCCAGCGATGCTGTTTGTGGACGGTGTCAGCTCGATTGCCTCGATCGAATTTGAAATGGACAAATGGGGCGTCGACCTTGCTGTTTCCGGCTCGCAAAAGGGTTTCATGTTGCCTGCGGGTCTTGGAATCCTGGGCGTGTCGGACAAGGCACTTGAGGCCAATAAGGCTGTCGACAATGCCGGTATGGCACGTTGCTATTTCAGCTTTGAGGACATGATCAAGCTGAACGACACTGGGTATTTCCCCTACACCCCTGCCACCCAACTGTTGCGCGGGCTGCGCGTGTCGCTGGACATGATGCTTGAGGTTGGCATGGAAAGCATCTGGGAACGTCACAACCGTCTCGCCGAAGGTGTGCGCCAAGCGGTGGCCGCCTGGGACGGCTGCGAATTGGTGTCACGTGGGCCAGAATGGGCCTCGGATACAGTCTCGGCCATCTACGCACCCGAAGGTGTGGATGCGCGTGACGTCATTGCGGGGGCTTACAACAAGTATCAGACATCTCTGGGCACAGGCCTGAACAAGCTGATGGGCAAAGCCTTCCGTATCGGGCACCTTGGCTCGCTGAACCCGGTGATGCTGTGTGGTGCTATCTCGGCAGCCGAAATGGCGTTGATTGACGCCGGCGCCAAGATTGAGCCAGGTTCGGGCGTGGCTGCAGCCCAGCGTCACTACTGCGCAACCACACCAACCAACGCATAAGGGAGAGATCACATGACAAAGATCCTCGTTACCCGTGCTTGGCCGTCTGAGGCCGAGGAGCGTTTGCAAGCCGAAGGTCTCGGCGATGTCACATTGCGCGCGCCCGACACCTCCATGAGCCATGATGAATGGATGGCAGCCGCCACCGACTATGATGTGATCATGCCCACCGTGTCGGACAAAATCCCGGCGGAATTTTATTCGGCAGCCAAGGGCAAGGTCCGCGTTATGGCCAACTACGGTGTGGGCTTTAACCACATCGACATTGATGCGGCGCGCGACAACGGTATTGCCGTGACCAACACGCCCGACGTTCTGACCGCCTGCACCGCTGATCTGGCCATGGGCCTGATGCTGGCGGCTGCGCGGCGCATCGGCGAAGGCGAGCGTGAACTGCGGGCCGGCAGCTGGATTGGCTGGCGCCCAACGCACATGATCGGCAAGAAAGTCACCGGAGCCACCCTGGGCATCGTCGGCTTCGGTCGCATCGGTCAGGCCATGGCGCAGCGCGCGCATCATGGCTTTGGCATGAAGGTGGTGTTTCAGGACGCATGGCAGGTGCCCGATGAGATCAAAGCGGACAACGGTAACGCCACGCAGCTGGGATCAATGGAAGAGGTCGCTGCAAACTGCGATTTTCTGTCCCTGCACTGCCCTGGCGGCGACGACACCTACAAGATGATCAATGCCTCGGTGTTCAATGCGATGAAACCAGGCTCGATTCTGGTGAACTCGGCCCGTGGTGATGTGATCGACGAAGACGCTCTGTTTGATGCACTGGACAGCGGCCATCTGGCGGCGGCGGGCCTTGATGTGTATCACGGTGAACCCGCGCTCGATCCTCGGTTCCTGAAGTATGAAAACTTGGTTCTGGCCCCGCATCTGGGCAGTGCCACCGATGGGACGCGGGCCGCCATGGGCCACCGTGCCATCGACAACCTCAAAGCCTTCCTTGCGGGTGAAGCGCCAGTTGATCTGGTCACCTGACAACAGGCCTCCAAAATATCTCCCAAACTGCCGCCGATGGGTAACACCATCGGCGGTTTTTTCATGTCTGATGGTCGCATTAACCTGCTCGAACCGCCTGATTCCCCACCCCTTTTTCAAACCCTTCTCATCCGCAGCATCCATGTGCGCCTGCAGCATAAGTTTCCTATCGTAAACTCTTGTTTTTCTTACGCTCCTCGGGCCCTTCGCTTGGTGTGCAACGGCATCCTGAAGCCCCCTTGTGGGTAGTCACACCCTACCCGCCTGAGACGCACTCCCAACCCGCCCCGCCTTTTCATACCCGAGGGAAAGTACAACGGCTGCATAATTCACGCGACACTGTCAGCAACGATACATTTGCTTGCAACGAAGGACGCCCTCATGAGCTACACTCTGCACCCTCTCAAAAAACAACGCCTGCAACGCTCGGAACTGGCTGTTCCCGGCTCGAACCCGACGATGATCGACAAGGCTGCCGACTCGGACGTCGATTACATCTTTCTAGACCTCGAAGATGCGGTTGCCCCTCCTGAAAAAGTGCAGGCCCGGTCCAACATCATTCAGGCCCTGAACGACATCGACTGGAAGGCCAAAGGCAAAACCATGTCGATCCGCATCAACGGGCTCGACACCCATTACATGTATCGCGATGTGGTTGAGATCGTGGAACAGGCCGGACAGCATCTGGATACGATCCTTGTGCCGAAGGTCGGCGTGCCCGCGGACCTTTACACCGTGGAAACCATGGTCAGCCAGATCGAAGAAGCCATGGGCTTCACTCATCAGATCGGCATGGAAGCCCTGATCGAAACCGCCCTTGGCATGGCCAACGTCGAAGCCATCGCCGCTGCCCCAGGTCGTCTGGAAGCTATGCACTTTGGTGTGGCGGATTACGCCGCCTCGAACCGCGCGCGCACCGTAGTCATCGGCGGGTTGAACCCTGACTATCCGGGCGATCAATGGCATTTTGCCCTGTCCCGCATGACCGTTGCGTGCCGCGCCTATGGCTTGCGCGCCATTGACGGACCTTTCGGCGATTTCTCTGACCCTGACAGCTTTATTCTCGCCGCCAAACGTGGCGCTGCATTGGGCATCGAAGGCAAATGGGCCATCCACCCAAGCCAGATCGAACTGGCCAACCAGGTCTTCTCGCCGCCCGAGGCCGAAGTTACCCGTGCCCGTAACATCATCAAAGCTCTTCGCGAAGCTGAAGCCCAAGGCAAAGGCGCCGCCAGCCTCGATGGCAAATTGATCGATGCCGCCTCCGAGCGGATGGCCAACAACGTGCTGACGGTGGCGGACGCCATCGCCGCCAAAGGCTAAGGAGCAACCACAATGGATATCCACGAGTATCAGGCCAAGGAACTGCTGCGGCAGTTTGGTGTCAACACGCCGCGCGGCGGCATTGCCTACAGCCCCGAACAGGCGGTCTACCGCGCCTCCGAGCTGTCGGGTGACAAATGGGTGGTCAAAGCCCAGATTCATTCCGGTGCACGGGGCAAAGCCGGCGGTGTGCGCATCTGTTCCACCGAGGAAGAGCTGTCGGATGCCGCCAGCTGGATGCTGGGCCGCAAGCTGGTCACGCATCAAACCGGCCCTCAGGGTAAATTGGTCAGCCGTCTTTACATCGAAGAGGCCACTAATATCGCCCAGGAGCTCTACCTGGCCTTCGTCATGGACCGCAAAGAAGAGCGGGTTGTGGTTGTGGCCTCCGCTCAGGGCGGCATGGAGATCGAGGAAATTTCCGAAAAAGAACCCGACAGCATCGTGCGTTCGGTCGTTGACCCGGCGGTTGGCATGCAGGCCTTCCAGGCCCGCGAGATTGCATTCTCGCTCGGCCTTGATGCCTCATTGATTGCACAGGCAGCGAAAACCATCACCGGCTGTTACAAGCTGATGGCGGAAACCGATGCCAACATGGTCGAGATTAACCCTCTGGTAGTGACAGGATCAAACGAGATCGTGGCCCTCGACGGTAAATTAAGTTTCGACGATAACGCGTTGTTCCGTCATCCGAATATCTCGGAGTTGCGCGACAAATCGCAGGAAGATCCACGCGAAACCTATGCGGGCGACCGTGGCCTCAACTACATCGGGCTTGAGGGTGAAATCGGCTGTATCGTCAACGGTGCGGGTCTGGCCATGGCCACGCTGGATATGATCAAGCAAGCCGGAGGCGAGCCTGCCAACTTCCTTGATGTGGGCGGTGGGGCCAGCCCCGAGCGTGTCCTGATGTCCTTCAAGGCCGTACTCAACGACAAGAACGTCGAGGCGATCCTTGTGAACATCTTCGCAGGCATCAATCGTTGCGACTGGATTGCCGAAGGTGTGATTCGTGCGGTGAAGGAGCTGGAGCTGACCCTGCCCCTCGTGGTGCGGCTGTCAGGCACCAATGTCGAAGAAGGCCGCAAACTGATCGCTGAAAGCGGTTTGAATATTTCAACAGCTGAAACCCTCGCCGAGGCCGCCGATCTGGTGGTTGGCGCGTGGAAATCAGCCAAAGACGCATAAAGCCGGGAGACAGATCACATGTCTATTATCATCGACAAAGACAGCAAGGTTCTCGTCACCGGGCTGACCGGGCGTATCGGGTCCTTTCACGCCGAAGAAATGCGCGAATACGGCACCAATGTTGTGGGCGGCGTGACACCCGGCAAGGGCGGCACCACACACAACGGTCTACCGGTCTTCAACACGGTCAAAGGAGCCGTGGCAGAAACCGGCGCGGATATGGTCATCGCCTTTGTGCCGCCGCCCTTCGCGGCCGACAGCATCATGGAAGCCGCAGACGCTGGCATCAAAACTTGTGTGTGTATCGCCGACGGCATTCCCGCGCAGGATATGATCCGCGTGAAGCGCTATATGCGCCGCTACAAGGAAGAAAAGCGGATGCGTCTCATCGGCCCCAACTGTGCAGGGGTCATCACGCCCGGCCAGGCCTTCGCAGGCCTCATGCCACCCCATATCTACCTGCCGGGGCGTGTGGGCATCATCGGTCGCTCGGGCACTCTGGGCTATGAAGCAGCCAGCCAGATGAAAGAGATCGGCATTGGCGTGTCATCCTCCATCGGCATCGGTGGCGATCCGATCAACGGTTCCTCTTTCCGTGACATTCTGGAGCTGTTTGAGAACGATGAAGGCACGGATGCGATTGTGATGGTCGGTGAAATCGGTGGTCCGCAAGAGGCCGAAGCCGCCGCTTACATCCGCAATCACATGCAAAAGCCAGTGGCGGCCTATATCGCGGGTCTTTCGGCCCCGAAAGGCCGCACCATGGGGCACGCAGGGGCCATCGTATCGGCCTTCGGCGAAAGTGCGCAGGAAAAGGTCGAGATCCTTAGCGAAGCAGGAGTGGCGATTGTACCGACACCGTCTTCCTTTGGTCCGATCGTTGAGAAAATGGTCAAAGCGGCCTGATCTTACGTACCCCTTGGAAAGCCCGGCCTCATGCTGAGTGCCGGGCTTTTTTATTCGAGCCAGCGCCGATCATCGGGCAAAAGGGAAAACCAGCCCTTCGTGCGTCGCACGGCATATCGGAAGACTTAAAGGCACAAGTCATCGCCTGACGTGGTGTATCTGCGTCAACCGGCTCTCCTGTTGGATCAAAGCCGTATCTTCCTTCAAAACAGACCTTCCCCGACAGGCGAAATGGCTCAATCAGCCCCCTCATTTGCAATACATGTGTTGAAACTCTCGTAAATTTCCGTCGTGCCAATTGTAAATCTGACGCGAATGTCAGAGTATCCTACTTCAAGCCATGTGGAGGGGGTTGCTTGTCACTTTTTCTCATTGTCGCATTGCCCTTTTTAGGTGCGCTGTTGCCAGGACTGATGAATACCGCGGGGCGGCAGGCTTGTGGGGGCGTCACTTTTATCGTCTCTCTGGCTGCATTTATTGGCCTTTTGACCAATCTGCCCGCCGTGATCGCAGGCGAAGTGGTGATGGCACGGGTGGATTGGCTTCCGCTTCTGGGCCTGAACTTCACCCTGATGCTCGACGGATTGGGTTTCTTCTTCGCCAGCCTGATTCTCGGTATTGGGCTGCTGATCATCACCTATGCGCGATACTACCTGTCACGTGACGACAACATGGGCGAATTCTTCACCTATCTGCTGCTATTTCAAGGCGCGATGGTGGGGATCGTTCTGAGCGATAACATATTGCTTTTACTTATTTTCTGGGAACTCACGTCGCTCTCGTCATTCCTGCTGATCGGGTATTGGAAGCACCTGCCGGAAGGACGGCAGGGCGCGCGTATGGCGCTGGCAGTCACCGGAATGGGCGGGCTGGCCATGATCGCGGGCATGCTGTTGCTCGGGCAGATCGTTGGCAGCTATGACCTCAGCGAGATCCTGAAAAATCGCGAGCTGATCCAGGCCTCACCGCTCTACGTGCCGGCGCTGGTGCTGATCCTGTTGGGCTGTTTCACCAAATCGGCGCAGTTCCCGTTTCACTTCTGGCTGCCACACGCGATGGCCGCACCCACGCCTGTGTCTGCCTATCTGCATTCAGCAACGATGGTAAAAGCGGGCATCTTCCTGATGGCGCGGATGTGGCCCGTGCTGTCGGGCACACCGGAATGGTTTGCCATTGTCACAACGGCTGGGCTGATCACCATGGTCCTGGGCGCTGTGATTGCGCTATTTAAGCACGACCTGAAGGCGTTGCTGGCGTTCTCGACCGTCAGTCATTTGGGGCTGATTACCATGCTCTTGGGCACCGGCACGGCCTTTGGCGCAATGGCGGCCGTGTTCCATATTCTGAACCACGCCACGTTCAAGGCTGCACTCTTTATGTCCGCCGGGATCATTGATCACGAGGCCCATACCCGCGATATCCGGCGTCTTGGCGGGCTGCGGACCTTGATGCCGGTGACCTTTGTGATCGTGACCATCGCATCGCTTTCCATGGCGGGCATTCCGCCGCTTAATGGCTTTTTGTCGAAAGAGATGATGCTAGAGGAAACCACCCACACCACACTCTTTGGCATGCCCTGGCTGGTGCCTGGATTGGCGGTTCTGGGCGCGCTCTTCTCTGCGGCCTACAGTTTCCGTCTGGTCGCACATGTGTTCCTGGGCCCTGTTCGGGATGACTATCCGGCCAAACCACATGATCCGGGCGCAGGCATGTGGCTGCCTCCGGCGCTACTGGTGGTGCTTGTTGTTGTGATCGGCCTCGCCCCCTTCCTCGCCGAGCCCTATGTGCGCCTGGTGACCGAAGCTGTCCTTGGTGGCGCGGTGGACATGCCCAAGGCACATCTGAAAATCTGGCATGGGTTCAACACGCCGCTCTTTATGTCCATGGCCGCGGTTCTGGGCGGTCTTGCCTTGCTGGCTGCCTATGTTCCTGCGTTACGCTTTTGGGACAACACCCCGCGTCCCGAGGCCAAGACAATCTTTGAACAGGGCGTGATTGCAGGGGCCGTGGCCCTGGCCCGGGGGCTGACGCATCCTTTGCACAACGGGGCCTTCACCCGCTACGGCGCGATTATGGCCGTGACGGTAATTGGCGCCGGGCTCCACGCCTGGAGTACCGGCACAGTGGGTGCGACAACACGGGGCATGCAACCTATCAGCGCCCTGCCCCTTACGGGCTGGTTGATGCTGGTGGCAGCCACGCTTGGGCTGGTGTTCCTGCATCGCAACCGCCTTTTGTCCCTGATCCTGATCGGGATCGTCGGGTTGATGGTCTCTGTCGGGTTTGTCTATTTCAGTGCGCCGGATCTGGCGATGACACAAATCACAGTTGAGGTGGTGACGATCATCCTGCTGCTACTGGCGCTGAACTTCCTGCCCAACCGGACACCGGTGGAAAGCACGGTGCTCAAACGGACTCGCGACGGGGCCGTGGCCATTGCCGGAGGGATCGCCACCGCTGCCATGTCCTATCACTTCCTACTGCGCGATTTCGTCTCGCCCTCAATCTCGGAATTCCACCTGGCGAATTCCTACAAGGGCGGTGGCGGCACCAATGTGGTGAACGTCATTCTGGTCGATTTCCGGGGCTTTGACACCTTTGGCGAGATCATCGTTCTGGGGATTGCCGCCCTGCTGATCTATGCGTTGACGGAAACCTTGCTGTCGGGGCCGGTACGGGCGCGCCTGCTGAACCGCACCCCCGATCAGCCGCGTGCCGGGGATCGACACCCGATGATGATGGTCGTGTTGACCAGGGTGTTGATGCCAGTGGCTTTGATGGTCGGGTTCTACATATTCCTGCGCGGTCACAACGAACCGGGCGGCGGGTTTATCGCCGGTCTGATCGTGTCGATCGCGGTGGTGATGCAATATATGGCGAGCGGCTTTAACTGGGCATCTGCGCGGTTGCGCTATCCCTATCACGGCATCATCGGCGCAGGCGTGTTGGTGGCAGGTCTGACAGGCATCGGGTCATGGTTTGTCGGCAAACCGTTCCTGACGTCCGATTTCACCTATGTCCGCATTCCACCCTTCAACAAGTTCGAATTGGCCACCGCCGCCGCGTTCGATCTTGGGGTGTTCCTGGCAGTGGTCGGCGCGGTGATGCTGTCGCTTGAAAGCTTCTCGCGGTTGGCACGACGCGCGCATATGACCGACAGTGAGCATGCGATGGACATCAACCCGTCGCGTGATGATCTGCCCGATCCGACCATGCCCGACCCGAAAGAAGAGGTGTAACATGGAACTGCTTGTCGCCTCTGCCATTGGCATCCTGACCGCCGCCGGGCTTTACCTTGTGCTGCGGCTGCGTACCTTCCCTGTAATTATGGGAGTGTCCTTGCTGACATATGCGGTTAATGTGTTCCTCTTCGCCTCGGGGCGGCTGACGGTTGGGGCGTCTCCGATTCTGATCAAGGGGGTCGAGACCTATACCGATCCGCTGCCGCAAGCCCTGGTGCTGACCGCCATCGTGATCTCGTTCGGGATGACGGCGGTGATCGTGATGATCGCGCTGGGGGCCTATCTGGGCTCGGACGACGATCACGTGGATGACATGGCAGACCACGGTGACCCCATGCCGGAGGACGCGCAATGACCCATTGGATCATCCTTCCTGTCGTCCTGCCGGCCATCCTGGCCCCGTTTATTGTACTGTCAGCACGGTATCATATCGGCATTCAACGGGTCTTGTCCGTGGCTGGTATCCTGGCGCTGATTGCCGTTACGGCTGGTATTGCATGGGTGACATCAGACGGCACCGTCATCTCCTATCGCTTGGGCGATTGGGCGGCACCTTTCGGGATTGTTGTTGTCGGTGACCGGCTTTCGACGATGATGGTGCTTTTAACCTCGGTCCTGGCGCTTTTTGTGATGCTCTATTCGATCGGATCGGGCTGGGACGATCGAGGGAGGCATTTCCATGCGCTCTTCCAGTTCCAGCTTATGGGCATCATGGGCGCTTTCCTGACCGGAGACCTGTTCAACCTCTTCGTGTTTTTCGAGGTGCTGTTGATTGCGTCCTACGGGCTGATGATCCATGCGGGTGGCAATGCGCGGCTGCGCGCGGGCGTGCAGTATGTACTCTATAACTTGCTGGGTTCGACACTGTTTCTGTTTGCACTGGGTGCGATCTATGCCGAGACGGGCACGCTGAACATGGCAGACCTGGCGCAACGGGTGACGCTGATCGACCCCGCCGCCAGCGTCGGCATCCGCATCGCATCGGTCCTGTTGCTGTTGGTCTTTGCCATCAAGGCGGCCTTGGTGCCGCTGCATTTCTGGCTCCCCTCAAGCTATGCCGAAGCGCCGCCGCCCGTCGCCGCCCTTTTTGCGATCATGACCAAAGTGGGCGCTTACGCGATCATCCGTGTCTACACCATGATCTTCCCGCCTGATCTAGAGGTGACAGCCGGGTTGCATGGGCTTTGGCTTCTGCCAGCCGCGTTGCTTTCGCTGGCGCTTGGCATGGTCGGAGTGCTGGCGGCACGCAAGCTTGACCGGTTGGTGGCCTTCGCGGTCATCGGGTCCATGGGTATGGTCATGGTTGCGATCTCGATGTTCACGCCGGTGAGCATCGCGGCGGCGCTGTATTACATCGTACATTCCACCTTGGCCGCAGCCGCGCTGTTCCTGATCGTCGATCTGACCCGCGCAGGCCGCGACAGCCTACATCTGCAAGCACGTCCACCTGTATCGGGGGCTGCCCTGACCGCAGCGCTTTACTTTACCGGGGCGATTGCCATGACCGGCTTGCCGCCACTGTCAGGCTTCGTCGGCAAGCTCATGATCCTAGATGCCGCCGTTGCGTCGCCCCTGATGGTCTGGACCTGGGCAATTGTCCTGAGCGCCAGCTTGATCAGCGTCGTTGGCTTTGCCCGCGCGGGCAGCACAGTGTTCTGGAAATCGGTCAGTGTTGAACGCACTGAGACAGACCCGGTTGCCCCGCGCCCTGCCGCCCTGTCCTACGTCGCGGTGGGTGGGCTACTGGCCCTGCTGGTGGCCCATACGGTCTTCGCCGGACAGGTCCACAAATACATGGGCGAAATGGCAACGCAGCTTTTTGCACCGGATCGCTATGTTTCATCCGTGTTGGACACTCCCGGTAAACTGAGCGGCGCGAAAGAGGAGGCACATTGAGATGACAAAGGTATTTCGCTGGCTGTTTCCGCATCCGTTCCTCACCCTTCTGCTAACGGTTGTTTGGGTCCTGCTGCAAAACAGCGTGACATCGGGCATGGTGGTCTTCGGGTTGATCCTGGGCATCATCATTCCCCGGGCCACCGCTGTCTGGTGGCCCGACCGGCCGATCAATTTTCGCCTCCTTCCGATGATCCCATATGTGATCATGGTGATGTGGGATATCCTGATCGCCAACGTTCAGGTGGCCTGGATCGTGCTGACGCGGCCCAACTCGAAGCTGCGTCCGGCCTGGGTGGTCATCCCGCTGGAACTGAAACATCCCGAAGCCATCAGCATTCTTGCAGGCACCATCACGCTGACCCCTGGAACGGTCTCTGCCGACATGTCGAACGAGGGCCACAGCCTATTGGTACATGCCCTCGACGCCCCAGACCCAGACGAGGTGCGCGACCAGATCAAGAACCGCTATGAGCGCCGTTTGATGGAGATATTCACATGATCCCTGCCGACACCCTTCTGGATATTGCCCTCGTCATCTCGTTTGTGTCTGTGGCACTGGCGCAGGTGCTGGCCATGATCCGGCTTGTCATCGGACCCGACACCGGGGACCGCATCCTGGCTCTGGATACGATGGTGGTAAACGCCATCGGGTTGATTATCCTGCTGGGCATCGCCCAAGGCACACGCATTTACTTCGAGGCCTCAATGATCATTGCCATGCTCGGCTTCGTGTCGACAGTGGCCTATGCGCGTTTCGTATTGCGGGGGGATATTATCGAATGATGTTCGAGACCCTCGCCACCTATGTCATCGCGCTCTGCCTGCTGGTCGGGGCCATCTTTTCGCTGGTGGGCTCGATCGGCCTGCTGAAATTCAAAGATTCCATGACCCGTCTGCATGCCCCAACCAAGGTGGGCACCGTGGGCGTGGGGTCTCTGCTGGCAGCCTCGATGCTCTATTCCTATGTCTTCGGCGGCGGCTGGTCGATCCACGAGCTGTTGATCATGGCGTTCCTGTTCGTCACAGCTCCGATATCGGCGAACTTCATCGCCAAGGTGGTGATTCACAAGAAAACCTGCGACACCCCTCCACCGCCGGCCAAGGATGAAACCTGGTCCACATTGGACGTACCCGAAGAGGATCGCGATGTCTCCGTCGCGAACGAAATCGAAGCAAGCTGACTGGTTTCCTCACTCATTTTAAATGTCAGCTTTTGCCAGAGTCGCGAGAGCTCGGATTAGACCGAGCGGGTGATACCACCATCAACACGGATGTTCTGACCTGTTATGTAGGCGCCGCCATCGGAGGCGAGGAAGGCCACCGTTGCGGCGATTTCCTCATACGAGCTGCCGTAGCGGCCCATTGGGATCTTGGCCATAAAATCCGCATTCTCTGGAAGGCTGTCGATGAAACCCGGCAACACGTTATTCATGCGCACATTATCGGCGGCGTATTTATCGGCAAAGAGTTTGGAATAAGCCGCCAGACCGGCGCGCATGACGCCTGAGGTTGGGAAAACCGGATCAGGTTCGAAGGCCGCGAATGTCGAGATGTTGATGATTGTACCGGACTTCTGCTCGATCATGATGGGCGCGACGATGCGGGTGGCGCGGACAGTGTTGAGGAAATAGACTTCCAATCCTTCGTGCCAGTCTTCATCGCTGATCTCTAAGATCGACGCTCGCGGGCCGTGACCTGCCGAGTTTACCAACACATCAACGCGACCCCATTTCTCCATAGCTGTGTCGACCAGCTTCTGCAGGTCTTCGCTGGATTTGTTGGTGCCGGTCAGGCCGATGCCACCCAATTCCTGAGCCAAGGCTTCGCCTTTGCCAGACGATGACAGGATGGCGACGTTGAAACCATCAGCCGCGAGACGCCGAGCACTGTCTGCCCCCATGCCGCTGCCGCCACCCATGATTATTGCTACTTTCTTGTCAGCCATGAAAAGATTCCATCTGTTAGTTAGTGTTGTTTTCTAAAATCAACATCAGCTGTTTCCATCGGTTTGACCAATCAATAATTCTGCTTTAAGGGTGTAGGTATTCTACATTCTCGGGAATCACACCCCTTGCGAAACATGCCCCCTCTTAACTCCCTGAAAGCATTCGAAGCATCTGGACGTCAATTAAACTTCAGGCTCGCTTCTGAGGAATTGGGTGTGACCCAAGGTGCTGTTGCACAACATGTTCGCGCTTTGGAAAAGCTGTTGAAAGTCAAGCTATTTGAAAGGCACGCGCGCGGCCTGACGCTGACGGATGAGGGTCGCAGGTATCTCCCACCGGTTCGCAGGGCGTTTGATATGATCGACGAAGCCACGACAAACCTCGCGCCGCACGATGCCCTTTTGACCATTAGCTCAACCCCGTCATTTGCCACAAGATGGCTGGTCCCAAGGCTGGGTGGCTTTGCTGAGGATTACCCGAACATCCGCGTTCGGATTGATGCATCGAATACTTTGGCAAATTTTCAGACTGACGGAGTTGATATAGCCATTCGGCAGGGAAAGCCGCCCTTTGGGCCTGGGCTTGTTGCAGAGCCTTTGTTTGCTTCAGAACTGATCGCGGTCTGTCACCCGAAGCTGGCAACGGGCCAGCACGCGATTTCTGCGCCTGAAGACTTGCAACTCCACACACTGCTGGAAGACTCCCACGGCCAATGGCCCTTGTTCCTCGAACGCGCATTAAAAGGAGGTAAAACGTTAGAGATAAAAACAACAAATTTCAGCCAGACATCCTTGGCCATTGACGCCGCCCTAGCAGGTCAGGGAGTGGCACTGACAAACCGGCCTTTTGTCGAAGCAGATCTCGAAGCCAATCGTCTTTGCCAACCGTTTCCGTTTTCAGCAACTACCGAGGAAGGGTACTACGTGGTCGCCCCACGCGAACCACGCAATCCCGCAAACTTAAAGATCATTAGAAAGTGGCTCAACGAACAGACCTAGCCGTACAGAGTATTCAGAACCTGTTTTCCGAAACTTCCCGGTAAACGTGAAGAAGAGAAAGCGGTCATCGGAGCAGGTGCCGCGGAAGCTCACAAAGTCCGCAAAGCCTACACTCAAATAAACTTTCTGCCTTATGATGCCCCCTTCGGTCAGCTTTCAGGACTTGGCACCGCTTCTCCAAAAAACACCAACGTGCAGTCTTCATCTGCGACGTGAAACTCGCGCTGGCCATACGGCTGGTCAAAGGGCGCGCGGACGCGGCCCTCGGGCAGCGTCTCAAGCCCCGCGCGCAGGCTGTCATAGAGCGCATCAATCCCCGTGACATCAATGTAAAAGGAATTTTCCCGTTCTGGGTGGCTCAGGTCCACGTGGTTTGAGACCTCAACCAATCGGATCGCCACGGTGTCTCTGCGCATGAAGGCATAGTTTTCAGCCTGAAATCCCAACTCAAACCCCAGCATGTCGCGATAGAAAGATATCTGTGCCGCCAAGCTGGTGCAGGGCACAAAGGGGGTGATCTGGTGACATTTCATAGGGTCAATAATCCCTGCGCATCTTGGCCCCATGATAGAGGATATCGGCCCATTCCTTGTTCACCTTGTCGCGCATCTTTACGTCTGCCGGGTCCATATCTCGCTTGGGGCGGTCCAGGCGATAGAAATTCCCGTGTGGATCTTCGCCACTAACCAATTGTGCGCCCGTGGGCACGATGACCTGCTCGACGGACGGCGGCATATAAGGCTGGATCACAAAGCCGATCCGGCGATCATCCGAGTTGTTCGGCTGTGACGCATGGATCACCCGTGCAGAATGGAACGAAGCCTGGCCGGGGCGCAATTCCGTTGCCACAGCCTTGCTTTCATCTACATCCTGCACCTCTTGGCCACGGGTCAGGATATTGGTCTCGCCGTAGGTGTCCTCGTGATCCTTGATTTCGTGATGGCTACCGGGGATCATTGCCATGCAACCGCTTTCCTTTGTGGCCGGTGACAAGGCCACCCATGCGGTGATGCCCACATGCGGCTCAAGCCCCATGTATTTGCCATCCTGATGCCAGCTGACAAAGCCCGGATCATGCGGTTCCTTGATGAACAGCACCGTGCCGTAGTTTAGCAAATCCGGACCCAGCAAATCCTGCATCGCCTGCACCAGGCGCGGCTCGTGCACGATGCGGTCCAGACACATGATGTTCAGATGTGCATTGTTGCGAGCCGATCCCTCAAAGGCTTCGGGCCATTTCGCCTCGGCCGCTTCCAGCTCGGCGCGCAATGCGGCGGCTTCGTCTTCTGTGAAGATATCCACCGGAGCCAGAAACCCGTCGCGGTGATAGCTTTCGATCTGAGCTTCGGTCAAAACAGTCGGCATGGTCGTTTCTCTCTCTTGCAGTCACAGTGCTGTCAGTTTGAAGCGAATGTGGTAGGTTACCCCAAGAAATCCGCCAAAATCACGTCGCAATCAGACCATATCCGGCCACACGTGGGCCTTTTGCATCGCCTTGAGAGCCGGGTACGGAAGCCAAGACATCAAATTTTGAGCAAGCTCTGCCCTAATCCACTGATCTTTCTATCCGCCACCCTCGCCGTGTGCAGGCGCAGCCTGTCACCACCGAAATCACCCGATGGTGTCACCATCCAATCGCCGCACCACTATGATCGACGATCGAGGCAGCAGCCCCTCCCCGTCCGGGAACGGCGCATCCGGGTGTTGAATGCCCACAAACATCGACCGCCGATCCGCAGACCAGCACAGCCCTGTCACTTCACAGCCTTTGGGGCCGGTCAGAAACCGGGCGATCTCGCCTGTGTCGGGATCACCCACCAGCATCTGGTTGTTGCCCATTCCCGCAAACTCGCCGGTGTTGCTGTCATCCCCATCGGTCTGAATCCACACCAGCCCGGTGCTGTCAAACGCCATCCCATCGGGCGAATGGAACATATTGCCCGACGTGATATTATCGGACCCGCCATAGTTATTGTCGTACACCTCTGGATTGCCCGCCATCACATAGAGATCCCACTCAAATCCATCAGCGGCATGATCGCCGCCCTCGGGCCGCCAACGCACAATCTGCCCGTATTTGTTTGTCTCGCGCGGATTGGGGCCATTCACGGTCATATCATCACCGCCTGCATTGGCCTTGCGGCCCCGGTGCTTGTTATTGGTCAGGCAACAATAGGCCTCAGGTTTGTGCGGATTGACCGCCACCCATTCAGGCCGGTCCATCGTCGTGGCCCCGACAGCTGAGCCCGCCATACGTGCAAACATCAGCACCTCAGCCAGATTGGCCATGCCGGTGCTTTCGGGTGTCAGGGGCAACCAATGTCCCGTGCCATCTTCGGAAAACGTAGCCACAAAAAGCGTGCCCTCATCCAGCAGCCCCTCTGTAGGCTGTCCGGGCATGTAAATCCTGTCCGAGACAAAACGGTACAGGAACTCGCCCCGCTCATCATCGCCCATGTAGACCACTACACGGCCATCCGAGGCCAGAACCACTTCGGCATTCTCGTGTTTGAAGCGACCCAGACCGGTGTGTTTCACAGGTGTGCTACCCGGATCAGAAGGATCAACCTCAACCACCCAGCCGCACCGATGCGGCTCGTTCGGGGAAGTGGAGATGTCAAAGCGCGCGTCCCACTTGTGATAGTCATAGCCCCAGCCCGTGGCGCCAATCCCATAACGTTTGTAGCCCTCCCGGACGATGGCTGGCACATCCGCATTCGGACCAGTCGCGCCAAAGTAGCCATTGAAGTTTTCTTCGCAGGTCAAATAGGTGCCCCACGGGGTCTTGCCCGCGCCGCAGTTGTTGAACGTCCCCCATCCTGCGCGTCCGGTTTGGTCTGCACGCGTCATCAGCAAGTCATGCCCAGCAGCCGGGCCAGAAAAAGCGACTGGCGTCAAATGCGTTATGCGCCGGGTAAAGGGGCTGCCTTGCACGACCTGCCACCGCCCAGAATCCGCAGCGATCTCCATCACTGTGACCCCCTGCAGCTTTTGCAGCTTCCGCACATCTGCGGCGTCACGTGGAATACCCCCTGAGGCATCGGGCAAGTTCACCCGGCGATTAGCAAACTCGTGGTTCACGGCGATCAACTGTCGCCCGTCCACCACGAAGCTTTCCATTCCGTCGGTGGCTTCTCCGAACACTCTCAGGGCCGATCCAGCATCCCCTCCGGTGGCCTGATCCAGCGCGGGTGCGTCCGGAAAAAGCGGATCCCCCCAGCGCACAAGAATGTCCCAGGTATACCCCTGCGGTACTTGGACCGTATGGTCGGTCGCACTGGCAATCGGGGTGAACGCAAAGCGAGAGCTACCCTGCGCGCGCCCGCGCCCCGGCAAACCGCCCATGACAGACGCGCCTGACCCAAAGGCCACCAGCCCGCTCAGAAAACCACGGCGCGACAATGCCGCGTCCACCACCCTGTCGAAATCGCTTTCTGCGGGCCGGGGATCGTTCATCTCGTCCCAGGCATCGGCAGACAGATCGCCACAGTCAGGTTTGGTCATGGTTCAGTCTTATCCAGTCATAGGGTGCTGCGTTTGCATCACTTTGCCTGATTCCCGCGTCGAAGGGTGAGGATTTGCGTCAAACGTACAAGGATCACCAAAACTTCACCCATTTGCGCAACATTCGGAAAGAATTACACGTCAAGGCGACATTTAATCCAGCAGACCCTGTTGACGCGCTCGAATCCAGCCCATAATGTCTCGCACACGCAGCATGAGGGAGCAGGCCAATGGCCACGCTAGTCGTCATTGTAGGAAAAAAGCGCATGGGTCGGTAACGGCAGCCATATAGGTACCCCATGCGCCCCCGATAGACCGGGGGCTTTTTTATGCGCGTAAGAAAACGATGTGATGTCATAAACGGAGCGAACACATGACACGTCAAATGACCGGAGCAAAAATGGTAGTCCAGGCCTTGAAGGATCAGGGTGTGGATGTCGTCTTTGGATATCCCGGCGGCGCGGTGCTACCGATTTATGACGAGATCTTTCAGCAAAACGACATTCGCCACATCCTCGTGCGTCACGAACAGGGGGCTGTGCATGCGGCTGAAGGCTATGCGCGATCGACCGGCAAGATCGGCGTGGCGCTGGTGACATCGGGGCCCGGCGCCACCAATGCGGTGACCGGTTTGACCGATGCGCTGATGGACAGCATTCCGATTATCGTTCTGTCAGGTCAGGTGCCCACCTTCATGATTGGCAACGACGCCTTTCAGGAGGCCGATACCGTGGGCATCACCCGTCCCTGCACCAAACACAACTGGCTGGTGTCCGACACCAGCGACCTGTCCGACATCCTGCATCAGGCGTTTCATGTGGCCAGATCCGGCCGCCCTGGCCCGGTTCTGGTGGATATCCCAAAGGACGTGCAGTTCGCCTCGAGCGGCTACACCCCGCCCAACAAAGCGCGGGTCAGCCACTATCAACCTCAGGTCAAAGGCGACATCGAGGCGATCACCGAACTGGTCGAGGCGCTCGAGAAAGCCAAGCGGCCCGTGTTCTACACCGGTGGCGGGGTCATCAACTCGGGCGACGCGGCGACGCAGCTTTTGAGGGAACTGGTGGATGCCTCAGGCATTCCCACAACCTCAACCCTGATGGGGCTTGGCGCTTATCCGGCGAATGGCGAAAACTGGATCGGCATGCTGGGCATGCACGGCCTCTACGAGGCCAACATGGCGATGCACGACTGCGATCTGATGATCAACATCGGCGCACGTTTTGACGACCGGATCACTGGCCGTCTGGACGCGTTCAGCCCCGGTTCAACCAAGGTGCATATCGACATTGATCCTTCCTCCATCAACAAGGTGATCAAGACCGACATCCCGATCGTGGGCGACATCGCACACGTGCTGGAAGATGTGCTGAAAATCTGGAAGTCGCGCGGCCGCAAGGTGAACCGCGAGGCGATCCAGAAGTGGTGGGACAAGATCAACGAATGGAAAAAGATCGACTGCCTGGCCTACACACAGGAAGGCAAAACCATCAAGCCACAGCATGCTCTGGCGCGCCTTGAGGCGCTGACCAAAGACCACGACCGCTATATCTGCACAGAAGTTGGCCAACACCAGATGTGGGCCGCGCAGTATCTGCAGTTCAACGACCCCAACCGCTGGATGACCTCGGGCGGCTTGGGCACCATGGGCTATGGCTTCCCTGCGTCCATCGGAGTGCAAATGGCCCATAGGGATGCTTTGGTGATCAACGTCGCCGGCGAAGCCTCGTGGTTGATGAACATGCAGGAGATGGGCACCGCTGTGCAATTCCGCCTGCCGGTGAAGCAGTTCATCATGAACAACGAACGCCTTGGCATGGTGCGTCAATGGCAGGAACTGCTGCACGGCGAGCGGTATTCGCATTCGTGGTCCGAAGCCCTGCCCGATTTCGTAAAGTTGGCCGAGGCCTTCGGCGCCAAGGGCATTCAGTGTTCTGATCCCGCTGATCTGGATGATGCGATCATGGAGATGATCAACCACGACGGGCCTGTGATTATGGATTGTCTGGTCGAGAAACATGAAAACTGCTTCCCGATGATCCCCTCGGGCGAGCCACACAACAAGATGCTGCTGGGCGAAGCGTCAACCAAAGACGCCATCGGCTCCAAAGGCGCGGTGATGGTCTAAACAAACACGCGACGGGTGCGCAGTCTACGCGCACCCCAAGCTGTTACCTCCCGAATTCCGCACTCATCGCCCTGCCAATTCATGGGTCAAAATCTGCGTAAATTCCCCCTGACACCAACAGAAAAACGCGTTTGTAATCGTGGTACAGAAGCATACCGTGTGCCAGACACCTCGGTCACCAAGAGCGCCGCAAGGAACGTAACGAAACAGTATCGTTTCGCGGAGTTTTAGGATAAGTGTAATGCCGTGGCAGCGTCGGGTCGCCTTATGGTCCGGTAGACCACGCGGCCCATGCTGAAACGTTGTAAGTGTAGAAGACCTTTTAAGAGTGTAATGTTTAACGAGTTTACGAAGATATGACCGTTTATCCGACTGACCGTCTTCCATGGATTGATCTGACCAAAGGTGTGGCGATTGCCCTCGTCGTCCTGGGCCATTGTTGGATCGGGCTGCACTCTGCCGGGTTGATCCCCGACGAACACCTCTTTGAGACCATTCGGCGCGGTATTTATCTCTTCCATATGCCATTGTTTTTCATCGTATCAGGGATGCTGATCTATAAGGTGTCCCGCCTTCCGATCTGGACTGTGCTGACCTCGCGCATGATGCTACTGATTTATCCGCTGATTCTGTGGACCTATCTGATGATGGCGGGCAAATGGGCCATGGGCAGCATGGCCAACGATCCCGTGACATTGGACAGCCTGAACTGGAATCCGCTGCCTGCCCAATGGCAGTTCTGGTTTCTCTGGGCGCTGTTCCTGCTGCATCTGCTATTCAAGCTGATCACCATGGCGGCGCAAAGGCTGGACCACCCGCTCACCGCCTATCATTGGGCCGGGATAACATGCGTCAGTACGGCCCTGGCCGTGATGACCCCGGATTTGGGAGCGCTTGACCCTTACCTGCGGCCCACTTTGCTGTTCGCCCCATTTTTCTTCCTAGGGGTCTGTCTGCACTTCCGCTCTGATCTGCCCTTGATCACGCCGATCTGGCCTCTGCTCGGTTTTGTCGCCGTTCAAGTGATCGCCTACGGGCTGGATCCGTCAACGGCGTTGGATATGATGCTGGCGATGTATGCCACCGCCTGCGTCATGCTGCTGTGTCGCTGGCTGGCCGAGCAACCCGGCCTGTCGCGCGTCTTGCGTCCCCTGATTGCGCTTGGGGCCGCCTCCATGGCCATCTATCTGGCACATACCTTCTTTTCCGCCCCCATACGCGCAATTCTGCTGAGACTGGACATTACCACTTTGCTTGTGCATGTGTTGCTCGGAACGCTGATCGGCATTGTCGGGCCGTGGGTGTTGTACCGGATCAGTGCCCGTCTTGGCGCTCGTCGGCTTTTGGGGTTCTAGTGCCCGCGATGGTTTGATCGCACCACCATTCCTGTTCGCTTCCTGTCAAAGGATACTTCCATGTCTGCCATGAAAATCAAAAAAGGCTCTAACAAGCATTCGGCCTATAACCTGCGTCCCACATTCTCGGACGTGGTGGAACGTCATACCCTGGCAGTCATCGTGGACAACGAACCAGGTGTGCTGGCGCGGGTCATCGGACTGTTTTCAGGCCGGGGCTATAACATCGACAGCCTCACGGTGGCCGAAGTCGATCACGAAGGGCATTTCAGCCGGATCACCATTGTGACCACCGGCACCCCACAGGTGATCGAACAGATCAAAGCGCAGCTGGGTCGGATCGTGGTGGTGCATGACGTACATGACCTGACAGTCGAAGGCCGCAGCGTAGAGCGCGAGCTGGCCTTGCTGAAGGTTGAAGGTGACGGCGATAAACGGGTTGAGGCCCTCCGTCTGGCCGATATCTTCCGTGCCAATGTGGTGGACAGCACACTGGACAGCTTTGTGTTTGAGATCACGGGCACACCCGAAAAGGTAGACGCCTTCGCCGACCTCATGCGCCCCTTGGGTCTGTCAGATATGGCCCGCACCGGCGTGGCCGCCCTGCCCCGAGGCGCATAAAGCGTGGTCCTTCAAACGAACCGGGCCTAATGAAGGCCCGGCTCAGAACGGTTTGGATTATTTACCGCCCAATTGCTGCAGGGCACCCGCCCAATCTTCAACATGGTAAGTGCGGGTGATTTTACCATCCTCAACGGTGTGAATGTCGATGGTCATGATATCAAAGCCCCGGCCTTGCCCATCTACACCAAAGAGAGGACCCTTAGGGGTGCCCGTGGCCCGGCTGCGCACCACGATCCGGTTTTCGTCCTGCAACATTTCCTCTACGGCCCAGGTCAGATCCGGGATAAGCTGGCCAAAGCCACCAACCTGTCCAACAAATGCTTCGCCTGATTTGTTCTTGCCGGTGTAATCTCCGATGCTTACCCAATCATCCGCGATGACGGACACCAACGCATCCGCGTGCTCCTGAGAGGCAGGATTGCTCAGAAAGTCATAGAAGATTTGCACTGTTGCCTTGTCATCCGCCATCGCAGAACCCGTCATCGGCGCGATCATCAACAGGCACGCAGCCAAGAGTGATTTCAGTTGTTTCATCTTTAGTATCCTTCAAAGTAGTTGTCCGTTTCAAAGACCGCTAGAAGCTATTCTCTGCGGTTGTCACGGAATATGGACCATTCGCATTTATTCGATTAGGTGTTATTCATAAGTTTTATTGTTCTGGAAATTTACACTATGATGGATCAATTCAGACAGCTCGCAATCTTCGCCAAGACGGTAGATCACGGATCGTTTCGGGGGGCGGCTTTGGCGCTGAACCTATCCCCCTCGGTGGTCAGCCATCATGTGTCACAGCTTGAGGCCCATCTGGGCGTCGCCCTGCTCTATCGCTCGACGCGCAAACTGGCGCTGACCAAGGACGGCGAACGTTTGCTGGGGGCTGCACACCGTATGGTCGAAGCCGCCGAGGACGGGTTGCACAGCGTCGTGGAAACGGCGCGCATCCCGTCGGGCGAGCTGCGCGTGACCCTGCCTGCAATTCTGGCGCAATCCCAGCTTGTGGACCGCATTGCCGCGTTTTCGCGGTCCCATCCCAACGTACACCTGACACTTGATTTCACAGATGCCCGCCGGGATTTGATCGGAGATGGCTTTGATATAGCGTTTCGCATGGGTTGGCTGAAAGACAGCACGCTGATTTCCCGTAAACTCTACGACGTGCCTCGTATTCTGGTGTCTTCGACCCAGTACCTGAGTGCGTACCCTGCCCCGCAAACCCCGGAAGACCTGAACACGTTGGACTGGATCCTACTGGCTCAGGTTGAACGACAGCGTGCAACATTCAGACATCCCCGAAAGCCGAGCTACACGGTCAAACCTGAACCCCGGCTTTTGGTTAATGATGCACATGCATTGTACCACCTGGCCCGCGCAGGTGCTGGGCTCGCCCTGATCCCCGAGTTTCTAGCACTGAAAGACATCGCAGAAGGTCGCGTGCAGAATGTTCTGCCGGATTGGACAGCCGATCCGGTGGGCGTATATGCGGTACGCCCCGCGAACGCACCAAAACATGGACTCAGCCGTTTGTTCATTGATGCGATGAGCGAACATTAATCAGCCACGACGCCGGATCAGAATCCAACCCATCATCCACGTTTGACATAGCTCAACGCAGAAGGAATGGATTGGCCATACACTTCCCTGGACATCAATCATTCGAGGGAGACGACCATGTACACCAACATTCTGTTGCCCGTTTTGTTTGGCAAAGATCACGATACCGAAAGTGCATTTCAGATTGCACAAGCCTTGGCTGGTGATGGGACTCAGTTCACTATCATCCATGTACTCGAGCCAATCCCCTCCTATGCAGCGGCCGAAATACCTGCTCATATCCTGAAGGAAAGACACGCTGAGGCCGAAGCTGCCCTTCAAGCGCTGGCAGACAAACTGTCCGGCGCCAAAACCGCCTTCGCATCTGGTCAGGCCGGACGCGCGATCGTGCAATATGCAAGGGAAAACAGTACCGATTGCATTGTTCTGGCCTCTCACAAACCCGGGCTGGAAAATTTCTTTCTCGGCTCAACAGCAGACAGGGTCGTCCGCCATGCGACATGTGCCGTGCATGTCATTCGCTAATACACGCCGCTACACGGTCGCATGTAGGCAAATCATGTCGTGAATTGTTCAGCCATCGCAAGCGATATACGTAAACTGTGCGTATCTTTATGCCAAAAGGTGCTTGCTCATGACTGCTCATCTCACTGACCTCAGCTCTGTCCGCAAATCTGTGGAACATGCCAATGGTCTGCCCAACGCCCATTACATCGACACGGCTGTGTTTGACGAAGAAAAGCACGCATTGATGTTCAAAGGCTGGGCCGGTCTGGCGGTAGGGGCAGATGTACCAGAGAACGGCGATGCCAAACCGATCGAATTTTTGGGCATGCCCCTGCTGCTGATCCGCGACAAGGACGGCGATGTCCGTGTCTTTCAGAACATCTGCCGCCACCGTGGCATGATTCTGGTTGAAGAGCCGCGCAAGATCGAAGGCGCCATTCGCTGCCCCTATCATTCGTGGTGTTATTCCACCAAAGGCAAGCTGGTCAGCACGCCCCATGTAGGCGGCCCCGGCCACAATACGCACGACAGCATCAAACGCGACACGCTGGGCCTCAATGAGGTGCGTAGCCATATCTGGCGCGATGTGGTCTGGATCAACGTCTCGGGCAATGCGAGGCCGTTCGAAGTGGTGCATGCCGATCTGCTGAAACGCTGGGAAGATTTTGAAAAGCCGCTATATCACGGTGGCGCTGACAGCCGGTTTGAACTCGGGGTCAAAACCAACTGGAAACTTGCGGTCGAGAATTACTGCGAGAGTTATCACCTGCCTTGGATTCACCCCGGTCTGAACAGCTATTCGCGGCTGGAAGATCACTATCACATCGAAGAGCCCGGTCAGTTCTCGGGCCAAGGCACGCTGGTCTATCGCCAATTAAAGAACGAAGCTGGCAATGTCTTTCCTGATTATGATGATGTGGGCTCCAAATGGGACGAACAGGCAGAATACATCGCTGTCTACCCCAATGTCCTGCTGGGCGTGCACCGCGATCATTCCTTCGCCATCGTACTCGAGGCGATCTCAACCGAAGAGACGATGGAACACGTGCACCTCTACTATGCCACGCCCGAGACCGACGCCGACCTGCGCGCCGCCAACACGGCCCAGTGGAAAGAAGTGTTCGAGGAAGACATCTTTGTCGTTGAAGGCATGCAGAAAGGCCGCCATGTGCCGGGCTTTGACGGCGGACGGTTCAGCCCCGTGATGGACAGCCCCACGCATTGCTTTCACGATTGGGTGGCCGAAAAGGTCATGACCTTCCGCGGTCAGGCACAGGCCGCTGAATGAGCGCACTTGATGCCGAGATGATCGCCGCCCATGCGGCCCATGATCTGACGGCGCTGGTCCATCTCTACACACAGGCGGCGGACGAGGCGAACGACCTTGACGCCGCCTGTTTCTACCTGACCCACGCCTATATCTTTGCCCTGGATGCAGGTGCCACGCAGGCCCCTGCCCTGCATGCCCGTCTCAAGGCCTGTGGGCGCGAGCAATAAGCGCTGCGTGTGTCAGTTGGGCGAAGGCGTCAGGACGCCAAGTAGGCCCAATAGCAGAACATCACGACAAGCACCAAAACCACCTGTGCAACCATCGCTTTGATCAGGAATTTTGAGCGATTGTAGTCTTTGTCGACGTCGATCTTTTTCATGATTTGCCCTCCGGCAGGGGAATGGCGAGAGGTCTGCGCAAGCCGACCCGCACCTTAGCTTGACCTCGATACTACACCCGTCTTCCTCCTGAGGTCGAGCCGCCAGATGGCCGCAGGGCAGATTGACGCAGAGGCGCGACGCGTATTTCAAAAACCACGCAGCGGCGTTTCCAATTTGACCACAGGCCTCGGGCTTTGTACGAGGGGTCAAAGAGGATACGCTGATGATCTACCCCACTGCGGATGCATGGACCACTGCCACAAACAAACGCGTGCTGTTTTACGGCATGTCGGGCTTGGGCAAGACCTATATTTCAAACATGCTGCGAGATCAGGGTGAGTGGTTTCACTACTCCATCGACTACCGCATTGGGACGCATTACCTGGGCGAACGGATTGCCGACAACGCCAAGGCCCATGCCATGCAGGTGCCGTTCCTGCGGAATTTGCTGATGTCTGACAGCATCTATATCGGCTCCAACATCACCTTCAACAACCTCAGTCCGGTGTCGAGCTGGCTGGGCAAACCGGGTGATCCAAGCAAGGGCGGCCTGCCCATTGCCGAATATCAAAAACGCCAGCAACAGTTTCGCACCGCCGAGATCGGCGCATTGAACGACACCGGCGATTTCATCGACCGCGCGCAATCGCTTTATGCCTACCCGCATTTCATCTGCGACACAGGCGGGTCGATCTGTGAATGGGTGGATGGCGATGACCCAGACGACGCCCTGCTGACCGAGCTGTCACGCCAGTGCCTGCTGGTCCATATCCGTGGCTCGCAAGCGCACACCCAGGAACTGATCCGCCGGTTTGACAAGGCCCCGAAACCCATGGCCTATCAGCCCGAGTTTCTGACCCAGGCCTGGGCGGATTATCTATCCGAAACCGGCACCGCCGAAGACAGCGTCGATCCCGATACCTTCATCCGTTGGACCTATGCCCGCGCCCTGGCCCACCGCGCTCCACGTTATGCCGCGATGGAGAAATGGGGCGTGTATGTCACCGCAGATGAGATCGCGCAGGTCTCGGATGCCGCCGGTTTTGACGCATTGATGGCCTCGGCCATTGCACGCAACGCGTAAACACTTATCTCTCCTCCACCCAATTGAAAGACTGATCCCATGCCTATCAAGATCCCGTCCAACCTTCCCGCCTATGACGTGCTGACGCGCGAAGGCGTGATGGTAATGGACGAGGATCAGGCGGCCCGTCAGGACATCCGGCCTTTGCGCATCGCGCTGCTCAACCTGATGCCCAAAAAGATCCAGACGGAGAACCAGTTTGCCCGGCTGATCGGCGCCACTCCACTGCAGATTGACCTGTCCTTGATCCGCATGACCGAACACCGCACCCGCAATACGGCGGCGGAGCATATGAAAAGCTTCTATCGCCCCTTTTCGGAAGTCCTGAAAAGCGGCGAAAAATTTGATGGGCTGATCATCACCGGTGCCCCGATCGAACACCTTCCGTTCCCGGATGTGACCTATTGGGACGAATTGCGTTCTGTCTTCGACTGGACCCAAACCCACGTGCATTCCACCTTCGGAGTGTGCTGGGGCGGGATGGCCATGATCAACCATTTCCACGGGGTCAAAAAACATATGCTCGACGCAAAGGCGTTCGGCTGTTTTCGCCATGTGAACAAGGACCCGGCCTCGCCCTACCTGCGTGGGTTTTCGGATGATTGCGTGATCCCGGTCAGCCGCTGGACCGAAATGCGCGCCGACGAGATTGACGCAGCCCCAGGCTTGCATACCCTGCTGGCCTCGGACGAAGTTGGGCCCTGCCTGGTGCAAGATGACGCCCATAACGCGCTCTATATCTTCAACCATCTGGAATACGACAGCGGCACGCTCAAGCAAGAGTACGACCGTGATGTGGCTGCAGGAACAACAATCAACGTGCCGTGCAACTACTATCCTGATGATGATCCTTCGCAGCCGCCACAGAACCGCTGGCGCAGCCATGCGCATCTGCTCTATGGCAATTGGGTCAACGAAATCTACCAATCGACCCCCTTCGATCTACATCACCCAAATGGTTAAGTTTGTCGTCTTTCTGGGTCTGATTGCCTGCGTTTGGGCTTTCGTCGTGTACCGCGCAGGTCTGCGGGAAACAGCGGCCGAAACCGCGTTCCCCCCCTTGGGTGAGGTCATCGACGTCGAAGGCCACCGGGTCCATGCTCTGGTCATGGGCCAGGCAGCGGGCAGCGCCCCTGATCTGGTGCTGGTGCACGGCTCAGGCGGCAATCTGCGGGATTTCACCGCCTCGATTGCGCCCGCTCTGGCCGAGCATTACCGCGTCATCCTGATCGACCGGCCCGGCCACGGTTATACCGACCGGATCAACACCACGGGCGCCACGCTACAGCAACAAGCCGCTCTGCTCGCGGCGACCGCCCGGCAGCTGGGGGTCGAGAAACCCATCGTCGTCGGTCACAGCTTTGGCGGCGCTGTGGCGCTCGCCTGGGCAGTACACGAGCCCGAGAGCCTTTCAGCGCTGGTCCTTCTGGCCTCGCCCTCGAACCTCTGGACCACGGGCGTGTCGCGATTCTACCGGCTCACCGCGCACGGGCTGACAGCCCCCATCCTCAATCCGTTGATCACCGCATTCGTTCCCAATTCCCGGGTCAAATCCGGTGTCGCAGGTGTATTTGCGCCCGATCCTGTGCCCGAGGGCTATCTGAACGAATTCGGCGCGCCCCTGACCTTGCGCCGCGACAGCCTGCGCGCCAACGCCCTGCAGCGACGCAACCTGCTGCCACAAATCACGGCGCTGATCCCGGGATACGGCACCATCACCGTGCCCACCGAAATCTTGCACGGCACGGCGGATATCATCGTGGGCCTGTCGATCCATTCCGAACTTTTAGTGGATCAAATCCCCAACGCCGCCCTCACCCGGATGCAAGGCATCGGGCACATGCCACAACATGCCGACCCAGAGACGGTGATCCAGGCTATAGACCGCGCTGCAGCACGGGCCGGATTGCGTTAACCCCCTTAACATTCCATAGTGCTCAAAACCAAGGAGAGGCCCATGGACCTTCCATTTGACGGTGCTATCACCCGCTATTTCGAAGACGAAGCCCCCGACGCGGTGCGCAACGCGATCAAACGCGGCGAAAAAGGGGATATCCTGAACCCGGACTATCCGCATTCGGAACGCATGCCGCGCAAGGCCTATGAAAAAGACCTGCTGGCCCTGCAGATCGAGCTGGTCAAGCTGCAAGCCTGGGCCAAAGAGAGCGGCGCACGGATTGCCATCGTGTTTGAAGGTCGTGATGCCGCCGGAAAAGGCGGCACAATCAAACGCTTCCGGGAAAACCTTAATCCTCGCGGTGCGCGGGTGGTGGCCCTGTCCAAACCCTCTGATGTGGAACGCACACAGTGGTATTTTCAGCGCTACATTGATCACCTGCCGTCTGGCGGAGAGATCACCTTCTTTGATCGCTCCTGGTACAACCGCGGTGTGGTCGAAAAGGTCTTTGGCTTCTGCGAGGACGCTCAGCGCGAACACTTCTTCACCCAAACACCTGCGTTTGAAAAGATGTTGGTGGATGAGGGCATCCATCTTTTCAAATTCTGGCTCAACGTGGGCCGTGCCGAACAGCTGCGCCGCTTCATGAAACGCGAAAGCGATCCCTTGAAGCAGTGGAAACTCAGCTGGATCGACGTGGAAGGCCTGAAGAAATGGGACGACTATTCGCAGGCCATTCAGGAGACGTTTGACCACACTCACACCGATCACGCGCCTTGGACCATCATCCGCTCGGACGACAAGCGTCGCGCTCGCATCACGGCCCTGCGCCGGGTGCTAAGCGCGCTGGAGTATACCCACAAAGACCCCCATGCCATCGGCGCACTCGACACGGCCATCTCGGGCGGGCCAGAGATCTGGGATGCCTAAGCGCGGCTATCATCACGGCAATCTGCGCCAGGCTCTGGTCGAAGCGGCGCTGAGCCTGATCGAGGCCAAAGGCCCCACCGGGTTCACCCTGTCCGAGGCTGCCAAACAAGCGGGCGTCACCCCGGCGGCGGTCTACCGTCACTTTGAAGGTCGCGAAGATCTGATCGCCGAAGCCGCACGGCAAGGCTACGAGATTTTCGCAGATGTCATGCAATACGCCTATGACAAAGGCCAGCCCTCGGCCATGGCCAGTTTTGAGGCCACGGGCCGCGCCTATCTGGCCTTTGCCCGCAAGTATCCCGGCCACTACATCGCAATGTTCGAGAGCGGCATATCCGTCAACCGCACCCCCGAGCTGGCTGCTGTCTCGGGTCGGGCACGCAATGTTCTGGAACGCGCGGCAACAGAGCTCAGCGCACATATTCCTGCGGACAAACGCCCGCCCGCGTCAATGTTCTCGGCCCATGTCTGGGCACTCAGCCACGGGGTGGTTGAACTCTTCGCCCGCAATTCCCCAGGGACCTCGTCACCGTTTTCTCCCGAAGACCTTCTGGAAAGCGGGATTGGGGTGTATCTGCGCGGCCTCGGACTAGTGCCGCCGGATGAGTAAGCGCGCGTTTACGCTGCCCCATGATCGCGGATGACCTCGGCCACCCTGTCCAGCATTGCCAGATCCGGCGCAGTGGACAGCATGGGCGCAATGCGGCGCACGACTTCGACCGGTTGATCCCACCAGGCCAGCTTTTGCAGCCGTGCGCGCACGTCTTCATCAAAGCGGTGCTTAAGATGTTTGGCCGGATTGCCACCCACCATTTCATAGGGGGCCACATGGCCTGCCACGGTGGCATTGGCCGCCACCACCGCACCATGTCCAATGGTCGCCCCTGACAGAATGGTCACATTGGCGCCAATCCATACATCGCTGCCGATGATCACATCGCCTTTGGTGGCCGCATGACCTTCGATGTCAAACTCACCCAGCTCCTTGCGATGCACTTGCCCGAATGGAAAGGTCGTGGCCCAGTCCACCCGGTGATTGCCCCCGAGAAAGACGCGCAAGCCTCCCCCGATCGAACAGTAATGCCCGATCTCCAGATTGGCCCCTTCGCCCCACTGGTAAACCTCGGCATGTTCGTGGCCATAGGTGTAACGCCCGACCGTTACCCGAGAGCGTCCCATCACCTGCTCTTTGATCTGATCTGGGGCTCCCAGTTTCAAACCGTTGTTTTGTGCGCCCCAAAGACGTTTCATCGAAGCCTCATACGCAGGCCCATGAGGGCAGCGCGCAGGGGAAATCTAATTGAATGCATTGGGATGCCTTGAGTGAGGATACGGTGTGACCACATTAATCGCCGTGCCCATGGGCGCAAACGAAAAAGGGCCGCCCAGCCGGGCAGCCCTTCCCCAAATTTCGCAGGGTGTGCGATTAACGCTTCGAGAACTGGAAGCTACGACGCGCTTTGCGCTTACCGTATTTCTTACGTTCCACGACGCGGCTGTCGCGTGTCAGGAAGCCCGCAGCCTTCAGCGCAGGGCGCAGGCTGGGATCGTAAAGCTGCAGCGCTTTCGAGATGCCGTGCTTGACCGCACCGGCTTGACCCGACAGACCGCCGCCTTTGACCGTGGCCATCACGTCAAACTGCTCGGACACACCGGCCACTTCAAACGGCTGGCGCAGGATCATCTGCAGCACAGGGCGTGCGAAGTATTTGGTGTAATCGATGTAGTTGCCTTTGGCGTCACGCACCAGAACCTTGCCCGAACCGGGCTTGATCCAAACACGGGCGACCGCGTCTTTACGCTTGCCTGTGGCGTAGGAACGACCCAGGTCATCACGGACTGGCTCGCGGTTGATCTCAACTTCAGCGGTGGCAGGAGCTTCTACAGCGTCTGCGACGGCTTCGAGCCCTTCGAGGGATTTGATTTCTTCAGCCATTATTTCGCCACCCGCGTGTTTTTCGAGTTCATGGATTTCACATCCAGCACATCAGGGTTTTGCGCCTCATGGGGATGCTCGGAGCCTGCGTAGACGCGCAGGTTGGTCATCACCTGACGGCTCAGACGGTTGCCGGGCAGCATACGCTTGACGGCTTGCGTCACGACGCGCTCGGGGAATTTGCCCTCGAGGATCTGTCCCGTTGTGCGTGATTTGATGCCACCGGGGTGGCCGGTGTGCCAATAGTTTGGCTTTTCACGCTTGTTGCCGGTCAGCTGGACTTTGTCGGCGTTGATCACGATCACATTGTCGCCCATATCCATGTGCGGTGTGAAAGATGCTTTGTGCTTGCCACGCAGGCGCGTGGCGACGATCGAGGCAAGACGGCCCAGAACAACGCCCTCAGCGTCGATCAGGATCCACTTCTTGTCGATGTCTGCTGGTGTTGCAGAGAAGGTTTTCATCGGTTCATCCCTTTGGGGTGCTATTTGATTGGGGCGTTCTATAGGAGTGGCGCGTGCAGTCAAGAGGTACAGGTTGCAAATAAATGTTCAATTTCAATATGTTATAAAATAGGTATAATAATACCCCAACATTCCACTCAATCTGCGGCCATACCCCCTCTTGTCTTGGCATCAGTGACGGGTCACACCTATACGCATCACCTTCAAAGATCACCAGCGTGACCCAATTTACATGACCTTCTTTTTCCCCGGCCCCTTGATCGCCACGCTTGTTCTGATGGGCCTCTCGACGCTGATCGGCATGACCCAAGTGGTCAAGATGATCAAAATCCACGAAGCCAAGCACGAGCTCAAGCACGGATCGGCAGGATTTATCCGTTCGATTGCCGGGTGGTCGATGGTCGCGTTCTGGGTCATGGCCGTCTGGTTTGCGGCCACGATCATCGGTGATTGGGGCGTGACCGGTGATTTGGAAGGGGCCATGGATCGCGCATGGCTACGTCTGCGCATCCTGCTGGAAATCGCCGCGGCCCTAGCGGAGTCTGATAATTGAGCCCCGCAGCAGCCCCGCCCAACGTATCGCAAGCCGCCCTGCAATGTCCCGACTGTGCAGGACAATGTCTTTATGACCCGTCGCACGCGGGCCTGACTTGTCAAAGCTGCGGCCATGTCCAGGATCTATCCCACCCCGACGATCACGAAGCCCGCATAGAATACGGCTATGACCCGGACGTGCCCGAGAAAGAACCTGCCTCGCGCCCGTCTGAGTTGGAGCACCACTGCCAAACCTGTGGTGGATCTGTCTTATTTACAGGACAGGCCTTGTCCGAGCGTTGCCCCTATTGCAACGGGCCAGTCGTCCTGTCGCAAGCTGAAAATGGCTATGACACCATGGCACTGATCCCCTTCAAAGTCGCGGATGCCATTGCACAGGCGAATGCGCAAATCTGGGTCGAAGGCAGATTGGCCGCACCGTCTAACCTGCCGGGACATATTAAGGGCGCGCGTGTGGCCGGGCTTTATGCGCCCTTCTGGACCTTTGATAGCGACGAGGCGGTGAAATACTGGGCCAAGTACAACACAGGATCGGGGGATGATCGCGAAACCCATTCAATCTCGGGCAAGATGACGATTGAGTTTGACGATCTGCTGGTGCCGGCCTCGGAACATGTGACCCCGCTGATCCGCGACGGTATCCTGCACGACTTTGACCCCGCACAACTGCGCCCCTACCGCGCCGGGTATCTGTCGGGCTTTGCCGCTGAGCGGCATCATCAATCCGTCTCCGAAGGGCTCAGCCGGAACAAGTCCGACAAAGATCTGCTGGTCCGCAACCGTATCAAACGCCACATCATGCGCGACCGTGTGCACTCCATCCGCTACCGTACCGACACCTCTGGCATCCACTATCGCCGGGTACTGTTGCCGGTCTGGGTGTTGCATTACGACTATGGCGGCAAGGCACGCAAAGTTGTGGTGTCCGGCATCGACGGTCGCACCTTTGGGGAACGCCCATTTTCTATGATGAAACTCGGCGCCTATGCCGCCGCCATCTCGGCCGCGGTCATTGGGTTCGGTCTGGTCTGGGGGGCAGCCGGGATCCTTTAGGCCTGCTTAGCCAGCCGCGCCTCGCGCATCCGCGCGAAATCATCGCCCGCGTGATAAGACGAGCGTGTCAACGGCGTGGCCGACACCATCAAAAACCCCTTGCCATAGGCGGCCTTTTCATAGGCTGCAAATTCGTCCGGTGTCACAAACCGGTCCAACGTATGGTGCTTGGGGGTGGGTTGCAGGTACTGACCGATGGTCAGAAAGTCGATGTTGGCGGCGCGCATGTCGTCCATCACCTGGTGCACTTGGGTCTTGTCCTCGCCCAATCCTACCATCAGGCCGGATTTGGTGAACATCATCGGATCCAGTTCCTTGACCCGCTGCAACAGCCGCAAGCTGTGAAAATAGCGCGCACCGGGACGCACACCGGGATAAAGCCCCGGCACGGTTTCGAGGTTGTGGTTGAACACATCCGGGCGCGCTTCGACCACCACCTCCAAAACCGAGGGATCACAGTTCAGGAAATCCGGTGTCAGGATCTCAATCGTGGTGTCAGGCGCGCGGTGGCGCACGGCACGGATGGTTTGGGCAAAATGCTCGGCCCCGCCGTCTGCCACATCATCGCGGTCCACGGATGTGATCACCACATGGTTCAGCCCCAGCTTGGCCACAGCGTCCGCCACCCGGCCCGGCTCAAAGGCATCCAGTGCCTCGGGCGGTTTGCCGGTTGCGATGTTGCAGAACGAACAGGCGCGCGTGCACACCTCTCCCATGATCATCATCGTCGCATGGCCCTGAGACCAACATTCCCCCACGTTGGGGCAGCCCGCTTCTTCGCACACGGTGGTCAGCTTGTGTTCGCGCATGATGTTGCGCGTTTCAAAATACCCTTCGGAATTGGGCGCCTTCACCCTGATCCAATCCGGCTTGCGCGGCTGGGGATTATCAGGGCGACGCGCTTTTTCAGGATGGCGCTGTTCAGGTATTTTGATGTCACGCACGAATTATTCCCCGCGAATGGTTTGGTAAGATTTCCTATCTATAGTTCACGGCGGTGGGGAGTACCAGTTACGCAATCCGGACATTCGTGCCCGGCATAGCTAGTAAAAAGTAACCACCGCTTTTCAAGGTTGTCTGTTGTATACCGGTTCGCACCTTCGGGTGCGGACCGTTTTTCATCAGCCATCCTGCAGGCTTGGGGCCAATTGCGCACGCGCAACCTGCAACACTTTTTCACCCACGCGTTGCAAGACCTCTGTCAACTCGTCAAACCACCCTTCCTGCTGTGAAGACGCCCGTCGCACCAGACCGATGTGCCGACTGGGTTCGGGTGCAGCAAAGCGCATCAATTGCATATCAGGGGCGGCACGCATTTCATCGGGGGCGGCCAGTTCGGGGATCAATGTCAGCCCGAAGCCGGCAGCCACCAGTCTTGACAGGGTGGGCAAAGACGACGCGCCGGTGTCGATCTGCGCGTGGCTGCGATTGCGCCCGCAGACCTCAAGCGCCTGATCGGTCAGGCAGTGGCCATCCTCCAGCAACAACAAAGGTGCGGCCCCCAACCCCGTGGGCCGCAAAGTTTCCGCCTCTGCGCCGAGAACCGCCAGACGCGCGGGCGAACCTGCCAGCATAAACCGATCTTCAAACAACGGCGCTCCCACCAGACCGTCGCCCTGCGCGGGCAAGGCCATCACTGCCGCATCCAATTGCCCGGCTTGCAAGGCACGGATCAACCGAGCAGTCTTGCCTTCCTGCACATGCACATCCAACGAGATATCGCCCGAGCGCAGCGCCTCCAGCACATCCGGCAGGATATAAGGCGCAATTGTCGGGATCAGCCCTAGGTTCAATCGCCCTGACAATCCGCCACGCCATCGTGCGGCCTCGTCCAGGGCCTGCATTTCTGCCAGCACTTTTTCTGCATGGGTCAGGATCATGCGGCCAAAGGGCGTCAGCACCGCATCACGGCTGCGGCGTTCGACCAATGGCTGGCCTAGGCTGGCCTCCATTTCACGAATTTGCACCGACAAGGCTGGTTGCGAGACATTCACCACCTCCGCCGCCCTGCCAAAATGGCGTTGCTCGGCCAGAGCCTTGAAATAGGTGAGTTGGCGCAGGGTTAGGTTCATAAGTTTTAATTATCGAAATCATATGAAACTGCAATTGGATTTTATCGCAGCAAAGGCGTCTACTTTGGAACAGTTCCAAATAACCGGCACCCGCAGCTGCGCGGGTGCTGCTGCTTTCAAACCCTATCAACCCACCCGAGGAGACCCCCATGGACGGCGATATCAGATGCCCCGTAAGCCACAAAAAACAACAGACCAATCGTGACTGGTGGCCCAATCAGCTGAACCTGAAAATCCTACACCAAAACGGGGCCGAAGGGAATCCGATGGACCCCGGGTTTAATTATGCCGAGGCATTTAAATCGCTTGATCTCAAGGCATTGAAAGCAGACCTGACCGCATTGATGACCGACAGCCAGGATTGGTGGCCTGCAGATTACGGCCACTACGGCGGCTTCTTTATCCGCATGACATGGCACGCGGCAGGCACCTATCGCACCGCCGATGGTCGCGGTGGCGCTGGCACAGGCCAGCAACGCTTTGCCCCCCTCAACAGCTGGCCGGATAACGGCAACCTCGACAAGGCCCGCCGCCTGCTGTGGCCAATCAAACAGAAATACGGCAACAAAATCTCTTGGGCTGATCTTCTGGTTCTGGCCGGCAACGTTGCCATCGAATCAATGGGTGGGCGTACCTTTGGCTTTGGCGGCGGTCGTGCCGATGTCTGGGAACCCGAAGAAGACGTGTATTGGGGCGCCGAAGAGGAATGGCTGGAGCCCTCTGGCGGTGAAAACAGCCGCTACACCGGTGATCGCGAGCTGGAAAACCCGCTGGCCGCTGTGCAGATGGGTCTGATCTACGTGAACCCCGAAGGTCCAGACGGCAACCCTGATCCCATCGCCTCGGGCCGCGACATCCGCGAAACTTTCGCGCGTATGGCAATGAACGACGAAGAAACCGTGGCCCTGACAGCGGGCGGTCACACCTTCGGCAAGGCGCACGGCGCTGGCGATGCCGCCAATGTCGGCCCAGAACCCGAAGCCGCCCCAATTGAAGCGCAAGGCTTTGGCTGGATGTCGTCCCATGCCTCAGGCAAAGGCGGCGACGCGATCACATCGGGCATCGAAGGCCCCTGGACCGCCAACCCGACCCAATGGGACAACGGCTATTTCGACGCGCTCTTTGGCAACGAATGGGAGCTGACCAAATCCCCCGCCGGTGCCCAGCAGTGGACCCCCGTCAACCCAAGTGAGGATCATATGGCCCCCGATGCCGCCGATTCCTCCAAGAAGGTGCCACTGATGATGACCACCGCAGATATGGCCATGAAGATGGATCCGATCTATGGCCCCATCTCCAAGCGGTTCCACGAAAACCCCGAGGAGCTGGCCGAAGCCTTTGCCCGCGCCTGGTTCAAACTGACCCACCGCGATATGGGCCCCAAAGCCTTGTATCTGGGCGATGAAGTGCCCGCCGAGGATCTGATCTGGCAAGACCCCATCCCCGCCAACGACAGCCCTGCCCTGTCAGACGCCGATGTGGATGCTTTGAAATCCGCGATTGCTGCGACAGGCCTGTCGACTGCTGAACTGGTCAAAACCGCCTGGGCCTCGGCCTCGACGTTCCGCGGGTCAGACAAACGTGGCGGGGCCAATGGCGCGCGCGTGCGTCTTGCACCTCAGAATGGTTGGGAGGCAAACGAACCTGCCGAGTTGTCCAAGGCGCTGACGGCGCTGGAAGGCGTACAATCCGCATTTGGCAAATCCGTGTCCTTGGCCGATGTGATCGTGCTGGCAGGCAATGTTGGTGTGGAACAGGCTGCAGCAGCGGCGGGCCACAAGATCACCGTTCCCTTCTCGGGCGGTCGCATGGACGCCTCCGCCGAGCAGACGGATGCCGAGAGCTTTGAACCCATGGAGCCGCAAGCTGACGGGTTCCGCAACTACTGCCGCGAAAACCTGTCGATCCCAGCCGAGAAAATGCTGGTCGACCGGGCGCAGCTCTTGGGCCTTTCTGCCCCTGAGATGACCGTTCTGGTCGGCGGCATGCGCGCGATGGGCGCCACCCATGGTGACAGCGGCCACGGCGTTCTGACCGACCGCCCCGGCGCGCTCAGCCAGGATTTCTTCACCAACCTGCTCAGCATGGATGTGGAATGGAAGCCGACCGAGAGCAAAGGCATCTACGAAGCACATGATCGCGCCTCAGGCGATGTGAAATGGACCGGCACCCGTGCCGATCTGGTGTTCGGCTCCAACTCGGTTCTGCGGGCCGTGGCCGAGGTTTACGCGCAGGCCGACAACGGCACCAAGATGGTGAACGACTTTGTCGCCGCTTGGACCAAGGTGATGAACGCAGATCGCTTCGATCTGGCATAAACGCGACCGCTTTAGCGAAACGCCAAGCGCCCGAGGGTTTCCCTCGGGCGCTTTTTCATTGAGCCGCACCCTCGGTGCGGCCTAGCCAGAAGCAGTGTTCACCCGATCATCTGCCCTGCATCGCCCAATTCGCGGTAGTGGCGGCTCAGACGTTGGAGTGCGATGCGCAGCACCACCTTGCCCGAACGCGCCGACCAGCCCATGTTCTTCTCGGCCAGCTCCAGCCCGCCCAAATGGCAACAGCAGTGCAAGGCCACATCCCCCAAGCCCGGCCCCAGGTCTCTGAGAGCACCGGCCACGCGATCACGCGCTTCGGCCTCGGCCTGGGTCACATCACCGGCCTGTAAAGGCGCAGAGGCGTCCATGCCAGTGACATAGGCATCCCAGTTCTGCTCGCCGCGCATATTCATTTGCGCCAGCTCAAAATCCTCGCGCAACCGTTCGCCTGCACGCACCAACTCATCGCTCAGAAACGGCGCGCCGGTTTTGTCTTTGCGCCGCGCCAAGACCAGCACAGGCGATTCCGTGGCGGCATAACGTTTACGTTTGCTGGGCGCATTGGCATTGTCGGCGTCCGGCGTGGGCAAGAGCGCCCCCTGCCCCTGAAACGTCGCAGGCATTTCTGCAAATCCAAGGGCTGCGTTTTCGGCATCAGCCATCAGCCGACCCAGCGCATCCCGTCCCGCGGGGCTGACGGTATAGCGTGTGATGCGGCCCGATTGCGTGCACTGGATCCAGCCTTTCAATGCAATCGCTTCGGCCACTTCCTTGTCCACCACACCTGTACGCGTGGGCTCGGCCCCTTCGCGGTCGCGCACCACAACAGCCTTGTCCATATTGGCCGCGACCACCAGCAGCGCACCCGGCTCCACCAAACGCCGCAAAACCCGTGCGCCTTCACGACGAAAATCCTCTTCCGTTAACGTCGTATCGACAGGGGGTATCTCACTTTGTGCAGCCATTGGTGTCTCCTTGCGGTAGGAACCAGCATCCCGCGCAGGAAGAGATCGCCCCAATCGGCAGAGCGCCGCATCCACCAAGGGATCTTCGCGACGAGATTCGAAGCTGCGGATTTGTCGAAGCACTGTCGAAGCATGGCATCCCGCATCGCGCGCCAGTTTCCGAATCGGCAAGCCTGCCTCGATATGAGCCAGGTAATGTACCGCCGGTCGTGGCACCCAATTGGGCACAACTCCGTCCAATGGACTCGCGGTTGGACCGTTCCGCATATTCCCCTCCGTAACTCTGCCTTTACCGAGACTTGGGAAACCCTCTGTCTGTCCACAGAGTTATCCACAAGCGAGCTCTACCTATACGGGAAAACCTTTCTGGTTCGTTAATTGTTTCCATGTTCTTAACAATTGTCGCTAATTGGTAAACAAAGCCGCAGGGCTGCGAACGCAGATGTGACCGTCTACGCAACACCCTTTTAGGTTGTGCCATCTTGGTGCGACAAAAAGGAGAATCTGAATGCACGAATTGCTGAACCATCTCAACAACATCCACCGCCCGCGCCTGCTCATTCAGGCCGCCCGTATCGGGGCCGCCACCTATCAGCGCGACCTGCACCTGCGACGTTTGTTCCCCTCGGGGCGCGTGCCTGTGAACGCCGAAGCGTTGCAACGGCTGATCGAGATGGAACAGGACATGAATGAGACACGCCAATCCAATGACGCGACCTACTGTGCCGCGGATCACGTTGATTTGTTAATTGCCTTGATGGGCGAAGCCCGTCTGATGCGCGCGCTCTACGCGCAGCCCGCACCGGCCCCGCAGCCCGTACGGGTCAAACCGAATGGCTCGGTTTGACCCGTATCACATATCAACCAAAGGCGTCGGGCATCGATGCCTTTTTGGTGGCCACATATTCGGCCAATGCCTCGGCAATGGCAGGATCAAGCGCTGGTTGCTGATAGTTTTCCAACATCTGCTTCATCTTGGCATTGGCCAGCGTCATGGTATCGCGCTCGCCTTCCTCGGCCCATTGCTCGAACGGTTTGTAGTCCAGCATATTGGACCGCCAGAAGGCAGATTTAAAGTTGGCCTGCGTGTGTGCGCATCCCAGATAGTGCCCACCCGGACCCACTTCACGAATCGCATCCATGCCCTGGCCGTTTTCATCCATGTGAACGCCCTGCGCCAGATGGTGCAGCGTTCCCAGCTGATCAGCGTCCATCACGAACTTCTCGAACGAGGACACCAGCCCCCCTTCCAGCCAGCCGCAGCTGTGCAGCATGAAGTTCACACCGGCCAGCAAGCCCATGTTCAGGCTGTTTGACGTCTCATACGCCGCCTGCGCATCGGGCAGTTTCGACCCGGTAAACGATCCGGCCGAACGATATGGCAGACCCAGACGGCGGGCGATCTGACCTGCGCCATAAGTAATGTGGGCCGCCTCTGGCGTGCCAAAGGTCGGCGCACCCGAGTTCATATCGATCGAGGTCACAAAGGCCCCCATGATCACCGGAGCACCTGCACGGCAAAGCTGATTGTAAGCAATACCTGCCAGTACTTCGGCCATCACCTGCGTCAGCGTCCCCGCCACCGTCACTGGTGCCATGGCCCCGCCGACGATAAAGGGTGACACGATGCACGCCTGATTGTTCTGTGCATAAACCTCCATCGCGCCCATCATCACATCGTCAAAGGTCATGGGCGAATTGATGTTGATCAGCGAGGTCATCACCGTGTTTTCCTGAACGAACTCCTTGCCGAACAGGATCTCGCACATCTCAATCGAATCCTGTGCGCGACTGGGTTCGGTCACCGATCCCATGAAGGGCTTGTCCGAATAAACCATATGCGCGTGCAGCATATCGAGGTGGCGTTTGTTCACGGCCACATCCGTGGGCTCACACACAGTGCCGCCCGAGTGGTGCAGCCATTTCGACATGTACCCCAGCTTCACGAATTTGGTGAAATCATCCATCGTGGCATAGCGGCGACCGCCATCCATGTCGCGCACGAAGGGCGGGCCGTAGACCGGGGCCAGCACCAGGTTCTTGCCGCCGATGACCACATTGCGCTCAGGGTTGCGGGCCACCTGGGTGAACTGCTTTGGCGCCGTCTTGATCAGCTCACGCGCCAGACCTTTGGGAATACGCACCCGCTCGCCGTCGATATCCGCACCTGCTGCACGCCAGCGTTCCAATGCCGCTGGGTTATCGACAAAGTTCACACCGATCTCTTCCAGCACCTGCTCGGCATTGGCTTCAATGATATCCAGCGCTTCTTCGGTCAGGATCTCGAAATTCGGGATATTCCGCTCGATGTACTTTGCGGTTTCAATGCTGACGGCTGTGCGTTCCGCGCGTCTGGCGGCACCGCCACCCCCACGTGATCTCCGGCGTCCTTCGGCCATGTCTTTTCACCTTTGCATGCTGTAAGGCGCACCCTCCTCGGGTACGGTATAAGAGGCTTTTATAATAAGGGTTGAAAGCCTCAGGGAAAGAATCCGCCCTTTGGCGCGAGAAAGCGACATTTGAGTTAAGTTCCTGTGTTGCGAGGTCAGGAAGGCAGGTTAACCGGCCTGCGCGCGCCTCACCACTCTTGCACTCATCCCGCGTGCGTCCTACTAGGCAAATATGACCGATACACATCATGACCGCCTTCTGATCATCGACTTCGGCAGCCAGGTAACGCAGCTGATTGCCCGCCGCCTGCGCGAGCTGAATGTCTATTGCGAAATCCACCCCTACCAGAATGTCACCGACGCCTTTCTTGCCGCGTTTGCGCCCAAGGCCGTGATCTTCTCGGGCGGACCTGATTCTGTCACCCGCGGCGGATCTCCGCGCCCTCCGGCCTCGGTGTTCACCGCAGGCATCCCGATCCTTGGCATCTGCTATGGTCAGCAGGTCATGATGCAGGAACTGGGCGGTCAGGTGGACGGTGGCAAAATCTCGGGCGGTGGCGGCACTGCCGAATTTGGCCGTGCCTTTGTAACCCCTGCCAACTCTTTGTCTCTGTTGGACGGCTGGTTCGCTGATGGCGACGAACAGGTCTGGATGTCCCACGGCGATCACGTCAGCAAACTGGCCCCCGGCTTTGAGGTCTACGGCACCTCACCCAACGCGCCCTATGCGATCACCGCCGACACCGCGCGCAACTTCTACGCCGTGCAGTTCCACCCCGAGGTGCACCACACCCCGAACGGCGCGAAACTTTACGAAAATTTCGTGCGGGCCGCAGGGTTTACCGGCGATTGGACCATGGGCGCCTACCGCGAAGAGGCGATCCGCAAAATCCGCGAACAGGTCGGTGACAAGCAAGTCATTTGCGGCCTGTCCGGCGGGGTCGATTCCTCGGTCGCCGCCGTGCTGATCCACGAGGCCATTGGCGACCAGCTGACCTGTGTCTTTGTCGATCACGGCCTTCTGCGGCAAGATGAGGCGACCGAAGTCCTCACCATGTTCCGCGACAACTATAACATCCCGCTGATCCACGCCGACGAATCCGAGCTGTTTCTGGGCGAGTTGGACGGACAATCCGACCCCGAGACCAAGCGCAAGATCATCGGTCGGCTGTTCATCGACGTGTTCCAGAAACACGCGAACACCATCGAAGGCGCGGAATTTCTGGCCCAAGGCACACTCTACCCCGACGTCATCGAATCGGTTTCCTTCTCAGGTGGCCCCTCGGTGACGATCAAATCGCACCACAACGTCGGCGGCCTGCCCGAGAAAATGGGCCTGAAACTGGTCGAACCCCTGCGCGAATTGTTCAAAGACGAAGTGCGCGCCCTGGGGCGTGAGCTGGGGCTGCCCGACAGCTTCATCGGGCGTCATCCCTTCCCCGGCCCTGGTTTGGCGATCCGCTGCCCCGGCGAGATCACCCGCGAAAAACTGGAGATCCTGCGCAAGGCCGATGCCGTCTATATCGACCAGATCCGCAAGCACGGGCTTTATGATGAGATATGGCAGGCTTTTGTGGCCATTCTGCCCGTCCGCACCGTGGGTGTGATGGGTGACGGGCGCACCTATGATTTTGCCTGTGCCCTGCGTGCGGTCAATTCCGTGGATGGAATGACAGCGGATTACTATCCGTTCTCTCACGAGTTCCTCGGCGAAACCGCCACACGCATCATCAACGAAGTGCCGGGCATCAACCGTGTGACCTATGACATCACTTCGAAACCTCCGGGCACAATCGAATGGGAGTGACGCTGACCGGCCACATCACTGTCCCACCAGAGCGGCTGGACGCGATTCGCATCGCTTTGCAGGAACACATCCGCCTGACCCGCGCGGAACCCGGCTGTATCTCGTTCAACGTCACCGAGAACCCGGATCACCCCGGTCGTTTCGACGTCGCCGAAGATTTCACAGACCCCGTGGCTTTTGAGGCCCATCAGGCGCGTGTCAAAGCCTCGAACTGGGGCCGCATCAGCGCTGGGTTTCCGCGCGATTACACCATTACTGGCATGCCCGGATGAGCCCGACCATCCGGGGCTCGTTGTGGATGATCGGTTCCATCCTGTCGTTTTCCCTGATGGCCGTGGCCGGACGTGCCGCCAGTGCCGAGCTTGATACCTTCGAAATCATGCTCTTTCGAAGCTTCGTGGGCTTTGCCATCGTTGTCACCGTCGCGCTGATCACCGGGGCCCATCGCCAGATCACCTTTCGCAGCATGCGCCTTCAGGTTCTGCGCAACATCTCGCATTTCGCAGGGCAGAACCTGTGGTTCTTTGCGCTGACGATCATCCCCCTGGCCCAGGTGTTCGCGCTTGAGTTCACCTCGCCACTCTGGGTGCTGATCCTAGCGCCATTCCTGCTGGGCGAGCGTCTGACCCAAACCCGGATTATTGCAGCGGTCTGTGGTTTTGTCGGTATTCTGATTGTCGCGCGCCCCTCTCCCGAGACGGTGAACATCGGCACACTTGCTGCCGCCAGCTGCGCCATCGCCTTTGCCTATTCCATTATTTACACCAAACTGCTGACCCGCACCGAATCCCTGACCTGCATTCTGTTCTGGATGACGGCCATGCAATGCGTCTTTGGGCTGATCTGCGCGGGCTATGATGGCGATATCGCCCTGCCCTCGACGCAGCTGCTGCCTTGGGTGATCGTCATCGGTCTTGGTGGGTTGGTGGCCCACTTCTGCTTGACCACGGCCCTTTCCATTGCCCCTGCCACGGTCGTGATTCCGGTTGATTTTGTCCGCCTTCCGGTGATCGCAATTGTGGGCCTTTTGTTCTACTCTGAGCCTCTGGACGTCTTTGTCATCATCGGAGCGCTGCTCATTTTTGGCGGCAATTACTTGAACATCTGGTCAGAAACACACCGCAAACCCTCATAAATCGCCGTGTTTGCAGCAATTTTGTTACAGTCACGCCACGTCAAGGCCCTCCCCTAAAATCGTGACGTGGCGTCAAACTTTGTGAACGTTTAACCTCCTCGTATCAGAGTTTGGTAACTCGTTCTGGAGGAGAGGGATAATGAAACAACTCGCATTGGCAGCCACCACGCTGACCATCGCCGCAGGTGCAGCACAGGCCGGCGGCCTGGATCGCTCCTATACACCCATCGACATGATTTTTGAAAAAGGCAACTATGCCGAACTTTCTTTTGGTCATGTTTCACCAACCATCACAGGCTCCGACCTGCTGGGCAATCCGATCAGCAACGTGGCTGGCGAATTTGGCCTGGCCAGCGCAGGCTTCAAGCTGGACGTGACTGAGCAGCTGTCGTTCGCATTGATTTATGACCAGCCCTACGGCGCTGAAACCCGCTATGGCGGCAGCCCAGCAGCCACTCTGCTCGGCGGTACTTTCGCGGACGCTGAAACCCATGCCGTCACTGCCTTGCTGAAGTTCCAAGCCACTGATCGCATCGCCGTTTATGGTGGCCCACGCGCAGTCAAAGCATCAGGCGCAATCGGCCTTGGTGGTCTCGCTTATGGCCCGGCCAACGGCTATAACGTGCGCTTCAGCTCTGACACGGGCTATGGCTACGTCGTCGGTGGCGCCTATGAAATCCCTGACATCGCATTCCGCGCCTCGCTGACATACCACTCAGCTGTTGATCTGAGCATGATGTCCGTGGAAAACGGCTTCCCAACGGCTCCGACCAACACGGAGACACCTCAGTCGGTATCTCTCGATGTCCAATCGGGCATTGCCAAAGACACGTTGCTGTTCGGTAGCGTGCGCTGGTCCGAGTGGAGCGCCTTCACGCTGCAACCGCCAGTCCTGGGTGCAAACCTGGCGTCGCTGGACGACACCATCACCTATGAAATCGGTGTCGGCCGTCGGTTCACTGAAAAGTTCTCGGCCAGCCTGTCGTTCACCTACGAAGATGGTGGCAGCGATGATCTGGTCTCGCCACTGGCACCGACCAATGGCCAGATGGCCTTCTCTTTGGGTGGCCGTTACGAGCTGAACGATGCACTGACACTGTCAGGCGGCATCCGCTACACAATGTTTGGCAATGCTCTGCCTGAAACAGGCACACCAGACACGCCACGCGGAAACTTCTCGAACAACGACGCCATCAGCGCCGGGATCAAACTGGGTTTCCACTTCTGATCCTGACCTGACAAACACCAAAGCCACAGGGCGCAGATCTCACCGTCTGCGCCCTTTCTTTTTGGCGCATGCCCGTTTAGTTGGCGGATGTCGTTCCGTCGTCAAGCAGCATCTCAAGCAGCATCCGATTGCCGGCCTGCCCCAGATGTGTCTGATCCACATAGAGCGGCACGCCATTGTCGTGCAAAATGCAGGTGCCACTGGCGCACAGCGTTTCATGTGGCGCGATCACACGCATCCCGCGTGATGTGGCAGCCGTGTTCACATACTCGACCACACGCCCACCACGATTGTTGAAGATCTCCAACGTGATCGGATCAATCCGCGTGCCAAAGCGCGCATTGCGCAGCATCGCCACGGGCACAGAATAGGGGGCCACCGGCCACAGGTTCACGACTGTCACCTTGTGGCGGGCACCGATCTTATCCAGCAGCTTTTCAAAGACCGGCACGAATATTTCAAAGTTTGTGCCCGGCAACTGCTGCCCTGTGGCGTCCACAATCGGTGCTTCGTTTGGCGTGTTCGAGCGCTGATCATCATAGCCTTCGGCATAGTAGGTCCAGCGCGCTAGCAAAAAGACCTCAAGCTCGGGTGCCGTCTCCAGATATGCCAGCACACCTTTGTTGAAGGTCAGACAAATATCCGTCCCGCCATAATCCCGCGCAACATCCGGCAAAGGCGCACAGGCCGCGGATGTAGCAATCACCCCGCGCTTGCCTGTTTCCTTGCCATAAGCGTCATAGGCGGCATAAGCGCTGTTGGTCATGCTGTCACCCCAGGCGATGTATTCGATCGGCCCGTCACCCTCTGCACCGATGCGGCAATAGTCTTCGATGCCCATCTTGTTCCAGCAGGTATCCCATTCAGGATGAAAGGCACCGATCTCGCCTTTGATCTTCTGCAGGGCGATGTCAGCTTCGGTTTCCTCGCGGTTGGATTGGTGCAGCACAAACGCCGCCACAGCCAGCAACACAGCGGTTTGCACGCCAAACATCGCGTACAGCTTGCCCTTATGCACCCGCACATCAATCCGGCGAATGGGGGTTTCGATCAGGTGATAGGACAGCGCCCCCAATCCCAACGAGGCCAGTACAAGGATCGTGCGTATTTCATCGCCCAATGCCCCCCACAAATAGGTGACAAAGACAATCAGCGGCCAATGCCACAGGTAGGCCCCATAGGAAATGCGCCCCACATAAGCCATCGGAGGGCTGGCCAGCACCCGCCCCGTGCGCCCCTGCGATGGGTAGGCTGTGGCCACCAACAGGGCTGTGCCCACAGTCGGTGCCAAGGTTATCCAACCAGGATAGGTCCAGCTGTCATCAATCCAGCCCACAGGCGCAATGACCAAAGCCAGCCCCAGCAAAGGCCACACTGGCCCGATCTGCGGCAAGCGCATGCCACGTTGCTGAGCCACGAAAACCAACCCGCCCAACGCCAACTCCCAAATGCGGAAGGACGTGGCAAAAAACCTCTGATCCTGCAGATAAATCCGCTGGCCCGACAACAGCACCAGCGCAAGCGAGACCACAAACATCACAATCAGCAGGATGACAAAGGCCTTCAGGCTGCGCCGTGTCAGCAAAATCAGGATCGGCAACCCAATATAGAACTGCTCTTCTATCGAGAGCGACCAGGTGTGCAAAAACGGATTTTCATGCGCATCCTGATTGAAATACCCCTGACTAAACAACAGGTTGTAGTTGTTTGTGAAGGTAATAGACCCAATCAGATTGGCAAAAACCTCTGCCATATCCTCGCGCAGGAACAACACATGGGCGACCAATGCGGTCACCAGGAAGCAAGCGAAATACGCGGTCGACAAACGCCGGATCCGACGGGCGAAAAACTCGGTCGCGGAATAGCGCGCCTCGGCCAGACGCAGGTAGGTCTGACCGCAGATCAAGTAGCCGGACAAGACAAAGAACACATCGACACCGACATAGCCGCCGGGCATGGACGGAAAACCGACATGGAACAGGATCACGCTGACCACAGCAATGGCGCGCAGCCCGTCCAGTTCTTTACGATACGACAAATCGTGCATCGACCTGACCAACTCCGATGGCTGGGATGGCCATATGCCTGAAAGTAAAAGGTTTAATATCTAAGCGCCTCGTTCCCCCAAGGCTACGTTGATCTAACGGATCGCACCTGCGTTAATCAAGCCCAGCTTAGGCAAACAAGCGTCCCGGCCCCCAGCCTGTTGCATCCACGCCCGCTTTACGCAGCAAATCCCAGACCAAGGCCAGGTTCGAGCTGATGACAGGCAGGCCCAGTTCGGCCTCGGCCTCTTCAATAATGCCAAAGGCGCGCAGATTGGTACAGCTGGCAAAAACCGCCTCGACCCCAGGTTGACGCCCGGTTTCCAGGATGGCTTTCAGGGTCGAAGATTCCGAAATCCGCGCGACACGCTCGTCCATTTCCTCGTTAAACCCGGCCTCGCTGACCGTCTCAATGCCCGCGCGCTCCAGAAAATCGCGCATCGGTCGGGCCACGGTGGCAGAATAGGGCGTGACCAAAGCGATCTTTGAGGCCTTCAGATGTTCCAGCGCTGAGACCACCGCACTGATCGGGTTGGTCACAGGCACCCCGGGCTGCACAGTTTGGATTTGCCGTTCCACAGCTTCAGGTCCCATCAGAACCGAGGCCGAAGTGCAGCCATAGGCAATCGCATCCAGCCCTTGGGGCAACAGCTCGGCGCTGGCAGGCATCAGGGCTTCCATCGCCTTCAGGCTTTCAGGCGTCACCTTGGGGGCCGAATAGATCCGGCTGTGCATCAGCCGCGCACCCTGCCCTTCCAGCACTGAACGTGTCTCGTCTTCAAGCGTTTCATCCGTGCTCAGCACCACCATGCCCAGACGGGGTACGGTCACTTCATCCAACTGATAGTCCATCACGCTGCTCCTTGCGCTTGAGGATCACTGAAGGTGCCACCCGACACCCCGGCGCGCACGCCTGTTGTAGAAGGTCCGGATGTGGGCAGGCCGCGCCGCACCCGAACTGCCAGATGGGCAAAGGCCTGCGCCTCCAGCATATCACCATCCAGCCCTACGGCTTCGATCGGATCAACCGGGCAATCCAATGCGGCCCGCATCATATCCATCATCACCGGGTTGTGCCGCCCGCCTCCGGTGATCAGCAACCGCGAAGGCGGCTTGGGGCAATGTTCCATTGCCTGCAGGACGGCTGCCGCCGACATGCCCGTCAGGGTCGCTGCGGCATCGAAATCACTCAGCTCATTGACCAAAGTGATCATATCGGCAAAGGCATCGCGGTCCAAAGATTTAGGCGGCATCCGGCGAAAATAGCTTTCCTCCAGAAACAGCTCCAACGCGCCCGGCTCAACCGTGCCAAGGCGCGCCAAGGCACCATCCCGGTCGCATCTCTCGCCGCGCCGGGCCATCATCAGATCATTGATCGGCGCATTCGCAGGTCCGGTGTCAAAGGCCAGCAAGGCGCCTTCGTCGTTTGGACGATCATAGCTGGGGTCAATCCACGTCAGGTTCCCCACACCGCCCAGATTTAGAATGCCCAAGGGGGCATCGGCCTGAATGTACTTGGCACAAGCAAAGTGAAAATATGGCGCCAACGGTGCGCCTTCGCCGCCCAGTTGCACATCTGCAGTACGGAAGTCCCAGATCACCGGCACGCCCAACGCCTCGGCCAACGCCGCGCCATCCCCAATCTGATAGGTCCCGCGCCCCTGTGGCTCATGCGCCAGGGTCTGCCCGTGAAAACCGATCAGCTCGGCGTCTCTAAACCCCTGCAACACCTCCAGATGGGCCGCGTGGGTGACCGCCTCGGCCGCTGCGACATCCTCGCCCGGCCACTTGCCCAAAGCCTCACGCAGCGTGGTTTGCTCGGCCTCGGAATAGGCGCGATAGGCGCTGTCTCCAAACGCAAAAATCCGCTCGCCATCCGTGCGCAGCATAGCCGCATCCACCCCGTCCAAAGACGTGCCGGACATGGCCCCAAGGGCCCAGATCGGATCAGCGGACAACATGGCCTTTTCCTTCGCCTGCTTGCCCCCTATACATGCCGCGCAAAGACCATCGGGACAAGACAAATGACCTACCACCCCAAATCAGATTTCATGACCGTGATGATGGAACGTGGCTTTCTGGCCGATTGCACCGATTATCAGGCGCTGGACGAGGCCATGACCAGCGGTGTGGTTCCCGCCTACATCGGCTTTGATGCCACGGCGAAATCCCTGCACGTGGGCAGCCTGATCCAGATCATGATGCTGCGCTGGCTGCAAAAAACCGGGCATAAACCCATCACTCTGATGGGCGGCGGCACTACAAAGGTGGGCGATCCAAGTTTCCGCGCCGATGAACGCCCCTTGCTGGATGATGCCGCCATTCAGTCCAATATCGACGGCATCCAGAAGGTGTTTGAGGCTTATATCGACTACTCCGATGCGCCCAGCGGGGCGGTCATGGTCAACAACGCCGAATGGCTGGATCAGCTGAACTACATCTCATTCCTGCGCGACATCGGTCGACATTTCTCGGTCAACCGGATGCTGGCGTTTGAAAGCGTGAAATCCAGGCTCGACCGCGAACAATCCCTGTCGTTCCTCGAATTCAATTACATGATCCTACAGGCCTATGACTTCATGGAGCTGAACCGCCGCTATGGCTGCCTGTTGCAGATGGGTGGCTCAGATCAATGGGGCAATATTGTCAACGGGATCGACCTGACTCGCCGGGTGATCGACAACGAAGTCTACGGTCTGACATCCCCCCTGCTGACCACGTCCGACGGCAAGAAAATGGGCAAATCCGCGGATGGCGCTGTGTGGCTGAACGCCGACATGCGCAGCCCTTATGAATTCTGGCAGTTCTGGCGCAACACCACCGACGCTGATGTGGGCCGCTTCCTGAAGCTCTACACCGAATTGCCGGTTGAGGAATGCGATCGTCTGGGCGCCTTGGAAGGATCCGAGATCAACGACGCGAAGATCCGTCTGGCCAACGAAGTCACAACCCTGTTGCACGGCGCAGATGCGGCAGCCACCGCCGAAGCGACATCACGCGAAGTCTTTGAAAAAGGTGGTATTGGCGATGATCTGCCCACGCTTGAGCTGAGCGCGGAGGAGCTGGCAGAGGGCGTCTCCATCGTGCAGCTGATCGTGAAATCCGGGCTGGCGAAATCCGGCAAGGAAGCCAAACGCCTGATTTCCGAGAACGGTGCCCGGCTGGACGACGCGCCATTGACGGATGCAGGCCTGATGATTGACGCCGCCGCCTTGGCCGCACCAATCAAGCTCTCCGCAGGCAAAAAGCGCCACGCGCTGATCAAACGCGCTGGGTAACAACATTGCAGCCGGGGGCGGTCTTTGCCCCCCGCGCCTCATCGGCCTGCCCTGTCCATACAAAAAGTTCAGCCCCCCTATTGTGCACCACAAAATATATCAATACATCACGATATATGGATAAGAAAATTGCTCTCACCGCCTTCGCGGCGCTCGCTCAGCACACCCGTCTGGATGTCTTTCGCCTGCTGATCAAAGCCGGCCCCGAGGGCATGGCGGCGGGCGACATTGCCGATGCGCTGGATGTCCGGCAAAATACCATGTCCGCCAACCTGTCGGTGCTGCAACAGGCGGGGCTTTTGCGCCGCGAACGCGAAGGGCGATCAATCCGCTATATCGCTGATTTCACTGGCATCCGCGGATTGCTGGCTTTTTTGTTGGAGGATTGTTGCGGTGGTCGCCCCGAAACCTGCCAGCCGCTAATAGAGGAACTGGCCTGCGCGTGCCCGTGACATCACCTCGCGCCTGACACCTGCCAAAAAAGGATCATTCACAGATGAATTTCTCATTGCCCCGTCGCCTTGTGGCCGAAGCCCTGGGCACCGCTCTGCTGGTGGGCACAGTGGTTGGATCAGGGATCATGGCAGATCAACTGACCGATGATGTGGCCTTGGCTCTGTTGGGTAACACCTTGCCCACCGGGGCCATCCTGGTGGTGCTGATCACCATCCTCGGGCCCATATCAGGCGCACATTTCAACCCGGCGGTGACCCTCGCTTTCCTGTTGCGCGGTGAGGCGAAATTTGCCGAGGCCACGCCTTACATCGTGGCACAGATCATCGGTGGTGTTCTCGGCAGCATCATCGCCCACGGGATGTTTGACCTCAGCCTGCTTCAGGCCTCAACCACCCAGCGTACGGGAACGGCGCAATGGTTTTCGGAAATCGTCGCCACCTTCGGGCTGGTCGGCGTCATCCTGGCGGGCATCCGGTTCAAACCTGACGCGGTGGCCTGGCTGGTGGGGCTCTATATCACCGCCGCTTATTGGTTCACGGCCTCCACCTCGTTCGCCAATCCAGCGGTGACCATTGGCCGCGCGTTCTCGGACACATTCGCCGGCATCCACCCGACTGACGTCCTCCCCTTTATCGTCGCACAGCTGATCGGGGCCGCCCTGGCGGTGGCTCTCTTTGGCTGGCTTTTGAAAGCAGACCCCCCGAAATGACCGATACGCCCAGTTTCAGCGCCCCGCATTTGCCTCAGATTGATGAAACGGCGCTATGCCCCGATCAAAGAGCCACCCACCCTCCACGGTTCCTGCTGCTCCATGGCAGCTTGCGCACCACGTCCTACTCTCGCGCGCTCAGCGAAGAGGCCGCGCGGATCCTGCGTCACCTCGGGGCGGACACCCGCAGCTTTGATCCAAGCGGGCTGCCTCTGACCGATGATGCCGATCCATCTCATCCCAAGGTGGCCGAACTGCGGGATCTGGTGATGTGGTCCGAAGGCATGGTCTGGGTCAGCCCCGAACGGCATGGCGCCATGACCGGGGTGATGAAAACCATGATCGACTGGATCCCCCTTGCCCCAATCGGCGGCATACGCCCCACGCAGGGCAAAACACTGGCCCTAGCCCAGGTTTGTGGTGGAAGTCAGAGCTTTAACTCATTGAACCAAATGCGCATTCTTGGCCGCTGGATGCGCCTGATCACCATTCCCAACCAATCGTCAGTGCCACGAGCATGGGATGAATTTGACGAAAACGGCCGCATGAAACCAGGGCCCTACTACAACCGCGTTGTCGATGTGATGGAGGAGCTGGTGAAGTTTACCCTGCTCACACGTAGCAGCTCTGGCTATCTGACCGATCGGTACTCCGAGCGGGTCGAAAGTCACGAGGCCTTGTCATCGCGGGTGAATACGGCGAAGGCCGCGCAAGTGTAATCGGTTAGCTCAGCGCATCCCGCAAAACGCCGCGCACGGCCTCGGGCGGTACATCTGCGGTGACAAAGGCCTCGCCGATCCCGCGTGCGAGGATGAAACGCAGCTGCCCGTCGATCACTTTCTTGTCCTGCGCCATCAACGACACCAGCGCATCTGCATCTGGTAAATCCCCTGGGATATCAGAGAGATCAACCTTCATCTTCATGTCGCGCAGATGGGCGCGCACGCGGCTTGGGTCTTCTTGCGAACACAGCCCCAACCGCGCTGACAGCTCAAACGCCAGCGCGCAGCCAATCGCCACTCCTTCGCCGTGCAACAGCCGATCTGAATAGTCCGTCGCCTTTTCAAGCGCATGACAGAAGGTATGGCCCAGGTTCAACAGCGCCCGGTCGCCTTGCTCCGTCTCGTCACGTTGAACGATGTCCGCTTTCATCTGCACCGAGCGTTTTACGGCGGCAATCCGGGCGGCCATATCTCCTGCTGCCGCTTTGGGCGCATTGACCTCAAGCCATTGAAAGAATGCACTATCTCCCAACAGACCGTATTTTACCACCTCGCCATACCCCGCCAGATAGTCACGCTCGGTCAAGGTGCCCAAAACATCGGTGTCCGCCAAAACCAGCGAGGGTTGATGAAACGCCCCGATCAGGTTTTTGCCCTGTGGCGCATTGATCCCGGTTTTGCCGCCAACGGAACTGTCCACTTGCGCCAGCAGGCTTGTGGGGATTTGAACGAACCTCACGCCCCGTCGCAACACCGCAGCGGCAAAGCCCACAAGATCCCCGATGACACCGCCACCAAAGGCGATGACCACGTCATTGCGTTCGACCTTTTGCTCCAGCAACCATTCGACCGTGCGCTCAAAATGAGGCCAGGACTTGGTGGCCTCGCCAGCAGGCAATGTCAGACAGGTACTTGTCACCCCCGCGGCCTGCAGCCCCGCCTGTAAACTGCGCAAATGCAGTGGGCCCACGTTCTCATCAGTGACAATGGCCACATGAGGCCGCCGTAGAAACGGTGCGATGGCCGCACCGGACTGCGCCAGCACCCCTGGCCCGATCACGATGTCATAGGACCGATCGCCCAGATCCACATGTACGGTTTCGCTCATGCGCATACCTCCAGAACGTCGCGCCGTTTGGTCAGCGCCTTGAGAACCTCAGCCGCCATGGCCTCAACCGTATATTTGGGATGGGCCTGCACCGCGATATCCGCCAATGCATAGATCGGCACACGCTCATCATAGAGCGCCTCCAACGTGGCCTTAGGATTAGCTGTGCGTAATAAAGGCCTGGTATCTTTGTGTTTAACTCGGCTCCACAGCAGGTTCAGATCAGCGTTCAGCCAAACGGAAATGCCCTTGTCAGACACCAACGAGCGATTTCTTTCAGCCAGAAACGCGCCGCCTCCGGTCGACAGAACACTGCTCGGGCCGTCCAGAAGGCGGTCAATAACCTCGGTCTCGCGGTCGCGAAAAAAAGGCTCGCCATCGCGTTCGAAAATTTCCGAGATCGTCATGTTGGCCGCGGTTTCAATCTCGGCGTCGGAATCCAGAAACGGCACATCAAGACGCGCGGCCAAGGCCTTGCCCACGGCTGTTTTACCAGCGCCCATCATACCAACCAGCACGATGGTTTTCTTCAGGGTCCAGGTTTCATCTTCAGCCACTTTCGGCGCTCCGCTGCCAAATCAAACAGTTTTTTCCTGAATGACGTGATCTTGGGAAAAAGGCCATATATAAAGTGAGGACAAACAAATCATAAAACGAGCAGGCCACACATGTTAAGACTGATCAAGTGGTTGTTTTACCTCGCTGTTCTGGGGTTCATCGCGCTTGTATGTTACGCGTACATTGGCCCGTTTCTGGGCGCAGATTTTTCGCCCGAGACGCAGGAGATTCGGCAGGAAATCATTCTTGAAACGAATTAGCCTCATTCTGACCAGCGCTCTGTTGCCGCTGGCAGCGGCCGCTCAACAGCAACCTCTGTCTGCCATTGACTGGCTCGACAAGCTGCCAGCTGTGCCCGTGGCGCAGCCTGTGCCCGAGCGCGCACCAGACGCCGGGGACGAGCCGCCTGTGACCGACACCGCCGTCACGCCGGGGGTTGAGGTCACGCCTTTGGATGCGCCGCGCGCCGATGCGGTGGGGCTTTTGCCCAGGTCCTCGACCGGCCTGCCCCGCGATCTGTGGTCCGCCAGCGACCAATCCACCTTGATCACACTGCTGCAACAGATGGAGGCGCGGCCCCTCCCCGCGACGCAGGCGCTGAACTATACGCTTTTGCTGGCCGAAGCCGATGCCCCCGGCTCGGCCAAAACAGACGCGGCCTTTTTGCGCGCCCGGGTTCACGCCCTGGTCGGGTATGGCGCAGTCGACCCCGCTCTGGCCCTGCTGGAACGGGCGGGTCCTGAAAACGAGATGCTGTTTGATACCTGGCTCAGCCTGAGTTTGCTCAGCGGTGACGAAGACGAACCCTGTGCCATCTTGCGCAACAGCCCCCAGCTGAGCCGTGACTACGGCGCGCGTGTCTATTGCATTGCCCGTGCTGGCGATTGGGACACGGCCGCGCTGACCTATGATACCGCCGTGGCCCTGGGCAATCTCAAAGGCGTCGAAGCCACGCTACTGGCGCAGTACCTCGACCCGGAAGTTATTGAAACGACGGCCATTCCCGAGGCGCCATCCGCCCCGTCTCCGCTTGTTTTCCGCCTATACGAGACCTCGGGCGCGCCCTTGCCCACCCGGCGCTTGCCCGTGGCCTTTGCCATGACGGATCTGCGCGGAAACGCTGGATGGAAATCCGAAATTGAAGCGGCGGAACGTTTGTCACGCACCGGAGCATTGACTCCGATCCGGCTGCTGGGGCTTTACACCGATCGCCGCCCAGCGGCGTCAGGCGGGATATGGGACCGGGTCGCCGCCCTGCAGGATTTTGACAAATCCCTGAGCGAACAATCCGTTCCTGACATCATCGCCACGCTGCCGGAAGCCTGGGAGGCCGCACAGTCACAGTCCCTCGAGGTCGTCTTTGCCCGGCTCTTCTCAAAAAAGTTGATGGCGCTTGCGCTGAACGGCGAAACCCGGGAGTTAGCCTACCGGATTGCCCTTCTGTCAACGGACTACGAAGCCGTGGCCGCAGACCACGCACCCAAGACCGCCCGAGACCGGTTTCTGGTCGGCGTCGCCCGCGGGGCACCTGAAGCGGACGACGCCCGGACCGCCATGGAACGTGCCATTGTAGCCGGGTTCAATGCCACCGCCCCAGCTCCGGACCACAAGCCCTTGCTGGACGCAGGCAAGCTGGGGGAAGCGATACTGAAAGCCTCACAGTCCATGGGCAAAGGTCAATCTGGATCAGAGCCTGATGTCACAGACGCGATCGCCACCCTGCGTGCCGTCGGGCTGGAGGATGTGGCACGGCGCGCGGCGCTGCAAATCCTGCTGTTGGACAACCCCACATGAGCGCGACCTGGCTGCCCAGCTTTCTTGAGGCCCAGGCGGCTGAACTCGGAGCGGCTGAAAACACATTGGCCGCCTATGCGCGCGATCTGAACGACTATACCGACTGGCTGACTGACGCGGGCAAAGCCGTGGCTAGTGCCCAGCAAGCGGATGTTGAGGCCTATCTAGTCCATTGCGACGTCCAAGGTCTGGCCAAATCTACGCGTGCACGCAGGCTCTCAGCGATCAAGCAGCTTTACCGTTTCGCCTTTGAGGAGCGCTTGCGCGAGGACAACCCGGCCATCCGCATCAAGGGCCCCGGACGCGATCAGAAACTGCCCAAGATCCTGACGGAGGCCGAAGTGGACGGCCTGCTTGACGCCGCCCGTCATTCAGCCCGCTCGGCCCGGGACCGCGCACGCAACACCTGCCTGATGGAGCTGCTCTATGCCACCGGCATGCGGGTGAGCGAACTTGTGGCCCTGCCCGTCGCCTCGGCGCGCGGTGATCCACGCATGCTGCTGATCAAGGGCAAAGGCGGCAAGGAACGCATGGTGCCCCTGTCGCCCCCGTCGCGTGAAGCGATGAGCATCTGGCTAAGCCTGCGCGACACCGCCGAAGACGCCGCCCGTGCCAAAGGCAAGCCGCTGTCTGCGTTCCTCTTTCCCTCCACCGGCAAGCTGGGCCACCTGACCCGGCATCGGTTCTATATGTTGATCAAGGAACTATCGGTCTTTGCGGGGATTTCACCAGACAAGGTCACACCACACCGGCTGCGCCACGCCTTTGCGACGCATCTGCTGGCCAATGGCGCCGATTTGCGCGCCATACAGACCTTGCTGGGGCATGCCGATGTGGCCACCACCGAGATTTACACCCATGTTTTGCAGGAACGCTTGCGCGATCTGGTGATGGATCATCACCCGCTGGCGCGTGATGAGACCCGCAAGTCAGATGGCAGCAGGTCCTCGGACGGCCAATAGCCAGACAACAATGACTGGTGATATCCTTGGACAAGCCCTGCGTCCTGCATCGCTTGTGCGGCGGCGGCGTGATCATAGTCCAGCTTGTGAAACGTGGCCTGACCTTCCGATAGGACCGCATAGCGGGTCTGAGGCGTTCCATCATGCGGCGGCATGCCAATCACGCCCGCATTGACCCATCTCACGCCATTGATATGGCGCTCAAAAGCAAGGCCGCAATGGCCAGAAATGATACATGAGGTATCCGGTATAAATTGTTGTACCAGTTCAATTTCCTCCATGTAGTCGGTATCATTAGAGGTGGGCCATAAAAACCGGCTCACATCCGACAGCCCACCATGAATGACCGTGTATCTCTCTCCGTGGTGCACAAAGCTCACCACATCCGGTACCGCGCCCATCCAGGCCCGATCTTCGGCACCCACAGTCTGATTGGCGTGGGCATACCACCCTGCCGACAGCAGATCGCAGGTGGACCCCGCATCGAACCCACAGCCGCAATTGTCTTCGTAACCCGCCAGTTGTTTCTCGCAATTGCCAGCCACAACGGCGCAGCCCTGTGCCCGGATCAACGCCACGGTTTCAGCTGCATGGGCACAATAGGCCACCACATCCCCGGTACAGATCACGTGATCCGCGTGGATCCCGCGCCGTGCGGCCTCGGCAAACACCGCCTGTGTGGCGTGTAAATTGGAATACGGCCCCCCAAAGAGCAGCACAGGTGCGTCCAATTCGCCAATATCGGCCAGCTTCATGTCCTTGCTCCCTTGAATGCGACGCCAACGCATCCCATAACCAACACTGATAAAAGGATCATTTGCGAAATGGAAGTTGGCTCACTGACACTTGATGGCGCGTTCTGGATCACCTCCGGCGCGATCCTGGCGCTATTGGTGTTATCTGCATTTTTCTCGGGCTCCGAAACGGCGCTGACAGCGGCCTCGCGTGGTAAACTGCGCGCGCGTGCCGACAAAGGCTCGCGCGGCGCTCAGCGCGCGCTCGAGATCACCGAGGACAATGAACGTCTGATCGGTTCAGTTTTGCTGGGCAACAACCTGGTGAACATTCTGGCCACCTCTCTGGCCACGGCCCTCTTTACCCGGCTCTTTGGCGACAACGGTGTCGCGCTGGCCACGCTGGTGATGACCCTGCTGGTGCTGATCTTCGCCGAGGTGCTGCCCAAGACCTATGCCATCACCAACGCCGAAACCGCGGCTTCACGCACGGCACCAGTGATCACCTTGGTGATCCGCATCTTCTCGCCCATCGTCTCGGCGGTGCGCGTGTTGGTGCGCGGTGTGCTGCGGGTGTTTGGCGTGCAGACCGATCCTGACAGCCACATTCTGGCCGTCCGCGAGGAAATCGCCGGGGCGCTGTATTTGGGCCACTCGGAAGGTGTGGTCGAGAAAGAAGATCGCGACCGTATTCTGGGCGCGCTTGATCTGGGCGACCGCGCGGTAGAGGAAATCATGCTTCACCGCAGCCAGATCGAGATGATCAATGCCGAAGACGACCCGCAGAAGATCCTCGATCAGGCCTTGCAGAGCAATCACACCCGCCTGCCTGTCTACCGCGATGATCCCGACAACATCATCGGTGTCGTACACGCAAAAGACCTGCTGCGCGCGATGCACAAGCTGATCATCAGCAATGGTGCCACGGCCAAGGCTATGAAGAGCTTTGACATATGTGATGTGGCAATGAAGCCGTATTTTGTGCCCGAGACCACAACCCTGGACGATCAGATGCGCCAGTTCCTGCGGATGCGCTCGCATTTCGCGCTGGTGATTGATGAATATGGCACCCTCGAAGGTCTGATCACTCTTGAGGATATCCTCGAGGAAATCGTGGGCGAGATCACGGATGAGTTCGACGAAGACGAAGATCCTGAAATCACCGCCAGCGAAGACAACCAACTGCTGGTGGACGGATCCATGACCATCCGCGACCTCAACCGAGCCACCGACTGGGGCCTGCCCGACGAGGAAGCCAACACCATCGCCGGGTTGGTCATCCACGAGGCGCAGATCATCCCCAAAGTGGGCCAGGTGTTCATGTTCCACGGCTTCCGATTCGAGGTGATGGCACGGCAGGACAACCGCGTGACACAGCTGAAAATCAGCAAGCTTTAGCGGGCAATCCCTTTAAATTGTAGGTAAATACCGGCCCGGCTCCGGTTAATAGTTATGCCTTCTTTAAGGCCGCCCATCTAGGTTTTGCCTGCTTTGGTTTGAAATCAAAGCGTCATTTACCGCGTGTTCGTCAGGGGGGCCTGTCGATACGCGCTACGGAGGGGCCACCATGCAAACGCAACTGAAATACGTACCCTACACACATCTGCAAACCGCGGGCCAACGCCTGTTCGAAGAAGATATGGTTTCTGTCCGGGTGCAGTTTGTTCCCCGGATCAGCCAGACCAAAGACGGCGATTTGGTGATCCGTGGGTTCACACAGCAAAACCGCGCGATCGACGTGGTCTTCTCAGGTGACCATATCGAGGCATCGGTGCCTTTAGTGTCAAAACTGCGTGCGCAGCTCTCACAAGCGCAAAGCGCCAATGGCTGGCAAGATGCTGATATCGACATTCTGCGCGTGACCGCACAGCTAGAAGGAACATGGCGCCGACGCTTTAGCCGCGATGCCGAAGGGTGGCAGACCCACACGCATTTGTTCTACTCCGTTCGGTGTTCGCTGCGTGCCAAGACAATGGGCCACACAGCCGCTTAAGCGTCCCGGCACCGATGCCTGCGCATGCCTGCCCGAAGCTCAAACTTCAGACAGGCACACGCGGCGATAAATCTCGGTCAGGATCGACGCGCCGAACAACGATATCAGCGTCCAGGTTGCGTTCGGCCCAGACATAGACTGCCAGGCTGATTGCAAAGGGCAGCCACGCTACCTTGAGCGCCGCAAGCGGGTTTTGCACCACGGCATGCACCGAAAATTCCTGAAAAGCTGAACGCCCGGGTGCATGGCCCCTCCGCATCAAGAAACGCGGCACATCACGCGCCGCGTTCACTGTTCAATCAGCTGTTCCACAAAATCTGCGACAGGGCAAGAACAGGCTCAGCAGATCAAGCGCGCAGTTTGTCACCCGCGGGATCAAACGGAGGCTCGTGCAGGATCGTGGCCTTGTGTGGCTGGCCCAGCACCATCACTTCAACCTCGTCACCGGCTTGAGCCTTGCCATATTTGACATAGCCCAGCGCCAGGCTCATCCCGACCGTATAGCCATAGGTGCCCGATGTGACGCGACCAATGCCCTCACCATTGCGGAAAATCGGCTCGCCCCCGGTGGCATCGGCATTTGACGCCTTGGTTGCGGCCTCATCAATATGCATCAGCACCAGAATTTCACGCGGATCCTTGGCCATTTCAGCGGCGGCGGCGTCCTTGTGCAGGAACTCCTTCTGCATCTTGCACAGCCCGTCAAAGCCAACCTCATGCGGGAAGTATTCAGGCGAGTATTCACGGCTCCAGGAGCCATACCCCTTTTCAACCCGCATCGACATCAGCGCGCGCGCGCCTACGGGGCCTGCGCCAAACTCTTTGCCGACCTCCAGAAGGGCCGCATAGAGCTTTTCCTGATCCTCGGTGGCGCAGTGCAGCTCCCAGCCCAGATCGCCGGTGAAGCTGACCCGCAGGGCAAGACACTTCACGCCACCCAGTTCGATCTGAGCAGACCGCATGAAAGGCATATCTTCCGTGGCCAGCGAATGATTGGTCAGACGTTGCAACATCTCACGCGACTTGGGTCCAGCCACGTTGAACCCACACATGGCCTCAGTATGGCTCTCGAATGTGGTCCCCTCTGGCAAAGGCACCATGTCAAAGAACCGCTTGTGATAGCGCTCGGCCATGCCGGAGCTGACAATCCAGAATTCCTCGTCGCCGGTCCGCGTCACAGTCGCATCCCCCGCAATCCCGCCGCGCACAGAAATCAGCGGCGTCAGGCAGGACCGCCCAATGGATTTGGGCATGTTGTTGGCAAAGACGGAATTCAGCCACGCCTCGGCCCCCGGCCCCGAACAGCGGTATTTGGCGAAGTTGGAAATGTCGATGATACCCGCGCGATCCCGCAGCATCTTGCATTCCTCACCCACAGGCCCCCACCAGTTCTGACGGGTAAAGCCGTTGGTGTCTTTGGCACCAGCCTCGCCTGCGAACCATTGCGGATGCTCCCATCCATAGTTCAGGCCAAAGACTGCGCCCATGTCCTTTTGCATCTGGTACACGGGCCGTGTTTTGAGAGGACGACCGGCGGCACGTTCTTCGTTCGGGTAGTGGATGGCAAAGCGGTGGCCATATTGATCCTCGACCTTGGCTTTGACGAACTCTTTGTTGTTCGCCCACAGACCAAAGCGCGCCACGTCCCAGGCGAACATGTCATATTCCATTTCGCCCGTGGTGATCCACTGTGCCACCATCAGGCCCATACCTGCGGATTGGCTAAAGCCCGGAATGATGCCGCCACACATGAAGTAGTTCTTAAGCTCGGGGATCGGCCCGAGGATCACATTCGAATCCGGCGACCAAATCATCGGCCCGTTGATGACCCGCTTGATCCCGGCCTCGGCTGCTGCGGGCACTCGGTCCATAGCGCGCATGACGTTGTCCATGATCCGGTCCAGATCATCGGCAAAGAGATCATGGGCAAAATCCAGCGGCGTGCCATTCTCGGCCCAGAACTTCATGTCTTTCTCATAGGCGCCGATCAGCAGGCCCTTGCCCTCCTGACGCAGGTAGTATTCCCCGTCGCGATCCGCGACCGAAGGCAAACGCCGATCCATGCCTTCAATCTCGGCCATGGTTTCGGTCACGAAATACTGGTGCTCGGTCGGTTGCAGCGGCACTTCGATGCCCGCCATTGCGGCCACCTCGCGGCCCCAAAGGCCTGCCGCGTTGATCACCCATTGGGTTTGAATATCGCCCTCGAGCGTGCGCACGATCCAGCTGCCATCGGGCTGCTGCTCGGTGCCCGTCACAGGCGTAAAGCGGTGAATTTCAGCGCCGCGCTGACGCGCCCCCACAGCATAGGCGTTGGTCACACCTGATGGATCGACGTTACCGCCGTTTGATTCCCACATGATGCAGCGGATGCCATCATAGTTGACCAGCGGGTGCTTTTCCTCGGCCTCTTCGCGGCTGATCTCGTGAAATTGCAACCCATAGAGTTTGGCTTTGGCCGCCTGAAGTTTCAACTGGTGCTCACGCGCCTCGGTCTGCGCCAGATAGAGAGAGCCGGGCTGAAACACCCCGCAGGATTGGCCGGTTTCCTCTTCCAGAGAGTTGTAGAGGTTCATGGTATAGTTTTGCAGCCGCGAGATATTCGCACTGTCGTGAAGCCCATGGATGTTGGCCGCCGCGTGCCACGTGGATCCCGAGGTCAGCTCGTTGCGTTCCAGCAGGACAACATCCGTCCATCCCAGTTTTGTAAGGTGGTAAAGGATCGAGCAACCGATAACGCCGCCGCCGATCACAACTGCCTGTGCATGGGTCTTCATTGTGGTACGTCCCTGTTTGTCTATCTCATGGATCAGCATAGGAACCGCGAGGTGCCGCATGCCAGCCCTTTGCGACAGGATATGTCGGGGCTGGATATTTGCGGCTTTTGATTTGCGACAGGTAACGGCGTTTTCGCGCAAGACCTCTGCTGGGCTTTGAAACGCCCCGACACTGCTATTCGGCGAAACACCCGACTGCCATTTACGACACAACCTGTCGTTTCACTGCTAGTCGCCCTGCCCTATACACAGGACAAAGACATATAACCAATGCGGAGGAACCCCCATGAAAACCACCACACGAGTGGCCGTGATCGGCGGCGGAGTTGTCGGATGTTCAGTGCTGTACCATCTGACGAAACTGGGGTGGTCCGATGTGATGCTGATCGAACGCTCGGAACTGACCAGCGGATCGACATGGCACGCGGCGGGCGGGTTTCATACCTTGAATGGCGACACCAACATGGCGGCCTTGCAAGGGTATACGATCAATCTTTATAAGGAACTGGAAGAGATCACAGGCATGTCCTGCGGCTTGCACCATGTGGGCGGCGTGACGCTGGCCGACAATCAGGACCGCTATGACATGCTGGTCGCCGAACGTGCCAAGCACCGCTACATGGGGCTCGACACGCATCTGGTCGGCCCTGGAGAAATCCGTGACATTGCCCCGGTGACGAACACCCAAGGCATTGTCGGCGCGCTTTATGATCCGCTGGACGGCCACCTTGATCCGTCGGGTACCACGCATGCCTATGCCAAAGCGGCCCGCATGGGCGGGGCCGAGATTGAAACGCATTGCAAAGTACTGGAAACCAACCCCCGCGCGGATGGCACCTGGGATGTGGTCACCGACAAGGGCACGATCCACGCCGAACATGTGGTCAATGCCGGTGGCCTCTGGGCACGCGAAGTGGGGGCGATGGCGGGCGTATACCTGCCCCTGCACCCGATGGAGCACCAATACCTCGTGACCGAGGAAGTCCCAGAGATCGCCGAAATCGTCAATGGCGGAGGCGAACACCCGCACGTCATGGATCCTGCCGGCGAATCCTATCTGCGCCAGGAAGGCAAAGGCCTGTGTATCGGATTTTACGAGCAAACCTGCCGTCCCTGGGCCGTGGATGGCACGCCGTGGGAGTTTGGCCACGAATTGCTGCCCGACGATTTCGATAAGATCGAAGAAAGCATCGAATTTGCCTACAAACGTTTCCCGGCTCTGGAACGTGCCGGGGTGAAATCAGTCATCCACGGGCCGTTCACCTTTGCCCCCGATGGCAACCCTCTGGTCGGTCCCGTGCAGGGCATGCGCAACTACTGGTCAGCCTGCGGCGTCATGGCCGGGTTCAGCCAGGGCGGCGGCGTGGGTCTTATGCTGGCGCAATGGATGGTCGAAGGCGAATGCGAACGCGACGTCTCAGCCATGGATGTGGCCCGCTTCGGGGATGTGATCACCAAGGGCTACACCCTGCCCAAGGTAATCGAGAACTACCAAAAGCGGTTCAGTGTCGCCTACCCCAACGAAGAACTGCCTGCCGCGCGCGCCTTCCGCACCACGCCGATGTACGACATCTTTGACAGCATGGGCGCTGTCTGGGGCCAGCAATATGGGCTCGAGGTGGTCAACTACTTCGCCGAAGAGGACGAGCCGCGCTTTGAAACGCCCTCCTTCCGTCGCTCCAACGCGTGGGAGGCCACCCGTCGTGAAGTTGAGGCCGTGCGTGGGGCTGTGGGCATCAACGAAGTGCACAACTTCGGTAAATACCTGGTCACCGGGCCCAACGCGCGGGAATGGCTGGACCGGATCATGGCTGGCCGAATCCCGAAACCGGGGCGGATATCTCTGACGCCCATGTTATCGCCCAAGGGCCGCTTGATCGGGGATTTCACCGTGTCCTGTCTGGGCGAAGAGGCGTTTCAGCTGACCGCCAGCTACGGCGCGCAGGCCTACCACATGCGCTGGTTCGAGATGAACGGCACACCGGGTGTGATGGTGGAAAATATCAGCGATCGCCTCAATGGCTTCCAGATCGCGGGCCCCAAGGCACGCGACGTCCTGGTCGCCTGCACCCGTGATGCCGTGGCCGACATGAAGTTCATGGACATCCGCCAGGCCACCATCGGCATGGTCGACTGCCACGTGCAGCGCGTCAGCTACACCGGTGATCTGGGATACGAGATCTACTGCGATCCCATGGCGCAACGCGCCTTGTGGAACACGCTTTGGCCCGAGGGCCAGAACCACGGCATGCGCCCCTTCGGGATGCGCGCGATGATGTCCCTGCGGCTGGATAAGTTCTTTGGCTCCTGGCTGAACGAGTTTTCACCGGATTACACCCCGGGCGAAACCGGCATGGATCGCTTCATCAGCTGGTCAAAGAATGTGGATTTCATTGGCCGCGCGGCTGCCGAGGACGAACGCCGCGATGGTGCGGCCCGCACGCTGGTCAGCTTTGAGGTAAACGCGGATGATGCCGATGTGCACGGGTATGAACCCGTCTGGATCAACGACGAGGTGCAGGGGTTCTGCACATCAGGCGGCTATTCACATCACGCGGAAAAATCCATCGCGCTGGCGTTGATCCCCAGCGAACTGGTGGCTGAGGGCCTTCAGGCCGAGATCGAAATTCTGGGCCACATGCGCCCGGCCACCCTGATCACACAACCTCTGTTTGACGCCGACGGTGCCCGGATGCGAGGGTCGTAGGCGCAAAACAAGGTTTGGCACATGCGCATCTCGATCCTGATCCCGGCAGCCGGAGCCTCTCGCCGCATGCGCGGGCGCGACAAGCTGCTGGAGCAGATCGACGGGGTGCCTTTGCTGCGGCGGCAGGTCGCCCGTGCGATTGCGACAGGTTGGCCCGTGGTGGTCTGTGTCCGCGCCGATGTTCCTGAACGGATGGCTGCGTTGGATGGCCTGGACACCCGTCTGGTACAGGTGTCACAGCCCGAGGCGGGGATGAGCGTCTCCTTGCGTGAGGGCATGGCACAGATCAACGACACAGCAGAGGCGGTCATGATCCTCCCCGCCGATATGCCTGACTTGAACACCGATGATTTTAAATCCCTTGCGCGCCAATACGCAGGCATGGACCCAACTGTGCTGCGCGCTACATCCGCAAATGGGACCCCCGGTCATCCGGTGATCTTTCCACGCAGACTATTCGATAAGCTCAGGGCGTTACCGGATGGCGAAGGGGCGCGCCACTTGCTTGAACATGAGGACGTCGCACTCTGCACCCTTCCCGGCGAAAGGGCCGTGACCGATCTTGATACGCCAGAGGACTGGGCGCTTTGGCGCCAGTCGCACTAGGATCAAGCCGCCAGATTATCCGCCAGCAATGTCGCCTCATACCCTTTGAGCGCAAGACGCGCATCAGGATAGGCCCTGACCGCCCGATCCGTGGCAAGCTCTGGGAACAGCTCCAGAATTTCTGCGCGGGTTTCAGCGCCCAGACCATCCAGTGCGTATTCACCGGGTTGAAAACTTTCGGACCACGCGCCATCGGCCAAAATGACCTCATGCTGGTCGAACATGACATGGATATATGTCACTTCGTCCACATCTGCGCGTGAGACATTGGGCAAATCCAGCAGGTGCTTGGCCGCCACCAGAACCTCGCGCTCGGCAAAGATCAGTTGAGCTTGCTCGTGGATCACCAACATCCGGTGGTTGGGGCTGACCATGGTGTCACAGCGCGGACATTCCGCGCCCAGCGCCCCTGCCCCGATCAGGATCGGTGCAAGCTCGGGCGTGCGGGCAAGTTCGGCCCCACTGACGGTCCTGCGCCCCACCCAGGCCACTTTCTGAAAGCCATTGTCGCGCGTCACGACACTGTCCCCGATGGTCAGGTCCTCGACCTTCACTTCCCCCATCTTTGTGGCCACCCGTGTGCCAGGCGTGAAACAAGGGACAAAGTTATGCTCAACCCGGTCGCCCGTCAGGTTGTACCCCTGCCCGACATTGCCATTGGCCCAGATCGGCGCATTCAGCGTGATCGAGGCAATCGGCTCCTCCAATGCGGTTGTGTCGCCATTGTCCACGACTTCAGGCATCAGGTAGGTGTTGCCGTTGGTGTCCTGCATGATCACCGCCGAGATATTGGCCGTCGTGCCATCCTTGTAAGTCAGCGTCGCGTCGAACAGCATCGTCGCGTCATGGGTGGCCTGCACACCGTCGATGGTGAAGTTCTCATTCGCAGCCGTATTATCGAGATCATACGCACCGGTTTGAAACCCGCCCGTAAACCCGCTGGGCCCTTCGGCAAAGGTGGCTTGAGCATTGTTGGACAAAGGCGTGCCCAGCGATCCATATGTGCCAAGCAGCGCATTGACCGCCGCCTGATCGAGGAACTGGTCCCCTTCCGTTGGATCCATGATTGGCAAATTGCCAAGAAACAAAACTTCAAATGTTGTCGCCATGTCCTAGCCCCCCCGGGTGATCGGCTGCGTGATCGGCTGCGCGACAGGCAGTGACGCGCATAACCTAAATATAGACCCGCGCGAGCGGCACTTTATGGGGAAAGACCCGAACGGAGCACCAGATATGATACAACCCTGAGGTTACATCCAATTCCGCGTGATTTAAGGGGCGTGTAGAGGCATAAAAATACCCCCGGTCTCTGGCAAGAGACCGGGGGTACGGGATTCGAAACCGGAACTAGCCCCCACATGACCGACTTCGGGGTCGCCGGGCCACCCTCAGCATCTGAGGTGCGCCCCGACAGGCTGCAATCGTTGCGGTCTTATTTGACCAGAAGCTTGGCTTCGTGCTTCTTGAGCGAGCGACGCGCGGCTTGATAATTCTCAAGCCCTTCTTTTTCGCGCAGTTCAGGGAAGAGATCGAAGATCTCGTCGCGCTGATCTGTGCCCATGCCATCAAGCACCTGTTCACCGGGTTGGAAGCTTTCGGTCCAGCTGCCGTTCGACAGGACCACTTCGTGTTGATCGAACATGAAGTGCAGGTAGCTGACCGAGGAGCTCTCGACCACATCCACGCCTTCCAGACCTGTCAGGTGCTTGGCCGCCGCCAGAACCTCGCGTTCCTCGAAGTAAAGCGAGGCGCGCTCGGAGTTGATCAGCATACGGTGCTGTGGAGACACGAGCAGATCGCGTTCCGGCAGACCGTGGCCCAGGGATCCGGCACGGATCAGAACAGGCTTCAGATGGGGCGAGGCCACCAGGTCCTGACCTGTCAGGTCACGTTGACCGACCCAGCGGATTTCCTGCAGGCCATTGTCGCGGGTGATGATCCGGTCGCCGACCTGAAGGTCTTCGACCCGACGCTCGCCGCGCGGCGTTGCGATCACGGTGCCTGGCGTGAAGCAGGGGATCAGGTTCTCGATTTCGAAGAAGTCGAGCGAGCCCGTGACGTTGCCATCTTCATCAAGGAAGTTAACTGTCCCCGAAGTGCTGTCGCCGTCTGCGTCCACTGTTTCGTTGACAACCTCGAAAGCCCCCAGACCACGTAGGTCCAACGTATCTAAGTCGTCGCCACGTGTCCCACCGCGGACGGTGTCACCAGCACCCACATCAATAAACAGATCGGCGTCTGCGTTACCTTCCAGCATGTCGCTGCCAGCACCACCCGAAAGGGTGTCGTCACCGTCGTTACCACACAAGGTATCGTTTCCGTCGCCACCGGTGATCATATCATCGCCAGCCTGCCCCATGACGATGTCATCACCGGTACCGGCCGTGATGACATCGTCACCTGTGCCTGCGAAGACAGTATCATTGTCATCGCCTGCGTTGATCACATCGTTGCCTGCACCACCGTCAATGAAGTCTTCATTGTTGGTTGGCTCAGGATCGGTGCCATCATTGGGCAGATCGTCGCCGTATATGCCGCCGTCACTGTTGATGGTGTCATCGCCAGCGCCGCCGAAAATCGTGTCGTCGCCTTCGCCGCCCGTGACATCATCGTCACCCGAGCCCGCAATGATTTCATCATCGTCAATGCCGCCGTCGATCACATCGTTGCCTGCGCCGGCGTCGATGGTGTCTGCGTCGTCACCTGTGGTGATCGTGTCATCCCCTGCCCCGGCAATCACGCTGTCGCGGTCATCGTCGGGCAGAGTATCAACGGGCACGCCGCCGACACTTTGATCGTTGAACCCTTCGTCAGGCAGGATAGGTGTGGTGCCGTCGTTTGATGTGTCGATCACATCATTGCCGTCACCACCCTCTACCGTGTCCGAACCATCACCACCGATCAGCGTGTCGTTGCCTGCGTCGCCGGTGATGCTGTCATCATCCAGACCACCGTCGATGCTGTCATCACCGGTGCCCCCGATCAGCGTGTCATCATCATCTTCGCCCAGGATCGTGTCATTGCCCGCACCACCATCAACCAGATCACGGCCGTTTTCTGGCACGGGATCTGTTTCATCGGGCGCCTGCAGGTCCACCAGATCAGGATCGCCGGCATTGATGCTGTCATCGCCCTCACCCCCAAAGATGGTGTCCGACCCATGGCCACCCAGGATGCTGTCGTCTCCGGTGCCACCGTCGATCAGGTCATCGTCGATGCCTGCATCAATGGTGTCATTGCCTGCGTCGCCCGAGATCTCGTCGGCGTCATCACCGGTCAAGATGATGTCGTTGCCTTCGCCGCCCGACACCGTGTCACGGTTGTCGTCGGGGTTCGGATCGCTCAGCGCAGGTTCCCCTGTCGCCGGATCAATCAACAGTGGGTTTGGCAGGTTGGGATCGTCGCCCACGTAATCCGAGAAGAGATCATCGCCCGCGTTGATCGTGTCATCTCCCGCGCCACCATCAATGCTGTCAGAACCCTGACCACCCGTGATATCATCGTTGCCGTCGCCACCATCAATGACATCATCGTCAATGCCAGTGTCGATCACGTCGTTGCCCAGACCACCCAGAACTGTGTCGGCATCGTCGCCGGTGTTGGTGATCGTGTCATCGCCAGCACCTGCATCGACAAAGTCGCGATCATCGTTGGGATCATCATCCACCGGAACGCCGACAAAGGTGGCAGCGTCCAGCGCGTCATCGGTGGGGCTGTCGGTTTCAATCACGTCATTGCCGTCACCGCCAATCACAGTGTCACTGCCAGCACCACCTTCAATGGTGTCGTCACCTTCACCACCGTCGAGGCTGTCATTGCCGTCACCGCCGTCGATAACGTCGTCGCCAGCACCCCCTTCGACAGTGTCCTCGCCTTCGTCACCGCTCAGGGTGTCGTTGCCCATCTCGCCCAGCAGGCTGTCGTTGCCCACGCCACCGTTGACGATGTCATTACCGTCACCAGCCAGAACCTCGTCATCGCCGTCACCGGCTTCAACCGTATCATCGCCACCGCCTGCGCGGATGATGTCGTCATTGCCGACCTCACCGGGCAGCAGGGCGTCATTGGCATCCACAAGGTCACCATTTGGATCGCCTGTGTACATGTCGTCGATCAGGTTGCCCTCGTCATCGCCATCCACAAACCCATCGGGCGCAGGTCCACCCACGGTGATCGTCACGGTGGCTGTATCTTCCAGGCCTTCCGGATCACGAATGGTGTATTCAAACGTATCCGTCCCCGAGAATCCGGGATCCGGCGTATACGTGAACGTACCGTCGCCATTGTCGACCACATCGCCATTTGCAGGGTCCGTGTTGCCAACAATGCTCAGCGGATCGCTTTCAGGATCGGTGTCATTGGCCAGAGCCGGGATCGTCACCGAGCTGCCACCAACAGCAATCTCAGCCGCATCATCCACCGCATCTGGCGCGTCGTTCACACCGTTGATGGTGACCGTCACGGTCGCCGTGCCGGTGTTCCCGTTGCCGTCGGTGACGGTATAGGTGAAGGTCTCGGTTGCGGTGTCGCCTGTGCCGAGGCTCTCGTACTGACCGTTGGGGTCAAAGACGATGGTGTCGTTGTCTGCATCAATGGTCACGTCACCCAATACACCGGTCGCATCCACGCTTGTGATCTCAATGTCGTCGCCCTGCGGGTCCAGGTCGTTGGCCGTGGCCACGACTTCGCCGGCCGTGTCCTCGTCGGTCACAATGACATCATCATTGGCATAGACTTGGTCCGGGTCACCAACGGTAACTGTCACGGTCGCTGTATTCGTTCCACCGTTGCCGTCATCTACGGTGTAGGTAAAGGTGTCTTCGCCCACGAATGTCGGATCATTTGGCGTGTAGGTGACCGTTCCGTCCCCATTGTCCACCACGGTACCGTTGGTCGGATCGCTGATCTCAGAGATCGTCAGCGGATCACTTTCTGGATCAGAATCGTTTGCCAGCACCGGAATATCAACCGAGCCACCGGGCGTATCAGTTGCGCCTTCGTCATCGACCGCGTTGGGGTCATCATTCACACCGTTGATGGTGACGGTCACAGTCGCCGTGTCGGTGTTCCCGTTGCCGTCCGTGACGGTATAGGTGAAGGTTTCCTGTGCAGTTTCACCGGTGCCCAGGCTTTCGTATTGGCCATTTGGGTCGTACACCAGCGTGTCGTTATCAGGATCAATGGTCACCGTGCCGTTCAGCCCGGTTGTATCCACGCCGGTGATTTCAATGTCGTCACCTTCAGGATCTGTGTCGTTGGCTGTGGCAATCACCATGCCTTCGCTGTCTTCGTCCGTGACGATCACATCGTCAACGGCCGTCAGTTCACCAGCTTCCGTCGTGCAGAAATCAACATCGGTGATCCAGACGTTCTGCTCGTCTGTTCCGTTGTTGTCATAGTCAATCTCGATGCGTGTGATCGGGCCATCAATCGTCACCAGCAGGGAATTGCCCGGCTCGGTCGCGGGTGTCACAAAGGGGTTGTCATCATTGCCTGTCGCGGTCTGGCCAGAGGTCAAAATGTCGCCACCAGGGGTCAGGGTGACAGGCACTTCGTTACCGTCGGCATCATAGGCGCGGATCGTTACGATATCGGTGTAATCTTCGTTGTTCTGCCCCAGGTCGAGGTCATTGATGCGGAAAGACACACCCGTCACAGCATCGCCGAAATCGTCTTCGGTTGACGCGAAGCTGATCGTGGTGGTCGATGTATCCGTCACATCGTCCCCCCCGCCTGCGCCAAACAGCTTGAGCCCTTCGGTTGCATCAAAATCTTCGCCCGGTGCCACATATTGTGGAAACTCAAAGTTGCGCGCGGCAGCGCCGTCATCCTCAGCGGCAAAATCCACGGTGACGGCAACGCCGCCCGTGTTCACAGTTTGCCCCGAAGTGATGTCTACTCCATTGGAGCCAAACAGCGACCAATCCAGCGTTCTTACAGGCATATTCTCGACCCTTTTCAATTCAACGTCGGTTCCTCAACCAACGCGCCGCACCACACACAAAGCGAAGCACAACCCCAAAACATTCATAACCATACAGCCTGAGAGAGAAGCGAAGCGCGCGAAGGTCCAGACCAAGGACCTTCGCCTAGGGGGCGTGACGTTCGGGATTAACCCGCACCGTACAACCTTCCATCACGGCTTCGCACCATACACTCGGTGAGACAGCTATGTGATCGCCCCCACGATCACTTTTACCCCCCAGCAGGGCATAAATATTCCTAAGGTCCGGTGTGACGCGGCGAAAGGGAAATTTGTTCGAAAAGTGCCGTTAGTCTGTCCAAACTCTGTCGTAGCAGCACCTGACACGCCCTGACGTAGGGGCAATTTGCCGGTATTGTTTCCATTCGAACAACAGGTATCATCGCGCCAATTATACTATAAAATTGGGAAATTTTGCCGAAAGGCCAAATAAGGGACACACGTTAAAGGTTATTATTGTTTCCAACTTGAATATTGTTGAAATTGAGGCAGCTTCTTCACGGTCTCGCCCGCACATGCTTAACCAAACGGGTAGGTTAAGTGTCCAATTTTAAGAATATCCACGAAAAGCACCGATACTGGAAACAAACAAATCGATTCAAAGACGAATCGGATTGATTCGAACCAACAGTCAAAGCCCTGCAATCCGCGCTCATGATGGCGCAAAGACAACAAAGAAGGATTTTGCGGAAAGTTTTGGTACCCAAGGCCGGACTCGAACCGGCACGCCCGTTAAGGCGGGGGATTTTGAATCCCCTGCGTCTACCATTCCGCCACTTGGGCACTGCACCGTTCTCTAGCGAAGCCCTGCGGTGAGGTCCAGACCTCGCGGTGGTTTTTTACACCCGCAAGAGCACACAGACCTGCCGATTTGCGATTGACCCCGCGTGCCACGCGTGATCAGAGAAATGCGAAACTCACAACCGGACTTACCGCATGCTCAGACGCCTCTATGACTGGACCCTACGAATGGCCGAACATCCACAGGCCTTGTGGGTCTTGGCGCTGGTGTCCTTTGTGGAAAGCTCGGTCTTTCCCATCCCACCAGATGTGCTGATGATCCCGATGATCCTGGCGCGGCCTTCGCGGGCCTGGTTGATCGCGCTGGTCGCGTTGGTGTCTTCTGTTCTGGGCGGGCTTTTGGGCTATGCGATCGGCGCCTTGGCGTTCGAACAGCTTGGCCAGCCCATTCTTGAAAGCCTGGGTAAGACAGATTCGATGGCCGAATTCAGCACCCGCTTCAATGATCTTGGGTTCTGGGCAGTGCTGACCGCCGGGATTACACCCTTCCCCTACAAGGTGATCACCATCATGTCGGGTTGGACTGGCATGCCACTGGCCACGTTTATCGCCACATCCATCCTGGCCCGAGGGCTGCGGTTCTTCCTGGTCGCCGGGCTGTTGTGGAAATTCGGCACGCCGGTCCGTGACTTCATTGAGAAACGGTTGGGACTGGTCACAATCGTGTTCGTTGTCTTGCTCTTTGCCGGGTTTTACCTGATCAAATACGTATGAGCCTCAATCGTCCCACGCTAATCGTTCTGGCCGCCGGTGGATCGGCAGGCCTGCTTCTGGCCGCTTTCGCCTTTCAACATCTGGGTGGCATGGCGCCGTGCAAACTGTGTCTGTGGCAACGCTGGCCCCATGCAGCCGCTATTGTCCTTGGCGTCTTTGCCCTGGCCGTGCCCGGGCGTTTGTTTCCACTGCTTGGCATGCTGGCCGCGCTCGGATCAGCCGTAATCGCCGGGTATCACACGGGCGTGGAGCGTAAGCTCTGGCAAGGGCCGACCTCCTGCACCTCTGGCGGCACTTCGGGTGTCAGCGCCGATGAGCTCTTTGATCAGATCATGGCCGCCCCCTTGGTACGCTGCGACGAGGTGCCGTGGGAGATGCTGGGCCTCAGCATGGCCAGCTGGAATGGCATTGTGGCCCTGGGTCTGGCCCTGATCTGGGCCATGGCCGCGCGCGCCCGGGTCTGACGGTTGACGGCAGGCCATAGCGGGCTTTAGCTTTTCGAGGTCATTAAGAGGCCCGATCATGCGCAATCTCTCAGCCGAGCATTATACCTCCCCCGCCATCCATAAAGAGGATGTCACGCGCATCTTTGCGCAGTCCTGGCAAATGATCGGCCCGGCTTCACGACTGGCCACACGCGGAGATTACATCGCCACGGAAATCGCAGGGCAAAAGGTATTCGTGATCCATGCCAAAGACGGCCTGCGAGCGTTCCGCAATGTTTGCCGCCACCGCGGTGCTCGGCTGTTGGCCGAAGGCACAGGGCGCTGCAATACCATCCGGTGCCCTTATCACCAATGGGTCTGGGGCGAAGATGGATCGCTTCTGAATGTGCCCTGGTGGGGGGATGACCCCGGCTTCGAAATGTCGGACTGGGCGCTTGAAACCGTTGAATTCAAAGTCTGGCGCGGTTTGCTTTTTGTGGCCATCGCCCCCGAGGTGGCGTTGGCTGAACAATTGGCGGCGGCGGAGGGCGAATTACAAAATGAACCCATCGAGACATTTCACTGGATGCACGAGGAACGGCTGATCTTTGACGCCAACTGGAAAATTTACACCGACAATTTTGTCGAAGGCTACCACATACCTGGCATTCATCCGCAGTTTCATGCAGCCATCGAATTTGAAGCCTTTGAGACAGTCGCGCTTGATGGTTGCGTGCGGATGTCCGCCCCGCCCAAGGAAGGATTGTTCTACCGCGGCAAATGGCTGTGGATGTGGCCCAACTGGACCTTATCGCTGTTTGACGGCGGCATGAACACCAGTCGCATCAACCCGGTGGACCATGCCAGGACCGAATTGGTGTACAACTTTTATTTCGCCGATACATCGGAGGCTGGCAAAGCCGCGCGTGAGAAAACCATCGCCGATAATCTAGCGGTGGTGCGCGAAGATTTCGCGATCTGTCTAGAGACGCAAAAAAACTATGCCAGCGGCGGATATCAACCAGGACCCCTGTCGCCACGCCATGAACAGGGTGTTGCGTATTTTCAGGAGCGTTTGCGTGCTGTGTCAGGGGGGTCGAATGGCTAAAGCCATCCGAACCGTACGAGCGGCTTAGTCCCTCGCACCACCGGCCCTTTTTGGTTCTTGTCGTGTCTAGGACACCGCCTTGCGAGTGTTGAGTAGTAGGCTCGTTTCAGATTGGGCCACACCGTCGAACTTGCGGATCTGGGCCAATGTGACATCTAAGTCCTCAAGCGTTTCCGTGCCGATCTCAACGATCAGATCCCACCGGCCATTCGTAGAATGTGTCGCCCGCACCGCGGTCAGACCATTCAACTGACGCAGGATGCGTTCCGTGCCCCGGCCTTCTATGCCCAGCATCATCAATCCGCGCACCGGATCCCGCGCGGCATCGCCCTTGAGCACCACCGAGAACCCCAGGATTTCGTCGGAACGGCGCAACCGTTCGATCCGCCCCCGCACGGTGGTCCGCGACACCCCCAAGCCCTGCGCCAAATCAGACAGCGACGCCCGCGCGTCATGCCGCAGGGCCGATATCAGCTTACGATCCGTTTCATCCATTTCGGACACCTTTGGTTTCGATTCGGAATAATCATGCCCGAATAGAACAAAATGAAGGGTTCATCTCAACCCGTTTTGGAAAGAATCTGTATGAAACACAACAATCAGCGCGGAGTTTTCCATGACCACCTGTTTCCTGATCGGTGCCCCTGTCGACAGCGGCAAAAAACGACGCGGTTGCCTGATGGGCCCGGATGCCTACCGTGTGGCGGGCATTGGCGAGGCGCTGTCGGAACTGGGCCACAACGTAAAGGACCTCGGCAACCTGTCCCCTGCTCCGGCCGAAGCCCCGGCCTCTCTGCCCGATCATCTGGTGGACCCTGCTGAAACCATAGGCTGGACAATCACCCTCGCTGAGGCGGCAGAGACGGCTTTGAAAGACGGCGGGCTGCCAGTGTTTCTGGGCGGTGATCACAGCCTATCGCTGGGTTCCGTTTCGGGTGCCGCAAACCATGCGGCCCGTGAAGGTCGCCCCCTGTTTGTGCTATGGCTCGACGCCCACAGCGATTACCACACCCCGCAATCCACCAGCTCGGGCAACCTGCATGGCACGCCTCTGGCCTATGTGGCAGGCGAACCCGGCTTTGACGGCTTCCCGGACGTGACAAACCCTGTGCCACAGGAAAACATCTGCATCATCGGGCTGCGCTCGGTGGATACACCTGAACGCGAAACCATGCAGAATTCTAACATCCGCTATCACGACATGCGCGAGATTGACGAGAATGGGATTGCCAAGCCTTTGGCCGGTTTCCTTGAGATGGTTAAAGCCGCAAAAGGCATGCTGCATGTGTCGCTGGATGTGGATTTCTTTGATCCCTCCTTCGCGCCAGCCGTAGGCACTACCGTGCCCGGAGGGGCCTCGATGCGCGAGGGCCATCTGGTGATGGAGATGATCAGCGACAGCGGTTTGATGACCTCGCTCGATCTGGTGGAACTGAACCCGTTTTTGGATGACCGGGGCCGCACCGCCCAGGTGATGGTAGATATGGCAGGCTCGGCCCTGGGCCGCCGCGTGTTCACCCGCCCAACACGGGCCTACTCATGAGCGTGCAATCCCCACGAGATGTGGTGATGATCCGGCCCCGGCGGTTTCGCCCCAATGAAGAAACCGCCGAAGACAACGCGTTTCAGTCCACGCCGGAAATGAGCGCTGATGAAGTGGCCGCAGCCGCTTTGGCCGAATTCGACGGGGCGGTTGAGACGTTGCGCCAACAAGGCTGCCATGTCCATGTGTTTCAGGACACCCGCGATGACACTCCGGATTCCGTGTTCCCCAACAACTGGTTTTCGACCCATCCAGGTGGGCATGTGGCGGTCTATCCGATGTATGCCAAATCGCGGCGCAGGGAACGGCGCTGGGATGTGATTGAAATGTTGAAATCCACCTACCGGGTGCAGGAAGTCACCGATTACACCGGGCTGGAGCCAGACGGGCTGTTTCTGGAAGGCACAGGTGCCATGGTGCTGGATCACATCGGACGGCTGGCCTTTGTGGTGCGGTCGCACCGGGCCGATCCGATCCTGCTGGAACGGTTCTGCGCCCGCTTTGGCTATGAACCGATCGTGTTTGACGCGGTGGATGGCGCTGGCACGCCGGTTTATCACACCAATGTGCTGATGGCCGTTGGCACCGGATTTGCCATGGTCGGGCTGGACATGGTCACCGAGGCAGAGCGCCGCCAGACCATCATCGACCGGCTGACGGAAACCGGCCGGGATGTCATCGCCCTCAAGACCGATCAGATCGCATCATTTGCGGGCAATGCCATCGAGCTCGACAGTGCAGATGGCCCCCTCCTCGCCCTGTCACAGACAGCGCAGAGCGCCCTATCCGACGACCAGATCACCCGCATCACCCGCACCGCGCGTCTGGTGCCCCTGACCATTCCCACCATCGAAAGCGCAGGCGGATCCGTCCGCTGCATGATCGCAGGTATTCACATGGCGCGCCGCGCGCCTTTGCAGGAGACATCACAATGACCAACCTGACCCCCTCGGACAAAGCCCTTGTGCCGTTCGTGTCCGTCGACAACATGATGAAGCTGATCCACCACGTGGGATTGGAAGAGATGCTGAGCCAGCTGGCGAATTACATCGAGGCCGATTTCAAACGCTGGGAGCTGTTTGACAAAACCCCGCGTGTGGCCAGCCACTCGGATGTGGGCGTGATCGAATTGATGCCCACTTCGGATGGCGAGGCTTACGGGTTCAAATACGTGAACGGTCACCCCAAAAACACCAGCGAGGGCCTGCAAACCGTGACGGCCTTTGGGCTGCTGGCGGATGTCTACACCGGCTATCCGGTGCTGCTGACGGAAATGACCATCCTGACGGCGATGCGCACAGCGGCGACCTCGGGCCTGGTGGCCAAGTATCTTGCGCCGAAGGGGGCGGATACCATGGCGATGATCGGCAATGGCGCGCAGTCCGAGTTTCAGTCCATGGCGATGAAGGCCATTTGCGGCCTGAAAACCGTGCGGCTTTATGACATTGACAGCAAGGCCACCGAAAAAGCCGCGCGCAACCTGGCAGGCTCGGGCCTGAACGTTGTGGCCTGCGCTTCCGCTGAAGAGGCCATGGAAGGCGCGCAGATCATCACCACCTGCACCGCCGACAAACAATACGCCACCATCCTGACCGACAACATGGTGGGCAGCGGCGTGCACATCAACGCGATCGGCGGCGATTGCCCCGGCAAGACGGAACTGGCCGCAGACATTCTGCACCGCTCGGACATTTTTGTGGAGTATCCAGAACAAACCCGCATCGAAGGCGAAATCCAGCAACTTGACCCAGACCATCCGGTGATCGAGTTGTGGCAAGTGATGTCAGGCACCGCCAAGGGCCGCACCAGCGACAAGCAGATCACCCTGTTTGACAGTGTTGGCTTTGCCATCGAGGACTTCAGCGCGTTGCGGTACGTGCGCGATAAAATTGCTGGAACGGATCTGTTTTTTGAGCTGGATTTGCTGGCTGATCCGGACGATCCCCGCGATCTGTTTGGCATGTTGGGCCGGGCGGCAGGGTGAGCACCTGTGGCCAGTCACCTCACCACGCCACCTCCGTCGCAATGCCTGTGCTGTGCTGCACCCAAAGCAGTTTCGCGCAGGCATCATTCTGTCTTTGGTTGATAAAACGTGAAATAAGCGTGATTTTACAATGCTTTGAATTGAATTCGTATCATTGTACATTTAACACATGGAGGATGATCTTTTAGATCATATGTTTGACAAACTGCTTGCGCGATCCGCGCCCGATGGTCCTGCCCGACAGGGGTCTGATTTGGACGAAGCAGAAGTCTTGCTCGAAGTCTTGTTTGCGCAACTTCCCGGGGCGCCCTCTCACGCACCAACACAAGACAGGCCAAACGCCTGAGCCCGGCGTGCGGCAAAAGATGTCTGTCCTTTGCACCATCACGCATTGGCATGCCCCCGAGCGGCCCTGAGTACTGGGGAACGAGAATGGCCGCTCGGGGAAACTGACGGTTTAGCCGTCAGTCGCGACCGGGAGCAGCCCCTGTTCTTGCCCGGCCACCATCTCTGCATCATCTAGCGCGCCGTCGTCGTTGACGTCGGCTTCAGCAAACGCCTCGGTCGAGACGTCTGGGAAGACGGCTTGCACTTCGTCGATGGTCATCATCCCGTCGCCATTGGTGTCGATTTCCGTAGCGGCGATTGCTGAATTGGCCAGAAAGCCAAGACCCAGCAGGACTGCGATGAATTTGGTCATGTCATGTCTCCTTTGGACAGTATTGATGTGAACGCCACGATGATCGCGACCTTCACAAGACAAGACGGGATCAGAGGCGGTTGCGTCCTGAGTGCGCGGCCCACAAACGCAGGACACGCGAAGCCTCGCTCACGCCCCCCGCTCCAAGCGGCGGGAGGTTGCCCAAAAAGCCCCTCACACAACCATCGGCGGAAAACGCCTATTTGAAATACCCCTTTCAAGGGCGCAGGTTAGCCCGGCAGCCCCGCCCCTTGACCCGAGGAGTGACCCCAATGCCCCGTTCCCCCGACCTGCCCGGCGACATCGCCGGTTTGCAGCCCGATCTTCTGCGCTTTGCGCGCCATCTGACCGGCAGCGCCGACCAGGCCCAGGACCTCAGCCAGGAGGTCTTGCTGAAGCTGTGGAGCAAACAGCAAAGCGGTGCCGAGGTTCAAAATCTGCGCGCCTATGCGATGACTACGTTGCGCAACACCTATCGGCAGTATCTGCGCACCCGCATGCCCGGCACCGAGCTGGAAGAAGACATGCTGGTCACCGATCCTGACGCCTTTGCCGCCCTGGCTCTGCAAGAGTTGCAAAGCGCCATCTCGCGCCTGCCACACGAACAGGCCCGCCTGATCCGGCTGGTGGCGATGGGCGAAACCAGCCCGGCCGATCTGGCCCGTCGTATGGGGCTGCCTTCAGGCACAGTAATGTCCCGGCTGGCAAGGGCACGGGCACAGCTGCGCGATGACATGGGCCTGGGACGCTCGGCCCCTGTGGCAGAGTTGATGTGATGCAGAGGTCGTTCTGCTTTTTCAGGGTCGCGGATGCTTGGTTTGCAGCGCCAAGCCACAACAGGCCATCCCCAGCCCGTCACGCCGCCATCGTGCCATTCACAGTTGGCACGCCAGAAGTGCGACGTAGGGGCTGACACCTTTCGGGACATTGCCGACGGCAATACCCTTTCGGTCAGCGGATGGCCGGGTCACTAATGTGGCTATTCACCGGATCGGGGTGTAAATTAGAGTGGCAATTCTAACCACAAACCACGACCGCCAAACCCCGGCAACAACCCGCCCACCTGCGATTTCCAACTTGTACCAAAGATCGGATGGCTCTTTGGTGTGCACACATCAGCACGCACTGGACCCTCAATGATAAAGCCCCTCATTGCCGTCTTTCTCATTTCCTTCGGCGCATCCTGTTCGGTCAGCGCGCCCACCGCCGTGGCCCCGCCCCCGGATGTGCCACTTTACCCCAATGAGACCCCCGAAATCCGGGCACTGGTCAATCAGTACGCCGATTTTTACGACGTCCCGCGCCCCCTGGTGCATAAGGTGATCCAACGCGAAAGCGATTACCGGCCCCGCGCGCGCAATGGCCCCTATTGGGGCATGATGCAAATCCTGCCCGCCACAGCGCGGGGGATGGGATTTTCCGGGGCCAATGCCGATCTTCTGGACGCCGAAACCAACCTGAAATGGGCGGTGAAATACCTTAAAGGTGCATGGATGGTGTCAGATGGCGACATGGATGCAGCCGTGATGTGGTACGCCCGTGGCTACTATTACGAGGCCAAGCGCCAGTGCCTCTTGGTGGAAACCGGGCTGAACACCCGCGAAACGAACAAGGCCTGCCCTTAAAATAGGGATGGCTGCGGCCGCCTGTCTTGGCGATACTGTTCAGGTACGTAACCGCAAGGCATCCAACCGCAATGCAAGATCACCAGACCACCCTGCCCGATGGGTATGTGGATACACATTACGCCAGAACCCTGTCCGCCACTGCCACAGCGCCCCAGCTGTCTGGGGACGTGCACGCAGACGTCTGCATCATTGGCGGCGGCATCGCTGGGGTCTCTACCGCGTGGGAGCTGACCCAGCAAGGCGTCTCCGTGGCCCTGCTCGAGGCCAAACGCATCGGCTGGGGTGCCAGCGGACGCAACGGCGGGATGTTGACCTCGGGCTTTGCGGCCTCCTCCGAGGCCATCCTCGCGCGGTCGGGACACAAGGACGCCCATGCGCTGCATGATCTGTCTGTCGAAGGGGTCGAGATCGTTCTGCAAAACACCCGTGATCTGAACCTTGCAGGGGTCGATCCGGTCAAAGGCGTCATCATCGCCTCGCGCCATCCTGATCCTGACGGTATGAAAGCCTGGCAAGCACAGGCCAAAAAAGATTACGCAGAAGATCTGGAGTACCTGTCGCCGGATGCCATGCGCAAACTGGTGAAATCCGAACGCTTTTTTGACGGGATCTACAATCCGAACGGCTATCACATCCATCCGCTCAACTATTGCCGGGGGGTGGCCGCTGAAATCCAGCGCGCGGGAGGTCTGGTCTTTGAAAACTCCGAGATGACTTCGATGGACTTAGACGGGCCTCAGAAACAAGTGCACACCGATCAGGGCACCGTCACCTGCAAAAATGTGGTGCTGTGCGGCAGCGGCTATTCCGGGCCCGCCTTTGGCCGATTGCGCCGCAATCTTCTGCCCATCGCCACCTATGTGATCAGCACGCAAGGGCTGGGCGACCGCGCTCGTGAGATCATGAACACATCCGCCGCCGTGGCCGACACCCGCCTGTCCTGCGACTATTTTCGCATCACCTCGGCGGGCGAGCTGCTGTGGGGCGGTGGCATGTCTGCCTTCCGCAAACACCCGGCCAATCTGACCGATCTCATGAAGGCTCGCATTCTCGAGGTCTTTCCCCAACTGGCCGATGTAGACATCCATCTGGCCTGGAGCGGGTTGATGAGTTACGCGCGTCACAAGATGCCCTATCTGGTGGAGATGCAGCCCAACGTCTGGACCGCAACTGCGCTTGGCGGGCATGGGCTGAACACCGGGCCGATACTGGGCCGTGTGCTCGCTGAGGCGATCACCCAGACCAGCCAGCGCCATAAACTGTTTGAGCCTTACGGCCTGCGCTGGAATGGCAGCTTTGTGGGGCCACTGGTGGCCGACGGGCTCGTTGCAATGTCAAACATGATGCACCGCAGGCGCGAGCGCGGGTAAGGCGAACGCAAAAGGCGCGACAGGATATGCCGCGCCTTTGTTACCGTGATGAAACCGGCGTTACACGTCCAGCGCGTTGTCCTTCTCCCACTGGGTGAAGTGGGTGACAAAACTGTTCCACTCATTGTGCCGCATCTTCAGATAGGCGGCCGAGAATTCATCGCCCATCATCGACTTCAGCTCTTTGTCTTTATCATAGAGACGCAAGGCATCCAGCATGTTCAAAGGCAGCTTGGGCGCACCGCGCACCTTGTGACCATCGGCATACATATCAATGTCATGGCGCTTGCCCGGATCGGCCTTGGTGCGCACACCAGAGAGACCCGCAGCAATGATCACCGCCTGCAACAGATAAGGGTTCACCGCGCCATCAGGCAGACGCAATTCAAAGCGGCCCGGCCCGGGCACCCGCACCATATGGGTGCGGTTGTTGCCCGTCCATGTCACCGTGTTCGGTGCCCAAGTGGCCCCTGACATAGTGCGCGGCGCGTTGATCCGCTTGTAGCTGTTCACCGTCGGGTTGGTGATCGCCGCCAGGGCGCTGGCATGCTTCATAATCCCACCGAGGAAATACGATCCCTGCTCGGATAACCCCAATTCAGCTGTCTGGCTGCCCGTGGTCGTATCCGTGGCAAAGACGTTGACCTTGGCCTTATCCCCCGGCGCGTCCCAGACGGAAATATGCGCATGACACCCATTGCCCGTCAGACCTTCAACAGGTTTCGGCATAAAGGTCGCGCGGAAGCCATGTTTTTCGGCCACAGATTTGGTCATGAACTTGAAGAAACTGTGCTTATCCGCCGTGCGCAGTACGTCATCAAACTCCCAGTTCATCTCAAACTGGCCATTGGCGTCTTCGTGGTCGTTCTGATACGGCCCCCAGCCCAGATCGAGCATGTAATCACAAATCTCGCGGATCACATCATAGCGCCGCATCACCGCCTGCTGATCATAGCAAGGCTTGTCAGCGGTGTCGTATTCATCGCTCAGCGCTTTGCCATCAGGCGTCAGCAGGAAATACTCGGCCTCAATGCCGGTCTTTACGTGCATGCCCTCGTCTGCGGCCTCGGCAATCAAACGCTTGAGCACGTTGCGCGGGGCTTGGGCGACAGGTTCGTCGTTCATCACCGGATCAGCGGCCACCCAGGCTACATCCGGCTGCCAGGGCAATTGAATTACCGAGGACGGGTCCGGCACCGCTAGCATATCCGGGTGCGCAGGTGTCAGGTCCAGATAGGTCGCAAAGCCGGCAAAGCCAGCCCCCTCTTCCTGCATATCGGCAATCGCTTGCGCCGGCACCAGCTTGGCGCGTTGTCCCCCGAACAGATCGGTGTAGGAAATCATGAAATACTTTACGCCGTTCTCCGCGGCAAATGCGGCCAGATCAACCGTCATGTTTTTTACTCCCAGTTGGTTATTTTGTTGGTTTATCTTTCAGTTCTTGGACCTCAAATTCCACCAGATCGTCCCAGTGGGCGATCCAATTGTCAAAGGTTTTGGGGTCATCGGTTTCCATCAGCTGATAGCACAGGGCATCATCTGCCCGCAGCCAGCTGTCATGGTAGGTCAGGCCGGATGGCAACATCCGGCCCTTGGTTTGAAAACGATCGTATACGGCGGCCGAACTGCCCGCTTTGAACCGTTCGATCACCATATACATCGGCATCAGAAGTTAGTGCCCGGCTTGCCCGGATACCAATCCGTCCCCGACAGCGGCACCTGCGCCATGGCAGCGGCCTCCATCGTCAGGGCCACAAGGTCTTCGGGCTCAAGGTTGTGGAGGTGGTTTTTGCCACAGGCCCGCGCAATGGTCTGCGCCTCCAGTGTCATCACCTTCAGATAGTTTCGCAGACGACGACCCCCTTCCACAGGGTCAAACCGTTTCATCAGCTCAGGGTCCTGCGTGGTGATGCCCGCAGGGTCTTGCCCCTCATGCCAGTCATCATAGGCCCCTGCAGTGGTGCCCAGTTTGTTATACTCGGCCTCCCACTTGGGATCATTGTCACCAATGGCGATCATCGCCGCCGTGCCAATTGAAACCGCATCCGCGCCTAGAGCCATCGCCTTGGCCACATCCGCGCCCGAGCGGATACCGCCCGACAGGATCAGCTGCACCTTGCGGTGCATCCCAAGGTCTTGCAGCGCTTGCACAGCCGGACGGATAATTGCCAAAGTCGGCTGCCCAACATGTTCGATGAACACATCCTGCGTCGCCGCCGTGCCGCCTTGCATACCGTCCAGAACAACAGCATCCGCGCCGGCCTTGATCGCCAGGGTGGTGTCATAATACGGACGCGCTCCGGCAACTTTCACATAAATTGGGACTTTCCAACTGGTTATCTCGCGAAGCTCAAGTATCTTGATCTCCAGGTCATCCGGCCCCGTCCAATCGGGATGACGACAGGCGGACCGTTGATCAATGCCCTTGGGCAGGTTGCGCATCTCGGCCACGCGGTCTGAAATCTTCTGACCCAACAGCATACCGCCGCCACCGGGCTTGGCACCCTGCCCGACCACGATCTCAATCGCATCGGCCTTGCGCAGATCATTCGGGTTCATCCCATAGCGCGAAGGCAAATACTGATAGACCAGCTTGTCTGAATGACCGCGCTCCTCGGGCGTCATACCGCCGTCGCCAGTGGTCGTAGACGTGCCCGCCGCCGAGGCCCCACGCCCCAAGGCTTCCTTCGCCGGTCCGCTCAAAGCCCCAAAGCTCATCCCGGCAATGGTAATCGGAATATCCAGCTCAATCGGGTTCTTGGCATGCAGCCCGCCGATGGTCACCGACGTCTCGCATTTCTCGCGGTACCCTTCCAGCGGATAACGCGAAATGGAGGCCCCCATGAACAGCAGGTCATCAAAGTTCGGCACACGCCGCTTGGCGCCACCACCACGGATATCATAGATCCCCGTGGCAGCGGCCCGGCGAATGTCCGAATTCACATCATTGGTAAATGTCGCCGACATACGTGGCGTGGTGTGCGGGATTTTTTGGTCACTCATGGTTCATTTCCCTCAGTAATCGCCAGCGTTATCGACATCAAAGTTGTACAGGTTTCGGGCCGAGCCATAGCGGGTGAATTCTTCCGGCTTGGCATCAAAGCCAGCCTCCGCCAGGATCTCCTCCAGAAAGGCAATATGCTCAGGCCGCATTTCTTTCTTCTCGCAATCGGCGCCAAGGCTTTTGACCTCGCCGCGCACAAAGAACCGCGCCTCGTAACAGCTGTCGCCCATAGCCTCGCCCGCGTCGCCCAGCACAACCACATTTCCAGATTGTGCCATGAAACCAGACATATGGCCGATGTTGCCCTGCACCACGATGTTCACGCCCTTCATGGAAATCCCACAGCGCGAACTGGCATTGCCTTTGACCACAATCAGCCCCCCATGCGCGGTTGCACCAAGGTACTGGCTGGCATCACCTTCAATGATGATCTTGCCCGACATCATGTTTTCGCCCGTCCCCGGCCCGGCCGAGCCATCGACGATCACCGTCGCCTGCTGGTTCATCCCGCCGCAGTAATAGCCCGTCGATCCCCGCACAGTCACCTCAATCGGCGCATCCAGCCCACAGGCAATCGCATGCGCGCCCTTGGTGTTCACAACTTCCCAAGCGGTTGAGTTCGTGGTCCCGTTCAGCGCATACAACTCTTCGTGCAACGCCCGCAGGCCTTTTCCACCCAAATCAAATGTCTGCATCTCAGTGGCTCCAGAAATATACGGTTGCAGGCTCAGGCTCCCAGACCTTGGCATCTTCAATGCCTGGCAAGCTGACCAAGGCGCGATATTCACTGCCGAACGCCACATATTGATCGGTCTCGGCCATCACCGCAGGCTTACAGGCGATCGGGTCACGCACCACGCCAAAGCCATCCTTGGTGCCGACAACGAAGGTGTAAAACCCGTCCAGATCATCAATCCCGGCTTCCAGCGCTTCACCCAGAGACGAGCCGTTCTGCATCTTCCACGTCAGATAAGCGGCGGCCACTTCGGTGTCATTCTCTGTCTCAGTCATTACCCCTTCCCGCGCCAGCTTGCGCCGCAAAGAGTTGTGATTGCTCAGCGAGCCATTGTGCACCAGACACTGATCCGCCCCGGTGGAAAACGGGTGTGCGCCCAAGGTGGTCACAGCACTTTCCGTCGCCATCCGTGTGTGACCAATTCCGTGCGTGCCGGTCAGCTTGGGAATGTCAAAGCGCTCGGCCACATCACCCGGCAGGCCGACTTCCTTGTAAATCTCGATGGTTTCACCTGCCGACATCACCCGTGCATCAGGGCGCAGTTCTTTCAACGCGGCGCGCACGTCCGATATCTTATCCTCAGGTAGGTCCAGAACCGCATGGGTGTCTTTCAGACGCATGGAGACATCCACCCCAATCGCATCTTTCAAGGCCCCTTCAAGCCCCGTAAAAGTTACGCCTGGATCAGCGGCCTGCAACGTCAGCTTGGCGCGGCCTTCAGTGTCATCGCCATAAACCGCGATCCCGGCACTGTCCGGGCCCCGGTCGGTCATGGTGATCAGCATATCGGTCAACATCTCGCCGAGCTTCGGCTCAAGCGATTTGTCCTTCAGAAATAACCCGACAATTCCGCACATCGGCGTCTCCTTCGGTGAAATGGAAATAGCAGCATTACGAAACCGTAGCCCGTCGCATACTTAATTTCAAGGAAAGAATGAATTATTCCTGTGGGGAATAAATCTCAGCCCAATTCTACCCGGCCTGCGGATAGGAAATGATCGAGATGTAGCGCGCGGGCAGTTTGATCAACTCGTCCGGGCCATGGGGCGCATCGGCGTCAAAGAACAGGCTGTCTCCGGGTTTCAGATGAAAGCTTTTGTCGCCATGGCGATACCCCACCTCGCCCTCCAGCATATACAGCATCTCGACGCCGTCATGCTGGAAGGTCGGAAACACGTCAGACTGTGCGGTCAGGGTGATCAGATAAGGCTCCATGACCACGCCGGATGAATTCGCACCCAGATGCCCCAGCAAGGCATACTGATGCCCCGCACGTGTGCCCGCCCGCTCAATCTCCACCGCTTCACCGGATTTGACATGCACCGCCTCGCGGCTTTCCTCGAACCGGCGAAAAAACGCTGTGACCGGCACACTGAGCGCCCTGGACAATGATTGCAGCGTCGTCAGGCTGGGCGAGGTCACGCCGTTTTCAATCTTCGACAGCATGCCCACCGACAGTCCGGTGGACTGCGCCAGATCGGCCACCGTCATCCCCTGCCCCAGCCGAAACTCGCGCAGCTCGCGGCCAATGGCGATCTCCAGGTTCTTCTCGCGCGGCTCCTCGGCCTTATGTGGGTCCTGGCTCAGTCTGGTCGCCGCCATAGTGTGATGCTCTCCCTCAGGCTGCACGCAGGATGTGCAAACACCGGGGGTTTTGCAAGCACCCCCCTTCTTCTTGCTCCAAATATCCCCGCCGGAGGCCTGAAATCATTTACCCCTGCCCGCTTTTTCCAGCTCTTCGGCCAGAATAGGCGCGCCCAGCGTCATTGAATGCACCCCCATGATCGAGGTCAGTTGCAACACTTCCAGGATCTCTTCCTTCGTCGCACCTTCCTTCAAAGCATTCTGCATATGTCGCCGCACACCGGGGGCCCAGAGATGCGTGGTCGCCGCATTGATCGCAATAAAGATCAGCTCTTTGGTTTTTTGCGGCAGTGGCCCCTGTTTCTGTGGCACCGCGCGAAATGCCAAAAAGGCTTCCAGATAATCCGGGTCCATCTCCTCCATCATATCCCAGATCGGGTTCCAGTCATCGCTCTGGCGCTGCGCGTCCGTGGCGGGGTAGCTCTTGTCGATCATGATACTTCTTTCAATCGTTGCCCCTCGCGGCGATCTTTCACCACGGTGATGCGGTTCATGCAGCGATAGCTGGGCAGATAATCGGCCACCGCGTAATGCATGGTGCAGCGGTTGTCCCACATCGCCAGATCACCCTTTTGCCAGCGCCAACGCATCTGGTCTTCGGGTTTGTTCATATGGTTGGTCAGCCAGACCTTCAGCGCATTCGCCTCGGATGTGCCCATACCGTTGATATGCACCACAAAGGCCTCGTTGAAATTCAGGAACTTGCGGCCCGTGACCGGATGCGTGCCAATCAACGGCCTGATCATATGTCCAAAGCGTGCCATGCCGTCGTTCAAGGCCTCCGGGCTGTGCCCAAAGGAATTGCGGAAATCGCCCATATCGTGAATGGCCTCCAACCCTTCCAGATCGGCTTTCATCCCCTCAGGCAGACGATCATAGGCCGCATAGCAGCTGGACCACATCGTATCGCCGCCCACCTCGGGCACCTCGCGCGCGATCAGGATCGAGGCAAAGGGCTGCACCGGCTTGAACGTCAGATCCGTGTGCCAGCAATTCGTATCCGGCGGCGCACCAGAATCATTCTCCAGCTTCACAATCCGCTCAAACCCTTCGACATGCGGATACAAAGGATGCGGCCCGTCCAGTTCGCCAAAGCTTTCGGCCAAGGCCAGATGCGCCTGAGGCGAAATATCCGCACCACGCAGGAAAATCACCTGATGCTGCAACAGAGCGCGATAAAGCCCATCCGCGGCTGCATCCGTCAGAGGCTGGCTCAGATCGACGCCCTCAACTTCGGCCCCGATCGCTGGTGTCACCTTACGAGTCTGCATCTTACCCTCCTCGGTGTTTGAAACTGTCCCTCCGGAAAGAATAGAGCGCGGCAGGGTCCATGGAAACATCTATCACCGCAGGCTTGCCGCAGGTCTGGGCCGCCTCCAGCGCCTCAGCCACCTGAGACAGGGTTTCAGCCTTGTACCCCTTGGCACCGTAAAGTTCCGCCAGTTTATCAAACGGCGGGCTAGAGATATCCGCACCGATATAGCGCTCGCCAAAGAAATCACGCTGATAGGCCTTCTCGGCCCCCCAACATTGGTTGTTCATCACCAGCGTGACAGTGTTGATGCCATAGTCCACAGCCGTGCTCAGCTCGGACACGGTCATGCCAAAACCGCCATCGCCCATGAGGCTCACAATAGGCCGCTCCGGGGCGGCCAGTTTCAGGCCCAAACCAGCAGCGAAGGAGAACCCGACCAGCCCAAAATCAAGCGGTGTAAACAGGCTCTTGGGCTGCCAATAGTTCAACGCATCCGTGGCCTGCAAACACAGCGTGCCCGCATCCATGGTGATGGCTGCATCTTTAGGAAGCACATCGCGCAAAGTTTTAAACAGGCCTGAGGGATGGATCGGCATCGCCTCCACCAAGGCTTCCGCATCTCGTTTCGCCAGATAGGCCTCTCGCTCGGCCTGAAACGCCGATGTCCAGGCCTCGGCCTTGGGTTTTTCACCTGCCTTCACGATCTCATTCCGCAGCTGATCGGCCACCGTGGGGGCATCCCCCATAATCCCAACCTCAGCAGGGAAGTAACGCCCAATCGCCGTCGGTTCCATTTCCACATGGATAATCTTGGCGTCTTTGTTAATGTTATCATAGGTATAGAAGGTGGCATTAAAGCCCACGCGTGTCCCAAGCGCCAGAATAACATCCGCCTCTTTCACCAAACGGCTGGCCACCACATTCCCGCGCGGCCCCATTTGGCCTGCGTTCAAAGGATGCCCAAAAGGCACCGCATCGCCGTGCCCCGGTGAGGTCACAACCGGGCAGTTGAACGCCTCGGCCAATGCCATGCACTGATCCGCGCCACCGGTGTTCTTGATCCCGCCACCCGCGATAATCACCGGCTGACGGGCCCCCATCAACATCTGCGCCGCCGCTGCAATCGCCTGAGGCGCGGCAGCAGGTGCGGCGAAGGGTCTGTATTGACCGGGTGTCTGCATCGGCTCAAATTCGGCCTGCCCCGCCAACACATCCCTCGGCAGGTTCAGATGCACTGGACCACGGCGCGGGGCTAAAGCCTCGCGAAACGCTTCACGCATCATTTCTGGTACTCGGTCCGTGCTGGTCGCCGTCCAGGTCTTCTTGGTGATCGGCTTGAACAAAGCATCCTGATCCACCTCCTGAAACGCATCCCGGTAGCGATGCCCGGTGGCCAATGCGCCCCCGATGGACACCACGGGTGAATACGCCGCCTTGGCCTGCGCCAACCCGGTCACAAGGTTCGTCACCCCCGGCCCGTTCTGCCCTGCCAGAATAACGCCCGCCTGCCCGCTCATCCGGGCGTAAGCGTCGGCCATATGGGTGCCGGTGCGTTCATCATGTACGCCGATAAACTTGATCTCTGGCGCATCATAGAGCGCGTCAAACATCTCCATCGTGGCCGATCCGATCAGACCAAACACATGGCCCGTGCCCTCGGCCTTCAACGCCTCTACCGCTGCCTGTCCACCGCTCAGTTTGGTCATGATAAAACCCTTTCCAGAAATCTCTCAATGCGACTGGCAAACAGCAATGGCCGCTCTATCAGTCCCAAATGTTGCAGCTCTGGGACAATCTCCAGATCTGCGCCGTCAATCTCGCCCGCAATCGCCTCGCTCATCGCAGGCGTGCTGCGGGCGTCATGTTCACATGTCATCACCAATGTTGGCATGGTGATCGCAGGCTCAGGCCGGATCAACTCCTTGACCCCATCGGCCAACACGATCCGGTGCGCGCCAAAGCTGGCGGGATCACACCCCAGCACCACGTCGCGCACATTGTTCACCACCGCCTTGTTTTCAGTGCGAAATCCCAGCGTGAACCAACGCTGCAGCGTGGTATCCATCGTCGCTTCTGCCCCGGCGGAACTGTCGCGCGCCTGTCGCTCCACCGCGGCCTGCATCTCGTCGCCGCGTTCATGCGGAGAGTTCAAGATCACCAAGGCCGTCACACGATCTGGTGCATCCATCGCCACACGGCGGTTGATCATGCCACCTATGGAAAACCCCACCAAGGCGGCCTGCTCAATGCCCAGCTCATCCATCAAGGATATCAGCTGATCGCGGTGCGCAGACAGCGTCACCTCGCCCTTAGCCACAGCACTTTCACCGTGCCCCGGCAGGTCATAGCTCAGCACCCGGAAACCCTGCCCTAACAGCCGGGCAATCGGGGCCCAGACGCACTGCCGGTTCAGGCCGATCCCATGGATTAGCACCACAACCGGCGCGCCGTCTGGCCCGATCAGATCATAGCCCGTGCCTGTGGCAGATAGCGCCACTTACACCCCCGCCGGATTATCGACGTCGCGTCCCATTTCCTTAAGGTCCTGATAGCGATCCCCGATCCGGTGGTTGGGATGCCCACCAATAGAGGCCCCCAAAGCGACGATCATTTCGTCCTCGGCAGGTGCATCGGGAACAGAGGTATGGATGGTCTGATAATGCGACCGCCGCCCGCCATCGTCCTTATCCATCAACGGGATCATCAGCGATGTGCCCGCCGCCCCGCGAGTGTTGGAGAAAACCAGATAGGACTTGGCATTGACAGCATCGCGGTACTGGTTGCCAAACCACAGAGTATGGGTCAGCGCCTGCGCGTGCTCCACTTCGCCACCCATGCCCACAACGCTTGCTTTGCCGTAGCCTTCAACCGTGCCGCCGGTTTCCTTCAGGATCATCTCGGTCAGCAGTTTACCCAGCACCGGGCCATGCTCCTGAATCTCAGGCCGCAGATCTTCCACGTGACCCAACCCGAACCACGGATTGCGAATGATCGCCATGGCGGTCACCAGCTTTGTAGGCTCGGCCACCTCTTTCCAGCCTTCTTTGTAGGTGGTTTGAACCAAAGTCAGCGTACGACGAATTTCAACCGGCATGGGCCAGCTCCTTTTCAGCAAATGCAGGCATCACCTGATCAATAAACAATTGCAGCGAGCGTTTCTGCTGCGCCATATCCATACCCATCGAGGCATAGTAAATAAACGCATCTACGCCCAGTTCTTCGTATTTGCGCAGTTTTTCAGTGACTTCTGCGGGGGACCCAAACATCAGGTTCTCCTCCAGCATCACCGGATCAACACGGGCGTTGCCGTCAAGCGTCTCCAGTGGCACCTGATCGGGGAAACCATTGCGCACCTCACCGTTCTGCATCATCAGATTGCCAAACTGTCCCAAGACCCCACGGATTGAGGACATCGCCCCTGCGCGGTCATCTTCAGTGTCATAGACCGCCGTGTGCCGCATCAGCGACCAGCGGCCCTCGTATGTGCCACCATTCTTGGCAATCGCATCATCCAGGCGCGCGCGGTAGGTCTCCGCCTCGGAAAACGGCATGGTCAGCGGCCAGCTCATGATGTTGCAGTTGTGCTCCACCGCATAATCAAAGGTGATCGGCGCACGGGCCGCCACCCATACGGGCACGTCCCGTTGCACAGGTTTGGGGCAAGACGTCGCCGTCGGGAAATTCCAGAACTCGCCATCATGGGCATAATCGCCTTCCCACAGCTTTTGCACCACGGGCAGCGCTTCCTGCATGTAGCGCCAGCTGTCGCGCTGATCCAATCCGGGCTTCATCCGGTCGAACTCCCGCTGGTAAGCCCCTGATCCAATGCCGAATTCCAGACGGCCATCGCTGATCAGATCAAGGAACGCCGCCTCGCCGGCCAAATTGATGGGGTGCCAATAGGCCGCGTTCACCACGCCCACACCCAGCCGTATGGTCTCCGTATGCTCGGCCCACCATCCCAGGATCTGAAACGGGTTGGGCGCAATGGTCATCTCAAGCGCATGGTGTTCCGCCGCCCAGGCAATCTCAAACCCGGCCGCATCAGCCATTTTCACCATCTCAAGCGTATGGTCCCGGACCTCTTTCATGTCCGTCTTGTCGTTCATCCGCTCCAGATTGATTGCCAGATGGAATTTCATCGTTCTCTCCTTCACCTTGGTCCAAACGGATTGCCAATCGGCGCATCCGAAATGTTCATCCATACCGTCTTGGGGCGCGTGTAATCATACACCGCCTGAAACCCGGACTCGCGGCCATATCCCGAGCCCTTCATGCCGCCAAACTCCGCCACCGGGCTGATCACACGGTAGGTGTTGATCCAGACAATCCCGGCGCGCACGTGCTTTGACATGCGCATCGCACGGGCCGCATTTTGCGTAAAAATCCCAGCCGCCAACCCATGTTCGGTGTCATTGGCCAGCGCCAGCGCTTCCTCTTCCGTTTTGAACCGCAACACGCTGAGAACAGGGCCAAAAAGCTCGGTATCGACGATGTGCAGATCAGGGCTGGGGCAGTCAATAATGGTTGGCTCAAAGAACATATCGCCTGCCGCAGCCCGCTTGCCGCCGGTCAGCACCGTACCGCCTTCGTCCACCGCACGGGCCACCTCAGCCTCGATCGTGTCGATCTGGCCTTGCGTGCACAGCGGCCCCATCTGGGTGCCCTCGTCCATCGGATCACCAATGCGAATGCCCTTCGCGATCTCAACCATCTTGGCCAGAAACCTGTCGGCGATATCTTCATGCACAATCAGGCGGCTTCCGGCCACGCAGGACTGCCCCGAGGCTGCAAAGATCCCCGCGACCGAGCCATAAACCGCATTGTCCAGATCCGCGTCGTCAAACACGATAAAGGGCGACTTGCCCCCCAGTTCCAGCGACACTTCGGCAAAGTTGTTGGTCGAATTCATCAACACATGTTTCGCGGCTATGGGTCCACCGGTAAAGGAAATCCGCGCCACCAGCGGGTGCGAGGTCAGCACCTTGCCACAAGGATCGCCGTGCCCGGTTACGATGTTGACCACGCCGTCCGGGATACCCGCCTCGGCGATCAGCTTACCGAACTCAAGGATCACGGCCGGCGCATGTTCTGAGGTTTTCAACACCACCGTATTGCCCGCCGCCAAGGCCGGGCCGATCTTCACGGCGGTCAGAAACAGCTGAGAATTCCATGGCACCACGGCGGCAATCACGCCCAAAGGTTCGCGGTCCGTAAAGACAAACAAATCTGGTTTATCAATGGGTAACGTATCACCGTTGATCTTATCCGCGGCACCCGCATAGAACATCAGGAACTCGGAGATATACTTGGCCTGCCAGCGTGTCTCGGCAAACATCTTGCCACTGTCACGGGTTTCAATCGCCCCCAGCTCCTCGGACCGCTCAGCCATCAAATCGGCCAAGCGCCGCAGGCAGGCCCCGCGCTGCGTGGGGGTAAACCCGGCCCACGGCCCCTCATAACATGCCACATGCGCGGCCTTCACCGCCCGGTCGATATCCTCTGCCGTCGCCTCGGGCGCGCTGGCCCAAACCTCACCATTGGCGGGGTTGAAGGTTTCAAACCGCCCACCATCACTGGCATCCACCCAGTCTCCGGCGATTAACATCTGATAGTTTTGCATCGGCCCCTCAGTCTTTTGGATCACACTGTAGATTGACACAGAACTACAATTCTTGATATCGAATTATTTTGCAGATTAAATTCGGATTTATCGAACCATAAGCCATGAACATCGCCTCCCTCCAAACCTTCCTTGCCATTGTCGAAACTGGCAACCTCGTGCGCGCATCACACAAGTTGAACGTGACACAATCCACCGTCACCGCACGCCTGAAAACGCTGGAAGAAGAACTTGGACAACAACTGCTGATCCGCCAGAAGTCCGGCACCACCCTGACTCCGGCGGGTACCAAGCTTTTGCGCTATGCCCGCACGATGGTGGGTCTGTGGCGACAAGCCCGGTTTGAAACCGGCTTGCCGACAGGTCTCAGCTCGGTCTGCACCATTGGGTGCCACAGCAGCCTTTGGGCCGGCCCAGGCAAAGCGTTCTTCGACGGGGTGATGCAGCGCAGCACGGACATGGCGGTCGCTGTCCAGCAGGGCCATCAAAGCGATCTCGACAGCTGGCTCGAACAGGGCATGGTCGATGTGATCCTGACTTACGACACGGCCCTGCGCGGCCAACAGACCGCCCACGCCCTGCCGCCCGAGGATCTGGTGCTTTACTCAGATGACCCAGCGACGCCCATCCGCAACAGTCAGACCTATATTTTCATAGACTACGGCGCAGATTACCGCCGCCAGCACGATGAGGCCTACCATGATGCTGGTGTCGCCCGTGTGAACTTTGACAGCCCCGACTGGGGGTTGGAGTTTTTGCTCGAACACGGCGGATCGGCCTATCTGCCGCGTGCTCTGGCAACGCCGCATCTTGCCTCCGGCCAACTGCATGTCCTTGACAGCGCTCCGCAATTCCAACGCAAACGCAATCTGGTGGTCAATGATGCCGCTGCCAAAAACTGGCAATGGTTCGCGCCTCTGGTGTCTCACCTGCACACTGATCTCAGCCTGAACAGGAAAGATTAAGCGACCACCCCCTTGCTTCATCTTGCAAAAAACATTCAACTCCAAGCCAGACAGCCTGCGCAGGAGCCCGCTATGACCGACCCCTATCAAAAATCCATGATGGACAACCTCTACTGGTGGGGCATCCCGACCATGTTCCGTGCGCCCCACCAAGGCCCTGAAGGCATGGACATCGCCCTGGTCGGCGTGCCGCATTCCACGGGCAATGGCACCACTGAACGTGACCAGCATCTGGGCCCGCGCGCCCTGCGCCATGTCTCAGCCGTGCAACGCCGCGTGCATATGGAGTTTCAGATTGACCCGTGGAATGCCGCCAAAATCGCCGATGTAGGCGATGTGCCGTTCCCACGTGCCAACGACAACGAAGACTGCATCGAACGCATCACCGCATTCTACCAGGACATCGACAAATCCGGTGCGCGGCCTGTCTCCATCGGCGGGGATCATTCGATCACAGGCGGCATCGTGCAGGCCTTAGGCAAGGGCAACATCGCAGGTGGGCAGCCCGTCAGCTTCCTGCATCTCGATGCCCATACGGATGTGTTCACCAAGGTCGATCATTTCCTCGGCGCCAAGAAATCCGCGGCGCATTGGGGCGCTTATCTGGCCGATCAGGGTCAGGTCGATCCCACCCGTTCGATGCAGATCGGGTTGCGCGGACATCCACGCTCGCTCGATTGGCTACAGCCGTCTTACGATTACGGCTATAATGTCGTGACCATGAAGGAATTCCGCCAGCGCGGACTTGAGGATGTCGTCGCACAGACCCGAGAGGTCCTGGGCGACCGCCCGGTTTACATCACCTTCGATCTCGATTGTCTTGACCCCACCGTCGCCCCAGCCGTGTCCAATCTGGAGCCCGGCGAAAAGGGGTTTGATATAGACGAGGCCGTGGGCATTCTGCGTGCCGCACGCGGGCTGAACATTGTCGGCGGCGATGTGGTCTGCATGATGCCGACCAAGGACAGCCCCAACAACATCACCGCCCTGACCGCCGCCGCCGTGATGTTTGAAATGATCTCGATGATTGCTGAAAATACGGCCAAAACATCACCATAAAAGGCAGATTGTTGCAATTGTCGTGACCAATTCATCACATCGTTCCTAACTGTCCCGTAATGGTAAATTGCTGCCTTATTTCCGTCACATTCCGGGACAACCCTGCTCTTGAACGGACCTGTGCCGTACCTCGGCATAGCCCGTTCCGTAGCGTTTGTCAGACGCTGTCTGACGGACCTGCGCCCATGAAAAGGAGCAGAAAAATGCCTAAGACAAAAGACGACACTGGCGAACAGCCAAACCCAAAACCCGCGCCGGCACCCGATCAGCCACGGACTATTTCCAAGCAGGTCTTCTCCGATTTCGCCGCCATATGATTGGCGGTTTTTTTGTCGGCAGTCGATGTCGTAACACAGAAAATAAGCTGTGCGACGTAAGATTAATTTAGGACTGCAGGACTTTGTAATATAACATATAATCACTATCCATTTTGTTCATGAGCATGACACATTTTTTGACGATCCTCTAAAAACTCATCCTTCGAATGCCTATGTAAATACCATGAACATTCAACAGGACATTGATACAGAACTGGCCAAGCTCAAGACTTTGGCGACACGCTTGGATGCGCTTTTCACCATCCCCGGCACGCGCATCAACGTAGGCCTCGATAACCTGCTCGGGTTCTTGCCCGTCGTCGGGGACATTGCGGCCCTTGCCCCCGCAGCCTATCTGGTCTGGCGCGCACGCCAGCTGGGGGCCACGCCGGGTGCGCAGGCGATGATGGCCGGCAATCTTACCCTCGATTTGGTCGTCGGGTCGGTTCCGATTATCGGAGACGCGTTTGATATTCTCTACAACGCCAACCTGCGCAACGTCGCGATCCTTGAACAAAACCTGGCCAAGCGCACATCCCGCGCGATGACGGTGAACCCGGTACATTTTCAGATGTGAGGTGCGGCCCGGGCCCATCGAGCCCCGCATCGAACATAAAAAACGGCGCTGCCTCAAAGCAACGCCGTTTCAAATTCTGTCAGATCAGTCCGCAGGCTTAGCCCACCAGCTCCAGACCCGAGAAGAAATACGCGATTTCAACCGCAGCCGTTTCAGGTGCGTCCGATCCGTGGACCGAGTTTTCGCCGACGGATTCAGCGAACTCAGCACGCACAGTGCCGGGGGCCGCGTCAGCTGGGTTTGTCGCGCCCATCACTTCACGGTTCTTGGCAATGGCGCCTTCGCCTTCCAGAACCTGAACCACCACTGGCTCGGAGGCCATGAATTCACACAGCTCGCCGTAAAAGGGGCGCTCGGCGTGCACTTCATAGAATTTACCCGCCTGGGCCATGGTCAGCTGGATGCGCTTTTGCGCGACGATGCGCAGACCTGCGTCTTCGAACTTGGCGTTGATCTTGCCAGTCAGGTTCCGTTTGGTTGCGTCAGGTTTAATGATGCTCAGGGTGCGTTCAACAGCCATGTCAGCCTCTTTCGGTTTGGGATTGTGAATTTGCGCTGCGCATAACACGCAGTCCGCGCGGGATAAAGGCCAGAATTCGCTTAATTCACTGCGCTTTCGTTTTTCCACTTTTATTACCTTACTTTTTTTGTCAGATATAAAATATCAAACAAGAAAGGACACTCCATGACTCGCGCATTATTGGCCATCTCTATCCTCGCTCTGACCCCTGCTTTGGTCTTTGCGGACACGCAACCATTGCCTATGACCTATGAGGTGTTTGAGGCCGCTGTCCCGCATTTCGATCTCGATACCTGCCCCGCAGAACTTGACGGGGCTGATGTCTTCTGCCGCGCCACGTTCCAGAATGAGGAAATTCACGTGTTCGCTTTCAGTGAGAACGACAGCAACCCGATGACCGGCTTTGCATCTTACCCAGCAGATGGTTTGATCACCCTTTTGAACTGACCCCTTATTAAGGGGCCCGAACACGTGTCAGCCAGTTGACAAGGGCCGGGCGGTGGTTCATCGCTCGGCCCCATGTTGCGCATTGATGATATCTCATATTCCGTCGCGGGCCGACCGCTGATCGAGAACGCCTCGGCCACCATTCCTGATGGCCACAAAGTGGGTATTGTCGGACGCAATGGCACAGGCAAGACCACGCTATTCCGTTTGATCCGCAAGGAGTTAGCGTTGGAGGGTGGCACCATCTCCCTGCCCCAGCGCGCCCGTATTGGCGGGGTCGCCCAAGAGGTGCCGTCAAACGAAGTCTCATTGATCGACACTGTACTGGCCGCCGATACCGAACGCGCCGAACTGCTTGCCGAATCTGAAACCGCCGAGGACGCCGACCGCATCGCGGACATCCAGACCCGTCTGGCCGATATTGACGCCTGGTCCGCCGAAGCACGCGCCGCCACCATCCTCAAAGGTCTGGGCTTTACCCATACTGAACAACAACAGCCCTGTTCAGACTTCTCGGGCGGATGGCGGATGCGCGTGGCCCTGGCCGCCGTTCTGTTTGCCGAACCCGATCTGCTGCTTCTGGATGAGCCGACCAACTATCTCGATCTTGAAGGCGCTGTCTGGCTTGAAACCTATCTGGCCAAATACCCCCACACCGTTTTGATCATCAGCCACGACCGTGGCCTGCTGAACCGGGCCGTGGGCAGTATTCTGCATCTCGAAGACCGCAAGCTGACGCTTTATCAGGGCGGGTACGACACCTTTGCCAAGACCCGCGCGTCCCGTCTGGCTGCCGCTGAATCCGAGGCCAAAAAGCAAGACGCCCGGCGTGAACATCTGCAATCCTTCGTGGACCGCTTCCGCGCCAAGGCCACCAAGGCAAAGCAAGCACAATCACGGCTCAAGATGCTGTCGAAGATGACCCCCATCATGCGCCCGTCCGAGGCCGCCTTGCGCGCCTTCAGCTTCCCCGAACCCGAGGAGCTATCGCCCCCCATTATCCGGCTTGAGGAAGCCTCGGTCGGCTATGACGGCAAGGCGGTGCTGCAACATTTGGACCTGCGGATTGATCAGGATGACCGCATCGCCCTTCTGGGTCGCAATGGCGAAGGTAAATCTACGCTTTCCAAACTGTTATCTAGCAGACTTAAAGTCATGTCCGGCAAGCTGCACGCCACCTCCAAACTGCGCGTTGGCTTCTTTGCCCAGCACCAGGTAGACGAGCTACACATCGACGAAACCCCACTGGACCACATCCGCCGCCTGCGTCCATCGGAAACGCCCTCCAAACTGCGCGCCCGCATGGGCGGCTTTGGCATCGGCGCTGAACAGGCCGACACATTGGTGGGCAAACTCTCAGGCGGGCAAAAAGCGCGGCTGTCACTGCTGCTCGCGACGATTGACGCGCCCCATATGCTGATCCTCGACGAGCCGACCAACCACCTTGATATCGAAAGCCGCGAGGCGCTGGTCGAAGCGCTCACCGCCTATTCCGGCGCGGTGATCCTTGTCAGCCACGACATGCATCTGCTCAGCCTTGTGGCCGACCGGCTGTGGCTGGTCAAAGACGGGCGCGTGACCCCCTATGGGGGGGATTTGGAAACCTACCGCGCGTCTCTTCTGACCTCGGACAAGCCCCCGAAAGAGGCCAAGCCCAAGCCGAAACCCAAACGCGCAAGCCGGGACGAGATTCTCGCCTTGCGCCAGGACGTGCGCACCTGCGAGGTTCGCATCGACAAACTGAACGAGATGCGCGACAAAATTGCCGCCAAACTGGCCAACCCGGCCATGTACGACGAAGATAACATCGTGCAGGCCACGGCCTTCCAAAAGAAATACGCCGAGGTGATGGAAGGGCTGGAACGCGCAGAAACTCTGTGGCTCAAGGCCGAAGAACGGCTGAGCAAGGCGGAACGCTGATCATTCGCGCCCGGCCAGAAACCGGCGGGCCCAGTCCCGGCTTTGTTGATCAGCCAGCCGCGCCACGGGGATTTCGGCCTTGGCGGCCAGCGCTGGATCTTTACCCAGAAACGTGAGGACCTCGGCCAGAACAGCCCTCGGAGCGGCAGCCAGCGCGTCATAGCTGATGCACAGCGGATCAACCCCGACCGCCTCAAACCAGGCCGCCCAGGCAGCATCTGCCTGTTCAAAGGCCGCGATCTGACGGGTGATGGCATCGCGGTCAAATACGGGGCGACGCGGCGGCGACAAACGCTCCAGCTCGGTGCCATCAGGCGCCTTGTGCCACAATCCCGATTGCTGTGCTTTGACGTAAGACACGGCCTGCGCCAGCTTATCGCGGCGCGCAAGCCAGACATACCGGGTTGGACCAAACGCCGCCTCGATCCGTTCAGAGACCTGCGCCGGGGTCGGAAAGAGCAACGCCAGTTGCTCCAGAAAAAACGCAAAACTGTGCTGCTGAATTCTCAGACCAAAACACCCTGTGCCGCCACAGCCCTCCGCGATCGCCGCATCAAAGACCGCGCGCAAGGCCTCGGGGCGTGTCGCGTATCTGTGTCCGGCCAAATCATAATCTTCAAGCCATGCTTTCAAAGACGGCGCATGAAAATACGAATCCGGCTGGCCACACTGCCCGGTTCCCGCCAGCATGCGGCACAACAACGTGCTGCCACTGCGTGGGCTGGTGCATAGGATAAAGGACTGGTGAGGCTGCGCCATGTCAGGAAGGTTCCAAAGGTGATCCCAGATTCTGATGGCATCAACACGGGACACAATACCCCTTGGCAATTGAGACGTCATGTGTTGCAACGAGGTAGACCCGAAACCGGAGACCGCCGCTCATTATGGACACCGCTTTTCTGATCACAACCTTTGTGACCCTGCTGGTTGTCATTGACCCGCTGGCCTTGACGCCCATGTTCATCGCCATCACCCGTGGGATTGAGGCGCGCCGCCGCCGCATCATTGCGATGCGGGCCTGCGTGACGGCCACGTTCATCCTGATCACTTTTGCCATTGTGGGCGAGGCGTTGCTGGGCTTCATCGGTATTTCCATGTCTGCCTTTCGCATCGCCGGGGGCATTCTGCTGTTTCTGACAGCGCTTGACATGCTGTCGGACAAGCGCACGCAAAAGCGTCAGGAACGCACGGCCGAGGCGGAAGAAGAAGAACATGATCCGTCAGTGTTTCCTCTGGCAATGCCTCTGCTGGCCGGTCCCGGGGCGATCACCACGGTGATCCTTTTGGTGGGTCAGCGGCCTGATTGGTTTGGCTTTGCCTGGGTCATGGGGCTGATGCTGCTAACGCTGGGGCTGGTGTTTGTGTCGTTCCTCTCGGCCAGCTTTGTAGAGCGGGCGCTTGGCAAGACCGGCATCAACATCACCACGCGCCTCTTGGGCATGTTGCTGGCAGCCCTTGCCGTACAATTTGTGCTGGACGGGTTGCGCGGCTTTGGATTGGCCAGCTGACGCCCGTGTATTTTCGAAAAAGAGGGTTATATCCACCGCATGGATGAGTTTGACACCGCAAATTTGATCTATCTGGCGCTGCTCGGCGGTGCCATTCTGCTATGGTTCGTGGTGCAAAACCGCGAGAGCCTGGGCAAGGTGACACAACAGGCGCTGATCTGGGGCCTGATCTTCATCGGGGCCATCGCCGCAGTCGGTCTGTGGGAAGACATCCGAAACAATGTGACACCGCGCCAGGCCGTTTTGTCGGGCGGAGACCGGATTGAACTGCCCCGCTCTCAGGACGGGCATTACTATCTGACCGCCGATGTGAACGGCACGCCCGTGACGTTCGTGGTGGACACAGGGGCCACCAATATCGTGCTCAGCCTGGATGACGCAGCTGCGATTGGTCTCGATCTGGATGCGCTGGAATATTACGGACGCGCCCTCACCGCCAATGGCGAGGTCCGCACCGCGCCGGTGACGCTGGATGATGTGACAGTCGGATCGCTTCGGTTCGAGCAAATCCAGGCCCTGGTCAATGAAGGAGAGCTGGATACATCCCTGCTGGGCATGGACTACCTGCAGCGCTTTTCATCTGTTGAGATTTCAGGTGGCACGCTGGTCTTGCGCCGCTAAGCCCTCAACCGCTTTCGGCTTTCTTTTCCCAGCGCCCTGCTTCCTCGGACCAATATTGCGCGGCACATCCCGCATCGGTCAGCGCTTTCCATTGCCCCCGTGCGGTTTGCACGGCTGCATCATCGTGGCCGTCAAACAACACGCAAACCCGCTCCAGCTGGTTGACCTCGTCCGGCGCGATCGCAGCACCATCAATGGTCATCAGGCAGTCCGGCGCGTTGGCCAAGGCCTCCGAGGTGGTCAACAAAATTGGCTGATCCGCCTCATGGGGCTGTCCTGCGCGCCCATGGGGCAGAAAAGCTTCTTCGTCGCCCAGCCACAGCTTGGCATCCAGCCACTCCATTCGCGTCTCATCTATCCCGCGCACCGCAATGCGCCACCCTGCCCCGCGCGCCTTGCTCAGCAACAGTGGCAGCGTGGCTTCAAGCGGCGCGCGTGTCAGGTGATAGAAATAGGCCGCTCCCATCAGCCCTGCTCGTAGGCATCCGCCACCAAACGGTTCAGCGCCATCACACCCCACCCGGTGGCCCCTTTGGGCGCATAGGCCGTCTCGGCCTTGACCGAGGCGGTGCCTGCGATATCCAGATGGATCCACGGCACATCATCGCGCACAAACCGCTTGAGGAACTGCGCGGCTGTGATCGATCCCGCCGCACGTCCGCCCACGTTTTTCATATCCGCAATGTTGCTTTTCAGCAGATCGTCATAGGCCGGGTCCAGTGGCATATGCCATGCGCCTTCGCCCTCGGCTTCGGCGGATTTCAGGAAGGTCTTGCAGAACTCTTCGTCATTGGAAAACACACCCGCCTTGTCATGGCCAAGGGCAATGATAATGGCCCCGGTCAGTGTCGCCAGATCAACCATCGCGGCGGGTTTATAGGTCTCTTGCGCGTAATGCATGATATCACAGAGCACCAGACGGCCCTCGGCATCGGTGTTGATCACCTCAACCGTGTCGCCTTTCATCGAGGTGACAACATCGCCGGGTCGCGTTGCGCGTTCGGACGGCATGTTTTCGACCAATCCCACGATGCCCACCACATTGGCCTTGGCCTTGCGCAAGGCCAGCGCGCGCATGGTGCCCGCCACAACGCCCGCGCCGCCCATATCCATGGTCATGTCTTCCATTCCTGCGGCTGGCTTTAGGCTGATGCCACCGGTGTCAAACACCACACCCTTGCCGATCAGCGCCAGCGGCGCATCGCCCTTTTTGCCGCCATTCCATTCCATGATTGCCACCTTGGAAGGACTGGCCGAGCCAAAGCCCACGGACAACAGACACCCCATGCCCAGGCTTTCCAACTTGTCCTCTTCCAGCACGGTCACCTTCAGGCCCAGCGACTTCATGTCAGAGATACGTTTGGCAAATTCAGTGGTGGTCAGATGGTTGGCAGGCTCTGACACCAGATCACGGGTAAAGAACACGCCCTCGGCCACGGCCAGCAACGGGGCTGCGGCGGCCTCCACCTCGGCAGGTTTTGACACCATCATGCTCACCGGCTCAACCACTTCGTCCTCGGCTGTCTTGCGGGCGGTGAATTTGTATGCGCGCAGAGCGATGCCCTGGGCCACATCCTCAGGGCGCCGCACCTGCCCGGCCAACGCCAGCAAAGCGTCTTTGCCCTTGGCCTTGCCCAGCGCCACACCCGCCTTTCGGGCCTCGTCGGTCTTGGCATTGCGCTCCAGGCACACCACATCAACCGCCTTGGCGGCCATTCCGGCAGGCCAGTTCAGCGTGGTCAGATCGCCCGGTTTCATCTTGGCCACAGCCCCGCTGTCGATCATCCGGTTCAACGCACCTTTGGTCAGACGATTGACCCGGCGCGCGGACAGATCCAGCTTGCCCTCTTCGGTGATGAACACGGCGACGCGGCCCTCGAAACCGGCAATGTGATCCAGATCGGTTTCAGCAAAAGTGATGGTGACAGGGGTGGTCATGGCATGGCTCCCAAAGATGCGATTTGACTTAGACCTAGCCTGCGGCGCAGGGGATGAAAAGCCCAGGGGCTGCCCATTGCGCGGCATCCATCTCCGCCACAGATCGACAAACTCCCGCTTATGGAGCAATTGTGATGCTTTAGCCGTTTTCCTGTCTATGTATTTGCGATAGGCTCACCACAATATTGAGTGTTCAGGGGGATACGGGTTGACCAGATTCGACAGATACATGCTGTCGCAATTTATGGTGCTGTTCGGCTTTTTCGCGCTGGTGCTGGTGTCGATCTTCTGGATCAACAAGGCCGTGCGGATGTTCGACCGTCTGATTGGGGACGGTCAACCGGCCTGGGTGTTTCTTGAATTCACAGCGCTGACCTTGCCCGGAGTGATTGGCATTGTCTTGCCCATCGCAGCCTTTGCAGGGGCGGTCTATGTCACCAACCGGCTGACAACCGAAAGCGAACTGACCGTGATGCAAGCCACAGGCTATTCGCCCTGGCGGCTGATCCGGCCCGTGGTGATCTACGGCGTGCTGATCGCGGTGATGATGTCCGTGCTCACACATCTGCTGATCCCGGTCAGCCTCAGCCAGCTGCACCTGCGCAAATCCGAGGTCAGCAAGAACATCACCGCCAAGCTCTTGACCGAGGGCGAGTTTTTGCACCCCGCATCGGGCATCACCTTCTACATCCGTGACATCACCCCTGAGGGCGAGCTGAAGGATGTCTTCCTCTCGGATCAGCGCAACGCGAATGCGCCTGTGACCTATACGTCGTCGAAGGCCTATCTGGTCAGTGAAGGCGGCGGCACCAAGCTAGTGATGCTTGAAGGGCTCAGCCAGACCCTGCGCAAGAACGGCAACCGGTTGTTCACCACGCATTTCGATGACTTCTCCTACGATATCTCCAGCCTGATCACCCGCGATGAGGTGTCATTCAACCACATCTCCTTTGCCAGCACGCCTGAACTCCTGTTGCGTCCTGGTGAAACGGCCATTCGCTCGGGGGCGACACTGGGGCAAATTGCGTATGAGGGACACAACCGCATCGTTCAGGCGCTCTTGTGTGTGATTGCCGCTGTCGTGGGTTTTGCCACGCTTTTGCTGGGCACGCACAGCCGGTTTGGCGTGTGGTGGCAGATCATCACCGCCTTTGTCCTGCTTGTCGGGATCAAGATGGTCGAAGGTCTGATCTCGGGCCCGGTCCTGGCCAATGCTTCCATGTGGCCGCTCATGTATGTGCCCGCCGCAGGTGGGGTCGTGATGACGATGGTTTTACTGCATATCGCGGCAAACCCCGGCCTCTTCCGGCGCAAACGCCGGGCACTGCAGGAGGGGCCCACATGACCCTGCACTTCTATTTTGCGCGCAAATTCTTCTGGACCTTCGCATTGATCATGCTGGTCTTTGTGATCATCCTCGCACTGGTCGATATCGCCGATGAGGTGCAGGATTTTCCTGAACTGCCTTTCACCGCGATCCTTGAAATTGTGCTTCTGAACATGCCATCGGCCAATTACGAGATCTTGCCACTGGTGATGATCCTGTCGACCGTCGCGCTGTTCCTGCGCTTGTCGCGCTCGTCCGAGCTGGTCGTGGTCCGCGCCGCCGGACGTTCGGGACTGGGGGGGCTAGTGGCCCCGATCGTGGTGGCGGGGCTGATCGGTCTGGTGACGATCACCGTTCTGAACCCGCTCGTGGCCGCCTCGTCCAAGCGATACAACGATCTGATCAATGGCTACCGCGGTGGCGGGTCCAATGTGCTGGCCATCGCCTCGGAAGGATTGTGGCTGCGTCAGGGCAGCCCCGAGGGTCAAACGGTGATCCACGCAGTGCGGGCCAGCGCGGATGTCAGCGTGCTCTTTACCACCACCTTCATGTCCTTCGCCCCGGACGGCACCCCGACCACCCGGACAACCGCCGAAACAGCCGAATTGCTGGATGGCGAATGGGTTCTGAAAAACGTCAAGCAATGGGACCTCACGGCCGGAACCAACCCCGAGGCGTCAGCGCAAGTTCTGGATCAACTCAGCGTGCCCTCCGCCCTGACACAGGACCGGATCATCGACAGCTTTGGCAAGCCGGAGTTCATCTCGCTTTGGGACCTGCCGAAATTCATCAATCAGTTGGAACAGGCCGGCTTCTCGGCACGGCGCTATGCGGTCTGGTACCAGTTAGAACTGTCGCGTCCTCTCTTTCTGGTAGCTCTCGTTCTGATCGCGGCCGCCTTCACCATGCGCCATGCGCGTTTGTCCAACACGTCGCTGTCGGTGATGTCGGCAATCATGCTGGGATTTGGGCTCTACTACATCCGAAACTTCGCCCAGATATTGGGGGAAAGCGGTCAAATCCCGATCATCCTCGCCGCTTGGGCCCCGCCGGTCGCCTCGCTCTTTCTGGCCCTGGGCATTTTACTACACATGGAGGACGGATGACACGGCTCGCCCTTCTTTTGGTTGCCCTGCTGGTCTGGGCTGCGCCCGCCCTGGCACAATCTGATCCATCGCAACCTGCGGTGCTGATTGCGGATGACGTGTTCCTGGACGGCGAAACCACACTGGTCGCCTCAGGCAATGTCGAGGCTCTGTTTGAGGGCCGTCGCCTCAAAGCCGCGCGCATCACCTATGACCGCACGTCCGAGACGCTGCAGATCACCGGCCCCATAACGCTGGAAGACCCCGACGGGCGCATTCTGGTGCTCGCAGATACGGCTGAACTGGACCGGTCAATGCAAAACGGATTGCTCACCGGTGCGCGGGTGGTGATGGACGATCAACTGCAATTGGCCGCCCATGAAATGACACGGATCAACGGGCGCTATTCGCAGCTCTACAAGGCCGCCGTGACCTCGTGCCGGGTGTGCGAAAATGGCCGCCCGCCGCTGTGGCAAATTCGCGCCAAACGCGTGATCCACGACCAATTGGAACGCCAGCTTTACTTTGACGAAGCACAGTTTCGCGTGTTCGACACGCCGATCTTTTATCTGCCGCGCCTGCGCCTGCCGGACCCTACGCTGGAACGCGCAACAGGCTTCCTGATCCCTTCACTCTACAACAGCTCGACCCTAGGCACGGGCGTCAAGGTGCCTTACTTCATCCGGCTGGGCGATCACGCGGACCTGACCCTGACGCCCTTCATCGCCACCAAGACGACAACGCTGGAGTACCGCTATCGTCAAGCCTTCAAGAATGGGGATATCGTGTTTGAAGGGGCCGTCTCGGACGACGATCAGGGCGTGCGCTCCACCCGGACATATCTCTTTGGCGCAGGTGTGTTCGACCTCAAGAACGATTTCAAACTGACCTTCGATATCGAGGCTGTGAACGACGATACCTATCTGCTCGACTACCGCTATTCCTCAAAGGATCGGCTGGACAGCCAATTGGCCGTCGAACGGGTCAAACGCGATGAATACATCCGCGCGGCGGTCACCCATTTCAAATCCCTGCGCACAGGCGAGCAAGACAGCACCCTGCCCACCCTGTCGGCGGACATCGACTATGAACGCCGCTTCTTTCCGTCCCAACTGGGCGGCGAACTGGTCTGGGCCTCCGCCGCGCACACCCATTACAGATCATCCTCACTGACCACGGATGGGGCGGATTTTGATCCCTATGCAGACGGTGTGGATGTCACACGGTTTACCACCTCTGCCGATTGGTTCCGCAGCTGGATCCTGCCCGGTGGCCTGCACACCCGCCTGCAAACAGGCGTCGCGGTCGACAGCTTCCATGTCAACCAGGGTGGGCTCACCTCGGACAAGCGCGATACGGTGCTCACACCTTCAACCTCGGTGCAGCTGCGCTGGCCCTTGCTGAAAAGAACCGCCTCGAACGCCACCCATGTGATCGAACCCATGCTGCAACTGGCTTGGTCGGGGGGGGATCAGCTGAACATCCCCAACGATGAAAGCACGCTGGTTGAATTCGACGAAGGCAACTTGATGACCCTCTCGCGCTTCCCCGAACCCGACCGCCGTGAATACGGGTATTCCGCCGCCTACGGCGTCAGCTGGAACCGGTTTGATCCACGTGGCTGGAAAACCTCGCTTGTCATGGGACAGGTCGTACGGGACGAAAAACTGCTCGAATTGAACGGTGCCACCAGCTTCTCGAATGTCTCAGGACTGCAAAGCCGACATTCTGATTTCCTCCTGGCGGGGCAGCTCAAAACACCCAATGGCCTCAGCCTGACAGCGCGCGGTTTGTTTGACGACGCCTACAAGACCACAAAGGCCGAAGCACGTGCCGGCTGGAACAACGAGGCCGCGGACATCTCGGCCACCTATATCTGGCTGCGTCAGGATCCTGCCGAGAACCGGGCCAACACGATCTCGGAATGGGCGATCGACGGCAGCTATCGCCTGTCGCGCCACTGGACGGGCAGCGCCAACTGGCGCTATGACGTCGCCGATGATCGGAATGTGACAGCCGGGATTGGACTGACCTACACAAATGAATGTGTCGAAGCGAAATTTTCGGCCTCGCGCCGCTTTACCTCTTCGACTATTCTGGAACCCTCTACAGATTTCTCGCTGACGGTTGCGCTTCGTGGCTTCTCGGCTAAAACTTCGGACAAAAGCTACACCCGCACATGCAGGAACTGATTTAACATGAGACTTCGCAGCCTCCGCACATCGCTTTGCACCCTGGCCCTCGTGGCCTCTGGCCTTCTGGCCCCCTTGCCCGTTCAGGCCCAAAACCTGTTCGAGGCGGTGATCAAAGTCAATGATCAGGCCATCACCCGCTACGAGCTGGAGCAACGCGCCCGGATGCTGCAACTCTTTCGCGCCCCCGGCAATCTGCAGGAAGAGGCCCGCAAACAGCTGATCGAAGACCGGCTGAAAATGGACGCCGCCCGCACCAACGGCGTGGTGCTCAGTGACGAAGAGATCCAGCTCGGCGTCGAAGAATTCGCAAGCCGCGCCAATATGGACGGGGCCCAGCTGATCCGCGCATTGGAAGGCGCCGGTGTCGGTGAAAGTACCCTGCGGGACTTTGTGCGCGTGGGCATCACCTGGCGCGAAATGAACCGCGCCCGCTTCTCGTCCCGGGTGTCAGTGACCGAGGATGATCTCGACCGCGCCAAGGCGGCGATTTCCGGGGCCAGCTCGAATGTGCGTGTGCTCTTGTCCGAAATCATCATGCCAGCCCCACCCTCACAGGCCCAAGCCGTACAGGAACGGGCCGCGCGGATTTCTCAGGTCACCTCCGAGGCCGAATTTTCCTCAAACGCGCGCCGGTATTCGGCGTCGCGCACGCGCGCCCGCGGTGGCCGGATGGATTGGGTGCCACTGACCCAACTGCCGCCACAGCTGCGCGCCATCATTCTGGGGCTTGCCCCCGGCGAAGTCACCGATCCGCTGCCGCTTGAGGGCGCCGTGGCCCTGTTTCAGCTGCGCGACATCGAAGAACTGGACGTCAGCGCGCCCACCTATTCAGCGATCGAATACGCGATCTACTATTTACCTGGCGGCAATACCGAGAACGCTCAGGCCCGGGTCGAACAGATCGACGACAACACCGATACCTGCGATGACCTCTACGGTGTGGCTTATGGCCAGCCAGAGGAGCTTCTGGAACGCTCCAGCCTCAAGCCCGAAGAAATCCCGCAGGATTTGGCTGTGACCCTGGCTCAACTGGATCCCGGCGAGATTGGCACGGTTGTGCGCGGCGGAAACCTGGGTGTGGTCATGCTCTGTGGCCGCTCGCCCGACCTCGAAGGTGACGGCCCCTCGGATCAGGACCTAACGGTCTTCATCACCAATCGCCGCCTCGACAGCTATGCCAATGGCTATCTCGAGGAACTGAGGGCCGAGGCGCGCATCGTCTCATTTGAGTGATGCAGCCCGTTGCGCTCAGCTGTGGGGAACCGGCAGGGATTGGCCCGGAACTGGCCGGTGCGGCCTGGAACGTCCTGCGCGACACGCTGCCGTTCTTCCTGATCGGCGACCCGGCCCATCTGCCCGAGGATACGCCTTTCATCGAAATCACCGATCCTGCGGATGCGGTTTTGGCCTCAGGCTCGGGCTTGCCGGTCCTTGCCCACAGGTTTGAGGGGGCGCTGACTCCCGGCACCCCCAACCCCTCCCATGCCCCTGCGGTGATCGACGTCATCACGCGCGGGGTGGAACTGGTGCAATCCGGCGCGGCCTCGGCGCTGTGCACCTCCCCGATCCACAAGCAGGCGCTCCAGGATGGCGCGGGGTTTGCCTATCCGGGCCACACCGAATATCTGGCGGCCCTGGGCAAAGTCGAAAATGTGGTGATGATGCTGGCCTCGGACCAGCTGCGCGTGGTGCCCGCCACCATCCACATCCCTCTGGCTGATGTGCCCTCGGCCCTCACGCCTAAAATGCTCGAACAAACCATCCGCATCACCCACGCAGCCCTGATCAGCAACTTCGGCATTTCCACACCCCGCATCGCCATTGCCGGGCTTAACCCCCACGCGGGCGAAGGCGGTAAGATGGGCCATGAAGAGATCGACATGATCGCCCCGCTCGTCACCCGCCTGCGCGAGGAGGGGTTGCAGCTGATCGGCCCGATGTCCGCTGATACCATGTTTCATGCCAGCGCCCGCGAAGGCTATGACGCGGCCATTGCCATGTATCACGATCAGGCGCTGATCCCGATCAAGACGCTGGATTTCGATCGCGGCGTCAACATCACGCTGGGCCTGCCGTTCGTGCGTACCTCGCCTGATCACGGCACCGCCTTTGACATCGCAGGCCAGGGCATCGCCAATCCATCGTCAACCATCGAAGCGCTCAAAATGGCGGCCCGGATGGCCGCGAGACGGCTCTGACGGATGAGCGCCATCGACACGCTTCCGCCCCTGCGCCAGGTGATCTCGGATCACGATTTGGTGGCGCGCAAATCCCTGGGCCAGAACTTCCTTCTGGATCTGAACCTGACCGCCAAGATCGCCCGTCAAGCTGGCGATCTGACCGGCTGTGACGTGCTGGAAATCGGCCCCGGACCGGGTGGTCTGACCCGAGGGCTTCTGGCCGAAGGCGCCCGGCGTGTCGTGGCGATTGAAAAAGACCAACGCTGCCTGCCCGCACTTGAAGACATCGCACAGGCCTATCCCGGGAAATTGACCGTGCTCAACGCGGATGCGCTGGCCATTGATCCGCTGGAGCATCTGACCCCGCCAATTCGCGTGGCGGCCAACCTGCCCTACAACGTGGGCACCGAATTGCTGGTGCGGTGGCTGACCCCACCCGAATGGCCACCGTTTTGGGACAGTCTGACCCTGATGTTCCAACGCGAGGTGGCAGACCGCATCGTTGCAAAGCCCGGCTCCAAGGCCTATGGGCGGCTGGCCTTGCTGGCCCAATGGCGCGCGGAGGCGCGCATCGTTCTGTCTTTGCCCCCCGAGGCGTTCACACCACCGCCCAAAGTGTCCTCGGCCGTGGTACATCTGACCGCCCTGCCCGAGCCCCGATATCCAGCCGATCCCAAACAGCTGGAACGGGTTGTTGCCAAGGCCTTCAACCAGCGCCGCAAAATGCTGCGCGCCGCCCTGAAAGGTATGGCGCCTGATCTCGAAGATCGTCTGATTGCAGCAGGGATTGATCCCACACAACGCGCCGAAACCGTACACCTCGAACAGTTCTGCGCTCTGGCCAATCTGATCCACGCCTGAGCGGACTGGGGCCTTCCGGGGTCGAAAATCAACGACACCGCTCAAAGCAGACCAGATTTGCAACCCAAAGCCAAAAAAATATGACCCCGCATTTCTGCGGGGCCGTTCATTCTAAAAACCACCACTCACGGTGCATACACTGTCGAAATGAGTGACGATGCAACGCGGACTTTAATTCCAATTCAGGTCAGCTCTCAGGGGCAGTTTTCTCAAAAAATCCCCTAAACCATTCATTGATTAGGTAAATTTTGCACACGCCTCGCGTGTACCCAACCATATTATGTCAGTTTATCAGGTCGCGTGACCCAGACGGACAAACTGCCCGACTCATAAATCCTGCAAGGGAATCATTGTCCGTTTGAGAAATGCTCAAACGCAAAACGCGGCGGCCTTAGGCCCCCGCGTTTAAATTTCAATTTTGAAACCGTGTTATTCGGCCGCTTCGGCAGGCCCAGGTGTGGCGTCGTCGTCTCCGCCGTCAGATTTGGATTCTGCAGGTTTGCGTGGCTTGCGCGCGCGCTTCGGCTTGGGGGCCGGCTGGCTCTCGGGCGTTTCCACCAACCCGCTTTCTTCATTTGCCCCATCCGCGGTGATCACGTCAGGCTGTGGTGCATCGGACGGATCATGCGACCCACCGCCACCGCCACCGCCGTTGGATTCGCGTTCCTGCCGCTGCGCGCGCTCGCGATCACGGTCCGCCTGGCGTTCACGGTTGTGGCGCTCTTGCTCTTCGCGCTTGGCGTCCTGTTCTTTCTGGGCTTCCCCCAGCAAACGCAGATAATGCTCGGCGTGTTGCTGAAAGTTTTCAGTCGCAACCCGATCACCCGCCAGCTGTGCATCCCGCGCCAGCTGATTGTACTTTTCAATGATCTGCTGCGGCGTACCGCGCACCTTGCCCTCGGGCCCCGAGCTATCAAACACCCGGTTGATAATATTGCCGGTGGGCCGGTTGTTACTCCGGTTCTTATTCCGCGAACGTGACTTCTGTGATCTCATCTGAGCTGATTGCCTTATGCTTTTGCCCATATCGTATTCTGTCTGATCTGGTGGGCACCCCTTGCGCCGCTCTGTTCCCGATCTCGATATATCTTGGCTTGGTGTCATGCCGGAGCGCCCATATGGAACATCCTTGTGCATGACTAACACCCAATAACCACGCAGGGATTAACGGCACAAGGGCAAAGCGCGCTTTTGTCGTGTTTTATGCGCATATTGGCCGAAAATCGCGGTATCTGTGCCACGTCAGCCGGGTTTGCGGCCCCAGACAACTCTGTCACAGCTCTCCAGATCCGGGAGAATCTGCACATCTTTGAACCCGGCGTCCTGCATCATCACCTGCATGGGCGCGCCCTGTTGCCAGCCAATTTCAACCATCAGATGCCCGCCTGGCGTCAGATACGCCCCGGCTTGCGCCGCAATCACGCGGTAGGCACTCAGCCCGTCACCTTCGTCGGTCAGGGCGGCGCGGGGCTCAAACCCCAGTTCCGGCTCCAGGGCCTCCATTTCGTCCAGCGTAATATACGGCGGGTTTGACACGATCAGATCAAACGGCCCCTCAACCGCCTCAAACCAATCCGACCGCAGCAGCGTGCACCGCTCCGCACAGGCGTGGGCCTCGGCATTGCGCGCCGCCACCTCCAGCGCTGCCCGAGAGATATCCGTGCCCACACCCGAGGCACTGGGACGTTCCGCCAACAGGCTCAGCAAAATGCAGCCCGATCCCGTGCCCAGATCTAGCAGCCTGTCAAACGGCACCTTTAAAGCGGCGTCCACCAGTGTTTCGGTATCCCCACGCGGGTCCAGAACATCCGATGATATGCTGAACCGCCGACCATAAAAATCGCGGTAGCCCAGCAAATGCGACAAAGGCCTGCGCCCGGCACGTTCCTTGATCGCCGCGATGTAATTCTCCTCGATCAGCGGATCAAACGCATCGGGCATCACCAACGTCAGTCGCCCCGGATCAATATCCAAGAGAGCCGCCATCAGCTTGCGCGCATCCCGCGCGGCGCCCTCAATGCCCGCCTCGTTCAGCAGCCGCGTGCCCAACAGCAGCGCCTCCTGAACCGTCACCCGTTCATCTCCGCCAGCAAGGTAGCCTGCGCGTCCGCCGTCAACGCATCAATCACCTCGTCCAGATCGCCCTGCATCACCTGATCCAGTTTGTACAACGTCAGGTTAATCCGGTGATCGGTCATCCGGCCCTGCGGGAAATTATAGGTGCGAATACGCTCAGACCGATCCCCCGATCCCACTTGGGCCGCACGGTCCGCCGAACGTTCATCATGTGCTTTCTGCCGCTCAGCATCATAAAGCCGCGTCTTGAGCACCTGCATGGCAATCTCGCGGTTGCGGTGCTGCGATTTCTCGGAACTCACCACCACGATACCAGACGGAATATGCGTGATGCGGACAGCGGAATCAGTGGTGTTCACGTGCTGCCCACCCGACCCAGAGGCGCGCATGGTATCAATGCGGATATCATTGTTATCTATGTGAATATCCACATCCTCAGCCTCGGGCAGCACCGCCACCGTGGCCGCAGAGGTATGAATGCGCCCGCCGCTTTCCGTTTCGGGCACGCGCTGGACCCGGTGCACACCAGATTCGAACTTCATCCGCGCAAAGACATTGACCCCTTTGACATGGGCAATCACTTCCTTGATACCGCCCAGCTCGGTCTGGCTTTCCTCGATGATGTCAAAGTTCCAGCCCCGGGCCTCGGCATAGCGCTGATACATCCGCAGCAGATCGCCTGCGAACAAGGCCGCTTCCTCGCCCCCGGTGCCGGGACGAATTTCCACCATGGCAGGGCGCGCATCAGCCTTATCTTTAGGCAACAGCGCCAGTTGCAACGCCGCTTCCATGTCGGGCAGCTGCGCCTCAAGCAGGCTCAACTCCTCCTGGGCCATCTCACGCATCTCCGGATCGTCCAGCAGAGCGCGCGCGCCCTCCATATCCGACAAAACACTGTGATAATTGCGAATTTCCTCAACCACCGGCCGCATCTCGGCATACTCGCGACCCAATTGCGCAATATCGCCGGACCCTTCGGCCATCTGAGCCTCAAGAAACTCAAACCTCTGGATGATCTGTTCTAGTCTGTCACGTGGTATCATGGCTTCAAGTCGCGTATCCGCAGCCCTTGGTCAAGAGGGCAAACCTATGATATAATCCTCTTATGAAGTGGATTTTGCCCCTGCTCTTGATCACAACACCCGCTTTGGCCGACGTGAAAGGCCAGAACGGCAAGACGATTGATTGCTATTGCACCGACCGCACAGGCAGCCGGATCGAGCTGGGTGAATATCTATGCCTGCAAGTGGACGGCAAGATATTCACGGCACAATGTCAGATGTCATTGAACGTGCCGATGTGGCGCAAAACCCAGGATGGGTGTTTGTCATCCTCCCTGCCCCAGCAAAGCTATCCAGCCGTCGATGCGCCGAGCGTTGACTCCTAAATCCGAATAACCCATCCGCAACCGTCCATAGATCATCAGCTGCATACCGTCCTGCCGCACGGTTGTGTAATCCGGAAACCCGAACACTGCCGAGCGTGTGATATAGGTGATCATCTCGTCTTCGATGGATCCGGCTAAAACGCTCGTTCGTTTTGTGCTCTGAATGATGGCATCTAGCCGGGCCAGATCACCGTCCTCGGCATCGACAAACCGCAGGGCGGCCCCGGCCTCGTTAATGTCACGAGGCTTGTTGGGCATCACATGCCAAATGCCTGGGTCCGAGCTGAGTGTGCGGGCATAAATCCCAAGTGCCGCCAGAAGCACACAGATCAAACCAAGCGCGAATGCGAGCCGTCTCATCGAAGCATTTTACCTTTCGGTCGGGAATTGGCAGAAATCTGAGTCGAATTGGCAGACTGCCAATGCTTGACAGGCCGCACGTGTGATCAACGAAACCCGGCTAAATCTGCCGATTTCCTTAACCTTTGCGCTTGTTCCAGCCCCAAAGGCAGAGCAACTCCATCGCCACATGCGCACCCGCCACAGCAGTCGCACCCGACACATCATACTGCGGCGAAACCTCGACCACATCGCCTCCGATCAGATTGATGCCCGCCAGATCACGCAGGATAATCGCCGCCTGCCCGCTGGTCAGCCCGCCCCAAACCGGGGTGCCTGTGCCGGGGGCAAAGGCCGGGTCCAGACCGTCGATATCAAAGGTCAGGTAGGTTTGATGATCACCCAGTATCTCTTTGATTTTCTTGGCGGTTTCCACAGGGCCTCGCTCATGCACTTCGCGGGCGTCAATGGTGTGCACGCCTAACGTATCCTCGTTGGTGGTCCGAATACCCACCTGCACAGACCGGCTGACATCCACCAACCCTTCTTTCACGGCCTTATAAAACATCGTGCCATGATCCACGCGGGCCATGTCATCATCCGGCCAGGTGTCGGAATGCGCATCAAATTGCAGCAAGGACACGGGCCCGAACTTCTCGGCGTAAGCCCTTAGAATCGGGAAGGAAATATAGTGATCACCCCCCAAGGTGATACTGGCCGCGCCCCCATCCAGAATACCCTTGATATGCGCCTGCAAAGCAGCTGGGAACGCTGGGATATTGGCATAATCAAAACTCAGATCACCGTAGTCCACGATGTTCAGTTCTTCCATCGGGTCGTACCCATCCCACCCGTAGGGCGCATCAAATGGTTGTAGGGTGCTCGCCTCGCGTATGGCGCGGGGACCAAAGCGCGTGCCAGGGCGATTGGTGACGGCCTGATCAAAGGGCACACCCGTTACCGCAATGTCCACACCGGTCAGGTCTTTGGTGTAGCGCCGTCGCAGAAAAGACGTGGCCCCGCCAAAGGCGTTTTCATAGCCCTGGCCTTTCAGGTTATCCCGTGTAAATGCCAGATCAACCTGGTCCTTTGAATCTGCTAACGCCATGATATGTCTCCCTTATTATGTGCTCGCCACAGGTTGCGCCATTTCAACCAACCGGGCAAAGAACGAGGCCCCCACCGGGGCAACCTCATCGTTGAAATTAAACTCGGGGTGATGCAGCCCTGCGGCCTCGCCCTGCCCTAAAAACAAATACGTTCCGGGGCGATGTTGCAACATGAAGGCAAAGTCCTCGGCGCCCATTTCTGGGACATAGGTGGTGTTCACCGCATCCTCACCGGACACGTCACGCGCCACTTGTGCTGCAAATGCGGTCTTCTCGGGGTCATTCACTGTGGGCGGATAGCCCTTTTCAATCCGCAGCTTTGCGCTAACCCCGTAAGAGGCGGCTTGCCCGGCAACCACCTGCTCCAGCCGTTCAAACACCATTCCCTGCACAGCCTTGTCAAAGGTGCGAATGGTGCCATTCAAATAGGCCGTCTGCGGAATCACATTGTCCACCGTGCCGGTGTGGATCTGCGTGACCGAGATGACGACCTCTTCACTTGAAGATGCATTACGGCTTACAATTGATTGAATTGCTTGAACTATTGACGCCGCCACTACAACCGGATCACGGGTTTCCTGCGGATAGGCCCCATGACCGCCGATCCCTTCGATATCAATGTGGAACGTATCCGCCGCCGCCATGATCGGCCCCGGCGTGGTGTGGAAACTGCCCACTTCCGGGCCGGGCGACGTGTGCAGCGCATAGACCTGCGCGATGTCATAGCGCTCCAGAATGCCTTCCTCGATCATCACGTCAGCACCCCCCGGTCCTTCCTCGGCCGGTTGAAAGATCAGTGCCACACGGCCCGAAAAATTTCTAGTTTCCGCCAAATATTTTGCGGCCCCCAGCAGCATCGTGGTGTGACCATCATGCCCACAGGCATGCATTTTCCCTTCGTTTTCCGAGGCATAGGCCAATCCCGTCGCTTCGTTAATGGGCAGCGCATCCATGTCCGCGCGCAGGCCAATCGTGGGGCCCGCGCCCCGACCCTCGATCACCGCGACGACACCGGATTTTGCGATGCCGGTTTCGATCTGGTCAATGCCAAATTCCCTAAGCTTTTCAACAACAAAGCCAGCGGTCTCAAAGCAATCAAACCCCAGCTCAGGGTGCGCATGCAAATGCCTGCGCCAACCGGTCATTTCATCGGAAAATCCGGCAATACGATTGATCACGGGCATGGTCTGGACACTCCTGATCCCATAGGTCAGGGTCCACTCAACCGCAATTACAGGCACGCTGCAATGGCTGATGATCCTCTTATTCACGACCCCCATGGTGGCATACCGCGTTTGCTGGAGATCATGCGCCGTCTGCGCAATCCCAAGACGGGCTGTCCGTGGGACATCGAGCAGGATTTCAGCACCATCGCGCCCTACACCATCGAAGAGGCCTATGAGGTCGCAGACGCAATCGAGCGCGAGGCCTGGGCTGAGCTGAAGGATGAATTGGGGGATCTGTTATTCCAATCCGTGTTCCATGCGCAAATCGCTGAGGACAAAGGGCTTTTTGAATTTTCGGCCGTGGCCGACGGGATCAGCGACAAGATGGTGGCGCGGCATCCGCATGTGTTTGGCGATGAGAATCGCGACAAATCAGCCGAACAGCAAACCCGTGACTGGGAGACGGTCAAAGCCGCCGAGCGCGCCGGGAAAGCCCAGACCGGAACGTTGGATGGTGTGGCCGTCGGTCTGCCTGCCCTGCTGCGCGCGGTAAAGCTGCAAAAACGAGCGGCCCGTGTGGGCTTTGACTGGCCCGAGACCGGCCAAGTGCTGGATAAGATCACCGAAGAAGTAGCCGAGTTGAAAGAGGCCGCCGCCCAGTTGTCTCAGACCGAGGTTGAGGAGGAGTTTGGCGACCTTCTGTTTGTGATGGCCAATCTGGCGCGACACATGGGCGTGGAACCCGAATCCGCCCTGCGCGCCGCCAATGCCAAGTTCACCCGCCGGTTTGAACGGATCGAGGCTTTGCTGGCAGAGCAAGACAAAACCCCTGTCCAGTCTGATCTGGCCGAGATGGACGCCCTATGGGACCAGGCTAAGCGCGAAGAGCGCAGTGACTAGGTTTTGCCCATCTCCCGAGCATCCCGGTGGACATTTCACACCACAGCCGCCAAGAGGAAGAGATGACCCCACGCAAGATCATTATTGATACCGATCCCGGACAGGATGATGCCGTCGCCATCCTTCTGGCGTTGGCCAGCCCTGCGGAAATTAACGTGCTGGGGATCACTTGTGTGGCGGGCAACGTGCCGCTTGAGCTGACGGCGCGCAATGCGCGCATCATTTGCGAATTGGCCGGGCATTCCGAATTGCGCGTGTTCGCCGGCTGCGACCGCCCGCTGGGGCGGGATTTGGTCACGGCGGAATATGTACATGGCAAAACCGGTTTGGACGGGCCGGACCTGCCAGAGCCCCAGATGCCTTTGCAGGACCAACACGCGGTTGAGTTCATCATTGAGACCCTGCGAAACGAACCGAAAGGCTCGGTGAGCCTGTGCCCTGTCGGTCCTTTGACCAATGTCGCCACTGCTTTTAACAAGGCCCCGGATATTGTTGAAAAGGTTCAGGAAATTATCCTAATGGGTGGGGCCTACTTCCAGGTGGGCAACGTCACCCCAACGGCCGAGTTCAATATCTACGTGGACCCGCACGCCGCCGACATTGTCTTCCGTTCGGGCGCCCCCATCACCGTGATGCCACTTGACGTGACGCACAAAGCTTTGGTGACCCAAGCGCGCAACGCCGCCTTCCGTGCTCTTGGCACACCCGTTGGCATCGCCACCGCACAGATGACCGAATTTTTTGAGCGCTACGACCGCGAAAAATATGGCAGCCCCGGCGCCCCCCTGCACGATCCTTGCGTGATCGCCTATCTGATCCGCCCCGAGCTGTTCACAGGCCGATATGTCAACGTGAGGATTGAAACCCAGTCCGAGCTGACGATGGGCATGACCGTCGCCGACTGGTGGGGTGTGACCGACCTGGCACCCAACGCATATTTTGTTGGCGACATCGACGCCGATGGTTTCTTTGAACTTCTCACAGAAAGGCTCGGCCGCTTATGACCGCCCTCACCCTTGCCAAACCTGACGACATTGACCGGATCACGCGCCTTGTCGCTGATTTTCATTCTGAGACAGGTGTCACCCAAGATCATGTGACCCGCACCAATGCGCTCATGCCACTTCTTGAAGGCTCGCCTCATGGCGCTGTCTACCTGATTGGTCCGGCTCGCGCACCCATTGGATATGCAAGTGTCAGTTTTGGCTGGTCCGTTCAGGCAGGCGGCCTGGAAGGATTGTTGGATGAGTTCTACATCCGCCCCGCGGTCCGTGGTCGTGGCATCGGCACCGAGGTGCTGCTGTCTTTGCCCAAGGCATTGGCCGCAGCTGGTTTGCGCTCCCTGCATCTGGAGGTCGACCGGGGCAATGCGAAGCTTCGTAAACTCTATGAAAAGCTGCATTTTAAGCCAAACGACGATTACATATTGATGAGTCGGGAACTCTGAACGAAGTCAAAGACTTCCTAATTCTTCAAGAATTTTTTGCGCGCCTCGATGGCGATTCCGTAACGTGTTTCGAGTTTCGCCAATTCTTTCATTGCATCTTTGCGAGCTGCCGGATCAGTAATACCATCCAATAGCTCACGTTGTTTGATGATTTGTTTTTTGATTGCGATCTCTTCTGGAAGTACCCCGGCCTGAGCCATGATGCGAAATCCGATTGCATCCGCCTTATCCACCATCGCCTCTTCGGGCCGATCGGGTAAAGGTTCACCTTCCCCTTTCAGATTATCGAGCTGGCCCTCAAGCCGTGCTTTCTGAATTTGCCGCTCGATTAAGTTTCTGAAGCTTCGGATCATGGCTTTGTTTATGGAAATCAAAGCACCCTTTCAATGATTACCATTCCGCCACCTCTGGCCATCCGCAAAAAGGCGCTTATGTTAGACGCATGGCCGTGAATATCCCCTTCGACAACACCTATGGCACGCTGCCCTCCCCGTTTTATACCCGGCTTAATCCGATGCCGGTGAAAACACCCGCATTGATCCGTTTCAATACGGAACTGGCGTCCGATCTTGGAATCACGTCGGGGGGTCCGAAAGAAATGGCCCTGGCCTTTTCCGGCAACTCCCTGCCCGAAGGTGCAGACCCTATGGCGCAAGCATATGCTGGGCACCAATTCGGCGGGTTTTCGCCACAGCTGGGCGATGGCCGCGCCAACCTGATGGGCGAAGTCCTGGGCAAGGATGGCCAGCGTTACGACATTCAGCTCAAAGGTTCTGGCCCCACCCCCTATTCGCGTAACGGAGATGGCCGCGCGTGGCTGGGCCCCGTCCTGCGCGAATACGTTGTGTCCGAGGCCATGCATGCGATGGGCATCCCCACCAGCCGTGCCCTGGCCGCCGTCTCCACTGGAGAGCCGGTCTACCGCGAGCAAGGCGGGTTGCCAGGCGCTGTCCTGACCCGCGTGGCTGCGAGCCACATTCGCGTGGGCACGTTCCAGTTCTTCGCCGCGCGCCGCGATGTGACCAGCCTGCAGGCGCTTTTTGACTATAGCGTGGCCCGGCATTACCCCGACGCCACAAATCCCACGGAATTCCTGAACGCCGTCATCGCCCGGCAAGCAAGTCTGATCGCCAAATGGATGGCCGTGGGGTTCATCCACGGGGTGATGAACACCGACAACACCACCATCTCGGGCGAAACGATTGATTACGGCCCCTGTGCTTTCATGGATGATTATCAGCCTGACAAAGTCTTCAGTTCAATCGACGCGCATGGGCGGTATTCATACAGCAACCAACGCAATGTGATCGTGTGGAACATGGCGCAGCTGGCCACCTGTCTGGTCCTGTTGATGCCCGATGCAGATCAGGCGGTCGAAGAGTTCACCCAAGCCGTGCATGCCATGCCCGATCTGATCGAGGCCGAATGGCGTGCCGCTTTTGGCCCTAAAATCGGGATCGCCGAAGCCACCGAGGACGATACCGCGCTGATCACCGACCTGCTGGAGCGGATGGCCGAGAACCGCGCGGATTTCACCAACACCTTCCGCGCGTTGGGCACGACACAGGCGCGCGACCAGTTCCTCAATCCCGCCAGCTATGACCAGTGGGAGGCCAATTGGACCAAGCGTTTGGTGTCTGAAGCGGACCCACAGACGCGGATGAACGCCGCAAACCCGGCCTTCATCCCCCGCAACCACCGGATTGAGCAGATGATCCAAGCGGGTGTTGCCGATGATTTTGCCCCGATGGGGCGGCTGATGGACACCTTGGCCACGCCGTTCGGGGACCAACCAGAGGCACAGGATTTGGCTCACCCGCCCACTCCATCCGAAGTTGTCCGGCAGACATTTTGCGGCACCTGACAGGCAGATCGAACATCTGGCCACCTTCCCGCTTGCGTGCTAGCAGGGTCGGAACGCGTATCAGTAAAGGCCATCCCCCGACATGAATATCCTTCAAATCACATCTCTTCTGATCGTGCTCGCGGGTGCCTTTGGGGCCATCAACTATTTGTTTTTGAAACTGCCTTCGGCAATCGGCATCCTTGTGGTGGCGCTTTTTGCTTCTTTTGGAGTGTTAATCACCGATATGATCTGGCCCCAGCTGATCATCGCTGAAACCATGCGCTCGGTGATCCTGGGGATCGACTTTTCCGATGCCCTGCTCGAAGGGATGCTGGGGCTGATGCTGTTTGCCGGGGCTTTGCACGTGAAGCTCAGCGACCTCAAGGCGCAGTGGCGCGTTGTGTTCCTGATGGCCACGCTGGGGGTCGCCCTGTCCACCGTGATTTTTGGCAGCGTGTTCAGTTGGGTCACGGGTATGCCCCTGCTGGTGGCGCTGGTGTTTGGGGCTTTGATTTCCCCCACTGACCCTGTCGCCGTACTGGGTGTTTTACGCGAGGCTAATCTGCGCAAGTCCTTGGAAACCAAGATTGCGGGCGAAAGCCTGTTCAATGACGGCGTGGGGTATGTGGTTTTCCTCGTGCTTGTGGGCATTGCTTTCCCATCCGATGGTCATCATGCCAGCGGTCTTGAAGGTGCGGTAAAACTGTTCCTGCAAGAGGCCGTCGGCGGCGCGCTTCTGGGCATCGCGCTGGGGTGGCTGACCTTCCGCGTCATGCGCCGGATTGATGATCCCTCGCTTGAAGTTCTACTAACATTGGGTTTGGCGTTTGGGGGCTACGAGCTGGCGGTTTACCTGCATTTCTCGGCCCCTATCATGGCGGTCTGTGCTGGTTTGTTGATTGGTGACGTGGGCGCCAAACATGGGATGTCCGAGGAAACCCGCAAATATGTCGACGCCTTCTGGAAACTGATTGACGAGATCCTGAACGCGGTGTTGTTCCTGCTCATCGGGTTTGAGGTCTTCGCCGTGGCGTTTGAAGCGGACTTCCTGCTGTCGGCCCTCTTGTCGCTGGGGCTGGCGCTGGTGGCACGCCTTGCCGCCGTCGCGGTGCCGGTGCTGTTGCTCAGCCCATTCCGCACCTTCCCGCGCGATGTGATCCCGGTGATGACATGGGGCGGCCTCAAAGGCGGTATCTCGGTCGCATTGGCGCTCAGCCTGCCGGACAGCGAATGGAAACCTCTGATCCTGACCTGCACCTATGTGGTGGTGATCTTCTCGATCGTCGTTCAGGGTCTGACAGTGACCAAACTGGCCAACCGGTTGGGGCGCGAACCAGATCTGGTTTAACCCCGCGCAGCACTCAGCGCGCAGCCCTCTACCGTGATCCGGTGCATCTCGCGTCGGTGCCCGTGATAGTCGTTGATCGCCTTATGCCATGTCGCGCGATTGTCCCACATGGCCAGATCACCGGTCGCATAGCGCACGCGGCATTGAAATTCGGGCTTCTGACAATGAGTATAGAGAAACGCGAGCAGCGCATCGGATTCCTCCTGACCCAATCCTTCAATCGACGTGGTAAACACCGGGTTAACGTAGAGCGTCTTGCGGCCCGACAGAGGATGCCGGATCACCACCGGGTGTCGCGCGTCCTGTTGGGCGGCATCCGCATTGCTCAATCGGCCTGAACGGGCCGCCTCGCTGTTTTGAACCGTTGCCCCGAAGACGTGCCGGGAGGAATGCCAGGCCTCCAGTCCTTCCAGAAAGCCCTGCATCGGGGCCGACAAAGCATCATAGGCCATGCCCATCGACGCAAAGACGGTATCACCCCCCACCGGTGGCATATCAACCGCGCGTAGGATGGATCCCAAGGCCGGCTCCACATCATAGGAATGATCTGTATGCCACCCTTCCCCCACGGCTTGGGTCTGGTCGGCCTCTTTTATGACCGTCGCAATTTCAGGGTATTCATCAAGCGGTTTAAAGAACCGGTTCACGTTAATCGGGCCGAACTGACGGGCAAAGGCCAGATGATCCTCGGGCGACATATTCTGGGCGCGCAATACGATCACCGCATGCTGGGAAAAGGCCTCACGAATGGCGTCCCTATCTCCTCCATTTGTGAGATCAGCCCCGAAAACCTCAGCGCCCAGACCGCCTGTCAGAGGAGATATTTCCATCCGGTGTCCCTTTATTTTGTGTCCCGAAAAAAAGCATCACAATCCGGGTTTATCTGGGTTTATATAAGTCAAATCCCGCCTTTGCGTCACTTTTTTCAGTTTTCCCCTGTGGTTAGCGATCGTCTTGGGCCATAGTGCGATCAGCCAATCTGGGAGGGCAATCCATATGAGTATGATGAAAACACTGGCCAAAGTGGCCATCGGCGTCGCTGTGGCCAAAGGCGTAAGCGGTATGATGAAAAAGGGCCAAGGCGGCGCGGGACAAACCGCATCGCGAGGACAAACCGGTGACGGTGGTCTGTTTGGCGGCGTGCATTCACCCGGCGCGCAGCAGCAAGCACCCCAAGGGGGCGGGCTGGAAGATTTGCTGGGCTCTGTCCTGGGCGGCCGCCAAGGCGGCGGTACGGCCAGTAGTGGTCAGGCCGGTGGTCTGGGTGGCCTACTGGAACAGCTGGGCGGCGCGCGTCAGGGCGGCGGATCAGCGGGTGGCGGTCTGAATGATCTGCTGGGCGGCTTGGCCGACGGTGGCGCAGGCGGCGGCGGTGGTGCCTTGGGCGGACTGCTCGGCGGTCTCTTGGGCGCGGCGGGTGGCAATGCCCCTTCAAAACCGGGCGGCAGCTTTGGCGACATGCTGAATGACGCACTTGCCACGCAGGACGAACCCAAAGCACAACCCTCGGCAGATCAGGAGGCCATGGCCGCCCTGATGCTGCGCGCCATGATCATGGCAATGAAATCCGACGGCGAGATCGACCAGGCAGAAGAGCAAAAACTGCTGGGACGTCTGGGCGATGTTTCAGCCGAGGAACGCGCTTTCGTGCAAAACGAAATGCGCCAGCCCGTTGATCCGCAGTCTATCGCAAATGACACACCACGCGGATTGGAACAGCAGGTTTACGCGATGTCGGTCATGGGCATTGATCTGGACAACCAGAACGAGGCGAAATATCTGCACGCTCTGGCGCAGGCCATGGGGATTGAACCCGCACAGGTCAACGCCATTCACGAGCACATGGGCGTGCCCTCGATCTACGCCTGATCTAAGCCCTTACATTTGTGAACCGCGGTGGCCCTGGCTGCCGCGGTTTGTCTTTGTGGTTGACGCACAGGCCTGTGATCCGCACCAATGGCGAATGGATCAGCCGTTGCGAGGGACACCACCCAATGAGACCCCAAGCGTTTCGCACCTATCTTGACGCAACACGCGCAAGCCTGCGGGCACACGTCGTTTCCGATCCGAACACAGGGCTTTTTCTGGACGCGTTAGACGAGATGTCAGACGACGACATCGCGCGGTGCTTTGCAGAAAGGGACTGGCCCGGCAAACGCAATTTTCAGAACGATCCGGTACTGGCACAGGCGCTGAATGACATTCCTGATGACAACCAGATGGGCCAGACATTGCGCGACATCGCCGAATATCTGGATTGGTCTGCAGTGTTTCACGGCCCCGAAGCGCCCAAGGACCTAAGCGATTTCATGCATGTGGCGGCTCTGACCTTTCGGCCACACACCGATGCCGTGCCAGGCGTGCATGCGGGCATCTTTGTATTGCATCCCAATCTAGACTACCCGCTACACACCCATCTGGCCAATGAGATCTACATCTGCCTGAGCGGCGCGTTGACCATAAAACATGGGGTCGCCGAGGTGCCGCACGCGCTGTCGCCGGGAGGGTACTCAGTCACCCCGTCCGAGCGGCTGCATTCCCTGCACACGGGCACCGAGCCAGTGATATTGTCCTACATCTGGCGGGGAAACCTAAGTGCACCGAACTGGTGGTGGCATAAGGACAGCGCGGGCAACTGGATGCGCGAGCATTGGCAATGGGAAGACGACCACGAATGGCGCTCCTATGGGGTCGAGCCTGTGACGCCCGAAATCATGGCGCGCTGTAACCCATAAGAAAACGGCCCGCTTTGGGCAGGCCGTTTTGGTCGATATCGAACGGATCGGATCAGGCTGCTTGGCTTCGGTTTCCTCCGCCTCCCCCGCCGCCACGACGCCGCCGACGCGAACGCCCTTGTCCGCCACCCGGCTTGCCCTGGCCCTGGTTTTGGCCACCGCCACCACCTCCACCGCCGCCACGACGACGGCCTTTGCCCCGTCCTTGACCTTGGGGTTTGGCCGTTGGATCAGGCAGCTCTTCCCACGGGCGGCCCGAGGCCACGGGGATCGAGATTTTCATCACCTTCTGGATGTCTTTCAACTCGCCCATCTCATCAGGCGCGCAGAAGGCCACCGCCTGCCCGTCTTTGCCCGCACGCGCCGTCCGGCCAATCCGGTGCACATAGTTTTCGGGCACGTTTGGCAGGTCGTAGTTGTAAACGTGTTTCACGTCGGGGATATCAAGCCCCCGTGCCGCCACATCAGTAGCGACCAGAACCGTCACCTTGCCTTCGCGGAAGGCATTCAAGGCGCGGTCCCGTTGGCCTTGCGATTTATTGCCGTGAATGGCAGCCACCGAATAGCCCGCCTGCTCCAACTTGCGTGCCAGTTTGTCCGAGCCGTGTTTGGTGCGGCCAAAGACCAGCGCCAATTCGCCCCGGTGGGCGTCCAGCAGTTCAATCAACAGGTTCGGCTTCTCCGACTTGGCGATGAAGTGCACACATTGTGTGACCTTATCTGCGGCCTTGCCCGGAGGGTTCACCGCAACACGCTTGGGATGGGTCAGATAGCTGGCCGCGATCTCCTCCATCTGTTTTGGCATGGTGGCCGAAAACAACATGGTCTGGCGTTCCTTTGGCAGCAGATCAGCGATCTTGCGCAGCGCATGGATGAAGCCCATGTCGAGCATCTGATCCGCCTCATCAAGTACCAGAAACTTGGTATCGGCCAGGGTCAGAGCACGGCGATCCAGCAAATCCAACAATCGGCCCGGAGTGGCCACCAGAATGTCCATGCCCCGCGACAGCTTATTGATTTGCGGGTTGATGCCCACACCGCCCATGACAACAGCCACCTTAATGGGTGAACCTGCAATCATCGGCACCAGCGCATCTTTGATCTGTGTCGCCAGCTCGCGCGTGGGGGCCAGGATCAACGACCGCACGGATTTAGGCGCCGGTTTGCCCGGCATGTCCATCAGACGTGTGACCAGAGGCAAGCCAAAGGCCGCCGTCTTGCCGGTGCCGGTTTGTGCCAACCCCATCACATCATGCCCATCCAGCCCGTAAGGGATGGCGTGGGTTTGGATCGGGGTGGGTTCTGTAATGCCTTGTTCTGCCAGTCGTTTCACCAGCACGGCGGGCAAGCCCATTTCTTCAAACAAATTCAAATTCATATCCTTTTTGGCCGACCCGCATCGCGTGCCAAACCAATGGTTCATCAGCGCAGCCCCTATGGCGCGCCGCAATCGTGGTTTGCGCCAACACCCTGACCGCCCTGCAACATGCAGTCGGCTGGATTGGCGTTTGGCCCCACGCGTGATTTTGGGATCAGTCCTCGATGTCTCGTTTCTTATCCTTGGCGCACCGTTCTGGTGGCTGGTCTGCTCACGCGGCAGGAAACATCGGTTGGCCTCCATGTGGATGCTGCAGGTGCAAAAGTCAAGCTTTGCCCCGTAAGGCTCAAAATGGGTGGCACATCGTGGCCGAAATGTTTATCCGATTGGCACGACAGACTTCGGGGGCGTCCTATGCCAGACACCATCATCGACCGTTGCGAGGCCAAGGGCCTGCGCATGACCGGCCAGCGCCGCACCATCGCGGGTGTGCTCGAGGCGTCGGATGATCACCCCGATGTGGAATTGCTGCACACACGTGCAGCGGCTCAGGATGCGAATATCTCAATCGCCACCGTGTATCGGACTGTAAAGCTGTTTGAGGAAGCAGGCATCCTCGACAAGCTGGAATTTGGCGATGGGCGCGCGCGCTATGAAGATGCAGAACGGGACCACCACGACCATCTGATCGACATGAATTCAGGCGAAGTCATTGAATTTGTCGACCCAGACATCGAAGCCCTGCAGGAAAAGATCGCCGAGAAACTGGGCTACCGTTTGATCGGCCACCGGCTAGAGCTTTACGCGGTGCCTAAAAAGAGCGAGTAATCGCGTAACATCTTTTTCCCGGGACATGACGCGATGAACAATCTGAACGGCATTTTGCTGGTGCTGCTGGCCATGGCCGCCTTCACGGTGGAAGATGTGTTTGTTAAACAGCTGTCCTCGACCCTGCATGTCGGTCAGATCCTCTTTGGGCTGGGTGTGGGCAGTTCCATCATCTTTGCCGTCAGCGCCAAGCTGCGCGGACAACGCCTGCTGGATCCGGTCGCATGGCGTTGGCCCACGATAGCCCGCGCTATCGCCGAGGTCTTTGCCGCCATCGCCTTTGCCACCGCGCTGTCCCTGATTGATATTTCGGTCGTAGCCACCGTGTTTCAGGCCACGCCACTGGCGATCACCATGGGAGCGGCTTTGTTCCTGAAAGAAACCGTCGGCTGGCGCCGCTGGAGTGCTATTATCGTTGGTTTCTTGGGTGTTCTGCTGATCATCCGCCCCGGCCTCTCGGCGTTTGAGCCTAATACGCTGTGGATTGTGGCCGCGGTTTTCTTTGTGGCCATCCGCGATCTAGTCACCCGCAAAATTGATCCCCGGGTCGACAGCACTGTGGTGTCATTTCAGGGCTTCTTCGCGCTGCTGCTCACCGGACCGCTATACATGTGGCTGATGGGCGGTGAGATGCAGAGCCTTGGGGGCGTGGAATGGCAGATGATGATCCTCGGCATCATCTTTGGGGCCATCGGATACTACGGCATCGTTGCAGCCATGCGTATTGGTGAAGCCTCGGCCATCATGCCGTTCCGCTACACCCGCATGATATTCTCGATGATTGCGGGCATGTTGGTGTTCAACGAACGTCCCGACACGATCACCCTGCTGGGGGCCGGGCTGATCATCGGATCAGGGCTCTATACCTTCATTCGCGAACGCAGGCTGGCACAAACCGTCTGAACACATTGCACTCAGCCGCAGGTTTGCTATGAGAGCGCTCAAACGCCCATAGCATTAGGAACCTGTCCAATGAGCACCATCATCGACATCCACGCCCGCGAAATTCTGGACAGCCGGGGCAACCCCACGGTTGAGGTGGATGTGATCCTGGACGATGGTACCATGGGCCGCGCGGCGGTGCCATCGGGCGCCTCAACCGGAGCCTATGAGGCTGTGGAGCGCCGCGATGGGGACAAGGCCCGATACATGGGCAAAGGCGTGCTAGAGGCCTGTGCCGCCGTAAACGGTGAGATCGCCGAGACTTTGGTGGGCTTTGATGCCACCGAACAGGTTGCGATTGACACTGCAATGATCGAGCTGGACGGTACCGACAACAAGGGCCGTCTGGGGGCGAATGCGATCCTGGGTGTGTCTCTGGCCACAGCCAAGGCTGCGGCAGATTACACCACTCAGCCGCTGTTCCGCTATGTGGGCGGCACGCAAGCGCGGGTGCTGCCTGTGCCGATGATGAACATCATCAATGGTGGCGAACATGCTGATAACCCTATTGATATTCAGGAATTCATGATCATGCCCGTGGCCGCGGAAAACATCCGCGACGCCGTGCGCATGGGAGCCGAGGTGTTCCATACGCTCAAGAAAGAACTGACTGCGGCCGGCCTCTCTACAGGCATCGGCGACGAAGGTGGCTTTGCACCCAACATCGCCTCCACCCGCGAGGCGCTGGATTTCGTGCTGAAGTCGGTGGAAAAGGCTGGCTACAAGCCCGGTGAGGAAATTTACCTGGCCTTGGATTGCGCGGCAACGGAATACTACAAGGACGGCAACTATGTTCTGTCCGGCGAAGGCAAAACGCTTTCCTCGGCAGAAAACGTGGCCTATCTCGAGGCCTTGGTGAACGACTATCCGATCATCTCAATCGAAGATGGCATGTCCGAAGATGACTGGGACGGCTGGATCGCCCTGAACGCCGCCTTGGGCGACAAGGTACAGCTGGTCGGCGATGATCTGTTTGTGACAAACCCGGCCCGTCTGGCCGAAGGGATTGAGCGCAAGGCAGCGAACTCCATGTTGGTAAAAGTCAATCAAATCGGAAGCTTGTCGGAAACTCTTGAAGCCGTTGACATGGCCCACCGCGCACGGATGACCAATGTGATGTCGCACCGCTCGGGCGAGACCGAGGACAGCACGATTGCCGATCTGGCCGTGGCCACCAACTGTGGACAGATCAAAACAGGATCCCTGGCCCGCTCGGACCGGTTGGCGAAGTACAACCAACTGATCCGGATTGAGGAAGCCTTGGGCGAAACGGCCATCTATGCCGGGCGTTCGATCCTGCGCTAACGTCTCTGGTTAACGACGTTGCTGTGGCCCGCAATGGCCACAGCCTTCCTGCAAGGCGCGCTGCGCACCTGCGCCTGAATATGTAGCAAAACCAATATCTTATCACTTTCTTTGATTTTCGTGAAACTTTCCCAACCCTGTTGCGTGGGTTCCTTCACAAGCTTCGGGACATCCCCCGAGCACAGAGGAGGAAACCCGAATGCGTTTCACAAAATCAATTGCACTGGCCCTGGCCACATTGACCGCCACAGCAGCCCTTGCGGCCAATCCCATGGTCGGCGGTGCGCCGATGTATGAAAGCAAGAACATCGTTGAAAACGCCGTCAACTCGGCGGATCACACCACCCTGGTTGCTGCCGTTCAGGCTGCGGGTCTGGTGGAAACCCTGCAAGACGACGGTCCGTTTACCGTCTTTGCCCCGGTCAATGATGCCTTTGCCGCTTTGCCAGAGGACACTGTCGAAACCCTGCTGAAGCCCGAGAACAAGGCCATGCTGCAAAAAGTGCTGACGGCCCATGTGGTTGCAGGCGACTGGTCTGCGGCTGACATTATCGCAGCCACCAAGAAATCAAGCGATGGCTGGTACCACTTCAATGCGGTTTCGGGCGATGCGCTGTCGGCACAGGTGAAGGGCGGCAATGTCTATATCATCGACGAAAGCGGCAATGCGGCCAAAGTGACCATCGCCGATGTGGATCAGTCCAACGGTGTAATCCACGTGGTCAACAGCGTGCTTGTGCCCAAGTAAACCCAACACGTCAAAACCCCGGCCATCCTTTCCATTTGGTCGGGGTCAGAGGACGGCTCAACTGGTGTGTGTGTGCACAAAGTGGACCAATAGGGAGGTTGAGCCGTCCTTGTCTTTCCCGGACGCCTCTCCGCTCAGCACAGGTTCCAGTTCTACGGCCAGCACCTTGCCCAGCTCGACCCCCCATTGATCAAACGAGTTCAATCCGAGGATCGCCCCTTCGACAAAGACGCGGTGCTCGTAAAGGGCGACGATCTGTCCTAGCCTATAGGGGGTCAGCTGATCATAGATCAACGTGGTCGAAGGACGGTTGCCGGGAAAGACCCGGTGGCGGGCTTGCCGCTCCAGCTCATCCCCCTCAAACCCCTTGTCAGCCATCAATCTGCGCGACACCTCCAGCGAGCGCCCCCGCATCAGAGCCTCGGACTGGGCCAGACAATTGGCGGTCAGCAATCTGTGATGATGCGCAAGCTCGGGCTCGTGCCCCTTTGCTGCCACCATGAATTCGCAAGGGATGACATCGGTGCCCTGATGGATCAGTTGGTAAAACGCATGCTGGCCATTTGTGCCCGGCTCGCCCCAGACGACCGGCCCGCTTGCATAGTCCATCGTGGTGCCATCCATCGTGACGCGTTTGCCGTTTGATTCCATCTCCAGCTGTTGGAAATAGGCGGGCAACCGCGCCAGACGCTGATCATAGGGCAGCACGGCGCGGGTCGGATACCCGCAGCCCTGATGATGCCACAGCCCTGTCAGCGCCAGCATGATAGGCATGTTTTTCTGTGGTGGGGCATCGCGGAAATGCGCGTCCATCGCCTGCGCCCCTTCCAGAAAGGCGCGGAAATGATTGGGCCCGATGGCCAGCATGATGCTCAGCCCTATGGGCCCCCACATGGAATAGCGCCCACCAACCCAATCCTCGAACCCAAAGACGCGGGCCGGCGGAATGCCAAAGGCACTGGTCTTCTCTTCGGCGGTCGAAAGCGCCACAAACTGGTTTTCCGGGCGCTCGACCCAGTTGGACATCCAATCCCGTGCGGTTTGCGCATTTGTCATTGTCTCAATCGTGGTGAAGCTCTTGGAGGCGACAATCACCAGCGTCGTTTCCGGGTTCAAGGCTTTCAGCGTATCGGCAATATCTGCGCCGTCTACGTTGGACACAAAATGCGCGCGCGGCCCGTCATGATAGGGCGATAGGGCCATCGCCCCCATTTCCGGCCCCAGATGAGACCCCCCAATGCCGATGTTCACCACATCCGTGATCGCCCCGCCCTGCCCCGTAAATCGACCCGAGCGGACATCCTCGGCAAAGTCCCGCATGCGGTTCAGCGTGTCCAGCACCTCGGGCATGACGTTTTCACCATCCACCATGACCGGAGCGCCAACCAGATTGCGCAGCGCCGTGTGCAGCACCGCACGACCTTCGGTTTCATTGATGGGTTTGCCTGCAAACATCGCCTTGCGCTTGTCGATGACACCCCGGCTTTCAACCAGATCCAACAGCGTTTGGCGCACCTCGCCGGTTATCCGGGTTTTGGAATAATCAAACAGCATCCCATCCAGCGCGACCGAGAAATCCGCCGCCCGGTCCTTGGTGGCAAAGAGCGTCAGGATATCCGTATCCGCCAGATCAGCCGCCATGGCCTGAAGATCATCAAACATGCCCATCTCCTAGTCCTGCGCCCAATGCACGGTGGCCCCGTCCAATACGGCCCGGATCGGGGCGTCGGCGGCTGGCAACGTCAGCGCACGCTCGTAAGCGGCGCGTTTTTGCTGGCCGGTGATGACAACATGTTTGGCCAGCGCTTCGTTGAGGACATGCGCCGTCAGGGTGATCCGTGGCTCGGGCGCACCCTCTGCGCGCATGGGCATCAGGATGGGGGCGTGTTTGTCCAGCGCCTCCTCCAGCCGGTCCGCCCCTGGAAACAGCGAAGCCGTGTGCATATCGCTTCCCATGCCCAAAAGGCACACACCAATAGGCAGGTTGGGCACGATGTTCACTTCCAGCTCAGCCAGCGCCTCTTCGGGGCTGTGTCCCCCAGCATAAAGCGGCAGATATCGCGCCTTGGCCGCCCGTCCCACCAGCAGGCGTTCCCGGATCAGCCGGGTGTTCGAGCGCACGTGCACCTCGGGCAACCAGCGTTCGTCACTCAGCAACACATCGACACGGGACCAATCCAGATCTGCTTCGCAAAGATCATCAAAGATCGGGCCGGGCGTGGTCCCACCGGGTACCACAAACAACACGCGTTCTTCGTGCTCCAAGGCAGCGGTCAATTCACCCGCCAGCTTGTTCGCCACGTCGATCATCATCATTTCAACATCAGGATACTCGCGCAAACTCATGCCTTGATCTCCCGCCAGGCGCGGCCATCGCGGTGGATGAGCGCCAAAGCCTCATCCGGGCCGGAACTGCCCGTCGCATAGGCCAAGGGCGGATCGCCACGCTCAAAATCCGCGATGATCGGGTCGGTCCAGGCCCAGGCGGCCTCTACTTCGTCTCCGCGCATGAACAGCGTCTGATTGCCCCGGATCACGTCCATAATCAGCCGCTCATAGGCGTCGGGGAATTCGGCCTGATCAGGCCCAAGCGCTTCGGCAAATGTCATGTCCAATGGTACGTCAATCAGGCGCATTCCGCCGGGGCCCGGCTCCTTGATGGTCACGTCCAGGACGATGCCTTCGTTGGGTTGCAACTTGATCGTCAGGATGTTGCGATGCCGACCACTGTCTTCTTCAAAAATCGAATGCGGGGCGTCTTTGAAGATCACTGTGATCTCGGAAGCGCGCTCGCGCAGGCGTTTACCTGTGCGCAAGTAAAACGGTGTGCCCGCCCACCGCCAGTTGCTGATATTGGCCTTGAGCGCCACAAAGCTCTCGGTATTGCTGTCGCGGTTTTCCACCTGCTTGCGATAACTGGGCTTGGTCTCGGTCGCCTCATATTGGCCCCGCACGATGTTGTCCGGCGTGACCGGATCAAGCGCGCGTATAACTTTAAGCTTTTCGTCCCGCACACTGTCAGGGTCAAATTTCGCAGGCGGTTCCATCGCGATCAGACAAAAGAGTTGCATCAGATGGTTCTGCACCATGTCCCGCATCGCGCCCGATCTGTCGTAATACCCTCCGCGCCCGCCAACGCCCACGCTTTCAGCCACGGTGATCTGGATATGATCAACGTATTGACTGTTCCACAGCGGCTCAAACAGCATGTTTCCGAACCGCACCGCCATCAGGTTTTGCACGGTTTCCTTACCCAGATAATGATCAATCCGGTAAATCTGGCTTTCGTCAAAATGCCGCGCCAGAACCTTGTTCAACTCACGTGCACTCTCCAGATCGCGGCCAAAGGGTTTCTCGACCACAATGCGACACAGATCATCGGCCATGCCGTGCTTTTGCAACCGCTTGGCCAGATCGCCAAAGAGGTTTGGGCCCACCGAGAAGTAAAACGCACGCACATGCTCGGACTTCACCGCCTCAGCCAGTTCGTCCCAACCGGTGTCGCCCTTTGCGTCCAATGTCACATAGCTGATCAGAGCGATAAACTTCTTCAGCTTGGCCTTGCTGGATTTCTCATCGCCGCCAAACTCGGCTATCGCCTCCTCGACCATGGTGCGATAGGCCGATGTGTCCATCTCGGTGCGTGCCGCGCCGATCACCTGACTGCCCTCACCCATTTGCCCGGCACAAAAGCGTCGGAACAAGGCAGGCAGGATCTTGCGACGGGCCAGATCACCTGTGCCGCCAATGATCACCAGATCAAACGGATCAACGGGAATTGTGCGTGATACCATGAGGAGACTCCTGCCCTGACAATCGGGGTTGGCGCAACTTTAACAGGTTGCCAAACGTTCACAATGGCGTCAGCGAGGATACGCCCGGCTTTTCTTATGACCTCCAAGCCGTTAGGTGCATTACCAAGACAGGCAGAGGACCAGCTCAGATGAAAGACGGCACCCACGCACAGGCCAATATCGGCAAGTTTGTTGACCCCAGGCTAACGGCCAAGGGGGAAGAGCGTGCAACGGTGGCACTGACACATCCCGAAACGCTGTGGTTCAACACCGGAACCCTGTGCAACATCACCTGCCTGAACTGCTATATCGAAAGCTCGCCCGACAATGATCGGCTGGTGTACATCACAACGGATGAAGTCCGCGATTATCTGGATCAGATCGAAGACCGCAACTGGCCGATCCGAGAAATTGCTTTCACCGGCGGTGAGCCATTTATGAACCCCCAGATGATCGACATCACCCGCGCGGCGCTGGAACGCGGTTACGATGTGCTAATCCTGACGAACGCCATGCGTCCGATGATGCGCAAACGCGTGCAGACGGGCTTGCTGGAGCTGGCCGACACCTACCGTGACAAGCTGACACTGCGCATTTCCGTCGATCACTATTCAGCCGAATTGCACGACAAGGAACGCGGCAAAGATGCCTTTGCCCGCACAGTTGAAGGCATGCAGTGGCTTCGCGATAACAACATCACAATGGCTGTGGCCGGTCGTACCGTTTGGGGAGAGACCGATGCCGACAGCCGCGCCGGATATCAAGCGTTTTACGACACTCATGACTTTAAGATTGATGCGCAAAACCCGGGAATGACCGTTCTTTTCCCTGAAATGGACGAAACCGTTGAAGTGCCCGAAATCACCACGGCGTGTTGGGGTATCCTCGACAAATCTCCTGATGCGATGATGTGTTCTTCGTCTCGCATGGTCGTCAAACGCAAAGGCGCTGCTACCCCATCCGTATTAGCCTGTACGCTTTTGCCCTATTCACCCGAGTTTGAACTTGGCACGACACTGGCCGAAGCCGAGGGCGACGTGGCGCTCAACCACCCCCATTGCGCTAAATTTTGCGTTTTGGGCGGCGCGTCCTGCTCGGCCTGATATCTGTTTAAACGTCGCTTTTGGAACAGACCTTGAGGGGCCAGCCCCTCAAACTCCCCGGGATATTTGCAGCAAGAAGAAAGAGGTAGCGCGCGCGCCCCTTCTTCAGGCCAAAAATATCCCCGCCGGAGGCACAAAATCTTTTTCGGAGCGCACCATGCCCCTTCATTTTGACCAAGCTGAATATGACCGGCGCAAAACCCGCGCCGTAACCGCCATACAGGAGGCCGAACTTGACGCACTGATCATGTTCGCCCCGGAAAGCCATTTCTGGCTCTGTGGGTATGACACCTTTGGCTTTGCCATGTTTCAGGCCTTGGTGCTGACGGCTTCGGGCGATCTGCATCTGCTGACCCGCCTGCCCGACTGGCGACAGGCGCAGCTGACCTCGACCCTCAAGGATGACGAAATCCATATCTGGGCTGAGAAAGAAGGCGTGAACCCCACCGATGATCTCAAAGCGCTGCTGACCAAGCTCGGCGTCGCTGGCGGCCGATTGGGTTACGAATCAAAAACCCAAGGCCTGACCGATTTCAATGGTCAGATGTTGCGGGCTGCCTTGCCGGATCTGGTTGAAGCCTCCGAGGTGATCCGCACCCTGCGCCGCCTTAAATCCCCGGCTGAGGTGGACATGCACCGTAGGGCCGCAAAACTCTCCGATGATGCCATGGATGCCGGACTGGCTGTGACCGGGCCCGGTGCGTTCGAGGGCGACATTCTGGCAGAGATGCAAGGCGCAGTCTTTCGGGGCGGAGGGGATTACGCGGGCAATGAATTTATCCTTGGTTCAGGCGAATATGCACTTTTGTGTCGCTATTACTCGGGCCGACGTCATCTGGACGCGCAGGATCAGATGACATGGGAATGGTCCGGCGCTTATGCCCGCTATCACGCGGCCATGATGCGCACGGTGGTGATCGGCTCACCCGATGATCACCAGCGCCATATGCACAGCGCCTGTGTGAATGCGCTCGAGGCCTGCGAGGCCGCAATCCGTCCCGGCGATCCGATGGGGAATGTCTTTGACGCCTATGCCAGAACTTTTGATGCCGCCGGGTTACACCATGCCCGCTCGCAGGCCTGCGGCTATGCGATGGGGGCGATTTATAACCCGATCTGGGTGGATTTCCCGATGTTCTACGAAGGCAACCCGCTGATCATGCAACCCGGTCAGGTGTTTTTCCTGCATATGATCGTGATGGACTCTGAGGCAGGCAAAGCCATGTGTTATGGCCATTCGGTGCTGGTGACCGAAACAGGCGTTGAGCGCCTGTCGCGCCAGCCTCTGGATTTGCTAATCCGGTAAACGCTCTTCGGGCTCTTGCGTGCCCGCCTCGCCGCGAGGCCGCCTGTCAGGGCGGATGAGCTTGCCCCGGGACGTGCCCTGCACCATATATCCCTTATGTTCAAAGTCCTCCCCATCCTGCTGGCCGTTGGTTATGGCCTTGTGATGTATCACTTCTCGGCCTGGCGCACCCGGCGCGAGTTGGACGCGCAATCGACTGAACTCGCCGATCCGATGCTCAAAGTGATGTGTGACAAGCTAGCCAAGGCGCTGGACCTGCCGCGCATCCGGGTGCACATCTACGAGATCGACCCGGTCAACGGCCTGGCCGCCCCTGATGGGCGCATCTTCATCACCCGTGGCTTTTACCGCAAGTTTCAGTCCGGCGACGTGAGCGCAGATGAAATGGCCAGCGTCATCGCCCATGAATTGGGACATGTGGCCCTTGGCCATTCCCGCCGCCGGATGATTGATTTTTCCGGTCAAAATGCCCTGCGCACGGCGCTCGCTATGGTGCTAAGCCGGTTCATCCCCGGAGTAGGCGTCTGGATTGCCAATATGCTGACCACCCTGCTGGCCGCCCGTTTGTCACGCTCGGATGAATATGAGGCCGACGCCTATGCCGCCGCTCTTCTGACCCGCGCAGGGATCGGCACCGGGCCGCAGATTGCCCTGTTTGAAAAGCTTGAGGCACTGACCCAATCGCAAGCCGGAACAGCACCCGCATGGCTATTGAGCCACCCCAAGACGGGCGAGCGCATTGCTGCGATTGAGAAACTGAACGACCGCTGGGCCAAATCGTAGGCCGGGCTTCAGCCCGGCTGTATCGCCAATGCCTTGCCCACACGTGGCAGGCGCGCTTTTTTCATCAACCCGCGCATCTCCCACGTTTCGCCCGACAGTCGGTTGGCCTCTGCCAGCACCTCCTGTGCCGCCTTGACCACAAGATCGGGCTGCGCCTCCCAGATACCATGCAAAAAGGAGTCGGGATCCGCACGACTCAGGCCTTCTTCGGCCAATATGTTACGCGGGAAATCCTTGGCATTAAGTGTGAGGATCACATCCGCCGATCCAGCTATTGCCGCCGCCAGCACATGGGTATCGGCCGGATCAGGTAGCCAGAGGCGGTCCTCCAGTGACGCAGGCCAGGTCACTTCGGCATCCGGCCAGTTGAGGCGCAAAAACGCGGCCTCGGACCCCGCTTGGGCCACACCCTCCGGCCCTAATTTCTGCGCCGCCCGCTGCCACTCTTCGATGATGCGCGCGGACCACAGGGGCGTGTAGACACCCTGCGCCGCCACCCTCAGCAACATCTGCCGCATCACCGTGGGGTAGATTACACAGGTGTCCAGCAGCGCCTTCATCACAAGCGGAAGAAAAGGGATTTGAGATAGCCGCTTTCGGCCAGCTGCGGATGCTGTGGATGATCCGGTCCGGCAGACCCGGAATGGATCAGCGCCGATGCCCGCCCGGCCCGTCCGATGCCCCGAATGCAAGCGGTGCGGAACTTCGACATATCGGCGGCATGTGAACACGAACACAGGCCCAGATATCCCCCATCGAGCACCAAGGGGGCCGCCAGCCGGGCAATCCGCTCATAAGCACGCAAACCCGCATCCAGGGCTTTCTTAGAGGGGGCAAAGGCTGGCGGATCACAGATTACAATATCAAACTGCGCGCCCTCTTCGGTTAAGGCGGTCAAAACCTCAAAGGCATCGCCCTTGCGCGTCCCAAAGACTGCGGTTTTGCCCATGGCCTCGGCCCCTGCGGTCGCAAGATCCAAGGCCGGTTGCGAGCCGTCCACGGCCAGCGCGCTTTTCGCCCCACCCGCCAAAGCTGCCAAAGCAAAGCCGCCCACATGGCTGAACACATCCAGCACTTCGGCCCCCTGGGCCAGGGTGGCCGCAAACGCATGGTTGGGACGTTGGTCATAAAACAGTCCGGTCTTTTGCCCGCCTGTCAGATCAGCCATATATGTGGCCCCGTTCATCGGCACGGGCAAAGGCGCCTCGGGTGCCTGCCCTGCCAAAACCGCGCTGACATCATCCAGACCGTCCAGTGCCCGCGCGCGGCCCGATGCGTTTTTCAACACATGCTTTACGCCGGTCACCTCCTGCAGGGCCGCCGTCAGCTCGGGCAAGAGCCTCTCGGCCCAGGCGGCATTGGGCTGCACCACCGCGCAATCGCCAAACCGGTCGATCACCACACCGGGCAGACCGTCTGCCTCGGCATGTACCAGGCGGTAATGCGGCTGGTCATACATCCGCGCACGCATGTCCAGCGCCCGTTGCAACCGGGCGGCCAACCAGGCCTGATCAATCGCAACACTCAGATCGCGCTCAAGCATACGGCCAATGATCCGCGAGGCAGGATTGACCGCGATCAACCCCAGAGGCGCGCGTTCGGCGTCTTCCAACACGGCAATGGCACCCGGCTCAATCGCGCGCGTACGGCGGTCGGTGACGACCTCGTTGTCATACACCCACGGGAACCCGTGGCGGATGTTTTGGACGCGCACTTTGGGTTTCAGGCGCACAATAGGAAAAGGGGACAGCGTCATGCCGTCCCCTTAAGCGGTTTAGGTGTCTGTTGAAAGATCAGATTTGATTCAGGGCACCGAAGAAGCCGTTGTTCAGCGCCACGAACGAACCGGGGTTGGCCAGTTCCTGTGCCACAACTTCGGCAATCCGATTGGTGATCCGTACCTTCTGCGTGAGGCCATTGCGTTCCGCAGCAAGGGCACGAGCGCCGCCAAAGGCTTTGAAATCGGCCTGAATTTCGCGGGATTCTGTATAGGCGACACCGGTTTCAGGGTTCAGAAGGCGCATTTTGAATTGCACCGCGTGCACACCACCAGTGGTGTAGCGGGCTTTTTCTGTCAGCGCATGGAAACGGGTCACTTCGATGTCGACAACGACAGGCACTGTGCCTTGCGCGCTGGCGGCCGCCTTTTGCAGGCCGGCCTCAAAGATGGCTTTCACTTGCTGATGGCGGTCACCAGCAGGATCTTCACGCCAGACGATGTCGCCACCGGGATAATAAAGGTTGGCCTCAGAAACTCTCAAAGTATAGGGCACGTCCACATTGATGGCTTGAATGTTCAGCGCAGCCGATGTGGGTTGGACTGCCGGTGCAGTCTGCGGGGCCGAGCGGGAAACGGTTTCGACCGAAGCACAGGCGGACAGCGAGACAGCTGTGGCGAGTGCGGCAATAAGACGTACAGTTTTCATGTCTTCCTCCTGGGGCTTGGCCCAAATGACTGAAGACAATTTGATCCTGAATTTAGGCGCAATTTAGGCAATTCCGGCGCATTACCGTGATTGTTTCCAGGCCAGAACAAGGCGTTTCCGGTGTGGAAACAGCCAAATGCACCGATTTTAATACATCAATTACAGGTACTTATTCGCCATCGCGCGGGCGCGATCGCCAGCCGCCACGCCGTTTTGGACGGGCTGATGCGGCCTGACCTTCCTTGAGAACTGTGGTCATCGGGTGCTCAGGATGATCTGCACCGTAGCGTGCCACCATCACAGCAAGTGCGGCCTGGGTGTCTTCGGTATCAGGCAAGGACAAGGCCCAGTCCAGAAAGATCGAGCGGCATTGCCCTGCATCAATTCCCTCGATGCGATAGGCCTCTCGGATCAGCCCCTTGGTGTCAATTGGGTCACGGTCCATGGTTATCCCCCGGATGGTGGTCTGGCCAATGCAGCCTGAATGACGTCCGACGCCGCACTGGTCACCTGTTCCAGCGCGGTCTGCAGCTCTGTGATGCTGTCAAATCCGCATTCACGCAAGAGGAAAGCGGCACCTCCCTCGCCCAGTTGCGACGGATCGACAGGTTTATCCCCCAAAAGGCGCGAACATTGCAGCAATTTCCAGCACAACCCATAGGCACGCTCCAAACTCTGCGCCTCTGTGGCCTCCAGCCAGCCGATAGCTTGGGCCGCGATCAACGCGTCAGGCACATCACGCAGGGGGCTGCCAGCCAGCAAGCAACCCGTTTGGGCCGCCAGTTCCACCGCTTGCAGATGCCCCGGGCCACGGCGCGGGTCCAGCGGTCCTTCGGGCGTCTTGGCGCTCATCAGCCGGGTGCGCATATCATCCACATCGCGTAGGGTGGCCGCCGCATCCCGTGGGCGTGCCAGCAGCTCGGTGCGAAAGGCCTCGATGTCTTGCCCAAGACCCTCATCCCCCGCCATCACCCGCGCACGGGTGAGCGCCAGATGTTCCCAAACCCAGGCCTCGGTGTTCTGGTAGTCCTGAAACGAGTGCAGACTGGTGGCCACCGGCCCCTGATTGCCCGAGGGCCGCAGACGCATGTCCACCTCGTAGAGCCGCCCATCTGCCATTTGCGCCGTCAACGCCGTGATCATCGCCTGCGTTAGCCGGGCATAATATGTTCGCGTGGCCAAGGGCCTGCGCCCGTCCGAACTGTCTTGCCCTTGGGCGTCGTAGATCACGATCAGATCCAGATCAGACCGTGCATTCAACCGCGCCGCCCCGACCGATCCCATGCCCAACAACACGGCGCCGCGCCCGGGCGGATCGCCATGTTTGGCAGCAAACTGGGTTACAACGGCGGGCCAGAGCGCTTGTAAAACAGACTGCGCCAGATCCGCATATTGCTGCCCGGCCGCATCCGCCGAGATCAAGCCGCGTAGCAAATGCACCCCGATGCGAAAGTGCCATTCCTTGTGCCATTGTCGGGCGCGGATCAACTTAGTCTCGTAATCCGCGTCTTCCGCAAGGGTCTTGCGCAGCTTTTCCGTCAAGACCGCCTGCCCGGGCCAATCCTTGAAGAAGGCCCCGGCGATCACCGCGTCAAAGACTTTCGCATGGCGCGAGAGATACGCGGCCAATTCGGGCGCTGTTCCGGCAATATCGACCAACAAATCAATCAACTGCGGATTGGCTTCGAACATCGAAAAGACCTGTACTCCGGCGGGCAGCCCCGAAAGGAACCCGTCAAACGCCAAGAGCGCCTCATTCGGATGGGCCGTACGGGCAAGCCGTGACAGGATATCCGGGCGCAAACGGCGGAAAATCTCGCTCGCCCGGTCAGACCGCAAGGCCGGATAACTGGGCCAACGGGCAATGATATCTTTGTCGAGCGCGGCTTCCCCCTCGGAAATCTCATCGCTCGGGTCGCCGTCTTCGGGCGCGAAAAACCCTTCGATCACTGTATCCACATCGGTCAGCCTTTCGGTCAGCTCTGCTTTGAGGTCATCGACCTCTCGCCCCATGAAGGCCGCCAGTCGATCGAACTCCGCCTCTGATCCGGGCAATTCATGGGTTTGCGAATCGCGTAGCATTTGCAACCGATGCTCGACCTCGCGGTGAAACAGGTAGTGATCTGTCAGTGCCTGTGCTGCCGCCTCGGGCACCCAATCCTTTTCGGTCAACCGCGCCAGCCCCTCAACCGTGCCACGCACCCGCAATTCGGGGTCGCGCCCCCCAGCGATGATCTGACGGGTCTGGGTGAAGAACTCTATCTCGCGAATGCCACCACGCCCCAGTTTCATGTTGTGACCCAGCAAGGTCAGTTTTCCACCCAAGCCCTTATGCTGTCGAATACGCAGACGCATGTTGTGGGCGTCCTCGATGGCGGCGAAATCCAGATGCTTGCGCCACACGAATGGCCGCAACCCGTCCAGAAACCGCTGGCCTGCTTCCAGATCACCCGCACAGGGCCGCGCCTTGATGTAGGCTGCGCGCTCCCAGGTGCGGCCTAGACTTTCATAATAGGCCTCGGCCCCGGCCATGCCCATGCAGACCGGTGTGACCTGAGGATCGGGACGCAGACGCAGATCGGTGCGGAACACATAGCCTTCGGCAGTGCGGTCATTCAGCATCGAGGACATGGCGCGGGTGGCACGGATGAAAGACGCGCGCGCTTCGTTGTAATCCTCAGGGTCAAACTGCGCCTCGTCAAAAAGGCAGATTAGATCGATATCCGAACTGTAGTTCAGCTCGCCCGCGCCCATCTTACCCATGGCCAGCACAAACATCCCCGCCGCTGTCGGCAAATCCTCCGGTGTGGCCCCGGGCAGTTTGCCACGTTTGATCTCGCGTCCAACGGCGGCGCGCAAGGCAAGCTGACAGGCCAGATCTGCAAAGGCGGTCAAATGGCCCGTGACCTCTGCCAATGGCCACACGCCCGCCAGATCCGCCAGCCCTGTCAGCAAAGCCACCCGCCGCTTGCCCCGGCGCAGCTCATCGGCCAGGGCTTCATCTGGCACGCTGTTCAGACGCTCAAACTCGGCCGTCAACGCGTCTTCTGGCGCCTGCACCGCGGTGCTCAGCCAGTCGTGTTCTTTGCTCAGAAGCTGTGCCAGATAAGGGCTGCACCCCGCAGCACCGTCGATCAAATCCGCAAGATCTCCCGACAGGTCAGGCATCAGGGCACGGGCCTCGGCGCCATGATCAGGTGCATAGGCACGGGGCAATCGGGTGATGCGGTCGGCAAATGTCATGAGATCACGATGAGGGCGTTCGGGCGTGGCGTCAATCGGCGACAGGCGTGTCCTGACTAAAGAGGTTTCGCCACCACTGCCCGTCACGCTGCCAGAGCGAGCTGACATACATCGCCTCGGGTGTGGCCTGTCCCAACCGGGTATAATCGGCGCGGTAGGACAGCATGGCGTGATCCGCCCCCACAGGCAGAACGCGGCCCTCGCTCAGCCGGAATGCCTCGATGCTGGGACCATTCTCCAACTGTGCGGCATGGCCCGCGCGATCAGAAAACCCGCTGGGATAGACGCCCAGGAAGTTGGGCAGCAGCAGGGCGCGGTCGGCTTGAGCATCGCCCGTCCATAGGGCGTCCCAAACTTGCTCTTCATGTTGCAGCAAGATGCTCAGCAGATCGTTCTTTGATTGGTCTTGTGTCATGCTCAACTTCTGAGCCATGCTGCACCGCGAAGTCAACCGGGGGCACTTATGTCCAAAAGCCTGAAACGTGTCACCCGTGCCCTTGAGGCCGCAGGGATCGACACCCCGCCCGTTGAGATTGGTCAGGCCACAACCGCACAGATGGCCGCCGATCTGGTGGGATGTCATGTGGACCAGATTGCCAAATCCATCATCTTTCTGGGTCAGGACAGCGGGACCGCCCTTCTTTTTGTCACGGCGGGCGGTCATCAGGTTGATCCTGTCAAGGCGAGCGCTGTGGCAGGCGAGCAACTGGGCAAGGCCGACGCTGCGCTGATCCGAGCACAGACCGGGTTTGCCATCGGGGGTGTTTCGCCCATCGGGCATCTGACCGTTCCGCGCGCGTTCTTCGATCCACATCTCTTGCAGTTTGATCAGGTTTGGGCGGCGGCTGGCACACCGCGCCATGTTTTTGCCTCTGGTCCACAGGTGTTGCAGCAGCTTTCTGGCGCGCAACTTGCTGAATTCACGTCCTAATTCAAAATAATGTAAATAAGTTTCACATTATCCCTTGCGCGCACCGCCCCGAATACCAATCTTAGGAATGTGAAAGGCATTCACATTAACGCACACAAACCCCAGAAAGGACCCCTCCGCAATGACTTCTTTCGCTCACTCCGGCCCTGCCCCGTCCGACGCAGGTTGGTTCGCGCGCACCGAAGCCTGGCTTGATGACAAAGGCAAACCGGCCTGGATCGCAGCTATGGTGCTTGGATTCATCTTCGTCTGGCCTGTTGGCCTCGCCCTTTTGTTCTACATGATCTGGAGTAAGAAAATGTTTTGCAGCAACAGCACATCGCAATCGCGCAGCTGTGGGTGGTCGTCGCGATCACGCTCGACCTCAACCACCGGCAACGCTGCTTTTGACACCTATAAGTCAGACACGCTGCGTCGCCTGGAAGAAGAACAACAGAACTTTGAGGCTTTCCTCAAACGCCTGCGCGACGCCCGCGACAAGGCCGAGTTCGACGATTTCATGAAAGAACGCGCCGAAGCGGCAAACTCACCACGCAGCGAGCCTGACCCTGATCGCGCGTAATAACCGTCAATTAAATCACGCCGCCCGGTCTGGTTCCGGGCGGTTTGCGTTCCTATATGATGGGGCAAGAAGATGACCGATTACACCTGGCATATCCCCGATCCGCACACCCAGCCCGAATTCTATGCGGACATCCCCATGAAACGCCTGATGGCATTTCTGGTCGATACGGTTGTGATCCTTGTCCTATGCGTCTTGATCCTGCCCTTTACGGCCTTCACGGGGATCTTTTTCTTTCCGTTCCTGATGCTCTTGGTGGGCTTTTTCTACCGCGTGGCCACGATTTCAAAATGGTCCGCCACGCCAGGCATGCTGCTTGTCGCGATTGAGTTTCGCACCCTGTCCGGAGAACGGTTTGATGCGCAAATGGCCGTCATGCACACTGGCATTTTCAGTGCAGCACTCGTCTTTTTGCCCGCGCAATTTGTCTCGGCCGTTTTGATGCTTTCCAGCGCGCGCGCCCAAGGGTTGACAGATCATATGCTGGGCACCGTGGCTTTGAACCGTCGCGCGACAGCCTGACACGGCGACATCGGCTTAACGACACTAACAATGTTTTCTTGGCCTGTGTGCACATCGTTGCTATCGTCGTCTGAACATCGCAGACGACATCGAAGGGATTCATGCGTCACACTCTACCCATTGCGCCCCAGTTTTACGTGACGGCCCCGCAACCCTGCCCCTATCTTGAGGGCCGGATGGAGCGTAAGTTGTTCACCGCCCTGCAAGGCGAAGGCGCGCAGCGTTTGAATGATGGGTTGTCCAAGCAAGGGTTTCGCCGGTCGCAGAATGTGCTCTACCGACCATCCTGCGCAGATTGCTCGGCCTGTTTGTCCGCGCGGATTGACGTTTCCAAGTTCACAGCGACCAAAAGCCAGCGCCGCACATTGAGGCGAGGGCGTTATCTTGAACGCCGGGCCACATCCCCCTGGGCGACCGAAGAGCAATACGACCTTTTCCGCCGGTATTTGGGCGACCGTCATGCGGATGGCGGTATGGCTGATATGGACGCTTTCGAGTTTGCCGCGATGGTCGAAGAAACCCCTATTCGCACCCGCGTTGTGGAATACACCGACCCGGATAGCAAAGATCTGATTGCCACCTGCCTGACCGATATCCTCGATGATGGCGTCTCGATGGTGTATTCCTTCTTTGAACCTGAAACGACCCGGCTCAGCATCGGCACGTACATCATCCTCGATCACATCGACATCGCTCGCGAGGCCGGGCTGCCCTATGTCTATCTGGGCTATTGGGTGCCCGGCAGTGACAAGATGGGCTATAAGGCGTCGTTCTCGGGGCTTGAGGTTTATAACAGCGGCGCTTGGCATCCCTTGAAGGATCCACGGGACTTTGACACAAGCCTGCACCCGCTAAGCAATGATCCCATTTCGGAACAGGTGGCTGATATTTCACTGCCCGATGGCCGACCTTTGAAGCCTCAGCCCCGTTAAAGGCGTCGCATTCAGACCATCCCTGCGGTTTTTGGCTATACGGTGAGACCGCTTGGCGGCACGATGCGGGTGATCCAATTTGCCACCATCAAGGGAGCCCGCCATGAACGACCTGAGCAAAATTGACCTGTCCGCCGCGCAACTGCCCGCGTCCGAGGCCTCATGTCTTCCGCCGGAATGTTATACCTCCCAGCAAATATGCGACACTGAGATTGCGCAGATTTTCCGGCAAAGCTGGCTCTGTGTCGGGCGCAGTGACACGGTGGCAACCCCTGGAGAGTATCAGGCGCTGGATATGGCCGGGCAATCGCTGATCCTGCTGCGCGATCAGGACGGTGAATTGCGGTGCTATGCCAACACCTGCCGTCACCGAGCGGCACGTCTGGTGGATGGGGCTGGCGCATGCAAGGGCATTCGCTGCCCGTTTCATTCGTGGTTTTACGGGCTTGATGGGCGTCTGGTTTCGGCCCCGAAAATGGAGGCCGCGGCAGGCTTTGACAAAGCCGACAACGGATTGATCGCCCACCGCGCCGAGGAGCGCCACGGATTTGCGTTTATTTGTCTGAACCCCGATGCGGCCCCCTTGGACGCACATCTGGCCGACTTCGATGACATTCATGCGCCCTGGCCGCTTGAAACACTGGTCAGCGCCCGACGGCTAGAGATCGAAGTGGACTGCAACTGGAAGGCCTTTCTTGAGGTCTTCAACGAATATTACCATCTGCCCTTTGTGCACCCAGACAGCATCGACAGTGTCTATGCTTTGCCCGACCCGGCAGAGGATGTGGCAGGCGCCTTTGCCACGCAATATGGCGCCACGGATGGCACCGGGGGGCTGCTCGAAGACACGCAACATGCCGCCCTGCCCCCGATCCCCGGCCTGGCGGGTCCTGCCGCCCGCGGCGCGCGCTATACGTGGATGTTTCCCAACATGAGCTTTGCCGCCAATCAGGATGCGCTGTGGTGTTACGAGGCTTATCCGCTGGGGCCGAACCGCTGCAAAGTGGTGCAAACCTCGTGCTTCCCCCCCGAAAGCGTGGCCCTGCCCGAGTTTGCCGAGAAATCCGCCGTCTATCTGGAGCGCATGGATGCCGCCCTCGCCGAAGATGTACCCGCACTGAAGAACCAACAGCGCGGCTTCATGAACCCCGATGCGGTGGCCGGGCGCTTCCAGCCCGAGCTGGAGCCAAACGTCGCCAGCTTTGCGCGCTGGTACGCAGGCATCATGACACCAGCTGATGGCGCATGACAGTGGCCTGCCCGGACAAACGGAGCGTGTGGAAATACCGGGTATGATATCAGGAACATTGTGCCAGAAGTCTGGTTTCAAGCCCATTGTGATGGGTGCATACTATTCGACCGAGGTCTACATAGCGAATGTTTCTCAGCATCACCAAGCTGATGCTCCCAACCGCCAGCCACTTCCTTTCACTCAAAATCTGTAGAAGAGTGGGGAGATTAAGGGGGATGGAAATTCATGGAAACCGAAAGCTATAAAATTGAAGGCGTTCATAGCCCGGTGCTTGTTGCGGGCGATTCAACTGCAAATTCGGCAGTCTTGTGCATTCACGGCAATCCGGGGAACAATGAGGAGTTTAGAGGCCTCGGTGATGCGCTATCGGGCTTTGCACGTGTTCTCATTCCGGACATGCCCGGATTCGCCGGCGCGGACAGACCGGAAGCCTTTGACTACACAGCCGACGGCTATTGCGCGTTCATTTCCGGACTCTTGGACCAAGCCGGTGTCGATAGTGTTCATCTGACTCTGCATGATCTGGGTGTGCCTTGGGGGATGACGTGGGCTGCCAGAAACCCTGAACGTGTTCAAAGCATCGTGATGACCGGAGGACCGGCAGTTTCCACATACAAATGGCATTTTCTGGCCGTGTTGTGGCGGATCCCAGTCGTGGGAGAATTGTTCTTTATGCTCAACAATCGTCCGGCCACGAAACTGTTGATGAAACGAGGAAGCCCACGCCCATACCCTCCGAACTTCGTTGATGACATCTACGACAGAATTGACAAACCGATGACCGATGCGGTTCTGAAGATCTATCGTTCGCTTGACCCGGAAACGTTTGGCCGTGTGATTGAGCAAGGGCTTTCAGGCCGCAATATCCCCTCTTTGATCCTCTGGGGCGCGCACGATCCATATGTCAACAAACGCTACGCGAATCTGACCAAAGAAAGGGTTCTGCCGGCGGCAAAGGTAGTCATTTTTGAGGACAGCGGACACTGGCCGCATGTTGATAATTCTGACAGATATATCGCTGAGGTCCTGGACTTCTTGGGACAGCAAATTCGAACCAAGTGAGTGCAGAGGTCGGTATCGAATTGGATTACCAGAAAAAATTTAAGGCTCGAAAGTCGCCAGTCTCAAGAAAGCGGATAAATAGAGATTCGGATTGAATGCCCACTCTGCTCCGCATCGCCATCAGCCTTCCATAGAAAGGCACCCTATCGCATCAATATCCCCTGCCCAGTGGGCAAGCTCATGATCATGCGGTCATGGCGCGCAGCAAAACCGTTCCACGCGGCGTTTTGTTCCTCGTGACCGGTCAAACCGTAGTCATCCAGCACGATAATGCCCCCCGGCGTGATCCGGTCCCAGATCTTTTCAATCGTACCGATCTCGGCCGAGGTGATGTTCAGATCAATCGAGATATACGACAGCAGATCAAACTCCACATCGTCAATCGAGCCGGGCAGCAGTCCCGGCACCAACACGGCACCAGGGTGCGGGCCGAACTGCTTTTTGCAGAACTCGATGATGTTCTCATTCGCCGGATTGCCGGAATACATGTTCCGATTCATCTTGTGTACGCCCTTGAGCTCGCTTTCCGAGGCCATTTCCTCAGGGATGCCATCATAGGTATCAAAGAGGAAAAACTTCTTGCCCGAAGCATCAAACTCCGTGTTGCGCAGGATCATGGTGCTAAGAAGGCCAGTGTTCACGCCAAACTCGGCAAAGTCCCCCGGCAAGCGCAGACAACACTCGGCCGCCCACAAACAGACATGAATGCGCCAGCGGATGTCCGGCGTGCCACCGATCCAGTGCGGTTCGCTTTCGGTGCAGGTTTGATCCCAGGTGCGCTGAAATTGGTCGTCATGCAGAAACGGAATGTATTTCTTCCGCACCGCCAGATGATCCCCATAGTAATCATACTTGTATGGGGCACGGGTCAGCGCCTTGCGCAGGCGGCGAACGAGGGCTGTAAACGGATCCATGCGGGCTTCTCCTGATCGCCCGTCAGCGGGCTTTGAGCCATTGTTTATAGTAATGCAGTCTATTGCCCAAGGTCTCTTGATCGCGATGTTTGGCGCGCACATAGCGCAGCTCTTCGCGGCGCAGGCTGGGCGTGACCACGGCACTGACCTGTCCTGCGTGCAGACGGTTTGCCACCAGGGCGTCCGGCAGGATATGCGGCGCGCCCAACTGGGTCTCGCAGCGCTTGTACATATCCACATCCATCAGCCAGATCAGTCGCTCGTCAAACTCAAGCCCTGTACCTGCGCGCAACGTCAGGACCGATGGGCTGCTGACCGTGTTTTTGCCCAGATAGAGGTTGGGCGTCATCTGCGGCACCATCGTATGTTCCAGGGCCTTGCCATCGCGCGTTACACCGGACCCACACAGCAACCAAGCCACATCTTTTTGTGCAAAGACCTCAGCATGTTGCGCCAAGGCGTTGGGCGCCGCCAGATAGTCATCCTGAAACAAAACCTTCAGCACCTGCCCCTTGGCATGGCGCATGGCGTTGTTGGTGTTGGCCGAGGCCTGCCGCAGCCCGGCCCGGTTATCCAGCCGAGTGATATCCAGCCGGTCGATGTAGGCCTTGCAGATGGTCGCCACCCCATCATCATCGGATTGATCCGAGACAATCACCTCGAAGTCTTCAAAACTCTGAGTCAGCAGCGCCTCGAAACTGTCCAGCAGATACTCCGCACCCTGCCCGCCCATGGAATAGGCCGGAATGCAGAGGCTTATATAAGGTGCGCGTGCCATGGCCCCGGTTTGCCCGAGCTTCACATCCGTCGCAACCAAAATACTCAAGCCACGCCACCGGAGTGAAATGCGCTGACGGATCAGCCCCTATTTTTCTCTCTGAAATACTTCAGGGATCTCGAGAGGCTCAACCCTCGCATTGGTCGAATGGCCGAAAGCCATTCGAAGCCCAAATCCAAGAAAAGCGGGGGATTCTAAAGAACCCCCCGATCAAGTTTCGCCGTTCAGGCTCACTTATTTGATACCGCCCGGTTTTTGCCTGCGGCCTGAACGTCGTTAGGGGCGAGCGCACCCGCCCCGTGTCAAGATGGGCAAGGACCACGTCCGCCCCCACCTCGTCCCTCATCTCCGCGCCTCTGGCACAGGAGAAATCTTCGTCGGGGGCGGGCCGTCAATTGGTGGAACCCAGCCCGTTGTCCCCCTACACGCCCCCACCCGGGGAAGCGTGATGTTCTACGCCTGTCCTGTCAGGCGATCTTTCGACCTTGTGGCACAGCGCCCGAGGTTTCAAACTCGGCCACACATTCCGGGAACAGCACCCGGCTGAAGAGGATTTTGAACTCCTCGCCGTCCTCGGTGCGCACCGTGGCATGGGTGGAGGCATTCATCACCACCCCGGCCAACCCCGGCGGAACGGCCAGACGGCCTTTCCCATATGTGCCCAGCACTTCCACCTCGATCTCAAGAGGCTCGCTTGTCACCCCGTCGCACTCGATCGTGGCCCGATAGATCATCTTTGCCATGGCGTGTCCCTCCTGTGGTCCAAGCCTCAGCTACAGCCCGAGGTGGCGCCGCAGGTGTTGCACTTCATGCAGGTGCCGTTGCGCACCAGCGTGTAGTTGCCGCAATCGCCGCAGGCCTCGCCTTCATAGCCCTGCATCTTGGCCTTGGTGCGCGCATCCATGGCGACGTTGCCACTGGCCACGGCTGTGGTCGAAGTCATCGACGCGGTGCCTGTTCCCGTGGCAGTCACCTCGGGCACCAGAGTTTCCAAAGCCGCCACCGGATCCGCGCTGTCCAGCGCCAGACCGCCCAAGGATTGACCACCGTTCAGCACCACCAGTTCCTGAGGCAGACGTTTGCGCAGATAGCCCGTCGAGCTGATCTGTTTTAGCACCTCAAGCGAGCGGTTGGCGGCGACATCGGACATTTCCGAGATGTTGCTGACACCCTCTTCCTCGCCGCGGCCCAGATCATCAAACGCAGCGCCTTCGGGTTTCACATGGGCCAAATCGGTGCGGTCAAGGTAGGACACAGCCAATTCGCGGAAGATATAGTCAAGGATCGAAGTGGCGTTCTTGATGCTGTCGTTGCCCTGCACCATGCCCGCAGGCTCAAACTTGGTGAAGGTGAAGGCATCGACGAACTCTTCCAGCGGCACGCCGTATTGCAGGCCAACCGACACTGCGATAGCAAAGTTGTTCATCATGGCGCGGAAGCCAGCACCTTCTTTGTGCATGTCGATGAAAATCTCACCAAGCGAGCCGTCGGTGTATTCGCCTGTCCGCAGGTACACTTTGTGTCCGCCCACGACCGCCTTTTGGGTATAGCCCTTGCGACGTTCCGGCATTTTCTCACGGTGGGATTTAACGATTTCCTTGATGATCACCTTCTCGACGATCTTCTCGGCCAACACGGCAGCTTTTTCCTGGTTGCTGCCGCTTTCCAGAATATCTGCGGCCTCGTCATCATCCTCAACCAAGGCCGCGGCCAGTGGTTGTGACAGTTTGGACCCATCGCGGTACAGCGCGTTGGCTTTAACGCCCAGGGACCAGCTCAGCTCATAGGCCTTCTGACAGTCCTCGATGGTCGCGTCATTGGGCATGTTGATGGTCTTGGAAATCGCACCCGAGATGAACGACTGTGCCGCCGCCATCATGTAGATATGGGCATCCGTGGACAGGAAGCGCTTGCCCTTCTTGCCGCAAGGATTGGCGCAGTCAAAGATGTTCAGGTGCTCTTCTTTCAGGTGCGGTGCACCCTCCAGCGTCATTGTCCCGCAGACGTGATCGTTTGCAGCCTCGATATCGGCCTTTGAGTAACCCAGATGTGCCAGCAGATCGAACGTTGGGTCATTCAGCTTGGCCGCCGGGATACCCAGAACATTGGTGCAGAACTCTTCGCCCAGCGTCCACTGGTTGAACACGAACCGGATGTCGAAGGCTGATCCCAGTGCCGCATCCACCTTGGCCAGCTCATTGGCGCCAAAGCCGTGACCTGTCAGCGAGGTATGGTTTACCCCCGGCGCGTTGCCGATGGTGCCGTGGCCCACGGCATATCCCACGATTTCCTCGATTTGCGCCGATCCGTAGCCCAGTTTCGCCAAGGCTGCAGGCACCGATTGGTTGATGATCTTGAAGTAGCCACCACCCGCGAGCTTTTTGAACTTCACCAGCGCAAAGTCAGGCTCGATCCCGGTGGTATCACAATCCATCACCAGACCGATGGTACCGGTGGGCGCGATCACTGTGGATTGCGCATTGCGGTAGCCATGCTTTTCACCCAGCTTCAGCGCCTCGTCCCAGCTGGCCATCGCCAGATCAACCAGACGGCTGTCGGGGCAGTTGGTCAGATCCAGCGGTACAGGTTTGACAGCCAGATCTTCATAGCCCTCTGTCGCGCCGTAGGCCGCGTTGCGGTGATTGCGCATGACCCGCAGCATGTGGTCCTTGTTGCGCTCGTAGCCTGCGAAGGGACCCAGCTCTTTGGCCATCTCGGCGGATGTGGCATAGCTCACCCCCGTCATGATCGCGGTCAGCGCACCACAGAGCGCGCGGCCCTCGGGGCTGTCATAGCCATAGCCCATGTTCATCAACAGGCCGCCAATGTTGGCATAGCCCAGACCCAGCGTACGGAACTCATAAGACAGTTGGGCAATTTCTTTGGAAGGGAACTGCGCCATCATCACCGAGATTTCCAACGTGATGGTCCACAGACGCGAGGCATGCATGTAGGCCTCGGCATCAAAGGCATCATCCTTGTAGAACTGCAGCAGGTTCATCGACGCCAGGTTACAGGCCGTGTCATCCAGGAACATGTATTCGGAACAAGGGTTTGAGCCGCGAATCTCACCGTCTTCGGGGCATGTGTGCCAGGCATTCACCGTGTCGTGGTACTGAATGCCGGGATCGGCACAGGCCCAAGCGGCGTGCCCCACATCTTCCCACAGGTCGCGGGCTTTGATGGTTTTGGAAACCGATCCATCAGTGCGGTTGATCAGCGCCCAATCGTCGTCATTTTCAACCGCTTTCAGGAAGGCATCTGTGACCCGGATCGAGTTGTTCGAGTTCTGGCCTGACACAGATGCGTAGGCTTCGCTATCCCAATCGGTGTCATAGGTCGGGAATTCAATGCTGTCATAGCCCTGCCGCGCATAATCCAGCACGCGCTTGACGTATGTCTCGGGGATCTGCGTTTTCTTCGCGCCGCGAATGGCGTCTTTCAGCTGGGCGTTTTTCTTGGGATCAACTGAATCCTCCGAGCTGCCATCCCAGGCCCGGATCGCACCGAAGATTTCATTCAGCTTCTCTTCGTGCATTTTCGAGCCCGCGACGATCGACGCCACTTTCTGCTCTTCTTTTACCTTCCAGTTGATGAACTCCTGAATATCAGGGTGGTCTGCATCACAAATAACCATCTTGGCCGCGCGACGTGTGGTGCCGCCTGACTTGATCGCACCGGCAGCCCGGTCCCCGATTTTCAGGAAGCCCATCAGGCCAGAGGACTTGCCCCCGCCCGACAGCGGCTCGTTGGCGGCCCGCAGGGAGGAGAAGTTCGTGCCAGTGCCAGAGCCGTATTTAAACAGTCGTGCCTCGCGAACCCAGAGGTCCATGATCCCACCGTCGCCCACCAGATCGTCCTTTACCGACTGGATGAAGCAGGCGTGTGGCTGGGGGTGTTCGTAGGCGGATGTGGATTTGGTCAGCTCGCCGGTTTTGTAGTCCACATAGTGGTGACCTTGGCCGGGTCCGTCGATACCGTAGGCCCAGTGCAGGCCCGTGTTGAACCACTGCGGGCTGTTCGGGGCAGCCATCTGTGCGGCCAGCATAAAGCGCATTTCGTCGAAGTAAGCCTGCGCGTCCTGTTCGTTGGTGAAGTATCCACCTTTCCAGCCCCAGTAGCACCAGGCCCCTGCCAGACGGTCAAACACCTGCTTGGCCGAGGTTTCGCCGCCGGTCTCAACATCATCCCCGTCAGGCGCGGACCGCCACAGGAATTCTGGCACACCGTCTTCTTTGACCTTCTTCAGTTTCTGGGGGACACCCGCTTTGCGGAAATATTTCTGTGCGATGACGTCCGAGGCCACCTGGCTCCAGCTGGAGGGCACTTCGACGTTGTCCAGACTGAACACTGTCGTTCCATCAGGGTTGCGAATTTCCGAACTGGTGGTGATGAAATCCAGTTCTTTGTATGCGTCCTGGCCTGCCTTGGTAAATTTTCTTTGGATCTTCATCGTAAGCTGCCCCTAAATCCCAGCTGGTTGTCAAAAGGACCCACACACGCGGGCCTGGTTCGGTCTTGGCAGCAGACCACACCTCTTCGGTCGCGGCAGACATGCTGACGCGGAGAAAAGCGAGCCCTCATGGACCCGATCCCGGTATGCCCGGGACTGTATGTTTAGAAGGGTGTGTCCCCTGCCTTCGACCCGCTACTATATGTTGTGGCTTGTTGGTCGATTTCCACAACCTGACGTATTGCCCCCCAATCGGTCAACGGATTTTTTAGAAATTATTTAGGAATTTGTTATTGACGAATGGCGTATCTGCTTTCGCGTTCACATCCGCGTGATTCATTTGCCCGCGGCTCCGGCGAAACCCGCGAAAAGCCACTGCCTGTGGGCAATTCGTGAAACCCTTTACTTTCGGCTGAGTTAGCTTGTGGACTTCCCGCTTCACCTGATCTTTCCCTCGTACGCGACGCTTCGCGAAACATGGAAATTCATTAATAAAGGTTAACTCAGAAAAAAATTTGCAGAAGTGACAGCTGACATACTCAATGTGGTGTTCAGATCACCATCAAGCACAAATTCTGGGTCATTTTCTGAGCCAAACGAAGACCGAAGATTCATGCCTCCCCCCTCTGAGATTCGGATATGGCCGTCAAACGCCGACGATGTGCGGGAATACTTCCGAAGATCAGATATGTGAAAATCACCAACGGCCCGCGCGGTCTATGCTGCGCCAAGCCGTGAATGATACAGGAGAAGGAGAAAATGGTCGGGGAGGCAGGATTCGAACCTACGACCCCCTGTACCCAAAACAGGTGCGCTACCAGACTGCGCCACACCCCGAACCGTGCGCCTCTCCTAGCCTCGAAAAACAAATTTGAAAAGCCCAAAAGAGACGATGATGTCAGCTTTTCCCATTTGGGTGCCGGATCACCTGATCTCAGTCGCAGGGCCAGGCTGCGGTCGCGGGTTCAAACGCCGGGTGCTGCATCTGTGACCCCGCCACAATGCCCATCTGACTGGAAAGCCCGCCATTGATCTCAAGCACCACAAGCGTGTCATGCTCGCTCATAATCGGGTTCACATCGTGCGGCACCGCGTTTTCGTGCACTTTCACAACGGTGCCCGTCTCATCCAGAAAAATCATGTCCAGCGGGATCAACGTGTTTTTCATCCAAAACCCCACCTCGCGTGGAAATGGATAGACAAACAGCATCCCCGAGGCGAGCGGCATGGTCTCGACGTTCATCAGACCCTGAGCGCGTTCAGCGTGATCGTCCGCGACCTCTACCGAAAACCGCGCCTGTCCCCAGTCGCCACGCAACAGTACCTTATCGTCAACACAGGCCCCTGCCCAACCCGGCAGTGCCCAGAATGTTGCCATCAGTAACGTTGTCAGTCGGGGGATTTGACCGCACTTTCCCATCCGCACACCTCGGTAGCCATGCGCCCACGTTTACCATCTATAACGCGAATGGCCAGCGCTTCGCCGGGTTGCAGATCAGCAAGACCCGAACGCCGCAGCACTTCGATGTGCACAAAGACATCTTCTTCTGATCCGAAGGTATTGGCGAACCCGAAACCCTTGCCCTTGTCGAACCATTTGACCCGCGCCGGCTGCAGCACGGCCGCCCGGATCACCTCAGGATCAATATCGTCAAAATCAGCCAGACCCGCTGTCATATTATCTTCGGGTGGATGAACGGCATGGACCTCAACCGCCTGACATCCGCGCTCGGTATCCTGCACTTCGATGTCCACGCTGGCGTTATCTGCCACCGAACTTTGCCCGAAATTACGCAGCACATTTGCATGCAATAAAATGTCGGGGCCGCCCTCTTCCGAGATCACGAATCCAAACCCCTTCACGGGGTCAAACCATTTCACGCGTCCCAAAACGCGGCGGGTGGATAAATCTGTTTGCGTCACGTCGTCCTACCGTAAAGCCCCATCCCTAAGGCCTGGCAACAGTCTTGCTCTCATTAACCACTACGTGCAAGTCCTTATTTTCACTTCGCATTCAACAGGTTGCATTTGACGTTACGTGAAATTCACGGATAGAGGCGGCTGATTTCCCAAATATTTTCAGGTGTTTCACGCCGCCAGACAAAGCGATCATGCAGCCGGTAAGCTCCATCCGCCCAGAATTCTATTTCCACCGGAGTGATTTTGAAACCCGCCCAATGCGCAGGTCTCGGCGGATTAATGCCGTTTGCTGCCGTCACTTTGGCCAGTTTGGTCAAAAAGGCCGCACGTGATTCCAATGGCCGCGATTGATCAGATGTAATCGCCCCCAACCTGCTCTTGAGAGCGCGCGACGCAAAATAGGCGTCCGCTTGGGCGCCTTCCACCTTGGTCACGGTGCCCCGAACCCGCACCTGACGGCGCAGTGATTTCCAGTGCATGACCATCGCCGCCTTGGGATGGGCCTCCAGCTCGCGCCCCTTGGTGGATTCGTAATTGGTGTAGAAAACAAATCCGTCCGGCTCGATCCCCTTGAGCAGGACCATACGCACATTGGGCAGCCCCGAGGCATCAACCGTCGACAGGGCCATCGCGTTGGGATCGTTTATTTCTGTGCCTTCCGCTTCGGTCAGCCAGCGTTCGGCGATCTCAAACGGAGTGTCCCCTGCAAAAATTCCATCGCGTTCTGCCATTGTCCCGGCTCCCTGCTGCGTTTCGGATCAGGACCGCATCCAAACGGCCCACACGCTGCAAGAGCTAAAGCATATTGCCATAAACTCAAGCGATGCCGCGTCCCCCGTACAAAGACCTAAGCCACGGCTTGCCCTTGATGCACCCGGACCTATCCCCTAAAGGTTTGAGAACCGACTTCAGATCGGGGGAACGGATAACGAGGGGACCAGCGCAATGTCGAACACTCTGATGGCGGGCAAACGTGGATTGATCATGGGCCTGGCCAATGACAAGTCGATTGCCTGGGGCATTGCCAAAGCCTGTGCCGACGCCGGGGCCGAAATGGCGTTCAGCTACATGGGGGATGCGTTCAAAAAGCGGGTGATCCCGTTGGCCGAACAGCTGGGCGTGGACACGCTGATTGATTGTGACGTAGGGGACGCCGCCTCGATTGATGCAGCCTTTGCCGAAATCGAAGCCAAATGGGGCAAGATTGATTTTCTGGTCCATGCCATCGGCTTTTCCGACAAAAACGAATTACGTGGCCGCTACGTTGACACCAGCCGCGACAATTTCATGATGACGATGGATATCTCGGTCTATTCTTTCACCGCCGTCGCCCAGCGCGCCGAGAAGATGATGAACGAAGGCGGCTCGATGCTGACGCTCACCTACTACGGTGCCGAGCAAGTGATGCCGCATTATAACGTTATGGGTGTCGCCAAGGCCGCGCTAGAGGCATCTGTTAAGTACATGGCCGAGGATCTGGGCAAGGACGGTATCCGCGTCAATGCCATCTCGGCGGGGCCCATCAAGACGCTGGCCGCCTCGGGCATCGGCGATTTCCGCTATATCCTGAAGTGGAATGAATACAACTCACCCCTGCGCCGCAATGTGACCATTGACGATGTGGGCAAATCCGCACTCTATCTGCTCAGCGATCTGGGCAGCGGCGTCACGGGTGAAAACCTGCACGTCGATGCGGGATACCATGTGGTTGGGATGAAAGCGGTCGACGCGCCCGATATTGAAAAGGGTTAGGCAACGCAGGTTTTCCATCCCGCCTTGAGGGGGTCCCAATGACACTTGCCCATCTGATCGCGTTTAACCTCACGCTTCTGGCCGCGCTTGTCAGCCCCGGCCCTGCCATGTTGGTGGCGTTGCGCACCACAATCACCCAAGGAAAGCGTGCAGGCGTTTTGACCGGCATCGGTCTGGCCCTCGCAGCAGCCACTTGGACCTGCCTTGCGCTGGCGGGGCTTGATGTGATCTTTCGCCTCTTTCCCTGGGCCTATCTGACCCTGAAACTGATTGGCGCTGCCTATTTGATCTATCTGGCCGTGATGATCTGGCGCAGTGCCCGTGCCCCACTGAACCCCGACACCCAAGCCAGTGACAAGAGCGCCTTCGTCAGAGGCGTTTTGGTCAACCTGTCCAACCCCAAATCAATGCTCTTTGCTTCGGCCGTTTTGGTCGTCATTTTTCCGCGCGACATGAGCCTGGCATCCAAAGCCCTGATCATCGGCAATCACTTCGCGGTTGAGGTGCTGGCCTACGGGCTGTTTGCACTGGCACTGTCCACACGGCCTGCGCGTGATGGGTATCTGCGACTGAAACCGGTGTTTGACCGCATCGCTGCCGTGGTCCTTGGTGCCCTGGGGCTGCGGCTTTTGTTCAGCAAATGACAACGGCGGCCTTCTTCACGGTGGTGTTGATTCACATAATGGCAGCAATCAGCCCCGGCCCGGCTTTTGTGGTCAGCGTCAAACTGGCCGCCAGTGAAGGGTTTAAGGCTGCAGCAGCCCTCGCCATTGGTTTTGGATTGGGCGCAGCCATTTGGGCCGCTGCCGCTATGGCTGGCTTGGCTTTGGTATTTGAACTGGTCCCGCAGTTGTTCGTAGCTCTCAAAGTTCTGGGTGCAGCGTTTTTGATATTCATCGCCGTCATGATGTGGCGTCATGCTTCTGCGCCACTGCCTAGACTTGATAACATCGCGCCGCGCAGCGCATCGGCAGCCTTTCGGCTGGGTCTTGTGACCTTCCTCACCAATCCCAAATCAGCCGTGTTTTTTGGCGCGGTCTTTGTGGGTCTCGTCCCGGCAGATACGCCTTGGATCACTCGGGCTGCCTTGCTGGGCTTAATCTTCATGAACGAAACCCTGTGGTATCTTCTGGTGGCCCGGCTCTTCTCGCTTGCCGGGCCACGAGCGGCCTATGCACGGGCCAAAGCTTGGATTGACCGCGCCTTTGGCACATTGATTGCAGGCTTTGGATTGAAAATCGGGCTCAGCTAAGCCACAACACCTCCTGATACGATATTCAGGAGCGCCTCAGATGTCCGACACCCGCCTGCCCCACGAAAAAGGATTTCACGTCAGCTGGGATCAGTTGCACCGCGATGCCCGCGCCTTGGCGTGGCGGCTGGACGGCAAAGGCCCGGACGGTGGAGATTGGCGTGCGGTTGTGGCCATCACCCGTGGCGGCATGGCTCCGGCCATGATCGTCGCGCGCGAGCTGGATATCCGCATGGTCGATACCATTTCGGTGAAATCCTACCATTCAGGTGGGGGCAAGGCAGATCAGCGGCGCGAGGCAGAAGTCCTCAAGAGCCCCGACATGGAAATCGTCGGCGACGGCACAGGCGTGCTGATCGTGGATGATCTAGTGGATACCGGTAAAACCCTCGAAGTGGTCCGCGCCTTGATGCCCAACGCTCATGTCGCCACCGTCTATGCCAAACCCTTGGGCCGCGAACAGGTCCACACCTTCATCACTGAAGTCAGTCAGGACACATGGATTTTCTTCCCCTGGGACATGGCGCTGCAATATGTCGAACCTTACCGTGGCACCTGACCCTGCTCTTTCTTTTTAAAACTACCTAAAGCTGAAAATTCGCAGAATTTTCTTTACGTTTGTCAAGGATCACCCAGCGATGACCATGCCGCGCACCGCCCAAACATTCGCCCCGCCCGTCATGGAGGCCCGTCGCTGGTTGGATGGCGTAACATTCCCCGCCGACCGCCCGCTGATCAACGTCAGTCAGGCCGCCCCTGTGGACCCACCACCCGAAGCCCTGCGTCAGGTGATCGCCGACACCGCCCTGAACAACCCCGAGGCCCATCTCTATGGCCCCGTGCTCGGCCTGCCCGAACTGCGCGCCGAAGTGGCCCTTCAATGGTCCGCGGCCTATGGCGCGACACTGGTAGCCGAAAATGTCGCCATCACATCCGGCTGCAACCAGGCGTTTTGCGCCACGATGATGTCTCTGGCGGGCGAAGGCGACGAGGTGATCTTGCCCACGCCCTGGTACTTCAATCACAAAATGTGGCTGGATATGAACGGCTTGACCTGCGTCCCTCTGGCCGCTGGCGAGGGGCTCCTGCCGGATCCTGAACAGGCCGAGCGCCTTATCACTGACCGCACCCGTGCCATAGTTCTTGTCAGCCCCAACAACCCCGGCGGAGTGGAATACCCCGACACATTGCTGCGCGCCTTTTATGATCTGGCCAAACGCCGTGGCATCACCCTTGTGGTGGACGAAACCTACCGCGACTTTGATGCCCGCACCGGCGCACCGCATGACTTGCTGCGCGACACGGATTGGGGCGACACGCTGGTGCAGCTTTATTCCTTTTCCAAGGCCTATCGCCTGACGGGGCACCGGGTTGGAGCCATGCTGACCTCGCCTACCCGTCTGGCCGAGGCCGAAAAGTTCCTCGACACCGTCACCATCTGCCCCAACCAGCTGGGTCAGCACGCCGCGCTTTGGGGGATGCAGAACCTTACTCAATGGCTGGCGGGCGAACGCGCCGAAATCCTCGACCGACGGGCCGCGATTGAAGACAATATGCCCAAACTGACCGCCCGGGGCTGGCAGCTCATGGGCAACGGCGCCTACTTCGCCTACCTGCGCCACCCGTTTGACATGCCCTCCAACGTTCTGGCCGAGAAACTGGTAGCAGAGGCCAGTGTTCTGGTGCTGCCCGGCACCATGTTCCGCCCAGCGGATGATCCTTCGGGCGCACGCGAATTGCGGCTGGCCTTTGCAAACGTCAACCGCGCCGAGATCGGCACACTTTTTGACCGTCTCGCCGCCCTCAGCTGGCCTCTTGCCCCTTAGGGGCACAGCGCGTAGATACATCGGCAACCAAAACCAGCAGGAACCGGAAAATGGCAGGCAAAAAAGGCATCGGCAACATGGCCATGTGGGTCCTCATGGGCCTTTTGATCATTGGTCTTGGAGGCTTTAGCGTCGGAAACTTCGGTGGCAACATCCGCTCGGTCGGATCGGTTGGTGAAACGCCGATCGCACTCAGCGACTATGCCCGTGGGCTGCAATCCGAAATTCAGGCCGAAAGTGCCGCACGTGGCGGCCCCATCAGCTTTGCGCAGGCGCAGGCAGACCGCATTGACCAGACCGTGCTGTCTCGCCTTGTCACCACCGCATCGCTCGAGGAAGAAGCGCGCATCATGGGCGTCTCCATTGGTGATGACAACCTGGCGGCTCAAATTCGCGAAATTCCTGCCTTTCAGGGGCTCAATGGGGATTTTGATCGCGACGCCTACCGCTTTCGCCTGGAACAAACCGGTATGACAGAAGGTCAGTTCGAAGACGACCTGCGGTCAGAGGCAGCACGCAGCTTGCTACAAGGCGCGGTTGTCGCCGGCACCGGCCTGCCTGAAACCTATGCTGACACGCTGATGAGCTATGTGGGCGAACGCCGCACCATCACATGGGCCATGCTGGATCAGGGCGATCTGATCACGGGTCTGCCCGATCCGGATGACGCAGACCTGATGGCTTATCATCAGACACATCTACCCGATTTCACCACACCCGAGGCCCGGGATATCACCTTTGCCTGGCTCACGCCCGAAATGATCATCGACACGGTCGAGGTAGACGAAGACACCCTGCGCGCCGCCTATGACGAGCGTGCGGACGAGTTCAACCAGCCTGAACGCCGCTTGATCGAACGTCTGGTCTTTCCTGATCAGGCCGCGGCCCAAGCCGCGATTGCCCGTGTTAATAGCGAAGAGGTCAGTTTTGACGATCTGGTCGTCGAGCGCGGACTGGAGCTGACCGATGTGGATATGGGCGACGTGAGCCTGGCGGACTTAGGGGGTCTGGGCGATGCCATCTTCTCGACCAACGTCGGCGACGTCACCGGCCCCCTTGAGACGTCTCTTGGTCCGGCGCTCTTTCGTGTCAACGGCGTGTTGCAGGCCCAGCTGACCCCCTTCGAGCAAGCCCAGCCGATGCTGCGCGATGAACTGGCCGGCGACCGGGCGCGCCGTGTGATCGACGCTCAGATCGAAACGATTGACGATCTGCTGGCCGGCGGGGCCACGGTTGAGGAACTGGCGGAAGAAACCGATATGCAACTGGGAAAAATCCAGTGGCACGAAGGGATGACGGATGGGATCGGCGCCTATGATGCCTTCCGCACAGCAGCCGCCACCATCACCACCGCTGATTTCCCCGAAGTGGCCAAGCTCGAGGATGACGGAATCTTTGCCATGCGCCTGAACAAGGTGATCGAGCCGCAAATCCAGCCTCTTGACGCCGTGCGCGCCGAAGCAGACGCCGCCTGGCGCGCGCAAACTATTATTGAAGAGCTGCGCAAACAGGTCACCCCTGCCCTCACGGCCCTGAAGTCAGGCGAGGCATTTGCCGATCACAACATGCCGCAAACCACAACGGTTGAGGTAACGCGCGGTGGGTTTCAGCCTGACGCCCCGGAAGAATTCATCGAAACCGTCTTCGAGATGACCGAGACGGATGCGCAAATTCTGGATGGTGAGGGGCGCATCTTTGTGATGCGGCTCGACAGCATCGCCCCTCCAGATCCTGAAGCAGAAGACCTGATCCGCCTGCGCGATGCGCTCAGCACCGATGCCTCGAACGGGCTGGCCACGGACATCTATCAGGCGCTGGCCAATGACATTCGCAGCCGCACGGGCATCCAGATTGATCAACAAGCGATCAACGCAGTGCACGCAAATTTCCAGTAAAGGGCGATCCTGATGCAACTGACCCCTTCGTATGAGGAGTTCGCCAAGGGTTTTGAAGCGGGCGAGAACCAGGTGGTCTATACCCGCCTGGCCGCTGATCTGGACACGCCTGTGTCGTTGATGCTGAAACTCACCGGTGCGGACCGTGATGCCTTCTTGCTGGAATCCGTGACCGGCGGCGAGGTCCGTGGACGCTACTCCATCATCGGCATGAAGCCCGATGTGATTTGGCAATGCCACGGCGAGGATAGCCGCATCAACCGGGCCGCACGCATTGATACCCACAATTTTGAGGCACAGACAGGCAACCCTCTGGACAACCTGCGCGCCCTGATCGCGGAGTGCCGGATTGATCTGCCCGATGATCTGCCAGCCGCCTCGGCCGGGCTGTTTGGCTATTTGGGTTATGACATGATCCGCTTGGTAGAACATCTGCCGGATGTGAATCCAGACCCGCTGGGTTTGCCCGACGCACTCATGCTGCGCCCGTCGGCGGTTGCAGTGCTGGATGGGGTCAAAGGCGAAGTGACGGTGGTGTCTCCGGCCTGGGTCAATTCGGGCCTGGATGCCCGTGCCGCATACGCCCAGGCAGCCGAACGGGTGATGGACGCCGTCCGCGACATGGGCCGTGCCCTGCCCGAGCAAGCCCGTGATCTGGGCGATGCCCACGAGGACGCCCCGCCCGTCTCCAATTTCACAAAAGACGGCTACAAGGCTGCAGTGAACAAGGCCAAAGAGTACATCAAGGCCGGTGACATCTTTCAGGTGGTGCCCAGCCAACGCTGGACCCAGCCCTTCCGTCAACCGCCCTTCGCGCTCTATCGCAGCCTGCGCCGCACCAACCCGTCGCCGTTTATGTTCTATTTCAACTTTGGCGGCTTTCAGGTTGTGGGGGCCAGTCCCGAAATCCTGGTGCGGGTCTTTGGCGACGAGGTCACGATCCGCCCCATCGCGGGCACGCGTCCACGTGGGGCCACCCCCGAAGAAGATCGCGCCCACGAGGCCGATTTGCTGGCCGACAAAAAAGAACTGGCCGAACATCTGATGCTGCTCGATCTGGGGCGCAACGACACGGGCCGCGTGTCCAAGATCGGCACGGTGCGCCCAACCGAAGAGTTCATCATCGAACGCTACAGCCACGTGATGCACATCGTCTCGAACGTTGTGGGCGAATTGGCAGAGGATCAGGACGCTCTCAGTGCGCTGCTGGCCGGATTGCCTGCGGGGACGGTGTCCGGTGCTCCCAAAGTCCGCGCGATGGAAATCATCGACGAGCTGGAGCCTGAAAAACGCGGCGTCTATGGCGGCGGTGTTGGCTATTTCAGTGCAGGCGGCGATATGGATGTGTGCATCGCGCTGCGGACGGCTGTGGTGAAAGACGAAAACCTCTATATTCAGGCTGGCGGCGGCGTGGTCTATGACAGCGACCCCGAGGCCGAGTACATGGAAACCGTCCATAAATCCAACGCCATCCGCCGGGCCGCGGCAGATGCCGCACGCTTCGTGGGAAACGACAACGGTTGAACTGGACACCCTAAGAAAATTCGTACGAATTTTCTTAGCCCCCGCCTGACCGCTGCCCGAACAGGACTCAAATGACCCGTGTGATCCTCTTCAACAAACCTTTCGGTGTCTTGTCTCAGTTTACCGACAAGGGCATGCAAGGGTCCTCGCGCCCCACACTTTCCGACTACATTGACGTACCGGGCGTCTACCCCGCTGGACGGCTCGACCGCGACAGCGAAGGCCTAATGGTGCTGACCGACGACGGCCGATTGCAAGCCCGCATTGCTGAGCCCAAGCACAAGATGTCGAAGACTTATCTGGTGCAGGTTGAGGGCCTGCCAGATGACGCAGCTTTGTCAGCCTTGTGCAAAGGTGTCCCGCTGAAAGACGGGCACACCAAACCCGCAACGGTTGGCCGCATTGAGCCACCTGACCTATGGGACCGTGATCCCCCCGTCAGATACCGTAAATCCGTCCCGGATTGCTGGCTCAAGATCACTATTTCCGAAGGACGCAACCGTCAGGTCCGCCGGATGACAGCCCATGTGGGTCACCCCACCCTGCGGCTGGTCCGCTGGCAAATTGGAGAGTGGTCTTTGGATGGTTTGGCCACTGGTGCCTGGCAGGACGGTTCTGTGTAGCAACAGTTGATCTTGCAGGGGTACGTCATTAGGCTGACCCCATGTTGATATGATGCACCCATCGCAAGATTGCGCCACTCGAAACGCAAAGCGGTTTTAGTCTCGCGGATCAGGCCTTGTCTGATTTCCCGAGTGCTGTTTCACATTCTTCAAAGGCTTCCCCAATGTCCCAAGATCTCTGGCGCTGGAGCGCCACTCAAATTGTCTCTGCGACCCGAGCAAATGAAACCTCGTGCCGCGAGGTCGTACAAGCCCATCTGGATCGGATTGAGGCCGTGAATCCTCACGTTAACGCATTGACGGTCATTTTGGCCGATGCTGCCCTGGCAAAAGCCGATTTGTCAGATGCCTTACCCCGCTCCGAGGCACATCTTCGACCGCTGCACGGATTGCCGATCACTATCAAGGAAAACATTGATGTCGCTGGAACCGCAACCACTTACGGTGTGGCCAGTTACAAAGACAACATTGCCATGCAGGACGCCCCCGTGGTGCAGCATCTTATTGCCGCAGGTGCGATTGTCATTGGTCGCAGCAACATGCCCGACTTCGGCCTCAGGTGGCACACAGACAACGCGCTGCATGGAGCCACGCAAAATCCGTGGAACCCATCGCGCACGCCAGGCGGATCCAGCGGTGGAGAGGCCGCTGCCCTTGCGACGGGCATGTCCGCATTAGGTATTGGCAATGACATGGGCGGGTCTACCCGACAACCGGCCATCAACTGCGGTGTGTTTGGATTGCGCCCAACCACAGGCCGCGTTTCATCGCACATGTCCATGTTGAGCGATTACCCCCCCAGCTACTACGAACAAATTGCCGCGGTGAATGGCCCCATGGCCAGAAGTGTTGCTGATCTCAGGTTGGTTCTGAGTGTTATGCAGCGGCCTGACCCGACAGATCCGACTTGGACGCAAGGCGCGGCCCCGCCCTGTGCGCCTGGGCGCGAGCATCACATCGGGCTGGTCCGGGACAGTTCAGGTCAGGGCGTGGACCCCGGCGTCACATTCGCATTGGATACAGCTGTCCATTCGCTTCGGGCTGCCGGATACACTGTCGAGGACATCGACCCCTCTCTCTTTGCCCGCTCAACCGACATCGTTGACGCTTTCTTTACGAATGAAGCCTCAGACCTTGAGGGCACAATAAACCAGTTGTCTCCCGATACAGCACAGGTTGTCAGGTCGGCGATCAAACCTTCAAGTCGCAGCCTGACAGAATATTTGCTCGCGATCTCGAACCGCCACAGGTTATCTACAGAATGCTCTAAATTGATGCACCACTACCCGTTGATCCTTGGGCCAGTTTCAACTCTGGAACCCTTCGAAGTTGGGTATGATCTGGAAGGAGCCAGCGCCATGAGACGACTGGTTCAATCGTTCCAATTAACCGAATTCTGCAATCTCATCGGATTACCTTCTGTCGCGGTGCCTGTGTGTTTAGCAAACTCTGTGCCACAAGGGGTTCAAATCATCGGACGCCCTTTTGACGAAGACCGGTGTTTTTCTGCCGCTGAACGGATCAAAGACGAAAGTCCATTGGAGACACCTATTGACCCCAAGCCAGCTGCATAACGCCATGCCCATCCACTAGTGCGATCGTTCGTTACTCACCACTGCTCAGCAAGGCTGAGACCGGGGCCAATGTCACGCGATTGGCCCTATCCTGCAGCCCCCAGAGCAACAGCGCGCTGACCGTATCAGGACGCAACCGCCCCACCATGACCACGCCCGCGTTCTCTTGTCCGGCCTTGAACGCCGCCTGATCCAGGAAGCGCCGGATCACCGTCGCGTTTTGCCCCTTGGCATCAAAGTCCCGGAAGACCGCAGCCGACGGCACGCCTTCGCGCGCCAGCAGCTTTTGCGCTGTGTTCAAACCTTTCGGAAACAGAACGACCCCGTGCCCACTGTCCAGCAGTATGGGGGCCAATTGCTCGGCGGCGGCACGGCTGGATTGCAACCCGCTGCCGGTGCCTTCCATGACCCCGACAGCCTCGGACAGAACCGAAAAGACCGCCTGCATCGCCTGCTCTGCATCCTGCGGTCCTGACCCTTCGGGCAGATCCGTCAGGGCCAAAACCTCGAACCCGGCCGCGCGGTACTTCACCATCGCGTCTTCTGCTCCATCCCAATTGGCTGCAACTGCAAAGCTCAGCGGATAGGGAAAGCTCTCAAGCGCCTGTAACCCCACCGGGGACGATCCATCATCAATCAGCACGATCGACATCAATGGCTTGTCACCGGGATTTTCAAACTCAGCCGCATATTTTTCCAACGGCGGGCGTGTATCGGTGCCTTCCTCAGGCTCAGCCGCTGCAGTTTCTGTCGCAGGCGTTTCAGGCACGACCTCTGTGTCAGCTTCAGGATCAGGCTGATCCCCAACCGAAGGCAGGCGATTGGTTTTCACCTCAGGGGCAAGATCACCGATGGTGCTGGATGGTTCAGGCGACGCGGCTGCAAGTGCCTGTGTTTCACCTGATACCCCTGCATCCACATCGGCGTCTTCTGTCAGACCGCCCTCAATTTCAGCGACAGCACCATCACCCACCGGTTCAGCCATCTCGGCTTTGTCATCGGTGCGCTCGGCGTCGGACAGGGCCGTCGCCGTTTCGGCTTCGGGCTGTGCGACCTCTGCCGTCTCAGCCTCAGCACTCATGGTTTCAGGTTCAGCATCGTCCTCAACCACAGCCTCAGCCATCGCATCGGACGGCTCCTCGGTGTCGGGGAAAGCTGCATCATCCTCGCTGACGTCCGGCATGGCCGGCTGCGCAGGATCGGTTGAAATCGACAAATCCTCTTCACCGGCAGGCGCTTCGGGGGCCTGAGATTGCGGGCTGGGCAAAACGGGATCTTCGCTGTCGACAGAAACACCTGCCTCACCTGAAGCTTCGGCGGGGGCCGTCATGCTGCCTTCGGCCGCACCGGTTTCAGGCTGTGCTGCGGGTTCCGTGACCCCTTCGCTCAGCGACGCCAGATCATCCGGCTCAGGCGCGCTCACTTCGGGGGCAGATCCTGCGCCAGGTGCTTCGGCGTCCCCAGGTAAGGCAGCGGTTGTGTCTTCTCGGGGTTGATTGAACTCAGACCCTTCGGGCACGTCCATCACCCCCGCCTGAGGCGATGGCCCCACCCGGTCGGATGTCATCACAGAGGCCGTCCCCAACCCCAAGGCTGACACCAATGTTCCGACAATCACACCTGAAAAAGTTCCGCGTGCCACTGCTTTTGCCCTCGTTATTTCTGTTTTCCCAGCTTTGCGCCCCTTGACGCCCATGCGCAAGCCTGAACAAGTATACCGCGACCACATACGGGGTCTCTACCCCCAAAAAACCACGCGGGCCAAAAATCACCGACGGGCGAAAACGGCTCAAACCACGAAAGTCTACATGATGCTGCTCCTGATAGATAACTACGACAGTTTCACCTATAATCTGGTGCATTACGTGGGCGAATTGGGGGCCGATGTGGTGGTGCACCGCAACGATGCCCTGAATGTGCAAGAGGCGATGGCGCTGAAACCCAACGGCATCCTGCTCAGCCCCGGACCCGGTACACCAGATCAATCTGGGATTTGTCTGGCGTTGACCGAAGCCGCCGCTGAAACAGGCATTCCGCTGATGGGCGTTTGCCTGGGCCATCAGGCCATCGGGCAAATCTTTGGCGGCAAGGTCGTGCGGCACACAGACATTGTTCATGGCAAGATGGGGACCGTGCACCACACGGGCAAAGGTGTGTTTGCGGGGCTGCCCACGCCATTTGAAGCGACACGCTATCACTCGCTGGTGGTGGATCGCGATACAATGCCCGACTGTCTTGAAATCACAGCCGAACTGGACGATGGCACCATCATGGGGCTGCAACACAAGACCCTGCCCCTCCACGGCGTGCAATTCCATCCTGAAAGCATCGCCTCCGAGCACGGTCACGCCCTGCTGAAGAACTTCATCGACGTGATGACGGTGCCCGCATGAGCGACACCCTCAAACCCCTGATTGGCACGGCCTCAGACCGTGCCTTGACCCGCGCCGAGGCGGAAACCGCGTTTACGATTCTCTTTGAAGGCGACGCCACCCCGGCGCAAATGGGTGGGTTGCTGATGGCCCTGCGCACGCGCGGCGAAACGGTGGACGAATACGCCGCTGCCGCAGCTGTTATGCGTGCCAAATGCAACAAGGTATCCGCGCCCGAAGGCGCCATGGACATTGTGGGCACAGGTGGCGATGGCAAACACACGCTTAACATCTCAACCGCCACGGCTTTTGTGGTTGCGGGCGCCGGTGTCCCAGTGGCCAAACACGGCAACCGCAACCTCAGCTCCAAATCCGGGACGGCAGATGTGCAGGCCCAGATGGGCGTGAACGTGATGGTGGGCCCCGATGTCGTTGAGGCGGCTTTGGCCGAGGCTGGTATTGCCTTCATGATGGCCCCGATGCACCACCCAGCCATGGCCCATGTCGGCCCCGTGCGCGCTGAGCTTGCAACAAGAACGATCTTTAACATATTGGGACCGCTTACAAATCCCGCCGGAGTGAAACGCCAACTCACCGGCGCATTCAGCCGTAACCTGATTCGTCCTATGGCCGAAACACTAGGTCAGCTGGGGTCCGAGGCCGCGTGGCTGGTCCACGGCAGCGACGGGACCGATGAGCTGACAATTACAGGTGTCTCCTGGGTGTCTGACCTTGCAACCGATGGCACGGTGACCGACCGCGAGGTGCACCCAGATACATTCGGCCTGCCCGTGCATCCCTTTGAGGACATCATCGGCGGCACCCCCGAAGACAACGCTGCGGCCTTCCGCGCTTTGCTGGACGGCGCGCCCGGCGCATACCGCGACGCAGTATTGCTAAACGCAGCAGCGGCCTTGATGGTCGCCGGCCGCACAGCTGACGCAAAGGAAGGTGTCGCCATGGCCGCCGCAAGCATCGACTCAGGTGCGGCCCGTGCTAAAATCGACAAACTGGCCGAAATCACATCGAGAGCGTCATGAGTACCCCAACCATTCTGGAAAAAATCAAAACTTACAAACTGGAAGAGATCGAAGCCGCCAAAGCCGAGGTCAGCCAGGACGAAATGGACACACAGGCCCGCAACGCCCCAGGCGTGCGCCCCTTTGCCGACGCCCTGTTGAAGGCCAGCAAAACTGGATTTGGGTTGATTGCTGAGATCAAGAAGGCCAGCCCCTCCAAAGGATTGATCCGCGAAGATTTTGACCCGGAAACGCTGGCGCAGGCCTATGCGGAAGGCGGGGCCACCTGCCTGTCCGTGCTGACAGACACCCCCAGCTTCCAAGGCGCCAAGGAATTTCTGCCTGCGGCCCGGAATGCCTGCGATTTGCCCGTGCTGCGCAAGGACTTCATGTACGACCCCTATCAGGTGGCCGAAGCACGCGCCCTGGGGGCGGATTGCATTCTGATCATCATGGCCTCGGTCAGTGATATGCAGGCGGCTGAGCTGGAAGCGGCGGCAACGGAGTGGGGCATGGACGCCCTGCTTGAGGTGCACAACGCCGACGAACTGGACCGCGCCGCCCGCCTGACATCGCAGATGCTGGGCATCAACAACCGCAATCTCAATACGTTTGAGACAACGCTCGACACCACACGCAAGCTGGCCAAACAGGTCCCTGTGGACCGGATGATCGTCTGCGAAAGCGGGCTGGAAACCGCCGCCGATCTGGCCGACATGGCGCGCTACGGTGCCCGCAGCTTCCTGATCGGCGAGACGTTGATGCGTGCGGATGATGTGACAGCTGCCACTCGCGCCATTCTGGCCGCTCCACAAGCGCCCGGAGGGTTGTAAATGGCAGGCGTCAAACCAGGCCTCACCCACTTTGATGGCAAAGGTGACGCCCACATGGTGGATGTCTCGGACAAAGCCGTGACAGCGCGTGTCGCTGTGGCCGCAGGTCACATCAAGATGGCCGCAGAAACATTTGATATTATTGCCGAAGGACGCGCCAAGAAGGGTGATGTACTCTCCGTGGCACGACTGGCCGGCATCATGGGGGCCAAGAAGACGCCCGATCTGATCCCGCTCTGTCATCCGCTGGCCATCAGCAAGGTCGCGGTCGAGCTGATCCCTGACGCCACCCTGCCCGGCATCCGGATCGAGGCCACGGTGAAAACCACCGGCCAGACCGGGGTCGAGATGGAAGCCCTCACCGCCGTCTCCGCCGCTGCGTTGACCGTTTATGACATGGTCAAAGCCGTGGACAAAGCTATGGAAATCGGCGGCATTCACGTGATGTTAAAAGACGGCGGCAAATCTGGCCGATACGAGGCTCCATGATCACCGTCGATCAGGCGCTGGACCATCTGTTTTCGCTGGTGGGCCCCTTGGGCTCAGAAACGGTTCCTCTGACCGACGCCGCAGGCCGCGTCCTCGCAAATGACGCGGTGGCCACGCGGGACCAGCCCCCCTTTGCGGCTTCCTCGATGGATGGCTATGCGGTGCAGAATGCCGAAGCCCAGCCCGGCGCGCGGTTCACCGTGATCGGAGAGGCTGCGGCAGGGCATCGCTTTGACGGCCCCATGGCCCCCGGACACGCGGTGCGCATCTTCACCGGCGCACCCGTTCCCGAAGGGGCGGACCGCGTTGTCATTCAAGAAGATGTGACACGCGACGGGGATCAAATCACCCTGAACGACAATCTGGACGGTAAGCCCTACATCCGCCCCTCAGGATCGGATTTCAAAACAGGCGACTGCTTGAAGGGCCCCCGCCTCCTGAGTGCGTCGGACATTGCCCTTCTGGCCTCGATGAACGTGGCGCAGGTCCAGGTGGCGCGCATGCCTGATGTTGCGCTGATTTCCACCGGGGACGAATTGGTCTGGCCCGGAGAGACCCCCGGCCCGGATCAGATCATCGCGTCAAACACATTTGGCCTGAAGGCGCTGCTCGACCAGCATGGCGCGCGCACTCGTATCCTGCCGATTGCCCGCGACACCCGCCCTGCGCTTGAATCCGCCTTCGAGCTGGCACGCGGTGCGGATCTGGTGGTCACCATTGGCGGCGCTTCGGTGGGCGATCACGATCTGGTGGGGGACGTGGCCGCCGATCTGGGGGTGGAACGCGCCTTCTACAAAGTGAAAATGCGCCCCGGCAAACCCCTGATGGCGGGACGGTTCGGGTCCGCGGCCATGGTTGGCCTGCCTGGCAACCCTGTCTCGGCCATGGTCTGCGGCCATGTGTTCCTGCGCCCCATGCTGCGGGTGATGCAAGGTCTAGGTGCGGCCCCCTTGTCGCGCCTGACGGCACGCCTCGGTCATGACATGCCCCAGGGCGGCCCGCGCGAACACTACATGCGTGCCATCGTGAAGGACGGCATCATCACGCCTGAGCCCCGGCAAGACAGTGCCTTGCTGAGCGTTTTGGCAGACGCCAACGCCCTGATGATCCGTCCCGCCGACGATCCCGCCCGCAAAGCCGGGGATGCAGTCCACTACCTCTCTCTCTGAACCCCCCGCCTGCTTCATCTTGCCAAAAAAACTCATTTCCAGCCCTTCCCCCTCGACAAAACGTGCATGTTGACACAAAACAAGAACATGCGTAGAACAAAGAGGAACCGAACTCTCGAAGGATGAGCGTAATGCTGACCAAGAAGCAGCTGGATCTGTTGAACTTTATCCACAAACGCGTGCAGCGTGATGGAGTCCCCCCCAGTTTTGACGAAATGAAGGATGCGCTGGATCTGCGCTCCAAATCAGGCATCCATCGCCTGATCACTGCGCTTGAGGAACGCGGCTTTATCCGCCGTCTCGCCCACCGGGCGCGCGCGCTGGAGATTGTAAAACTGCCCGAAAGCATGGGCGGGCAAGCGACCCACGGGTTTACCCCGCAAGTGATTGATGGCGACCGGCCCGATAATCCCCCTCCAGCAGGCGCCATGGACGTGGAGGCAATTCATGCGATTGAACTGCCTGTCATGGGTAAAATCGCAGCTGGTGTCCCGATTGAGGCGATCCAACATGCCAGCCACAACGTGGCGGTGCCCGGCTCCATGCTGTCCGGCTCGGGCGAGCATTACGCGCTTGAGGTCAAGGGCGATTCAATGATTGATGCTGGGATCAATGACGGCGACGTCGTGGTCATCCGCGAAACATCAACGGCTGACAATGGTGATATCGTGGTGGCTCTGGTCGAAGATCAGGAAGCCACGCTGAAGCGCTTTTTCCGCAAAAGTGGCAACGCGATTGCGCTGGAGGCTGCCAACCCGGCCTATGAGACCCGCATTTTGCCCGATGACAAGGTGAAGGTGCAGGGCAAGCTGGTCGGTCTGATCCGCACCTACTGAGCCTACCTCTCTTTTAATTCAATACCACCGCGCGCCTTTTACGAGGGCGCGCGGATTGCGTTTCAAGCGCCATTATTGTCGCGTGTTCCACAACCGTGTGCCTGTGATCTGACGCGCAGACACCGATCGCACCCCCTCAGTTGAAAGATAGAGCGCCAGCGACCCGGTTTTGCGCAGGGTTGCAGGATGCAGGATGTGACAGGGCAAACCATCAATGGCACCCTGAGGGGGATCAACATTCAGCACAACCCACGCCCCATCTTCGCAGGTCTCTAACGTCGCGGCCGCTTTCTTGCCACTCAAGGCGCGTACAGGGATCGGATGGTCGTCTACCACATGCCACCGCGCTGCGGCCATGTCTTGCGCGGCCGCGTCCCCATCATTCTCAAGCCAGTTGCGTGCAATAAACCCGGCCCCCTTCTCGCGGCTCAATGCGCGGCCCTCAGGGGTCATCATCCCCACCAGAGTCCCGTTCTCTGAAATCAGAACATCCGGGCGTTCGGTCCCGGCCCAAAACCACAGCGCCAACGCCATGGGCACAAGCCCGGCGAACCGAACCCGGCCCTGCCACAGCATCACAACCAATGCGCCAAAGCCCAGAACAGGCAGCACCCACATCTCGGGGCTGACCACCACGCCGCGCGCGCCGTCGAGACCCGCCACCCAGTTGGCGACCCCCAAAATCCACGCAACCCCTTTGCCCATCACCCAGAGCACCGGTTGATCCATCCCAAGTGGCAAGGCCAAAGCGGCAATGACCGCGGCCGGCATCACCAGAATGCCCATCAACGGCACGCTCAGCAAATTGGCCAGCAATCCATAGTGGGCGATCTGATTGAAATGCGCCGCTGCAATCGGGGCCGTCGCCGCCCCGGCCACAAAGGAGGACATGCAAACCGCCACGATTGGTTTGGCCCACTTGGGGCCAAACGACAGCCGTGCATCGCGTATCCAGCCAAAGGCCGCAACCAACGCCGTTGTTGCCGCAAAGGACATCTGAAAGCCTGGGCCAAGCAAGGCCTCGGGCCGCAAACACAGGACAATCACAGCCGCCACCGCCACGGCGCGCAAGCTGAACACCTGTCGGTCCAGAATGACGGCCACAAGAGCAACAAAGACCATCACAAAGGCCCGTTCCGTAGCCACATTGCCGCCAGAGAGCGCCAAATAGCCTGCCGCGAGGACAATGGCGATCGCCGCGGCCAGCTTCTTGGTGGGCACCCGCAGGCACAGATATGGCACCAGGGCAAAGCCATAGCGCAGGGCGGCAAAGACAAACCCGGCCAACAGCCCCATATGCAGCCCGGAAATCGCCAGCAGATGCGCAAGGTTAGACACCCGCAGGTCTTTCAGCGTGTCTTGCCCGATCCCAGATCGGTCCCCGGTCATGATCGCGGCCGCAAAGGCCCCGGGTTCCCCCGGCAAGGCCTGCTGCACATGTGCCGACAGCGCCATGCGCGCCGCAAACACAAGCTGCGTGCCATCGGGCGGCGCGCGGATCAGCACAGGGTTGCGGGTGTACCCCATGGCACCCAGTTGCAAAAACCAGGCGTGGCGCTGAAAATCAAAGCCGCCCGGCTCGACCGGCCCGCCGGGCGGCGAAAGATGCCCGGTGGTCATGATCCACAACCCCGGTTCAGGCGTGATGTGGTCTTGCGGCCCATGCAGGGAAATCCGCACACGGGTCGGTGTACGCGAGGGGCGTATATCGCGCAGCCGCACCTGATCCAGTGTCAAACGCACCGCATCCGAGGAGGAACGATCAATACCCACGATCCGCCCTTCGACCGGTCCGTAATAGCGCCACCCAAGGACGGGTTCTGCCAGCGTGTTGGCGCGCAGCCCCGCAAGCAGGAACCCGATCAGGATCAGCCACAGGCCCCACCCCAAAGGACGCAACAGATACGGCAGGGCGCGTGTCAGCCCCAGCAGCAAGACAGACGCCCCTGCCGCCCAGATGAATTCCTGACTTTGCGGTTCAAACTTCAGCGAAAAATACAGCCCGATCCCCGCCGCCAGACAGACCGGAACCCACGGGAACAAATGCCCACGCTGTGCCAGCCAATTGGCCTGCACGCTGCTGAATGGTGCCATGTCTTGTTTCCCCTTCTGAGGGCCGATAGACAGGGCTTAACGCTATCTCCATACACCTTACCGAAAGGTTAATTTCGCCCATGACAGACGCTGTCGTCACCCGGTTTGCCCCGTCTCCCACTGGTTATCTGCATATTGGCGGCGCGCGGACGGCGCTCTTTAACTGGCTGTTTGCCCGCGGACGTGGCGGGACATTTCTGCTGCGCATCGAAGACACCGACCGGGTGCGCTCGACACCCGAAGCAACGCAAGCAATCCTCGACGGGATGGCCTGGCTAGGCCTTGATCACGATGGCGAGGCGATCAGCCAGTTTGAACGCGCAGGTCGTCATGCCGAGGTGGCGCACCACCTTCTTGCAGAAGGAAAGGCCTACAAGTGCTTCTCAACACAAGAAGAAATCCAAACCTTCCGTGATGAGGTGCGCGCAGAGGGGCGCTCGACCCTGTTCCGCTCGCCCTGGCGCGATGCCGATGCTTCCAGCCATCCCAATGCCCCCTATGTGGTGCGTATCAAAGCGCCGCAGGAGGGCAGCACCGTGATCCGCGACCAGGTGCAGGGCGATGTCACCATCCGCAATGATCAGCTTGATGATATGGTGATGCTGCGCTCGGACGGCACGCCGGTCTACATGCTGGCCGTGGCGGTGGACGATCACGACATGGGCGTGACCCATGTGATCCGAGGCGATGATCACCTGAACAACGCCGCCCGTCAGATGATGATCTATGACGCCATGGGCTGGCCCCTGCCCGTTTACGCCCACATTCCCCTGATCCACGGAGCGGATGGCAAAAAGCTCAGCAAACGCCACGGCGCCCTGGGGGTCGAGGAGTATCAGCAGATCGGCTATCCGGCGGCAGGTATGCGCAACTATCTGGCACGGCTGGGCTGGTCCCACGGCGACGATGAGTTTTTTACCGACGTGCAGGCGCAGGCGTGGTTTGATCTGAGCGGGATTGGCAAATCACCGGCGCGGTTTGATTTTAAGAAGCTGGAGAACCTCTGCGGACAACATATTGCCGCCAGCGAAAATGCTGCACTGCTGCATGAATTGCAGGGTTTTCTGGCCGCGACCGGCCAGGCCCCTCTCACAGATGATAAATTATCGTTGATGAACAAGGGACTTTATTGCCTGCAAGAACGCGCGAAGACATTCCCAGAACTACTTGATAAGGCAACATTTATCACATCTGACCGCCCCATTCATCCAGATGAGAAGGCCGCCAAAAACCTCGATTCAGTATCCCGTGGTATACTGTTGGAATTGACGCCGCACTTGCAAAATGCTAACTGGGACCGAGACACTCTTGAGGCCACATTCACACAAGTGGCCGAAAGCCATGACATGAAATTTGGCAAACTCGCAGGTCCGCTCAGGGCGGCTCTGGCGGGTCGTGCTGCGACACCCTCGGTGTTTGACATGGCTTTGGTGCTGGGACGGGACGAAACCATCGCCCGTCTGACAGATGCCGGAACCGCAGTGGATTAACTCCGCTGCAAGGTATCGACCTATAAAAGCTGAGGGCGGCACACGCCCCGCGACAAAGATAAGAGGAGGACATCCAGAATGGGTGACAGCAAAAAGACAGCCACGCTGAAGATTGACGGCGACAGCTATGAACTGCCTATCTACTCCCCCACCGCCGGGCCGGATGTCGTTGATATCCGTAAGCTTTATGGCCAGGCGGGTGTCTTTACCTATGATCCGGGTTTCACCTCGACCGCGAGCTGCGACAGCACCATCACCTTCATCGACGGTGGCAAGGGCGAATTGTTGCACCGGGGCTATCCTATCGACCAATTGGCCGGCATGTCTCACTATCTCGAAGTTTGCTATCTGCTGCTCTACGGTGAACTGCCCTCGACCACGCAGCTTGAGGACTTTGAAGACCGCGTCACAAATCACACTATGCTGCATGAACAGATGCACTTCTTGTTCCGTGGTTATCGCCGGGACGCACATCCCATGGCGATTATGGTGGGCGTGGTTGGCGCGCTGTCGGCTTTCTATCACGACAGCACCGATGTCGCTGACCCTTGGCAGCGCGAAGTGGCCACGATCCGGCTGATCGCCAAAATGCCAACGATTGCGGCGATGGCCTATAAATACGTGCTGGGGCAGCCTTTTGTGTACCCCCGCAACGATCTGGATTACGCCTCGAACTTCCTGCGGATGTGCTTTGCCGTCCCGGCCGAAGATTACGTGGTCAACCCGATCCTCAGCCGTGCGATGGACCGGATTTTCACGCTGCACGCTGATCACGAGCAGAACGCCTCGACCTCGACCGTGCGGTTGGCGTCTTCGTCGGGTGCGAACCCGTTTGCGTGCATTGCGGCGGGTATAGCGTGCCTTTGGGGCCCAGCCCACGGTGGAGCCAATCAGGCCTGTCTGGAAATGCTGCAAGAGATTGGCACTGTCGACCGGATCCCGGAGTATATTGATCGTGCCAAGGACAAGGATGATGACTTCCGCCTGATGGGTTTTGGTCACCGGGTCTACAAAAACTTTGACCCGCGCGCGAAAGTGTTGAAACAGTCCGCTGACGAGGTGCTGGAACTTCTAGGGATTGAGGATAATCCCATCCTGCAAGTCGCCAAGGAGCTTGAGAAACAAGCGCTGGCTGATCCCTATTTCGCCGAGAAAAAGCTATTCCCGAATGTGGATTTCTACTCGGGCATCATTCTTGAGGCGATGGGCTTTCCAACGTCGATGTTCACACCCATCTTCGCGGTCAGCCGCACAGTGGGCTGGATTTCGCAGTGGAAGGAAATGATCGCTGATCCACAGCTGAAAATCGGCCGCCCACGTCAGCTCTACCAAGGCGAAACGATGCGCGATTACGTGGATATCGAAAACCGCTGAGGCTGATTGCAGTCAGGACAGATTGGCGGGACGAGTCCACACTCGCAGCCGTATGCGGATAATTACAGGCGTTTGTCTGATTGGCGTCTGCTCTGCGGGACAGAGCGACCGTTGATCGTGCTAACGCTAAGGTCGGCTTATTGGTCGAAATACGATGTCCTTCTAAATTCTGGCTAGGTGCCAATCTGGTGCCAACTTCGACTTTGCACAAAATTCATCTGTGTCGTGGCCTGCAAAAAGGCCATCTTGCGTCACTAGAACGGCCCGCCACCCTCGTGCAATCGCCCCAAGAATATCGGTGTGAAGCGTATCGCCGCACATAATGATACGGTCTGCAGGAATATCAGGTAGAGACCTTTCGACCAATTGATACACTTCGGGAAAGGGTTTTCCAAAAAAGCGAACCTGCTTCAGGCCACGGTCTACAAGCAAATGGCCATAATGCCCCGGTTCGAGCGAAAATCCGTCGTCACGCGGAGCGACTAGATCGGCGTTTGCGATAAGTACCGGACGGTCGCGTTTCAGCAATGAGGTTTCGAGTAGTGCCTGTCTGGCGTTCGTCCAGCCGCTGGAAGACAGAAACAAAAAACCGCTAACCTGATCATACACCTCCGGATCATCTCCGAGGCGCCGAACATCACAAGTTATGTCGGCCATTTCGTCTTCAGGCGCGGCGATTGCGCCCCAAGTGCCAGGGGTCTGGCAAGGCAGCGTCGCATCTCTACTGGTGATAATTTCTTCCTCGAATACCGATATTCCCAGTTTCTGAAATTTGGCGACAGCGCCGTCACGATCATAGCTGGCGGCGTTTGTCAGAATGCGGATCTGACATTCCAGTGCCCGCAATTGCTCCAACCGAAGGTCGGCCCCTTCGATCAGGGTCTCGCCCACGTTTAGAACTCCAAAAGCATCAAATACAAAGGCAGAAGCCTCATCAGCGATATCGATGAGAGATGAAATCTCTTTGGTCTGACTGCGTGATGGTACCGTAGGAAAGCGTGGGCGCACTTCCTCATACCGGTCAAAAATCGCTGGTGCGCTTTGCATCTTGAGGTCGCCCTTACTTTGAACGACCCCCGACGGCGCCGCAGATGTGACTGTAACAAGCGCACAAGAAATAAAAAGCCACAAATCGATCAAAACAACAAAATAAAGAGGGGCAGTTAGAAATCTCCTGTATAAATTAGGAGTAAACGGACGTTTGTTGCAAAATTTTGTTGTTTTGGCGTTATTTCCCTTCTAGCGTTTGGAGGCGATTCTATTGGATTTTGGTAAATGTCTGAAAAAAGGCGAAAGCGCCACGAATGCATTCTTGGCCTGGTGCAGGAACGCGGCGTGATGAGCGTCGGTGCGCTGGCGGAAACGCTTGGAGTTTCAATGCAAACTATTCGGCGTGATATTGACCTGCTTTGTGAAGGCGACACACTGCGTCGTCGGCATGGCCGAATCGAGCTTGATGCACAGCACCTCAACACGCCATTCGATCAACGCACTGCAACAAACCCAATAGGCAAACAGGCGATCGGCGAAGCGGCTGCCGAATTGATCCCGGATGGGGCAACGATCTTTATTTCGATCGGATCAACACCGTTGAGTGTCGCGCGGGCCCTGCATCGCCGAACAAAACTGACGGTGATCACGAACAACCTTAGCGCTGCAATGGCGCTCAGTGATGAGACATCCAACCGGATCATACTGCCCGGGGGCGAATTGCGTTTGCCCGATCGTGATATTCTGGGTGACGAGGTGGTCGAGTTCTTTGGCCGTTATCGCGCCGAATACGGTATTTTTGGTGTTGCAGGCGTTGAAGAGGATGGCAGTCTGCTGGAGTTCCACACCGCCGAGGTGTCAGCACGTCAACGTATCCGGGAAAACTCTCAGGTTTCGATGCTGGTATTGGATCACTCCAAGTTCGGTCGTCTTGCCCCTGCTGCCGGGGAAAACATTAGCGACATTGATCACATCATTCTAGATCGCCCCCCCAAAGCGGCCTTCACCCCGCTCATCGAAGATATTAGCGACCGGGTGATCCTGGCAGAAAGTGAGCTGGCATGAACGGCGGCCCCTTTGTCATTCTCAAGGATGTCGCCAAGCGCTGGAACGGGCAGCTTGGCGTCGAAGATATTTCGCTTGAAATCGAAGAGGGTTCGTTTGTCGCGTTGCTAGGCCCATCGGGCTGTGGCAAGTCCACGTCACTGCGCCTGCTCGCGGGGCTGGAGATTCCAGACGAAGGCCAGATCCTGATTGATAGCCGTGACGTGACCACCTCAGCTGCTTCTGATCGCAACCTGTCGATGGTATTTCAGTCCTACGCCTTGTTCCCGCATCTATCGGTGGCCGAAAACGTAATCTTTGGCCTGAAGGTGCGGCGTGTGCCCAAGGCGGAGCGCGCCGAGAAGATGAAACGTGCACTGGAGATCACCGGGCTGACCGGACTGGAAAGCCGCAAACCCGGAGAGTTGTCGGGCGGGCAGCGTCAACGGGTGGCTTTGGCGCGTGCGATTGTGGCCGGGCAGCGGCTGTGTTTGATGGACGAACCTTTGTCGAATCTCGATGCCAAGCTTCGCAATTCAGTGCGTAAAGATATCAAGAAACTACAACGAGATCTTGGCATTACTGTTGTCTACGTCACCCACGATCAGACCGAAGCGATGAGCATGGCGGATAAGATTGTCTTGATGAAAGATGGGCGCATTCAACAGGTTGGCACACCGGATGACCTCTACAACCGTCCAGCCAATACCTTCGTGGCCGAGTTTGTAGGCGCGCCGCCGATGGCGCTGATTCAATCTTCGGTGCTTGCCGGATTTGACAAGGACCTGACGCTGGGCGTGCGCGCTGAACACGCGACGATTGTTGAGAAAGGAAAAGGACAACTAACCTGCACAGTCAGCGAGGCTGAATTCTTGGGATCTGAAACCCTGATCGGGCTGAGCCATGAGGGCACGACGGGCCTGAGCGTTTTGCAACCCGGTCTGTCACTAATGGACGAAGGCGTCACCGTCGACATCGCATTCGACACCGCGAAACTGCACAAATTCAATCAAGAAGGCGACCGCATCACAGGGATGTAAATCGCCCAACTACAACACACCATAAGGGAGACTTAAAATGAAGCATCTGAGAACTCTGGGCCTTTCCACGGCTCTGGCTGCGGGCATGGCATTGCCAGCCGCCGCTGAAACAGAACTGACCATGTATTACCCCATCGCCGTGGGCGGTGCGTTGACCGAAGTGGTTGATGGTATCGTGGCGGATTTCCAGGCGGAAAATCCAGATATCAAAGTCAATGCGATCTATTCTGGCAACTATGATGACACCCGCGTACGGGCCTTGTCAGCTCTCAATTCGGGCGAGCCTGCTCAGCTGGCCGTAATGTTCTCAATCGACGCCTATGACCTGATCGAGCAGGATCTGATCCTGCCGTTTGACGATCTGACCGACGATACCGCATGGCTCGACAGCTTTTACCCCGCCCTGATGGCCAATGGTAAGATCGAAGGTCAGACCTGGGGCATCCCGTTCCAGCGCTCAACCATCGTGGCCTACTACAACAAGGATATGTTCCGCGATGCGGGGCTGGACCCTGAAAGCCCGCCTACCACTTGGGATGAGATGATCTCGATGGGCAAAGCGCTGACCAAGGATGACACTTACGGTCTGATGATCCCGTCCACGGGTTATCCCTATTGGATGTTCCAGGCGCTGGCCATTCAAAACGGCAAGGAAGTCATGTCGAACGACGGCCTGACAACCAACTTCAGCGATGACGCTGTGGTGGACACGTTGAAATTCTGGCAATCACTGTCGGCCGAGCATGGCATCATGCCAACGGGCACGGTTGAATGGGGCACTCTGCGTCAGGCCTTCCTTGAAGGCCAGACTGCTATGATGTGGCATTCAACAGGCAACCTGACGGCAGTAAAAAAGAACGCCAGCTTTGATTTCGGTGTGGCCGAACTGCCTGCCAATGTCCGCAAAGGTTCGCCCACGGGTGGCGGCAACTTCTATGTGTTCAAGGACACCTCAGCTGAAGAGCAGGCTGCGGCATTGAAGCTGATCCAGTTCATGACAGCGCCCGAGCAAGCGGCAGAATGGTCCATCGCAACAGGGTACATGGGCGTGTCACCCGCCGCCTATGAAACCGATGCATTGAAAGCTTACACGGCTGAATTTCCTCCGGCCCTCGTGGCTCGTAACCAGCTGGAAAATGCGGTGGCCGAATTCTCAACCTTCGAGACAGCCCGTGTGCGCGATGGTCTGAACAACGCCATCCAATCGGCCCTAACAGGTGCGAAAGAGCCTGCTGCAGCTTTGGGTGAGGCACAAGAAGCCGCGGATCGCTTGCTGAAAGCCTACCGCTAAAGCAACCTCCGGCCCTGCGCACCCCGTGGGGCCGGTTATTTTTCAAGGCGCAAGAATATGAGCAAACACGTCAATCTGGAGCGACGACGCCAAGCCATCTACGGCTGGCTTTTGTTGTCGCCCGCTGCCGTTCTGCTGTCTTTGTTTGCGTTCTACCCGTCGATTGCGACGTTCATCTCAAGCCTCTTTTCCAAGAAAACCCGACGCAAGCCGTCCGAGTTTATCGAGCTCGAGAATTATACCGATCTGTTCGCTGATCCGACCTTCTGGATCGTGGTCAAAAACAACCTCTTTTACGCGGCGATCACCATCCCTGTGTCGATCGCCATCGCCCTTGCAATGGCGCTTTGGGCCAACTCCAAAATCCCCGCACGCGGCTTTGTGCGCACCGCCTATTTCACCCCCACAGTGCTGCCGATGATCGCGGCGGCCAACCTGTGGCTGTTCTTTTACACGCCGGGACTGGGCGTGCTGGATCAGATCGGATCGCTCTTTGGCTTGCCTTCGGTCAACTGGCTGGGTCAGCCCGAAACCGCGCTTTGGGCCGTGATCATCGTGACCATCTGGAAAGAGGCGGGGTTTTTCATGATCTTCTACCTCGCTGCATTGCAGACCATCCCCGAGGACCTCAAGGAAGCCGCTGATATCGAAGGCTGCAGCCGTTGGACCTATACGCGCCGGATCGTGCTGCCGCTGCTCATGCCCACGACACTGTTCATTATGGTCAACGCGATGATCAACTCGGTCAAGCTGATCGATCACTTGTTTATCCTGACCAAGGGCGGGCCATCGGATGCTTCTAAATTGATCCTCTATTACATCTGGGAAATGGCGTTCGCCTTCTTTGACGCGCCCCATGCGGCGGCCATGACGATCCTTGTGCTGGCGGTGTTGTGTATCGTGGCCGCGATCCAGTTCTTCTACCTTGACCGCCGGACACATTACCAATGAACGCTGTGTTGAAATACGTCGAGCCGGGGGCGGCCATCCTGCTGGCGGTGATCTGGATATCGCCCCTGATGTTCGCGGTCTGGGCGGCGTTTCATTCCACATCAGATGCGGTGAACTTCAACCTGCTATCGCCCTGGACCTTGGACAACTTCCGCACAGCTTGGGACGGCGCACCGTGGCTGCGCTATTTCCTCAACACTTTCATGTTGGTGACAGTGGTGCTGATCGGCCAGTTCATCCTGACAACGCTGGCGGGTTTTGCCTTTGCCAAACTTGACTTTCCCGGCAAAAACTTCGTGTTCATCCTGGTTTTGATGCAGCTGTTCATCCTGCCCGAAGTGCTTATTGTCGAGAACTACGCCATGGTGTCCCGGCTTGGTATGTTCGACACGATCCTCGGCGTCGGCATGCCCTATATGGCCAGCGCCTTTGGCATTTTTCTTATGCGTCAGTCGTTCAAATCCGTTCCGATTGAACTGCACGAGGCCGCCCGTATCGAAGGCTGCGGCCTGCTCGGCATCCTCTGGCGCGTTTATGTGCCTTTGGCCAAACCCACTTATCTGGCTTATGCGCTGGTCTCGGTTTCGACCCATTGGAACAATTTTTTGTGGCCGCTGATCGTAACCAATTCACCCGATACACGGCCTCTTACCGTGGGTCTGTCGATCTTTGGCGCGCCTGAGAACGGCGTGGATATCAGTGTGATTTCAGCCGCCACAATGATGTCGGTGGCCCCGTTGTTGATCGCCTTCCTGCTGTTCCAGCGTCAGTTTGTACAAGCCTTCTTGCGGGCGGGGATCAAGTGACGGCAGTCCTGCAAATCACGGACACTCATATCGTGGCCCCGGGAAGACTGGTTTCCGGACAGCTTGATACCGCAGGCTCACTCCGCAAGCTGGTCGCACGGATCGAACAGATCAAGCCTCAACTTGGCCCGATCGACGCCGTGCTCGTCAGCGGAGACCTAACCGACGACGGTGCCCCAGAAAGCTATGCACATTTCAAATCCCTTATAGCGCCGCTCAAATTGCCGTTGTTTGTCATCTCGGGCAATCACGACTTGCGTACGCCCATGCGGGCCGCTTTTGCGGATCACAGCTATCTGCCTTCATCTGGCAAACTGAACTGGCACATCCAACTTGGCGACATCAATCTTATCGGCCTGGATACTTTGATCGAGGGTGAAGGCCGCGGGGTGATTGACGAAACCACTTTGGATTTCCTGGAACAGGCGCTGATCAAAGGCCAGTCCAGACCCACTTTATTGGCGCTGCATCACCCGCCGTTCGATAGCGGGATCGCCTTCATGGATGAACTTGGCCTTCAAGACCACAAACCACTGGCGGATCTGTTGCAGAGATTTGATTCAGACATCCGCATTGTATGCGGCCACATCCACAGCACTATAATAGCAACCATTGGCGGTAAAACGGCCCTTTCGGCCCCATCCCCGAGCAGTTGTTTTGCTTATGATACAACACCCGATGCTCCAGTGGGTTTTTGGGAGCAGGAAGATGGTTTTATGCTTCACCTCTGGCAAAACGGCTTTCGTTCGATACGAATACCGATCGAGGCAGGCCTAGGACCCAACCCATTTTGATATCTGCGAAGGCGGTGCTTTGCGTCGAGCCGCTTAAGCTCGTTCTGCGAATGTAAAGACGAGGCATACACGGTTAATCGAGCTGAAATAGTCATTCCCCGAAACGCGCGTGAAGGCTTTTGTGAATTTATGAAGGGAAAAATCAGTTCATAGATGCACGAATGCACCCGCTTGTACTTGCTGCAGTATAGGTAACTTTGGGCTCAAAGTGGACGTCGGATGAAACAAACGGCGGTCAGTTTCAACGCCATCAAAATCCGGTTTGCGCTTGTCTAGATACGCCGCAACGCCCTCTGGAAAATCGCGCGCCACACGGAATTCATCCTACACTTCAGCCTCGCTAGAGTTATACAATGCGATGCACCGCGCGCCGCCAATCACTACGAAGCGGAGCAATACCGCCTCAGGGACAAAATGATGCGGCGGGAAAGCGAAGTTCGACCAAGTCTTCTGCGGCGGCGGCAATCAGCTCTTTGTGGCCGCGTGAGATCTTGAACGCAGTGGGGATCTTGACCAGATGCTCTGCAGGCGTCAAACTTTGGGCGCGGTCCGCCGCCGTGGAATGGTGCCAGCCGCGCCAACTCAGCCATCGCGGGTGTGGCGGGTTCCCGGATTGTGTCAGCCGCACGATGTCCATGTAGTTGAAATCGACAAAGTCGATGTGCATCCCATGTTTTTCGTCCAGCGCGTCAAACATAGTCTCGCGGTGCGACGTGGCGTATTCGGTCAGCACATCAACCAGCCGTGTGACATCACGGCTCCAGATGCTGATATCGAGGGTGTTCCTGGACAGGTTGCTGTCCAGCTGCATGCCCGCATTGAACCCATAGATGGTCGCTGATTGCCCCGGGCCGCGTGCATAGATCGCCTCGCGCAATGTTTCGACGCCCGGGTTTTCAAAAACGCCGCCGTCGCCCAGATGCCAATATTGAGTGCCCTGCCTTCCAGGCTGCACCACCTCGATCGTTGCGGGCCCCAGGTAGGGCGGAAAAGCCGCTGACGTGCCAACCGCAAGAGACATCGGAAAGTCATCTGGCGCCGGGCGCAACTGATCTGCCTCGGAAAATGACATGGACCGCAAACGGGGCGGCAGCACGCTGGCGGCCTCGACGTCGTCGGGCGCAGGCAGCGCGCCGTTGCTGAAGGTGACGCGCTGCCCGGTATCATAGCTGACCGTGTTAAAGAAGAACCTGCGATCCGTGGGCAAATCGGCGAATGTCGCGCGATCCAGAAAGTCTTCTCGGTTGAGAACCTCCTGCAAGGACACAAGACGCCGCGAAGGGCTGAACGCGCGGTGAGGCTTGCGCAGCTGCTGCATTTGCACGTCCCAGAAATAATCATGCGCGACCACGTTTTGCATCTGTTTGAAATAGTCCGCAGCCGCGTCAGCCCCCGGCAAAGGGTGAAGCGCCAGATAAGACGCTGGGAAACCGCCGCCACTGACGCTGGACACATGGGTCACTGCGGCAAGTAGCCCACGATCATGAAGGGCTTTCATCCCGGCCGCACCAAAAACGGCCGCCCGCGCACCCCCACCGGAAAGAGCAAGGCCGACAAATGGATCAGCTGCCTCGTCCAGCGCAGCAGGTGCAGGCCGTGTCATCATGGTCGTGCGAAAATGAACTTTGAGCGGAGCCACAAACCCGTTCAGCACGGCCGCGACGACCACGCAAACCGTGACGATCAACAAAGCCCAAAGAAACCAATCCATTTATTATCCAATCCTGCATGGCCCAAAAACCGGCCCGTCCATATCAAGGTGACGTGACCGGACCCTGCACGCAAACGCTTTCTGCCCGGCTAGGGTATGGAAAACCTTACCCTACGTCAGTTTCCTTGGCCGGACCCCCCATATGGTAGATGCGGCCTTTTGCGGTGCTGCCTACACCTTTGATCATCACATCAAAGGAAGAACATTATGTCTGATTTCATGCACTACATGGCCAACCTCGGCCCCTACGAAGTGACCGGGGTCTTGGGATTTCTATGCTACATATCCGCGTTCGGCGCAGTGCAGCTTGGCTGCCTGGACGGCAACAGCACCACCTATTCGCTGGTCAATATCCTTGCCGCATCCCTCGTGGCTGTCAGCCTTCTACACGACTTCAACCTCGCCTCTGCCCTGATCCAGGGCAGCTGGATTGTCGCCGGCCTGACCGGCCTGTCACTGCGCGCCTGGAAAGCATGGCCCAGCACACGCCGCGTGTTGAACACAACCCTCGAAGCGGAGGTGCAGTGATGTCGCTGGCTGATACATTTTCATATTTCGTCACACTTCTCGCAATCGCCGTTGCACCGGGGCCGCTTCTTTTGCTGCTGATGACCCGTGCGGCCAGCAACGATGTCAAAGGTGCCTTTGGGTTCGCCCTTGGGACAGCCTTGGGAAGCCTCACGATCATGACCGCTGTCTGCTTTGGTATGAGCGTTTGGCTGAACTCTGTTCCCGAGCTGCTGTCCTATAGCAAATACCTCATGCTGGCCTACATCCTGTGGATCGCGCGTGATATCTGGAAGGGCGGGTTTAACATGGGGGCCACTGTTGAGGCCAAACGCTCTGGTGCTTGGCTGGCCCTCGCCGCCGGCTTTGTCACCTGCATTCTATCACCTTACATGTTGGTCCTGTTTCCGCTGGTGCTGCCCGAAGTGCTGGACATCACCTCGATCCAGATGCCCGGCTATCTGATCATTGCATTCACGACCTTCGCAGCAGAGGCGACGGCTGCCGTCCTTATTGTATCGTTGGCAGCGCAGCTGCGGCGTTTGACGAAATCCGAACGTTCGATGGCAATCATGAACCGTGGCCTTGCGTCCCTGTTGGTTGCCGGTGGTGGATGGATGGCTTTGGCCTGATCCCAACCGGCACGGCTATCCCGAGGGGTCTATCTCTTCCTGTGACCTGTCGGGCGGCTGGTGTGTCTGTGTGCGATGATGTGATATTGGCAATCGCAGACACACCACATTTCTAGCTTATTTCTGGTAACTTTCCCAATCTTGCCGCAGACTGACGGCGGATTGGCGGGTGGAAATTGTTTACATGACGAAAGAACCACGAAACCAGATCAATTCCGATGGGATTGTGGATCAGCTTTACGACATTGCACTCGATCCACATTCCGTGGAAGCTTTCATAGATGCCTGGAACGAAGCGGGGCTGGATGCACGGGCGGCCCGGCAAACGATTGAGACGATTGATCAATTTGACACCGCATACCGGGCGCATCTTGACCGGGCCGATATGTTCCTGTCGCGCGCTGCAGAAGAGGACGAGGCCCCAGACCTCGCGGCCATTCTCACACCATTCAACACGTTGGCCGCCTTTATCATCGATCCGGACCTGCAGATTGTGGCGCGCAATGCAGGCGCCCAGGAGGCCTTTGGGATTGAAGAAGGATCCCAGCTGAGCACACTGAACCTGCCCCGCGACGCCCTGGATGTCGTACACGCAGGTTTGCGCGATGTGTTTCGCAAGACCGACAGCCCCGACCGACTTTTGAAAGTTGAATTTTCCGGCAGACTTGGGCCTGCGTTGTTTCAGCTGCGCAAGCTGGACGGCATCCGAGAGGGCGGCGCAGAACATGCCTTGGTCGTCACGACACGCTACCATTGGCAGGCCGCCTTGGGGCAAACTCTGGAGGAAGTGTTTGGCCTGACACCTGCGGAACAGGGTGTCGTGCGCGCGCTGGTCGAGGGTCTCGATGCCAAATCCATATCCGCAGAGCGCGGCACCAGTGAAGGCACAGTGCGAGGGCAAATCAAATCCATCCTCGCCAAGATGAACGCCCGCACCCAATCCGAAGTCATTCGGCTGGTGATGTCGTTGCGCGATGTGTCACAAGAGGCATCGCAAACGGAAGAGCCCTCGCGCAGCAACCCCGTCCTGGTGTCAGCAGACTGGCTGCATGCAGAGGTCTGGAAACCGTTCAAAACACTGGTTTTGCCGGACGGACGGCGGCTGGAGTATCACGACATGGGGCCGATCACAGGGGCACCGGCGCTGTATTCCCACATGGGATACGCATTGGTACGCTGGCACGAGCCGATGATAAAACTGGCTTTTAGCCTGGGGCTGCGCATCATCTGCCCGATCCGCGCAGGCTATGGGCAAAGTGACAACATCGATCCCAAGGCCGATGTGCTGCAGTCCACGCGGGACGATACCCTGCATCTGCTGGACCATCTGGGGATCGACCGGCTGCCCTACCTCACCCAAGGCAACGATCTGATATTTGCCGCTGACCTTACGGCCCATCATCCCGAAAAGGTCACCGAGATCATCGGCCTTTGCGCCCGGCCCTGCTTGCCCGGGGACCAGCATTACTCAGGCATGGCGAAATGGCACAGGTTCTTTCTGTCCACAGCAAAGCACGCGCCGCATCTGCTGAAATTCACGGTCCGCGCCAGCACCGTCATGGCCCGGCGTCTTGGCCCCGAAGAGATGTTCCGCCAACTGAACGGAAGTTCGCCGGCCGATATGAAATTGCTGGAAGATGAAGCGCTTTTGTCGGTTCTCAAAGCGAATGCCGAACTGATCGTGGGCAAATCCTCAGACGTCGCTCAAGCTTACACCCATGAAATCCTCGCAACCGAAGCGGATTGGACGGGTTTGATGAAAGGATGTGCGCAAACCAAAACCTGGTTCGTCAACGGCGGTCAGGACCCGGCGACCGACATTGCGACCATCGCGGAATACCGCGAGGTTTACCCTTGGATCGACATCGAAGTGATGCCCGATGCAGGACAGATGCTCATCTATCAGCACTACGACGACCTGATCCCCAAGATCGCGGCCGCGGCCAAGGCGATCTGACCTGTGATCCCGGCGGAAAGTCAGAGGATATTGCTTAAGGCTCAGCGCCCTTCAAAATCCGGTTTGCGCTTGTCGAGAAATGCCACAACGCCCTCTTGAAAATCTCGCGTCATGCCGCATTTGCCCTGCAATTTGGCCTCGTAGTCCAACTGGTCTGACAGGTTATTTTCCCACGATCTGCGCAGCGCCTTTTTCATATTGGCATAGGCCTGCGTTGGGCCCTTAGCCAACTGATCCGCCCGGTTGCGCCAAAGAGCGTCAAACTCGGCGTCGGGTGCCCATTCCCAGATCATGCCCCAGTCGCTGGCCTGCTGCGCCGAAATGGGTTCCGCAAAAAGCGCAGCCCCCATGGCCTTGGCCGCGCCCATCTGCCGGGGCATCCAATAGGTGCCACCCGCATCCGGGATCAGCCCAATACGGGCGAAGGCCTGCAAGAAAAACGCGCTTTCTGTTGCAATGACCACATCAGCAGCCAACGCAAGATTGGCCCCTGCCCCGGCAGCCGCGCCATTGACAGCTGAAATCGTGGGGATCGGGCATTCTCCGATGGCGTGCAGCATCGGTTCATATTCGTCGCGCAGCACCCGCTCCAGATCCATAGCCGAAACATCGCCGCTGTCGCTCAGATCCTGCCCCGAGCAAAAGGCACGCCCTTCACCAGTGATCACCAGAACCCGAGCGTGGCGTCCTGCCTCGGTGGCGGCATCCGTGATCTCGGCGCGCATTTGCGTGCTCAACGCGTTCATCTTGTCGGGCCGGTTCAGGCGCAGAAGAGCTGTGCCCTCGTCATACTCCAGCGTGATGGTTTCATACTCTTTCACGGTCTTCTCCTTTGCGCGGATGCTCGGGGGTATCTGACCACAGATCCGGTCGGTTGCAAGACGCTACGGCACGTCGTCTCTTCAGGATATCGTCCAGCCGCGCCTGTTCTTCATCACTCAGTCCGACCTCGCCCACCGGCTGCGCGGCAGAGCGGCGTCGCACATAGGTCAGCGCCAATGCTGCACCTCCCAGCAACATCAGAGGCCCGGCAGCCCAAAGCAGCAGGTTTGACCCACCCGTCTGGGGTTTCAGCAAAACATATTCGCCATAGCGCGCCACGACAAAGTCGATCACATCGGCGTCACTATCGCCCGCCACCAGCCGCTCGCGCACCAGTAAGCGCAGATCACGCGCCAGATCGGCGTGGGATTCGTCGATGCTTTCATTGCGACACACCAGACAACGCAGACCTTTGCTCAGATCACGGGCGCGTTCTTCCAGTTTAGGATCATCCAGAATTTCATTGGGTTCCACCGCCCAGACCGGGGCCGCCAGCAAGGCCAATATCAGCACCAGCCTTTTCATTCCGCGGCCACCTGTCCCGGAGCGCGACGTCGACGCGCCGCCCCTGCCGCCACACGGTAGCGTCGGTCGCTCAGCGACAACCCTCCGCCCACGGCCATCAGGATGGCACCACCCCAAATCCAATTGGCCAGCGGTTTGTAATAGGTCCGCACGGCCCAGCCACCGTCACCCTGAGGATCACCGATGACCACATAGATGTCACGCATCACCCCATTGTCTATGGCGGCTTCGGTCGTGGGCATGGACGCCACCGGATAAAACCGCTTTTCGGGATGCAGGACCGCAATCTCGCGCCCATCTTTGCGCACTTCGATCTCCGCGAAGGTGCTGCGATAATTCGGGCCGTCTTGTTGATGCACGTCCGCCAGCGTATAGGCGTGCCCCGCCACCTCAAAGCTCTCGCCAATCTGGACGACACGGATGTCTTCGACCTGCCAGGCCAGCATGCCTGCGATCCCGGCCATAGTGATCCCCAGGCCTCCATGCGCAACCGCGCGGCCCCAATCAGCACGCGGCAGGCGCACCAGGCGGCCCAAGCGTCCGCCTCCGCGTCCGGTGCGCGACCACAGATCCACCACCGATCCCGCGACCAGCCAGGCCGCCAGGAACATGCCCACAGGCCCCAATGCCGACCGCCCGCTTTGCATCGCCCAAACCAGGGCGGCAAGCGCCAGACAGACCACAAAGGCCAGGCGTAGCTGTGCGACGGCGCGTCCCAGTTTGGCCCGTTTCCACGGCATCTGCGTGCCCACGGGCAAGACCAGCCCCAGAAGCACCATGAATGGGGTGAAAGCCAGATCAAAAAACGGCGCGCCCACCGATAACTTGCGATCAAAAAACAGCTCGGCCACCAAGGGCCAAATGGTGCCCACAAAGACCACGAAGGCCGCGACCCCCAAAAGGATGTTGTTGACCAGCAGCATGCTTTCGCGGCTGGACACCCCAAAGACCCCCTTGGCCTGCATCACACTGGCGCGCGCGGCGAAAAGGATCAGCGCGCCGCCCATGAAGACCGCAAGGATGATCAGCAGGAACATCCCCCGTTCGGGGTCCGTGGCAAAGGCATGCACCGAGGTCAGCACGCCCGAGCGCGTGATAAATGCCCCGATCATTGAAAACCCGAAGGCGATGATGGCCAACAGGATGGTCCAGCTTTTCAGCGCCTCGCGCTTTTCCACCACCACAGCGGAATGCAGCAAGGCGGCCGCGATCAGCCATGGCATGAAGCTGGCGTTCTCAACCGGATCCCAGAACCAGAAACCGCCCCAGCCCAGCTCGTAGTAGGCCCACCAACTGCCAAGGGCGATACCGATGGTTAGGAACATCCACGCCGCCAGAGTATAGGGCCGCACCCAGCGCCCCCAGGCCGCATCCACCCGGCCTTCGATCAGGGCCGCCACCGCGAAAGAGAAGGTCATCGAAAGACCCACATAGCCCAGATACAAAAACGGCGGGTGAAAGGCCAAGCCGGGGTCTTGCAACAACGGGTTTAGATCCTGGCCATCAAAAGGCGGCACCTCAAGCCGCAAAAACGGGTTTGAGGTAAAGAGGATAAAGGCAAAGAACGCCGCCCCGATCATGCCCTGCACGCTCAGCACGCGGGCACGCAGGCTGGTTGGCAGGTTGCTGCCCAGAAGGGCTACAAAGGCACCAAACAGGGTGACAATCAGCACCCAGAGCAGCATCGAGCCTTCGTGATTGCCCCAGACGCCCGTGACTTTGTACAGCATCGGTTTGGCGGTGTGGCTGTTCAGCCAGACCAAACGGAGCGAGAAATCGGACGTCACGAAAGCCCAAGTCAGCGCTGCAAATGCCATGAGTGTCAAAGCAAATTGCAGCAATGCGGCCGGTTCGGCCACTGCCATCCAACCCGGCCAGCGCTTGTAGGCCCCCACCATCGGCAGAACCGATTGCGCGCAGGCCACCACAAAGGCGAGGATCAGGGCAAAATGACCAAGTTCATTCAACATGACCCTTGTTATAAACCGCTGCGCCGGGTGGGCAATCGCTATCGCGACTCAGATGCGGTCACGATGTCGCGGGCTCAGCGCTGCCGGGCTTCGCGCCAGTCGGTCAGGGCGGGATTGTCACGGGCTGCCGCCTCAACCGAGGCCACGGCCAGATCGGCATGGGTTCCCGTCTCGGCCTGCCCGGGGCTGTCTGACCGCAACTGCCGCAAGCTGTCCATGTTGCGGGCCACCTGCGGGGCCAAGGCCAAGGTCGATGTGATCGAGCGCTGAAACTGCTGCGTTTTGATCTGGTGGCGCGCGCCAAAGTAAAACGACACAATCGCCCCCAGCAACCACCACAGGGGCTCGGGCACAAGGGCGATGCCCTGCATCCGCTCGGCGAACCAGACAGGGCTAATCATCGCCGACAAGAACAACAACAACGTCCCCAATGCCATGGCGGGCCGCGGAATACGGTTGATCCCGTCCATGATCCGGTCAAACCGACCACGGTTGTCCAGACCAAACTCGGCTCCGAACTGGGTCAACACCTGCCCAGTCAGGGTCGTCTCACGTTCGGCTCCGGCCTCGGCATTCTCACGCCACACCTCGGCGGTTTCGGCAATAGCGTTGCGGCCATTGCCAAAGACAACGCCCAGAAGTGTATCAATCAGGCCCATGTGGCTGTCCTTTCGCGAAACTGAGCATCACTCATGTGATAGCGCGGTGTGATGAATTCTTCCGCGCGTTTGATCCAACCGCCTTTGCCACCCGCCCGCGTGCGGGCATACTTTCGGCTGGCGCGGCGACGATCGGCCAAACGGAAATAATAATTACGCCGGGCTATACCGTAGGCATCTGCGATATGATCAGGGGCATCACGCACTGCAATTTCGGCAGCAGCGGCTGTTTGCGGCCCGATCACACCATCGACGCTCAGCTCATGGCCCATCTCACGCAACAACCGTTGAAGGATCTTCACCGCATTGGCGCCGGCATTCACATGCATATCAAACACCGAGGCCTGCAGTTTGATCGGCAACTGATCAATGCACGGGTGGTGAAAATAGTGTTTCACAAAGATATCTTCCGCCTGCGCCCGGCTCAGCCTGCGGACATCTTGCACATCCACATCGCCATCACGGTCCAGATCAAGACCCAGTCGCCGCATGGTGTGGATCGTCACACCATAGTTCGTAGCCCCCCCCGGATCATCCGGGTCATTGACGAAGCCACCTTCGCGGGCGACGATTTCCTTGGTTATTTCACTGACAGATTTCATCATGCAGCCCCTTTGACACGCTTGGGCCAAAGGCTGCTGTGTTTTGGTTAACCTGCGACTTACTGAGCGTCCGGTTCCTGGTAAACACCCTGTTCTTTCAGCGCGTCGACCACCTCTTTGGGCATGTAGCTTTCGTCGTGCTTGGCCAAAATCTCAGTCGCGGCGAACACTTGGCCATCATAGGTGCCTGTGCCGACCATGCCTTGCCCTTCCTCAAAAAGATCAGGCAACACGCCCTGATAGACCACAGGCACCGTGGCCCCGCCATCTGTGACGGCAAAACGGATCACCTCGCCCTCGCCACGCACCAGCGAGCCCTCTTCGACCAGCCCGCCAATACGGAAGACCTCCGAGGGGCCGGGTGGTGTCTCCATCACCTGACTGGGCGCGCGGAAATAGTTGATCCCGTCGCGCATGGCATAGCCGATCAGCGCCGTCGCCACGATCAGCGCCACCGCCGACACGGCGATGATCTGAATGCGACGCTGCTTCTTAAGCGACTTCATACGCGGTCCTTACGGAAAGATCGGAGCCATCATCAGCCCCGTCGTCTCATCCTCACCTAACATCAGATTGGCGTTCTGCAAGGCCTGGCCGGATGAGCCCTTGGTCAGGTTGTCCAGCGCCGCGATGACGATCACACGACCCGCGCGCCGGTCGGCGACAACGCCGATGTGGCAGAAGTTTGATCCGCGAATATGGCGTGTACTCGGGGCCTCGCCCAACGGCAGCACCTCGACAAAAGGCTCAGTCGCATAGGCCTGCGCCAAAGCGGCATAAACGGCATCTGCCTCGCCTTTGACATAGCCCGTGGCCAGAATACCCCGGTTGGTCGGCACCAGATGTGGCGTGAACTGGATGTGCACCTCGCGACCTGCAACAGCTGAAAACTCCTGATCGAATTCGCCCAGGTGCCGGTGCGTGCCGCCCACGGCATAGGCGTGGTAGCCCTCGCTCAGCTCCGCGTGCAGCAGGTTCTCTTTCAGGGACCGCCCTGCCCCTGACACACCACATTTCAGGTCCAGAATGATATCATCAAGATCAATCACACCCGCCGCAATCAAAGGCCGCAGCAGATACTGCCCTGTGGCCGCGTTGCAGCCCGTGCCCGCCACCAGACGCGCGGCCCGGATGTCATCCCGGTAAAATTCGGTCAGGCCATAAACAGCCTCTTTTTGCATCTCAACCGCGCTGTGTGGGTTGCCGTACCATTTTTCATAGGCCGCCGGGTCGCGCAGCCTGAAATCGGCGGACAGGTCCACGATCTTCAACGATGTGGGCAAACCTGCGATCACCTCTTGGCTGGTCTTGTGCGGCAAGGCACAAAAGCACAGATCAATCGCACTGAAATCAATTTGGTCGATCTTGACCAGATCCGGCAGGTCCAGATGCCGCAGATGAGGGAACACCTGCGCCATGGATTGCCCGGCCTTGGAATTGGCCCCAAGCGCTGTGATTTGCATGCCAGGATGGGTGGCCAGAAGCCGGACAAGCTCGGCCCCGGTGTAGCCGGAAGCACCAAGAATAGCGATGGAATGTGTCATGGGTGTCAGCACTCTCTCTTTCGCCCGAGAGCTATGCCTTTCTTTCCGGACCGTCAACCAACCCGTGGCTTAGACGGGGAGAATCTGGTATCGCGGCACGAGCGCGTTACACTGTGGTTTTAGGAGCGGCATACTGATCCCCTTTGATGAAATATTGAACAGCCTGGACAAGGGGTTGATCGGCTCGCTGATCCTGCTTTTTGCCGGGGCCGGATTATCGTTGATGGGCCGGTCCGGGATCGCAATCAAAGAGGCGATCAACCGGTCACGCGAACGTCTAGCGACAGAACAGGATGGGCAGCGCCACCTACGCGAAGTGCTGGTCGATATCATTATTGATGCAGATTTCACCAATACCAGCGTGACGGCCATCACTGATCCGCTGCGGATAGCGCAGCTCAAGAAGGTCATTCTGCAATCGGACACCCCGTATCGCGCCTATGTTGCCTCGGTCGCCGATAACCCCACATTCGATGATTACCGTGGCGTGCGCCGCCAATTGGAAATCCCCCTGATGACAGCTTGTGACCGCTATTTCGATCTCTCACAGCTGTTTCACAAGTATTACCACAAACTGGCCAGCGACGATTTCACAGAGCTCAGCAAAGACCGCAAAATTGAAGTCTTGAACGAACTTTGTGCGATAGGAACCCGCACCAAAGAGGCCCATCTGATCCTATGTCAGGAAATGGAACGCTCGGACAAAAGCCGTGCGATCTTCAATGACGTCAACGCGCATTTGCAGAAAATGGTGGAACACGAAAAAGGCATTGCGCACATCGAAGCGCAAAGCACCACGCCAGAAAATGGCGCGTGACCTCAGATAATCGGTGGAAGTGGTCCTGACATTCGATTTCTCCTCTTCGTGCCTCTAATATAGGGCCGAGCTTAACAAATTGCAAACCTGCAAGCTCACGCAGCGTCGAACCGAATTCCCCGTTTCAGGAACTGCGTGGCGCGGTCCGACACGCGGCGCGGATCACCTGTGGTCAGGAATTTCGCTTCACCGCCCTCACCTGCCATGTTGGGATGGCGCTCAAGGTAATCGGCAAGGCTATCTGCCACCAGATTGGCCTGTGAATACACCGTCACATCCGCTCCCAATGCCGCCTGAAACGCGTCTTGCATCAGCGGGTAATGGGTGCAGCCCAAAATTGCCGCCTGAGGCTCGGGCATCTTGCGCCTCAGCGCATCCACATGGCTGCGCACCAGCGCCTCAGCCAGGATCATGTCACCCTCTTCAATGGCATCGACAACACCGCCGCAGGCCTGGCCTTCCACATCCACACCAATGGCCCGAAACGCCAACTCGCGCTGAAACGCACGGCTGGAGACGGTCGCGGGGGTGGCAAACAATGCCACATGTTTAACAGCCACTTCGCGCGGGGGCGAATTGTCGCCCCATTGCCGCTCGGTCAGGGCTTCGATCATAGGAACCAAAACGCCCAACACCCGTTTGTCACTGGGTACAAAACTTTCCTGCATGCGCCGCAACGCCGCCGCCGAGGCCGTATTGCAGGCCAGAACCACCAGATCACAGCCTTCGTCCCAAAGCCGCCGTACGGCAGCACAGGTCAGACCATAGATATCATCTGCATCGCGCACGCCATAAGGCGCATGGGCATTGTCGGCCATGTAGACAAATGGCACATCAGGCAAGCGCGTCCGCACCGCATCCAACACAGTCAGACCGCCCAGACCAGAATCGAAAATACCCACCGCCATGAGGTCCTCCGGATGCTTTAATCCCATTCATATCCGACAGAGCAGGCGTCCACCGGAGTTGGGGATAGCTCATACGTCTTGGCGCGCAGGAAGGCCATAAGCGATTTGGAATCCCCCGTCAGAGGTGCCATCTGATCGCGCTCAATCGCAGCACCGATGTGTACCCGCACCGGCGCATCCACCCGCGCCTTGAATTCGCGGATCAACAACCCCGCGCGCAAGGTCGAATGCAGGTGGCTTGCCAGTTGAAACATACGGCTGCAGTGGCCTTCAAAAAACACCGGCACCACAACCGCGTCAGACCGCGCGACCATGCGGGCGGTGAAGCCACGCCAGCCTGGATCAAGCGGGCGCGAAAAGGGCCGCGCCGAGGTGCTGACCGCCCCGCCCGGGAAGATCCCGATTGCCCCGCCCTGCCCCAGCTTTTCAATGGCAGAGCGGCGTGTGGCAAGGTTCAACGCCTGCGCCTCTCTGGTGTCATCAAAACTGATCGGCAGCACGACGTCATGCAGATCTTCAGCCTTGCGAAACACCTGATTGGCCAGAATTTGAAACGTGCCACGGGTCTCGGACAGGATATGTCCCATCACAAGCCCATCCAGAATGCCGTAGGGGTGGTTCGCCACCAGGATCACGGGCCGGTCACGCGGGATATTGCTCAGCGCGCCACTAACGATCTCGAGCTTGAGACCATAGCGCGCCATCATCACGGACCAGAAATTCTGACCGTCCGCCACATCCAGATCGTACCCACGGGCGCGTTTCATCAACCGCGCACGCCCAGACAAGGCCTCCATCGTGCGGATCACTGTCCGTCCGCTGCGCGTCAGTGCCATCTGCGCATAGCTGATATCCCGGGCGATTTGTGGGGTCATCATGCTATTGCGCTGCTTCGGACACCAGTTCTCCACCGGCTCGGATGATATTCAGCAATTCCTCGCGGCGCTTTTCGGCCTTGGCGGCATTGGCGTGTTTCACCGGACCAAAGCCCCTGATCTGCACAGGCAGCTCTGCCAAAGCGCTGATCGCCTCGCGGGTTTGCTCGGTGAGTTTGGGTAAGACCTCTGCCATGTCGGCCTCATACTGCTTGATCAACGCGCGCTCCATTTTGCGCTCGGCGGTGTAGCTGAATACATCCAACGGTGTGCCACGCAGGCTCTTCATCTTGGCCAATAGGCGCATGGGTCGCTCGATCCATGCCCCGAACTGACGTTTTTGCGGACGCCCGTCCGACCCGATCTTGGAAAACAGCGGCGGGGCCAAATGGAACGACATATCAAACTCTCCATCAAACTCGCGACGTGCCTTTTCTCGGCTTTGCAGAAGCAGTCGAGCCACTTCATATTCATCTTTATAAGACAATAGCTTGTGATATCCTTTTGAAGCAGATTCCTTCACATCCTGGTCACTGATCTGATCCAGAAACTTGCTGTATCTGCGGGCCAGGCGCTTGCCTTGATAATCTGTCAGATGAGCCACGCGAAAGGCGATTTGTTCGTCCAAGGTCTTGGGCAGTGCGACCACATTCGGCGTGATCATCTTGGCCGCGTCCTCGGGGTTGGTGACAGCCCAACGCCCAATCTCAAAGGCGCGCAGGTTACGCGCAACGGCAGTGCCATTCAGCTCAATCGCCTGCACAATGGCCTTGTGACTCAAGGGAACCAGCCCGTTTTGCCAGGCCGCCCCAAAGATCATCATGTTCGAGAATATGGAATCGCCCAGCGTCGCCTTCGCCAGTGCCATCGCATCAAACAGATGCACGCGATCCTGAAGACGCGCCTGCAAGGCCAGCTCCAGACGATCAAACGGCAACTTAAAATCTCCGTCACGGGTGAAATCACCGGTGATCACCTCGTGCGAGTTCACCACCGCACCGGTGCGCCCGGATCGCGTCAATCCCAGCGTCTTGGCCCCGGCCGAGACCACCAGATCGCCGCCAATCAGCGCGTCACATTCCCCGGTGGCCACACGTATCGCACTGATATCATCTGGTTTTTCTGCCAAACGGCAATGGATATGCACGGCACCGCCCTTTTGGGCCAGTCCGGCCATTTCCATCATTCCGGCGCCCTTACCATCCAACTGTGCCGCCTGCGCCATGACCGCGCCGATGGTGACAACACCCGTGCCGCCCACGCCCGTGATCACCACATTGAACGTCCCGTCAATCTTGGGCAACTCAGGGTCGGGCATATCTGGCAATGTCAGCTCGGTCGCGGCCTCCTTACGGATTTGTGCGCCTTCCAGCGTGACGAACGACGGGCAGAAGCCTTTGACACAAGAGTAATCCTTGTTGCAGCCTGATTGATCAATCGCGCGTTTGCGGCCCAGTTCGGTGTCCACTGGGACAATCGACACGCAGTTGGATTGCACCCCGCAATCTCCGCAGCCCTCGCAGACATCTGTGTTGATGAACACCCGCTTGTCAGGGTCGGGAAACAGCCCGCGCTTGCGGCGACGACGTTTTTCGGCGGCACAGGTTTGGATATAGATAATGGCGGAGACACCTTCGATTTTCTCGAACCGTTTCTGAACTTCCATGAGCTTGCCACGCTCAAACATTTCAATGCCTTGCGGGAAGGAACTCATGTCCACATCTTCCTTGTCATCATAGACAACTGCCAGATGTTTCACGCCCATCGCCTTCAGTTCCGCCGCAATCCGGGGAGCGTCCAAACCGCCTTCGTTGGCCTGCCCGCCGGTCATGGCCACTGCGTCGTTGTACAGGATCTTGTAGGTCATCGTGGTGCCTGCCGCCAAAGCGGCCCGAATGGCCTGCACGCCTGAATGATTATACGTCCCGTCGCCCAGGTTCTGGAACACATGGGCGCGGTTGGAAAACGGCGCCTCGCCAATCCAGTTGGCCCCTTCGCCGCCCATATGGGTGAACCCGGTCGTTTCGCGGTCCATCCATTGCACCATGTAATGGCAGCCGATCCCGGCATAGGCGCGCGCGCCCTCGGGCAGCTTGGTGGATGAATTGTGCGGACAGCCGGAACAGAAGTACGGCAGACGCGCTGCCAGTTCTTCGGCATTGTCGGCTTTGTCAGCCTCATCAATGGCTTGCAAACCAGCCTTCATGCGATCTGTGCCACGGCCTTCTTCGATCAGAATATCGCCCAGCTTGCGTGCAATCCAAATGGGGTCCAGCGCGCCACGGGTCGGGAACAGCTCTTCGCGGTGCAAAGCACCTGCCCCGCCTTTGTACCAGCCATAGACACGGTAGCGGTTGTCGTCGAACAGCGCTTCCTTGATCTGAATTTCGATCAGCTTGCGCTTTTCCTCGACCACCACGATCAAATCCAGCCCGTCGGCCCAGTCGTGGAACCCCTTCATGTCCAGAGGAAAGGTCTGGCCGACCTTATAGGTGGTGATCCCCAGCCGTTCGGCCTCACCCTCGTCAATGCCAAGCAGGCTCAGCGCATGCACCAGATCCAGCCAGTTCTTGCCCGCCGAGACAAAGCCGATCTTGGCCCCCGGCTTGCCCATCATGCGTTTGTCCATCTTGTTGGCATGGCTGAACGCCTCAGCCGCAAAGCGTTTCACATCAATGATCCGCGATTCTTGCGCATGGGGCGTATCGCCTAAACGGATGTTCAGGCCGCCTTCGGGCATATCGAAATCGGGCAAGACAACCTGCATTCGCTCCGGCCGACCATCAACCACGGCAGTGGCCTCAACCGTATCCTTCATTGTCTTTAGCCCCACCCAAAGGCCAGAAAACCGTGACAAAGCATAGCCATAGATGCCGTAGTCCAGAATTTCCTGCACACCTGCAGGGCTGACCACGGGCATATAGGCATCCACCAACGCCCATTCGGATTGGTGCAACACGGTGGAGCTTTCGCCGGTATGATCATCGCCCATGGCCATCAGCACACCACCATGGGCCGAGGTGCCCGCCATATTCGCATGACGCATCACATCGCCTGAGCGATCCACCCCCGGCCCTTTGCCGTACCAGAGGCCAAAGACCCCGTCATATTTTCCCTCACCGCGCAATTCAGCCTGTTGCGACCCCCAGAGTGCGGTGGCTGCCAAATCCTCGTTCAGCCCCTCTTCAAAGCGAATCTGGCTCTCGGCCAGCACTTTCTCGGCCCGGCGCATCTGCAAATCCACGGCCCCCAGAGGCGAGCCGCGGTAACCTGTGCAATATCCCGCCGTGTTCAGACCTGCTGCCTTGTCCCGCGCCGCCTGCATCAACATGAGCCGCACCAACGCCTGCGTTCCGTTCATCAGAACCGGGGATTTCTCCAAATCGAAACGGTCGTTCAACGATATCTTTGGCTTGCTCATGGCGTGCTCCCTGTGCGGGCCGAGATGCCCGAATGATAGCGCAATAATAGGTCACATTTTCTGACCTACCAAGAGAATTCTCAGAAAAACACCCAACCTGCAGGTGTACCCGGCGCAGAAGTTTGCTATTGCGTTGGCAACGTCAATTTGGACAGAAAGTTGCGGCAATGGATTGGGACAAGCTCAGGATATTTCATGCCGTGGCCGATGCGGGCTCTCTCACCCATGCCGGTGACACGCTGCATTTGTCGCAATCTGCCGTCTCGCGTCAGATCAGAGGGCTGGAAGAGGCGCTGAATGCCACACTGTTCCACCGTCATGCACGGGGACTGATTCTCACTGAACAGGGTGAGCTTTTGTTTGATGCCACCCGCGCGATGCTGAAACGGCTGGATGCCGCCACCGCGCGCATTCGCGACAGCGAAGAAGAAGTGTTTGGCGAGCTGCGCGTGACCACCACAATCGGTTTTGGCACGCTCTGGCTGGCCCCGCGCCTGCCGCATCTTTACGAAAAATTCCCTGACCTCAAAATCGACCTCATGCTGGAAGAGCGTGTGCTTGATCTGCCGATGCGCGAGGCGGATGTCGCCATCCGCATGAAAGAACCCAGCCAGGCCGACCTGATCCGCAAACGGCTGATGACCATTCACATGGCGCTCTTTGCCACACCGGAGTATCTGGAAAGCCGCGGCCTGCCCGCGACAGCCGATGAGCTCAGCCAGCATCGTCTGATCTGTCAAAACCCAAGGTCCGCACAGGTCGGTGCCGGGGTCAGCCTGGTGAACGAATTGCTGGCCAATGATGTGCCTCCGCTGCTGACCGTGAACAACTATTACGGGGTGTTGCAGGGTGTGCTGCACAATCTGGGGATTGGTGTGCTGCCCGACTATGTCACGCAGGACTTCCCCGATCTGGTGCGGGTGCTACCTGAAATCGAATCCAACGAAGTGCCCGTGTTCCTTGCCTACCCCGAAGAATTGCGCCACTCCAAACGCATCGCCGCCTTCCGCGACTTTGTGCAGGACGAGATCATCACCTACCGCAAACAACTGCGCGATCAGAACAACGCCTGAACGACGTCGATGCGCTATGCACCTAATGCATAACGGCAATGCTTCAAATGCGGCCTTCTTTCTCTTGAACGACTCAGATTCGTAACTTAATCGGGCACATGACGATGACAGCGAAAGCGGTTCATCTTCATACCTCCCTGTTGGACTACGGCCGAGCTTCGCGCTCGGCCTTTTTTTTGGCCTGACGTCACCCTATACCCATTGCATGACAGTTTTGTTACGCCCGGCCTGCCCTGAGGAATGCGATCAACTCACCGCCCTGTGTCTGCGCTCAAAGGCACATTGGGGGTACAACGCGGCCTTCATGGCCGCTTGCCAGGATGAATTGACCGTGACCGCGGCGGATACCGACACCCATATGATCATCGCCGAACGCGGTGCCGACCTGGCAGGTGTCGCGCAGATCGGGCCACTGGGGCAGGACGCAGATATCTTACTGCTGTTCATTGATCCCCCCTTCATGGGTCAGGGCATCGGACGCTTGCTGTTCGAGTGGTGCGTTGAACAAGCAGCGGCCCTGGGCGCAGGCCGCCTGCTGATTGACGCAGACCCAAAGGCCGAAGCCTTTTATCTGAGAATGGGAGCAAAGCGCGTCGGGCAAAGCCCCTCCGCGTCGGTCCCGGGGCGGCTGTTGCCGCAGCTGGCCTACACGGTGTCGCCCTAGAGAACCGGCAGATCGGCGCCCGCAAAGGGCGATATCGCCCGCGCAGCCCCTTCGGTGATCACGATGTTTTCCTCATGCACCATAATTTTGCCCGGCACCACATCGGTGCCCGGCTCCAGCGTCAACACCATGCCGGGTTCCAGCACGGTCTCGTCGCGCGGGGTCAGGGACAGCCCTTCTGTCAGCTGCATGCCCAAGGCATGGCCCAAACGGCCTGCCTCTTCACCGCCGCCCACGATATCGGCCATGGCTTTCCACAGATCACAGGCCCGCGCGCCCGGCCGCGCAATCTGAAACGCCGCACCCGTGGCTTCGATCAGCCGTGCATGCGCGGCCTTGGCCGCATCCGAGGCGCGGGTGATGGCAAAGTTCCGGTCGTAGTCGTTGAAGTACCCATCCCAGATGGCCCCGGTATCAAGCATCATCACATCGCCTGCCTCAAGCGGCGCATCCTTGGCCAGCGAGATCACATCGCCGTAGCCATCCTGCTCGGCCCCGCCCGAGATGTAAGGCACCCAATCAGCGCCTTCCTCCAGCAACACCCGTTGAAAATCGCGGAAGACCTGGCTCAGCGCCACCCCCTCACCCGCGATCTCGCCCATGCGCGCAAAGGCGCGGCCCGCAATGGCACAGGTGTGGGTAATCTTGGCAATTTCCGCCTCGGACTTGATGGCGCGCAACCCGGCCACAATACCGCGGTCATCCGTCACCTGCAGGTTGCAGCCCGATTTCACCCGTTCAAAATCGGTCAACGGCATCCGCAAAAGCGTTTCATATCCCGACGGCACGCCCACAGGGCCGCCCACCTCTTGCAAGGTCTCGATCAACAGGCTGACACCATCATCTGCAAGATTGGGCGCAGACCAGGTGCGGATATCTTCCACCCAGGTGGTGCCCATCAGATACGCCCCGATCGACGGGATCACGGCAATCGGCTTGCCCGAAGCGGGCACAATCAAATGCCACGGACGACTAGGGCTTTCCCAGAACCGGGTCAGAAAGCCTGTGAAATAACGCACATCCACCTCGGAGGTCAGCCACAACGCACCCAGACCCTGTTGGGCCATCCGTGCCTGCGCTGCCGCCGTCCGGGCCTCAAACTCAGCCTCAGGAAAGCCGCGCATCATGCGTCAGGGCCTTCGCTGAGAATGCACAGAACCCGCGCATCTGCACCAAGCTCGATCAACCGACAGGCCGCAAACCCGGCACCGCCTGATTCTGACGTCGCCAGACCGTGCTCGGCCATCACCGGCAAAATATCCGAGGCTTCCGCTTCGGTGATCGTCACAAAACTGTCCGCATCGCGAGCCAGCCCGTTCAAAGCAATCAACGACGGCTCTTTGCAGTCCAGGCGCCCCATGTTTGACACAGCCCCGGAGGTGATCACCGATTTGCCCGCCTGAACGCTTTCGATCAGCGCAGGTGCAAACTCAGGCTCTACAACCACGATATGCGGCGCGTCGCCCCAGACATGGCGGAAATAGGAAGCACAGGCGCCAGCCAAACCACCAACACCAGCTTGCAGCATGATATGCGTGGGCGGCTCGGGCATCTGACGCGCGGCTTCAGCCGCCATCACCAGATAGCCTTCCATCAAACGATGCGGCAGCTCAAAATATCCGGGCCACGAGCTGTCTGACAACAAGGTCCAGTCGTTATCTGTCGCCGCCTTGGCCGCGGCATCCATGCTGGCTTCGTATTCAGCCCCTTCGCGCACCACGTCAGCGCCCTGCCCCCGCAGTCGCTCGGCAAAATCCTCTGGCACGGTGTCGGCCAGATAAACAACGGCCTTGGCCCCGAACAGACGCGCACCCGCGGCCACAGACAACCCGTGGTTTCCGGCACTGGCGGTGACATAGGTGCGGCCATTCAATGCCGTTGACAGATCCTCGGCACCTGTTTGCACCGCTTGATAGGCGATCACATAAGCTGCGCCAAAGGCCTTGAAGCTGCCCAGCCCCATGCGTCCGCGTTCGTCCTTGGCCCAGACCTGCGCCCCGAAGCCAGGCACCTCGACCAGAGGCGTTTCGTCTTCTGACAAACAGCGGCGAATAAGCGCTTCTGCGGCTTTGGCATCCACACTCGGCATCGGCACATCGGCCATTGAGGCATCGGTCAATCCGCCGCCACGCCATGGGTTTTTAATCTGGTGCATCGCTCTCTCCTGATTTTGCGCGCACCCAATGCGCTTTGGAACGTAGGGTCAAGCAAAAACATGGAGTGGCCTGCCGCATCATGTTTCCCAAAATACTCGGGCTCGCGGCGGTCCTGCCTCTTCCACCCGGGCGGTCAATCGCCTAAAGAGCTTCCCATAGCGACCACCTGAGGGAATCCGCCAGATGCAAGAGCCCGCCATCACCCAAGACCTGATCGAAGCGCATGGGCTGTCGCCCGACGAATATCAGCGCATTCTTGAGATCATAGGCCGCGCGCCCACCTTCACAGAGCTGGGCATCTTTTCGGCCATGTGGAACGAGCATTGCTCTTACAAATCCTCCAAGAAATGGCTGCGCACCTTGCCCACGGAAGGCCCACAAGTGATCTGCGGCCCCGGCGAAAACGCGGGCGTTGTGGACATTGGCGATGGTCAGGCCGTGATCTTCAAAATGGAGAGCCACAACCACCCGTCCTATATTGAGCCCTATCAAGGGGCAGCCACGGGCGTGGGCGGCATCCTGCGCGATGTGTTTACCATGGGCGCACGGCCCATCGCTTCGATGAACTCTTTATCCTTCGGTGAACCAAGCCATCCCAAAACCCGCCAATTGGTCCATGGCGTCGTGGCTGGCATTGGCGGATATGGCAACTCCTTCGGCGTGCCCTGCGCAGGCGGTGAAGTCAGGTTTGACCCTGCTTACAACGGCAACTGTCTGGTCAACGCCTTTGCCGCCGGCCTGGCTGACAGTGACAAAATCTTCTACTCCGCCGCCTCGGGCATCGGCATGCCCGTGGTCTACCTCGGGGCCAAAACAGGCCGTGACGGCGTGGGCGGGGCCACCATGGCCAGCGCCGAATTCGATGACAGCATCGAAGAAAAACGCCCCACCGTTCAGGTCGGCGATCCCTTCACCGAAAAGCGCCTGATGGAGGCGACGCTGGAGCTGATGCAAACCGGTGCCGTAATCTCTATTCAAGACATGGGCGCCGCCGGCCTGACGTGTTCGGCTGTTGAGATGGGCGACAAGGGCGGCTTGGGCGTCAAGCTGCAACTCAACGATGTGCCGCAACGCGAAGACAATATGACCGCCTACGAGATGATGCTCAGTGAATCTCAGGAACGCATGTTGATGGTTCTACGCCCCGAGCTTGAGGCCGAGGCCCGTGCCGTGTTCGAAAAATGGGACCTCGATTTTGCCATCGTCGGTGAAACCATCGCCGAAGACCGCTTTCTGATCCTGCAAGGGGATGAGGTCAAAGCCGACCTGCCACTGGCCACCCTATCGGGCAGCGCACCGGAATATGACCGCCCATGGGAAGAAACCCCAGCTGCGACGCCGCTTGATCCGGCATCCGTGCCAGAGATCGACCCCATTGAGGGCCTCAAAGCGCTGATCAGCTCGGCCAACTATTCCTCGCGCCAATGGGTGTGGGAGCAATATGACACAATGGTCATGGCCGACAGCACCCGCACTCCGGGCGCAGGTGCAGGCCTGATCCGGGTGCATGGCACTGAAAAGTTGCTAGCGTTCACATCTGATGTGACCCCGCGCTACGTCAAAGCCAATCCGGTTGAAGGCGGCAAACAGGCGGTGGCCGAGGCCTATCGCAACCTGACAGCCCTTGGGGCCGTGCCCCTGGCCACCACCGACAACATGAATTTCGGCAACCCTGAAAAACCTGCGATTATGGGTCAATTCGTGGGTGCAATCAAAGGCATAGGGGCCGCAGTTGAAGCATTGAACATGCCCATCGTGTCGGGCAACGTGTCGCTTTACAACGAAACTGACGGCACCGCGATCCTGCCCACGCCCACCATTGGCGCGGTGGGTCTGATTGATCACGCGGATAACGCCATCACCGGGCAGCCCCAGCACGGCGATGTGGCCCTGCTGATTGGCGACACCACTGGGCATCTAGGCCAATCCGCTCTGCTGGCCGAGGTCCATGGCCGCGTTGAGGGTGACGCCCCTGCCGTCGGTCTGATCGTCGAAAAACGCCACGGCGATTTCATCCGCACCAACCGCGCGCATATTCGCGCCTGTTCAGACCTGTCTGATGGCGGCCTGGCCGTCACTGCGTTTGAAATGGCCGAAGGGGCCGAGCTGGGTATCACGCTGGATGCCTCGGACACCGCCACGCTCTTTGGCGAGGATCAGGCACGCTATCTGATTGCCTGCTCTCCCAAAGATGGCGAAGCGCTGATGCTGGCCGCCGGTGCGGCGGGTGTTCCGGCGCAGATCGTCGGGCATTTTGGCGGCGATAGCGTCAGCTACGGCGACAGCACCGCCCCCCTGGCCGCGCTCTCCGGCCTCTTCCGGGGTCGCTTCGCCGAGATCTTCGACAGCTGAGCCGCCGCTCACCGCGCATCACAATCCATTGACCGCACTGGTGCGGGGCCATGCGGCATGCCACCCTTGATCAGACACCGCTGACAAGGACCACGCCCATGCTGCCTCGCTTATTGATCCTGCTGATTGCCTTCGCCCTGCCCCTTTCGGCACAGGAGACGGAAAAGACACCCGAGCCGCCCATGACATTGGAGCGCCTGAACCAGATCGTTCTTGCGCTAGACCCCGAAGCCAAATCCAATGGCCGCGTCTGGCAGTTCCAGATCGCCGAGGTGCCCGTGCTGATCGTCACCGACCCTGACGCCGATAGGATGCGTGCTATCGCCCCTGTCCGCGAGGCCGCAGGACTAACGACGGAAGAGTTGTCGCGCATGATGCAGGCCAATTTCGACGCGGCCCTGGACGCACGTTACGCCGTTGGGCAAGGCACGCTGTGGTCGGCTTTCATTCATCCCCTGTCTCCGCTTGAAAAGAACCAGTTGATCTCGGGAATCGGTCAGGTCGTAAACCTGAGCACCAGCTATGGCACGCTCTATTCCGGGGGCGCGTTGCAATACGGCGGGGGCGACAGCAATGAGTTGCAGCGCGAGTTGCTCGAGGATTTGTTGAAGAAAGGCGAGGAGATTTGAGTGGCAGCCCCGGCATTGGCAGCCCCCGGGATGGCGATCCAACGCTCGTTTCAGCGCGCTTTATGTCAGCCAAGCATATCCCTCAAAAGAATTGTCACTCCCAGCCTCGCCATATCGCCAGCCCTGGCAGGGGGCTGTCGATGCCGGGGCCTTCGGTCTGTTAACCGGCTTGGTGCGCTCAAACACTGATTGCACATCTTGCGAACACGCATCCCAAGGTCTACATCTTCCCCAAGACCAAAGGAGCACGCTCATGGCCATGCAAGCCCAGGAAATCGAAGACCTCATCCGCGAGACCTTCCCCGACGCGCAGATCACCATCACCGATCTGGCGGGCGACGGAAATCACTACGCGGCCGAAGTGATTGATGCCGCCTTCGCAGGCATGAACCGCGTGCAACAACAACGCGCCGTCTATGCCGCGCTCAAAGGCAAAATGGACGGACCAAACGGCGACCTGCATGCGCTGGCGCTGACAACCAAAGCCCCTGCATGATGGACGCACTTGCCGATATTGCCGATGCCCTGCGCGATCTGCGCGCCAGCTATATTGGCTCTGATGACACACGAACACCAAAGGTGACCCAAATGACCGACGTAAAAACCCAGATCGACGAGACCGTCAAAGCCAATGACGTGGTGCTGTACATGAAAGGCTCCAAAACCATGCCGCAATGCGGGTTTTCATCCCGCGTGGCCGGTGTGCTGAACTTCATGGGTGTCGAGTTTACGGACGTGGACGTGCTGGCCGATCCCGACGTCCGTCAGGGCATCAAGGATTACTCCGACTGGCCCACTGTGCCGCAGCTTTATGTCAAAGGTGAATTCGTCGGCGGCTGTGACATCATCACCGAGATGACGCTTTCAGGCGAGTTGGACACGCTTTTTGAGGACAACGGTGTCACCTACGACAAAGACGCCGCTGATAAGATCCGCGAAGCCAACGGCTGATCATTTAGCACATTTGGAATATCGAAACGCCTGATATTGGTCGGGCGTTTCTTTGTGCACAGTTTCAAACTAGTGAACGCCCGCTGTAGGCCCGAATTGGTGAAGTTGGTCGCCAAGATTTACACGGTTTGCCTTGACGCTTTCCTGCGCAATACCCCAAGTCCAAACAAACCAGAGATGAGCAACACTCCTCCGGCGGGCAAAGGAATAGGTCTCGTCGTTGGGATACCAGGATCAAATGGGCCATCACCACCCGTTTCGCTTGCGCTGAAAAGCAAGGAACCTGATACGTCGGTTGCCTGCAGGCTCCCGAAACGTTCAATTTCGGTGGGGCCGAACCCGAGAAGCAAAAACAGCCTGCCTGGCAACGGTAAGCTGTTGGGCACGTTCGCCGAAAAATTTGCGGTCGTGATCAGGCCACCCGAAACTGAGAATATATTACTTGATACGCTTGTGGGGACGCTTAGGAAGGGCACTGCATCAAGTCCAAATGCGACGGAAGACACCGTGATCGTAGTGGCAGCCTGATCGTTGGTGTCATCGGACAGGCCAGAAATTGTTCCGAAAACATCCACCGGCCCATCCGAAAAGGAAAAGTCGAAATCCAATGTTGTAGCGTAACTTGATGTAGACGCAGCCAATACGAAGCATGCGGCACTTAGGAGTTTTAGGAGTTTCACTTGAATTTTCCTTTTGTAAAAAATGCGACGAAGCCGACATGAGCGGCGAAAATCTGTACGGAAATTTATCTAGTGGCTCGAGTATGAGTAGGTTTTGTGTTAGTGTCTATCAGTTTATCAAATGGCTGCTTCGTCCCGAATAGCAGATAACCACGACGGGTACTCAACACCGCACAAATGTCTATGGAGCCGCAGGTTGCAAGACAGTAACCCCCACCGCCGCCGCCCGCGCCAGATCGCGGTCCAGGGACATCGGAATGTATTCCCCGCGCCGCCACAGCTGCGCCAGATCATCATAATGTCGGCTCAGGAAATGTCCCGATTGACCGGTTGAAATGACAAAGACCGAACTATCAGGGTCTGCAAAATCATAAACCCCACGATACCCTGCCCCATGTACGTTCTCGAACGGATCCGGGCCGTCCCCCCCCCGCGTGCGCCCGCGCAGCAGCGTGTTGTCGCCACCAGATGTGCTTTGGCGGATGTTCACGAAATACCGCAACACCGGTACGTCGCCCAACACCGGATGGTCATGGGTCGCCTGATGCGCGTCACCCCAGCGCAGGCTTTCCAATGCGGTGCCATACCGCTCGGATATTCCAACCAACGCATCATCCAGCGCCAGCCGTGCAATATCCACGCAGCTTTCTACAGGCGAAGATTGCCGCACATCGCACCAGGCCGAGGCCCCGTCCACATCGCGATAAACCCGTTCGATAAACAGAGGGTTCACATGGGTGAACTCATCCGCCAAGGGGCCGATGTCATCCTTGATCAACCGATCCTGCAACGCCCGCAACCAAGCAGAATAAATCAGCGGCTCGGGCAGATGTTCGTTCATCTCGCCGTTCCATTCTGACAACAACGCCAAAGCCCTTTGCCGCAGCCGCGCAGGTGTGCCCTCGGGTGCGGTCTCTCCTTCAAACCACAGCTCGGCCCCGATCAACGGCAGCAGTGATCGCGCGGTAAAGCTGACCGTATCCAACTGCGCTTCGATAAAGCTGTCGCGCGTATGCACCCGCCGGATCTGCATCAGACGCCGCCAGCGGTTGACCCGCTGGGTATCCCCCCAAAGGAAGCTGACATGCAACGGAAATGGACGGTCCACGGTCTTGTTGTTGGTGTTCCCCAGCACCCCCCCGACCGGAGCTACAAATTCGGGGTTTGCCGAATAGGCCGCCAGGCCTTGCCAACGGTTTTCAACCCGCCAGCCCGGGCTGGGAATGCGCCCTTGGCTTTGGTGTTCGGCATCCCGGCGTGGCATCGCCCCAATCGTCTTCATTGCGATCTTGTCCTGATCCGCCAATGTCAGGTTCTGTGCAGGGCCCACATAAAGCCGCCCATTCTCCAGCGCCTCATCGACCGACGCGGCAAACATGATCGACATGGCCGATGTCATGGTTGTGTCCATGGGTGTCAACAACGTCCAACCCAGCGACGCCACATGGCCCGCAGGCGTGACCTTGGCCAGATCGTAATGCGAGCCGGGCAGGATCGGACCATTCTCGGACCAGCGCAGGGTCAGGGTTACGGGGTTCTGATCCTTGATCTTGATGATCGACTTTTCAGTCACGAACGGCTTGTAACCCTCTGGCGTGCGGTATTCTTCTGGGTTCTCGGCGTTCAGCTCCTCCATGAAGACGTCTTGGTCATCCATGTAAGCACTGGTCAGCCCCCATCCCAACCGGGCCGACCGGCCCGTCATGACCACAGGCACACCCGGCACCGTGCCCCCGATCACGCCACCGGCCTGCAATTCCATCCGGGCCAGATACCAGATCGCCGGCGCGGAAAAACCCAGATGCGGATCATTGGCCAGCAACGTGCCCCCGGAGGCAGACCGCTGCGGCGCGGCAGCCCAGGCGTTCGAAGCTCCTGCCATTTCACGGGTCTTGAAGGGTGACAACGGATGGCCCGATGGCTCGGCCCGGGCGATATCATATCCCATGGGGGTGTCTGGAAAGAGGCTGGCATAATCCGGCAGCGCCGCAACCCCGGTGCCCGGTGCTTCGGGTAGGATATCCGCCAGACGCTGCGCATCCGGAACCGCCAGCGACGTGCGCGCCCGCAGAACCTCATTGTGCAAATGCGACGACAGCTGCACGCCCAGAAGCTTGATAATTGCTATGGAATCCGCCGGTTGCCAGGGGGCAATGGGCGCATCAAAGAGGAACATTTCAGGGGCGCCTCGGCCCAGGGCCTCGGCGTTGATCTCGGCCAGACGCGCGTTCACCCCTGCCGAATAAGCCTTCAGCGCTTCCTGTGTGCGCGCATCCTGAACTTGAACCGACTGGCGCGCCAGATCATACAGATCAAAGCGCCGAAGCACCTTGTCGATCTCAATGGTGCGCGCGCCAAACACCTCGGACAGGCGTCCCTGCACAGTGCGCCGCAGCATGGTCATTTGCCACAACCGGTCCTGCGCATGCACATACCCAAGGCCGTAAAACACATCTGCATCGGACTGGCCGAAGATATGCGGCACATTTGAATTGTTGCGGATGATCTCAACCGGGGCACTGATGCCATCGACTTGCACGGTTTTGGAATACTCCGGCAACGACCGCGACAACAAAAAATAACCAACCAAAACGGCCAGCACAGACAGCAGGACCATCACGCCTGCCAGCCGGATCAGCCACCGAAACACCACTGCCATGGGCGCCACGCCCCTTTTTCCTTGCATCCAACACCGGGGATAGTCAGAAATCACAGCCGAGACAATGGCACATCAAGCCACACGGCCCGGGCTGGCGCAAATTTGAGATCAAGGAGAAAGCACATGACGAAACTGGCATTTCTGGGGCTTGGCGTCATGGGCTATCCGATGGCGGGGCATTTGCAAGCCGCCGGTCACGAGGTCTGCGTCTACAACCGCACCACAGCCAAGGCCGAGGCCTGGACCAAAGAACATGGCGGCACCTACGCCCCCACCCCGCGCGAGGCGGCAGCAGGTGCAGACTTTGTGATGGCCTGCGTGGGCAATGACGACGACCTGCGCTCGGTCTGCCTCGGCGACGATGGGGCCTTTGCCGGCATGTCGAAGGGGGCCGTATTTGTCGACCACACGACGGTCTCCGAGAAAGTTACCAAGGAACTCTACAACGCCGCCCATACCACCGGCTTGAATTTCGTTGATGCGCCGATCTCGGGCGGGCAAGCAGGTGCTGAAAATGCACAACTGGGCATCATGTGCGGCGGCGACCAAGACGCCTATGATGCCGCCGAGCCTTTCATGAATGTCTACGCCAAGGTTTGCCGCCGGATTGGCGAAAGCGGTGCTGGACAGCTGACCAAGATGTCCAACCAGATTGCGATTGCGGGCCTCGTTCAGGGTCTCTCTGAGGCTTTGCACTTTGCCGAGAAAGCAGGCCTCGATGGTCGTGCAGTGGTCGAGGTGATCAGCCAGGGGGCCGCGGGCAGCTGGCAGATGAACAACCGCCATGAAACGATGCTGGACGATCATTTTGAATATGGGTTTGCCGCTGACTGGATGCGCAAGGATCTTGGCATCTGTCTGGAGGCCGCCGATGAAAACGGGGCTTCGCTGCCTGTCACGGCGCTGGTCGATCAGTTCTACAAAGACGTCCAGAAAATGGGCGGCGGGCGCTGGGACACCTCAAGCCTGTTCAAACGCCTGCGCAAGATGGGCTAAGGCAGACAGGTCACGCAATCTCGCGTGCGCCTTTCCACCATTTCACCGCGTCGGGAATATCAAACGCCAGCGAAATTACATCGACCACCAGCAGGATGACCAGAAAGCTGGTGTAGCTGCCGGACAAAGGTTGCGCGTCTGTCAGCAGGCAGCAAATCAACACCACCAAAGGGATCCAAAGCACCAGATGTGGCAGCGCCATGGTGCGCGAAAACCCGCGTTCAACCGCCATGACAATCAGGTTCGGAGCCATGCCACCAATGGCCAACAAGGCGATCCAGACCCCGCTGGGCTGGGTGATATAAAAAATACTGGCGGCATTCACCGGAACCAAAATCATGGCGACCCAGATTTGCACCCAAAGCGGCATGCGCCGAAAGCTCTGCCAGATGTCTAAGATCATGAGGGGCCCCTGCCTTGCTTGCCTTTGAGGCCCTTAGTTCAACAACAAACGCGCGGCCCCGCAAGGCCGCGCGTATTGTGACCATGCGTCAATCAGGCAGCTGCGTCCACCGCCCGGCGGGTCATCACTGCCACCAGATGCGCGCGGTAGTCGCCCGTTCCGTGCAGATCAGAAATCATGCCGTCGCCGGGCAGGCTCAACCCATCCAAAGACGCCGCCGAGAACTCACCGTTCAGCGCCGCTTCGGCATCGGCCCAGCGGAACACGCCGTCCTCCGAGGCCCCTGTGACCGCCACGCGCACACCATCTACATGTTTGGCCACAAACACCCCGACCAAGGCAAAACGCGAGGCCGGTTGCTCAAACTTCATGTAGGCCGCTTTTTCGGGCACCGGAAATTTGACCTCCGTGATGATCTCTCCTTCGTTGAGGGCGGTTGTGAACAACCCTTCAAAGAAATCATCTGCCGCGATTTCACGCGCATTGGTGATGATGCTGGCACCCGAGGCCAAAGCCCCTGCCGGATAGCAGGCCGATGGGTCATTATTAGCCAACGATCCCCCAATGGTGCCGCGATTGCGCACTGCCGGATCACCGATGTTGGCGGCCAGGGATGCCAAGGCGCCATAAGCGCCTGCCCCTGCGGCCACATCCGCGTGGGTCGTGCCACCACCGATACACATTCGGCCTGCGTCGTCTTCGCAGATGCCCTGCATTTCGGCGACACCGCCCAGACTAACCAGACGGTCCGGCATGGCCAGACGCTGCTTCAGCGTCGGGATCAGCGTTTGCCCACCACCCAAGGGCTGGCTTTCGGTACTGTCGCTCAGCAATTTCACCGCATCTGCGATGGTGCTGGGGCGTTCGATATCAAATGCATACATGTCTTATCTCCTCAGCCTTGCATCGCAGTCCAGACGCGACTTGGCGTCAGGGGCATATCAATATGGGTGATGTCACTGCCATTTCGGCGCAGTGCATCGACCACGGCGTTGACCACAGCAGGCGGCGAGCCAATGGCCCCAGCCTCACCACAGCCTTTCACACCCAAGGGATTGTGCGTGCAGGGTGTCTGGCACGAATGATCCACCTGATAAAACGGCACATCATCGGCCCGTGGCATGGCGTAATCCATGTAAGACCCGGTCAGCAATTGCCCGTTCTCGTCATAGCCGCAGCCTTCCAGCAAGGCTTGCCCGATCCCTTGGGCCAGACCACCATGCACCTGACCGTCCACGATCATCGGGTTGATCACATTGCCGAAATCATCCACCGCCGCGAAGCTTTCGATGCTTACCTTACCGGTGTCGGGGTCCACCTCGACCTCGCATGCATAGGCCCCCGCCGGATAGGTGAAGTTCGCCGGATCGTAAAAGGCGGTTTCCTCTAGCCCCGGCTCGATCTCCTCAAGCGGGTAGTTGTGCGGCACGTAAGCGGCCAATGTCACATCGCCCCAAGCTACGGATTTATCCGTGCCTGCAACGCTGAAGGCACCATCCTTCAGTTCGATGTCAGCTTCCGAGGCTTCCATCAGATGTGCCGCAATCTTGCGCGCCTTGGCGATGATCTTCTCGGTTGCACGGACCATGGCACTGCCGCCTACAGCAATCGAGCGCGAGCCATAGGTCCCCATGCCCATCGGCGCCTTGTCGGTGTCGCCATGCTCAATCTCGATCATGCTGGCATCAATGCCGATCATGTCCGAGACCACTTGCGCAAAAGAGGTTTCATGCCCCTGCCCGTGCGAATGTGATCCGGTCATGACCGTGATCCCACCGGTGGCGTTCACTCGCACCGTGGCACTCTCGTAGAGACCAGCGCGCGCGCCCAGCTGCCCCACAAGGTTCGAGGGCGCAATGCCGCAAGCCTCGATGTAGCAGTTGATGCCAAGACCACGCAGCATACCGCGCGATTTGCTCTCGGCCAGTCGCGCCTCAAAGCCCGACAAATCCGCCAGGGCTTCCAGCTTGTCCATCGTGGCCACGTAATCGCCCGTGTCATATTCCACGGCCACCGGAGTGGCATAGGGGAACTCGGTCACAAAGTTTTGCCGCCGCAGGGCAATCGGATCAACGCCCAATTCAATCGCAGCCTTGTCGATCACCCGCTCCAGTTGGAACGTCGCTTCGGGCCGTCCAGCCCCGCGGTAGGCATCCACCGCCACCGTGTTGGTAAACACCGCTTTGACGTTCACATAAATCAGCGGCGTCTTGTAATTGCCCGCCATCAGCGTGCCATGCAGCCATGTGGGCACCGAAGGCGCAAAGGTGCTCAGATACGCCCCCATATTGGCATGTGTATCGGTACGGATCGCTGTGAAGTTATTGTCCGCATCCAGCGCCAGCTCAATCTTGGTGACATGATCCCGGCCATGGGCATCTGACATGAACGCTTCCGAGCGCGAACAGGTCCATTTCACCGGACGGTTCAGCGCCTTGGCGGCGAAGGTGCACAGCGCCTCTTCGGCGTAATGGAAGATTTTCGAGCCAAACCCGCCCCCCACATCCGGGGCCACGACGCGCAGCTTGTGCTCTGGAATGCCCAGCACAAATGCGCCCATCAACAGACGGATCACATGGGGGTTCTGGCTGGTGGTATAGAGCGTGCTGTCATCGGTCGAGCGGTTGTAATCGCCCACCGCCACACGCGGCTCCATCGCGTTGGGGATCAGACGGTTGTTGACCAGCTCCAACGTGGTGACATGGGCGGCGGTCTTGATCGCCTCATCCACCGCATCCTTGTTGTCCTCGACAAAGCCCCAGTCGTAGCAGAGGTTCGAAGTCAGATCGTCATGCACCTTCGGGCTGCCTTCCTGTAGGGCGGCTTTCATGTCGATCACGGCGGGCAATTCGTCGATGTCCACCTCGATCGCCTCGGCGGCATCGCGGGCCTGATCGGCGGTTTCCGCCACAATCGCGGCAATCGGATCGCCCACATGACGCACCTTGCCGATGGCTAGAACGGGGTGGGCAGGCTCCTGCATCACCTCGCCGTGGCGGTCGGTGACCTGCCAGCCGCAAGGCAATCCGCCCACATCGGCAAAATCTGCCCCGGTGAAAATGCGCACCACGCCGGGCATGTCGGCAGCCTCACTGGTGTCCACACTGTTCAATGTTCCATGCGCCATGTCCGAGCGCAGGAAGTGCACATAGGCCTGTCCGCGCAGGTTGATGTCGTCGGTGTAATTTCCGTTCCCGGTCAGAAACCGGATGTCCTCGCGCCGTTTTGTGCTGGCGCCGATGCCTCCATCTGCTGGCATGTGTCATATCCTCCCATTGGGGGTGCGGGCCACAGCCCGACCTGCGCCTTATTCGGCGGCGATTGCGCTGACGTCCTGGCCGGATGCGGCCATGATCGCCTTGACTATGTTGTGATATCCGGTGCAGCGGCAGATATTGCCTTCCAGATAATCCCGGATCTCTGCCTCGGTGGGCTTGGGATTGTCTTGCAGCAAAGCCGCCGCCGACATCACCATCCCCGCTGTGCAGAAGCCGCATTGCAATCCGTGGTGATCCTGAAACGCCTGCTGGATGGTGTTCAGCGTGCCATCCGCAGCCGCCTGCCCTTCGATGGTGGAGACCTCCGCGCCTTCGGCCTCGGCGGCGAACATGGTGCAGGATTTCACCGCCTTGCCATTCACATGCACCACGCAAGCGCCGCACTGGCTGGTGTCACAGCCCACATGGGTGCCGGTCAGCCCCAGCCCTTCTCTCAGATATTCGACAAGCAACGTCCGGCCTTCCGCATCGGCGGAAACAGACGTGCCGTTCACGGTCATTGTGACCTGTGCCATTGGCATCTCCCAGTTGGTTTTTTGTTTTGATTGCCTCCGAGTAAAGCACGGGGGTGCGCCGTTGAGAACCCGGTTTTTGCCAAGTGGTCAGAAATTGGCCAAACGACGTGCCACTTTATCATTCATCTTTATGGTTGATTGATGAAAAGGTATTTGTTATTCATCCATATGGTTGAACAAGAATCACACGAACGCCTTACCGCCGTTTTCAAGGCCGCAAGCGACCCCACCCGTCGCGAAATCCTGACCCTTCTGGCCCAACACGGGCCCCTGAAGGTCACCGAGATCGCAGGGCGGTTCGACATCAGTCTCAACGCCATCTCCAAGCACATCAAAGTGCTGGAACAGGCAAACCTCGTCACGCGGCGCACCGAATGGCGCGACCATCTGATCGAGGTGCAACTGGACCGCTTGCAGGTCATGAACCACTGGTTTGACGATTTACGTTCCATCTGGGCGCTTCGACTGGAGGCGCTCGAAACTCTGCTCACTGAACAGGAGACTGCCAAATGACCCTCGACGATACCCCCCTATCCCTCACGGTGGACCGCATGATCAACGCACCCATTGAAACCGTTTTTGATGCCTGGCTGAACCCGACCATGCTGACACGTTTCATGTGCCCCGGCCCCGGCATGACCACGCCCAAGGCCGAGGCCGACGCAAAGGTCGGCGGACGATTTGATCTGGTGATGAAAGCAGGCGACGATGAAATGCCTCATGGCGGTGTCTACCAGGAAATCGACCGCCCCCACCGGCTGGTGTTTTCCTGGGAAAGCCCGTTCAACGCCGAAGGCAGCACTGTGACACTGAACTTCCGCAAGGTGGACGACGGCACCCATGTGACCCTGAACCATATCCGGTTTGTCAGTGAGGAAAGTCGCGCCAATCACGAAGGGGGCTGGACGCATATCCTGTCCACTCTGGACGATATCCTCACAGCCTGAAGCGAGGCCGCCAGTCAGGGCGGACAATTGGGCGCATCTTTCCCCGAGATGCGCCCCTCTTTTCTATTTGCCCTTGACCCGTCGGGGCTGCGGCCGCGTCGGAATTTCCTTCAGCAATCCGCCTACACCCATCGCGGCAATATCACGATCAGTCACAGCAATGCCGCACGCCAAACGCGATAGGATCCAATCCGCCCCGTGCAGCACGGGTGATCGGGCCGAACCGGGCAACCCAATGATCGGCTTGTCCTTAAGGTGCCCAAAAAACAGCAAATTGCCCGGATCAACCGGCAGCCCAAACCGCTGAACCTCTCCTCCGGCTTTGATCAATGCCTGAGGGCCGGTGTCCCCGATGTCAGATGTGGCCGATCCGGTTAGGATCAAAACAATGTCCCCCTTGGCACGGCCCAACGCACGGCAGAGGGCCTCTTCCTCATGGGCCACAGGGATGACTTCGCAAATGGTGCCACCCAAACCCGCCATGCGGTTTTCAATCGCCTCGACCCCTTTGGCCCCGGGGCCATTGGGGATTTCGCTGATGATCAGACTGGCTGAGGTGTAGATTGGCTGCGCCAGTCTCAGCGCAGATTTTGCGGCGTCACAGGCCTGCGCCAGGCAGTCCTGATCCACACCATAGGCAATGATCTTAACCGTTGCGATCATCCCACCCGGTGCAATCTGTTGATAGGCAGGTACGGAGGCCACAGTGATCATCGGATCTACGGCATTGGCGGCAGTGATCTGCTCAGGATGCAGCACCACCACACCGGGACCTTGCGCCAGCAGATTGACACGGCCGGTAAACGGCGCGCTCACTTCTATCCCTGAAGCGGTGCCCACCACTGCCCTTGCCAAGTGCAGGGCCGCGTCGTTTTCATGCACGTCACCAGGGCCCAACCGCGCCACGCTCACATCGCTCAGGCCAGCGGCCTGCAACTGAGCAACATGCCCGGCGGTCAGTGTCACCCCTTTGCGCAGCCGCCCCTCGGGCAAGCGCACGGAATGGGCTAGTATCGCCCCTTCCGCCTCGGCCACGGGAACCGGACCAAACTTCACGCGCCCTGCCTCAGCACGCGGGTCATTTCGGCCAGAATGCTCACGGCGATCTCTGAAGGGCCAGCCGCGCCTATGTCCAGCCCAACAGGTCCATGAATGCGCGCGATCTGCGTGTCGGAAAACCCAGCGGCCTGCAATCGCTCGATCCGCTTGGCATGGGTGCGTTTCGAGCCCAGCGCGCCGATGTAAAAACATCCCGACGCCAAGGCCTGCTCCAAAGCCGGGTCATCCAACTTGGGATCATGGGTCAGCAGGACCAGCGCCGTGCGCGTGTCCAGGCCGTAAGCTTGTACGCCTTCATCCGGCCAGTCCTGCATGACCGTTTCACCCGGAAAGCGCGCCTCCGAGGCAAAGCTTTCACGTGGATCAATCACCACCGGATCATACCCTGCAATCCGCGCCATCGGCACCAAAGCCTGCGCAATGTGAACCGCCCCAACCACAATGAGCCGCAAAGGCGGGTTGTGTATGGCCACAAACGTCTCGCCATCCGGTTCAAACCCCGAACGATCCATCCGAAACCGCTCTTCATATCCCGTTTCAACCAGATGACCGCCGCCATCCAGCCCGGTCACATAGGCCACCGGTGTGCGGTTCGCACGCGCCGCGACCAACCCCTCCAACACGGGCACGGGCAGGACAGAGCCCACAGGCTCCACCAACACCCGGATCGTTCCGCCGCATGCCAATCCCACGGCAAAGGCATCGCCGTCGCTCACGCCGTATTCCAGCGTCACGGAGCGGCCTGCGTCTATTGCATCCATGGCCTCGGCCACGACAGCGCCTTCCACACATCCGCCCGAGACCGAGCCTTCCATCTCGCCAGCGCCTGACACAACCAACTGGCTGCCCACCCGGCGCGGCGCGCTGCCCCAGGTGTCCACAACCGTGGCAACAGCGGCGCCTTTGCCAGCGTGGTGCCAGGCCAAGGCCGTTTCGAGAAGGGTGTCAAAGCGGTCCATGTCGTCCTTTCGCATTCACCAGCACTATGAGAGCACGGCCCACCAGGTTCAAACGAAAACCGTCCATCGCCTCAGCGGTGCCACCTGCGCCACATGCAGAATAAATCTTGCGCGAAAGCGCGCTTTTGGATCACGTCACCTGCGCCATCAGGCGGGCCTTCTCGCCTGTATCACCGGGGCGCGACAAGGCCTTGGCCAGATCCTCAAGCGTGGCCACAGAATGGCCGGCCCGAAACGTATCCACATGCGGCAGCATCGCCCGGATACCCTTGGCCTTGGGGGCAAACCCGTCCCAACGCAGCAGCGGGTTCACCCAGATCAGATGCCGTGCGGACAAATGCAGCCGCTGCATTTCATGGCTCAGCGCCTCGGGATCATCGCGGTCCAGCCCGTCGGTGATCAAAAGCACCACGGCCCCCTGCCCCATCACCCGGCGCGACCAGTCCCGGTTAAAGTCATGCAGACACGCCCCGATCCGCGTGCCGCCTTCCCAGTCCTGCGCCTCTTGTCCCGCCGCCGCCAGCGCTGCATCCACATCGCGGGTGGCCAGATGGCGGGTGATGTTGGTCAACCGTGTGCCAAAGGTGAAGGCATGCACCTTCGCCCAGCCCGCACCTTTCTGGTTGGCCACCGCATGCAGAAAATGCAGCACCATGCGGCTGTATTGGCTCATCGAGCCCGAAATATCACAAAGCACCACCAGATTCGGCCAACGCGGACGCGGGATCTGGCGCTTGACCTCGGCCAGCTCGCCGCCTCGGCGCATCGCCGCCCGCAAGGTGGCGCGGGCATCCACGCGCGCGCCCTGCGCGCTGGCCTGCCCCCGGCGCGAGGCCAGGGGTTTCACGGGCAACTCCAGACGCGCCAGCATGCGCTTGGCCTCGGCCACCTCCGCGACGCTCATCTGCTCAAAATCGAGTGTGCGCAGGCGTTCTTCGCTGGACATGGTCAGCGAGGCATCCACTTCAATCGGCGTCTCCTCATCCGGCTCTGACGTGCCCGCCTCGGGCTGATCCGGCGCGATGCCATCCAGCAAGGCCTCTGCCGCGCGCTTTTCTGCGGCCTTTGCCGCGCGGTCTTCCTGAACACCGCGAATGGCAGGCAGCATCATGGACATCATATGTTCCATGTACCGCGGATCACGCCAATACAGCCGAAAGATCTGCGCATAGACTGCCCGGTGTTCCGGCCGGGTGACAAAACAGGCGCGCAGCGTATAGAAAAAATCGCGCTGCGAAGTAAACCCTGCGGCCTGGACCGCCCTCACGGCATCCATCACTCGGCCCGGCCCCACCGGCAGCCCTGCCTTGCGCAAAGCGCGCGCGAAATAGGTGATGTTATGGGTGAGCTTCGGCTCGTCGGGTAAATCCAGCGGTGCGTATTCAGGCATAGGTCGGATTTAGGGGCCAGCCCCTCAAACTCCCCAGGATATTTCTGGCAAGAAGAAGCATCATGCGGCCTGCACTAGAAGTTTGGCGCTCTTCAACGGCAGGACCTCTTTTCCTTGAAACGCTCCTACGAGTTCGATCTTGCCCAAAATACCATTGTTGAAAGCCTCCAGTTCTTCGGCAGGAACCCAGAGTTCTTCGTGGTCGCGCCCACCTGCCTGTTGCACCGGGTAACGCGCCGCCAATTCCTTAGAAATCTCAAAGCGCGTCACGAAGCCCAGATCATCCGGGGCAGGCAAAACCGAATTCCAGTCGCGGGCGATCTTCTCGGCATAGAGCTGAGTGGTCACCGGGTAAAAGATCGGTTGATCTGGCAAGCGAGGAGGCCACTTCTGCCATCCACTGTCGCGCACAAGGACAAGTTCTTTCAGACCTGTAGGCCGGTACAAAATCATGCCATTTCCAATCCCGCCTTAGCGTCATCCAGAATGCGTTTGGCTTCGGAGCCCTGGAGTTTGGCGATGTCATCCTGATACTTTAGGATCGCACCCAGAGTATCTGCGATCACTTCGGGGCTGAGGCTGATTATATCGAGTGCCAGCAGACATTTGGCCCAGTCGATTGTCTCGGCCACGCCAGGTTTCTTGAACAGATCTTCCGTGCGCAGCTTTTGGACAAAGGCCACCACCTCGCGGCTCAGCGCCTCGGCGGCTTCGGGTGCGCGGGCGTGCAGAATCTCGATCTCACGTTCAAAGCCCGGATAGTCCACCCAGTGATAGAGACATCGCCGTTTCAGCGCGTCATGCACCTCGCGGGTGCGGTTCGAGGTCAGGATCACGATGGGCGGTTCTGGTGCCGTGATCGTGCCCAACTCCGGGATCGTGACCTGAAAATCGCTGAGCGCTTCCAGCAGATAGGCCTCAAACGGCTCATCAGTGCGGTCCAGCTCGTCAATCAGCAACACCGGCGCGCCGCCGGGCTGGGGCCGCATCGCCTCCAGCAAGGGGCGCTCATTCAGGTAATCCTCGGTAAACACATCCGATGTCAGCGCCACACGGTCCACATCCCCTGCGGCTTCGGCGGCGCGAATGGCAATCATCTGCTGGGTGAAGTTCCACTCATAGACGGCCGATGCTGCATCCAGGCCCTCGTAACACTGCAGGCGGATCAATCGCCGCCCCAAGGCCGCAGCCAGCGCCTTGGCAATCTCGGTTTTACCAACGCCCGCCTCGCCTTCCAGAAACAGCGGTCGGCCAAGTTTCAACGCCAGGAACACCACGGTGGCCAGATCCCGGCCACAGATATAATCCTGCCCCTGCAACAGGTTCACCGTGTCATCTATGCTCTGAGGGATCATCTTCGGGCAGGCCTTCCGTGCGATTGGAACCACAGCACTGCACGTCCCCCTGTCAGGGGTCAAGACCCGCAGCCCAGGCGCGCCCGCGCAGAAACCCCTTGGATTTTACAAAATTTCGCCCAGATTGGCCCATATACACGTCGCAAAAGAACGCCCCCGTGGTTTGGAGGCGGTGTAAGGAATGAGTGGTATGCAAAACGCATCTTCTGGGTTTAAGACCAGCCTGGCCGGGTTGGATTGGGCAGACTGGCTGACCCAGATGAAAGGCATGATCGGCGATCTTGGCTTTGTCGAAGAGCTGGGTCCAGACCATGCCGCAGCGTTCCGATCCAACGGCGCCACCTTGCTGGTGACCTTTGAAAGCCACGACCGCATCACGCAAACCACCCGCACCGCCCACCCGTTGGGATGGGAGATGGTCGACGCCCTGGGCTGGTCACACCTCAGTGTCATGAGTGCGCAGGAAAGCTGGTTCCGCGCGCCACGCGTCTTTGGATTTTTTGACGGCAAGATCGACGATGGGTTCTTTGAGGAATTCGATCAGGTGATCTTTTATGGCGCCGGGGCCTGTGGCTATGCGGCCGCCGCCTATTCAGTGGCCGCACCGGGTGCACGTGTGCTGGCCATTCAACCTCAGGCCACGCTGGACCCGCGCATCACCGAATGGGATGATCGGTTCACCTCTCAGCGCCGCACAGATTTTGAAACCCGCTTTGGTTATGCCCCCGATATGCTGGATGCCGCGGACCGGGCCTATGTGCTTTATGATCCCGAGATTGAGATGGATGCCATGCATGCCGCCCTGTTCACACGTCCCAATGTGACGAAGTTCCGCATGCGGTTCCTGGGGCCGCGCATGGAGGACCACCTGCGCGGCATGAACATCCTGCTGCGCATGCTGGCCCAGCTGAGCGCCGACAAACTAACCCGTGTCAGCCTGGCAAAACTCTACCGAAAACGTCGCGACTATGGCGGGTATCAATTCAGCCTGTTGAAAAAGATCACACGCGATGAACGCAACCTGTTGACGACATATCTCACCCGTCATGTTCTGGCCCAGCGCGATGCACCGCCCTTCCGCAAGGCGCAGGCCCGGGCCTTAAGCGCTCTGGCGGCTCAATCCAGATCGAATAAGGCCGCAACCGACTGATCTCACCGGATCAGCGAAACCCCTCTGGCATGGGCCCGCACGATTGTGTAAAGCCTGCGTCATGAGCCAAAGCCTGACCCTCCGCCGCCCCGACGACTGGCATCTGCACCTGCGCGATGGCGCGATGTTGCAGGCCGTTCTGCCTGAAACCGCCCGCGATTTTGCCCGCGCGATCATCATGCCCAATCTGGTGCCACCTGTGGTGACCGCCGCCCAGGTAACGGCCTACCGCGACCGCATCCTGGCCGCCCTGCCCCAAGGCATGGATTTCAAGCCGCTGATGACGCTCTACCTGACCGAGGACACGGATGCCGATGATCTGGCCGCCGCCCATGCCTCGGACCTGATCACCTCCGTCAAGCTCTACCCCGCCGGGGCCACCACCAACTCCGCCAGCGGTGTTGCAAATTTCGACAAGGTGCGTGGCGTGCTGGAGCGGATGGCCGAAATCGGCTGCCCCCTATGTGTGCATGGCGAAGTCACCGACGCGGACATCGACATCTTTGACCGCGAGGCGGTGTTCATCGACCGCGTGCTCGATCCCATCCGCCGTGCCACACCGGGTCTGCGGGTGGTGATGGAGCATATCACAACACGGGACGGAGTGGACTATGTGCTGGCCGGGGGCGATGATCTGGGGGCCACGATCACCACCCATCACCTGATCATCAATCGCAACCATATCCTGGTGGGCGGCATCAAACCACATTACTACTGCCTGCCCGTCGCCAAACGCGAAGAACACCGCCTGGCCCTGCGCGCTGCGGCCACCTCGGGGCGCTCTCGCTTCTTTCTGGGCACCGACAGCGCCCCCCACACCGACCCCAACAAAGAAAGTGCGTGTGGTTGTGCTGGATGCTTTACCGCCACCAACACCATGCCCCTGCTGGCCCATGTGTTTGAAGAAGACGGTGCTTTGGATCAGCTCGAAGCCTTCGCGTCGCTTAACGGCCCCGCCTTCTATGGGCTGTCCGCGAATGACACGCAGATCACCCTCACCAAATCCGCCAATCCCACTGTCTTCCCGTCAAAGATCGACACCGACGATGGCCCCGTCACCCTGTTCGACCCCGGATACCCGGTGCATTGGTCGGTCACTTAGGTTTCTTCTGGCCCCAAATATCCCCGCCGGAGGCCTAAAATCTCTTGCCCCGCCCCGCTTAAAAGGACGCTGCCCATGATCCCCTCCTCCTTCCCGTCCCAAGAAGAGATCGCCCGCCTCTCCGCCCGGATGCTGCTCGAAATCGAAGCGGTGCATTTCAACGCCGCCGACCCCTTCACATTGGCCTCAGGCCTGCCTAGCCCCACCTATATCGACTGCCGCAAGCTGATCAGCTTCCCGCGCATCCGCAGCGCGCTGATGGATTTTCTGACCGTCACGGTCATGCGCAACGCCGGGTTTGAGGCCTTTGACAACATCGCCGGGGGCGAAACGGCCGGCATCCCCTTCGCCGCGTTGGTGGCCGAACGCATGGCCCTACCGATGACCTATGTGCGCAAAAAACCCAAAGGCTATGGCCGCAATGCCCGCATCGAAGGCGCGATGTCTGAGGGCGAGCGCGTGCTGCTGGTCGAGGATCTGACCACCGACGGTGGCTCCAAGCTCAGCTTTGTCGATGCCATCCGCGAGACCGGCGCCACCTGTGGCCACACGGCGGTGATCTTCTACTACGGCATCTTCCCCGAGACCGAGAAAACCCTGGGCGACCACGGCATTGATCTGCACTACCTCTGCACCTGGTGGGACGTTCTGGCCGAGGCCCGCGCGCAGGGCAGCTTTGACGCAGCCACATTGGATGGCGTCGAAGATTTCCTGAACGATCCGCGTAAGTGGCAGGAGGCAAACAAGAAATAAACTTCTCCACAGCACGCGGTGGAGAACATGTTCGCGAATCGAAGCTGAACACAAGATTTGGTGTTTTCTCCACCATCTGCTACCCTATGTCGTCAACAACTGTGCGCAGAGAGGTTATCCACCGCGTTATCCCGGCGAAACTCCACAGTTTTATGCAGATGGATTTTCCAGAGGCGCTCGCTTAGACCATGTCGCAGGGATAAAATCAAAAAAGTGGGGCAGACAATGAACGAGATATCCGCATTCAACGCCAGTGGCACCGAGGCTGCCGCGGCAGAAGGCGCGACCGACACGATGCCCCATTCGATCGAAGCGGAACAACAGCTTCTGGGCGCGATCCTCACCAACAATGATATCTACGACCGTGTCGCCTCGATCATCCAGCCCGAACACTTCTATGACCCGGTCCACACCCGCATATACGAGATTGCTTCCGCTCGGATTGCCAAAAACAACCTCGCCTCACCGGTCACACTCAAGGCGTTTCTGGAAGACGACGAAGGTCTGGCGGAATTGGGCGGCCCGGCCTATCTTGTACGTCTTGCAGGGGCGGCCATCAGCTCGTTCGCGGTGCGTGACTATGCGCAGATGATCTATGACATGGCGATCCGCCGTGAATTGATTGCCCTGGGCCACGACATCGTCGGCAAGGCCCAGCGCGCCGATGTGGACATGGAACCCAAGGACCAGATTGTCGACGCTGAACAACAGCTTTACAAACTCTCCGAGGAAGGCTCCTCGGAAAGCGGTTTTCAAAGCTTTCTCAAAGCCGTAACAGACGCAGTTAATGTGGCCAACGCCGCCTATCAGCGCGATGGCGGCCTCTCGGGTGTCTCCACCGGCCTGATCGACATGGACAAGATGCTGGGCGGCTTGCACAAGTCCGACCTGCTGATCCTCGCGGGACGCCCGTCGATGGGGAAAACATCGCTGGCCACCAACATCGCCTTCAACGTAGCCAAGGCCTATAAGCGTGGCCCGACCCCCACAGGGGACGAAGGCACGGTAGATGGTGGCGTAGTGGGGTTCTATTCGCTTGAAATGAGCGCCGAACAGCTGGCCGCCCGTATCCTGTCGGAAGCCGCTGAAATCCCCAGCCAGAAAATCCGGTCCGGCGACATGGAAGAAACCGAGTTCCGCCGTTTTGTCGATGCCGCCAAGACACTCGAATCCTGTCCGCTCTTTATTGACGACACCCCCGCCCTGCCGATCAGCCAACTGGCCGCCCGCGCGCGCCGTCTGAAACGGATGCACGGGCTGGACGTTCTGATCGTGGACTACTTGCAACTGGTGCGCGGCACTGGCCGGTCCGACAACCGCGTGAACGAGATTTCCGAGATCACCATGGGCCTCAAGGCCATCGCCAAGGAACTGGATATCCCGGTCATCGCGCTCTCGCAGCTCTCGCGTCAGGTCGAAAGCCGCGACGACAAACGCCCGCAGCTGTCGGACCTGCGCGAATCCGGGTCGATCGAGCAGGATGCGGATGTGGTCATGTTCGTGTTCCGCGAGGAATACTATGTCGAGCGGGAAAAACCGTCAGATGAAAAGCTGGATGAAATCGCCGAGTGGCAAGACCGCATGGGTCGCCTGCACGGAAAGGCTGAGGTCATCATCGGCAAGCAACGGCACGGCCCCATCGGCACGGTCGAGCTGAGCTTTGAAGGTCAGTTCACCCGCTTTGGCAACCTTGTCAAAGCCTGGCAACAGGGCAATGATCGCGAATTCTAAACCTCGGTTCACGTTGTAATACAGGAACTCACCATGCACCGCCGCCAATTCCTTTCGTCGTCGCTCGCGATGGGCGCGGCAACATCTCTGCTGACAACCCAAGGGGCTGCCATGTCCTCTGAACTTTACGTGCCCCCCGAAGAACACCGCCACGAAGGCACCATCATGATGTGGCCTGTCAGTCGCCGGGTGCATCCGGACCGCGTCTTCCTGGATATCCTGCAAGACACCATCGCCGAGATCGCAAATACCATCTCGGATTTTGAATCCGTGATCATGCTGGCCCACCCCGACGATCAGGCCGCCGCGCGCAAGAAGATGTCCCAGGGGGTGCAGCTGCTGAACATCCCGACCGAGGATCTCTGGACGCGCGATGCAGGCCCTCTTGTGGCCAAGGATGCCAGCGGCAATCACGTGGTCAGCCACATCCGTTTCAACGGCTGGGGCAAGAAACAGATCCACAAACGCGACGGCCAGGTGGCCGCAGCCCTGGCCGCCGAACTGGGCATGCCCCTGATCGACAGCGGCCTACAAGGCGAACCAGGCGGCGTCGAACACGACGGCCACGGCCTTCTGATGGCACATGAAAGTTCCTGGGTGATCCGCAACCGCAACCCGGGCCTCAGCAAGGCCGAGGTCGAGGCACGCCTGCTCAAAGCCTACGGCGCGCAGCGCATGATCTGGGCGCCGGGTGTGCGCGGGCAAGACATCACCGATTACCACATCGACAGCCTCGCACGATTCACCGGGCCGGGCCGCGTGCTGATCAACCTGCCGGATGACCCGGATATGTCCGACCCGTTCCACCGTGCCGCGATTGAGACCCACGATATCCTCGATGCCGCAGGCATGCAGATCACCGTGATCCCCGAACCCGTGATCCGGCGCGTGAAAAGCTACGACTTCGTGGCCTCTTATGCCAATTACTACGTCTGCAACGGTGCGGTGATCACCGCCCAGTTCGGCGATCGTGAAACCGATACCTTGGCCGTCAAATCCCTGAAACGCGCTTACCCGGGGCGCGAAATCGTGGCATTGAACGTCGACGCCCTGGGCGAAGTCGGCGGCGGCATCCACTGTGCCACACAGCAATTGCCCGCATGAGTTGGTTCAGCCGAAATTCGCACCTCATCGAGCCCTCTGCGACCAGCCCTTGCGTCCGTTCTTGCGGCAACTCGCATGAACAGGACAAGCGCGCGCATGGATTGGGACGTCGTACACACCCGTTTCCCCCTTGACCCCCCTGCCCAGCATGTCAAAACCTCATCCTCATGAGCACTGCAACTCTCACCGTTGATCTTGACGCGATCCTCGCCAACTGGCGGGCCCTGAATGCCATGACTCGCTCGGAAACCGGCGCTGTGGTCAAGGCCGATGCCTATGGTTTGGGCGCCGCGCGTGTGGGCCGCACATTGGCCAAGGCAGGCGTACGCAGCTTCTTCGTGGCCGCGGCCGAAGAAGGCGCAGCCCTGCGCCAGACCCTGGGCCCCGGCCCCACGATCTATATCTTTTCCGGCCATATGCCCGGCGACACCGATATGATCGGCGATCTCGACCTCGTTCCGCTGATCAACTCGCTCGAACAGATGATCCGCCAGATCGAGGCCCTGCCCGGCCACCCCTTCGGCGTGCAGCTCGACACTGGCATGAACCGTCTGGGCATGGAGCCTGCCGAATGGGCCGCCCTGCGTGAGATCGCCCTGGGCCAGGATCCGCTCTTGGTGATGAGCCATCTGGCCTGCGCCGATGCGCCCGACCACCCGATGAATGCCCAGCAACTCAACGCCTTCCTTGAGCTGACCGAGGGCATTACCGCACCGCGCAGCCTGGCCAACACCGGCGGGGTGCTCATGGGCGCGGACTATCATTTTGACCTGACCCGCCCAGGCATCGGTCTTTATGGTGGCCAACCTTATGCCGAGGCCCAACCGGTGGCTGCCATTGAAATCCCCGTCATCCAGTGCCGCAGCATTGAACCGGGCGAAAGCGTGGGCTACGGCAATGCCTTCACCACCGACACGCCGCGCCGCATCGCCACCATCTCGGCGGGCTATGCTGATGGCATCCTGCGCGCCATGGGGCCCAAGGCCTTCGTCTGGGCCGGAGACGAGCCCTGCGCCCTGGCCGGTCGCATTTCGATGGATATGATGGGTGTGGACATCACGCATCTTCCCAAAGACCCCAAAACGCTGGATTTGCTGGGACCGCATCAGACCATTGACGTGCTGGCCGAACACGCCAGCACCATCGGCTATGAAATCCTCACCTCGCTGGGCAATCGTTATAAGCGCCGGTACATCGGCGGATGAACAGGATCACATCCTTTTTGGCAGCCATCGGCCGCAACGTGCTGGCCGCCCTGGCGATGCTGGGCCGGGTGTCGCTTTTTGCCGCGCGCAGCTTCAGCCATATGATCCGTCCGCCGTTCTACCCGCGCGAGCTGGCCTCGGCCCTGCTGCAAATCGGTTGGTTGTCCCTGCCCGTTGTGGGCCTGACCGCCGTCTTCACCGGCGGCGCGCTGGCCTTGCAAATCTATTCCGGCGGCGCGCGCTTCAATGCCGAGGCCGTGGTGCCCCAGATCGTCGCCATCGGCATGGTGCGCGAATTGGGCCCCGTGCTGGTCGGCCTGATGATCGCCGCACGTGTGACCTCTTCGATTGCCGCCGAGATCGCCACCATGAAGGTCACTGAACAGATCGACGCCCTTGTCACCCTGTCGACCAACCCGATGAAATACCTCGTCGTGCCCCGCGTGCTGGCGGCCCTGCTCACCGTGCCTCTGCTGGTCGCCATTGGCGATATCATCGGCATCGCGGGCGGCTATTCGGTCGCCGTCAAATCTCTGGGCTTTAACGCCGCCACCTACCTGCACAACACCGTCAATTTCCTTGAGATACGCGATATCGTGTCCTCGCTGGTCAAAGGTGCTGCCTTCGGCACCATCGCGGCCATCATGGGCTGCTATTACGGCATGCACTCAGGCCGCGGTGCCCAAGGCGTGGGCGGCGCCACCAAAGGCTCGGTCCAGGCTGCCGCCGTGTTGATCCTCGCCGCCAACTTCGTTCTGACGGGGGTGTTTTTCTCGCTATGATCGAACTGAATAACGTCCACAAAGCCTTTGGCGACAACAAGGTCCTGCGAGGGGTGAACCTGTCGATCCCAAAGGGCACCTCGATGGTGATCATCGGTGGATCAGGCACCGGGAAATCCGTGGCGCTCAAGTCTGTTCTAGGCCTTGTGACACCCGATTCAGGGACCATCACTCTGGACGGCGAAGATGTGACCAAGGCCGACCGCGATGCCTTCCTCGCGCGCTTTGGGATGCTGTTCCAGGGCGGTGCCCTGTTTGACAGCCTGCCCGTCTGGCAAAACGTCGCCTTCCGCCTGTTGCGCGGCACCCTGGCCCGCCCCCGCGACGAGGCTCGTGACATCGCCATCGAAAAACTGCGCCGCGTGGGTTTGAAAGCCGAACAGGCGGATAAATTCCCCGCCGAGCTGTCCGGTGGCATGCAGAAACGAGTGGGCCTCGCCCGCGCCATCGCCGCTGAGCCTGAGATCATCTTCTTTGACGAACCTACCACCGGCCTAGATCCGATTATGTCCGGGGTTATCAACGACTTGATCCGCGAAATTGTTGTGGAAATGGGGGCCACAGCGATGACCATCACCCACGACATGACCTCGGTGCGCGCCATCGCTGACAACGTCGCCATGCTGCACGACGGAGTGATCCAATGGACCGGCCCTGTGGCCGACATGGACGGCTCAGGCGATCCCTATCTGGAGCAATTCATTCACGGCAAGGCTGAAGGGCCTATTGAGGCGGTGCGCTAACCGAAGCGCATGACCTTTCTTCTTGCTTCAAATGTCCCCGCCGGAGGCTCCCGCCCAAGCTTTATCCTCTGCCATTCCGGCGGCCAGCGGACCTGGAAAACCACCGTATTTGCCCCCCAATACCCCCCATCCTGCCCCAATCCTTCCGCATTTGAATGATTGTATCGTCGCGAGAAACAAACTCTGACGGGCTATTACAGATGCATATTTCAGACACCCCACGCCGCACGCGCAGCCTTGTGCCTGTGTTGTTCATCGCAACGATTTTCCTGAGCGCTTCACTGCTGTTCTTCGTGCAGCCCATGTTTGCGCGCATTGTGTTGCCGACCATCGGCGGCTCACCTGCCGTGTGGACCACCGCGATGCTGTTTTTCCAGACGGTGCTGATTGCAGGCTATCTCTATGCCCACCTGCTAACCCGCCATGTCGCCCCGCGTATCCAGATGTTCATCCATCTTGGTGTCTGGGCTTCGGCCCTCATTTTCCTGCCGCTGGCCATTCCTGCGGGCTGGAGCTTTGATCCGACCGGCCCCATGGCCTGGCAAACGCTGATGCTCTTTGCCGCAGGTGTCGGCCTGCCCTTCTTTGCCCTGTCAGCCAACGCCCCATTGATCCAGTTCTGGTATGGCCGTTCGGGCGGGCCCTCGGCGGATGATCCCTATTTCCTTTACGGCGCGTCCAATCTCGGCTCGCTCGTGGCGCTCTTGGGCTTCCCTCTAGTGGCCGAGCCTCTCTTTGGCGTGTCCTCCATCGGCTTTGGCTGGGCCATCGGCTTTGTCGCCTTGGGTGCCTTCTTGCTGGCGTCGGGCAGCATGGCCCGCGGCCCTGCCACGCAGATCGCCCAACCTGCTGAGAAACCCGCCAAGCTGGCCCCCGCTCAGATCGCCTATTGGGCCTTCCTAGCGTTTATCCCGTCCTCGCTGATGTTGGCCGTGACCTCAAAGGTCAGCCTTGATGTGGGCGCGGTGCCATTGGTGTGGGTCATCCCACTGTCGCTTTACCTGCTGACGTTCGTGTTGACCTTCACCCACCGCCAGATCCTGCCCGAGGGGATTTTCAAAGCCCTGACCGGCATCGTTATCGCAGGCCTTCTGTTGATTTTCACAGGGCTGACCGGACCATTGATGAGCTGGCTCAAGGTGGGCTTCCTGATCGCGGGGTTCTTCATCGTGGCGCTGTATGCCCACCGCAAGCTGTACCTTGCACGCCCTGAAGCATCGAACCTGACCGCCTTCTATCTGACCATGTCGGTGGGTGGTGCCTTGGGTGGATTGTTCAACTCCATCATTGCACCGGTTGCCTTCAGTGGTCTCTATGAAGCCGGTGTCACCGCCCTTCTGGCCGGCTTGATGCTTCTGCCCAAAGGCGAGAGCACTCTGCGCCGTCTTGGCCGTGGTGGCCTGATCGGTCTCGTCGCCGTGGTGCCAACCGCAATTCTGGCCTCGCAATTCGATCCCGAACAGTTGGGCATTGCCATGCTGTGTCTGCTGGTCTGCACCCTCTTTGTGATGGTGCTGACCCGCAAGGATCTTACCAACACCTATGGCGCGATTGTCGTGGTCATGCTGGCGGGTGCGCTGGCCCTGCCCGACAAGGCGCAATTCCGCGACCGCAGCTTCTTTGGCATGCACGCCATTTCCGAAGCAGGCGATCTGCGCATCTATGGCAACGGCACCACCATCCACGGGGCCATGCGTCTGGCAGATGATCATTCCGCCCGTCCCGAGCCGATCTATTACTATCACCGCAACGGCCCTCTAGCGCAGGTTCTGCTGTCCGAACGCGGTGCCGCGGCCAAAAATGTCGGTATCGTCGGTTTGGGTGTGGGCGCCCTGGCCTGCTACACGCAACCCGGCCAGAACTGGCAGTATTACGAGATTGACCCGATGGTCGAACAGATTGCCCGCGACAGCCGCTACTTCCGCTATATGGAAGCCTGTGCCGCTGACGCGCCTGTGCATCTGGGCGATGCCCGCATCACCCTGGCCGCACAAGAGCCGCAGAACTACGACGTGCTGGTGATCGACGCCTACAGCTCGGACAGCGTGCCGGTGCACCTGACCACGGACGAAGCAATTGCCGCCTATATGCGTCACCTGACACCGAACGGGATCTTGGTGTTCCACATCTCGAATCGCTACTACGCCATTGACCGCCCATTGGGCCGCTCGGCGGCGTTGCAAGGGCTGTCGGGCCGCGTTCAGCACTACAAAGGCAACATCGTCGATGACGCTGGCGATCGGGCCTCGATCGCTGCGATCATGGCCCGCTCAGAGGCCGCATTGGGCGAATTGGGCAAGCAAGCCCGCTGGGCTCCGCTGACCAATGACGGAGGCCCGGTGTGGACGGATGATCACGCGGACCTGCTGTCAATCCTGAAATAAGACGCACCACCTTGTACCCCCCTTCTTCAGTCCTTAGCTGAGGAAGGGTCGGTTACAAAAGGCAGTCCAGACATGTTGCGCTATGCCAATCTTATCCTTCTGGTGCTGTTTCCCATCGCCTGGTTCGCACCCTTGATGCGCGCAGGGCTGCTGCCCTTGTTCGGCCTGTCTGAAATCAGCGTCATCTCTGGGCTTCAGTCCTTGTGGGACTCGGATGTGGCGCTGGCGCTGCTGGTGACGTTCTTTGCGCTCTTTGCACCCTATATGAAAACCATCGGGCTGGCGCTGATCCACTTTGGATTGCTGCGCCGCAAGACCTTGCCTGCATTGCAAATTCTAGGCAAGCTTGCGATGGCAGATGTGTTTCTGATCGCGCTTTACATCACGCTGTCCAAGGGAATCGGTGTCGGCAAGATCGAGACCGCCTGGGGCCTTTACCTCTTCACCGCCTGCATTGTTGCGTCGATCATTATCGGTTGGCGCACTGAGAAATCCCCGAAATCCCCCGCGATTGTTTCCGCTGAGGAAACAACTCATCGTTAACAAAGCGTTAAATCCACGGTTGATATGGATTTTTTTAATTTCCCCTTAGGGATTCAGTAAAAATCGGCATAAACTTGCTCAATGCGTGGTGTGGTGCCTGAAAACCAGACCTGCACCGCGTGCATTATGATGACGAGAACACTTTCTGGGGGGAAAGTCATGACCGGGCAGTTACGCTCAATTGCGTTTTTAATTCAGTACCTGATGCAGCGTCTGGCTGTAGCTATTTTTGCGTTTGCTGCACTTGCTCTGATCGTCCTCAGCACCATGGCAGCGTTCGGCTATGCACCGTGGCTTGAGTTTCCCGTCACCGTCGGGGGCGTCGTCTATGATCAGGCTGGCATGTACGCACAGATTGGCCTGACGGTTCTGGCCGTTCTGTTGTGCTTCTTCCTGCCGGCCAATACCCGCATCATGCGTCTTGAGAATTCGCACCGTCGGTTCGAATTGGGAATGCAGGATGTGGCCCGCGCCTATGCCATCGCCCATTCCGCAGACCGCGACAGCATGTTCCAGCTCAGCTCGGAATTTGACGCGGTGCGCGAGCGTCTTGCGTATTTGCGTGAACATCCCGATCTGGAATCCCTTGAACCCGCCCTGCTGGAAATGGCCGCCCAGATGTCGCACATCAGCCGCGAGCTGGCCGACGTCTATGCCACCGACAAGGTGGCCCGCGCCCGCGAGTTCCTGAAACACCGTCAGGAAGAGGTCGCGCAATTCAATGTCCGGCTGGAGAATGCCAAGACGCTGACCTCCGAGCTCAAGCACTGGGTGCACGAGGTCGAGCTGGAAGAAAGCGTTGCAGCCAGCCAGCTGCAGCGCCTGCAGGACGAGCTGCACGAGATCATGCCAGAACTCGGACACGAAGAGATTCTGCGCCCTGATGGCACTGTAATTGACATCACCAAGAAGGCTGCCGAATAAACATCCATGATGTTTTTCAACGGCGACGGGATATTCGCCGGGATTTTCTTGATGTTGGCTGCCGCCATTGCCCTCTTGGGTCTGGCGGTGGCACAGGCCATCCGCGCCCTGCGATTGCCCGGCTGGCGCAAGCTGCTCTATCCGGCGCAGATGATCTTGGGGTTCTGGGCCATTGTAATCAGCGCTTACATCCCCTGGCTGGTCTATCCGGCGGCCATTGGCAGCGTCATTCTGACATGGCTGACCCGCCGCGAAGATCCTGACCTGAAGTGGTTTGCAACACTGTCGGGCATGGTGACATTGGCAATGTGTGCGCTGAGTATTTGGGCTGCGTGAAAGGTCCCGGCCATCGGCAGCCCGATAAACCGGCCCTGCGGATGAAACCATTCCCGTGCATCGCCAGCCATCCCACTCTATAACCCCCTAAAACGAATTCAGAGCCCGAGCAGCCCATGGCCAAAGCCACCACCACCTTCACCTGCAATGCCTGCGGGGCCTCCAGCACCAAATGGTCGGGCCGCTGTGACGCTTGTGGTGACTGGAACACCATCACCGAAGACACGCCCTTGTCCGCAGGTCCCGGTGCCAAATCCATCGGCGCCAAACGCGGCAACGCCCTACACATCACCGATCTGTCCACCGAAGAGGCCCCGCCCCCGCGCACCCTCTCAGGCATGACAGAACTGGACCGGGTCCTGGGCGGGGGCCTCGTACCCGCCTCTGCCATCCTTGTGGGCGGTGATCCCGGCATCGGCAAATCCACGCTGTTGCTGCAAGCCGCCGCGCGCTTCGCCCAGAACGGGGTCAAAACGCTTTATGTGACGGGCGAAGAGGCCAGCGCTCAGGTGCGAATGCGCGCCCAGCGTCTGGGCCTGAATGATGCGCCCGTGCAACTGGCCGCCGCCACAGCCCTGCGCGACATCCTGACCACGATGGAGACGGAAAAGCCGCAACTGGTCATCATCGACAGTATCCAGACCATGTGGGCCGACACCGTTGACAGCGCCCCGGGCAGCGTCAGCCAAGTGCGTGCCGCCGCCCACGAGCTGACCAGCTTTGCCAAACGCAAGGGCGTCAGCGTCGTGCTGGTCGGCCATGTCACCAAAGAAGGCCAGATCGCAGGCCCCCGCGTGGTTGAACATATGGTCGACACGGTGCTCTATTTTGAGGGAGAGCGCGGCCATCAGTTCCGCATCCTGCGAAGTGTAAAAAACCGCTTTGGCCCGGCAGATGAAATTGGCGTCTTTGAAATGACCGGTGCCGGGCTGGCCGAAGTTGCCAACCCCTCGGCGCTGTTCCTGTCGGGCCGCGGTGCCCCCTCACCCGGGTCCGTCGTCTTTGCGGGCATCGAAGGCACCCGGCCCGTGCTGGTCGAAATGCAGGCGCTGGTCGCGCCCTCCCCCCACGCACAAGCCCGCCGTGCGGTGGTCGGATGGGACAGCGCGCGGCTGGCCATGGTGCTGGCGGTCCTTGAGGCCCGCTGCGGCATCCCCTTTACCGGGTTGGATGTGTATCTGAACGTCGCAGGGGGTCTGAAAATCTCGGAACCTGCCGCCGATCTGGCGGTCGCAGCGGCCTTGTTGAGTGCGCGGGAAGACGCCGCGCTGCCCGCCGAAACTGTGATTTTTGGCGAAATAAGCCTCTCAGGGGCCCTCAGACCGGTGGGTCAGACCGAAAACAGGTTGAAAGAAGCGCAAAAACTTGGTTTCACCACGGCACTCTCTCCATCTGGTGGCAAACCGGGTGGGGCCGCCGGGATGACACTGAACCAATTTAGTGACCTGACGGGCTTTGTGGGTGATATATTCGGCGCAGGATAATGCGCGTAACGGGACAGGACGACACGAACCATGGACGGCTTTACAATCATTGACGGCATTGTGGCCGTTGTCATTATTCTGTCGGCCTTGCTGGCCTACTCCCGTGGCTTTGTACGCGAATCGCTGGCCATCGCCGGCTGGATCGTCGCCGCTCTAGTGGCCTTTCTCTTTGCGCCGCAGGTCGAACCGCTGGTCAAGGAAATCCCCGTTGTGGGTGAATTCATCGCCGACAGCTGCGAGCTGAGCATGATCGGTGCGTTCACCATCGTCTTTGCCGCTGCGCTCGTGGTGGCATCACTGATCACACCACTTTTCTCGTCGCTGGTGCAACGCTCGGCGCTTGGCGGTATTGATCAGGGCCTTGGCTTTCTCTTTGGCGTGGCGCGCGGCATATTGCTCGTCGCAATCGCCTATTTCGTCTACGAGACGGTCATTACCTCGCAAAACATCCAGATTATCGACGACAGCCGCTCGGCACGGGTGTTTTCCCGCTTGACCGATAGCGTTGAAAGCCAGGACCCCGAGGCGGCTCTGGGCTGGATCACGCAGCAATACGAACAACTGGTCGGCAACTGCGAACCGGCCGAGTAACGCGACACGAAACGTGACCCTCCTCGCCGTGGTGCCGAAGGGGGTCGCACCGTTTCCAATCGGCATCGCGAAGGGCAGCCTTCTTTGTCTTTTCCGCCCCTACAAGCCGACCAACCTCGGACGCACTAACCGTCGGTAACTTTCGCGATCGGGCCTCATTTGGAACGGTTTCATCGCCAAATCATCACGGCACATTTGACCCGATTTGGCACGCGCTATCACCGCTCTGCTTGATGTCCCGCATCCTGGGTGTCCCTGTGGTTGTGCTCTCGCAATTCTAAGGCCGCTGACCCTACGTTAAATCTGCAAGATCACCGCGCTCACCCCGCACTGCTGCGTAGACAAGGCGGGCCGCACACCCTATGTATGGGGCTCACCTTGCCCGTGTTGGATTATAGGAGCTGCCCCTTGTCCAAGATCATGCCACCCGCACACCCGTTTGACGATGACAAGCTGAAAGAGGAGTGCGGCATATTTGGCGTGATCGGCGTGACCGATGCGGCCAATTTCGTGGCTCTTGGCCTGCATGCCTTGCAGCACCGCGGACAAGAGGCAGGCGGCATCGTCGCCCATGACCCCGACCAGGGGTTCAACTCGGCCCGCCGCTTTGGCTATGTCCGCGATAACTTTACCAAACAATCGCTGATGGAAACCCTGCCCGGGGCCCTGTCGATCGGCCACGTGCGCTATTCCACTGCCGGTGGCAAAGCCCCGGTGATCCGTGACGTGCAGCCCTTTTTTGGCGAATTTGCCATGGGCGGAGCCGCCATTGCGCACAACGGCAATATCACCAACGCCGATGCCCTGCGCAAAGAACTGATCGAGCGCGGCTCGATCTTCCAATCCAACTCGGATTCGGAATGTATAATTCACCTCATGGCCCGCTCGCTTCAGCGCAAAATTCCCGAGCGTATGGAAGAGGCCCTGCGCCGTGTAGAAGGCGCATTTTCCGTGGTGGCCATGACCCGCACCAAGCTGATCGGCGTGCGCGATCCCTTGGGGGTGCGCCCTCTGGTGTTGGGACAACTCGGTGATGGGTGGGTGCTCAGCTCGGAAACCTGTGCGCTCGATATCATTGGCGCGCAATATGTGCGCGAGATCGAGCCTGGCGAAATGGTGGTGATCACCTCCAAAGGTGTTGAAAGTCATCACCCCTTCCGCCCCGCCTCGCCACGGTTCTGCATCTTTGAACATGTCTATTTCTCGCGCCCCGACAGCATCATCGGCGGTCGCAGCGTCTATGAAACGCGCCGCCAAATCGGGATCGAACTGGCGCGCGAGGCCCCCGTGGACGCCGACCTCGTGTGCCCCGTACCTGATTCAGGCACCCCCGCCGCCATCGGCTTCAGCCACGAATCGGGCATTCCCTATGCGATGGGCATCATCCGCAATCAGTACATGGGTCGGACATTTATTGAGCCGACCGAACAGATCCGCAACATGGGTGTGCGCCTGAAGCTGAACGTGAACCGCGCCTTGGTCAAAGGCAAACGCATCATTCTGGTGGATGACAGCGTGGTGCGCGGCACTACCTCTCGCAAGATCAAGGAAATGATTCTTGATGCAGGCGCTGCCGAAGTGCATTTCCGCATCGCAAGCCCGCCCACCGCCTGGCCCTGTTTCTACGGCGTGGACACGCCCAAACGCGAGAAACTTCTGGCGGCCACCATGTCCGAAGAAGAGATGCGCGATCATCTGGCGGTCGACAGCCTCAAGTTCATCTCGCTCGACGGCCTCTACCGCGCTGTCGGCGAGGCCAAAGGCCGCGATGCCAAATGCCCGCAATATTGCGATGCGTGCTTCTCGGGCGAATACCCGGTGGCCCCGTCCGATCAGATCGAAAAAGGGTTCGAGCTGAAAGCGGCGGAGTAACCGCCTCTCAGAATTACATTTGCAAGACGCGCCATGCTGCGTTGCAGCATAAATCCGCCTATGCGTAACCCCGCCCCCTTTCCATTCCCATGTTTCAGGCCTATCTGCCCGGCTGCTGCAGCCAAAGGGCTGCGTTTGACGCAAGTGGACCTGAAGCCAAATGGCAAACGAAACCGAAACCCCCGCAGAAACCCTGCAAGCGGCCACCGTGGAGAAGGCATTGCCGATGCACCGCATGACGCTTGTGGGCACCTTCGACAAGGCCGAAGGCCCCTCGGCTCTGATCCGCACGCCCGAGGGCGGGATGCACATGCTGAGCCGTGGCGAGAAGATCGGAACGGCGACTGTCACGGCGATTGAAATGGGATCCGTGCGTCTAAGCCTTGGCGATCACAGCGCCAAACTGACCTTGCCCGGACATGCGGCCGAGGATGAAGAGGCGTCCCAAGGCTAAACAGTGGGGCCAAAGAAAAACGCCGCGCCCGGCAGGCACGGCGTGGTTTCAGGATTTATTTCTGATCTGAAGGATCAGGCCACTTTGCGACCAAAGGCTTTCCAGCCGCCCCAGACAACCATCGCGGCAATCACGGCCTTGATCATATCGCCCATCAGGAAGGGGGCCATCCACCCGCTCCACAAGGCACCGGCTGATTTGCCCATGAACGCGGCAGGCCAGGCCAGACCGGGAATATAAAGCAGCAGCGAAATCACCGCGCCACAGATCGCCGTGGCCACGACCCCGCGTGCCAGACCCTTTTCAACGGCCAGACCCGCCAGGAACGCCATGCCGACAAAACCATAGAGGAAGCCTGCGGTTGGCCCAACCAGTGCCGCTGTGGCCATGCCGTTTGAAAACACGGGCAGACCCATCGCACCGGCACCCAGATAGGTCATCAGCGTCGCCGCACCCAAACGCGAGCCATAGCAGAACCCGATCACCAGAATCGCCAGCCCTTGCACCGACATCGGAACAGGCCAGCCCACGCTCAACTGGGCGGCAATGGCAATCACCATCGCACCGGCCAGCGCCAGCGCGGCGTTGGTCAGCAATGAATTCGAGCCGAAAACGGCATGACGGAGGACTCTTGTGCTCATCTGTCCGGTATCCTTTTGTCCCAGGGCTATGTTGGCTGCCTTTTTTCGCTGCACAGCGGCAAAAGTCAAGCAAAGGCCTTGATTAATTCGGCTGCGGGTGGGATTTCCCACCTTATGACACAGAATGCCACCCAAAAGATTGCCCTGATCACCGGCGCCTCGCGCGGGTTGGGCGCCGCCATGGCCGAAGCCCTCAGCGCCACGCATCACATTGTCGCCGTGGCCCGCACCACCGGCGCGCTGGAAGAGCTGGACGACCGCATTCAGGCCAAGGGCGGACAGGCCACATTGGCACCCATGGACATAACAAACATGGACGCCATGGCGCAGCTCTGCCGCTCGATCCATGACCGCTGGGGAGGGGTTGATCTGTGGGTACACCCGGCTGTGCATGCCGCCCCGTTGACACCCGCGTCATTCCTCGACGCGAAGGACTGGGATAAATCCGTGGCCTGTAACGTGATCGCGACCGGCAAGCTGATCCCCTTCATCGCGCCCCTTCTGGGCGAGGACGGGCGCGCGGTATTCTTTGACGATCCCTGTGCGGGCGACAAGTTCTTCGGCGCATATGGGGCCACCAAAGCCGCACAAATGGCCCTGGCCCGGTCATGGCAGGCCGAAACCGCCAAGACTGGACCAAAGGTACATGTTCTCACACCGCAGCCGATGCCCACGGCCACCCGTGGTCGGTTTTTCCCCGGCGAAGACCGCAGTGCATTGGCCGACATACATTCCGAAGCCGCACGTCTGCTGAAAGAGCTGTAGCCAGCCCCGTGCCAAGATGCGCCAAGGTCCAAACCTACGGCCTGCATTGTGAACCCAAGGCCACACTCGCCCTACTCTGATGTGATTTCTCCAAGTTTACGATTCACGTGCGTGCATAATCGGATTACTAGAGTAGCCAAACACATCCCAAGGGGCACAGCCATTGCGCATTCTCATCACCAATGACGACGGCATCAACGCTCCCGGTCTGGCCGTGCTGCACGATATGGCCACCGAACTGGCAGGCCCGTCAGGCGAGGTCTGGACCGTCGCCCCCGCCTTTGAGCAATCGGGCGTCGGCCACTGCATCTCCTACACCCGCCCCACGATGATCTCGCAGATCTCCGAGCGGAACTTCATGATCGAGGGCTCACCCGCCGATTGCGTCCTCGCCGGGCTACACGATGTTATGGTCGACAAACGCCCTGATCTGGTGCTGTCGGGCGTCAACCGTGGCAACAATTCCGCTGAAAACGCGCTCTATTCCGGCACATTGGGCGCCGCCATGGAAGCCGCCCTACAAGGCGTCCCGGCCATTGCGCTCAGCCAATACTACGGTCCGGCCAACAAAGACCTCGATGACAAGTTCGAGGCTTCGCGCCACCATGGCCTCAACACGCTGCGCCGGATGCTAGACAAAGGCGTGTGGACCAAGGACGACTACGGCATCTTTTATAACATCAACTTCCCACCCGTGCCCGGCGCGGAGGTCAAAGGCATCAAAGTGGCCCACCAGGGGTTCCGCCGTGACATGGGCTTTGGCGTGAAACCCACCACAGCGCCCTCGGGCCGCAAGTTCCTTTGGATCACAGGTGCGCCGCAGCAACAGGCCACCTCGCCCGGCTCGGACGCCGATGTGAACCTCAACGGCTACATCTCAGTCACGCCCATGCGCGCAGACCTTACCGCCTACGACGCGCTGGAGGCCCTCAAAGCGATCGAATGACCGACACGCAGGATCATATCGCCGAACGCAAAATGCAGTTCCTCTTTGCCCTGCGCTCTCGTGGGGTGACGGATGCCACTGTCTTGACGGCGATGGAAAAGATCGACCGTGGCCTCTTCATCAAAGGCACCTTTGCAGATCGCGCCTACGAGGACATGCCCCTGCCCATCGCCTTTGGCCAGACCATCAGCCAACCCTCGGTGGTGGGGCTGATGACACAAGCGCTGCGCTTGACGGGCCGCGAGAAGGTGCTCGAAGTGGGCACAGGCTCGGGCTATCAGGCCGCAATCCTCAGCCAACTGTCTCGCCGGGTCTATACCGTGGACCGTCACCGCGGTCTGGTCGGCGAAGCAATGCGCATTTTCCGTGATCTGGATCTGACCAATATCACCGCTCTTTGCGCCGATGGCAGCTTTGGACTGCCCGATCAGGCGCCCTTTGATCGCATCATTGTCACCGCCGCCGCCGAAGACCCGCCCGGCCCCTTGCTGAACCAGCTTAAGGTCGGCGGGATCATGATCGTGCCCGTCGGTCAATCGGACGCCGTGCAAAGCCTGATCCGCGTGGCGCGCAGCGAAACCGGCTTCGACTATGACGAGCTCTTGCCTGTGCGGTTTGTTCCCCTCGTGGAAGGACTTGGGCGCGACGGCTGAAGGCGGTTTGGCACAATCGCCAGCGACGTCCTGCGCCCCCTCATAAGAAGCGCTTTGCCGACGTTGCATATTCCCCCAAGACAAACGTCGCAAAGCAGTCTATATTCGCGCAAAAGCCCCGGCAAACAAGGGGCAGGCGATTGAGGACATATCGAGATGACTATCCGTTTTACACCCCTATTGGCTGGTGCGGCGACATTGGCGTTGACCGCTTGTGACGATGGCGTTGATCTGGATCTGCGCGGCGCCTTTGGCAATGCCCCCTCCACGGCGCAAGCCGCGCGCAACGCAAGTGCCGAGCGCCCCACACCCGACAGCCGCGGGATCATATCCTACCCCGGATATCAGGTGGCCATCGCCAAGCGGGGCGACACTCTGGCCACCCTCGCCAATCGGATCGGCGCAGACCCGGTGGCCCTGGCACGCCACAACGGGATAAAGCCCTCGGATCCGCTGCGCAAAGGTGAGGTAATCGCCCTCAAAGGCCGCGTCGAAGAGCCCAAAGGCGGCCCAATCCAGCCGCCTGACTCGGTTGACGTCACGACCCTCGCCGGAGAGGCCATTGATGCAGCCCAGGTCGAAAGCACGACATTGCCCCCGGCGCAGGTCGGCGTGGAACCCACCCGCCACAAGGTCGAACGTGGCGAAAGCGCCTATACAATTGCCCGGCTTTACAACGTCTCGATCCGCAGCCTGGCCGAATGGAACGGATTGGGCAGCGATTTCGCCGTGCGCGAAGGGCAATTCCTGCTGATCCCCGTGGCGCGTGATGGCAAAAAACCGGCCCCCTTCGATCCGGCCGAAGCCAACAAGACCGAACCTCCGGGGGCCGGCACGCCAACCCCATTGCCCCCGTCCTCCACCAAGCCTTTGCCGGCCGAGGAAACACAACCCGCCGCCAAAGAGGTGTCGAGCGAAGCCGCCCCTGACCTCAGCGGCTCGCAAACCGCGGCCAGCAGCTCGTCCAAGATGAGCTTCCCGGTCAAGGGCGACATCATTCGCGAGTACTCAAAGGGTAAGAACGACGGTATCGACATCGCGGCCAAGCCCGGCACCCCGGTCAAAGCCGCCGCCGATGGCGTGGTGGCCGCCATCACCAAAGACACCAACAACGTGCCGATCATTGTGGTCAAACACCCCGACAACGTGCTGACGGTCTATTCCAATGTAGACAAGGTTGCGGTGAAAAAGGGCGACACGGTCTCGCGGGGCTCGAAACTGGCCCAGATCCGCAGTGAAGGCGCGGCTGCCGTGCACTTTGAGGTGCGCGAAGGCTTCGACAGCGTCGATCCCCTGCCCTACCTGCGCTGATCCTCTCGCCGCAATGCGACGCTCTTTATGGGGCGTCGCCTCTCGACTTGCCCCGAGGCCCATGAGGCACGAAGGGGCGAGACATCCAGCATGCGCGCGTGGTGCGCATTCCTTAGGACTACAGGCCCAGCTGTATGCCGCCTGCCACCGGCAGGTTGATACCCGTCACATAGGCCCCCTGCGGCCCGGCCAGATACAGCACCGCTTCGGCAATATCTTCGGGCGTGCCCGCATCCCGCAGCGACACCGCCTCATATCTTTGCCGCTTCATCTCGTCCAAGGGAACGCCCTGCGCCTCGGCCAGACGGACGTTCGACGCCGCATGCATATCCGTGGCGATATAGCCCGGACAGACCGAATTACAGCGGATACCTTGCGGGCCAAATTCGGCGGCGATCGTCTTGGTCAGCCCGGTCAGCCCGTGTTTCATCGCGGAATAGGCCCCAAAGGCCGGACGTCCCCCCAGACCTCCGATCGAGCCCATGTTGATAATCCGCCCATCCCCAGCGGCGATCATCCCCGGAATCACCGCCTGCGCCAGCATCATCGGCCCCAGCAGGTTGACCCGAAACGACGCCTCCCAATCCTCGGGGCTGGCGTCCAGGAAAGGTCCCGCGCCTTGCACAGTGCCAGCATTGTTCACCAGAATATCAACGCCGCCATGGGACTGCGCCAGCGCAACAGCGTTTCGAATATCCTGTGGGTTGGTCACATCCAGCGCGTGCCCGGCCCCGCCAATCTCGCAGGCCAAAGCCTCCACCGCCTCCATCCGATCCTCGCCAGGTCGGTCGGTGACAATCACAAATGCGCCCTCACGCGCCAGGGCTTTGGCCGTGGCGCGTCCGATGCCGTTGGGCGCTGCACAGCCCGTGACCAGTGCCCGCTTACCCTTCAGGATCACAGCGTCACCCCCCGGCGTCCCGCCAGATCGGTGAAATACTGCCACGCCACTCGGCCCGAGCGTGACCCGCGTGTCGCTTGCCACTCAATCGCTTCGGCGCGCAGCGTGTCGTCGTCAATCTCAACACCGTAGGCATCGCAATAGCCCCGGATCATCTCGAGGTATTCATCCTGATTGCAGGCGTGAAAGCCCAACCACAGTCCGAACCGATCCGACAGCGATACCTTTTCTTCCACCGCCTCCGACGGGTTGATCGCCGAGCCACGCTCGTTCTCGATCATATCCCGCGGCATCAGATGGCGCCGGTTCGAGGTGGCATAAAACACCACATTCTCGGGCCGACCCTCGATGCCCCCATCCAGCACCGCCTTAAGCGATTTATAATGCTGGTCGTCATGGCTGAAACTCAGATCATCGCAATAAAGAACAAACCGCTCGGATGCCCCGCGCAACAGGTTCAAAAGCCGACCGACCGACGGCAAATCCTCGCGATGCAGCTCCACCAGCTTGACGGGTGCACCCTCAGCCAGCAAGGCCGCATGCACCGCCTTGACCAGTGATGATTTCCCCATGCCGCGCGCACCCCACAACAGCGCGTTGTTCGCGGGCAGGCCTTTGGCAAACTGTCGGGTGTTGTCCAGCAACGTATCGCGCGCGCGGTTGATCCCAACCAGCAACCCCATGTCGATGCGATTGACCTCAGGCACAGCCACCAGCCAATCCGGGTCGACTTGCCAGACAAAGGCGTGGGCCTCCGCAAAATCTGGCGCGGCCCCCTCAGGAGGGTTCATCCGCTCAAGGGCCGCGGCGATACGCTCCAGCGGATCACTCACGATTTCGACCCTTTGTCGTCCTCTTCTTCCTCGAATTCGGCCAGGATGTCATCGGCCAGCTCTTCGTCATCAACGTCGCTGTCGCCGTCACCCTCTTCGTCTTCATCTTCGTCAAACCACAGACCCTGGGCGCGCAGCTCTTTTTCGCGTTTCGTCTCAACCCGTTTGACCAATTGGATCGACACCTCGTAAAGCCCGTAAACCACCACAAACAGGATCACCTGCGTGATCACATCGGGCGGCGTGACCAGGGCGGCCAGAACCAAAATGCCCACCACGGCGTATTTCCGCACGGCCCGCAGACCATCGGCGCTGACCAGTCCGGCCTTGCCCATCAGTGTCAGCAACACGGGCAGCTGGAAACACATGCCGAAGGCCACGATGAACTTGATCGTCAGGTTCAGATATTCCTGGGCCGAGCCCTGGAACACCACACTCAGCGGCGCTGCATTCTGCGGATCCCCCTCGGGGATCGCCTCGCCACTGCCGCCAAATTGCTGGAACCCAAGGAAGAAATCATAGGCCAAGGGTGTCACAACATAAAACGCAAACGCGGCGCCTAAGAAAAACATGAAGGGCGATGCCACGAGAAACGGCAGAAACGCACCCTTCTCGTTCTTGTAAAGCCCCGGCGCCACAAAGCGCCACATCTGGTTGGCAATATAAGGAAAGGCCAGAATGAACCCACCCAGCAGCGAGACCTTGATGGCCACAAAGAAGCCCTCTTGCGGGCTGATGAAGATCAGCGAGCAATCCTGCCCCCGGTCCGCCAACACCTTACACAAAGGGGCCGTCAGAAAGTTGAAGATCGGCGTGGCCACGGTAAAGCAGATCACCATGCCGACGATAAACGCCACGACGGAATGGATCAGCCGGTTGCGCAGCTCGGTCAGATGCTCGATCAGCGGCGCCGAGCTGTCTTCGATCTCATCGGTGGTTTGGCTCATGGTTGGGCCTCGGATTGAAGGACGCGCTTGGTGCGCATGGATTTGACCATCATGGCAAAGATCAACGGCACCTGAAGCAGCGCGACATAGGACCCCGCCATTTTCAAAGCGGCCCGCAGATACTCACTGGCAAAACCCAGCATCGGCAGGTCCGGCGCGGATTGAGACATATAGGCGAAGGCTGCAGACACCGCACGCGGTGCTTCGTAGAACAACACAAAGGCCGCAGCCACAATCGCGATGATGCCGCCTACGCAGGCATAGATGGCTACGCTGCGCGGGACATGTTGGAACAGCGTCGGCGCGAAGATCCGCGCGGATTGGAAAAGCAGGCACGGCACGGCCAGGATAAACCCGGCCAGCAAGGCCTGCTTGAAATAGATAAAGAAGGCTTCTTGCGGGCCTTGAAAGATCAGCTGGCAGCCCTCGGGCCCCAATTGCGCACAGAGCGGCGACAGGATCATCTGCATGATCGGCCCTCCCAGCACAAAGGCAATAACGGCCCCTACCCCAAAGGCAATCACCCCGCCAAGCGGGGTCATGGCAAAGCCGAGGCCTTCGCCCAAAGGCGCGCTCATGCTTTATCCGCCGCAGGTTTGGCGGCTTTCTTGGGCGCTGGTTTTTTCGCGGCAGGTTTGGCGGCAGGCTTTTTAGCCGCCGTCTTGGGTTTGCTTGCAGCTTTGGCGGCTGGTTTTTTGGCCGCAGGCTTCTTTGCAGGCGTCTTTTTCGCAGGTGTCTTGGCCGTAGCCTTTTTCGCAGGCTTGGCTGCCCCGCCGGCTTTTGCCGCCGCTTCAGCCTTTTCACGGGCGATCCGCTCATTGGCCACTTCGGCGGTCTTCTGGCGGATCTTCTCGGCGGCCTCGGCGCGTTCGGGCGACAGTTTGGACTTGCCCGAATTCATCGTCGCCTGGGTAAAGCTCTCAGACGATTTCTTGACCTCATCCATCGCCGTCGACATCGGCTTGGCCGCAGCATTCAGGGTTTTCTGAATATCGCTCATGCCGGTGTCATCGGCTGCGTCATTCATCGCCTGACTGAATTCGCGGGCCATGCGCTTGGCCTTGCCCACAAAGTTGCCAACCGCTTTGAACATGCCCGGCAAGTCTTTGGGACCCACAACGATGAGGGCCACAATGCCAATCAGCAGCAGCTCGGTCCAGCCAAGGTCGAACATCTAAGGGATCAGGCCTTGTCTTTGTCGGCGTCCGGGGTCACGTCCTTGGCGGCATCAACCGCATCGTCGCCCGCTTCTTCGATCTCTTTTGTGCCTTCGGCCACACCTTTCTTGAACGAGGTGATACCCTTGCCCACTTCGCCCATCAGCGACGAGATTTTGCCACGGCCAAAGAGCACGAGGACCACAACGGCAATGAGCAGAATGCCCGGAAGGCCAATATTGTTCAGCATGTTTTATTCTCCCTTATCCGGAGGCTTTCGATCTCGCCTCGGGATTTTTCACCAACCGTATCTAAGCCCTTAAGCGCCCGGTTGAAAGATGCAATGCGCAGCATTTAGGGGGAAATTGCGATTTATTGGCCATTTACAGCACCGCGCCGCGCCGAGGGATGCACTCCCGTTCGGCAAAAGCGCAGCAGATGTCTGCGACGTGGGACTTAGCTGCCGTTCTTTTCAGATACGCTGCCAGAGGCCATCGTCAGGCCCAGGTCGGGCGATCCTGATGGATATTTCAAGACGGTTTATGCTCGTAGAGTACATCTTCCATAATAATTTGTGCGCCCAGCCTACGCAAATCGCCAGGCCAAGGGTGGGCCTGACGATGGCCGGGGCCCGTGCCGGGCCTGTTAACCGGCAGGGCGCGTCTCAGCAAACTCAGTTACGGCTTACACCGGAAACACGAAACACTTGTCGCGCCGGATCATCAGCCACATCGGCGTGCCCTTGCGGGGCAAAAATACATTGGGCACCGTGGCGCGGATAATACTGCCATCGTGGTCCATCCGAAACTCCGCCAGGCTTTCGTTGCCCATAAAGCGTGCACGTTCGACCACACCGCGCACAGCAGTACCGTTTTCGATGGTCGGTTTGGGTGATTGGCCCGCACGGTCAAAATCCAGCTTGATGTGCTGCGGACGCACCACAATCTCCATCTCGGTGCCATCGTCGACACCCGGCGTCAGGAACTGACCAAAGGCAGTCTGCGTCAAAGCCCCCTCAACTTCACCACGTATCACGTTGACATCACTGAAAAATGCCATCGCCTCACGATCCACCGGCGCGTTGTAAATATTGTAGGGCGCGCCCTTTTGCACGATCTGTCCGCGTCGCATCAATGCAATCTCGTCTGCCATACGCATGGCCTCATCCGGCTCATGCGTGACCAACAAAACGGCCGTGTCCTGTTCGCGCAGGATTTCAAGCGTTTCATCTCGKATGCCGTCKCGCAAWCGGTTGWCCAACCCGGAAAACGGCTCGTCCATCAACATGATCCGCGGCTTGGGGGCCAGCGCCCGTGCCAGGGCCACGCGTTGCTGCTCGCCGCCCGATAACTCGTGTGGGTAAGCCTTATCAAAGCCCAGCAGGCCGACGCGCTCCAGCAGCTCCTCTACCCGATGGGCGGCCTCGGGTTTGGTCCCGGTCAACCCGAACTTGATGTTGTCCGCCACGCTCAGATGCGGAAACAGTGCGAAATCTTGGAACATCAGGCCGATATGACGCAGCTCGGGGGGCACCCGAAACTTGGTGTCGCAGACCAGCGACCCGTCGACGTAAATCTCGCCCGCATCTTGCATCTCGACGCCCGCAATACAGCGCAGGGTCGTGGATTTACCACAGCCCGATGGCCCCAGCAGGCAGGTCACCTGCCCCGGTGCTACACTCAGCGAAACATCATCCACCACTTTGCGCCCCTCGTAAGAGCGCGACAGATGGCGGATTTCAAGGCGGGGGTGCGTGTCGGTCAATGCGGCCTCGTCTGTACCCGATCACTTTGGTCGGGCATTCAGCCGAACGGATAGCAATCCGCGACGGTTGGCGCAAGTGGCCGCTGGCTCAGGCCGTTTTGCGTGACATGCCCAACAGCACCGCCACAAAGCCCACAGCCAGAACGACAATGCAAATCACCAGCAATTGCTCGTATTTGTGGCCCTCAGGCAGCAAATGCACAAACAGTGTATCACGGGTGAAATAGGCAATCGCACCCAGCATGGCAGCCCCGAAGGCGGTCAGATAGGCCCAGAGCGCCACCGGACGCCCCAGGATCAACCCTGCGACCAGAACCGGCGTCAGGAACATGCTGGCGGTGCCACTGACCGCAACCGCGTCAAACAAGCTCTGATTGCCCCAAAGGGTCAATCCTGCCCCCAAGAGCGTAAACACAACCATGGTCAGACGCCCCGAGGTCAGGCTACGCGGAGCCAGACGCAATTCATCCACCACAAGACGCGCGGCGGACGCCAGCGCCGAATCGAGCGTGCTGAGAGCCGAGATCAGCAGCGACAACAGCAGTGCCACATAGACCCATGCCGGGAACATCATCGACCAGGTGCCCAAGAGCTGGCCTTCGTACTCGGCCCCTACGATCCCGGCCTGAATGCCAAACATGCCAAAGGCGATGATGCACAAGGACGACACCCAAAACGCATGCAGAAACGACCGTCGCGTTGTGGCGCGGTCTGCCAGGAACCCGCGGTCCATCATCACAGGATCATGCACCGGGTAGGAAAAGACCTGCAGGAAAGCCACCAACAGCAACACCTGCCCATTCCAGGCCCCGGACGTGCCCGGAGCTGTCAAAACGGCCCCGAAGTCAAAACCGGGGCTAAGGATCAAAGCCACAAACGCCACCGCAAAGACGGCAAGAAAGACGGCCATCTGCAACACATCTGTGCGCAATGCGGCACTCAGCCCGCCCCAGGCGCTATAGGCCAGCGCCAATACTGCCACCAATACGATGGCCCCTTCGCGGGCCATGCCCACGTCGGGCAAGGCGGCGGCAAAGATCAGGCCCACCACCAGCAGGTTGGCAAAAACCTCGGACAACAGACGCAGCGCGATGACCAGATTGTAGCAGGTGACCCCGACCCCGCCAAAACGTGCCCCCAGCCAATCCTGTACCGATCCGGCCCCGGCCTCACGCATGCGGCTGACCACAAAGCCACCCGTCAGGAACGAGCCATAATAGGCCGTATAGGCCAAGACGCCCCAAATTCCGTAGAAATACCCAAGGATTGCCGCGTTCATCAGGGAGCGCGCGAAAATCCAGGTGGTCACCTGGCTCAGCACCAGCGTCCACAATCCCGGCGCCCGCCCGCTTTCGGACATCCCACCAAAGAACCCCTCGACGCTGGCACGGCGTGGTGCGACGGCCAGGCTGGCAATGATCACAAGCGCAAAGAGCGCAATAATAGCAAGGGTCTGCATGGGCTTTGGTCTCTCTCAACGGGGTCGCGTTCGCAGGTGCTTAGCAGAGAGAGACCACCGCACCAGTGAGAATGTTTGGATCAACGCAAATGTGATGACCCGTGCAGTTGAGTGCAGGTCTCAGGCAGAAACCTCAAAGTCGGCTTCGGCCCGGATCACACCATTGACCTGCACCAACAGTTTTTGCGCGCCGGGATAGAGACGATAGCTGCTCAGCCCCACCTGCAATCGCTGTGATTTGGTTAAATGCAACTGGCCTGAGGCGTCCAGCTTGCTCTGCTTAAGCTTAAACACCTTCACCCCCGGCTTGCCCGTGGGACGGTGCAACTGCAGCACATAATCCACCATGACAGGCAGCCCGGGCGGGCCTTGCAGGTCAATCTTCAGCGCAAGCGTGTCGCCAACGGGGATCGTCTGAGGGGTCAGGCTCAGCTTGGCGCTCACCTCGGCCTTAGGGTCATAGCCCAACATCGCCAACGCGTCGGGGTGGCCGGATTTGATCAATCCGCGCAGGGTGTGACGGGTGATCCAGTCCAGCTCTTTGGGGGATTGCCGCGCTTGTGCGGCCCATGCCTGCAACCGCGATACCACGACATCTGGATCAGTTTTAGATATATCATTCAAATGGTTGGCGACCGATCTTGTCACGAACCTTGTGCGATCAGCATGTAACACATCCAGCCATTTCAGCGTTTCTCCCGCACTCTGCCCAATGCCCAAACCCCAGGGCAGCTTCGGCCGTGTCCCCTCGGACACCAGCCGCCGCACATGATAGCTGTCATGCTGCACCCAAGCGTCCATGCGCGCCTGACATTTCTCAGGCCAACGGATCCAGAAGGGCCGGATCGCCCATTCCATGGAAAACCGCTGGGTCAGATCCTCGATCAAATCCAGCGCCAGATCAGGATGGTCTTCCAACCCCGCTTTCACCGCATATTCGCCCAAAGGCGCATAAATGAAATCACCGAAATCATCATCAGACAAACCGGGGTCCAAAGGGGCCGGCAACGCGGCCCGAATGGCCGCCACGGCCTTGGGGAAGTTCGCGGGCAGATGGGTGACAAAACACTCCGCCATCCAGTCCATTCGCGCCTTCAGCTCCAGCCCGGGCAGCCGGTCCATCACATCCGCGACATAGCTCGACGCCTCAAATGGCGCTGCAAACCGCGCGGCCAATGCTGTGACCTTCTGCGCATTGAACAGCTCATCCGCCAGAGAAGTTCCCTTGCTTGTCATAGGCTTACATCGTGGTGTTGGTGGCGCCGCCATCCAGCAGGACGTTCTGCCCCACCATGAACCCGGCATTCTGCGAACACATAAAGGCACAGGTGGCACCGAATTCGTCGATGGTGCCATAGCGTCCCACAGGAATGGTGGCCGCGCGCTGCGCCTTGGCCTCTTCCATCGAAATGCCCTGCGCCTTGGACACGCCGGCATCCAACGAAACGGCGCGATCAGTGGCGTGTAGACCCGGTTGCAGGTTGTTGATCGTCACACCTGATCCGGCCACCTGCCGCGAGGTGCCCGCCACATAACCCGTCAGACCAGCACGTGCCGAATTGGACAGACCCAGCACCGGAACAGGTGCTTTCACAGACACCGATGTGATGTTAACCACCCGACCCCAGCCACGTTCCATCATGCCGGGCAACAGGGCCTTCATGAACGCAATCGGCGTCAGCATATTGGCGTCCAACGCGGCAATGAAATCATCGCGGTCCCAGTCTGACCACATGCCGGGGGGTGGCCCGCCGGCGTTGTTCACCAGAATGTCCACGTCACCGGCAGCAGCCAGCACAGCGGCCTGCCCCTCAGCCGTGGTCACATCCACTGCAACAGTTTGAACATCCACACCAAATTCATCTCGAATCGCCTGCGCAGATGCCTCCAGCGCCTCAGCCCCGCGGGCATTCATCACAAGGTTCACACCGGCCTCGGCCAGCGCCCGCGCGCAGCCCAGCCCCAAGCCTTTGGAAGACGCACACACCAGCGCCCGCTTGCCTTTGATCCCTAAATCCATGTCATCCTCCTGTTTCGCTTTGCCTTAAACGGGTACACCCTGCCGCGCGAGAGCGCCAGTAAAACACCCGGGCGTTGACCACATGCTGACACAATCTTACCTTACGACAAGCACAAGCGCCCGTAGGGCGGTGTGTAAAAGGTGATACAGGGCGTTCATGTCAGGCAATACGTCGAAACCAGCACAATCCATTCGCGTGTTTCAGGCCTACGACTTCACAGTCGTCAATGGGGCCAATCTGGGCGATCCCATTTCCTTTGCCGACGAATTGGACCTCGATGACACCTACGAACTGCACCGCAATGCCAAGCCCTATCGCCTCTCGCTGATCGCGGATGCAGGCGGTCACTTCAAGGTCGCCTCCGACACCGATCTGGGGCGTCCCGGCGCCACCGTGCATCTCGACAGTTGCCTGACGTTGATGTCCGCAAACGGCTCCACAACCGAAATGCTGGTGCTGGTCGAGGTCGATGACAACGGCGATGTGGCCGAGGTGTATGCCCTGCCCCTTGCTGCAATCACCCCGCGCACCGGATATGCCCTGGTTGGATTTGACCGCGATGTGGCGCGCCAGAAATATGCCGAAGTCGCCTGTGTGTCATTCACCCGCGGCACGCATATCACCCTGTCGTCGGGCGCACAGAAGCCGGTGGAAGAGCTTCAGATCGGCGATACCATCCTGACCCGCGACGACGGCGTCCAAAAGCTGCGTTGGGTGGGCCAATCGACCGTGCGCGCCGTGGGCGATTTCGCCCCGATCCGCATTCGTGCGGGCACGCTGCACAATGAAAACGACCTGCTGGTCAGCCCCGATCACCGATTATTCATCTATCAACGCTCCGACAAGCTGGGCGCGGGGCGTCACGAAGTACTGGTACGCGCGCGTCACCTGATCAACGGCGACAGTGTCCGGGTCGAGGATGGCGGATTTGTCGATTACTTCCAGCTGCTCTTTGATGAACACCAGATTATCTATGCCGAAGGCATCGCCGCCGAAACCTTGCTGGTCGACACCCGCACCCGGCAATTTCTGCCCGATGACGTCTCAGCCTCGCTCTCTTCAGATCGCTCCGGCCACACCGCCCGGCCCCATATGGAATTCGAAGTCGAAGAGAAACTGCTCAAAGACCTCGACGTCGCCGAAATCCTCCGCCGCGCCTCCACCCGGTAAGGTTGACACCCCTTTGCGTTGATGCACTCTGCCCTTGAACCAAGAGGCAAGGCATGGCGAATCCACAACACATCGAATGGCTGCTTGAAGGCGTGAAGGCTTGGAACGCGCAGCGCCAAAGGGCTAATTTTATTCCTGACTTATCCGGTATTTTAGCTCGCAATATTTTTGGGGTGACAGGTTTGTTAAAGTCAGATCGCCCCATACCTTTAGATTTCGTAAACCTACAGGGAGCAATCCTACAGGGGGCGGGCCTATATGGAGCGTCACTGCGGGGAGCGAACCTACAGCAGGCGGACCTGCTCGAGGCCGACCTGTCTGGTGTGGACCTGCAAGAGGCGAACCTGCAAGGGGCAGACCTCCGGAGCGCAGGCCTGCAAGGGGCAGACCTGCGAGAGGCGGACCTGCAAGGGGCAGACGTCCGAACGATCACCGGTGGGACGGGATCAAACGGTTACAGCATGCCTGTGGTGACGGACCTCAGCGACACAGCCAATCTTAATCAAAAACAACTGGACACAATGCTGGGCGACAGCGGTACACTCCTGCCTGATCACCTCACCCGCCCGGAACACTGGCCCGAATTGGATATTGAGGAAGACGCACAATTAAGCACTGACAAAGACTCTCTTAAGCCTAATAAGAAAACCTTTGAGACAACGTCACAGCAAAACCGCCCCGGGAACCTGCCAGCACAGGTCACTTTCCTTCTCGATACAGCTCCAGCCGCCTCCGAATCCGCACACTTCGCTGCCACACAAATCCGCGCAGCCGTGGCGGCCTATCACAACCAATCCGGCCTCAACACCAGCGACGAAGGCCAAGCATTTGATGCCGTGGCTGATGCCTTTGACACTCTCGCGGATTCCATCGAAAACGCCGCCAGTGATCCGGAAAAAATAGCTGCACTGCAGGCGACAATCGAAGCGCAGAGGCAGGAAATCGAAAGGCTCACCGCACTTATAACAGACCTGCCTAGCCCAAAATCACAGATAATGGTCAGTGCTTTGGGCGGCGCAGGTGCGACGGCCATCGCGGGTGTATCGGCCTACATCTTCGGCCCGGAAGGCGCGACGATGATCAGTAACATCTGGTCCATGCTCACCACTGCACCGCCAACACCCCCGGTGATCGGACCATAACACGCAAACCATTTGCTCTACCCACCCACACCACCTATATGCCACCCCATGTTAGACACCGCCTCAAACCGCCCCGCATTGCCGGCTGAAATTGCCCGCCGCCGTACCTTTGCGATCATCTCGCACCCGGATGCGGGCAAGACCACGCTGACCGAGAAGTTTCTGCTCTTTGGCGGGGCGATTCAGATGGCCGGTCAGGTGCGGGCCAAGGGCGAGGCGCGTCGCACGCGCTCGGACTTCATGCAGATGGAGAAAGACCGCGGCATCTCCGTCTCGGCCTCGGCGATGTCATTTGATTTCAAACAGTTCCGCTTCAATCTGGTCGACACCCCCGGCCACTCGGACTTCTCGGAAGACACCTATCGCACGCTCACCGCCGTGGACGCAGCCGTGATGGTGATCGACGGCGCGAAGGGCGTGGAAAGCCAGACGCAGAAACTGTTTGAGGTTTGCCGCCTGCGCGATCTGCCGATCCTGACGTTTTGTAACAAGATGGACCGCGAGAGCCGCGATACGTTTGAGATCATTGACGAAATTCAGGAAAACCTAGCCATCGACGTGACCCCGGCCAGTTGGCCCATCGGTGTGGGTCGCGATTTCATCGGCTGTTATGATCTGCTGAATGACCGGCTGGAACTGATGGATCGCGCCGATCGCAACAAGGTCGCGGAAACGGTTGAAATCAACGGCCTCGACGATCCCAAACTCGCCGATCACGTGCCCGAAAACCTCATCGAGCAGCTGCGCGAAGAGGTCGAAATGGCCCGCGAACTGCTGCCCACACTGGACACCCAAGCGGTGCTCGAAGGGCATATGACACCGATCTGGTTCGGCTCGGCCATCAACTCGTTTGGCGTCAAGGAGCTGATGAACGGCATCGCTGACTTCGGCCCGGAACCACAGCCGCAATCGGCCGAACCCCGTCAAATATCCCCCGAAGAAACCAAGGTCGCTGGCTTTGTCTTCAAAGTGCAGGCCAATATGGACCCCAAACACCGCGACCGCGTGGCGTTCGTACGCCTCGCCTCGGGCCACTTCAAACGTGGCATGAAACTGACCCATGTGCGCTCGAAAAAACCCATGGCGATCACCAACCCGGTGCTGTTTCTGGCCTCGGACCGCGAGTTGGCCGAAGAGGCCCACGCCGGCGACATCATTGGCATCCCCAACCACGGCCAGCTGCGCATCGGCGACACGCTGACCGAAGGCGAAGCCCTTCGCGTGACCGGCATCCCCTCCTTCGCGCCGGAACTGCTGCAACAGGCCCGCGCAGGCGATCCGATGAAGGCCAAACACCTGGAAAAAGCGCTGATGCAATTTGCCGAAGAAGGTGCTGCCAAAGTGTTCAAACCGTCATTTGGGTCGGGCTTCATCGTGGGCGTCGTGGGGGCGCTGCAATTCGAAGTTCTGGGCTCCCGGATCGAGCTGGAATACGGCCTGCCTGTGCGGTTCGAGCAATCGCAGTTTACCTCGGCTCGTTGGGTGAAGGGCGACACACAAGCCGTTGATAAATTTATCAATGCCAACAAGCAGCACATCGCTCACGACAATGACGGCGACGTGGTTTACCTGACCCGTCTGCAATGGGACATCGACCGGGTGGAACGCGATTATCCCGATGTGACATTAAGCGCCACCAAGGAGATGATGGTCTGACAAGACCGGTCGGATATTGAGTATTTTTGGCAAGATGAAGCAGAGCCGCGCCCCCCGTCATCTTGCTTTAAACACTCCCTCTTGCACCCCGTCCGCCCCTGACGCACTCTGCCCCATATGAACGATCCAACCTGGGGCATTGTCTCCACCATCAAGGCTCCGGCCAAGGATATCCTGACGTTTGCCGCCCATCACCTCGATCTGGGCGCACACCGGGTGATTGTTTATCTGGACGATGCGAATCCGCAGGCTTTCGCGGCCCTCAAGGCACACTCCAAATGCCGGGTGATCGAATGTGATGATGGCTATTGGAAACGCCGCAAGGGCCGTCCCGAAAAGCATCAAGCCCGTCAAACCGCCAATGCCACGCGCTGCTATCGTCGCGGCCCGGGTGTGGATTGGCTGGCCCATATTGATGTGGACGAATTCCTCTGGCCTCAAAGCCCCCTGCCCGGGCAACTGGCCATGCTGGACGACGATGTGATCAGCGCCCGCGTGCGTCCCGTTGAGGCGCTGGCCCCAGACCCCGATCACCCCGGCACATCCGCTCAAACCTGGTTCAAAAGTTTCGCGCGTCTGCAAAAGCCGCGGCGCGCGCAAACTGCCGCGATCTATCCGACATATGGCGAATTTCTCAACGGAGGGTTTCTCAGCCATGTGGCCGGCAAAATCTTTGTCCGCACCGGGATTGAGAAACTGTCGCTGCGCATCCACAACGCCTTTGTCCAAGGCGAGATGGACGACAACGCGGCCGAACTCACGGGCACGCTGCTGTGCCACATGCACGCGCCCTCGTGGGAGGAATTCCGCGCCGCCTATGCCTTTCGGCTGGAGCGCGGTTCGTATCGCTCCGAGCTGAAACCTGTGCCCACGGCGGACGGGGCCGGCGTGAACATGAACGCGCTTTTCTCGATGATCGAGACGGAAGGCGGAGAACCCGCCCTGCGCGCGTTTTATGATGAAGTCTGCACCGCCAACAGCGCTTTGCGTGAACGGCTGATGGATCACAACCTTTTGCAAGGGCTCACGCTGGATCTGGATGACAAACGCGCGCGGCATTTCCCCGAACACGCTTAACTGCTGACAATCTGGCAACAATACTGCCGCTTTGCTGTTGATTGTCGCGCGAGGCTCAGCACGCATTGCCCTTGCAGGGTTCTGGCGCTATATGCTGCCCTTAAGGACACCAATGCAGACGTTTGCTGGGCCATACGGGCCTGTCCTTTTCGACGTACGGGCCAGAATGTGTCCGTAAATAACGGATACACATGACAAAATTTTCAGAGCTCAGCCTCAATCCAAAAGTCCTCAAAGCCATTGCAGATGCAGGTTACGAGGAGCCCACCCCCATTCAAGAAGGCGCTATTCCGCCGGCCCTCGAAGGCCGCGACGTCCTGGGCATCGCCCAGACCGGCACCGGGAAAACCGCGTCGTTCACATTGCCGATGCTGTCGTTGCTGGCCCGTGGCCGCGCCCGCGCCCGGATGCCGCGCTCGCTGGTGCTGTGCCCGACGCGCGAATTGGCCGCTCAGGTGGCGGAAAACTTCGACACCTATTCCAAATACCTCAAGCTGAACAAGGCTCTGCTGATCGGCGGCGTGTCCTTCAAGGAACAAGACGCCGCCATCGACAAAGGTGTCGACGTGCTGATCTGCACACCGGGCCGTCTGCTGGACCATTTTGAGCGTGGCAAGCTGATCCTCTCGGACGTCAAGGTGATGGTGGTGGACGAAGCCGACCGGATGCTCGACATGGGCTTTATCCCCGATATCGAACGCATCTTTGGCCTCACACCCTTTACCCGTCAAACGCTGTTCTTCTCGGCCACCATGGCGCCCGAGATCGAACGGATCACCAACACCTTCCTCAGCAATCCCGCCCGTGTCGAAGTGGCCCGACAGGCGACGGCCTCGGAAACCATCGAACAAGGCGTGGCCATGTTCAAAGGCTCGCGCCGGGATCGCGCCGACAGCGAAAAGCGCAAATTGCTGCGCGCGCTGATCGACTCTGAAGGCGAAAAATGCACCAATGCGATCATCTTCTGCAACCGTAAGATTGATGTAGATGTTGTCGCCAAATCGTTGAAAAAATATAAATATGACGCGGCGCCAATCCACGGAGACCTGGACCAGTCGCAGCGCACACGCACGCTGGATCAGTTCCGCGCAGGCGAACTACGCTTTCTGGTGGCCTCAGACGTGGCCGCCCGTGGTCTTGATGTGCCCGCTGTCAGCCATGTGTTCAACTTCGACGTCCCCGGCCACCCCGAAGACTATGTGCACCGGATTGGCCGCACGGGCCGCGCAGGCCGCGAAGGCACCGCCATCACCCTGTGCAACCCACGCGACGAAAAGGCCCTGGCCGCGGTTGAGGCCCTGATCCAAAAGGAAATCCCGCGGCTTGATAACCCGCTGGCGTCCAGCCCATCCGAAGACGCGACCAGCGAGGCCGCGCAGGCCCCTGCCGACGAGACCGAAAAGAAGCCACGCCGCAGCCGGTCACGCAAATCGGACAAGCCTAAGGTCGACGAGACGCGCACCGAGGATACCCCAGCTGAGGCGACCCCAGAGGTCAAACCCGACACCCACGCCGCTGCAACGCCTGATACCCCCGACGACAAGCCACGCGAGAAATCCCGCGGCAAACGCGGTGGCCGTGGACGTTCAGGCGGTGGTGGCGGCGGCGGCGACAATCGCACCGTCGGCATGGGCGATCATATGCCCACCTTCATCGCCCAAAGCTTTGACGAGCGCCGCGACGGCTGATCATTCGCGCGACACGCTGAAAAGCGAATACTGCCCTACAATAGCCACTTGGGTGGCCCCGGTTTCTGTGACAAAGACGCCAAGACCTTCGTAGTCGCTGGGGCACGCCACCAGATCGGCGGTGTGATCCAAATACTCAGCCGTCGCATCGCTTTCGCCGACAAGAAAACACTGATCCCCCTTGGCCCGGTAATCGCGCACATAGGGCAAATCGGGGCTGGTCACTGGGGCGGGTTCAGGCGTACAGGCCGCAAGGGCCATGCCCATCACCAGAAAATACCGCATCGTAAATCTCCTTCGTCAGAACGAGGATCACTCTACCAGAACGCGAAAGCCGGTCCAGCGGCACTCCCATTCACCGTTTAAGCACGCCAAAGACCGCTTAGTCGATATAGCTGTCCGCACGCTGCCCTGCCCGTTCGTGATGAATGGGCAAAGTCCGACCATAGAGCTGTTTTGTGCGTTCCGGGCTGCCCACCATCCCCGGTTCCTCGACATATGAAAAGATCGCCACATAGCGCGGACGGTTGCCACGCAGAGGGGCGACCCGGTGCAACGAATAGCGTCCCCGAAACAGCTGCAAATCGCCGGGCTGCAATTCAAGGCGCGTGATTTTATCGGATGTGCCGTTCAGCACCTTCGCCACCTCGTCGAAGTTCTCATCGCCTTCCCGAATGCCCGCCGCATATTCAAATGCGCCGCCCTGCTCGGCGTTTTGGATGGCCAGGGTCACTGTGAAATTATTGGTGTCGAAATGCCACGGAAACCCATTGCCCTCTTCCGCCATATTCACGATCACATCGGCCAATGGATCGGCGTAGCGATAAAATTGATCTTCCTGCAAACAGGCCTGAATGAACCCGTCAAAGCCAAGGGTATCATGCACCTGTCTCAGCGCGCCGCCCGGCGCAAAATGATCTGCCGGAATGAAGGCGTTTGAGCGATCAAAAAACTGCCGTCGCGGATCGTCCTCGGGCAGGCTTGGATCATCTTTGGTGAAATACGCATTGGTGCGCGAACGCGAGCGGTGGCCTTTGTCCGCCACCCCCTCGGCCTCGGCGGTCAGGGCGGCAATCCCGGCTTCGGTCAGAAAGCCCTTCAACACCGCGCAGCCATCTGTCGCCAGTTGCGTGCGGACATCCGCGATCACCCGATCCAACACGGCTCCGGGGTCTGAAATGGGATAGAGATCATGGTTGACGAACATCTCGGGCCTCGGGTGCTGTGGTCTGGCCTCAGACAATCGCAGCCCCCGCCCCCGGTCTATCCAGAAAACGACATGTGTGGAATTGGCAGAAATCCGAGTCGAATTGGCAGACTGCCAATGCCTGACAGCCCGCCCGCCCGATTAGCGATCAGGCCGACAAACGGCTGATCACCACGGTGACTTCGGGTTTCTTGCCAATCTCGGTCTGGGTGGATTGCCGCGCGACCTTGCGCAAGCCATCCTCCAGCTTGTCATCATCCATTATAATCTTGTTTCCAGCCCGGCCCATGAATTGGCTTAGATCTTCTTCCAGCACGTCCACCAACGGCGCACGGCTGCTGCCCATTTCGGCCAAGCCCCTGATTTCACACCAGGGTTCGCCCAGCATATCGTCATCTTCGTCCAGAATGATGTTGACCATCACATGCCCGTTTAGCGCCATACGGATGCGGTCACGTACAATGCCATCCAGCGCACCCACCTTGCTGGAGCCATCCAGATAGGTGCGGCCCGTGTCCACATAATCAACCACACTGGGGGTATTGGCGCTGAGGTCCACCATCGTTCCATTTGGCGCAAGAACGCCGTGTATCCTATTGGATTTACACAGCTTTACATGTTCTCTCAAATGCCGATGTTCGCCGTGCATCGGCACCACCATCTGCGGGTTGATCAATTTGTGCATATGGCTCAGATCCGGGCGATTGGCATGGCCCGACACGTGATAGAGCCCGTCGTGCTCATCCACCACATCCACGCCCATCTCGCTGAAATTGTTCATGATTCTGGCGACACCGCGTTCGTTGCCCGGAATCGTTTTGGAGCTGAATAAAAAAGTATCACCTTCTTTGAGGGTGATGCCCTGATATTTACCATTGCTCAATTGTGCCGATGCAGCGCGTCTTTCGCCCTGCGATCCAGTCACAATCATCATCACTGAGTCGCGCGGAACTTCCTTTATATCTTCGGGACTTATGGTCCGTGGGAAGTCCGTCAGAACCCCTGTTTCAATCGAGGCTTCAATCATCCGACGCATGGCGCGGCCCAGCAAGCAGATCGACCGCCCCGCCGCTTGCCCGGCCTCGGCCAGGGTCTTGACCCGTGCGACATTGCTGGCAAAGGTCGTGGCCACGAACAACCCCTTGGCTCCGGCCACCAGTTTCTCGATCTCCGGCGACAGGGTGCTTTCCGAACGCCCCCCTACTGGACTGAAAACATTGGTCGAATCGCACATCAAGGCCAGCACACCCGGTGCTGCAATATCCGACCACAGATCATCATCAAAGGGCTCGCCGACAATCGGATCCCGGTCCACTTTGAAATCACCTGTATGCACCAGACGGCCCTTGGGCGTGTCGATCACCAACCCGGAACTCTCTGGAATCGAATGAGAAATCGGCACAAAACCCACTTTGAACGGCCCGGCCTCAGTCATATCCGGCCAGGGCTGGACCGTGATCACAGCCTTCTCTGGGTGCCCATGTTCTTCCATCTTGCGACGGGCAATATTGGCGGTGAAGGCCCGCGCATAGACAGGCGCGCCCAGGTCGTTCCAGTAATGCGCCACAGCGCCTACGTGATCCTCGTGGGCATGGGTGACAAACACCGCCTCCAACTGGTCGCGACGTTCCCTAAGCCATTGAATATCTGGCAAAATAAGATCGACACCGGGGCTGCTGTCCATGTCCGGGAAAGCCACGCCCAGATCCACCAGGATCAGCCGTTCCTTGCCCGGTTTGCCATAGCCATAGACATAGGCATTCATTCCAATCTCGCCCGCCCCGCCCAGGGGCAGATAGATCACGCGCTCACTGCTCATCTCTTATCCGTTCGTTTGGTTGTACTCATGAATCACGGTCAGCCCGTGCATGGTCAGATCATCTTCAATGCTGTCAAATAGCTCTTCTGTCTCGGCAAACAATGGCGCCAGCCCGCCTGTGCCAATCACCCGCATGGGCCTGTCACGTTCCGCTTTGATGCGCGCGTTGATCTCTTTCACCAGCCCGATATAGCCCCAGAACACACCGGACTGCATACAAGCTACCGTGTTGGTTCCAATGACATTTTGCGGCTTTGAGATGTCCACATGTGGCAAGGCGGCAGCGGCCATGTGCAATGCCTCCAACGACAGGTTCACACCGGGCGCAATCACGCCACCGATGTAATTGCCATCCTTGCTGACCACGTCAAACGTCGTCGCCGTCCCAAAATCCACCACGATCAGATCGCCGCCATGCCGGTCATAGGCCCCGGCGGCATTCACCAGCCGGTCCGGGCCTACGATGGTGCCTTCATCCACTCGCGGCTCATGCTCCAGCAGGCAATCGGGCTTGCCCACAACAAGGGGTCTGCAACCAAAGAAACGATCGGCAAAAACACGAAGGTTGAACACCACCCGTGGCACGGTGGACGAGATGATGACATCGGTGATCTCCACATCAATGCCGTAATGCTTCACCAGCGTGGAATACCATGTAAAATAGGCATCTGCCGTGCGTGCGTGGTGTGTGGATGTCCTGAGCGTACAGATAAATTCGGACCCGTCCCAGATCGCAAATACCGTATTGGTGTTGCCGCAGTCGATCGCCAGAAGCATGATCCACGCCCCCCTAGAAAAAGATTTCAGCCGCCGGAATGGCGTACCGCTGTTTGGGCGTAGATAGAACAAGATTGCCGTTCGCGTCCACTGTCTCAAACGTGCCCGTGAATTCATCACGCGACGTGCGTGCCGTGATCACCTCGCCCAGACGGGCTGCCCGGTCCAACCAGGCGGTCCGGATCGGAGCAAAACCAAACTGGGTAAACTGCGCCTCGTAGTGGGCATAGGCCGGCGCCAAGGCCTCCAGAAACTCTTCGGGCGTGACACTGATCCCCGTGGCTGACAGCAAGGACACAGGCCGCAGCGCGCCCTCCTCAACTTCGCCAACATCAGGCGCGGCCACCAGATTGACGCCAATCCCTATTGTGAAATGGGTAAGCCCTGCTGCCGAGCCTGCGCTTTCCAGCAGAATGCCCGCCAGCTTGCCTCCATTCAAAAGCACGTCATTGGGCCATTTCAACGCCAGCCCTGCACTGCGCCCGGTCACAGTCACACAGGCATCATAAAGCGCAAGGGAGGCCACAAAAGACCGTAAGGCCATCTGATCCGGCGTGTCCCCGGGGCGCATCACCAAGGATGCCGCAAAGTTGCCTTCGGGGTTCACCCAAGCGCGACCGCGTCGTCCACGAGCCGCTGTCTGACGAAGTGCCAATATCCACTCCGGCCCCGCCAGATCCGCCGCAATACGCGCGGCTTCGGCATTGGTGCTGTCCACCTCCGCCAACACGCGCCGTCCGTATCCTGTGGGCCACTGCGTCTTCATCTTGCTACAAGGACTCCCATCAGAGGCACCTTACAAAAAAGCGACGCGCCCGAAGGCGCGCCACCGTTTAACAGCATATCGTTTGGCTCAGTCAGCTCAGTTCACCAATGTGGCAGCGGCGGCCTGGGCCATGCCCTCAATCCCGAACATATTAATGATCCCCACCAGCATAAGCGCAGCGGACACCATGAGGAACCCTCCGATGACCGGCGAGCGGCCTGCTTCCAAGGCATCGCCCTCCTCGCCGAAATACATATAGAACACGATCCGCAGGTAGTAGAATGCACCAATCACCGATGCGATCACACCGGCCACAGCCAGCCAGGCCAATCCGCCCTCATAAGCCGCGCGCAGCACGTAGAACTTGCCGAAGAACCCCAACAAGGGCGGAACACCCGCCAATGAGAACAGCAGGATCAGCATCGCAACAGCCCGGCCCGGATGGGACCGGGAATACATGTTCAGGCTATTGATATCCGTCACAGGATGCCCGTCGCGTTCCATCGACAGGATAAAGGCAAAGGTGCCGATGTTCATGGTCACATAGATCGCCATATAGATCAGCATCGCCTGCACGCCAAAAACCGTGCCTGCCGCCAGACCCATCAGCGCATAACCCATGTGGGCGATCGACGAATAGGCCATCAGGCGTTTGATATCGGTTTGCCCGATTGCCGCCACGGCGCCCAGGAACATGGACAGCAGCGACAAAAGCGCCACGATCTGTTGCCAGTCACTGACGATATTGCCAAAGGCGTCATGCATGACCCGTGCGAACAGACCCATCGCAGCCACTTTCGGCGCGGTCGCAAAGAAGGCAGTGATCGGCGTCGGGGCACCTTCATAGACGTCAGGTGTCCACATATGAAAGGGCACTGCTGAGACTTTGAACGCCAGCCCCGACAGTACAAACACCAGCCCCAACAGCAGACCCACTGGCGCGTGATCCTGCGCCGAGGTGATGATGCCCGAAAAGAGCGTTGTTCCCGCGTATCCATAGACCAGCGAGGCTCCGTAGAGCAGCAGGCCCGAGCTGAGCGCGCCAAGGACGAAGTATTTCAACCCGGCTTCGGTTGATTTCACGCTGTCGCGGCGCATGGAGGCCACGACGTAAAGCGCCAGAGATTGCAGCTCCAGCCCCATATAAAGCGCCATCAGATCGCCCGCGCTGACCATCATCATCATGCCAACCGCTGCAAGGGCAATCAGCAAGGGGTATTCAAACCTCAGTATGTTGCGCCGGGCCATGTATTCCTGGCCCATCACCATCACGGCCGCCGCACTCAGCAGGATCGTGACCTTAGCAAAACGGGCAAAGCCATCGTCTTGGAACATGCCGCCAAACGCCTCGCGCCCAGTGCCGCTGCGGGTGGCGATCCACAGCCCTACCACTACGAAAAGCGCTGAGGTGATCCAGACCAGCAAGCTGGCCAGCCGGTCCTTGCCGCTATAGGCCGCGATGAGCAAAGCACCGATCGCATAGATCGAGAGGATGATCTCAGGCAGAATGACAGTCAGATCGGCTTGCATATCTGCGGCCCCCTTAATGCGATGCGTCGGCAGTTTGGCTGGCGGCCTCGGCCGCGGCCAGAGCGCCGTCGTAGTTGTCAATCAAGGCCGCGACAGACGGCCCGATGATATCGGTAATCAGCCAAGGGCAAACGCCCAACAGCAGGGTCATGGCCACAAGCGGGGCAAAGATCACCCGCTCGCGCATGTGCATGTCCTGAATGGTTTTCAGGCTTTCCTTGATCAGATCGCCCAGCACCACCCGGCGATAGAGCCAAAGTGCATAGGCCGCTGACAGGATCACACCAGACGTGGCCACCAAGGCCACCCATGTGTTGACCTGGAAGATGCCGACCAACGTCAGGAATTCGCCCACGAACCCAGAGGTCCCCGGCAGGCCTACGTTGGCCATTGTGAAGAACATGAAGATCAGCGCGTAGGCAGGCATGCGGTTCACAAGGCCCCCGTAGGCGTCAATCTCGCGGGTGTGCATACGGTCATAGATGACGCCCACACACAGGAACAATGCGCCCGAGATAAAGCCGTGGCTGAGCATCTGGAAGATCGCGCCGTCGATACCCTGCTGGTTGGCGGCAAAGATGCCCATGGTGACATAGCCCATGTGTGCGACCGAGCTGTAGGCGATGAGTTTCTTCATATCCTCTTGGGCAAGCGCCACCAGCGAGGTGTAGACAATCGCAATCGCCGACATCCACAGCACCAGCGGCGTCAAAACCTCGGCTCCCACAGGGAACATCGGCAGGCTAAACCGCAGGAAGCCATAGCCCCCCATCTTCAGCAGGATTGCCGCCAGCACGACGGACCCCGCCGTTGGCGCTTGAACGTGGGCATCGGGCAACCAGGTGTGTACCGGCCACATTGGCATTTTCACCGCAAAACTGGCAAAGAAGGCGAGGAACATCAGGGTTTGCATGCCGCCTACCACGTAGATGCCCAGCACGCTGAAGCTATCAGAGTCGAATGTGTGGTTCATCAGGGTTGGAATATCCGTGGTCCCTGCTTCGGCAAACATCGCCACCATCGCCACCAGCATCAGCACCGAGCCGAGGAAGGTGTAGAGGAAGAACTTGAACGACGCATAGATGCGCGCCGCCCCGCCCCAGATGCCGATGATCAGGAACATCGGAATGAGACCTGCCTCGAAGAACAGGTAGAAGAGCACTAGATCCAGCGCCATGAACACGCCCAGCATCAGCGTCTCCAGCAGCAGGAAGGCGATCATGTATTCCTTGACGCGCGAGGTCACACCCCAGCTTGCCGCGATCGTCAGCGGCATCATGAATGTGGTGAGCATGACAAACAGCACCGAAATGCCATCCACGCCCATCTTGTATTTCAGACCGAGAAGCCAGTCGCGCTCTTCGACGAACTGAAAGCCCGTATCATCGGGATTGAACCCGGCCAGAATGAAGATCGACACCAGAAAAGTCAGCGATGTAGCAATCAGCGCCACCCATTTGGCATTGCGATTGGCGGCCTCGTCATCCCCGCGCAAGAAGACTGCAAGGATCAGTGCCGCGATGGCCGGGATGAAGGTGGTTATGGAAAGAAGGTTGTCCATGGTGTCACCTCCAAATTTGATAGTAAAAAGCGATGGCGACGAAACCTGCAAAGATCAACAAGGCGGCCAACGGCCCCATCGCTGCCATGCCGACCAACGTGGCACCAATAGCCCCGACAATTATTCCGATCTTGGCATAACTGCGATATCCGGGGCGTTCGTCGTTGAGATACATGACCCCCGCAAAGGCAAGTCCCAGTGAGAGCAATCCGATGATCGGCATCATTCAGCCCCCCCGCCGGTAAAGGTCATCCAAGTCACAAGAACGGCAATGCCGATCACCATGGCAAAGGCATAGGTGAAGATGTAGCCCGATTGCGCGCGGCCAGCGAGCCGGGTGAAGAACGGGATGATCCCCATTGCAACACCGTTGATCGAGCCGTCGATCACCGTGCCGTCGCCCTTCTTCCAGAAGAAGTGTCCAAGGAACTTTGCAGGGCGGATGATGAGGAAATCGTAGATCTCGTCAAAGTACCATTTGTTCAGCAGGAACAAGTAAAGCGGCCGCTGGCTCTCGGCCAGTTTGACTGGCATTGAAGGGTTCAGGATGTAGAACCAGAACGCGGTCACAAAGCCCAGGATCATCGCGATGAAGGGGCTGACTTTGACCCATTTTGGCACATAGTGCGCCTCGTTGATGATGTCATTGCTTTCCGCGGCGAAGATCGCGCCATCGCCTGGGTTGCCTGCCAGCACGTAATGCGGCTTGGCGTCTTTCTTGCCCTCTTTGGCGTGGCTTGCATCAGCATGGGCCTCATCGCCGTGTGCCTCATCGGCGTGAGCATCATCTGCATGCCCATCGTCCGAATGGCCTTCGTCCTTGGCGTGATCATCGCCGTGATGCGCTTCGGCGTGGTAGGGCACACCGAAGAACTTGGCGACCTGATCGGTTTTTCCGAAGAAGCTGTTGTACCAGATCATCCCGGCAAAGATCGCCCCCAGCGCCAGCACACCCAAAGGCACCAACATCACCGCAGGACTTTCGTGCGCATGTTCATGCGTGTGCTTGTCGCCGCGCGGTTTGCCCCAGAAAGTCAGGAACATCAGGCGCCAGCTGTAGAAGCTGGTGAACAAGGCAGCAACAACCAGCATCCAGAAGGCATAACCGCCTTGGGTGCCCGCGTAGGCGCTTTCGATTACGGCGTCCTTGGATAGGAACCCGGCAAAGCCGATAGTGGTCAGCGGTATACCCACACCTGTGATCGCCAGCGTGCCGATCAGCATGGCCCAGAAGGTCATAGGAAGCTTTTTGCGCAGGCCGCCATAATTCCGCATGTCCTGTTCGTGGTGCATCCCGTGGATGACGGACCCTGCCCCCAGAAACAACATCGCCTTGAAGAAGGCGTGGGTGAAGAGGTGGAACATCGCCACCGAATAGACGCCCACACCTGCGGCCACAAACATGTAGCCCAGCTGTGAACAGGTCGAATAAGCGATCACTCGTTTGATGTCGTTCTGCACAAGGCCAACAGTGGCCGCGAAGAACGCGGTTGAGGCCCCAAGGAAGACGATCATCTGTTTCGCCTCAGGCGCGTATTCCATCAGCGGCGACATGCGGCACACCAGGAACACGCCCGCCGTGACCATGGTCGCCGCGTGGATCAGGGCCGACACAGGCGTCGGGCCTTCCATCGCGTCGGGCAGCCATGTGTGCAAAAACAGCTGCGCCGATTTGCCCATCGCGCCGATGAACAGCAGCACCGCAATCAGATTGGCCGCATTCCATTCGGTCCAGAGAAACGTCAATTGGGTTTCGGCCAACTTGGGCGCTGCGGCAAAGATGTCATCAAACTTCACGCTGTCCACAAGGAAATACAAAGCGAAGATGCCCAGGGCGAAGCCGAAATCCCCAACCCGGTTGACCACGAAGGCCTTGATCGACGCGGCATTGGCGCTTGGCTTACGGAAATAGAATCCGATCAGAAGGTAGGACGCGAGGCCTACACCCTCCCAGCCAAAGAACATCTGCACCAGGTTGTCGGCTGTCACCAGCATCAACATCGCAAAGGTGAAAAGGCTGAGATAGGCAAAGAAACGCGGGCGATAGCTCTCGTCCTCGCGGAAGTTCTCATCATGGGCCATGTAGCCCATGGAATACAGGTGCACGAGCGCCGAGACCGAGTTGACCACGATCAGCATGATCGCTGTCAGGCGGTCCAGACGAATGGCCCAGGCCGTATCCAGCGTACCCGATTGTACCCAGTCCAGGATGTGGATGTACTGGGTTTCATCGCCCAGTCCCAGAAACACGATCCAACTGAGGATGGCCGCCAGAAACAACAGACCTGTGGTGATCCACTGTGCCCCGGTATCACCGATGACACGCCAGCCAAACCCTGCGATGATGGCACCTACGAGGGGGGCAAAGAGAATGATTTGCTCCATCAGATCAGCCTTTCATCACATTGACATCTTCCACCGCGATGGTCCCGCGGTTTCGGAAGAAGCAGACAAGGATCGCGAGGCCAATCGCTGCCTCAGCAGCAGCAACCGTCAGCACAAAGAGGGTAAAGACCTGCCCCACCAGATCGCCCGCGAAGCTGGAAAAGGCCACGAGATTGATATTGACCGCCAAGAGCATCAGCTCGATCGACATTAGAAGGATGATGATATTCTTCCGGTTCAGGAAGAGCCCGAATATCCCGATGACAAATAGCGCGGCGGCCACTGTCAGGTAATGTTCAATTCCTATCATGTCGTCGTCCCTCCGGGATTGCCCCGATATTGTTGTCTTTTAGTGCCCTGAAACTTGATCCGGGGCTCCTTGGTATTCCCGGTCAATGGACCAGGAGATCCCGGGTCAGGCCCGGGACCGATCGCTTACAGCCCCTGCCCTGGCTTGACGTCTTTCAGTTCCATCGCCTTGGCCGGGTCGCGGTACATCTGGGCCAGCACGTTCTGGCGTTTGATATCCGTGCGGTGGCGCAGGGTCAGCATGATGGCACCCATCATGGCTACCAGCAGGATCAAACCCGCCAGCTGGAACAGCAGGAAGTACTTGTCATAAAGCAAAAGCCCCAGCGCCTTGGTGTTGCTCACATCCGCAGGTGCCACAGCATCGCGGGCTGCTTGCGCGCCCTCGGACACCTCCCATGTGCCAAACGCCATGCCAAACTGCATCAGGATAATCACCCCGATCAGCAGGGCCAGCGGCATGTATTTGGCCATCTCGGCCTTCAGTTCGGCAAAATCCACGTCGAGCATCATCACCACGAAGAGGAACAGCACCATGACCGCCCCCACGTAGACAATGATCAGCAGCATGGCGACAAATTCTGCGCCCAACAGCACGAACAGCCCTGCCGAGCTGATAAAGGCGAGGATCAGCCAGAGCACCGAGTGCACCGGGTTGCGGCTGATCACGGTGAACAGCCCACCCACAAGGGCAGAAATCGCAAAGAGGTAAAAGGCCAATGCAGCTATGGTCATGATGTTTCGTCCTTTTCCTTGCCCTCATCCAGCACGTCGCGCGCAAATTCCATGGCACGGGTCATGGCGGGGATACCAGCGAACATCGACATCATTCCGATGCTCTCGGCAATCTCATCCTTGGTGGCCCCTGCTTCAAGCGCGTGGCGCACGGTCATGCGCATCTGTGTCTCGTTCTGCGCGCCCTGCATCGTCAGGCCGCACAGGGTGATCAACAGCCGCGTCTTGGCATCCAGACCGTCCTTGTTCAACCCCTTGCCAAAGGACATTTCCATGAATTCCTTCGGCATGGTCGGCCAGAGCGCCTCAAACCCTTTCGGGGAGAAGCTCTCTAGCGCAGGGTTCATGGATTTCGCCATCTCCTGCGCCTGCCGCATCATGGCTTCAAAGGGGTTGGTTGGGTCGGTCATCTGTAGGGTGCATCCATTTCCAGGTTGCGGGCGATCTCGGCTTCCCAGCGGTCGCCGTTCTCCAGCAGTTTGGCCTTGTCGTAGAACAGCTCTTCACGGGTTTCGGTGGCGAACTCGAAGTTCGGGCCCTCAACGATCGCATCCACCGGGCAGGCCTCTTGGCAGAAACCGCAGTAGATGCATTTAGTCATGTCGATGTCATAGCGTGTGGTCCGGCGGCTGCCATCGTCGCGGGGTTCTGCATCAATGGTGATCGCCTGAGCGGGGCAGACCGCTTCGCAGAGTTTGCAGGCGATGCAGCGTTCCTCACCATTGGGATAGCGGCGCAGGGCGTGCTCCCCCCGGAACCGAGGCGACAGAGGCCCCTTCTCGTGCGGATAGTTTAGCGTGGCCTTGGGGGCAAAGAAATACTTCAGCCCCAACTTGAAGCCGACGAAGAAATCCTTGAGCAGAAAGTAGCCCGCTGCGCGTCCATAATCTATGTTGGCCATGGTCCTGGTTCCTTACGCTTCCAGCCGGGTCTGCCCGGCGTTCTCGTGGCCTTGCCACTTTGTCTCATAATCACTCTGCAATGCGAAATCCGGCAAATGCGAGTCCGAGGTCTTTTCGACCTCATAATACAGATACGTCCGCCCCGGTCCGATCTTGCCGCGCAGCTTCAGGCGATGCCCGGTTTCAGCCGGGTCGGAAAAAGCCAGTGCGGGATACTTCGTCGTGGGCAGGGCCGGCAAGGCACGGCAGTCGATCACGTTGCAATTGCAGGCCCGGCGCCAGAAGGTCCAGACCAATTCCGGCGTGAATTGATACATGCCGTGATTGTGCCAACCGTTAAAGCCATTTGCCGAAACGAAACGCCCCCCCGGTTTCAGCATACGAAAGATGCTTTCCAGCGCGTTTGGCACGTTGAACACATGCTCGATCGTGCCGCCATCAAAGATGAAGTCAAACTTGCCCTGTAGTTTTTTGGCGGGCAGCTTGTTGAGGTCATGAATCACATTCGCGCCCTCATAGGCTGAGAAATCCATCGTCTCGATCTCACCAAATCCAAGGCGCTGCATCATGGTTTCGGAATATCCATCACCCTGCAGAAAATCGTCAATCGGAGTGTCGTAGCCATAGGCTCGCAGTGTGGCCTCATATCTGCGCCTGAACCGGCCTTGGATTTCGAATCCCTGACGGCCCAGCATCAATGTCCGACCCTTCGGCGTAAACCGGGTCGACAACTCTGCCAGCCTGTCAAAGAGAACGAAACTTACACCCATTGTACGATCAGCCCCCCACTGCCCAGCGGGCCCAGAAGCCGCCCAGCACTTCGAACTTGGCCAGGAAGGACACGATCACGACCCAGGCCAGTGACAACGGCAGGAACACCTTCCAGCCAATGCGCATCAGCTGATCATAGCGATAGCGCGGTGTGATTGCCTTCACCATCGCGAAGATGAAGAAGAAGAACGCCATTTTCGAGATCATCCAGAACACCCCGTCCGGGATACCTGGAATGGGCGACAGCCAGCCGCCGAAGAACAGCAGCGATGTCAGCGCGCACATCAGGAAGATGGCGATGTATTCACCCGCCATGAACAGCAGGAACGGGGTTGAGGAATATTCCACCTGATATCCGGCCACCAGTTCCGATTCCGCCTCGGGCAAGTCGAACGGCGGACGGTTGGTTTCCGCAAGGCACGAGATGAAGAACAAGAAGACCATCGGGAAGTGAGGCAACCAGTACCAGCCGAAAAAGCCATAGGCGGTGTCTTGGGCGGCAACGATATCGCCAAAGTTCAAAGAACCGGTTGAGATAATGACACCGATGATAATAAGGCCAATTGAGACCTCATAAGAGATCATCTGCGCCGCCGAGCGGAGCGAGCCGAGGAACGGATACTTCGAGTTCGAGGCCCAGCCGCCCATGATCACGCCGTAAACCTCCAAAGAGGACATCGCAAAGACATACAGAATGGCGACGTTGATATCACTGACCACCCAGCCATCATTGAACGGGATCACCGCCCAGGCGATCACCGCCAGAACAAAGCTGGTCATCGGGGCCAGCATGAACACCGGCTTGTCGGCCCCTGCGGGCACGACCACCTCTTTGACCACGTATTTCAAGGCATCTGCCACGGATTGCAGCAGGCCGAAGGTGCCCACAACGTTTGGGCCGCGGCGCATCTGAACGGCGGCCCAGATTTTGCGGTCGCCGTAGACGAGGAACAGCAAGCTGATCATGACAAAGCCCAGCACAGCCAAACACTGTGCCAGGATGATCACGAAGGTCCCCAGCGGGGTTGTAAAGAATTCGGCCATCAGTCCCTCATACCATCGGTATTCCGTTTTCCGCGCAATCGGCGGCGACGACTTCTGCGTCGATTGTTTTTAGCCCGTCGGGCAAGTCCGGCGAGATCGTATAAATCGCATCCCCGCGCCAGATGCCACCCTGTTCCGTCACTGAGGTGCGCAAATGTCGGGCAAAACCGTATCCCCGGATCAGCGTATATTGTGCGGCGGCACAGCGGGCATAGGTCGCCACATCTTCATTGTTGCGCGCGCCGGTCATCTCAACCCGGAAATTGACCAGATCACCATCCAGCAATCCCGTCTCGATCCCGCGGTATTCCGGTTCGAACCGCGCGGCATCGGGCGTTTCGGCAGGTTGGCACCCGCCCAGAACGACCACGACACCGCCAGAGGCCGCCGTCAGAGCTATGCGCCCCGCCTGTTTCATTATTCAGCCGCAACCTGTTGCGAGGCCCGCGCCTGCGCCGCAGCACTCAGCTCGGCCATCAGCTCGCTGGCACGGGCAATCGGGTTGGTCAGGTAGAAATCTGTGATCCCCCCGCCCATATGCGCCCCGCCCAATTCCACCTCGGGCACCAACGTCCATTCATTTTCTGGCACGACGTCGATCTGGGCCAGATGTGGTGCGACAGCGACCAAGGCCTGACGCAGCTGTGCCAGATTGTCGAAGGGCAGTGCGGCCTCCAACTCACCAGACAGCGCCCGCAAGATCGCCCAGTTTTCCTTAGCCTCGCCGGGGGGATGCCCCGCGCGCAGCGCCAATTGTGGGCGGCCTTCGGTGTTCACGAACAATCCCTGCTCTTCGGTATAAGCGGCCCCCGGCAGGATCACATCCGCGCGGTGCGCGCCCCGATCGCCGTGGCTGCCCTGGTAAATGACAAACGTACCGTCAGCGATAGGTGTCTCATCCGAGCCGAGGTTGTAAATCACATCCGCACCGTCTAGCGCAGCGGTCATGCCGCCGTCGGTGGTGCATCCGGCGTCCATCGCACCGACACGGCCTGCCGCTGTGTGCAACACCAGCATTTTGCCACCGGTTTTCTCGGCCAGACGCATGGTGGTACTCAAGGCGCCATCGGCGGTCGCGCCACAAAGCGCACCCTGCCCCAGGATCACCAATGCCCCCTCTTGGGCTGGCGCATCGCGCAGCAGGCGCATCAGGAACCGATTGCCGGACCCCGTGTAGTTGACGTCGTAGCTCAGATTGGCAGGTTGCCCGACATGGGTCACCTCGGCACCGTTCAGCCAGGCCTTGCGAATGCGCGCATTCAACACAGGGGCTTCAACCGACGGGTCAGTGCCCACCAGATAGATATGGGTGGCGGTGTCAATGTCCTCAATCGCGGCATTGCCCACGTAGGCCGAGCGGTTGCCTGGCACCAGATGTGCGCCGTCTACGCGGCATTCGACCTGCCCGCCCTGCCCCTCGACCAGTTGTTTAAGCGCAAAAGCCGCTTCGGTCGGCACCAGATCCCCGACCAGCCCGGTCAGTTTCTTGGCGGATTTGATCGCCTCAGCCGCTTTGCCAAGCGCCTCGCCCCAGCTGGCAGGGCGCAATTTGCCGTTTTCGCGGACGTAAGGCTTGTCCAGACGCTGACGCCGCAAGCCATCCCAGACGAAACGGGTTTTGTCGGAAATCCATTCCTCGTTCACACCGTCGTGGTTGCGCGGCAGGATGCGCATCACTTCGCGGCCCTTGCAATCCACCCGGATATTCGAGCCAAGCGCGTCCATCACATCAATGGTTTCGGTCTTGGTCAGCTCCCACGGGCGCGCAGTAAACGCATAGGGCTTCGACACCAGCGCCCCCACGGGGCACAGATCAATGATGTTGCCCTGCAGATTGCTGTCGAGCGTTTCGCCCAGGTAACTGGTGATCTCGCTATCTTCACCCCGGCCGGTTTGGCCCATCTGGGTGATGCCTGCGACTTCGGTTGTGAAGCGTACACAGCGCGTGCAGGAAATGCAGCGGGTCATATGGGTTTCCACCAGTGGCCCCAGATCCAGATCATCCACGGCACGTTTGGGTTCGCGGAACCGACTGAAGTCCACACCGTAAGCCATTGCCTGGTCTTGCAAATCGCATTCGCCGCCCTGATCGCAAATCGGGCAATCCAAGGGATGGTTGATCAGCAGAAATTCCATCACGCCCTCGCGGGCTTTCTTGACCATGGGCGAGTTGGTTTTCACCACCGGCGGCTGGCCTTCAGGCCCGGGCCGCAGATCACGCACCTGCATGGCACAGGAGGCCGCAGGTTTCGGCGGCCCCCCAACGACTTCTACCAGACACATCCGGCAGTTGCCCGCAATCGACAGACGCTCATGATAACAAAAGCGCGGTATTTCGATCCCCGCCTGCTCGCAAGCCTGGATGAGGGTCATGGCCCCATCCACCTCAACTTCCTGGTCATCAATGATGATTGTGCGGGTATCAGACATGGTGCATCACTTTGCTCTTAGCAGTTGGCCAATCTGGCTGTTCTTCTTGATCTCGGCGTGCCCAAGCACACAGAGGCTGTCCGGGTCCAGATTGCTGGCCCCTTTGGATTTCATATAGGCGTTGCGGCGTTCGCGCATGGCGCGTTTCTCGTCGCTGTCGTCCACATAGGCTTCGATCTCGGCCATCGTATAGCCGCGGCTTTCGGCCTGATCTTTCAATGTATTGGCAAATTTGCGTGCCTTGAACATGCGCGCGCCAATGGTGCGGCATTCACGCTGGATCTTCTCGGCAACGGCCGCCACCAGCAGACCGTCGTTCAGGTCTTTTTCTTCTTTCAGACCGGCCGAGGCCGCCGTCGACAGACCAACACCAAAAGCAGTGGCCAGAACCAGTGGTTTAATCATACGCATAGCATTTCTCCTGTTCATGCGGGCGCGCGGGCGCGCATGTGATACGCCCCGGCCTGCATGACATGGGTTTTGCAGTTGATGATATGCAATAACATCACCGCAAGCACCTGATATATGGAGATATTTCACCAAGTGATACACCGTCCCGTTAACGTCAGTGTGGAATTGGAAACCTGCAGCGTTTCTGCCGGATCATCTGGTCCGCTGGCCCATTCAATTTCGCTGGTTCCGAAGTTTTTGATGCAATAGCGCGAACCGCCATGGCGACCGGCCTCGCGGGCAGGATCAAGCCCCTGATCCACACGGCGGACGGTGACGACAAAACGATCACGTTCTTCCTTGCTGACCGCCTTTTCCCGCGTCGGGAAATGCTTGCCGTCAAAATAGACCCGCTTGGCGCGTTCGGTGCAGCCAGCCAACATCACAACGGTGATCAGGCCAAGTGTCAGGTTCCGCGATATCATCATCGTCTTATTCATTCCCTATTACTCGGCAAACGCCGCGCAGATCGCCATCACCCCGAGGATGAGACATACGGCCCAGCCCGCAACATACGTAAACGACCGCACTGACATATCCGGTTTGCCGATGCCTTTTACATGCACCACGGCCAGCCCGATGCGCAGCACCAGAAAGAGCGAGGCCAGCAGGTTTACCCAGAACGGGTTCGCCCCGGCCAGAATGCAGGCCGCTGTCACGGCCACAAATGCCCCCACGGTTTCGGCCAGATTGCTGTAAGCCCTGTGCCAGCGGTAAGTAGCACTGCTATAGTCCTGTTCTGGCGTCGCGCCTGGCGCAAGCCCCAACGCAGTTTTCTTCATAGCAGACAATGGGCTCATCACCATTTGCATCATGCCAAGCCCCGCCATGGCGACAATCGCGTGTCCATATTCTGCAAAACCGCTCAACTTAAATACTCCATCTGATGTGTCATCGTCTGCGCTCCCGCGAAGGGGCCACACCAGCGCTGGCTTTGCGCAGGAACGACAGTGTCAGTAGCACAGCGCAAAATCCCAGACCGAAGACCGAAACATAGACCCACTGTGGTGCCAATCCGTTCGAGATCGCCACATGCGCGTACCAACCAGGCACGCCACAGATCACAATGGTCGCCACTGCGCAAAGCAAACTCAGGAAACCGTCCCAGATATTGCGCATGAGAGCTCCTCACTCCGCCGCAACCGCGCTGACGCGGCCTTTTTGCTGGGCTTTGATGCGGTCTTCAATCTCGTCCCGGAAGTTCTTGATCAGGCCCTGGATGGGCCAGGCGGCTGCATCGCCCAACGCACAGATAGTGTGTCCTTCGACCTGCTTGGTCACATCCAGCAGCATGTCGATTTCTTCGACCTCGGCCTGGCCTTTGACCAGACGATCCATGACCCGCATCATCCAGCCCGTGCCTTCGCGGCAGGGCGTACACTGACCGCAGCTTTCATGTTTGTAGAACTTAGACAGCCGCCAGATCGCCTTGATGATGTCGGTGTCTTTGTCCATGACGATGACGGCCGCAGTGCCCAAGGATGATCCAACTTCACGTAGCCCGTCAAAATCCATCGTGGCACCGCGCATGTTTTCACCGCGCACACATGGTACCGAGGACCCGCCCGGAATAACCGCTTTCAGATTGTCCCAGCCGCCGCGAATGCCGCCGCAATGCTTCTCGATCAATTCCTCGAAGGAGATCGACATCGCGTCCTCAACCACACAAGGGTTGTTCACATGGCCCGAGATGCCAAAGATCTTGGTACCCGCATTGTTGGGATTGCCGAAGCTGGCGAACCAGTCCGGACCACGGCGCAGGATGGTGGGCACCACGGCAATCGATTCCACGTTGTTCACAGTGGTCGGGCAGCCATACAGCCCCGCGCCGGCCGGGAACGGAGGTTTCATGCGTGGCATACCCTTCTTGCCCTCAAGGCTTTCAAGCAGCGCGGTTTCTTCACCACAGATATAAGCCCCTGCTCCATGCACCAGATACAGGTCAAAATCCCAGCCGGATTTGCAGGCATTGCGGCCGATCAACCCAGCCTCATAGGCCTCATCAATGGCGTTTTGCAGGGCTTCTTTCTCGCGGATGTATTCCCCGCGGATGTAGATATAGCAGGCATGCGCATTCATCGCGAAGCTGGCGATCAGGCAACCTTCGACCAGCGTGTGCGGATCATGGCGCATGATTTCGCGGTCCTTGCAGGTGCCAGGCTCGGATTCGTCAGCATTGACCACGAGATAGGCCGGACGGCCATCGCTTTCCTTGGGCATGAACGACCATTTCAGACCGGTCGGGAAGCCCGCCCCGCCGCGCCCACGCAGGCCAGAGGCCTTCATTTGATCAACGATCCAGTCCCGCCCGTTTTGCAGGATCTTCGCCGTGCCATCCCAATGGCCGCGGGCCTGCGCGCCTTTCAACGTGCGGTCGTGCATCCCATAAAGATTGGTGAAGATACGGTCTTGGTCTTTCAGCATCCCGTTACCTTTGGTTGGTCGATTGATTGGACTGGCGCGCGCGCCAGAGTTGATAGATCAGCACGAAGGCCCAGATGAACCCGGCCAGCGCCAACATGTCGAAGAGCGCTCGCGTGCGATTGCTCCAGCCATACTCGGCACCGATCAGTGAGGCCAGAACCCAAAACACAGCCGTGCCCGCGATCACCATCGCGGTGAAGCGGCCTTTGCGGGCAATGGGGTCGTTGCGCTCTGACATCTCTCATCCTGTTTAATAAACGTCGCCGTCTTCCACGCGTTTGGAAAACTCGGTTTCCCCGCCGGCGGCAAGAATTTTGGCCTGTTCAACCCAATTATCCCGGCTTACGCGTCCACGGAACCCTTTGAGGTTCGCATCCACCCAGGCAATCTCATCCGCAGTCCACGCCGCGATCTGATCGAAATGATAAAAACCGAGGTCATTGCAGACCAGTTCCATCTTGGGGCCGACACCTTTGATTTGCTTGAGATCATCGGCTTTGCCGTCGCGCGCGGCACTCAGACCTGCGGGGCGTGTGCCCTCGTTTTCGCCTTCCGCGACACCGTCCTTGTCGTAATCAGGAATGGCGTCGGCTTTGGCTGCCGCGGCGTCTGCTTCGGCTTTCTTTGCAGCGTCGGCTTTTGCCTTCTTCTCAGCATCGGCCTGCGCTTTGGCAGCATCGGCATCGGCTTTCGCCTTGGCCGCATCCGCATCGGCCTTCGCCTTGGCAGCCGCATCTGCTTCTGCCTTCATTTTGGCGTCGGCGTTTGCTGCCGCATCGGCCTCGGCTGCGCCCGCAACCGCGGCATCAGCTGTTGCCGCAGCAGCACCTGTACCTGCGCTCCCCGCCGCTGCAGCGCTTGTGGTTGCCGAAGCCTCTCCGGTCGATTGTTCAGAGGTTCCGCAAAACAATCGTGTCAGCACGAGGCCCAGGAAAACCGCCAAAGCAACGCCCAACAGCAAAGCTGCGATAAAACTTGTTGGCACGCGGGCCACCATGAACACAAGGATCCCTGCCAGAACAGCAAGCCCCCAGCAAATCAGATTGCAAACGTTCATCTCTTTACCATTCATCACTTATTACCCCTCTGTTGTTGAGCACGGGCGATCAGGCCCTATCCTCACTTTTTCTTCCGCGCCGAGAACTCAGTCTCACCTCCCGCGGCCAGAATCTTGGCCTGAGCCACCCAGTCATCCCGGCTGACGCGCCCTTTGAAGCCTTCAAGGTTCTGATCCACCCACGACACTTCGTCGGCGCTCCAGTCCGCAACCTGATCAAAGTGATAGAACCCAAGTCTGTGCAGCAAGGCTTCCAGCTTGGGCCCAACGCCCTTGATCAGTTTCAGGTCATCCGCTCCGCCGTCTCGTGCGCTTTCCAAGCTCTTGGGCTTGGTGCCCGGACCATCCGGTGCTGCTTTGGGGGCGGTTTTCTCGGCCTTGGCCAGTTTCGTGGCGGGCTCTGGTTTCGCCTCGGACGCCGTTGTCTTCGCAGGCTTGGCCGCTTTGCCGCCGCCAACTGCAACGGGCGTCTCATTTTGCTTCACGGAGGAAGCCGCCGGTGCATGCATCGCCCCTTTGTCTCGCCAAGGCGCAATCAAAGGCACTTCGGTGCCATCAATGCGCTTCAGTGTATCGCCAATATCCGTGGCCAGTTGCACGCTGGCGTTATACTTCGTCTTGCCGGTGTCAAACTCGGTCAGGCTGGTCAGCCCCGATTTTGGCTCGGAGGCATAGCGCCCGTTCTGGGGTCCGGGTACAGGCACCTTACCTGCCGCCATTTCGTCGAGCATGGCCGAAAAACCATCGGCGGTCATATCTTCGTAGTAATCCTTGCCGATCTGGGCCATGGGCGCGTTGGTGCAAGCCCCCAGGCACTCAACCTCTTCCCAGCTGAACTTGCCATCGGCCGAGATCTCATGCGGGTTCGGAGCGATTTTGTCGCGACACACGGCAATCAGATCCTCCGCCCCGCAGATCATGCAGGACGTGGTTCCGCAAATTTGAATATGTGCCACAGAACCAACAGGTTGCATCTGGAACATAAAGTAGAACGAAGCCACCTCAAGCGCGCGAATATACGCCATGTCAAGCATCTGGGCCACATGTTCCATCGCAGGCCGCGTCAGCCAGCCTTCCTGCTCCTGTGCGCGCCACAGCAGCGGAATTATCGCGCTGGCTTGCCGCCCCTCAGGGTATTTAGAGATTTGCGCCTCGGCCCATGCCTGGTTGTCTGCCGTGAAGGCGAAACTGTCGGGCTGGTCTGGGTATAGTCTGCGAAGCATGATCAATCCGTCTTGCTAAGTGTGAAGCGGCACCGATATCGGTGCGCGCCGATGTTTCAATGTTACGGCTCAGGCGGTTTCGGGCGTGCACCCGCCCACAACCAACCGCGCTCCGCCACTTTCCAGTGGTACTGCCTTTTGGGTGGCCAGGTGGAACGCCACCAGCGACGTGGTTTGTTCACGGGTCAGCCCGGCTTGCAATTCCACTGGCAAATAGTCACTTTCCCCGACCATGTCGCATCCGATCGACGCAACCGCCGCCTGGAAACGCGCCACATCCTCGGCGTTGGTGCCCTGCGGCGGCACATCACACGCCGCCAGGACCGTCAGCCCTGCCAGTCCCAAAAATACAGTCTTAATCCGCATCAGAGTCCCCCTCCTGCGCGAAGCGCCAACAGCGCCACAATTACAACAAGTAATGCAGCGATACCCGCAGCCATATGCTTGGCTGTCGGATGTCCGCTACGGTAGTAAATAAAGGCGTCGGCGAAGGCCATGAAGCCCAATGCAACGAACCACGCCGCAATTACCATGAGATCGCCGTAAAGCGTGGCAAAAAGCGTCATGCCGGTGAAGGCGATGTAGCGCCCTGTCATCACCTCGGGCAGTTGCTCCAGACGATGCGTCACTTGCTGCATCCCACTCTCGGTTGAGCGCAGAAACACTGCCGCCAAAGCACCCGTAATCAGGATACCCACAGCCGAGAGCAGTATGGCAAGCGTCGCCAGTGTCATCAGCGATCAATCTCCCCGAAAACGACATCCATTGTCCCGATGATTGCAGCCACATCGGCCAGCTGATGCCCGCCGGCGATATGATCCATCGCCTGCAGGTGCAGATACCCGGGAGCACGGATCTTGGCGCGGTAGGGTTTGTTGGAGCCATCCGCCACCAGATACACGCCGAACTCGCCCTTGGGAGCCTCGACGGCAGCATAGACCTCGCCCTCGGGCACATGGAACCCTTCAGTGTACAGTTTGAAGTGGTGAATCAGCGCTTCCATGGACTGTTTCATCTCGCCGCGTTTGGGGGGCGTGATCTTGCCGCGGGCCAGAACATCGCCCTGCCCTTCGGGCGCGCGCAGTTTGGCAATGCACTGATGGATGATGTGCAACGACTGGCGCATTTCCTCCATGCGGCAGAGATAGCGATCATAGCAATCGCCGTTCTTGCCTACGGGGATCTGGAATTCAAATTCGTCATAGCATTCATAGGGCTGCGCGCGGCGTAGATCCCAGGCCATGCCTGACCCGCGCACCATCACGCCGGAAAAGCCCCAATCGAGCGCTTCTTGTTCGGTCACCACGCCGATATCGGCGTTACGTTGCTTGAAAATCCTGTTTTCGGTCAGCAAGCCGTCGATATCATCCATGACGGCCGGGAATTCATTGGCCCAGGTTTCGATATCGTCGATCAGATCGTCAGGAATGTCCTGATGCACCCCACCGGGGCGGAAATAGGCGGCGTGCAGGCGCGCACCACAGGCACGCTCGTAAAACACCATCAACTTCTCGCGCTCTTCAAAGCCCCAGAGCGGCGGCGTCAGCGCGCCCACGTCCATCGCCTGCGTGGTCACGTTCAGCAGGTGGTTGAGGATGCGGCCAATCTCAGAATAGAGCACGCGGATCAAGCTGCCCCGGCGCGGCACCTCCACGCCCGTGAGTTTCTCAATCGCCAGACACCAGGCATGTTCCTGGTTCATCGGGGCGACATAATCCAGCCGGTCGAAATAAGGCAGGTTTTGCAGATACGTCCGGCTTTCCATCAGCTTTTCCGTGCCACGGTGCAGCAGGCCGATGTGCGGATCACAGCGTTCTACGATCTCGCCGTCCAACTCCAGAACCAGACGCAAAACTCCGTGTGCCGCAGGGTGTTGCGGGCCAAAGTTAATGTTGAAATTGCGGATCTTCTGTTCGCCCGTCTGGGCGTCATCGAATTTGGTGCCGTCCATCATCGCTTGTCTCCCTTATGGGCCGCAACATTGGCAGGCGTAAGTTTACGCACCAGCATCGGCGCAAAGAACAAAGGCCCAAAAGTGGCCAGCAGTAGCGCATTCCAGAGGGTGATCATTTCGCCTCCTCCTTCTTCTCGTCGCCGGGCAGGATGTACTCGGCCCCTTCCCAGGGCGACATGAAATCAAACTGGCGGTATTCTTGCACCAGGCTGACCGGCTCATAGACCACGCGCTTTTGCACTTCGTCGTAGCGCACTTCGGTATAGCCTGTTGTGGGGAAATCCTTGCGCAGCGGATAGCCGCGGAAACCATAGTCGGTGAGGATGCGGCGCAGATCGGGGTGGCCGGAAAACAGAATACCGAACATGTCGAACACTTCACGCTCGAACCAGTTGGCCGAGGGGTGCACTTCAGTGATCGACGGCACCATATCCTCTTCGCGGATGGCAATACGCAGGCGGATGCGGTGGTTTTGGTACATGCTCAGGAAGTGGTACACCACGTCGAACCGTTTGGCCCGGTCCGGGTAGTCCACTGCCGTGATATCCACCAACGACGAGAACTTGCAGGTCTGGTCTGTTTTCAGGAACTCGACCAACCCCACAATGTTGGAGAGCGACACATCCATGTTCAGCTCACCATGGGTCACGTCCCAGCCCAGCACGCTATCCGCGCGCTTTATCTCGATATGGGTGGCCAGTTCCTCAAGTGCTGCGGTCATCGTCTCAAACTCCTTGGCACCTTAGCGCACGATTGTGCCCGTGCGGCGGATTTTGCGTTGCAGTTGCAGGATACCGTAGACCAGCGCCTCGGCGGTCGGAGGGCAGCCCGGCACGTAGATGTCCACCGGCACGATCCGGTCACACCCGCGCACAACGGAATAGCTGTAGTGGTAATACCCACCCCCATTGGCGCAGGAGCCCATCGAGATCACGTAGCGCGGCTCGGGCATCTGGTCGTAGACCTTGCGCAAGGCGGGGGCCATTTTGTTGGTCAGGGTTCCGGCCACGATCATCACGTCCGATTGGCGTGGGCTGGCGCGCGGGGCAAAGCCAAAGCGTTCCACATCATAGCGCGGCATGGCAGTGTGCATCATCTCAACCGCACAACAGGCCAACCCGAAGGTCATCCAGTGCAGTGACCCCGTGCGGGCCCAATTGATGATGTCCTCGGACGAGGTCAGCAAAAACCCCTTGTCCTGCAATTCTCGGTTCAGATCCTGCGTGGCGACTTCGCGGTCAAAATCCGCGGAGTTGGCTCCGGTGGCTACTCCCATTCCATCGCTCCTTTGCGCCATTCATAGGCAAAGCCGGCGGTCAGCACCGCCAAAAAGACCATCATCGACCAGAAACCCACCATGCTGACGTCCTGGAACGCCACGGCCCAAGGGAACAACATCGCAATTTCGAGGTCAAAAATAATGAAGAGGATCGAGACCAGATAGAACCGCACGTCAAACTTCATCCGGGCGTCGTCAAAGGCGTTAAACCCGCATTCGTAAGCACTTACCTTTTCCGGGTCAGGGTTGCGGACGGCCAGAATGACAGCGGCCAGGATCAGAACGATCCCCAATCCGATGGCAACTGCCAGAAACACGAGAATGGGAAGATATTCCCTCAGCATCTCTTCCACGGGGGCAACTCCTTTCGCGTACGGACATACGGGCGCAATAATGAGGCACGGCAATGCCTCATATCGGTTTACCCGCGCCCTTGGGGAGGGTCAACCGATGCTGGGCACTTATTGGGAGCTCGATGAGGAAGAGATGAGGAAAAGGGACCGGAACGGGTTTGCTATCCTCGCCCCGCTGTAATTCACAGGAGTGTCTGTTGAGGGGAGCGACTTCAACGGTCCTGGACTGACAAAGGCGACGCTCAGGCCGCTTCGTCGCAAAAAAATTCTCGAGGAATTCTGCGCGCCCCAGCCAACCGCGCCCTGCAGACCACTTACGTCCGACAAGCACTAGAGTCTCAGCATTAATAACTTGGACCTTACTCAGCAGTTGAGGGTTAGGAAATGAAAGGATGCGTCAGAGGAGTGATCCGCCTGACGCATCCTTGATCTTTTCAATTTAAAATCAACTTTGCTTGTTTTTGCGGCGTTTCGCTGAGGCAAGCAGCCCCATTGCACCGACCAACATCAGGCCAGTCGCAGGCAACGGCACAGGCGTGGTGGACGAGATCGCACCAACGGCATCAATGTCGGCCCCTGAGAAGACGCCGCTTCCTGGACCTGAGTTCGGATCATCCGTGATGCGAACATAGCTGTAGGCCGTTCCGTCAACGACACCGGTAACACCGTCAATGTTAATGCTGGTGGGCTGCCCGGACAACGTGCCAAGTTCGATCCAATCCACCGCATTTGTTGAGATAGCGATCATCATAGCCTCGACCGCGCTGCCAACTTCAAACACGTGAAGGTCGGCATCGATGTCGCCCGAGGTCGTCAGTGCGTTGTCTGTAAACTGCAGAACAATCGACCCGCCCTGTCCCAATGAGACATAGCCATCACAGTTCCCACCGCCAAAATCAGGCACGCCAAGAGCCAAACTTGTGTCTTGGCACGCTCCGTTGGTGGCAAATCCGGTTCCAGGCGTGTAACTAACAACGCTATCCGCAAACGACGTTGCTCCATCAGGGAAGTCGATGCCCCCGATGGTTGCAGCTGACGCGGCCGTGCCAACAAGCGCACATACGCCCGCAGCAACGATAGTTTTGTAGAGATTCATGTATTTTTCCCCAAATCATTAACAATTATGCCGATAAAAAATTAGACCGTCGGCAGCGAAGAGACTGCACGACATGGGTGTTGAAATCAATAGTTTTGCAATTGCCGTGCAGAGGTAACCCCAAGTGCTCGCTGCATTCCTTCCAAAATTTCGCGTGGTTGCATTCTTGTTTTTGGAGTTTCTCAGTACACTAAAGGGCGAGAAATGACCTTGGCGACCGTCCGGTAAACAACCTCTATGCAACCGACCGCGCCGCCTCGCTCAAGTTCCGCAGCTTCGTCATCGCCAGATCACGCCCCAGAAAGCCCAGCCCGCAATCGGGCGCGGCCAGCAAGCGCTCGGCGGGCATGTATTGCAGGATATGGTGCATCCGCGCGCGGATTTCCTCGACAGGTTCCACTCGGGACGAAGCAATGGTGATGAACCCCACAATCAGGGATGATTTCTCAAACCGGGTGAACAGCTCTTCGGGGTTGTGGCGGTGCGCGTCTTCAATGGAGATCTGATCGGCGACACCGTCCACGGCCTCGGCAATTTGCATATAGGACGCCTGATCCGCCTTGGGATAATCCGCATCATCCAGACAATTTGGATAGCCGCAGCACATATGCACCACCCGTGTCACCTCATCTGGCAGCCCATGAAAACACCGCTCCAGCGTTTCAATGCCGTAAGCCAAGGCCCCCTCGGGCTTGCGGGCAAAAATAGGCTCGTCCACCTGAATGTAGCGGCATCCGGCATCCGCCAAAGCCTGCACCTGCCCGTTCAGCGCATCTGCCAGATCGCGCGCCAACTCGGCATCATCGTTGTAAAACACATCCGCCGTGGTGTCGGAAATGGTCATAGGTCCGGGCAGCGTGATCTTGACCGGACGACCCGCAGCTGCCTCGGCCACTTGCCAATCGCGAACCAAGGTGGAGTTGTCCTGCCCCGTCACCTTGGCCCGGATCGAGGGCAGATGGGTGGTGTAGGCGTCATTGCGCATCGACCGCTCGGTCAGGTTTTCAAAATCGAACCCGGTGAAGTGCCGACATTGGTAATGCACGTAATTCTCGCGCCGTTGTTCGCCATCGGTTGGGATATCGACACCGCAGGTTAACTGATCCGCCACGGCCTCGGCGGTGGCGCGGTCCAGCAAGTCGCGGGCTTCATCCACCTTTTCCTGCGACCAGCTTTGCGTGACCTTCTCGTTATAGTCATCAGAATTATGCGAAACCTGAAACCAATCCTGAATGGGCACATATTCGGGTTTCGGGTAGGCCCCGATGCAAGTGGTCAGAAGTGGCATGACGTGGACTTTCGATAAAGGCAATTGCTCAGGCAGGCTAAAAAGCCATCACCGATCATGCAAGCGCATTTGCGACATGGTGCAGGCACACGTCAGACCTTCGGGGCCCAGCGCGGTTTGCGTTTGTCAAAGAAGGCCCCGATGCCTTCCGAGGCTTCCTCGCCGTCCCAACAAAGCGCCAATTCCGCGACGGTATGGGCAATCGTGGCGTCATCAATCTGAGGTCCAAGCTTGCGCAACAACGCCTTGGAGCGCGCCACGGCCTGAGGGGCGCAGTGCAGATAAGGCTCCACTTCCGCCTCTATCGCGGCATCCAGTTCGGCCTCAGGCACCATGCGCGCCAACAGGTTCAATGCCACGGCCTCGGCGGCATCGAAGCGGCGCCCTGACATGAAGACACGCCGCGCTTTGGCCTCTCCCATGCGCGCGGCCACGTATGGTCCGATGGTGGCCGGGATCAGCCCGAGCCGGGTTTCAGTGAGGGCCATCGAGATATGATCCGCCCCAATCGCCACATCGCAGACGGACGCCATGCCGACCCCGCCGCCAAAAGCATTGCCCTGCAGCCGTCCGATCAGGGGCTTGGGCATTGTGTTCAGGGCCTGCAACATATGCGCCAGTTTGGCAGCCTCAGCCGTGCGGGTTGCCGGATCAGCCTCGAACTGGTCGCGCATCCAGCCCAGATCCCCCCCTGCGCAGAAGGTTTTGCCATGGGCGGCCAGAACCACCACGCGCACGCTGTCATCAGCACCCAGATCGGCCGCGGCTTGCGTCAGCTCGGCAATCATCTGTGCAGACAAGGCGTTGTGCTTTTCTGCGCGCGCCAGCCAGAGCGTGGCCACCCCACGCGCGTCGCGTTCGATATCAATCGTGTCAGACATGGCTGTCCCCTCTCATCGCGCGCGCCATTTCGGCGGCGCGGGTTAAAACCTCGGCATCCAGTCCAGTCGTGTAGCCTTGAGCTGTCAAATGCGCATGTGCCGCTTCGGTCGCGACGTTGCCAGCAGCACCCGGTGCATAGGGGCAACCGCCGAGGCCCCCAACGGCGGCATCAAACACCCTCAGGCCATGTTCCAGCGAAGCATCAATATTATCCAGCGCCCTGCCCTGCGTGTCGTGGAAATGCCCGGCCAGTTGGTCGGCAGGCACCTCTTGTACGACCGCGCTGAGCATGGCTGACACAGTCTCGGGCGTCCCCTGCCCGATGGTGTCGCCCAGGCTGACCTCGTAACAGCCCATCTGGTGCAACTGGCCTGCGACCCACGCTACCTGTGCAGGGGCCACAGAGCCGTCATAGGGGCAATCGGTGACACAAGAGACATAGCCCCGCACGCGAATGCCCGCCCTGCGCGCGGCCTCCATCACAGGGGAGAACCGCTCCAGGCTTTCCGCAATACTGGCATTGATATTGGCACGCGAAAACCCTTCCGAGGCCGAGCCGAAAATAGCCACCTCATCCGCATCGGCGGCAAGCGCATCTTCAAACCCACGCATGTTGGGGGTGAGCGCGGCATAAGACACGCCTTTGGCCCGAGTGATCCCCGCCAGAACGTCGGCCGAACTGGCCATTTGCGGCACCCATTTGGGGCTGACAAAACTGGCCACTTCTATGCGATGGAACCCGGCCTTGCTGAGGCAATCGACCAGTGTAACCTTATCCGCCACAGCGATCTGTTGCTTTTCATTTTGCAGCCCGTCACGTGGGCCGACCTCAAAGATTTCAACGGCTTGGATCATGCGGTGTACCCTCCCAAATCCGGCGCCGTTTGCACAGCGACCGGATGCTCAGCCATCCCTGCCGCCCAGCGCTCAAGTGCTCTGCACTGTGCCCAGCTCTCGGCACTTTCAGGCACCTGACGAAAATAGTCCAACATCGGCCAGAGCAGGCAGTCGGCAAGGCTGAGTGATTGACCGTTCAGCACTTTACCCTCGATGGCAATCTCCTCAAGCACCTTCATCGCTGTCGCCGCGTTCTGCAGACCCTCAGTGATCACCAATTGGTCCGGCGTTGCACCATCCAGCAGCGCAAACAACGCTTGTGACACCACCTGACGCACCAACGGCCCATAAACATAGCTGTCGGCAATGCCCATCACCTGCCGCATGCGTGCTGCGGATTGCGGGTCAGCGGGGACCAGCGACGGCGTGGGCGCAAGAGCCTCAAGATACTCCAGAATGGCGCGCGTTTCATACAGCTGAAACGAGCCGTGCGCCAACACGGGCACGCGGCCAAAGGGATGTGGATTGAACCTGCGCATCTCAGGATCAAACGGATCAATCTCGCGGATGTCGACGGTCATTTTCTTGGCCAGCCCGGCCATACGCACCGCCCGGGTATAGACGCTATAGGCATAGCCATGCAGGACAAGGGGCGAGGTCATGTGGCCGCATCCTCCTGATCTTCCAACCGCACCAGAGCGGCCCCTGCGGCCACCTGATCGCCCTCGGCCACCAGAACTTCGGCCACCACACCGTCGCGCTCGGCCAAGAGGGAGTGTTCCATCTTCATGGCCTCCAGCACAGCCAAACGATCCCCTTTGGCCACCGTAATACCGGGTTTGGCGTTCAGCGCTTTAACCACGCCGGGCATCGGCGCTTCGATCACGCCTGCCGCCGCGCCGCCTGTTGCCTCGCGCTGAAGTGGATCGACGATGTCAAACGAAACGCCGTAATGTTCAAACACCGTCACGGTCTGACCGGCAATCGCAACGGATGGCGCTTTGCGACCGTTCAACTGCCACGCCCCATCCACGCGCCGCGCCTCAACGGTCTGGCCCAGCACAACAACATCGCAGGCCTTCGCTGTCAGCGAGGACACCTGCGCGATCATCTCCTGATCTTCGCGGACCATCTTGACCTGCCGCGTCACGGGGGCCCAAAGCGCAAAGCCCGTCTCTGACGCGACCGCGTCCAACACTCCAAGGCCAGCCATGGCAGCCATGGCCGCCGCCTCGGCGGTCACTTCCGGAGCCTGTACCAGATCGTCCAGATGTCGCGCGATCAGACCCGTATCCACATCTCCGCGTGCAAAACTCTCGTGCTGGGCTAAGGCCCCCAGAAACGCGAGGTTGGTGACAGTGCCCGCCACCTCGCACTCCCCCAAGGCCGTGGCCAGCTTGCGCAGGGCCACCGCGCGGGTCGGCCCGTGGGTGATCAGCTTGGATATCATCGGGTCATAATGCGGGCTGATCTCATCGTCGGCCCGCACCCCGGTGTCCGCACGTGCACCGTCGGGAAACTTCAGATGGGTCAGTGTACCTGTGGCGGGCAAGAAGCCCTTTGGTACATCCTCGGCGTAGAGCCGGGCTTCAAAGGCGTGGCCTGTGATGCTCAGCTCCTCCTGGCACTTGGGTAAGGCTTCGCCGCTCGCCACGCGCAGCTGCCATTCGACCAGATCAACGCCTGTGATGGCTTCGGTCACCGGGTGTTCCACCTGCAAACGTGTGTTCATCTCCATGAACCAGAATCCATCCGGGCGCAGCCCGTCCGAGCCATCCACGATAAATTCAACCGTCCCTGCCCCTTTGTAGCCAATCGCCTCAGCCGCGCGCACAGCCGCATCGCCCATCGCCGCACGCATGGCATCCGTCATGCCCGGCGCAGGTGCTTCTTCGATCACCTTCTGGTGGCGACGTTGCAAAGAGCAGTCGCGCTCGAACAGATGCACTGCGCGGGTGCCATCGCCAAAGACCTGCAATTCGATATGGCGGGGCATCTGGATGTATTTCTCAATCAGCACGGCGTCGTTGCCAAAGGCGGTCTTCGCCTCGCCGCGCGCAGAGGCCAGAGCTTCGACGAAATCCTTGGCGCCCTCAACCAGACGCATGCCCTTGCCGCCACCGCCTGCCACGGCCTTGATCAGCACCGGGTAGCCGATCTTGGCGGCCTCATCTGCCAGCAGGTCATCGTCCTGATCCGCGCCGTGATAGCCGGGCACCACGGGCACGCCTGCTGTCTCCATCAGCGCCTTGGCGGCGTCCTTGAGACCCATGGCGCGGATCGCATCCGCAGAGGGGCCGATGAAAGTCAGCCCTGCTGCCTCGACCGCTTCCACAAAGTCGGGGTTTTCCGACAGGAACCCATAGCCCGGATGTATGGCCTGCGCGCCCGTGTCCAGCGCCGTCTGAATGATCACATCTCCGCGCAGATAGCTGTCCGCCGGGACAGGCCCGCCAATATGCACGGCCTCATCTGCCATCGCCACATGACGCGCAGCCCGGTCAGCGTCAGAGTAAACAGCGACGGTGCGCACGCCCATGGCGCGCGCCGTGTCGAACACGCGGGCTGCAATCTCGCCCCGGTTGGCCATCAGGATTTTGTCAAACATATGTCTCGTCTCCTTACCACCATGCACCGCTTTTGCCCTGCTGCAGATGGGAGCGGACATAGTTGGGCAAAGGCCAGGCCTCGCGGTCCAACCCACTGATTTTACCCATCGGCCCATCCCGATACGCATGGTCGTACAATTCGCGATGCAATGTGATTTCAATTCGCTCAAGCGTGGTTTCCACCAATGTCTTTGTCCGGTCTATTTCATCCGCCAGCTTTGCTTCGGCAGATTTGCTTTTCAAAAATCGGGGAAGGGAAATTTCGCCAATCAGCTTTTTGCCGACGGACAAAGCGATGGCCAAAACCAGATTGGCGACCAGACTGCCCACCAGATCCGAAGCGAAGCCGATACCAAAGTTCCAGTCCAGCCACCCACGTTTGCCTTTGGACTGCGCCAAATCGCTTCGCATCTTGTCGAATTCGCTGGCAAACACCGCACGAAAATCCCGTGCGAACTGCGTGCGGCTAAAGTCATCGCGGCCAGCATATATCCTCAAAACCGGGCGCACAAAGACCCCTTTGGATGAACGGTCAACAAATTCTTCGAAGTCAAAGAGGAAAAAGTAATCATCCGGATCCGGACTGTTGTGGATCAGATAAACCGGGATCTCCACTTCACGCATGAGAGAGGGCATCGAAATCCCTGAGATCCAATCCGTAATGCCTTTTGTCGATTTCGTCATTGCGTCAGCCTCTTACACCAATTGATCCGGGCCCCTCCGCGGTATGCCACAGCCAGACCTTCGCGGATCAGCGTGTCGCCCACATCCTCGCCATTGATGCTCAGGCGGATCAGTGGCCGGTTGTATTTGTCACGCCCGGTGCGGCGAATTTCGACCGGACCCGACTTCACCAACTGACGCAAACGATCGGTGGCCAGCGACCCATGCGCCAGTTCGGCATCACAGCCCGGCTCCTTCGTTTCGGGCGTGTCAAATCCTTGCAGGCGGGCTGTCACCTCGGGGCGTCCGTTACAGCGCATAGCAATGGTATCCCCATCGTAGACATAGCCCACTTTGCACGCCTCTGGCCCCTGCGCCATTTTGTCGGAGTTGCGCACGATGAACAACCACGTCGCCATACTGAGCGCGGTGATCACCAGCACCTTGGCAATCAGCTGGGCAAAGCGCCGCATCACATCCGGAACACGCCAAAGCGGGTCTCCTCGATCGGGGCATTCAAGGCCGCTCGTAGGCTGAGCGACAGCACATCGCGGCTTTTGCGCGGATCAATAATGCCGTCATCCCACAGCCGTGCACTTGCATAAAGCGGGTGCGACTGTTCCTCGAACATATCAATGGTGGGTTGTTTGAAGGCGGCCTCTTCCTCTGCTGACCAACTGCCCCCTTTGCGCTCAATGGCATCGCGTTTGACAGTGGCCAAAACACCGGCCGCCTGTTCACCGCCCATCACGCTGATCCGGCTGTTGGGCCAGGTCCACAGGAACCGCGGCTGATAGGCACGCCCTGCCATGCCATAGTTCCCTGCCCCAAACGAGCCGCCCACCAACATGGTGATCTTGGGCACCGAGGTCGAGGCCACAGCGGTCACCATCTTGGCCCCATGGCGTGCGATGCCTTCGTTTTCGTAACGGCGCCCCACCATGAACCCGGTGATGTTTTGTAGGAACACCAGCGGTGTCTTGCGCTGACTGCACAGCTCAATGAAATGCGCGCCCTTCTGGGCGGCCTCGGAAAACAATACGCCGTTGTTGGCGACGATCCCTACCGGGCAGCCGTTTACATGGGCAAATCCTGTCACCAGTGTTTCGCCAAAGCGCGCCTTGAATTCGTCAAACCGCGAGCCGTCCACCAAACGGGCAATCACTTCGCGGATGTCATAGGGCGTGCGCAGGTCAGCCGGTACAACGCCCAACAGGTCCGCCGGATCATAGGCTGGCGCTTCTGGCGTCTCAAACTGCACATCTGATCGTAGGCCGGGCTTCAGCCCGGCACCGTTCAAATGCCCCACGGCGCGCCTCGCCAGGGCCAGAGCATGGTCATCGTCCTCGGCCAGATAATCGGCCACACCGGACAGGCGCGTATGCACATCGCCGCCGCCCAGATCTTCCGAGGTGACCTCCTCCCCCGTTGCTGCCTTCACCAGAGGGGGCCCGGCCAGAAAGATCGTCCCCTGCTCTTTCACGATAATCGTCACATCCGACATGGCCGGCACATAGGCCCCACCAGCGGTGCAAGACCCCATAACCACCGCGATCTGCGGGATGCCCTTGGCGCTCATCCGCGCCTGATTGTAGAAAATCCGGCCAAAGTGATCGCGGTCCGGAAAGACCTCATCTTGGTTGGGCAGGTTCGCGCCCCCACTGTCGACCAGATAGATGCAGGGCAGATGGCATTCCTCGGCAATCTCTTGCGCGCGGAGGTGTTTTTTGACCGTCATCGGATAATAGGTACCACCTTTGACGGTGGCATCATTGCACAGGATCATGCAGTCCCGTCCCATGACACGGCCCACTCCGGCGATCACGCCCGCACAAGGAGCGGCCCCGCCATACAGCCCATGTGCCGCAGTGGCTCCAACCTCCAGAAAGGGCGATCCGGGGTCCAGCAAGTTCGCCACCCGGTCCCGCGGCAACATCTTGCCGCGGCTCAAATGGCGCTCGCGGGGTCCTTCGCCCCCGCCTGCCGCGGCCTGATGTGCTGCGGCCTGAACCACATCCAGCGCTTTCAAGTGGGCGGCCTCGTTGGCTTTGAAAGTCTCGGAGCCGGGCAAAGCTGCGCTGGTGAGTTTCATTTCAAAACCTCGTCTTTTGAGAAAGAAGGCGCTGTGGTCTTTGAACCACAGGCACATCTTATGTTTCCGCCAATGGCTCGTTTCGACTGAGCGGGCATGATAGTTGATCTGCTCTTATCCAAAGGACGATTCCAATGCTCTTCTTTAAGGCACGCAAAAGCTGACCATCCCACCCCGTCTGACTGCTTGGTCCGACGCGGGTGATCCGTTGCTTTTTCTCTGCCATAAAAGAAGGCCCGCGAACAGCGCGGGGAACCCCCATGTATATCCGATTCCAATCGACCGAACGCGACCGGTATTCGCGTCTTGGGCGAGGTGTTTTTCAAGCGGCGCATGACGTCTGGTATGATGCCCGATATCTGCGTGACGACTGGCGCATGCGTGACTTGCGCCGCGAAATGAACTGGTTCAATGACCAGTTGGACGCCCCGAACCGACTGTACTATCGACCCGGACGACGCGCTGAGCGCAGCGGTGTGTGTTGGTTTCGGGCGGTTGCGCACGAGCACATCGGTCACGCCTTGAACATGGCGTGGCTGCTGGGAGAGCTTGGCGTGATGATCCAGCGTCTGCGCAGCCCTGACCCCGGGGCCATTTTGTGGCAGGACGAGGTGCAGGTGGTGGCTCTGCCGTCTTTGAACTAGCGGGGTCATCCTGCGCCCTCGGCCGCTGCGCGCGCTTTCAACTCCTTGCGGATCACCTTGCCCGTGACGGTCATGGGCAAGGTCTCCAGAAATCCGATTTCGCGGGGGTATGAATACTTTGACAGTCGGGTTTTGACAAAGTTCTGCAAGTCAGATTCAAGTGAGGAAGATGCAGAAAACTCTTGTTTCAAAACCACATACGCCTTGACGATCTCATGTCGCAACGCGTCCGGCTTGCCCACCACACCCACCGTGGCCACGGCCTCATGCTGCATCAAGCAATCTTCGATTTCGGCCGGACCAATGCGATAACCGGCGGACGTGATCACATCATCCTCTCGGCCCACGAAGCGCAGATAGTCGCCATCCCAGATGCCACGATCTCCGGTTAGCATCCAATCGCCCTTGAACTTCTCAGCGGTCTGTTCTGGGCGGTTCCAATATTCCAACATCATCGAGGCCGAGCCGCGTTTGACTGCCACATCGCCCTCGCCCGTGGTCGGCAGGCCTGCGTCATCCAGAACAGCCACCTCATGCCCAGGAACGATCCGGCCGATACAGCCGGGTTTGGGGTCAAACAGATCGGCGCAAGAACAGGCCACCAGATTGCATTCGGTTTGCCCATAAAACTCATTGATGGTCAGACCAAAGGCACTGCGGCCCCATTCCAGCATTTCTGCGCCCAATGGCTCCCCGCCGCTGCCAATAGATCGCAGCCCGTCGATGCGGGCATCCTCAACCTTCAACATGCGCAGGGCTGTTGGCGGGAAAAAAACATTTTTAACAGATGCTTCCACGACTATCTTACAGCACTCGTCAACATTGAATTTCACCATACGCGCCGCCACCACAGGCACGCCCAGCGCCAGCCCGGGCATCATGATGTTGAAGAGCCCGCCAATCCACGCCCAATCCGCTGGGGTCCAGAGGCAATCGCCCTCCTGCCCCAGAAACCCGCAGAAGAGTTCCGTGCCCGGCATATGCCCCGTCAGAACGCGGTGGGCATGCAGCGCCCCCTTGGGACTGCCGGTTGTGCCACTGGTATAGATCAGACAGGCGGGCGTGTCGGGCGTGGTCATCGCGGTTTCAAATCGCATATCGGGCAGATCGGTGTCTTCGGGCACCAGGGCCTCCACCTCGGACAGGGGCTGCAACATATCGACGCCCTCAGCGTCGGTCACAACAATACGCGCCCCTGCATCCCGCACCCGGCTGGTCAGGGCGTCTTGCATGAAGAGCTTGAACAAAGGGATTGAAATTGCGCCAATTTTCCAGACGGCAATATGGGCCGCAGCGCACCAGGGGCTTTGCGAGCGAAGCACGCCAACTCGGTCGCCTGCAACAACACCACGCGCCACCAGACCGTGCGCCAGCGCATCCGCCATGCGGCGCAGTTCAGCATAGCTCACATCCCGGCGCGGTCCGGTCAGGTCAATGATCGCCGTGCGCTCTGGATCAACCTCGGCCCAATGATCGCACACCTGATGAGCCATGTTCAGCCGCACGGGCAACTCCCACGAGAACCCCTCGCTCAAGGCATCATATGACAGTGTGCGGTCCAGCATGGCTCAGTTCTGCCCCCGCGATTCGAGGTAGAGCGCCTGACGCGCGGTTTCGTCCATCAGACACCACAGTGTTGCAGGCCCCGCCCCGCTGCCGCCCATCCATTCGGTTGCCACATAGTCGCATTTGGCATCCCGAAACGGGATCCAGGCGCGCTGCATGGCCTTGAGGGCGTCAACCTGTGGCGGCGCATAGGCGGGCGATTCTGCATCCTGTTCGGCCAGTCGATTGCGGGTCTGCTTGTATATCGCGTTCAGGCGTATATCCCACCATTCCAGCTCAAAATCCGTGCACCCGGACATGCCGTTGGTGGAATATCCCCCTTCCGAGGTTTCCATGCAGGCGTTTGCGGCCCGTCCAATGCACTGTTCCTTGCCGCCTTGTGCCACACAGGTCGCCGTTGGCGCGGCATCAAAACTGAGCGATTGGGCCTGAACCGTAAGAGGCATGACAACACACAAGAGGGCAGCAACGCGCATATCACTCGGCCCCAGTCAGCGCGCGGGTCCAGCCTACAGCATCAAGCCCCTGTCCCGAGCGGATCAAAGCATGGCCTCGCAATACGGTCGCACAGGCGCTGTCCAGATTGCCATCGCAGATCTTCAGCTCTTCGGCATCGACCCGTTTGATCGCGGCATCAAAGCCGTCCCGCAGGGCGTTCAGACAAGCCTCATACACCCCGGCTTTCATCTGGCACTCTTCCACCGCAGCCACGATACATGCGTCCTGCGCCGTGGCGTCCCCCGGCGTAGTAGCCATACAGCTAAGCGCACCGGAGACATAGGGCGCATAGGCGTCCCCCTCATCAGCAGATTTGGTCTGGGCCAAAGCCGGTGAGGCAAAGGCAAGGACGGCGGCAAGCGTTAGACAGGTTTTCATCACATCGCTCCCATAAGTTCACGTCCCACCAGCATACGCCGGATTTCCGATGTGCCGGCCCCTATTTCCATCAGCTTGGCATCGCGGAACAGCCGTGCCACAGGCGCGTCTTGCAAGAACCCCGCCCCGCCCATGGCTTGTACGGCCTGATGGGCCTGCACCATCGCCTGCTCGGAGGCGTATAGACAGCAAGCAGCGGCATCCTGACGGGTGACATCTCCGCGGTCACAGGCTTTGGCAACCTCATAGACATAGGCCCGCGCGGAATTCATCGCGGTGTACATATCGGCGATCTTACCCTGCATCAGTTGAAAGGAACCGATCGAAGTGCCGAATTGTTTCCGCTCGACCATGTAAGGCATCACCTCGTCCATGCAGTCCGCCATGATCCCGGGGCCGATGCCGGCCAGAACCACACGTTCGTAATCGAGCCCAGACATCAGCACGCGCACGCCCTTACCCTCTTCGCCGAGGATGTTTTCAAAAGGCACCTCGACATCGTCAAAGATCAGCTCGGCGGTGTTCGAGCCGCGCATCCCCAGCTTGTCAAAATGCGGAGAGGTTGAGAAACCCACCATGTCTTTCTCGATCAGAAACGCCGTGATCCCTTTGGATCCTGCATCCGGGTCGGTTTTGGCATAGACCACCAGGGTGTCGGCATCCGGGCCATTGGTGATCCAGTATTTGTTGCCGGTGAGGCGGAAGTGATCGTTGCGTTTCTCGGCGCGCAGCTTCATCGACACCACATCGCTGCCTGCCCCTGCCTCGGACATGGCCAAAGCGCCAACATGCTGACCTGACACCAGGCCCGGCAAGTATTTCTGCCGCTGTTCATCGGTGCCATTCAGCTTGATCTGGTTCACGCAAAGGTTGGAGTGCGCGCCATAGGACAGCGATACCGAGGCACTGGCCCGTGCGATTTCCTCTACCGCGATGACGTGGGCCAGGTACCCCATCCCAGCCCCGCCATATTCCTCAGGCACGGTGATGCCCAATAGACCCAGCTCACCCATCTCGGTCCACAGCTCATTCGGGAAGCTGTTGGAGCTGTCAATCTCACCCGCCATCGGGCGCACCCGCTCCTGCGCCCAGCGATGCACCATATCGCGCAGCGCATTTACATCTTCGCCTAGATCAAATTGCATGGCTGCATTGAACATCGCTTCAGGTCTCCGAGTAATTTATTGAACACTTGTTCATTAAATATCGCGCCAAGTGAGTCGGGTCAATCCATTCGACTATAGAAAAACCCCCGCACCGGGGTGCGAGGGCTTGGTTTGCTATCAGGTTAGGACCGATCAGTTCTTGAACTTCTTGATCTCTCCGCTTGCCAGCTTGGCCTGATATTTGTTCATCTCAGCCTTCACGATGGGCGCCAGGAAGTAGAGGCCCAGAATGTTCGGCACACAGATCAGGAAGACCAGCGCGTCTGAGATTGACAGGATCGGATCCAACTGCACCACACACCCCAACGCCACAAAGGCACAGAAGATGATCTTGTAGATGGTCTGCAGGCTCTGGTTTTCGCCGAACAAGTAGGTCCAACCCTTCAGCCCGTAGTAAGACCACGAGATCATGGTCGAGAAGGCAAAGAGCAGCGCGCCAAAGGCCAGAGGCAGTGGGAACCAGCTGATCTGACGCTCAAACGCGGCCGAGGTCATGGCCACACCTGTCGCATCGCCCGCAAAGTTGGGATCAGCAACCTGAGACGTACCAATCACCAGCGCGGTAATTGTACAGATCACGATGGTGTCGATAAACGGCTCCAACAGCGAAACATAGCCTTCGGTCACAGGTTCGTCTGTTTTCACCGCAGCGTGGGCGATGGAAGCGGAACCAATACCGGCCTCGTTTGAAAAGACAGCCCGTTGGAAACCAATGATCAGTGCACCCAGGGCCCCACCTGCCACGCCTTCGCCGGTAAACGCTCCAGTGAAGATGTTGCTGATGGCCATCGGAATCGAGGTGAAGTTCATCAGGATCACGATGATCGCAAAGAAGCAGTAGAAGACCGCCATGAAGGGCACGATCTTTTCAGTCACGCGGGCAATGGATTTGATACCACCCACGATCACGGCAAAGACCACCACAGCAAGGATCAACCCAACCAGCCAGCCATAGCCGTCCAAGCCACCACCAGCGACGGTGTTCAGCTGAACATAGGCCTGATTGGACTGGAACATGTTGCCAATGCCCAAGGCCCCAACAAAGATACCGATGGCATAGAAGGTACCCATGAACTTGCCAAAGCCTGTCATGCCGCGCTCTTCAAAGCCCTTGCGCAGATAGTACATTGGACCACCCGAGACGGACCCATCGGGGTTTTCGTTCCGGTATTTCACACCCAAAGTACATTCCACAAATTTGGTGGACATCCCCAGGAAACCCGCAACGATCAGCCAGAACGTGGCCCCGGCCCCACCCACGGTCACCGCAACCGCGACCCCGCCGATGTTACCAATGCCCACGGTGCCGGACACGGCTGTGGCCAGCGCCTGAAAGTGACTAACCTCACCCGCTGAATTGGGATCGGCGTAGTCACCCCGCACCAGCCGTATGGCATGACCGAAACCGCGCAGGTTCACAAAGCCCATGTAGACGGTAAAAAACACCGCCCCGATCACCAGCCAGAGCACAACAAGCGGCAAACCTGCCCCTGCGATGTTGATCTTGAAGAACACAATATCACCGATGACGTTCGCAATCGGCGCGGTGATGCTGTTGATCGTCTCGTCAATGCCTGCAAAAGCAGGGCCTGACAGCAGCAGCGCTGTCAGCAGAAAAGTTACAAAGCGTGCCATGGGGCACCTCCTTGTCTGAAATGTTGGAATTCAAGCAGCGCTCAGGGCACCACCACCACAGGCACTGGTGCGGCTTGCACCAGATTGCCCACCACGCTGCCAAAGATCATCGCCTTGACGCCGTTTTGCCCACGCCGCCCGATCACAATCTGGGCTGCTTCGCACTCTTCGGCAATGGCGCACAAAGTCTCTGCGGGCTTGCCATGGCGTACGATGCCTTCAGCCTCGATCCCGGCTTCAGCCAGTTTCGCAAGGGCCGGGACGACGACGCCTGAATTGGCGCGCACAATCTCGGATTCGCGCCGATTGTGGCGTTCTGCGTTTTCTTCCGGTGTATTGAATGAATAAGGAGACCATTCAATAACATAAGCGACAACAACCTTTGCGCCGCCTGTCTTGGCCCGGTTCATGGCATGGGTGAGCGCCCGGTCGGACCCTTCGCTGCCATCAACGGCCAGCAGCACTACGTTTTTCATGAGTGTATTCCCTGTCCAAGTTCCATCCCGAAACCCTTTTATCTCTAGGGTTGATCCAGGATTTTCACACATTACTGTAAGGAGAAGTCTGTTCCATAGGGCCAGATTACGCAACGGAATATGACCAAAGGGGATTTGTTCACAGTCATTCCGGCCTAAACTTATGAAATTATGAAGTTAGGCGTGACGAGTTCAGGTTTCCTCTGCCTGATACACCGCCCCCACCTCGGCCCGGATGATCCGGGCGATCTGGGCGCAATCGTCCAGGCTGAAGGTCAAAGGCAGGCGCATATCCAGAATGCCGCTGAGGATACGATCCGACGCAGGCATCTGGTCGCTCGGCGCATAGCGCCAACTATCATAGCGGCTGGTAAAGCCCGAAGGTTCGGCCCCGCCAAACCACTTCAGTTCCACCCCCCGAATTAAACACCGCGAGACCACGTCCTGCACACCCTTCGGGCTCCAATCCAACAGCAGAAACTGGATGGAGGACCCCACATAGGTCTCTTCCTCGGGCCGCTCGACGATCGTCAGACCAGGCGTGCCGCGCAAGCCGTCCTCGACCACGCGGTAACGGTCATTCCAATTTGCGCACTGCTGATCCAATTGCTTCAGCTGAGGCCGCAGGATCGCCGCCCGCAGGTGGTCCATACGGCCCGAGACATTCGGGGTCTCATACTTCACCCGCTCAAACACCTCAGGCGCTGGCACGGTCCCGTTGCGGACATAGAGCATGTAGGACCCCGACAGGATCACAGCCCGCGCCATGATTTCATCGTCATCGGTGACAAACAGACCGCCCTCGCCCGAGTTCATGTGCTTGTAGGTCTGCGTCGAATAACATCCGATTACGCCGTCGCGCCCCGAAGGCCGCCCTTTCCAGGCTGCCCCCATGGTATGGGCGCAATCCTCGATCAGAGTCAGGTCATGGGTGTGGCAAATCTCTAACAGTGCATCCATATCCGCCAAATGCCCGCGCATGTGGCTGAGCATCAGCACATCGGCCTGACCCGCCTTGATAGCCAGATCCTCCAGATCAATGGTCAGGCTTTCCGTGACCCCAACAAAAACAGGCACTGCCCCCACCGATGCAATCGCACCGGGCACCGGGGCCAGGGTAAAGGCATTCGTCAGCACTTTTTCGCCAGGCTTCACCCCAACTGCGCGCAAGGCCGTCGCCATCGCATAGCCACCCGACGCCACAGCCAGCGCATATTTTGCACCCGTATACACAGCGAATTCCTGCTCCAACAGGCCCACCTCGCCGACCTCGTCGCCCACAAGGTTATAACGATGCAGCCGTCCGCCGCGCAGCACGTCCAAAGCGGCCTCGATCCCCTCATCCGGGATCGGTTCCTGCTGCGTGAAATTGCCTTTGAATATCTCAGTCATATCAAAACTCTGCAGAGGGTCTGGACTAAGGTCAATGGGGCAACATCGGGTCGGCGGTTAAGATTAGAAAGGCTGCAATCTCTTTGCAGCGAACCCGAAACCCGCCGCTATCCCAGCAATCGCGCCACCACGGCATCCAACTGGTCATAGCTGTCGATGGTGGCGTCGGGGGTCAGGTCCAAAACACTGCGCCCATCGGGCCCGAAGGTGACCAAGACCGACGGCACGCCGGCCCGCTCAGCGGTTTTACGGTCGGTTTTCGTATCGCCCACCAACAGGCATTGCGCCGGGTCTCCGCCCGCCTGACGCACCGCTTCGCGCAGGGGTTCCGGATCAGGTTTGCGCACGGGCAAAGTATCGGCACCGATCAGGCTGCCGAAGGCCTCCAATACGCCCAGATTGCCCATCAGCAACCGCGCCAGCCCTTCGGGTTTGTTGGTACAAATAGCCGTTTTGTAGCCGGTGGTTTTCAGCCGCTCAACCGCGTCCATCGCGCCGGGATACATCACCGTGTGCACGTCAATCGCCTGCGCGTAAGCCTCAAGCAAGACAGGGTAATACTCATCAATCACCGCTTCATTGGAACGGCCCAGCCGGGTCAGGCCCAGATGCAGCATCGCGCGTCCACCGTGCAACGCAGTTGAGGCGTCTGCCTGGGGGTCCAGCATGTCGCCCTCGCCCATCAGCTGAAAACAGGCATTGGCCGCCGCTATCAAATCGCCACTGGTGTCTGCCAGCGTTCCGTCCAGGTCAAACACAACCGTTTTCATCTTATCACCCTTGCCTTGCAGGCCCCAAACGGCGCGTATCCGCCCATCCTGTCACATGCCGAAACACGTTTTGATGCGCAATACCCTTGCGCCGTGCCCTCAGGCAGATAAAACGGCTGGCACGCGATTACAAAGAGAAACCGCATGAGCACAGCCCTGATCATCCTGGCCGCAGGCAAAGGCACACGGATGAAATCCGACCTCCCCAAGGTCCTGCACCCCATTGCCGGGGCCCCGATGCTGATCCATGCGATACGCGCAGGATCGGTGTTAGAGCCTGACCGCGTGGTCGTGGTGGCAGGGCACGGTGCCGACGCGGTCAAAGCGGCCACGGCTGCGCATGACGACACGATCCAGATCGCACTGCAATCCGAGCAGCTGGGCACTGCCCATGCTGTGGCGCAGGCCGCCCCGCTGCTTGAGGGCTTTGAAGGGGACGCGCTGATCCTCTACGGGGACACCCCCTTTATCCGCCCAGAGACGCTAGAGGCCTTGGCCCAAGCGCGCACCTCGCACGATGTGGTTGTCTTGGGGTTCGAGGCCGCAGATCCGGGTCGCTATGGGCGATTGGTCATGGACGGCGATAGCTTGAAAGCGATTGTTGAATTCAAAGACGCCTCAGATCAGGAGCGCGCCATAACCTTCTGTAATTCAGGTGTTATTGCGGCGAATTCTGAAACACTTTTCAAACTGATCGACGCTGTCGGAAACGACAATGCCTCCGGCGAATACTATTTGACTGACATCGTGGCCATCGCCCGCAGCCAAGGGCTGTCCGCCACTGCAGTGGCCTGTGACGAGGCTGAAACCATGGGCATCAATTCCCGCAGAGAACTGGCCACAGCTGAAGCCGCCTTTCAGGCACGCGCCCGCAGTGCGGCGCTGGACAACGGCACCACGATGCCCGCCCCGGACACGGTATATTTTTCCTATGACACGCATCTGGGTCGCGACACGATTGTGGATCAAAACGTGGTCTTCGGCACCGGCGTCACGGTTGAAACCGGCGCCCACATTCGCGCGTTCAGCCATCTTGAAGGATGTCACGTTTCTCGTGGGGCCATCATCGGCCCCTACGCCCGCCTGCGCCCCGGCACAGAGGTCTCGGAAGAGGCGCGCGTCGGCAATTTCGTCGAGCTCAAAAACGCGCTGCTGCACGAGGGCGCCAAGGTCAATCACCTCAGCTATGTAGGCGACGCTGAGGTGGGCAAGGCTGCAAACATCGGGGCGGGTACAATCACTTGTAATTATGACGGCGTGATGAAGCACCGCACACAGATCGGCGAACGTGCCTTTATCGGGTCAAACACCATGTTGGTGGCGCCGGTCTCGGTCGGGGATCACGCGATGACAGCCAGCGGTTCGGTGATCACGTCAAACGTGCCCGAAGGAGACCTGGCCATCGCGCGAGCGAAGCAGCAAAACAAATCTGGCCTGGCACGCAAATTGTTCGAAAAGTTAAAATCCATTAAAGAAAAACGTGATAAAGGGGTAGCATAATGTGCGGTATTGTAGGGGTTCTAGGACATCACGAGGCCGCGCCCATTCTGGTCGAGGCGCTTAAGCGGCTGGAGTATCGCGGGTACGACAGCGCGGGGATCGCGACGATTGACCACGGCACATTGGATCGCCGACGCGCAGTTGGTAAGCTTATCAACCTATCGGATTTGCTGGTGCATGAACCACTGGCCGGAAAGGCCGGAATTGGTCACACCAGATGGGCCACCCACGGTGCTCCAAACGTCGAAAACGCGCACCCGCATCGCGCGGGTTCGGTCGCTGTGGTGCACAATGGGATCATCGAGAACTTTCGTGAATTGCGCACAGAGCTGACGACCCACGGGATCGGACATTCGACAGATACTGACACCGAAACCGTCGCCTTGATGGCACAACATTTTCTGTCCCAGGGCATGACGCCGACCGAGGCTGTGACCGCCACGCTTGGACGGCTGGACGGCGCCTATGCGCTGTGTTTCCTCTTTGACGGCGAGCCTGATTTGCTGATCGCCGCCCGTAAGGGCAGCCCGTTGGCCGTGGGTCACGGTGACGGAGAAATGTTCGTAGGCTCCGATGCCATCGCACTTGCGCCCCTCACCGACCGGATCACCTATCTCGAAGAAGGGGATTGCGCGGTCATCACACGCGACAGCCTGACCATCACCGACGCCAATGGCGAACTGGCCAACCGCGAAATCCGCACCATCCAGATCGACACCTCCAATGTGGACAAAGGCGGCCACAAGCATTTCATGGCCAAAGAAATCGCCGAGCAGCCTTCGGTGATCGCGGACGCCTTGGGATATTATCTGGCCAAGGGCGGACGAGATGTAAAAATTCCCGGGGATGGCATTGATTTCAACAAGATAGACCGTATCGCCATGGTGGCATGTGGCACAGCCTACCTTGCCTGTATGACCGCCAAATACTGGTTTGAGCAGCTGGCTGAGCTGCCTGTGGATGTCGATATCGCCTCGGAGTTCCGCTATCGCGAGCCACCGGTTCCCGAAAACACCGCTGCCCTGTTTGTCAGCCAATCGGGTGAAACCGCAGATACGCTGGCCGCCCTGCGCTATTGCGAGGGCAAGGCATCGACGATCCTTTCCGTGGTTAATGTACCCGAAAGCTCCATCGCCCGCGAAAGCGATCTGGCCCTGCCCATCCTGGCCGGGACCGAGATTGGCGTGGCCTCGACCAAAGCCTTCACCTGTCAGCTCACGGTCCTTCTTGTAATGGCGCTCAAGGCGGCGCATCAACGGGGCAAACTTGACGATGAGGGGCTGGCCGACAAGCTGTCGCAACTGCGTGGATTGCCCACGTCCCTGAACGTAGCGCTTGAAATGAATGACACGTTCCGACACTGCGCCATCCGTCTGGCCAAGGCGGATAACGCACTGTTTTTGGGGCGCGGCTTGATGTATCCCCTGGCGCACGAAGGCGCCTTAAAGTTAAAAGAAATCAGCTATATACACGCCGAAGCTTATGCCTCCGGAGAGTTGAAACACGGCCCCATCGCCCTGATTGATGAAAACATGCCCGTTGTGGTCATGGCCCCGCGAGACAGCCTGTTCGACAAAACTGTCAGCAACATGCAAGAGGTGATGGCACGCGGTGGTAAGGTGATCCTGATCACAGACGCCGCCGGGGCCAAAGAAGCTCGCGACGGCGTATGGCAATGCCTGATCATGCCCGAGGTTGATGAGGTTCTGACCCCCATTCTCTACGCCCTGCCCGCACAGATGCTGGCCTATCACACGGCCGTCGCCAAAGGGACCGACGTCGATCAACCCCGCAATCTGGCGAAATCGGTGACTGTGGAATGATACCTACCGTCAATCGGTTCAAGGCGATCTATCAATGAAGCTCGACGCCGCGCTCGACGCGCTCAAAGCAAATATTGAACCCGGCCGTGCCGAAGGGATGGCAGGCTATCATAAGGTGCCGCGCGAATACTTGGGCATCCCCAACCCCGCGATCAATGAATTGACCCAGAGCTGGCGGCAATCAGTTGACGTCGCCGAACGTGTGACACTGGCCGAAGCCTTGTGGGCCACGAACATCTTTGAAGCGCGCCTCGCGGCCGCCAAACTGTTGACCCAAGCCCGGATCACACCGGACGATGGGGCTTGGGCTTTGATCACCTCCTGGGTCCCCGACTTTGACAGCTGGGCCATTGCCGATCATGCGATGATGGCAGGCCAAAAACGATTGGTGGCTGTTCCGGACCGGATCGAAGAGGTGGAAAGCTGGACCAAAGCCGAGCCCCACTGGACCCGCCGGGCGGCCATGGTGATCACCCTGCCCTACACCAAGCAAAACCACCCCAAGCCAGTTGAAGCCGCCATTCGCGAACGCGTGTTGGGCTGGGCCTCGGTCTATGTGAAAGATCCTGAATGGTTCATCCAGAAATCCGTGGCCTGGTGGCTGCGTGATCTGAGCAAGCACGACCCCGACCGCGTGCGCGCCTTCATGGCCGAAAACGGCAAACACATGAAGCCCTTTGCACGCAAAGAAGCCGAGAAATTTCTGAAAGATTAGCCGCTGACGCGGAACACCTGTACTTCGGGCAACCCGGTCAATGGCGCATCAATCAGGCGCATGGCTGGCAAGGACATGCGGCTACCGGCTGTTTTGGGCCCATCAATAGGGATCAGATCAACCGCCACAGATTTGCCTGTTGCGGGATAGACGACCTTGCCCTTGGACGGCGCAGACACCAGCGGCGTTTTCAACCAGAACCCCGGCTCAGTCGGCGATCCAAGGGAGGCAATCGTCGCCCCCAACGCCGTTTCACGGCCTGCAGCTGCCGCCTCGGCCATAGCCTCGGAGCGTTGTTCGGCAGTGGTTGTATCAAACTCCTCCACCGTCCGGGCAGCGATCGGCGGAGCCTTGATCGTGGTGTTCAATGTTGCAGGTCTGGCAAGAGGGCGGATCTGCCCGCTTTCGCTTGTCATCACACCCGTCTCTGGCGGTTGCTCGGCCCGAGGGATCACCCCACAGCCGACCAACCAAAGACCCGCAAGCACACTCGTAAAAATCTGTTTCATGGCCACCAATTTAGTCATCTCGCGCTACACTCGCAATCGTCAAACTGCCTCTTGCCCCGGCTTGGCGCACTCCTTAAGTTCCTCTTCATGACAGCCCCGCTGATAGATCCCTTTCAACGCGCGATATCTTACCTGCGCGTCTCGGTCACCGACCGCTGTGATTTCCGCTGTGTCTATTGCATGTCCGAGAACATGACCTTTCTGCCCAAGAAGGAATTGCTGACGCTGGAAGAGCTGGACCGCATGTGTTCGGCCTTTGTGGATCTGGGCGTGCAGAAGCTGCGCATCACAGGCGGGGAACCGCTGGTGCGCCGCGGGATCATGACCTTTTTCAATGCGATGACCCGGCATCTGGACAGCGGTGCCCTGCAAGAGCTGACGCTGACCACCAACGGATCCCAGCTGGAACGCTTTGCTGATGATCTCTTTGCAGCAGGCGTGCGGCGGGTGAATATCTCGCTGGATACGCTGGATGATCAGAAATTCGCCGACATCACGCGCTGGGGCCGCCTGCCCCAGGTGCTGCGCGGTGTGGATGCCGCCCAAAAGGCTGGGATGCGGGTCAAGATCAACGTTGTGGCCTTGAAAGGCTTTAACGAGGACGAGCTACTGCCGATCATCCAGTGGTGTGCCGAACGCGATATGGACCTGACCTTTATAGAAGTGATGCCCATGGGTGATATCGGCAACGAAGACCGGTTGGGGCAATACTGGCCGCTGAAGGATTTGCGCGCCAAACTGGCCGAGCATTACACCCTGCGTGATCTGGCCGAGCGCACAGGCGGGCCCGCGCGCTATGTGGAGCTGGAAGAGACCGGGCAAAAGATCGGGTTTATCACGCCGCTTACGCATAATTTCTGCGAAAGCTGCAATCGCGTGCGGCTGACCTGCACAGGCGAGCTCTATATGTGCCTGGGCCAGGAAGACATGGCCGATCTGCGCCCTGCTTTGCGCAACCACCCCGAAGACAACGCCCCGCTTGAGGTGGCGATACGGGATGCCATCGCTCACAAACCCAAGGGCCATGATTTTGATTATTCCCGTCAGAGTGTGGACGGCCGCGTGTCACGCCATATGAGCCACACCGGCGGCTGATGGCGCCTGCGTCCCAGCCCTTGCCACCAACAGCTTTGGTGCGCGCATACGCAAGTCTTACCAATCTGCTGGCCCCTTTGGCTGCCAATCGGTCTTACGCGAAGTTAAGCGCGCAGAACGTTGATAAAAAAAGACTTACCGAACGCAAAGGCCATGCCACAAAACCCCGCCCCACAGGCAAACTGATGTGGTTTCACGCAGCTTCTGTGGGGGAAAGCCTGTCGATCCTGCGTCTGATTGAACATCTGGGCATGGTGCATCCGGCGCTGAACTTCCTAATCACGTCCGGCACGGCCACTTCGGCAGAGATATTGGGGCGGCGCATGCCTGCGCGCACCACACATCAATTCGCACCTTTGGACGCGCGCGCCTATCTGCGGCGGTTTCTCGATCATTGGCAGCCCGATGCCGCCGTCTTTGTGGAAAGCGAACTTTGGCCGCATATGCTGCGTGAAACGGCGCGGCGCGGCGTGCCTCTGGCGCTGGTCAATGCGCGCATATCAGATCGCTCAGCGCGCAATTGGACACGTGCTGCCGCCACGTCGCGCTATATTCTCAGCCATTTTGACATGATCCACTGCCAGGATGCGAAAACCGCAGATCACCTGGCCGCGCTCGGCCGCAAGGATGCGGTGCATGGCACAAACCTCAAATCACTGTCAGGTGCGCTGCCTTATGATCCGGACGAGTTGAAGCGCATGCGCAAGGTATTACAGGGCCGTCCCATCTGGCTGGCCAGTTCCACCCACCCCGGCGAAGACGAAATCGTGCTGAAGGCTCAAAAAACCCTGCAAGCGCGCTATCCCGGTGTGATGCTGATCCTTGTGCCCCGCCATCCCGAACGCGCCAGCGACATTGAAGTGCAGATTGCTGAGGCTGGTCTGAACGGCACACGCCGTTCCATCGGAGGCACGATTGATGGCACCACGCAGGTCTATCTGGCGGACACCTTGGGCGAAACCGGGCTATGGTATGCGCTCAGCCCTCTGACTTGCTTGTGCGGGTCGTTCACGCCCGTCGGCGGCCACAACCCGTTTGAGCCCGCCCATGCAGGATCAGCCGTGCTGCACGGGCCTCTCTATGCCAATTTTTCCCAAGTGTATGCGGATATGGATGCCGCCGGGGCCGCGCAGCAAGTGGCCGATGCCGCCGCTTTGACCCGTGCCTTGGATCATTTGCTGGGTCATCCCGCTGCCTTACACCAGATGGGTCAATCCGCGCAGCGATTTGTTTCGAAACAAGCCGATGCAATGGATCAGATCGCACAAGACCTTTCCAAGGCGCTGTCGCTGGAGTAATCACATCTGCACCCTGCAGATGCGCATATAAAGGCCCCGATGCCCGAGCTGATCGTCACCAACTTCAACCTCAATTTCACCGGGGTTTCGGCCACAGCCGCAGGTGTGGTGCGCCAACATGCAAGCTTGTTTGACATGGCTCTCGCTGGCCAGCCCTTGCCCGGCTGCCCTGCCCCCGTGAGCCTGCCCAAAGCGCGTCAACTCAGCCGGACTGCGCCCGATGGCAAACCCTTCGCCATCTGGCATGTGCGCCGCAATACAGAAATGCGCGCCGCGATTTGGGCGCGCGATGTCTTGCGGCTGCCGATCAAGATCGTCTTCACCTCTGCCGCACAGCGCCGTCATTCTGCATTTCCCCGCTGGCTGATCTCGCGCATGGACGCGGTCATCGCCACCACTGAAGACGCAGCCAAATATGTGCCTCATGTGCACGCTGTCGTCCCGCATGGCGTCGATACAGATGTCTTCACACCTGCCCCGGATCGCGCGGCAGCATGGGCCGACACAGGTCACCCGGGCACGGTTGGCATCGCCACTGTTGGTCGCATCCGGCCCGAGAAAGGCACAGATCGCTTTGTCGCCGCAATGCTGGCCTATCTGCCGACCCATCCCGGGGCAACGGCCCTGGTCATCGGGCGCGCCGCTGCGTCGGATCAAAGCTTCCTCGGCGACCTTAAAGCGCAGATTGCTGCGGCGGGTCTGACAGATCGCATTCTCTTTCCGGGCGAAATCCCGGCGGCTGAACTGCCAGCACTCACCCGCGCACTCTCGGCCATCGTGCAACTGCCCCGCTATGAAGGCTACGGCATGACCCCACTGGAGGGCATGGCCAGCGGCGTGCCCTTCGTGGCCACCGATGCAGGTTATTACCGCAGCTTCTCGGGGCAAGGCACCAGTGGCACCATCGTGCCAGAAGACGACACTCAAGCCACAGCATCCGCCCTGGCCGACATCCTCACCAATCCCGCGCGTTTGGATAAAATGGCCCAATCCGCGCGGCAATCGGCCCAAACCCACTTCTCGGTCAAAGCCGAAGCAGATGGCATCGCACGCGTTTACGAACAACTTTGGTCAGGGGCGTAACGCCCTGCGTCATCTTTCCAAAGATACTTGGAATCTCACGCAAGCCCGGTTCACACCGGCATGCGTTGCTCGACCACCTCAGCCCACCAGGAACATCCCACCGGGATCACCTCGTCGTTGAAATTGTATTCAGGATGATGCACCGCTGCTGTGTCGCCGTTGCCCACCAGAATATAGGCTCCAGGGCGCTCCTCCAGCATAAACGCAAAGTCCTCGCCGCCCATCACCAGCGGTGCATCGGCACACTCTCCGGACACTTTGCGCGCCACATCAGCAGCAAATTCGGTCTGCACCGCGTGATTGTCCATCACCGGATAGCTGCGTTCATACTCCAGCGTGATCTGCCCGCCAAACCCAGCGGCCATGGCATCACAGAGTGTGTTCATCCGCGCTTCGGCCATGTCCTGTAGATCCACGCTCAATGTGCGCACAGTCCCCAGCAGGTTCACAGACTGCGGGATGATGTTGAACGCCTTTGAGCTGGTCTCCACAGAGGTGACAGACACCACAACCTGCTCGGTCGGATCCGCATTGCGGCTGGCGATTGTTTGCAATGCGGTGATCAACTGGCTGGCCATAACTACCGGATCAATTGTCTCATGCGGCTTGGCAGCATGTCCGCCTTTGCCCTCGATCACGATCTCGAACTTGTCCGAAGCCGCAAAGAACGGCCCGGGCCGAATGGCAAAACTGCCCGCAGGCTGGCCGGGCCAGTTGTGCATGCCATAGACCTCCTGAATGCCAAAGCGTTCCATCAGCCCGTCGTCACACATCACTTTGGCCCCGCCACCACCTTCTTCGGCGGGTTGGAATATGACCACCACGGTGCCATCAAAGTTGCGCGTCTCCGCCAGGTACTGCGTGGCCCCCAGTAACATGGCGGTGTGTCCATCGTGGCCACAGGCGTGCATCTTGCCATCGGTTTTTGAGGCATAGTCCAGCCCCGTTGCCTCGTGAATGGGCAGCGCATCCATATCGGCGCGCAGGGCGACCACCTTGCCCGACGTGGTCTCGCGCCCTTTGATGACACCCACAACACCTGTGCGTCCAAGCCCAGTGACCACCTCGTCACAGCCAAACGCGCGCAGTTTTTCCTCGACCAGCGCCGAGGTGCGGAAGGTGTCAAACAGCAGTTCGGGATGTTCGTGCATATCCCGTCGCCATTCGGTGATTTGGTCGTGCAGCTCAGCAAAACGGTTTTTGACGGGCATGGAGGTCTCCGATGATTAGCGAACGGTCAAAAAGCAACCTGACGCAAAGCGCGCTCACCAGCAAGGGGTCGCCGTCTACATCCCCGGTCCCATGACCAGCTTTGATCCATCGGTGAAGCGTGCAAAGGCAAAACGGCTCATGTCATGACCTGCCTCTGCTCCGCTCATCATATCCGCCAGAATGCGGCCAAAAGCAGGACCAATGCCAAAGCCATGGCCCGACATGCCGGTGCCGATCCAAAGCCCCGGCAGATGCGGCACCTCGTCAACCACAGGCACCACGTCGGGCATCACATCAATCATGCCCGCCCAAGTGGCCTGGGCTTTGACGGGGCCAAGATGCGGAAACAGCTCCTGAAAATCACTGAGCATACGCGAGACCGATTTGGCGTGCGGTGCAGGGTTCAGAATTCGGGATGTCTCAAACGGAGATATGCCGTCCATCGACCAATGCCGCGCCTGCCCCCAGCTGTCAGGAAAATGCTTGGGGGACGCAGGCCAATAGGCCCGGCCCAGTGGATCGCGTAACAAGGGAGCCGCGAATTTAATGCTATGCCGCAGGGCATCGGGGCCGATGTAAAACTCGTGAAACCCTTCGGGCGCCAAGGTATATCCCCCGTCGCGCCGCCGCCGAAACGCCAGTTTGTGGTCCGCAGCGCCGCCGTCATAGACGTTTTCCACCGGTTGCGTTGCCAAAACCGTGTTCTTGACCGACAGCTGTGGAATTTTGACTCCAAAGCGACGCAACAGCAGTGACGACCACGCGCCGCCCGCCACCAGCACCTGATCCGCCTTCACGCGACCCGCTTCAGTGATAACGCCCGCGATGCGGCCCTGCTCCAGATCAAGCCCACGCACAGCACAGCTTTCGCGGATCACTGCGCCCGCAAGCACTGCGGCATGCGCCAGGCGGGGCACCGCCACCCAAGGCTCAGCCCGGTAATCTGACGGCGTGTGCAAGGCCCCCGCATAGCGGCGTGAGGCCCCGGGCATCATATCCGCCACCTCCGCCCCGCTGAGCATACGGCTGTCCACGCCGTTCAGGCGGGCCAACGGCAGAAACTCTTCAAATTCGGCCACATCTTTGGCCGTATGCCCCAGATAGGTCAGCCCGGACTGGGTCAGCCCCAGATCCTCGTTGGTGTCGCGCTGAAGCTGCGGCCACAACCGGTTCGCTTCGACCATAATGGGCAATTCAGCGGCATCGCGCCCGGTTTGTCGCACCCATCCCCAGTTGCGACTGGATTGCTCACCAGCGATACGGCCTTTCTCTAGCAACAGCACTTTACGACCGCGTTTCGCCAAGAAATAGGCCGTCATCACACCTATGATACCACCGCCAACGACAACCACATCGGTTTGGTCTGGCAAAGCCGCGTCATGCGCGATGGGCTGCGCTTCTGATATAGGAAATCCGTTCAATATCCACTCTCGCTGGTCAGGACCAAATGCCCCGGGCTGACTTCGTCATATTCGGACGGTCCCAGTTGATATCCAATGGGATGAATAGGGGATGGGATCGGTTTGAAATTCAAGTCTTTTTCCAGATGACGCCGGGCCGGATCCGCAATCGGGACCGCGCGCAACAACGCCTTTGTGTAGGCATGCCGCGGATCCTCGAACACGGCGGCCCGTGGTCCGATTTCGACGATACGGCCCAGATACATGACCGCCACGTCATGGCTCACCCGTTCTACCACGGCCATGTCATGGCTGATGAACAGAAAGGACAGGCCCAGATCGGCCTGCAATTCCATCATCAGGTTCAGCACCTCAGCCTGAACCGAGACATCCAGCGCGCTGACCGCCTCGTCCGCGACAATCAACTTGGGGTTCAGGGCCAAGGCGCGGGCGATGGCCACACGCTGTCGCTGCCCCCCGGAAAGCTCGTGCGGATACCGGCGCAGAAAGCTATGCGGCAGCTTGACCCGATCAAAGAGCGCGACCACGCGTTGCTCCATGTCAGATTGCCTCAAGTTCAGATAATTTCGCATGGGTTCTGATACTTGCGCGGCAAGGTTCATCTTGGGATTGAGGCTGGAAAAAGGATCCTGAAACACCATCTGCATATCCACGCGTGCGCGCCGCAGCTCGGCGGGGCTGAGCGCCAGAATATCAACGCCATCGAGTTCAACGCGACCCGTTTCGGGCTCGACCAGGCGCAATACCGACCTGCCGACGGTGGATTTTCCACAGCCGCTTTCCCCCACCAGCGACAGCGTGCGCCCTTTGTTCAGGGTAAACGACACATCCTCAACCGCGTGCACTTTTGCGACCACTCGGCGCAACAGCCCCCCGGTGACATCAAACCGCGTGGTCAGGCCCTGAACTTGCAACACAGGCTGATCAGTGCCTGTCACGGGCTCCGGCGCCCCTGAGACCTCGCCCACCAGCCGCATCGGTTCCGGATGTGTTTTGCCACGCATTTCGCCAAGCTTGGGCACTGCTGCCAGCAAGGCTTGGGTGTATTCATGCGCGGGTGCGTCAAATATCTGCGCCACAGGCCCCTCTTCGACCTTGCGCCCGCGGAACATCACCACCACCCGGTCGGCCATTTGCGCCACGACCGCCATGTCATGGGTAATGAACACCACCGCCGTGCCCGTTTCCCGTTTGAGACGGTCCACCAAAGCCAGAATTTCGGCCTGAATGGTCACATCCAGAGCTGTGGTCGGCTCATCCGCAATCAAAAGGCGTGGCTTGCACGCCAGGGCCATGGCGATCACGACCCGCTGACGCATGCCACCGGACAGCTCATGTGGATATTGGTCCAGGCGTCGCTCGGGTTCTGGAATGCGCACATCGCGCATCAGCTCCAACGCCCGTGCTCTGGCGGCGGGCTTGCTTAGGCCCTCGTGCACGCGCAAACCTTCGCTCAGCTGACGGCCAATAGTGAACACCGGGTTAAGCGCCGTCATCGGCTCTTGAAAGATCATCCCGATTTCATTGCCGCGCAGGGTCCGCATCAGGTTAGGATTTGTCTGCGCGAGATCCACCTTGCCCTGCGCGCCACGGTCGAAAATCATCTGGCCGTCGGCGATCTCTCCGCCGCCAAATTCCACCAGCCGCATCAGCGACAGCGAAGTCACGGATTTGCCCGATCCAGATTCGCCAACAATGCACAAAGTCTCGCCCGGGTTGATCTCAAACGAGACATCTTCAACCCCTGTCACATACCCGTCGCGCGTTCCGAAGCGAACTGCGAGATTTATTACACGGGCAATCGGAGTGTGGTGCATCAGGCCCTCATGTCTACTAAGTCTTTAATTTACATACGAACGGTGCGAATCCAATCCACAATAACGGACCCTTATTTAGGCATACGATCCCACAAGAAAGCACATTCGCCCACGCCAACCCTTGATTTTCTTAACCATCTGGACTGAAATAAGCCAGCCTCGGCACTTGCGACAGCCTGAAATGTGCGATCTGTGTTTAAGGTGTGCTGTAGTTCCCAATCGTCCGAGGACATGTTCGATACGTCGAACAGGCAGGTAGAAGATGGGCCTCTGACTGTCCAAAAGGGAGACAGAAATGACATTCAAATCCACTCTGCTGAGCGCGGTTGCCGCGCTGGGATTGGTGCCTTTTGCCCATGCGGAACGCGGTGCAGATGGCCAAGTGAATATCATCTACTGGCAAGCCCCCTCGATGATGAACCCTTATCTGTCCGGCGGCACCAAGGAACTGGAGGCAGGCAGCCTCGTTCTGGAGCCACTGGCGCGCTATGACGAAACAGGTGCCATGGTGCCCTGGTTGGTCGATACCATCCCGACAGTAGAAAACGGCGGCGTGGCAGAGGACCTCACCTCGATCACCTGGACATTGTCAGACGGCATCACCTGGTCAGATGGCACGCCTTTCACCTCGGCGGATGTGAAATTCACATGGGAATATTGCACGGCCGAAGGCGGCGGGTGCGCGCAGATTGAAAAATACGGCGGCATCGCCTCAATCGACACCCCCGACACGCTGACTGTGGTCGTGAACTTCGACGGGCCCAAGCCCTTTCCTTATACCGCTTTCGTGGGGGCCCAAGCGCCGATCCTGCAAGCCGCGCAGTTTGGCGATTGCATGGGGGCCAAAGCCCCTGAATGCACCGACCAGAACTTTGCCCCGCTGGGCACCGGGCCTTTCGTGGTCACCGATTTCAAACCCAACGATGTGATCCAGCTCAAGGCCAACCCCTTCTACCGCGATCCGGCCAAACCGGCGTTCGCCACGGTTTTGCTGAAAGGCGGCGGGGATGCCACAACGGCTGGCCGCGCCGTGCTAGAGACAGGTGAATTCGACTACGCGTGGAATTTGCAACTGGCCCCGAACGTGCTGGCCAACATGGAAGCGGCCGGCAAAGGCAAACTGGTCAAAGCCTTTGGAACGCTGGTTGAACGGATCATGATCAACCTCTCAGACCCGTCGCCCGCACTGGGCGACGCACGCGCGACGCTGGCCCATCCCCACCCGATATTGTCTGACAAGGCGGTGCGGAAAGCGCTCTCCATGGCGATTGACCGGCCTTTGCTGGTTGAGATCGGATATGGGGACGCAGGCCGAGTTACATGCAATGTCCTGCCTGCACCCGAAATCTACGCCTCCACGGCCAATGACGCCTGTATGGTGCCCGATGTGGACGGCGCCAATGCCCTGCTGGATCAAGCTGGGTGGGCCAGAGGCGCAGACGGTGTTCGGACCAAAGACGGCCAGCGGTTGAGCCTGCTGTTTCAAACTTCGACCAACGCCGTTCGTCAGGATTTCCAGGCCCTGATCAAGCAATGGTGGAGCGACATAGGCGTTGAAACCGAACTGCGCAACATCAGCGCAAGCGTCTTTTTCGGCAGCGATGCGGACAGCCCCGACACCTTCCAGAAATTTTTTGCAGATGTCGAGATGTACGCCAACAACTTTGATGGCACAGACCCCGAAGCCTACATGGCGGGCTGGTCCTGCTCTCAAATTCCGTCACCGGCAAACCAATGGCAGGGCAACAACATGCCCCGTTATTGTTCAGAAGCATACGACGCGCTGGTCGCCGAGATGCAACGCACCGGAGAGCTTGAGGCACGGGCCGATCTGGCCAAACAGATGAACGACATGCTGATGCAGGATTTCGTCATCCTCCCGCTGGTGGACCGCGGCCGGGTGTCTGCGCATGCCAACTCGCTTGCTGGGGTCAAGTTGAACATGTGGGACAGCGAACTTTGGAACATCGCCGACTGGAGCCGGGTTAAATAAACCTGGCACCGTAGACGATCCAAGGCACGCGCACGCTTTACCGTCGCGGTGGCGTCCTTTACGCTTGCGGGCAATCGACACTCAGGCCCCTGGAACGCTGACATGCTCACCTACACCATACGGCGTTTGGTTTTGTCGATCCCTACCCTGCTGTTCATCGCCTTGGTGATTTTCTTGCTGTTGGAGCTGGCCCCCGGCGATCCGATGGCGCAGGTGCCGCTGAGTGTTCCCGATGAGGTCAAAGCCCAGATGCGCGAGGCGCTGGGGCTGGATCAACCTTCACACATCCGCTTTGGCAAATGGCTGTGGCAGTTCTTTGTGGTGGAGCCTTCGGTCTGGATAGATGCCACGTTCGGATCAGACATTGCCGGGGACAAACACCGGGTGATCAGCTGGCAGACCCGCTCGCCGGTCATGGACATCGTCGTACAGCGTTTGCCGCAAACCCTGTGGGTGGTAGGTATGTCCTATGTGGTCGGCATCCTGATTGCCCTGCCCATCGGCATTTACTCGGCCTACCGTCAGTATTCAGTCTTTGATCAGCTGGGCACCTTTGTGACCATGGTGGGCTACTCTGTCCCGCCCTTCTTTTCAGGCGTGCTGGTGATCGTCATCTTCTCGGTCCAGTTGGGATGGTTTCCGTCGATCTATGACACCACGCATGAGGTGGTGGATTGGGACAGCTTCGTGATCCAACTGCGGCAAATGGTGATGCCTGTGATGGTGCTGGCGTTGCAAACGACAGCGCAAATCAGCCGTTATATGCGGGCGTCGATGCTGGACAATCTCAATCAGGACTATGTGCGCACAGCCCGCGCCAAGGGGCTGCGAGAAAGCTCTGTCGTGATGGTGCATGTGCTGCGCAACTCGATGATCCCGGTGATCACGGTCATCGCTTTGGGTGTGCCACAGATCTTTGGCGGGGCCATCATCACCGAGCAGATCTTTGGCGTGAACGGTCTGGGGCAGCTTTTGATCACCGCGATTCAGGCCAATGACCTGCCGATGGTGCAAACCGTAACTTTCATGCTGGCGGTGCTGATCGTGGGGTTCAACATTATCGCCGATCTGCTCTATGGCTGGCTCGACCCGAGGATCAGCTATGACTGAGCCAGCTCTCACCTCCACCCCGCGCAGCCAATGGCGCGATGTTTGGGATCAGTTCAAACGCCACCGTGGAGCCATGGTGGGCGCTGGCTTGTTCCTTTTGATCATCGCCACGGTCTTCTTAGGGCCGTACCTTTGGACCATTGACCCAACCTACATCGACATCCGCGCCCGGGATCAGGGCCCCGGATGGGCACACCCGCTGGGCACGGATCAATTGGGGCGCGATACCCTCGCACGGATGATGGCCGGCGGGCGCACGTCGATTGCTGTGGGGCTGACCGCAATGCTGCTGGCCTTAGGGGTTGGTGGCTTTATCGGCGTTATCGCAGGGTTCTTCCGCCGATTGGACGGGCCACTGATGCGCCTGACAGATCTGTTCTTATCCCTGCCCCTCTTGCCCCTTTTATTGGTCATGGTGATGCTCTTTCGCGAACAACTGAGTCAGAGCTTTGGGCCGGAGACGGGGATTTTCATTCTGATCGTCTGTGCCATCGGTCTGACCAGCTGGATGCCAACAGCACGCATTGTGCGCTCGGACGTGCTGGCCCTGAAGGAACGCGAGTTCATCCTCGCCGCGCGCTCAGTCGGCACCACGAACGCCGGGTTGATCACCCGTCACATTCTGCCCAATGTGCTGTCACCCATCATGGTGTCGGCAACCTTGGGCATTGCCAATGCGATCATCACGGAAAGCGCGCTTAGCTTTCTGGGGCTGGGGTTTCCACCCGATTTCCCCACCTGGGGTCGGCTCTTGAATGATGCGACTGTCTACATTCAGGACTACCCCGAACGCGTGTTCTGGCCGGGTTTGGCGATCTCGCTGACAGTGCTGAGCGCGAACTACATGGGCGATGGGTTGCGCGATGCGCTGGATCCACGGGCCCGCAGCAAATAAGGACCCGCTTCATCCAAACCCGACAGGGCTGGATCAATCACTGGGTTTTGGGGCGGCGGGCAGAACTTTGGCCCACCCACCCTGAGGTGCGCGGAACATTATTCCAATCACACCCTCATATTCACAATGCCGAATACTTGATTTGCGCATGATTCCCATCCATTTGGAACATAATTCCACGTACCCGCGCGCAAGGAGACTGTTATGTTCGAGACATTCGGTTTTGAGACCCTCACTGCTCCGCAGGCCGCCCTTTGGTTTGGTCTGGGTCTGGGCGTGCTATTTGGCGCGTTGGCGCAAGTCACACGGTTCTGTCTGCGCCGTGCCCTTGTGGGTGACGATAAACGTGCGGCGGCTGGAGTCTGGTTGACAGCTTTTGCCGTGGCTGTGCTGGGCACGCAATGGGCTGTCGCACAAGACTGGGTCACCTTTGCGGATCACCGCTTTATGGCTACCGAACTGCCGGTTCTGGCCATCATCGTGGGCGGGGTGCTGTTTGGCGCGGGCATGGTTTTGACTCGTGGCTGCGTATCGCGCCTGACGGTGCTGGGCGGCGGCGGCAATCTGCGCGCGCTCAGCGTTCTGATTGTATTTGCCATCACCGCTCATGCCGCCCTCAAGGGCGTGCTGGCGCCTGTGCGCACCAGCCTTGGCGCGGTGACCCTGCCTCTGGAAACGGCGGCCCTTCCGGGCAACGCGATGGTCTGGGCGGGTCTTATCGCCATTGCCGCTCTGGTCTTCGCCCTGCGATCAGACAATCGTCCGGGCATGTTGGTGCTGGCGGCGGCTTTAGGGGCGCTTGTCCCATTGGGCTGGGTCGGCACGGGCTTTGTGCTTTACGACGATTTTGACCCCATCGCGATGGAGAGCCTGTCGTTCACCTCGCCCTTTGCGGACACGCTGTTTTACACCGTTGCGTCAACCTCGATCACGCCCGGCTTTGGTGTGGGTCTGATCGGTGGTGTCCTTGTCGGCGCTTTGGCTCTGACATTGCTGCGTGGTCAATTTGTCTGGCAAAGCTTTTCCTCACCCCGTGAAACCGGACGCTATCTGACCGGCGGCGCGATGATGGGCTTGGGGGGCGTATTGGCGGGAGGCTGCACCGTAGGGGCCGGCCTATCGGGGGTTCCCACCTTGTCTGTCGCCGCTATTCTGGCGCTGATCGCCATGGCACTGGGGGCGCTTGTCACCAACCGCCTGCTTGCCCCCATGGGCCAAGCCAGCGCCACCCCGATCCCTGCCGAGTGACAACAAATCACACCTGCCCCATCGGTCTGGCCTTGCACTGAGCGTTCGTCCCGCTAGGATGCTTCGCGCATCAGCCAAGGACGCCATCCATGACACGCTATGAATACAAAGTTCGCCCGGCCCCCACCAAAGGCCTCAAGGGTGCAGGTGTCAAAGGCGCCGAAGCCCGTTTTGCCCATGGGCTTGAGCATCTGATGAACGAGATGGGCACGGAAGGGTGGGAATATGTCCGCTCGGACATTCTGCCCAGCGAAGAACGCCAGGGATTGACGTCAACGCAAACTGTTTACCGGTCGGTTTTGGTCTTTCGCCGTCCGCTTGAGACGGACAGCCTCGACGTGTTTGCGGCCCCGCCCCCGGAGGACAGTGCAGCCGAAGATGTGGAATTGCCTCAGGAGGTGATCGATGCGGTCGAACATCCGCTGGAGCACGAAGCTGTAGAAACCGAAGCCGATTTACCCGAGGAGCCCAGCACTTCGCCAGAGAATGATCCCACAGCGCCACCCCGCTCAGGATGACCATGCGTGCCAAGGCAAATATCAAATGCTTAAAATAATTTCTCCGCGCCCCCTTCTATTCGCCGTGATTTGGCATACACTCCCGACCTCGATTCCTACAGGTGTACCTCATGTCCAAAAGTGATCCCTTCGGATTTGATATGTCCGTCTCTTCTGCCAAGAAGAACAAACCACGCGGTCGACGGGGGATGTCGGGCGAATCCGAAACCTCGACCCGGCAATGTGAACATGAAGGTTGCCAGGAGGCCGGAAAGTTCCGCGCGCCCAAGGCGCCGGACGTTTTGGATGACTTCTTTTGGTTCTGCAAGGATCACGTGCGCGAGTATAATCTGAAGTGGAATTTCTTTGACGGCACCACCGAAGCTGAGATGAACGCGCAGACCTCGAAGGACAAGGTGTGGGAGCGTGAAACCCGCCCCATGGGAGACCCGGAGGCCCGCGCCTGGGCACGTCTGGGCATCGAAGACCCGCATCAGGTGTTGGGTGGCAATGCCACGCAAAACCCTGGTCGCAACGGCGGCAAGGCCAAACGCAAGCTGCCCCCAACTGAACGCCGCGCCATGGAAATCCTCGAGGCCGAGGACCACTGGACCAAGGCCGAAATCCGTCAGGCGTATAAATCCCTGATCAAGGTCTTACACCCAGATATCAACGGCGGCGACCGATCTCAGGAGGAGCAGTTGCAACAGGTCGTCTGGGCCTGGGATCAGATCAAGCAGAGCAAGTCGTTCAAGTAGCGTTTTATTCGGTATCGTGAGCAAACATTCTGGTGACCAGCCGGGTCATCAGATGCATGACAATGCCCCCGATCAACCAGCTCAGCCCTGCCAGCGGGTATTGAAAAAATAGCGTAAATACCATGATCGGACCAAACAAAGCCCATCTGGGTTCGCCTGAGAAAACCACTGCGTAAGATGCACCTATAGAGGTTGCAATCACTGTAGCTGCAAAAGAAAAGGCCCACCCTTCAGCCCCTTCCTTGCCAAATAACTTTGCCACAGGAATACTTGCCAATGCCGCGCCCAAAAGTGCGGCGACCTGCACATCATCAAAGATATCCCGAATTCGAAATTCATTAAGTGCCCAGCACACCCAAAACCCATAAACGCCACAGAGAATGGGCACGACGATATATCTGGACTCCCATTTCATTGCCATCTGCCCTCTGTTGTTTAAGCCACAACAGAGAATGGCCCGAACCTAGTGCAGATTCAGGCCGTTGAATTGCAGAGTTTTCGTGCAGATCAGGCCGCTTTGAACACCAAACTCACCCCATTCAGGCAATGGCGTTTGCCTGTGGGCTGCGGCCCGTCATTGAAGATGTGACCCAAATGGCTTCCGCACCGGGCACAATGGCATTCCGTGCGCACAGCAAACAATTTGCGATCTTCCTTGGTGCCGATGGATTTGGGAAGGGATTGGTAAAAGCTGGGCCAACCTGTTCCACTGTCGAACTTATGGGCCGACGAATAGAGCCTCAGATCGCAGCCACGGCAGTGATACGTGCCTTTATCATACACCTTATCCAAGGGCGAGCTACCCGCCCGCTCCGTCGCCTCTTCGCGCATCACGCGGTATTGTAGATCGCTGAGCATGGCGCGCCATTCCGCGTCGGTTCGGGTGATCTCAAACGATCCAGATGCGGCCGTGGCCGTGCTCACACGTCCCAGCGTCAGGGCCGATCCCGCGGCCAATACAGAGGCGATGAATGTCCGTCGTTGCATTTTTCGATCCTTTCATAAGGAATGTTTGCTTGGCTAAACTATGGGTGTGGCGGGGCCATCACGCAATAAATGGCCCCACCTCTTCACGTAAAGATGATCGCATCGAGAGCAACGTTTAGCGGCGATTTGCCCACTCAAACAAAAGGGCCGCTTCTCAAATATGTTGATCTCTGGGGAAGGATCACACGCGCTTTACGTGAATGCCGCACCGATAAGGGCAATCTGGCATTCAGGGGCTTCGATGATTTGAACTCTGGCACAGGGCATCTGTGATCTCCTTATCGGCGTTCAGGCGGTCTGCCCCAACTCCCCCATAGCCACGGACGGGTTTCAGATAAGTTTCAAAGAAAGTCGCGGCGTAGGATCACACGTTCGTGATTTCACCCACACCCAGCACATCCCCTGTCGGCGCACCGGTAGTAGAGCCGCCTGTGGGTTCGTCGGAAATCGCCAGCACGGCTCCAGGGAGGACCCTGCGCTGTTCATCGCTGAGCGCGACCACGGTGAGGCCATCCTCGGACAGCACACCCAGTGATACAGGGGCATTCCCCCCCTCAATCAGCCACAGCTCCAACGCGCGACCGTCGCGGGCACCCCCCTGCTCGGCCTGAACAAACAACTGACCTGCTTCGGCGTCAAACGCCGCTTGCACCACAAGGCTGCGGTCTTCGGCGGCAATTTCGGCCACCAAGGCGGGCTCTGTGGGCATTTGCGGGCCGCGTTCTAACAAATCTGTACCAAAGATCACGTAGGCCGCCAGACCTGCCACCACGATGCCGCTGCCGAACCAGTTGCGGAACATTCTGGACAGGCTCGTGGGCTCATCGTCGAAAAGCCGGGTCTCGATCCCTTTCAGAACACGCGGTGGCGGAGTGACCGGATCTACATCCTCGGTCAGGCGCGCCAGATTCTCGGACCACTCCCGCGTCAGCGCGCGCAGATCATGCTCGACCTTCAGACGGTGCTCAAATGTCGCACGATCCTCCTCGGACATCAGCCCAAGGACGTATTCGCCTGCAAGGGCGCGATCGTCGTTATGGTTGTCCGTCTCGCTCATCGCGTCAGGCAGTCCTTCAGTTTCAGCAGGCTGCGGCGCAGCCAGGTTCGCATCGTATTCAGCGGCACATCGAAATGATCCGCCAGTTCCGCATAGCTGTCACCATGCAAATAAGCGCGAGTCACGGCCTCGGCCCGCGCCTGTTCCAATTCATCCAGGCATGCGCCCAGCTGTGCGCGGTCTGAGGCGGCAATGGTCTGCGCCTCGGGTCCCGGGGTGGGATCGGCCATTTGGTCCAGGATTGCGTCACCATCATTGGGGCTGCGTCCTTTGCGCCGTTTGGCATCAATCGCCGTATTGCGTGCAATGGTGATCAGCCAGGTCATCGGGCTGAACCCGTTCGCCTGATATTTGCCTGCATTGCGCCAGACCTTCACAAAAGCGTCCTGCAAGACATCTTCTGCTTCAGCCCGATTGTTCGACACACGCAAAACAACGCCAAAAAGTTTCGCAGAGGTACGGGAATAAAGATCCGAGAACGCAGCCCTGTCCTGCAAGGCCACGCGCGCGATTAAGTCTTCTATGTCTTTGACGTCTGACATCTGCCCCGGAACGCTGGTTCCCCTTAAGCTATAGTGCAGTTTGCGACGTCGACCAGCAAATCTTCCCCTTCCCCTTGCTCTTGACTGCGATATGTTGCACCACGAGACGAAACGATACGACCCGATTGAAGGACGCGCGGAATGGCCGACGGAACCATAGATATTAATGCCAAACCGACCGAGGATATCTCGGTCCGCGAAGTGTTTGGAATCGATAGTGATATGGCCGTCAAAGGCTTTGCCGAGCGCACCGCCCGTGTGCCCGAGCTCGACAGCACCTATAAGTTTGACCGCGATACCACGATGGCGATTCTTGCCGGGTTTTCGCATAACCGCCGCGTGATGATCCAAGGCTACCACGGCACAGGTAAGTCAACGCATATCGAGCAGATCGCAAGCCGTCTGAACTGGCCCTGCGTGCGCGTCAACCTCGACAGTCACATCAGCCGGATCGACCTGATCGGCAAGGACGCGATCAAACTGCGCGACGGCAAGCAGGTGACCGAATTCCACGAAGGTATTCTGCCTTGGGCGCTGCGCAATCCCACTGCGATTGTGTTCGACGAATATGACGCAGGCCGCGCAGACGTGATGTTCGTGATCCAGCGCGTTTTGGAAACGGACGGCAAGCTGACGCTGCTGGACCAGAACGAGGTGATCACGCCGAACCCCTGCTTCCGTCTGTTTGCCACGGCCAACACCGTTGGTTTGGGTGACACCACAGGCCTCTATCACGGCACGCAGCAAATCAACCAGGGCCAGATGGACCGCTGGTCGCTGGTGGCCACGCTGAACTACCTGTCCCATGATGCAGAAACCAATATCGTTCTGGCCAAGAACCCCACTTTCAACACAGCTGAAGGTCGCAAAACCATCAGCCAGATGGTGACGGTTGCTGATCTGTCTCGCACTGCCTTCATGAATGGCGAACTCAGCACTGTGATGAGCCCCCGGACCGTGATTGCCTGGGCGCAAAACACCTCGATCTTCCGCGATGTAGGCTATGCCTTCCGCCTCACTTTCCTCAACAAATGCGACGAATTGGAGCGCCAAACCGTCGCCGAGTTCTATCAGCGCTGTTTTGACGAGGAACTGCCGGAATCCGCGGCGAGTGTGAGCTTGGGGTAATCCAACAAACGTTCATCTTGCCTGACAGATAAAGGGGTGGGTGAGCCACAGCATTTCGGAAGCAAAGATGCATATTGGCCTGATCGGTGGAATTGGTGTGGCGGCCACGGTCGTCTACTACCAGCGTCTCAGCGCGGCGGTCGAAGCAGCCGGCGGATCGCTGGAGTTGACCATCGTGAACGCGAATGTCCACGAGCTGATCAAAAACAATCTGGCCGATGATCGTGCGACCCAAGCCAAAATCTATGCAGGGCTGATTGGCCGTTTGAAAGCGGCCGGGGCAGATTGCGCCGCGATCACGTCGTTGGGCGGGCATTATTGCTTTGATGAAACCCTGCCCATATCAACTTTGCCACTGATTTCGGCTGTTACGCCACTTGATGACTACTTTGCCGACCAAGGCATTTCAAAGGTTGGCCTTTTGGGAACGCGTGTGGTTATGAAGACCCGTCTCTATGGTCAAATGGCAAAGACCAATGCCGTTGCCTTGGATGATGACATCGAAATGATCGGGCAAACCTATCAGGACATGGCCGTTTCAGGGCATTGCACCGATGAACAACGCGCGCTTTTCCTTGAAGCGGGTAAACGGATGGTAGAGGATCAAGGCGCTGAAGCCATCGTGTTGGCCGGGACCGATCTGAACCTTGCGTTTGACGGCCAATCCCCCGGGTACCGCGTGGTCGACGCATTAGATGTGCATGTAGATATCCTTGCGCGTCTGGCCACCAACAAGATCAGCCTGCAAGATTTGGGATCAACCTGATGAACAAACCCACCGACAACCCCGCTGATCCGTTCAAGAAAGCCCTCGCCGAGGCCACCAAGGTCATGGCCGATGATGCTGAACTGAACGTGACCTTCTCGGTCGATCCCTCGGGCCTCTCGGGGGATGCGATGCGTTTGCCGCAGGTCTCCCGCCGGATGACCCGTGATGAGGTTTTGCTGGCGCGTGGCACTGCCGACGCATTGGCCCTGCGCCACAAGTATCACGACACGGGCACCCATACGAAATACAACCCAGCAGGCGAGATGGCGCGCGACCTTTATGAGGCGATGGAAACCGCGCGTTGCGAGGCGATGGGCGCACGCGACATGCCCGGGACCGCCAGCAATATTGACGTGAAGATCGAAGCTGAAGCGCAGCGTCTGGGCTATGCCGAGATCAAGGATGCTTCCGAGGCTCCCTTGCCCGTCGCAGCCGGCTATCTGATCCGCCACTTGGCCACCGGTCGCCCTTTGCCGGAAGGTGCGGATAATGTGATGAACCTCTGGCAGGGGTTTATCGAAGAACAAGCTGGCGGCACTTTGGAAGATCTGCAGGACACCCTGTCGGACCAAGCCGCCTTCGCCAAATTCGCCCGGCAAATCATCGACGACCTAGGCTATGGCGATCAGCTGGGCGATGACCCCGACGCACTGGACGACGAGGACGAAGATCAGGGCGACGACAGCGCCGAGGATCAGGAAGAACCTGAAAGCCAAGGTCAGGATGACAGCGACGACAGCGAAGCGGACGCTGATCCCGAGCAAACGCAGGACGATCAACAGGACGCAGCGCAGGCGCAGGTCAGCAGCGATGACATGGCCGATCAGGACGCGGGCGAAGAGCAAGAACTGCCCGAAGGCGAAGCCCCACTGGAGCCGCCTCAACCCCAGCCGATATCTGATGCTGATCCTGACTACATGGTATATTCCACTGAATTTGATGAAGAAATTCGCGCAGAAGATCTGGCCGAGCCGATCGAGTTGGAACGCCTACGCGCCTATCTGGATCAACAGCTGGAACCCCTGAAAGGCGCCGTGTCGAGGCTGGCCAACAAACTGCAACGCCGCCTGCAAGCTCAGCAAAACCGAAGCTGGGAGTTTGACAAGGAAGAAGGCGTGCTGGACGCAGGTCGTCTGGCGCGTGTCGTGGCCAACCCGACCACACCGCTCAGCTTCAAGGTCGAAAAGGACATGGAGTTCCGCGACACAGTGGTGACGCTGCTGTTGGACAATTCCGGTTCAATGCGGGGCCGTCCGATCTCGATTGCGGCCATTTGTGCCGATGTTCTGGCGCGGACGCTGGAACGGTGCTCGGTTAAGGTTGAAATCCTCGGGTTCACCACCCGTGCCTGGAAGGGCGGACAAAGTCGTGAAACCTGGCTGAACGAAAGCCGCCCACAGCTGCCCGGTCGCCTGAACGATCTTCGCCACATCATCTACAAGTCAGCGGATGCCCCTATGCGGCGCACGCGCGACAATCTGGGCCTGATGATGAAAGAAGGCCTGCTCAAGGAAAACATCGACGGCGAGGCACTGGAATGGGCGCACCGGCGTACGGCGGCGCGCAAAGAGGCGCGGAAAATCCTCATGGTGATCTCAGATGGGGCACCGGTGGACGACTCAACTTTGTCCGTTAACCCTGCGAATTATCTGGAAAAACATCTGCGCGATGTGATCGCCATGGTCGAAAAACGCCGCGCGGTGGAACTGCTGGCTATCGGCATTGGCCATGACGTGACACGCTACTACAACCGCGCTGTTACGATCACCGATGTAGACCAACTGGCGGGTGCCATGACCGAACAGCTAGCCGCCCTCTTTGACAGCGACCCCCGCGCCCGCGCCCGCGTGATGGGCATGAAGCGCGCTAGTTAACCGTCGCAGACACTACGACAGAGGGGATCGGCAAATCCCACTCCGGACCGTTCCCGTGGTTGGCAACAATCTGGTCATGCACAGCCTTGCGTATGGCGCTTAGGTTTTCGGCGGGTTGCGGGCGCAAAACCGCCCCGCCTCGAACCGTGCCTTGCTCAAAGAATTGAACCACTTGCGCGGTATTTTTGATCTGCCAACGGCTATCTATTTCGTGATAATGTGCCGCGTCAAAACCCGCGTCCGCCAATGCAGAGGACGCCCGTTCGGGATCCGCATAATCATGCGCGCCGGGGCCAGGCGGCAAGGCGATACCCTTGGCACCGTGCGCGCCGATTGCCTGAAACACATATTGCATGGCTCCTTTGCGGTCTTGCCAGGCCGAATAGGCCAGCCGACCACCGGGACGCAAAACCCGAGCCGCCTCGACGAGAACCTGTTTTGGATCAGGGACATGCGGGATACCAAACCCGACAACCACCGCATCAAAGCTGTCGGCGTCAAAGGCGAGGTTCATCGCATTCCCTTCCTGAAACGACGCCTCAGGTGCACGTGCACGTGCCAATTCCAGCATGGCAGGAGAAAAATCGACACCAACCACCTCGGCCCCGCGGGCCAGAGCAGCCTTCGCCAAAATCCCGTGACCGCAACACAGATCGAGCATCCGTGTTCCCACCCCCACACCTGCGCGATCCAACATGATGGTCACACTGTAGTTTGCCGCCTTGGCAAAATCGGTCGCATAGGCCTGTGCGGTGGCAGGATCTGACCAACCTGCCTGCTCGAGTTCCGCAAATTCATGTGTATCAATTGATATCATCAAATCATCCCCCTGGTCCTCATGTTATCAAACTCTTTGCGAAAATTCTTCGCTTGCGTTCAGGGGGCTGAACGGGTTTCCTCAAACGACAGCGACGCCTGCATAATAAGGGATTAACATGTTTCAAAGCTTTGCGGATACTGCTTCGCCCGATCAGGGACCGCCACGTCTGACACTGTTGCGCGCCTTGATGGTCAAGCAGGGGCTGGCCGGGTTTATGATCCCCCGGGCGGATGCCCATCAGGGTGAATATGTTGCTCCGCGCGATGACAGGCTGGCGTGGCTGACCGGGTTCACCGGGTCGGCCGGGTTCTGCATTGCCCTGCATCAGACAGCCGGTGTCTTTGTCGATGGGCGCTACCGTGTACAGGTCAAGGTGCAGGTTGACACCAAACATTTCACTCCGGTGAACTGGCCCGAAGTCAAACCCGCCGACTGGCTGCGCGAAGCCTTGCCCGATGGCGGCAAGATCGGCTTTGACGCCTGGCTTTATACGCCCGAACAAATTGAAACGATTGAAATCGCCCTGGTAGGTAGCGGAATTTCATTGCATCCGGTGGACAATCTGATTGATCGTATCTGGCCCGATCAGCCTGAACCGCCAAAGGGTAAGATCACACCCTACCCTGTTGAACTGGCAGGGAAATCCCATAAAGACAAGCGGTTGGAAATTGCCAGATCTCTGAAAAAGCAGCGCCATGAATGTGCGGTGATCACCCTGCCCGATTCCATCGCTTGGCTGTTGAACATCCGGGGGAGTGATATCCCGCGTAATCCGGTGCCTCATGCCTTCGCCATCGTCCATGACACAGGCCTGCTGACACTCTTCACCGATCCAGACAAGGTGGATGACACTCTGCGCGCGCATCTGGGGCCTGACATCAAGATCCGGCCGCCCAATGCCTTTGCGCCGGGTCTACACAGTCTGACCGGGCCGGTGCAGTTGGACAAGACCTCGGTGCCCCTGTGGGTGCTCCATCAACTGGCCGAGGCCAACGCGGACCACATCTGGGAACAAGACCCATGCGTGCTGCCAAAGGCCTGCAAAACGGAGGCCGAGATCGCCGCCACGCGCAACGCCCACCTGCGCGACGGTGCGGCGCTTTGCGAATTCTTGTGCTGGTTTGACGGCCAAGTTCCAGGCAGCATCACCGAGATTGACGTGGTGAGGAAACTGGAGGAATGCCGCCAGGCCACGGGTCACTTGCTCGATATCAGCTTTGACACCATCGCGGGTTCTGGCCCTCATGGCGCGCTGGCGCATTACCGCGTCACCCAAAGTTCAAACCGCACTTTGCAAGCCGGTGAATTGCTGGTGCTGGACGGCGGCGGACAGTATCTGGATGGCACAACCGATATCACCCGCACCTTGCCCGTTGGCGAGGTGACGGACGAAGAGCGTGGCTGTTTCACGCGGGTTTTACAAGGCATGATCGCCATGAGCCGTGTCCGCTGGCCTAAAGGTCTTGCCGGGCGTGATCTGGACGTGCTGGCGCGCTATCCGCTTTGGCTGATGGATCAGGATTACAACCATGGCACGGGCCACGGCGTCGGGGTACATCTGTGCGTACATGAAGGACCACAACGCTTGAGCAGGATATCTGAAGTCCCGCTGGAGTCGGGCATGATCGTCTCAAATGAGCCGGGCTATTACCGCGAAGGTGCGTTTGGGATCCGCATAGAAAATCTTTGTGTGGTGCAAAAGGCCGATCCCCTGCCCGGCGGTGATCAGCCCGGAAAGCTGCATTTTGAGACTATCAGCTTTGCCCCGATCAATCGGCGCATGATCGACATCGCTGTTATGACAGTGGGCGAAAAAGGCTGGCTCAACGGTTACCATGCGGCCTGTCTGGAGAAGATCGGCCCATTTGTGAGTCCGCTCACCCGCGATTGGCTGGAGCAGGCTACCCAACCCGTGTGAGCCGAGCCACACCGCCTGTGACATCTCGCCTGTATACAGCCGGGATCACAATGGCCTATGACTGTGCGGTGACCTTGGGCCCGAACCCGGGGCGAAAACAAAACAGATGGGAGGGGCTGAGATGGCCGATATCAAGATTCGCAAGGCAGATGGCACATGGTCCGTGCGCGCCGGTGGTGCGGTGCTGGCGGAAAGCAAAAACGCGCTGGAACTGAACGAGCCGGGGTATGGCGATGTCATCTATTTCCCCCGCGACGATATCGCGATGGCTTTTCTGGATGAGACCGACCACACCAGCCATTGCCCGCACAAGGGGGATGCCAGCTACTTCTCGATTGTAACCAAAAGTCAGACGCTCGAAAATGTCGGCTGGAGCTATGAGGCGCCCAAAGATGGCGTGGCCCGGATCAAGGATCACATCGCTTTTATGCCCGGTGACTATCTGACCGTTGAACAGCTCTGAGCCCTAGAGGCGCGAAAGCTTTAGCTGTGTTCTTCTTCTGACACCGCCGCCAAAGCGCGGTTGTAGGCTTTCAATGCATCCACCTGGAACAACGCGCCCCAAAGTTCGGGCGGTTGATCCTCTCCCCCCAACGTCACCACCGGGATGTACTGGACGGACGCCTTTTCAAACAAGGGCATCGCGGCCTCCAGCGTCGCGTTGCCGTCCACATAAACCCCGTCGCTGATCAACTCCCAGCAGCGGTCCTCATCTGCAGCGCGGTCATGGTCCATGGGCCGCATCAGTTTGGCCACGCGGAAGGTTCCCAACAGATAGGCCTGCGGCCCTGCCGCCAGCCGTATCCCACGACGATCCAGCTGGGTGAGGAAAAACGAGCCCCGCACCAGCCGAGACCCCAATGCTGTGGACATCGACACGGCGACCATCACGGCCAAACCGGTTTGCCAGTCGCCTGTCAGCTCGAACACGATCAGCGTCGTGGAAACCGGAGCGCCCAGCACCGTCGCCGCTACAGCCCCCATGCCCGCCAAGGCATACAGCGTGTGCGATCCGGAGACTTCGGGAAAAAGACCCGTGGCCGTCAGCCCAAACGCCAGCCCCGTCAAGGCACCCACCATCAGGGCCGGCGTGAACACGCCACCGCCCATGCGGCCCCCGATGGTGATGGCAACTGCGGCCACTTTGAGGATGGCAAAGACCACCGCCTCGTGCCAGATCAACTGCCCGGTCAACGCAGCCGAGGTCGTTTCATACCCGACCCCGATGATATGTGGGAACCAGATCGCAAGCCCTCCAAGCAATGCCCCCGCCACCACTGGACGCATCCAGCGCGGGATCGAGAGGCGGGACTGCCAGTGGTTCGCCAGATCTTCCGTCAAGAAAATTGCCTTCATGAGGGCCGTGGCGATGACACCGCACAACAGACCCAAGAGCAGGAAGGCGGGCAGCTCGACATAGAACTCCAGCGCGCTGGCAACGGGCAACGAAAATTCGGTCACATCACCAAAGGCCAGGCGGTTGATCACAGTACCGGCCACACTGGCGATCACGATGGGGGCAAAGGCATGCACCGCAAAATGGCGCAACACCACCTCAAGAGCGAATAACGCACCGGCAATCGGCGCATTGAACGAAGCCGAGACCCCAGCGGCGACAGCGCAGCCCAGCAAATCACGGCCGGTGATGCCATCGGCATGTATGCGGTTGCTGACCCATGTGGAAATCACACCCGCCAGGTGAACCACCGGTCCCTCTCGCCCCGACGAGCCACCGGTGCCCAGCGTAATCATCGACGCTAGGGCCGAGGCCAGCCCGGCCTTGGTCTCGACCCGGCCTTCGTGCAGGGCCGAACCCTCCATCACATCTGCCACTGATCGCACCCGGCCATCCGGCGTGAAAAAGTGCAGGATCAATCCGACAGCCAAGCCGCCCAGCACAGGAATGATCACCAGCCAATACCATGGCAACATCCCAGCGAAGGCCTGAATATGGGTCACATCATCGGTGCCATAGGCCCAGGATTGCAGCGCTGAAATCCCCTTGCGAAACAGCAACGCCCCAAAGCCTGCCGCGATCCCGATCAGCAAGGCGATAAACCAGAACTGAATTTGGCTGGGGCCACGTTTCAGCATCACCGCCCAAGCCCTTTGAACTTGATCGCGGGCCGAGGCCGTCTTTTGCTTCCAGATTGGCGCTTCGGGTTCGCCCATCTCTTTGTTTTACCTTTTCTTTAAGTCCACAGGGCAAAACGGTGTCCGCGCGGTGGTGCCGTGTCACCCGCCATAAGACCGGGGTGCGAACGGCAGGTCAACATGTCCTCTCACGATAATCGTGAAAGCGCGGGCCTCTTCTTTCAGAACAAGCCGTTTTGGCATAGGCTCTACGCGGAAATGACATGGAAGTTTGTTTATGAGCACAGATCAGGTAATTGCGGAATTGACCGCGCTTTTGGGACAACGGATCACTCAATCACCTTCAGAACTTGAACTCCACGGGGCCAGTGAAACCCATTTTCCGCTGATGCCTCCTGATGCGGTGGTCTATCCGCGCGACACCAATGAGGTGGCCGAAATCGTGAAAATCTCGGCACGCCATCGCTGCCCGGTTGTGGGATGGGGCACAGGAACATCGTTGGAAGGTCAGGCGCAGGCCTTGCGGGGTGGGATTTGCGTTGATTTTCGCGACATGAACCGCGTGTTGCAGGTGCGCCCCGCCGATCTGAACGTCAGCGTCCAACCCGGCGTTACACGCGAAGCTCTGAACGACGAACTGCGCGCCACAGGTTTGTTCTTTCCGGTGGATCCTGGTGCAAATGCCTCGCTTGGCGGAATGGCCTCGACCCGGGCCAGTGGCACAACGGCGGTGCGCTATGGCACGATGCGCGACGCGGTTCTGGGTCTCGAAGTGGTCACCGCCAAGGGCGAAATCATCCGCACCGGCACACTCGCACGGAAATCTTCGGCAGGTTACGATCTGACCGGGCTGTTTGTGGGGGCCGAAGGCACGCTGGGGCTGATCACCGAGCTGACACTGCGTCTGCACGGCCAGCCCGAAGCCATCGCCAGCGCTGTCTGCGCCTTTGACACCGTCGCAGACGCAGTGGCCACGACAATGGAAGCCATACAGATGGGCCTACCCATTGCCCGGATCGAATTGATGGACACAGATAGCGTATCGGCCGTAAATACCCACAGTGGCAGCGCGTTACCCGTCAAACCTCATCTTCTGCTTGAGTTTCATGGCAGCGACAGTGCCGTGGCCGAACAAAGCGCGTTCTTTGGCGAAATCGCTGAGGCTTACAATGGCGCTGAATTTCAATGGGCCACCAAAACCGAAGACCGTACAGCTCTTTGGGCGATGCGCCACAACGCCTATCACGCCATATTGCATGCCCGCCCCGGTGCACGCGCGATTGTCACCGATATCTGCGTGCCGATCTCCAAATTGGCAGAGGCCATTGACGAAACACGCAAGGATCTGGCCGACGCCCAGCTTATGGGCCCCATTCTGGGCCATGTGGGTGACGGAAATTTTCACGCGATCCTTCTGATTGACGAAAAGGACCCCGACGAGGTTGCCCGCGCCAACGCGGCCTCGCAGCGCATGGTCGAACGGGCCTTGGCCCTGGGAGGCACCTCGACCGGGGAACATGGGGTTGGTTTGGGGAAACTGGGTTACATGCAGGCCGAACACGGCGATGCCTGGGCGATGATGGGCGCAGTGAAACGCGCCCTGGATCCCGACAACATCATGAACCCTGGCAAGCTGGTCCCGCCCACAAATTAGCCGTCAATCAGCGTCTGCGCTGCGGCTCGGGCCTCGTCCGTTATGGTATCGCCAGACAGCATCCGCGCGATTTCGTCCACTTTTGCCGTCTGATCAAGGGCCGTCAAAGACGACAGGGTCTGCCCTTTCTCAACCCGCTTGGCCACTTGCCAATGATGGCCCGCACGCGCGGCCACCTGTGGGGAATGCGTGACGACCAAGACCTGCCCTTGCGCGGCAAGCTGGGCCAAGCGACGGCCCACCGCATCGGCTGTGGCCCCACCGACCCCGCGGTCAATTTCGTCAAAGATCAGCGTCAAATCGTTGTTTGAACCCGTCAGGCAGACCTTCAATGCCAGTAAGAAACGGCTCAGCTCGCCTCCCGAGGCGATCTTGTTCAAGGCCCCAGACGGGGCACCGGGGTTTGTCGCGACGCAGAAAGTCACCTCATCCCTCCCCTCGGGGCCAGGCTCTGCCGGGGCAATCACGGTTTCAAAAACCGCACGTTCCATCTTCAACGGTGCCAGTTCTGCCATCATCGCCTTGTCCAGCGTTTTAGCAGCTTTGGTGCGGGCTGTTGTCAGCGCCTCCGAGGCTTTGGCATAGCGACCCTCAGCCTTTGCCAGATCGGCTTGCAAGGCTGAAAGGTTGCCCTCGCCTTGGTCCAAATCTGCCAGTCGTTGCTTCAGCCCGGCACCGAAGCGCGGCAATTCATCAGGCACCACGTTGTGTTTGCGCGCCAGCGCCCGCAGGGCAAAGAGCCGCTCTTCGGTCTCCTCAAGATCCGTCATGTTGAACGATAGCGCGTCCAAGGCCTGGCTAACGCCTGAGGTGGCCTCGTCCAGCTCAACCAAAGCCCGACCGATGGCCGAGATCGGCGCATCCAACTGCCCCTCGGCAGTGTCCACGACCCCTTCCAACCAGCGCAGGGCATCATTGGTCGAGCCTTCCGCCCCCTCATGGCCAAGTGCTGCCAGTGCCTTGGCAATCTCCTCGCGCATACGCTCTGCGCCCTGCATCAACCGGCGGCGCGCGTCCAGCGCTTCATCTTCGCCCTCTTGTGGGTTCAGGGCTTCAAATTCGGCGACCGCATGGCGTAGAAACTCTTCATCCGCGCGCATTGCGGCAAGTGCTACTTCGGCCTCGGTCAGCGCCTTACGGGCGGCGGCCCGCGCGCGCCACGCGATGCGTGTGACTTCGACCTTGCTGTCCAACCCACCATAGGCATCCAGCAAAGCGCGATGGCCACGTGGGTTTAAAAGCCCGCGATCATCGTGCTGACCGTGCAATTCCACCAAAGTATCAGAGAGTTGGCGCAGCACTTCGCCCGAGCATCGGCGATCGTTGACCCAAGCCGTCTTGCGCCCATCGCGGGTGTTGATGCGCCGCAGGATCAAATCGTCCTCAACGGGCAATCCTGCGTCTTCCAGCACCGCACGGGCCGCATGATCCGGCCCCAGATCGAACCAGGCAGTGACTTCGCCCTGCTCGGCCCCCGCCCGCACCAATTCCGCGCGCCCTCGCCAGCCCAAGACAAACCCCAGTGAGTCCAGAAGGATAGACTTTCCCGCACCGGTTTCCCCGGTCAGCACATTCAACCCCGGCTGAACCTCAAGCTCCAGCCGGTCAATGATCAGCATATCGCGAATGGTAAGGCCCCTGAGCATCGCGCCCTCAGACCGGGATCAGAGCCACCGGCCCTGAAGCATCTGGCGGTACACTTGACGCAGCCAGTTGTCGCCTTTGGCCTGCAGTTGCAGCCCCTGACCTGTCAGCAGCTTATAGCTGTCCTCGTACCATTCCGTGGATTGGAAGTTGTATCCCAAAATGGCCCCGGCGGTTTGCGCCTCATCCGTTAGGCCCAGCGATAAATACGCCTCGACCAGGCGGTGCAGGGCTTCGGCTGTGTGGCTGGTGGTTTGGAAATCCTCAACCACAACGCGGAACCGGTTGATGGCCGCCGGGAAATGATCGCGGCGCAGATAGTACCGTCCAATTTCCATTTCCTTGGACGCCAGATGGTCAAACGCCAGATCAAACTTCAACACGGCGGACCGCGCATATTCGCTATCAGGATACCTTTCGATCACTTCGCGCAGCGATTGCAGCGCCTGAAACGTCAGGCCCTGATCGCGTCCCACTTCATCAATCTGGTCGTAATAGCTGAGAGCCAGCAAATACTGCGCATAGGCCGCATCTTCATCTGTCGGGTAGAAATCAATGAAACGCTGTGCCGCGGATCGGCTGTTTTCATAGTCTTTCGCCTGATGATAGGAAAACGCCTGCATGATGACAGACCGTTTGGCCCATTCGGAATAGGGATAGAGACGCTCAACCTCGGCAAACACGGTGGCCGCGAGGTCCGCATCTTTTTGCGCCAGGTCATACTCGGCCCGCTCAAAGATCTGCTCGGCGGTGTATTGTTCGAAATCGACGGCACCGCGTTCGACCGCGCTGTTTTTTCCGCAAGCGGTCAGGGTCACGCATAGGACCAAGGCACTGGCAGTTGCCCTCGACTTGCCGGTTCTCATGCTCGTATTCGCCTTCATAGTGGTTTTACCCAGACCTACCCCAAGATACCGCTATGTTCTAGCACAGAGTTTTCCGGTGCAAAACGCCTTTGGTACATTTCTGCGAATGAGATTAAGCGACTTCGGGAATTTCGCCCCAATGGACCCCGGCCCCCGGCAAACGTGCCGCAATTTCAGCATTACACTCAATTACTTCAAATGCATTTGGCGTGGCGAAAACAGCGCGCAACAAATCGTTGGTCAGCGCGTGTCCCGCACGGAACCCCTGATAATGTCCAAGAATCGGCATGCCCGCCATCCCAAGATCACCCAGCGCATCCAGCATCTTGTGGCGCACCGCTTCGTCCCGGTGGCGCAGCCCCCCCGGGCTCAACACTTCAGCACCATCTACGACAACAGCGTTTTCCAATGTGCCACCCAGCGCAAGGCCATTGGCGCGCATCGCATCAACATCCGCCTTGCGGCAGAATGTGCGGCTGTTGGACAGCTCGCGGACAAAACTGCCGTTGGACATATTTAGCAGTTTACGTTGCTCGCCAATCGCGGCGTCTTCAAATTCGATCTGAAATTCGATCAGCAGCGTGTCATGGGGCACCAGACGGGCCCAGGCCTCACCCTTAGAGACTTCTACCGTTTCGATCAGACGCATCGCCCGCAGCGGCGCGTTCATCTTGCGAATGCCCTTGGACAGGATACCGCGCACAAAGGCCGCCGAGCTGCCATCAAGGATCGGGATTTCAGGTCCGTCCACTTCAATCGTCGCATTGTGGATACCGCACCCGACGAGGGCGGCCATCACATGTTCCACTGTTGAAACAGATACACCGTGCGCGTTTACCAATTTGGTACAAAGCGGGGATTGTTTCACAAGATCCCAGCGCGCGGGAATGTCAGCCGTCGCCGGATCCAGATCACTGCGACGAAATACCAAGCCACGACCCGGCAGCGCAGGCAAAATGCGCAGCGTCGCCGGCACGCCGGAATGCAGTCCAACGCCGTTGAATTCGACTTGTGATGTAACCGTTGCTTGCACGAGATGCCTGTCGATTGGTCGAGTGGTTACCAGCCCGTTAAGGCGGCTTTTCGCAGGAAGAGATACGGCCAGGAGTGCCCCGGCTCAATTCAATCTTTGCAACGGATTGAAACATCATCTGTAACAAAGCGGCATAAACCCGCCACAGCCATTAGGTGGCGTATTAAGTGGTTGATTTAAAAATAAAAAAGGCCGCTCGAAGCGGCCTTTTCCATCGTAAGTTGTGTTGGCTTTAGTTGGCCTGACGGCGCAGGAAGGCAGGAATTTCGATCTGATCTTCCTCCTCGGCTTCCGATTCGACCGGCGCAGGTTGCGCGGACTGCGTGCTGACAGGAGGCTGCTGACGCGAAGGACGTGGTGCCGATTGATCGGCATCCGCGGCGTGGCCCGTCATGCGGTTGATCAGTGAATTGATCCCAAAGCGGGGTTTCTCGCCACCGTCCTCGGCCTGGGTGTGCCCCTCTTGGGGTTGCTGGCGGGCGGCTGGCGCTTTGCTAACGGCTGCGCTCAGACGGGCCAGAGCTTCGGGTGATGGCGCTCCGGCGGCACGTGCACGCGGTGCAACAAAGCCTTCTGTGTCGCCGTCTGCAGACGCCACGACTGACGCAGGCTCTTCCCGACGTGGTGTATAGGCTGGGGGAGGAACATCATCCGATGTGTCCTGCGCGACAGGCTCTGCCCGGCGCACAGTTTCTGGCTCAAAGATGTCTTCCATCTGATCTTCGGCGGCGGCGCGTTCTGCGTCGATCTCGTTGAACAGTGTTGGTTCTTCGCGGGTTTCCGCAGCCACTGGTGCAGGTGTTGCCACGTCTTCTGATGCGTTTTCAATTGCAGCTGGCTGCAATGGCTGCGCCATCGAGCGGCGCGGTACAGGGATATCGTGCACCACTTCTGATGCGTCGATGCCTGTGGCCACAACGCTCACGCGCATTGCCCCTTCCATCGCGCTGTCCAATGTGGAGCCCACGATGATATTCGCCTCGGCGTCCACTTCTTCGCGGATGCGGTTGGCGGCTTCGTCTAGTTCGAACAATGTCAGATCGTGACCACCGGTGATGTTGATCAGAACACCCTTGGCGCCACGCAAGCTGATTTCGTCCAGAAGCGGGTTGGCGATGGCCTTCTCGGCGGCCTGAATGGCGCGATCTTCGCCACTGTCTTCGCCGGTGCCCATCATGGCCTTGCCCATCTCGTCCATCACCGCGCGGACATCGGCAAAGTCGAGGTTGATCAGACCGGGGCGCACCATCAGGTCAGTAACTCCCTTAACACCTTGGTACAGCACGTCATCTGCCATGCTGAAGGCTTCTGTGAATGTGGTTTTTTCGTTGGCCAGACGGAACAGGTTCTGGTTTGGAATGATGATCAGCGTGTCGACCATCTTTTGCAGCTGCTCCACGCCTTCCTCGGCCTGTTTCATCCGCTTGGCGCCTTCAAACTGAAACGGCTTGGTGACGACACCAACGGTCAGAACGCCTAGTTCACGAGCCGCCTGCGCAATGATGGGCGCGGCGCCTGTCCCGGTGCCTCCGCCCATGCCAGCGGTGATGAAGCACATGTGTGCACCCGCGAGGTTGTCGACGATCTGTTCGATGTTTTCTTCGGCAGCCGCCGCCCCGACGGACGGACGCGCACCGGCACCCAGACCTTCGGTGACTTTGACACCCAGCTGGATGCGCTGCGGTGCTTCGCTTTGCTGCAACGCCTGAGCGTCGGTGTTGGCGACGACGAACTCGACGCCCTCCAGCTCTTTTTCAATCATGTTGTTCACGGCGTTACCGCCGGCCCCGCCGACACCAAATACGGTGATCCGGGGCTTCAGGTCCTCATGGCCTGGCATCGTCAAATTCAATGTCATCTCGCTTCCGCCTGCTTTGTTATGCCCGCCCGCGCAGGCCGTTTATTCATGTCAGGCTCTGGCTCTGTCCTGCCGTCACCCAGTCTGTCCCTTGGCTATGCCCAAAGCGCCTTGCCGCTCAAACGGCCCCGCGCGCAGCTGCGCATAGAGTATTGCGCCCCATTATTACGCATCTGTCACACACACGTCACCAAAAAACTGCCGTTTGTATACCAAATATGGCCAATTTTTCGCGGAAATACGCGGTATTTTGCCAAAACGTCCATATCTAGCGGTTACCAGTTGTCCTTAAACCATTTCACAGCGCGTTTCAGCGACTTTGCGGGGTAGCGATCGACGGGAATCTCAAAGTCCCACCATTCGTCCTGGGGATTCGCGGCAAAACAGCAAAGCCCCACGGCCGAGGCAAAGCCTGCCCCTGTGGCCGCCTGAGGCAAGCCGTGCACGCGCAGGGGCCTGCCCAGCCGCACTTGTTGTCCCAAAATTTTGCTCGCCAGCCCGTCGAGGCCCGGAATTTGGCTGCCGCCCCCCGTCAAAACGATCTGCTGGCTAGGCAAATGATCAAAACCGGCCGCATCCAGACGCGCGCGCACTTCTTCCAGAATTTCTTCGACACGAGGGCGTATGATCCCGATCAGTTCGGCCCGGCTGACCGAGCGCCGGTCATGGTGCCAATCGCCTGTATCCGCCTCGATCTCGATCATTTCGCGATCATCCATGCCCGTGGCCACAACACCGCCATAGAAGGTTTTGATCCGCTCCGCGGTCGGCGCGGGAATTTGCAGGCCCATGGAGATGTCCGAGGTCACGTGATCGCCGCCAATACGCACGGAATCCGCATAGATCATGTGTTTCTTCATGAAGATCGACACACCAGCCGACCCGCCGCCCAGATCAATGCAAGCCGCGCCCAGTTCCTGCTCATCCTCGACCAGGGCCGAGATGCCCGAGACGTAAGCCGAGCTGGCAAGACCAGCCAATTCAAGATCACAGCGCTTGACGCAATGCGCCAGGTTCTGCACCGCGTTGGCATCCACCGTCAGCATATGCATATCCGTGCTGAGCATTTGCCCGATCTGACTCCGAGGGTCATTCAGACCCGAACGGTGATCCAAGGCAAAGTTCACCGGTTGGGCGTGTAATACCTCGCGCCCTGCCCCGTAGTCTGGAACATCACACGATGACAACACCTGACTCACGTCCTGCTCGGTCACAACCTGACCTTCTAGTTCGATCTCGCCCGCCAAGCCGTAACTGCGCGGGTCCGCGCCCGAGAAACAGGCGATCACATGATCCACGCGAATGTTGGCCATCTTCTGCGCGGCCTGAATGGCGGTGCGAATGGCGCGCTCGGTCTCCTGCATGGTGTCAATTTCGCCATAGCGCACCCCGCGCGAACGTGTGGTGGCCGCCCCGATCACCCGGAACCCCGCCTGCCCGGCCAAAGCGCCAATGCCATCTGCATCCGCCAAGCGGTCGGTACCGTCAAACCGTAACACAAGGCAGGCAATCTTTGAGGTCCCCACATCCAGCACCGCAATAACACCGCGTTGCATCGCGGCCTTGCGCATGTTGCGCATCGCGCGCTGGCTCTCATAAAGCTCGATCATCTTATTCGGTCCCTGCGTTCAAGCTTGTCAATTTCAGCCAGTCTTCGACGGCTGCTTCGTTCATTCGGATGGTTGGCCGGTCGGCCAGACGCATATCGACAACCACCAGGTCGCGCTCCAGCATGTCCTGCACTTGGTTCAGAACGATCACACGTTCCAACGCGCGCACTGGTCCAATCGCGGGCAATTGAATGCGTTGATCGCGGTCCAGAACCACGTCCCAGCGTCGTTCGCCCATGCGTACCAAACCTTTCACACGGCCCGACAAGGGGCGTGCGGCGCGCAGCACCGAAAGCGCTTCGGGCAAGGCCTTCTCGGCCCCCTCGCCCACCACAAGTGGCAAATCCGAGCGCTCAGTTCGCTTTAGAACTGCGCCGACGATGACGCCTTCGACGTCGACAATGCCGATGCCGTTGCGGTTGCGCCACAAAGCGACAGGGCGGCGTTCAGCCACTTCGGCCACAAGCACCCCACCTTGACGCACGCGCACCGAGGCGTTCGCAACCGACGGCATAGCTTCGATCAGCTCGCGCAGCTGATCCAACTCCAGATCAAATGAACTGATCGGAAACTCAATCGGGAAAATCTCACGGATGTGAGCCTCGGTCGTGCGGCTTGCGCCCTCAACAGCCAGAAGGTTCACCATGAATTCGGGGCGGGTTTCGATCTGCTGGCGCATTTCCGTGAAGGCCAGCGCCATCTTTTGCTGGCGCGCTTCGTCTGCGAAATAGAACGTCCCGCCCAGGAAGGCGAGGCAGAAGGGCACGCCCACTTTCAACACCTTGCGGAACATGGGCGTCAGCATCAACCGTTCCATACGATACGCCCAGCGGGACGGGGCCGGATCGCTCTTCGGGGTCATCGGTCGCATGAGGCGTCCTCCACCATCCATTTACACAATTCAGGGAAAGACATGCCGCCATGGGCCGCTTGCTCGGGGGCAAGTGACGTGGGCGTCATGCCGGGCTGGGTGTTGGTTTCGAGTAAAATAAGCCCGTCAAGGCCACGCGCCTCATCCCAGCGAAAATCAGTGCGGGTCAATCCACGACATCCCAGCGCCGTATGGGCCCGCTCGGCATAATCTAGGCAGGCGTCAAAAATGTCCTGAGGAATATTGGCGGGGATTTCATGCCGTGATCCGCCTTCCGCATATTTGGCGTGGTAGTCATACCAGCCGTCGGTGATGATATCGGTGACCGTCAATGCCTTGCCATCCAGCACGGTCGTGGTCAGCTCCCGCCCTGGCGCATAGGTTTCGACCATCACGATCTTCGGCATCTCACGCGCCAGTTGCGGCGGACCATTGGCGGCCTCGCTGACGATATACACCCCGACAGATGACCCTTCGTTGAAGGGCTTCACCACATAGGGCGGCTCCATCACATGCGCGGCCTCCACATCCGCGCTGTCTGCCAAAACGGATTTCACGAAAGGCAATCCGGCGGCGGCATAGGCATCCTTGGTGCGCTGCTTGTCCATGGTCAGGGCCGAGGCATAAACGCCCGAATGCGTGTAGGGAATGCGCATCCATTCCAGCAGGCCTTGAACGCAGCCATCTTCGCCCCAGCGGCCATGCAGGGCGTTGAACACAACATCGAATTCTATAGCTTGCAATTGCGACACCAGATCGAGGCCTGCATCGACCTCAATCACCTCGCAACCTGCGTCCCTTAATGCAACGGCGCATTCTTTACCTGACGAAAGGCTAACTTCGCGTTCAGACGAAGGCCCTCCTAACAACACCGCCACTGTAAGGGGTTTTCTGCTCGAAATACCCACCTAGTGCCTCAATTTTTCAGCCGTTTGCCGGCCCTATTTTATATGTATCCGCCTCACGGATCAGATGGGGTCGTTTCGCCGACCCTCATAATTTCCCATTGTAGCTGTATTCCACTGTTTTGGAAAACACTTTTTCGCACGTCCTCGCCCAGACCTTCAAGGTCAGCGGCCGTGGCATTTCCGGTGTTCACAAGGAAGTTGGAATGCATCTCGCTCATCTGCGCCCCACCCCGGCGTGCACCACGCATTCCGGCGTCATCAATCACCTTCCAGGCCTTGAGATCATGCACATCATCGGCCTTACCGGTCGAGCTGAATCCGGCGGGATTGCGAAAGGTACTGCCTGCGGTGCGATCCTTGGTGGGCTGCGTTTCATCCCGCTTTTGCAACTGAGCGGTCATCCGCGCGTGCAGCGCATCGGGGTCACCTTTGTGTCCTTTAAACTTGGCCTCCGTGATCACCCAACCTTGAGGCAGGTTTGTCTGGCGATATTGGAAATTCAGGTCATTGGCGGTCAGCGTCACGATCTTGCCATCACGGGTCACAGCCTGTGCACTAACAAACACATCCGCCGTATAACTGCCATAGCACCCAGCGTTCATCCGCACCGCACCGCCAATGGCTCCGGGGATCGTGCGCAAGAATGTCAGGTCCACGCCTGCATCCGCCGCCTTGCGGGCCACATGGGCATCTAGCGCAGCGACGCCTGCGGTGACACAGGTGCCCTCCACCTCAATCTGGTTAAAACCCCGCCCCATTCGAATGACCACGGCCCGCAGACCACCATCCCGCACGATTAGGTTTGAGCCTACACCCATGGGGAAAACTTGAACGTCTGGATCAAGTTCAGCCAGAAAATGCGCCAGATCTTCCACATCTGCGGGCTGAAACAGGTAATCACAGGGCCCACCCACGCGCAGCCAGGTCAATTCGGCCAAGGACCGGTCGGGGGTCAATGTCCCGCGAGGAATAGGCATATCTTTCATGAATGACCTGCTACTCTGACGCCTCGCGGCGTGCAAGACCTGCGCGCGTCCGGCGATTGGCAATCCACCCCATCAGCCAGCCCAGCAATGTGCCCAATATCGCAGGCGCGGCCATGAGCACGGCAAACAAAGCATATCCCAACCCGTCATATCCGGTGTATTGCTGAGCTTTCCAGATGCCCCAGACCATGGACGCCGCCAGCGCCAGCAGAATCACGATGACCAATGCCCTGTTGCCTGCGCGAATGATGAAATAGGTCAGTATACAGGGCAGTATGAGCGCGGCGATCGGAACAAGAATACCCATGTCGTCCTTGTCGCCTATCCGGTCAAGCCACGCAACCAGCGGCCAAGGTAGATCACCGGCCAGCGCAACACGCTCATGCCGGCAGCCAGCACCAGCAGGCCAATCCAAGGTCCGTTTTCATAGGTGACATAGCCCACCAAAGGGATGCCCACGGCGATCAGCATATAAGCCCGACGCCAGTATTTGTTCTTGCTGGGCAGCATCGCGAGCACATTGGCCACGATGCCCCAGACACACGCAAGGATCAGAGATAACGTCATTTTGGCACCTCAGGATGTTGCCCTAATGCGCGCTTGGCGAAATAGCGCAGGGGATTGCGGAACATGGACAGAAAAGCAAATACCCCAAGCCCAGCATAAATCAACCCAAAGTTGTGCGCTATAAGCCAAATCATCACAGGTGCGGCCAACAGCAATGCAAGACCCGGAATGTATTGATGGCGCATCGGCAAAACAGCCACGATTGTGGCGGCAAAAACCCAGCCGATGCAGATCAGTACCAATGTCATTTCGATGCCCCTGTGCACCCTGTTGCCCCGGTCACTCTGAGCACGGAACAACGGATATTTAAATAATGCTCCACTCAGGAGGCTTTCAACCGCTCAGGCAATGCGTTGGCCCAGCCGCTGATGGTGCCAGCCCCGAGGCAGACAACCATATCGCCGGGCTGTGCCTGTTCGCGCACAAGATGCTCCAGATCATCCACGCCCTCAATCGCTCGGGCGTGACGGTGGCCGCGTGCAATCAGCCCTGCCACCAGATCATCACGAGATGCGCCCTCAATCGGGTCTTCACCCGCTGCGTAGACATCCGAGATGGCCACGACATCGGCTTCGTTGAAACAGGTGCAGAAATCCTCGAACAGATCATTCAGGCGCGAGTACCGGTGGGGCTGATGCACGGCAATGACGCGGCCCTCGGTGGCCTGACGCGCGGCTTTCAGCACGGCGGCAATCTCGACCGGGTGATGGCCGTAATCGTCGATGATGGTCACCCCGTCCACTTCGCCCACACGGGTGAAACGCCGGTTCACACCGCCGAAGCCTGCCAGAGCCTCACGGATTTCATCAAGTTTCATGCCCAGATGCCGCGCCACGGCCACCGCACTCAGCGCGTTGGAGACATTGTGATCCCCGGGCATCGGCAGGCTGCAGTCCTCGATGATCTTGTCTTCGTTGCGCAGCTCGATGTCGAAATGTGCGACACCGGCCTTATACGCCAGGTTCACCGCGCGCACATCGGCCTGAGCATTAAACCCGAAGGTCACGATGCGGCGGTCATTGACGCGGCCCACAAGGGTCTGCACCTCGGGATGGTCAATGCAGCACACGGCCAAGCCATAGAACGGAATATTGCTGACAAACTCATAAAAGCCGTCGCGCAGCGTATCGAAATCGCCCCAATGCTCCATATGCTCGGGGTCAATGTTGGTAACAATCGCGATGGTCGCAGGCAGACGGGTGAAGGTGCCGTCGCTTTCGTCGGCCTCAACCACCATCCATTCGCCCTGCCCCACCCGCGCGTTCGAACCATAAGCGTGGATAATCCCGCCGTTCACGACGGTTGGATCATAGTTGCCGTGATCCAGAAGTGCTGCGACCATTGTGGTGGTCGTCGTCTTGCCATGCGTGCCGCCGACAGCGATGTTGGATTTCAGACGCATCAGTTCGGCCAGCATTTCGGCGCGGCGCACCACGGGCAGACCTTTCAGGCGTGCCTGATCCAGTTCGGGGTTGCCCGGTTTGATGGCAGACGAGATAACAACAACCTCGGCATGCTCCAGATTTTTGGCGTCTTGCCCGACAAAGATTGTGGCCCCCATCGCCGCCAGGCGATCCGTGATCTTCGAGGCTTTTAGATCAGACCCCTGCACCGTGTAGCCGTGATTGAGAAGGACTTCGGCAATGCCTGACATGCCAATGCCGCCAATGCCCACAAAATGGATCGGCCCCACATCGCCCGGAAGCTTGGTTGCTGCGTTCATTGGCTGGGTTCCTTCATTGCGAAAATCCCTCATGTGTCACTGTCCTTTCCGGCAAGGTTTACCACCATATCCGCCAGGTCTTGCGGTGCGTCCGGCTTGGCCACACTCAGCGCGGCCTGTGCCATGGATAGGGCAGCCTCTGGATTGGTCAGGACGCTGGCGATATGATCGCAAATCACGCTAACCTCAAGCTTTGATTCAGGAATAAGGATGGCAGCACCCGCATCCACCAGCCCACGGGCGTTGGCGGATTGATGATCTCCGGCGGCGGCGGCATAGGGGATCAGGATGGACGGGCGGCCTATGATGCTGATATCGGCTACCGATGACGCGCCAGACCGGCTGATCACCAGCTGCGCTTCGCTCATCAAATTGGGGATATCGCGGAAAAAAGGTTGCACGTCGGCACTGATACCGTGCTCGGCGTAGAACTGGGCGACGCGGTTGTGGTCCTCGTCGCGCGCCTGATGGCTGACACGTATGTTCTTCAGGATGTCATCGGGCAGACCCGCAATGGCGGCCGGGATCACATCACTCAGGATCTTAGCCCCCTGTGATCCACCGATCACAAGGATCGACATTGGATAGTCACCGGGGGCGATGTACCCGGCAGCGGCGCGATCCAGAACAGCGGCGCGCACAGGATTGCCCACATGCACCCCCTCAATGCCATCGGGCAAAACCGTGGGCCATGTGCCGCAGGCCACGCAGTCAACGCGTTTGGCGAATATCTGGTTCACCCGCCCCAAAACACCGTTTTGTTCATGCACCATACGCGGTTTGCGCAATAGCCATGCCGCGCCGATGGCGGGAATACTGGGGTAGCCGCCAAAGCCCACAACCGCATCGGGCCTGTCACGCATCATCCCAAAGCTGGCCGAAAGTACGCCGCCCAATATGCGAAACGGGACAGCCAGCTTGGCCAACAGCCCCCCGCGCGCAAAGGTCGCGCTGGAGATTTGCTCGATCTCAACCGAATGAGGAAAGCCGCTCGTATAGCGCGCGCCCCGGGCATCCGTGCTCAATTTCACACGCCAGCCCCGTCGTAGCATCACTTCGGCCAAAGCCTGAGCTGGGAACATATGCCCGCCCGTGCCACCTGCCGCGATGATCAATAGAGGCTGCCGCGTGCTCACCGAAAGTGTCCTCGCAACAGATCGCGTATCTCACCCTGAGGCCGCGTGCGCGTGATCGCAAAAAGCATCCCCAATGCGATGCCACCAGCAATCAGTGACGACCCGCCATAGCTGACAAAAGGCAATGTCATGCCCTTGGCCGGCAAAAGCCGCACCGCGACCCCCATGTTGATCATGGCCTGCACGCCAAACATGGCCGCAAGGCCGGTGCCCGCCAGACGGATGAACGGATCGCGTTCTTTCATCAGTCGCAAAAAGCTGCGCACCACGATCACCGAATAAAGCGCGATAATGCACAGCACCAAAACCAGCCCGTATTCTTCGGCGGCCACAGCAATGATGAAATCCGTATGGGCATCCGGCAAAGACCACTTCACCTCGCCCTCGCCCACACCGACGCCAAAGAACCCGCCCTCGCGGATCGCATTGGTGGCAAAGCCAAGCTGCGTGTTGGGATCCACTTCGGGGTTGAAAAACCCGTCAATGCGACGGGCAAAGTGCTCGGAACTGGAGTAGACAAAGGAGCCCACCAAGATGACCATCACGACCATGACCATCAAAAGTGCAATCGGCGCACCTGCCACGAAATACATGACGCCCCAGCCGAACAGGACCAGACAGGCCTGACCAAAGTCGGGCTGCATCGCCAAAAAGGACACGATCACGATGGTTAGAACAAACGACCAGCTGATCCCCGGAGGGCCGTTGATGTCCTGACTGGCCGCCATCATCCAGGCAGCCACAACCACAAAACCGGGTTTCAAAAACTCAGAGGGCTGCACCGAGGCAAAGCCGAGCGAGTACCATCGCACGGCCCCTTTGCCGAAATCCGTGCCGAACAGAGGTAGAAAAGCAAGGGCAACGAAGGCTGCCACAAACCCAAGCACCGCCAATCGGCGCACCAATTGCGGGCTCATCATCGACGTCAGGAACATTGCCGTCAGGGCCATCCCGCCAAAAAGCGCCTGGCGTTTCACATAGTGAAAATGCTCAAACCCGTTCTTTTCCGCCAGAGGTACCGAGGCCGCAAGCCCCAACAAAATACCGATCCCAAACAGGATCAACACACAAGACACCGACAACTTGTCGATTGTCCGCCACCATTTTGGCAAGATGGGTTCTCCGTCCCGCGCCGGGACCGCCCCATAGACCATCTCTGTCATGACTACCGCTCTAACACTGCCTCAACACGCCCCTTTTCGGGGTCTATCCGCGCAGCATAGCAGGCTTTTTCACCGCTGGGAAGCGTTCAGGTGTGCTTAGCCGTCCCAGGTGCCCCGGATCGGATAGTCGTTCTGGCGCACCCATTCCAGCCCACCCGCCAAGGCGGTCAGATCGGGCCGCGCAAAGGGCGCGTTTGAGATATCGACCATTTGCAACACCCCATCGGCGTTGATCACAAACAATCCTGGCTCGGGAAAGGGGAGGTCGGTTTCCTGCGGGCTGCGGGGGGTGGAAATATAGAGACCCAACTTCCGCATTTGAACGGTGCCTAGATCATACCCCACCGGCATACTCAGCCCGACCTCTTCTGCAAAGGCGCGCGCCTTGGTTTCAGGATCGCCCGAGGCCACCACGACATCAATCCCGTTGGCATGGTATCGGTCCAGCAAACCGTTGAGGGTTTTCAGATAGGATTTGCACAAAGGGCAATGCAGCCCGCGGTAGACAATGACCATTTGCCAATCATGCCCGTTTCGCGGGGCCCCCAATTCCAGCGTACCTCCGCCCAGTTCTGGAACCGACTGCTTTGGAAAGGATTTGCCTGTGGCTGGAGCATGCATGATCTGTTGTCCTTGTGATGTTTGCGCTGTGGCCAAGCTGGCGGTCTTTGCGTTGCGGTTCAACACCCATCACCGGAACTTGACCACCTTCCACCCCGTCTTGCCGACAGCCTCAAAATGAGGCATGGCGACGGCATGCAGTTCAACACCTTGATCCTGGGCGCCGGGGCCGCCGGAATGATGTGCGCCGCCCATGCGGGGCCAGGAACGCTGGTGATTGATCACGCCAAATCCCCCGGCGAGAAGATCCGCATTTCAGGCGGCGGGCGCTGCAACTTCACAAACATGTATACCGAGCCCGAAAACTTCTTGTCCGGGAACCCCCATTTCTGCAAATCCGCGCTCAGCCGTTATACGCAATGGGATTTCGTTGATCTCGTCACGCGCCACGGCATTGCCTATCACGAGAAAACGCTAGGGCAGCTCTTTTGTGATGGGAAATCACTGCAGATTATCCAGATGCTACGCGCCGAGACGGACAAGGCCGGGGCGCAGCTGTGGTTGAACACCTCTGTCCAGGACGTCTCGCACGACGGGTCGCGCTTTGCGGTCAAGTTGGAGCAGGACGGCCAGACTAAGGTGTTGAACACCAAACACCTGGTGCTGGCCACAGGCGGCAAGTCCATCCCGGCCATGGGGGCCACAGGGCTTGCCTATGACATCGCCCGGCAATTTGGGCATGAGGTCACGGATACCCGCCCGGCTCTTGTGCCGCTGACGTTCACCGACAAACGTTTCGCTCCATTGTCCGGCACGGCGACCCCCGCGCACGTCTCAAATACGCACATCGGGTTTGATGAGGCAGTGTTATTCACCCATCGCGGCCTGTCGGGCCCTGCTATCTTGCAGATCAGCTCGTATTGGCAAGAAGGTGAGACCATCTCGCTCGATCTAGACCCGCAAGGCCAGCTGTTGCGCGCGCTTCAAGAGCAGCGCCAGGTATCAGGGCGCAAACAGCTGAGCACCGAATTGTCACGCCACCTACCCGCAAATCTGGTCGAGCATATCTCGGGGCATATCCCGCTGGTCGGCAATCTGGCGGATCAATCGGATGCGGCGCTGGCCCAAATTGTGGGTGGGTTGCGTGACTGGCAGCTGACGCCCTCAGGCTCGGAAGGGTATCGCACCGCCGAGGTCACATTGGGCGGGGTCGACACGGATGGGCTGTCGTCCAAGACGATGATGTCCAAGACCGTACCGGGGCTGTACGCAATCGGCGAAGCGGTAGACGTCACTGGCTGGCTGGGAGGCTACAATTTCCAGTGGGCCTGGTCTTCGGGTTGGGCCGCGGGTCAGGCGATCCGAAATGGATAACGAATAAAATACTGATATTTTTGGCGGCAGAAATGAGATGTTTGGTCTGAGCCCAAAGCTTTCACTGGCCTCAACTCGGCGACCTAGGACAGGGTTCGCCCCTGGGCTGGCGATCCAACCTCCGTTTCATTGTACTTTTTCCTGCAAAACACATCTAAATGAACAATTGTTGCACCTAGATCAGACGCGGAAATTCCGGCGCATCCAGCTTGGCACCGTGGTCCAGCGTCACCCCTTCAAACGGCGGCGAGGTGACAATCCCCTCGCGCCGCGCAAAGGTGGCGTCATCTCCGACCAAACGCAGCGAAAACGCGCGGCGTTGGGCCGAGGCTGACGTGTTCGCGGGTGCCCCGTGAACGGTGCGGTAATCAAAGGCCACGGCATCGCCGGGCAGCAATTCCCAGCCGAGGATCTCATAGTCATCACGGTTGCCATCAATATCTGGCAGCTCCTCCAGCCCATCCCCTTCGTTCAGCGCCGTGCCGTCAAAGCGCTGGGGCCGGAAATATTTGCCCCATTTGTGCGAGCCCCCGATGAACTCCAGGGTGCGATCACGCGGGATATGCTCCATCGGAATCCAGATGCTGACCGTTTGTGTGGCGTCCAAGCAATAATAAGGCAGGTCCTGATGCCAAGGCGTGGGCATGCCAGTTTTTGGGGTTTTGACGATGACATGCTCGTGGAACAGGCGCACAGTCTCGGATCCCATCAATTCCGCCCCGATCTGGGCTGCGGGTGAATTGAAGATGAAGTCGCGATAGGCGTCAATCCGGTCCCAGTTGCAGTAGTCCGACAGAAATCGACCACCATCCTCGGTCCGGTAATCCCGCGCCGTGGGAGCAGGATGTTCCATGTTGTACTCTACGCCGGCCGCCAGCTGTTCAATCCAGTCGGCAAAGACGCCGCACAGCACCGTTGCGCCATTGTCGCGAAAGTCTTGAATCGTGTCTGATGAAAGATGCGTTGTCATGTCGGTCGTCCTTGAGCAGAGGCAATGGCTACCCGCGCAGTGTCCAATGAGAACGCGGGATTTGCAACACCCTCGACTTGCCGTTCAAGACGTCCTGGAGAGCAGGGTCAACCTAGAGCCGCCGCTGCACCTCATCCACGAAATCCTCGCCGCGCCGTTCAAAACTGTCGTATTGATCAAAGCTCGCTGCCGCAGGGGCCAGAAGCACCGTATCGCCCGCCTCGGCCTCGGCCATCGCGGCTTCAACCGCTGCGGCCATTGTGGTGCACACTTGGGTCTCTACGCCCTCAAGCTGCATGGCAAACTGCGCGGCTTCTCGGCCAATGACATAGGCCTTGGTAACATTGCGTAGGCCGGGCTTCAGCCCGGCAATCCCGCCGTCTTTCTCAAGCCCGCCACAAATCCAGCGGATGTTTGTGAAGGCTTGCAGGGCTTTCAGCGCGCTGTCCACGTTTGTGGCTTTGCTGTCGTTCACGAAGGTCGCGCCATGCGCCTCGGCGATGATCTGGCTGCGGTGCGGTAAGCCGCCAAAGGTATGGAATGCCGCCTCAATCACCTTGGGCGCCAGCCCCAGCGTGCGGCAGGTGGCATAGGCCGCGCAGGCGTTCTGGTGGTTGTGTGCCCCGGGCAGGCCCTTGATCGGGCGCAGATCAATAGACCCGGCCTGACGGCCTTTGCGGTATTCGGACAAGAAGCCTTTCTTGGCGAAGACAGACCACCCGGGACCAGAGAGTTTGCTCTCGGACGACACGCGGATCACCCGGTCATCCCCGGGGCCTTCGGACAGCTGCCCGGCCAGAAACAAACCTTCAGCCTCGTCCACGCCGATAATAGCGCGGTCCGGCCCGCCTTCGGCAAAAAGCCTCCGCTTGGCGGCAAAATACCCGCCCAGGCCGCCGTGGCGATCCAGATGATCGGGGCTCAGGTTTGTAAACACGGCCACATCCGGGGTCAGCGCGCGGGCCAATTCGGTTTGGTAGCTGCTGAGTTCCAACACCACCACGCCCCCGTCACCGGGCGGATCAATATCCAGGACCCCGCGGCCAATGTTTCCGGCCAACTGCACGTCGCGCCCCACGTGCTCCAGAATGTGGTGGATCAATGCCGAGGTGGTGGATTTGCCATTGCTGCCGGTCACTGCCACCACGCGCGGGGTCACGTCGTAGGTGTTCCAGCCCTGCGTGGCAAACGAGCGGAAGAAGAGGCCAATGTCATTGTCCACGGGCACCCCTGCCGCCATCGCAGCAGCGACCACTTTGTTTGGTGCGGGGTAAAGATGCGGAATACCGGGGCTGACGATCAAAGTGGCAATGCCGTCAAAGGCCTGAGGTTTGGACAGGTCACGCACCTCAAACCCATCCGCCTCGGCCACATCCCGAGCCAACTCGTTGTCGTCCCAACAGACAGCGGTCGCGTCCCCTTCGCGCAGGGCACGTGCGGCCGACAAGCCTGATCGACCCAGGCCCAAAACCCCAACGTGCGCGCCTTCATATCCTGCAACTGGTATCACGGATGCCCCCTAACTTTTGGCCAGCTGTTTCAGCACGGCCAGCGCGTCATCTGCCTGCGCGGCAGGGACAAAGGCGTGGTCGTGGTGATAGGCTGCTACCATGTTGCATGGGATGCCTGCATCCGACAAGGCCGTGGCGACAGCAGCGGTCAGCCCGACACCGTCCAGGGCAGAATGCACCGTCAGGGTGATGCGCCTCATCGGCATATCGGTCGTCAACCCATGGGTTTGAGCCACCGTATCGCTGAGGATCAGGCTCAGACCTTCATCTTCAATGAAACTGGCCAATGCCAGTTCGACGAGTGTGGTATCAGCAACCAAGCAGAAATGATAAAGTTCGGGATCAAGCGACGGGGCCATGCCGGCGATCATGTCAGCGGTGTCGCGAACTGGGGCCATTTTAACGGACTTTCAGCGTGGCCAATCCGATCATCGCCAGGATCAACGCAATGATCCAGAACCGGATCACGATCTGCGGCTCGGCCCAGCCTTTCTTTTCGTAATGGTGGTGAATAGGCGCCATCAGAAACACGCGTTTGCCAGTGCGTTTAAAATAGAGCACCTGGATGATCACCGACAGAGCCTCGACAACGAACAAACCGCCCACGATACCCAGAACGATCTCGTGCTTGGTCGCCACTGCGATGGCACCCAGAGCCCCACCCAGGGCGAGCGAGCCCGTGTCGCCCATGAAGACCGCCGCGGGAGGCGCATTGTACCACAGAAACCCAAGTCCGCCGCCAGCAAGACCGGCCACAAAGATCAGAATTTCGCCCGTTCCAGGCACGTAATGCACGTCCAGATACTCGGTAAAGTCGACCCGGCCCACGGCATAGGCTATCACACCCAATGCGCCTGCGGCAATCATCACGGGCATGATAGCCAACCCATCCAGCCCGTCCGTCAGGTTCACCGCATTGGCCGCGCCCACGATCACGAACATCGCAAAGGGGATAAAGAAAATTCCCATATTGATCAGCGTATCTTTGAAGACAGGCAAGGCCAGTTGATATTGCAGCGCCTCAGGATGGTACATCGTGGCCCACCAGGACGCGATTCCAGCAATCACAAAGCCCAGCCCCAATCGGATTTTACCCGATACACCCGAGACATTTTGCTTGGACACTTTTGCATAATCATCCGCAAACCCAATCGCGGCAAAGGCCAGCGTGACAAAGAGGACAAGCCACACAAAGGGGTTGTCCAACCGGGCCCAGAGCATAGTGGATGTGACCAATGCCCCCACAATCAGCAACCCGCCCATCGTGGGCGTGCCTGCCTTCACGAAATGCCCCTCGGGACCGTCATCGCGAATGGGTTGCCCCTTGCCCTGACGGACGCGCAGCATGTTGATCAGCGGTTTGCCAAAAATGAACCCAAACAGCAGCGCCGTCATGAACGCGCCGCCGGACCGGAAGGTGATATAGCGAAAGAGGTTAAAGAAATCCCCGCCGTCAGACAGCTCGGTCAACCAATACAACATTTACGCGTCCCTTTCCTTGCGTTGGCCCAGACGTCGTAATGCGTCCACCACCAGGCTCACCTTTGACCCCTTGGAGCCTTTGACCAACACCACATCACCTGCATCAACCAGGCGCGGGACCTCTTGTGCCAATTCCTCGGCTGTTGCAACCCATTTGCCACGCTGGACGTCTGGCAAAGCCTGCCAGAGGCCTTTCATCCGCGGACCCACACAATGCACAAGTGTCACGCCCTGAATTGAAGGCAGGTCGGCCATGCCCGCATGCAGGATGGCCTCATCCGGGCCCAGTTCGAGCATATCTCCGAGTATGGCAATCCTGCGACCCTTGGCGATGCGCCCGATCCCCTCAACCGGTGTTGAGGCGGCCAGCACTTCAAGCGAGGCGGCCATGGATGTCGGATTTGCGTTGAATGCATCGTCAATCAGATCGATCGTCAAACGATCGTCCCCGGGGTCCAGTTGCACCACCTCGCGGGTGCCACGCCCCCCGGGGGGCTGCCAGCGGCCCAAATCTGCACATGCCAGTGCCATGTCGCCGCCCATAACCTCGACACAGGCCAGAACGGCCAGGGCGTTGTGGGCAAAATGACGCCCGGCTGCGCTGAGTTTGAACAGCAGCTTTTGATCGCCTGCCATGGCTTGCGCCACGGTCACCTCATCGCCCAGCGTGATCGAGATCAATTGGTAGTCATTTCCGGCCTCGCCGCCAAAGCATATCACCCGGTCAGCGGCCTGTCTTCCTGCCTCGACCAGTATGGACGCGGTTTCCACATCGCCGTTCACAATGGCGGTGCCTCCCGGCTCAAGCCCCTCAAAAATCGCGGCTTTTTCGTGGGCTATGCCTGCGATGTTCTCGAAGGCTTCCAGATGCGCTGCGGCCACTGTGGTGATCACCCCCACATGCGGGCGCGCCATCTTACTCAAGGGGGCAATCTCTCCGGGGTGGTTCATGCCGATTTCGATGACAGCAAATTCCGTGTCCTGCGGCATCCGCGCCAAGGTCAGCGGCACGCCCCAGTGATTGTTGTAGCTGGCCTCAGCGGCATGGGTGCGACCCTGCCCCGACAAGACATCGCGCAGCATTTCCTTGGTCGAGGTTTTCCCAACCGATCCTGTCACCGCGACCACCTGCGCCGATGTGCGGTCGCGGGCCGCGGCGCCCAAAGCCTCAAGCGCAGGTAACACATCGTCCACGATCAACAGTGGCGCCTCGGCGCTGACACCTTCCGGAATATGGCTGACCATCGCAGCGCAAGCCCCTTTGGCCAAGGCTTGCGCCACAAACTCATGCCCGTCGCGAATGTCCTTGAGCGCCACGAAAAGATCGCCAGCCTGTATCGTCCGCGTGTCGATTGAAACGCCAGTTGCCTGCCAGTCGCCCCGGGCCTCACCGCCTGTGGCGTGGGCGGCGTCTGAGGCTGTCCAAAGGCTCATGCAAAACCACCGTCCAGGGCGGCGACAGCTACACTGGCCTGTTCGTTGTCATCGAAGGGCAGAACATCGTCACCCACCGTCTGGCCTATTTCATGACCTTTGCCTGCGATCAGCAAGGCGTCGCCGGGACCCAATGTGTCCACTCCGCGCAGGATCGCTTCGGCTCGGTCACCGACATTCAGCGCCTCGGGGCAACCCTCCATGACCGCCGCTCGGATGGTGGCGGGGTCTTCGCTGCGGGGGTTGTCATCGGTGACGATCACAATATCCGCATTTTCTATGGCCGCCTGCCCCATCAAGGGGCGCTTCCCAGGGTCACGATCCCCGCCCGCGCCGACGATGGCCACCAAACGTCCCAACACATGCGGGCGCAGCGCCTTGAGCGCTGTGGCCACCGCATCAGGTGTATGCGCATAATCCACAAACACCGCTGCCCCGTTTTGACGGGTCGCGGCCAATTGCATCCGACCACGCACGGTTTTCATCTCGGGCAATGTCTCAAACACGCGATCCGGATCCGAGCCAGAGCCGATCACCAGCCCCGCCGCCAACAGCAGGTTTTCGGCCTGAAACCCGCCGATCAGCGGCAGGTGCATCTGGTGTACACGGCCATGCCAAGCAAAACGCACCTCTTGCCCTGTGGCATCAAAGCGCTGGCCCTGCAGATGCAGATCACAGTTTTCATCCCGACCCACGCGGATCACCTCTTGCCCCCTGTCCAGCGCGATATCGGCCATCTCGCGGCCACGCGGGTCATCGACGTTGATCACCGCCACCCCATCCTCGGGCAAGACTCGGTCAAACAGACCGGCTTTGGCGGCGAAATATTCGTCAAACGTGGTGTGATAATCCAGATGATCCTGGGTGAAATTGGTAAAGCCAGCCGCAGCCAGTCGCACGCCGTCCAGACGGCGTTGCTCCAGCCCGTGGCTTGAGGCCTCCATCGCGGCATGGGTTATCCCATGCGCCTCGGCCTCGGCCAGGGTGCGGTGCAAGGTAATGGGCTCGGGCGTGGTATGGGCCAGCGGCGCAGTATAGGCCCCCTCAACCCCGGTGGTGCCCAGATTGACCGCGTCAAACCCCATCGCAGTCCAGATTTGCCGGGTGAAACTGGCCACCGAGGTTTTGCCATTTGTGCCTGTGACCCCCACCATCGTTTCAGGCTGGTGCCCGAACCAAAGGGCGGCGGCAAAGGCCAATGTCTGGCGTGGATCTTCGGCGATGATCAGGGCCGCGTCGCTGGCTTCAAGCACATCGCGCGCGATCTCGGCACCCTTGGCGTCAGTCAAAATGGCCCCGGCCCCCTGACGCAACGCATATTGGATAAATTCGCCACCGTGGACCCGTGTGCCGGGCAATGCTGCGAACAGAAATCCGTCTTTCACCTCGCGGCTGTCCACAGCCACTCCGGTGATCTCAGCCCCACGTCCGCCTTGCGCGGTCAGGCCAAGCCCTGCCAATGTTGTCGTCTGCCCCACTGCCCACGCGCCCTTAACTCGGGTTAATTTGATGTCAATGTTATACCTGTTAATCCGCCGGTTTCAATCTCATCCATGTCTGGACGCAGACCCAGCAACGGAGCTACGCGGCGGATGATCTCGGCGGCGACGGGCACAGCCGTCCAGCCCGCCGTGCGACGTGGCTCGCGACCGGAGGTCTCGACCGGCTCGTCAAAGGTGACGATCAACACATATTGAGGCTTGTCCGAAGGGAAAATGCTGGCGAAGGTGGTGATGGTTTTGTCCTTGTAATACCCGCCCCCACGTTCCTTGGGTTTGTCAGCCGTACCTGTTTTGCCGCCCACTTTGTAACCAGCCACCTCACCCATGCTGGCGGTGCCTTCGGTCACAACTGCGCGCAACAGATTTTGCGCGGTGCGCGCCGTTGCTTCGGACATCACGCGCGCGCCCAATTGCGGGGCGGATTGCTTGAGCAATGTCGGATGCACGCGCCGCCCACCGTTGGCAATCGCGGCATATCCAGCCGCCAGATGCAACGGGGATGAACTGAGCCCGTGCCCGTAAGATATCGTCACCGTGGACAAATCCGTCCAACGCTTAGGCAAGAGTGGCGCGCCCCCCTTGCTTTCGACGATCTCCAGACCGGTTGGTTCGAAGAATCCCAGTTTCTTTAGAAATTCCTTTTGGCGTTTGGGCCCGATCTTCAATGCCATGCGGCCCGTGCCCCGGTTTGAGGATTTGATGATTATCTCGGCCACAGTCAGCACGCCGTAGTTCTTTTTCTTGAACTCACCGATCTTGCGCCCACCGACCTTGAGCGGGGGCGAGGTGTCAATCACCGTGTTCTGGTTCACGAGGCGCAAATCAATGGCCTGTGCGGCGGCAAAGATCTTGAAGGTCGAACCCAGCTCGTACACTCCCTGCACCGCACGATTGAAGAGCGGGCTGTCAGACGGGTTGCCTTCGGTGGGCGGACGAGGCCGGTTGTTGGGATCAAAGTCGGGCAATGACGCGATGGAAATCACCTCGCCGGTGTGCACATCCATCAAAATGGCGGCCGCCCCTTTGGCGTTCATGATGTGCATGCCGCCAAACAGAACGCGTTCAATCGCCGCCTGCACCGACAGATCCAGCGAGAGCTCAAGCGGTTTGTGCCCTTGGGCAGGATCGCGCAGGCGGTCATCGTAAAACTTTTCAATACCTGCCACCCCGATCACCTCTGCGGCATGGACACCTTCGCGGCCAAAGCTGGCCCCACCCAACACATGCGCAGCCAGGTTGCCATTGGGATAAAGACGCATCTCACGCGGCCCAAAGAGCAAGCCCGGCTCGCCAATCTCATGCACGGCTTGCTTTTGCTCTGGGCTGAGTTTCTTCTTGATCCACAAGAACTTACGTTTGCCGGTGAAATCCTTTAGCAGGCGTTCCTCTTTCAAATCGGGGAATATCTTGACCAAGGCCTTGGCGGTTTTGACCGGCTCGATCATCTGCTGCGGCTGCGCATAAAGGCTGTGGGTTTCAAAGTTGGTTGCCAGAATCCGGCCCTTGCGATCCACGATATCTGCACGTTGCGCCAGAATATCCGCACCTGCGACCGAGGCGCGGGGCTCGGACGGATCAGTATTGGCCAGCACGCCCATGCGCGCGCCGATCACGGTGAAGGCTGCAAAGAAAAACACGCCCAGAACCAAAAGTCGGCTTTCGGCCCGTTTGCGCGACCGATCCCGCTGTTCCTCGTGGCGCAGACGGATATTCTCGCGTTCAATCGCATCGGGGTTTTCTCCCTTGGCGCGGGCCTGAAGGATACGCGCTAGCGGGCGCAGAGGCGTGCGGATCATTGTGGGTCTTCCATATTAATGACTTCAACGGAATTGATGATGGGCATAAACCGATCCGGGTCGGGCTTGGGAAAGCTGACCTGATCAATCTTGCCAAATTGCTCGGGGCGCAGGGGCACCAGGCCCAGTTTCTCAAAGTTCAGATCGGCGAGATCGCGCAGACGCTGGGGACGGTTCAGATAAGCCCATTCGGCATTCAGCACCCGTAGGCGCTGGCGTGCATCTGCAATCTCGCGCTGGATTTTCTGCGCCTCAGATTGTGCGGCCTGGGTTTCGTAATTTTCGCGGTACGCCCAGAAGGCCAGCGAGATCACGGCCACTGCCGTCAAAATAACAAACAAGCTGCGCATCAGCTTTTCCCCTTTAGCATCGGCATTCCCATGGCTTTTTTATCTGTCGTTCCCGGTGCCGCATCCGTCCGGGTGGCCACACGCAATTTGGCCGAGCGCGAGCGCGGATTCTCCGCAAGCTCGCGCGGATCGGGGCCGATGGCCTTGCGTGACTTGACTGTAAATTGTGGCGCATTCCGAAGCACTTCAGGGGCATGGCGGCTTCCGCCACCCCCGCCACCGGACCGCGCTGTTAAAAAGCGTTTGACCATCCGATCCTCGACCGAATGAAAGGTCACGACAGCCAGTTGCCCTCCGGGTTTAAGTGCGCGTTCAGCGGCCTCAAGCCCACCAACCAATTCGCCGTATTCATCATTCACCGCGATCCGCAACGCCTGAAAACTGCGCGTCGCCGGATGGGCCTGACCGGGTTTTGACCGTGGCAGACATCCCTCCACGATCTCGGCCAACCTCAGCGTCGTCATGATCGGCGCCGTCGCGCGTTCGCGCAGAATGGCCTTGGCGATCCGTCGCGAGGCGCGCTCTTCGCCATAGAGATAAAGGATATCAGCCAGTTCAGATTCTTCGGCTTCGTTGACGATATCCGCCGCAGACCGCCCCTCCTGGCTCATCCGCATATCAAGAGGCCCATCGCGCATGAACGAAAACCCACGGTCTGCCAGATCAAGCTGCATTGAGGACACGCCCAGATCAAGCACGACACCATTTAACCCTGTCGCAGCCTCATCCAGTTCCGAGAATACACCCTGCACCAGTTGGACCCGGTCGCCATAGGGCATGGCCCAATCTGCGGCCATCTCAAGCGCCAAGGGGTCGCGATCAAGGCCGATGACCTTGTCAGCCCCCGCTTTGAGCAAGCCCCGCGAGTAGCCACCGGCACCCAGAGTGCCGTCCAGCCAAACACCTTCCACAGGGGCAACGGCCGCCAAAAGCGGGCGCAACAAAACAGGAATATGAGGGGCTTCTTCAGGGATCGGGGCCGCAGCAGCCATACCTTACTCCCCTTTCACACCGTCCAGATAAACCAACGGGTCGAAATCATCGGGCAGATCGTCCAGCCATTCTTCGGTCTTGGCCATTTCTTCCTGCTCGTAGGTTTCGGGCTTCCAGATCTGGAACGTGTCACCGGCCGCGATAAAGAACGCCTCGCCGTCCAGACCAATCTTTTGACGCAGCTTTGCGGGCAGCACCAACCGGCCTGTCTCGTCCACCGATGTCGGCAGGGACTGGCCATGAAACAGGCGCTGAAGGTATTTACGTTCGGTACTGCCGCGGGACAGTGCGTCGATCTTGGCGTCGACTTCGTCGATCGCTTCCATCGTGTAACATTCAAGATAATTGCGGCGATGATCACCATAGACAATCACCAGCTCAGGCGTGTCACCATCGCGGTAGTTCGGGTCAGAGGCTTCGAGCACACGGCGAAAAGAGGCCGGGATCGACACCCGTCCTTTTCCATCCACCTTATGGTGGCTTTCACCTCTGAACCTACGGCTCACGTTCGTGCCTCACCTTTCCCGTTCCCCAAAAAAACTTGTCTTCAAAAAGGAAACGGCGAATTGAGCTGCTGCCACTGCCCAATTCGCCGCCCTCGTCCCGCAACTTGCGGGGATGTCCAGCTGCGCGCGCCACCTGGGGGGATGTCTGCTCGCCCGCGCGCCGGATCTCTTCGTTCGATGAAAGCGGATGCCTGTATGAACCTGCCTTGGGTTTTTTGTATTCGGGGTCGTTTGGTGCCCCTGTCCCGTCTTCATCTGTCATTAGGGATGCCATGGGAATTCATGGTAATCAACTGTTTTTTTCGGAAATTGGGTACCGCATCTTGTTTTTGAGCACCCTCCAGCACAGCATTTAGTGACTGAGATGGATCGAAAACCGCATCACCTAGCGCAACGCAACAAAAATAGACACAATATATAGTGTCTCATCATCACTTAAAAAATGTCCCATTAATTCCCAAGCTTTTCCAGATTTCTAAGCCGAATAAGCCAAGTCAGAGGAAATCAACCCGCAAAATCACTCATATTTCGCGATTCAGTTGGTTTGATTCGTGCAAAACCCCACCTGCCCCGCTCATTCCCGTGGGGCGAGGGTCTGTTGTCCCATGAATTCCCGAGAGTCACTCGATTGGAGCAAACCAAACGACTGCGCAGGCCTTTAGCACCAAAAAGAAGACGAAGAACTCAGGAAGGATCTTGATTTCGACCGACCTCAGGCCCAGCGTATCAATCCGATGATTGCAGACGTCGCATAAAAAAACTGGAGCACAAGGAATGCCCAACGCTTGTCAATCAACGCCCACCCCGCAAAGAGGCCCGATGATATCAAGAGCAGTGTAAATCCCAAAATTTCATAGCCAGTATTTGAAGCGATAAGCAAAGCATACGCCATCGCAAGCACCGAGCCTGTGACTTCAAACCCGACAACGAGTTTTTGCTTTTCCATGTAGCCATTCCTGTATTCTTAGGAGCGGCGTTTTAAACTGCCCTGCCCCAAAGTTTGATTCACTGGTTCTTAGGTATCGGAAGTTTAATCCGGTGCATAATTCCGAAGGTCCGGTCGACGTCCGCCGATCGGTGATTTTATCACGATGTAACTGAAGTACTTCTTAATCCCAATCTCCCGCGTTAGGATCCGTTCGATCACATCCTGATAGTCCATGATATTGCGGCACATAAACTTCAAGAGGTAGTCGTGCCCCCCGCTAACCAGATGGCATTCCAGCACCTCAGAAAAGAGTGCTATCCCCTCTTCGAAAATACGAAAGTTTTCCTGTTGATGACCTGCCAAGGTAACTTCAGTAAACACAGTCAGCGTGTCTCCCAAATGCGCCATATCAATCTCGGCGCCGTAACCAAGTATGGTGCCGGCCTCTTCGAGCCGTTTGGTGCGCTGCAAGCATGGGCTCGGAGAAAGGTTCACTTTCTGAGCCAGAGCAGCATTTGTCATACGCCCATTTTGCTGGAGCGCTGCCAGAATTTTCAGATCAGTGTCATCGAGACGTGCCATGGCAAAATCCAGTAAAGATCAAAGCTGCATACAAGTCTTACCAATCAATTGCACGCCGCTTCAGCCACCCGCCAATTCCGCCTGATGTGCTTTCACCAAATCTGCCATTGATGTAAACATCATGTCATATTTTGGCATATCACCTGGGTTCATTGTTGCGCCAAACCCTTGCTTGTCGTGGCGTCGGTAAATCCAGCAGTTGGCCAGCCCGGCTTTATTCGTTGGTCCATGATCGTGGAACATACTTTCAGCAGTGTGCAAGATATCTGACTTCCCAATGCCCATCCGCTCCAAATTCTCCAACATGTAATCAAAGTTGCGCATCTGAGGTTTGTACGAGCCCACATCAGTGGCAACATAAGCCGCATCAAACTCCACCTGCAATTTTGCATTGCTGTAACCAAAGCTCACGTTGTCCACATTCGACAAAACCACCAGCTTATAATACCGTTTCAGGTACTGAAGAGCGCCTGCACTGTCCGGAAAAGCCGGCCAATGTTCAACCGAGCGCCCATACGTCATGCATTCTTCCCAATTGACGTTAATCCCCCATTCTTCAGCAAGACGCTTATAAACCACAGCGAGAATCTCGCGGTAATCCTTGGCTGGCGTATATTTTTGAGTGGTGGATTCGTGAAAGGCATGGGCCTCGAGAATTGTATCGCGTGAGTATTCTTGCCCCAGCTTATCTGTAAGTGGTTTTAACCCGTTGATCATCCCCGTTTCCCAATCGATCAATGTGCCATACACATCAAAAGTCAGCGCCTTGAAATCGGTCAGTTTCATGTCGAACCCCATTGTTTCTTTTCTCAAGGATAACAGCGTTCAGCCAAAATGAGTTGCTTTACTTTGATCACAGGTCAGCACGTTATGCTGCGGTTTAACAGAAACAACGCAGGTTCTGCTTACCTGCGTTGTTAAGGGTTTACCTTGCGATTTGAATGCTCAGGCCAGATCAGCCATTGACGTCCACAACGATGCGGCCTTTGACCTGCCCTTTCAGGATATCGCGGCCAAGTCCCGGCAGATCGGCCAACGTGGCCGGATGCACCATGGCCTCCAGCTTGTCCATCGGCAAGTCCTTGGCGATCCGACCCCAGGCGCGGACCCGGTTGTCATAGGGCTGCATGACGCTATCAATCCCCAGCAGGTTCACACCGCGCAACAGGAAGGGAATGACCGTCGCAGGCAGGCCTGCCCCACCAGCTAGACCAACAGCCGAAACGGACGCGCCGTATTTCATCTGCCCCAGAACCCGCGCCAACATGTCGCCGCCGACGGCGTCCACACAACCAGCCCAGGTTTCGGCCTCCAGTGGCCGCTTGGTGGTCTCGTTCAGTTCTTCACGCGCCACAATCTGCGTCGCCCCCAACGACTTCAGATAATCCGCCGTATCGGGACGCCCAGTCACTCCGGCGACCTCATGGCCCAGATTGGCAAGGATCGCCGTCGCCACCGAGCCTACGCCGCCAGCCGCTCCTGTCACCAGCACAGGCCCGTTGCCAGGCACTAGCCCATGATCCTCAAGTGCCATGACGGCCAGCATGGAGGTAAAGCCAGCGGTGCCGACGGCCATCGCCTGACGTGCATCCAGGCCATCTGGCAGGGGCACCAGCCAATCTGCCTTGACGCGCGCCTTCTGGGAATATCCCCCCCAATGGGCCTCGCCCACGCGCCAGCCGGTCAGCACGACCTTGTCGCCAGGGCTGTAGCGGTCATCGTCCGAGGCCTCGACCGTACCTGCGAAATCAATGCCCGGCACATGTGGGTAATTGCGCACCAAACCGCCACCAGGGCCGATGCACAGACCGTCCTTATAGTTCACCGTGGAATATTCCACCGCCACGGTGACATCGCCCGCAGGCAGACGGTCTTCGCCAATCTCCTGAACCGCAGCCGACGTCTTACCACTCTCTTCGTCCTTTTCAACAACAAGTGCGTTGAACATGTCTCTCTCCTCTTCTTCGCGGTGTTCCCGCGAGGTTCTGTTTCAGTGGCCTTCGAAGGTCACCAAGACGTTTCCAAATTCTCCGGCAGCCAGCTCATCCCGGGTGATCCAGTATTTGATATAACCCACATCGCCCCACAGAAACGGCCCCTCCGAGGCCAGTTGCAAAAGCATCAGCCGATCGCCAACCGCATCACACACGTCCTGAATATCCACAGGTGGGCCCAGGATTTGGCTGAAATGCGCACTGGTATAGGGGCCCCGTTGTCGCGGTGCCTGCCAAAAGTCTCGCACAGCACGCGGGATGGCCTTGAACACCTCATCCGATCCATTCCGCATACCATGATACGTCGCTGCCATGGCGTCGCTGAAATTGTAGTAATTGCCGAGCCCGGGAACTTCGCCATCCTTGTTGACGAAAAATTCGGTGATGAAGTCACTGCGCAGTGTCGGGTTGTGTTCGCGTTTCCAATGGGCAAAGGCAGTCAGGTCCCGGTCCAGATCAGCCAGCGCTTCTGCTCCGATCGGATCATCCAGTGTGGCGGCGGCAATCCTGTTATCCCAGCGTGCGATCAAAGGCACCGCAAAAGTTTCGATCTCGGGCCATACGTCGCGATGCTTGGCATAGATCTCAGCCATCGGGTCATCAGCAGCACGCTCCCGAAACGCATTCTCGCGATATCCGTTCACACTGCGCGCCAGGTTGTCGATCATTGTCCGAACCACCCGCCAACTGACTTCCTCGCGCGGCGGCAAGGGCGGATGTTTCATCAGGTGCCCCCCGTTCAATCGAGGTCCTACCTGCTCAAAGTAATCCTCTTCAAGGGTATCTTGTCCCAACACAACCGGGATCATCTCTAACGGCCAGCGGTCGAAACAGACCGGCACGTCAGCACGCGACCGATGGGTCGAGAAATAGAACGACCAGTCATTGCCATAAGGCACGTCGAGGTCTTCGGGCGGCGCTGTGGGGGCCACATCTGAGGCCTCTGAATAGATCACCGCCCCGGCAATCCCTGCTCCGGGTGCGCCCCCATCGCGCAGCTCCCGCAACAGTGCATCGGCAAAGAACGCCAAAGTGCCTGTCTTTGGCATGTCAAAGGGCAGATCACACGCCGCCAGATCAGTTAGATCGATTTGCGCCACCATATGCAGCGGTCTGTCGTCGTCTGGATGTCGCGGCCACGCAGCCCCACCCAATATAGGCTGCCCTCCGAACCAGCTGCGCCCTCCCGCCCAGTCGGTATCGACGTTTCGCGGGATCGGCAAAAGCACGATGGACGGCGAAACCGGTTGCGTGGACGATCCTAGTACGACTTCAATCAGCCTTTTCAAAAATGTAATCATGTCGCCAACACAACAGACCTCGGACCTCGGATGTCGACGGCCTGCATCAGCAATCTGTTCAACATCATTGTCCCTCTGCTCTTCATGTATCCAAACTACTCAAAAACCCGAAACTGCGCGATTGGTCGGTTTCATCAGATCCAGAACTGCGCCTGCACTTCGGCTGCGTGCATCCCATCCTGTGTCTCTACTTCGATCTTCGTGCCCGCATCCCAATGGGTGTTGGCCAACATCCCAATCGCCACATTCGTCCCAAAGTCGGGCGAGCGCGCAGCCGAGGTCACCTGCCCCACACGCGCGCCACCTGCACAAACATGCCACAGACGATCACAGGGCGGCAAATCGCCGTCGATGGCAATGGGCCGGATCATCTGTTTTGAACCGGCCTCGCGTTCCTCGCGCATGGCACGTCCACCAAAGCATGTGTCCAGCTGATTGTCAGACACGTAGCGCCCCAACCCACATTCCAGGGGCGAGTTCTCGCGAGTCATGTCATTTCCATAGCTCAGCAAACCGCCTTCGATCCTTTCAATCAGGTTCGGGCCGCCTGCGCGTACATTCAGGTCTTCTCCGGCTTTGAAAAGCGCATTCCACAAAGGCATGCCACGTTCCGAACCTTCCACATAAATCTCAAAGCCGCCTTGCTTGGAATAGCCCGAACGCGAGATCAGATACTCAAAACCTTCAAACTCAAACCGGCCACAGCCAAAAAACCGCAGGCCCTTTACAGCACCGCCAAATACGCGACCCATCAGCTCATCAGCTTGTGGTCCTTGTACGGCCAAAGGCGACACATCAGGTTCAATCACTTCAACGTCAAATCCGCCTGTGCCAGCAACGGCCAAAACGAACAACAGGAAATCGCTGTCAGCAATCGAGATCCAATAGGTGTCGGGGCCTGCATCCAACATCACCGGATCATTCAGCATACCACCGCCCTGATCCGTTACCGGGATGTACATGCCGCGGTCTTCGCGCAGACCGCTCAGATCACGGGGGGTTAAAAACTGGATCAGCCTACGTGCGTCAGGACCTTTGACCTGCACCTGCCGCTCGCAGGATACGTCCCAGACCTGCACATGGTTCTTCAGGTGGTGATAATCGTCTTCGATGCTTTCAAACATCGTCGGCAACAACATGTGATTGTAGACAGTGTAGCCTTTGACACCCGCCGCTTCGACACCATCAGAAAAGGGCGTGCGCCGCACCCGGCGCGACCCAGAAATAATCGCCATCGTCAGATACTCCGTAAAGCTGGCTTACTTAGGGCCGTGCCAGTCGATCGGGCAGATCTCAGCAGACATGCCGCTGAAATCCCAGACCCGACCGTAGTCACGCACCCGGCTTTTGAGGCCTTTGGCCGCAATGATATCCGGCCCCATCCAGTATTTGGAATTGGTGACCATGACGGGATGATCCGGATCACCGCCGTCAATCATCTCAATCTCGCCCGAGATTTTGCGGCCGATGTGCAGACCACGCTTTTTGCCGTCACGCACGATGTCGACCTTGTGACGCTCAGCACCGATGATCTCGCTCACCAGCATGGTAAAGAGCCCCGTGGTGCCCCCGGCTTGGCCTGAGAAAATCTGGAGGATGCCGTTGTAAGCCTTGCCGCTGGCGCGTTCGTCCACATAGGCGGCCACCTTCCAGTTGCCCTCACCCATACGGCCCGGAATGTCGACCAGCAGGCCCACGTTCAAACCGGACAGGTCTTCGCCCTCGTAGTGGCCTTCATCAATCGCAATGGCCATCCAGGCGTGGCAATGCCCTTCGGTGGGAGGGTGCTGACCCAAGGAAACCACGCAAGGACAAAACACTGTGCACGAGCAGTTCAGAAACAGCTCGCCCTTGATGGCCCAGTCCGTGGGTGTCGCCGTGCGCCGTTTGGGGTTGGGCATCCGGTTGTCGATCCGTTGTGACACCGGCAATTTGTCTGCGTCAGGTCTGCGTTTAACCGCCATTCGGTTATCCTCCCGTTATCGGGGGCAGGATGGCCCAGGCCACCGCCCCTATCATCATTGCAATCCCCAAAGGGCGCACCACACGGTGCCCGATCTGAGGCAGCTTTTCCAGTACCATAAAGAATGTGGCCAACCCCATCCAAGCGAGGTTCATCACCCCGCCGACAAAGCCCAGCGCCATGAACCCCCAGCAACACACGACACAATAGGCTCCAAGACCCAGCCCCATGCGCAGGCCTCCCCAGCCGCCCGTGCGCCAGTGGCCCAGGAAATACATCATCGGAGAATGGCACACCCCGTGGCAGATGTCCTTGGTGCGGGTGAATTGAAATGCGCCCACGGTGAACAGAAGCGCCGCCCCCAACCAGTGGGATTTGGTGATCCCCAGCATGTCAATGACACCACCGTAGAGCAGCGCTATCTGCACCCCTGCAATCAGCGCGGCAAAGGCGACCCACATAATCGCATACCCACCCAGGACCCCCAGCCAGCCGGCCCATGAGGCATCCGCGCTGCGCATCAGGTCCTCGTAGCTGCGCAAGGTCGGCACCATCGTGGGCAGCATCATCGCGGCCATCATAATGGCCCACATGGCAAACAGAGGTCCGAAATGCGCCATCGGCATATACATTGGCATGCGCGGATCCATCGCCTGCATTGCCTGACCCTCAGCCCCCGGTCGGCCCAGCAGATCCAGATCCATATCCACCGCCATGACATACATCATCCCCCACGCGGCCAGAACAGCCGCGAAAAACGCAAGCCACAGCACAGTGCGGAACGTATGGGAAAAAGTGGCAGTCAGGGTCTTGTCTCCGGGCCGGACGCATGGAATCAGCTCTTGCATCACAAATGCCAGACATTTAAATGTCAGACAAATGAAAACTGACGCGCAAAAGAAACCCGATCTGTCGGCACAGATCGCCACAGCGATCCGAGACGCCATCGTGTCGGGCGAGATGATCGTGGACGAGCGCCTGCCGTCCGAGGCAGAACTGTCTGAACAATTCAATGTCTCGCGTCCGACCGTGCGCGAAGCTTTGAAGCGGTTGGCGGCGCAATCACTGATCCGTACACAGCGCGGGGCCTTCGGTGGGGCTTTTGTAAACCGCCTTAGCTATGAAGAGGCCTACGGTCAGCACATCACCACCTCCACGCTGCTTCTTAGCATGAATGCGGTCAGTTTTGAGACGGCCTGCGAAGCACGCTACGCGCTTGAGCGTGCCTGCACGCCGCTGGCCGCCACGCGCCGTGATCCCGATCACCTGGCGACGATGCGCGCCGAAATCCACCGCCAGGGACAGCCGGGCCTCTCCGACGAAAGCTTTTGCGCCTCGGACGTCACCTTCCACCGTGCCTTGGTGGATTCAGCGGATAATCAGGTGCTCAGCTATCAATTGGCGGGTGCTGTTGAGGCCATGCAACCTTTGATGAACATGATCACCTTCACCGCCCGTTCACGCGGTGAGATCGTGGCATTGCACACCCGCATCGCGGACGCACTTGAAGCGCAAAACTCAGACGCCGCTTCGACGGCGCTGCATGATCTCGAAGCCTACACGCTGACCCTCGCCCGGGATGTTCTGTCCAAGCGCATGACCTCCTGAGGTCGTGTTCGAGTGTCATCCCCAGAAATCAAATATCCACATTGCGCGCCTTCCAGAACTGCCTAATTTTTGCATAGCGATGCGTGCCTAATTTTCTGCTTAAAGTGCAGACACCTTAACTTGGAAACCCGGGTCAATAGACCTGTTCGTAAGCCACGCACCGGGCGCTGGTGGCTTAGTCTTTCAGAACGCCAAGCTCACCTCGTTTGTGGGCCGTATAGACAGCAGCAAAACCTGCGGGGAACCAGCCACAGACGGTTTTGTTTGTCTCAAAGCGCCCAAGCGCCTCTTCGAGCGTTTCGGGCAGGCGGACATAGCCGCGTTGCTCAAGGTCTTCGGCAGACAAAACTGAGAGATCTTCTGCGGTGACATTTGGCGTTGGCAAACCGTCTTCAATGCCTTGCGCACCTGCGTGAATGATGGCCGCCAATGCCAGATGCGGCGAAGCAGCCGCATCCGCCGCGCGGTATTCAAAATTATATTGGCGGGCGATGCTGGAGGGGTCCGTCGACGTGACAGGACAAATTCGCACCGAGGCTTCGCGGTCGCGAAACCCCAGATTGTTGTACGCCGCTGACCAGCGATGCGGGGTCAGGCGCAGATAGGATACATCAGATGGCGCGGTCAGTGCGATGATGCTGTCGAGATATTTTAGCACCCCTGCAGTGAAAGATCCGGTCAAACGCGACATGCCCGCCACGCCGTTTTCGTCATAGGTTGCGGGCGCGCCCTGCTCATCCAGAAAACTCATATGGATATGAACCCCGTTTCCCACGCCTTCGGGGTCGCGGATCGGGGTGAAAGTCACCTGTTCGTTCAGTCTTTGCGCGGTCATGCGTGTGACCTCTCGCAAGATCACAGCGTGATTAGCAGATCGGTGATCCTGCGCGGGCCCATTGGTCACTTCGTATTGGTTGGCGCCATATTCCTTCATGAACGTGTCTGGCACCAGACCGCCTTGGTCCAGTGCTGCCATCAAGGCTTCGCCGAATTCACGGCGCTTTGCGAAGCCGCTCAGCGTGTAGGCCTCTCCGGGCTGTTCACCACCGGTTTTGAACTGAAACTCATGTTCAAAGGCTGCGACAAGGCGAACACCCCCTACCGCTTTCAGCCGGTTCAGAGCCCTCTTCAATAGCGAACGCGTACAGAAGTCCCACGGGGTGCCATCAAGATCGGTGATGTCGCCCAGCATAAACCGTTCAACCGGCCCACTATCGTTGAAATCCAGCGTCAAGAGAATGCTTACAATTCTGCGCGGCAGAAAGACGACGCGTAGAACACGCGCCGGACAAGTGTTCTAGATGCACCCCAAACTGGCGATCAATTCGGGATCAGCGCCGGCACAATGGTGACAATCGCCGGGAAGAACCACAAGATTGCAAGCCCAACCACCTGGATCAGCACAAACGGCGCAACGCCTCGGTAGATATGGCCAGTCGTAACCTCCTTGGGGGCCACCCCGCGCAGATAGAACAAGGCAAATCCAAAGGGCGGCGTTAGGAACGAGGTCTGCAAGTTCACCGCGATCATGATCGTCACCCACTTGGGGTCAAACGTCCCACCGTAGATAACAGGTCCAACGATGGGGATCACGATGTAGATGATCTCAAGAAAATCGAGCACGAAGCCCAGCACGAACAAGACCAGCATTACGATCAGGAAGACCGTGAACTCATTGTCGAAGCTTTTGAGGAACTGCTGGATGTAATGCTCACCACCAAAGCTGATGACCACCAAATTGAGCAGCTGCGAACCTATGAGGATGGTAAACACCATCGAGGTCACCTTGGCCGTTTCGCGCACCACTGGTGTCAGCACCCCGCCCACAAACAATGTCCAGCAGGCAAAGAGCAAACCAAAGAGCGAGAAGAGATAGGCCGCCTTGGCCACGAGGAAGGCAATCCAGGTCTCGGCCGCCACATCAGCCACGTTGATACGCAGATCAAAGTTCACACCCATCAGGATCGACACGATGATGGCAAAGGTCGCGAAGATGATAATTTTGCCCGACCGTTCTTGATCTTTCAGCTTGCGATAGGCCGCCAGCATGATCGCGCCACCCGCCCCCAGGGCCGCCGCCGGTGTCGGGTTGGTGATCCCGCCCAGGATGGACCCCAGCACCGCCACGATCAGTACCAGCGGGGGGAAGACCACGCGGATCAGTTCATTCTCGGCCAGGCGCCCTGCGGCATGGGAACAGCCCCAAAATGCCAGAGCCAGCGGGATGGCCAGCACAATGATGGTCAGTCCAGGGCTGAGCGCCGGGCCGATCACCAGAATATCCAGCATCAATCCCAGCACAACGCCGAGGCCTCCGATCAAAAGGGGCGTCTTATCCGCCGAAGGTTTCACCCCACGCGCCACAACCAAAATCAGCGCCAGCAGAAGGAAGATCACCGCAACACCTGTCCCGATGGGCGCAGCATTGGCGACCTTGTCATCATAGGCCGTTACCAATTCTTCATCTGTCAGCGCCACGGATTGCTGAACGCCACCAGCGTCATTGATCGCCTGTTGCTCGGCCAGGGCCGCATCCCAGGCCTCTTGCCCGTGCAGCTCAATCATCGCCTCGGCGCATTGCGGGCTGACGGTGGTACGCAGGCTGGCCACGTCGCCTTGTTCCGAGAAGCTGTTGACCGTCAGGTTTTGCGAGCCGACAAAGCCCACCTGCCCCAACAGGATGGTGCCCACGATCAGCGCCACCGGCAGGCCAAGGAACCACGTGAACGTCTCGCCACTGGTGCGGGCCTCTCCGCTGGTACCGGCCATCTGCACCGCAGGGGCTTTGGTTGGGTTCATCAACGCATACCCAAAGGCATAAAGCGCATAGAGCAGAGCCAGCAGGATACCGGGCAGCAAGGCGGCTTGGAACAATGTCCCAACCGAAACGACCGCAGGTTCACCCAGATACGTCAGCGCGTCCGAGCAGCCCACCTCCTGCGCACGGTTTTCCTGTGCAACGGAATAGAGATCCCCCGCCAGCGTCCCAAGCAGCACGATCACGATGGAGGGCGGAATGATTTGCCCCAAGGTGCCCGAGGCCGCGATGACGCCGGTGGCAATCTCGGGGCTGTAATTGTTGCGCAGCATGGTGGGCAGACTGAGCAAGCCCATGGTCACAACGGTTGCGCCCACAATCCCGGTTGAGGCCGCAAGGAATGCACCCACCACAACAACAGATACGGCCAGACCGCCGGGCAACGGACCAAAGACCCGCGCCATGGTGGTCAGAAGGTCATTAGCGATCTTGGAGCGCTCGAGTGTGATGCCCATGAGGACAAACATGAGAACGGCCAGCAATGTCTCGATCGATTGCCCCGCAAGCACCCGTTCGTTGATGCGGTTGACGATGAACGACACGTTGCGGTCCAGCGCTGTTTCCCAGCCGGACGGAAACACAGGCGTGTTGTATCGCGGCAAGTCAGGGTATCGGAACAACGATATCGTGTCGGCGTTCACCCCGGTTGCGACCACATCGCGAAAGGCTTGAGATGAGGTGTCAATCGCCTGATGTATCAGCAGCCCGGCGCTGTCGAGCGCTGCAATGATTGCAAAGGATATGACCCCGGCTCCGCCAATGGCGAAGGCCACGGGGAACCCCGAAAGGATACCTCCGAATAGGCAGAGGAATACGATAATCAGGCCAATTTCTACGCCATCGAGTCCGAACAACATCAGTGAGTCCCCTCATAGGCTTCTTCGCCTTCGCCCAGACTGTCACGGTCCAGATATTTGCCTTCGCTTTCCGGGCCTTCCTTCCACTCCAGATAGGATCGGTAGAAGAAGGCAATGGCGTGGATAAACACCATGGCCGCAAAGCAGATCAGCAGGATTTTAAACAGGAAATAGCCGTTGAACCCATTGGGGCTGAACCCGATGGTTTCCACGTTCCAGCGCACCGCGCGGGCCTTGAGCATCAAGCGTTCCAGCGTGTCCGAGGCCGAGGGTTTCGGCGTGATCAGGTGACGCCACATGAAGTACCACCCATACATCCAGGTCAGGACAGCGACAGGCATCATGAAGATCAGGCTGCCAAACATATCAATCATCCGCTTGGTGCGGAATTTCACGGCGGAATAGATCAGATCGACCCGCACATGGCTGCCCTGCACAAAGGCGTAGGTGCAGCATAGGCAGACGACCAAAGCATTGTAAAACTTCAGCTCTTCTGCCCACCAGCTGATGTCCATCTGAACGGGGATACCAAAGCCAAAGGCAATGTCAGGGCGGGTAAAGATGCGTTGGATAAAGACGATAACGATCTGTTGCAGGACCATCAGCAATCCGGCCCAAGCAAAGAAACGCCCAACAGTGTTGGCGAACCCTTCCAGCACGCGCACACAGCCCCACATGAAAGCGTTGCGCCACATACCAATGCCAGTGACGACCAGAAAAAGAGTGAACACCACAAAGAAGAGCTCAACCGATCCGCCATAATAGACGAAGCGCATGATCGCTTCCTTATTGGACCAATCCAGCCAGAGGCTGGGATGGGTGATCGCATAGCCAAAGTTGTAAAAAGCCAGTCCGATGTTCTGGAAAAACCAGACAATTGCATCCAGCATTGTCCTTGGGTCCCCGCGTTTGCAGGCCTTTGTGGCCCGTCTTGAATTTGGTGTAGAAGAGCAGGGCCCGGCGCGTAGCCGGAACCTGCAGTAGCTTCAGGTGTTAGCCTTAGCCCAGAACGCGGTCACGCTGCGCGCGATATGCACCGATGGAGCTGGTCAGCCAGCCTGAAGAGGCCTTCATAGAGGCTTGATAATCCGTCAGGATTTCAGCGAACAACTCATCGCCCATGAATTCGTCATAGACTTTCTGAGCGGCACCGCCCATGGCATCCCAAACGCTGTCCGGGAATTCCAGAACGTTGACGCCACCGGCTTTCAGGCGTTCCAGCGCCGCACCGTTGTTCATCAAGAACTGGCTGAGGTTCCACACGTTGGCATGGCCTGCCGCGATCTCGATGGTGGCTTGCTGCTGTGGTGTCAGGCTTTCAAACACTTCGCGGTTTGTCGCAACCGACAGACCCGCGGATGGCTCGTGGAAGCCAGCTGTGTAATAGAACTTGGTGATTTCCTGGAAGCCAGCTTTCTCATCTGCCCAAGGGCCGATCCACTCGGTTCCATCAATCGCACCGGATGCCAGTGCTTGATACACTTCGGCACCAGGCAAGTTTTGCACAGAAGCACCCATATGACCCAAGGCTTTGCCGCCCAGGCCTGGCATACGGAACTTCAGACCGTTGAAATCCTCAGGTCCGTTGATTTCCTTGGCAAACCAGCCACCCGCCTGCGTGCCGGTGTTACCCGCCAGGAAGGACTTCAGGCCAAAGATTTCACCCAGCTTGTCGTGCATCGCCATGCCGTTGCCATGGTAATACCAGTTGTTCAGCTCGGTTGCTGTCATGCCGAAAGGCACGCCTGTGAAGAAAGCAAAACCGGGATGTTGGTTGACGAAGTAGTAATCAGCCGCGTGGTACATATCAGCTTGGCCGGCAGTAACCGCGTCAAACACTTCAAACGCACCAACCAGTTCACCAGCCGCTTTAACGTCGATGGTCAGCGAACCGTCTGACATAGCGTTGATGTTGTCAGCCACTTTTTGCGCCGCGTCAAAAACACCTGCGAGGCCACGGCCCCAGCTGGTGACCATTGTCAATGTGCGCTTACCTTGCGCATAGGCCGGCGCGGCCAGTGTGGTTGCTGCGGCGGCTGTTCCGCCCAGAGCTGTATTCTTCAGAAAAGAACGACGATCCATGTGTTATCTCCTCCCGAGTGATTATGGATAGCGACAGGCCCTCCCCTAAAGGGAATGCCCGCGCGGATCGTTGCAAGTGAGGCCAGCCTAACGTGGAGCCTTGCCATAGGGAATACCGACAACTGCGTAGAAAACCACCCGATGGTCAGAAAACCTGACCCGTTTCACCCCTTGAGTGTCCGCTTATCCCCCGGCATTTGGCGAATCGCTGGGCATTGCCTGCGATTCGCCGTAACGATTCGTGCCATGATGCGTCTGAACCCATGGAGATCGTTAAATTACGGCCAAAAGCTGATCCTGGCCGCCACCCTGCCCCTCATTGTGGCGGCGGTGGTGATTTCCGTGCTGGTCACCTTGCAGTCGCGCCAACTGGCCGAACGTGAAATTCGCAATCTTGAGGCACAACTGATCGCCGCCAAACGCGATGAGTTGAAAAATTACCTTTCCATCGCACGTACGGCTTTCATCAACATCTACGGCCGCGCTGCCCCCGACGATGAGGCAGCAATGCTAGAAGTGACGCAAATCCTATCCTCCATGCTCTATGGGCAAGACGGATACTTCTTTGTCTATGACTATGACGGCACCAATTTGGTTAGCCCGCGCCAAACCGATCTGATTGGCCGCAACTGGCTGGGGATGACCGATGATCAGGGCGCACCGGTGGTGGACCGCCTGATTGAACAGGCGCGCTCGGGTGGGGGCTATCACAGCTATGACTGGACCAAACCCAGCACCGGAGAGCCGGCGCGCATGGTGGCCTATGTGATCGGCTTGCAGGATTGGCGATGGGCCGTGGGCACGGGCGTGTTCATTGACGATGTGGTGGCGGCCGTGGCGGCCTCGCGCGCGGAAGTCGAAGCGCGCATCAGCCGTACGTTGCTGTACATCGGGGCAATTTCCCTCGCCTTGCTCTTACTGGTTTTCACCACCGGCATGTTTATCAACATCCGCGAGCGCCGACTGGCCGATGCCAAGCTGAAGAAACTAACCCAGCGTGTCTTTGATGCCCAGGAAGAGGAGCGCGGCCGCGTGGCGCGCGAATTGCACGATGGGATTAGCCAGATCCTTGTGGGCATTCGATACACATTGGACACCGCCCGCCGCCGTTTGCAATCCAGCGACAACGGGGCGCAGGATAATCTGGAACGTGGCATTGATCACCTTGGCCAAGCCATCAATGAAGTTCGCCGGATCAGCCGTGATCTGCGCCCCGGCACGCTGGATGACCTGGGTCTTGGCCCTTCCCTCAAGGCGCTGGCCGAAGAATTTGGCAAACGCACCGGGATCAAGATCACATTTAACACGGTGGTTTTTCGCAATCGTCTTGATGACAACTCGAAGATCGCACTCTACCGGATTGCACAAGAGGCACTGACCAATGTCGAACGCCATTCCAACGCCACCCAGGTGGACATTGATGTACGCGGCCATAAGAAAGGGGCGACACTGCGGATTTCTGACAATGGACAAGGCTTAGATCAGGGTCAGGCCCCCGCCTCGGGCCTCGGCCTGCGCAATATGCAGGAACGGGTAGAGCAGCTGGACGGCTCCTTGCGTATCCTGTCGTCCAAAACCGGTACGGTGATCGAAGCCTCGGTGCCGTTATCGCATATGTTATCGCCGCAGGATGCCCCCCTGCCCGAGCCAAACAGAGAGGCCAGCGCATGAGCACCGCCTGTATTCGTATTGCAATCGTTGATGATCACCCGATGGTGGCCGAGGGCATTCAGTCGATCCTTGAGAGCTATGACGATGTGGAGGTGATCGCCACACTGTCCGACGGGCAGCAGATCATCGACCGGGCCGAAGCGCTGAACCCCGATGTCATTCTTCTGGATCTGAACATGCCGGGCATTGGCGGGCTGTCGACCACGGAAATCCTGTTGGAGCGCCGCCCCGGCACCCGCATTCTGATCCTGTCGATGCACGACAGCCCCGAATATATCTCCTCGGCGCTCAGCCACGGGGCGATGGGCTATGTGCTGAAAGATGTGCCCACGGACGAGATCAAGATCGCCATTGATACGGTCATGCAGGGCCAACGGTATCTGTGCACCGGCGCGCAAGGGTCGCTGGAGCCTTACGACAAGTCAGACCGCGAACAGCTGACCAACCGCGAACAGACGATCTTGTTGCAACTGGCCCAAGGACAATCCAATCGCGAGGTGGCCGAGGTCTTGGATATCTCAGTGCGCACCGTTGAAACCCACCGCAAGAACATCAAGCGTAAACTGGGAATCAGCTCTACCGCCGGTCTGACGCGCTATGCGTTGGAGCATGGGGTGTTGCAGGGGACAGGCGCAAAGTTGTGATTGCGGCGCGGCTCGCGAACTCGTGATCTTACTCCGTTCCAGATCAAGAAGTGTCCCGATCTCTATGGATTAATTGCAAAACTGGATCTCTTACCATTTGACCTTGGTAGCAACGGTAGGTGGCAAGGGTCGATCCCTTGTAGACGCTTGTCGCCGTCAAGGCCGCAGCCCGGTTGAGACGCTGGCCCCTTGCCGAGTCAGCGCTGAACCTCACCAGACCGGTTGTCCATCTGCAGGTCAATCTCCAGGACCATCGGTTGGGTGTGAAGATGTTTCATCTGAGCGACAATCAGATCCAATTGACAAAACGAGGGGGGCATTTTTGCCGAAACTGTTGCTTTAGCAGCCCGGCCATCGTCAGCTTTATTCCGCAAAGCCAACACCCCGCGCCGCAATCAGACGTGTCATGTCCAACATCCTGCAGGAAAACCCCCACTCGTTGTCATACCAGCCGAACACTCTGAGCAGGCATCCGGTGGACACGGAGGTCTCGGGCCCGCAAATCACCAGCGATTCTGGACGCATCCGCAGATCAGAACTCACCAAGGGTTGCTCGGTCCAGCCAAACACCCCTCCGGGCACGATGGCAGCCTGCAAGGCCGCGTTCACCTGATCCACTGTGACCGGCTTTTCCGTCTGCACCGTCAGATCAATTGCTGAAACACTGGCCGTAGGCACCCGGATGGCGCGCGCCTCAATCCGGCCTTTCAGATGCGGCAACACAAGCCCCGTCTGATGCTGCGCGCTGGTGGTGGTCGGCACCATCGACAACGCCGCAGCCCGACTGCGTTCGAGCGCCTGGCGGGGTTTGTCCACCGTAGGCTGACTGCCGGTATAGCAATGCACCGTAGTCATCTGCCCGCTGATCAGGCCAAACTCTGCGTCCAGCAACCGCGCCAGCGGAGCCAGTGCGTTGGTGGTACACGACGCGTTTGAGATAATCCGGTGATCGGCCAAATCACCTTCATTGGCCCCCATGACCAAAGTCACATCGGCCTCGGCCGACGGGCCCGAGACCAGCACGGCCTTGGCTCCGGCCTCTAGTCCACGCTCTGCGATAGCACGGGTGCCGCCCATGCCGGTGCACTCCAGCACCACATCAACGCCACTTAGATCCAGTGCCCGCAGGTCTGCTGCATTGTGAAATGGGATTGTCCGCCCCCCAACATGCAACGCGCCCTGCCCCGCCCGCACATCTTCTGGCCACGGCCCAAAGACACTGTCGTATTGAAATAGATAGGCACAGGTCTCGAGCGCCTCAATCTCGTTGATCGCAACCAGTTCAAACTGGCTCATATCTTTCAGAAGAATGCGCAACACGGTCCGGCCAATTCGGCCAAACCCGTTCAAAGCAATGCGAATGGGCACATCAGTCATCTTGTCAATCCTGTGAAACAAAGGCGGTCCTGCCCGCACCCTGAGCCAGCCTTTTCACAATGGCTAGCCGTGAAACAAAATTTGATCAAATTACGCAGATCAGCGCAGGATACCCGAGTAGAGCAGCATGCCCCAATCCGCCAGATCGCGTTCAATCTTGCTCCAGATCGCGCCAAACTGAATGGGATCGGTGTTTGTGTCGCGGGCAACATCCGCCAGGCTGCGCCGCCCATTGATCGCCGCCAGTAGCGGGGCCGCAGCCTTCGGCAATTGCAGCTGTGCCTCGACACCCGCAAAGCTCAGCTTGGGCGTCTGCCCCTGTGCTGCTGCCTGCGCCAAGGCGCGTGGATCGACGCCTTTGAGGTGCGGTACCAGAGCGCGATTGCTGCCCTTGGCCAAGCCGTGCGCGGCGTCCAGTGGCACCGCATAACCAACATGGGTCTTGATCGTGCCCCGCAGCTTTTCGGCGACAGCCATCTGCTGGTTCAGCTTCATGCCGTCAGGCACGTCCGCGATCCGCCCCAGATCGTAGAGGGCCGGCATGGTGAACCCGTTCAACCGCCAACCCGTGTAGTCCAGCACGTCCAGCAGATCCGGCACATCAAAGGCCCGATCCTGCGAGTGCAACAGCAGGTCATAAAATCCGGCATCGCTGTCATGATGATCGCCCAGGTTAGGATTGCCTTTGAAGGGATGCCCTGCAGGCAGAGCCGTCATCACCGACTTGGCACGCGTTAGCCGGTCCTGAGGTGAAAGCCCCTCAAAGAGCGCACCAAAGGCTTCCTGCAGAGGATAAACCCCCGAGCGTCCATAGGGCGCATAGACCATGAAACCCAAACCGCCCCCCGGTGCCAATGCCGCGCGCAGGGCGGCAAGCCCCTCGGCCGGGTCGGGCAGATGGTGCAGCACACCACAGCAATCAACATAATCAAATTCCCCATAAGAGGCCGCATCCAACAAACTTCCGGTTTCAAACTGGATCGAAGTCAATCCACGCATCTTTGCGCGCTCTTCAGCGACCTTGCGCGAGGCGCGGGACAGATCAACATAGGTGATATCGCACGCCTTGCCTGCCTGCGTCATCAACTGTGCCAGTTGGATCAACCCATCCCCCGTGCCGCCCCCTGCGAACAGCACACGCAATGGCCGAGACCAATCTCGCTGACCGCCAAAAATGAAATGATCAATTTCCAGCGGATGCGACGGCGACCCGCTGATCAACCGGGTCTTTTCGTCCTTGGGGTCTCGTTCAGGATAGGGATAAGCCTCATACTGGGCCTTTACGTCGCTCATCTATCGCCTCATGTCTTCGATTTCAGGCAGCTTAAAGCGTTTCGCCGCCAAGCTGAATTGCCGATTTCATCACACCTCAGACGACGCACAGATGACTGTGCAGAGGTTCTATCTTGCGCAGCGTGTGAACACGCGCCAATCATGGCACCATGACACAGCCTCAAATTGCGATCCCCTATTTCACCGGCTCCGGCCACACCCGTGTTCTGGCGCAGGCCATTGCCTCTGGCGCTCCCGGCGCGCGGCTGATCGACGTGCGCTCCATCTCTTCAGAAGACTGGCGCGCCCTTGACGATGCCGAAGCGATCCTCTTCGGCTCTCCCACTTACATGGGCAGCGTTGCTGCGGAGTATGCAACGTTCCTCGAAGAGGCCTCACACGACCGATGGACCGAACAAAGCTGGGCCGACAAACTAGCCGGCGGCTTTACCATCGGCACCTACCCTTCGGGCGACAAGCTCAGCACGCTCACGCGCCTTTCGATCTACGCGGCGCAAATGGGAATGCTCTGGGTCGGTGCACGCGAAATCGGCGCGCCGGTGGATCCAACGCAACCGGGCATCGACAGGGATGGCGCGATGCTCGGGCTCATGGCCCGCTCGGATCCAAACAAGGACCAGATGATCAATGCAGGCGACACGGAAACCGCCCGCCGATACGGGGCGCGCATCTACGCCTGTGCCCAGCGCTGGTCCACCGTGCGCCACGCGCCGTCCTGACAGTCGGCGCATCGCCTGTCGTCTTGCCCCGAGGAGGACGCAAGGACCACGAGACAAACCAGCGTGCACCCTTCTTAGGGTGCACTCCTTTTGGCTAGGGCTTACGGGCCAACGGGCTTGATCCGGTCATCCACGATAGGCGTAAACGGCGTGCGGGCAGTCAGATAATCCGCCAGGACATCCGCCACATCCGGGCCAAAGTCATAGGCATCGGCCGCATCCACAAAGGTTGCATACCCATCCCCGCCTCCGCGCAGATAGTTATTGGACACCACACCATAGAGCTTATCCATTTCCAGGGCAGCGCCACCGATCATCACGTCGCGCACACGTGCGCCCGGATCAGCACTGGCATCATAGGTCACCGTCATCCCCGCCACCTGCGGAAAACGGCCTGCATCTTCGCCAACCTTGCTGAACCCGTTTTCCAGGGCCTCAATCACCTGCGCCCCGGTCAAACGGAAGGTCGCCATCGTGTTCTGAAATGGGGCCACGGTCAGCACTTCCCCTTTGGTGATCTCCCCTTGATCAATGCCCGAACGCACACCGCCGCCATTTGTCATTGCGATATCTATCCCTTGATCCTTCACCCGCTCCAGCATCGCTTCGGCCATGGCAATTCCCATCGCACAGGGCCCCGCACGGCAGGTGTCCGAGGACCCATCAATCGCCTCAACCGCCTCGCCCACAACTTCATTGCGGATCTTGTTCAAGGGAAGGGCCGCTTCGGTGATCCGGACCTTGATGCTGTCATCCTCAGCAACACTTGCATCCATGATCACGGGGGCACCACTGGCCGAGACGATCTCTCCTGCCTCATCAAAGACCACGTTCAACTCGCCCAGAAACTTGCCATAGGCATAGGCCTGCACAATGGCCGTGTCCCCCACCATCGTGGGGTAAGGTCCCGAGGCATCTTCATCGTCAGAATGCAGATAGGTATTCGAATGCCCACCCACAATCACATCCACACCTTCGGTTTCCGCCGCAATGCGTTGATCGACCAAATAGCCCGAATGGCTTAGCACCACGATCTTGTTCACACCCGCATCGCGCATCAGGTTCACCTGGGTCTGCACGCCGTCCACCGGATCATAAAACACGATATAGGGCCCCGGGCTGGCCAGCTCGTCGGTGTTCTGCGGCGTCACGCCGATCAAGCCGATCCGCTCACCACCTCGGCTGATAATGGTGGATTTCTGCATCACACCTGCCAGTTGCTTTTCACCCGTCACATCCGCATTGGACATCAGGATCGGAAAGTTGAGCGCATCCATGAACCCGCGCAAGACTTCAGGGCCATCGTCAAACTCGTGATTGCCCACGGTCATCGCGTCATAGCCCATCTTGTTCATCATCTTGGCGGCCAGCGTTCCCTTGTAATAGGTATAGAAGAGCGTGCCCTGAAACTGGTCTCCGCCATCGACCAGAATAGTGTTCTCGTGCCGGCCGCGCGCCTCAGAAATGGCGGTCGCCAGCCGGGCCGAGCCGCCAAAGCACTTGCCTGCATCATTGTCTTCTGCACCACAGGTGTTGTCGTATTTCGTGATCGGCTCAAACCGGGCATGAAAATCATTGGTATGCAAAATCGTCAGATGAAACTCGGCCGTCGCCATTCCGGCACTCAGAGCGAGCGTTGCAGCTGCAAGACACGTCTTCAACATGGTGTAACTCCTATGACTTGATTCAATATCAACAGAGTGGCGTGTCCGGGGTCCTCTGTCAAAACCTTCGCGCTTGACCAGATCGCCGGGGCAGTGCACACCCACGCCCATGTTGATTTTCAAGATTTTTCGCGCATCCGAATGGGCCGATCTCCGCCAAAAGCGCAGCACGCAAGGCGCGCCGGTGGATCTGGCCGATGGCTACATTCATTTCTCGACGCTAGACCAAGCGCCTGAAACCGCCGCGCGTCATTTCGCCGGAGACACCGATCTAATGCTAGTCGCCGTTGAAACAGACAGGCTTGGCGCGGCTCTGAAGTGGGAACCCTCACGAGGGGGTGCACTCTTTCCGCATCTCTACCGGGAACTGCATCTTGATGATGTCGTTTGGGCCCAACCCCTACCCTTCGAGAGCGGCGTGCACCAATTTCCACCGGGGCTGAGTGACGAGAGATGAAGCTGACCGAGAAACTAGGACTGGGCCTGTTACACCGGGTCGATCCTGAAACGGCCCATGGTCTGGCGCTCAAGGCCCTGTGCCTGGGTCTTGCGCCCACACCTGGCCCTGTCACTTCCAGGCGGTTGCGCACCGATGTGGCAGGCCTGGCGTTGCCCAACCCTGTGGGGTTGGCGGCCGGGTTTGATAAGAATGCCCAGGCCCTGAAACCCCTCTCGCAATCCGGTTTTGGCTTTGTTGAAGTGGGCGCGATCACCCCCCGCGCGCAGGTTGGCAATCCACGCCCTCGCCTGTTTCGCTTGCCGCAGGATCAGGGTGTCATCAACCGATTTGGCTTCAACAACGAGGGCATGGAGGCCGCAGCACGCCGACTGGTCAAGCGCCCCCTCGACGCCATCATCGGCCTGAACCTCGGGGCCAACAAGGACAGCGACGACCGCGCCGATGATTTCGCCCGTGTGCTGGCCCATTGCGGCGCACATCTGGATTTTGCAACGGTCAATGTCTCCTCGCCCAACACCGAAAAGTTGCGCGACTTACAGGGCCCCGAGGCCCTCTCGGCCCTGCTCAAAGGCGTGATGGAGGCCCGAAACTGGCTGCCCAATGCCATCCCCATCTTCTTGAAAATCGCACCTGATCTGAACGATACCGAACTCTCTGAGATCGCGGATGTGGCGCACCAGTCAGGTCTGTCGGGCATTATCGCCACCAACACCACGCTGGCGCGAGACGGGCTGCAAAGCCCGGAGAGCCATCAGGCCGGTGGTCTGTCGGGCGCGCCACTGTTTGACAAATCTACACGCGTGCTGGCCAAACTGTCAGATCTGACACGGGGCGATATCCCTCTGATCGGCGTTGGTGGCATCGCCTCGGCCGAACAAGCCTATGCCAAAATCTGCGCCGGGGCGTCGGCGGTGCAGCTTTACTCCGCCATGGTCTACAACGGCCTTTCTCTGGCCGCAGACATTGCCCATGGCCTTGATGCGCTGCTGGCCCGCGATGGCTATGACACGGTGGCACAGGCCGTCGGCACCAAAACAAAGGACTGGTTATGATCCAAATCTGGCACAATCCGCGCTGCTCCAAATCCCGGCAGACCCTTGATCTGCTCAAACGCGAGGGCCACGACCCCGTGGTGCGGCTTTATCTGGACGATGCCCCGACCGCCGAAGACATCCGCGCGGCCCTCACAGCCCTTGGAGTGCCTGCTATTGCCTTGATGCGCACCGGCGAGGCTGCGTTCAAGGAACAAGGCCTGTCCAAGACCGACCCCAAAGATGTGCTGATCGCCGCCATGGCCTCAACGCCAAAGCTGATTGAACGCCCCGTGGTCTTCTCTGAGGGCAAGGCCGCCATTGGTCGGCCACCCGAGGCCGTGCTGGACATCCTCTGATACACATCCGCGTCAGAAACATTGCACGTCTTCTCCGCATCGCTATATCGCTCATAACAGTAATCCGTCTTGGGAGACCGAATGCAGCTGGTGCACTTCTTCAAACGCGGCTTTGACGCCATCGTCATAGACCTCGCGCGACAGATGCGCTGGTCTTTCCTGCCGCCTTTGATGGTTTACTTCGCTTTCGGTTGTTCTACAGTCACCGCCATTGTCGGCACCTTCTTTGTTAAAGAATACCTCGATTTTTCAGCCTCCTACATCGCGGGGCTCGTGTTCTGGGCCGGGCTGCCCTGGGCGCTAAAGATGCCGCTGGGCCATCTGGTAGATATCATCTGGCGCTGGAAAGCGGTGCTGATCTATCTGGGTGGGACGCTGGTCGCGGCCAGCCTGACTATCATGTATCTGGTGCTGACCCAGGCCGTGATGATGCAGGCGATGATGCCCATCGGATCATGGTACATCCTGTCCTACATTCTGGCCCCTTGCGGATTGGTCCTGCAAGACGCCGTGGCCGACGCCATGTCCATCGAAGCGGTACCCGCGCATCACCCAGACGGCACAAAAATTGATGAAAACACCGTCAAGAACATGCACACCACGATGCAAACCCTTGGACGCTTCGCCCTGATCGGCGGCACGGTTGTGGTGGCCCTGGTTAACATCTGGCAGTTCTCCGGGATCGAGGCTCTGCCCCAAGCTGAGAAATCCACCATCTACGCTCGCATTTACGCCATCGGGCTGGTCATTCCTCTGATCTCCGTCTCGGGTGTGGTTCTGGCCTCGTGGCAACTGCGGCGGCATCGGCGGGCCCTGTTGCGCGCGGGAATTGCCCCCGACACCTTACTGGAGGGGGAAACCGAAGCCAAAACCACACCTAACCCTTGGTACTTCATCGGCGGTGGTCTTTTTGTGGCCATGACATTAACCATAGGTCTGACAGGTATTCCCTACGGGCAAGAAATCATCTTTTGCGGCTCCATGGCCATTGTCCTGTTCCTCATGCGACAGTTGATCGCGCGACTACCCAAGGCGCAATCCCGGATGCTACTGGGCACGGCAGTCATCATTTTCGTCTTTCGTGCCACCCCTTTGCCCGGTGACGGACAGACGTGGTTCCAGGTAGATGTGCTGAAGTTCGACCAGCAGTTCCTGTCGGTGCTCTCGCTGATCACATCCGTGCTGACGCTGGCCGGCCTTCTCCTTTTGCGTCCCGTGATTGCACGCAAGCCCATTGCCACGATCGTTGTGCTGCTGACGGTCGCGGCAGGCATCCTGAGCCTGCCCAATATTGGCCTCTACTACGGCGTTCAAAACTGGACCGCTGCCATAACGGGTGGCGTCGTCGATGCCCGCTTTATCGCGCTGCTGGATACGGCGGTAGAATCCCCGCTGGCCCAAATCGCCATGATCCCCATGTTGGCTTGGATTGCCCGCAATGCGCCCGTGGATCTCAAGGCCACATTCTTTGCTGTCATGGCATCTTTCACCAACCTCGCACTCTCGGCTTCGGCGCTACTGACCAAGTACCTCAACACAGGTTTTACCATCACCCGCGAGGTGCGTGACCCAGTGTCGCAAGCGATCACAACGCAGGCGGATTACACTCAATTGGGTCATTTGCTACTGAGCATCGCGGCAATCACAGTGATTGTGCCGCTGCTGGTGGTTCTGTTGGTGCAACTCTCGCGGTTCCGAACGACAGAGTGACATCACCGCCCTACGGACGCCTCAAGCGCTGGGTAGCGCCACCACAGGGTGAGCCCCCGGCTAACGTAGCTGATCAGCAACGCCATCCAGAGGCCGTGGTTGCCAAAAGCGGGCATCAAAAGCGCCAATGCAACCAGGTAAACGATCAGGCTGATCACCATCATATTGCGCATGTCCCGCGTTCGGGTGGCGCCAATAAAGACCCCGTCGAGCATCCAGGCCGTCAGCCCCAGAACAGGGGCCAGCGCCATCCAGACCAGATAACTGCGCGCCTCGGTCTGTACATCGGGGGCCTTGGCCATCAGATCAATGATCGCCCCGCCTCCAAACCAAAAGGCCAGCGCCATGCACAAGGTAATCCCCAGCCCCCATTGGCTGGCCATCGACGCCGACCGCCTGAGCCGCCCCAACTGGGCCGCCCCAAAGGCCTGTCCCACCAAGGCCTCGGCGGCAAAGGCAAATCCATCCAGCGCATAGGCGGTGATATGCAGAAATTGCAGCAACACCTGATTGGCCGCCAGGGTCACATCGCCAAACCGCGCACCGTAGAACATGAAGGACACCACGATCCCTTCCAGCATCAATGAGCGTTGCAGGATGTGGCTGTTCACCATCGCCATGTTCTTGACCGCGCCCCGGTCAAACACCCGTGGCCAGTCGCGAGCGGCAGGCAGGCGCAAGGCCGCGCGGCACAGCCACAGGCCAAAGGCCAACCCGCTCCATTCCGCGATGAAAGTGGCTATGGCCACGCCTTCGACCCCCCATCCTAGGCCCAGGACGAACCACAGATCCAGCACAATGTTCACGCCGTTCATCCACAGCTGCAAGATCAGCACGGCACGGGTGCGCTCCAACGCAATCAACCAGCCCGTCAGGCCAAAGATCGCGATCATGGCAGGTGCGCTCCAGATGCGGATCTGCATGTAGCTGCGGGCCATGGCCTCGACCTCGGCGCTGGCGGGCGCCACCTGAAACGCGCCGTAAAAAAGCACCCCCTGCAGCGCGATGATCAGGATACCGCCAACACCCGCGATCATCAGCGCGCGGGTCAGCAAGGCCGCCACTTCTCCCGAACGCCTGGCTCCTTGCGCTTGAGATGTCAGCCCGGTGGTGCCCATCCGCAGAAAACCGAAGACCCAGTAGAGAGCCGTCAATATCACTGATCCGATGCCAACGGCCCCGATAGGGGCCGCCTCACCCAGCTGCCCTACGACGCCCGTGTCCACCGCTCCCAGAATGGGCACAGTGACATTGGCCAGCACAATTGGCACAGCAATGTTCAGAACGCGGGCGTGGGTGACGTCGCCCTCGGCCCTCGCGGCGGTATCAGCCATCCCGGCGCGGCATCAGGAAATGACCCGTCGCCTGAGCAAAGGGCCGATCTCGATTATCCTGCCAGGCTGAGACATGCACCGACCCATAGCGCCGCCCCGAGCGCGCCACCCGCGCCCGCGCATAGGCATCGCGTGGCAGGCCTGAGCGCAGATAATCCACGGTCAGATCAATCGTCTTGGGCAGATCGGGGATGCCCGCCTCGCCCTCTTCCAACCCTTCCAAAGCGCCACTTTCGATATCATCCCACAGCGTCGCCCAACTGAGGCCAATAATCGCCGTGGTTTCCAGAAACGCCGCCGTCGCTCCGCCATGCAAGGCAGGCAGCATCGGATTGCCAATCAGCATGTCCTGATAGGGCAGCACGGCGGTCAGCTCGTCCCCACGTCGGTCGAACTGAATGCCAAGGAACTGAATGTAGGGTACCTGATCCAGCAAGGTCTTCAGCGCCGCATCACGCCTTTGCTTGACCTGCTGCACGGGTTCGGGACGGGACCGCTTCATGATTTATCCTCCACCGTGAAAGTGCCGGTGGCTGTGGCAACAGGGCGCGTTTCGTCCTCGTCCAGCGCCGTGGCGCGCACAAAGGCAACCGAGCGGGTGATGTGATAGACCTCAGCCCGCGCCGTGATCGCCTGCCCAGGTGTCGCAGGGCGCATGTAATCAATCCGCAAATCAATCGTAGCGGTGCTTCCAGGGTTGTCCGGGTGTATGATCGCGGCCGTGCCACAGCACATATCCATCAGCGCCGAAACGGCCCCACCGTGGATGACCCCTGTTTTGGGATCACCGACAAACCGCGCATCATACCCCATGCGCATTTCAACCTGATCGCCTTCAATGCCAATCAGCTCCATCCCCAACGCTTTTGCATGTGGGATGGCAGCGATAAACTGCGCGGCAAACTTACCCCGGTCTTTCTTGGCCTCGCCAAAACTCATCTGCATTCCTTCCTGCAAACCTCAGACCCGTTATGGGCCGCAACCTGCCCTCGCTGCAACCCGAGTGTTGCCCTTCGTCGCTGGTCCCTTTAACCTGCATTCCAGGGAGAAACGGCCATGTCTGACGAACGCCTGTCATTCAAGGAAATGTGTGCGAAGTTCGATGTAACACCGCGCACATTGCGCTACTATGAATATATTGAACTGCTCACGCCGGAACGCGAAGGCAGGTCCCGGTTTTACGGGCACCGCGAAGTGGTGCGCATGACGCTGATCTTGCGGGGCCGAAAATGGGGGTTCGCGCTCGAAGACATTCGCCAGTGGCTGTTGATCTACGAAAATGAAGGCACCGATGTGCAGATGCAAAACTGGATTGATCTTGCAGATCGTCAATTGCTGGAGCTGGCCGATCAACGCAAGCAACTGGACGAAGCGATGACCGAATTGCGCGAGATGCGTGACCGCACAGCAAGCTCGCTGAAAAAACCTGGCTGACGTTTCACGACGTAACGTCAAAACACAGCCATCTCCAAGTTTCACCACATGACGCAACCTGAATACGCTCTTCCAGATGGCGACTCGGATCAGACCTACCCGTTCGGATATGTGGCAAAACCCCTTTGTGGTATGGTTTTCCTTACCTTTGCATCACGCTGCGCATTTCAATCAGAAGAAGAAAATTGCTCAGCCCCGCGGTTGACCTTTCGTAAAGTTATCAAACACCCAAAGTGACGTAGCGTACCACCTACGTAAACTTAGTTTCCCGTTGTATGAAAAGACGAACACCGCCACCTCCCTCACATCCTTTATGAGTGTGAGAGATCAGATGACTGATACAGTAATGACAATTCGCGAAATGTGTGACGCCTTTGATGTCACTCCACGGACCCTGCGCTTCTATGAGAGCAAAGAACTGCTCTTTCCCCACCGTGTGGGTCAGAAACGCCTGTTCACCCGTCGCGACCGCGCCCGGCTCAAGCTGATCCTGCGCGGCAAGCGCTTTGGCTTCAGCCTCGAAGAAATCCGCCAGTTGCTCGACCTTTATGATGCGGGCGACCAGCAACAAACCCAAATCACCGCCGCCTACAACGTGGCCGAACGTCGCCTGGCCGACATGGAACGCCAGCGCGACGAGCTGAACACCGCCATTGCTGATCTGCGCGATCAGATGAGTTGGGGCCATAAAATGATCAAATCTTTTGACGCGCGGCGCACCGCCGCCGAGTAACGCCAAGACCAAGACCCTAATGGAGACCAAACGATGCCCAGCTATACCGCCCCGACCAAAGACCTGCATTTCGTTCTGCATGATGTGTTGAATGTCAGCGAAAGCGACGTGCCCGGTTACAGCGATCTGGATGCCGATTTCACATCTGCCATCCTCGAAGAAGCGGGCAAGGTGGCCTCCGAAGTTCTGGCCCCCCTTAACGTGGTGGGCGACACAGAAGGCTGTGTGCTGGAAAACGGTGTTGTGCGCACGCCTACCGGGTTCAAGGACGCCTTCGAGAAGGTCAAAGAAGGCGGCTGGACCGGCATTGACCTGCCCGAAGAATACGGCGGACAGAACATGCCTTACATCATGTACACAGCTGTGGGTGAGACCTCCTCGGCCGCCAACCAGGCCTTCACAATGTACCAGGGCCTGACCCACGGCGCGGCCTCGGCTATTCTGGTGCACGGCACCGAAGACCAAAAAAACACCTACCTGCCGAAAATGACGTCCTGCGAATGGACCGGCACCATGAACCTGACCGAGCCCCACTGCGGCACTGATCTGGGTCTCATGCGCACCAAGGCGGAACCGCAGGGTGATGGCAGCTTCCTCGTGACCGGACAGAAAATCTTCATCTCGTCCGGCGAGCATGACATGGCCGACAACATCATCCATCTGGTGCTGGCCAAGATCCCTGGTGGACCTGATGGCATCAAAGGCGTGTCGCTCTTTATCGTGCCGAAGTTCCTGGTGAACGAAGACGGCTCACTTGGCGAACGCAACGGCGCAAGCTGCGGCAAGATCGAAGAAAAGATGGGCATCCATGGCAATTCGACCTGTGTAATGAACTACGACGGTGCACGCGGCTGGCTGCTGGGTGAAGAACACAAAGGCATGCGCGCCATGTTCACAATGATGAACGAAGCCCGCATCGGTGTGGGCATGCAAGGCCTTGCTCAAGCCGAAGTGGCCTATCAGAACGCCGTTGAATACGCCAAAGACCGTCTGCAAGGCCGTGCCGTGACAGGTGACGAAAACCCCGAAGGCCCGGCCGATCCGCTGATCGTGCATCCTGACATCCGCCGTTCGCTGATGGACCAGAAGAGCTTTGTCGAAGGGGGGCGTGCCTTCCTGCTCTGGGCGTCCAAAATGATCGACCAGTCGCACCGCGGCGGAGATGAAGCCGCCGAAGGCATGGTGTCGCTGCTGACCCCGGTGGTCAAAGGTTTCCTGACCGATCAGGGCTATGACATGACCGTGCAGGCGCAACAAATCTATGGCGGGCATGGGTATATCGAAGAATGGGGCATGTCCCAATTCACCCGCGATGCCCGCATCGCGATGATCTATGAAGGTGCCAACGGCGTGCAGGCGCTCGATCTGGTGGGCCGCAAGCTCGCACAGGACGGCGGCAAACATGTGATGGCGTTCTTTGACATGGTCAAAACCTTCATCAAGAACAATGGTGACAACGCGGCGCTGAAGGATGATTTCCTTGAGCCTCTGAAAGCCGCCTCAAAAGATCTGCAAGCGGCAGGCATGTACTTCATGCAAAACGGGATGAAAAATCCCAACGCAGCCCTCGCTGGCTCCACCGACTTCCTCCATATGTTTGGCCATGTCTGCCTTGGGCTGATGTGGGCCGATATGGCGCGTGCAGCACAGGCGGCCTTGGACGCAGGCACATCCGATCCTAAGTTCTACGAGACCAAGTTGGCCACCGGACGTTACTACATGGCGCGGCGTTTGCACGCGACTGGCCTGCACCTGGCCCGCATCCAAAGTGGCGCGGATACGGTGATGTCACTGGAGGCCGACCAGTTTTGATGTGAAGGTGGGGGTCACACCCCTGCCCCCAGAAGGATACCACATGCCCAAACGCTTTCGCCTGACCCGCCGCTTTTCCACCGCGATGACCGAAGATGGCTACCGCCGTCTGCGCAAATTCGCGGATGAGGCAGGTCTGGACGAAGGCGAGGCGCTGTCTTTCGTGTTCGAAAACTTCGACAGCATCATGGATGAAGGCGCGTTTATGCAAAAAATGCGCGCCTTCAACACTGAGTTAGAGGAGCGAAAGAAGTGACTGCTAAAACTTGGGTTCTGGGTCTTATTCTAATATTGATTTCCACAGACAATGCCACTGCATCGTGCAATCAAGAGAATTTTCAGACTCCTCTTCGCGACGCACTTTCGCAACACGCTGAATACTACAGAAATCAGGATTGGGTTGGCGTTGTTTCAACCATGCCTCCCAAAATCTTCTCAAGAATGGCAAAACAAAGTGGCTTTCGGGTTTTTGAGCTAGAGGAAGCGGTTGCCCAAAACCTACAGAGAAAGCTCGGTTCAGAACGTCAACGGTCCATTCAATACTCCTATGAACTGCATTTGAATGAAGATAGTTTGGTACAAACTGAGACAGGACGCTGCTATGCTGCAGGCAACTCAGTCATTAGTTACAAATCAAAGGTAGAAACGCGACCGGTGATAGCAATAGGCGAAAATCACCGCTGGTATTTCGCCACCATTGCAAAGCCAGAATCGATTGAATTCATTCGCTCAGCTTATCCTGACTTGCCTAAATTAGATCTGAAAGAACCAACTTCGGTGAACCGGGAGCAGTAAGATGAGCTGGATGACAGACGAGCACCAGATGCTGTCAGAGATGACCGCCAAATTCATCACCGATGAATGGGGGCCTCATTTTGAGCGCTGGCGCAAGGATGGCATGATGGATCGCTCGACCTGGAACGAGGCGGGTGAGCTGGGATTGCTCTGCCCTTCCATCCCCGAAGAATACGGCGGCGCGGGTGGTGATTTTGGCCATGAGGCGGTGATTTGTATTGAACAAAGCCGTGCCAATCTGGCCAGCTGGGGCAACCCGATCCATTCTGGCATCGTGGCGCATTACATTCTGGCCTACGGATCGGAAGACCAAAAACAACGCTGGTTGCCCAAAATGGTCTCGGGCGAAATGGTCGGTGCCTTGGCGATGACCGAACCCGGTGCCGGATCTGACCTGCAAGGGATGAAAACCAAGGCCCTGCGAGACGGGAACGCGTATCGCCTGTCGGGCCAAAAGACGTTCATCACCAACGGACAACACGCCGATCTTGTAATTGTCGCCGCCAAGACCGACCCTAAGGAAGGGGCCAAGGGCATTTCCCTGGTGGTGGTGGAAACCGAGGGCACCGATGGGTTTTCTCGGGGGCGCAATCTGGAAAAAGTGGGCCTACATGCCGCTGATACGTCTGAATTGTTCTTCGACAATATCGTATTGCCCCCCGAGAACATTTTGGGCGGTGAAGAAGGTCAGGGCTTTGTCCAGATGATGCAGCAATTGCCCCAAGAACGCCTGATCATTGCCTGTGGCGCGCAAGGAGCCTTGGAGGGCGGTGTCGCACGCACGATTGCCTATGCCAAGGAACGCGAGGCCTTTGGCGGCCCGATCATGCAGTTCCAGAACACAAAGTTCAAACTGGCGGAATGCCAAACAAAAACAATGGTCTGTCGCGCGTTCCTGGATGAGTGCATCAACGACCACATGCGTGGCGAACTGAGTGTGTCTAAGGCGGCCATGGCCAAATACTGGCTGTCCGAGACGCAGTTCGAGGTGCTGGACGAATGCCTGCAATTGCACGGCGGCTATGGTTACATGGCCGAATATGACATCGCCGAGATGTGGGCCGATGCGCGTGTGCAAAAGATTTACGGCGGCACCAATGAAATCATGAAAGATCTGATCGCCAGATCACTGTGAAGGGAGATCACAATGACCATCAAACTTTACTGCATGGGAGAGAGCGGCAACGCCTACAAGGCCGCGCTAGCGTTGGAACTGTCCGGACTGGAGTGGGAGCCAGTTTACGTCGATTTCTTTGGCGGCGAGACACGCACGCCTGAGTTTCGTAGTGACATCAATGATATGGGCGAGGTTCCCATGCTGATCGACAGCGATTTCCGCACCAGTCAATCGGGCGCCATTCAGGCCTATGTGACCGAAAAATCCGGCAAGTTTGGTGGCAAGGACCGTGAAGAAAACTACGAGATTTTCCGCTGGGTGCTTTGGGACAATCACAAACTCAGCTCGCAGGCCGGTATGACGCGGTTCCTGATGAACTTCTTGCCCGAAGAGAAACGCCCCGCAGAGGTCATCGGTTTCATGCAGGGCCGCCTGAAGGCCGCTTATGACACGCTCAACACTCATCTGGAGGGGCGCGATTGGATCGTTGGCGACGGCCTGACCAACGCTGATCTCAGCTGCTGCGGATATCTGTTTTATCCTGAACCTTTCGGCTTTGACCGCAAGGAATGGCCTAACATCGATCGGTGGCTTTCGAACATCGAGAACACACCGGGCTGGAAACACCCTTATGACCTGATGCCGGGCAGCCCTGCTGACCGCGCCTGATCCCAAAAATACCGAGGAGACGACCATGACCGAAGCTTACATATATGACGCCGTGCGCACCCCGCGTGGCAAGGGGCGCAAAGACGGCAGCTTGCACGAAGTGACCGCTGTCAGTCTCAGCGCGCAAGTACTCAACGCATTGAAAGAGCGCAACAATCTGGACGGCCACGCCGTTGAAGATGTGATCTGGGGCAATGTCACTCAGGTGATGGAGCAAGGCGGTTGCCTGGCACGGACGGCGGTTCTCGCCTCGGATCTTGATGAAAGCATTCCGGGCCTCGCCATCAACCGCTTTTGTGCATCCGGCATGGAAGCTGTGAATCTGGCCGCCAACCAAATCAAAGGCGGCGCTGGCCAAGCCTATATCGCCGGCGGTGTCGAGATGATGGGCCGCGTGCCCATGGGCAGCGATGGGGCGGCGATTGCCGTAGACCCAAGCGTGGCCATGAACACTTACTTCGTGCCTCAGGGGATCTCGGCTGACATCATCGCAACCGAATATGGTTTTAGCCGTGATGACGCGGATCAATTGGCCATGGAAAGCCAGAAGCGCGCCAAGGCGGCGTGGGATGATAAGCGCTTCGACGGATCTATCGTCGCGGTCAAGGACCAGAACGATCTGACCATTCTGGACCACGATGAATACATGCGTCCCGGCACCGATATGCAAAGCCTCGGCGGTCTGAACCCTGCGTTCCAAGCGATGGGCGAAGTGATGCCCGGCTTCGACAAGGTTGCCTTGATGAAGTACCCGCATCTGGAAAAAATCAATCACATCCACCATGCCGGGAACTCGTCCGGTATCGTGGATGGTTCGGCTGGTGTGCTGATTGGCAACAAGGAATTTGGCGAAGCACACGGGCTTAAACCCCGTGCGCGCATCCGCCAGACCTGCAAGATCGGCACGGATCCCACCATCATGCTGACCGGGCCGGTGCCTGCCACACAGAAGATCCTTGCCGACAGCGGCATGGCCATCGGTGACATTGATCTGTTTGAAGTCAACGAAGCCTTCGCCTCGGTCGTGCTGCGCTTCCAGCAAGCGTTTGATGTGGATCCCGCATTGGTCAACGTCAACGGCGGCTCGATCGCCATGGGCCACCCTCTGGGGGCAACTGGTGCAATCATCATCGGCACGCTGCTGGATGAGCTGGAGCGGACGGACAAAGAAGTTGGTCTCGCCACGCTCTGCATTGCCTCCGGCATGGGTGCCGCCACGATCATCGAGCGCGTTTGATGCCGAAAGTCGATCTTGATACAGCACCCCTCTCCCAAGGGTCGGATTATCCTGCGCCGTTGCACGAGGACTTCGCCGAGCGGGTGCGCATCCGGCTGGGTGACGCTGTGGGCCTGACGGGCATGGGGGTTAATCTGACCACACTCCCACCCGGGGCACGGTCGTCCTTGCGACATTGGCACGAGGTCGAGGATGAAATGGTGTTTGTCCTATCAGGCACTTTGACGGTGATCGACGATACGGGCGAGACCGAGATCGGCCCTGGCGAGGCCGCCGGCTTTCCCGGCGGGGTGTCGAATGCCCATCAATGCGTAAATCGCGGCACCGAGCCTGTGACCCTGCTTGAGATGGGTACCCGCCCGAGCGAGGACCGATGCCATTACGCCGATCATGACCTTGTCGCCCATGATAAGGACGGGATGACCTGGTACGCTCGCCGTGATGGCACGCAGCTGACCGAAGGGACGAGCCGCTTCGACACCACGGAGCAGCCAGAATGACCTATACGCATCCCATCGGCGACGATCACCCGTTTCGGGCAGTGTATGCCTTGGCGCAAGCCGAGAACCTGCATTCGCTTGAGATTGTGGACGTCTATGATGGGGCGCTGATCCGGCTGTTCTGCACACCCACGCAGCAAGTGTTCAAACTGCATCTTGATCCTGGCAGTGCCATGGACCGCCAGCGGTTTGATTATCACCAACACCTGCGCATTGTCCCTGATACGCCCGAAAACATGCTGGCGGAAATTAAACGCCACATTGCTGAGAAAGGTCTGACATGAGCAAGATTGATATGGACACCGTACCTGTCAAAACCGGCTCGATCTATCCTGAGCCCTTTGCCAGTGAAATGGCCGGGCGGTCTTCGCTGCGGTTAGGCGATGCAGGTGGTCTGACCCAGTTCGGGGCCAATATGGTGATCCTTGCGCCAGGCGCGAAATCCTCGCTGCGGCACTGGCATGCGCGCGAAGACGAGTTCGTGATGGTGACGCAAGGTATCTGCACGCTGATCGACGATGACGGTGAGACCCAGATACACCCTGGTGAATGTGCTGCCTTCCCGGCTGGTCGTGAAAACGCGCATCACTTCGTCAATCAGACCGACAGCGAAGCGCGGTTTTTGGTCGTGGGATCCCGCATGAACCCGGAACACGCCACCTACCCTGACAGTGACATGAAGGTAACGCTACAAGATGGCGTGGCCACGTTTACCCGCCACGATGGATCAGCTCTATGATCCGGGCCCTGGCATATTTAGCGGCGATGGCCACCTCGGCCTCGGCTGGCGTACTCGAAGGTGACAGCGCCGATCCGTTGGCAGAACTGAATGCGTTTTACGCCAAAATCTGCCAGTGGGATGATGGCACCACAATTCCATACGAGACCGTGGACATCACCCATGACGGCACGCCGGACTACCTGCTCAATTACGACCTCAGTTGCCGCGGTCAGGCCAATGCCTTTGCAGGCACCGCAGGTATGGCGCGCCAAATCTGGGTGAGCCTTGAAGATGGCACCTACCTGCGCATCCTCGATGTAAACGCCCGCGATCTGCAAATTGAAACCCGAGAGGATCATCCCTTCGTGATCCTGCAACATGTGGGCAGCTATTGCATGACGGCCGATGCCGCACCGTGCTTTCTGACCCTCGAATACATCAACAATCAGCTGATCTGGGCCCCGCGCGCACATCAGCACCCATCCATGACAGCGCGTCTTGATGCAATGGACGCGGCACGACAGGAGACTGCAAATGACTGACTTTAATATGAAAACCGATGCCGACGGCGTGGCCACCATCACATGGGACACCGTTGGCAAGTCGATGAACGTGATGAACCAGCAGGGGTTTGAGGACCTTAACGCGCTGGTGGATCAGGCGTTGACCGATGACGCCATCAAGGGTGTGATCATCACATCCGGCAAAGCGGGGTCATTTGCAGGTGGGATGGACCTGAACATCATCGCCAAGATGAAAGAGGCCGCAGGCGACAACCCGGCCCAGGGCCTGATGGACGGCCTTTCCGCCACCCACGCCATTCTGCGCAAGATCGAACGTGGCGGCATGGACGACAAGAACAAGGGCGGCAAGCCCTTCGTGGCCGCCCTGCCCGGCACTGCACTGGGTATCGGTCTGGAAATCCCGCTGGCGTGTCACCGGATCATTGCTGCCGACAACCCCAAGGCCAAGATCGGCCTGCCAGAAATTATGGTCGGCATCTTCCCCGGCATGGGCGGCACCGCGCGTCTGACGCGCAAGCTCGGGGCCATGGGCGCCTCGCCGTTTCTGCTGGAAGGCAAGCTGTCTGATCCCAAGAAAGCCATGCAAGGCGGGTTGATTGACGAGGTGGTGCCTGCGGATGAACTGCTGGCCAAAGCCAAGGAGTACATCCTGTCCGAGCCGAAGTTTGTGAAGCCCTGGGACGAAAAGGGCTACAAAATCCCCGGCGGCGCGCCTTATCACCCCGCAGGTTTCATGACCTTCGTGGGCGCTTCGGCCATGGTCAACGGCAAGACCCAAGGCGCGTTTCCTGCGGCCAAGGCGCTCCTGTCTGCAGTATACGAAGGCGCATTGGTGCCCTTCGACACCGCCCTGAAGATCGAGGCGCGCTGGTTCACCAATGTGCTGATGAACCCGTCCTCTGCCGCCATGATCCGCTCGCTTTTCATCAACAAAGAAGCGCTGGAAAAAGGCGCGAACCGTCCGGATGTACCTGATCAGACCGTCAAAAAGGTCGGCGTCATGGGCGCGGGTATGATGGGCGCGGGCATCGCGCTGGTCTCGGCCATGGCGGGCATGGAAGTCGTGTTGATCGACCAGAAACAAGAGGCCGCTGACAAGGGTAAATCCTACACGTCTGACTACATGGACAAGGGTATCAAACGTGGCAAAGCAACCGAGGAAAAGAAAGCGAATATCCTCGGCCAGATTACCGCCACCACCGACTATGCCGCTCTCGAGGGTGCAGACCTGATCATCGAGGCCGTGTTTGAAGACCCCGGCGTCAAGGCCGAGGTCACCAAGAACGTGCTGGCGGTCGTGGACAAGGATTGCATCTTCGCCACCAACACTTCGACCCTGCCGATCACGGAACTGGCGAAGGCGTCGGACAATGCCGAGAACTTCATCGGCATTCACTTCTTCTCACCTGTTGAGAAGATGATGCTGGTCGAAATCATCAAGGGTCAGAAAACAGGACCCAACGCTGTGGCCAAAGCGCTGGACTACGTCCGTCAGATCCGCAAGACGCCGATCGTGGTCAACGACGCGCGATTCTTCTACTGCAACCGTTGTATCATTCCTTACATCAACGAAGGCCTGCGCATGGTTGCTGAAGGGGTCGCCCCCTCGCTGATCGATAATGCCGCACGTCAGCTGGGCTTCCCGGTGGGGCCGCTGCAATTGGTCGATGAAACCTCGATTGATCTGGGTGCCAAGATTGCCCGCGCCACCAAGGCTGCGATGGGCGACGCTTATCCCGATGCCGCCGTGGACGAGGTGATCTTCTGGATGGAAGGCGAAAATCGTCTAGGCCGTAAGACAAACGCTGGGTTCTTTGACTATGATGAAAAGGGCAAACGTCGGGGCTATTGGGACGGGATTGAGGCCAAATATCCCCGTGCCGACGAACAGCCTGATCTGATTGAAGTACAGCACCGTCTGATGTTCGCCCAAGTGCTTGAAGCGGTTCGCGCACTGGAGGAAAACGTGCTGGAAGACATCCGCGAAGGTGACGTGGGTGCCATTCTGGCCTGGGGTTTTGCGCCATGGTCGGGTGGCCCGTTCAGCTGGCTCGATATCATCGGCACGCCTTATGCGGCAGAACGTTGCGATCAACTGGCCGAGGCGCACGGCGCACGTTTTGCCACGCCTGCTTTGTTGCGCGAAATGGCCGACAAGGGCCAGAGCTTCTACGCTCGCTTCGCAGGAGAAGCGCAGGCGGCTTAAGCCGCAGCCTTCTGAAAACCTCATGCGGCTCCGGTTGTCACCCGGAGCCGTTTTTATGACGACCCCCCAAAACCCAACACGCGCGCTCCGGGGGGCGAGGCGCGCGTGCTTTGTACAGCAAGGGGATCAAAGGCGGCAGGCAGGCTCTCTCACCCTACCCTGGCCCGGGACAGACCCGCCCCAGCTGGACTTCTCAGGTATTGGGGCAGTCGCCTCAGGCGACTGCATACTCTGGCGCGGCGGTCTCAGACGTCGCCCAGATATTCTTCTCTCCGTGTTCGCTTTCGATGCACATCACAAGAACATCGGCTTCTTCTGAATCCAGGGCTTTGTAAGGGGCCACAGCATGTGAGCTGACCGCTTGTTCCAGCAGTCCAGCCGCCGAAGGGCAGTAATATAGAACGCCGCATTCGGCAAAAATCACCTGGTCATATTCAAAGTGCAGAACAATCGCTTCAAGTCCATGTGCCGGAGGAACAGCTTCGATGCTGTTCACGCCTTCCAGCGCCTTCGACTTGATCAGCGAAAACGGATCACCAAAGAGATCCTCGCCCGCATCGCTCTCGATCATCACATATTGATCCGGCAGCAAGGTCAACGCGTCGCGGTTGCCCAAGGCACCGGCGGGTACATTCAGTGGCCAGAAACGTTGTGGGCACATCTCTGGACCATTCCAGATCACTTGACGCGTCACTTTGGTAATGCGTTGCAGCCCGGCATCAAATGTCAGAACCATGTCTCCAACGCCAAGCGCTTCAACTGCGCGCCAGCCAATTCCGGTGGCCACGCGGGTGCCCGTCATTAGTCCGGACCGCGCACCGACGGCGCCGCCGTCATAAGCTCCGGTGGTCTCAGCCACCCGTTTCGGTCCCCAGTTCTCAGCAGACATCCAACCCAGCATTTTTTTATCCTCTTCTGCGACTAGCCCCAGCCAATCGTCGTTAGCAGCACATTAATAAAGAGAGGATTCGTTAGGCCGACCTTGGGCCAGATCAGGGCGGAATTCGGGCATTGATGACAAACCAATGACAATCCTGCGCCACAATCTGCATTGTTGCCTGAAAAGGTGCTAATTATCCTTAAAAGTGGTATTCGAAGCGCCTTACATCCGCCGCACACGCCCGCGCCACCTGCTCACGCGAATCGGCATCATAGTAGGCACGATAATCCTGCGCCCGAATCGAGCGGTTTTCATGGGGTAAGCTCAGCTCAAACCCCAGATGGTCCCACAGTGGGCCCGCATCCTCAACGAAATGCTCAAGGCGAATGTAAAGTCTTACGTGTTCAGTTCCATCCGACAGTTCCATGTAATGCGCGTATGGATTGGCCTGTAAGGCGGCTTGTGTTTCATCTGCTTTGATAAACCCCTCAAAGGGTAAGGCCTTTGCGCGCGCCACAGATGGATGATCGAAGGTTTGATCCCGCAGCCAGTGATACAAGCTGACCACACGGTCCCAAGGGTTGCGCACCAAAGTGACCGTGAACGCGCCCCTGATGAACGTAGGTGTGACCAGACCTTCTATATCCGCCAGCGTAGAATGTTTCCAAAGTCGCCCGCGCGTCTCTGCTCCTTTTAGGCGACCCTTTCGCTTCTTGGCCTTGGGCGTGTCTCCGATCAGGATATCATCCTTATGCGCCCGCGCCTCAAGCGCCAATGCCAGCGACGTGCCGCCTGTTTTGGGGATATGCACAAAGATAAAATTGCGGGCCGGAGAGATGATCATGGAGACACGCTAGGGGAACGACATTCATTCTACAACGCCGACCCGTTTAAAGGTTTGTCCATCGCCAACTCTTCGAAACCCACAGATGCGAACGGCGGCTCGATCATTCATAGATTGATCTCATTTTCAATTGTCTGACATTTAACAATTGATTGCTCTGTAAATTTGAATAGTGTCTCGTCGATCCGACAGACGTGAATCAGGGAGAGCATCATGGGCTGGATGAAAGATGAGACCGGGCTGGATAAGACACCCGCCAATTTCGTGGCGTTGACCCCCCTGTCGCATCTGCGACGCGCCGCCCATCTGTTCCCGCAGTACGAAGCCGTGGTCTATGGCACCATCCGCCGCAGCTATGCCGAATACTATGAGCGCTGCACGCGTCTTGCTTCGGGCCTGGTGGCGATGGGTGTGCAATCGGGCGATGTGGTCGCCACGGTGCTGCCCAACATCCCCGCCCATGCCGAGGCTCATTTTGGTGTGCCCGCCTGCGGCGCCGTTCTGAACACGATCAACACCCGCCTTGAGGCCGACACCGTCGCCTATATCTTTGATCATGGCGAGGCAAAGGCCGTATTGGTCGACCCGCAGTTCCTGCCAATGGTGCAGGACGCCATCGCCCAAATGGAAGGCCCTGCCCCGCTGATCGTGGAAGTGGCTGATGCCCAGGCAGGCTATCCGGCAACAGGCGATCACATGGAATACGAGGACCTTCTGGCCAAAGGCACAGCAGACTACCAATGGGTCATGCCCGAGGATGAATGGGAAAGCATCTCGCTCAACTACACCTCCGGCACCACTGGTCGGCCCAAGGGCGTGGTCTGTCACCACCGTGGTGCCTATTTGATGACCATGGGCACAGCGATCACCTGGGCCATGCCGCGACACGCCAAATATCTGACCATCGTGCCGCTGTTTCACTGTAACAACTGGAACCACACTTGGATGATGCCCCTTCTGGGGGGAACGGTCGTTTGCTGCCGCGACATCACACCCAGTGCCATCTACAACGCCATCGCGGATGAAAAAGTCAGCCACTTTGGAGCAGCCCCAATCGTGTTGAACATGATCGTCAACGCCAAGGACACCGAGCGCCGCCACTTTGATCACGAGGTGGATGTCTATACCGCAGGCGCGCCGCCCCCTGCCGCCACACTAGCCGCGATTGAGCCTTTGGGCTTCAAGGTCACGCAAGTTTATGGCCTAACCGAAACCTATGGCCATGTGACGGAATGCCTGTGGCACGATGATTGGAATGATCTGCCCGATGAAGACCGCTATGGCATCAAGGCCCGCACCGGGGTGCTGATGGGTATGACCGAGGCGATCACGGCGATGGACGCAGATATGCAGCAAATCCCCATGGACGGTGAAACCCAGGGTGAAATCATGATCCGCGCCAACACGGTGATGAAAGGCTATCTGAAAAACCCGGACGCCACTGCCGAGGCCTTTGCCGGTGGCTATTTCCATTCCGGCGACATCGCCTATCAAACCCCCGATGGGTATCTGAAAATCGCAGATCGGGCCAAGGACATCATCATTTCGGGGGGCGAGAACATCTCATCCGTGGAAATTGAAGGCGTGCTAATGAAGCATCCCTCTGTGTTGCTATGCGCCGTGGTGGCCCGGCCCGATGATAAATGGGGCGAAACCCCCTGCGCCTTTGTCGAAGTCAAAGACGGCCATGACCCTTCTGAGGCCGATCTCATCGCCTTTTCCCGCGAGCGACTCGCCGGGTTCAAATGCCCCAAGACGGTGGTGTTTCAGGAATTACCCAAGACCTCAACGGGCAAGATCCAGAAGTTCGAACTCAGGAAAGTGGCAAAGGCCCTGTAAAGGCGCGAAGGCCCGGACGCCATGCGAACTGCCTTACACGAAGCTTTTACAGGTCAAAAAAAAGTCGAAGCTGCAGCACAGCTTCGACAAACCATTTACAAATATGAGGATGATCAACCCTTGCGGCGACGCGCAACCCCAAGACACCCCAATCCGGACAACAACAGCACCAAACCGGCAGGCAACGGCATCACAGAGATCTGCCCGGTGACAAGATCTTGCGACGTGTCAGATTCGTAGAATGACAGCGCGTATGAACCTTCCGCTGTGCCCAAAGAATCGAGCAGAGTCTGCGCCTCACCCACGACTGCAGCGTTATCTCCCGCGGTGAAATTGCCGGAGCTCAGGCTGTAAGATGTCGCGGTTTCATAGACGATTTCCCAGATCGCAACCTGAAAAGCCGCGGCTGTGATCGCATTCAGCTGCGACCCGACCCGATGCAGCGTAAACAGACGGTTGAGATCAGCCTCTTCGGCATCGGACACCTGCCCTGGACGGTCGGCTTCGTATTCAGCGGTCATGATCGTATCGAAAAGGTCGATACACCAAGCCACGAATTCTTCGTTACCGTCTGACATTCTGAACCCACCCGCACGCAGGTTGTTGAAGGATACACCTTCATCCGCTGCAGAAATGTCGACACGCGCCGCCGGATTAACATCCAGCCCGTTATATGTCAGCGTTGAAGCCTCGGCTTGGCTCCCAAACATGCTAACCCCAAATGTTGCTGCGACCAAACCTGCAGCCAGAGTACTTCTTACGACCATTACATCACCCATTATCTCGCGACCCCCCAGTCGCGTCCCGGACCAATACGATCCGGCTTATGGGTTTCACTAATGCATCAAAAGGGCGGCTCACGAGGGGAAAAAGGGCGATATTATTGCATAGTTGTGGATTTTTCGGAGCTTACACCCCTAAGTGTCTGACATTAAATTGGTTTCTAAAGGCGTCATTTCGGAAACTCTTTGTTTCTGCCTCCTTAAAGACACAATTGAATCCGAACAAGTTTTACGAAATGGGCGCATTGATGAATGGCAGGAAACGATCGCTGCGGCAGGTCGCAGCGCTCAGGCTTTGCCACACGCCGTCGAACCGGCGAAATCTGAGTGTTGAATTGTAAATCCGGTGCCATCTCGAAGGCCGTCCATGAGGGTGGCACCGGGGTTTGGCATTTGCGCAGCGGGGCTCAGACGCCCAGCAACGAGATCCAATGCCCGATATTAATGCACTGTTACCGGCACCATGTTGTTTTGGCGGGCCAAGACAAAGGCCAGCTCACGGTCCTTGACCAGCGCCAGACGTTCACCTTCGACGGAATGCACCGCGTAGAGCGTTTTCAGTCCTTCAGCATGATCGCGCACGTCCTTGGGCAGATCCGCAACATTCACTGATCGCACATACACGATCGACTGCGCGATCTCCTGTGTCTCGCCAGGTTCAAAATCATACTTCGTATCCATGTAACTCACCCTTTCCTGATTTGAATGGTCTGCACCACGGTCTCGGGGGCGGCGCGCGTCAGATCGACGTGCAAAAGCCCATTCTCCATCACCGCCTCGCCCACTTCGACACCATCTGCCAGCACAAACGAGCGCTGGAACTGACGCGCGGCGATCCCACGGTGCAAGAACACCCGGTCATCGCCATCATCGTGCTGACGTCCCCGGATCACCAGTTGGCGATCTTCGACGGTCAAGGCCAAATCACGCTCTCCAAATCCGGCCACAGCCAGCGTGATACGGTAAGAATTGTCCGAAGTTTGCTCGATGTTAAACGGCGGGTAGCCTTCGTTGCCAGACTTGGCGCTACGTTCCAGCAGCCGTTCCAGCTGCTCAAACCCAACGATATAGGGGTGCGCCCCTAAGGTAAGCTTTGTCATCGACACGTCCTTGAGTTAAGCGACAGTCCAATTTCAGAGTATCAAGCCCCTTTATGGCGACCCGATGACCAAAATATGGGGATGCGCGCGCGACAGTGCAAGAGCTTTGAGAAATTGACGTAAACGTCTATGGTGCCGGAACAGGCTGACCACACAGGAATCGACCAATCATGAACTTGTATCGCGATCTGTCGATGAAATCCGATGAGGTGCTGCAGGTCGAACTAGAAGAATTTCGCCGCCAGCACCGTGATCTGGACGAGGCGATTGAGGCCCTTCAAGAAAAAGGCGCGCGCGATCCGCTGACGATCAAGCGATTGAAACAGCAAAAATTGCGTCTCAAGGACGTCATCGCCCGGATCGAAGACCGGCTGTACCCGGATATTATTGCCTGAGGCAGAAACAACTGCATTGGGCGTTGGGTTGGAATGTGTAACATCGCCGGATTGGTCGAACTGCAGTTTCGCGGACGAAGTCGGTTTTCGCTGCATTCTGTTCAAGAGACTGCTTTTGGGCACACAACAGACTGTGGCCATCCAGACAGTTTTGCTGGATGACCACTTCAAAGTTTTCGGGCAGTTATCTCTGCAGTGCACTTAGGAGCGCGTTTGTTGCACCGTGGTCAAGTCCACTCGAGGGCAATATTCCAGGTGAAACTTTTCTGGTATCACATCGCGCTCAGCCACTCCGACAGTGAAGATGCGATTGCATCAGGGTTGTCTTCCTGAAGGTAATGCACACCTGCGCCGATATTCACTGTCGTCAGGTTCTTGAGGTTGGCTTTCAGATACTCAGCAGCCTCAGGTGGGATTAACGCGCCGGGCTCTGCATGGATCATCAGCTTAGGGGCATCGCTGTCAAAAAACCATTCAGAGTACCGATTTACGGCCTCAACGCTATGCGCGGGCTCTCCGCCGATTGGAACTTCTCGGGGCCACTGCAGCAGTGGCCGCCTGGATTCTGATGTTGGGTAGTAGCTATTGTAGTGAGCCAAAACATCTGCATTGAGTGGTGTGGCGACACCCATTTTTGCCAAAACCTCGTCAATAAAGAAATTTTCCTCCAGGATCATTTTTTCGCCAACTTTCGGTGTCCGCCAGGCCTTGAACAGCTCCCCAAACGGACCCATGGCCTCATAGCTTGGCATTGGCGCACCCGGCGGCAAAATAGCTTCCATAAATGCGATGGCCTTGACCCGGTCCTCGTTTTTGGCCGCCCAGTCCAAACCAAGCGCTGAACCCCAGTCGTGAACCACCAATGTGACATTCTGCAAGTCAAGTGCGTCGAGCAATCCGTGCAAGTGATCGACGTGATCAGGATAGGTATAGACAATATCCGGTTTGCTGCTGTCACCCATACCGATCAGGTCGGGCGCAATCACACGATGTGTTTTTTCGATTGCCGGTAGAATGTTACGCCACAGATATGACGATGTCGGATTGCCGTGAAGAAATACGACGGGTTCCCCTTGACCGGCGTCCACATAAGCCATTTCATTGCCCAGCACAGTAAGGCGCGACTTTTCATACCCGAACTCACTACCTGTCATCGCCCACGCTGGCCGGTTTATAACCATAGCTCCGATTGCAGCGGTTGAGATCAATAACTCTCTTCGATTCATAGCCTATCTCCTGGGGGATTATACGGTTGTACGTCATATCTAGGTGTTTCTTATTTGACCCGCTACCCTCATGTTTGATACATAGAGGATCGAAAATAACCCACTAGGTTTTCACCGCTCAGGATCGGGGAAATTGAATGATTTTGAGAGGGAGAATAAATTGGATTGGGCACGGATCCCCTATTTTCTGGAAGTCGCGCGCACCGGCAGTTTGCGGGCTGCAGCCGATGTATTGGGCGGAACCCATGCGACTGTAAATCGGAATTTGCGTGCGCTTGAAGCCAGTTATGGCGTGCGGCTTTTTGATCGCTCGCACAGTGGTTTGACGCTGACTTCGGCGGGTGAAACGCTTCTTCCCATTGCAGAAGAAGCCGAACGCTCGGTTTTGTCGGGACGACGGAGATTGCAAGGACTAGATCGTGAGGCGACGGGTACAGTACGTCTATCCATCCCGACTGTATTCGCCTCGATGATAATGCCTGAAATCCTGGTCGAGTTTAGGGATACATATCCTGAAATCGAACTGGAAGTTGCCGTCACAAACCGGTTTGAAAACATCAACCGTTCTGAAACAGATGTGTCTGTCCGGGTAGCGCATAATGTCGATGACGATGTCGTTGGTAGAAAAGTTCTTCAATACGATCAAGGCATTTACGCTAGCCAAGCCTATCTCGAGCGGCACTTTGAAATGGCGGGAAGGTTTGGCGAAGGTCTTTGTTGGCTGGGCTGGGGCAACAGGCGGGGGTCGATGGACTGGGTCAAGAGTAGCCCGTTCCCAAAGGCGGATGTCAAAAACTGCATCCGATCGCCAACGCTCATTACTCATATGATCCGAAACGGGGCCGGGATGAGCTACTTACCTTGTTTTATCGCTCAATTGTACCCCCAGCTGGTTCGAATACCCGGCACCGATGTTGTTCCGGATCGCTCGATATGGCTACTTCTCCACTCCGATTTACAGAAGACAACACGCGTTCGACTGTTGGTGGATTTTATTGCAAAAGAGCTCAGAGCGCGGCGACCAATCTTTGCAGAGACGGGAACCTAATTGCAGATTGTTGATGCCGCGCAGGGAGTCTTGCTGACAAAGCTTGAAGCCAAAATCAAGGATTGTGGCGTCGGACAAGCGAGAGTCGTTCAACTTGTCCGATATGCGCCGCATCATACCAATTCCAACAGACTGCAGCATCCGCCACTATTGTGCTCCAAACAGACTTTGACACGTTCCTTGCATTCCGTTGATCCGCGCTTGCCACAAAAGCGGGCATCGCTATAGTGCCGCTTTCCAAATCACATGGCCAGATCGGATAGGACAGGCGATGAGCGACATTAGAATCGGGATCATCATGGGCAGCCAGTCGGACTGGTCCACCATGCGCGAAGCCGCCAGCATCCTTGATGAGCTGGACGTGGCTTATGAAACCCGCATCGTTTCGGCGCATCGCACGCCAGATCGGCTCTGGGACTACGGCAAAACCGCCGTGGAGCGCGGCTTGCAGGTGATCATCGCAGGCGCTGGTGGCGCGGCGCATTTGCCCGGCATGATGGCCTCCAAAACCCGGGTGCCGGTAATCGGCGTACCGGTGCAGACCAAGGCCTTGTCGGGCGTCGATAGCCTTTACTCCATCCTGCAAATGCCCAAGGGCTTCCCCGTGGCCACCATGGCCATCGGTGCGCCGGGGGCGGCAAATGCGGGCCTCATGGCCGCTGCGATCCTTGCAAACGGGGATGCAGATCTGGCCGCGCGGCTGGACGCGTGGCGCACGGCCCTGTCAGCCTCGATCCCCGAGGAGCCACGCGATGACTGACATCCTGCCCACCGGATCCACCATCGGCATCTTAGGCGGCGGCCAGCTGGGCCGGATGCTGTCTGTCGCAGCCTCGCGCCTTGGGTTCAAAACCTGTGTGTTTGAACCGGGCGGCGCTTGCCCAGCCAGCCATGTGTCCAACACTCATATCCAGGCGGCCTACGAAGACGAAGACGCCCTGCGCAGGTTCGCAGAAGCCGTTGATGTGATCACTTACGAGTTTGAAAACATCCCCACGTCGGCACTGGATATCCTGGAAGAGATCAAACCCGTGCGCCCCGGTCGCGATGCCTTACGCGTCAGTCAGGACCGTCTGGTGGAAAAGGCTTTCCTGAACGACATCGGCTTGCGGACTGCCCCCTTCGCCGCAGTCGACGACGCGGTGGACCTGTCCGAGGCCATGGCCGAGATTGGCATCCCCGCGATTCTGAAAACCCGCCGCTTTGGCTATGATGGCAAAGGTCAGGCAAGGATTTCGGCACCCGAAGACGCAGGACAAGCGCTGGAGGATATGCAAGGGGCGTCAGCGATCTATGAGGGCTTTGTGGATTTCAGCCACGAAGTTTCGGTGATCGGGGCGCGTGGTTTGACGGGCGATGTGGCTTGCTTTGATCCCGGTGAAAACGTGCACGAAGGGGGCATCTTGCGCACCACCACCATCCCGGCGCGTCTGACACCTGCACAGCGTTCGGACGCGGTGCTGTTGACCGCCAACATTTTGAACAAGCTGGATTATGTGGGCGTCATGGGGGTTGAGCTATTTGTCACCGCCCAGGGCCTCATCGTCAATGAGATCGCACCGCGCGTGCACAACTCAGGTCATTGGACGCAAGAAGGCTGCACCGTCGATCAGTTTGAACAACACATCCGCGCCGTAGCTGGCTGGCCTCTGGGCGATGGCACACGTTATGCCGATGTGTTGATGGAAAACCTGATCGGGGATGACATGGACCGCGTGCCCGCTCTTGCCGCTGACACACACACAGCACTGCATTTGTATGGCAAATCCGATGTGAAAGCGGGCCGCAAGATGGGTCATGTGAACCGGATCACCTCGAAAGCGTAGCGGTTCAGCCGATCAACCGGGCGGCCACCTCGCCGCTCATGTAGGACACGCACCCCGCACTGAGAGTGGCGCAGACCGAGCGGGTCTGTTTGTCGAGAACAACCAGATCGGCGCGTTGCCCCGGCACCAGCCTGCCACGATCCGCAAATCCCAGCATGTCCGCAGACCCGGAGGAAATCAGCCCCCAGGCCGTGGCCAGATCACAAACACCTCCATCGGCCATCAAAAAGGCCGCACGGCGTAATGAGGGATAGTGGTAGTCCGAGGCTAATGCGGTGACATAGCCCATCATCACCATCTCAGCGGCCGACGCATTGCCGTTGTGCGATCCCCCCCGCACCACGTTAGGGGCCCCCATGATCACCGGGTCGCCCGCGTGGTGCGCCGCCTCAACCGCCGCGCCTGTTTCGGGGAACTCGGCAATATCAACACCGCGCAAGCGCCAGATGCCCCGCTCGGTTGAGGTTTTGTCATCATGGCTGCCCATGCGTATGCCTGTTTCAGCCAGCGCCGCGGTCAATCCCTCCAGGGCCTCAGCCACCTCATCCATTCGAGCGTGTAGTCCTTGCATGAACGCCAGATGTTTCTCGGGGTTGCGCCCGATCCGCAGCGCCTGCCCTGTCAATCGCTTTGGACGCTTGCCTTTGGCCAGATCTTCATGAGGCAAATGGTCATTGAACACGACATAGGGAATGGCGAACCGCGCCACCATCTGCTGCATTGCGTCATAGTCTTCCAGCATCGGTATCTCGAACCGCAATTGGGTGTGCAAATCAGTGACCACGCGCGCGGTGATCACCTCCAAGCCCTCAAACACGCGGGTTGCAAACTCCGGCCCGCGCATGCCGCCTTCCCAGCTGTAAAACTGAGCCAGGACAGCGGTGGTGATCCCGTTGGCGGCGATCTCGGCTTCGGCGGCAATCAACCCTTGATCAATGTCCTTCATCGCGCCGCGCCGTGGGGCCAGATGGCGCTCGAACCCATCACCATGCGCATCCACGATGCCGGGCAGAATCATATATCCGCTCAGATCGACGTCGCGCAGTCCACTAAGTTCACCTTCGATTCGCCCTTCAGCAAGGACAAGCGGCTCGGATGTCAGGCCGGACGGCCGCAACACCTCAGCGCCAGTCAGCCGCAATGCAAGTGGGCTCATTCCTTGTTGCCCCACAACAGGCCATTCACGGTCAGGCTGCGATCAAATGCCCCCGTGGCCAGAAACGCCTGCACCTGTGCGATCACCAATGGGTTATGGGTCATAAACGTGTGGGTTACCGGCAATTCCAGATGATCCGCCATGCCGTCAACCTTGGTCGAGGCCACGGAGACCTTACCATCATCGACCCCTTCGATCAGCGATGAAAAATAAGGGTTCAGCGTGCGCGTCCCTGCGATCACACCCAGTTCAAAATCCACGTCCGGCAATTGCGACGGCACGCCCTCATCCCCGGTTTCCAACTGCAGCCCGGCGGGGCCGTTGATCCAGGCAAACAGCTCAAGCCCGCCCAATTCATCCACAATTTCCGACCCCTTGTTCGGTGGCGCCAGCATCACCACGCGGCCCAGGTTCTCGAGCTTGTTATGACTCAACCAGTGGCGCAGCAGAATCCCCCCCATCGAATGGGTCACAAAATGCACCTTGTCACCCTCGCAATCGGCGACCGCTCCGGGCAATGTCTCATCGGCCAGCCGCTCAATCTCGGCGCGGGTGCTGTCATACTTGGGGCTGGTGACGGTATAGCCTTGCTGGCGCAATATCTCTTCGAGCACCAGAAACGAGCTGTCCGAGCGCAAAAGCCCATGCAGCATGACCACGCAATCCGCGCGCGCCACGCTGGGCATGGATAATAGCAGGGCAAGGGCTATGGCTGCATATCTCATAGGTATGAAATAGGAAGTTTTGCGCGTCGATGAAAGTACTGGAAACATGACCCTGCGTCATTCGGCGCGGCGCACGGCCAACACCCCTGCTACGATAATCAGCAGCATCCCTGTCAGGGTCCAGACATCTGGATGTTCGTCGAAGAACGCGACACCCCAAAGCGTTGCAAAGCCGACATATGTAAAGTCGAACGTCGCCACTGTAGAAGAGCGCCCCATCTGATAAGCAATTGCAGTCCCGACACTGCCCAACAAGACCGCCAGGACCATCACACCCAGCGCCATCAGGCTATTTTGGTTCATTTGCGCCCATTCAGGAGATAAAAATCCCATCTGCGCGCCCTGCTCCGCCACAGCCCAGAGCACAAGGGTGGCGACAAGACCGACACCCACAAAGCAAAGGTTTAGAGCGAAGGACAGGATCAACGGATGCTCGGCCCGGCAATGCGTGCGCGTCAAGATCATCGAGAGCGCATAAAGAATGGCAGACAGCAACGGCAACAAGGCGATAGGGATGAAGGCCTCGGACGACGGGCGCAGTATCACCAGCACGCCAACAAACCCGGTCACAACCACCAGCCAGCCCATGGGCGTGACACGTTCCCCCACAATCCACGCCGAAAACAACGTGATAAACAATGGCAAAGTGTAATAGGCCGCTGCAGCCACCGATAACTCAAGATGTGGCAACGCGGCGTAATAGCTTATCCACATCATCACCAGCATCAGGCTGCGCAGAACAACCCACCCCAAGGCCTGCGGCATCAGCGGCACTGCGGGGTAACGCAGTCGCAAAATCACCAGCAGGATCGGCAACGCCAGACCAGAGCGCAGCACAAAGATCTGCCACAGTCGCATTTGCGTACTGACCCCTTTGATCACCGTATCGCCCAACGCCAGCAGAAGAACCGTCAAAATGATCACGATGACGGCAAGCGGCGTGTTATCTTTGGCCGGAGAGAGAGTCATGAGATCGCCTTGTGTTTCTTCATATAAGTTATCTATCGCATTCCATACCATTGAAAAATTGACTTATTATCCAATTTGCTTAACTATGAGTTATGCAAAGTATGCGCAGATCTCTCCCTCCACTCTCCAGCCTCCTCCCGTTTGAGGCCGCGGCCCGCCTGCAGAGCATCACCGAAGCCGCACAGGAGCTTAGCCTGACGCAGGCCGCCATCAGCAAACAAATCAAAGCGTTAGAAACCGACCTTGGCACGCAGCTTTTTGAACGTCGCAATCGGGCCATATACCTGACCCGCGAAGGCAAACGTATGCACCACGTGATTCAAATGGCGTTTGGGGATATCGCAGCGATTTCAAACGCCATGCGCCAGCCTGACGGCACAGGAGAAATCGTCCTGCGCGCGCAACAATGCGAGGCGATCTATTGGCTGATGCCACGCCTCTCGGGCTTTTATCTGGCCCACCCCGAAATTGACCTGCGCGTCAACGTGTCCACGACACCCCTGTCCGACGCCCAGGACCGGTATGATCTAGCCCTGCAATCCATTGATCGCGATCAAGGCCACGCCCATCTCGTGCACAAGGCGCGTGACGCGATCTTTCCCGTCTGCGCACCAACCTACCTGCCTGCAGGCACGGCACTGTCACCCTCCGACCTGAAATCCCATAAACTTCTGCATCATCGCACCACGCGACAAGATTGGATGACCTGGGAGGACTGGCACATCGAGGCCCGGCTTCCACCACGCGACACATCAATGGATCTGTCCTATGACAGCTTCTCCATGGTCATGCAGGCCGCGATTGAGGGACACGGGATCGCCCTTGGGTGGCAGCGCACTTGCGAACACCTTCTGAAAACCGGCGCTTTGATCCGGCCCTGTGTGACCCCCGTACAGGTGACCGATGGATTGGGTCTCTACGCCCCAAGGGCCGGGGCATTGCCCGATAAAGCGCAAATCCTTCTCGATTGGCTGATTGCCGAGTTGGCGTAGGCGCGCGCCCTCGCCAGAGACCTACGAAGTCGCTACACAGGCCATATGCCTATTCGCCTCTCAACCCGTGCCGTCATTGTACATCAGGCTCAACTCTTGCTGGTCAACGCCTACCCGGACGGTCAGTCAGATCTGTGGTGCGCGCCCGGCGGTGGGGCCGAGCCGGGCCAGTCCCTGCCAGATAACCTCAAACGCGAGGTGTTTGAGGAAACAGGGCTGGATATTCACGTCGGGGCCCCTTGCCTGATCAACGAATTCCACGACCCGGATCAGAATTTTCATCAGGTGGATATCTTCTTTCGCTGTCAAATCCAGTCAGGCGCTCTAAGCGACAGCTGGCGAGACCCCGAAGGCATCGTGACCTCTCGCCGGTTCTTTGACCGTGAAGCGTTGTCGAAAATTCGCCTGAAACCCGATTGCCTGATTGAGGTGGCGTACAGTAAGATCGATGCGGCGGTCTATGACCCACTGGAGCGTTTGCTGCCGCCTTGACGCGTGGGGCGTACCGACAAGATCACGCCACCAATCACAAGGACCGAGGCCAGCACGAAGCGCAATGTGAGGCTCTCCCCCAGCCACAGCATCCCGCCCGCCATCGTGATCACTGGCACGGTCAGTTGCGCTACAGCGGCGACCGATCCGGCCAGCTTCGGCAAGACCGCATACCAAAGTGCGTATCCTAATCCCGAAGTGATCGCCCCCGAGGTCACCGCCAGCCACAGGCCCAGCGCGCTTGCGTCTTGGGTGACCATACGGATCAAACTGCCTTGGGTGACAACAAGTCCGATGACAATCGCCACCCCCGAGCCAACAATGAAATTCGCAGCTGTGGCTTGCAACGCATCCGGTTCCTTGCGCCCGGCCAGCGAATAAAGCCCCCAGCCAATACCGGCCGCAGCCATCATCAACCCGTGCACCGGGCTGAGGGCAGCGGCCCCGGTAGGCCACAGCAACCAACCAAGGCCCACCATCGCCAGCCCAGCGCCCAGATACCTGCGCAGGGGCATATCTTCGCGCACCAGCAACGACCCGGCAAACATGGTGATCTGCACCATGCCAAAAAGCACCAGGGCACCCACCCCTGAATCGAGCCCCTTGTAGGCCGCAGAAAACCCAAAGAGATATAACAGCAATGACGCCACACCAATCAGCCGCCCCTTGCCCCCTAACCGAAGTCCTCCGCGCAAGGTCAGACACAAAAGCGCCAAGACAATGGCGCCCGACCCTAACCGCACCACCGCAAATTCTACCGGATCCAGACCGCCTGTGGTGACACCGGCCCGGGTCAACAATGGGTTGCCGGCAAAGGCCATCATCGTCAGCGCAGTGAGTAAAAAGAGACGCATCCGTCAGAGACCCTCAAACGCGTTTGGATAGCTCAGCGTTGCGGCGGGCACCTCATCTCCGGGACCTGCCAGCAACATATGCGCGGCAGGATACGGGCTCTGCAATGCTGCAGCCCGGCCCCGGCTAAAGCCCGCACGTTCGTAAAACTCAGGATCCCCCAATACGACAACAAACTGCCGTGCTGCGATGGCCCAGGCCGTCAGCTGGCCGATCATCCGACGTCCATGACCCTGGCCCTGCCACTCCGGATGGATCGCCACAGGTGCCAACGCCAGCCAAGCCTTCGGCGCACGCATCCTGGACAGAGCGTAATAGCCCGCGATGCCACCTTCGGCATCTGGCAATACCATCTCGCCAGCCATCACGCCGTCGCGTCGCAAGGCCGCCACCAGCTTCACCTCTTCCCAGCCGCCAAAGGCTGCTTGCAACACAGCATCGACCGCAGCTTCATCACTGCGCTGCATCGGACGACAAAAGGCGGTCCCTCTCATGCAGCGATCCCACAGGTGGTTAAATCTTCGTGTGTCATGCAGGCGACAAAACGCGGCTGCTGCTCAGATGTCCAGCGCGAAACGCTCAAAGCTCTGTGATCGCATCCGCTGGCTTTCCCTCCACCACACCATCGAGGGTCAAAGCGTCGCCTCTCCACGTGCGCCGAGGAGGACATCAGGACGACGAGACAACCCGCATGCGGGCGACAGTCCGCATTCCTTTTGGTCAAGGCAACGGAATGAATTCAGCGGTATCTCCGGGGGGCAGTTGGAACCGTCCATCCTGCCAATCCCCTTTTGCCCAGGCCTCTTTCGCCGCTTCAATCTTTTCTTGGCTTGAGGCCACAAAATTCCACCACAGATGGCGCGGCCCGTTCAGGGTTTCCCCTCCAAGCGCCATCAGTCTCGCCCCCTGCGCCCCGGCTTTCAGCGTGATGGCATCACCAGGGCGGAACACCATCATCTGCCCTGCACCAAACGTCTCGCCCGCCACAACGACCTCGCCTTGGGTCACATAGACGCCTCGATCCTCGTGATCCTCGGGCATGGGCAACAGCGCGCCGGGGTCCATCACCACATCGGCATAAAACATATCCGTAAATGTGCTCACCGGAGCTTGGGCGCCCCAACCCCGTCCCATGATCAGGCGCAGCTTCTTGCCTTCCCCTTCCAGAAACGGCAAAGCCTCCTGTCCGTGATGTTCAAAACTGGCAGGGCGGTCTTCGTCAGCCTCGGGCAAGGCCACCCAGGTCTGAATGCCAAAAAGTGTGCTCTGCCCGGCTCGGGTCGCCTCCGAAGTGCGCTCGGAATGGGTCACCCCGTGACCCGCGACCATCCAGTTGACCTCTCCGCGGTAAATCATCTGATTTGTGCCCAGACTGTCGCGGTGCTGAAACTCGCCATCATAAAGATAGGTCACAGTGCCGAGGCCGATATGAGGATGCGGACGCACATCAATCCCCTGGCCCGTTAGAAACTCAGCCGGTCCCATCTGATCGAAGAAGATAAACGGCCCCACCATTTGCCGCTTGGGCGACGGCAAGGCCCGGCGCACTTCAAATTCGCCTAAATCCCGCGCACGCGGGATGATCAGTGTTTCAATTTGGTCCAGACCACCGGCGCCCGGGCACTGCGGCTCTAATGTGGGGTTCCAGCTCATGGGATGCTCCTCGGGACTAGCGAACGCAAACCTAGCACGCGACGCCATGCCACCAAACAGGCAGAGCCGCACACCCCATGTGCCGCTGTCCACAGATGAAAAAAAGGCAGGCAGCCCGGGCCTGCCTGTGCATGAAACATGAGGGGGCGGTATTCGTCCCTTCGTCGCCTGAACTCAGCTATTCTTCTTCGAGCTGCGCCATTACCTCGTCCGAGGCTTCAAAGTTGGTGGTGACCCGTTGAACATCATCGTCATCTTCCAGTGCATCCACCAGACGCATCAGCTTTTGCATCGCTTCCAGATCCATTTCGGTGGTCGTGGTCGGACGCCATGTCAGCCGGGTGCTGTCGCTTTCGCCCAGCTCGGCCTCAAGCGCATTGGACACATCGTTCAGGTCGGTATCCGCACACCAAATTGTGTGACCGTCCTCTGAACTTTCCACGTCTTCGGCCCCGGCTTCAATCGCGGCCATCATCAGCGTGTCGGCATCTCCGGCCTCGGCGTTATAGGCGACTTCGCCTTTACGTTCGAACATGAAGCCGACGCTGCCGGTTTCACCCAGGTTTCCGCCGTGCTTGGTAAATGTCGAACGCACCGTGCTGGCCGTGCGATTGCGATTGTCCGTCATCGCCTCGACAATCACTGCCACGCCGTTGGGACCATAGCCTTCATAGCGTATTTCTTCGTAGTCTTCCGCATCACCCCCGATTGCCTTTTTGATCGCGCGATCAATGTTGTCCTTGGGCATGGACTGCGACTTGGCTTCCTTGACCGCCAGACGCAGGCGCGGGTTCTTGTCGGGGTCCGGATCACCCATCTTGGCGGCGATGGTGATCTCCTTGGAGAATTTTGAGAAGATCTTGGCGCGGATTTTGTCCTGACGCCCTTTGCGGTGCTGGATATTTGCCCATTTGGAATGGCCGGCCATGACATAAGTCTCCGAAGTAAATCTGACGTTTCCGCCTCTATAGGCCAGCCGCGCCCCCCCTCGCAACCCGGTTGCACTTGCGGGTGGAATGCGTTTGGCTGCACCAAAGGAAAGGCCACCCCATGACCACAGATCAGATCATCCTGTTCAGCCTCTTCGGCGCCGTTTTCGGAATGCTGCTTTGGGGGCGCTACCGCTATGATATTGTTGCCTTTTCCGCGCTCATGTTGGGGGTTGTTCTGGGTGTTGTTCCCACCAAGGACGCCTTCTCGGGCTTTGGTCACCCGGCCACTTTGGTGGTGGCACTGGTCTTGGTGGTCTCGGCCGGGCTGGTGCGCTCTGGCGCGGTTTTCTTGATCACTCGCACGCTGGTCGACAGCACGCGCGCACTGGGGGCGCATATCGCCATCATGGGCGCTGTGGGCGGCGTGCTTTCAGCTTTTATGAACAACGTAGCGGCCCTGGCCCTGTTGATGCCCGTCGATGTACAAACCGCCCGCAAGGCCAAACGTGCGCCAGGTATTTCGCTGATGCCGCTCAGCTTTTGCACCATTCTGGGAGGCATGGTGACCCTGATCGGGACGCCGCCCAACATCATCATCGCCTCGATCCGCGAAGACGCCTTGGGCACGCCGTTCAAGATGTTCGATTTTGCTCCCGTCGGCGGTGTGACCGCCATCGCCGGGCTGCTTTTCGTGGCTTTCATCGGCTGGCGGTTGATCCCTCAACGCGAGGATGTTGCGCTGCAAGCCTCTGAATTAGGGCAATATATTGCTGAGCTGACCATTCCTGAAGGATCGGATCACGAGGGCAAGCGCGTAAGGGAGCTTCACGAGGTGGCCGAGAAGTCGGACGTGGCCATCATTGGCCTGATACGCGATGGCAAACGGCGCTATGGCTCGGCCTTCAACGCGCAGCTGCGCGCAGGCGACGTGCTGGTGCTGGAAGCGAGCCCAGACGCTTTGGACGAATTCCGCACATCCCTGAAACTGGCCTTTTCAGATCAACAACGCGAGGAGTTGTTGAAAGCAGAGGGTTCAGGGCTCGATCTGATCGAAGTAGTGGCCACGGCCGAAAGCCGCATCGCAGGCAAAACGGCGCAGAGCATCGGGTTACATTGGCGTCAACGCTCGGTGCTGATGGGGGTGTCACGCCAGGGCCGCAAGATCACCAAACAGGTCCGCAAAACGGTGATCGAGGCAGGTGACATCCTGCTGGTCTTGGTGCCCAAGGACAAAGGCCCGGATGTAACGGACTGGCTGGGCGCTCTGCCCCTAGCAGACCGAGGGCTAGCCGTGACACAGGACAGCAAAACCTGGCTTGCGATTGGATTGTTCGCCGCGGCAGTGGCCGCCGCATCAGTGGGGCTTTTGTATTTGCCCATCGCCCTTGGGTTGGTGGTTGTGGCCTATGTCCTGGCACAGATCGTGCCCCTGAAAGAGCTCTATGACCACATCGAATGGCCCGTCGTGGTGCTTTTGGGATCGATGATCCCGCTGGGTGCAGCGCTGGAAGACGTGGGTGGCACGGAGTTGATCGCGGGCACTTTGGTGGGCTGGACTCAAGGCATGCCGGCCTGGGCCATTCTAACCGTTTTGATGATTGTCACGATGAGCTTGTCGGATGTGCTGAACAATACGGCCACAACGATTGTCGCCGCCCCCGTGGGCATCCAGATGGCGCAGTCTCTGGGAGTTTCACCCGATCCGTTCCTCATGGCCGTGGCGATTGCCGCCTCTTCGGCATTCCTGACCCCCATCGGGCACAAGAACAACACGTTGATCCTTGGACCCGGAGGATACAAGTTCGGCGACTATTGGCGCATGGGCCTGCCGCTGGAAATCTTGGTGGTGGCCGTGTCCATCCCGGCCATTCTGGTGTTCTGGCCGCTATAAGGGCAGAAGCGAGGGGCCAGCCCCTCGCGCTCCCCGGGATATTTTCAGCAAGAAGAAGGGGCGCGCGTTCGCTCGAACCTAAAGTGGCCAGATGAACGGAATGATGGCGGAGGCCAGCAGGCCGATGCTGAGGTTCAGCGGAATCCCCACTTTCATGAAGTCGGTGAACTTGTACCCGCCGGGCCCATAGACCAGCGTGTTGGTCTGATAGCCGATTGGCGTGGCAAAGCTGGCCGAAGCCGCCACCATGACAGCCACCACCAGAGGACGCGGATCAATGCCCATCGCATCGGCCAAACCGATGGCAATGGGGGTGACCACCACTGCCACCGCGTTGTTCGAGACCATTTCCGTCAGCACCGAGGTCAGCAGGTAAATCGCCCAGATCACCAGCACCCCGGGCAGCAAAGACAATCCAGGGGCCAGAGCATTAACAATCAGAGCGACAGCACCCGAGGCCTGCAGGGCCGCCCCAATGGCAAGCATTGAGAAGATTAACGCCAACAGGCGTCCGTCGATAAAGGAAAACGCCTCATCCGCGTCGATGCAGCGGACAACCAGCACGAATGCCACGGCGATCACCGCTAGGAGGAAAATCGGCGCAATCCCCAAACCGGCCAGCACTACAAGCGCCGCAAGGGCCGCAAAGGCCAAGGGCGCGTGACCCCGGCGGAAAGCCCGCGCCGAGGGGTGTGAAACGTCCACCATATCCATTTCGCGCGCCAGTCGCTGAATGTCCTCGGCCCCGCCTTCCAGCAACAACGTGTCGCCCACGCGCACCACCAGATCATCCAGCTGTCGGCCAATATTCTGGTTTCGCCGATGAACCGCCAGAGGATAGACACCGTAGCGCCGCCGCAGGCGCAGCGCGCCCAAGGATCGGCCCACCATCTTGCAGCCCGGCGTGATCAGCACCTCGACCGTTGTAGTCTCAACCGCTGACACCTGATCGACGCGCTTGAGTTCCTTGTTACGTTGCAGGCTTAGAAGCTCGGTCATCTGTGTGCGCAAGACCACACGGTCCCCCACATCCAGCGTCACGCCCTTGAGGTTACGCCGGAGCGACAGATCGCCGCGAATGACGTCGATAAGCCGCACCCCTTCGCGTTTGAAAAGTTGCACGCCTGTGACTTCGCGACCCACAAGGTTGGATTCAGGCGGGATCACCGCTTCGGTAAAGAACTTCATCTTGGATTTGTCGGACAAAAGATCCGCCATACTGTCGCGCTCGGGCAGCAGGAACGGGCCAAAAAAGCGCAGATAGATCATCCCCCAGATCACCAGAACGATCCCCAGCGGCGTGACCTCGAAGATCGTGAAGGGCGCCAGCCCATTGGCGCGCGCCACACCGTCCACCAGAAGGTTGGTCGAGGTCCCGATCAACGTCAGAGTGCCGCCCAGGATCGCAGCATAACTCAGCGGGATCAGCAATTTCGAGGCCGTCATCCCGAGCGACCGCGCCAGTTGCACAAAGACCGGGATCATCACGACCACCACGGGTGTGTTTGACACGAACGCCGAGGCGATGATGACAAACCCCAGCAGCATGGCAATCGCTAGCTTTGGGTTGGTCTTGGCCTGTCGGTCCGCCATGGCCGTAAAGGCATCCAAAGCCCCCGTTCGTACCAGCGCGCCCATCACCACAAACATCGCAGCAATGGTCCAGGGTGCCGGGTTGGACAGCACATTGAGCGCATCGTCATAGGGCAGCACGCCCATGCCCAGCAACAGGGCCGCCCCCGACATAGCCACTACTTCGGTCGGATAGACCTCACGGATAAAAAGCACAAACATACCCAAGACAACGAGCAGCGTGATCATCGCCTGGCCGTTTTGGGAAATTTCAAAATACTGGATCACTGATCTACGCCCCGGTCTCGTGTTTTATCCACTCTCCCCCAAGCCCGCAGCAGGGGCAACCCGCTTTGCGGGTCGGGGTTGCACCAGAAACATGCCCAGCATCATAACGGCCAGAGCCAGCCAAACCCAGTGCGAATAGCTTTCCGAGAGCAGCACCATGGAGGACAACACGCCAAAGGCGGTGACGATATAGGCCGATTGCGCGGCGAAGACGGACCCTGCGCGACCAACCAGCCAGACGTAGCCTGCATAAACGATGGCGTGCAGGGCAGCGCCGCAGACCAGCGCGGCCTCGGCCTTGCCAAACCCCGCAAGCGGATTGATCCATTGCCCCGTCACCAGTGCCAGCGGTGCGGCAAAGATCAATCCGATCAGCGAAGCGCCCAGCACAACTTGCAACGGATCCAGATCCTGTGTGCCCCAATGAGCCACCAGATTGCCTTCGGTCGCATAGAGCGCCGGGCCACACAGCGCGATCAGAACCCAGAAGGCTGATGTGCCCATCGGCAGGCTGGCCTCAGGAGCCACCAGCAGCAGAATACCGATAAACCCAAAGATCAGCCCCAGAAACCGCAGATTCTCAAACCTTTCAGTGCCCAGAAAGATGGCAATGGGCAACGCAAACATCGTTGTACAGGTGGCGGTGATGGCCATGATGCCGCCGGGCAGGTGAATGGCCGAAAGGTAGTAAAAGATATCCGGCAGGACAGCGCCAAAAAGTGCCACGACGACAAACAGCCGCAAATACCTGCGCCCCATCATGACGGGTTTACCCCGCAGCAAGGTCAGAGCGCCTAAAAACAAAACCACAACAACGAGTTGCCAGAAAATCAGCCCAAAAGGTAAATGCCCAGTACTAACAGCAATTTTGGCCATGGGTATGGTCAGCCCCCAGCCAACCCCCAACGCAAAGAGGGCGACAAAGGACAACACCCGTCCGGAAGAGACGGCAGTCATGGGCCGGATTGTTCCAATCGGCCGCCCTGACGCACCATACGGATGGTTGTGGCCTTGCCGGTTTTGTCGTCGGTTTCAACATAAATGCCCGACAAGGTCGCCTCGCCCATCGCCGGCGTAAACCGTTCGCGGCCCATGCCGGTGACAAAGCGGCGCATGGGCTCGGCCTTGTCCATGCCAATGACACTCAGATAATCGCCGCACATACCGGCATCAGCCTGAAAGCCGGTACCGCCGGGCAGGATTTGTGCGTCCCCCGTGGGGATATGCGTGTGGGTGCCCGCCACGAGGCTGGCACGGCCATCGCAGTAATGGCCCATACCCATTTTCTCGGATGTGGCTTCGCAATGGATATCGACGATGCTGGCGTGCACGCCACCGCCCAAAGTATGGGCGCGCAGAACGGTATCTACAGCAGAAAACGGATCATCAAAGGCACGTTTCATGAATACCTGCCCCAGCACCTGCGTCACCAGCACCTTGCGTCCACGCTTGTCTGCGAAAACCTTATGCCCCCGCCCCGGCGCGTCCTTGGCAAAATTCAGAGGCCGGATGATCCGTGGCTCGTTCTGAATGAACTGCAGCATATCCTTTTGGTCAAAAGCATGATCCCCCAAGGTGATGCAATCGGCCCCGGCCTCCAGCAACACCTTAGCATGAGAGCCGCTAAGCCCCATTCCGCCCGTTGCATTCTCGCCGTTGACCACAACGAAATCCAGCTTCCACTCGGCACGCAGGCGGGCCAGGTTCTCGGTGATCGCCCGCCGTCCGGCACGCCCCACCACATCTCCGAGGAACAAAAGTTTCATGGCAATGTGGTAGTGGGGCGTGCCAGTAAGGGCAAGCCTGATCAGATGTTAGCTGCAAGGTGGCGCGACGATGCGCAGATCTTGGTCTGTCACGTCTTCTCGCAGGTTCTTGACGCTGTTGAGAACGACAAACCGGTCCAGCTCAGCCGTTTTGAGGTAAATCACCAGAGGCAGCGGGTCTGGTGGAGCTGCGCCCTCATGACACAGCTTGGGGTCGACGGTGAGTGATCCCTGCCCGTCATCCTCTTTGTTGGCTCTGGCCTTGGTGCGAAACGCCTCAAAGGCGGCGATATCATCTGGCACGATCCGGAAGCCATAGACCTGCATATCTGCGGGCTGATCCTCCGCGACTTTAGCCAGATCAGGCGTGTTGGGAATGGGGATCAGATCAAATGTATACATCTGCGCCACCCCACCTGGTGAGGTCAATGACGCAACCATTTCGACGGCCTCCTGAGTGGGCCTGATTGTATCTGGCACGGCGACAGCGACCCGCAGGGCTTGCACATCAGTGGTTACCGGATCGACTTTGCGCAACGCATAGGCATCCCGCAAGGGCGCACCATTGCAGGCTGACAGGGCCAAAAGCCCTGCCATCCCCACACCCTGTACCATCAAGCCGTGCATCAGAACTTACGGCTCATGCCCAGCGTGAATTGCTGGATACCGCTATCGAGATCAAACAGACTGCCATTGATGCTACGATCGTCGTTGTCCAACCCGTAGGTGGTGGCCTCGACCCGCAACGACCATAAATCACCTGTGGCGTATTCCATACCAATGCCTGCCGCGCCTCCAATGGTGATATTGGTTCCATCGCCCACACCGTCGATCCCCAGATCGGTGATGCCAAAGCCCAGATGCCCATAGAAGAACGCTTTTTCCGTGGCATAGCCCAATCGGATACGCGGGCTGAGCACGAACGAGCCTTCAAATGTCGTGGCCCCCACCGCAGCATCCGTCGCACCGCCCGAACTGGAAATGGCCGTCAGCAACACATCCGGCCCCCAGGCAAATCCGTTGTCTCGCACGAAAGTGTAACCTCCATAAAACCCTAAGCTGGCCACATCCTCGCTGTAGGAATGCACCGCCGAGTTGGGGATCTTGGTGCTCACGTCATGGCCGCTGAGCGCCACACCACCATACAGACCGGCCCACCGGTCCTGTGCTTCTGCCTCAGGTGCGCAGAGCCCCAGCGCAATCGCGCCGGACAAAAATAACTGTCGATAGATCATGGAATGTCTCCGCAAATGTCTTTATCGTCACAGCAACATCGCTGTAGTTGCATTTATTATTGTTTTACGATAATTTTTGCAAACAAAATTTTAATGGAGCGCAAATATGAGCCGATCTGTTTTCACCAAAGCCCCTGATCCACTTGGCCGCGTTGCACGTTTGTCGCGGTTCGGGTTTTGGATCAGTTCACTGGCACTGGCACTGTCCATTTGTATCGTCGGGTTTCTGGTCAGTCAGATGCTGTTCGGAGACCCTGAATACATCACCTACCTGCTAGAAGACTTCGAAATCTCGGACTACATGCAGACCATGACTTTTCCGCAAACAATCGTTGGCGGACTGCTGTGGGGCAGCGTTGATTTTTTGGGAGTCATCATGCTGTGGCAAGTTCGCCAGCTGTTTCGCGGCTTTCTGCGCACAGGTGTGTTCACCGAAATCTCCGCCCGCCTGTTGCGCCGCATTGGGCTGATTGTATTGCTGATGGGACCGGTCAGCATTCTCAGCGGATTGCTGGGCAGCATGTTGATCAGCTACTGGCACCTCAGAACGGACGTGCATGGATCACTTACCATTGACGACAGCGATGTCTACGCCATTGTGATTGGTCTGGTCATCACCGCTGTGAGCCATATTATGCTCGAAGCGGCTCGGCTCAATCAGGAAAATCAGGCATTTGTCTGAAGCGAAGGCGTAAGGACTGGAAGATGCCCATCGTAGTGACCCTGGATGTGATGCTCGCGCGGCGCAAGATGCGCTCCAAAGAGCTGGCTGAGCTTGTTGGCATCACCGAACAGAATGTGTCGTTGCTGAAATCCGGCAAGGTGAAAGGCGTGCGGTTTGAAACGCTGGAGAAGATATGCGAGGCTTTGGAGTGCCAACCCGCCGATATTCTGGTGTACGAGCCAGACGGGAAGTAACCCCCACCTCTTTCAAACACACGCCAACACATCCGCTATGTTTTTCAAAGAAAAAAGGGCTGCCCATGGGCAGCCCTTTCTCTTGTTCAAGTTGGGGGATGACTTACATCATGCCGCCCATGCCGCCCATGTCGGGCATACCGCCGCCCATGCCGCCGCCAGCGCCTTCTTTAGCAGGCTTGTCGGCAACCATGGCTTCGGTGGTGATCAGCAGACCAGCAATCGAGGCCGCATCTTCCAGAGCTGTACGAACAACTTTGGCAGGATCGATCACACCGTAAGCGAACATGTCACCATACTCTTCGGTTTGAGCGTTAAAGCCAAACTTTGGATCATCCGATTCACGGATTTTGCCAGCGACAACCGCACCGTCAACACCAGCGTTCTCAGCGATCTGACGCAGCGGCGATTCTAGCGCGCGGCGAACGATCATAACACCATTGTCTTGGTCTGAGTTGGCGCCTGCGACTTTGTCCAGCGCTTTCGCGGCTTGCACCAAAGCAACACCACCACCAACAACGATACCTTCTTGCACGGCCGCACGGGTCGCGTTCAAGGCATCATCAACGCGGTCTTTGCGCTCTTTCACTTCGACTTCGGTCATGCCGCCGACACGGATCACAGCAACACCGCCGGCCAGTTTGGCTACGCGCTCTTGCAGTTTTTCACGGTCGTAGTCGGAGGATGTTTCTTCAACCTGGCCACGGATCTGTGCCACACGTGCTTCGATCTCGGACTTTTCGCCGCCACCGTCAACGATTGTGGTTTCATCCTTGGTGATGTCGACTTTCTTGGCCGAACCCAGCATGTCCATTGTCACGCTTTCCAGCTTCATGCCCAGATCTTCGGAGATCACCTGACCACCGGTCAGAATGGCGATGTCCTGCAGCATGGCTTTACGACGGTCACCGAAACCAGGGGCCTTAACAGCCGCGATTTTCAGACCACCACGCAGTTTGTTCACAACGAGAGTGGCCAGGGCTTCGCCCTCAACATCTTCGGCGATGATCATCAGCGGTTTCTGCGATTGAATGACTTGCTCAAGCAGAGGCACCATGGACTGCAGCGACGACAATTTCTTTTCGTGCAGCAGGATCAGGCAGTCTTCCAGCTCGGCTGTCATCTTGTCGGCGTTTGTCACGAAGTAAGGTGACAGGTAACCACGATCGAACTGCATGCCTTCGACCACGTCTGTTTCTGTTTCCAGACCTTTGTTTTCCTCGACGGTGATCACACCCTCGTTGCCAACTTTTTGCATCGCGTCAGCAATCTGGTTGCCGATGGCGTCTTCGCCGTTGGCCGAGATTGTGCCGACTTGTGCCACTTCGGCTGAGTCTTTGACTTCACGAGCGGCGTTTTTGATCGATTCAACAACGTTTGTTGTCGCTAGATCAATACCGCGCTTGAGGTCCATGGGGTTCATGCCAGCAGCAACGGCTTTGAGGCCTTCACGTACGATGGCTTGAGCCAGTACGGTAGCTGTGGTTGTGCCGTCGCCGGCTTCGTCATTGGTGCGGCTGGCCACTTCTTTGACCATTTGCGCACCCATGTTTTCGAACTTGTCTTCCAGTTCGATTTCTTTGGCAACCGATACACCGTCTTTGGTGATGCGTGGCGCGCCGAACGATTTATCCAGAACCACGTTACGGCCTTTAGGGCCCAGCGTTACCTTAACGGCATCGGCCAGTACGTTTACGCCACGCAGCATTTTGTTGCGGGCATCTGTGTCAAATTTGACGTCCTTGGCAGACATATGTGTCTCTCCTGACTATCTGTTAAAATTGGTATGAAGCGATAGGGGGGCGTGTCTTACGACATCACACCCAGAATATCGTTCTCTTTCATGATCAGCAGCTCTTCGCCGTCCAGAGTGATCTCGGTGCCGGACCATTTGCCGAACAACACGCGATCGCCTGGTTTGACGTCCATAGCAACACGGTTGCCATCTTCGTCACGCGCGCCAGAGCCCACTGCGACGACTTCGCCTTCGCTTGGTTTCTCTTTTGCGCTTTCGGGGATGATCAATCCACCAGCTGTTTTTTCTTCGCTTTCAACGCGACGTACAGTCACTCGGTCGTGGAGCGGTGTAAATGCCATTGCTTTGGCTCCTTGGCTCAAAGTTTCTCCCAAATGGCCCCTCGTTGGGGCCGTTATCACTCAGTGCAATCGAGTGCTAACGGCGCATAGCTAAGGAGTGATCCGAAGTGAGTCAACAGCTTCGCTCAAATTTTTGCATATCTCATTTGCGAAAGGAACGGCGCAGGAATAGATTAACTTAACTTTGACAGGTAACAGGCTGGGTTCATGCGTCTTATTCTTGCGGTATTGTTAACTATTTCACAGGCGTTACCCGCTTGGGCAGCTTGTGGCGGAACAGACTTGATCACCGCGATGGCGGCAGACGATCGTGCCGAACTTGAGGCGCGCGCAAGCGCCACCCCCTACCCCAATGGGCTGTTGTGGAGGGCCGAAAAAGGCCAGACGCAGATCACGATGTTTGGCACTTATCATTTCCCGCACGAACAAACAGACGCCCACCTGCAAGCGCTGATCCCGCAAATCGAGGCCGCAGATGTCGTCTATCTTGAAGTGTCAAACGATGATCAGGCAAAATTGCAAACCGAAATCGCCAATGATCCGTCGATCATGTTCATCACCCAAGGAGATACCTTGATTGATCTTCTGGGCGAAGAAGACTGGCAAACCTACAAGGCCGCGATGGAAGAACGGGCCATTCCCGGCTTCATGGCCGCCAAGTTCAAACCTATTTGGGCTGCGATCATGCTGGGCATTGGCCCATGCGAAACCCGCGCGGGAGCAATGGAAGCCGAGGGCATCGACATGAAAGTCGGCAACCACGCCGCCGAGATTGAGAACCCCAGCAAGTCGCTTGAGGATTACCGTGCATTGCTGACCATGCTGGATTCCTTCCCTCAGGAAGAACAACTGGACATGATCCGCCTATTCTTTGCCTGGTCGGGGGATGCGGATGACATGGCCTATACCTTGCGCCAACGCTATCTGGCGCAGGAAACCGGGATCATATGGGAATACTCGCGCCATGTGTCGCTGGAATTTGGTGGGCCGGATGCTGAAGCCGATTTTGATCTGATGGAGCAACAGATGCTGACTGACCGTAACATCGGCTGGGTGGAGCGTTTGAAGGAACGAGCGACGGGCCAAAAGGTGTTCATGGCCGTGGGGGCTGCGCATTTGCCGGGGCAAACCGGCGTGCTGAACCTTCTGGCGCAAGAAGGGTTTACGATCACGCGACTGGAATTTGATCCATAATCTCAGCGTAGGCCGGGCTTCAGCCCGGCACTGGACCAATGCAATGCGTTATAGGGTGCCGGGCCTAAGCCCGGTCTACATTCCCTGCACCGCCAGCGCGCCTGCATCACTCACCGCATACATCCCGCGCGCCACACGGAAAAACCATCCCGAGTAATTGTCGCGCATGATCAACGTCGCGCGCGCGACCCCAGTCTCGCGTGCCACCACGGCCCCAGCACAGGGGCCATGCTCCGCGAGATAGGCCACGCAGCGCATCGCATCCTGCTTGTAGGCAGTGGTTACCTGCCCTCGTGTGCCCCCTGCATTGGGATCGCCGTCGCGGGCGTGAAACTCTTTCAACATCCTGGCTCGACGCACCTTGGATTTGCGGGGACGAAATTCGGACGGCTCGCAATGCAGCTGCACCTCGGCCTCCTCCAGCCGAACACTCAGCACACCAATTCCCAAACGCCGACACAAGCCAATGTTGCCCTTGAACGTGCGCCACCCGGCTTTACCATTCCAGCGCGGTACAGCCACATACACCTGTTCACTCACCGCCTGCCGTGCCACGGCCTGCTGCAAAAGGGTCAGTGAAAACGTGGTCTTCAGCTCGACAATCAACACCTCGTCCACGCCACGCATGCCCACCACATCCGCAGGGCCCACTTCGGATTTCACCACATACCCTTGCCCCTCCAACCAAGATTTGACAGGCGCATACAGGGCGGTTTCGGCAGGTTTCTCCATCCCTGCAATTTGGCCGCAGTTGGGGTGGGTGACAAGCCCCGCATGCAAGCCTATAAGGCGCGCAAAATCGACAGTGTATTCCCAAAAGGATCTCCCCCATGACCACACTTGTTTTCGGACACAAATCCCCCGACACAGATTCCACCGGATCGCCCATCCTCTGGGCATGGTACATCAACGACATCCTGGGTGGCGCAGCCGAAGCTGTCCTGCTGGGCGAGCCCAACACCGAAGCGGCCTTTATGCTGGAGCGCTGGGATCTGCCCAAGCCACGCATCATCTCGGATGTGGAAGATGGTCAGGCCTGCGTGATCGTGGACACCAACAACCCAGCCGAGCTGCCCGCGAATATCAACAGCGCCGATGTGCAAGCCATCATCGACCACCACAAACTGGTCGGCGGTCTGGAAACCGCAGGCCCCATTCACATCACAGTGCGCCCCTTGGCCTGTACGGCGACGATCATGGTTGACTTGATGGGAGAGGCCGCAGCCCAAATGCCCGCATGGGTCAAAGGTGCTGCCCTGACCTGCATCCTCTCCGACACGCTGGAATTCCGCTCGCCGACGACCACGCCGCATGACCGCGCCGTGGCCGAAAGGCTCGCGGCTGATCTGGGCCTCGATATCAGCGCATATGCAGCCGAGATGTTTGCAGCCAAATCTGATGTCTCGGCGTTCTCGGATGCAGAACTGCTGCGTATGGACAGCAAGGAATTCGGCGTCGGCGACACCACTTTCCGGGTGTCCGTGCTGGAAACCACGGCTCCTGCCACCGTGCTTGACCGCAAGGCCAGCTTGATGGACAGCATGACCGCCGTGGCCAAAGAAGACGGCGTCGATCAGGTGCTGTTGTTCGTGGTCGATATCCTCAATGAGGAAGCCACCATGCTGATTCCCAATGATCTAACCAAAGGCGTCGCAGAAAAGAGCTTTGACGCCACCGTTTCAGGCGACACGGTCGTGTTGCCTGGCGTTATGAGCCGTAAAAAACAGATCATTCCAAACCTCAAAGTCTGATTTTCTGTACAAAGTTCCCGAAACGCCCGGTTGTCCCAGACGATAACCGGGCGTTTTATGTTGCAGCCTTGCCCGCAAGCCCATCACGATTGCCCGAAGGCACAGACCCGTGTTAACGTTCTGCAAAAGAGGCAGAGCAGGCCCGGCGGACAATGACAGCACTTGACGAATATCAGCGGCTCGAAGCGGCGGGGCTATGGCGCCCAGCACCTGATGCGCAACGCACCGATGTGATTGTGTCGATCGGAGATGCAACACTCACCATCACGGACACGCGCGACCGCGCATTGGCGCATTGGTCTCTGGCCGCCATCGAACGGGCCAATCCGGGCCAGCGTCCCGCGCTCTATCACCCGGACGGCGACCCGGGTGAGACGCTTGAGGTGGCCGAAAACGAAATCGAGATGATCGAGGCCATCGAAAAGCTGCGCGGCGCGATTGAGCGGGGCCGCCCGCATCCCGGCCGGGTGCGTCTGGTGATGTTGGGGCTCAGCCTTGCGGTCGTGGTGGCGCTGGTTGTGTTCTGGTTGCCGGATGCTGCACGCAATCACGCAGTTTCGGTCGTGCCACAGGTCAAACGCGCCGAAATCGGCAAGGCCCTTCTGGGGCACATCCAGTCAGTGACGGGTCCGGCCTGCGATCAATCCGGCGGCCAGGCGGTCCTGCAACGCCTGGCAGATCGCATTCCTTCGCCTCAGGGGCCAGGGCAGTTGAAAGTCGTAAGGCAAGGTGTAGACAAAGCCACTCATTTGCCCGGTGGGACGGTATTGCTGAGCCGGACACTGGTCGAGGATTACGAAGACCCTGACGTCGTGGCAGGCTATGTGGTTGCCGAACGCCTGAGGGCCGAATTGCATGATCCCTTGGGGGATGTGTTGGATCACGGTGGTATGCAGTCCAGCATCCGACTGCTCGCCACGGGCGAGATGCGCGACGGTGTTTTGAAATCCTACGCCGAGACGCTTTTGACCACTCAGCGCGCACCCCTGGCGGATAATGTCTTGCTTGCAGGGTTCCACGCCTGGAAAATTCGAGCCACACCCTATGCCTATGCCCGCGACATCTCGGGCGAAACCACAGTGGGGCTGATCGAGGCGGATCCCTTTGTCACCGAAGCCCCTCCGGCTGTCTTGAGCGATGCTGACTGGCTGCGGTTGCAGGGCATCTGCGGCGGGTGACGACCAGTTGACCGGCGAGGCGCTTAGGATCAGCGGATCAGGTTCATCCGGGGGCGTTTGGTCATCCGCGCCTCTTGTGGGAGATGCTTGTTCAAGTGGCGGCTGATCAGCCCAAAGATCCCCACGATCACCAGTGTCATCATGATGAAATACATCGCCAGGATCGGATAGGGCACAAACGGGTTGAACGTCTTATCCGCAAAGTAGTTGGCATAATAGAGCGCGTCGCCACGCTGTTGCCATGCGGGAAACCCGGTGAAGAATACCAGCGTTGTGGCATGAAACAGAAAAATCGCCTCGTTCGTATAGGCAGGCCAGGCCAGCCGCAGCATGGTGGGCCAGACAATCTTGCGAAAGCGCGGCATGCCCGAGAAGCCATACGCGTCTGCCGCCTCCACATCTCCCTTGGGAATGGAGCGCAACGCGCCAAAGAAAATCTCTCCGGTGTAAGCCGAGGTGTTCAGGAAGAGCACAATCAGTGCACCCAACCACGCGGCAGTGAAGGGATCAAAAAAGGACGACACGCCCTTGAGCGACAAAAAAGCGAAATAGGCAAAGAAGAACTGGATAAAGAGAGGCGATCCACGGAAGATCAGAACGAACCACTCGGCCGTTTTGCGAATCCAGGTTGTGCTGGACGCCTTGCCCAGCGCCACAGCAGTGGCCAGGAAGAACCCCGCGATCAGGGCAAAAAAGCCGAAATACACATTCCAGATCATGCCTGACCCGATCAGAACGAATTGCTCGCACAGGGTAAAATCTTCTTTGGGCAACAACCGCTGCCCATAGCCCACTGATCGCAGGCCATAGTCCTGTATGGTCTGCAAACAGCTCATGCTTCGGCCTTTCTTTGGGTTTCTCCGCCCGTCGTGGCCTGACCTTTGGTCAGCTTGATCATCAGCTTTTCAAGGAAGAATTCGGACACTTTCGTGAAACCCAGATAAAACACCAGCAGCGCCGAGAAATACCAGATGCGCCAATCGCCATGGGGGTATTCTGTAAAACGCGGGTTGGCGGTGCCACCCAGCTCGCGCGCCCAATAGACGATGTCCTCAACCCCCAGCAGAAACAGGAGCGGCGTGGCTTTGATCAGCACCATCCACAGGTTCCCTAACCCGGGAAGGGCAAAAACCCACATCTGCGGCACAAGAATGCGCCAGAAGGTCTGCTTGCGGCTCATTCCATACGCCTCGGCCGTTTCCAGCTGGCCACGGGGAACGGCGCGCATAGCCCCAAAAAGAACGTTGGCGGCAAAGGCTCCAAAAACGATGGCAAACGTCAGAATGGCCAGGCTAAATCCATAGACCTCATGCACCCATTGCGGGCTATCGCCCAGGGGCAGCTTAGCCGCCTGACAGACCACAAAGTCATTGCCTTGCCGGATGGGCAAATCCCAGTCGGGGCATTTCACCTTGTGGCGCATCCATTCGAACATCTGATCAAGCGCGATGACAAAAAAGAGGAAAAACGCGATATCAGGCACACCGCGTACAATAGCGACATAACCCTTTCCGATCCAATTGATCGGCCAAATCCGCGACCGTGCGGCAGTGGCTCCTACAAACCCAAACGCCAACGCCGTTGGCGCCGTGATGGCCAAGAGCAACAGCACCGTGCCAAACGACATGTAAAAGCCCATGTGCTTGCCTGTGGTCAGGTAGCACGACAGCCATGTCAGGCCCTCAAGGGTGCTTGGATCTGCGCAGTAAGAAAACACTCAGTTCTGTCCCCCGTCTTCACCGCCATAGTAGGCACGCCCGCCCATTTGCTGGGTCTCGCGGCTGTCTTCAAAATCATCTTCGATCAAAGCCGAGACCTCTTGTATCTCTACCGAGGTGACAGTTTCGTCCGTCAGGAAATCAATCGCGGCGCGTACCGCATCGTCTTTGTTTTGGGTTCTGACGGCGACCCAGACGAAGAAGCCTTCACAGGTCTCATCCGCATTTTCGGCCAAACGCACGTCACAAAAGACACCCAATCCTGCTTTGGGTTTTCGAGGGGCAAAAAACGGGAATCTCATTTTCTGCCCCCCGATAGTGCCTAGTTACTCAAACGTCTCGCCGATTTCCCACTTGGTGATCAACGCATTCAACGAGCCATCCGCCTTCATGCTGTCGATGGCTGCATCGAACTTGGCTTTCAGCTCACCGTCGCTTTCGCGCACGCCCATGCCGACACCGCCGCCCAGCAGGACCTTCTTGTCCAGAACCATCAGGCTGTCATCTTCAGCTGCGATGGGCAGCAAATACGACCCGTCTGCAAAGACAGCATCCGCTTCGCCGTTGCGTACGGCTGCGATGGTTTCTTCGGGTGTTGCGAATTCAACCAGTGTTGCATCGCTGTCCGCAATATGTGACGCCTGAATGGTGCCGGTTTGCGCGGCAATCACACCGCCCATGACGTCGGCGTCCATTGACATAGCGACATACAAGGTTGGATCAGGCTGCGTGTAGTTCTGAGTGAAATCAATCACTTCGTCACGCTCTTCGGTGATCGACATGCCCGCGATGATTGTGTCGTAGTTGCCCGAGACGAGGTTGGGGATAATGCTGTCCCACTCGTTTGTGACCCATTCACAGGTCAGCTCGGCACGCTTGCACAGCTCATCGCCCAGCTCGCGCTCGAAGCCGTCGACTTCGCCCGCGTCATTGATGAAGTTCCACGGAGGGTAAGCGCCCTCGGTGCCCATGCGCACCACATCCATTGCCATCGACATGCTGGCGGTGAACGCCAGTGCTGATACGCCAAGAATAAGTTTGTTCATTTTAGTCTCTCCCTTGAGATCTTTTGGTAGTTTTTTAAACGGCCATTGTTGAGCTGAGGAATTGCTTCAGCCGTTCAGATTTCGGTGCGCCGAAGAGTGTATCCGGCGCGCCTTCTTCCTCGATCAGCCCCTGATGCAGGAACACAGTGTGATCCGAAACATCTGCGGCCATTTTCATATCATGGGTCACAATCATCATGGTCCGTCCTTCGGACGCCAGGTCTTTGATCACCTTGACAACTTCTTGTTCCAGCTCAGGGTCCAGGGCCGAAGTGGGCTCATCAAACAACAGAGCCTCCGGCTCCATGCACAGACCGCGTGCAATAGCGGCGCGCTGCTGCTGGCCCCCCGATAGTTGAGCTGGATAAACATCACATTTGTCGCCAATCCCGACCTTGTCGAGATACTTGCGCGCTGCCGCTTCAGCCTCGGCCTTGTCACGACCCAAGACTGTAACGGGCGCCTCCATCACATTCTCAAGAATGCTCATATGCGCCCAGAGGTTAAACTGCTGGAACACCATCGACAGATTGGTGCGGATACGCAGGACTTGTTTGGGATCGGCGGGCCTGCGGTTCAGCCCCTCGCCCTTCCATTTCAAAGGCTCTCCTTTGAACAGGATGTCCCCTTGCTGGCTGTCCTCCAACAGATTGGCGCAGCGCAGAATGGTTGATTTGCCAGAACCCGACGATCCAATCAGCGAAATCACTTCTCCCTTGCGGGCTGTGATGTCGACGCCTTTGATCACTTCAAGCGCGCCGTAAGCCTTGTGCAGGTTGCGGATTTCGATGACGGCAGGTTCTTCAGACAAGGCGGGTTCCCAAGCGTTTAACAGCGTACAGGGTGGTACTAGGGCCGAAAAAACGCCCGAATGCAACTTGCAAAACGTCCCATTAGGCCGTTAACGGCCCGAAAGGGATGTCAAAACCTCCGTTTTGGAAGCCCAAGCGATGGTTTGCCGCTACGTCAATTTACGCGAGCTTTGCGATCTCATCCGGGCTGGCGGGTGTGGGGACGGCAAGATAGGCCTGTGCGGGAATCGCCACAATACCCTTGAGATGCAGGATTTGACGATCCGAGTCCGACAGATCCTCAATCGCTGCGGCGACAGCCCTGAAGTGGGTTTGGACATCACGGGACACGGCCGTGATATAAGGCAACACCGGCGTAGGCGTTGTGCGTTCCAACACGCGCAAACCACTGGCGAACTCATCGTGTTCGCATATCAATTCCCATGTTAACGCATCAAGTGCCGCGATGTCCGCGCGCTTTTGGGCAACGGCCTGCGCCGAAAACAAATGCCCGCCCGTCCGCACCAGAGTGCGAAAGGTCACGCCCTTCGCTTGCGCATGGGTCTGAGGGGCGGCCCAACCACTCTGCGACAAAGCCTCATTGTAGGCAAAGCGTGCGTCGGTGAAATCCGTCAGCGATAGGTCAACTTCCCCATCGCGCACCACAAACACGCTATTGTAATAGCCAGGAGGACAACCCGGCAGGCCGTAGTCCGGCGTGCCAATCAAAGTCACCGCCCCGTGCAGGTGCGCCCGATACGGGTAGCCGCAGGTTTGACTAAAGATCAGATCAGGTGATTGCCATTGATCCCACAGATCCCCATCACGGGTCAGGGCCTCAGGCCCCTCCCCCAGATGAATGCGGATGTTGTGCCAAAACCGATCATTCGCCCTAGCGGTTTCCGCCCTGTCGTACATCGGCAGGCTGGCGATCATATGCCGGTGCTCACGCTCTTGCGGGCCTTGGCACTGTCCATGTCGCTGACACCTATTAGCGAGCTAACAAGGCGCACCAGCGCATCCTCGTCCTGATCCCGTTCGCCATCAGACAACGCCACCTGCCAGAGCGCTTCGATCACGCCCACCCGGTCCTCATAGGGAACAGTTTCTTTGATGGCGCGGGTAAATCGCACGGTGTCGGGGGCATCTGCTTCCACTCGCTCGGCCTCTTCGCGCAGGGCCCTGGCATCACCCTTGGACAGGCCAAACCGCGACATGGCAATCTTTTCGATCCTGATAATTTCATCGGCGGCATAATAACCATCCGCTCGGGCCAGACGCACCAACAGCGATGTAAGGGCCAGTTGCGCGTCCAGAGGAGCAAGTTGTTCGGGCTCGGGCTTTAACAGCCTTTTGAGGAAATCTGCAATCATAAGGAAAGATATAGGCAGGCCAGCGGCCCACGCCAATCCCTTAATCCGCGGTGGGTCCGCCTCCTTCGGCGGTGGCGCGTGCGAGGGCGCTGTCCTCCTCGGTCAGACCAAGGGCCTGACGGACCTCTTCGACGATTGCCAACTCCGTTTCTCGACGCACCCCATCGGCCAACACGACCTCCCACAGTGCCTCAAGCGCATCAACGCGGTCCGCCCGACTGACAGTCTCGCGGATCAGGCGAGCAAATTCCTGCGTTTCAGGTGCTTCGCGATCCAGCTTTTCACAGGTGGCTCGCATTTTTGCGGCCTCGATCGGCTTCAATCGGTTCAAGCGCGCCAGTAGCAAATCAATCCGGCTGATCTCGGACAGCTGATAATCCATATCCGACTTCGCCACGCGCACCATCAGGGTGCCCAACGCCAGCTTGGCATCTGGCTTTGGCAAAGGGTCTGGTTCGGGTGCGGCAAACACGCTGAGAATTCGTTCAAACATGATCAGAGGATAAGCATTAACACCCGCGGGGCGTAAAGAGGGAATTCACCTCTCGTCACCTTCTAAGAAACCTATATTCCCGCTCCAGGCCAGATCTCGCAGGGATTTGGCGGCTTGCACATGAGCCACCCAATTGCCTTTTGGTGTGTAAGCTCTCCATCGCCTTCGATTTCGTCACCAGTGAATTCGTGGAACGGAAACAATAAAGCGTCAATGCCTAAGCCAGGCCACAATTGGACCCCATTGCCCGCAAATTACGCCACTAAACAGATGCCAACGCTGGGGCGAAAATGGTGTCGGAGAGACAAGAATGAACGAAGAAAGCGGTTTTGACTGGGCGAAGGGCTCCGTCGTTGATCATCAGGAGATGGCCCGTCGCGCCAGCCCTGAACAATTGTGCCGTGTTGCCCGCGTTTATGACTGGTCCCTTTACCCAGAAGAGATTCTGGGCTGGGTCATGGCGCAGAAATCCATTGATCTCAGCTCGGCTTTGACGGCCTTTCTGAATGGAGAACCCGAACGCTTTAACTACATGCCTAAACGCGATGTCCCGGACGATTATCGCGCTGCGGCACGTGTTTTGGACAACATTTGTCTGCGTGTGAACAGCGGGTTTTATCTTTCGACACCGGGCGACGGCGTGAAAGACACCAAGCGCCTGAAGCGATGGCTCAAGTATCAAGGGTTTGATCGCTCTGAAGGGCGGCGCGGTCGCTGGATCCTAGACGAGCGCATTCTGGAAGCACTGGGTGAACAACCAGACCTACCGGCCTCCGTGGCCTTGCCGGACAACAGCCAAAAAACGCTAATCAGTGATGTTCTGAGCCCGCTAAAAGATCTCGGCGTGAGCCGTGAACATTTGAAATATCACCCTGATCCGGATCAGCGTGGCGAAAACATGATTACCCTACCTCAGGTCAAACTGACTTAAACCAGCCGCGATGTCTCAACTGCTGCTCGCACGAAATCCGCAAACAGCGGATGTGGTTCGAATGGTTTGGATTTCAGTTCCGGGTGATACTGGACGCCAATGAACCACGGATGATCGGCCCATTCAACGATCTCGGGCAGACGCCCATCTGGAGACATGCCTGAAAACACCAATCCGGTTTTCTCAAGCGTCTCGCGATACTTGGTGTCAACTTCGTACCGGTGGCGGTGACGCTCGTCTATTGCGGTGGTGCCATAAATCTCGGCCACTTTTGAGCCTTTGCTCAACACAGCGTCATAAGCCCCCAGACGCATTGTGCCACCTTTGTCGTCGGACACCTTACGCTTGACCTTCTCGTTGCCCTGCACCCATTCCTTGAGGTGATAGACCACGGGCGTAAAGCGTTTCTTGCCCGCTTCATGGTCAAACTCCTCGGATCCGGCATCGGTCAACCCGGCCAAATTACGGGCCGCTTCGATCACAGCCATCTGCATGCCAAGACAAATTCCGAGATATGGAATTTTATGCTCACGCGCATATTGAGCGGCCTTGATCTTGCCTTCGGTGCCGCGTTCTCCAAACCCGCCGGGCACCAGAATGGCGTGGAACCCTTCCAGATGTGGGGCCGGTTCTTCGGAATCAAAAATTTCGGCATCGACCCATTCAACGTTGACCTTCACCCGGTTGGCCATGCCACCATGTGTCAGGGCTTCTTTGATCGACTTATACGCATCCTCAAGCTGGGTGTACTTTCCGACGATGGCCACTTTGACCTCGCCATCCGTTTTGTGGATCCGATCGTTCACATCCTGCCAGACAGACAGATCAGGCTTGGGGGCCGGGCTGATCTGGAACGCATCCAGAACCGCTTGGTCAAGCCCCTCGTGATGATAGGCCAGCGGAGCCTCGTAGATTGACTTAAGATCATAGGCCGCGACGACAGCTTCTTTGCGCACGTTGCAAAACAAAGCGATCTTTTCGCGCTCTTTCTCGGGGATGGGCTGCTCGGATCGGCACACCAGAATATCCGGCGCGATCCCGATGCTTTGCAACTCCTTGACTGAGTGCTGCGTGGGTTTGGTTTTCAACTCGCCCGAAGCGGCCAGCCAGGGCAGCAACGTCAGATGCATGAAAATACACTGCCCGCGGGGTTTGTCGTGGCTGAACTGACGGATGGCTTCAAAGAAAGGCAGACCTTCGATATCGCCGACCGTGCCGCCAATCTCGCACAGCATGAAATCGACTTCGTCATCTCCGATATCAATGAATTCCTTGATCTCGTTGGTCACATGCGGGACGACCTGAATCGTTTTTCCCAGATAATCTCCACGGCGCTCTTTTTCGAGCACGTTGGAATAAATTCGGCCCGAGCTGACACTGTCTGTCATGCGCGCAGGCACGCCGGTGAAGCGCTCGTAGTGACCAAGGTCCAGATCGGTTTCAGCCCCATCGTCGGTGACGAACACCTCTCCGTGCTCAAACGGGCTCATCGTGCCGGGGTCTACATTCAAGTAAGGATCAAGCTTGCGCAACCGGACCGAAAATCCCCGCGCCTGCAACAACGCCCCCAAGGCCGCCGACGCAAGCCCTTTACCGAGGGAAGATACAACGCCGCCTGTAATGAAAATATAACGCGCCATCTGTTGGCATCCCCCGTGAATTCTTGGCTCTTTTTGAGGCCCTGATCAGCGCGAATCTCGCTCGATTCTACCGCAGTACCACGGGATTTAAGACATAAAGGATTCGCTGTTGTAGCGCAACCCGACCGCAAGATGATGTTGCGTCAAATTGGTCAACCGCAAGTATTGGTAGGATAACTCCTTATGCTCTAAATGAAAAAAGGCGCCCGGTGGGCGCCTTTCGTAATCTGGTTCGCAGAGGTTTTACTCAGCCGTTGGCAACAAAGGCTCCGTGTCGCCTGCAGAGGGCGGCAGCAAACCATCGTCCGCACCCGGCAACGACAAATCTGCATCCGCAGGGATTTGCGCGGGCGCGTCCACAATACGATCCAGAACCGAGCTGCCAGCCGAATTCTGAGCTGCGATAATGGTCAGAGCAATGGAGGTACAGATAAACGCTGACGCCAATAGCCAAGTGATCTTGCCCATGGCCGTGGCCGCGGACCGGCTGGATATGGCACCGCCACCTCCACCGCCCATTCCTAGCCCGCCCCCTTCGGAGCGCTGCAAAAGAACCACGCCAATCAGGGCGAGGGCCAATAGAAGGTGAATGGTCAGAACTACGTTTTCCATAAACTACGCTCAGGCTTTTTTTCTGGTTTCAGCCGCTATCTATGCAATTCAGCCGCCTCCCGCAACCCGGCAACGCATCGCATCTTTGCTTTTAGCAAATGATGATGCGGTAAGGGCTGTCATTTAGGAATATTTGCGATCGGGTCATTTAACTGTTCCCCCTGCCGCGTGCCTTGCGTATACCGACGCGGGTTTGAACCAATAAAAGAGGTCCAGCATGGCCAATGTGGTTGTCGTGGGCGCCCAATGGGGCGACGAGGGAAAAGGCAAGATCGTCGATTGGCTGAGCGAACGCGCAGACGTGATCGCCCGGTTTCAGGGCGGACATAACGCCGGTCACACGCTGGTCATTGACGGCGAGGTCTACAAATTAAACGCCCTGCCTTCGGGTGTGGTGCGCGGCGGCAAGCTCAGCATCATTGGCAATGGTGTCGTTCTGGATCCATGGCATCTGGTCAATGAGATCGCTTCGATCCGCGAACAGGGTGTTGAGATCACACCCGAGACGCTGATGATAGCAGAAAACACACCGCTGATCCTGCCCATCCATGGCGAGCTGGACCGCGCACGTGAGGAAGCTGCCAGCAAAGGTACCAAGATCGGAACCACAGGTCGTGGTATTGGCCCTGCATACGAGGACAAAGTCGGGCGGCGCTCTGTGCGCGTAGCTGATCTGGCCGATGAGGCCACCCTCGCGGCCCGCGTGGACCGCGCTCTGCAACACCATGATCCGCTGCGCAAAGGTCTGGGGATTGAGGCCATCGACCGCGATGTCTTACTCGCGCAACTGAAAGAAATCGCATCGCAAATTCTGGAATATGCCGCCCCTGTATGGAAGGTGCTGAATGAAAAGCGTAAAGCGGGAAAACGTATCTTATTTGAAGGCGCGCAAGGTGCATTGCTCGACATTGATTTTGGCACCTATCCATTCGTGACTTCATCGAATGTGATCGCAGGTCAAGCAGCCACAGGTGTGGGCATCGGCCCCACCTCAATTGATTACGTGCTGGGCATTGTGAAGGCCTATACCACCCGCGTGGGCGAAGGTCCTTTCCCGACAGAACTGGAAGATGCGGATGGTCAACGTCTGGGCGAACGCGGCCATGAATTTGGCACTGTAACTGGCCGTCAACGGCGATGCGGCTGGTTTGATGCAGCGCTCGTGCGCCAGACCTGCGCCACCTCAGGCGTGACAGGCATTTCGTTGACAAAGCTGGATGTACTGGACGGTTTTGAGACGCTGAAAATCTGTGTGGGTTACGAGTTGGACGGCAAGAATTTGGATTACCTGCCCACCGCTGCCGAAGAACAGGCTCGCTGCAAACCGATCTACGAGGAAATGCCCGGCTGGTCCGAAAGCACAGAGGGCGCGCGCAGTTGGGCCGACCTGCCTGCGGGGGCCATCAAATACGTGCGCCGCGTGGAAGAGCTGATCCAATGCCCGGTTTCCATGCTCTCGACCTCGCCCGAGCGTGAGGACACCATTCTTGTGACCGACCCCTTCGCGGACTGATGTCACAGTTGAGCTACAAATCCCGCCGCCGCTGGGCGCTGATCATCCTGCTGATCGCGCTTCCGGCCTATATCATCGTGGCGGTGAATTTTACCGACTGGCTGCGCACCCGGTTTGATAGTTTGGGCATTCTGACCGAATTACTGGTGTTTGTAGTGCTCGGGATTATCTGGATCATCCCGCTGAAGCCTGTGTTCAAGGGAATTGGTCAGGCCGATCCGGATGCAGACCGGGATGATCCAAGCAGGTGAGATTCAGTGCAATCGAAGGCCATCGTCAGGCCTGTTAGCCAGCCGGGTGGTTAGCACATTTGTAGGGCCATTGCCGCAGCTCGAAATAATTTGATCAAATTCTACTTCCCCTACCCCGATCTTGCGTTTACTCTGGCGCAAAACCAACCTGGGACGGGGATCATGGACCAAACCTCTTTCGACACAATGCGCGTCGCCGCCTGTGATCTGAACGGCCAGATGCGCGGCAAACGGGTGCCTGCCTCTTACGCGCCCAAGCTGGACAAGGGCGCTGTGCGCATGCCGCTCTCGGCGCTCAATGTGGATGTCTTTGGCCTTGATATCGACGACAGCCCACTGGTGTTTGAAACCGGTGACGCCGATGGCATCATGCGCGCGACCGAGCGTGGGATGGTACCTGTGCCTTGGCTCGACACTCCGCAACCACTGGCGCTGATGGAGATGTACCACGACGATGGCACGCCCTTTGACGGAGATCCCCGCCACGCGCTGAAATCCGTGCTGGCCCGCTACGCGGCGCGCGGATGGTCGGTCATGGCCGCCACCGAGCTGGAGTTCACACTGGTCGATGACAGCGGTGATCGCCTGGAGGCCGTGATGAATCCCCAGACGGGCCGCCGAGTCGCATCAGCCGCTGTGCTGTCTCTGTCGCATCTCGATGCCTTCGACCCCTTCTTCTCGGCGCTCTACGAGGCCTGCGCGGCAATGGATATCCCTGCGCAGACCACCACCTCCGAAAGTGGTGTGGGCCAGTTTGAGATCACACTGAACCACCAGGACGCCTTGAAAGCCGCTGATGACACATTCCTGTTCAAAGCCCTGATCAAAGGCCTTGCGCGCAAGTTCGGCTTTGCCGCCACCTTCATGGCCAAGCCTTTCATGACCGATGCCGGCAACGGGATGCATCTGCATTTCTCGGTGCTGAATTCTGAGGGTAATAACGTCTTCAACGATGGCGGCGACAAAGGCACCGATACGTTGCACCACGCCGTCGCGGGGTGTCTTGAAGCGATGCAGGCCTCCACACTTCTGTTTGCTCCACACGCGAACAGCTACACCCGTCTCGTGCCCGGCGCCCATGCGCCAACATCCGTGTGCTGGGCCTATGAAAACCGCACGGCGGCCGTGCGCATCCCCGGGGGCCCACCGGCGGCCCGGCGCATCGAACACCGTGTGGCAGGCGGCGATATTAACCCTTACCTGACCTTCGCGGCCATCTTGGGTGCCGCCATCAACGGTGTGGAGCAGAGCCTAACACCCCCTGCCCCCATGTCGGGCAACGCCTATGATCTGGACCTGCCGCAATTGGCCCCTGACTGGGCCAGCGCGATTAATCTCTTTGAGGCCAATCCGGCCATCGCCGCGATCTTCCCCAAAGAGCTCATTCGCAATCTGGTCTTGACCAAACGCCAAGAGCTGCGCCTCATGTCTGAAATAGACGAGGCCGACCACTGGAAAACCTACCTCAGCACGGCCTGAGGGCAGGCTTGTCCGATGTCCGGCAATGGGTTAGCCTGAATTTGATCAAATTACGGAGCTACGATGAAAATCGGTATATTGATGACCGGCCACGCGGTGCCCGAAGTCAAAGACGCCTTAGGCGATTACGACGCCATGTTCGCACGGCTTCTAGACGGCCATGGTTTTGAGTTTGTGACCTATGATTGCGAAGGCGGTGTGATCCCCGCCTCGCCCGATGAATGTAACGGCTGGCTGATTACAGGGTCTAAACACGGAGTTTATGAGGATCATCCATGGATCCCCCCGCTTGAGGCCTTCATCCGCGATGTCTACGCCCAAGGGGTGCCACTGGTGGGCGTCTGTTTCGGCCATCAGATCATCGCACAGGCCCTCGGCGGCAAGGTCGTCAAATATGACGGCGGATGGTCTGTGGGCCGCACGGAATACGAGATTGAAGGCGACACCAGCAACCTCAACGCCTGGCATCAGGATCAGGTGGTCGAACTGCCTTCAGAAGCGCAGGTTGTCGGCTCCTCCGGGTTTTGCGAAAATGCCGCTCTGGTCTATGGCGACAAGGTCTACACCATCCAGCCGCATCCAGAGTTCACCTCGGAAATGATTGATTTTCTTTTGAAATACCGCGGCCCCGGCGTTGTTCCCGACGACATCCTTGCCGATGCAGCCACCAAATTGAACGACCCCATTCAAAGCCCCGCCATTGCCGAACGCATGGCCCAAGTCCTGAAACGAGGTGCCTGATATGGCCAACTGGATCAAGAAACTGCCGCAGCCTGCCCAGGAATATCTGGAGGGCAAACGACTGGACGAAGTGGAATGTATCGTCTCGGACCTGCCCGGTATTGCGCGTGGCAAAGCGGTGCCTGCCAAGAAGTTTGACCGGCAGGATTACTTTCATCTGCCCGACAGCATCTTCTTCCAGACCATCACTGGTGGCTGGGGTGAAGCGGCAGATGAGGACGAAGGGTTTATTGAGCGCGATATGATCCTGATTCCGGATATGGAAACGGCCTCGGCTGCCCCCTGGACAGGGGATTGGACGTTGCAGGTGATCCATGACGCCTATGACCGTGACAAGAAACCGATCCACTATTCCCCGCGTAACGTCCTGAAACGCGTGGTGAAAATGTACCGCGACATGGGGCTTGAGCCTGTCGTGGCCCCGGAAATGGAATTCTATGTCACCGCCCGCAATCTGGACCCGGCCAAGAAGATCGAGCCGATGATGGGCCGCTCAGGCCGCCCGGCGGCCGCACGTCAGGCCTACTCCATGACAGCTGTGGACGAATTTGGCCCGGTGATCGACGACATCTATGACTTTGCCGAAGCTCAAGGCTTTGAGATTGACGGCATCACGCAGGAAGGCGGTGCCGGTCAGTTGGAGATCAACCTGCTGCACGGCGATCCGGTGAAACTGGCCGACGAGGTATTCTATTTCAAACGCCTGATCCGCGAATCCGCGCTGCGCCACGACGCCTTTGCAACCTTCATGGCCAAACCCATCGAGGAAGAGCCGGGCTCTGCGATGCACATTCACCACTCGATCATGGACATTGAGACGGGTGAGAACATCTTCTCAGGCCCGCAGGGCGGTGAAACGGATGCGTTCTATCACTTCATCGGTGGCCTGCAGACCCATATGCCTGCCGCCATCGCCGTCATGGCACCCTATGTGAACAGCTATCGCCGTTATGTGAAAGACAACGCCGCACCGATCAATCTGGAATGGGCGCGCGACAACCGTACAACGGGCATTCGCGTCCCCATCTCCGGCCCCAAGGCGCGCCGGGTGGAGAACCGTCTGGCCGGGATGGACTGCAATCCCTATCTGGCCATCGCCGCCTCGCTGGCCTGTGGCCTGCTGGGGTTGAAGAACGAAATCCGTCCGGCCAAGCAATTCAAGGGCGACGCTTATGCAGGCGAAAGCAACATCCCCCGCGATCTGGCCACAGCGCTGGACCTGTTTGACGAGGCCGAGGAGCTGCAACAAATCCTGCACCCCGAATTTGGCCGCGTCTACTCCATCGTCAAACGCGCGGAATATGACGAATTCCTGCAAGTGATCAGCCCCTGGGAACGTGAACATCTGCTGTTAAACGTCTAGGCCTGATTGCCCAACCTGCTGATCCCCTATCCTGCCTGAAGAGCATCCCCTTATGAACCTTCTCCACGCCAATGACAGCCCCGGGCAATACCCCTCTAGCTGGTATGCTGCCACGGCCGAGGCCCTGCCGCCCTTTCCTACGCTGAAAGGCGAAGTAACGGCGGATGTCTGCGTTGTCGGCGGGGGTTTCACTGGTCTGTCGTCGGCCCTGCATTTGGCCGAACGCGGATACAAAGTGGCGTTGGTCGAGGCTCACCGCGTTGGGTTTGGCGCTTCTGGTCGCAACGGCGGGCAATTGGGCAGTGGTCAGCGGCAGGATCAGGAAACACTGGAAAAGATGGTTGGCCCAGAGGACGCGAAAAAACTATGGGATCAGGGAGAAGAGGCTAAAGCTCTGGTGAAATCGCTGATTTCAAAACACAAGATTGAGTGCCACTTGAAGCCAGGCATTGCGCACGCCTGCTTTTCCGACCGCGAAATGCGCGATGAACACACCCACACCGAACACCTGCGAAACCACTATGGTTATGATCAGATCGAGAACATGGATGCCGAGGCCTTTCGCGCCTTGGTCCCCTCGCCTACCTATCACGGCGGCTCTCTGGACATGGGGGCGGCCCATTTGCATCCGTTGGCCTATGCCTTGGGGCTGGCCCGTGCTGCCGCGACAGCAGGCGTGGAGGTGTATGAGGCTTCCGAAGTGCACAACATTCAGCGCGGCGCTCAGGCGGTGGTGCAAACAGGGCAAGGCCGCGTGGTCGCAGATCACGTGATCCTGGCCTGCAATGGCTATCTGGGCGGGCTTGATCGCAAGGTGGCCGCCCGGGTCATGCCCATCAACAACTTCATCATTGCCACCGAGCCTTTGGGGGACGAAGCCGCCAAGATTGTGACTCGAGACATCGCCGTGGCCGACACAAAATTTGTGGTGAATTACTACCGCCTCAGCCACGACAAACGCCTGCTGTTTGGAGGCGGAGAAAGCTATGGTTACAAATTCCCGCGCGATATCACCCAGACGGTGCGCAAACCGATGTTGGAGATTTATCCACATCTGAAGGATGCAAAAATCGACTACAGCTGGGGCGGAACATTGGCAATCACCATGAAACGCATGCCCTATCTGGCGCGGGTGGCGCCCAATATGCTGTCGGCTTCGGGGTATTCCGGGCACGGCGTGGGGAATGCCACCCACGCTGGCAAGCTGATGGCCGATGCCATCGCGGGTCAGGCTGAGGGGTTTGACACCATGGCCCGTGTGCCTACGTCGGTCTTTCCCGGTGGTACCATGATGCGCTCGCCCCTTCTGGTGCTGGCGATGACCTGGTACGCGATGCGCGACCGGCTGGGGATGTAAGCCCTTCCTTTTCGGACACGAATGCGCCACCGTTTTGGGTGGCCAAGCAGGGCTTTGCTCATTCTATTGCTGACTAAAATTTCACTTGGGTCTACTCATATTTTCAATTACGAATCCCGATAATCCGAAATCTAATTTCAGGAATTCCGAACATGACCTTAGCCCCCAATGTCTACGATGCGGAACCGATCCCCGACTCCGCCCGAGTTGAAATCGACAAACTACTGAAATCCGGCGATCTTTTTCGGTACACGGCTCCAGAAGAGGCACCTGTTACTCTGTTGGAGCAAGAGTTCGCGGCCCTCATGGGCTCACGCTACGCTTTGGCCGTGTCCAGCTGTTCGGCGGCTCTGTTCTTGTCCCTCAAAGCCTTGGGGCTGCCGCGCGATGCCCGCGTGCTGATCCCCGGTTTCACCTTTGCCGCTGTCCCGTCATCGGTTCTTCACGCGGATTGCCTACCCGTGCTTTGCGAAGTGGGCGACAATTACCGCATTGATCTCAGAGACTTCGAAGCCAAACTTGAATCCGGCATCAGCGCTGTGATCATCAGCCACATGCGTGGTCACACATCCGATATGGATGCCATCATGGCGCTCTGTGATGCGCGTCAGATCCCCGTGGTTGAGGACGCTGCCCACAGCCTTGGCACCACGTGGAATGGCCAGAACATCGGCACAATTGGCCGCGTGGGGTGTTTCAGCTTTCAGTCCTATAAACTGGTCAATGCAGGTGAAGGCGGTATTGTAATCACCGACGACGCTGATCTGGTCGCACGCGCCGTGATCATGTCAGGGGCCTATGAACACAATTGGTCAAAGCATTTCAATGAGATGGACAGCAACCTTGAAGCAGCGTTCGCGTGCCATCAAAACCAGCACCCGCTGTATAATCTGCGCATGTCCAACCTGTCCGCAGCCATCATCCGCCCTCAGCTGAATGAAATTCCGCGCCGTGTCCGCGATGGGCGTTTGGGCCATGACCGCGTGGCGGCACGTCTGAACACTTCGCTCTGGCTGCACGTCCCCCCTGCCTTACCGCAAGAAGAGCGCGCACCAGATTCGATCCAGTTCAATCTGGTAGACCTGAACGCCGAGGATACAGACCGCTTTGTCAAAGCGGCGGCCGAACGTGGCGTCAAAGTGCAGGTTTTTGGCCAAAGCACCGATAATGCCCGCGCCTTTTGGAACTGGCAATTCTTGCCCGGTGACACGCCCGAGCTGCCCCAAACCCGCGCCATGTTGATGCGTGCCTGTGATGTGCGCCTGCCCGCCCGCCTGACCCATGCCGAGCAAGACATCATTGCCGATGTCCTTCTCATGGCCGCAGACGAGGTGATGGGACTGGAGCCACAGGCCTACGGCACTTGACCTTGCCAGAGGCATCAGCGCTACATGGCACATGAACCAAGATTTCACCAAAGGGGCCGCGTGGATCAAAGGCAAGGTTGTCCCCATCCAAAACGCCACCATCGGGGTGACCGATTGGGCTGTGACCCATTCTGATGTCACCTACGACGTCGTGCCTGTGCGCGACCATGGGTTTTTCCGGCTGAACGAGTATCTGGACCGCTTTGAAGCCTCGCTGACAGCCTGCCACATGGATGTAGGCCTTTCGCGGGAAGAAATTATTCATGCGCTGCACCAGATGGTTGCCACCTCGGGGCTTCAGGACGCCTATGTGGCCATGGTCGCCGCGCGCGGCGTGCCGGTCATCCCCGGCAGCCGCGATCCACGTGATTGCGCCAATCATTTCTACGCCTGGTGCGTGCCCTACATCCACGTCGTACGCCCCGAAGTCGCCGAAGCTGGCGTGCATGTCATGCTGTCAGACACCACGCACCGGATACCGGCAGACAGCGTCAATCCACGGGTAAAGAACTATCACTGGGGGGATTTCACTCAAGGTCTGTTTGAAGCCAAAACAGCCGGATTTGAAACTGTCGTGCTGCCTGATCACGCCGGGAATATCACGGAAGGTCCGGGCTTTAACGTCTTTGCAGTAAAGGGAAATACAATCATCACCCCAGACGCAGGCGTGCTCCATGGGATCACCAGGCGCACCGTGCTGGAATTGGCCGCCGCCCAAGGGTTCAGCGTTCAAGAACGTGATCTGCCCATCGCAGAGTTCATGGAGGCCGACGAGGTCTTCTTATCCAGTTCCGGCGGCGGCGTCATCCCGGTGGCGCGGGTCAATGAAAGACAGTTTTCCAACGGGGCCGCAGGTGCTGTGGCCCTGGGATTGCGGCAGGCCTATTGGGAGATGACGCAGGACGATTGCTACCGAACGCCCGTGGTCGCACCTTAGATCAGAACACCGTCAGACTGCCTGCAAGAAACGGATGCTCGACGATGGCCGGTTCCACGATGGTCTTGCGTAGGATGGGCCGCAACGTTTTGGCCACCCTTGCGGGCATATCCGCCAGAATATCCTTGCGTGCGGTCAGGGAAATGGTGCGCGACAAGGGTTCAAACGGCAGCTCCATCACGTCAATCTTGTCGGCAAACCGCCGTGCCCGCATCAACGCCAGAGGGGTCAGGATGGTCCAGCCCGTGCCCTGCGCCACCAAAGCCAAAATGGCATGATAGCTGTCAATCTCAAACCGGTGGGTCAGGTTGATATTCTGGCGCGCCAGATGGGCGTTCACCAATCGGCCCACATAGTGGCGCTGGGTGTATTGCACCATCGGCATGCGTTTCAGCTGGCGTAAGATGTCGCCATCACGGTGAATGACGCCTTTGGGGGCAGCAACGACAAAGCCCTCGCGCAGCAAAGGATGCACTTCAACCCAATCGCTTTCAGCCCCCAGTTCGGCAGCCACGATGACATCCAGGGCCCGCGCTTCAAGCTGGTCATAGAGCGAATGACTGGCCCCGGTTTCCAGATAAAACTCACAGGCTTTCAATTCACCCGCCATATGGGTCAAAAGCTGCGGCGTGACATCCGCTTCGAGATCTTCAATCATGCCCAGCCGGAACCGCGTCAGGATGGACAGATCAGCCATCGCCAACTCGGCGCGCACTTGTGCTGCTTCGTTCAGAATGGTCTGGGCCCGGCGATACATGATCTCGCCTGCAGGGGTCAGCCGGATGGGGCGGGAATTGCGCTGCAACAGAGTGGCGCCCACGGCCCCTTCGAGATTGGTCAGCTGTTGTGATACAGCCGAAGGACTGGCCCCCAGCCGTTTTGCCGCAGCCGAGATTGACCGTTCATCGGCCGCAGCCATGAAAACTTCGATCCCCCAAAGGGTGATGCGACCAGGGCTATCGACCATCTCGGCTTATTTGCCGAGTTTGGACAGCTTGTCCTGCAATTCAGCCAGTTGCTTCTTGATGTCATCCAAACCTTCATCCGCAGGCTCGGCCTCGGCGGATTGGGGCGGTGTGGTGCCACCTGGGGCCATTCCCCCGGTCATGGCTTTCAAAAATGCTTCTTGCTGGCTGCGGATCGCTTCCATACCCGGCATCGAGGACAGCGGATTGGTCTTGGTCATGCTTTCCATCATCTGCGATTGGCCCTTTTGCAGCATTTCAAAGCTGGCGGCCAGAAAATCAGGCACCATCGAGGTGGCCTGACTGTGATAGCTGCGCACAAGATCGGTCAGCACGCCGAGGGGCAACACGTTTTCACCCCGGCTTTCATGTTCGGCGATGATTTGCAGCAGATATTGACGGGTCAGGTCATCGCCCGATTTGAGATCAATGATCTGCACTTCGCGGCCATCACGGATAAACTCGGCGATATCGTCCAGCGTCACATAGTCTGAGGTTTCTGTATTATATAGCCTGCGACTGGCGTAGCGCTTGATCAAAAGCGGTTTGTCACTGTCAGCCACGGTACGGTCCTCCCAAAACATATCGCTGCGTTGCAGCCTAGTATGCTGCGCCGCAAAAGAAAAGGGCGAGCCGTGCGGCTCGCCCTTCGCAGTCAGGATCCGGGAGGGAGGTCCCCGATCGACCTACTGCTTATTTTGCAGCTGCGGTTGCTTTCTTAGCAGCGGCAGTCACATCGTCAGTTGCTTTTTTGACGGCTTGAGCGGCATCGGCTTGGATGTCTTTGCCAGCGGCCATCAGCAGTTCAACTGTGTCCATCTGAACTTTTTTCGCAACTTCAGCGAAGGCGGCCATGTTTTCGGCAGCGGCTTCAGCAGAAGCAGACGCGAAATCGGTCATCGCTTTGGCGTAGTCAGCAGGCTCTGCTTTGACTTTGCTCATGTCGTTCAGTTTGGCCAGAGTGTCTTTGGTCCATTTGCTGGAAATCTCAGCGGATTTCTCAGCGGCACCCAGGGCTACGCCTGAGAGTTTTTCGTTCAGAGCAGCTTGGCTCTTTACAGCGTCTTCCATTGCTTTGGTGTCGACGGGGAATGCGCCCATGATGTCTTTCAGGACGGTGTTCATGTCTTGTGCTTTAGCCATTGGTATAATCCTTCGTGTGCGTTAGCGGATCAGCCCGCTGTTTTCTGCGTCTGCAAACTATATACATGCTGCACTGCGGCATTTCAAGTATTTTTTCTGCATTGCAGCATAAATTTTTCAGAAGGATTTTATACCACTAAATCAGAGAGTTGCCTTCTTTCGCACATAGGTTCCGGGGGCTGGCGCAATGGGTTTGTTGTTGGAATCACCCGGTGTTCGGGCGTTGACCAACTTGCCCGAGCGTGGTTTCAACCACTCCTCCCACTCAGGCCACCAAGACCCCTTTTGCTCTTTTGCCCCTGCCAGCCAGGCATCTGCATCCCCGCTCAGGTCGTCATTGGTGTAATACCCATATTTGTTTTTAGACGGCGGGTTAACGATCCCCGCAATATGACCACTTTCCGATACGATGAAGATCTTATCGCGCGAATTGGTTTGCTTGAACCCACGGTAACAATCCTTCCACGCCGCGATGTGGTCGGTCTCGCAGGTGACGGCCATGATCGGCACTTTGACATCCGAGACATGCAGGGTTTCGCCGCAGAGCTCTATCCCACCCTCGACAAACTCGTTCTTCTGGCACAATCCCCGCAAATAATCGCGGGCCATTTTTGCAGGAAGGTTGGACCCGTCACCATTCCAGAACAGCAGGTCAAAGGCTGGTGGGGCCTCGCCCATCATGTAGCTTTTGATCGCGGGCTTGTAGATCAGATCGTTCGAGCGCAGGAATGACATGGTGCGTCCCAGAATGAACGAACGCAGCACGCCTTGGGTGTTCACTTCTTCCTCGATCCCGTCGATGAAATCATCCTGCAGGAAAGGGACAAATTCGCCCTGTTCGGAGAAATCCGTCAGCGCCGTAAAGAATGTCGCCGACTTCACCGATTTATCGCCCCGCTTGGCCAGCAACGCCAATGTCAGATGCAGCGTGGTGCCTGCGATGCAGTAACCCACCGTGTTGACCTGCTTTTGCTTGGTGATTTCCTTGACCTTCTCAATGGCCGTTAAAAACCCGTCTTCCACATAGGTCGACATGCCAACATCTACGTGGCTGCGATCCGGGTTCACCCAAGATACGACAAACAAAGTATACCCCTGGTCGACCACCCATTTGATCAGGCTATTTTGCTCCTTGAGGTCGAGGATGTAGAATTTGTTGATCCAAGGCGGAAAGATCAGCAAAGGCGTGGCGTGCACCTTTTCGGTTGTGGGGTGATACTGGATCAATTCGATCAGATCGTTTCGATAAATCACCTCACCCGGGGTGGTGGCCACATTTTCGCCCAGCTCAAACGCGCTGTCATCTGCCAGACGAACCACCATTTCACCGTTGTTGGCCTCAAGATCCGACACAAGGTTCTCCAGGCCCCTCACCAGACTTTCTCCCTCGGTCTCAATCGCGCGTTCAAGCGCGTCGGGGTTGGTGCCCAGGAAATTGGTCGGCGCCATCATGTCGATGATCTGGCGCGAGAAATACTCTAACCGCTTCTTTTCGGTCGAATCGAGATCGTCAATATCGGTCACAGCCTGGCAGATGGCTTTGGCATTCAACCCGTATTGCTGCTTAACCCAGTGGAAATAGGGGTTCGATGTCCACATGGGATTGGCAAAGCGCGGATCACCCGACAGGAAGTCTTCCTCTTCAAAAATTTCGCCGCCCTGCAGCATGGCTTGCTGCGCTTCCATGAAGGCGCGTACCGATTTACCCCAATATTCAACCTGATGCTCATAGAGCCTTCCGGGATTTTCCATGAACTCCGAAAGATAGGACGCAGACGCCTTTGCAAACAGATCATCCGAGGGCCCATTCAGCGTTTGTTTCGCCGGATTCCGGGCGGTTAGCGCTTTGATCAGCCGCTGCGACAGTTCTTCGACCTTCACCAGATTTTCATTCATCTTTTGGAAATCTTCGGTAGGGCTATCCGTTTGCGTCGACATGTTTTTAACTTTTTCCTTTAACTTTTCTGCTATGCAGCATTAAGGTGGTGCCTATATCGTCAGTGGCCGGGAGGGACCATGCGACGAAAGTGATCAGGTCCCACACTTTGTTCCGGGTGGCCTAAAGGAGTACCAAGATGCGCTATATGGCCACTTACGACCTGATGGAGACCCTCCGCAACACGAACCAGTGGCTGGGTGCGACCGCCCTGTCCATGGCATCATATCCAATTTTCAGCCTGACGCCAAACCCTGCCTTCCAATGGATGGCGGCCTGGGGCGAAGTGACGGAACGCACGTTCCAGCGCATGGTAACCAAGCCCGACTGGGGCATCGAATCGATCACCGGTGAAGACGGGCGTGACCACCTGATAAATGTCGAAACCATTGTTGAGCGCGACTTCGGCGATCTCATCCACTTTGACGTGCAGGGCCGTGAAGACATGGACCGCCGCGTTTTGCTGGTGGCTCCCATGTCCGGCCACTATGCCACTTTGCTGCGCTCAACCGTGCGGTCGCTCCTGCCCGATTGCGAGGTGTTTGTCACTGACTGGCACAATGCCCGTGATATCCCTGTGTCAGCAGGCAAATTCGACGTCGAAGATTATACACTCTATCTGGCGGATTTCATGCGCGAGCTGGGATCAGATCTGCATGTCATTGCCGTTTGCCAGCCGGTACCATTGGCACTGGTGGCCACGGCCTTTCTGGCCGAGGAAGACCCGACCGCACAACCCAGATCCCTGACATTGATTGGCGGACCTGTTGACCCCGACGCCGCACCCACCGAAGTGACCGATTTCGGTCGCCGCGTCACCATGGGCCAGTTGCAGCAAACCATGATCCAGCGCGTTGGTTTCAAATACGAAGGCGTGGGGCGCAAGGTCTACCCTGGCCTGTTGCAGCTTCAATCCTTCATGTCGATGAACATGGAACGCCATTCCAAGGCCTTTATGGACCAAATCGGTCGCGTCGCCCAAGGCGAAGCCAGCGATCGTGATCCGCACAACAAGTTCTATGATGAGTATCTGGCCGTGATGGATATGCCGGCCGAGTTTTATCTGTCGACCGTCGAACGTATCTTCAAGGGCACAGAAGTGGCCCGGAATGAATTCTCCATCAACGGCAAGCGCGTGGACATAGGTAAAATCGATTCTGTCGCGGTGAAAACGGTCGAAGGCGGCAAAGATGATATCTCGGCCCCCGGCCAATGTATTGCCGCCCTGGATTTGCTGACCGGATTACCGGACGCCAAAAAAGCCAGCTATGTGGAACCCCAGGCGGGTCACTATGGCATTTTCGCAGGCCGCAGCTGGCGCAACAATATCCGACCTCTTGTGTTGGATTTCATCGACGCCAATTCCGAAGCCCCTGCCCCGCGCAAGCGCACCAGCCCTCGCAAAACCAAGGCCAAAATCAAGAAACCCGCGAACAAGAACAAGGCTGCGTAACGCAGTCGCTTAAACTTTGCTGGCAGGTGTTTGCAGCACGAAAGGCTGTTTGATCCAATCGTGGATCGCAGCCGTAGTGGCCTCGGGCTGCTCCAGCGTTGGCAAATGCCCTGCCCCTTCGATGACTTTCAGCTCTGCATAGGGAATGAGCTCCGCCATGAACGAGTGGCGTTTGATCGGCGCGATACCATCCTCTTCGCCGCACAGCACCAGCGCAGGTACTTTGCACTTTCGCAGCACCACCTGCTGATCCCGCCGACGCTGCAGCGCGCGCGCTTGCCGGATGATCGCATCCACACCCAGGTTTTCCGCCATGTCCGTGACCAGCGCCATGACCTCGTTTCGGTAAGGTCCGTTAGCCAATTGATCCGGCGACAGGAATTCTGGCACCGCATCGGCAAGAAGGCCCGAGCGCGCCTTGATGATCTTGGGCTCATAATCGGCAGCGGTTTGCGGCGTTTCAGCAAGTGCGGTCGTGTTCATCAATGCGATGCGTGTCAGACGATCCGGCGCACGGCGCAGGATTTCCATCGCCACACATCCCCCCATCGCCAGCCCTGCCAGGGCAAACTTGCGCGGCAAAGCGTCCAAAAGACGCGAGGCGATCTCCTCGATCCGGTCTCCCCCGGTGAGGGGTGCCATTGTCAACGTGTAATGCGGGCTGAGCGCGGCCAGTTGAGGCCCAAAGACCCGTGCGTCACACATCATTTCCGGCAGGAAAACCAGCGGTTCATTCATCTTGCGCTTTTGATCCTCTGCCCTGTGATTTGCCAGCGCCGACACCATGCCACAGGCATTCGCGGGGTCAATGGCTTACGGATAGTGGATGCCCCGAAATGGCGGAAAATCAGCATAGCGTGTTCGACGCGCCTCAGGTGGCTCGGCGGGCGTGGCCCCTGCGCGCAACAACATGCCTTTGGGGGCGATATAGCTTGAGATCGTGCGCCGCGGATGTTCACGCCAACTGAGGTTCATCGCGCAAAGTTTGGGAAAGAACCACAGATCGGAATAGGGCAGATGGTCATGGATCCACCACGCCAGATCACGCCAGTCGCGGCCCTGCTCATACTGATCGGCAAACCACGGTATCGCCAAAGACGTGCCCGCCCCTGCCCCGCCGTCGCTTTGACGATCCCAGATGTGATGCCCATAGTTGGCATCATTGCGTGCGCAGTTCAGTTTGTTTTCATTCCCATATTTGTTCAGCGTCGGGCTGCGGTACCCCGACCGTATCGCAATGCGCCCAAAGGTTTCGGTCAACGGGTCCAGTAAGTCCTCGCACAATCGACGGCCATTCGCGATGGCCAGATCCGGGTCTTCCGGTACATTGGGGATCTGGTGGATGCTGCCAATCTCGGAATAGAGAAAATCGCGCATGAAGAAATGACGGCTCAGGCGCACACGGCCCAAGGTCTCCAGGCTCCACATGCTGCGCGGTGTCCTCATCCGTAACCGTTCCAGCGAAACGCACCGTCTTCGCGCAAAGGCGAGAACGGATTATGCGCCACTTCCCAGATGTGCCCGTCAGGGTCAGAAAAGTAACCGTGATGCCCGCCCCAAAAGACGTCTTCCGCTTCTTTCAGAATACGCGCTCCGGCGGCTTTGGCTTTGGCGAGAATTTGAGCCACGTCATCCTTGTCGCGGACGTTGTAGCCCAATGTGGACCCGCCAGCGCCCAGATCGCTTTCCTTCAGCCCCATATCGCGGGCCAGCTCGGCTCGGGGATACAGACCCAGAGTCTGGCCTATCAAATCGAAGGCCACCACTCCATCGGTGGTGTCGACGCGCGCCCAACCCAGGGCCTCGTAGAACGCCGCCGAGCGGGTTACGTCCGATACACCCAAGGTAATGAGCGAGATACGTTGGTCCATGTTTTACAATCCTTTGATCCAGTCGAGCATGGCTTTGGTCGCGTGCGCGGTATTGCCCGGCGACATGATATCACCTGCCACAACATGCGCGTAAGGATCGTCAGTTTCTGTCAGCATGGGTGTGACGCGGGTGGCGTGTTCCCCCCACCCAGCCAGGATCGCGTCCGTGATATCCGGGCGTACGACCTTATCGGCGTCTGAATAGTAAAAGAGCGCCGGGATCTGCACCTCGGAATAGTCCTGTCTCGCGGCGTGTTTCACCATCGCAGCCATGGAAAAGACGGCCGCACTTGGATATTCGGTCGTCCATTCCTGTGCCTGTTCAGGGCTGCGAGGCTCAAAACTGCGGCGCTGACCCGCGACAATGGGCAGCCAATGGCGCGCAGCCGGCATCGTCAGCAGGGGGGTCATAGGATTGTTGATCCCAAAATTGGGCGAGACAAAAATCGCCCCTTTGACCTGTGTGGACATTTCGGCGTCTAACAAAGCCAAGGCTGCCACGGTTCCGCCCGTAGAGGTGGACATCACGATGACCTCATCCCCCACAGCACGCCCTGCGGCCAAGGCCTCAGCGGCGTCTTGCATCCACGCCTGCATATCACCGTCGATCATCGCGTCGCCCGTCCGGCCATGCCCGGCAAAGCGGGTGTAGACCAGGTTTGCCCCCAGCGCCGCCGCCACATCATCCGGCACAGGCCGAATTTCCTGCGAACTGGCTGAGAAGCCGTGTAAATACACGATGGACAGTGGCGTGCGAGTTTCCTTCTGCACTGCCCAGATCACCCGCTTGGCACTGTCGGGGCGAATGTCGTCAAAAGCAGATTCGATGCTTTCAAAGTACACCTGCACACCTTCACCAAACTTGGCCGGCTTAAAGCTCGCGTCGTGACCAACGGGCTCGTAAGGCCCCAGAAAAAACATCAGCGAAAAGAGGATTGCCAGGGTGAAGCCTGCGCGTTTGATCCAGCGCATCAGACCATGCCTTCGCTGTTCAGCACGTTTTCAACGCTTTCTGTGATCAGCTTCAAACATCCGCTGTCTGAAAACCTGTGGTCCGCGCCGTCAACCAGGGTCAACCGGATATCGGGGCCTTCCGCATGGTCCAGCAAACGCAGTGCCACGGACATGTCCACATCCTTGTCAGCGGTACCCTGCAAGAACCGGGTCGGACAGGGCAAGGATAAGGGATCGCGCAATACTAGCTGCTTGCGGCCATCTTCGATCATGCGCCTGGTGATGATGTAATGCTCGCCATAGTCGCTGGGCAAGGCGACACGGCCTGCGCTCTCCAATTCAGCCTTCTGCGCATCCGTGAAGCTGGCCCACATGCTGTCTTCGGTAAAATCAGGAGCCGCGGCGATGGTCACGAGACCTGCAGTACGTTTGGGCATGCGTTTTGCCGCCAGCAATGATTGCCAGCCGCCCATGGAGGACCCCACCAATAGAACCATACCATCCGTCAACTGATCCAGCACGGCGGCGGTGTCTTCGGCCCAATCCCCGATGCAACCGTCCTGGAAGGCTCCCGAACTCAAGCCATGGCCGGAATAATCAAACCGCAGAAAGGCCCTGCCCTGCGCACGCGCCCAGGCCTCGAGATGAACGGCCTTGGTGCCCTCCATATCGGACATCAACCCCCCGAGGAACACCACGCAGGGCCCCTCACCTGCACTGAGATGATAGGCAATCGAGCGCCCTTGCGGCGTCGTCAATGTTTGATGCTGGCCCATGCGGATCCTCTTTGGCTGCTGTCAGCCGCAAGGTTCACCGCATGTCGCGCCGTTTGGCAAGATGATCCGTCAGATCATCCGCTACGTCACGCGATAGAGCCGAGAGAGGCTTCGATCCGGCTGATTGTCCAGGCGCGCTCGGGAATGGCACTTTCTGCCACGGCCCGAACCCATGCCTCGCCCGCTGTTTTCACGGAAGGACGTGTTGAAACTGCTGCCTGCTCGAACCCGTCGTTGCGGGGGGTCGTCTGATTTGGTTGGTTCACCATGGTCAATGTCCTGTTGACGCGAAAGTAGGGCGATATTCACCGCACGACACGCTGGTCGTAAGTGCAGCGTTAGCAGAGATTTCAGGGATGAAAAGTCTTTAATTATAACAATGTGTTACAGTGAACATTAGGATACATTGGCGTACGATGGCACACATTGGGACACAATGCGATGTAACCAAAGAAAAAGGGCGGTTGCCCGCCCCTGTTCGGTCTTTCCGAGTTTCGGTCAGCGGGTTCAGCCGCCCACGTAAACATCGCCTTTTGGGCGATAGAAAACCTTTTGGTTGTGCAAGCGCCCCAGCAGATCGTGGATTTGGCGGACCGCGTCATCATCTTCGTCGCCATTGGCCATCTCGGACGTGTCGGTATCCAAGGCGCGATTGGCCAAAGCGCGCTTTTCATGGCGCAGCGCCCGTTCGATCAGTGCCATGTCTTCAATACTCAGCTCAATCTGGTCGTTAAACTTGGCCATGCGAGGGCTCCTTCCCCTGATGCGAGAACGATAGTGATGTCGAGATATGTACCAAAATCAGGTTTTCGATCAAAAATGTCTATACAAAAAACTCAACTGCGACAATAAGTTACCCTCTTTTTGGCATACGTCTGCACACTGAATTGGTATACGCTTGCACACGCATCGCCTTTCCCCGATACATCTCAGCCACTTACCTGGGTTACCAGTCGCATTCCCTGAACCCAGGGCGCATCCTTGACATATGCGCGACATCTCGCCAAACAGGCGCCAGATCAAACGACATACCCGCAACCGGGCGTTCCGTGGGCGCCAAACTGACGAGGAGCCTAGCATATGGCCCAGATTTCCCTGACATTCCCCGATGGCAATGCGCGCGAATACGCCGCAGGCATCACCGCGGCCGAAGTGGCGGCAGACATCTCCAACTCCCTTGCCAAGAAGGCGATCAGCGCGCAGCTGGACGGGCAACATTGGGATTTGCAGTGGCCGATTGAGGCAGACGCCGCCATCGCGATCAATACAATGAAAGACGAAGCCCCAGCGCTGGAACTGATCCGGCACGACTTCGCTCACGTCATGGCACGCGCTGTGCAAGAGATTTGGCCCGACGTCAAAGTCACCATCGGCCCTGTGATCGAAAACGGCTGGTACTATGACTTTGACCGCGCCGAGCCCTTCACCCCCGAAGACCTGGGCGCGATTGAAAAAAAGATGAAAGAGATCATCAACGCTCGTGACGTGGTGAAAACCGAAGTCTGGGAGCGGGATCGCGCCGTGCAACACTATAAGGACGCAGACGAGCCTTTTAAGGTCGAACTGATCGATGCCATTCCGGGTGATGAACCCTTGCGCATGTATTGGCACGGCGATTGGCAGGATCTTTGTCGTGGCCCGCACCTGCAACACACCGGACAACTGCCGGCAGATGCCTTCAAACTCATGAGCGTGGCCGGAGCGTATTGGCGTGGCGACAGTGATCGCGAGATGCTGCAACGCATCTACGGTGTGGCATTCCAGAACAAAGAGAACCTGAAGAAATACTTACACTTCCTTGAAGAAGCCGAGAAACGCGACCACCGCCGCCTTGGACGTGAGATGGATCTGTTTCACATGCAAGAAGAGGCCCCCGGTCAGATCTTCTGGCACCCCAACGGCTGGCGCATCTTCACTGGCTTGCAAGACTACATGCGGCGCAAGCAAGTGTCGGGTGGCTATGTTGAGGTGAACACGCCTCAGGTCGTGGATCGCAAGCTGTGGGAGGCCTCGGGCCACTGGGAGAAGTATCAGGAAAACATGTTCATCGTCGAAGTGGACGAGGATCATGCTCGCGAAAAATCCATCAACGCCCTGAAACCGATGAACTGCCCCTGCCACGTGCAAATCTTCAACCAAGGCCTGAAGAGCTACCGTGACCTGCCCCTGCGCATGGCCGAATTTGGCAGCTGTGCGCGCTATGAACCCTCCGGTGCGCTGCACGGCATCATGCGCGTGCGCGGCTTTACACAGGATGACGGCCATATCTTCTGTGCCGAAGATCAGATCGAATCTGAAACCGCCGAATTCATTCGCTTCTTGTCGGAGGTCTACAAAGACCTTGGCTTTGAGCAATTCAAAGTGAAATTCTCGGACCGGCCCGACACCCGTGCCGGTTCGGACGAGGTGTGGGACAAGGCCGAGGCCGCTTTGATGTCCGCCACACTGGCGGCAGGCTGCGACTACGAGCTGAACCCCGGCGAAGGCGCGTTCTACGGCCCGAAACTGGAGTTTGTGCTGACCGACGCCATCGGCCGGGATTGGCAATGTGGGACGCATCAGGTGGATTTTGTGATGCCCGAGCGGCTGGGAGCCAGCTATATCGGCGCAGATGGCAACAAACACCGCCCCGTCATGCTGCACCGTGCCACCCTTGGCAGCTTTGAACGCTTCATCGGCATCCTGATCGAAGAGCATGCGGGCAAGCTGCCGTTCTGGATCGCCCCGCGCCAAGTGGTGGTCGCCTCGATCATCTCGGATGCGGACGACTATGTGCACGAGGTGGTCGAGACCCTGCGCGCTGCAGGTATCCGCGCCGAGGCCGACACGCGCAATGAGAAGATCAACTACAAGGTTCGGGAACATTCGGTCGGCAAAGTGCCGGTCATCCTGGCCTGTGGTGCCAAAGAGGTCGAAGACCGCTCCGTCACAATCCGCCGCTTGGGTGAGAAACACACCAAGGTTGAACCGCTTGAGGCTGTAACATCCGCACTTTCACGCGATGCGACCCCCCCGGACCAACTGTAACATTTGGTGAAAATCACCGGCGAAACCCGTAATTTTCGTTACACGGGTTTCGCCCACCGGCCCTGCCCGCCAATAAAACAAGGGCTTTCCGTCTTACCATCGGCTCACATCCGCTAACACACATGTGTCTAACGGCCTCGTGAAGTGCACCCGACGTGAAACAGGTTATCTTTATGTCATCGCAACCAAACGGGGTGTGACGCAGAAACCTAGTCGTCCCCTGCCACCGCCCCGATCCGCGATAGACTTTAACCTTTAAGGGAGAGACCCCGAATGTCGACTATGATGAAAACCGTTGCAATCGCTGGTGCCGTAACTGCTGCTCTGGCTGCTCACACTTCAACAGCTGTCGCTGCTGACAAAGAAAAATGCTATGGCGTATCGCTGGCTGGCGAAAACGACTGCAAAGCAGGTGCAGGAACAACATGTGCCGGTTCCTCAACCGTTGATTACCAAGGCAATGCCTGGAAACTGGTAGACGCAGGCACATGTGTAACCATGGAACTCGACGGCGACCGTATGGGTTCGCTCGAAGAGCTGGACCGTGATCTGCCAGGCTGATATTTTCAGTCTAACACCGATAGGGATGCGCGGAGATTTCGCGCATCTCACCCCCTCAGTTTTGATGAAAGCATTGCCGCCATGCTTGATACATCCCACAAATTTCCAGAACTTCCCGCCGCCCCTGGGGTCGGCTACAAGCCTCAGCACTTTGCCGATATCCTTGATAATGCGACCCCTGTGGAATGGCTCGAAATTCACGCTGAAAACTACATGGGTGCCGGTGGCCGCCCTCTGGCGCAACTGCGTCACTTGGCCGAACGTTTTGCCTTCTCCGTCCACGGCGTTGGCCTGTCCATAGGTGGCGAGATGCCCCTGGACGAGGATCACCTTGCCCGTCTGAAACACCTATGTGATTGGCTGCAACCCGCCAGCTTTTCCGAGCATTTGGCCTGGTCCACCCACGACGCGCATTTCCTGAATGATCTGCTGCCGCTGCCCTATACAGATGCCACACTGACCCGCGTCGCCAATCACATTGATCAGGTGCAGGAAGTGGTTGGCCGTCAGATGCTGCTGGAAAATCCATCCAGCTATCTGGCCTTTGAAGAAAGCACGATGGAGGAAACCGAATTCCTGCATCAGATTGCCAAACGCACAGGCTGTGGCTTGCTGCTCGATGTGAACAATATCTTTGTGTCTGCAACCAATCTGAAACTGGACCCACGTGCCTATGTCGATGCCTTTCCGCTGCATCTGGTCGGCGAAATCCACCTTGGTGGCCACGACGAGGACGAAGACGACCACGGTGCGCCTTTGCTGATCGACAGCCACGGACGCGAGGTGGCTGATCCGGTCTGGACTTTGCTGGACTACACGTTGGAACGTTCCGGCCCGAAGCCTCTGCTGATCGAATGGGATGCGGATGTGCCCGACTGGCCCGCCCTGTCCGCCGAAGCCATGCGCGCCACGGCCGCACTGGAGAAGATGCCGGCATGACTGTCTCACAGCTGAAATTTCACACCGCGCTGCTTGATCCAAACCAGCCGGTCCCGGAGGGTCTGTCCGATGGGCAAGGCCAGCCCGCCGGATCGCGCTTTGCGGTCTATCGCAACAATGTGGCCTCCTCGCTGACCGAGGCATTGGAAATCAGCTTCCCGGTGATCCAAAAACTGATCGGCGAAGAGAACTTCAAGAAAGTGTCGTCGGTGCTTCTGCGCCAACACCCCCCCAAGGTGCCGATGCTCTCGCAGTATGGCGATGAAATGCCCGGCTTTCTGGAGGGGTTTAAGCCCTTGGAACATATCGGCTATTTGCCGGATGTCGCGCGGTTGGAACAAGCCTTGCGAGTGTCCTACCACGCCGCAGATTCCACGCCGATTGACCCGGCCGAACTGCAAGCGCTCACGCCAGAAGAAATGGCCGCCGCGCGCTTTGATTTCGCCCCAAGCACGATCTTGCAACGCTCGCCTTGGCCGATCCATGGTATCTGGGTGTTCAACACCGAGGACGGCGCATCCCAACCGCCCAAAGCGGCGCAATCCGTGCTGGTGCTGCGCCCCGAATTTGACCCGATGCCACATCTATTGGCTGAACCAGCCGCCGTCGCAATGGCCGCATTGATGCGCGGCGAAGCCCTTTCAGATGCCAATGATGCCGCCCTCAAAGAAGACCCTTCTTTTGACCTCGGTCAGCTTCTTGGCTTGCTGCTCGGCCATGGCGCGATCACACGCATATTTACCGGAGAACCGACATGAACGCCCTGACATCCCTGTACAATTCCATCTTTGAGCCGCTTGATCGCGCAGATTGGCTGCTGCCGACGCTGGCGCGAGTGGTGTTTGCCTTGGTTTTGTTCTTCTATTTCTGGAACTCTGCCATGCTCAAAATTGACGGTTCGATCTTTTCGCCGTCTGCTGGTGCGTTTGGGCAGATCTTCCCCAAAGCCGCAGAAGAGGCGCTCTATAACGTTGGGGAATTGAGCCTGTTTCAGCGCCTGGTGATTTTTGCCGGCACAGTCGCAGAATTTGTGCTGCCCGTATTGATCCTCGTCGGCTTTCTAACGCGGCTCGCGGCATTGGCAATGATCGGTTTCGTGCTTGTCCAAACCGTGGTGGATGTGGCGGGTCACGGCGCCAAACTGGGTGGGTTCTTTGACACATCCATAGCGCTCATTGACGAACGCACCTTCTGGATCTTCCTGTTTATCGTCCTGGTGATCAAAGGTGCCGGACCTTTGTCCCTGGACCGGCTGCTGTCGCCAAAATCTAAAAGTGAGACTTAGGTTCATCCGGGCGGCCGCCAGCCAGGGCCAGAACACCAGCAAGGCCAGTCAGCCCGATAGGGAACATGGTGAAGACGTTAAACTTGAACGTATACAACATCATCGCCGCGGCGATCAGCATAAGGATCCCACCCCACAGCGCCCGTGAAGGCGACATGGCCCCCCCCGCAATGGCAAAAAGTGGGGTTAGAAAGCTGACAGTGCGGGTCAATCCAACACGGTCCACCTGTTCGGCCAGGCCTTCGATTTCACCGTAACGCTCAATCGCCTCGGTGTAGCCAAAGCTGAAAAAACCCAGAACGATGGCCATCACGCCGCCGATCACCCCCAAAATCATCGCTGCATTGCGCATGTCACATTACTCCCTACCAGTGCCCACACCCTACTCACGCGGAAGGCTTTATCCAAGCAGCTTTGATTCTATGTCTTTGTTCCACCCCACAAAAAACTGATCCTGCGCCTGGATCAAAGGGCGTTTCATCAGTGTGGGATGCGTCTGAAGCAGAGCCATTGGATCGGTCGAACGTTCCGCCTCGTCCAGCCCGCGCCAGGTGGTCGAGCGAGTATTGAGCAATGCATCCCCCAGGTGATCATAGGCAATTTTCAGCACCGATGGATCAATGCCATCCGCGCGCACATCGCGAAAATCCACATCTGGCAATGCTTTCAACGCCTTGCGGCACGTATCGCAATTCTTCAGCCCATACAAAATCATCACATCCCCCCCTTGGTTTTGCTGATGAATAGCCCCGGCTATACCGAAGGTCACGGGGTTTTCCTTGCTTTTTGTCGGATCGGTGCAATGATTGCCCGGGTGACGTTAGGTCACTTTTTACCCCGGACCTGTCCGGGCAAGACACGCAAGAAGGAGAAGCGGCATGCCAAATGGCACCGTGAAATGGTTCAACACCACAAAGGGGTTCGGCTTTATCGAACCGGAAGATGGCGGCAAGGATGTTTTTGTTCATATCTCAGCCGTCGAAAGATCGGGCCTGACCGGCCTCGCTGACAATCAGAAAGTCAGTTTTGAGCTGGAAGACGGCCGGGATGGGCGTCAGATGGCCGCCGATCTGAAGCTACTGTAACCCCGAAAAACGACACGTTTCGGTTGGGTCTGCATCGTTCCAGAAATGGAGCGAACAAAGACTTTGTCTCGCCCGCAAACGTGATCAGCTGCACAAAAAGGGCGCCCAGATCAGGGCGCCTTTTCCATTTAGTCCTTTAAGAAAAGTGGCTTACAGCATCTTGCGCTGTTCCCGGGACACGATGACAACCCAAAACGCTTTAGTAACAGCCTTTGGTCCCCTCAGGGCAGGTGTCAGCCGCGCGCGACATGTGCTTGTGCTTTTTCTTGTAGTGCTTTTTCTTGGGCGTCGGATGTGCCATCGCGGACTGGTAGGACTGTTTAGTGTTTGGCGTCCCACAGCAAATCACGCCAGAGATGGTGATAGGCTGCAACCCGTCGGGGCAATAGTTGCCGGATGAGTGATAGGGGTAGACCTTCATTTCGGCCACTGCCGCGCTGGCGATCATTGCAAATGCGGCTGCTGCTGCCATAGATTTTGTGATACTCATGGTGCCCCCATCTAGTGGTTGTGTTTTTGCTTGCCCGTCATCCTACGGATGCCGGATCACATGTCAATTTCTTGTTGAGCTGAAAACACAGTGTCGCCCAAGTGACACTAGGTGCGCAGCGACGCCTTTGGGCGACGGATCAGATCCCGCAACACGCAATGCGGAGCGGCCGAGCGCAACACGGCGCGGCGCTGTTCGCTCCAATCGTTTTCGCGGATCTCGGGAAAGAACGCATCAGCCTCGTCAATCTCCAGGTCAACCTCGGTTAACATCAAACGATCCGCCAGGGGCAACATCTCGGCGTAGATGGATTGCCCCCCGATCCCATAGACCCGCGTGTAGCCCTGCGCATAGGCAAAAGCGATGGCGGAAGGAATATCCGAGTATACGTGCTCGGTCAGCGACGTATCACGCGATACCACGATATTCAGTCGCCCTTTCAAGGGCTTGAACGGCAGACTGTCCCAGGTGTTGCGCCCCATGATCAGCGCCCCGCCCATGGTTTCCGCCTGAAACATCTTGAGATCTTCAGACGCATGCCAAGGAATGTCCCCATCCTTGCCAATGGCCCCATTCCGTGCCCGCGCCACCACCAGCGTAATCATACGGCCACCGGCGCCTTGATCGCCGCCTGAGGGCTATAATTCTCAAAGGTGAAATCCTCGAATTTGAAATCAAAGATCGACGATACCTGTCGATTGATCCGCAGTTTGGGCAATGGTTCCGGCGTGCGGCCCAGCTGTTCGGTCACCTGGTCCATATGGTTGGAGTAGATATGCGCATCGCCAATCGCATGCACAAAATCCCCCGGCTCGTATCCCGTGACATGGGCCAGCATCGCCTGCAATAAAGCGTAAGAAGCGATGTTGAACGGCACGCCAAGAAACATATCGGCGGAGCGTTGATACAATTGCAGATGCAATTTTCCCGCATTTACGCGCACTTGCCACAAGGTGTGACAAGGTGGCAGCGCCATTTGATCGACCTCGCCGGGGTTCCAGGCTGACACGATCAGACGGCGACTGTCCGGGCTTTTGCGGATCATCTCAACCAGCTTGGCGATCTGATCCACCTCACCATGAGCGGTTGGAAAATGCCGCCACTGATGGCCGTAGACTGGCCCGAGATCCCCGTTCTCATCGGCCCATTCGTCCCAGATGCTAACCCCATTGTCCTGCAGATAGCGGATGTTGGTATCGCCTGACAAAAACCACAGCAATTCGTGCACAATGGATTTCAGGTGCAGCTTTTTCGTGGTCACCAAGGGAAACCCATCCGCCAATGGATAGCGGCATTGCATCCCGAAATAGGACGTGGTTCCCGTGCCCGTGCGGTCGGTCGAGGTTTCCCCTTCGCGTAGCACTGTGCGCAAAGCGTCGAGATATTGATGCACGTGGATCCCCCCGGGGTTGGCTGCTCGGGCGCAGAATAGGACAGGTCTGCCTGCCTCTTCCAGTGCAAATATCCGTGTGCAGTCGGCGTGGGGACTGGACGGATGGCACAAAGACCTTAGGATCAATGGCAACGATGAGGAAAGGCGCTCGGAAATGAAGTATCTGCACACGATGGTCAGGGTCAGCGATCTGGAGGCCTCAATGGCCTTTTTTAGTCTGCTCGGCCTGAAAGAGACCCGCCGTTGGGAAAATGAAAGCGGGCGATTTACGCTGGTGTTCATGGCTCCCGAGGGACAGGAGGAGTGCCCGGTTGAGTTGACCTACAATTGGGACGGCGACGAAGGTTTGCCCTCGGACAGCCGCCACTTTGGCCATCTCGCTTACCGGGTCGAGAATATTTACGATCTATGTCAACACCTTATGGACAATGGCGTGACCATCAATCGCCCGCCACGTGATGGGCACATGGCCTTTGTGCGCAGCCCCGACAACATCTCGATTGAGCTGCTGCAAAAGGGCGACAACCTGCCCCCGCAAGAGCCTTGGGCCAGCATGGAAAACACCGGACATTGGTAAAATCTGGCGCATATCTGTTGACGGTCTGGCTGGCGTCGGGCGTCCCTCTGGTCGCGCAGGATGTGCAGGCCTTGGCACAGGCCGCTCAGGCGCAAGTCGGGATGACGGTGTATTATGATCCATCCTATCAAGGCATGGAATTTCCCGGCGGAGATGTCCCGCGCGATCGCGGTGTCTGCACCGATGTGGTGATCCGCGCGCTGCGCGATGCCTGGGATGTGGATCTGCAACTGGTGGTCCATCGCGATATGAAAACGGCCTTTTCCAGCTATCCCAAAATCTGGGGGCTCAGCACAACAGATCGAAACATTGACCACCGCCGCGTGCCCAATCTGGAAACCTTGCTGCGCCGTATCGGGGCCGCGCAAGAGCCCAGCACCACCCCTGATGATTTTCAGACCGGGGATATTGTCAGCTGGCGTCTAAACGGATCGAACCTGCCTCATATCGGAATTGTATCGGATCAGCGCAGCGCGGATGGCACCCGCCCGCTGGTGACACATAACATCGGCAATGGCACTCAGACCGAGGACATTCTCTTTGTGCATCAGATGGTTGTCCATGCCCGACTGGACGGCAATGCAGTCACGCAGCTACGGGAGCTTAGCCAATGAAAACCATCCTGTTTACCCTGGGCGTGGCCTTGATGACTGCCCTGCCCGTGCAGGCACAGCAATGTCGGCTGGCTTTGGCCTTGGCGTTGGATGTGTCCTCGTCGGTGGATGAGGTCGAATATGATCTGCAACGGGTCGGCTTGGCCTCGGCCCTGAATGCGCCCGAAGTGCGCCATGCGATTCTGAGCGGGGCGCAGGGCGATGTGGCCCTGGCAGTGTACGAATGGAGCGGTTTCAATCAGCACAAGCTACACATGGACTGGATGCGCTTGAGGTCAGAGGACGACATTGACGAAGCGGTGCGCTTGCTCGCCAAGATGGAGCGCAGCCATGATGATTTCCCCACGGCCGTGGGACAGGCTTTGGGGTATGGGGCGACCCTGCTCACCCGTGCGCCCGATTGCACGCGCAAGGTGATTGATGTCTCGGGCGATGGAATCAACAACTACGGCTATGATGCCCCCGAAGCCTATGCCAATTTCCCGTTTGAGAACGTGACTGTGAATGGTCTGGCAATCCTGACGCAGAATGTGGATGTTCTGCACTATTATCAAAGCCGTATTTTGCACGGCCCCAATGCCTTTGTCATTTCAGCCGCCAGTTTTGAAGATTTCCAATCCGCAATGACCCGCAAGCTCTACCGCGAGGTGAACGACATCATCTTCGGCAGGTTGGAGCGGCCCAGGCCCAAGAGCGCCGCAGGAAAACCTGGGTGAAATCTGCGTTTTGGGCTTTGCTGCTGGGCCTGATATCGGGTCACGCGACAGCAGAGTGCCGTCAGGCGCTGGCCTTGGGGCTGGATGTATCAGGCTCAGTTGATGCTGCGGAATACCGATTGCAATTGGATGGGTTGGCAGCGGCGCTAAGCGATTCTGAGGTGCAAAATGCACTGCTCAGCACCCCCAAAGTACCCGTCCGTCTGATGGTGTTTGAATGGAGCGGCCTCTATGAGCAACGACAGTTGATTGATTGGGTGGCGCTCGACACACCCGAGGCGATCCAAACCGTTATCTCCCATCTGCTGACCACGCGGGGCGCCCATATCAACGACCCCTCCACCGCGCTTGGTGCTGCAATGCTCTATGGCGCGCAGGCCCTGGCTGGGCAGCCTGAGTGTTGGGCCAAAACGCTTGATCTTTCAGGCGATGGACCAGCGAATGTTGGGGTGCATCCAGGGGATATCACGGACGCGACCCTGGACGATGTGGTGATCAATGGTCTGATCATCGGCGCTGACGCACGGGCCAACACCACGAAAAACCTTTCAAACGTCAAAACGCTTGAAGACTATTACCAGAGCTTTGTTCTGAGAGGCCCCGGTGCATTTTCCGAAGTGGCTGTTGATTACGCCGATTTCGCGGAGACCATGCGGCGTAAATTGCTGCGCGAGATCGCCCCACCGGCCTTGTCGGGGCTGTCCCCTGCCCCCGGCCACGCCATTCAGTAGATATAGCGGATCTGATCGGTCCAATACCGTTCAACCCGGCGCAGCGAGATGGTGATCTGGTCGATACCGTCAGTGCCCAGAACACCTTTGGATTGCAGGCCCTCTGCATGGCGCTCAAAGAGTTCGGCCACCACATCACGGACCCCGCGGCCTTTCTCGGTCAGGCGGACCCGCACCGACCGGCGGTCCACTTCGCAGCGTTGATGGTGCATATAGCCCATTTCCACCAGCTTTTTCAGGTTATAGCTGACGTTAGATCCCTGATAATACCCACGCGTTTTCAGCTCGCCTGCCGTCACCTCGTTTTCGCCAATGTTGAACAACAAGAGTGCCTGAACCGAATTTATCTCAAGCACGTTGACCCGCTCAAACTCATCCTTGATTACATCCAGCAACAAACGATGCAGCCGCTCAACAAGGGCCAATGCATCAAGATACCCATCCATGAAGTTCTTCTGGTCAATCGGGGCGCTGATATCTGTGTGCAAACTCATATTCGTCTCCGTACGTTCACTGCTCGGGGGAGACCATGAAATGAATTGCGTAATATTCAGTTAAATCGTGGCGTTAACATCTAAAATGCAAAGTAAATGACAGCGTGGAGAATGCCCCGGCCTCAGCTTTTGCCTTGTGCATCCACCAGTTGCGCGATGTCTCGTACCATTGCCTGTAAGGCATCAGGGGCACGCACCTGCCCGGTGACCCATTGATAAAGGTCCTGATCGTTTTCCTCCAGCAACACCTCGTAGACCGCCAAGTCCTCCTCGGGCATCTGTGCAAGGCGGACCTCGGCAAAACGGCTAAGGATGATATCCATCTCCTTGATGCCGCGCCGCATAGATCGCATATGCAGCCGTTTCAGGCGGACATCGCGCGTCTCAGTCAACAGCTTCAACCCTGAGCGTCGCCCGCAGCTGACGCTCCAGCCTATTCAGCCTCTCACTGGTGATGGCCAACTGGTTTTGCAGGTCGCGAAACTCTTCCAGCAGGACGCTGACATCTGGGCTGAGATCGCCTGCTTGCGGATCGCTCGGGCCCTCGCCTTCACCCGTTAGCAGCCAGCGCAGGGTGACGTTCAGCATTCCTGCCATGATCGACAACCGATTGGCGCGGGGCTCGGAAAAATCATCCTCCCAGTTCTTGAGCGTCTTGATCTTCACCCCCAAACGTTTGGCAAATTCCTCCTGGCTCATCCCCACCTCTTCGCGCGCGCCCGACAGGCGGTCACCAAAGGTGGTGAATTCCGGATCGTACCAGCCGTCTTCGACTTCAGCAGTCATTCGATGTGTCCTTTCTGGTGTTCGTGCTTGAACCCCTTCGCCGCTGTTCATATGACGTGCACACACATCATGCAAACCGGAGCCTGCCATGTCTTTCCTGTCCGCGACACTATCACGCGTAAAACCTTCTCCCACCATTGCAGTTTCGACGAAAGCCAACGAAATGAAGGCGGCCGGGAAAGATGTGATCGGCCTGGGGGCCGGTGAGCCAGATTTTGACACTCCCGCCAACATCGCCGAGGCCGGGATCCAGGCCATTCGTGACGGTAAGACGCGCTATACCGCGCCGGATGGCATCATCGAGCTGAAAGAGGCCGTGTGCGCCAAGCTAAAGCGCGACAACGGGCTGGACTATGAGCCCGCGCAGGTCAGCATCGGTACTGGCGGCAAGCAAATCCTCTATAACGCGCTGATGGCCACATTGAATGAAGGCGACGAGGTGGTCATCCCCGCCCCCTATTGGGTCAGCTACCCCGATATGGTGCTGTTGGCCGGAGGCGAGCCTGTGATTGCCCAAGCCAGCCTGCAAACCGGGTTCAAACTGACCGCCGATCAACTAGAGGAAGCGATCACGCCGAAAACCAAATGGTTCATCTTCAACTCTCCCTCCAACCCCACCGGGGCAGGCTATACCTGGGACGAGCTGAAAGAGCTGACCGATGTGCTGATGCGACACCCCCATGTCTGGGTGATGACCGACGATATGTACGAACATCTGGCCTATGACGATTTCAAGTTCTGCACACCTGCCGAGGTTGAGCCGCGCCTCTATGACCGCACGTTGACCTGTAACGGCGTGTCCAAGGCCTATGCCATGACAGGGTGGCGGATCGGGTATGCGGCAGGACCCAAGGAATTGATCGGTGCCATGCGCAAGATCCAGTCGCAATCCACATCCAACCCTTGCTCTGTCAGCCAATGGGCCGCCGTCGAGGCATTGAATGGCACGCAGGACTTTATCGCGCCGCATAACGAGATGTTCACCCGCCGCCGTAACCTAGTGGTTGACATGCTGAACGCCTGTGACGGGATCGATTGCCCAACCCCAGATGGTGCGTTCTACGTCTACCCGTCCATCGCTGGGTTGATCGGCAAGACCACCCCCGGCGGGACCGTCATCGAAAACGACGAGGTCTTTGCAACCGCCCTTCTGGAAGACACTGGTGTCGCTGTGGTCTTTGGCGCGGCCTTCGGCCTCAGCCCGAACTTCCGGGTGAGCTATGCCACGTCGGATGAAAACCTCAAAGAAGCCTGCAAACGCATCCAGACGTTTTGCGCGGCGCTAACGTAAACGGTGCAGATTACCGCCAACCTGCCGAGCCGTGATTTCGACACCACCGAGCGTTTTTACAAGACACTCGGGTTTGAAACGGTATATCGCGGCGACGGCTGGATGATCCTGAACTGGCAAGGCCAATGGGTCGAGTTCTTTCACCATCCAGATCTCGACCCCAAGGAAAGCTGGTATTCAGCCTGTATACGACCCTCGGATATCGACAGGCTTCATGCCAGGTGGGCTGCCTTGGATTGGCACGATATGCCCACCGACACATGCCGGATCGAAGACCCCTTTGAAATGGGTGGAGACGTGCCGCGCATGTTTGTCATGATTGATCCCGATGGATCGCTCTGGCGGGTTCTGGAAACGCCGGAACTGGCGCCTTGAAGCATTGCATGTAAGCTGGCCTTAGCAGGCAGATTGTCCTATCAGCCTGCAGATCAAACAACTATGCCATGCAACCACCCACCCGCTATTGCGCAGGCACGTTCTGTCTATCTTGGTTCAGTACAGAAGATGTCGCAGGCGCGCGAAGCTCAACATACGGTTTTTTTAGGTAAAACCACGACCAATAGCGTCGAATGTTCAGCCAATTACGCACCGCTTGCGCGTCTTGCACGTCTTTGTCATAGGGCGCTAATCGCGACGGCAATACATTCGCCAGCAACCGGCAAGTTTTGCAGTCAATATTGGGAATGCAACATTTGTTCGGGCTTTCCTTGAGCGTGCTGAGGATCGTTTTATGCGTTCCGTTGTGAAGGCCAGCACAGTTCGTGGCGATCCCTGTGTTCTCATCAATGTCGAAAAGCGGACCATCAATCGTCACCTCATGATTGAAGGCACTGGGATAGACCACGGTGCCTTGGAAATCATCAATGATCTCATCCACCTCTTCGCGGCACCGTTTCAGATCGTCCGATTTAAAGGCCAGGTTATCGTGCTCTGAACTAAAGCGGAAAAACGCGTCATCGTTTTCGACACCCCTGGCAATTTTCGACAGATAGCTTTCGGTGGGGCTGTACATGTTAAAAGTCATCTGCGCGCCCTGATCTTTCATGATATGGGCAACTTCCCGAATTTCACCAATGTTTTGACTATTGATCGTGTAGGAAAACAGCGCCCGTGGATCACGTGCGTAGTTGCGCAGCGCTTTCCAGAATGTTCCACCACCACGAAGTTTTGCCGTCACATCCGGGCCACCCCAGACCGATACAGCAATCCGGTAGGGAATGTCGGGATCAATTTTGATCGTCCCGTTTGCAGCAATAATGCCATTCGAGACATAATCCGCAGCCGCTCGAAGACGTTCGGGATGCAGCGCAGGCTCTGCCCCTGCGATGTACAGATACTTCGTGCCATTTTCAGCCTGTGCCTTGAAGAAAGCGCGCCACTTGGCCGCGTCTTCTTCGTCGGTCATAGCCTGGTCGTTACCTTCGTAGTAGTAACAGCCTTCGCAAAACAGATTGCAGCGGGATGTCAGATCAATCGAAATCGGTGCTTTCAGGTGTTTGGCATCCTCGCGGACGTCGTCAAAGGCCGCGCGCAGGTCCGAATGCGCATCACATATCGCATGCACCTTTCTCAACTTGGAAAAGAGAGGGTTAGAATTTCTACTCATCATCAATTTCATCCGCTATCGCATCAAAATTCTCTAAAAATCGCCCTGCCTCACATGAGCAACGAAGAAACGGGTGTCGACTGTATCAGCCCGCCGGGCATAATCGCTCCTTAAGGAAAGGCGCACTAGTTCCAGATTGCCTCTTATCATAAATTTGCGCATGGCAGGAATATAGATAATTCGGGCTGCGCGTATCCAACCGCTCTGGCCAGCTCGCGGATATAGCGTGCCACACGCTCAGACGCGCGAAGCACACGCTCAAGGCGTGATCCGCTGCTTTTCGAAAGACCTCACGCGCACCTTGTAATCTTAAGGTTTTTGCACGGGTCGTCATTTTATGGATCCGTTTCAGGGCATTCACAACTTGGCCACCCCCATGGCTAGTAATTGTTACAACACTCACCCACGCATTCCCAATCGTGTGGTTTTACTCTTACTGAGCATCCGCAAATTGACCGATTAGTGCGTCTGCACACCACAGATAGACCACTCCAAGCGCAGGATCGCAAGGCTTATCCCGAGGGCCAAGATCAAAACCGAGTGTTGATAAATGCATTGTGGCGAGGCATTGTTTCGCCTGAGGCCAGAAAAGAGTGCAGCAGACGCCCATGTCCGATTTACCCCCATATTACTTCCGGGTCCGCGAAAACGGTGCGTTTGTTTACCGTGTGGACACGGAAAATCGACAACGACGGATTGATATGGACCAGATCGCGGTGGTCAACATCCGCAATGGGCAGGTCAAACCGCATGGCGACCGTGACCTGTCTGACGAAGATATGGCCGTCATCTCGGACTGGATGGAGGAACGCGCAGCCCTGCTGGCCCGACGTGACATAGACGACATTCACCGCGCGGTGGACTACATGAACCAGACAACCCATTGGGCACAATCCAAGGCCTCGGATGAAGATCTTGAGAATGTGACCGATGCCTTACTGCTCGCTATGCATGATCTGCGTTCGGTTTTGGTGCGCAAGAAGGCAGACCGTCTGATATCGGAACGGGACGAAGGCACCTCTGACGACTAAAGCGTTTCGGGATATACCTGAGGCACGAAGATAGCTCGAAACGCGCGGAACATAACGGGGTTGTGCGCCTTTCGGAACAAACTGATGCCTCAGGTTTGTCTCGAAACGCTTTAGGCGTCCACCTGCTGCCAAACAGGCCCAAGCCCACGGCCCGGCCCCATCCAGAACCGCGCCATCAAAAGCACCGCGGCAAGGGCCAGACCAATCACCAGACCCAGCCAAATGCCCACAGCGCCAAACCCGAAGGTGAAGCCCATCAGATAGCTGGCCGAGACACCAATCCCCCAATAGCTGAAACCCGCAATCCACATGGGCACCTTGGTGTCATGCACCCCGCGCAGCAAACCGAGCGCGAGTGCCTGTGCGGCGTCCATCGACTGAAACAGCGCCGCAGCGGCCATCAGCGTGACCCCAATCGCCAGCACGGCGGGTTTGTTAGCCTCATTGGGGTCCATGAAGAGACTGATCAAAACCTCGGGGAAGACGATAAAGACGATCATCATCACAGCCGCCATGCTGGCACACAGGATGATGACCGCTTTGGCCCCATCTCGCAGCCCCTGCACATCGCGCCGCCCCAATGATTGTCCGGCACGCACGGTCGCCGCATTGGCCAAGCCGAGGTACAGCATGAAGGTGACAGAGGCGACCATTAGCGCGATCCCGTGCGCGGCCAGCTCCAGCTTGCCGATCCAACCCATCATGATGGACGAGGCCAAAAACAACGCACTTTCGGCCAGCATTGTGAACCCGATGGGCAATCCAAGCCAGAACACCAGCCAGAACGCCTGCCCGTCAGGGCGCCAGATACGCACGAACAGCTCGTGTTCTGGCACGCAGCGCGCAGCATAAATGGCAAGACCAGCACAGGATGCAAAATTCACAAACACCGATGCGATGGCCGCCCCCTGAATACCCATTTCGGGCATCCCCCAATGGCCAAAGATCAGCGCGTAGTTCAAAAGCGCGTTCAACCCCACGGCACCCACCGTGACCCAAAGAACCACTTGCGTGCGCTCCAGCGCCGATAGGAAGGATTTCAACACCATCAGCAGCAAAGCGGGCAAAATGCCCCATCCGGCGATGGCCAGATACTGCCCTCCCAGCAAGGCCACCTCGTCCTCTTGTCCCAAAAGGGTGAACAACCACCGACCTGACATAAGCAACGGCAAGACACCTATGCCGAACAAGATCGAAGCCCAGGCCCCCATCCGCGTCACCCGGCGCACCTGCTGGACGTTTCCTGCCGCTTCGGCCGAGGCCACCATCGGCATCACGGCAAGGGCAAAGCCTGACCCGAAAATAAAGGTGACAAAGAACACTTCGGTGCTCAGCACCAGCGCAGCAAGCGCAGTCACATCGTACCACCCGATCATCATCGTATCTGTTAGCGTGATCGACAACTGCGCAATATGGCTGCCAATCAGTGGCAGCCCCAACGCCAGATGCGCGCGCATGTGGTGGGTGATGGGTTTCACGGGATGCATGCTCCAGCCCTACGCCGGGGCGCTGGTCAGGGCAAGAGGGTGCGAATATAGTTTTCACTCGCCATACCCTGGCATCGGGTTCATCAATCAAGACGGATTATCCAAACGGGATGTGCCGAGCAATCCGAATTGAGCCTACCTTTTCAGACTGCGTTACGATGCTTTGGAATAACGCGCGGGTTCAGTCACATACTGATCATAATGTTGTGCAATCAGCCGCGTAAGAGCCCGCCCATCAGGGCGTATTGCCAGTCCGTCAGATGTGCGGAACGTCACGCTCGGAAAGGTCTGCAGAACGTGGGTGTGAATCGGTTCCAACATTGCAGCCGGGGCTCCAAAACGTTCCGATAGCGCCAGCTGATCGATCCTGAAATCGCACATCAACATCTCGATCGCTCGTGCAACCAATATGTCCTTTTTCGTCAGGATATGCCCCCGATAGCCCGCCAGCATACCGGCTTCTGCGCGCTGCGTGTAGGCCGCCGTTGCGGCCGCGTTTTGCACATACCCTTCTGCAAAGCGCGAGATAGACGACGCGCCCAATCCGATAAGGGTAGGACAAGTATCCGTTGTGTATCCCTGAAAGTTTCGTCTGAGCGATCCCGTGGCTGCCGCGCGTGACAAGCTGTCCTCTGGTTTGGCGAAATGGTCGATCCCAATCTTGTCATACCCTGCGGACTGGAAGAAGAGAGCCGCTCGCGTTGCCAACCGGTATCGGTCTACATCGCCCGGCAATACGGTTTCATCAATGAGCTTTTGTCGTTTCGCCATATGCGGGACATGGGCATACCCAAAGAGTGCAACACGGTCGGGCTCCATCGACAACACTTTCTCGATTGTGCTGGTGATCGCATCCTCTGTCTGGTTCGGCAGCCCATAGACCAAATCTGTGTTCAACGAAGTAATCCCGGCGCGTCGCAACAACCCAACACAGTCTTTTGTAACATCATAGGGTTGTTCCCGACCTATTGCAGCCTGAACCATTGGCGAAAAGTCCTGAATGCCAATGCTCGCTCGATTCATCCCTTGGTCTGCCAAAGCACTGATCTTAGCCTCATCAACCATGGTCGGGTCGATCTCAACCGAGAACTCGAATGCCTCCGCAGGGGGAATGATCCGCTTTATCGCGGTGGCAAGGTCATGAATCATGTGCGGAGGAAGGATCGTCGGAGTCCCCCCGCCCCAATGCATCCGCCCCATTCTGAGCCCGGCAGGGATCGCATCCCAGAGTAGTGAAAGCTCTGCCTTCACTGTTTCTACGTAGCGTTCGACCGGATTGAGCGTACGGGTCCCTTGCGTTCTGCAAGCACAAAACCAGCACAGCCGCTCGCAAAACGGAATGTGCAGATAAACGGAAACCGGCGCGTTCGGATCAAGCACACTGAGTGCTTTGACCTGGAATGAGGGACCCACGTCGGTCGAGAACACAGGCGCTGTTGGGTAGCTTGTGTAACGCGGCACTTGCGCGTCAAACAAACCTAGGGCGGCGAGCTGATCAATATTTTCCATAAGCGTCTTTCTAGACGAGAAAAATCCGCCTTTCTTTGCGCTAAATCAATTGTAAAGGCGCTTTTCATCCAAATTCTGGTGGCCATCCATAATCTGCACACTCGCTAGCGCTCACCGGGCCTTGCGCTGATCCGGATGCAAGGCCACGCCCAGGATATGCTGGCTGTCGTGGATGACATTATGAGCCGAGCCGACAATCAGCGGATCGGGCGCGCCCACCACGTCTGCATCTTTGCCCGGATAGTCCAGCGAGGCCAGAAAATGCCTCATACAATTGATGCGTGCCCGTTTCTTGTCATTGGATTTGATCACCGTCCAAGGCGCGTCGGCGGTATCGGTGTAAAAGAACATCGCCTCTTTGGCCTCGGTGTAGTCGTCCCATTTGTTCAAGGATGCCTTGTCGATCGGGCTCAGCTTCCACTGTTTGAGCGGATCAGTCTCACGCGAGGCAAAGCGCCGACGTTGTTCGGATTGGGTGACCGAAAACCAATACTTGTAAAGCCGGATGCCCGAACGTGTCAGCATCCGCTCCAGATCGGGCGTCTGGCGCATAAACTCCAAATACTCTGCCGGTTCGCAAAATCCCATGACCCGCTCGACACCAGCACGGTTGTACCAGGAACGGTCATAAAGCACCATCTCACCTTTGGTCGGCAGGTAGTTGATATATCTCTGAAAAAACCACTGCCCACGCTCTTTGTCCGTGGGTTTATTCAGGGCCACCACACGAGCGGTCCGGGGGTTGAGATGCTCTGTGAAACGCTTAATCGTGCCCCCTTTGCCTGCAGCATCGCGGCCTTCAAACAACAAAACGAACTTTTGGCCCGTTTCTTGTGCCCAGTGCTGCACTTTCAGTAGCTCCGCCTGAAGTTTGGCTTTTTGCTCCTCGTAATCGCGACGTCCCAGCTTTTCGTCATAGGGATATTCGCCCGCCTCAAACGCACCGATTTCCCCCGTGTTCACAGGGGCGGCTGGCGCGGGTGCTGGCGTTTCAACGGGCTCAACCGCTTTGGTTTGTGTCGGCGCGGGCTTCTTCGAGGTGGTCATGGGCGTCTCCTGAACGTGGAAAGTTCAGACCAGACTAACACATGAAATCAAAATCCGCTTTGATCCCTGTCAAAGCAACCCTGTCCGGATAAAACGAAAGCGCATTAGTGGGTCCAGGCCCCACGGCGATTGGTGGCAAAATTCTCGCCATACCCGCCAGCCCGGATGTTGGGCTTGCGCTTTTTCGGCTCTTGCACCACCGCGTCAATGCCATTGTCCTCGGCATAGGCCAATGCTGCCTCTTTGCTGTCAAAGCGGATGCGCACCTGAGCTTGCGTATCATCATTCGACGTCCAGCCCATCAACGGGTCAACCGACCGCGCAGTATCGCTCACATGCTCCAACACCCAATGTTTGGTTTTGGCCACCCCCGATTGCATGGCATTGCGGGCGGGTTGATAGATGCGTGCAGGCATGAATGCTCTCCTATGATGTCTGCTTTATCCCAAAATCAGCGTGCCACGGCAAGGGCCAGAATGCGCGGGTGTCTGATGCCCCACCATCATCTGGCCAGAGATTTGCAAACCATGCTAGGGTCACACAAACCACTCATCTCAGACGCCCTCCAGCAAGGACTTCAACACCTGTGAAACACATATGCGTGCTGTGCCTGCTACTGCTGATTGCTCAGTTTTCCTTTGCGATGGCAGAGACCCCGTTCGATCGCGCCAAATCGCTTTGGTTGCAGGGGGATGACGCGCGCAGCCTGCCCCTGCTGGCTGATCTCGCCCGAAATCGCGACATGCGTGCGCGGGTGCTACTCAGCCGGATTGAGATCGCGGACAAGGGACCGTCCCCCTTTCGCATGTCCCTGCCCCGGACCCAGGCGCAGGCGCTGTTCCGGAATATGCAGGCACGTGGCCCGTTCGGGCGCAGCTGGCTCAAGACCGAAGCGGACGCAGGCAACGATCTGGCACAGGCCTTGCTGGCTTCGCGGCTGCCGCAACCTGACATGTCGTTGATCAAAAAGCTGGTGCAGCTGGGCGAATATGAGGCAACGGATCACCCCACGCGGATCATGGCGCTCTACGGTTCGACCGAGGAACGCAAAGCCCTGAACCAGAGCGGCTATCTGCTGCCCGATCTGGAGCCTTATCTGGCCTACCTCTCTGACCCGCCTGAGCCCCGCGCGGACGGGTTGGCCGCGCTGCGCCACATTGCCGGAGGCGAACCCGCTGCGGTGCGCGCTGAAGATTCGGAAACGCTGGGCATGGCGGGTATTTTGGCGTTGGGCTTTGGCTATGGCGACCTGAACCCCGCGAACCGCTGGCGTCCGGTCGTGGAAAATTGGCTTCTTTCGGCGCCATCAACCCAACCCATCGCCGATTTGTGCCAGGCAGGATGCCCGGATGAGGCCGCAGCCTGTGCCTTTGCCTTTCTGGCCTTGTCCGGCGGTTACTATGAAGTGATCCGTCTCGACACTCCGTCCGAGACCTATATCCCGCAGGCCGAGTTCCTCGCCAGCCCGCGCGCGCGGATCATGACACTACGCCGCGTGGCCCTTGCCCGGGCCGAGACCAACCTGGGACCGCTGGCCAGCACCGATGAAATTGCCACCCTATCGCACTGCGCCGCCCAGATGATCGAAGAGACCCGCACCAGCTATCGCTAACGGGCAAGCCCACGCAGCATCACTGCCATTTTCTGTCAGCATCAGGTCTCAGAATGGCCTTGCTCACCTGCTTTGCCTGCAAAAGGCCGCATGCCTGTATCCACAGGGCTTGAACTCCACCCAAAACACATCAACTCTGCGCGTAACCCAAGGAAACACCTCATGCCCTATGCCCACTCCGACAAGACCGAGGCCGTGCTCTCTCACCCTGCGCCAGATGTGCGCGAGCGCCCCAAGCTGGAGGGGGGTAAGGCGTTTGATCTGGTGTCGGAATTCGAACCTGCCGGCGATCAGCCCACCGCCATTGCTGAACTGACCGCAGGCGTCAGCGATGGCGAACGCGATCAGGTGCTGCTGGGCGCCACGGGCACCGGTAAAACCTACACGATGGCCAAGGTCATCGCTGAAACGCAGCGCCCTGCAATCATCCTGGCCCCCAACAAAACACTAGCGGCGCAGCTTTACGGGGAATTCAAAGGGTTTTTTCCCCATAACGCGGTAGAGTACTTTGTCAGCTACTACGATTACTACCAACCCGAGGCCTATGTGGCGCGTTCGGACACCTACATCGAGAAAGAATCCCAGATCAACGAACAGATCGACCGGATGCGCCACTCGGCCACCCGCGCCCTGCTGGAACGCGACGATGTCATTATCGTGGCCTCGGTGTCTTGCATCTATGGTATTGGGTCGGTCGAAACCTACGGGGCAATGACACAAGACCTGAAAGTGGGTGGCGAATACGATCAGCGCAAAGTCATGGCCGATCTGGTCGCGCAGGCCTATCGGCGCAACGACGCGGGCTTTGCGCGCGGGTCGTTTCGGGTACGTGGCGACAGTCTGGAAATTTGGCCTGCCCACCTTGAAGATCGCGCGTGGAAGTTGAGCTTCTTCGGAGAAGAAATTGAATCAATTACTGAATTCGATCCTTTGACGGGTGAAAAGAAAGACACCATGGAGCACATTCGTGTCTATGCCAATTCACACTATGTCACGCCCAAACCCACGATGAATCAAGCCATTCAAGGCATCAAGAAAGAGCTGCGCATCCGATTGGATCAGCTTGTGAGCGAAGGCAAGCTGCTGGAAGCACAACGATTGGAACAGCGTACCAACTTTGATCTGGAAATGCTGGAAGCCACCGGCATTTGCAACGGGATTGAGAATTATTCGCGCTATTTAACAGGTCGTGCCCCTGGCGAACCGCCCCCCACGTTGTTCGAATTCATCCCCGACAGTGCCATTGTTTTCGCTGACGAATCTCACGTCTCTGTTCCCCAGATTGGCGGCATGTACAAAGGCGACTACCGGCGTAAGTTTACGCTTGCAGAACATGGGTTTAGATTACCCTCTTGCATGGATAATCGTCCCCTCAAATTCGAAGAATGGGACGCCATGCGCCCGCAATCGGTGTTCGTCTCAGCCACACCTGCAAAATGGGAGATTGAGCAAACCGGCGGGGTGTTTACCGAGCAGGTGATCCGGCCGACAGGGTTGCTCGATCCTGAGGTTGAAATCCGGCCCGTGGAGATGCAGGTCGACGATCTTTTGGATGAGGTACGCCGCGTCTCCGCCGATGGCTATCGCACCCTTGTCACCACGCTGACCAAACGCATGGCCGAAGATCTGACCGAGTATCTGCACGAGCAAGGCATCCGCGTACGTTACATGCACTCCGACATCGATACCCTTGAACGTATTGAGATATTACGCGATCTACGCCTTGGTGCATTTGATGTTCTGATTGGTATCAACCTGTTGCGCGAAGGCTTGGATATTCCCGAATGCGGGTTGGTGGCGATCCTTGATGCAGACAAAGAAGGTTTCCTTCGGTCTGAAACTTCACTGGTTCAAACCATCGGCCGCGCGGCCCGGAATGCCGATGGCCGTGTGATCATGTACGCCGACAAAATCACCGGCTCGATGGAGCGCGCGCTGGGAGAGACCAACAGACGCCGCGCCAAGCAAATTGCCTATAATGAGGAACACGGTATCACCCCTGCCACGGTGAAAAAGAATGTCGAGGACATTCTGGCCGGGCTCTACAAAGGCGACGTGGACATGGCCCGCGTGACCGCCAAGGTCGACAAACCGTTGATGGGATCAAACCTACAGGCGCATCTGGATGGATTACGCACCGACATGCGTAAAGCGGCTGAGAACCTCGAATTTGAGGAGGCCGCTCGTTTGCGCGACGAGGTGAAGCGTCTGGAGGCGGTCGATCTGGCCGTGGCCGACGATCCTCTGGCCCGTCAATCCGCTGTTGAAGCCGCCTCAGAAGCCGCACAAAAGTCCAAAGGCCGGTCCACAGCGGGTCGCCCGGGGCAACGGGGCGGGAATGTGAAACGGCGGGGGCGGTAGAGTGCTCAGACAATTGCATTCGCTAAGTTTGCTGTCGTGGGCGGCTCTTACGTCGACTTTCTGCGTTACGCCCTCCCACGCCTGGGAGTTCACCCCCGGACCGCCTTGCCTGCTCACACATAAAACCAACCAGGCCGAGATAGAGCTGACCTATGACCCCACTCTGCCGCTTTATACGTTGACCGTCACACGGACCACGCCTTGGCCTAACACGCCTTTCTTCGCCATGCGGTTTGACGGCCCGCAAGGCCGCAAGATCGCGACGGACAAACATCAATTCAGCGCAGATGGCCGCAGCTTGAGCGTACAAAACAGCGGGTTTGGCAATGTGTTGGGAGGGTTGCAATACAACCGTGTGGCCTATGCGATCTTTGGCGACACTCAGGTGCCGTTTCCTCTGGGTGGCGCGGCGGAGCCCGTCAAAAAATTCCGAGCCTGCGATATTCCACTGTCATAGCAAAGCTTTACTGGGCTTCTTCAATCTGACGCAGGATTTCGGTGGCCCATTCCCCGATGATCGGCAAAAACTCGACCTGGCTGACCGACCACGCAAAAAACGACAGCAGCACCGAGGCACCGAGGACCGTTCCCAATCCAAACGCCAGCCCCCGCAAGAGATTGAACCAGATCAGCCGGAACGCCGAATTGTGCATCCGAATAAATCGGTGACTGTTGAGCCGCTGCAGCTCTTTACGCACGGCGTGCAATTCGTCGGTGGCTGACAGCTCGGCGGGGCTGCGAGGCTCATCCTGCGGCATGGGCATTCTCCTTGAGGCTCAGACTAACAGCGCCAAAGCGCAGGTCAAACCAAACGCGTCTCCGTAAGAAGTTAACCCTCTGTTTACCTAGATTAACCATGCTGGGCGTCGGAGGCATGAATGCGCAGTATTCTGTTGTTATTATTGATTGTTTTTGGAACACCCCCCGAAGCCGGCCCCTGGCCGCGTGACAAAGGTCAGGGGTTTCTCAGCTTCAGCACTGACTACGACGGCAAAAATGATGCCTTTTTCACAACACTCTACGCTGAATACGGGGTCACTTCATGGATCACGGCGGGGATCGATTTGGGGTTTTCGGATGATGACCTCTACAAAGCGATCGCCTTTGGTCGTCTCCCCCTTGGCAGCCAGGACGGTACCTGGAAGCTGGCCATTGAAATGGGGATCGGGACATTTGAGGATGACGCCGTTCTACGACCGGGCCTCCACTTTGGTCGAGGCATCAAGATCGCAAAGCGCGACGGCTGGTTCACCGTCGAGACCCTGGCCAATTACGCCCCGGATCCCGATAAGGTCGACGTCACAACAGACATCACCTTGGGCCTGAACATGTCACAAAAGCACAAGATTATTCTTCAGCTGCAAAACGGCAACCAACCCATGGATCCTGACTATCTGAACCTTGCCACATCCGTGGTGGTTGAAAAAACACCCGGTCTTCATCTGGAATTGGGGATGAAGACCGGGTTGATGGATCATGGAGATATTGCAGTGAAACTAGGCCTTTGGCACAGTTTCTGACACAGATGGATCAGAGAGGATCATCAACCCTTACCTTCATGGTCACATTGCCGCGCACAGGCTTTTCCCAATTCAGATGGATCTGGTCATTATTCGGGCCCTGTCGGGCTGTGTAGTAGGGTGCGCCAAAATAAACGTCATTGTTTCCGTCCCGGATCGCACCCGAGGCCACCACGGACTCGCAGGTTTGTGCTTGCCCACGGAACACCAATTGCGGGGCCAGTTCAATGTTCCAGACCTGTTGCTCGCTTTGCTCTTCATGATGAAGCAACAAGGGGTTCTCGACCTCTTCGTCGATATTGTTGAACGCGTTGTTGTTGAAGGTGATGTTCTGCATGCGGTTGAAATCCACATTTGCAAAGGTTGTATCAATCGCTTCGACACGGTCGATCTTTCCGCCAATCATACGGAACGTGTTGTTGACCACCGACATGCCATTGATGAAATGCCCACCACCGTAGGGTTTGACGATGATAAAGTTGAACCATGGCACACAGTTCGATGCCAGGAACACATTGCCCGAGATGCTCAGCGCGCTGAAGGAGAACTCGGAAGCGAACTCAGGCGACGCGTCATGTTCATTGGCCCATTCGATAAAGCAATTGTCGACGTAGTTCCCCGTGATCGTCCCGCGGTTGTTGGTTCGCATCAGCACGATGCCCGCAGTGCGGATCCCGTTTGTGGCACCATCCCCCTGAAACAGGTGATTGCCTGTGATAATCGAACTTGATCCCCCCAACACGGCCCAGTGGCGATGGTGGGTCACCCGGTTGTCCCGCAACTTGATATCGTTGCCATTGGCATTGAGGCCGATGGACACGCGGTCCTGCGCCAGCAAGGGACTTTCGTCTGACAGGAATTGGCACCGGTCAATCATCATGCCTTGATCCCCTTCTCCGTGGCTGGTGATGCCTCGGTCCTTGGGCCTTGTCATGAAGCTGTCACGAAAGTGGAATCCTGTGCCCGTCGGCGGCAAAAGAATACCCGAGCAATCTCCGGAACACTGCAAATCCACATTGGACATCGAGAATTTGGAGATTTGGTCAAAGCCCGAAAAATCCAGAATGTACTTGAACCGGCTGAAGGTAAAGTTTTGCGTCCCGGCGGCGTCATACAGCGGAGCACTCAGCGTGATCTCCTGCGCGGGTACGTTCTTTGAGCGCACATAGATCTCGCGCCCGACACCATTGCCTTCAACCAAGGACCCCACCTGGATATTGGCCGCGTTGCTCACCCCGGTCAGCGTTTTGGAATTTGCTAGATTGTATGTGCCCTGCGACGTCACAACATCCGTGGTCCAGTTGGGGCCAGGCACAACGGAAAATTGCCCATTGCGAACATACCGCCGCTGTTTGAACGTGTCCTTGTTGCCAACAGCCGCATGCAGATCAATCGGTCCGCGCACCGAAATCAAACGCCCTCCAAGGTCCAGGGATTCGTGCCCTGCATTGTTGAACAGCGCCTGAAACGCCTTCTTGAAGGCAAGCTCTTCATCATCAAAGGCATCAATGTAGGCAGGCAGATCATAATTCTTGGTCAACGCCAGAATCGCCGCATCCGGCATTGAAACCGTTCCCTGAAAACGCACACGGTTCTGGAAGGTCACACTGTCATTCAGCCGGTAGGTTCCGGCAGGCACCAACACTTCGCGCCCGTTGGCGGCCGCATCTGCGGCCTCAAACGCGGCGTGATCATCCGTGTTGCCATCACCGATTGCCCCGTAGTCGCGCACATCCACCCAATCCATCAGCTCGCGCAGAAAGAACTCGGTTGCATCCGTAATCTCGATGTCATCAATGCGCACGACGCCGCCCGATGGGCCCGTCAGATCAATCCCAAAGTGACCAAATACTGCGTTCGGCCCCCAGGCCATGTCCACACCCATGCGGTCGGCAACACTGACAATTCCGGTGACCTCGACCACTTCCCCAAACCCGGTCAACGCGGTCGAGGCCCCGGTGGTTGTCACCCCCGTCAGGGCGGCACCGCCCGCCTGGCCCGCCCAGGCCGCCACTCGCACCGAAGGCAAGGCACCCGAGATGGCCTTCACCCGTGCTTTGATCTGCAGATAACATCCGGGCAGGATTGGGATGTCGCCCATATAGCGCACCCGCTGTGTGGCGCTGGTTTTCAGGAATTCAAGGGCTGCGCCAAAATCCTGATCCGCGGGAACAAAAGCTGCATTGGGATTGTTTAGATATGTGTCCGAGCCCGGAGTGCCATCTCCGCTGGACCAGACATCCAGACCATTGGCAAAGCTGGGTGGCATGAAATCAATGCCATCTGTAACTGCCTTGTTCATTCAAATCCCTTTCCGCACTCCCCGCCATCGGGGCAGATGCCACAAGTTTCGCAAGCCGGGCACACCCGGTTGCAAAGGGATTTATCAACAAGGAATTAATCGGAAATCACAGCACCGAACGGTGCCTGATCGCAGATGAACGCGCCAAAGAGACTAGTGTTACACCATGCCTTCAGGAACTTTTTGCACCTTTACCGCGTTGATCTTCCACCCGTTCTCGCTGGTGACCATCTCATAACCCAGCACGTGTATGCGTCCTGCGGCATCCCGGATCATAACATTTTGCCACAAACGCCCGCCTTCGATCTCTGTGTCCAGAAACTGCACATCCGCTGGCCGCCAGACCATCGGATAGCCCTGCCGCACCATGGTGCCAAAGTTCTCAGCCGTGCCGAAAATACCTTGGATCTTGGGGCTGGCATAGGTGAAAGCCTTGGCAAAGTCATCCGCTTGAAACGCTTCGATCTGGTTTGAAATCACAGATCGTATCGCGTCCTCGTCTGCTTTGACGGGCAGCGCCATGGCCAGAACCATCACCACCACGCTCATCAATCGTCGCATCACAATTCTCCTCGTGCATAGGCGAAACCTAGAGTGGTACGCATACTATTCAACACGAGAGCAGACAGAGAAAAGTTTCAATTCTCTTGGACAAAGGCGCTTGACTGGGTGGGCTACGTCCCCGCCAGTTCGTTCAGCTGGGACCATACCGCGTCTTCCAGATCAACGGGATCGGAACCTGTTTTGCCCTGTCCCGGTATCCGCGCACCTTCATCCTGAGCCACACCATCGGCCACATGGGCTAACCGGTCAAAGAACACCCCGGACATATCCGGATCCATCAGAAGATAATACTGACCCAAATCATGTGGAGGACCTTCGGGGGCTTTCAGAGGCTTCACATCCCGGCTGGCAATGCCACCCGTCATGCCCGAGGCCAGCAATTCGGCCATCAACCCAAAGCCCCAGCCCTTGTAACCGCCCATGCTGACCAATGACCCACCCAAAGCCGCTGCTGGATCGGTCGTCGGTTTGCCATCGGCATCCACAGCCCAGCCTTCGGGAATGCTTTTTCCTGCGGCTTTCGCCATGGTGATCTTGCCCAGGGCCACAGTGGTGGTGGATTGATCGAACTGCATGGCAATCCCGCCCTGCCCATCGGGCACCGAGAAGGCAATCGGATTGGTCCCGATCACCCGCGTCTTGCCACCCGGAGGCGCCACGATGGGGGACGCGTTGGTCAACCCCAGCGCCACAAAGCCAGCCCGTGCAATCTGCTCGGTGAAATACCCCAGCGAGGTGCAAGTATGCGCATGGCCCACCGACAAACTGGACGTGCCGTTTTCCTTCACCGCCGCCAAAGCTTCGGGCAAGGCCCGTGCAAATGCCGCCTGCGCAAAGCCAAACTTGGCATCCACCATGACGCTGGCAGGCTTGGGACGTGTCACCACGGGTTCCACATCGCCCTTTACCCGGCCGGTTTTCAACTGCGCGCAGTAGCTCTCAAGGTAATAGAGGCCGCAGATCTTGTTGCCCACAGCCTCAGCCTTGCGCACCGCGTCCGCCACATGTGCCGCCACCCAAGGGGCAGCCCCATGGCGTTCCAGCGCGGCTTTGGTTTTGGCTTCAATCTCGTCCAGTGAAATCATCGGCATAGGGTCAATCCTTCTTCATATGTGTCTCAACAATCTGGCCATGATGCAGCCGCACAACGCGGTCCATGCGGGCGGCCAGTTCAAGGTTATGGGTCGCAATCAGGGCGGCCAATCCGGTGCCGCGCACCAGATCCACCAGCGCCTGAAACACCTGATCCGAGGTGCCAGGGTCCAGATTGCCCGTCGGTTCATCTGCGAGTAGCAGCTTAGGCGCGTTCGCCAAGGCCCGACAAAACGCCACACGTTGCTGCTCACCACCCGACATGGCCGATGGGCGGTGGTCCGCACGCTCCGCCACGCCAACACGATCCAACAGCTCTGTCGCCCGTGCTTCGGCGGCACTGCGCGCCACACCATTGGCCAGTTGCGGCAACACGATGTTCTCAAGCGCAGTAAATTCGGGGAGCAAGTGGTGAAACTGATAGACAAACCCCACATCCCGACGCCGCGCGACGGTGCGTTTGCGGTCACTCAGGCCGGTCATGTCGGTGCCTGCAATCTGCACCTGCCCGCTATCAGGTGTGTCCAGCAATCCGGCCATATGCAGCAGCGTCGATTTACCCGCACCCGAGGGGGCCACTAACGCGACCATCTCGCCCGCGCGCAGCTCCAGTTCAGCGCCCGATAGCACTTTGACCTCGTTCGAGGCCCCTGCGTTATAGACCTTGCGGATGTCTGAGAGACGCAGCATCACATCACTCATATCGCAGCGCCTCAACTGGGTTCATCCGCGCGGCACGGCGGGCCGGAAAGATCGTCACGACAAAAGACAAGGTCAGCGACAAGGCCACTGCCGAAATCACATCGCCAAACTGCAATTTGGCAGGCAAGTGATAAATGCCACGGATGGACGGATCCCAAATCTGTCCGCCCGCCACGTAGTTCACCAGGCTGAAAATCTGGTCAATATAGATGGCAAATAGGCACCCAAGGATCACCCCCATCACGGTGCCAATGATCCCTGTGAAGGCCCCGCAGATAAAAAACACCCGCAGAATCGAACCTTCGGTCAGCCCCATGGTGCGCAGGATGCCTATATCGCGTCCTTTGTTTTTCACCAGCATGATCAGACCCGAGGTGATATTCATCGCCGCGATCAGCACCAGAATGGAGAGGATGACGAACATCACATTGTCCTCCACCTCCAGCGCCCGCAGGAAACTGCCGCTTTGGTCTTTCCACGTCCAGACCTGTGACCGCTCCCCAGCGGCACGCATCAGATCAAGCGATAGATCGTCAATGTTCTCAGGGGCCTGCACCATCACTTCCAGCTCATCCGCGACACCTTCGCGGTTGAAATAGCTCTGCGCCTCGGCAAACGGCATATAGATACGCGTGCGGTCGATGTCATACCGTCCGGCGGTAAACACATAAACCACATCATAGGCCTTGATTCTTGGGCTGGTGCCAAGGGCGGTTTTCACTCCATTGGGCGAAATCAACTTGATCCTATCACCCACACCAACACCCAATTCACGCGCCACGCCTGATCCAATGGCAATGCCCATCGGAAAATCATCAATGCTGCCGACACCCGTCTCCGGATCTGCAATACGTGGAATGGTTTTAAGGTTTTCAACAGCAATCCCAAAGACCTGCACGCCAGAGTTACGCTGCCGCGCGCTGGCCATTACCTGCCCTTTGACCAAGGGTGCAACACGCGTAACACCGTCCACGCCACGCACACGATCGGCCATGGTTTCATAATCCGACAGCGTACGGTCGATGCGACCTGTGACCTCATCCACCTGCCCAATGGAATAGACGGTGACGTGGGCATTGGACCCCAGAATGGTATCGACAAATTCCGCCCGAAAGCCCGAGCGCACCGCCAAAGTCGCGATCAGAGCAAACACCGCCAGCGTGATCCCGATCAGGCTGATCCACGTCATCACGCTGACACCACCCTCGGCCCGCTTGGCCCGCAGGTAACGCCAGGCAATCATCCATTCGAATGGAGCAAAGGGGGCGGGTGTGCCTGCCACGTCGAACCTCTAGGTTTTGTTTTGGCGGACAGTGCGCATTGGCGCAGCCGGGGTCAAGCGAAAGCGCATATCATGTCCCCCTCACGGCAAGGATGCGGAGCATGTAGGTCATCTCGGCCTCCATGACACTTAGCAAGTCCTCAAAATTGGTCTCCTGCACATGATCGCTGGTCATCAGGATCACGACGTCCGGCGCAAGGGTCCGCCACATCCTGCAATGATGGGTGCCACCCAATGTGCTGCGAGTCTGGCATACATGACCACTCTGCGCATTGCCCGCGCGCCGTTCGCCCGGCTTTGGTGTCGCATTCAGCAGATCCAATTCATACCGCAGGGCCGTTTCAGTCTTCCGCATTACCCGGACAGCACCGATCTGCGCTTGTCGCTCGGGCGAATACCCCTGGCACAGTGCGTCATCTTCTTCCGCGCACCGGGCATCTAGGGCCTTCATGAACGACATGGACGCCAGCCAGATCATTTCGCTTTGCACCGGGGTCTGCCCCCCTCGCGTCAACTTGCACAGTTTCTTGACATCCTCACGGTATCTGGGCTTGGGCCTATAGCCCAACGAACGAACCGGATCAGAAACGAACACATCCGCATGCAGGATGAGAGGCAATTGCACCTGCAGCTGTCCCAACTGCACCGGAATATGCGAATGAGCGCAAGCCAGCTCAGGCAATCTTTGTCGTTCGTATGCGATGCCAACACCGATGAGCGCCGGGACCATTATCGCCAAGACCAATGGCACGGTTCCAAAGCGGGCAAAGCGCTGTCTGACCGGCCCCCACCTCAGCACGGCCGCCCACAAGAGCGCGACGATAACAGCTGCCAGAGGAATCGCTGAAAACATGACAACAAGCGGATAGAAGATGAAATAGGGCACCCCCACTGTAAGCTGCGATACCAAAGCAGACAGACCCAGACAAATCACGACAGCCAGTCCAAGCGTCCAGCCCACAGATCGTTTGAGCGTGGAGTAAAAGGCCGCAGCGCAGAGCACAAAGAAGGCCGCCAATGCCACAGCAATCCAGAAGGCTTCACTGTATGTGAACATGGGCGTCAAGAAATCCTCGTGCGTCGCAGAAAGGTCGCCCTACAAAGCCATGAAATGCATGACAGAATTCCAAGGCCTAGAAAAAACCCAACGCTTGCGAACACCAAACCCTCGAACGTTAGAGGCAAAGCCGGCTTGAAGTCACTCAACGTCCTCTTAGCCAGTTCTGAATCGGTGAAGGCATTGGCGTGATAGGCACGCGTGAATGGCCCTGCATCACGCAGGTCTTCAAGTGCCCCGCTCAGCTTGGCCTGCCGCTCAATCGTTGTGACCATGGTCTGAGCGCGTTCGGCCCCAATGGTCCCACCTTGAGCCAAATCCACCAGTGCCTGCTCGCGGCTAACCCCAACCTTGGCCGCATCAGCGTCAAATTCCTCAACAAAGCGGGTCAACTCATCGACCTTACCCCCCAGACGCTGCAAGTATTGCTGAGAAAACTCAGGGAACTGCGATAATCCCGCAGCCCCCGCCAACCCGCCTGCAAGTGTGAGTGCTCTCAAAAACATGCCAGCACCTTCGCCATCAGTCGCAACGCTTAAGCTGCAACTTAACTTAGCGCGGCATAAATCTGCGCGATCTTCTCGACTGCCTGTTCGGGTGGCAATTCTTCGCTGTCACCTGTGCGGCGCGAGGTCAGCTCTACCACGCCATTCTTCAGGCCGCGCGGGCCCACGGTGATCCGCCATGGCAGGCCGATAAGGTCCATCGTGGCAAACTTGCCGCCTGCCCGCTCATTCCGGTCATCATACAAAGGATCAAGGCCCAGCGCCGTCAGGCAGGCATAAAGCGCATCACAGGCTGCATCGGCCTCATCGTCGCCCTGCTTGAGGTTCACAATCCCGCAGTGGAACGGCGTCACTCCCTCGGGCCAGATAATGCCCTTGTCGTCATGGCTGGCCTCGATAATGGCCCCTGCCAGACGGCTGACACCGATCCCGTGACTTCCCATATGCACCGGTGTCGGTTTGCCATCAGGGCCTTGCACCGTGGCGCCCATCGCGTCGGAGTATTTGGTACCAAAGTAGAAGATCTGCCCCACTTCGATTCCGCGCGCCGTGCGGCGGCGTTCCTCGGGCACTTCGTTGAACTTGGCCTCATCGTGGGTCTCGTCTGTACGCGCATACTTTGAGGTAAACTCCTCCAAAATCGCCTGACATTGCGCGCGATCATCAAAATCAATCTCGCGGTCACCGAACGTCAGGTCGGTCACGGCGCTGTCATAGAACACCTCTGACTCGCCCGTCTCTGCCAAGACCAGAAACTCATGCGTGTCATCCCCCCCGATAGGACCGGAATCAGCTCGCATCGGAATGGCTTGCAGCCCCATCCTCTCATAGGTGCGCAGATAGCTGACCAGATGGCGGTTATAAGCATGCAACGCGTCTTCCTTGGTCAGGTCAAAGTTGTACCCGTCTTTCATGAAAAACTCGCGGCCGCGCATCACGCCAAATCGTGGACGCCGCTCATCGCGGAACTTCCACTGGATGTGATAAAGCGTCATTGGCAGGTCTTTGTAGCTGCCCACATGACTGCGGAAGATATCGGTGATCAGCTCTTCGTTGGTCGGGCCATAGAGCATATCGCGATCATGCCGATCGCGAATGCGCAAAAGCTCATCGCCATAAGCATCATAGCGCCCGCTCTCGCGCCAGAGGTCCGCCGATTGCAGCGTGGGCATCAGCATGGGAATGTGGCCTGCACGAATTTGTTCGTCGTGCACGATGTTTTCCAGCTTGCGCAGAACCTTGAAACCCATTGGCAGCCATGAATAAATTCCGGCACTGGCTTGCTTAATCATTCCCGCGCGCAACATCAGGCGGTGGCTGACAATCTGCGCCTCAGCGGGGTTTTCCTTGAGAACAGGCATAAAGTAACGGGACAGACGCATCTGGATTTCCTTGGCAGGTGTTGAACTGCGCCCGGTTTATGGCTTTGCACCCCATGAAACAAGAGAGGCCTTTGTCGCGCTCGCAAGATGGCGCCAGACAACGAACCGGTCACGGATGCGTGATCAAGGTGAACCAAAATGCATCCGGCCCCGTAACCCTTGTCACATGCTGGCCAGCATCCAACGCAAACAAATCGAGGACTGACCATGAACACTCTGACAAAAGTCGCCGCCGCAGCCACAGCCGCCCTGACCATTGCCTCCGGTGCCAAAGCCGCCAGTATTGCCGAAATCGCCACCGGCGACGATCGCTTCTCAACTTTGGTGGCCGCCGTCTCGGCAGCGGGTCTGGTTGAAACCCTGTCCGGCCCAGGCCCGTTCACGGTCTATGCCCCCGTGAATGAAGCCTTTGACGCCCTGCCCGAGGGCACGGTCGAAACGCTGCTGAAACCGGAAAACAAGGATCAGTTGACCGATGTGCTGTTGTATCACGTCGATGATCGCAAGCTGACGGCCGAGATGATCCCAACCGGATCAACCTACTTCAAACCCGCCAATACGTCCGAGCGCCTCTGCATCACCAAGAATGCCGATGGTGTTATGATTGACGATGGATCAGGCACCATGGCCAACGTCGTGATCGCCAATATCATGGCGGACAATGGCGTAATCCATGTGGTCGACAAAGTCTTGCTGCCTGGCACGCGCCCAGATTGCCACTAACGCAATCCAACGGAAAATCATGCGCCAGCCCTCAGTCAGGGCTGGCGTTTACGCGTTTTTCGGCACTCCAAATCCCAAACCTTAGCAACAGGGCTTCTGCGGTTTTATCACGTCTTCCCTTGAACCTGCGCCGTGCATGGGCAATCTAGAGGCAACACACAGCGCAACTGATAGGAATCCATGGCCCTGCCCGTCAACACTCAGCTGAAATACTGGGGGATCGCATCGCTGATCTTCCTTCTGGCCCTGTGGTTTTTAGGTGATGTCATCCTGCCTTTCGTTTTGGGGGGCGCTATCGCCTACTTCCTTGACCCTGTGGCTGACAGACTTGAAAAAATGGGCTGCACCCGCGCACTTGCGGTGGCGATTATCACGTTTGTGGCCCTCATGATCTTTGTGATCATGGCCCTGCTTGTTCTGCCAACGCTGGTGAACCAAGCCATCGCTTTGTTTGAATCCGCCCCGACATATGCGCAAAATCTGCGTGAATTCCTGACTGAACGATTCCCGCAGCTGGTTGATTCTGAAAGTACATTGCACAAATCCCTGCTATCTTTAGGCGATACGGTCAAAGAGCGTGGCGGCGAGTTGCTGAACTCTGTCCTGAATTCTGCCGCATCCATCATCAACATTGCGCTTTTGTTTGTGATCGTGCCCGTAGTCACCGTGTATCTGCTCTACGATTGGGACCGCATGATCGCCAAGATCGACGATCTGCTACCCCGTGACCACGCGCCGGTGATCCGCCAACTGGCGGCCCAGATTGACAAAACACTGGCCAGTTTCATCCGCGGCATGGGCACCGTCTGCCTGATCTTGGGCACCTACTACGCCTTGGCGCTGATGTTGGTGGGATTGCAGTTTGGCCTCGTTATCGGTGCGTTCGCGGGGATCATCACGTTTATTCCCTATGTCGGCGCCCTGCTGGGAGGCGCTTTGGCGATTGGTCTGGCTCTTTTCCAGTTCTGGGGGGATTGGCTGTCCATCGGCATGGTGGCGGGGGTTTTCATGCTGGGCCAAGTGATAGAAGGCAATGTGCTGACCCCGAAACTGGTTGGCAGTTCGGTGGGATTGCACCCTGTCTGGCTGATCTTTGCGCTGTCTGTTTTTGGGATGCTCTTTGGCTTTGTCGGTATGCTGGTCGCGGTCCCGGTGGCTGCTTCACTGGGTGTGATCGCCCGATTTGTGCTTGAGCGATATAAAACCAGTCGGCTGTACACCGGCCTGTCCCAAAATCGAGACTGACCATGGCGCGTCAACTCAGCTTTGAACTTCCAGTGCGACAGGCGCTGGGGCGCGAGGATTTCTTCGTCTCGCCCGCCAATGCCGCCGCTGTGGGGCTGGTTGAGGCTTGGCCTGAATGGCCTTCAAACAAATTGCTGCTAACGGGCGCGCAAGGATCGGGCAAAACTCACTTGGCTCATGTTTGGGTGGCCCTATCCGGGGCTGCAATTTTGAAGGCCTCCGATCTGAACACTTCCGACATACCTGCCTTGGCACGCCATCCTGTTGTGGTGGAAAATGCCGATCGGATTACAGGGGATGCACAGGCCGAAGAAGCCCTGTTTCACCTGCATAATCTGGTGCTGGCTGAAGGGCATTCCATGCTGCTGACGGCCCGAACACCGCCCAAACGCTGGGGGCTGACCCTGCCTGATCTCGCCAGTCGGATGCAAGGCACCACCCAGGCCGATCTAGAAGCCCCTGACGACGCTCTCTTGAGTGCGCTGCTGATGAAGTTGATGGCGGACCGCCAACTCCTCCCCGCGGCCAATCTGATCCCCTATCTGGTGCGGCGGATTGACCGGTCCTTTGCGGCAGCCCAAACCATCGTGGCCCAACTGGATGCCGAAGCTCTAGCTCGGAACGTCCCAATGTCCCGCGCTCTGGCTGCTGACGTGCTGGGGGAAAACTAACCCATCATTCGGCACATCGGGCTTGCGTCTTCCTCCTGTCACAATTCTGGTCTAAATTCGCGCGATGAACACAACCGATTTCCTCGCCTCCAACCTCGCGCAGCCCATCGCTGTGCCCGACTTGGACATCACCGGCCCTGCCCGGTTCTACAACCGCGAACTCAGCTGGTTGGGTTTCAACTGGCGTGTGCTAGAGGAGGCCGACAACCCACGCGTGCCTTTGCTGGAGCGCCTGAGGTTTCTGTCGATCTCGGCCAACAATCTGGACGAATTCTATAACGTGCGCGTCGCAGGCCTGCGCGAACTGGCCCACGCAGGCAACATCACCCCCGCCGCAGATGGTCTGACCCCCGCCGAGCAACTGGTGCTGATCAACGAAGACGCCCGCAAGTTGCTGCAAGCACAGCAAATGACATATCAGTCTCTGCGCCGAGAGATGGAAAGCGAAAACCTTTCAATTTTGGATGTTGCGTCGCTGAGCCCCGAGGATAAGACATTCCTTGAAGATGTTTTCATGAACCGCGTGTTTGCAGTGTTGTCCCCCCTGGCGATTGATCCCGCGCATCCTTTCCCGTTCATCCCGAACCTGGGCTACTCGCTTGCTCTGCAACTGGAGCGAAAATCGGACAAACGCCCCTTGCAGGCCTTGCTACCGATCCCGCCCATGATTGACCGTTTTGTCACCCTGCCCACGCCCGATGGCACGCATAGGTTTCTACCTTTGGAAGAATTGTTGCTGCTGCACCTCGACAGCTTGTTTCCGGGCTACAAGTACAAAGGCCACTGCACCTTCCGGGTTCTGCGCGACAGTGATCTGGAGGTCGAGGAAGAAGCCGAAGACCTGGTTCGCGAATTTGAAGTGGCGCTGAAACGCCGCCGCCGTGGCGAAGTGGTACGCCTGAAAATCTCGACGGATGCACCCAAGGGCTTGCGCCGTGTGATCATGGACGAACTGCATGTCACGCCTGACGAAGTGGTCGAAGTTGACGGCATCATTGGTCTCGCAGACCTGTCGCAATTGGCGATCAACGACCGCCCCGATCTGCAATGGCCTACCTTTACGCCGCGTGTGCCGGAACGGGTGCAGGACCACGATGGCGATATGTTCGCGGCTATCCGTCAGAAAGACATGCTGCTGCACCACCCCTACGAGACATTTGACATGGTCGTGCGTTTCCTGTCACAGGCAGCACGCGACCCGCAGGTTGTCGCGATCAAGCAAACGCTCTACCGCACCTCGCACGACAGCCCTATCGTAGGAGCGCTCTGCGAGGCCGCAGAGGAAGGCAAATCCGTCACCGCTCTGGTCGAACTCAAGGCGCGGTTTGATGAAGCCGCCAACATCCGCCAATCTCGCCGGTTGGAACGGGCCGGGGCGCATGTGGTCTATGGCTTCATGGATTGGAAAACCCACGCCAAGATTTCCACTGTGGTGCGCCGCGAGGGCGAGAATCTTGTGACCTACACCCATTATGGCACCGGCAATTACCACCCGATTACGGCCAAAGTGTACACCGACCTCAGCTTTTTCACCTGCAACGCCGCCTTGGGCCGCGATGCCACCAAGGTGTTCAACTACCTGTCGGGCTATGCCATCCCTGAAAAGCTGGAAAACCTCGCCATCTCACCTCACTCGATGAAAGAACGCCTTCTGGAGATGATCGCGCAAGAGGCGCAGAACGCACGCGACGGCAAGCCCGCTCAGATCTGGGCCAAGATGAACTCGCTCATTGAACCAGATATCATAGACGCGCTTTATGCGGCGTCGCAGGCGGGTGTTGAGATCAGCCTCGTGGTCCGCGGCATTTGCGGGTTGCGTCCGGGCATTAAAGGTCTGTCAGAGAACATCCGCGTCAAATCCATCGTCGGTCGATTTCTGGAGCATTCACGCATCGTGTGCTTTGGCAATGGCAAGGACATCCCGTCCAAGAAAGCACGCGTCTTCATCAGCTCCGCCGATTGGATGGGCCGCAATCTGAACCGCCGGGTCGAAACCCTTGTCGAGATTGAAAACGCCACGGTAAAAGCGCAGATCGTCAGCCAGATCATGGCCGCCAATATGGCAGATGTGGCCCAAAGCTGGATCATGGCCCCCGATGGCAGCTTCAAACGAGTGCAGGTGCGCGAGGGAGAGTTCGCTTTCAACTGCCACCGCTTTTTCATGGAAAACCCATCACTTTCGGGGCGTGGATCGGCCGGCGCGGCAGACGTGCCCAAACTGACCCACACCGAAGATTGAAATGCGCCGATCTGACCTGTTGACCACCCCGGCGCACCTATCGCATACAGTGGCCAAAGCCTGACCGGGGAGAGCCAGATGGACGGCAATTCTGACGCCAGCCAGAGTGATGGTGGCCCATTCGGGCGGCCTCTCTTTGATGATCCTTCTGCCCGTGCGCTCAGCCGTGTTGGCGTTGTGGATGTAGGATCAAACTCGGTTCGGTTGGTGGTGTTTGACGGTGCTGCGCGCAGTCCAGCCTATTTCTACAACGAAAAAATCATGTGCGCCCTGGGGGCAGGTCTCGCCACATCCGGGCGCCTGAACCCCGAAGGACGTGCCCGTGCGCTGGACGCGATCAAACGGTTCCAGTTGCTGGGCGATAGCATGGACACCGGCCCCCTGACCGCGGTGGCCACGGCAGCCGTGCGCGAGGCAGAGGACGGACCCGATTTTTGCCAGGAGGTTCTGGAACAGACAGGGTTGAACATCCACGTCATTGATGGCCGCGAAGAAGCCCGCCTGTCTGCACAGGGTGTACTGTTGGGCTGGCCTGGCTCCTACGGTTTAGTCTGCGATATCGGCGGCTCGTCCATGGAACTGGCCGAAATCCATGACGGCAAGGTTGGTCGCCGCATCAGTTCGACCCTCGGGCCGCTTAAACTGCGTGACGTCAAAGGAGGGCGAAAAGCCCGCAAGGCTCTGATCCGCTCCACTTTGGAGCAGATGAAATCTGAACTTGGCCCACAGGAAGACCGCCTATTTCTGGTTGGTGGATCATGGCGGGCCATCGCTAAGATTGACATGGCACGACGTGGGTACCCCCTAAACGTGCTGCACGAATACCGGATGACCACCGCTTCGGTGCGTGAAACGGCCAAATACATCGCCAAAGCAGATCTTGATGATCTGCGCCTGCAGGCTGGCGTGTCTTCTGCGCGGATCATGCTAGTGCCCCATGCCGCCGAAGTGCTGCGCGAAGTGGTCAAAGCCTTCAAACCCCGCGATATCGCGATCTCCAGCTATGGCATCCGCGAAGGCATGCTCTATGAGCAAATGCCCCAACGCCTGCGCGACCGCGATCCGTTGATCGAGGCCTGCCGTTTTGCCGAAGTCAAAGATGCCCGCGTGCCCGGCTTCGGTAAAGTCTTGTACGATTTCATCCAGCCCCTGTTCAAATCCGCCAAACCTGAACGCCGCCGGATGATCAAGGCTGCCTGCCTGTTGCACGACGTCAGTTGGCGCGCTCATCCCGACTACCGGGCCGAGGTGTGTTTTGACAACGCAACACGCGCCAACCTCGGCGGGTTGAAGCACTCCGAACGCGTCTTTTTGGGACTAGCCCTGCTACATCGCTATACAAACAACCGGGAAGGCACCCGGTTTGAGCGGATGGACAGTCTGATCCACGAAAAAGATCAGCATCAGGCCGAAGTCCTGGGCAAAGCCATGCGATTTGGCGCAATGCTGTGGCTCGACAAGAACGCCGCCCCCGGCGAATTGCGGTGGTATCCCAAGAAACAAATCCTTGAGTTGCGACTGACCAAAGACGCAGCCCCTCTCTACGGTGAGGTCGCCGCGGCACGGTTCTTGTCACTGGCCACCACCTTGGAGGCTGAGGCGGTGGTCAAGACCGCCCGTTAGGCCTTGAACCCGTCAGAGGTCGATCTCACCCTCGTGCGGGGGATCGAGCACGTCTTCAGGCGTCTTTTTGCGCAAAATGATATCGCCATTGGGCAGGATTTCAGGTGGATGATACGCGCTGAGGTCCTCAATCTGTCCCAGCAGTTCAACAAAAGCCGGGCCCATTTCGCTCACAAACTCGCGCATCGCGGGTTCCATATCCTCGGCCAATGCCATTAGATCATCCAACGCAGGCTCCATCTCGCGCTTGATGCCCTCAAAAAACAATTGCGCACCGCGTTCCATCAGCGAAAATCCTTCGTCGCTGTCTTGGGCCTGTATTGGCAAAGCTGTCATCAGGACGGCGCCGGTGGTGATGATAAAACGTCTCATCCTTTCAATATAGGAGGCGACAGGGCGATTTGAAGTCACACTTCCAGATCAAGCAGCACCGGGAAATGGTCCGAGGCCGTAATTAAAGCGCTGCAAAGTTCAGGTAATTTGAAGCATTCCGGGTCATCCAGCGGATGCATGATTCGCCAGCTGGGGCCGGTTTGCAGCAAATCAGGCGAAACCATGATGTAATCCAGCAAGGCCTGCATGTACCGCTTTTCGTGCTTGAGATAGAACCGGGCCGTGGTGTTAATCGCCCCGATCCGCCGCACCAGCGCCCGCCGCGCATGTGGATCAAAAAGCGGCGTGGCCCCGGTTGCCCCCTCTCCCATGATGATCTCAACCACGGAGCGGCCAAAAAGGTGTTCGTATTCGTCCAACCCCGGCCCATCATTCAGATCACCCATCACGATCAAGGCATCTCCGGCGTCCAGATGCGCATCAACGCGACGGCGCACCCATACTGCCTGGGCTTGTTGCTTGCGACGGTTGGCAATGGCCATGCGCATGACTTCATCGCGATTGGTGGCACCATGTGGTGCCTTGGATTTGAGATGCGCCCCGATCAGATGGATCACCTGTCCCGTCTTGGTTTTCAACGCCACTTCCAAAGGGGGTTTGGAGAAGGTCACCAGATCTTCCGTGGCATCAATATCCAGATCAATCCGAAACACGCCGTCGAAACGCGGCGCATCGGGCGACCCCTTCTTGCCCGTCTCCTCGCCTCTGGGATCATGCCGGGCCTCCAGGGCATCTGGATCATAGAGCAAAGCGATCTCTTGCTGGGTTTCATTGGCAAATCCGATCAAAGCCTTACGGGCGCGCAGCCCCATCATGCGCGCAAAGTTCTCCAACGCCGTTTCCGTGGCTCGCACCTTGTTGGTGTCTGGCGCCTCGATAATCATAACCGCGTCTGCATCCATGGCAGTGAACACAATGCCCAGCGCAGTCAGTTGCTCGGATCGGGTGATGTTGTAGCGCGCCGACCAGCGATTGTCGTCCAATGGAAAACCTTCATCGTCAAACAAAGCATTGAACCATTCGACGTTATAGGTGGCGATGCGCATCTGTCAGGCTGCTCCGTTGATTTCTTCCCAGGCGCGGTTGATGTCCACCATGCGCTTTTCGGCCAGCTTTATGGCCTCTTCGGGCACTCCGCGGGCCATCATGCTGTCAGGATGGGTGGCACGCACCATCTTGCGCCAAACCTTGCGGATCTCGTCCATCGGCGTGTCGGGCGTGACCCCCAGCACCGTATAGGGGTCTGGGGCCGCATCTGGCACAAAACGGCTGCGCAGCGACCGAAACTCAGCCTCGGACACGCCAAAGATCTCGGCCACGCGTTCCAGAAACGCATCTTCATTTGGGTGATACACCCCATCCGCCATGGCGATGTGAAAAAGCCCTTCCATCAAATCGCTCAGCGCGCTGGTGTCGTCTGAGAACATACCGCTGATGCGGGTTGCGTATTCCTCGAACCCGGCCACATCGGTGCGCGCCATATTGAACACCCGCGCTGCCCCCGCTTCATCGGCTTGGGCAATCTGAAACACCTCACGAAAGGCGGTTACCTCATCACGTGTCACCAAGCCGTCAGCCTTGGCCATCTTGGCACTGAGCGCGATCACCGCGATGGTAAAGGCAACCGAACGTTCCGGCGGGCTACGCAGCTTGTCGAAAACAGCGCTCAGCCCCTCGCCCGAGGTGAGCGCGGCCAGAGCCTCGGTGATGCGGTTCCAAATCGTCATGGCGCCAACCTAATCGGTTTGATCCGGGATGTCAGCGCACGCTTTCGAGAAGTTTTTGCATCAGGATCAAATCCATCCAGCGATCAAACTTCCGGCCAACCTGCGGAAGGGTGGCAATCGTTTCATAACCCAAGGCCGCATGAAATCTGACGCCATCCGTGTTTTCGCCGGCAACCCCGGCAATCAAACTGTGCATCCCGGCACCGCGCGCATGATCTTCCAATGCCGTCATCAGGGCTCGCCCTGCCCCGCGCCCTTGGGCCGCAACATCCAACATCACCGAATGTTCCGCTGTATAGGCATAGCCAGGCCCCCCGCGAAACTGAAAATACGTCGCGAACCCAACAGTTTGACCAGAATCATCAGCCACAAGAAAGCCCTTACCCTCCTCTTGCCGCTTGGCAATATCCTGCGCCAATCCAACTGGCGTCTTCTCTGCTGTGGTGAAGGTATTCACCGTATGGCGAATGTTGTGGTTCCAGATCTCGGCAATCTTGTCGGTATCCTTCGCAGTGGCATCTCGAATGATCATTCCAATATCCGCTCCCCGTGAGGGGTATCAAAGGCCGCGCTCAGTCCAAACGGCCCTGTCTCATAGCGGACCCGGGGATCGTCCAGCCCCTTGTGCAGTTCAACCATAAGCGCTGCGGCCTGAGGGTGGTGCAGCACCAATTCACGCAGGGCGCACCCAGATGGCTCCAACCGGGCCGCCGGACGCGGGGTGCTGTGCCATTGGATCAAGGCAGGAAAGCAATTGTCATAGGGCAGGATACCATCTGCCGGGACCGCCATCTGCCACCGTAAATCCCCACGCGTCAGGGCAACGGGCCGCCCGGCCTCAGGATACACATCAACAGCCCCTGCCAAATCATCCGTGCGGCAGATCCAATTGGTCAACCGCGGCACGCCCGTAAACCGGTCGAGATCGAACCAACGTGGATACTCTGGCGCAGCGGCTGTAGGATCGACGGCAATGACCTCGAGGTATAATCCACCTTCAAGCCCCAGCAGCATGTTATGCGTGCCAAAATGCGCGTGCTGCCCACCGACCTGCAAGGCGACACCCAGGGCCTCTTCAACCGCAGCCTGCCCCTCCTGCAGAGTATTTGCAGCAACCGCCACGTGATCCAATTCAAGAAATACTGTCATAATCTCATTTCGACTTGTTTTCTGGATATTGACCTACTGTTCAAATAAACAGTGTCCACCAATGATAAGCGCATATCTCGGGATGCCTCAATTCCCATGCGTTTGACCAGCCTTCCGCCCTCTACTTGCGACCCGTTGCGCCCCGCCGGATGTCGCACAGCACAGCTCAAGTCCCGCCCCAAAGCCCACCAGTCACCAATCGCCATAGCGTCCAAAGGGCCACCAGCACAGTCGGGTAGAACGTGGCGGCAAAACCAAAAGCCCGGAGAGACGGCGACATATGATAGCCGCCCCAAAACACCAAACGAGCGAAGGCAAACCCCAACCCAAGGCACATGATGACCCCAGGGCCTTGGCCTGTCAGGATCACCGCCGCCGCTGGCCATATACATAAAGCAAGCACCAACTGCTCTGTCGTATTGCGCAACACCCGTTGGTCAATCTCTGCCCCGCCGCTCAGGCGGGTGCCATCTCTGATGTCATCCTCAAAGAACCGCCGCTGCGCAAGCCGTGCCACCATCGCCAGCATCACCAGCCCTGGCGCCAGGAACGCCGTCATGATCGAGGGCATCAACGCAAAAACAGGTAGCTGCACGAACCGCTGCGCACCCCAAAGCAGCGCAAAAGCCCAAACCCAACCCAGCGCCATTCCAACTGCGATTGAGTGTCTTTTGCCCATTTCTTCTATGCGGTCCCGAGGTTTCTGCGATGTCTTAACCTTGCTCTGATCCAGACCAATTGGCAACGGGGCTGCATCGGTTGCAGCGCCAATTAAGTTTCGGGCATTTCTGTCTTGACGGGGGGGCGTGGCTGGCTTAGTCCACGTGCGCGATGGCGCGGTAGCTCAGTTGGTTAGAGCGATCGACTCATAATCGATAGGTCGGGAGTTCAAGTCTCCCCCACGCCACCAACTTTCCAACCTTCTATGCCCTGAGACCTGTGCGAACCATTCAACACCCAACCCACGCGCGTTTGATCTACCAAAAAGAAAGGTCCGCGCCCTCTTTGGCACGACCCCACCTTTATTTTTCAACAAGTACAAAAAACACCGCCACCTCTGACACAGGCTCCAAAGGTGACAAGATGCGGTACCTACCCCCGCGCCTCGCGGATCAAACGCAGAATATCCTGCGCAGCTTCAGGAATGTTTGTCCCCGGTCCAAAGATCGCCTTCACCCCGGCCTTTTGCAGGAATTCGTAATCCTGCTGCGGAATGACCCCGCCACAGATCACGATGATGTCGCCCGCATCCTTATCCTTCAAGGCTTGGATCAGTTTGGGGGCAAGGGTTTTGTGCCCGGCTGCCTGAGAGCTGACACCGATGACGTGCACATCATTGTCCACTGCATCTTGCGCCGCCTCGTCCGGGGTCTGGAACAAAGGTCCCACATCCACGTCAAAACCGATATCGGCAAAGGCAGTGGCAATGACCTTGGCGCCACGATCATGCCCATCCTGACCCATCTTAACCACCAGCATACGCGGACGCCGTCCTTCCTCTTCGGCAAAATCCTCAACCGATTTCTGAATGGCGGCAAAGCCTTCATCGCCCTCGTAGGCCGCGCCATAGACGCCCGCCAGAGTTTTCACTTCAGCGCGGTGACGGCCGAATACTTTTTCCATGCTCATGCTGATTTCTCCCACTGATGCACGGGCACGGGCTGCGGCCACAGCGCCCTCCAGCAAATTTCCGCCCTCAGCGGCGCGTTTTTCCAACTCGGCCAAGGCCGCCTGACAGGCGTCCTCGTCTCGCGTGTCTCGAATACGTTTCAGCTTGGCGATCTGCGCCTCGCGCACCTCGTCATTGTCGATTTGCAGAATGTCGATCGGGTCTTCTTTGTCCTTGCGGTATTTGTTGACACCCACGACAACCTCTTGGCCTCGGTCGATCATCGCCTGACGCCGGGCGGCTGATTCCTCAATCCGCAGCTTGGGCATGCCCGAGGCCACGGCCTTGGTCATGCCCCCCATCTCTTCGACCTCTTCGATGATCTTCCAAGCAGCCCCGGCCAGCTCGTTGGTCAGGCTTTCCACGTAGTAGCTGCCCGCCAGAGGATCGACCACATTGGTCACTCCGGTTTCTTCCTGCAAAATCAACTGTGTATTCCGCGCAATTCGCGCACTGAAATCCGTGGGCAGGGCAATCGCCTCGTCCAATGCGTTTGTGTGCAGCGACTGTGTCCCGCCCAAAACAGCAGACATCGCCTCATAGGCGGTGCGGATCACGTTGTTGTAAGGGTCTTGCTCTTGTAGGCTGACGCCCGAGGTCTGGCAATGGGTGCGCAGCATCTTGGATTTGGGAGTTTTCGCCCCAAGATCTTCCATGATCCGCGACCATAGCAAACGCGCCGCCCGCAGTTTGGCCGCTTCCATGAAGAAATTCATACCGATGGCAAAGAAGAAGCTGAGACGTGGGGCAAAGGCATCCACATCCATACCCCGTGCCATGGCGGTTTTGACGTATTCGCGCCCGTCCGCCAGGGTGAAGGCCAGCTCCTGCACCAGGTTCGCACCGGCCTCTTGCATGTGATAGCCCGAGATCGAAATCGAGTTGAATTTCGGCATCTCATTCGAGGTGTATTCGATTATATCGGCCACAATCCGCATCGACGGCTCAGGCGGGTACACATAGGTGTTGCGCACCATGAATTCTTTCAGAATGTCGTTCTGAATGGTGCCGGATAAAACCGCCTTGTCATGCCCCTGCTCTTCGCCTGCAACAATGAAACTGGCGAGGATCGGAATCACTGCACCGTTCATGGTCATCGACACCGAAACCTTATCCAGCGGAATGCCATCAAAGAGGATCTTCATATCCTCGACGCTATCAATCGCGACGCCGGCTTTGCCGACATCCCCTTCGACGCGCGGGTGATCGCTGTCATATCCCCGGTGCGTAGCCAGATCGAAGGCCACCGACACGCCTTGCTGGCCGGCTGCCAGATTGCGTCGATAAAAAGCGTTGGATTCCTCAGCCGTTGAAAACCCCGCATACTGCCGGATCGTCCAGGGACGCCCGGCATACATCGTGGCCTTCACACCGCGCGTAAAGGGCGCCTCGCCTGGGGTGCTGTCCAGATGATCCAGCCCGTCCAGATCTTCGGCGGTATACAGCGGTTTGACCGCGATATCCTCAAGCGTGTTCCACGTCAGGTCGTCCAGAGGACGCCCACGCAGTTCTTTTTCGGCCAGCTTACGCCAATCGTCGTTCTTCGGTCCCATTGTCTTGTCCTCTTATCGTCTGGGGTGGCCGCAGGGTTTTCCCTGTCTCGCTGTTCCCGGTTTCCTCGATCAGGGTTGCCATGCCATCGGCCCCGGCGCGCAGCCAGAACAAATCATCGGCATAGCATTCCCGCAAAGCCATTGTTTGTGCTTGATTAAAAGGCTGCCAGCGCCCCTCTCCGGCGGGCAATTGAGCAGGGTCCTGCCCGCGATCTTTCAGCACCTGACGCAATTGCCCCAAACTGGGCGAGCGGTTGATCCACTCACGCGCATGGGTCAAGGGCGGGTTGTCCAACTCGGTCAATTGTTTGAGTTTAAGCTCAGGGCTGCTGCCATATTGCTCGTAGGGCAGGATGATCAGCTCCGCACTCGGGACCGCGCATGACAAATCGCGGATCACATCGCGCCAATGGCGGTTCGAGGTGACCAAGCGGTCCAGCTCGTCTTGATCCGGCACTTTGTGCCCGCGTCCCACGGCAAATGCGATGACGCTGGACCAATAAGTGTCCTGTGCGCGCACCGACAGAGCAATGCGTTTCACTTCTCCGCCCAGGGCATCACTGAAACGCGCCATACGTTCACCTATGCCCGCATAAATCTTGCGATTGCGCAGATTGGCGCGTGGTGCACCGATCATGTTTTCATCCGAAATGACCAGTTGACGAATGCCACTTTCACGCGCCCGGTGCCGCGCCAATCCGATGCGCCCTCTTGCGCGGCGCAGCTGATCTGCAGCGGTCTTGACCGATCCGGACACAGGCAGCACCCCAGTCAGCATGCCGTCACGGGTGTGGCGGGGCCCCCAGACTTCGACGCCCTGCATCCGCAGCGCAAGCGCATTCTCTTGCAGATAATACTGGAAACAGGTTGATGCCGTGCGGTGCGCACCAAGATGTAAAACGATATCCATGGTTGTGTGACCCTTTTGGCGTCCGGGCCGCGCTGCGCGGCGGATGAAAGACATTGGAAACCATGTTGCGCCCTCAATCTTCACAATCCGCTTAAAGTTAAAATTTTTCCTTCCTCTAGGGTCATTGCCCTTCGCAATAGGCGCGCAACACCCTATATCCTGTGCAACAGGAGAGACCATGAAGCCTCTATTCGCTATTGTATTTCTTGCACTTACGCCATTCTGCGCGGCGGCGCAGGAGACGTCAGAGGCAACCCTTCCATCGCTTGAAGAGCAGGTGTTCGGCAGCGAAACATACGATTTAGAACAATTTGTCTGGAAAAAACGTCCGGTCATTGTCCTGGCGGACAGCCCGGAAGATCCGCGATTCATCCAGCAAATGGTATTTTTGCGCGAACGGATCGAAGATCTGGCGGTGCGGGATGTCGTTGTCTTGACCGATACGGACCCTGCAGCCTCATCGGCGCTGCGCGAGCGGTTGCACCCCCGCGGCTTCATGCTGGTTCTGATCGGCAAGGACGGCAACATCAAGCTGCGCAAACCATTCCCCTGGGACACACGCGAGTTGTCGCGCAGCATCGACAAAATGCCCATGCGCCAGCAAGAAATCCGTGACCGTCGAGGTCTGAACTGATTCCACTCGCGCCTCATGGTGCCCCCATCGCCACGATCAGAACCTGCGTATCAGGATCCATAACCATCATCGCCTGGTTTTGCCGATCATAGGCCAAAACCGCCCGGGGATTGACCAAAGCATACCCAAAAGCGCTTGTGGTCAGTGCATCCATGCAAGCCCGCGCTTCCAGTGACACACCGCGCAATTTGAAGCCAAGGGTCCGGTCTGCGCCGACAATGCTTTGCATTGTATCTTCGGGTGTCTGGTCTGGGATATCGACGCCGACAACGCCGCGCCGTTCCAGCATGCGCACCGCACGCGGCACGGACCCCACTAACGGCATCCCCGAGCCCACTTGCGTGTCCACCAACCGAAACGCGCCGGCCGCACAATCGGCCTGCACGCCAAACCCCATAGTACCGCCCAATTGGAACCACTGCCCGACTTGCGCCCGCATAGTGTCCTCATCCGTACGATCACACCCCGACAGCCCTGCACAGGCCGCAAGTGCACCCCCCATCAGGGCCCGTCTGGGTAGAATTCTGGCAGCGAAACGTGTGATCCTCTTCGTCCTTTCTCAGCTCTCGCGAGACGCGCCTTGCGTCCGGCCATCGCGTTTCATGGCAAACAAAAGCCCGCCGACATAGATCGTGAAGGTGCCAATCACAAAGCCCTGAACGGCAGAGGCGTTGCTGGCGGTCATCACATAAGGTCCCAGCTGCACCAGAGCCGCCATGAATGCGGTGCCAAACAGCCAGTATTGCCACTTGAGCGCCACCCCTGTGGCCAAGCTGTATACCAGCGAAAACATGCACATAGCGGCCATCAAGGCAAACATCATGGTGATAAAGAAATTGTCCAACCGGCTTTCAAAATACTGCATGAGACCCAGCGCCAGAAAGGCCCAGAGCGTGGCCATCGCAGCAAGAAATGCCAGCGAATAAACCACGATCAGAAGCGAGACACGCATCTATTCAAACTCCATGATCACATCATCTACAGCCAGGCTGTCGCCCGGGCCTGCGTTGATCTTGGTAACCACTGACTTTTTCTCGGCCCGCAGAATATTCTCCATCTTCATGGCCTCGACCGTGCACAGCGCCTGGCCTTCCTGCACCTCGTCTCCGACAGCGACGTCGATTTTCACGATCAGACCCGGCATCGGACACAGCAGCATCTTCGATGTATCAGGTGGCAGTTTCTCAGGCATTAACTGCGCGAGTTCTGCCTGACGGGGCGTGCGCACATGCACTTTCAGATCAGCGCCCCGACTGCGAATGCGGAACCCGCCAGACACCTTACCCACTTTCAGCACCAATGGTGCGCCATCTACGTCCAGCGTGGCCAGCTGATCGCCCGGCGTCCAGTCACTGCTGACACGCCGCTCGGTGCCATTGTCAAACACAACGGTTGAGCCTTCCCGGTCGGCCTTGATCGTCACCGGATAGTTCTGCCCTTGCACGGACACCACCCAATCCTCGCCCACTTTGCGTTCGTGGTTGTCCATCCGGCCTGACACCCGTGTGCGCCGGATTTCCGCCACCCGGTGCATCGCTGCACAAGAGGCCGCAATCCGTCGCAGAGCTTCGTCTTCCAGCTCAACCCCTTCAAAACCTTCAGGATATTCCTCGGCGATAAAGGCCGTAGTCATATCGCCTGAGACAAACTTGGGGTGATCCATCACCGCCGACAAAAACGGCAGGTTGTGGCCAATCCCTTCGATTTCAAAGCTATCGAGCGCCACACGCATCGCCTCGATCGACTGTGCACGGTCCGGGGCCCATGTACAGAGCTTGGCAATCATCGGGTCGTAATACATGGAGATTTCACCCCCATCATAAACGCCTGTGTCGTTGCGCACGGCAGTTTCACCACTGGTGGCATCATCTTGCCATTTGCCATTGTCCAGCAAAGGCCCCGCGGCCACTTCTGCCGGAGGACGGTAACGCGACAACCGACCGATCGATGGCAAGAAGCCACGATACGGGTCCTCAGCATACAGGCGGCTTTCCATCGCCCAGCCGGTCAATGAGATGTCCTTTTGCGACAACGCCAGCTTTTCGCCATACGCCACGCGGATCATCTGCTCGACCAGGTCCACTCCGGTGATCAACTCGGTTACAGGGTGTTCCACCTGCAAACGCGTGTTCATTTCTAGGAAATAGAAGTTCCGGTCGCCATCCACGATGAACTCCACCGTGCCTGCACTGGCGTAATCTACAGCATGGGCCAAAGCCACAGCCTGTTCGCCCATGGCCTTGCGCGTGGCCTCATCCAGAAATGGCGAAGGTGCTTCTTCGATCACCTTTTGGTTCCGGCGCTGAATTGAACACTCCCGCTCGCCCAGATAGATGCCATTGCCGTGGCTGTCGCAAAGCACCTGAATTTCAATGTGGCGCGGCTGTGTTACAAACTTTTCGATGAACATCCGGTCATCACCAAAGCTGCTCGCCGCTTCGTTCTTCGAGGCTTGGAACCCTTCGGCTACCTCGCTTTCATTCCAGGCAATCCGCATGCCCTTGCCCCCGCCCCCGGCAGAGGCCTTCAGCATCACTGGATAGCCAATCTCACCCGAGATCTTGATAGCCTCGGCGGCATCCTCGATCAGCCCCATATGGCCCGGCACCGTGCTGACACCCGCATCCTGTGCGATCTTCTTCGAGGTGATCTTGTCGCCCATTTTCTCAATGGCACCTTTAGGGGGGCCGATAAAGGCGACACCTTCGGCCTCCAAGGCTTCGGCAAACTTGGGGTTTTCCGACAAAAAGCCATAGCCGGGATGCACGGCTTCGGCACCTGTCTGGCGGATGGCGTCCATCACCTTGTCGATGACGATGTAGCTTTCATTCGCTGGGGGCGGGCCGATATGCACCGCCTCATCCGCCATTTTCACATGCAGCGCATTGCGATCAGCGTCTGAATAGATGGCAACAGTTGCGATCCCCATCTTGCGCGCAGTTTTTATAACCCGGCAGGCGATTTCCCCACGGTTGGCGATCAGGATTTTCTTGAACATATTTGGTCCCCTCAAGCGACGTGTAAAAACGACAAAGCGCACGGCCCGCTTTCGCAGGTCGTGCGCTTTGTCGTTGGTTGTATCTTGGCCCGTCCGGCACGCAGAAGCGCGCCGAAAGGCGTTAGTTGGTTAGCGGTGTCAGTGCATATGGGTCGAAGGCCATGCGGCTCGACACATCGGGCGCAGCACACGCCCCTAGCACAGACAAAAGAAGTACTGCTTTGATATAGCCCATATTGAGCGCCTCGTTGGTTGGACGCCCCCCATTGCGGTCTACATACACCCGCAGCCGTCTGTTGCAAAAGGAAAATCCAACTGGATTTCCCCATATGTGGCGCAAATGCCCTAACGTCACCTTTGGAGCGGTGCCGCCGGGTCTTTCGGGCTGATTTAGCAGGTTTTGCGTTTCGAGGTCTGGCAGTAGATGATGTTGCCTGCCGCACCCACTGCGGCCCCGGCCAGGATGTTGCCATCCAGCACAGCTGCGGTTCCGGCCCCGGCCCCTGCGCCAAGCAGCGCTTGCTCAACCGGCGTTTCTCCGCAAGCGGCCAGCCCAACCAGCCCCAGCATCGCGATGATTGATCGGAAAGATGTATACATGGTGTTTCGCCTTTTTGATTGGTCCCCAGTGGCGTACCTAAGGATGTAGGGCGAGGCACCCTGCGTTCCAACCCCGCGGACACATTCGCCGCCCATTGAGCGGCGCACCGCCGAAAGAGGTATCTCGTTGTTTCAAAACGAAAAATGGACGGCGCACTTGGGATGAAGTTGCGCCGTCCAATAGGGGAAGGGTAACGGAATAGACTTGCAAACAGAGCCCTTAGGGGAAGGGCGGGTACTGAGGATAGTTTGCAACACGTCCGCTGCGGTCTGTCCATGATGTGACCGTCAATCCGCAAATCATCGGCTGGAATCCGCGTGTTTTCGCACAGCTTCGGCAGGAAAGCGCCGCTTTCATATTCAATCTTAGGTTGCACGTCCGCGAACATCATCATCCCTCATCCCCCGACCCATCAAAGGCTTTGGGAAAGGATGCGCGTGCCGCATCCACATTCAACACCAACACCGCATCGTAACTGGCAGGGTCGAACGGGTCTTCTGCTGGAACCACCTCTCGACCAAAGAGCCAACTCAGACGACCTGCATCCAGATTGCCACGTTCAAACGGCGCGTCGCCAAAGTTTTCCCACAAGGCGCGCACAAAGGCCGTATCCGCCCGGCGATCTGAGGGCCGGCGATCGTGATACCTTTCGCGCACAGTCAGGGGCGTGACACCCTTGGGATTGGCGCGTCTGATGGTGAATTGATAATCCGTACCCGGCAAACGCCCGGGAAATCCGCGATGCTTCAGCATGATGCGCCCTCCGGCAAGGAACGACGCGGAAGGCAGAGACCAGGCAAACCTGCCCGGACTCTGCGGCCTATAACAGGCTTACTTGTACTTACCGGTGTACGTCGGTTCGACCGAAATGGGCTCGGGCTCAACCACCACGTATTCTTCTTCCTGGGTGTTTCCGCCACAGGCTGCCACAAGGACAACCAGACCAAGTGCGGCCAGGCTCTTAATGCTGTTCGACATGTATGTCTCCTGTCTCTTTGCTCAATACGGCCGGGGGTTGCCCCCCCGATCTTTCCGCGTTGAGCGGATCTGGCGGCGTAACTGCCGCCGCGCGCCATCATAGGCCAAGCCAGACAAGATTTATACGCATGGAAACTTATCCACAGGCTCTGTGACTCCAAATCCTCAAACCACAGGTCGGATGAGGAAGGGCCCGCAACATATTGTGGCTTCATCAAAACATCTCCCAGATACAGGCACCGTTTTCGATGCGATAGGCCTCAAAAACCTGGGTAACATTCGGGTCGAACTGCCCGAACTCCGATGGTTTGTCCGCCAATGATATGATGATTTGATTGGGAGACGGACCGGTTTTTGCCACTTTGGGCAGGGCAAACTCGGTGCACAGGTAGGCCAAATCGGCCATCGTGCGATCCATATCAGCATCTGCCTTGAACCGAGGTGCTACAAAACGAAACCGGTAGACCAACCCCTGCCCCGGTTGATCCCAGATCATCTCTTGCAATTCGGCATCAAGCCCCGAAGGCAACACGGCGCCCGCCTTGCCCACACGCGCACTGTCCTTGACCTCTTCCTCAGGCAAGACCAAGACCAACCAGATCCCGACAGCCAAGACCAGGGCCGGTCCCACAGCAAGCCACAACAGACGCTTCATGCCGCCCATCTCTGCCAGCGCGCCCGGTTGGCCGGGTCGTCCAGAACCTCTGCGATACGCGCCTCGGCAGCAGCTTTTGAAAATCGGCCGTCAACCTGACCACCAGCGGTGATGCGCAGGGCTTGCCCTGCCCGCTCAACCCGCACCGCAGGCGCAAATCCCCGAAGGTTCTGCAACGCCCGCCAAACGTCCTGCCGCACCTGATGCGCCATCCGCCTCCTACGTGTTGCAATCAGCTGCGTCTCCACCGCCAAATCAAAGCGCACGGGCACACGCCGCGCCACGGTCAGCGCGTCGTCATTACAAATGATATGCCAGCGGAGTTTAGTCAAAATTTGCGGCCAATTTTCCTCGGATCAATATCTTTAGTTAGCCTACACTTGGCGGGTTTACGTCCGTCGCATGTAAACTGCGCTGCCTTGATCGGTTTGAATATCAGTGCGCTAACATCTTTTTCCGATCTTTCATCGATCAGGATTTGTTTTGCTGAAGTTATTGCATCGTCCATACTCTGGCCCAGCATCGGAATTACAAATACTGTTCCAGGCTCCGCATCGAAATAGTAAGTGACGTTGTTCATGCGAACGGCATTGCTTCCACTACTACCTGCAACCATCACATGGCGACCCATGCGCTTCACTTTCACCCCATCAAACATCATCTTGGGTGTTTTACGTGGTCGATTTGTGTACCAATCAGCCGCGACGTTCCAACCAAAAGCGCCCAGAACATAGCCGTTCTTCGGTCGGCATGACGCAAATTCCATCCCTTTCGCAGGACAAAACAATGCTCCACCAAATGGTAGCTCAATTGCGTTGCGATGTAGAAGTGCAAGATACACTCGATCATTTGAGATGGTTTGCTTACCATCAGCAGCACTGCTTGTTGCAAAAGAACTTAGCGTGGCCGCAATAAGTAGCGCGATTCCAAACCATTGAGTGCTCTGAATTTGCACCATCAGATTGACAAATCTCACTTTCAAACTCCAATTCCTCATGCCCGCGATTGCTTTGCTTCGCCAATGCAAGGCGAATGTAGCTACGATCAAAGCGGAATATTATCGTGCTTTTTCCAGGGGTTTTTCTTCACCTTGGTGCGCAGCGATGCAAACGCACGGCTGACCCGCATGCGGGTGCTGCGCGGCATGATCACCTCATCGATGAAACCCCGCTCCGCCGCCACAAAGGGGTTCGCGAACCGGTCTTCATAGTCCTTGGTGTGCGCGGCCGTCTTCTCGGCATCACCCAGATCGGCACGGTGGATGATCTCAGTGGCACCTTTGGCGCCCATGACTGCGATCTCGGCTGTCGGCCAGGCATAGTTGATATCGCCCTGCAAATGCTTGGACGCCATCACAACGTAAGCCCCGCCATACGCCTTGCGCGTGATCACGGTGACCTTCGGCACGGTCGCCTCGCCGTAAGCATACAGCAGCTTGGCCCCGTGCTTGATGACGCCCGCGTATTCCTGCGAGGTTCCTGGCAGAAAGCCCGGCACATCCACCAACGTCAGAATAGGAATTTCAAAGCAATCACAGAACCTTACAAAGCGCGCAGCTTTGCGCGAGCTATCGATGTCCAGACATCCCGCCAGCACCATCGGCTGGTTCGCCACAACGCCCACGGTCTGCCCTTCAAGGCGGACAAAGCCGGTGATGATGTTTTTTGCGAACTCTTCCTGGATCTCATAGAAATCGCCCTCATCCGCCAGCTTTAGGATCAACTCCTTCATGTCATAAGGCGTGTTCGGATTGTCAGGGATCAGCGTATCCAGGCTGGCCTCGGCCCTGCCAGGCTCGTCAAAGAACGGGCGCACCGGCGGCTTTTCGCGGTTGCTGGAGGGCAGGAAATCTACCAGACGACGCACTTCGGCCAAGGCCTCCACATCGTTTTCAAATGCACCATCGGCCACGCTGGATTTCTTGGTGTGGGTCGAGGCCCCGCCCAATTCCTCGGCAGTGACCTGTTCGTTGGTCACGGTTTTCACCACGTCCGGCCCGGTGACAAACATGTAGGAGCTGTCTTTGACCATGAAAATGAAATCGGTCATGGCAGGAGAATAAACCGCCCCGCCTGCGCAGGGGCCCATCACAACGCTGATTTGCGGAACCACTCCGCTTGCCATGATATTGCGCTCAAACACGTCACCGTAGCCTGCTAGACTGTCAACGCCTTCCTGAATGCGCGCACCACCAGAATCGTTGATGCCAATAACAGGCGCGCCGTTTTGCACGGCCATATCCATGATTTTACATATCTTTTGCGCATGCGTGGCCGATACAGATCCGCCCAGCACTGTGAAATCCTGAGAAAACACATACACCATCCGACCATTGATCGTGCCCCAACCGGTGATCACGCCGTCGCCATAAGGCTTTTGGGCCTCCATGCCGAAATCGGCACAGCGGTGGGTTTTAAACATGTCGAATTCTTCAAAGCTGCCTTCGTCCAACAGCAATTCCACACGCTCGCGCGCTGTCAGCTTGCCTTTGGCATGCTGCGCATCCACGCGGCGCTGGCCACCACCCAGGCGCGCTTCATCGCGGCGCTCTTCCAAAGTTTGAAGAATATCTTTCATGCGGTCCCCCTGCGAGTGCATTGTATGATTTGCCCGCAACCTAAAGCGCCAGGACCAGCGATTAAAGCAAAATACCGCATATTTGCAAATATATGAATATCTCTTTCAGCAAATCTGCAAAATTGCTAATACCCGCAAAAGGTGAATGGACTTCCCTCGCACCCGGGCCTAACCGTAGCACTATGGCTGAAATTCCCAAGGCCCGGTTTTTAGACCGCCACACTCCACCGCATATCGTCACGCTGATCCTGCTGGCCGGGATTGCGGCCTTGGCCATGAATATCTTCCTGCCCAGCCTTCCCGGTATGGCCAGCTACTTCTCAACAGATTACCGCCTACTGCAGCTGTCCGTAGCGCTCTATCTTTGCGTGAATGCAGTGCTGCAATTGGTGATCGGACCGATTTCGGACAAAATTGGCCGCCGCCCCGTCATTCTGGCAGGCCTTGCCGTGTTCCTGTTGGCCACGCTGGGTTGCGCCTTGTCCACGCAGGTTTGGGTTTTCCTGACTTTCCGCATGATGCAGGCCGCCATCGTTGTCGCGATGGTACTGAGCCGCGCCATTGTCCGCGATATCGTCGCCGAAGCTCAAGCTGCCTCGATGATCGGCTATGTCACGATGGGCATGGCGGTGGTGCCGATGGTGGGCCCGGCATTTGGTGGCATGCTGGATCAGGCTTTTGGCTGGCAGGCCTCCTTTTGGGCCCTTTTGGTGTTGGGCGCGGGTGTGTTCTGGATCACTTGGAATGATCTGGGCGAAACCGCCCCTACCACATCCCACAGCATGACCCAGCAGTTCCGCGAATACCCCGAGCTGCTCACCTCGCCACGGTTTTGGGGCTATTCGCTGGCCTCAGCCCTGTCTTCCGGGTCATTTTTCGCCTATCTGGGCGGCGCTCCTTTCGTGGGGGACAAAGTGTTCGGCCTCAGCCCCGGCGTGCTGGGCTTCTACTTTGGCGCACCTGCCATTGGATACTTCATCGGTAACTTCGTCGCAGGCCGTTTTTCTATCCGCATCGGTGTCAATCGAATGGTGCTCTGGGGCTGTATGATAAACGCCCTCGGGATCGCCGCCAATCTAGCCGTGTTTTATGCGGGCCTTGGTACAGCGATCAGCTTTTTCGGGCTTATGTGCTTCATGGGCCTCGGCAACGGCATGACCATTCCCAACGCCACAGCGGGGGCATTGTCCGTACGGCCACATTTGGCAGGCACCGCCTCGGGGTTGGCAGGGGCCCTGATGATCGGTGGAGGCGCGGCGCTTTCGGCCATCGCCGGGGCCACGCTGACCGAAGAGACAGGGGTGTTCCCGTTGCTCTGGATCATGTTGATCACGGGTATTTGTGCCATTGTGGCCATCGCCCTGACCATCGTGCGCGAACGCCGATTGGCGGCCACATAGCTATTGCGCTCGAAGATTTGCAAACATAGCCTAGACCCCAAGCTAATCTGCAAACCCCTGAAAGCGCAAAATGGCCACTCAAAAACTCTACGCAGGCGCGAAACTGCGCGAAACACGTCAGCGCCTTGCCCTGACGCAGAAAGACTTTGCCGCGAAGTTGGGCGTGTCCCTGCCCTATCTGAACCAGATGGAAAACAACAACCGCCCCGTCAGCACCACCGTCGTGCTGGCCTTGGCGCAAGAATTCGGCTTTGACGTAACCGAGCTGAGCACCGGGGACGCCGAACGCATGGTATCGGACATGCGCGAGGCTTTGGCCGACCCGGTGTTTGTGGATGACATGCCGCCGCTAGCCGACCTGCGCCTGACTGCCTCCAACGCCCCAGCGCTGGCGCGCGCCTTTCTGGCAATGCACACGGCGTACCGTGAATCCCACGAACGGCTAGCGTCGCTGGACGAGGCTTTGGGCCGCGAAGATGCCCGCTCACGGCCCAGCCCCTGGGACGAAGTGCGCGACTTTTTCCACTACTGCGACAATTACATTGATGCTGTGGATCGCGCTGCCGAACATTTTGCCCGCGCTGGCGACAGCCCCGCCGCAGCCCAGACGCGGTTGAAGGAAATGGGCATTACCCTCGCTAATTCCGATGAAGGTCCATTACGCAAATTCGACCGTGACAGCCGCATTCTCTATCTGTCATCGCGCGCGGAGCCTGAAACACGAAACTTTCAGATGCTGTTGCAACTGGCCCTGCTGACCCAGGACGCCCTGCTTGAAGCGACACTGGATCTGGCGCGGTTCCAGTCGGAGGCCGCCCGATCCATCGCAAAGATCGGTCTGGCCAATTACTTTGCCGGGGCTGCGATGATGCCCTACGCTGCCTTTCTGGAGGCCGCACAGGAAATGCGTCACGATCTGGAGCTTCTGGCCAACCGATTTGGCGCGTCGATTGAACAGGTGTGCCACCGGCTTTCGACGTTGCAACGCCCTGGGGCCAAAGGCATTCCCTTCTTCTTTGTCAGGGTCGATCAGGCCGGCACGATCACCAAACGCCACTCGGCCACACGGTTGCAATTCGCCCGCTTTGGCGGGGCATGTCCTTTGTGGAACGTGCATAGGGCGTTTGAAACACCGGGGCGGTTCCTGCGACAATTGGCAGAAACACCGGACGGGGTGCGCTATATTTCATTGGCGCGTGACGTATCCAAACCCGGTGGCAGCTTTGGCGCACCCGTGCGTCGCTTTGCCATCGCTCTGGGCTGCGAGGTGAAACACGCCGACGCGCTCGTCTACGCCGATGGGCTGGACGTGCACAACGCGCCAGCGTTTGAACCGATCGGCATTTCCTGCCGCATCTGCGAGCGTACCGATTGCCACCAACGCTCGGTCCCTCCACTGGAGCGGAACCTGTCGATCACCCCCGATGAGCGTGGGTTGCTGCCCTACAAAGTGGGCTGAAATTGCGACCGGCCCGAGGAGGGACACCCTCAGGCCGGTCTGCGCTTGAAACTTCCCTGCTATTAGGCCCGGTGGTTCAAGATGGTGGGACATCCAGATCTGCGCAGTGGTCGCGTGCAGACAAAGTGCGCAACCCGGATCCATCTCAACCGGATCACCGGGTGTTTAGAAGTTAAAGCGCAATCCGACGTTTAGTGTGACCGTGTTCAGATCATCGCTGACCTGCGCCGAATTCCCGCCAGCCGTCCGTATCCCTTCTACATCGAAGCTGCGGATGTAACGTGCATCGGCAAACAAGGCGGTGCGATCATTCACCTGATAGGACGCGCCCGCGATCAGCTGCGCGGCAAAGGCCTCGTCACTGCCCGAAATCGTGACACCGTTGCCATAACCGATACTCTGATCCACAAAGCCAACGCCAAGACCTGCCCCCACGTAAGGTGTCACCGGGCCGCCGGTTTGGAAATCAGCCAGCACGTTGCCGAACAGGTAGGTGGTTGAGATATCACCGTTTGGATTAGCCTCGGCGCCGGGTCCATTGCCCGAGAAGTTGACACCATCCACGTCATTTTCGCCGTAAGACAGCTCGATCTCGCCGCGCAACCGCACGGGTCCGGTGTCGAGCCCAGGGATGCTCCGCCCGACCGAGAACCCCAGATGATAGCCATCATCCAGGTCTGTTCGCACCGAATTCGGGGCGCCACCGATCAGTCCCGATTGATCCAGGTCATCGGCAAAGCTGTAGCCGCCGAAGACCTGGCCGTACCAGTCCTGCGCTGCGGCGGGTGCATGGGCCGCAAAGGTCGCTGCGAGCGCCATTGTGGTGAGTGTGATTGTCCGTTTCATAGTATGTCTCTTTTTGTTTCAGGTTGCTGTTGCCTTTCACCAAATGCGCTTGTTTTCAGAAACGTCACTGCACGTCTTCTGACAGCGGTGTGAGTGGTCTTGAGCCACCGGTGAGCGCGCGACATCATTCCTGAGGACAATCCCCGGTGAGCTTTCGCAAAAAGCTATCAAATTCGACGGCCACGCCGTAACATGGCCGTCACAAGCCCTCTCATGTCGGTCATACCCCCGTGAACTCCCTTATCCTGTGCATCGCAATTTGTTCCTCCTTTCTCGGCGATTTATGGCTGCCTCGGTTCGAACGAAAGGCTGTCTACCCGTTTGACAGCACCCGCGTAGACCCCGCTGACCTGGGTCTTGTGGGGATGTCGGAGGTTGTGTTCACCTCATCCGGTCAGCGGCTGATCCTTTGGGTCGCCCCCGCGCGGTCAAACCAACCCACCATTCTCTATCTCCACGGGAATGCCGGTAATCTGGCCAACCGCACCCGGCGGTTTCAGCATTTTATCGAACGGGGGTATGGAGTCATCGCTCCAGCTTACCGCGGATCATCCGGCAGCACGGGGCGGCCGTCCGAGGCGGCGATCACCTCGGATATCCGAAGAGTTTACAATAGGTTGGACCGTCTTGTTCCAGGCCTGAGGGCGTCTCGCACCATCGTCTATGGAGAAAGTCTGGGCACCGGGGTCGCATTAAAGCTGCTGGCAGGTGACAATATTCCCCAACCGCGTGGCGTCGTACTCGAAGCGCCCTACACTTCGCTGCCGGATGTGGTTATGTTCGTTTATCCTCAGTTCGAGCCTCTGATCCCAAAGATGAAGAACATCTGGAACAGCGCGGAACACGTAAAGCAGTTGCAAGCCCCGCTGTTCGTGATGCACGGCAGTCAGGACACGATCATACCTCTGGCTCAGGGGCGGGCCGTGTTTGATGCAGCGGGGTCGCGCAATAAACAATTTCTGAGAATTCCCGGTGCCAGCCATTCCGAAACCTGGCGCTCGGACACATTGCCGAAACTCTGGCGGTTCATTGACGGGTTATGAGGCGCCCTGGCGCTTCAGGTTCCGGACGCGGCCTGCACACAGCGATAAATCGCAATCCAAACCTCTTTACCATCGTTCAGAGTACCAGATCCATTCACGCTCCAGGCCTCGCCGCCGCGCTCCATGTAGACGCTCGGATAATGCCCAAACGGCCAGGCATCCACCAGGATGTTATGCGCGACATCCCCCGCGGTATGGTGGGACTTGTGAACAATCTCGGCCTTGCCGTCCACAAAGGCACTTGTGATTGTCATCTCATTAAAATCAATGACATAGTTGTGCCCCGTCGGCACCATCTCAACAACCTCAGCACCAGATTCTGTTCGCATGTGACGCTCTAACGAACAGGCCCAATGATCCGATAGCTCCCACATGGGTTGCCCCAAGACGGGTGTGGTCCAAATCGCCGCGGTTATCCAAATGTACTTCATGGCATTCCCCTCGCTCTTGAAAGGGGATCATATCACCGCTGCGACGTTTTCCAATCCGGATGCACCCAAGGCTCGGCATTGTCTGCAGGCAAGGGAGAGCGCCCCAGAATATGATCGGCGGCCTTCTCTCCCACCATGATCGAAGGGCTGTTTAGATTGCCATTGGTGATCCTGGGAAAAATCGAGCTATCCGCCACACGCAGACCGTCGACGCCAATCACCCGTGTTTCGGGATCAACCACGGACATGGCATCATCGGCCCTGCCCATCTTGCAGGTGCCGCAAGGATGATAAGCGCTTTCCGCGTGTTCCCGGATAAACCCGTCCAGTTCATCATCGCTTTGCACCTCTGCGCCCGGTTGAATCTCGTGCTTGGAAAAAGGTTTGAAGGCCTCTTGTGCAAAAATTTCGCGGGTCAGGCGAATGCAACTGCGAAACTCCTGCCAGTCACGCTCCTCGGACATATAGTTGAACCGGATCACCGGATCATCGGCCGGATCGGCGCTGCGCAGGGTGATTGCCCCGCGCGACGTGCTGCGCATGGGACCGACGTGGGCTTGAAACCCGTGGCCTTCAGCGGCCGCCTTGCCGTCATAGCGCACAGCAATCGGCAGGAAATGAAACTGAATGTCGGGATAGGGAATACCGGCCTCAGACCGGATAAACCCGCAGCTTTCAAACTGGTTCGACGCCCCGGGTCCGGTTCTGGTAAAAAGCCACCGGGCCCCGACATAGGCTTTGCCCAATAAATTCCAGTACTTGTACAGGCTCACAGGCTGGCTGGCGGCCATCTGAATGTAAAGCTCAAGATGGTCCTGCAGGTTGGCGCCCACACCGGGACGATCCGCCACCACTTCAATACCATGTTCAGCCAGATGGAGCGCGGGGCCAATGCCCGACACCATCAACAGCTTCGGCGAGTTGATAGCCGAAGCCGCAATAATCACTTCCGAGCGCGCCCGAACAACCTGGGTCTGGCCTTTGATGATCGCCTCAACACCGACGGCGCGGCCCTGCTCAATCACCACACGCTGCACGAGTCCACGGATTAGATCACAATTTTCCAGTTTCAACGCTGGCCTCAGATAAGCATTCGCCGTCGACCATCGCCGCCCGTTTTTAACGGTCATGTCAAAGGGCGAGAAACCTTCCTGCTGCTGCCCGTTGTAATCTTTGGTGATCTGATATCCTGCCTGCCCGCCTGCCTCGATAAAGGCGCGGGTCAAGGGATTATGCATTGGACCACGGGTGACATTCAAAGGCCCGCTATTGCCACGCCACGCTGGATCACCGCCGTGGCCAGCATCATCCCAGTTTTCCATCCGTTTGAAATAGGGCAACACATCGGCATAACCCCAGCCATCTGCCCCGGTCTCGCGCCAATGGTCATAGTCATGCGCATGGCCGCGCACGTAGACCATCCCGTTGATCGAGGATGATCCCCCGATGACCTTCCCACGCGGACAGGCCAATCGGCGATTGTTCAGATGTGGCTCGGGCTCGGATTGATAGCCCCAGTCGTACATCTTCATATTCATCGGATAGCTGAGCGCACCCGGCATCTGGATAAACGGCCCGGCATCCGTGCCACCGTGCTCGATCACCAGTACAGATTTACCCGCCTCGCTGAGGCGGTACGCCATGGCGCATCCGGCTGAGCCTGCACCAACTATTACATAATCCGCTTCCATCAAGCGCCCTCCGCTCGCAGGCTGTCATAAGAAACCATGACGTGATTTTGATATGCGCTACGCTGTGTAAGCCGTTGATAGTAGGTCTCAACCTCTGGATTAGCAGCACGTGGAATGTCCATGGTGAACCAGCGAAAGAGCAGATGACCGATTACGATGTCTGCCGCACTCAGCTCCGCGCCACAGACATACTTCTGATCGCCCAGTTGATCCGCGAGATGCGCCAGATAGGTATCGAATCCATTGATGGCCTGCACCAACGCTACCACGTCCCGATCCGCAGCGGCGGTGCGCACCCGTGACCAGAAGATCGGAACGGTAAAAGCATTGCACAGCTCGTTCTTGCCCCATTCAGCCCACATATCCACCCCTGCGCGTTTGACTGGATCGCTGGGCCAGAACGCCCCACCTCCGCCGTAACGCGCCGCCAGATAGCGCAGGATGGCACCACTTTCCCAGATCACAAAATCACCGTCACGCAGCACTGGGATTTTGCGATGCGGATTAAGCGCACCAAATTCCGCTGTGTCGAGGCCGCTATGCACATGCCCATAGTCCAGCCGTTCACAGCCCAACCCCAATTCGGCCAGGGCCCACATGACCAATTGCACATTCGACGAGGTTGCCCTCCCGAAAACCGTCAGCATCACTCGCCCCTCGGGAAGCGCGCGTTCTCTTCCACCACGTTCAAATCCATATGGTTGCGCATATAGCGTTCCGAGGCTTTCATCAGGGGTTGGTAGTCCCAGGGGTAATAGCCGCCCTGACGCAACGCCTCATAGACCACCCAGCGCCTGGCCTGGCTTTCGCGCACCTGCGCGTCAAACTCCTCCAGATCCCAGCGCCCGGCCGCTTCCATGCGGAAATACTCCAGCACTTTGCGTACCGATGCCTCTTCAGCCATGTTCACAAGCTCATGCGGATCGGCATCCAGATCAAACAGTTGCTCTTCGTCCAAGGCGCAATTGGTGTATTTCCAACGCCCCTGCCGCAAACAGATCAGCGGCGAATACGAGGCCTCGGCCGCATATTCCATCGCCACGGGTGTCATGCGCTTGGCCCCTTGTCCTTGTGGCACAAGGCTTTGGCCCTCGGTCCAGGGGCTGACCTCATTCATACTCACGCCCGCCAGTTCACACAGTGTCGGGCAGACGTCGATGTTGCTGACAGGCGCTTCAACTAGTCCTGGTTCCATCTCGGGCGCTGAAATCATCAGCGGGACACGGGCCGAGCCTTCAAAGAAACACATCTTGAACCACAGGCCGCGTTCCCCGAGCATATCGCCATGGTCTGAGACAAAGAGGATGATCGCCTCTTGCCGAGTGGCTACCAGCGCCTCCATCACCTCTCCGATTTTATCATCAAGATACGAAATATTGGCAAAATACGCCCGGCGTGAACGGCGGATATCGTCCTCGGTGATGTTAAAACTGCGCCAATCATTGGCGTCAAAAATGCGTTGCGAATGACTGTCGTGGTCCTCGTATGCCATCGCGGGCACCTGCGGCAGCAAGTGCTCACACTCCTCATAGAGGTCCCAATATTTCTTGCGCGCAACATAGGGATCATGCGGATGGGTAAAGCTGACGGTTAGCGCCCAGGGGCGCGCGTCATTCCCACGGGCCAGATCATAAACCTTGCGGGTGGCGTTGTAGGCCACCTCGTCATCATACTCCATTTGGTTGGAGATCTCGGCGACCCCGGCTCCCGTAACCGAGCCCATATTGTGATACCACCAGTCAATCCGCTCGCCCGGCTTGCGGTAATCGGGCGTCCAGCCGAAATCCGCCGGGTAAATATCGGTGGTCAACCGTTCTTCGAACCCGTGCATCTGGTCGGGACCTACAAAGTGCATCTTGCCCGACAGGCAGGTCTGATAGCCCGCTCGGCGCAAATGATGCGCATAGGTGGGAATGTCGGCGGTAAATTCAGCTGCATTATCATAAACGTTGCTGCGCGAAGGTAGCAGCCCGGACATGAACGACGCACGACCAGGGGCGCACAACGGCGACGCCGTGTAAGCATTTGCAAATCGGGTCGAGCGTGCCGCCAGCTTTTTCAGGTTAGGCGCATGCAGCCAGTCGGCGGGCCCATCAGGAAACAGGGTGCCGTTCAACTGATCCACCATGAAAATCAGAATGTTGGGCTGTGTCATTCCGGGCACGCCTTGTTCAAAGAGGTGTCGAGGTAATGCATCAAAACGTCAATCGCGACAGAGGGCTCAATCGGATCCCGGCGCAGCGCTTGACGAATGTAGAGCCCGTCAATCATGGCCGCCAAACCGCGGGTCAAAGTCCGGGCATCGGAACCCGCCAGCTGTTTGAAGTCGTGCAACAGGTTGGAGCGCAAACGTCGTTGGTACACGTTGAGCAACCGCAATGCCCCGTCCGATTTCTGCGCCTGCACATAGAAGTTCAACCAGGCCGCCACGCTGTCGTCCCGAAATTGCCGGGGAGAAAAGCTAGCGCGAATGATCGCCTCGATTCGTTCGCGTGGCGTTTTGGCCATGATCATCGCGCCGCGCACCTCGGCCCCGTAAAGGGTCATGATATGGCGCATCGCGGCCGCAAAAATCTGTTCTTTGGACCCAAAGTAATGATGGGCCAAAGCACTGGACATGCCTGCGCGTTTGGCAATCTGACTGACTGTCACGTCCAACGTGCCGCGTGCCCCAATCTCGTGGATTGTCGCCTCGACAAGCGCTGTGCGCCGAATGGGTTCCATTCCGAGTTTTGGCATTTTGTGCCTGCCCCGCCATCATGAGAAATTCAACCTGACGGAGAGAGTTACGGACGTTTAATTGACTCGTCAATCAAAATAAAATATTCGAACGCTAACAGCTCACGCGACTATGATCACAAGAGCGCTTGCGCATCTCATGATTGACGTCCTAAGCTGTTGCCGACGTTTACACACACGCCCGAGGGGGAAATTGCACACGTATGACTGGTTACAACTTCTTGCTATCATACTATGCAGACCAATCGTGTCAGCAGAACCTTGCGTCCGATCTGCCCCCTTGTGACCTGGATAGGTCCAACGTCATTTCATAAGACTAAGCAAAATCAGGGAGAGAAACCTCATGTCTATCATCAAAGGCGGAATGCTTGACCGTCGCGGATTTCTGAAAACGACCGCCGCCACTGCAATGGCCGCCACCTTGCCCATGAGCGGCGCAATGGCGATGAGCAAAAAGGGCGGGCACCTGCGCGTCGGTAAAGCTCATGGTCAAACCACTGACACATTGAACCCGGGCACTTGGGAAAACGGCTTTACCATCGGTATGGCCTTCGCCATCCACGGTCGACTGACTGAAGTAGCCCCAGATGGCAGCCTCGTGCCAGAACTGGCCGAAAGCTGGGAAGCTACGCCAGACGCCAAGACTTGGCGCTTCAAAATCCGTCAGGGTGTCACTTTCCACTCAGGCAAACCACTGACCACCGACGACGTGATTGCATCGCTGGCCTTCCACCGCGGCGAAGATTCAACATCGGCCGCCGGTCCTCTGGTCGCGCCGATTGAAAACATGTCCAAAGAAGGCGACGACACCGTTGTGTTTGAACTGTCAGGCGGCAACGCGGACTTCCCGTTCATCCTGTCGGATTACCACCTGACCATCCACCCTGCCAAAGATGACAGCATCGACTGGCAGTCGGGCGATGGCTGTGGCTCGTACATCCTGAAGTCGAAAAACTTCGGTGTCAGCTGCACGATGGAGCGTAACCCGAACCACTGGCGTGATGATGTGGCCTTCTTTGACAGCATCGAAATGCTGGCCCTGGTTGACCAGAACGCCCGTACAACCGCGCTGGTTTCCGGCGATGTAGACGTGGCCGACCGGATGGACCTGAAAACCGTAGGTCTGTTGGAGCGTAACCCAAATCTGACGATCCACTCGGTCGCCGGCACTCAGCACTTCACCTTTGCAATGAACTCGCAACAGGCCCCGTTTGATGACAACAATGTCCGTCAGGCGCTGAAATATGCAATCAACCGCGAAGAACTGGTCGAGAAGATCCTGTTCGGCTACGGCTCGGTCGGCAACGACGTGCCTGTAGGCTCAGGTCAGCTCTACTATAACACCGAGCTGGAGCAGAAGACTTACGATCCAGACAAAGCCAAGTGGTATCTTAAGGAATCTGGCCTGGACAGCCTCGAAGTGTCCCTGTCCGCCGCCGACGCTGCCTTTGCCGGCTCTGTCGATGCGGGCGTTCTGTTCCAGAACTCCGCCAAGGCCGCAGGCATCGACCTGACCGTCGTGCGCGAGCCTAACGATGGCTACTGGTCAGACGTTTGGATGAAGAAGCCCTTCTCGGCTGTGTACTGGTCGGGCCGTCCGGTTCAGGATCAGATGTTCGCAACGGCTTACAGCTGTGGTGCGGCCTGGAACGATGGTTTCTGGTGCAACGATCGCTTTGAGGAACTGATGGTTGCAGCCCGTGCTGAACTCGACCCGGCCACACGCCAGGCGCAGTACTACGAGATGCAAGATATCGTCTCGAACCAAGGTTCGATCATCATCCCGATGTTTGCCAACTACGTGTTTGCCACCAACAAGAAGGTCGCAACTCCGGATGCCATGGGCTCCAACTGGGACATGGACGGCGAACGCTGGGCCGAGCGCTGGTCCTTCGCGTAAGCCTTACGCTTGTATACATGATGGAAAGGGGCTGGTTGATCCGGCCCCTTTTTCTTAGCCGTCTCATGCGCCCTGCTGGCATGACAGGGCCCTGTAGTGATGGCCTGTTTCAAGCCTTGAACTAACTTTGCCTTGAAACACTCAGCCGATTAACAATCGCTTTAGCGGCCCGGTTATCTTCAGCCCTTCCCTTGGGCTGGCGTCGGTATCTGTTCGTGGAGCTACGCCGAACGGCAGCAAAAACCCAAAAGCTACCCCGAATGCAGCCGCTAAATTTAGCGGGCATTCACACCTTCGTCTGCGCCACATTGGGTGTCAGCCTTGCGCGTTTCAGCTGCGCCTCGCGGAAGCTGATGAAACTGATCGCCCCGACGATCAAGGTACCACCCAGTATCACCCAAGGATCCACCGGCTCGGCAAAGAACACCGCCCCCAACAGCACCGCCCAGACCAATTGCAAAAACGTCACTGGCTGCGTCACCGCCAAGGGCGCGGCACGAAAGGCCAGCGTCATGGTGTAATGCCCGGCCGTGGCAAGGGTGGCGACCCCCATTAGGATCATCAGTTCATAGGGCTTGGGCGTCACCCAGTTCATCGCTGCTAAGGGGGCCAATCCGACCGTCACGGTCAAGGATAGCATAGTGACCACCACACCCGGATTGGTCCTATCCGTCAGAAGCTTTGCCAAAAGATAAGAGGCGCCAAAACAGATCGCCACGACCAACATCGCGATATGCCCCGGCCCCACTTCGCGAAAGCCGGGTCTCAGAATGATTAAAGCGCCACACAAGGCGGCCAGAACTGCCAAAACGCGCCGCAACGCTAGACGCTCTCCCAGAAACAACGCCGCGCCGAGGGTGACATAGATCGGAGAGAGATAGTTCATCGCCGTGACATCCGCGATCGGGATGCGCGCCATTCCGAAAAACCACAGCGTCACGCCCACCGTATGCGCCACGCCCCGCGCGCAAAACAGCATCAACGTGCTGCGCTCCATACGAATTTTCAGGATCGTGCCAAGAAAGGGCAGTAAGAACACCAACCCGAGGATATAGCGCAAAAAGGCAGCCTCGGCCGACGGGATGCGCGTGCCCAATAGTTTGACCAGCGCCGTCACGCAGATAAAGCACAGCCCCGTCGTGATCATCCAGAACACACCCCATCCGGGCCGAGAGGCTGCTTCATCGCTCATGCCTGCATTAATGTCATGCCGTTCAGGAATGTCGAGAGGCGAGAAGGCTGCCTGGCGGGAATCACTCTTGCTTTAGCTTTTTGTGACACCAGCCAATTGCGCGCGATGGCCAAGGCACCAATTATAAATGTGATAATCCTCCTCCAACCAGGCCCGCACCGCGCGCTCTGCTGTTTCCGATAGGACGGCATCGTCAGTCTCAGGGTTGCGATGGGCACCGACATCATCCGAAGGGGGGCAGATATCAGCATCAATATTCAGCTTGCGTTTGAGCCAGCCCATATCTTCTTTCCAATCTGTCCAGTCGGCCGATGAAACCGATCCGGCCACGAAAACGCTCCAGCGTTGAAACATCATGCAAGTAATGCGCCAGATTCCGCCGCGTGTGCTGGATAGCAGCCACTGCACAGATGGCCTCGGGGTCGCGCCGCGCCAGTGCCTCACCCAACTGCGTCGGCGTCGGGAACATCGTAAACGCCCGGGTTTCTTCCACAGACCACGTCGAATTGTATCGCGGACGCCCGCAGCGGCGGCGGCTCAGAAAGCCCGAGACGAACCGCTGCACCGGATCACGTACAAACAATCCAATTTGCGCTTCGGGAAATTCATAAATGACACGGTGCAAGGTAAATTTATGCGGGAGTTTACGCATGGAATCCTGTCCGCTGCGCGCGGCATGCTGCTCCAGGACCGCACGCAACGCGGTCCCGCCGGTTTTTCCGATATGCAAAAATAGGAACGAGCGATCAGCCATTTGGTTGGTTTTGGTGGGGATATCCCCTTTCTGCAAGACCAGAACCAAAAGCGACCTGCACTTAATTCGGTTTAGTTTCACCACCAACTTGCCCGAAGGAGCGAAGGGTTCTGTGGGCAAATAGAAGAACTGACATCACAATACGTGATACATAACAGAACATATATTTGCTTTATTGATACTCCACATCACCCTAAATTGACTCAACACCACAGTCGAAAGAGGAGCCCGATAAAATGACCAGCACATGTCAAACCGCCCCACACACGAGCAACAGCTGGATGTACCCTCTGATATACGTCACGCTTGGCATTGTTTTTGGCGTGTCGATTGTCAGCTTCGCTGAATACAAACCCGCGGCCAGCGGTTTTGCTGCAGGCAGTTCAGATCCTGTGTTAATTGAAGACTGGCACGGCAATGTCCGGCGCTCGATTCCGGCCGAGTGATGGGACAGCCAAACAGCTTAGATGTCATTCAGGAAGGATCTGGGTGCGGACAAATAGGCAAATCTAAACGCCAGCATTACGACGAACACTAAATTTTCCGAGAAGGCCGCGTTTTCCTACGGAAAAGCGATTGGTGCGGTCGAGAAGACTCGAACTTCCACTCCGGTTAAGGAACAGCGACCTCAACGCTGCGCGTCTACCAATTCCGCCACGACCGCACGTGATCAGGTAGTCGAGCGCGATATAGACGAGGGATATTCAGATGTGAAGGGGCTAAATGCGCGCCCTGCCCGGCTTTTCATTGCCGGGCTTCCCCGCTATCACCGCCTCATGGTGGAATGGATCACATCCCAGGGCCTGACAGGCTACCGCGAGGCCGAGGCCTTTATGGACACCCGGGCGGCAGAAATTGCCGCGGGGACGGCCACCGAGTGTATCTGGCTGGTGGAGCACCCTCCCCTTTACACGGCAGGCACAAGTGCCAAGCGCGAAGATCTGACCGATCCTGACCGGTTTGATGTCTTTGATACGAAACGGGGTGGGCAGTACACCTATCACGGACCGGGACAGCGGGTGGTCTATGTGATGCTGGACGTAGGTGCGCGCGGTCGGGATGTCAGATGTTTCGTCCGTCAGCTCGAGGCATGGGTGATCGCCACGCTGGATCGCTTTAACGTCACCGGCGAGATCAGACCGGGCCGCGTTGGTGTTTGGGTCGAGAGGGACGACAAGCCCCTGACGGCATCCGGCGCCAAACCCGAGGACAAGATCGCCGCCATCGGCATCCGCCTGCGCAAGTGGGTCAGCTTTCACGGGATCTCGATCAACGTGGAGCCCGACCTGAGCCATTTTAGCGGCATCGTCCCCTGCGGCATCACCGAACACGGCGTCACCAGTCTAGTTGATCTGGGCCTGCCGGTGGGTATGGATGACGTGGACGTCGCACTGCGCCAAACCTTCAACGACGTCTTTAGTGCCCCTCGTGCAGACTGTCCGATTGATTCCTGAAGACACGACTTGCCTGCGCGGGGTTGTCGCAGCTTGGATCACTCAAGTGTAGCACCATCAAAAAGTATAACCTCATAATTGCGCCGTAATGAACTGATAATAATACACTAAATACAATTTTACGCGCACTGGTAACCCCATTCAGGTTTCAAGAGGGTGCGACAAAATTTATGCGTCCAAGCGTAACTCTGACATTGCTCCTTTCGCACAAGCGAACTAAAACAAATGGGAAATCCGGGGTTCCTGCAGGGTCAGGTTAAAACCCCCATCAATACCCATCAGGAGGCACCACATGGCAGACGCAGCCATTCACGGCCAGGACCACCACGACGAACGCAGCTTTTTCACGCGTTGGTTCATGTCCACCAACCACAAAGATATCGGCATTCTTTATCTGTTCGTCTCGGCCTTTGTCGGGCTGATCTCGGTCGCATTCACCGTTTACATGCGCATGGAGCTGATGGAGCCGGGCGTTCAATACATGTGCCTCGAAGGTGCGCGCTTCATCGCCGCAGCGGCGGGCGAATGTACGCCCAACGGGCACCTTTGGAACGTGATGATCACTTATCACGGCGTCCTGATGATGTTCTTTGTTGTTATTCCAGCCTTGTTTGGAGGGTTCGGCAACTACTTCATGCCGCTGCAGATCGGCGCGCCGGATATGGCCTTCCCGCGGATGAACAACCTGTCGTTCTGGCTTTATGTGGCAGGTACGTCGCTTGGTGTGGCCTCGCTTCTGGCGCCGGGTGGCAATGGCCAGCTGGGTTCAGGCGTGGGCTGGGTGCTTTATCCGCCGCTGTCGACGTCCGAGGCTGGCATGTCCATGGACCTCGCGATCTTCGCGGTTCACGTCTCGGGTGCGTCGTCCATTCTGGGTGCGATCAACATGATCACCACCTTCCTGAACATGCGTGCCCCCGGCATGACCCTGTTCAAGGTGCCGCTGTTTTCATGGTCGATCTTCGTCACCGCCTGGCTGATCCTGCTGTCCCTGCCAGTTCTGGCCGGAGCCATCACCATGCTGCTGACGGACCGGAACTTTGGCACAACCTTCTTCAGCCCTTCAGGCGGCGGTGATCCGATCCTTTATCAACACATCCTGTGGTTCTTTGGCCACCCGGAGGTGTACATCATCATTCTGCCTGGCTTTGGTATCATCAGCCACGTGATTGCGACTTTCGCGCGCAAGCCAGTGTTTGGATATCTGCCGATGGTCTGGGCCCTGATCGCCATTGGTGCATTGGGCTTCGTTGTCTGGGCGCACCACATGTACACAGTGGGCATGTCGCTGACCCAGCAAAGCTACTTTATGCTGGCCACAATGGTCATCGCGGTGCCGACGGGGGTGAAGATCTTCAGTTGGATCGCCACCATGTGGGGAGGCTCGATTGAGTTCAAAACCCCGATGCTCTGGGCCTTTGGTTTCCTCTTCCTGTTCACCGTGGGTGGGGTAACTGGCATCGTGCTGTCTCAGGCCGGGATCGACCGGGCGTACCATGACACCTATTATGTGGTTGCGCACTTCCACTATGTGATGAGCCTCGGCGCCGTCTTCGCCATCTTTGCGGGCATGTACTTCTACCTGCCCAAAATGTCAGGTCGGATGTACCCAGAATGGGCCGGCAAGCTGCACTTCTGGATGATGTTCATCGGTGCGAACATCACCTTCTTCCCACAGCACTTCCTGGGACGTCAGGGCATGCCACGTCGCTACATCGACTATCCCGAGGCCTTCGCGCCCTGGAACTGGTGGTCGTCCATGGGCGCGTTCCTCAGCTTCGCCAGCTTCGTATTCTTCTTCGGGATCATCCTCTACACACTGACCCGCGGAGCACGCGTGACCGAGAACAACCCTTGGAACGAGTATGCGGACACGCTGGAATGGACCCTGCCGTCCCCTCCTCCCGAGCACACGTTCGAAATCCTGCCAAAGCAGGAAGACTGGGACAAACAGCCGTCGCACTAAGATGCGAATGCAAAGACAACAAACAGGCCTCGGAGAACTCCGGGGCCTGTTTTCGTTCAAAGGCTGACGGTAGGTTTCCCCGTGTTCTACATCGCCATCGCCGTTTTCATCATGGGTGTCGCCATCTGGCTGCACCGGGCACAGGCGGCACCTTCCTTGTTGTTTGGAGGGGTGTTTGTCCAAACGATGCTTGGCTATTTCGCCATCCTCATCCTGACCCGGATCAGCTTTGATCTGACATGGAGCCTGCCCGGTGCGGTCACCCCGTCCACCGTCACCTTCAAAAAGACCGACACCTCCAACACATCGGTGATCGCCCCTCTGCTGATCGTGCTGGCCATCCCTGTTCTGCTCTGGGTGCAGGAACGCAAAGAAGCGATGTACTATCCTCAGCTGACACGCTGGCTGATCTGGCCCATGCTGACCGGAGGGGTGCTGATCAATGCCCTGTTTCTGGCCGTGTTGCAGCTGGTGCCATTATCCGAGGCAAGCCAAGCCCTGCTGACATCCATCCAGATCGCCGCCTTTGTGGCAGGGCTGCTCAGTGTTCTTGGGATCTACGTGCTGGCCCTCGTAGGGTTTCTACGGCGGGTGCGCGAAGAACAGCGGTAAGCCCGTGCCTTAATACCCGCCCGGCTTGAAACCCAGAAACACCTTGGTGACATCCTCAGAGATGGCCCATGTGACCCGGCTGCCATCGTAAACATAAAGGCTGTCGCCCGGCCCCAGCTCTGCCACCTCGCCGGTGTCGTGCCGCGTGATCCGGCAGCGCCCTTCCAGCACGGTCATCAGCTCGTCGCCCTGCTCGGTGCATTCAAAACTGCCAGCCGTGCAACGCCAGATGCCGGCTCGGGTCAGATGTCCCGGCCCTCCTGCATCCAGCCGACCCGAGGCGCGGGGATCGCCCTCAAGAATGCAGTAATCGCTTTCAGGGGCCTCAAACGGCCATTCTTCAAGCAAACCAACATCCTGCCCTATCCGATAGCTGATCATCGCAGTGCCTCCCTTTTGCTCACCCTCCCCCCAGCGAAGCCGGCATGCAAGAGTTGGAAGAGCACACGCAAGATGACGCACATGCCCCCCTCCCCGTCGCTTTGCCCCTTTTACGTGCGCCGTGCGCCGTGATATGCCGCCCACAACGACACCTCGGGAGGGCCACCTGATGCCCAATGAAATCCGCCTTGCGTTTGAACATCCCTCTGAGCGCGCCGATGCCACCGCGCCCGAAGGCCCGCTGGATCGTATCTCGCTGCGGGACCATATCGTCGAGGTTGAAATTGGCGCCTTTCAGGCCGAACGTGGCACCACCCAGCGGATTTGTTTCAATGTGGTGGTCGAAGTCCGCCCTCTGACCGGCGCGATTGACGATGACGTCGACCGAATCCTCTCCTACGACCGCGTGACCGAGGCGATTGCCGCCGAACTGGCCGAGGAACGCCTGAACTTGCTGGAAACTCTGGCCGAACGCATTGCCGAGCGTATCCTGCTGGAGCCGCAAGCCATGCGCACCTTCGTGCGGATCGAGAAGCTGGACCGTGGCCCCGGTGCCCTGGGTGTTGAAATCGTGCGCTCGGTCGAAGATCTCAGCAGCGGCCCTGTGTCCACACATGCCGATATCACACCACATCCGCATATCGTCTATCTCACCAATGCCGCCGTGCGTTCACCCAACCTGTCGCGCTGGCTCGATCAGCTTGAAGCGCGGGCTGAGCCGGTGATTCTCTGCGTCGGCCTGTCGGATATAGACAGCCCTAAGACCGGCCACAAAATGACCCAGCGCCGCGTGGACCTTCTGGCGATGGAACAAAATGCCTGGGTGCTTGCGGGGCGTGATGACCGCTGCGTGGTGGTCAACACAAGGACCGAGTTGGACTGGGCCATGAAGAACGGCCAGATCAGCGTCTGGGCCCCTTCCAAGATCGTGCTGGATGCGGTGGATGGGCCCACTGTCGGGCCAAATGACCCGGTGGCACTGGCGGCATGGTTTGCAGGTCATATCGAGGCGTCGGATCTTCTCTTGATCGGGGAAAAACCGCCCTCATCCTCGCCCGTGCCTGTCTTGGTTCAGGACATCGCGCAATCAGGCCTATGAGCGCCTACTACCGCCCCATAGCCCGCTGGGATCATGCCCGCCCAGGGAACGCACTGCCCCTCGCAGGCGGCTGGTGCTGGTTTGATACGGTGGAGGAACTGCACCGCGATGCGCCTTCCCGTCTGATTGCGGCAGATCAAACCCCTGCAGATGTGCTGCAGTGCCTGACTGCTCACCGGGCACCCATCTGCGGCATATCGTTTGAGACGCCATCGCTAATGGGCATCCTGAACGTCACACCGGACAGCTTTTCAGACGGCGGGCGGCATTTTGACCCCACCGATGCGCTCAACCATGCCCGCTCAATGCAGACTGCAGGCGCCGCAATCATTGATATAGGCGGCGAATCCACTCGCCCTGGTGCCGATGAAGTGGCCATCACGGAAGAAACTCAGCGGACCGTTCCGGTTATTGCAGCGCTGCGGCAAGAAACCGATCTGCCCCTCTCCATCGACACCCGCAAAGCCTCTGTGGCCGAAGCGGCTCATGAGGCCGGGGCGACACTGGTCAATGATGTGGCAGGTTTCACATTTGATCCGGCCCTTGCCCCCTATTGCGCCGCCAATGCCCTGCCCGTCTGCGTCATGCACGCGCAAGGCACGCCCGAGATCATGCAGAATGATCCGCGCTACGACAACGTTGCCCTGGATATCTACGACTACTTGCTACAACGGGTCGAAGATCTTGTGGCCACCGGCATTGCCCGCGATCAGATCATCGTCGATCCCGGCATCGGCTTTGGCAAAACGCTGGAACACAACCTGACGCTCTTGCAAAACCTGTCTCTCTTTCACGGACTCGGCTGCCCGATCCTCCTGGGGGCCTCGCGCAAACGCTTTATCGGTACCATCAGCGGCGAGGCTGAGGCCAGCAAGCGCGTACATGGCTCAATTGCTGTGGCATTGGCCGGGGTGGCACAGGGAATCCAGATGTTGCGGGTACATGATGTGGCGGAGACTGCCGAGGCTCTGGCCCTCTGGCGCGCGTCAACAGCACAGTAAAGTAACCAGGAAAGTTGGAATTTTCCTGCAAATTTCTTCGAAGAAATTTGGCGCGGATCACAGACGACGGAACAGCCGCTTTAAAGCGCCCAACTGGCTCAGCGCCACACCGCCAAGGATCAATGCCATCGCAAGCATCAGGCTGGGTGGCAGGGGCTCAGACAGGATCACCGCCCCAAAGAACACCGACCATAGCGGCACTTGATAATTCACCAGGCTCATAAACACCGGGCCTGCATCGCGGATCACCATGGTCAGCAGCACTTGTGCCACTGCGGTGGGCAGCACCCCCAGATAGATCAGCGCCAGAAGGCTGTTCAGGCTGATCTCTTGTGGCACACCTTCGACAATCAGCGCGACAGGCAGGATGATCACACTGGCCAACAACAACACGGCGGCAGCCATGGACAGACGGTCCACCTCGGGGCAAAGTCGCGTGAAAATGGACCCGATCGCGTAGCACCCCGCAGCCCCCACGCAAGCCAGCCGCGCCAGCAGCTCAAAATTCTGACCCGTGGCGGCAAAGGCCCCCGGTCCGATCAACACGATCACGCCCAAAGTGCCGATCACAAAGCCAATCAACCGGCGCAGGGTCAGAACCTCGCCGGGGACAAAAACATGCGCCAACGGCAAAACCAACAATGGCACCACCGCCATGCACACCCCGGCAAAGCCCGAGGCGACAACCTGTTGCCCCCAGCTGAGCAGCAGAAACGGGATCACATTGGAAAAGACGGCCATGCCTGCGATGAACACCCAGAGCCGACCGGTCCCTGCCCCACGCACGGGTGGCAGGCCTTTGCCCATTGCATAAGCTATCGTCACAAGGAAAACCGCGCCCAGCGTCAGCCGCGAGGCAACAACCACATAAGGCCCAACCGATTCCAAAGCCACGGTCACGCTCATAAAGCTGGCGCCCCAGATCACGGCCAGAATCACCAGCCGTATCCAGTTGATCGGGGAAATGCGCGCGTCCATTCATTGTCCTTTGCTTTCTAATCGGGTTGACCCCGATAGCGCTCAGGGTCAACCCATCAATTTGTGATCCTCATCCCCGCAATTTGTGATGCAAGAGGATCGGAACGATCAGATCTTCCTCGTCCGACAGGTGGCGGGCCAGAAATCCTTCCAGCTTCTCCACCGATCCATGCAGGGCACCTGCCTCATCTTTCACCTGAGACGGGTCCAGATGGCTCAGCTTGATTGCCCGATTGGCGCTGCCCGTGATGTCATCCAACAGCGTATCCAGCACCACATGATCGCTTTCCAGCATATCCAGCCCATGCTCAAACCGTGCATCGGCCTGCATCAATTCAGGAAAGAAATTGTGATCTTCCCAATGATGATGCCCATGCAGGTTGCGCACCAGCAAGTTGCCGTAAACGCCCAGCTTTTCTGCGAACCCGTCCAGCGAACTGTCGGCGTCGAGATAGCTCTCGGTTGTGTCCTTAACCAGCCCCGACAATTGCCGGAACATCTGATGTGCGCCCATCCAGTTCTGGATCTGACGCGCGAAGTTCGGGTGATCCGGCCATGCCTCGCGCGGATAATCCCGAAGGAGAGTCTGCATCTCGATTGGCAGGCCCCCTCTTTGATCAATGTTGTATTGGGTCATGCCTCGCAAATGGGGCGCGCCTTGCAATCACAAAACACGCCCCTTTGCACAGGGGCTATGCCCCAATCGCACAGATCGATTCAGATCAGTTCTTTTCTTTATCAACCATCTTACCGGCTGAAATCCATGGCATCATGCCACGCAGCTTTTCGCCGACTTCTTCGATCTGGTGCGCGTCGTTCATGCGGCGCGTGCCTTTGAAGAACGGCTGACCCACGGCGTTTTCCTGCATGAAGTCACGCACGAACTTACCGGTTTGGATGTCGGTCAGAATGGCCTTCATCTCTTTCTTGGTCTGCTCATATGGCAGTACCCGAGGACCAGAGACGTATTCGCCATATTCCGCCGTGTTCGAGATCGAGTAGTTCATGTTGGCGATGCCGCCTTCATAGATCAGATCCACGATCAGCTTCACTTCGTGCAGGCATTCGAAATAGGCCATCTCAGGCGCGTAACCTGCCTCAACCAATGTTTCAAAGCCCATACGGATCAGCTCAACCACGCCGCCACACAGAACCGCCTGCTCACCAAACAGATCGGTTTCGCATTCTTCGCGGAAGTTTGTTTCGATGATGCCCGAACGCCCGCCGCCGATGGCCGAGCAGTACGACAGGCCAATTTCCAGCGCTTTGCCCGAGGCATCGTTGTCCACAGCCACCAAGCAAGGCACACCGCCACCCTTGGCATATTCGCCGCGAACGGTGTGGCCGGGGCCTTTGGGGGCCATCATGATGACGTCGACGCCGGCTTTTGGCTCAATCAGGCCAAAGTGGATGTTCAGACCGTGGGCGAATGCAATGGCAGCGCCCTCACGGATGTTGTCATGCACGTATTTCTTGTAGGTCTCGGCCTGCAATTCATCGGGCATGGTGAACATGATCAGGTCACACCAAGCGGCTGCTTCAGCGATTTCCATCACTTTGAGGCCTTCGCCTTCGGCCTTCTTGGCCGAGGCCGAGCCTTCGCGCAGGGCAACCACCACATTCTTGGCACCGGAATCCCGCAGGTTCAGCGCATGGGCGTGGCCCTGGCTGCCATAGCCCAGAATGGCCACGTTCATGTCTTTGATCATATTCACATCGCAATCGCGATCATAGTAAACGCGCATGTCTTTTTCCTTTTCTCAGGGTGTCTCTGAGACGGACAATAGGGATTACAATCAGGTTGAGGAGGGTATTTTGCGCTTTAAATCCTTCGATATATGTATATTCATTCGTCATATCAAATATTAATGTAATAATCATGCTTGACGACATTGACCGCCGCCTCCTGCGTTACTACCAGGATGATCCCACCCTCACCCCGGCCGAGCTGGCCGAACGCGCCCGCGTGACCCCGGCCACCTGCGCACGGCGCATTGACCGGATGCGCGCCACAGGGCTGATCCGTGCCAATCGCGCGGTGATCGACTGGCACGCCTTGGGTTATACAGTTGAAGTCAGCTTGCGCATCACATTGGATAAAACCAACCCGCGTGCCTTTGATGAATTCACAGCCGCGGCCCGCGATGTGCCCGAAGTCGTCGAAATCCAAAGCTTCTTGGGTCGTGTCGATGTGCGCCTGTCGGTGATTGCCCGTGACATGGCGCATTATCAGGGCATCTACCGCAGTGCCATCCTGACCCTGCCCCATATCGCCGATATCGAGGCTCTGATGCACGTGGCGCGCATCAAATCGGACGAAGCCCTGCCGCTATGATTGACCTCGATGCCACCGATCACCAAATCCTGCGTTCCCTTGCGCAGGACGCCACTCAATCCGCCAGCGCCATTGGCCGCGCATTGGGGCTATCGCAACCCGCCACATGGCGACGGATCAAGCGGTTGCAGGACAGCGGCGTGATCACCGGCCAGCGGCTCGATCTGGACCGCGAGCAGTTGGGCTTTGGTGTGACCGTGTTCCTGGGCGTCAAACTGGCCACCAAAGGCCGTGTTAGCCTTGAGGATTTTGAACGTGCAGTTTGTGCCATCCCAGAGGTGCAAACCGTCGAGCATATCCTGGGCCTCTATGACTACCGCCTGCGCGTCGTCGCCCGTGATATCGCTGATTTCGAACGTGTCCTGCGACGGCGCATCATGATGCTGCCGGGTGTCGGCGATGTGGAAGCCAACGTGCTGCTCAGCGAAGAGCGTCGCCCAGGGCCGCTAGGCTAATGACTTTCACCTCGTTTTATGCTCGAAGTCTCAATGCCTTTGCTTCGTGTTTCTTTAATGTGTAGCGCGACATGTCAAAGGCGCAATCCTCCTGCTCCAGTTCTGGAAAGGCAAGAATGATCTCATCGCGTTCTTGTGGGGTCACAGTAGCCAACGATTGTTTACCCGGATAAAGGCTCTCAGCGGGTGCGCATTCTGCAAAAACAATCTGATGGTCATCAAACAGAAAGTGCCAATACTCCACTTCCTCTGTCGATATGATGCGAATAGTGTCGTCATTGCAAAGATGTTTAACGGCAACTAAAACTTCCAACTCGCCAAACAGAAGCTCAGCGTGGGCCCCACGCAGCAGTACCCTGTGGTTCTGTGACAACCACAAATCCCTGACATTGCCTAAAGCGCCCCGCTTCACTCGAACTGGTTCATTCCCGGGTTCACGTCCAGATAACCGCATCGAACCAATCCAACGTATTGGCTGTGGACCTGAATCAAGAGTGTTCACCAAATCACCTTCTAGAAGTGTTTCGATCGCCTGGGGTCCCTGAGGTGTCTCAATCAAAGTCCCTTTGGTGAAACACAATATGGCCAACAAACTTACATCGCTCGAAAATTCTCCATCCCCCTGCTCATCCGGGGAGATGACACCATCTCCGTTGAGGTCGATGTCTTCATTTGTTGGAATTTCGAAAGGCCCCTGCGTCGACGCCAGCGTTCCCAGAACGTCGACGCCGGCAACAAGAGCCAGTTCTCCCAAAACAGGTGCATTAGGATCGGTAGAGGTCAGCGTATCTGCATCAAACTCCAGGTACCGGTCTCCCATATTCTGGCGACCATCGTCGATCTCCGCTTCATCACCGGGAGGCGCATCATAGATATATTTGGAGATGTCGTTGTAATAGTCAGACGCATTGTCATACACGATGATTCTGACAACAACGGAATCATCGGTAAGCACACCATCCTCGGTGGCCCCCGACACTTCAAAGACGATAATATCATCGTCTTCAAATATCGCCGTACCATCGTGAATCATAAACTCGCCGCCATTGCTGGCATTGGCGTTTGTCTGCGGGTCACCGATTACACTGAAACCATTCAACAGCAGGGTTGTATCTGCCATAACTGCTCGGTCTTTGCCTCATGCTTTACGGGTCTTTCGCCCGTTTGATTGACCTAATGTTAATCCTCTTTTTAGGAATGCGACAAAATTGTGGCGAAAATTGGGCACACCGTGACGCATCGGAACTGCATTTGCGTCTGAGCATCAGGCAGGTTAGCACTTGCGCACCAATATTCAGGAGACCTCATTCATGCCCGCACTTCTTGACCATATCGACCCCGGGGGATTGCAGGAATTTTCCGTCGTCTTCACCGATCGTTCGCTCAACCACATGAGCGCATCATTTCAACAGGTGATGAATGACATCTCGGGTATGTTGAAAGATGTATACAATGCCGATGCGGTGGCGCTTGTTCCCGGCGGCGGAAGCTACGCGATGGAGGCGGTTGCCCGCCAATTCGGTGCCGATGCCCATGCTTTGATCGTGCGCAATGGTTGGTTTTCCTACCGCTGGACCCAGATTTTTGACGCAGGCAAGTTCACCGCACAGGAAACGGTGTGCATGGCGCGCCAGTCAGGCAATGGTACGCAGGCCCCTTTCGCACCCATGCCCATCGAAGAGGTCACTGCCAAAATTCGCGAGGCCAAGCCGGATGTGGTCTTTGCCCCGCATGTGGAAACCTCAGCTGGGGTGATCTTGCCGGACGACTATGTCACCTCCATGGCCGCAGCCGCCCACGAGGTTGGCGCGCTGATGGTCCTGGACTGCATCGCCTCGGGCTGTGCGTGGATTGATATGAAGGCCACGGATGTGGACGTGCTCATTTCCGCGCCTCAAAAGGGATGGTCCGCCTCGCCTTCGGCGGGTCTGGTCATGATGTCGGACCGTGCCGTTGAGCGCATGGACGCAACCACCTCGAACAGCTTTGCGATTGACCTGAAGAAATGGCACCAGATCATGCAGGCCTACGAAAACGGCGGCCATGCCTATCACGCCACCATGCCCACCGACGCCCTGCGCGCGTTCCGCGACACGATGGTTGAGACCCGCGACTACGGCTTCGACAAACTGCGCGATGCGCAGTGGCGTTTGGGCGACGGCGTGCGAGCGATGTTGGCGGCCAAGGGAGTGACATCTGTTGCGGCGGACGGTTTTGGGGCACCGGGTGTGGTGGTCAGCTACACCACCGATCCAAATGTGCAAAACGGCAGCAAATTCAGCACTTTGGGCATACAAATCGCGGCAGGCGTCCCATTGGCCTGTGACGAGCCGGATGGCTTTATGACGTTCCGGCTTGGTCTGTTTGGTCTGGACAAGCTCTATGATGTAGACGGCACCCTGGCGCGCCTCAAACTCGTCATCGACCAGGTCTTGTAACACGTCTCAGCGCAGGCCCAGCCCCATCTGCATCAGGGTTTTGCGCACCGGGGCGAGGCTGTAAATTGCATTCAACCCCATCGCGCGCGCGTCGCGCAGGGGTTGGCTGTGCACCTGGCTGGCCCGGTTGAGCAGGTCAATGCCGGCCACCCTGGTTTTGATCTCAAGATGCCGTTTGCGGTGATACGCGTCCAGCATGGTGCGGCGTCCCAGATCCTCTGGGGCCGCCTCGGCCAACTCCAGCAAAACCTGCATGTCCGCCAGTGACATATTCAGTCCTTGCGCCCCGATGGGCGGCAACACATGCGCGGCTTCTGCCACCAAGGCCACACGCTCGGCACTCATCCGGTCGGCTACCTGAGAAATGATCGGCCAGATCGACCGGCGCGAAGCCAATGTCAGCGGGCCGAACAAGTGACAGGATCGCGCGGTCATCGCCTCTTCAAAGGCCGCGATCTCCATCTCCATCAGATGTTTGGCGGCAGGACCATCTTCCATCCAGACCACGGCCGAGGACGGCCGCCCTTCAAAATCAGGCAAGGGCACCAAAGTAAACGGTCCCCCTGTCCGGTGCACTTCGGTCGAGACCTGCGCATGCGGGATCGGGTGCGTCACGGCAAAGGCCAATGCCTTTTGCCCGTACCGCGTTGTTTTAACGTCAATTCCTGCAACCTCACGAATGGGCGACCCGCGCCCATCTGCGGCAATCACCAGCTTGCAATGCGCTGTAGTGTCATTGCTCAACCGAACCCGCGCCTCTGCCTCGCGGGTGAAAAGCGACACACTGCGCACGCCGGGCAAAAAGGTCACCCGCTCTAACCCGTCCAGATGGGCCAGCATTTCACGGCGCAGCAGACAATTGGGCAGGTTCCATCCAAAAGGCTGGTCCGAAATATCTGCCGCATCAAACGACTTGACCACCCGTGGCTCGGCCTCAGGCCCGCCGGCATCGACGATGCGCATCACCTGAAGGTCCGACGCGTGATCCGCCAACCGCGCCCAGAGCCCGGATCGCTCCAGCAAAGCCTGAGCAGGTTGCAAAAATGCCGTGGATCGCAAATCAGCGCCCGCGCTGTCGCGGTCCGTCACGGGCGGCGTGGGATCAACGCACAACACTTCAAATCCGGCCTGCCCAAAGACAGCCGCCGCAGTCAGCCCTGCAACGCCGCCGCCTGAAATCACGATGTCATAGTGCGATTGGGTCATGACCCCTCCTGCGATAGTAGATAGGGCAAGTGGCGCCCGGCTCCAAGCGACAGCCTGTCACAGCAACTGCGCCAAAAATCCGGTCAAATCATCGGTGTGATGATGAATGTAGGGCGCCGCATGAGCATTCGGGGCCACATGCACCGTGCGCATCCCCAATTCAAATGGGGCCGCCAAATTGCGCGCCTCATCCTCAAACATCGCCGCCTGCGCGGGTGTGGTGCCATCCAGCGCAAAGATCGCCTCAAAGGCGCGCCGTTCAGGTTTGGGGTGAAACTCTGCGTTTTCAACGCCATAGACCGCATCCATAACCGCGCCCAGCCCACGCTGTGCCAACACACGCCGGGCGTAGGGAGCAGTGCCGTTAGTATAGACAATTTTGCGGCCCGGAAGCGCACGAATATGCGCGGCCAACTCGGGGTCTGGGTCCAGATGATCCAGCGAAATGTCATGCACATCCGTCAGATACGGACCCGGATCCACATCATGTTCGCGCATCAATCCCGCCAACGTCGTGCCATGCCTGCGCCAATACTCCGTGCGTAGGCGATCCGCTTCGGATCGGTCAACGCCAATGGCGTCCATCACGAACTGGGTCATTTTGACTTCGATCTGGTCAAACAGACGCGCCGCAGGCGGATACAGGGTGTTATCAAGATCAAACACCCAGGTTTCAACGTGGGAAAACTGGTCTTTGGGCATAGCTGATATGTACGCTCAGGACGGCTTCCTTGCAACGTGTAAGGGTTGCAAGCAGCAGGCATAGGCGTCTAGGGTTTCCCGACCCTAATTCGCTTGGAAATATGACCATGAAGCCCCAACCCACAGACGCCTATACGCTGATCCTCGATGCGATTGACAGCGGGGTCTACAAACCCGGCGATCGGCTGGTCGAAAGCGATCTGGCTGACCGGCTGGGCGTGTCTCGCACGCCTATTCGCGAGGCTTTGCAACGGCTTGAAACGCAATCCTTGCTCACCCGTGATGGGCGTTCGTTGATCGTGTCATCCCTGGATCACAACCAACTGGCCGAGCTCTACGTCGTACGCGCCGAACTTGAGGGGCTTGCCGCCAATCTTGCCGCACGTCACGCCACGGACGAGGAAGTGCGCGTGCTGCGTGACATGGTCGAGGACGACCGCGCATTGATGGGGCAACCCGACGCGATGTCCCGAGCCAATCGGCGGTTCCACAAGCAAATCCATCTGGCATCACACAACCGCTTTTTGGTGCAACAGCTGGATCTGGTCCATCGCTCCATGGCGCTATTGGCAACCACCTCGCTGGCGGCCGTGGGGCGGGATGAGACGGCCATCGCGGAACATGATGCTATCGTCACTGCCATCGAAGCACGGGACACGAAGACCGCAGGGGATGCGCTCAAAGCGCATATCTCAAAGGCGTTTGTCACGCGCCTGAAGCTAGATTCAGGGGAAATCAGCAGCACCATCTAGCACGGGCCTGGGCAAGGGGGACGCCACCCCTATCGACAACCCATGTTTGGTTTTGTCCCAAAAAAACGGCTTGAAAACAAGTTCATACAAAGCCTTGTAGGCCGCGATTGCGCCCAGGGGCGAATAGAAATGCATGGTCGGGGCCCACAGCATCAAGGATCGGTTTTTGCCCCCTGCCACAGCAGAGACATGGATCACCACATTCAAAACCTCGATCAGCAGGAACAGGCTGCCGATGGTGGCGAGCGCTGTCCGAGACAGCACCGGATCAAGCGGATGCGGCAGCCCGAAAAGCACAAGCCAGAAGGACCACAAAACCGGTGCCAGGATGAATTGTGACAACGCCGTCAGGAAATGGGCCTGAAACCCCAGGAACTTCCACGCGCCCAATTGTCGATACAGCAGTGCCGGTTTACGCATATGCACCAGATAGGTCGTCATATAGCCCTTTAGCCAGCGCGAGCGTTGCTTGATCCAGGGCCAGAGGTGGCAGTTCGCTTCTTCCTCGGTCACGGTTTGAACCATTTCGGTACGATACCCGTGGCGCGCAAGGCGGAACCCCAGATCAGCATCCTCGGTCACGTTATGTGCATCCCACCCGCCCAGCTTTTCCAATACAGCGCGTTTGAAGTAAAGCGTGGTCCCCCCAAGCGGGATTGCAAAGCCAAGTCGTGCCATCCCCGGCAAGATCAGACGAAACCACGCCGCGTATTCGATGGTAAAACACCGCGCCAACCAGTTCTGCTGCGGATTGTAGTAATCCAATATGCCCTGCAAACAGGCGACATCTTCGGGGGCTTGCTGAAACCGACGGGCAACAACCGTGATCTGGTCTGGGTCTGGCGCATCCTCGGCATCAAAAATCCCGACGATATCCCCTTCGCAAAAATCCAAAGCGTAGTTCATCGCCCGTGGTTTTGTGCGGGGTTGCCCATCGGGGCATATCACGGCGCGGATCCACGGCGGCAAATCTATTTCAGCAAGGGTGGCCTGTGTCGTGTCATCCTCTTCTTCAAGCACAAGGATCACATCCAATAGGCATTTTGGATAGGTCAACGTCGACAGACGCGCGACCAGCGCATGCAAAATCTCGGTTTCGCGGAACAACGGCACAAGGATCGACACTTTTGGCAACGGATCTTTCAGCTCGTCTTCACGGGGACGTTTGTGAATCTCGTCTCCGGTTATGGCAGAAATGAATGCAGATGTTTTCATGATGGCTGTCACCAACAACGTGAACGATGCCCAGATCGCTATTATTGAAAATATTAATGTGGGAAATGCGATGGTTAGCCCAGCAAGCGCCCCTAGTCCCATTAACGCACCGGTCAATCTGCTGTGCATGCGGCGGCCCCAAGTGCGGCAGCTTTCACCCTCATCTACACGGGAGTGCGCGCCTTGTGTCAACGCCGTGCGATGCGCCTGCGCAATCTTGTTCTGCAAGTTGTGCCGACCTGCAATCACCCGCGGCGCACCTGCCAGATCAATCGGAAGTGAGCCTGCCATTTCACGAAACGCATCCGGATGGGCGGTGGCCACAACATGCCCGCCGCGCGCATCATCAAGGGGCGCATATCCGTGCTTGATCATTTCGCGAGGGTCTACATCTGTCTCGGAAAGGGTTGAGTTTTCAAGATCTTCTGCGGAGAGATGCAATGTAGAAAGTCGCTTGGCATGCGCTTCGAGCAAGTCTCGGTTACTGGCAAGCCCCTCAGCACTGAGGATGCGATCTATGGACGTATCGCAATGCCGCCCCACCAGTTGCGCCAACAATGCATCAGATTTTGAAATCTTACCTGACCGCACCAGCTCCTCCCCAAGCGAGCTGGCCTCATCAGTCTCTTTCAGTGCCTGCCCCCCAATTTGGCGCAGCTCCGAAATCCCCATGTTTTTACCCTCAATTAACCTTCCATTGAGGACGATAGGATCAAGAGGTTAATGGTTCGTAAAAGCGAGGTTAACAGAAGGTAAACGGTGGGTTAACGTCTTGGGCTAGGCACCGTTAAAGCACCAAATTCCGGGCAGGATTACTTGGCCATGGATGCGGCAAAACGCTCAAACAGATAGAAGCTGTCTTGTGGGCCGGGGCTGGCTTCGGGGTGATGTTGCACTGAAAACACCGGACGCCCTTTGGCACGAATTCCACAATTCGACCCGTCAAAGAGCGAGACATGCGTCTCTTCCACATCATCAGGCAATGTTTGGCTGTCCACCGCAAAGCCGTGGTTCATCGACGTGATTTCCACCTTGCCCGTATGCACTTCTTTGACCGGGTGGTTGGCCCCGTGATGTCCGTGATTCATTTTGATGGTCTGAGCCCCTAGGGCAAGCGCCAGCATCTGATGGCCCAGGCAAATGCCAAAGAGCGGCAGGTCTTTGGCCAGAATGTCCTGGATCATCGGGACGGCATAGGCACCTGTCGCCGCTGGATCACCCGGCCCGTTGGACAAAAAGACACCGTCAGGTTCATGCGCCAGAACGTCCTCGGCTGTGGCCGTGGCGGGCAGAACCGTCACATCACATCCCGCTGATGCCAGGCAGCGCAGGATGTTGCGCTTCGCGCCGTAATCAATTGCTACCACCTTGTGTTTGGGGTTTTCCTGCCGGGTGTAGCCCTCGGGCCAGGCCCAACGCATTTCGTCCCAGCGATAGGATTGCGCACAGGTCACGTCCTTTGCCAGATCCAGTCCTTCCAGGCCCACAAATTCGCGCGCCTGCGCCACCAGTGCCGCCACATCAAAATTACCGTCCGGATTATGGGCCAATGCCACATGCGGTGCACCTTGTTGGCGGATCGCCCGCGTCAAACGGCGGGTATCAATCCCACCGATGGCGATCCGGCCCCGCCGTGCCAGCCAATCGGCCAGATGTTCCGTCGCGCGCCAGCTGCTGGGCTGGGTCGGGTCCCATTTCACGACCATACCTGCCGCGACCGGATCAGCGGTTTCGTCATCTTCCGGGTTCACGCCGACATTGCCCACATGCGGGAAGGTGAATGTCACCACCTGCCCGGCATAGCTGGGGTCTGTCATGATCTCTTGGTACCCGGTCATCGCGGTGTTGAAGCACAGTTCTGCCGTGGTGGTTCCAACCGCCCCGAACCCTTTGCCATAAAACAACGTACCATCCGCCAGTGCGAGGCAGGCGGTTGGGTGGGGCTGGGAGGCGGCCATGTCGGGGATTCTCCGAAGAGTGAAAAGTTGCGCGAACCTAAGCAGCAGCCCCCTTGCGGTCAAGGCCCAAGATGGGCATATAACGCTGCGGCGGAACAGGCTCTGGGATGAGGGCAAATACTTGCCACTCAGGACGCTTTTTAGTAGGGTCCGCGACTTATGACCAACCACTCAGGATGCTTTGTATGAATTTGCGCGAACAGGTCAATGCGGCCGTCAAGCAGGCCATGAAAGACAAACAAGCCGAACGTCTGACCACCTTGCGGCTGATCAACGCAGCGATCAAAGACCAAGATATTGCATCGCGCGGAACAGGCAGCGAAGATGGCGTCGCCGATGCTGAAATCCTGCATATTCTGGGCAAAATGACCAAACAACGCAACGAAAGCGTGCGCGCCTACGAAGAAGGCGGCCGGATTGATCTGGCCGAGCGCGAACAGCATGAAATCGCGATCATCGAAGAGTTCCTGCCCCGCCAGCTGGGAGAGGAAGAGGTGGCCAGTGCCATCGACAAGGCGATCAGCGACACAGGTGCCAGCTCTATCCGTGACATGGGTAAAATCATGGGCACTCTGAAAGAGAAATACACCGGCCAGATGGATTTCGGCGCCGTCGGTCCCTTGGTCAAGGACAAGCTCTGCGCCGCCCAGGGCTAGGTCTCGCGCTCGCTCTGGCGGGCGTTCAACCGCCCCAGCGCATCCTGCAGCTCAGCAAACAGAGCTTTGCGTTCGTCTTCTGACAAGAACGCACCGATCTCAACCTCGCGGCCATGGCCCGAGAGGGTCACATAGTTTTCAACCGGGCCACCTTTGGGGTGCAAATGCACCTTGGCCCAATAGCTGTTGCATTCCCATTCCTGCGTCCGCCCCGACGGATCGGTGCGGATAAGATGCACCATATCCGGCTGTAGCGTCAGCGCCTCAAGCAAGTCCGCGGATTTGTAAGACCGCTCCAGCCCGTACCAAATGCCCCCAACCGCCATCATCAGAAAGGGCAATAAGCCCCAAAGCACCTTGGTGCCCAGCAATCCGTACAGCGGGATGGTGATCATGGTAAAGGTAAACAGAACCACCGCCGCAAACCCCTTGCGCGGCAACGAGCGATAGGGCCACAGCTCAAGCCGCCGCTCATCTGTCTTGGGAGAGGTCCACGTATAAGGCATAGCCGGAAAATAGCGCCATTTTCACACAAGGAAAACGGCAATTCCCCTGACCGCGACATTGCATCCGGCAACCCGGTGGCCGCCAAGTCGATCGGTGGAAAAGCTTGGATTGCTCTTAGTTCGAGGACACGCGGGTTGGCTGGCGATAAAAGTGATGCACGCCGATGGTCGTGGTGCGCGGGAACGTCTTGGACCACTTTGGGCTGACAGCACGGGTATGATAATGCGTCGCGCCCTTGGTCAGCGGGCGCTTGCCCCCGTTTACCATCAAATGGGCCACGCGACCGACTTGCTTAAATGCGGCGGGCTCCGAGATCACTTCCTTATGGCCATCACAGGTGTAGGTAAACTGGCACTGAAACTTGCGCCCCGTGCCCTGATGGATCACACCACACACCGTGTTCGGATACCGCGCACTGTCAACGCGGTTCATAATCACTTCGGCCACGGCAAACTGACCTTTGACGCTTTCGCCGCGCGCTTCAAAGTAAAGCGCTTCGGCCAGGCACCGCCACTGGGGGCCGCCGCTGGCAACACTGTTGTTGGCCAACCACTGACGCGAGTAGGTCACATCGGTATCGATGCTCTTGAACAACGCCTCTTGCTTGGAGGTCGACAGCGCCTTCAACGCGCGCTGCTCGGCTTCGATCAATTTCTTTACGGGCGTATCTGCAATGGCAGCGCCAGACCAGATCAGGCCTAAAATCAATGCAATACGGAACATAGCTAACTCTCTGCCCTAAGATGGGGCGTTGGAACATGTTGGCCGGGGACCTACCTCAAACCGGCCATCACGTCCACCCCACGGCCCCGGGCTGCGCCCGGGTGACGCAGCACCAGACGGCGGATCCTTGCCAGAGCTAGGCGTATATTGTGGATGATGGGCGTGTGCCCTACCCGATCTTGTCTTTTACCGCCAGTTGTGCGGCAGCAAGTCGCGCCACCGGAACCCGGAACGGAGAGCAGCTGACATAATCAAATCCGGCATCCCGGCAAAAGGCGATTGATTCGGGGTTCCCACCATGTTCGCCACAAATTGACATTACAACGTTCGGATTGGCCTTGCGGGCGCGCTCGATCCCGATGTGCAGCAACTCGCCCACCCCTTCGATGTCCAGGGAATGGAACGGGTCTTCGGGGAAAACACCCTGTTGCACATATTCCGACATGAACTTGCCCGCATCATCGCGGCTGAGCCCATAGGTCATCTGCGTCAGGTCATTGGTGCCAAAGCTGAGGAAGGACACCTGCGGCGCGATATCCCCAGATCGCAAGGCCGCCCTTGGCGTTTCCACCATGACCCCCAAGCGATAGGCGAAATCCTCGCCAGTTTCCGACCGGACAGCCGTCGCGATGGCATCCACCCTGGCCTTGACCAGCTCAACCTCGCGTTTTGCGCTGACAAGTGGGATCATAATCTCGGGCACGACCTGAGCGTTGTCACGATTGGCCTCAAGCGTGGCCTCGAATATGGCGCGCGCCTGCATGTCGTAAATTTCCGGGATCGCGATCCCCAACCGCACACCGCGCATCCCCAGCATGGGATTGTATTCGGTCAGCGCCTCGATCCGGCGGGTCACGTCCGAGACCGGCAGATCCAACGCCTCGGCCAGCTGCAACTGACCGGTCCGTTCGGTGGGCAGAAATTCGTGCAAGGGCGGATCAAACAGGCGAATACAAACCGGTTGCCCTTCCATGATCTGGAAAAGCTCAGTGAAATCCGCCCTCTGCATGGGCAAAAGCAATCCCAGCGCCTCGGCTCGGTCTTCAGGCGTATCCGCAAAGATCATTTCGCGCATGACTGTCAAACGATCGGCTTCAAAGAACATATGTTCCGTGCGGCACAGGCCAATTCCCTGCGCCTTAAACCCACGCGCGGCCTTTGCATCCGCAGGCGTGTCGGCATTGGCGCGCACTTCGATATCGCGGATATCATCGGCCCAGGCCATCAATGTCTTCAGCGCATCATCGCGTGCCGCTTCGATCATTTTCGCTTCACCGGCCAGCACGTCGCCATTGGTGCCATCAAGGGTGATCACATCCCCTTCTTTGAAGACCCGGCCATCAGGGGCTGTAAAGCGCTTGCGCTTGAGCTGAAACGTCAGGTCGGTCGCCCCCACAACACATGGCAATCCCATACCGCGCCCTATCACGGCGGCGTGGCTGGTCATGCCCCCACGCTCTGTCAGCACGGCGACAGCTGCGTGCATCCCGCGAATATCCTCGGACGAAGTTTCGCGCCGCACCAGAATGCACGCTTCGCCGCGCGCATCGCTGGCCTGCGCTTCGGCAGCGGAAAATACGATGCGACCTGTGGCGGCACCGGGGCTGGCAGCCACCCCGCGGGTGATCAGGTCCCGTTCGGCTTCGGAATCAATCTGGCGGTGCAGCAATTCGTTCAGCGCGCGCGGTTCCACCCGCATCAACGCCTCTTCGTGTGGGATGATCTGGTCTTCGGCCAAGGCCACGGCAATGGCCACTGCGGCCCGAGCATTGCGGGCCACCCGCACCCCATCGAGAAGATAGACCTTCCCATTCTCAATCGTGAATTCGGCCTGCATTTCTTCGCGCAGCTTGACGCGCATCAGGGCGGTATGGGCCTTAAGCTCGGCAAAAGCCTGGGGCGCTTGTTCTTCCAGCGACGGCCCACGGGCGTCTTTTTCCAGATAAAGCGAACCTGAGGACTGCCCCAGCGCATCCCGGCCTTGGGATTGCGATAGATAGCGCCCAGTAATTTGACGCACCCCGGTTTCGCTGTTGACCAGTTGGATCACACCCGATCCGCTTTCGCCCTTGACGTCGCCAATGCCCAGCGCCAGCGCCTGCACCACCAGCCCCAGCCCCGCATCTGCGGGCGCCCCTTTGGCCTGCCGCAACAGCCGCGCCGAGGTTCCTTCCCACGCGCGCGCCATCGACCGCAGCACTTCCTGAAGCTGCGTCGAGGTCTCTTGTGGAAATGTCTCGTCCGTTTCGGCCTCATAGGCCTGCAAAGCCTCGGGCAGCCCTTCGGTGGGATCATCTGGCACATCATCAAACAGATCCGGATCCAGACGCGCCACATGGATCGCATAGGCCTGCACAAACCGCAGATAAAGCGAGGCCGCCGCCTCCGTCCCGATCATTTCTGACAGCTCGGCAAGGCGGTCATCGTTCATTCCGATGTTCAGAATGGCCCCGGGGCCACCCCAATCAGGGTCTTCCGAGGACGGGCGCACGCACAAGACGGGCGCATCCCCGAAAGGGGATAAAATACGTTGCATATCAAGGTCTTCACCTGCCGCCAGCTGGTGTACAGCATCAAACGATAGGGCAATGGTGGTGGGCACAGGCAATTCCAGCCGGGCCAGGCGCTGCAGGCATTTCGCCCGTCCCCCATGCGTGTGTGCCGCCATAGGGGCGCCGGGCGTGATCAGGGTGATATTCTCGTCATATTTCTGCACTGCAGCACCTTTATGTCATGGGTGCAGCATACGCCTGTTCACTTTCAAAGCAAGGGTGGCGTTTGGATAGGGTTTGTTGCTGTGTAGGAGATACTGCCGCCCCGGCCATTGGCAGGCCCCGGTCTGTCGATCCTGACGGTCTTGACAGGGCACTTTATCGCAGCCAAGCACATCCTACAGAACATGCGTAACACCCAGCCTCGCAATATCGACAGGCCTGAAGGGGGGCCTGCCGATGGCCGGGGCCGTTCCGGCCTGTTAACCGGCAGGGTGCTTCTGACTACCCTTCGATCCGCGTCAGATCCGCCGCTTGCCCGCAAATCTGCCGGATGCGCGAGAGCAGGTTCAACCGATTGCGCCGGATCACATCATTGTCGGTGTTGATCTGCACGGCCTCAAAGAACGCGTCTATCGGCCCGCGTAGTCTGGCCATGGACCCCATCGCCGTGGCGAAATCCTCGGCCTCCATCGCTTTGGAAATCTGCGCCTCAGCCGTATCCAAGGCGGCAAACAGCGCCTTTTCCTCGTCCGTCTCGGCAAATTTCACATCCGCGCCGTAGGAATATTCCACCCCGTCCTTCTCCTCGGCCTGTGTCAGAATATTGTTGGCCCGCTTGAACCCCTGCACGAGGTTTTCCCCGTCATCGGTTTTCAGCGCATCGCTGAGCGCCGTGGCGCGTTTGACCAACAAGGCAAGGTCGTCGTTGTTCGGCATGGCCAGACAGGCGTCGATGACGTCATGACGAATGCCTTGGTCGCGGAGATAGACTTTGAGGCGGTCTTGGATAAAGTTGACCAAATCTCGCGAGGCCTCATCCGTCTGATACATCGCTTCACCTGCAACCTTAATCGCATCATGCATCTCTTCGGATTCGCGATTTTCTGGGTTCTCATATTCTGCGCGTAGACGCTTAGCTTCCAATCGGATACGTTCTTTGGCCTGATCCGCCCCAAACTTTCTTCCGTGTTCGAAGAATACACCCGAGAGTTTGAGTTTGATCGTGTTCTCCACCACCAACCGAATAACCCCCAACGCAGCGCGGCGCAGAGCAAAGGGGTCCTTCGATCCCGTCGGTTTCTCGTCAATCGCCCAGAACCCGGTCAGCAGGTCCAGCTTGTCCGCCAGTGCCACCGCAACGGACACGGGGCCAGTTGGCACCGCGTCAGAGGGGCCGAGCGGTGAGTAGTGCTCTTGCGCAGCCATCGCCACGTCCTCGGGCATGCCAGCCTCAAGCGCGTAGTACCGCCCCATGACACCCTGCAATTCGGGAAATTCATAGACCATCTCGGACGACAGGTCTGCCTTGGCCACCTTTGCCGCTTGCTCAGCCAGATCAGGATCAGCACCCACCGCCGGAGCCAGTTCGCGTGCAAGCGCCGCAATCCGCGTGATCCGCTCTGCCTGAGAGCCCAGACGCCGCTCAAACGTCACATTCTCCAGCTTGGCGATCCACTCATCCATGCCCGCACGGGCCACACGCAGATCGTTCTCCCAAAAGAACGCCCCGTCGGCCAGGCGCGCCGATAACACGCGGTCGTTCCCGGCCAGAATGGTCGCGCCCTGATCCGCCGTTTCCATGTTGGCAACGGTGATGAACCGCTCAATGCGCCCTGTCTTCGGATTGCGCACCGAGAAGAACTTCTGATGCTCTTTCATTGAGGTTTTCAGCACCTCAGGCGGCAAGCCCAGGAAAGCCTCGTCAATCGCGCCCATCAGCACCACAGGCCATTCCACCAGCCCGGCCACTTCGGCCAAAAGACCTTTGTCCTCAACCACTTCCAGACCAGACGCAAAGGCCTGATTGGTGGCATCCTGCCAGATGTGCGCGGCCCGTTCCTCGGCGTCCAGCACGACTTTGTTGCGTTTCAGCTTGGCGGCATAATCCTCAAACGAGGTGACGGCAAAACGCCCCTCGCCCATGAACCGATGCCCCTCGGTCGCGTTGCCCGCCTTGATGCCATCCACGTCCAGATCAACCACTGTGGCCTCGCCCGCATCATCCGTCAGAATACACAGGATAGAATGCAACGGCCGCACCCAGCGCAAGGACCCTGCCCCCCAGCGCATCGACTTGGGCCATGGGAAGTTGCGGATCACATCTTCCAGCACCTCGGCGATAATCTCAGCCGCCGGACGTCCCGGTTTGGTGATCGAGGCGAAATAGACCTGCCCCTTTTTGTCGTCGCGCACTTCTAGATTGTCACGGGTCAGCCCTGCCCCGCGCAGAAACCCTTCGATGGCTTTATCGGGCGCATCCACCTTGGGGCCTTTGCGCTCCTCCTTCACAGTCGGGCTTTCAGACAGCAGGCCTTGCACCGTGAGCGTCAGACGACGCGGCGTGGAAAAGGCCGCGGCCCCGGCATAGGTCAGCCCAGCCTCGACCAAAGCATCGGTCATCCGTGCCTTCAAATCCTCGGCCGCGCGGGTCTGCATCCGCGCCGGGATTTCCTCGGAAAAAAGTTCAATCAGAAGATCAGGCATCGCTTAATTTCCTTGGATATCTGAGGGGTCCGGGCAACCTTCGGGCGTGTGGCCTCCATCAAACACCACCTCACCGCAGGGGTTGATCTGGTGCCAGACGTACCCGCGACCGTCCTCGGTGATGGCCACGATCCGGTCGATGCCATATTGCACATCGCGCTGACCCAGAAACGCCAGCGCCGTGCCGTCTTCGAGAGCAGCGCCAATGGCCTGTGCATCAAAGCAGTCAAACCAGTTAGGGGCGGTCAGGGGCTCTGCGTCCTCATAAGCCTCGAACGTCTCGGTCAGCAGAGGGTGGCTCAGCGTGGTGGTGAAACAGGCGCGATACCGGATCGGAGAACTGACGGCGTCAATCGCCATGAAACTGTCGTAGATCACCGGCTCGGGCTCGCCCGTCACGAGGTTCACCAAGGTCACGTCGTCCGTCCCTGTGGCCTCCACTTCCTCGTAGAAATGGTAGACCTGCAAATAGTACATCGCAAATCCGGCGGCTATGGCTGAGAACATGAGGAGACCTGCTAGAAACTTGCCCATTATGCGGCGTATCCGCCTGCTTCGGTCTGCACAAAGGCATCGGCACAGGCCTTGGCAAGGGTGCGGACGCGGCCGATATAGGCCTGCCGTTCGGTGACCGAGATCACACCACGCGCGTCCAGAAGGTTGAAGATATGGCTGGCCTTGATGCATTGGTCATAGGCTGGCAGCGCCATGACGATACGGCGGCCTGTCTTTGGATCATCTTCCGGGGCATCCAAGATGCGGGCACATTCGGCCTCGGCATCCAGAAAATGCTGAAGCAACGTATCTGTGTCCGCCACATCGAAGTTCCAACGCGCATATTGTGCCTCGGCCTCGCGGAAGACATCGCCGTAGGTCAGAGTGATCGGGGCATCCGGATCATTGAACGGCATTTCATTGCCATCATCAAAGCCCAGCACATACATGGCAAGGCGCTCCAGGCCATAGGTCAATTCACCCGAGACCGGTTTGCAATCATGCCCGCCGACCTGCTGAAAATAGGTGAACTGGCTGACTTCCATGCCGTCGCACCAGACTTCCCAGCCCAGCCCCCAGGCGCCCAGGGTGGGGCTTTCCCAGTCATCTTCGACAAAGCGGATGTCGTGCAGATCCATGTCGATGCCAATGGCCTTGAGCGAGCCCAGATAAATCGCCTGCAAATCGGGCGGGCTGGGTTTGATGATCACCTGATACTGGTAATAATGCTGCCACCGGTTGGGGCTGTCGCCATAGCGCCCGTCTGTCGGACGGCGCGAAGGCTGCACATAGGCCGCCGCCCATGGCTTGGAGCCCAGCGAGCGCATCGTGGTCGCCGGGTGAAAGGTGCCTGCGCCCACTTCCATGTCATAAGGCTGCATAATCGCACAGCCTTGTTCGGCCCAATAGGTCTGCAGACGCAGGATAATCTCCTGAAAGCTGCGGGGTTTGCCGGGGTTGTCCGCCATAGGGGCCTCTTACATGCCAAACTGCGTATTGAGGCCTTACCTAAGGGGCTGCTCGGGCAGGGTCAATCGCCGGGTTTGATCCCTGTCCGCTCCGGTGCAAACCCAGGCCCGTGTGCAGGACCACCACCCCCGGTGTCATGAATGCGTGAAATGCGTCCCCGTGGCCGTAAATTTAGGATGCGCGCCCTGTTAGATTTGATAAAAGGCTCTAACTCAAAACTAGGCAATTGGCCGAGCAAGGACAGAATCATTTCATGATGTATCGAATTTTTGCAGTGTTTTCCCTGATGGCGGTCCTCGCCATTCCAGCTCAGGCCCAACAGCGGGCATCATGGGTCCAGATCGAAGCGCAACCCAGCCTGAATCGCGCCCAAGAGAGCATTCGCGGATATGCGACCACTCTGCAGGACGTAAACGGGTTTTCAATCGGTTCCGGCTGGTATGCCATCGCCCTTGGGCCATACACTGCCGAAGACGCAGCCCAAGTGTTGCGCGTGCTGCGCGCAGAACGTGTCATCCCGCGGGACAGCTATGTGGCCGAAAGCTCCGATTATCGGCAGCAATTCTGGCCTGTGGGTGCAAATCTACTGGATCGCCCTGCCCTGATCATCGCCGAGGACGAAACCACGCAGCCCGAAGCTGAGGCAGAGCCAGAGGCCGCAGACCCTGTGGTCGAGCCCGTGGTCGAACCTGAGCCTGAGCCCGCAGATGAAACCCCGCGCGAGGCCCGCGCCTCGGAGCGTGAACTAACGCGTGATCAGCGCGCCGAGCTGCAAATTGCACTGAAATGGGCAGGCTTTTACAATGGGGCCATTGATGCCTCTTATGGGCGTGGTACCCGCGCCTCGATGGCTGCTTGGCAAGAGGCCAATGCCTTTGATGTCACTGGCATCCTGACCACCATGCAACGCGCGGCGCTGCTCAAACAATACAATGCAGTTCTGGACGGCATGGGCCTGAATCTGGTGCAGGATCAAAGCGTCGGGATTGAATTGAAACTGCCGATGGGCGTGGTGGAATTCGAACGCTACAACCCGCCCTTTGCCCATTTCAAAGCCACAGGTGATATCGACGCCAAGATCCTGCTGATCAGCCAGGCGGGCGACAGCAACACCCTGGGCGGGCTCTATGACATCATGCAAACGCTGGAGATCGTCCCCGAGATCGGCCCCCGTACCCTGAAGAAAGACGCCTTCACCCTCATCGGGGAAGGGGCGCTGATGATATCGCATACGCAGGCCTGGCTGAAAGACGGCGAGATCAAGGGCTTTACCCTGGTCTGGCCTGCCGGTGACGAAGAACGCCGCACGCGTATCCTGGGTGAAATGCAGGAAAGCTTCCAACGCATCAACGGTGTGCTTGATCCGGCCACCGGTGTCGACGCAGCCCAAAGCATTGATCTGGTGTCCGGCCTTGAGATCCGCAAACCCAAAATGACCCGTTCAGGCTTTTACGTCGACGGTGCAGGCAATGTGGTGACCACAACCGAAGTGGTGAATGCCTGTTCACGTATCACCATCGACGACAGCTACGAGGCCGAAGTGGCCGCAACCGACGCTGAGCTGGGCATTGCTGTGCTGCGCCCGACAGCGCGCCTGTCACCGATGGGTGTTGCAGCGTTCCAACTGGCTGTCCCACGCCTGCAATCGGATGTGGCTGTGGCGGGCTATTCCTACGGCGGCGTGCTGGGTGCGCCGACCCTGACCTTTGGTCGTCTGGCCGATGTCAAAGGCCTGAACGGCGAAGAGGAACTGAAACGCCTGGCCCTGTCGTCCCTCGACGGTGATGTGGGCGGCCCGGTGGTGGACGCTGGCGGTAACGTGCTCGGAATGCTCTTGCCCAACACTCAGAACGGGCGAGCCCTGCCAGATGGGGTCAGTTTTGCAGCCGATGCCGAGGCGGTGCAGCAGGTCCTTATCAAAGCCGGGATCACGCCTTCTGCCGCCACGACCAGCGCTGCTATGCCCGCCGAGAAACTGACCCGCGAAGTCACCAAGATGACAGTGCTGATCAGCTGCTGGGAGTGACCAGCGCGCCTCTTACGGCGTTTTGATGTTCAGGGACTGGGCAAACCAGCCTGCATAATCGCTCAGCGCGGCCTCATCGCGCTGGCAATACGTCCATTTCTGCTGTCGCTTGGTCGCGATAAACCCAGCCCGTCGCAAAAGCTCGATATGACGGCTCATCGTGGGCTGGCTGACGCCGAAATGTTCGGCAATCATCTGCACACATACGCCCGTTTCCACCGGATCGGCTGATTCCTGACCACTAAAATGGCGCATCGGCTGATCCAGCACGCGCAGCACTTCAATACGCGTCTCGTTTGACAGCGCCTTGACTTGATCTTCTCGGTTTGGCATATCCATAGTCATATAGCTATTATGCTATTTTACTATGTCAATACGAAAGGACTGCATATGCTGACCCTCGATCAACGGTTTTCATTTCAGAATCACGACATCGCATGGGGCTCCATGGGCCAGGGTGATCCTATCGTTTTGGTACACGGCTTTCCCTGGTCTGCGCAAGCGTGGCGGCATGTGGCCCCGTGGTTGGCGCGTACGAACAAAGTCTACTTCTTTGATATGGCGGGCACCGGCCAATCGGGCAAATCCGCTGGGCAGAACGTGACTGAATCCGTGCAAAGCGATCTGCTGGCGGCACTGATCGATCATTGGGGGCTGATCCGACCGCAGGTGGTCGGCCATGATTTTGGAGGACTCGCAGTCCTCAGATGCCATTTCATCAACGGTGTGGACTACGGCAAGCTGCATCTGATCAATGCAGTGGCTACCCTTCCCTCTGGCTCGCCCTTCTACGCCCATGTGGCCGAACACGAAGCCGCCTTCGTGGGCCTACCGGATTATGCACACGAGGCTCTCTTCCGCGCCTACATACAGGCGGCGTCGCACCATCCCCTGCGCGAAGAGACCATCCAGATGTATTTTGAACCCTGGTCCGGCGAGGTCGGCAAACCCGCCTTCTATCGCCAGATTGCGCAGGCAAATCTGGATAACATCTCCGAGGCGCAGGCGCTCTATCACAAACCCGGCTTTGACGTGCATGTCAGCTGGGGCATCCACGATACCTTCATCCCGCTGGCGCAGGGCGAAGAGCTGCGCGATCTGCTGAACGCCGACAGCTTTACCCGAATTGAGACCGCAGCCCATCTGGTCCATGAAGATGCCCCGCATGATCTGCTGGGCACCCTGTTGCAGAACCTTTAGGCGATTGCAGGTGTGGCATAGATCAAGGTTGGTTTATCGGCTTTGAACGCCGCCAACACCGCCTGCTGCAATTCCTCAATCGACCCTGGCGCTTCGGCATTGGCCCCATACGCCCGGGCCAGAGCACAGAAATCGGGGTTGTGTGCAATCACCGCATTGGGCGCGATTTGGGCACTGACCATACTGTCTTCAATCGCTTTCAGCTTGCCATTGTCCCACAGGATGATCGGCAAGGGCAGTTTCATCTCAACCGCAGCGCCCAGTTCCTGCAGGGTATATTGAAACCCGTAATCCCCCGCGATGGCCAGTGTCGGCTTGCCCTGACGCGCCATTGCACCGCCAATCGCCGCAGGCATCGCATAGCCCAGCGTGCCAAAGCCGTTGGGATGGTGCCAATGCCCTGCGCGCGGCATGTCCCAGATTTCGGTGGCGGCATAGGCAAAGGTGGTCATGTCGGAATAGATCATCGTCTCCTCGGGCAAGGCGGCGGCCAGGGCCTGTGCCACGGGGATGACACCGGGGGTGCCTGCATCCACTTCGGCCTGCCAGCGCGCACGGGCCGCGGCAACCTCGGCCTTGTCCCAACCATCAGACTTGCACAATTCCTGCTGCAACAGGCCCTCGGCCAAGGCTGCGGCATCACACAGAATACCCTCGCTGGTACCCGGCATGGAATTGAGCTGTTCGGGATCAATATCCACCCGGATCAGGCGGCCTTGATGGCCCAGCTCAACCCGCCACATATCGTTTTCCGACAGCTCCGTGCCCACCGCCAGAACAAGATCAGCACGGGCAAAGACATCAGCTGAGTCGGGCCGCGCCATATGGGTGCCAAAACTCAGCGGATCGTCACGCTTCACAACGCCCTTGCCCGCGATCGTGGTGAAACTGGCAGCCCCAGTGCGTTGCAAAACCTTACGCCAGGCCTCGGCACTGGCCACCGTACCCCCGCCCAACACCAAAATAGGAGCCTTGGCGGAGTTCAGTGCGTTCGCCACCTGCCCAACCGTGGCCTCTGGCACAGCACGCGCGATTTCAGGCTGAAGGGCCGCAGGGGCCGCGGCCGCCTGCCCCTCCAGCGCGTTGATCGGCACCTGAATATGCTTGGGCCGGGCGCGCGCGCCCTCGAATTCAGCCAGCGCACGATCGACGAGGTGATAGACGGCCCCAGCATTGCGCGCCTCGTAACTCCATTCACAGACCGTGTCAGCAGCGGCTTCCTGATCCAGCATCTGGTGCAATTGTCCGCGCCGTGCGGCGGTTTCATCCAGACAGCTTGAGATCACCAGAACCGGCACACTATCCGAATAGGCCTGTCCCATCGGTGTCATGATATTGCACAGCCCCGGTCCGGTGATCACATAGGCCACACCCGGCTTGCCTGAGGCCCGCGCATAGCCATCCGCCATGAACCCGGCACCCTGTTCGTGACGGGCCAGCACATGGGTAATGCCCGCCTCCTCAATCCCACGATACATCTCCTGATTGTGCACGCCGGGGATGCCAAAGATCACATCCACACCTCGCGATTTCAGCATATGCGAGATTTGAGCGCCAAGGGGTCGAGTAGTCATCATGCCCTCCAGAAGGTTACGGTGAAAATGGCGTAGACCGCCAACAGCTCCAGCCTCCCGATCAGCATCGAGGCAGACAAGATCCATTTGGCCGTGTCGTTGAGCGTCGAAAAGTTGCCCGCAGGGCCAATCACATCGCCCAGGCCGGGGCCAATATTGGCCAGCGCCGCAGAGGCACCCGAGATCGAGGTGACGAAATCCAAGCCAGTCATGCCCAGTGCGACCGAGACAAGGCCCAGCGTGACGATGAAAAAGACAAAGAATGACATGACGGAGTTCAGCACATCATCGGCAATAGCGCGGCCCTGATAGCGCGGGGTGAATACCCCATGGGGCGAGAAAATCCGCCGCGTCTGCGCTTTGATCGAGGCAAAAAGCAGCTGATACCGGAAGACTTTGATCGAACAAGAGGTCGATCCCGCACATCCGCCGATCAGGCCGACAAAAAACAGCAGCGCAATCGCAAAGCTGCCCCATTGCATATAGTCGGCGCTGGCATAGCCCGTGCCCGTCAGAATCGAGACCGTGTTGAACAACACCTTGCGAAACGTCGGCTCGCTGAACCCGTTTTGCGACGACATCTGCCAAAGGGTCAGCAGCAAGACCAGTATGATGGCGGTCAAGAAAAACCCGCGCACCTGCGGGTCGGTGAGCAGCGGCTTGGCGGTTCCTGCGGTCATCTGCACAAAACGCACAAACGGAAGCGCCGCCAGCATCATAAATGCCACCGCATAGTATTCGGTGGCCGCACCAAAGGCCGCAAAAGAGGCATCGTAGTTTGCAAACCCACCGGTGGCGACTGTCGTCATGGCGTGCACCGTCGCATCAAAGGGATTCATGCCCGACAGCAGGTAACAGCTAACGCACCCCAGCGTCAGGGCCAGGTAGATAACCGAAATGCGTGATGAAATCTCGGTAGCGCGTGGCAGGATTTTCCCAAAAGTATCAAATCCTTCGGTGCGAAAGATTTGCATACCACCCACCCGCAACTCGGGCAGGAACACCATGGCCACAACGATAATACCCACACCACCCAGCCATTGCAGCACGCCACGCCAAAGCAGCAGACCCTTGGGCAGCTCCTCCAGCCCCGACAAAACGGTCGATCCGGTGGTGGTCAGCCCTGACATAGCTTCAAAGAATGCATCGACAAATCGAGAGTCGGTTTCGCCCAAGATAAACGGCAAGGCTCCAAAGATGGGCAATATGACCCACACACCCGTAGTCAGCATAAAGGTCTGTTGAATGGTCAGCCCTTCGCGCACCCCGTTTTTACAGGTCAGCGCGACAAGGCTGCCAATGAGTATGGTCAGGATGGCACTTTCGGCAAAGACGGGCCAATGACCCCGACCTTCAGCCAGGTCAACCAACATCGGCAGCAGCATGGCAAGGCCCAGGGCCATGACCATAAGTCCAATCACATATCCAACGGGCCGCATATCCAGCATATGGGCAGGGTTGGCTTGAGGGCGTGCCAGTGTCAAGCAGATCGCAAGACCGAGATACGGCCCCGCGACCGGCCGGATCGCTTAGGCGTAGAACAGATCGTTGTAGACGTGATAGGCGATCAGATCACGGCGCAGTCCCATCTTGGCCAGTTCCGCGTCCGATTTTTGCTCGAGCACGTCAATCTGTGCACGGCGCGACAGATGCAGGTTGGGCACCTCAATGGCGCGGGTCAACCAACCCAAGACACGTGCAGCAAGGCCGGTGCTCAAGCGAATATTTTGATCTTGGTTCAGGCGAATAGTCATTTGGAAACCTCATCTTATGTTTGGTCTCCTCCCGCTCCAAAGGTGGGGCACGCCACCCGCCGGGGCAAGGCTGCAATGGGAATACCCGCCTTGCGTTGGGTGCAATCCCCTTGCAGATCAGCCTACGTGGAACAGTGTTGAAAACAGTTTGGGATCCAAACTCTCTTCTGCAAACAGCTTGCCATGCGTCAGGACACTGACCGCATCATGGCTGTGCAGGCTCTCCTGATGGCTGGCGACAATGCGAAAATCACCGATACGCTCATCCTTTAGCAATTGCTCACAATAAAGACGTGCCGCATCTTCCACGAAGATCGGGTTGGCTGCATTGAGTTCAGCGAAGGCCTGTTCGTCTTCGCGCTTCACCATGACTTGCGTTTCAGTCGGAACCGCCTCGCGCATCATGTCGATCAGGTCCTCAAACCACAGGCAATCGCCGCTGAGCACCTCAACCGAGACCCGCGCCACAGACCGTTGCGAATGTGGCGTGGCCAATTGGCCACGCACCTGGCGCGCGTGCTCGGACAGCTCCAGCGAACAGGGGCAGGTGGAGGAATAGACGTAATCAAGGTGCATGAACTTCCTCCGCATTCCGTCCTTTTCCACCAGTTCCAGCGCAAAGTCGTAATATTGATACCCCTCCAGCCCAGACCGCAGCGATTGCACTTTGGCCGGGTAGGAAAACCGCATCTGCAGACGCGCATCAAAGCTGTCGAGGTCGGTGATGTAATCATCCAGCGCCTTTTCAATCACCTCAAAGCTAAAGGTGGCTTCGGCGTGTTTGTAAAAGCTGCGCATGATCCGGGACATGTTGATGCCCTTCTTACCGGCATCCAGGCTAACCGTGCCGGTCACTGAGGTTTCCAGCGTCAGATCATCCGCATCCCTTGTGTGATAGCGAATGGGCAGGCGGAAATTTGAAATCCCCACGTGTTGCAAATCTTGCTTGGCCCCTTTGATCAGCGAACTGGGGCCATTCTGCAAATCAGGCATTGTCGCACGATACGCCTCATCCACGACAAACTCTTCCGGATAGGCCCGGGCCAAAGCCGGATAGTTTGACACCTCAAAACCCGGAATCAACCGCGCAACCGACGGGTCCAGATCGGCCACCTCTTCGGGCGTGGCCCCTTTGGCCCATTGCCGCAACAGATCAAGCGCCTGTTCAGCGGCTTCACGATCCGGGGTCAGGGGAGTGTCGGGAGATTGAATATTCATCGGCTTTGTCCAATTCTGAGGAGCACCACCCCTTACATAGGACACCCGCCGCAGAATTTCCAATTTCTGCATCTGAACGTCAAAAAGCGACCAAAAAGGCGAAAAAGAACCAGACATGGCGTGAAGTTGCGTTCATATGTATGCACATATCAGAAAAATGGCTTCAAAATGCGCAGTATTCTTGATCTTGAAACATATCCCCTCGATCACCCCGGCTCACCCGAGTGGCAGGCGTTGGTGGAGCGATGCCGTGCGGATTTGGACCGGGACGGTATGTTCAATCTCCATGGGTTCATGCACGCCGAGGTCGCAGCCTCCGAGGCGACAGCATGTGCGCCCAAGTTCGAGCGTGAGAGTTTTGATCATGAACGCGATCACAATATTTACTTTCTGAAGTCCGTCGACGGCTTGGCCCCGTACCACCCTGCATTGCAACGCTTTCACACCTCAAACCGCACGCTTTGCGCCGATCAGATCGCCCATTCGGCTCTGGAGAAGCTATATGAGTGGCCCCATTTTGCCACTTTCCTAAGCGCCACGATGGAGCGTCCCCAGTTGCACCTGATGGATGACCCATTGGCGCGGATCAATGTGATGGATTACCGCGCCGGACAGGCGCTGAACTGGCACTTTGACCGCTCAGAATTTACCACAACCCTGTTGTTGCAAGCCCCGGATGCAGGCGGCGCGTTTGAGTACCGCACGGATCTGCGCACCGCCGATGATCCAAATTATGACGGCGTGGCCAGATTGCTGAACGATTGCGACCCGGAACTGAAAAGCCTGACTCTCAGCGCTGGCACGCTGAACGTGTTCAAAGGTAAAAACACCGCGCACCGGGTGACCACGGTCGAAGGCGACACAGCGCGCATGATCGCCGTGTTTTCCTTTTATGAACGGCCCGGAGTGCACTTCACACCCGAAGAACGCATAGGGTTCTACGGGCGCGGGTCTTAGGCAGGTTCAGACAGCGGCCAACGCCTGTTTCAGGTCAGAAATCAGGTCGTCCGTATCCTCGATCCCCACACTCAGGCGCAACAACCCCGGCGAGATGCCCAAGGCCGCGCGCTGTTCATCGCTCAGACGTTGGTGCGTGGTGGTCGCAGGATGGGTAATGATGGATTTCGCGTCGCCCAGATTGTTCGACATCAGGATAATCTTCAGCGCGTTCAAGAACCGGAACGCTGCCGGTTTGCCACCTTCTACCTCCAAAGCCACCACCGTGCCGCCCTTGCCCATCTGACGTTTCACCAAAGCATTTTGCGGATGCTCAGCATGACCCGGATAGATCACTTTGCTCAGCTTATCAGCACCATAGAGCGCCTCGGAGATCGCCTGAGCCGAAGCCGCTTGTGCCCGCACCCGCAAATCAATCGTCTCAAGCCCTTTCAGCATGATCCAAGCGGTAAAGGGCGACATGGAGCCACCGGTGTGTTTCATGAAGGGCTCAACCGTTTTGCGGATGAACTCCCTGCTGCCAAGGATGACACCGCCCAGCGCACGCCCCTGCCCGTCAATGTGTTTGGTCGCAGAATAGACAACCACATCCGCCCCCTGGCTGATGGCACGGGAAAAAACCGGCGTGGCGAAGACATTGTCGATGATCACCAATGCCCCCACACCCCGCGCCAGCGCAGCCACAGCGTTGACGTCAATCACTTCCAAAGTCGGATTGGCGATGGTTTCAAAAAACACGGCCTTGGTATCAGGGCGCAAAGCCGCCTGCCATTGATCCAGATCGGTGCCGTCCACAAAGGTCACGTCGACACCGTAGCGCGGCAAGATTTCTTCAAGAATGTACAGGCATGACCCAAACAAGGCCCGGGCCGCAACCACATGATCGCTTGCTTTCAATAATGAGATCAGCGCCCCGTTGACGGCCGCCATGCCCGAGGCAGTGGCAAAGGCGTCCTCGGCCCCTTCAAGGGCTGCGATCCGGCGCTCGAACATGGCCACCGTGGGGTTGCCATAGCGGGCGTAGATAAACTCGTCATCGCCGCTTTCGATAAATCGCGCTTCCGCCGCCTCGGCGCTGTCATAGACAAAGCCCTGCGTCATGAAGATGGCTTCGCTCACCTCGTTGTATTGGCTGCGGCGCGTGCCCTCATGCACCAACTTGGTGCGTATGTTCCAATCGTCTGACATATCCGTCCTCCAGGCCTGTGGCCCAATGAAAAACCCCCGTTCGCAAGTCAAGCGAAAGGGGGCTTTCATCCTGACCTTTTAGCGGATTGATTTAAGTGGCCCGCAATCTGGTAACAAATCGCCACTGAGGGTTGGATACTCCCCGGATCAATGGGATGTCAACACCGATCCGGAGCAAGGTTTGATTAGGCCGGTTCACCTTCATTTGCAGGCAAGGTGGCCAGCACCATCAGCCAATAGGCGCCGTGCAGCACCAGCATGAAGATCGGCATCACCGTGATCCACACTGCGGGGCTTTCGTAAAAGATCAGCCATTCGTTCATGGCAATGATCAAGGCTGCCATCATGGCGTTCACACGCAAGAGGCTCACCGGGGGGGTATAGGAGCCCTGCACCGGCATCGCCGTTTTCATGCGTTCCATCACCTCGCGTTCGTTCAGGATACCCAGAACCATAACCACCAGGAAAAACACGCAAAGGACGGTCAGGACACGCTGCGTAAAGAGCGGGCTGCCCAGCCACAGCTGCAACAGCGCAATCAGGAAGGTCACACCTACCAAGGAATACAGCATTCGCCTTTGTGGCCCGCCCACCTTGTCCAGATTGGCCGCTGCCATCGGCAGGTTGCGCCAGACCAGATAGGCCTGCGCTGTGACCACCGAAACCACAAATGCGGCATCTTCGGCAATCTGCTGAGTGCGCAAGATGACCCATATGCCAAGCATAATGACAACGGGCAACAGATTTTGCGGCTTGATCGGCGGGATCGAAGCACAGGTTTCCAACATCGTTTTTGCGGTTAGTTTCATGCCAATCCCTCTTTCACTTGCCGTCATTGATACGCGAAAAATGAGGCCAAACCCGGGCAGGTCTGGGGGGAAAAGACGGTATTTTAAACCTCTTTGAACGTTTCAGGCGTCGTCTTGGTCTTCGGAGGAATGCTCGGAGAACAGTTTGCCCTGGGTCATGAAGAACACAAAAATGGCCGCTGTCAGGCCGAAGGTCTTGAAGTAAACCCAGGTTTCTTCCGACTGGGTGCGCCAGATCACCTCGTTCAGCACGGCCAACCCCAGGAAAAACAGGGTCAGGCGACGGGTCAGGATCATCCAACCCTGATCGGTCAGCGGCAGCATACTGTCCATCAGGGACTGCAAGTAAGACTGCCCGCGCAACAGGCCAAACCCCAGCACACCTGCAAAGATGAGATAGATCAACGTGGGCTTCATCTTGAAGAACTTTGGGTCGTTAAACCAAACACTTAGCCCCCCGAGCACCACGATCAGAACCGCCGTGACAATCTGCATTTTCGACAGATGACCGGTGAGTTTCCACAAGATCCCCATCGACAGCAAAAACACCGGAATGAACCCGGCTGTGACCACCACAAAGCCCTCGTATTCGGTGCCACCTATGGTGAACACGCGGTCCTTGAGCATCAGATAGGCCACAAAGAACCCCAGGATTGGCCCCAGCTCCAATGCGGTTTTCAGCCAGGCGGGATGCGTGTTTTCGTTCATTGCGTGCTCGCTTTGTTAACCATTGGCAGTCTGCCAATTCGACTCAGAATTCTGCCAATTCCGTCTGATGTGGCGCTTTATCCGCCCATTTCAACGATAACCGCGCCCAGTGCAATCAGGATCATCAACCCGATGCGACGCGGCCCGACGGTTTCGCGCAGGACCAATACGCCGATGAGGGCGGCAAAAACCACGGATGTTTCGCGCAAGACCGCGGCCTCGCCCACTTTATCCAGCCGGGTGGCCAGCATGATCGCCCCAAAGCTGGAGAAGGCCACCAGTGCCCCGATCAATCCACGCTTCAACAACGGGCCCGGTGCGGGAGGAACCTCCATCCTTGCCCAGCGGCGATAGGCGATGAAGGGCAATGTCATCCCCTCAAACATGAAAAACCACGCGAGGAAGGTGAAAGGGTCCGCCGTGGCCCGGATCGCATAGGCGTCAAACGTGGTGTAGAGCGCCACAAAGAGCCCGGTCAGGACGGCGTAGAACAGCGCCGTGGGCAGCGTGTCGCGATCCACCTCAAGAAAGATCAGATTGTAAATGGCCAGCCCGAATATGCCGGACAGCAGCACTGCCACCCCGCCCCACTGCATCAGCGTAAAGCTTTCGTTGAAAATCAGATACGCCCCGATCACCGCAAAGAGCGGCCCAGTGCCGCGCACCACCGGATAGACAACCGTATAGGCGCCTTTGGTATAGGCATGCGCCTGAAGGCATTTATAGACCACGTGGATCACCACAGCCGTCGCAAACAGCGGCCACATATGGGGTTCCGGAAATGGCACCAGAAACAGCGCGCAGGGCGTGGCCAGCGTGAACAGCCAGACATCAATGGCCCCGCGGGTCAGCCACGGATCATGTCGCCCCTTTTGCAATGCCCCAAAGACCGCGTGCAGAAAAGCCGCGAGGATCGCCAGCCCCAATGCCAGATCATGCCCGGCTGCGGTGCCTTCAAGAGAGATGAGCCAATCACTCATTGAAAGGGGCTGGGGCTAGTCAATGCCAATCCATTCGGCGGAGAGGGTCACGCCACTGAACAGAATCTCCATGGAGCTTTTCAAGTTGTCTTCGGACATGCCTTTCTCCTGCAGCGGCATCACCCCACCCACCATTTGCAAAAATCCCATGCCGGCCTCGGACTTGGCCGAGAGGCGCAGCAACCCGCCCGTGTCAGACCCTGAGGCCAAAAACTGCGAGAGTGCATCACGGCTGGACGTGTCGATGCTGTCCACGGGAATGGCCTGCACAAATATGTCCCCCATGGCCGAGGCGATGGGCGGCAGAAGGGCGTTTTTCAGAACCGGGGTGGCCTGAAGTTGCAGGGTCAAGTCGTGAACTCGCGCCCCACCCGAGGTGATCTGCATGGAGTTGAGCGATGTCAGGTCCACACCACCGCCCTGTGCGGTGATCTTGACGTGACCCAGGCCGCCGAAATCGGCATCAAGCGCTTTCACAATGATCTCGCGAGTGTCCAGATCACGCTGGAATGAGAAATTGGCCGTACCGCGTGGGCCGCCGTATTCCGCTGGCATGGGCAGATCCCAACCCTCGATCAGGTCTATTCCGTCGATGCGCACATCCAGCGAAGTTGGCGCGCCTTGGTTTTTCACGGCATCCTCGATCCCGGTGCCGCGAAACTCAAGACTGCCAAAATCATTGGTATTCAGCGGGGCATTGCTGCTGTCGATGCGACACCAACCCTTGGCCGTGACATCGGGTTGCACTGAGACCATATCGGCCGTTTCACCGATCATGAGATTGAACGCCTCCCATCCCGCGCGGCAGGTCTCCGGGGTCATGTCCTGCGCTGTGGCAGGCAAGGCCATAAGGCCGGCACAGGCGATCACACTCAAACGCATCAGCTTTCCAATCCTGTCAGGGCTGCGGCAAATTCTTCGGGGTCAAAGGGGGCGAGATCGTCAATCTGTTCGCCCACGCCGATGGCATGGATGGGAAGGCCGAACTTATCCGCCAGCGCCACCAGCACGCCGCCTTTGGCGGTGCCATCCAGTTTGGTCATCACAAGGCCAGAGACATCGGCCAGTTTCTGGAAGGTTTCGACCTGTGACAGAGCGTTCTGGCCCGTCGTGGCATCCAGCACCAGCAGAGTGTTGTGCGGGGCTGAGGGGTCTTTCTTGCGGATGACACGCACGATCTTGGCCAGTTCTTCCATCAGGTCTTGCCGGTTTTGCAAGCGGCCTGCCGTGTCGATCATCAGCAGGTCGGCACCATCGGCCTCGGCCTTGTCCATGGCATCAAAGGCAAGGCTCGCAGGGTCCGAGCCTTCCGGGGCGGTCAGAACAGGCACCCCGGCGCGATCGCCCCAAACCTGCAGCTGCTCAACGGCCGCAGCCCGGAAGGTATCGCCTGCGGCAATCACCACTTTTTTGCCTGCGGCGCGGAACTGGCTGGCCAGTTTGCCGATGGTCGTGGTTTTGCCCGAGCCATTGACCCCCACCACCAGCACCACCTGCGGGGTTTTGGCGTAAAGCGGCATGGGGCGTGCGACAGGTTCCATGATGCGGGCGATCTCAGCGGACAGGAGTTCTTTGATTTCCTGGGTTGAGAGCTTCTTGCCCATTCGCCCTTCGGCCATATTGGCCGCAACCCGCAAGGCAGTGTCCACGCCCATATCGGCAGTGATCAGCAGCTCTTCGAGCCGTTCGACCATGTCATCATCCAACGCCCGGCGCATGACGGTTTTGGACTCGCCACGTCCGAACAGACGGCCCAGAAGGCCTTTCTTTTCCGGTTCCGGTGCGGGTTCCTCGCGGTCGAGTGCCGGGGTCAGATCGACCTTAAGCGGGGCCACGGGGGTGCGTGCCACTTCGGGTTCCGGTTCCGCCTCTGCGACCTCTGGTTCCGGCTCCGGTTCAACCACGTCAACCTCGGGTTCGGGTTCGGGTTCGGGTTCGGGTTCGGGTTCGGGTTCGGGTTCGGGTTCGGGTTCGGAGACATCCTCCGCCTCGGTCACTTCCGCAAGCTCTTCTTCAATCTTATCAAGCCCGGCATCCAAGGAAGCCTCTATCCCGTCCTCAGGCTCCACCCACGGTTCCTGCGCCTCAGCCTCAGCTGCCTCTTCCGGAGTGACAGCCTCCATCTCGGCCAGCAACACCTCATACTCGGCATCAGCCTCCGTGGTGGCCTCTTCGACAATGGGCTCTGGCTCTGGCTCTGGCTCTGGCTCTGGCTCTGGCTCTGGCTCTGGCTCTGGCTCTGGCTCTGGCTCTGGCTCTGGCTCTGGCTCTGGCTCTGGCTCTGGCTCTGGCTCTGGCTCTGGCTCTGGCTCTGGCTCTGGCTCTGGCTCTGGCTCTGGAATGGGATCGGCCAGCGGGGCGATTGCGTCAACCGTTTCCTCAACTTCAACCGTCTCTTCTTCGCCACCGTCTTCGACGATGGCATCCAGCCCTTCCTCGATCTTGGAGGAGGATTTGAAAAGTTTGTTCTTGAGTTTCTTGAAAAACGACATGCGCGCCCTCGTGCTGGCTTCACGTTCCAGTTAATACGCCGGGACGCCATTGAAAAGGCGGATTGACATCACGCCAAGGCTCACGAGGATCATCTGTATGAAATGGGTCGCCCTTGTTCTGATCTTATTGATCCCCTCATCCGCCTTGGCCCGCCCGCCGGATGGGGTGTGCTCGACCGCCAAATGGGGACCGCCGCTGTGCATCCGCAAGGACCAGCATTTTGTGGAGGACACCTGCTATGCCATGGAGGTCTTCACCAAGCGTCACGGGCTGGACCCACATTTCTTTGCACGGTTGATCTGGCAGGAAAGCCGCTTTGATCCCCATGCGCGCAGCCCCGTGGGCGCCGAAGGTATCGCGCAGTTCATGCCCTACACCGCCAAGCGGCGCGGTTTGCACGACAGCTATAACCCGGCTGAGGCATTGGAGCATTCCGCCCAGTATCTGGCTGAAATGGCGGGAAAATACGGAAGCCTGGGCATGGCGGCCGTGGGTTATAACGGAGGCGAAGGCCGGGCGCAGGGGTTGATCGACGGCTCGGGTGGATTGATGCAAGAGACGGTGGATTATGTGCGTATCATCACCGGCGTGCCGCACCAGAACTGGCTTGAAGAACCCCTGCCCGCCCCTGATTTGAGGTTGTCGAAATCCCTGCCCTTTGGAGCCGCCTGCCGCGATCTGGCCCAGAACCGCCGGATGACCAAGCTGAAGCCGGTGAAGCCCGCAATTGAGAAATGGGGGATACAGCTGGCCTTTGGCGTCTCAAAATCCGCAGCCCGCAAGAAATTCAAGGCGCAGACCCGCGCCTGCAAAAGCCTGATCAAAGGACAAACACCCGATCTGGTCTATGCAAAAAGCCGCGCCAGCCTCAAAGGTGGCTACTACATGGCCCGTCTGGGACGCGGCAGCCGGGATCAGGCCTGGCGGGATTGCTCAAAGATGAAAAAGGCCGGGTGCCGCTGCGCGGTGTATAAGAATTATTAAAAGGGTTTGCACCCAAACCCAGGCCGATAAACCGTGTCAGGCTATCGTCGGATGTGTATACGCCAGATAAAACCCAAGCTGTGCCAGCCAATAGAACGCCCAGATCACATAGGGGGTGGTGCGGCGTAGGGGCTGATCGTCGCGGATCAGGAACAGCTCGGCGGCCAGCACACTGTCGGAAATCATGAACAGAATGGCGGCCGGTAAAACCAGCCACAGCGCGCCGACATGTGGCACACAAAACGCCGTGATCCCCATGGCGATGATGATCGGCACATAGACCATCACCGCGTAGCGCAGGTCACCTGCGCGGCGGAACAGCTGCGTCATCATGCCAACACCATACCCCACGAGCATGATCACAAAAATAAACGCGAGCGGCTGCGTCAGCACCGAGAACGCCGTGCCCGGCGTTCCGAGGAAGAGCTGCACATAGGCCAGATGTCCCAATGCAAAGGCGCCGACACCAGCAAGAAATGTTGCCTCAGTGTCGCGCGACAGGAAATAGTCCCCCGCCGCACAGAGCGACAGCGCGAGGATCAGCCAGATGGGTCCGCCTCCCCACCAGGCGGCCAGAACCAAAGCCGCAACCGAGAGCGTTTTCACCACAGTTTTCAGCGTGCTGGCGGGGGCGTGGCAATAGACCAGCAGGTAAATCAGTGCGGCGATGCCAGCGATGCCCACAAAAACCATGGTGCAAATCCCTTTCTCTTTGACCGCACATTAGCCTAGGGAGACCTTGCGAAAAAGCTTAACGCAGGGGCAGTTCAGGCCTATCGTGGTTGGGCATTGTGCAACCAAGGAGATTTCGATGACCGAGGACAGTAAACCCGCAACCTGGCGGGTGGTTTTGGCCTTTATTCTGGACCTGATCACGGGATTTGCGGTGATTGGCTATGGCGTTGCTCTGGTCACCGGCGACACCACCGAAAACGGGTTTCAACTCAACGGCTTGCCCGCGATTGTCTTTTTCGCCCTGCTGATCGCCTATATGGCTCTGATGCCGCGGTATGGCGGGCGGTTGTGGCAGCGGATATTGAAGGCGCGGTAAGCTGCGAAAGTAGATTCACCCAGCCGGTTAACAGGCCGCAGGCCCCCCTTGGCCTGACGCTGTCCGAGGCATCCAGTATCGGGGCTTACACCTCGTCCGGGAAATGCTTCATCGTCATGCGAATGGGGTTCGGGGCCGCCTGCCCCAGACCGCAGATTGACGCATCGCCCATGGCCTGACACAGCTCTTCGAGCAGAGGCTGGTCCCATTTGTCCGCCTGCATTAGCTTGACCGCCTTTTCGCAGCCCACCCGGCAGGGCGTGCACTGACCACAGCTTTCATCCTCAAAGAACCGCAGCATGTTCAACGCGGCCTCTTTGGCGCTGTCCTGGTCCGACAGAACCACAATCGCGGCCGAGCCAATGAAGGTGCCGTGTTCTTGCAACACATCAAAATCCATCGGGATATCTGCCATGGAGGCCGGCAACAGCCCCGCCGACGGGCCACCGGGCTGGTAGGCCTTGAAGGTGTGCCCTTCGAGCATACCGCCACAGGCTTCGATGATGTCCTCCATCGTGGACCCCGCAGGCAGCAGATGCACACCCGGATTGTTCACACGGCCCGAGACCGAGAAGGACCGCAAACCCTTGCGACCGTTCTTTTCCACACCCGACAGGATTTCACCGCCGAAGCGCATGATCTTGGTCACCCAATAGAGCGTCTCGACGTTGTTGACCAAAGTGGGGCGCCCAAAGATGCCGACATTGGCCACGAAGGGCGGACGGTGCCGTGGCAGGCCACGTTTGCCTTCGATCGATTCGATCATCGCGCTTTCTTCACCGCAGATGTAGGCCCCAGCCCCGCGGCGCACTTCGATATAGCCGGGCGCTGCAATACCTGCAGCTTCGAGGGCTGCAATTTCCACGGCCAGAATATGCAGCACAGCGGGATATTCATCGCGCATGTAGATGTAGCATTTCTCGGCTTCGACAGCCCAGGCGGCGATCAGCATTCCTTCCAGGAAAACATGAGGTTCACGCTCAAGGTAAAAGCGGTCCTTGAAGGTGCCGGGCTCGCCCTCATCGCCGTTGACAGCCAGATAGCGCGGGCCTTCAGCCGCACGCACAAAGCCCCATTTACGACCCGATGGGAAACCCGCGCCGCCAAGGCCGCGCAGGCCTGAGTTCAGCAAGGTGTCCTGAACGGTTTCAAACACACCGTTGGCGCGAATGTCCGCCAGGGCGACATATCCACCTTCGGCGCAATAGGCCTGAAAGGTTTGATAGGCCGGGATCTCGGCATGGGTGTCGCCCGCAGCAATTGCGGCCTGCACCAGCTCGGGTGTGGCGTGGTCGATGTGCTTGTGACCAAGCTCCAGCACGGGTGCGGTGTCACAACGGCCCATGCAGGGCGCGCGCAACACGCGAACCTCTGACGCATCCAACCCCTCTTCAAGCGCGGCCTTCAGTTGCTGTGATCCGGCCAGTTCGCAGGCGAGGCTGTCACAGACGCGAATGGTCAGCGCGGGGGGCGGCGTCTCGCCCTCTTTCACCACATCGAAATGGGCGTAGAAGGTGGCCACCTCATAAACCTCGGCCATCGACATGCGCATCTCTTCGACCAGGGCGCGCAGGTGCGCAGCCGACAGATGGCCATAGGTGTCCTGAATGAGATGCAGAAACTCGATCAGCAAATCACGATTGCGGGGCCGCTCACCCAGAAGCGCCTGCACGTCTGCCCACGGTTGATCCTCAAGCTGGCGGCCCTTGGGCGTGTGACGCCCCTTGCCCTTGCCCGATTTCCATACACCCTTGCGCTGATCCAGTGCCATGTGACGTTCCCTGTCAAAATTCCTGTTTGGGGGTTTATCGCCCTGATCGCCCCATGGCGAGGCCAAAAGCGACATGACCCTTGCCGTAAGCGTTGGCGGCGCAGGAATTTCAGCCTATCGTGCGCCCGGTGGGCAATCGGCCCGACGGATGGATGAAAGACCCCACGCAAATGCCATTGTTTTCAATCGCCACTCTCAGCCCGTTCCTTGTGCTGACGATGGCTGCCATCTGGGGCAACCCTTTCGCGTGGATGGCGGTGGGGCTGATCACGGTTTTGGTTTTTCTGCTGGATCGCTGGGTGCCGGTGGCGCTGGCCAATGCGGATCCTGAAGCAGAGTTTCCCGGCTCGGACCGGTTGCTGGTGATCTTGGCGCTGGCCCATTTCGCCACCTTGGCCCTTAGCATTTGGGCTATTGCAGGCAATGACACGCTGGGGCGAACAGAGGCATGCCTCATCGCAGTGGCCGCCGCCTTGATCATGGGGCAAATTTCGCATCCCGTGGCGCATGAGCTGATCCACCGTCCCGGTCGCAGACTGCGCCTGATGGGGCGCTTGATCTACACGTCGATCCTGTTTGGCCACCATGCCAGCGCTCATCTGAGGGTGCATCATGTGCATGTGGGATCAAAGGCCGATCCGAACTCGGCCCGTTGGGGCGAAGGGATCTATCGCTTTATGGCGCGCGCCTGGTTGGGTGGGTTTCGCGCCGGGTTACACGCCGAAAATCACCTGAGGAACGGACGGCAGGGCTTTGATATCAGGCATCCTTATCTGCTTTATTGCGGAGGAGCCGCTGTGTTGATTGCCCTATGCGCGGGGATGGGTGGCTGGCGCGCTGTGGCTGCACTCGTCTTTATCGGAACCTATGCACAGGTGCAGATATTGCTCTCGGACTATGTGCAGCATTATGGCCTGCGCCGACGTCACACCCCGGATGGCGCATTGGAACCCGTGGGCCCGCAGCATTCATGGAACGCACCGCATTGGGCCAGCTCGGCCATGACCCTGAATGCCCCGCGCCATTCGGACCATCACGTCACCCCTGCGCGGGACTTCCCCGGGTTGCAACTGACCCCGGAGCACATGCCCTGTCTGCCGCACGCCCTGCCGGTCATGGCGGTGGTGGCCCTAGTCCCTCCCTTGTGGCGCAAAATCATGGATCCGCTTTGTGCCAAATGGCAGCCCCGCGAAAATCCGCCAATCGATTAAAACGGGTGGTCATGCGCGGCAGGATTTGTCACAGTTTCGCGCATGCGTACTCTCTTGATCCTTTTGATGTTAAGCATCGCCGCACCGCTTTCGGCCGCCCCCATGAGCGCCGAAGAGTTCGACAGCTACACCCAGGGCCGCACCTTCTACTATGGCGTAGACGGGCGCGCTTACGGAGCTGAAGAATACCTTTCAAACCGCAGAGTTATATGGACTTTTCTGGACGGGCGTTGCCAGAATGGCACCTGGTATCAGCGCGGCGAATTGATCTGCTTTGAGTATGAAGCCTTGGACGAAGTGCAGTGCTGGACCTTTGAGAAAAGCCCCTCGGGCGGATTATCGGCGCAGTTTGAAAATGACCCGAATGCGTTGCAGCTTTTCGAGGTCGAACGCACGGCAGAGCCCCTACAGTGTTTGGGGCCAGAGGTGGGCGTTTAAGCGCAGCGTCACATCGGCCTTATGGTTCTAGAACAGATCTCCTTGCTCGGGCGTTGGCGGCACTGGCTTTTTCTTGGCAGGTTTGCTGATCGCTCCGGGCCCAACGGCCACACGACCATCGGCAAATTGGATTTCCAAAGCTCCGGCGGATTTGGCGGCCTTGGTGGTAGAAACAACCGTCTCGCCGTCGCGCACAACGGCAAAACCACGCTTCAGCGTTGCCTCGTAACCCACTGTTTGCATGAGGCGATCCAGATTTTTTACCTGGTCCACCAAGGTCTTCATCTGCCGTACCCCCGCATCAGACAGCCGTTGTGCCTGACGGTCATAGTCCGTTCGTTGATTGCTCATGCGGGTCTGGAGCGCATTCAGGTTCAGGCGGGCGGATGTGCTTTCGAGCCGTTGCTTGGCGTTGCTGAACATCCGGGTGATTTGGCTTGGACGCAGCGCGCCAGAGACCTCGGACAAGGCAACGCGACGGGTCTGCACTGACTTTGTCAACGCGGCAGGCAGCCGGTCCCCCAGGGCATCGAGCCGCTGCGCCGGACCCTCAGTCAAGGTCTCAACCCGAGGCAAGGCGCGCGACAGATCGTGCAAACGCTGGCCACGGGTGCGGATACCCGAAGTCAGGGATTGGGTCAGCCGAGCATCTTGCCCGTCGAGCCACGCCATCAACTCCAGCCGCACCGGCACGGCCAGCTCAGCCGCCGCCGTTGGCGTGGGGGCCCGTTTGTCCGAGGCGTAGTCGATCAGCGTGGTGTCAGTTTCATGCCCCACCGCCGAGATCAGAGGGATGTCCGAAGCGGCCGCGGCACGCACGACAGATTCTTCGTTAAAGCCCCAGAGATCCTCGATGGAGCCCCCCCCACGCGCGACGATCAGCAGATCAGGACGGGGCAGCGCACCACCGGGGGTCAGGGCGTTGAAGCCCGCAATGGCACGGGCCACCTCGGGGGCGCAGTTTTCGCCCTGCACGGCCACAGGCCAGATCAGCACCTTGCGCGGGAATCGGTCGCGCAGACGGTGCAGGATGTCGCGGATCACCGCCCCTTGCGGAGAGGTGACAACACCGATGATGTCGGGCAAATAGGGCAGCTGTTGCTTGCGATCTTCGCCAAACAACCCTTCGCTTGCGAGCTGTTTCTTGCGCTTTTCCAGAAGCGCCATCAATGCGCCTTCGCCTGCCACTGCGATATGTTGGGCGTTCAACGCGAATTTCGACTGGAAACCCGAAGCGGTCATGCGCCCTTCGGCGACGACCTCCATCCCTTCTTCGGGCATGATCCCCAGACCGGGCACCTGCCCTTTCCACGTCATGCAGGACAGCACGTTGCGATCGTCCTTGAGGTCAAAGTAAAGATGCCCCGACCGGGCCAGGACCACACGCCCCACCTCACCGCGAATGCGCACCCAGCCCAGCTCGCCCTCGACCAGCTTTTTGACAGCGCCGGCAATCTCGGCCACCGAGAATTCAGGCGTGTTGCTTCCGGGTTGAGGGTCATCAATCAGGTCGGACATTGCGGTACCTTGTGTCTGAGGTTGGCGCAGCTTAGAACGCCGGGGCAAGAAGGCCAAGCGGGAGAACCACCCTTATGAATATCCTGATCCTCGGAAGTGGCGGGCGTGAACATGCTCTGGCTTGGGCGGTGATGCAAAACCCCAAATGTGACAAGCTGATTGTGGCCCCGGGCAATGCCGGGATCGCGCAGATTGCGGAATGCGCAGCACTGGATATCGAGGACGGGGCGGTGGTGGCCACCTTCTGCGAAGCCCAAGCGATTGATTTTGTCATCGTTGGCCCCGAAGCGCCTTTGGCGAAAGGCGTCGCAGACCGTTTGCGTGATGCGGGGCTGCTGGTCTTTGGCCCCTCGGAAGGGGCCGCGCGGCTGGAGGCCTCAAAGAGCTTTACCAAAGAGATTTGCGATGCGGCAGGTGCGCCCACCGCGGCCTATGGGCATTTCACCGATCACGCGGCGGCCAAAGCCTATGTCGAGGCGCAAGGCGCGCCGATCGTGATTAAGGCCGACGGTCTGGCCGCAGGCAAAGGCGTGATCGTCGCCATGACCTTGTCTGAGGCGGTGGAGGCACTGGACGACATGTTCGGCGGTGCCTTTGGCGGCGCGGGCGCTGAGGTGGTCGTCGAGGAGTTCATGGAAGGCGAAGAAGCCTCATTCTTTGTGCTGTGTGACGGCGAGGTGGCCCTGCCGATGGGCACAGCCCAAGACCACAAGCGTGTAGGCGAAGGCGACGCAGGCCCCAACACGGGTGGCATGGGGGCCTATTCCCCAGCCCCGGTGCTGACGGACGCGATTGCCAACAAGGCGCTGGCCGAGATCGTACAGCCGACTTTGCGTGAAATGGCCCGGCGCGGGACGCCCTATCAGGGCATTCTCTATGTCGGGTTGATGATCAAGGACGACCAGCCGCGTCTGGTGGAATATAACGTGCGCTTTGGCGACCCTGAGTGCCAGGTGCTGATGATGCGTCTGGGCGCACAGGCGATGGATCTGATGCACGCCGCCGCGGACGGACGTCTTGCCGAGGCCCAGGTGAACTGGGCCGATGACCATGCCATCACCGTAGTGATGGCCGCAGATGGCTATCCGGGATCTTACGAGAAAGGCAGCGTGATCAAAGGCTTGGATCAATGCCCCGAAGACAGTTTCCACATGGTCTTTCACGCAGGCACCAAGGCCGTGGACGGGAAAACCACCGCCGTTGGAGGGCGCGTGCTGAACGTGACCGCGCGGGGGGCCTCCCTGCAAGAAGCGCGCGACCGGGCGTATGCGATGATTGATCAGATCGACTGGCCGCAAGGGTTTTATCGCCGCGATATTGGCTGGCGGGCGTTGTAGCCCCGCGACCGGTCAGGCGGGCGTTGCCCCGGCCCCCAGATAGTTGATCACAACCTCAACCTCCCGCACGGTACTTGCCCCATCATCCGGTGCGCCGAAGTCGTGGTTGATGCCACCCAGCCGGAAATGGGCCACAAGTTCAAACGGAGCAAGGACTGTCGGCGTGACAAAGCTAAGTGTTTGATCAGGAAAACCGTCTGTTGAAAGATACGTACTGTCATCGTTGAGTATCGAATAGCCGACCAAAGGCCCGCCGACGTCCAGATCACCGGGACCTTGGATAATCATCAGCCCAAAGCTGGTCGTGCCATTCGCCCCGCTATCAGAGCCCGAATAGCTGTGAAAATCCTCTGCATAATACTGGCTTGAGACATCCTCTCCGACGTTCAGCACGAGCCGGTCAATATCTCGGTAGGGGTTGTCTTCGGCATTTCCGAAATTGAGGGGTTCTATGCGCATATCATCTGACGTGATGTCATACACCAGATCATTACCGGCCCGCGTGGGTTCGATCACAGTGCGCGTGTCTTCAGGCTCTTCCTGATTTTCCACAATGGAGATGTTGATGTCCTCGGCCTGAGACGGGTCCAGCCCCTCGACCAGAAATTCGTAAACATCAGGTTCGACGTCAGGATCGGTCATCTGTAGTGCAATAGATAGCGTCGAAGGCGCACCCTCTTCTCCCGGCGTGATGGTCACATCATAGCCGTCAAAAGAATCTGCCGGATTGCCGGAAGCATCAAATTCCCGCACCAGTTCAATCGCATCTTGCGCGGGATCAAAATCAAGCAGCGTCAAAATTGCGTTTCTTGGATCATCATGTCCGGAATAGCGCACGACATCCTCGCCTTCGCCCAGGGTTACCTCCAAATCATTTGCTAGGAAATTTTCTGACGTTACCGTGTCATCGCCCTCTCCGGCATCGACGATCCCATGGCTGGCTCCGCCAATGTTGATCAGGTCATCCCCAGACCCGCCAAAGAAGCGGGGAATGAACTCTTCGCCAAAGAACTCATTCTCGATGCCAATGTTTAAAAAACCCGTGAGCGTGTCATTGCCTTCACCCCCATGAGCCTCGCCTCCCGAAACATACAGAAGGTCATCGCCTGCACCTGCGTGCACGCTGTCCGGTCTGTAGAACGACGTGCGATTTTCTTCGTCTACAACACGTTCAATCCCTACGGTGAACGCGTCATCATTATTTGTCCCGAGCCCATCAATCAAATCGCTCCCATCGGCGACCCGGCCGAAGGCTTGGTCCTCGCCTTCTTCTTCCGGAGTGTCATCGTCTTGTGGCGCCGACGCACCATTGCCATCATCATCCAGCAGAACACTTAAAGACAAAAGTCCAAGAGAGGCGAGAAGCAAGGCTAGCAATTGATTTTCCGATCGCCTTTTGGCGGTGATATGAGGACGTTAATATCTCATTCCGTGTTTCTCAATCACCCTTTTCTTGCAATAGTTTACGTGCCAACCCGGGCAATTCAGTGGCACTTAAGTGCGTTTTCAAGGCTTTTGCGGTTCTTGTAGGGCCCTACATCACGGGATTGTAGGGCACCGCCGTCAAACTGCGTTGCCACCACGCTGGACCAGTCGGAACTGGCGGTGATGATCTCGGGGGTATCGCAGGTGCGGATGCCGCCAAGAATATAGTCCCAACCGATTTTGTGGTTGGTGAGGCCGGGTTGACTGGCGACTTCGCGCAGTTTGCCGTCTTTGTAGCGCCAGATGCGCAGGGTTTTGGCCAGATGCGGGCGGTCGATGTAGGCAATCTCGATATGGCCATCGCCATCCAAATCAGCAGCGCCAATGGGGGCCAGCCAGCGGTTGGCGCGGCCGATGTAAGGCGAGCGGGCAACAAGACGCAGTTGATGGGCACCGGGCACGTCTTTGTAAATCACCAGCTGTGCGCCTTTGGTACGGTGGCTGCGGACGGTGATCACCTCGGCCCGGCCATCGCCGTCCAGATCGGCAAGGCGCGGGTGAATGTCTTCAAAAACATGGGCTTGGTTGAGGGTGACCGATTTGGCATAACAACTGTCAGCTGCCGCGTCGGTGCTGTATGCCCGCAGGGTGCCTGCCTCAATCGCATCACCCAGAACACCGTGCGCATAGCGAGAGGTCGGGGCTTCAAACCAGGCACCAGTCAAACCTTTTGCGCGGCACCCCGGCAAGGCTTGCCCCACACACCCCGGCAAGGCCGTAAAACTGGCGTTGGCAAATGCTGTCGCCGCATGTGGTGGCGTGCGACAGGCCTCGGCCATCGCAGGGATCAACAGAGCCGCAAGAACAAGCAGCCCTGTGCGCATCAGATCTGCTTTTCGGGCATCTGCACGATTAGTCCATCCAGCGCATCGGTTACCTTCAGCTGGCAGGTCAGACGCGAGCGGGCGGGATCAGGCTCATAGGCGAAATCAAGCATGTCTTCTTCCATGTCGTCTTTGGCGGGGATTTTCTCGACCCAGTCAGCATGGACGTAGACATGGCAGGTGGAACAGGCGCATGCTCCGCCGCAATCGGCTTCGATGCCCGGTATGTTGTTGTCACGCGCGCCTTCCATGACCGTCAGGCCATTTGCCACTTCAACCACATGTTCTGTGCCGCCATGCTCGATATAGGTAATTTTCGCCATTGGTGCGGGCTCCCCCTCAGAAATTTCGCAAGTGATAGGTTCCTAGCGATGCCATTTAGGACGCGCCAGCCCCAATTGCGACCACCCGGCCCAGAAACGACCGGAAACGACAGGAATTTATGCAAATTTTTGCCTCAAACAGTGGCAATTTGGCCCCAGACCACCAGCCAAATGTGATCGACCGGCTTTCAGAGACGGGGGCAAACCCGCTAGTGTGCTGGCAAAATCGCCCGAAGAGGCTTGATCGAGCATGTCTACGTCTGTGAAATTCTGGCCTGTTGTGGCCGCCCTTGCCCTTGGCGCCTGTCAAAGCACTGCGCCCACTGCGCTGGAAACAACGCCCGAAACCGGCCAGGTGATGAATGTCGCCCCACCGGGCGCTCCCGAGGGCAGTTGCTGGGCCAGGGACGCCAGCCCGGCCATTGTCGAAACCGTCACAGAACAAATCGAAATTCAGCCCGCCGTCTTGGGCAGTGATGGCAGTGTGATCAGCCCGGCGGCTTATCGCACCGAAACCCGGCAGGAGATTGTGCAGCCGCGCGAAGGCACCTTGTTTCAGATCCCGTGTGCCGCCGAGCAAACGCCAGAGTTTGTCGCCTCGCTGCAGCGCGCTTTGAAGGCGCGGGCCTTGTACCGTGGTGGGGTGAGCGGGCTGATGGACGGGCGCACGCGCGCCGCTGTGCGCCGCTATCAAAAGCCACTGGGGTTGGATTCGGGCATCCTGTCATTGGCCTCGGCCCGTTCTTTGGGCTTGATCGCGCTGGAGCGCACCGATGGGGACAGCTGAGCCATGACCCGCCGCATCGCCACGGATTTGCAAGACCTGGCGGACCGCCATGATCTGACCTCGCGGTCGGGGCTAGAGTTCATGCAGGATGTGGTCAACGGCACACTGGCCGGCCCGCCTATCGGACGCACCATGGGGTTTTGGCCGATTGAGGCGCAAGACGGCCGTGTGGTCTTTGAAGGCACCCCGGAATTTCACGTCACCAACCCGATGCGCGGCACGCACGGGGGATGGTTCGGCGCCATATTGGACAGTTGCATGGCCTGCGCCGTGATGACCAAGGTCCCCAAGGGATCGGTTTATACCACGTTAGAATATAAGGTGAATATCACCCGCGCCCTCCCGTTGGGCATGACGGTTCATGCTATCGGAACGGCCCAGCATGCGGGGCGCTCGACCGGGGTGGCCGTGGGGGAAGTCCGCGGCGTAGAGGATGGCAAGCTATATGCAACGGGCTCCACAACCTGTTTGATCATGACGGCCTAGGGCCACAGGGTCACGTCGGCCTGCGCTTTATCCGGTCTGGTGACGGGACATCAGATGTGACTTTGCAGTTGGGTCCTGGACAGAACCCTCAGCAACCGAGCCGTGCAGCCGCTCGGATTTGTCTGCGCCCACAACCCGTGCCTTGCGCAACAAAAAGATCCGCGCCCAGCCGCGCCATGTGCCGACCGAAGGTGCCGCCGCGTCGGTTGGAAAGAGGTCAGCCCACCCCTCGGGCAAGTTCAATCCGCAGCTTTCGGCCTGCTGTAGCATCCAGACCAAGGGAATGTTTGCCAGGGGGCGCGCCGCCTCAAATCCGCTCAGTTGTCCGCCCACATCGCCATGGCTTCCGCGAAACCATACCTGCTGAATGCGGTCGTCCGTGTCCGCAGTGCTGTCCCACATCACCGGCTCGAACACTGCGCGGGTTTCATCCAGCGCCAGCGCATGGCATCCCCGGCGCACCGATGCACCCAGCTGATGGTTGTGAAAGGCATGGCGGCGCTCGCTCCACCGCCACAAAAGCGGCAATCGCAGGCCCAGCGCTTTGACCGTGTCCCAAACACCGACCATCTCGATCGGGGTCTCGGCATGACAATAGGCGGCACGAAACGCCTGGGCCGCCTGCCCTTTGGCATTACATTGATAGTGGCGGTAGGCGGTTGTGATATTGCGCTGGGTTGCATGATCCGCCTGTAGCAGGCCAATTTGGTCAATGACCCCGGCCAAAGATCGGACCGCAAACGCCCCGCGCGAATAGCCCATCAGGTAAATCCGGTCCCCCGGATGATAGCGACTGGCCAGATAGCCATAGGCCCGGCGGATTTGGCGGTTGATCCCGCGCCCCATCATCACATCACCGGTGGCGCGCCAGTCCTGCCACTGCAAGCCGGCCTCGTAAAACAGAGATTGGTTCGAGTTCCCATGTACGGCCAGAACCTTATAGGCCAGCCCTGCATTGCTTTCGCAGCCCGGTTCCAGCGTGGACATGGTGCCATCCAGAATGATCACATGATCCACCTGCCCGCGCGCACCGGCAAAGCCGCGCCGCGCACGCCGTTTGCCGGGGCTGAACAGGTTCAGCAGGTCACGGGCCCACGTCAGGCCACGCATCTTGCCGCCCCGCCGAATGGATATGCCACATAAGAGGTCATACCCATCAACTTGGGGCCTCAGGAGTTACCAGTCCATGAAAATCGACGTGATTTTGCTGTGAACCCGGTGTGAGACTGCAGGATTAAAGCTCGCCGACCGTGATCGGAGCCTCAAGCCCATACCCGTTGAAGGCTGTATTGATCGCCTGCGAATAGGCCCCCAATCCGGCGAATAAGACGTAATCGCCCTCGGCCAGATCAGATGGCAAGGCGATCTCGCCCGGAAGGCGGTCGATGCTGTCGCAGGTCGGCCCAAAGACCACACGGTGCGTGGGATCTCCGCCATGCGCCTCGCCTTGGGCTGTCAGGGTGGCGATCCGGTCTACCATGTACATATCGCGTGCCTCGGCCAGGCCGCCGTAAATGCCATCGTTCAGAAACACCGATCCATCAGGCCGCAAGGCTTTGACACGGGTCGCCAGCGTGAAGGCATCCGCCACCATCGCACGGCCCGGCTCGCACACCAATCGCGGCGCTTCTGCGCCAAAACTTTCGGCGGTGGCGGTGATGATACGCTCAAAAATGGCTTCCAGATCAGGTGCTTGCCCCGCGCGATGCGCTGCAAACCCGCCACCGACATTCAGGCGCTTCAGACGCACCCCTGCCGCCTTGGACACCGCAGCAGAGGCGGCAATATAGGTGGCCCAGGCCTCGGGATCCGTGCATTGCGTGCCGGGGTGAAAGGTGATCGCCGGAGCAAAGCCGCGCTTGGCGACCTCTTGCAGCAAGGGCACCGCCAATTCCGGGCCGACACCGAATTTCGCCCCGAAATCATAAGCGGCGCCGCTGACGGGCAAGGCCAGACGCACGGAAATTTCAGTCCCCTTGGGGACCGCTGCCAGCTTGTCCAGCTCGGACAGGCTATCGACCGAATACGAAGCCACATTGAGGGCCACAGCCGTGGCAATCTCCTCGGTCGAGCGAACAGGGTTGTTGTAATGCAGCACCGCGGTCGGATTCACGGCGCGCACTGAGTACATCTCGCGCGGGCTGGCCACGTCGAAGGCCGTGATCCCTGCGGCAGTCAGATTACCCAGCACCTCGTCACTGGCATTTGCCTTGACCGCATAGGTCACCAGGCCACCAAACCCTTCCAGAAACCGTTTGGCTGTCGCCTGCAGGGTGGCAGGGCTAAAATACAGCTGCACAGTATCGGGCGTATGCCGTTTAAGGTGGGACTTAGGTGTGGGCCAAATGGATGATGTGCGCATGGGTTTGCCTCGGGTCTTAGTGTTTCATACCAGAATGCACCTGTTTTTCGTCGATATCATGTGGCAGTCTGTGCATGTTGATTCTATTTATCGGCAATGTGACGGACCAGATATGCAAATAGACGAAACAGATCGTGCGTTGATCACGTTGCTTGAGGAAAACGCGCGTTTGCCTGTAGCCGTTTTAGCCCGTCAGATGGGGTTGGCGCGCACCACGGTACAGGCCCGGCTGGACCGGCTGGAAACCTCCGGGGCTGTTCAGGGCTATGCGGTGCAGCTGAGCGACCAACTGCGCCCGGCCTTGCGGGCCACGGTGCTGGTTTCGATTGAGCCCCGGTCTGGTCCCACCGTTTTGGCACGGCTGAAAACACTGCACGAAGTGCGGCGGGTGCATACCACCTCAGGCCGTTGGGATCTGGTGGTGATTGTCGAGGCGGCCACAACTGAGGCTTTGGACGATGTGCTGGACCGGATTGGCGAGGCAAAGGGGGTGAAGGGCTCGGAAAGCCTGATCCATCTGGCCACAAAGCTTCGGCGGGACCGGTGATCGGCCCGGCCTATAGGCCCTTGCAATAGTCCAATAGCCAGTCGCGGAACAGCTGCGCCGGACGGCGCAATGTCAAATCATCAGAGCTGACAAGGTGATAGCTATGGGCCCCTTCGACGCTGAAGCCTTCCAGGCACGGCACCAACCCCGCCATATCGGCAGCGCTGTCACTGGCTGGCGCACGGGCCAGAGCGATCCCTGCACCCGATGCGGCCATGGCGCAGGACATGATGGTGTTGTCCGTGTGAATGTAGCGCGCAGCGCTTGTGACAAACCCCAGTTTTTCAAACAGGTAGGGCCACCCCGCCCGATGGGACATCACATCAATCAAGGGATGGTTCAGCAAATCCGCAGGTTCGGTGATCTGATCCGCAATTGCGGGCATCGCGACAGGGTAAAGCCGTTCCCCCAGGATCTTTTCGACAGACCCCTGCCCGCCCGCAGGTGCCCCAAAGGTAATGCGCAAGTCATGGTATCGGCTTGCATGATCATGGCCCGCTGTTTCGGTATTCAAGGTGATGGAGATATGCGGATGAAGCCGGGCAAAGGCCGCGCATCCATTGGCCAGGATGCCATGGGCGAACAAGGGAACGGCCTCGATAAACAAGGCATCCTGGCGCACGGCCCCGAAAAGCCCTTCGGTGCTGTCCTGCAATGAGATTAATGATTGCTGCACCGACGGCAGGTAAGCCCGGCCCAGATCGGTCAGCGTGACGGCATGGGCGTGGCGTTCGAACAAGGGCGTGCCCAACCGATCCTCAAGCGCGCGGATTTGTTGGCTGACCGCCGCTGCGGACATGTTCAATTCACCCGCTGCGCGCGCGAAAGACTGATACCGCGCAGCGGCCTCAAACACGCGCAACCAGTTCAAAGAAGGAAGAGTTTGGGTCATGGCTTCAGGCTAAGTATAACTTTCCCTCAGTGTCCAATAGAAACGTTTTGGACCAGCCTTTATTGTGGGTAAGTTGAGCATGAAACCAACTGGAAAGCAGGACAATCAGGATGCTGGAGTCTTTGACACTCGATAATGGACGCCTGTCTGAGGCTCAAAACGAGGCCTACTGGAGGGATGGCTATCTCTTCCCCATTCCCGTCATGTCCCCCTCTGAGGCGCAGGCCCTGAGGCAGGAGCTGGAGGCGCTTGAGACCGAATGGCTGGACAAGGACCTGCCCTTACCGCTGAATTCCTACAAACGGGTGAATTCCCATTGCGTCATGCCTATGGCCCATAAGGTGGCGGCAGACCCTCGCATTCTGGATGTGGTGGAGGGCATCATTGGCCCCGACATCATGATCTGGTCGGTCGAGTATTTCATCAAAGAGCCGAACACCCAGCAGGTTGTCAGCATGCACCAGGATCTGACCTATTGGGGCTTTGGTGCTGTGGATCATCTGGTGACGGCGTGGATTGCGCTGAGCCCGGCGACGCCCGCCTCGGGCTGCATGAACTTTGTGCGCGGCAGCCACAAAAACCCCATTTTGCCGCACGAAGATACCCATGATCCCAACAACCTGCTCAGCCGGGGTCAGGAGATCAAGGTGGATGTGGCCCCCGAAGACCGCGAGGCGATCGAAATTCATCCCGGCCAGATGTCGCTGCATCACGGGCTGACCATTCACGGATCGGACGCCAACACCACCGATGATCGCCGGATTGCCTGCGTGGTGCGCTACTGCTCGCCCGAAATCGCACAGCAGGTGGCCGACCGCGATTATGCCATTCTGGCGCGCGGCGCGGATCGGCAGGGAAATTTCATCAACTTCGCCCCGCCCGAACGGCCGTTCAGCCCGGAAAGCCTTGCCATGTACGAGGAAATCAGGAAGGCTCAGGCGCAAGCCCTGATGCAGGGATCAAAAGCCGATAAAGGGAGGCTGTACGGATAATGGAAAAGGTAAACTTTACCCAAATGAAGGATGGCACGAAGGAAGAGTATGAATTCCTCAACGCCCATGAGATCGACCACACCAAACATACCGCCAAGCGCCTGCTGAGTGCACTCGTGGATTTGGATAAAAGCCTTTCAGGTTATCAAGTCACACGGCTGGGCCACTCAGTACAATCGGCCACACGTGCCTGGCGCGACGGGGCCGACACCGATTGGGTGGTGGCCGCCCTGCTGCACGACATCGGCGACATCTACGCGCCATATAATCATGACGAATACGCGGCTACGATCCTCAAGCCCTTCATCCGCGAGCAATGCACCTGGGTGGTGCAGACCCACGGGGATTTCCAGATGCTGTACTACGGCCATCTGATTGATGGGGCCAACCAGCACAAGCGGGACAAGTACAAAGGCCACGCCTATTTCGACGATTGCGCCGAGTTCTGCGAGCGTTGGGATCAGGCCAGTTTTGATCCCGGATATGACGATCTGCCGTTGGAGTTCTTCACGCCAATGGTCGAGGAAGTCTTTGCCCGCGAGCCCTACAGTGCTGATGTGATCCAAGCTGGAGTGCGCAAACCCCTGGTGGATGCCGAGGTGGCCGCGGGACGTTAGTCCCGTGGATTGAGGTGTCTTGACGGGGAGGAACGACCGCTTTGAGCCCACTTTGACCTATGCTGCACATTGCACGAAGATCGGCTTCAGCAGTGCCAGCGGTGTGTGAAATAGGTGGCTAATTGGCTACGTGGCAAGCCGCTCGTCAAGGCGGCAAGTGCGATTTGCGAAATCAGAAGGAACTGACACATGAAATTGGCAACTCACCAATTGAGCAGCAGTTTCGCATTTTGGTCTGAATTGAACAGCTGACCAGTCAAAACCCGCGCTTATCCAAACATGTTAATCCAGCGGATGAGCATAGGCGCCAGACATATCATTAGCAGAACAGGCATCATGCACAGGGCCAGGACCGCAGACATCTGTACCGGAAGGCGATTGGCTTTTTCCTGCGCGCGCAGTTCGCGGTCGTAACGCATATCCTCGGAAAATCGGTTCAATGCGGTGGAGACACTTGTGCCAAATTGATTGGATTGCATAATAACATTTGCAAACGAGGTCAGCTCTTCGACGCCAACACGCTCGGCCATATCAAGTAATGCAGCTTGGCGTTCTTTACCTGCCTGAAGTTCCAATTGGAGGATCATGAATTCCTGTGCCATTTCGGGTGCTGCGTGGGCCAATTCATGTGCGACACGCGTCATTGCGGCGTCAAATCCCAAGCCCGCCTCAATTGCGATTTGTAGTAGGTCGAGTGCGTTTGGCAGGCTGTGTTCGATCGCCTGGCGGCGTTTTTTGATCCGGGCGCGCAACCAAAGTGCTGGGCCATAAAAACCAACAACCATAAGAGCCGTTACCACTTGAACTGCGTTCAACCAGGTTACTCCTTGCAGAAGCTTTTCAATCTTTAGCTGGTTCTGGATGTCCGCTGGCAGAAGCAGAGCGATAACAAACAACGTGGGCAGGATAATCCCCAAGCCCGTTCTGAACACATAGAATGTACGCACGGCGTGCTTACGCTGAATGCCTGCACGATGAAGTTGTTTGCTGATCTTTGTCCGTTCCTTTCGTGTAGACGGAACGAAAGCTTTCAGCAGGCCATGAGGGTCGGAGTTGTCGCCTTGTATCAGGTCGAAATCCGTTCCATGGGTCTGTTGGGCTGATCCGGCACGCAAACGACGTATCGTCGGCGCATCAGCTGCAAAGAGACCAGACACACCGTAGACAATGACAAATGCACTAATCGCGATCCCTGCCAAAACAAGATTTTCGGTCGAGGCAGTCAAGCTGCTAAGCGAATTCAAAATGATTTCCATAGTTTTGGCCCCTTCTAGATTTTGAACTTAACCAGCCGGTTCAGGAGAAGCCCTTGCACAACGATCAGACCAATGATCGCGTAGACAAAGTATGGGTACAAAGGATCCTCTCGCACATCGCCGTAAAATGATGGTGTGGTGAGTTCGATTGAAAGGTAAATCATGACAGGCAGAAACGTGAGGATGAGGCCGCTCAGTCGCCCTTCTGCCGAGATCGCCTTGATCTTTTTTCGCATCGTGTGACGATCGCGGATTACTTTCGAAAGCACGTTCAGAATCCGGGATAGATTGCCGCCGGTGCCGTGTTGGATACCGATACTGACGGCAAGATAATGTGCGTCTTCTGTTTCAACGCGCGTGGCGAAATCGTGAAACGCCGTGGCTACATCATCCCCGTAATTGATCTGATCCTGGATGAGACCAAATTCTGTGCCGATCGGGTCTGCCATATCTGTTGCCACTTTACCGACTGTTACCGCGATGGGATGGCCGACTTTAAGACCTCGAGACATAAGATCGAGGGCATCTGGGAGTTGCTTCGTCAGTTTTGCAAGCCGCGCTTCTTTCATGGCCAAAAGAACCAGGAGAGGCACCACAATCGCAGCAACAACACTGGCGGCCAAGGCGGTTTCTGGCACTGTAATCCTGGACAGGCCTACAAAAGCCGCAAGGCCCAAAATGGCACTTGCGATCAAAACCCAGATCGGCCCGATGGTCAGGCCTGCTTGAACCAGCAGCCTGCGAACACGTATGATTGGCCCGCCTTTGGATTCCACTCCAATCAGGGCCGGGTCACGCAACAATTGCAACACTTCGTCAGTTGACGCGCCACGTTGGATCAATTTCATGCGCCGATTACGAGCTTCTCCATCAGTTTCTTTTCTGAACACCAGCTGTTGTAGTCCCTCATAGGCCAGCAAAACGCCAAGGAAAATCAGGGCCAGCAGTAGAATGTTCATCGTGGAAGGTTCCAGGTGGGTCATGATCTCACCTCCTCACGCATAAACATTTCGGGATCCACATCGACCCCCGAGGTGAGCAGTTGGTCGTAGCATTTTGGTCGGATACCCGTCGGAAGGAATTCACCCAGAATGCCACCGCTCTCCGATGTACCGCGGCGCTTGTATACAAATAGGTCCTGCATGGTGATGGTGTCGTCTTCCATGCCTGTGACCTCAGATATGCTGACGACTCGGCGGGTCCCATCACTGAGGCGGCTAAGCTGCACCACAATTTGAATGGCGGAAGCGATTTGAGATCGGACTGTTTTGATGGGCAGATCAGCGCCAAGCATTGTTACCATTTGCTCGATCCGACCAAGGGCATCCCGGGATGAATTGGCGTGTACCGTGGTCATCGACCCATCGTGGCCGGTGTTCATCGCTTGAAGCATGTCAAAGCTTTCCGTACCACGAACCTCGCCGACGATGATGCGATCCGGGCGCATCCGCAGAGCGTTACGGACCAGATCGCGCTGGGAGATTACGCCCTGACCTTCTGCGTTGGGTGGACGGGTCTCAAGCCGAACGACATGTTCCTGCTGAAGCTGCAGTTCCGCCGCATCTTCAATGGTCACAATGCGTTGCTTACTGTCAATGTTGGAGGACACCGCATTCAGCATGGTGGTTTTACCGGACCCCGTGCCGCCCGATATCAGAATATTCAATCGCGCCTGAACCAATGCCTTGAGAAGCTTAGCCGCCTGATTGTTAAGGCTGCCCTGCTCCACCAACTTTTCCATCGTCAACGGGTTGCGCGAAAATTTCCGAATTGAAAGAGCCGGTCCATCAACCGAGCAAGGTCTGATGATTGCATTCACACGGCTGCCGTCTTCCAGACGCGCATCGACCCAAGGCTGGGATTCATCAATGCGTCGGCCAACATTTGTGACGATCTTGTCGATAATCCGCAACAAATGACGTTCATCGCGAAACCGCACGTTCGAACGCTCCAGCAGTCCAAATCGTTCCACAAAAACCTGATCGTATGAGTTCACTAGGATATCGTTGATGGTTGGATCTTCCAAAAGAGGCTCAAGTGGCCCTAATCCCATAACCTCGTGGATCAATTCTTCGACCAGGGCCGAAAATGAATCTGAGCGCATGTATACGCCTTCATCTTCCACCAAACTGGTCACAAGCGAAGCAATCTGTCGCTTAAGTTCCGAACGCTCAACCTTGTCGATTACAGATAGATTCAACCGGTCAAGAAGCTCACTGTGAAGACGGCTTTTGAGTTCCAGGTGTGATTGCAAATCAGGGTCTACAAACTCTTCTGGCATCTGAGCCATTGGAGGGGGAGCTGTCTTTTGCTTCTGGTCGAGAACCAGCACATTGGATTTTGATGCTGCCCGTCGCGATCTATATTCATTGAACAAGGCGTTTCTCCCCTAGGTCTTTTTTGATTTTTTTGCGCTAGTCTGTGTTGACAAGGCGGTGCCCAGATTGATCAGCGCCTTGCCCAAATCCGACTTTGGTTTCATTTCCACCACCGGCCGGCCCAAATCCACGGCGCTGCGCGCCACTTTGGTATTGTCAGGCAACCAATGGTTCAGTCTGGTTTCGAGAACATTTTCAACTTCGCGGACATGTTCCGACTTGATCAGAGGCCGCCGGTCCCGGTTCACGACCACCTCAATCGGAAGCCCCACATTTGTTTCGCGGTAAAAATCAATCAGGCGACGGGACTGGCGCACGCATGGAACGCTGATATCGGTCACCAAAATGAGGCTCGCGGCACGTTTCAGAACAGGTTCGACCCAATCGACAATAGCACGAGGCAGATCGACAATGATGTAGTCATACCGATCTCTCAGCAGATCGAGCATATTCTCAATCAAATCAGGCCGTACAGACTGTAAAGGGATCACTGGTGTCGGTGCACAAAGAACATCAAAACCCAAGGGATGGGTCTGCAGCGTTGACATCAGAAAGTGATCATCCGGTTCTTCGTTGGCCTCAATGATCTGGAGAAATCCACCTTTGTCTTCGAGATCGAGAAACACATTGGAATTTCCGAACTGGATGTCGAAATCCAAAAGAACAACGCGGCTCTGTTCGCCCTTGCGGAAAAGTGATTTGGGTCCATTCGCCAGCGAATAAGCCAGATTTGTTGCAACGGTCGTGGCCCCGGCACCCCCACGGGATTGTCCAACGACAAACAATTGGCCATGCGCTGATGGCCCATCATGGAACTCTTTTTGCGGTGTGCGTCGTGCGCCAATCTGTTCTTCGACGACGGCGCGCAGCCCATCACTGTCAATGGATATCGGCAGAACTTCATCAATTCCGATTTCACGAAGCTGCCTGGCCTTAACGATGGATACGTCGTTGTCCGTCATCGCAAGGAAGACCGTACCGTCGGCGCGATGAGCCAACAGCGTTTCGATCGCCTGAACCTCGGTTCGATTATCAGGATCTGCTTCAAAAATCACCACGTCATGGTCAAACGCCAAGTCGACGGCATGCCCGTTCATCGCTTTGAAGGACTCGTTTTTTGTGGTGATTTTGGTGTTCTCTTCCGTCGGGAAGGCTTTGCTAATCACGTCCGCAAAGCTGTCGCTTTCCGATACAATCATGATCGAGCGTTGTCTGGTGCTTGTGCTTGAGCGATCCATTAACCCGCTTCTCCTTCTGCAAGATCTTCTGCTGGCAATGTCACGCTGAAACTGGAGTAGCTCTTGGAAGACGGAAGCCCACTGTTTGTGGCCCCCGCAGCATTTGCCAGCGCGGCCAACGGTGAAACGAACTGGAAGTCGTCCAAATTAAGTTCGACGGTCACCATCGGTGTGTAGGGACCGCCAAGAAATCCAAGATTGGAATCAAAACTGTAAGAAAACTGAAGCATGTCAATTGTCGCGCTAGCGGGCAAAAGGGCACTAATGCGGGACCAAATGAGCGATGCGGTTGCATTATTTGCGCTGCCTGAGCAGGTTATCGTGGCCACACTGGCACACACACCTGCTGTCGCACTACACGATGTCCCAAACCTGGGTGCAGGAGTTACCCCACCCCTCTCGTGAATGTCGGGAACGCCAACACATGCGGGTGCACGAACGACCGCAACCCGCGCTGCTATCTGAGATGCCGTCTGAGCCGTGACGCTGCTGTAAGACAGCCGACCAAAATCCAACAAGGCTGCGAAAAGAAACAGGAACACGGATACAACAATGGCAAACTCGACCAAGACGCCACCGGACTGACCGCGCGAGAACTTTCTTCCGCGCGCACGAATGATATGCAATTGCCTGATCATTGTCCGAAGATCCGCGAGCTGTCGGCCACGTCAGTGGTCACGGTCGAAATGTTGCTGCCGAACAAGGCGAAGAAACTACCCATCGGGAACTGGATCGAGACATTGGCACTGACCTGCCCCACAGGTGCGGGGCTGATGCGATAGGTGCCGGAAACGCACGAAAAGCTGGGCGTCACCGAATTCACAGTGATGCTGGTCGGGAAAAGGGCGTTTCCACCGATATCCTTGCTTACAATGTCTTTGAGAGTTGTGGTCAGCCCAGCAACGCTGCCACCACTGATACAGATATCTGTTGGTGTGACACGGGCCATATAACGCCCAGCATCGCGGACCCCAGCGATCACTGACTGATATGACCACATGATACGTGACGCTTCGATCGTCACAGCCAACAACAGAAGCATGATCGGCATAACGATAGCAAACTCGACGATGATTGCACCGTCATCGTCTACAAAGGTGCGCTTAAGGGCTCTGAGCCAGGGAAGTTGCATTTTTTTACCCCCCTACCTGTACAGCTGAACGACATCGCGGAAAATACCACCAAAGCCGCCTGCACCCGCACCGGCGACATCGGGAAACCCCACAACCTCGCCATAGATGTCGAAGCTGGGGGGCGAGCCGCCATCACTGCCCACGGGTTCGGTCAAAAAGACAGCGACAAATTTCGTGACGGGCACGCCGCTGGTTGACCCGCTAACCGGATTTGCTGTGCAATCTACGCCTGCTGCAGTCACAACGCGCCGTGCCGGATCTGTCGACATTTGGTTCGAACACATCGGGCGCCCGGTTTCAGAAAGCGCCGGATCGAGAATGGAATCGGCATTCGGAGGCGCATGCGGATTGGTGTTGCCATAAGCAATCTCCCGCAAATACATGCCATATCGCGATCCTGCATATTGCGTATCGGTGCCGGCGAGGGCTGGAAGATGTGCGTCACTACCAACACCGTCGCCCGTGCCATCGGCCAAATCATGGTTTACGTTCAGATACCCAGCCCGGTCCCAAACTCCGTCGCCGAAACGATTGTTACCTCCGCAGGTGCCAGCCGACATGCAAAGATCACGCCCAAGTGCGACCGTATCTCCAGTCGGCTCTTCGTTGCCCTGAATGCAGGAACCGCCGCCGCCCTTTTTCTTGATCCCCTTAATGACATTCGGCGCTGGGGCGAAATCGGGATTGTTCTTCTCGCCGTTAAGAACGGCACGGTAGATGTCGAACCGAACGTTGAATGCGGCGTTGGTGATCCCTACTTTTTGACCCGGCTCGGTCGTGATGCCATTGGTCAGGACGCATTGGGTGATCTGGCTTTGCGCTGCGATCAGGCAAGCCAGTTTGTTCCCCCCCTCATCCGCGCAAACACCTGAGCTGTCTTCAAACGCTGAAAGGTCGATAAAGCCAAAGTTACCGGCGCCCCATGGGCTTCCGTTGCCGCCACTGCGCAACAGGACCTGGTCGCCCACCCCCAAGTTGGTTTCCCAATTTGATGGCAGGCAAAACATTAGCGGAGAGACATCACATGCAGCCTGGGTGTAGCCCGCAACAGCTTCGGCATTGGTCGTTGTGGATGCGAACCCGTTTCCACCGGTCAGCTTGTCCAGGCCCGAGGCCAAGCTCAAACTCAGCGATTTCGGTGTCAGGACAACCTGTACGAATTTCGCTTTGTTTGAATCTGTGGTGATTTTTGCGCCGAGTGGCGTGTCATCTGATGCCGGCAGCTCTGAATGAAAGGTTAATGAGTAATCAGTTGAGCCTGACAGGATGTTCGTTCCATTGGCAAAGGTTTGGCTGTCGCTGATCATGTTGGCCGCAGCATTCGTAGCACGTGCAATCGCGTCATCTTTACCGTCAAGTTCACCGGCAGATGCCAGGGCGACGTTGTCGGCAAAGGATTGAAGTTCGAAGTGGGTGGCACTGAGGCGGCCGATATCAACTGTCAATGCAAGGAACCCCAGAAACGCGACAAACGCTGTGCCCCACAAGATGGCTACGGTGCCGTCTTCACCTTTCCAGAACCGCGATATGTTGTTTGGACCCCCCATTTCGACCACTTACTGCACTAAGAGCTGGCTAAGGGTGATCGGACGCTTGCGGGGTTTGATCCGTGCTGGCGTTGTGAAATTCACTTCCACTTCCGCTTCGACAGCGCTTTCTCCTGCCTGATCGGTGGGCTCTGCATTGGCTGGCTCTGCTGTGGGCTCAGAATCAGCGACGACCTCTGGCTCGATGATTGGCTCAGGGTCTACCGGGTTCCGCTTGATCGTGACAATCTCTGACTCGGTGCCCCGACGCACAGTCACTGTGGGTCTGACGTCGACATGCTCAATCGGCCCTTCCTCTTGCAGAAGATCGCGAAGGTGCACCATTTCCATGGGCGTATCTTCGACGCCTTCAAGTGTTCTGAGCGTCAGGCTGAGCATTCCGGCATTTTGTGCCAGCACCAAGCGCTGGCCTTGTTGTGGTGTCACTTCAACGGTGATTGTGCGGGCAATTTCGGGTTGATCCCTCAACTCTTCGGATTGCTGGTCTACTCCGATGACACGAATGTTCTGCAGGATTGTCACGGCGCGCATATTTTGTGTGGCGCCTTGTGTTAAAACGATATCGACATAGTCGCCCGGTGTCACAAAACCGCCAACTGCGGTTACCGCATCGACCTTGATCGCCATGGCACGGGTGTTTTCACCTAGCCTTTGGACCAGCGTCACTTTCTCTCCGAAGTTCGAGACTTTGGACGCGATAAGAACTTCGCCGGGATAGAAACGGCCCTTCGCACGACGAAGCTGTTCACGATCAGTGGGAACGAGCTGACCAATATCGGTAAAGGCGCCAGGCGGTAAGGCTTCGCGTGGCCAGGGATGCGTTGTTACAGCATGATTTTCGATCGTTTGACCGAACGCGATTTCGGATCGCGCGATGTAGACTTCAACCAGGTCCGAAGACTGTGCCGATGCTGTTGTGTCAGGCGCGGTTAACAGATGGTCTTTCGCGAAAATGACAGACGCGCCCGCAATCGCTAATCCAAGCAGGGTTGTGATGATTGGCCTCGTGCGCATCTCTTTCTCCAAATCTGGTCGTATTAGAATTCCCCGAAAACAAATCGGATTTAGAACCAATTTTTTTTAGTGGGTAGAGTGTCCTGCGCCGCCACGAAAGCGCGTTGACGCAGGACATTTTTGGTATGCTAAACGCTCAAATCAGCAGGTGTTTGTCGCGTTCAGTGCGTCGCAGGCGCCTTTGACGTTGGCGGCAGTCGTGGTGCCCAGAAACTGGAATGCACCGACGGCAATGCTGCCGACAACCAACAGTGCGAGACCGTATTCTACAATCGCTGCACCGCTTTCATCTTTTACGAACCGTTTAAAAAGTTTAGTCATATTACCCCCCTAAGGATTGGAAGAAGTTGATCAGGAGAAATTCCAAGATCAAAGCCTGACACAGTTGTGCCGGAGCTCGACGACTAGCCTAGGGCGTCTATTCGGGGCTGCGCATCCGTCAAACGTTGCGAAAATACACCCATAGATTGTTATTCCTTATTTAAAAAAAACCTGACGATGATTTTCTTGGATACTTCAGCGATCTCACGCCAGCGTTGCGAATCAGTTTTGTTGCGTTCAATTGCCCCAAATTTGACCTAATTGTGGATAAAATGTGACGTAATAGATCGGATGTGGGTTTTGCCATTATGTTAATAATTGTTAACGCGTAAGTATTTTCAAAATACAATTAACTATTATTATTCAACGCCTTATAATTATCTCATCACAGCGACAGGGATGCCGCATTCGTTAATTTCTTGCCATATTTTCGTCGAATTTTGTTGCGGGATCAAAGTTATCCACAGACCATCAATCGGGTTAGTTAAGTAATTGGTACTCATTTTTTGGTCGTATTTTTAGAGTGGCAGAAGGTTCTATGGGAAAGCAATTTTACGTTAATCAATCTGGGTCCGACAGCTTGGGGCTTGTCGCGGATTGGACGCACGCGCTGAACAACAATGGCGATTTGGCCGAGGTTTTAGACAGGCTAAGGTCGTTGACAAAAGCGGAGGCCACGATGGTTGTCCGTTTGTCAAAAACGGAAAACAAAACGCGCTATGTGACTCGGTGCGGTTCTCAAAACGGAAAGATTTGGCCGATACAGCCAAGGTCTTGTGCACAGGCAGTGTTAGGCCAATGCATGGGCACGGCCAAGGTTGGATCACTATGGAAACTGTCGGATTCTAACTCTTCTGGTTTGGATTTAGGCGCGGCCCAACATGACGACTATGCTAAAAGTCTCGTCGAGGCGATCGTAATCCCGTTGGAGTCGACCAGTGGGCATGCGGATTTCCTCGAGCTTCATTTCTGGCATCATCCGGCTGAACACGATCTGAATCTTATCGTTATGTTGATCGGTACGCTTGCCGTCAGTTGGAAGCGGCGCGCACCGGGAATAATAACCAAGAAGCTGGAACCAAAATTGAAACTTTCCCAGGACTACAGTGAAGATCGAGTTCATGCGCCGATTCTGGGCACCGAGAACCCAGCCCAACTCAGCCGATGCGAGTTTCGAGTGAGTACCTTGTTAAGTGAAGGAATGACGGTCAATATGATGGCCCAAGCCCTGTCAATTAGTCCGGCTACCGTTCGATCGCACCTGAGTTCAATTTTCTCAAAAACAGATGTATCCAGCCAGATTGAACTGGTTCACCTTCTCAATGGAAAAAGTGAATCCTATAACGATTGCGATTCTGAGAAGACGTTGCGGATTTGCTGATTTCTAGCTCCGATTTTCTTACCAGGACACTTGCCTTTCTCTAGTGATGTTTCTCGGCCAGGCGGGCTCATTCCTAACGCGGGATGCGGTATGATTTGGTTGTACTGCCCGAGCCAAACAGTGATGGCGACCTTTGCCCGTCATGGTTTCGTTCTACTTTGTCGGATCATTGTTTCTTGCTTGGATCCTAGAAATGGGCCACTGCTTTTCGAGCGCTGCCGACAATCATGACATTGCCTTCAATGTCTACATGGCATGGACGGGCCTTGGCTCTGGAAGTCCAGTTAATATTCATGTTTGTTGCGGATTGGTGATAATGACCGCTACTCCGGGACAGGTCTCGATTGCTATCGTGACAGGTGACATCGTTTCACTTGCTCTTGCCCGGAACTGAGAGAAAATACCGGGAGCCCTGTTTCTTCTCCCTATTTCCTGCGTTGGCCAACGAACACTAGGTTTTCCCAGAGGGTTGTGGTCACGGCGATAACTATCGTTGTTGGATTGCACCAAAAAGCGGCCCTTCGCGCATCCCCAGCGAAAGCTCACTAAGTCCGCTCCTCGATGATAGAATCCATCCGCAGCGAAAGGACGGTTTGAATTTCGCGATTCAAACTGGCTTTCAATGACTGGTCTGACGACGTCGGCTGCAACGCAGCGATGAGTGTGCCGCACCTGCGAGCACATGCTCGCGTCAGCAAAGGCATGAAAACAAATGTCGGGAGAGTCCGTTAAGCGGACATCCACTTACTCCTCGCGCTCGCCCACATCCCCGACCCACCAGCCGGTTTTCACACCCTGGTAGATGTCTACCGTGTCGCCGGGTTTGATGTCTTCGACCCAAGACCCACGTTGCAGCAGGCTGCGGCCGGGGTCCCCATTGGGCCCAACCCACGTTAACCGATATCGAGGTCGGTTGTTGATACGGACGTTGGTGCGGTCGATGCTTGTGACTTTGACTCTGTGACGCGTCCCGTAGCGGCGCGCACGGGCACCGTCCACAGCCCAACGCCCCACTCTCCAGAACCCCGCCAGCCAGACCAGTCCAAAAACCAACGCAAACCCCTGCGTCAGGCGTGACAACATCCTGTTGGATCCCGGGCTGGTTTCAACCTCCGAAGGCTCGGACGGCAGATAGAACAGATCAAACGTGCCCCCCACGTCTACCTCTTTGTAAAGCGAGGTATTGACCGTTTCTTTCTTTACGATCTGGTCCTTGGCCTGCGTGATAAAGGTGAATTCCAACCAGTAATCGGTCTCCTCTCCTCCATCGGTTTCGCGTGATGTCGTGGTGTATTTCTTCAACACTGTCGCTTCGGCCATCTGCCCGTCTGTTTCGAACCGTTTAGCCTCTTCCAGCGACAGGTGGCTGATCCAAGTGAAAAACAACAAAAACACGCCGATCACCAATACGATCCAGCCTCCCATCCGGGAAAACAGACGAAAGAGCGACACAGGTGGCACGGGCGGATCAGTCATACCCCGCAGACTGGTCCGAATGATGCTAGGGCGCAAGGGTTCAGCCTTCCCCTTGGGCGTCAGATTGGGTAGACGGGGCGCACGTTAAGAAATGCAGGTAAGGCAGACATCATGGCGATGGAAAAGACATTTGACGCAAGCGAAGCCGAAAAGCGGCTGTATGACGCGTGGGAGGCCGCGGGCTGCTTTAAAGCGGGCGCCAATGCCAAGCGGTCTGAGACGTTTTCCATCATGATCCCGCCGCCCAATGTGACGGGTAGCCTGCACATGGGCCATGCGTTCAACAACACGTTGCAGGATATTCTGGTGCGCTGGCACCGGATGCGCGGGTTTGACACGTTGTGGCAGCCGGGGACGGACCATGCGGGCATTGCCACGCAGATGGTGACCGAGCGGGACATGGCTGAGAATCAGGAGCCGTCACGTACAGAGATGGGCCGCGAGGCGTTCGAAAAACGTGTCTGGCAGCAAAAGATCAAATCGCGCGGCACGATTATTGGCCAGTTGAAGCGGTTGGGCGCGAGTTGTGATTGGTCGCGAGAGGCGTTCACCATGTCCGGTGCTCCCTCGGCCCCTGAAGGGGAAGAGGGCAATTTCCACGATGCGGTCATCAAGGTCTTTGTGGATATGTACAACAAGGGCCTGATTTACCGCGGCAAGCGGCTGGTCAATTGGGACCCGCATTTCGAAACGGCGATTTCCGATCTTGAGGTCGAGAATATCGAAGTTGCGGGGCATATGTGGCACTTCAAATATCCGCTCGCGGGGGGGGCCACCTATACCTACGTCGAGAAGGATGAGGACGGGAATGTTACGCTTGAGGAAGAGCGGGATTACATTTCCATTGCGACCACGCGGCCTGAAACCATGCTCGGGGACGGCGCAGTTGCGGTTCACCCATCAGATGAGCGCTATGCCTCAATCGTCGGAAAACTTTGCGAAATTCCGGTCGGACCGAAAGAGCATCGCCGTTTGATCCCGATTATTACGGATGAGTATCCTGATCCTGACTTTGGCTCGGGCGCAGTGAAGATCACCGGGGCGCATGACTTCAATGACTATGAAGTTGCCAAGCGCGGTGGCATTCCGATGTACAGGTTGATGGACACCAAAGGCCAGATGCGCGCCGATGGTGCGCCTTATGCAGAAGTGGCCGTGCGGGCGCAGTCGATTGCCGAGGGCGCGGAGTTTACCGGCGCTGAGGTGGATACGCTAAACCTGATCCCAGACGATCTGCGCGGGCTTGGTCGGTTTGAGGCGCGTAAGCTGGTTGTGGAACAGATCACCAGCGAAGGGCTGGCGGTGATGACCACCGAGACCCGCAAGGATGAAGACGGGGAAGAGGTTTCCGTCACCGTGCCGATGGTTGAGAACAAACCGATCATGCAGCCGTTTGGTGACCGCTCGAAGGTTGTCATTGAACCCATGCTGACGGATCAGTGGTTCGTGGACACGGACAAGATTGTTGGCCCTGCGATTGACGCTGTAAAGTCGGGCGAGGTGACGATCATGCCCGAAGCGGACCGGAAGGTGTACTTCCACTGGCTGGAGAATATCGAGCCGTGGTGTATCTCGCGGCAGCTGTGGTGGGGGCATCAGATCCCGGTTTGGTATGGATTTGATCTCAGTTCTCCTCAGTTCCATGACGATGAGGGCGACGGAGCGCTTGATCTTGTTGAGATGCTGCGCGGCCTTAATGAAGGCCACGTCAACCATTTGATGGAATGTGGATCAAATTTCGAAGCCATCGCGGATTCTTATCGCGATCAGCTGGCCAATCTCCCTATTCCACTTCAAGCAATGCCGGTTGTTGAGGCGGTAAGCCGAGAGGATGCGCTGCACAAGCTTGCTGCCTCTTTGGCCGAATACACAGCGTCTCAAGACCCAACTCAGTTGATCTATCCTGTATGGCGCGACCCCGACGTGCTCGACACTTGGTTCTCCTCTGGCCTTTGGCCCATTGGTACGCTGGGCTGGCCTGAGGAGACGGATGAGCTGAAGAAATATTTCCCGACCTCCGTGCTGATCACAGGGTTTGACATCATCTTTTTCTGGGTCGCCCGGATGATGATGATGCAATATGCCGTGGTCGATCAAAAGCCGTTTGATCATGTCTATGTGCACGCCCTCGTCCGTGATGAGAAGGGCAAGAAGATGTCCAAATCCTTGGGCAATGTTCTGGACCCGCTGGAGCTGATTGACGAATACGGCTGTGATGCTGTGCGCTTTACCCTGACCGCCATGGCGGCGATGGGGCGTGACTTGAAGCTCAGCACGCAACGCATTGCAGGCTATCGGAATTTCGGCACCAAGCTGTGGAATGCCGCGCGCTTTGCCGAGATGAACGAGGCGGTGGGCAGTGATCTGCAACGACCTGAGGCCAAGGCCACCGTGAACCGCTGGATCATTGGCGAGACCGCCAAGGTGCGCATGGAAGTGGATGCCGCGTTGGAGGGCTATCGGTTTAACGATGCAGCCTCAGCGCTCTATGCCTTTGTCTGGGGCAAAGTCTGCGACTGGTATGTGGAGTTCTCCAAACCGCTGTTGATGGACGGGGACGACGCCACCAAGGCCGAAACCCAAGCGACGATGGCCTGGGTGATTGACCAGTGTCTGATCCTGCTGCACCCGATCATGCCATTCATCACAGAAGAGCTATGGGGCACCACTGGCACCCGCGACGGGGTGTTGATGCACGCCGATTGGCCCGAGTATGGGCCTGAGCTGGTGGACGCTGCCGCCGACCGCGAGATGAACTGGGTGATTGGTCTGATTGACAGCATCCGCTCAGCCCGGATGGAGGTGCATGTGCCTGTGGGGCTGAAAGTGCCATTGGTTGTGACCGATTGGGATGACGCCGCGCGCACCGCCTGGGCGAACAACGAGGTGATGATCAAACGTCTGGCGCGGATTGAGAGTATCTCGGAGGCTGGGGCCTTTCCGAAGGGGTGCATCACTGTGCCTGCTGAGGGTGCCAGCTTTGGCCTGCCATTGGCGGATGTCATTGATGTGGCTGAAGAAAAGGCCCGTCTGGAGAAAACCCTGGGCAAGCTGGAGAAAGAGATTGGTGGATTGCGCGGCCGGGTGAACAATCCGAAGTTTGTGGCCTCGGCCCCCGAAGAGGTTGTGGCGGAGGCGCGCGATAACCTTGGCCTGCGCGAGGAAGAGGCCGAGAAGCTGCGGGCGGCATTGGCACGGTTGGCGGAGTTGGGGTGAACAAAGCCTTGAGTTTTTGGGAGCACCCAGCCGGTTAACAGGCCCGCAGGGCCCCGGCCATCCACTGACCGACAGGGTATGGCCGCAGGCAATGTTCCGAGAGGTGTCAGGCCGCCCTTGGGCTGGCGCTGGCTTCACGCAGCGACCTACTGTCCCTCGCCCATCGTCCCAAACATATCAATATCCCGCACGGTGATCGCCCCGGTCAGGATGATGTAGGCCAGCACCGCCCAGATCACGAAGGCAATGCCTGTGGTGATCCAAGCTTTCTTCTTTAGATGGTGTTTCTCGGGCGAGCCATGATGCGTGCCCTCAACGGTTGATCCCGCCTCGCCCTGCGTCTGGATCTTGATCGGCAGCACGCAAAAGAACGTCATGAACCACACGACCAGATAGAGTACCAGACCCGAAACCGGCCCCATCAGACCTGCTCCAGCTCGACCAGACAGCCGTTGAAATCTTTGGGATGCAGGAAAAGCACCGGCTTGCCATGGGCTCCGATCTTGGGCTCGCCCGAACCCAGGACACGCGCGCCCGTGGTTTGCAGATGATCGCGCGCGGCGATGATATCATCGACCTCATAGCAGACATGGTGAATACCGCCTGCGGGGTTTTTCTCAAGGAACCCATTGATTGGGCTGTCTTCGCCCAGCGGATAAAGCAGCTCGATCTTGGTGTTGGGCAACTCGATGAATATCACCGTCACGCCGTGGTCCGGCTCGTCCTGCGCGGGGCCCACATTGGCGCCCAGGGCGTTGCGGTACTGATCTGCAGCGGCCTCAAGATCAGGCACGGCGATGGCGACATGGTTCAAACGGCCAATCATGACACATCCTCTTGTTAACTGTTGGATGACGTTATGGGGCGAGACCCCGGGCCTGACAAGCGACCAGGTGACGCAATTCGGATTTTTAACGTCTCGTTAGCTATACGCGGTCATGGTGATGGTCATCGCGCCAACCCAAAGGAGGCCCTGCCATGGAAGACCTTGACCCGTTTGCCCCACACTTCAAACCCACCGCCCGGCGGCCCTTGCTGGGCATGACGGTGCTGGTTGTCGAAGACAGCCGCTACGCGTCCGAGGCCTTGCGCCTGATGTGCCTGCACGGCGGCGCCCGGATCCGAAGGGCCGATTGCCTGCGCTCGGCCCGGCGACATCTGCAGGTGTACCGCCCTTCGGTCGTGGTGATAGATCTTGGGCTGCCGGATGGATCAGGGCTGGAACTGATCGAAGAAATGGATCGCGCTTGCCCGCGTGTCGCGGCCATACTTGCGGTCAGCGGCAATGATCAACAACACCATTTGGCCATAACGGCGGGGGCGGATGCCTTTTTGGCAAAACCAATTGAAACTGTGGGCGTTTTTCAGCAGGCCATCGTGCAGTCCCTACCCCGGGATCAGGTCTTCTCGGGGCCCAAGGCGATCAGCATGCAGCAGGTCTCGCCTGATCCGATGGCGCTGCGTGATGACATGACCCATATCGCAAACCTGCTTGAGGATGACCCGGCCGGGCCCGTATTGGACTATGTCGCCCAATTCCTGAGCAGCCTTGCACGCCTGTCGCATGACAAGGCGATGGCCTCAGAAGCCGCAGACCTGGCCGAGGCCCGCGCCAAGGGTCGTATGAACCAAGCCAAAGTGGCACGGCTTGCCGGAATGGTGCATGAACGCATGCAAGAACACGTCGCGATTTAGCTCACACCCACTGTCCAAGGCCTGGGCGGCTCACAAGGCTTTGCGAAGCCATTGCACCGTGTCACAGGCGGCACCCAAGGCGGCCTCCGCAGATGAAAACACCGCATCGCCGTGGTGACCAATACTGAACCACCCCTGCCCGTCTTCCGGATCGCGGCGGAACTCGTCAAACCCGAAGCTGCCATCCGGGCGCTGAAAGACATCTACACAGATCATCTCATTTGGGAGGTTTACAGATCGAATGACTTTGTTTGTATGTACCATGACACTGCCTTTGCTGGCGATTGAACTTGTCCTACACGCCAGATCTGCGCGCCTTATCCAAGTGTCGGATCATCCGCCGAGCGCACCAAAGCGGTCAGATCACTAAGCCGCTCGCGCTGCGCGCCATCGGCAGTGAAATTTTCTGGCGAGAGCCAGAATTGAAACGCCTCGGACAGGGCCGGCCATTCTGTATCAATGACCGAAAACCACGCCGTATCACGATTGCGCCCCTTGACGACGGTGGCCTGCCGGAACACGCCCTCGTAGCTGAACCCCAACCGCTGGGCCGCGCGGCGCGACGGACGGTTCAGCGCATCACATTTCCACTCATAGCGTCTGTACCCTGTATCAAAGGCCCATTTCATCATCAGATACATCGACTCGGTCGCGGCCTTTGTGCGTTGCAGCTGCGGGGCCATGGCAATGAAGCCAACTTCAATCGAGCCCGATGCGGGCTTCATCCGCAAGTAGGACGCAAACCCGCCATAGGCCTCCGCCTCGCGGTCATAGATTGCATGAAACAACGGTTCACCGGGGGCAATCGCCTCGCGCATCCAACGGTGGAACTGCGCGGATGATGCGAAAGGGCCTGTCGGCATGTAGTCCCAAACCCAATCATGCCCATCAAAGGCCTTGAACAGCACCGCCGCATGGGTGTCCGGCTCAAGCCGCTCCAGCCGCGCATAACGCCCTTCAAGCCCCTCGCCCATCGGCAGAGGTGGCACCTGCCAATCCCCAACGCTGGGGCCACGTGGCCGTTCGTCCTGTGTCATGGCTAAGGTCCCCTGCTGCTCTTGAGGGCACGATAGGGGCAGAGCGGGGCCAAGAAAAGCCCCGCGCTGTTATTCCTGAGGGATCACCCGCAGCCCCAGTTCCATCAACTGGTCCGACGTGGGATCAGAGGGCGCGTCCATCATCAGATCTTCGGCGCGTTGGTTCATCGGGAACATGATCACTTCGCGGATGTTGGCCGTGTCGGCCAGCAGCATTACGATGCGGTCGATGCCTGCGGCACAGCCACCGTGGGGCGGCGCGCCGTATTGGAAGGCGTTGACCATGCCACCGAACCGCTTGCGCACTTCGGCCTCGTCATAGCCGGCCAGCTCAAACGCCTTGATCATGATATCCAACTGGTGGTTTCGGATCGCACCCGAAACCAGCTCATACCCGTTGCAGCTGAGGTCATATTGGTAACCCAGCACGTCCAGCGGATCACCGTTCAGCGCCTCAAGCCCGCCTTGAGGCATCGAGAACGGGTTGTGCGAGAAATCGACCTTGCCGCTTTCGTCGTCCGCCTCGTACATCGGGAAATCGACGATCCAGGCGAAGGCAAAACGGTCTTTGTCAGTGAGGCTCAGTTCCTCGCCAATGACGGTGCGGGCTTTTCCGGCAACCGTTTCAAAGGCTTGCGGCTTGCCACCGAGGAAGAAGGCCGCATCGCCCACTTGCAGGCCCAGTTGCTGACGAATGGCCTCAGTGCGCTCAGGGCCGATGTTTTTGGCCAAAGGTCCGGCGGCCTCTTCGCCCAGGGTAATTTCACCCGCTTTGATCTTGGCATTCACTTCCTTGACAGTGATGCCCTGCTCCTGCGCGATGCTGTCAGGCGATTGCTTACGCCAGAAGATGTAGCCCATGCCTGGCAGGCCCTCTTTCTGGGCAAAAGCATTCATCCGGTCGCAGAACTTGCGTGACCCTCCCGTGGGCGCGGGAATGGCGCGCACTTCGGTGCCTTCTTGCTCCAACAGTTTGGCGAAGATGGCAAAGCCGGAACCGCGGAAATGCTCGGACACGTCCTGCATCTTGATCGGATTGCGCAGGTCGGGTTTGTCGGTGCCATACCAGAGCGCTGCATCACGGTAAGAGATATGCTCCCATTCCGCATCGACCTTACGTCCGCCGCCGAATTCCTCAAAAATCCCGGCGATCACAGGCTGGATGGTGTCAAACACGTCTTGCTGCTCGACAAAGGACATTTCCATGTCGAGCTGGTAGAAATCGGTGGGCGAGCGGTCGGCGCGCGGGTCTTCGTCGCGGAAACAGGGTGCCACCTGGAAATACTTGTCAAAGCCCGAGACCATGATCAGCTGTTTGAACTGCTGCGGAGCCTGTGGCAGCGCATAGAACTTGCCCGGATGCTGGCGTGACGGCACCAGGAAGTCGCGCGCCCCTTCGGGCGACGAAGCGGTGATGATCGGCGTTTGATATTCGCGGAACCCCTTGTCCCACATGCGTTTGCGGATCGACGCCACCACATCCGAGCGCAGGGTCATGTTGCGCTGCATCGCTTCGCGGCGCAGATCGAGGTAGCGATAGCGCAGGCGGGTTTCCTCGGGGTATTCCTGATCACCGAAGACGATCAGCGGAAGCTCGGCGGCCGAACCGAGCACTTCGATGTCGCGCACAAATACCTCAACCTCGCCGGTGGGCAGCTTGGGGTTGATCAGCTCGGGATCGCGGGCTTTGACGTTGCCATCAATGCGGATGCACCACTCAGAGCGTACTTTTTCCACGTCCGAGAACACCGGGCTGTCAGGATCGCACAGCACCTGGGTCACGCCGTAATGATCCCGCAGGTCGATAAAAAGAATGCCGCCGTGGTCGCGAATACGGTGGACCCAGCCCGAGAGGCGGACGGTGTCACCCACATTGGCGGCGGTCAGTTCGGCACAGGTATGGCTGCGATAGGCGTGCATGGTGATCCTCTTGGTCAACTGGCCTCAAAACAGGGCACAGGGTTCGCGCCGATACACATGTGTCGGGGACCAAAGTCAAGGGCAACCCACCGGCGGGGGGCGCTCACATTGTCAAAACCGTGGACAGAAGATCAATTTTGCGCGAAAATCCCGCCCGATCGAGCAGAAATCGGGAATTATGCCCGAGGGTTGGCAGGTTTCACATCACTTGAACAGAGGCGCTGGGTGGGCGCTTTGAAGAGGGGGTGAAACATGTGGAACAAGGCTTTGGATCGGGTGCTGCGACACCTGATAACATTGGGCGAATTGACCGTCTCCTACCCGGATGGCGACATCCGTGTCTACGGCGATGCCGCCCTCGGGCCCTCGGTTGCGATTGCATTGCACGATGCGGCCTTGCCGCGCTTGTTGGTTCTTTCCCCCGATATGGCCGCAGGTGAGGGGTATATGGATGGCCGTCTGACCATCGAAAACGACGATCTGCGCGGCTTTCTGAGCCTTGCGATTATGAATGTCGCGGCAAACGGCCCTCACAAAGCGCTGGCGCCGCTGGGCTGGATCAGACAGACCATGCGCCGGGTACAGCAATTCAATCCGGTGACGCGCGCCCGGGCGAATGTCGAGCATCATTATGATCTGTCGGGTGCGCTCTATGATCTCTTTTTAGATGAGGACCGGCAATATTCCTGCGCCTATTTCGCACGGCCCGACATGACCCTGGATGAGGCGCAGGCGGCCAAGAAACACCACATCGCGGGCAAGTTGTTGCTGCAACCGGGAATGCGGGTGCTGGACATTGGCTGCGGATGGGGCGGCATGGCGTTGACGCTGGCACGTGACTATGGCGCAAACGTTGTGGGCGTGACCCTGTCCACTGAGCAGCACAAAGTCGCGACGCAACGGACCCAAGCCGCAGGACTATCTGACCGTGTGACGTTTGAATTGATGGACTACCGATTGGTGACTGGAGAGTTCGACCGGATCGTGTCGGTGGGCATGTTCGAGCATGTGGGCGCGCCGCACTACCGCGCTTACTTCGAGACGGTCAAAGCGCGGCTGGCCCCAGATGGAGTGGCCTTGATCCACACCATTGGCCGCTCGCAACCGCCGGGCACGACCAGCCCTTGGTTGACCAAGTACATTTTCCCGGGCGGCTATGCCCCGGCCCTGTCTGAAACTGCTGCGGCTTATGAGGCTTCGGGGCTTGTCGCCACGGATATTGAGGTTTGGCGGCTGCATTACGCAGAAACACTGCGCCATTGGTATGATCGGTTCATGGCCAATATTGACGCCGCACGCGCCTTGTATGACGAAAGGTTTTGCCGGATGTGGCGCTATTACCTATTGGCCAGTGAGCTGACCTTTCGGTTGCGCGATCAGGTTGTGTTCCAGATGCAGCTGACCCCCAAGCAGGACGCGGTTCCGTTGACGCGGGAGTATCTCTACCCCCGTGATGACGAGATGCGGCATGCGGCCGAATAGCGGTTCAGGCGATCAGAGAGGCTGCAATCAACCCACGCAACGAATTGCCCACATAAAGCGCCCGCGCCTGTTGCAGATCCGGCAGGGTAAGCACCTGCTCTGTGGCGCGCCCCTCCTCGAGCAGGGATTGGCGTAGCACGCCCGGAAGCACCCCGGATGAGGTTGGCGGTGTCACCAGCCCCTGCCCCAGATCGGCAAAAACATTGGTGATGGTTCCCTCGCATATCTCATTGCGTTCATTGAGAAAAATAAGCTCGTCCACCGCATCAGGCAATTGCGCACGGGCGGTATCATAGAGGCTGCGTTCGGTGGTTTTCATTCGCAACCACGGATTCGCAGAACTCAAGCGGTCTGACGCCAAGGCCACGCGCCAAACGGTGTCTGGGCTGAGCGGTACAAAGGGATATAGCTCAATAACCGTTTTGCCCGTCTGGTCCACGGTCAGGCGCAGTCGACGGGGGCCGCTCATATCAATCTCGTTCAGGGCCGATAGATCCATCATGGGGATGCCAAACTTTTCTGCTGTGCGCGTCAATCGCGCCAGATGCAAATCCAAGTTCTGCACGCCACTCTCCGGCGTCCACAGCGCCGTTTCGATCAGGCGGAAGTCGGGATCAACTGGCGGGCGAAGCGGGCTTTCCATAGGGCTTCCTCATATTCGCCGTCCGCGGTGCTGTCATAGACCACACCGCCCCCGACATTGAGGCGGGCCGCCTCGTTCTCGACCATCAAAGTGCGGATGGCCACGTTAAACTCAGACCGCCCATCCGGGGCGGCCCAACCAATGGTGCCACAATAGATATCACGTGCGGCCCGTTCCAGATCCGCCAACACCTGCATGGCGCTGACCTTGGGCGCGCCGGTGATTGAGCCGCAGGGAAAAAGCGCGCGGAATATGTCGCTAAGGCCTGTGCCGCCGATCATCAACCCGGTGATCAGCGAGGTCATCTGGTGCACAGTTTCATAGGTTTCAACTGAAAACAGCTCGGGCACTTCAACCGTGCCTGCCCGGCAGATGCGGCTCAGGTCGTTGCGCAACAAGTCCACGATCATCAGATTTTCGGCACGGTTCTTTTCGTCCGTTTGCAGGAAAAACCGGCGACGCGCGTCTTCGGCCGGATCTTCGGACCGGGGCTGCGTGCCTTTCATGGGGCGCGTGGCAATCTGGCCATTGGAATCAGTGCGGAAAAACAGCTCGGGCGACCGCGAGAGCAGCGATGGCAGGCCGTCTTGGGTGACCATCGCCCCAAAGCGTACGGGCTGCACTTGGCTGAGCGCATGATACAGCGCCTCGGGCGTACCTGTCGCCCCAAGCGAAATGGGGAAGGTCAGGTTGGCCTGATAGAAGTTTCCAGCGCAGATGTTATCATGAACGGTCCTGAAGGCCTGTGCATAGCGTGCCGCGTCCCAATGCGGGTGAAAATCAGACAGGGCGGCATCGTCAGGACGCAAGGGTTCGGCAATATTGGGCCAGTCGTAGACACCAAATTGCAAAAGCGGCAAACGGCGTTCCGCGGGCAACAACGGCAAAAGTGTCGGCTCCAGCACATAGCCCAGCTCGTAACTGGCGTATCCGGCCAGCCATTTGCCCTTGGCACGGGCATCATCCATGGCGGTTAACGCGGCTGACACTTCCTCGGGAGAATGGGCTGTAATCAGCTCTAAAGCACGTCCAAAAAGACAGGCCGTCCCATCAGGTCCATGATCGATTCGAATCTGCATAAGTACCTGTATTATTTGACGCGAGGCCTATTTTATAACAGTTTCACGGCAGAGTTAAATTAGCCTTTTCAATTCTATTAATTTTTGCCATAATGGTGGGTACAGTACGATTTGGTCTGTAACCATTAAATTTGGTGATGGTTTGGTAACTAGGGGAAGCAATATGAAAAAGGTTCTATTGGCCGCAGCCTTCACGGCATTTGCCGGAAGCGCGAGCGCTGCCACGATAGATTTCTCGGGGAGCGTCTGCGATCCGAGACCTTGGGATACAAGCAACGTTTGTAATCACTGGGACAGGATTAGCCAAGATCACGGCGACATCGCGGGTGAAGTCGATGTGGTATACGACGGGAACACCGACACTGTTGAGCTGGAAGGTCTCCGTTACTGGAGCACCGACTACAATACGCTGACAGGTGTTGGGTTTGGATATCGCGACGCTGGTGGTCGCTCGATCTCGCTCGTCGCAGAAGATAACTATGATGTGACGCTGACCGGATTTGATATCTCGCCGAATATCTGGCGGGACAGGGATATGCTGCTGCAAGTCATCGACATGGCAACTGGCACTGTGTTGTTGGAAGACACCTACAACCCGACTGCAACGACTGGGTTCAACTCCTACGCAGGAAGCTGGACGTCGAGCGTGGGTCTGCAAATCTTTATGGGCACAGACAGCTGGGACGTCGCTATCGACAACATCGAGTTCACCTCCGCGTTTGCGCCGGATCCTCTATTAACAACGGATTTGGTTACATTCTCCACGCCGCTGACGCCTATGCCGCTTCCTGCGGGTGGTTTGCTGTTGCTCTCTGGTCTGGCTGGATTGGCTGCAGCCAAGCGCAAGTTCAAACGCAGCTAGTTCAGCGCAAGAATACATAGATAAAAAAGCCGCCCTTCCGCAGGGCGGCTTTTTTATTGGGGATAGAGCTGTAGGCCCCTTGCGTCCGCAGCGCCAATGCCTATAACCCACTGCAATTTGCGCCGAACCAGGGGGTCCCATGCCAAAAAGAACTGATCTGAAATCCATCATGATCATCGGTGCTGGCCCCATTATTATCGGACAAGCCTGCGAGTTTGACTACTCGGGCGCACAAGCCTGCAAAGCTCTACGCGAAGAAGGCTACCGGGTGATCTTGGTGAACTCGAACCCCGCGACCATCATGACCGATCCGGAACTGGCCGACGCCACCTATATCGAGCCGATCACACCCGAAGTTTTGGCCCGGATCATCGAAAAGGAGCGCCCCGACGCCCTGCTGCCCACGATGGGCGGACAGACGGGTTTGAACACCGCATTGGCTGTGGCCGACATGGGTGTGCTTGAGAAATTTGGCGTTGAGCTGATTGGCGCGAACCGCGAGGCCATTGAAATGGCTGAGGACCGCAAGCTGTTCCGCGAGGCGATGGACCGTCTGGGGATTGAAAACCCACGTGCCACGATTGCCGAGACGTTTGAAGAATGTATGGCGGCGCTCGATGACATCGGCCTGCCTGCCATTATCCGTCCTGCCTTTACCCTTGGTGGTACAGGTGGCGGCGTGGCCTACAACCGCGATGATTATGAGCATTTCTGCAAATCCGGCCTGGATGCCAGCCCAGTCAATCAGATCCTGATCGACGAGAGCCTGCTGGGCTGGAAAGAATACGAGATGGAAGTGGTCCGCGACAAAGCGGATAACGCCATCATCGTTTGTGCCATTGAAAACGTCGATCCGATGGGCGTGCACACGGGCGACAGCATCACCGTGGCCCCTGCCCTGACGCTGACCGACAAGGAATACCAGATCATGCGCAACGGCTCGATTGCTGTGCTGCGCGAGATTGGCGTCGAGACCGGCGGATCCAACGTGCAATGGGCGATCAACCCCGACGATGGTCGCATGGTGGTGATTGAAATGAACCCGCGTGTGTCGCGGTCTTCGGCTTTGGCGTCCAAGGCGACGGGTTTCCCGATTGCCAAGATCGCCGCCAAACTGGCGATTGGCTATACGCTGGACGAGCTGGACAATGACATCACCAAGGTGACGCCGGCCAGCTTTGAGCCGACGATTGACTATGTGGTCACCAAAATCCCGCGCTTTGCGTTCGAGAAATTCGCCGGTTCCGCCCCGCATCTGTCCACGGCGATGAAATCGGTGGGTGAGGCCATGGCGATTGGTCGGACCATCCACGAAAGCCTGCAAAAGGCATTGGCGTCGATGGAGACGGGCCTGTGCGGCTTTGACGAGGTCGAGATTGAAGGCGCGCCAGAAAAATCCGCTGTGATCAAGGCGATCAGCTTGCAGACCCCTGACCGGATGCGCACCATTGCGCAGGCCATGCGCGAAGGTCTGACCGACGATGAAATTCACGCCACCACCATGTTTGACCCATGGTTCCTGGCCCGGATCCGCGAAATCGTGGAAGCAGAGGATGTAGTGCGCGCCAATGGCCTGCCAAGCGATGAGGCGGGCCTTCGTGATTTGAAAATGATGGGCTTTACAGATGCGCGTCTGGCAATGCTGACGGGTAAATCTGAGGCCGATGTACGCCGTGCCCGGCTGGCGTTAGACGTCAAAGCCGTGTTCAAGCGCATCGACACCTGTGCCGCTGAATTTGAAGCGCAGACACCTTATATGTATTCCACCTACGAAGAGCCAATGATGGGCGAAGTGGAGTGCGAGGCGCGGCCCTCTGACCGCCAGAAGGTGGTCATTCTGGGCGGCGGGCCCAACCGGATCGGCCAGGGGATCGAATTTGATTACTGCTGCTGTCACGCCTGCTATGCGCTGACCGGCGCAGGCTATGAGACAATCATGATCAACTGCAACCCCGAGACGGTGAGCACGGATTATGACACCTCTGACCGCTTGTACTTTGAGCCGCTGACGTTCGAGCATGTGTTGGAAATCCTGCGGGTGGAGCAGGAAAACGGCACGCTGCACGGCGTGATCGTGCAGTTCGGTGGACAGACACCCCTGAAGCTGGCCAACGCGCTGGAGGCCGAAGGCATTCCGATCCTGGGCACCACGCCCGATGCCATTGATCTGGCCGAAGACCGCGAGCGATTCCAGGCGCTGGTCAATGATCTGGGGCTGAAGCAGCCGAACAATGGCATTGCCAGCACCGACGCGCAGGCGCTTGAGATTGCAAAAGAAATCGGATTCCCGCTGGTGATCCGCCCCTCATACGTGCTGGGTGGCCGCGCGATGGAGATCGTGCGCGATATGGCCCAGCTGGAGCGCTACATTGCCGAAGCGGTAGTTGTCTCGGGCGACAGCCCTGTGCTGCTGGATGGCTATCTGGCAGGTGCCATTGAATGTGACGTGGATGCGCTGAGTGACGGGAAATCCGTGCACGTCGCAGGCATCCTGCAACACATCGAAGAAGCCGGCGTGCATTCGGGCGATAGTGCCTGTTCATTGCCACCGTATTCATTGCCCAAACACATCATCTCCGAGATTGAGCGTCAGACCGAGGCTTTGGCCTTAGCGCTGAACGTGGTCGGTCTGATGAACGTGCAGTTTGCCGTGCAGGGCGAGGATATCTATCTGATCGAAGTGAACCCCCGCGCCAGCCGCACTGTGCCCTTTGTGGCCAAGGCGACAGACAGCGCCATTGCGTCGATTGCCGCCCGTTTGATGGCCGGTGAGCCGCTGAGCGCCTTCCCGCACCGTGGCCCCTACCCTGCGGATGCCAAGCCCGGCACAGCGGCCATGGCGGACCAGATGACGCTGGCTGACCCGGCGATGCCGTGGTTCAGCGTGAAAGAGGCGGTGATGCCCTTCGCGCGCTTCCCCGGTGTGGATACGATCCTTGGTCCGGAGATGCGCTCGACCGGCGAAGTGATGGGCTGGGATGTCAGCTTCCCGCGGGCCTTCCTCAAGGCCCAGATGGGTGCGGGCACAGACCTGCCCGAAGGCGGCACTGTGTTCTTTTCGATCAAGGACGCCGACAAGACGCCTCAGCTGGTGGAAACCGCACAGACGCTTGTGGACATGGGCTTTTCCATGGTGGCTACGGGCGGCACAGCGGCCTTCCTGGAAGAGCACGGGATGACCTGCGATGTGGTCAAGAAGGTCTATGAAGGCCGGCCCAATGTGGTGGACATGCTCAAGGACGGTCAAATTCATCTGCTGATGAACACCACCGAAGGCGCCGCTGCCGTGGAAGACAGCCGCGAAATCCGTTCGGTGGCCTTGTATGACAAGATCCCCTACTACACGACCGCCGCAGGCAGCCATGCCGCCGCCATGGCGATCAAGGCGCGACTTGAGGGCGATTTGACGGTGATGCCGTTGCAGGGTTCAGCTTGACGCTGGCTTGAAGCACCGGGATTAAGCAAAACTGTAGCCTATTTCAGATATGAAATAGCACCATATCAGGGTTGCACGGCGCGCATGGATTCTCGTGCGATTTGCCCTTGTTCCGCCATAATTAATCTCTAGATGGGGGTCATAGGAACAACACCGTTCCTGGCCCTAACCCAGAAAGATGGAGGCTGATATGACCCGCGAAGAACTGAACAAAGAACTGCGTATGCATTCGGCAACTTGGCAAGCTGTAGCAGCTGTCTATGGTCTTCTGGTTGGCACGATGGTGCTGTCGGCTATGGCCGTGATGGCCTAACCCAGGTTTTGGGCGCGTTGAGCGCCTGACCCGAGGCAGAACGCCCCTCATACTTTGAAATTCGACGCCGGATGGCCTTTTCGCCAGACGGCGTCTTTGTCTTTAGCGATACCCCTCTCAGGAAGTGGATTGGCACCATGAACCGTGATGAGCTGAACAAAGAACTGCGGATGCACTCCGCGACATGGCAGGCAGTGGTGATCGTCTATGCGGTCATCGTGGCCACCATGGTGGGTGCCGCGATGGCGATCCTCTGAGCGCGCATCAACACCCTCCTCCCGTTTGATACGAAAAAGGGCGGTCCAGTTGCGGACCGCCCTTTCTCGTGTCTGAGGCCTTGTGGCTTACTTTTCGGCAATCTTCGCCGCAGCCGCATCGCCCAGGTTTTCCACGCCACGCTCCTCGAGCAGTGTGGTCAGCCAGTTTGGATCCATCTCAGGTACCGAACTGAGCAACAGGTCAGTATAGGGATGGTGCGGCGGCTTGAACATGTCGTCCTTCGCGCCCTGCTCCACCACTTTACCTTGCTGCATCACCACCACCTCGTCCGAGATAGAACGCACAGTGGCCAGATCGTGAGTGATGAACATATAGGCCAGGTTCAGCTCGTTCTGGAGCCGGTCCAGAAGCCGCAGGATGCCTTCGGCCACCAGCTGGTCGAGGGCTGATGTAACCTCGTCACAGATGATGAACGTCGGTTCCGCAGCCAGGGCGCGCGCAATACCGATCCGCTGCTTCTGACCACCCGACAGCTCGGATGGGTAGCGGTTGTAGTATTGCGACGGCTCTAGTTCGATCAGATCCAGAAGTTCGTCCACCCGCGCCTTGAGGTCCGCTCCTTTGAGGCCGGAGTAGAACTGTGCCGGTCGGCCGATGATTTCCGAGATCTTCACCTTCGGGTTCAGCGAGGTATCAGCAGACTGATAGATCATCTGACACTGGCGCAGCTCGTCCTTGGGGCGGTCACGGTAATCATGCGTGAACGGCGTGCCCTTGAACAGAACCTCGCCCTTGGACGGAGGCAAAAGCCCGGTAATGACCCGCGCAGCCGTGGATTTACCCGACCCGGATTCCCCCACGACCGAAACGGTCATACCCTCATAGACATCGAACGACACATCATCGAGGATCTTGGGCCCCGAGCTGTAAGACGCATCAATGTTTTGAAGCGAGATCAGAGGCACACCATCCTTGGGGCGCTGGCGTTGCGGGCTTTCAAAGCTGCGCACCGCCCAGAGAGATTTAGTGTAGTCCTCTCTCGGGTTTTTCAGCATCTCTTCGGTCGAGGCCTCTTCAACCTCTTCACCCTTCAGCAACACTTTGATCGTGTCGGCCATCTGCGCCACAACCGCGAGATCGTGCGTGATGTAGAGCGCCGCCGTGTTGAACTGATCCACAATATCGCGGATCGCGGCCAGCACTTCGATCTGCGTGGTCACGTCAAGGGCTGTGGTCGGTTCATCAAAAATGATGAGATCCGGCCGACAGGACATTGCCATGGCCGTCATCGCACGTTGCAACTGACCACCCGACACCTGGTGGGGATAGCGGAAACCGATCTCCTGCGGGTGGGGCAAACGCAGACGCTCGTAAAGGTCCATCGCGTCTTCCTGCGCTTCCATCCGCTTTTGCAGTCGGTATTGCAGAGGCGCCTCGGTGTGTTGATCGATGATCTTATGCGCCGGATTGAACGAGGCAGCCGCTGACTGAGCCACATAGGCAATCCGGGCGCCGCGCAGGGCGCGTTTCTCGGATTCAGTGGCAGTGGTCAGCTCCATTCCATCGAACTCGATCGATGAGCCTTCCGATATCCGGGTCCCGTCTCGGGCATAGCCCATGGCACCGGCACCAATCGTAGATTTTCCGGCTCCGGATTCCCCGATCAGGCCCATCACTTCGCCGCGATGGAGGGTCAGATCGACACCTTTGATGATGTCGACCCACTTTTCGTCTGAGTATCCCTCGATCCTCAGATTCTTGATTTCTAGCAGTACTTCTTTTTTCTTGTTCATGATTAGTGCTCCTTCAGACCGGAGGACCGGAACAACATCCAGTCAACCACGAAGTTGACCGCCACCGTCAATAGCGCAATGGCTGCAGCCGGGATAAGCGGGGTTATGTCGCCAAACGAGATCAGTGTAGCGTTTTCACGTACCATTGATCCCCAGTCTGCGGTCGGAGGCTGGATACCCAGGCCAAGGAACGACAAACCTGCAACCAACAGGAAGACGAAGCAGAATTCCAAGCCAAACTCAGCGATCAGTGGTGCCATGGAGTTTGGCAGTACTTCGCGCCGGATCAGATAGCCGGTTCCTTCGCCACGTAGCTTGGCCGCTTCGATGTAGTCCATCACAACCACGTTGCCTGCAACAGCCCGTGTGAGGCGGAACACCCGCGGGGCATAGATAATTGCTACAGCACATATGATCACAGGCATCGATGGGCCAAAGATCGACAGCATCAAAAGGGCGAAAATCAGCGATGGGATCGACATGATCACATCTGCAATTCGTCCCATCAACTGGTCAAACCAACCGCCCTTTACAGCTGCCAGAAGACCCGCACCCGCGCCCAGGAAGAACGCCAGACAGGTTGCCGTCAAAGCCAAACCAACCGAGTTGCGCGTGCCGTAAACCAATCGGCTGAACATATCGCGGCCCAGCTGATCGGCACCAAGAAGCATGTTCTCATCCGCAGGTGCAAAGGCCGAACTGATGACCTCAGCCTCACCAAAAGGTGCAATCCAGGGTGCGAAGATACCGGTGATGGCGTAGGTGAAGATCACGAACATCCCAAACGCGGCGGTCAGAGGTGCAGTGCGCAACTCCTTAGCCACTTCAGGGCCTGCCAGCATGATTAAAAACTCGCGGAACGAGTATGAAACCATGGCGGCCAAAGCCAAAATCCCCGCGCAAATTGCAATTGCACGAAGTCCTCCTGGCCCGCCGATGATCCCCACAACGAAAGACACCAACGTCAGTGAGAAAAGCAGCGTAAAGATCGAACGCTTGTTGAAGAATGCTGCTGCCGTAGACCCGGCGAGAAGCAGTGAGTAGTAGGTAATGACAAAAATACTCATGGTTCTGCCTCCTTATTTCGGGTGCCGCAGACGCGGGTTGGTGAGAATGGCGCCAACATCAGCTGCAAGGTTCAGCAAGATGAAGGTGGCCGCGAAGATCAGGCAGCAAGCCTGAACAACCGGGAAGTCACGTTTACTCACCGCATCCACCAGAGCTTGGCCGATACCGGGATAAACAAAGACCACCTCAACCAGAACCACACCTGTGATCAGGTAGGCCAGGTTAAGGGCCACAACGTTGATGATCGGTGCCCATGCATTTGGCAGAGCGTGCCGGACAATCACCTTCAGCGGTGGAACCCCTTTCAGGCGCGCCATTTCGATGTAAGGCGAGGCCAGAAGGTTGATAATCGCAGCCCGTGTCATCCGCATCATATGCGCCACAACAACCAGAACCAGCGTCAGCGCCGGCAGGAAGGTTCGATTGAGCAATTCGCCAAAGCTCATCCCCTCGGACAGGCTGGCAATAGCAGGGAACATGCCCCATTTAACCGCGAAGTACAGGATCAGGATGTAGCCCAAAAAGAATTCAGGAGACGAAATCGAGGTAAGCGTCAGCACGTTGGCCACCCGGTCAAAGATCGAGTTGCGCAGCAGAGCCACCAGGATGCCCAGAACGATAGCAACTGGAACCGCGATCACCGCAGCATAGCAGGCCAGGAACAAAGTGTTCGCAAAGCGCGCACCGATCACGGTCGAAACCTTCTCGCCGGTGACGACGGAGTTACCGAAATCGAGGAAGATCGCGTTACCGAGCCATCCAAAATATCTGACGAATGCAGGCTTGTCCAAGCCCATTTCCTTGCGCAAGGCTGCAAGGTTTTCTTCTGTGGCGCCTTGACCCAGAACCGCTTGAGCGATGTCCCCGGGCAAAAGTTCGACCATGAAGAAGATGATAATTGAGATAACGAGTAGAATTACCAACCCGAGACCGAGCCGCTGTCCAACGAGCTTCAGTATGTCTCCCATGTGTCCCTCCCTGATTTATTGGGTTTTTATTGTTCTTTAACTTTGAGGATAATTGACGTGCGGTCAATGCGATTGGCCTACAATCACCTGTGAAATCCTCACTTTATCGCGAATTACGCCTCTCCGGTTCGGCAGTTTGGGCTGATTCAGGCATGAGTTCACGAAAAAACCCGGCGCGGATGACCGCGCCGGGTTTCGGAATTGATATGGCAGAGAGCTTTAGCCCTCGAACCACCAGCGGCTTGCACCACGTGCGCCATCCAGCTGCCAGCTTGCGGCCAGTTGACCAGTGTGGCGAACGTTCTTGCGACGGCCGTACACGAAGTTCGGGAAGTACGGAATGACCGAAGACCCTTCATCACGTGAGATCATGCCCATTTCGGCATACATCTCAGCGCGCTTCGCGTCGTCCAGCTCGGCCTTGGCTTGCAGCAGGATTTCGTTGAAACGCTCATGCTGCCAGTAGCTTTCGTTCCAGGCTGCATCGTCTTTATACGCCAGCGTATACATAACATCCGGCGTTGGACGTGCGCCCCAGGACACAACACAGAACGGCTTGGTCAGCCATACATCCGACCAGTATCCATCGTTAGGCTCGCGCACAACATTGATGTCGATCCCAGCTTTTTTGGCCTGAGCCGAATACAGAACCGCCAGGTCAACCGCACCAGTGGTAATTGATTCCGCCGTGCTGAGGTTTACTGAAACGCTATCGACGCCCGCTTGCTTGAGATGCCACTTGGCCTTCTCGGGATCATATGTGCGCTGCGGGATATCCGCCGGGAAGTAAGGCATGGCAGGCGAATGGTGGAAATCGTTGCCCAGGCTTGCTGCGCCGAAAGAGATCTTTTCAATAAGCTCTTCGCGGTCGATCGCCAGCTTCATCGCCATACGAACGTCGTTGTTATCAAATGGTCCCACGTTCGAATGCATAGGCATGACGATTGCCGAAGCAGATGGTACGTTATCGATTTCGATGTTGGGGTCACGACCCAGCAGACCGAGAGTTTTGTTCTCGAGCAACGTTACCGCATCCACATCACCGGTGACCAGCGACGTTTGACGTGCGTTTGGATCGTTGATGATGATGTATTCGACTTCATCGAAATACGCGCCTTCGCCGTGCCATTCGTCATGGCGCACAAGACGTGAACCGACACCAAACTCGTGCTCGACCAGTTTATAAGGTCCGCAACCATCTGCCGATTGCCAGTTCAAAGTGCCATCAGCATTCGCAGGGCAAATTGGCAGGTGATAATCGGGCATGATCCAAGGCAGGTCAGCGTTGGGGCTGTCCAGCTTGAAGGTGACCGAGTGGTCGCCGTTGTCGACAATCTCTTGGACCGAAGCAAGAAGGGCTGTCGCCGCAGATCCGGAATCTTCACCACGGTGATGGTTCATCGAGGCCAGAACATCTGCCGCGGTTACTTTGGCACCTGAATGGAACGTAGCATTCGGGTTCAGTACGAATGTCCATTCCTTGGCATCAGGTGTCGCCGACCATTCTGTGGCCACGTCACCGCCCAAAGTCTGGTCCGTATTGATCATTGTCAGATAGGCACGGTGTGTGTGTGCCAGACAGATCATCGCGTACGAAAGGTACGTACCGGGATCGTGGCTGTCAGATGTGTTACCATCGTGCTGAGCGATACGGAATTTACCGCCACGCTGAGGTGCGGCTTTGGCGGATGTGCCCCAAAGGCCGGTTGCGGCTGTCGCCGTCATACCAGCTGCCATTGAATAGTTCATGAACGACCGACGCGAAATGCTGCCATCTTTTGCAGCGGCTGCCAGACGATCAAGCATCATTTGATCTTTGACCATTTTTGTAGTTTCTCCCTGTGGATTGATTGATCTGTCACATGTGAACAGCGACGACGGACTTGCATTCTCCCCAAGTTCTCGACGTCCTTATAGAAAGCTCAGTTGCGACATGGGCATAGGAGAACACGAAAATTTACTGATCTCTAGTTAATCGTTCAAAACTTCAGAATTTCTTAAGTCGCGCACGATTGCCACAAGTTTGGGGAGCTTCTTCGTGATCATTAACAGGTTTTCGGCTCGAATTCCCGACCAGACTTCGAATTGTTTCCGAACAGTCAACGTTTGGTGGCTGCCAACCGACGGTGCAATGCAAAAACCCGGCACCGCAGCGCCGGGTTTTGTGTCACAAATAGCAGAAGGCTGGGGATCAGCTGTCGAACCACCAGCGGCTGCCGTACCGATAGCCATCCATTTGCCACGCGGGTGAAAGGTTTTCGCCGCGTTTTACGTTGGAGCGTCGCCCATAGATGAAGTTCGGGAAATACGGCAGGACCGTTCCACCCTCGTCCCGCGAGATCATGCCCATTTCGGCATAGATTTCGGCGCGCTTGGTGTCGTCCAGTTCGGCCTTGGCCATCAAGAGCAGTTCGTTGAATCGATCGTTCTGCCAGCGGCTTTCGTTCCAGGCCGCATCATCCTTATAAGCCAGTGTATACATTACATCCGGTGTGGGACGCGCACCCCACGTGACCATGCACCATGGTTTGTTCAACCAGACATCCGACCAGTAGCCATCATTGGGTTCGCGTTGAACCTTGATATCGATGCCGGCCTTCTTAGCATGTTCAGAATAAAGAATGGCCGCGTCCACCGCGCCGGTGGTGATGGATTCCGCCGTGCTGAGGTTGACCGTGGTGCCTTCCAGCCCCGCTTTCTTCCACAGTGATGCAGCCTTATCAGGGTCATACTCACGCTGCGGAATGTCTGCGGGAAAATACGGCATCGCAGGTGAATGGTGGAAATCGTTGCCCACGGTAGCGGCGCCAAAGGTAATCTTCTCGACCAGTTCATTGCGGTCAATCGCGTATTTCAAGGCGAGGCGTGCGTCGTTGTTGTCAAACGGAGCCGTGTCGCAATGCATAGGCATTGTGATCGCTTGCGCGGAAGCCACGTTTTCAACCTCAATATTGGGGTCACGTCCCAGCAGCGCCAGCGTTTTGTTCTCCAAAAGGCTCGCCACGTCCACATCTCCAGTCACAAGGGATGTCTGACGTGCGTTGGGATCGTTGATAACGAGGACTTCAAGTTCGTCAACGTAAGCACCTTCACCGTGCCAGGCGTCGTGTCGAACGAAACGGCCACCGATGCCAAACTCAAGTTCAGCCACTTTGTAAGGGCCGCAGCCATCGCCAGATTCCCATTCAATGCTGCCGTCTTCCTTGGCAGGCAGAATGGCCAGGTGATAATCCGTCATCAACCAAGGCAAGTCGGCGTTGGGCGCATCCAGCTTGAAAGTTACAGTTCCATCGCCGTTATCCACCAACTCTTGAACCGAGGTTAGCAATGCCTTGGCCGCCGACGTCGAATCTTCTCCCCGGTGATGGTTCATCGAAGCCACAACATCCGCCGCGGTCACATTGTTTCCGGAATGGAACGTGGCCATGGGATTGACCTTAAATGTCCATTCCTGCGCGTCAGGTGTTGCGGACCATTCGCTCGCGACGTCCGGCCCTAACGTGCCATCGGTGTTAATCATTGTCAGATAGGCCCGCACCGTGTGGCCAAAGAAAATTTCAAAATTGGACTGATACTTTCCCGGATCCATTTGATCCGAGGTGTTACCATCATGTTGTGCAACACGCAGCGTGCCGCCTTTCTTGGGGGCTGCACCAGCGGTGGTGCCCCACAATCCGGTTGCCGTGGCAGTGGTCATACCCGCCGCCATGGCATAATTCATGAAGGATCGCCGTGAAATGCGCCCTGTGCGCGCGTCATGGGCAAGCCGGTCAATAAGTGCTTGATCCTTGATCATATCTGATTGTTCTCCCTGATTATTGATTGGTGTGCCGTAGCGTGACGCCCCGTCTTCGGCTTCGCAACCTGCGGGCACGCCCAATTCTGGTCTGTTTACGACATGGCTGACTCAAGCATAAAACTGCTGTAATGGCCAATCACAGCTTGTGCATTTAAGCCTTACTTAATTGGGGTGTCAGCTTTTTCTATTGTTCTGATTTGGGGCAGATCATAACCGCCCAGGTTGTTAGTAAACAGCATATTTAGGTCTAAAAACGACATCGGTGCGACCTCAGTTGCGTCGCATCCGCAATTTGACGAAGTAATCCAGCCGCTTTTTCAACTCTCGCTCGAATCCCCGCTCCACCGGTTGATAAAGCACCGGGCGCTTCATCGCGTCTGGAAAGTAGTTCTGCCCTGAAAAACCATCTTCGGCATCGTGGTCATAAGCATAGCCATCACCGTATCCCTGATCTTTCATCAGCGATGTTGGCGCATTGAGGATATGTTTGGGTGGGGGTTCGCTGCCGGTGGATTTGGCCGCATTCCGCGCCGCCTTATAAGCCACATAGGCCGCATTGGATTTGGGTGCCAGCGCCAGATAGACCAAGGCTTGCGCCAGGGCCAACTCTCCTTCGGGACTGCCCAGTCGCTCATAGGTTTCCCAGGATTGCAAACAGACGGCCTGCGCCTGCGGATCCCCCAGGCCGATGTCTTCAACCGCCATGCGGGTGATACGCCGGGCCAGATAACGCGGGTCCTCGCCGCCTTCCAGCATTCGGGCAAACCAATAAAGCGCTGCATCCGGGTCAGATCCGCGCACAGATTTATGCAGCGCCGAGATCAGATTGTAATGCTCGTCCCCGCCTTTGTCATATTTGGCGGCCCGTTTCATCAACCGCTTGGTCAGCGCCTCGGTGTTCAGCTTGCCGTCGGTTTTCCACGCCGCCACCTGCTCCACCAGATTGAGCAGCGCGCGCCCGTCGCCATCGGCCATCTGCAGCAAGGCCTCGCGCGCGGGGCCGTCCAGAGGCAGTTGCCGGTCCAGCTCTTTCTCGGCCCGTTGAGTCAAAAGCTCCAGATCAGCAAGCGGCATACGTTCCAGCACCAGCACCTGCGCGCGGCTGAGCAGGGCAGCGTTCAGTTCAAAACTGGGGTTCTCGGTTGTGGCCCCCACCAGCAGGATGGTGCCATCCTCCATATGCGGTAAAAACCCGTCTTGCTGGGCTTTGTTGAACCGATGGATTTCATCGACGAACAGCAGCGTCCCCTGCCCGTTTGAACGTCGATGCTTGGCGGCCTCAAAGACTTTTCGCAACTCAGGCACACCGGTGAAAATCGCGCTGATCTGGACGAAATGCAGATCTGTTTCGTCCGCCAGCAGCCGCGCGATGGTGGTCTTGCCCACGCCTGGCGGCCCCCAAAACACCAGCGACCCCAAACTGCCCGAGGCCAGCATGACACCCAAAGGGGCGTCCTCGCCCAGCACCTGGTCTTGTCCGATGACCTCGGCCAACGTTTTGGGGCGCAGCCGGTCGGCCAGAGGACGCGGTGCATCATCGGGGGTCTTGTCGGGAGTACTGTCAAAGAGATCAGCCATCGCTTAAATCCTGAACCGTAATGTGAGGCGCCGATTGCCGCGCTGCACTGTCAGGACCAACCGACGACTGGCCGATTGCAAAAGCGCACCCGCCTCGGCTGGGCTAGACACAGCGGCGCGGCCAATGCCCAACAGGATGTCACCACGTATCAATCCGGCCCGACGTCCGGTTTCCCCGGGATCAGACACTACGACACCCGTCGCGTTTGACGGCAGGCCCAGTTCGGCGGCCACCGCCGGGTTCAGCTGTTCCAGCGTGATGTCCGGCAGGACCGCGTCGGTCACCACGGTCGCGCGCGGCGGTGTATCCGGTGGGGCGATCAGGGCCACCTCAACCTCATCCACCCGACCGTCGCGGACCCGCGTCATGCGTGCGGTTTCCCCCAAACCTGCAACGGTCATGCGGTAAATCATCTCGGCTGGCGTATTCACCGGAGCGCCATCTACCGCTGTCACCACGTCGCCTGCGATAAACCCGGCGTCTTTCAAAGGACTGGCCGGGTGAAAATCAGACAAGATCACTCCGCCCGGACGGTCGAGCCCCAGAACTTCGGTCAAATCAGCCTCGACCGCCTGTCCAGTCACGCCGGACCAAGGCCGTGCAAACCGAGTATTGCCGGCCCGCGCTTGGGCGACAAACTGCTCCACCAGGGCGGATGGAATCGCAAAGCCAATGCCGTTAGATCCGCCCGAGCGTGACAGGATCGAGGTGTTGATCCCAATAAGAAGCCCCTTGATATCCACCAACGCGCCCCCCGAGTTGCCCGGGTTGATCGGCGCATCGGTTTGCACGAAATACCCTCGGGCATTGCCCATGGCCCCACCTGACCGGGCGAGCCCCGATACAATCCCGCTGCTGACCGTCTGCCCCACACCAAAGGGATTGCCGATGGCCAGCACCAGCTCTCCCACTTCAACGCTGTCACTGTCGCGCAGGGACAGTGCAGGCAGGTCTTCGACATTATCCAACTGAAGGATCGCCAGATCACTTTCCTGATCCGACAATAGCACCCGGCCCTTGAACTCGCGCCGGTCATTCAGCACGACACGGATATCCGTGGCATCGCCCACCACATGGTAATTGCTGACCACGATCCCATCCGCACTGAGGATCACACCCGAGCCAAGCGAGTTTTGCACGCGCTGGCGTGGCCCTGCAAAATCCCGGAACAGGTTGTCAAAAAATGGATCACCCGCAAAGGGGCTGGCACGTTCGTTGATGATGCGCTTGGCGTAGATGTTGACGACGGCCGGGGCGGATTGTTTGACCAGCGGGGCGAAGCTGAGTGTGATCTGCGCCTGGCTCTCCGGCACCTGCGTCTGGCCCAAAAGGGGCGTGGCCAGCAAGGTAATGCAAAGGAGGATCAGGCGGAACATTGTGTCTCCGGTGCGCGAAATTGACATGTGCCGGAAGATATGAGCCGCGAGGGTGCAGATTGCAAGAGAACGCCCCGGTCGGCTCGGCTCGGATGTTAACCGGATGGGCGCATAAAGAAAAACCCCCGCCAATAAGGCAGGGGTCTAAAATTCTTGGTGCGATGAGTGAGGCTTACTCTTCGGACGCATCCTCGGCGGCCACGCGGGCTTTGTCGCCGGCACCTTTGGCATCTACATCGCGCTCAACGAACTCGATGATCGCCATGGGCGCCATGTCGCCATAGCGGAAGCCGGCTTTCAATACGCGGACATAACCGCCGTTGCGCTCTTTGTAGCGTGGACCCAGAACGTCGAACAATTTGGCGACATACTGGTCCTGTTTCAACTGGCTGGCGGCCTGACGGCGCGCGTGCAGATCGCCGCGTTTGCCCAGGGTGATCAGCTTTTCCACAATGCGGCGCAGTTCTTTGGCCTTGGGCAGAGTGGTTTTGATTTGTTCATGTTCGATCAGCGACCCGGCCATGTTGGCAAAAAGCGCCTTGCGGTGCTCATGGGTGCGGTTCAGACGGCGGTAGCCTCGTGCGTGACGCATGTTTCTTACTCCATTTGGTGCCCTCTACGGGCGATTTTGCTTTGTCTGGTGGTCAGATGCGTGTCTGCCACTCTCCTTGGGGCGGAATTGCCCGGGTTGGTGGTAAACCGGGCTTAAGCCCGGCCTACGAAGTCTTAGAACTGGTCTTCGAATTTCTTGGCCAGATCCTCGATGTTGTCGGGTGGCCAATCTTCGACGTCCATGCCCAGATGCAGGCCCATGCCTGACAGCACTTCCTTGATCTCGTTCAAGGACTTGCGGCCAAAGTTTGGCGTGCGCAGCATTTCGGCTTCGGTCTTCTGGATGAGATCGCCAATATACACGATATTGTCGTTCTTCAGGCAGTTGGCCGAACGAACTGACAGTTCCAGCTCGTCCACTTTCTTCAGCAGAAGCGGGTTGAACTCCAGACCATCGTCTTCGTCCTGACGGCCAGCGCTTTCTGGCTCTTCGAAGTTCACGAAGATGCTCAGCTGATCCTGCAGGATACGCGCGGCAAAGGCTACGGCATCATCCGGCGTGATCGAGCCATCTGTTTCGACTTTCATGGTCAGCTTGTCATAATCCAGCACCTGGCCCTCACGGGTGGGCTGCACATCATAGCTGACTTTGACCACAGGCGAATAGATCGCATCCACGGGGATCAGGCCAATCGGCGCGTCCTCTGGCTTGTTCTTATCCGCAGCGACATAGCCTTTGCCCTGATTGACTGTCAGTTCCATGAACAGATCCGCGCCATCGTCGAGGTGGCAGATCACGTGCTCTTTGTTCAGCACTTCGATGCCCGCTGAATCCGAGATATCACCTGCGGTGACAACACCGGGCCCCTTGGCGCTGACGGACAGGCGCTTGGGCCCTTCGACTTCCATGCGCAGGGCCACGCCCTTTAGGTTCAGAACGATGTCGGTGACGTCTTCACGCACACCAGCCACAGATGAAAATTCGTGCAGAACGTTGTCGATCTGTACGGATGTGATCGCAGCGCCTTGCAGCGAGCTCAGCAATACGCGGCGCAGCGCGTTGCCCATGGTCAGACCAAAGCCACGCTCCAGCGGTTCGGCCACAACAGTGGCCTGACGCAATGGGTCATTGCCCGGCTTTACGTCCAGCTGCGTTGGTTTAATCAGTTCAGCCCAGTTCTTATGGATCATGCTGTCCCTCCATTCTTGTCTCGCACCCCATGTCCTAGGTAGGAGACGCCCGAGGTTTCAAAAAAGCGGAAGGGGGCCGTGCGTAACACGCGGCCCCGAACCGATAACAAATACTTAAACGCGGCGGCGTTTCGGCGGACGGCAGCCATTGTGTGCAATCGGTGTCACATCACGGATCGAGGTGATGTTAAAGCCGATCGCCGCCAAGGCGCGCAGTGCGCTTTCCCGGCCCGACCCTGGACCCTGCACTTCAACTTCCAGAGTTTTCATGCCGTGATCCTGGGCTTTCTTGCCCGCATCTTCGGCCGCCATCTGAGCCGCGTAAGGCGTCGACTTACGCGAGCCTTTGAAGCCCATGGTGCCTGCAGACGACCATGCAATGGCGTTGCCCTGCACGTCCGAAATCAGGATTTTGGTGTTGTTGAAAGAAGAGTTAACGTGAGCAACGCCAGTGGCGATGTTCTTGGAGACCTTCTTTTTAACTTTACGCGTTTCGCGTGCCATATCTAAAGCCCTCCCTTATTTCTTCTTGCCGGCAATGGCCTTCGCGGGGCCTTTGCGGGTGCGTGCGTTGGTGTGCGTGCGTTGACCACGAACCGGCAGGTTACGGCGGTGACGCAGGCCACGGTAGCACCCAAGGTCCATCAGGCGCTTGATGTTCATCTGTGTCTCACGACGCAGGTCACCTTCGACGGTGAAGTTGGCGTCGATGTGCTCGCGCACAGACAGCACTTCGGCATCGGAGAGTTCGTTGACGCGGCGCGTTGGGTCAATGCCCACGGCTTCGCAGATGGCTTTGGCGGATGTGTTGCCAATACCGGTGATGTAAGTGAGGGCGATCGGGACCCGTTTGTGGGTCGGGATGTTAACGCCGGCGATACGTGCCAAGTGTCATTTCCTTTTCGTTGCGGGTCCGTAGCTCCAGACCCTTTTTTCACAACGTAGGCCCGAGGCATAACGCACCGGGCCGCAGCTGAATTCAGGTGATCGATTCGTCCACGGGGGCGACCCGCTTGGGAATCATGTTCTCTTAAGAGATGGTGCGGTTTAGGAGGGTTTGGGAAGGGCGTCAACCCCCAAGGAAATCTACGGTCTGCTATTCGGGCAGACATTTTTTCGCAGTTCTGAATTGAAGATGTATTTGCCTTAAGTCTGATCGTCACAAAGGTCCAATTTCATGGTGAGCCCTTTGAAATACACACCTAGGAGAAACCCAAAAAACAGTCCAATGACTATTCCACAAATCAGGCCGTCAGCAAAACTGATCATTCTGGTGCTTTAAGCGTCCAAAACACCCGCAATTTCGCCCGACACTTCGTCAATCGTGCCCAGACCATCCACGGATTTCAGATCGCCCTTGGCATAGTAGTAGCCAATCAGCGGAGAGGTTTTCTTGTAGTATTCCATCAACCGGATTTTCAGGCTTTCGGCGTTGTCATCCGCACGTGCCTCGCCCCCTGCAGCCACGGCTGCTTCGGCACGACCGACGATACGGTCAACCAGCACGTCGTCATTGACTTGCATTTCAACGACGCTGTCCAGTGTCTCGCCATTCTCGGCCAACAACTCGCCCAGAGCATCCGCCTGCGCCAGAGTGCGGGGGAAGCCATCAAAGATGAACCCGCCCTTTTTGTCGCCCTGCAGCTTTTCGCGGATCAGGCCGATGACGATTTCATCCGTCACCAAGTCGCCGCGCGCCATCACATCGGCCACAATCTTACCCATCTCAGTACCGCTGTCCTTGGCTTCGCGCAGCATGTCGCCGGTGCTCAGTTGGATCATGTTACGCCCATCCACGAGGATTTGCGCTTGCGTGCCTTTGCCCGCTCCGGGCGGTCCGAGAAGGATAATGTTCATTTGCGTCCGGTTCCCTTTCTGCGAGCGCGCTTCTTGCCTTTGCCGCTCAGCTGAGATTTTTCGATCAAGCCCTCATACTGGTGGGCCAGCAGATGGCTCTGCACCTGTTGGATTGTATCCATTGTGACGGAAACCACAATCAGAACGGATGTCCCGCCGAAATAGAAGGGGATCGCGAGTTGTGCCCGCAGGATTTCCGGCAGCAGACAGACCAGCGCCAGATAGCCCGCACCCAGCACCAGAATGCGGTTGACCACATACTCCAGATACTCGGCCGTTTTCTTGCCCGGACGCACGCCCGGCACAAAGCCGTTCTGGTTTTTCAGATTGTCCGCCACATCATCCGGCTTGAACGCCACGTTGAAGGTATAGAAGTAGACAAAGAACACGATCATGGCGGTGAAGAAGATCAGATAGGCAGGCTGGCCGGGGCCAAAATACGCCAGAATGGTCGACATCACCGGATTGGTGGAATTGCCCGAGAAGGTGCCGATGGTGACCGGCAACAGCAACAATGAGCTGGCAAAGATCGCCGGGATAACGCCCGCCGGGTTGACCTTGATCGGCAGGTGCGAGTTGCCGCCGTCATAGACCTTCATCCCCACCTGACGGCGTGGATACTGGATGTGCACCTTGCGCAAAGAACGCTCCATGAAGACCACAAAGGAGATCGTGATGATGACCATTGCGATCACACCGATAATCACTGCGGGGCTGATAGCGCCTGAGCGGCCCTGGCTGAAGAACTGCGCAAGGGCGGCAGGTACTTCGGCAATAATGCCCACGAAAATGATCAGTGAGATACCGTTGCCGATGCCGCGTGCGGTGATTTGCTCGCCCAGCCACATCAGGAACATCGTGCCCCCCACGAGGGTGATCATGCACGAAATCACAAAGAATGCGCCCGGATTGGTCACGATATCACCCGATTGAAGACTCATCGCCAAGCCGTAAGATTGCAACGTGGCAAGGCCCACGGTCCCGAAACGCGTGTATTGGTTGATCTTCTTGCGGCCCTGTTCGCCTTCTTTCTTGAGTTGCTCAAGAGCAGGCACCATCGCTGTCAGCAGCTGAATGATGATCGAGGCCGAAATGTAGGGCATTATCCCGAGGGCAAAGATGCCCATCCGACCCAATGCGCCGCCAGTAAACATCGACAGGATACCGCCGATCCCGGTGGCGGCTTCCTCCATGAAGGCCCGCAGCTCTGCGCCGTCGATACCGGGCACCGGGATATAGGTTCCCAGGCGGTAGACGATCAGCAGACCCAGTGTAAACAGGATGCGATTGCGAAGATCAGTGGCTTTGCCAAGGGCCGACCAGCTGGTGTTGGCGGCCATTTGTTCTGCAGCAGATACCATAAGGCTCTCTTTGATTGTAGAAACGCCGCCCCAACCGTTTTCCGGCCGGGCGGCGAATTTTGGAAAACTAAGGAAGTATGTAAGGGGCGCGTGGCCCTCTCACAACCTCTTATTCAGCCGCGGCCTCGGATGATGCCACAGATGTGACAGTCAGCGAGCCACCAGCCTTCTCAACCGCCTCAATCGCGGATTTCGAGGCACCTGTGACTTCCAGCTTCAGCTTAGCCGAAACTTCGCCTTTCGCCAGAACACGCACGCCGTCCAACTTGCGACGGATCAGGCCGCTTTCCAGCAGCACATCTTCGGTGATGGCTTTCTTGGCGTCCAGTTTCTTGGCGTCGATGAATTTCTGGATCAGGCCCAGGTTCACAACGGCAAATTTCTTGCGGTTTGGCTTGTTAAAGCCACGCTTTGGCAGACGTTGGTACAAAGGCATCTGGCCGCCTTCGTATCCTTTGATCGCCACACCTGAGCGGGATTTCTGACCTTTGATACCACGACCACCGGTTTTACCTTTGCCCGAACCCGGGCCACGGCCAATGCGTTGTGGTTTTTTGGTTGCGCCGTCGTTGTCGCGCAATTCATGCAGTTTCATATCGCTTCTCCTAAGCCGGATGTGACCCCCGAAGCGTGAACGGGCCAACCACGGCGTTTCTTGGTTTTGATTCCATGACCCCAATGGGCCACCGGGGGCGTATAGACGGGTTATTCGCGGCAATCAAGGGCAGAGATCGCAGCCGGGTCTGACCTGAGCAGACCCGGCTTTGGATGAGAGCGCCCTGCCCCTAATGTCATCAGCAGGGCGCGCTGCATCAGTAACCGTTTCCGTTGCCTTCCTTGCCCACGGCGGCCCCGTCTACGGCACCGTCTTTCCACCAGATGATGGCCGGACCTTCGATGGTCGCCTGCCAACAGCCAGAGGATTCACCGCCATAGGCAAAACACATGCTGTCATCAGAAATGGACCATTTCCCGGTGTATCCATCCCCCTTGATCGTGCCATCTGGCATGTAGAACTCGGAATACTTTTGGTATTCGTCCACCAACATGCTGCCCTGAACGGTTTTTCCCGACACAAAGGCTTTGATTTCATCCCCTGTTGCTTTTTGTCCTGCCGCAGCCATACCAGCAATCAGAGTGAGGCCCGTGGCCAAAAGCGTGATCATTTTCCCTGTCTTCATAGAGTATCTCCTTGTTTGTCTTGAAATGCCCGCTGGGATGATGTGTCACCCAAGCGCAGCCAGATCACAAAGAAGGGTCACGGCCGATCAAAGCGATAATCTGGATAGAAATTTACCAACTCATCCAAATGCGATGCTAAGCAGTCAATCATCCGAAGGGCTGGAAAAACACATGATTACAATCGACACCCTTTTCCTTGGCGCTGCCATTCATGGCGTGGCTTTGGTCTTGCTGCTGGTTCTAAATGGCTTCGCCAATCGCAAGGCCAATTTGCTGCTGGCCGGGCTGGTCGGATTGCTGACCATCACCATGTGGAACGTCTTTGTTCAGAAAACCGGCGGAGAGTTTCACCGGTTTCTGATCGACTATTACCTTTGGGTGACCCCCCTGCTGTGGGCGCCTGTGCTTTACCTTTATGTCGGCCAGCTGTCGCACCTTCGCGATGTGACGATCAGGCGGCTTTTCTTGCATGCCCTGCCCGCCATTCTTGCCGGTCTGGCGCAGATCCCGATACATCTTTACTCGGACACCCAAAGCGGCGCGCTGTTTTATGGCTATGTGCATAAATCCATCGTCGCGTTAATCTATGTGCAGATCGCCGCGTATTTTCTGCTGTCTTTGCGACTGCTAAGAACTTACCGGGCCAAGGCCATGGAAACACGCTCGGCATTGGACAAGATCAACCTCAACTGGCTGACAATCGTTGTGGTGTTGTTTTCCGTGATCCTCGCAGCAGATTTCGCTTTGAACATTCCTGCAATCTTCTTTGGAGTGACACGACCAGAGTTCTACGACGCAGTATTGCTGGCCGAGGCCTGCAGCGTCTTTGCCATCGGGTATCTGTCTCTGCGTCAGCCGGAAATACTGCTAGGGCACAGCCTTGCGCCGCAACCGGTCGTGTCTGGGGCCAGCACAAAATACCTCGGCTCGCCCGTGGATGAACAGCTCGGGGCCGAACTGGCGGACAAGCTGGACCGGGTGATGGAAACCAAACAGGTGTTTTTGCAAAACGATCTGAAACTGGCAGAACTGGCCGACATCGCGGGTCTGAGCCCACATCATCTATCGCAGGTGATCAATCAGCACCATCACAAGAATTTCTATGACTACGTGAACGGCTACAGGGCCAAATTTGCCGCCGACCATCTGCGCAAACATGGCAAGACCAATCTGACCCGGCTGGCCTTTGATGCAGGGTTCAACAACCGGGTCAGCTTTAGCAAAGCCTTCCGCAAGCACACCGGCCAAACGCCCACGGATTTTCTGGAGCGGCTAAAGCAATCGGATGTGGCCTGATCGCGGGCTGCGTCACTCCGCCACCCCATAACTCCCAGCCGCATCATGCTTTTCCTGCCCGGTCAAAGCAGGTGTGAAGATGCACACCAGCCGCATATCCGTCTCGGCCCGCACAATATGCGCGTCGTGCTGGTCGAGCACATAGAGCGAGCCGGCCTCTAGCGGGAACACCTCACCCGTCGCCACATTCTCCACCTCTCCCCTGCCCTCAAAGCAGTAGTTCGCTTCGATGTGGTTCTTGTAATGCAGATGTTGCGTGGTTCCGGCCTTAATCAGCGTATCATGCAGGGAATACCCCAACCCGTCGTGTGCCAGCACCATGCGGCGGCTTTCAAAGGCATCGCCGGTGACATGGGCCTCCGTGCCAAGGATATCCGAGAGGTGTTTGACGAACATGTGATCATTCCTTTGTGCATTCGTGGTCTATCGCCCTACCCTACCGATTGATTTATCTGCTGTCCCGGTGTGTGATGGGCTATGCTGCGTGCGGCCCCCCTCACTGTTTTTGCCCTGATGCTGGGGCTTACCCCTGCCATGGCGCAGAACGGCTGCGCGCGAGATGCGATGCTGGTGATGGATGGCTCGGCCTCGATGGATGAGAAAGGGTTTTCGCCACGCACCCCCACGCGCATTGATGACGCCCGTCAGGCCATTGCCCAAGCCATGCCCGAAATCGCGCCCATCCGGCGGGTCGGGTTGATCGTCTACGGCCCCGGCGGGGATGAGGGATGTTCTGGCATATCTTTGAAATTCACACCCGTTCCTGATGCCGCGGCTCCGGTGATGCGTGATGTGGACGCGTTGACGCCTGGTGGCATGACGCCCCTCGCCGCCTCGGTTGAGGAAGCCGCCGCTGTTTTGGGGCCGGAAGGAATTATCGTATTGGTGACGGATGGCAATGAAACCTGCGGCGGGCGCCCCTGTGAGCTGGGGGCCTATCTGGCCGAGAACACCCGGCTGACAGTGCATGTCATCGGGTTCCGTGTGTCCTTTGATCCGTTTTCATGGAACAGCCCTGAGGTGAAGGAATACCAAGGCGAGACCGTGGCCAAATGCCTGTCCGACCAGACGGGTGGAATGTATGTGAACACGGAGACAGTGGAGGAACTTGCCGCGGCGTTGCGGGAGACGTTGGGATGTGCGGTGATTGGTCTGACGCGAAAGACCGCCCACGCTGGATAAGCCGCGCCGCAAGAACCCCTGCAACGGGTGTTCTCAGAAGATGATCCCAAGCTTGGGCAGCTCTTCCTCGGCGTTTCCTTCGAACGAAACGATGTCCAGAAAGGTGTGGTGCGCTTTCAACTGTGTCTTTTCGATCTGAGCCAGTTTCGCCTGCGCCTCCGCTTTGTCAGAAAAGATGCTATCCATGTCGATCAAAGCAGGCGGGCCGCTGCCCGGCACGCGTATGATGGCATATTTCCGCATGATCCACCCTTAGCACATCACTATCCCGCGCACAAAAAAACACCCCAGCCATTTCTGACCGGGGTGCGTTTATCTCAGAGGTTCCGGATCAGGTCCGGAACTGGAGCTGATAGCTCAGCCCTTCTCCTCAACGATTTCCACCATGTGGGGGATCTTTGCGATCATGCCACGCACGGCTGGGGTGTCTTCCAGCTCGCGTGTTTTGTGCATTTTGTTCAGGCCCAGGCCGATCAGCGTCTGGCGCTGTTTGATTGGGCGGCGGATCGGGGAGCCGATCTGACGAACAACGATTGTTTTAGCCATCTCTCAGGTCTCCTTACGCGTCTGCATCCGCGGCAGCAGCCGGCGCGTCATCTTTTTTCAAGATGTCGCCGACTTTCTTGCCACGACGTTGCGCTACCATACGAGGGCTGGCTTCTTTCTTGAGGCCATCAATCGTTGCGCGGATCATGTTGTAGGGGTTCTGCGAGCCAATGGATTTGGCAACCACGTCCTGAACGCCCAGCATTTCAAACACAGCACGCATCGGACCACCGGCGATGATACCGGTACCGGTTGGGGCTGTGCGCATGACCACTTTGCCGGCGCCGTGACGGCCCTCAACATCGTGGTGCAACGTGCGGCCTTCGCGCAGAGGCACACGGACCATCTGACGCTTGGCTTGCTCGGTGGCTTTGCGGATCGCCTCAGGCACCTCTTTGGCTTTACCCTTGCCGAAGCCGACGCGACCTTTTTGGTCACCCACAACGACGAGAGCAGCAAAGCCAAAGCGCTTGCCCCCTTTTACTGTTTTCGACACGCGGTTGATTGCAACCAGACGGTCAGCGAATTCCGGCGTTTCGTCGCGATCGCGACCTCCACGGCGGTTGTCATCTCTTGCCATTGTTGGCGTCCTTATACTGCGGGCATGCGCCCTTTGAATTCAATCCCAGTGGGCCAAAACCGCCCCCGGATCATCGAGAAGGCCCGAGATAATCCCCGGGCCATCTGCGTTTAGATCTTCAGACCACCCTCGCGGGCAGCATCGGCCAGAGCCTTGATCCGGCCGTGGAACAGAAAGCCGCCGCGGTCGAAATACGCTTCGGAGACACCGGCCTTTTTGGCGCGTTCAGCAATGGCTGAACCCACTTTGGTGGCGGCGTCGACGTCGTTCTTACCGGTCGACAGGGCTTTTTCCATGGTCGAGGCCGAAGCCAGCGTGACGCCGTTCACATCGTCGATCAGCTGAACGCTGATGTTCTTGGAGGAACGGTGTACAGACAGGCGAGCCCGTCCCGCATTGACCTTACGAAGTTTGTTCCGAACGCGCAGGCGGCGCTTAAGGAACAGTGTTCTTTTGCTGTTTGCCATTTTATCGCGTCCTTACTTCTTCTTGCCTTCCTTCTGGAAGATATACTCGTCTTTGTAGCGAATGCCTTTGCCTTTGTAGGGCTCGGGACGACGCCAGTCGCGGATGTTTGCCGCAACCTGTCCGACGAGTTGCTTGTCATGACCTTCCACGATCAATTCCGTGGGTTTGGGGGCCGTGACAGTCACTCCAGCAGGAACTTCAAAATCAACATCGTGGGACAGACCAAGGTTCAGCTTCAGGACATTGCCCTGCATCTGAGCCCGGTACCCAACGCCGCGGATTTCCAGTTCTTTTTTGAACAGCTCGGAGGAGCCGTGCACCAGGTTGGCGATGACCGTGCGGGTCATACCCCATTGCTGGCGCGCGCGCTTGGATTTACCGCGAGGTGTGACCGAGATTTGGCCTTCCTCGATGGTGATCGTCACGTCATCCGTGGCGGTAAAGCTTTGCGTGTCCTTGGGACCTTTCACTTCGAGCGTCTGGCCCGAAAGGGTTGCCGTGACGCCAGAAGGCAGGGCGACCGGTTGTTTGCCGATACGAGACATTACACTGCCCTCCTTAGAAGATGGTGCACAGAACCTCGCCGCCAACATTGGCAGCGCGGGCTGATGCATCCGACATCACACCTTTCGGTGTTGACACAATCGACACGCCCAGGCCCTGACGGACCACGGGGATGTCCTTGACGCCCATGTACACGCGACGACCGGGCTTGGAGACCCGCTTCATCTCGCGAATGACGGGTTCGCCATCGAAGTATTTCAGGCTGATTTCGATAGCCGGGTGGCCATCTGCGCCTGTGGTGCTTTCATAGCCGCGGATGTAGCCTTCGTCGGCCAACACATCCAATACCCAGCCACGCAGCTTGGACGCTGGCGTGGAGACGGTGGACTTGCCACGCATCTGAGCATTGCGGATACGGGTGAGCATGTCTGCGATAGGATCGTTCATAATCTATGCCCTCCTTACCAGCTTGATTTCACAACGCCGGGCAATTGACCCGCCGAGCCCAGATCACGCAGAGCGATCCGGCTGATTTTCAATTTGCGATAGTACGCGTGTGGACGACCTGTCAGCTGGCAACGGTTGTGCAGCCGGGTGGCTGAACTGTTGCGTGGCAGTTTGGCCAGCTTCAGGGAGGCGCGGAAACGCTCTTCCATCGGCTTGCTTTCGTCCGAGATGATCTCTTTCAACGCGGCACGTTTCGCGGCGTATTGCTTTACAAGCTTCTCGCGCTTCTTCTCGCGCTCGATCATTGCTTTTTTAGCCATGTCTAAATCCTCCCGCGGCTCAGCTGTTGAAGGGCATGTTGAAAGCTTTCAACAGCGCCTTGGCTTCAGCGTCGGTCTGCGCCGTGGTTCCGATTACAATGTCCATACCCCAAACTTCGTCGACCTTGTCGAAGTTAATCTCGGGGAACACGATGTGCTCTTTCAGGCCCATGGCATAGTTGCCACGACCATCGAACGATTTGCCGGATACGCCGCGGAAGTCGCGGATACGAGGCATGGCGATGGTCACCAGACGGTCCAGAAATTCAAACATCCGGTCGCCGCGCAGTGTCACCTTTGCACCCATCGGCATGCCTTCGCGAACGCGGAAGCCGGCGATTGAGTTTTTCGCAGTGGTCATCACAGCGTGTTGGCCTGCGATGGTGGACAGATCTTCCTGGGCCGATTTGGCTTTCTTGGAATCTTTGACCGCCTCGGCACCACAACCGATGTTCAGGACGATTTTTTCCAGACGCGGGATCTGCATGTCGTTCTTGTAGCCAAACTCTTCTTTCAGAGCGGCGCGAATGACGTCCCGGTACTGGGTCTTCAGACGTGGGGTATAGTTGTCAGCATCAAGCATCAGATCACATCCCCTGTTGTTTTGGCAAAACGCACTTTCTTGTCGCCGTCCATTTTGAAGCCGACGCGGGAAGGTTTGCCATTTTTGTCAACGAAAGCCAGGTTGCTCAGGTCGATCGGCATTGCCTTGGGCAAGCGACCGCCTTGGCTGGTTTGGCTCTGACGGGTGTGGCGGATCGCCATGTTCACGCCGTCTACGACTGCTTTACCGGCTTTAGGGTCCACGGAGGCGATTGTGCCTTCTTTGCCCTTGTCTTTGCCCGCAAGCACGATGACCTTGTCACCTTTTTTCAGTTTGGCAGCCATCTTACAGCACCTCCGGGGCGAGCGAGATGATTTTCATGAAGTTTTTGCCACGCAGTTCGCGCACAACTGGCCCGAAGATACGGGTGCCCACCGGCTCACCTGCGTTGTTCAGGATCACGGCGGCGTTGCGATCAAAGCGAATGGCTGTGCCATCTTCACGACGGATTTCTTTGGCGGTGCGTACGACGACGGCCTTACGGACGTCCCCTTTCTTTACGCGGCCGCGTGGAATGGCTTCCTTCACGGATACGACAATCACGTCACCGACGGATGCGTATTTACGCTTGGAACCACCCAGGACCTTGATGCACTGAACACGGCGCGCGCCGCTGTTGTCAGCAACATCCAGATTGGTCTGCATCTGGATCATATGGTTTCTCCTGACCTTTGGGGGGCTCTACCTGGCCTTGTCCCCATGGTTTCCTTCAAACCGAAAGGCTCGGGGGGCTTAGGCCTCCAGAACCTCCCAGCGTTTTGTTTTGGATCGCGGGGCGCATTCGATGATGCGGACCTGGTCACCCACGTTATACGTGTTCTTCTCATCGTGCGCCCGGTACTTCTTGGACTTACGGATGGTCTTTTTCAGAACCGGGTGTGTAAAGCGACGCTCTACCGAAACGGTTACTGTTTGTTCATTGGCGTTGGAGGTCACAACGCCGGTCAAAATACGCTTTGGCATCGGTGTGCTCCTTATTCGCCAGCTGCTTCAGCAGCTTTTTGGTTCAGAATGGTCATCACACGCGCAACATCGCGGCGAACAACTTTCATTCGTGCAGGGTTCTCCAGCGCGCCGGTGGCGGCCTGAAAGCGCAGGTTGAACTGCTCTTTCTTGAGGTTGACCAGGTCCTCACGAAGCTGGTCAGGCGTTTTATCACGCAATTCAGTGGCGTTCATTGCCAACGTTCCTTCTCAAAACACCGGCGAGCCCCTTATCTGGTTGGCCCAGGGTCACTCGCTGCCCGGTGGATGAATGTCAAAAAACACGAATCCCCGGCGGGACCGGGGACGTGTTACGGCGCTCTATAAGGGAGGTGGGCGGATTGGGCAAGGAGTAAGTGTAAGTATTCTGCGCCCCTACATGCGCCTCTCCTTTGTCAAGAAGCACCCATGGGTCCAAATAGAACCATCAATGGTAGCTTTGAGCCCAAAACAACCTATTCTGCAAAGCGAACGAATGACCGCTTTCGGCATCGCGTTGAAGTGGGGCTGTCGTAATCAGGTTTGTATTTTTGAATGGCTGGATAACCGCTCCGGTCACTCTGAGCTCTGCTCAGGGCGACAAGGGCATCTGGCCGTGAGATAAGTTCACCCCTTCATTCTGATGCCTGCTGGATCGAAAGCGCAAGCATACTGAAGTTTTGCATCATAGCGGGTCCCGGCGATGTCAACTTCAACCCGTGCATGATCTGCATTTTCCATGCGTACATGGGCCAGCGCGATGGGCTTGCCGATACGATAACCGAAGGCTGCAGAGGTTGTATGCCCAACTATATCGTCGCCTGCACAGATCGGCTCGTGACCCAATGGAATGGCACTGACGTCCTCGAAGACGACTGTAACGAGCCGGCGCCGGGAGGTCTGTCGGCACTGCTCTAAGGCATCTGATCCGACAAAGCGTTTGGTCCTTGATGCCAGCATGTCCAGTCCGGCCTCGACCGGAGACGTATCGCTGTCCAGCTCATGACCCATCGCCGCAAAGCCTTTTTCGATCCGCATGGACGTCTGGGCATATAGCCCGGCGGGGATTGCCCCGGCGTCGGTGAGAGCGTGATAGACGGTCTTCGCATGTTCGGTTTTCATCGTGATTTCCCATCCGGCTTCACCGACGTACGACATCCGCACAGCGCGTACAGGACAGCCCGCAATAGTGGCAGGCCCGGCCTTGAAGTAACCCAGATCCAGCATGTTGGCCGCACCAGTTTCCGTGGCGATCCGGGCAGCATCCGGCCCCATGAGGCCGAGGACGGCATAGCTCTCTGTGCTGTCAGATAGAGTTACATCGAACCCGTTGGTATGGCGGCGAAACCATGCAATATCCCGTTTGATCGCATTGGTGCCGACAAAAAGTCGGTAATGATCGTCGGCGATGCGATGTGCGGTAATGTCGGACTCGTAAGTGCCGCGCTCATTCAGTACCGCCGTGTAGATTGCGCTGCCTGGTGCCCTGGCCATGTTCGATGCGCAGGTATGCTGCAGGAAGGTTTCGGCATCGGGGCCCTCTACTTCGATCTTACCAAAGGACGAGGCGTCAAATATCGCCGCGCCTTCATGTGCCGCCTTCACTTCTGTCGCAACGTTTTCGAACCAGTCCGGCTTGCCGAATGTCATTTCCGGCGCTGAGGACTTGTTGAAGTATAGCGGTCGCTCCCAACCATAGAACTGGCCGAAATGCGCGCCTGCTGCCATGTACTCTTCTTCCAGCGGCAGAGAGCGCAGGCAGCGCGCCGTCGTCAGCTGACGTCCTGGATAGGCGATTTCGTAATGTGTGCCCAGAATTTCGGGTGCGCGTGTCATCAGATGCTCTAGAGAATTGAAGATCGGCGCGAACCGTTTGGCATCTGCTTCACTTAGATCATAGGCTGTGTGACCGTGAACGATGCAATGGGCAAGGTTCATGCCCGCACCACCGCCCGAGGCAATACCAACGGAATTCAGCCCGCACCCTAGGAAAAGCCCTTTGGTTTCTGCGGCCTCTCCCAGCATGAACATGCCATCAGGCGTAAAGCTCTCGGGTCCATTGAGAAGCATCTTGACCTCTGCGCTTTCAAGTGCGGGCAACCGGTGTAGCGCGTTCAGCATCATCGGCTCGAAGTGGTCCCAGTCTTCGGGAAGCAGGCCGTATTCGAAGTTCTCGTCAAGAATGCCCGGTTCGATGGGCTTTCCCATCGGCTCAAAACACCCCACGAGCAGACCACCGGAATCGTCGCGGATGTACAGATGGCTGTCATGGTCGCTCAGGGTCGGCGTGTTGCCGACGATCCCCTCGATGGGTTTGGTCAGCAAGTAGAAATGTTCGCAGGCCTGGACCGGTACCTCGACCCCTGCCATTGCACCCAGTTCACGCGACCACAGGCCAGTGCAGACAGCGATCGCATCACAGGTGATTGTGCCCTGTGGTGTCTCTACGCCATAAACACGTCCGTTCTTGGTCAGAATCCCGGTAACGCCGGTGTTCTCGAATACCTTTCCGCCACGTGCTTTGGCCGCCTTGACCAGAGCCGCACAAACGTCAGAGGGGCTAACGCGACCATCGTCCGGGGACCAAACCGCGCCAATCACATCGTCGGCGTTCATCAATGGCCAACGTTCTTTGGCTTCGCCCGCGCTGATGGACATCGCATCAACACCGTAAGCATGCGCCAGAGCCTCTTGCCGCTGAATATGGGTTAGCCTGTCTTCCGATGTCGCGATCGACAGGCTGCCTTTTTGGATCCAGCCGACATTCTGTCCGGTTTCCTGTTCCAGATTGGAGTAGAGGTCGACAGAGTACTGGATCATCCGCGTCAGGTTTTGAGAGTGCCGCAAGGCTCTGACCTGTGCTGCGGAATGCCAGGTGGTGCCGGATGTCAGTTTGTTCCGCTCCAGCAAAATGGCATCGCCAACGCCCATCTGGGCGAGGTGGTATAGAGTTGAGCAGCCCATGATCCCGCCGCCAATGACAATGACCGATGCGTGAGAGGGGAGTGAAATTGGAAGCATGGTGTCCTCGGGTTGACGAATCATGTTGCAGATGCATCATTGAAGCCATCTGATGAAACGTTTGCAACATGAAACCCAACGCGATGCCCAAACCATCCCACCTCGACCTTTCACCGGGCAAAATTCAAAGCTTGAGCCCGCAATTGCGGAAGGCCGCACGTTTTGTGGTTGAAAATCCCGGTGAGATTGCCACACGATCACAACGCTTTATCGCGAAATCCACTGACCTGCCGGCCCCGACATTTACCCGTCTTGCACGGGCCATGGGCTATGAAAGCTACGATGACCTGCGTGAAATGTGCCGCGATGAAGTGCTGCAGAAACGTACTTTTCTGGCTGAAAAAGCCCAAGTGCAGATTTGCAAAAATAACGATGAAGCCGATTTTGCAGCAGATCACGTGTCTGCCTCTCTTCGCAATATCGACACGATGCTCGCCGATCTTGACCTTGAAGACTTTGAGGCAGGTGTGCAGCGACTTGCGCGCGCACGTCGTGTGACACTGATTGGCGTGTTTAGCGCAAAGCCTATTTTGGATTACGTGGCATACCTTGCGAATATGTCGTTGGGGGGCTGGCATTCTCTTGGTCTGGAAAATGGCGCAATAGCGAACGATCTGGCTGATCTGGACGAACGCGACGTCTGTATCGTCTTCAGCGTTCGGCCATACGCAGCGCGAACAGCTGAATTGGCTCGAAACGTTGCATATCGAAACGTTCCAGTCATCGCAGTTACGGATAGCCCCGCAGCACCCATAACCGAATTTGCGCAACAGTGTTTTTATCTCAAGACAGAAAGCCCTCAGTTTTTTCCGACGCATGCATCCGCCGTAGTCTTCTTCGAATTGCTTATCGGAATGCTCATTCGGAAGAATGGCGAGGTTGCGCAGCAACGCATCGCGAAGATCGAACAACAAAACCACGAACTAGGTGAATACTGGCAGGATTAACCTGTCAGAAACAAGGGAGAGACTCTATGAAGTCCAACTATGACAAAATGCTAATTGATCGGCTTGCGAATGCAGCCCGCGAAGGCAACATTTCGCGTCGGTCCTTTATGAACCACTCGTTGGCTGCCGGGATGACAGTTTCAGCCGCAACCGGTCTCTGGGGCACGTCAGCCAAGGCCGAACCAAAGCGCGGCGGTACATTCCGCATCGCACAGCACGACGGCAACACGGGCGATCAGCATAACCCGGCGAATTATGTGTCCTTTGCGGATATCGCACTGGCCCATACATTCCGCGCTTATCTGACGATGATCAATCCCGATCAGACGCTAGGGCCCGATGTGGCCTCGGAATGGTCGGCCACGCCCGATGCGCAGGAATGGACGTTCAAGATCAACGAAAACGCCACGTTCCACTCTGGCCCCAAAGTGACGGCTACGGATGTGATCGCGTCGATCAACCACCACCGTGGCAAAGACAACCCATCAGCCGCGGCTGCATTGCTGGCCGGTGTTGTTGATCTAGTCGACAATGGCGACAACTCGGTCACCTTCAAGCTGGACGCGCCCAATGCCGACCTGCCTTGGATAATGCCCGACTATCACCTGCCTATCCTGCCTGCGAATGCAGATGGGACCCTGAATTGGGAATCCGCCGATGGCTGTGGCCCATATGTGCTGAAAGAGTTTGAACCCGGTGTTCGCGCTGTTCTGACACGTCATGATGGTTGGCACGGCGAAGGCGCTTATTTTGACGCTGTTGAATTCCTGATCATTAACGATCCAAACGCACGTCAGACGGCCCTTGTCACTGGTGATGTGGATGCCTGTAGCCTGCTGGAAAACAAAACCCTGGCGCTGCTGGGTCGTGATCCCAACATCGAAGTGGACAATGTGCCATCGGCCTCGTGCATCACGTTGCCGATGCACACCAACAAGGCTCCGTTCGACAACCCGGATGTGCGAATGGCGCTCAAACTGGCCATGAACCGCGAGGAAATTGTCGAGAAGATCGCCTTTGGCGCGGCCACCATCGGCAATGACTTCCACCACTCGGCGGCCATGCCTTACTTCCCCGATGATATCCCGCAACGCGTCTATGATCCTGAACAGGCTGCTGCCCTGTGGAAGAAGGCAGGCATGGAAGGTCAGACCGTTGAGGTTTCAACCGCGGAATCCATCACCACGGGTGCTGTGGACATGCTGGTGCTTTACTCCGAGCACGCCAAGGCGGCAGGCATCGATATCAAACCGGTCCGTGAACCCAATGACGGTTACTGGTCGGATGTCTGGCTGAAAAAGCCGTGGATGATGTCGAACTGGGGCGCACGTCCCACGCCGGACGTCATGTATACGCTGACCTACAAGGAAGGTGCGCCCTGGAACGAGACCTATTGGTCCAATGATCGTTTCAACGAGCTGTTGGTCATGGGCAAGGGTGAGTTGGATGACGTGAAGCGCGCCGAAATCTACCGTGAAATGGGTATGATCCTGCGCGATGATGGTGGCACGCTGATCCCGTATTTCCCCAACTTCGTCTATGGCCGTCGCGCCAACGTCAAGCACACAGGCGAACTGGCCGCAAGCTGGGCTATGGACGGCGCCCGTGCCACCAGCCGCTGGTGGTTCGACAGCTGATCAAAAAGAGTGTTGGGCTTGTACTCCCTGTGCGAAGCCTGATGCGCCCTGGCGCAACCTGTTCTTCCGGTTTCGCCAGGGCATGATTAACAAATCACAGTGACACTTTTATGTGCTGGCGAATTTGGTCTTCGCCTGACACATCGCGCAAAACCGGGTGAAAGTGAGGTCACAATGTCAGATACCCCCTCACAGAATTCGGAACGCCTGACACTTCTGGCCTGTCAGATCAGCGTTCCTCAGATGACAACGATTACTGAGCGCGACAGGCATCTGGCTACATCCGTGGAAAAGGTTGAGATACGCCTCAATGCGGCTGAAACGCCTGTCGATCTTGTTGTGCTTCCAGAGCTTTCCAGCATCGATTATTCCCGGGAAACGTTGGAACATCTGCCCGATCTGGTAGAAGATCTGCAGGGCGCTTCGTTTGAAGCCTGGCGCAACGTTGCGCGCAAACACGGTATTCACGTCGCCTATAGTTTTCCCCGCATCGCCGAAGATGGCATCTATATATGTGTCGCCGTGGTCGCACCAACCGGGGAGCTTTTGGGCCACTATGACAAGGTGCATCTTGCGCAATACGGTGCTTCAATGGAGAAAGAGTTTTTCACCAGGGGAACGCACGCCTTCGTATTTCAGATAAACGGTTTCAGGCTTGCGCCGATCATTTGTTACGACATCCGTATCCCCGAACTCTCTCGCATGCTTGTGGTCGACCAAAAATCCGACGTCATCCTTCACTGTGGTGCTTATTACCGCGATGAAAGCTTTTTCTCTTGGCATCCGTTCGTCCTGACGCGGGCCCTCGAAAACCAGGTTTTTGTGCTGTCTTTGAACCGAGCAGGAAAGACCTACGGACAGTCGCTGTTCTGCCTGCCCTGGCATGATGAAAATTCCCGACCCACAGACTTCAACAATACTGCAGAAGATTTTCGAACATTCACACTGAAGAGGCAAACGTTGATTGAAGCGCGACAGAAATATTCATTTTTGGAAGACAAACTTGCGGATTACAAAAACGATCTTAAAGTCTGCTAGAATAGCGCTACGCGATCTCCATCAATAGCCGCCGGTGCCGTGAAACCTCGAATAAAGCAGACCTTGCCATCAATTCAGTTAGTGTCTTCTTTGTCCGCAAAGCGGTCACAGGTTAACGCGTCTCTCAGATTCAAATCTCAGTCGTCGTAAGCCGCATCCACAATAATCTCGACCATGAGCACCTCACGGGCCAATTTGGCCTCGCCGCAGGCCCGAGCAGGGGCGTGGCCAGTGGGGACCCAATCGTTCCAGACTTCGTTCAGACCGGCGAAATGCTTCATATCGGACAGCCAGATCGTGGCGCGCAGCATTTGTTCACGGGAAGAGCCCGCCTTGACCAACAGAGCATCCACGCGGCTCAGGCAGTCACGGACTTGGTCCTGAATGGTCTCGCCCTCGCCCACTTGCCCTGACAAATAGGCCACGCCGCGGTGCTTTACGATTTTCGAGGCGCGCTCGCCGGTTTCAATGCGTTCGATCATGTCATTTCCTTTTTTTGTTTTGGCACGCAGTGCATGGCGCATTGATGGGCCGAGATCAATGCTGGCACTTCGCGCCACGTTGGGAAAATTTGGTCGTCAACGCTCTTGGGTCAATTCAGCCAGATACTCCGCCCAGTTCCCCGAACTATCTGCTGATTTCCCAATGGCCTGAAAGCCGAAATAAAGATGCAAAACAACGTGAGCTGTCTCGCTTCTTTGCCTGTCGCTCGACAAAACGCCATAGCGGTCCAGAACATCGCGAATAGCTGTCTGCAGCCGGTTCGCCATCCGGTTGGCTTTTTGCGCCACTGCAGCGTTGTCTGCTGCCAGCTCCACCATCGCATTGCAGATGAAACATCCCTTGCGCGGTCCCGAAGGTGTTTCGAACAATTGAAGCAGGCATTCAGCTGCGGTTGCATGATCGCATTGGGCAAGTGTTTCTACAGTCTTCGAAACAACCGCCTGATCATATTGATCAAGCGCCTGGAGATACGCCGTTTCCTTATCTTTGAAGGCTTTGTAGAAACTGCCACGCGTCAAGCCCATGGCCGTCAGAAGATCCGGCAGTGTCGTACCTTGATACCCCTGCCGCCAGAAAATATGCATCGCGCCGTCCAGCGCGGTATCGAGGTCAAATTCCCTTGGGCGTCCCATGACCCCTTTCTGACAGAAACCGAAGTCGATGAGAAGCACACGAAAGTTTCACAGAATTGTGTTTTGTACCATTTGGTACCGAATGTCATATCTCATCTTGTTCAAGGTTTCCACTTTGAACCTTTTGTCCGAAACCTCCCAAAGCGAATGCATACGCTTTGGCCCAAAGATTGGAACCTCCCCATGAATGCATTGAAAACCATTTTATCCGGTGCCGCTCTGTCAGTTGCACTAGCAACATCCGCTCTGGCCGCCGGCGTTGAGATCAACGCGTCAAATACAGGTCTTGCTATGCAAGGCTACGATCCGGTTGCCTACTTCACCCAAGGTGAAGCAACCGAAGGCAGCTACAAAATCACATCCGTTTATAATGACGCCACCTATCGCTTTGCCAGCGAAGTACACAAAGCGGCCTTTGAAGCCGACCCAGAAACGTACCTGCCTCAGTATGGTGGCTATTGCGCCTTTGGTGCATCCGTAGGGTACAAATTCGACGGTGATCCCGATCACTGGAAAATCGTTGACGGTGAATTGTTCCTGAACCTGTCATCCGACATCCAGGAACGTTGGGAAAAGGACATCCCGGGGAATATCAAGAAAGCCGACGTCAACTGGACTGAGATCGTCAACAAACACCCCAACGAAATCGAATAATTCCATCTGTTCGAATAATAGATTCCCCCGTCACCAGACGGGGGAGTTTTCTGCGGCGCAGCCTTCCAGATAGCTTCCAAGGCTACCTCGGATCTCAGGAATTTTGGATCAGCCTCGGTAGCGTCCCAAGGATAACTACTTGTCCCTATTGGTCCAAATGAATCAAAAAAGGCGGCACCGCCACTGCGGGACCGCCTGCAAAGATGAGCTAAGCCCTGACTTATGCCAGAGCGATATTCGTCGCAGCTTCGCGGCCATCGCGGCCGGCTTCGATGTCGAATGTCACTTTTTGGTCGTCGGCCAGGCCGGTCAGACCTGCGCGCTCAACAGCTGAGATGTGTACAAACACGTCCTTGCCGCCACCATCTGGTGCGATAAAGCCGAAGCCTTTTGTTGAGTTGAACCATTTTACGGTGCCATCAGCCATTCCGTAATCTCCTATTAAATTGCTGCCCGCATCAGTGCAGCAGCCCGGCGTAGTTGGTCTGGATCGAAAGACTGAGCGCCGGTTGAAGGGAGACAGTGGGTCGAAAAAGAATAACGTTAGCAAGACTGCATAAGCGATGAATCCGATAAAATAGCAAGACTTATTTCAAAGCGGGTCCGGCTAAATTCAGCCGAGACCATGAAAAATTGTCATATCCTCGGTGCAGATAGAGATATCGGACGCTGTGTTAACCCCAGCTATAGTTGAAGCTGACCGAGATCCGATCGTCCTCGGACATGTTCATCGGCACCTCGTGGCGCAGCCAGCTTTCCCAGAGCAAAACATCGCCCACCGCAGGTTTCGCGTAGATGAAACTGCGCATTTCTTCGCGCGCTTGTTTGCGGCGTGCGGGCGCGGCCATCATCATCGCCGACCGGGGGTCTTCCAGTTTCAGCGCCGACGCCCCATCCGGCATGGCCACATAGGTGGTGCCCGATATGACGGAATGTGGATGGATGTGGCTGGCATGTGTGCCGCCTTCGGGCAGGATGTTGATCCAGATGTCCTCAAGCTTCAGCGGCCGATCGTCCAGATCAAACTCCAGGTCCTTGGCAAAGGCTGCCACATGAGCGTCGAGCGATTTCACCAGATCTGCAAAAATCGGAAACCGCCATGGCAAGTCGGTCAGCGAGGCGTAGGATGTGTAGCCCGGATATCCGTTCTCTTCGCACCAATCCTGCCCGGCTTCATCATCCTGCGCGATGGAATAGCAGGAGGCTTCCATTTCAGCGGCGTCAATGGTGGGACCATGTTCGCTGAGATCGGCACGGTAGAGGCGGGTCACGAAGAGCGAGGAAATATTGGACATGCTGTGAGGTTTAACCTGAGTTTAGTGTAAGTGCGAGAGGAAGGTCACATGTCGGCTTTGCGGGATGAAAGCGGACTTACTCTGTGCCAACTTTATCATTGCTCCGAAGATAGCCCATTGTAATCAGAGAGTGCCGAGAAAGGCAATTAATGCGACCCTCTCTTCGTCTGTAAGGTCCGGCATCAATTGCATCTCTGTCCCCGGAACGCGCCCGGCTGGATCAATAATGAATTGGTTGAGTTCTTTGATGCTCCAAACACCAGGTAATGCGGCCATTGCCGCCGAATAATTGTATCCGTCGAAACTGGCCTTGGCTCGTCCGACTACGCCAATAAGTGGTGGCCCATGACGGTTTCCTCCACTTGGTGTTGTTCCCTCCTCGACTATATGACACCGCGTGCACAAAATCGCGGTGACCCGCCCTAACTCCAAGTCGGCGGTCGCCAACTCCTCATCGGAAATCGACGGCGGTTCGATTGGGCGGGCGCCATTCTGCGCAAGAAATGAAATCATCTCCACTTGATCTTTTAGTGTGGCCAGATGGATTGCAGGCTTTCCCCATCGCTGGCGTGCGTTTACATCCGCACCGTAGGCAACAAGAAGTTTAGCGGCATCCAATGCGCCTCGCTCAGCCGCATCGTGTAGTGGGGTTTGATCTTTGTCGCCGGCTTGCGCATTTGGTTCAGCGCCTGCCTTTAGCAAAAGTTCTACAATTTCTGCGTGGTTGCCGCGAGCCGCCTTTTGAAGAGCGCTGCCAAAATCGAGTATCGTGTTTGGGTCTGCACCGTGATCGAGAAGGATAGCAACAATGTCGGTGTGACCCGATTGCGAAGCAAAGAACAACGGCTGCGCCAAGGTGGCTGGGTCCACGTTTCCATCGGCTCCCAGCGATGCATTCAAGGCCGCGACATCACCTTGTCTAGCCGCCTGCAAAACGTCGTTTGCCTGGGCAACTTGCGAAAATAGAACGGCTGCAAGTAAGGGGAGAACAAGCCTATTCGCTGAACCGAATCGTTGCATTGAATTTCCTACTTAAGACATTCCTGCATCGACTATATCACATGTCATCGTACTCCGCGGTCCAGTCATCGCTTTACGTGTCTCACCGATTTCAGATTTGCAGTGGGCTCATCGCAGATGTTCGGTTTTCAGTAATTGCAAAAAGAAAACCCCCTCCTACTGCGTGGAGGGGGTTCGTTGTTTTCAGTCCGTGCAGGTAGGCGGTTGAGACCTTACCAGTCCTCGCGCTCGACGACGCGGGTTTTGATCGGCAGCTTCATCGCGGCGAGGCGCAGGGCCTCGCGGGCGATTTCATCGGATACACCGTCGATTTCAAACATCACACGGCCAGGTTTGACCTTGCACGCCCAAAAATCGACCGAGCCTTTACCTTTACCCATCCGAACTTCGGTGGGTTTCGACGTAACAGGCACATCCGGGAAGATGCGGATCCAGACACGGCCCTGACGTTTCATGTGACGCGTCATGGCACGACGGGCGGCTTCGATCTGACGTGCTGTGACACGCTCGGGCTGAGTGGCCTTCAGACCATACGAGCCGAAGTTCAGATCGGATCCACCCTTGGCCAGGCCTTTGATCCGGCCTTTGTGCTGCTTGCGGAATTTAGTGCGCTTTGGTTGAAGCATATTTCAGTCCTCCTCAGCGACGACCGCCGGGACCGCGCGGGGCGGCACCACGGGGTGCTGGTCCATCCTGAAGCTCTTGGGCTTTGCGATCGCGGGCACTTGGGTCGTGCTCCATGATCTCGCCTTTGAAGATCCAGACTTTGATGCCGATGATGCCATAAGGCGTCACAGCTTCGGTGGGTGCATAGTCGATGTCCGCACGCAGGGTGTGCAGCGGCACGCGACCTTCGCGATACCATTCGGTCCGGGCAATCTCGGCACCGCCAAGTCGACCAGCCACATTCACTCGGATGCCCAGGGCCCCCATGCGCATGGCGTTTTGCACGGCGCGTTTCATGGCACGGCGGAAGGACACACGACGCTCCAGCTGCTGTGCGATGCTTTCACCCACAAGGGCGGCATCCAGCTCGGGCTTGCGCACTTCGACGATGTTGAGGTGCAATTCGCTGTCGGTCATCGCCGCCAGTTTCTTGCGCAGGGTCTCAATATCAGCGCCTTTTTTGCCGATGATGACACCGGGACGGGCTGTGTGAACGGTCACGCGGCACTTTTTGTGCGGACGCTCAATGATCACACGGCTGACGCCGGCTTGCTTGCACTCGGTCTTGATGAACTCGCGCATGGCCAGATCTTCCAGCAGCAGATCACCATAGTCTTTGGTATCGGCGTACCAGCGGCTGTCCCAGGTGCGGTTGACCTGAAGGCGCATGCCGATCGGATTTACTTTATTACCCATTAGGCTTGCTCCTCAACTTCACGCACCAGGATGGTGAGTTCTGAAAACGGCTTCAGGATCTTGCCGAACCGTCCACGGGCCCGTGGACGACCACGTTTCATGACCATGTTCTTGCCGACATAGGCCTCGGCCACGATCAGCTCGTCCACATCCAGGTTGTGGTTGTTTTCAGCATTGGCGATGGCGGACTGAAGGCATTTCTTTACGTCCTCAGCAATCCGCTTGTTCGAGAAAGTCAGATCGGTCAGCGCCTTGTCCACTTTCTTGCCACGGATCATCTGAGCCACCAGGTTCAGTTTCTGCGGGGAAGTGCGAAGCATGCGCAGTTTTGCCATGGCTTCGTTGTCAGCCACGCGGCGGGGGTTCTTATCCTTACCCATGGCTTACTTCCTTTTCGCTTTTTTGTCAGCGGCATGGCCATAATAGGTGCGTGTCGGGCTGTATTCACCGAACTTTTGACCAATCATGTCCTCAGTCACGTTGACAGGGATGTGCTTGCGGCCGTTGTAGACGCCAAACGTCAAGCCCACGAACTGGGGCAGGATCGTCGAGCGACGCGACCAGATTTTGATAACTTCATTGCGGCCTGCTTCACGGGATGCTTCGGCTTTCTTAAGCACGTAGGCATCCACAAAGGGGCCCTTCCAGACTGAACGAGACATTGATTAACGCCCCTTCTTCTTGGCGTGACGCGAGCGGATGATCAGCTTTTGCGACGCTTTGTTCTTGTTCCGAGTGCGAGCACCCTTCGTAGGCTTACCCCAAGGCGACACCGGGTGACGACCACCCGAGGTCCGACCCTCACCACCACCATGGGGGTGATCGACCGGGTTCATAACCACACCACGTACGCTTGGACGGATACCTTTGTGGCGCATCCGGCCCGCTTTACCGTAGTTCTGGTTCGAGTTGTCGGGGTTTGACACAGCACCTACCGTGGCCATGCATTCCTGACGCACCATGCGCAGTTCGCCTGAGCTGAGACGCACCTGAGCGTAGCCTCCATCACGACCTACAAACTGAGCGTAAGTCCCAGCGGCACGGGCAATCTGACCACCTTTACCGGGCTTCAGCTCGATGTTGTGGACGATTGTACCGATAGGCATGCCCGAGAAAGGCATTGCGTTGCCAGGCTTGATGTCCGCCTTGGCTGAGGCGATGATTTTGTCACCAACACCGAGGCGTTGTGGCGCCAGCACATAGGCTTGCTCACCATCTTCGTATTTTACGAGAGCGATAAACGCGGTCCGGTTCGGGTCATATTCGATCCGTTCAACGGTCGCGGCTACATCCATTTTGTTGCGTTTGAAGTCAACGATCCGGTAGAGGCGTTTTGCCCCCCCACCCCGCCGCCGCGAGGTAATACGTCCGGTGTTGTTCCGGCCGCCCGACTTGGTCAAACCCTCGGTGAGAGATTTGACAGGACGTCCTTTATACAGCTCCGAACGGTCAATCAGCACCAGCCCACGCTGGCCCGGCGTCGTTGGTTTGTACGACTTAAGTGCCATGCTTTCTGTCTTCCGTTTAGCAGTGGCGAGGGCTTGCCCCGCCTATGTGATAGCCCCCCGTAGGTGGCAAATGTATAGGCCCCCGTAGGTGCCCGGTTCATTGTCCTTACGAACAAAAGCACAGCCCCGGACGAATCCGGGGCCTTGCCGATGGGGTCTGATAGGTGAGGATGGGGTGCGCGTCAAGCGTTTCGGCCAAGAAAACCTGCCGTCTCACCACATGCAACGCTGCCCGGCCATCGCCAGACCGCGGGGTGGCGATCAGACGGTCGCGCTATGGCACTTTATGCCTGCAAAACACATCCATCCGAACGAACGCAGCACCCAGCCTCACCATATCGCCAGCCCGTCCGGGCGGTCTGGCGATGGCCGGGCGCCTTTGGCGCTGTTAACCGGCCAAGATCATGTCCCTATGAACAATGGGAGTGCTGGTGTATGAAGTCTCTTCCTGTTAGCTTCAAGTACATGAAACAAACTCTCCTCGAAATTGAAGAAACGGAAGATCACACGGTGTTGATCGTCAAAGACTACGAGGTTTTTGATTATTTAGAGGATGTCTTGACCGAGGAACATGAACTGGAATTCTCCTTCATGAGCGAAAAAGACGCCGACGGATCAATGATTTATAAAATGTTTTTCTCAAAATCGACGAGCAACTCTAAACTTCGATCAACTGTGAATGCAATAGATGCAGCAAAACTAAAAAAGATATGGAAGCTCAACAATTGAAGGAGTGACCCGCTCATAACGGTGATCAAAAAGGAAAACCCCGGCCATTCACACAGCCGGGGTTTCCTAATTTTCCAACGCTAGGCGAGGTCTACCCCGCCGCACCGATCAAAGACCGGTGCTCACGTCGATTGTGTTGCCCTCTTCAAGCGTCACATAGGCTTTCTTGACGTCCTTGCGGGTGCCCGGACGACCACGGAAGCGTTTGTTTTTGCCTTTGGTGATGGTCGTGTTCACGGCCTTCACTTTGACACCAAACAAAGCCTCAACAGCCTCTTTGATCTGGGGTTTCGCGGCACCGATGGCCACTTCGAACACCACGGCGCCATTTTCAGACGCCATTGTGGCCTTCTCGGTGATGACCGGCTTGCGGATCACGTCGTAATGTTCTGGTTTCGCGCTCATTTCAACCGAGCCTCCAGTGCTTCGACACCTGCCTTCGTGAGCACCAGGGTGTCACGTTTCAGGATGTCATATACGTTTGCGCCCATGCTTGGCAGCACGTCGAGACCGTCGATGTTGGCAGCTGCCTTGCGGAAGCCTTCGTTCACCTCGGCCCCGTCGATGACCAGCGCGCGTTTCCAGCCCAGATCCTTGATCTGTTTGGCCAGCGCTTTGGTTTTGCCATCGCTTTCGATGTTGTCCACGATCACCAGCTCGCCTGCTTTCACTTTGGCAGACAGAGCGTGCTTGAGGCCCAGCATACGGACCTTCTTGGGCAGATCATGGCCGTGGCTGCGGACAACCGGGCCTTTGTAAACACCACCACCACGGAAGATCGGAGCAGAACGTGCGCCGTGGCGTGCGCCGCCGGTGCCTTTCTGGCGATAGATCTTCTTGGTCGAGTAGCTCACTTCCGAGCGGGTCTTGACCTTGTGCGTACCAGCCTGAGCATTGTTACGCTGCCAGCGGACGACACGGTGCAGAATGTCTGCGCGCGGTTCCAGGCCGAAGATGTCTTCGCCCAGATCGACCGAGCCAGCTTTCTTGCCGTCCAGTTTGATCACGTCGAGTTTCATTCCTCGCCTTCCTTCTTCTCAGCGGCTTCAGCTTCGGCCACAATGTCTACTTTCGCCTCTTCAGCCTCAGCGGCCTCCAGGGCGGCTTGTTCCGCTTCGGCAGCTGCGGCTGCTGCTGCGGCTTCTTCAGCAGCGGCGGCTGCGGCTGCAGCTTCGGCGGCTTTTTCAGCTTCACGCGCGGCAGAAGCCAGACCAGCAGGGACAATGGCGTTTTCAGGGAACGGTTTTTTGACCGCGTCCTTGACTGTCACCCAGCCACCTTTGGAACCAGGTACAGCGCCTTTGACCATGATCAGACCACGGTCCGCATCGGTGCGCACAACCTGCAGGTTCTGCGTTGTCACCTTGGCAGCACCCATGTGCCCGGCCATTTTCTTGCCTTTGAAAACCTTGCCCGGATCCTGACACTGACCGGTTGAGCCGTGCGAACGGTGCGAGATCGACACACCGTGGGTCGCCCGCAGGCCCCCAAAGTTGTGACGTTTCATAGCACCGGCAAAACCTTTACCGATGGATGTGCCGGACACGTCCACGAATTGACCTTCAAAGTAATGGTTGGCGGTGATTTCTTCACCTACATCAACCATCGCCTCGGGCGAAACGCGAAACTCGGCCACTTTACGCTTGGGCTCAACCTTGGCCGCGGCAAAGTTGCCACGCATCGCCTTGGAGACGCGCTTGGCTTTGATGCTGCCTGCCCCCAGTTGAACAGCCGTATAGCCGTGTTGCTCAGGTGTGCGGTTGCCCACAACCTGAAGTTTGTCCAATTGAAGAACGGTCACAGGAATCTGCTTGCCGTCTTCCATGAAAAGCCGGGTCATGCCGACTTTCTTTGCGATTACTCCAGAGCGCAACATATCTGATTGCCCTCCTTAGACCGAAATCTGCACGTCCACACCGGCCGCCAGGTCGAGCTTCATCAGCGCGTCCACGGTTTGGGGTGTGGGATCAACGATGTCCAGCAGGCGCTTGTGCGTGCGGATCTCGAACTGATCGCGGGACTTCTTGTTCACGTGAGGGCCACGCAGAACGGTGAATTTTTCGATTTTGTTCGGCAGAGGGATCGGGCCACGCACGTCAGCGCCTGTGCGCTTTGCGGTGTTCACGATTTCCTGTGTGCTGGCGTCCAGAACACGGTAATCGAATGCCTTCAGCCGGATACGGATATTTTGGCTTTGCATAGTCTTAGCCTTTCAAGGCTTAGGAGTTGATAGGAGGAAAGCCAGACCATCCGGCCCCCCTCGTCGAACCCGTAGGGCGCGCCGTGATCAGCGCGCCCCAGAGTATTCTTTGTAACCGTCAGGCCTTAGGCGATGATTTTGGAAACCACGCCCGCGCCAACTGTACGGCCACCTTCACGGATGGCGAAACGCAGACCGTCTTCCATCGCGATGGGGGCAATCAGTTCAACTTCGAACTTCAGGTTGTCGCCTGGCATAACCATTTCTGTGCCTTCTGGCAGCTCAACTGTGCCTGTCACGTCCGTTGTGCGGAAGTAGAACTGTGGGCGGTAGTTGGCGAAGAATGGCGTGTGGCGGCCACCTTCCTCTTTGGTGAGGATGTAGGCTTCGGCTTCGAACTTGGTATGTGGATTCACCGACTTAGGTGCGCACAGAACCTGGCCACGCTCAACCGCTTCACGGTCGATACCGCGCAGCAGGGCGCCGATGTTGTCACCAGCTTCACCACGGTCCAGCAGTTTGCGGAACATTTCCACGCCGGTACATGTGGTTTTCTGAGTGTCTTTGATGCCAACGATTTCAATTTCATCGCCAACGTTGATCACGCCACGCTCAACACGGCCGGTTACAACGGTACCACGACCAGAGATCGAGAACACGTCTTCCACAGGCATCAGGAACGGCTGGTCAACAGCACGTGCAGGTGTTGGGATGTAGCTGTCAACGGCTTCCATCAGAGCGCGGATCGACTTTTCGCCAATCTCTTCGTCGCGACCTTCCAGAGCGGCCAGAGCCGAACCTGGGATCACTGGGATGTCGTCACCAGGGAATTCGTATGAGCTGAGCAGCTCGCGAATTTCCATTTCAACCAGTTCCAGCAGCTCGTCGTCATCCACTTGGTCGACTTTGTTCATGTAGACAACCATGTAGGGGATGCCAACCTGGCGGCCCAGCAGGATGTGCTCACGAGTCTGCGGCATAGGGCCGTCAGCCGCGTTCACAACCAGGATCGCGCCGTCCATTTGAGCGGCACCGGTGATCATGTTTTTCACGTAGTCGGCGTGACCTGGGCAGTCAACGTGCGCGTAGTGACGGTCATCTGTTTCATACTCAACGTGTGCGGTTGAGATGGTGATGCCGCGTGCTTTTTCTTCTGGCGCGCCGTCGATCTGGTCGTAGGCTTTGAAGTCACCGAAGTATTTGGTGATCGCCGCTGTCAGCGTTGTTTTACCGTGGTCAACGTGGCCGATTGTGCCGATGTTGACGTGTGGTTTGGAACGATCAAACTTTTCCTTTGCCATGGGTGTGGCTCCTCTTTTCTTCTTTTGGATGGCGGGGTGACCCCCGCCCTACGGTTGGTGGGTAGGGCGGGGTTCACCCCGCCACCCGGTTATGCGTATTTAGCTTGGATCTCTTCCGAGATGTTGCTGGGGACCGGGTCATAATGCGAGAACTGCATTGTGAACTGGGCCCGGCCCGACGACATCGACCGCAAGGTGTTGATGTAGCCAAACATGTTTGCCAGAGGCACGTTCGCATCGATCGCGATGGCATTGCCGCGAGGCTCCTGCCCCGACACCTGGCCACGGCGGCTGGTCAGATCGCCGATGATGCCACCGGTATACTCTTCCGGTGTAATCACTTCGACTTTCATGATCGGTTCCAGCAGTTTCGCACCGGCTTTGCGCAGACCTTCACGCATTGCCATACGAGCGGCGATTTCAAAGGCCATCACGGATGAGTCCACATCGTGGAATTTACCGTCGATCAAGGCCACTTTGAAGTCGATCACAGGGAAGCCAGCCAGAGGGCCGCTGTCCATGACAGACTCGATGCCTTTTTCAACACCCGGGATGTATTCCTTGGGAACAGACCCGCCGACGATGCGGCTTTCGAACGAATAGCCTTCGCCTGCTTCCGTTGGCGAAATGATCATTTTCACTTCGGCAAACTGTCCTGAACCACCCGACTGTTTCTTGTGGGTGTACGTGTGCTCAACTTCGTGACCAATGGTTTCACGGTAGGCCACCTGTGGCGCACCGATGTTGGCCTCGACCTTGAATTCACGACGCAGACGATCCACCAGGATATCGAGGTGAAGTTCACCCATGCCCTTCATGATGGTCTGACCGCTTTCGATGTCAGTTTCCACGCGGAACGACGGATCTTCGGCTGCCAAACGAGCCAGACCTGTCGACATCTTCTCTTGGTCACCCTTGGTTTTGGGCTCAACGGCAATCTCGATCACGGGATCGGGGAATGTCATTGTTTCCAGAACCACCGGATCGTTGACCGCGCACAGCGTGTCACCGGTTGTGGTGTCTTTCAGGCCGCCCAGAGCGATAATGTCACCCGCGAATGCTTCGGTGATTTCATCACGGTCGTTGGAGTGCATGATCATCATGCGGCCAACGCGCTCTTTCTTGCCTTTGGTCGAGTTCAGGAAGCTGTCGCCCTTCTCGATTTTACCTGAGTAAATCCGAGTGAAGGTCAGCGAGCCCACAAAAGGGTCGTTCCAGATTTTGAACGCCAATGCCGAGAATGGCATGTCGTCATCCGCACGACGCGCAATGTTACGCACCTCGTCTTCGTCGCCAGGCTTGAAGCCCATGTAATCCACAACGTCCAACGGGCTGGGCAGGTAGTCGATTACAGCGTTCAGCAGAGGCTGTACACCTTTGTTTTTAAACGCAGAACCACCCAGAACTGGCACAAATGCCATTTCCAGAGTGCCCTTGCGCAGCAGGCGGCGCAGGGTTGGAACGTCAGGCTCGTTGCCTTCCAGGTATTCCATCATCGCGTCATCGTCGAGCTCAACAGCCGCTTCGACCATCTTGCCGCGCCATTCGTCGGCCATGTCTTGCAGCTCAGCGCGGATCGGCGCTTTGACCCAGGACGCACCCAGATCTTCACCCTGCCACAGCCACTCTTCCATGGTCACCAGATCCAGCAGACCTTCCAGCTCGGTTTCGGCACCGATTGGAATGCCGACAGGCACGGCCTTGGCGCCGGTACGGTCTTCGATCATGTTAACGCAGTTGAAGAAGTCAGCGCCGATTTTGTCCATTTTGTTGACAAAAACCATACGCGGAACTTTGTAGCGGTCAGCCTGACGCCAAACAGTTTCAGTCTGTGGCTCAACACCAGCGTTGGCGTCCAGAACACAAACAGCACCATCGAGAACCGCCAGCGAACGTTCAACTTCAATGGTGAAGTCAACGTGGCCTGGGGTGTCGATGATGTTCATGCGGTGCTTTTCGCTGTCCGCAGTTTGGCCGTCTTCGGTGCGCTCCCAGAATGTGGTGGTCGCAGCCGATGTAATCGTGATGCCACGCTCTTGCTCCTGCTCCATGTGGTCCATGGTGGCAGCGCCATCGTGCACTTCGCCGATGTTGTGGGATTTGCCGGTGTAATACAGGATGCGCTCGGAGCAGGTTGTTTTACCTGCGTCGATGTGCGCCATGATCCCGAAGTTACGGTAGCGTTCGAGGGGATATTCGCGAGCCATGTGTCTCTTTCCTCTTCCGAATTACCAGCGGTAATGGCTGAAGGCTTTATTCGCCTCGGCCATTTTGTGGGTGTCTTCGCGTTTCTTAACGGCGGACCCGCGCGAGTTCACAGCATCCAGAAGTTCACCAGCAAGGCGCTCTTCCATGGTGTTCTCGTTGCGGCTGCGCGAGGCTTTGATCAACCAACGGATCGCTAGGGCGACGCGGCGCTCGGGGCGCACTTCGACGGGCACCTGGTAGGTGGCACCACCAACACGGCGTGACCGCACTTCGACGGATGGCTGAATGTTGTCCAGAGCTTCGTGGAACACTTCAAGCGGCGCGCGCTTGATCTTGTCTTCCACGCGGTCCAGCGCGTTATAGACGATTTTCTCGGCAACAGACTTTTTGCCGTCGATCATCAGGTTGTTCATGAACTTGGTCAGAACCAGATCGCCAAATTTGGCGTCGGGCAGGACTTCGCGTTTTTCTGCGGCGTGACGACGTGACATCTCGCTCTCTCCTTATTTAGGACGCTTGGCGCCGTATTTCGAACGACGCTGCTTACGATCTTTAACGCCTTGCGTATCAAGAACGCCGCGCAGGATGTGGTAACGCACACCGGGAAGGTCTTTCACACGACCGCCACGGATCAGAACCACAGAGTGCTCCTGAAGGTTGTGGCTTTCACCGGGGATATAGCTGATGACCTCAAAGCCATTTGTCAGGCGCACTTTGGCAACCTTACGCATGGCTGAGTTCGGCTTTTTAGGCGTTGTTGTATAAACGCGTGTGCACACGCCGCGTTTTTGCGGGCAACCCTGCAGGTGCAAGGATTTCGTGGTGCGTACTTTAGGCTGGCGCGGTTTGCGGATCAGCTGTTGAATTGTTGGCATTCCGGTCTCTTTCCCGTCTCTCAACACATGTGATTGCATGGGGGTCCATGCGGTTCATCTTCTATCTCTCGCGCGCCTCATGCGTCCACAAAGCGCAAACACCGCATTCGTTCCCATTCCGAGGTGAACGACGCGGCGGGTTTCCAGAGGATCGGGGCGAATTAAGGTGCCCGGATCTTGACCACTACAGTTATGATATCGACCTGCGGAGCGACCCCCGAGCCGAGATGGGGCGCGTATACGAGGAGTCGAATCTGTTGTCAACAGGTGTGGCGTCTTCTCGCGGGCTATGATCCGGATGTAAGTGCCTCTGGCGCAGACCACATGGCGGCCCGTTCAGATCATCTGGAATGCACCCGTTTGGCAAAAGCGCCGATAGGCGGCAAGGCTTGCTTGCATGTTTGGCAGCAACGGCGGCAGATCATCTTGAGAGAACCACTCAAGCGCAAGACTTTCACCGTCCAACATCGCCAGATCACCCGTAAAGCTCCGGGTCCAATAATTCAGCACGAAGAACTGGCATGCATCTCCGTTCGGGAATCGAACCGTTTCAAGTGCAGGGGTGCACCCAAACCCAAATGGACGTGCGTCCGAGATGGTCAGCCCAGTCTCTTCGAAAACCTCACGACGAATGACATCATCCAGGTGTTCGCCTGCTTCGGCGTTGCCACCGGGCAGGCCCCAAAGTTCCAAATCACTGCGATGTTGAAGCAGCACCTGCCCCTGCGCGTTTTCAATGACGATCCGCGCGCCCGGCACCAGCAACAGACGAGACCCCACCAATTTGCGCAATGCGCCCAGATAGCTTTGTTCAAAATCGCTCATACGACAAATCGCAGGTCTGGTCCCATCAGATCAACGAGACATCCGGTCATCAGGACAAGCTGCGAATGGTGTCGAGCAAATCAGCATTGATGGCGCGTAGCCCCTCATTCTGGCGGTTCCGGTGCCGCCGATCACCGGGCACACGCACACCTTCAAGCCCGGTCAGCTTGTCCATGAACCGCTCCACGTGATCCTCCCAGCCTTCCCCGGCAATTAAGGCAGGTGACAGGGCGATCACCATTTCGCCGCCGCGCGGCGGACCGCCGTCGTGATTGTCATTCTCGGCGGCTTCATAGCTGAAGGCCTCGCCCGTCAGACCGGCGGCCAGCAGTTCGACCATCAAGGCAATGGCCGATCCCTTGTAGCCCCCAAAAGGCAGCAACACGCCCTTGGCAATCAGCCCGGGATCCGTTGTGGGGTTGCCATCGGGGTCCAACCCCGTGCCGGGCGGGACTGTTTTGCCATCCCGGGCGGCGATCTGTACGTCGCCCAGCGCCATGGCCGAGGTGGCCATATCGTAGCACACGGGCGCTTTGCCCGGGCGGGGCCAGGCAAAGGAAATTGGATTGGTGCCAAACAGTTTCTCTTTGGAGCCCGCAGGGGCCACCGTGGGCATATAGGCTGTACAGGCAATCCCAACGAGACCGCGATCGGCCAGATATTCGGTCTCGGGCCAGAGGGCTGCAAAATGGTGAATGTTGGTCAGCGACAACGCGGCAACACCTGTCTTTGACGCAACATCCGCCAGAGCAGGCAAGCCAACCGACTGGGCCATAGGCGCAAAGCAGCCGCCGCCGTCCACCCGCACAACGGCCCCAGCAGGGTGGCTGACCATCGGCTTCGCCGTGCCATCCACCTTGCCACTGCGCAGCGCCTTGACGTACCCCGGCACACGAAAGAGGCCGTGGGAATGCGATCCATCCCGTTCCGCCCGGGTGACGATATCAGCCAGTGCGGCGGCGTTGGCGTCGTCACATCCGTTCGCCAGCATGGTGTCCCGTGCTAGGGCGTAAATCTCGGTCAGGGAAAGGTCTTTCGTGGTCATCTCTGCGCTATCCGAATTAAGTTGTATCCTATGCCAGCGTATCGCCCCGAACCGGCCCTGTCGCCACAAATCGCATCGCTCTTAAGCTGTTAACCCAATTGCGCTTGCCGCGCCGGGCCGCATTTGCCACCATGCGGAGCAAAGCAGTTGGTCAGGCAAACTCCCTTATGCGCGTCATCGGTATCTGTCGGTTTTCCTATCCCGCCCTCGGCGGTTTCAAACGCATGCACGACACTGTCGCCGACCGAGAGGCCTATCTGTACGCCTCCGACCGCATGGACCTGCGGTTTCGCCATTTTGAGACGCTGACATTGCCGTCGATCCAGGCGCAGCAGGATGCGGATTTCACCATGATCCTTGTGGTGGGTGACAACATGCCCAAACCCTACGCAGATCGACTGGCCGATATCACGGCAGCGGTGCCGCAAATCAAGATCGTGCCAATGGAGCCGATGAAGCACCGGTTGGCCATGCAGATTGCCATCAAGGAAGAGCTGGGGGAGGACACCGAGGAATCCCTGCAGTTCCGCCTGGATGACGACGATGCGGTTGCCATCAACTTTGTGCGGTCTGCGCGCTGGTTCGCCCGCCAGACCCAGAAGATGCGCCGTAAATGGAAGAACATGGCGATTGAATACAACAGTGGTTATTCGGTGATCCTATCCGAGCAAGGCATCCTGGCCGAACATGTGCAAACACCCTATTGGCCCTGCGGCCTGGCGGTGATCTTTGCGCCGGGCGATCGAAAGACAGTGATGAACTACGCCCATCACAAGCTGCACACGCATATGCCGACGATCATCCATCCGATGCCAGACATGTATCTGCGGGCCAAACACGACGACAATGATTCCACAGCGAAGTTCAAAACCGGCGACATGGAACCTCTGTCAGACGAGTTACGAGCAAGGTTTCGCGCACTCTTCAATGTCGACGAAGAGCATGTGAAGCGCGTTTTTTCCGCCCCAGTTGTGCCTCTCGGTACAGTGTAAACAGCCCGCTGCCCATCACGATCCCGGCCCCCAGCAAGGTCAGGTTGTCCGGCCAGTCACCAAAGGCCACCCACCCCAGCGCCAATGCAAACAGCAGCCCCGAATAGCGGAAAAGTGAGGTAAAGCTGATCTCGCCCACGCGCATCACCATGATGGCAAAGAGGCTGCCTCCGATGATCATCACCGTGGCCGCCAGCAAGAACCTCCATTCCCGGGGCTCCATCGGCGTCCACTCCGATTGCAGGCTGATGGCCCCGAAGACCAAGGTGATGGCCAGCCCATTGATCAATGTGACAAACATCGAGGGCATGTCCGGCGACAGTTTGCGCGTGCTCAGATCACGCACCGTGACACAGACAATCGCTGCCAAACCGTAGACAGAATAGATGGTGAACCCTTCGCTGCCCGGTCGCACGATCAGCAACACACCTGCAAACCCCACGACAATCGCCGCCATCCGCCGCCATCCGATACGTTCCTTGAAGACCAGCGCAGCCCCCAGGGTGACCGTTAGCGGCAAGGCCTGCAGGATGGCCGTGATGTTGGCCAGTGGCATGTTGAAAAGGGCGGTGAGGAAGAAATAGACCATGCCGATCTCGGCCAGAGTTCTGAGCCCGATCAGCGCCGCATCCGTGCGGGTCGGGCGCACAAAGAGCGCCTTCATCCGCCAGGCCATCACCAAAACGGCCGCCGTGGTGATCAGTCCGCGCAGAAAAACCAGTTGGTTCAGCGGCACATCATTGCCGATGGCCTTCATGAACGTGTCGTTCAGCACAAAGCACGCCATGGAGGCCATCATCAACAGCGCGCCCGTCAGATTGTCCGAGCGGGTCATGCCAGGGCCTCTATGACCTGAGGATGGAGCGGCCGGGTCGCGGCCACCACCCCGTTCAGCAATGGCGTGGGGTTGTTGAAGATCAGCCCGGCACCGGCGCGGTCCGAGATGACCGCCCCCGCCTCGCGCAGGATCAAATCACCTGCGGCGATGTCCCATTCCCACGTCTTGCGCAGGGTCAGCATCGCATCAAACCGCCCTTCGGCCACAACGGCCAACCGGTAGGCCAACGACGGGCGGTAGGTCCGTTTGAAGTCGGGCACCTGCCCCGCGGCCCAGTGTTTGGCCTCGGCCGCCGGGCGCGCGGCCAACACAGTCGCTCCGGTCAGTTCTGAAGCTGCACTGGCGCGGATGGGCTGACCATTCAACGTTGCCCCCTGCCCGGCCGCAGCCGCATAGAGCTTGTCGCGCATGGGTAGGTAGATAACAGCGGCGGTGACGACCCCCCGCTCGGCCACGGCGATCGAATGCGCCCATGTGCCTGAACCTTCGATAAAGCTGCGGGTGCCATCGATGGGGTCAATGATAAAGACCCGGTCGCGCTCCAGACGCGCGGGGCTGTCTTCGGTTTCTTCCGAGAGCCAGCCATACGCGGGCCGGGCCCCCTGAAGCAGCGTCACCAACATGTCATTGACTGCCAGATCGGCCTCGGTCACCGGGCCAGCATCGTCTGGTTTGTCCCAACGTCTGGCCGTCTTCCCGGCAAATCCCATAGCAATGTCACCCGCCTTGCGGGCCGCCTCAAGCAGCAGAGGCAGATCAGTCGCCGGCAAGGGTCATCCCCTCGACCAGCAAAGACGGCACCACCCGCGACAGCCAGCCACGCGCATCATTGGCTGGAATGATCCGGCGCAGCATGTCAGGCAGGCTGCCCGCGATGGTGCATTCGTTGATCGGGTGGGTGATCTCGCCGTTTTCGATCCAAAACCCGTTGGCCCCACGCGAATAATCGCCCGTGTTGGGATTGATGGTCGATCCGATCATGCCCGTGACCAAAAGACCGGTTCCCATATCTGCCAGCAACTCTGCACGGGTCTTGTCCCCTTGGGTCAGGGCCACGTTCCAGGATCCGGGCGATGGCGGCCCCGAGGTGCCGCGCTTGGCATTGCCAGTCGACTGCAAGCCCAGCTTGCGGGCCGTGGCCAGATCGAGCGTCCAGCCCGTCAGCACGCCCGCCTCAACGATGTTGCGCCTTTGCGTGGGCAGCCCCTCCCCGTCATAAGGCCGTGAAGCCGCCACGCGGGCGCGGTGCGGGTCCTCCACCAGCGATATCCCGTCAGGCAAAACGCTTTGCTCCAGACTGTCGCGCAACCACGAGGCCCCGCGTGCAATGGCCGATCCGTTGGCGGCGCTCAGCAGATGACCAATGAGCGAGCCTGAGATGCGTTCATCAAACAAGACCGGATATGTCCCGGTGGGAGGCTTGCGCGCGCCCAGCTGCGCCACCGTGCGTTCGCCTGCACGGGTGCCAATATCCTCGGCGCTGCGCAGATCAGCTTGAAAGATGCGGCTGTCGCTGTCGCCGTCGCGCTCCATTCCCGTGCCGGTGCCAGCTATGGCGACACAAGACAGGCCCTTGTCGGTGCGCTGAAACCCCGCTGAAAATCCGTTGGTCGCTGCCGTGTGGATGGCGCGGCTGTGATAGGCGGCACTGGCCGATTGGACCTGCGATACCTCCGCAACAGCCAAGGCGGCTGCCTCGGCACGCGCGGCCTCTTCTTGCAACGCCTCGGGCGTGGGCGCTGGACTTGGATCGCTCAGCTCAAGTGCGGCGATGTCCCAACCCGTGGCCAGCTGATCCGCCTCGGCCAGGCCGACAAACGGATCCTCCGGGGCCTCACGCGCCATAGCCACTGCCCGCTCCGCCAGCATCGCCAGCGTGCTGTCGCGTAAATCCGAGGCCGACACCATCGCCTGACGTTGCCCGATCAAAACGCGCAGGCCGATATCTGCCCCTTCAGCGCGTTCGGCTTGCTCCAGTTTGCCTGCGCGCATGTCAATTGTCAGGGCCTGACCTTCGACCGCGACCACATCAGCCGCATCCGCCCCTGCCCGTTTGGCAAGATCCAGCAAGGCATGCGAGATCTGTTCGAGTGATGAAGTCATAAGCAGTGTCTCCGGTCCCGACCCAAGGGGTAGACTGCGCAGCCGCAGGGTTCAATTGCTTTTGGTTGGGTGTTTGCTGTGCATCCCCGCCCCCGAAACGCATTGGGCCTGCCGAAGGGTGATCGACAGGCCCGAATCGTTTGTTAAATCAAATGCGCCTTTACTTCAGACGCTGCCCATTGGCCAAGACCTGGCCATTGGATTTGACCTCGATTTTCGATGTCAGGCTGTCTTCGCCTTCACCGGGCACTGCAAAGAGGCCCATCATCATCCGGGCTCCCATTGCCTGTTCCTCGGGCAGAAGCCCCATGGCCACCAGTTTGTCGAGCAGGCCATTGCCGCCCATCAGCTTCAGATCAATCGCCCCATCTGGCGCGGGAATGCCATCAAAGGTTTCCATGTCGGAATTGTCAAAGGTGAAGGCACCATTGCCGGTCAATTCGGCACCCGCCGCGCGCACGATGATCGAATTCAGCGTCATGGCGTTGAGCTCGCCCGGGGCCATTTCACCGCTGTCAACGGCATCCATCTGTTCCGGGTCAAGGATGTCCATCAGCAGTTTGACCTTGCCCGCCGTATCAATTTCAAGCGTGGCGGGATCACGAGGCAATTGGCCCGCGGGGTCAAAGAGGCTCCAAATCAGGTCGGACATTGTGAAGTCAGACATTTTGAACCCAAAGGCGAAATCCTGCTGATCATCCCCCGCACTGACCGGCATCAGCAGATTGAAGGCACCCTGCTGCATAGTCAGTTCGATGGGAAATGGAATTTCACCGCCCATCATCATGATCTTCATATTGTCCGAGGTGCCGGAATAGGCCAACTTGCCTTCGTCCATCGCCACCATCAGCGTGCCACCGTCTGAGCTCGATGTCGCATTGATCGGCTGGCCATTTTCTTCGGCATTCAGAGTGTAGCCCCCACCGGTGTACGTAAACCCACCGTCAAAGCCGAAACCCGCCTTGAGCATGGCCGCCATATTGCTGGGGTCCATGTCCATGGGGAAGCTACCTGCGCCCACAAAGCCCATGCTTTCCAACTGGCCGTTCATGGCAAAGGACGCATTGGTCGTAGGATCTGTGAAATCGAGGCTGTACGTCACAGCACCCGATGTCATTTTTTGCTCGGACATGCGCAGGTTGCCGACTTTCATCGACGTCGTGCCCGCGATGTCTGCAACGCTCATCATGGCCCCGCCAAGTTCGACCGGCGTTCCATCCACAACCAGTTTGCCCAGCGACATCTTCACTTCGTCGGCGGCATAGGAATACAGCAAGTCGCTTGGATCTCCCGATACGGTCATGGTGAACCCATCGGTCAGGTAATCAATGCCCATTTCGACGTCTTCGGCTTCGGGGTTCATGACCTTCATCGTCATTGGCATCACGGCAGGGATGCCCACCGACACCGAGCCATCTCCATTGTCGGTAAAGCTCAGCTCGGGCATCTTGATGGCGAAATCGCCTGCGCCTTCAGGCATGGACATCGACATGGTCACATCTTTGACCATGACGTCACCGCCCGAAGCGGTTTCTTGACCTTCGACGGTATAGCCAAAGCCCGTCATGTAAGATTTCCAGTCATCCCAGACGTCCTGAGATGAAACATCGGCGAATGCAGCCGTTCCGGTCATGAAAATGGTGAGCGCAGCCACGCTGGCACTGGATTTATGGAAGTTCGACATTTGGAGCCCTTTTTTGTCAAATCATTTTGGCACAACTTCCGCTCTCAGCGCGGGACGGTCAAGAGGCGTTGTGGCTGGACGATACCCCTTTAGGTAGGTACGCAAGAGAAAACTTACAGGGGGGCGTTATGAATTTACATGGAAAAACTGTGTTGATCACCGGGGCAAGCCGGGGGATCGGTGCAGAAACGGCACGGGTGTTCGCCAATGCGGGGGCCAATGTCGCCCTGCTGGCACGGTCAACGGACGCAATTGCCGCGCTGGCAGATGAGATCGGAGCACAGGCCATCGCCCTACCCTGCGATGTCGGCCACTACGATCAGGTGGCCGCTGCGGTTCAGTCCTGTATCGACAGATTTGGCGCGCTGGATGTCCTGATCGGCAATGCAGGTGTGATTGAACCTATCGCCCATTTGTCAGCCTCGGACCCCGAAGACTGGGGACAGGTGATCGATATCAACCTCAAGGGTGTCTATTACGGGATGCGCGCTGCGATGCCTGTCATGCAAGCTGCCGGGGGCGGCACGATCATCACCATCAGCTCGGGTGCGGCACATAACGCGCTGGAAGGCTGGAGCCATTACTGCACCTCCAAAGCCGGGGCCGCGATGCTGACCCTATGCGCCCACAAGGAAGGGGCAGCGCAAGGCATCCGCGCCATGGGACTGTCACCCGGAACCGTCGCCACCGAGATGCAGCACCAGATCAAAGCCTCGGGCATGAATCCCGTTGCGCAGCTGGATTGGGAGGATCACATTCCGGCCGATTGGCCCGCCAAGGCCCTGTTGTGGATGTGCAGTACCGAGGCTGATGGCTGGCTGGGGCAAGAGATTTCCATGCGCGATCCCGAGATACGCAAAACAGTAGGACTGACATGATTGACCTGACGAAAGATGACACTGGGCTGTGGATCGCCACGATCAACCGTCCTGACAAAGCCAACTCTCTGACCTTTGAGATGTTGGACGACTTGGCCAATATCGCCGAAGCCGCAAAGGACGCACGCGCCCTGATCCTGACAGGGGCCGGCAAGGTGTTTTCCGCGGGCATGGATCTGGAAGCCGCCAAAACTGATTTGCCTGTCAGCCCTGTTTGGGAGCGCTTGTCGGGCGCACTCTCTGCCCTGCCCTGTCTGACGATTGCGGCCTTGAACGGCACTGTAGCGGGCGGCGCCATGGGCATGGTGCTGGCCTGCGATCTGCGGATTGCGGTGCCCAACGCCAAGGCATTCTATCCGGTGATGAAGCTGGGTTTTCTGCCGCAACCCTCTGATCCGGCACGGCTCGCCGGTCTTATCGGCCCGTCGCGCGCCAAGATGATCCTGATGGCCGGTCAAAAGGCCACGTCCGAAGACGCGTTGAACTGGGGATTGTTCGACCGGATCGTAGACCCTGAGGTCCTGCTGGACACCGCCCGAACGCTGGCCGAGGACAGCCTTGGGGCAACGTCTGATCATGCCGCAGCAATCAAGGCGATGATCCGGTGAAATTGACGTTAAGCGGACGAGGTGAGCTTTCGCTGCGGCTGCGCCAATGACTGCTGTTGGGTGCATGGATTATTTGTTGCGCTTTACGAACTTGTTCGTAAGCCGTCTCGACGTATAGTGCGGACATGGAAAACGAAGTCCCAAAGAAACAGAAAGCGTCGGTAAGAAAGCGAGCCGACGCAATCAAAGATTTTCGATGCAAGAACCTGATTGCAGTTATCGAAGACCCCGTTGACATCAAAAACATCGGAACCGTCATTCGAAACGTAAACGCGCTTGGGGTCGAAAAGGCCTACGTCGTTGATCCGCGCAAAGCTCTGCCAGAAGATTGGCAGGATATGCGTGAACGAAAATCGTTATCATCGACGTCTGTCTCAGCGGTGAAATGGACGTTCGTAAAACGGTTTGACAGTACCGAAGACTGCATGGATCATCTTGAAGGTAAAGGCTTTGTGTCCGTGGTCACATCTCCTCATGTAAAGGGGAAAATTAACGTCTTCCTCCATGAAGGTGACTTCACCAAGCACACGAAACTTGCTGTTTGGTTTGGCAACGAAAAGCGGGGAATTAGTGAAACTGCGGTTAACCGCAGTAACATGTGTGTCGCTGTACCAATGTTCGGCATGATCGAGAGCCTGAACCTTGGCACAAGTTCAGGCATCGTGCTCTATGAAGTGACAAAACAAAGACGCGAATATCAAAGTCAATACAGACGCGCTCGACATAAGGGTAAGAGAACAAACCCGCTTCCAACTGTTATGCCGCGCGGCGACGCTTGACGTTTGTTCAGTTAACCGGGCCCGGCAGAAAAACTGCCATTCGTGCACCCTGCAGCATCCTGCAAAGTGGGCTCAAAGCAGGATTTTGCACGAGTCAAACGCGTGAACCTCACCAAAAACCACTGCTATCTCATGCCTCACACCACCAAACACTACCGTTTCCGCCGCCGCCCTGGCGTTTTGGAATGAAAGTCATTCGGGCGTTTTGATACCCAGGCGATGAACTTGGCCAGCCGAGGATGGGTGCGCAACGCCTCGGGCGTGTTAAAGTCCCGGGCCAATTCAGCCTCGGTCAGGGTGGCGTGAATTTCATTATGGCAAATCTGGTGCAACCGCACAGTGGGTCCGCCCTTGCCCCCCTTCAGCTTGGGCGTCAGGTGATGCAGGCTTTGGCGGGCTTGTGGTGGAATGTTGCGCCCACACACAGGGCAAACCGGGTCATCCATGGGCAATATCTTGCACCTTTTTGCTGAGACAGGCATGAGGATGTAGGTTAACCCGGTTTTGGCAAGCGCGCGCCATCTGTACGGGATGTAAAAGGGAGTTTGGCATGGAAGGTCAGTCGGAGATCGTCACTCAGGCGTTGGAGTATGCGCACCAGGGTTGGGACTTGGCCAAGACCTGGGCGATGAGCCCGGCGGCGTGGTCGCAATTTGCACTGCTGATCGCCGCCTATGTGCTGGCCTGGCTACTAGCGCGGATGGTTAAACCGGTACTGCGCCGGGTGCTGACCCCCGATGCCGAAAGCCAATCCATCTTTGCCTCTGCCCGGCGGTTTGTTTTGGCCTTTGTGCCGTTGTTGCTGCCCCTTCTAGCCTATGGGTTTACCGCGATCGGGGAAACGGTTGTTAGATCCATGTTTGATTCAGGCGCCGTGATTGCCTTTGGCAAACGCGTGTTCCTGTTCCTGGCCGCAAGAATACTGGTCCACCGGATCATCGGCGATCCCTTCCTGAAGCTGCTGGGCAAATACATTCTGATCCCGGTCGCGGCCCTCTATGCGGTGGGCTTGCTGGAGGTGTTCACCGAAAAACTGGAAAGCACCATCGTGCCCTTGGGGAACATGTCGTTCAACGTGCTGTGGCTGTTGCAGGGCATCGTGCTGGGCGGCGTCATCTTCTGGCTGGGGCGGTGGTCCAACGATCAGTCACATGGTTATATTCATGCCCAGGAAGAAATGCCGCCTGCCACGCGGCAACTGGCCGCCAAAGCGGCTGAAATCGCCATCTTTGGCGCGGCTTTCCTGATCTTGATGAATATCATGGGCATCAGCCTGACCAGCCTCGCGGTTCTCGGGGGCGCAGTCGGTGTGGGCCTGGGGTTCGGCTTGCAAAAGATCGCCTCCAACTTCATCTCTGGCGTGATCCTGCTACTGGAAGGCCAGGCCACCGTTGGCGACTACGTCGAGCTGGATGGCGGCGAGGCGGGCACCATCGTGAAAACCACCGCCCGCGCGATGATCCTTGAGACCTTTGATGGGCGCTGGATCGTGGTCCCGAACGAAGATTTCATCATCAGCCGTGTTACCAATTATTCCGATCAGGGCACCGCCAACCGCTATGAGGCCCCATTTTCCGTCAGCTATGACACCGATATCAATCTTGTCCCCGATATCATCGAAAAAGCCGTGAGCGCCCTGCCTTTCATCCTGCAAGAACCCGACAAACCCGATTGCGAGCTGCGTGCCTTTGGCGACAGCGGCGTTGAATTCGCGGTGGAATTCTGGGTCAACGGCATCGACGATGGCAAGAACCGGTTCACACCGCAGGTGCTGTTCGCCATATGGAACGCGCTCAAAGCGCATGACATCGAAATTCCGTTCCCGCAGCGTGTGGTGCATCACGTCGGCCTCGACGGCAAAGACCCACCCGCAACATGAGCACCGCATTGGTCATCGGGGCCGGCCCTGCCGGGTTGATGGCGGCAGAAGCTCTGGCGCAGGCCGGGATCAAGGTGACGGTGGCCGAGGCCAAACCATCGCCCGCACGCAAGTTCCTGATGGCCGGGAAATCCGGATTGAACCTGACCAAAGCTGAGGACATAGAGACGTTTTTGGCAGCTTTCGGCGCAGGGGCTGAGGCGCTCCATCCCATGTTGCGGGTCTTTGGGCCTGAAGCTGTGCAGGACTGGGCCGGAGGGTTGGACCAGGACTTGTTTACTGGCAGCACAGGCCGGGTGTTTCCCAAATCCATGAAAGCCTCGCCGCTGCTTCGGGCATGGCTGGCGCGGCTGGAGGGTTTGGGTGTGACATTGCGAACGCGCTGGCAATGGCAAGGGTGGGACGGCGACGTCGCCCTGTTTGGCACCCCCGAAGGAGAGGTGCGCCACACGGCAGACGTCACCATTCTGGCCTGTGGCGGGGCCAGCTGGGCGCGGCTGGGGTCAGATGGCGCTTGGGCGGCGCACTTACCTGGCGAAACGACGGATTTCGCCCCGGCCAACATGGGCTTTCGAGTGGAGTGGTCCGACCACATGCAGCGCCACTTTGGGCGTCCCGTCAAAGGCATCGGATTGCGCGCCGGGCCACAGACGTCCCGTGGAGAAATTGTGATCTCAAAAGACGGGCTGGAAGGCGGCGGCATCTACGAAGTGTCGCGGACCATGCGCGAAGGTCATACGCTGTACCTCGATCTGATGCCCGATCTGGAGGAACCCGCGATCCGCGAGCGATTGGCACGCCCCAAAGGCAAAGCCTCGCTCGGCAATCATCTGCGCAAGGCGCTGAAACTGACACCTGAAAAGCAGGCGCTTTTGATGGAGCTTGGGCGGCCTTTACCCTCTGATCCGGCGGCGGTGATCAAGGCCCTGCCTGTGAAACACAACGGCCCGAATGCCATGGATCAGGCGATCTCAACCGCAGGGGGGCTAAGGTTTGACGCCTTGGACGCGGATCTGATGCTTGTCTCTCGGCCCGGCACTTTTGCTGCCGGAGAGATGCTGGATTGGGAAGCCCCAACAGGGGGCTATCTGATCACCGCCTGCCTTGCGACGGGGCTTTGGGCCGGACGAGCCGCCACAAAATGGCTGGAGCCGTAAATCAGGGCAATGCCACGGCGCGCCGAAATGCCGGGCGGTCCTGCAAGCGGGCGTGATAGGCCGCCAGCGTGTCACCCGGTTCGGGAAATTTGGCGGTCTCTGCCCAACGCAGGCAGTGAACCAGCAGAATGTCAGGAATCGTCAGAGCATCCCCCATCAGGAACTCCCCACGCATTGCGGCCGCGATCCGCTCCAGACTACGGGCGTACTCCCATTTCATCGGGTCTTTGATCGCAGGCACGCGGTGCTCTTCGGGCAGAATGAACGAATGGCGCGCCGCAGCCCACAGAAGGGCATCCACTTCATCAAGGATTTGCAAGGTCATCGCATCCTGCTGGGCGCGTTCCATCGTACCTGCGGGCGCTGTCAGAACGCCGTGTTTGTCGGCCAGATAGGTCATGATCGCCGTGCTGTCGGTGATCACCTGGTCACCCTCGCGCAAGGCAGGCACCTTGCCCGAGGGGTTGGCCGCTGCTGCATCGGCGTCCCTCGGTCTGGCGGGGATATGGGTGTAGGGTATCCCTGCTTCCTCCATCATCCAAAGGACACGCAGTGTGCGGGTAATGCGGGTGCCGATGACCTGATACATGGGTGTCTCCTTGAATTGTGACTGGGCCGTGCGCCCGGCGGAATGCTGAGCGCAAATGGATTTGGGTTCAAGCGAGTATTGGGAGAGGCCGATACTGACAAAAACTGACATGATAGCTTGTGTATGATGGTCTCAATTCGTTTCACCTTATTCTCAGGAGATACCCCCATGGACAAGACCGGATCCTGCCTTTGTGGCGCGGTGACATATACCGCCAAAGACATCAAACCCGAAGCAGGGGCCTGCCATTGCAGCATGTGTCGCAAATGGTCGGGGGGCGTGTTCATCGGGGTAGAAGCCCAGCCTGATCAGATGACCATTGAGGGCGAGGAACATATCAACCGCTACCCGTCCTCCGAGTGGGCAGAGCGCTGTTCGTGTTCAAAATGCGGAAGCAGCCTGTTTTACCGCCTCACAATGCCCGGCCCCATGCAAGGGGTGTACCATATTGGTTTTGGTACCATGGATGACCAAAGCGGCATGACATTTGCTGGTGAAATCTTTATTGATCACAAACCAGACACATACGCCTTTGCAGGCGATGCCCCCCGCATGACAGAGGCCGAATTCATGGCGATGTACGCCCCACCAGAGAACTGACCCTGCGGTGCGCGCCTCTCCGACCGCTCACAACATCACGCTTTACCCCTGGGTCGTCTTTGCCCAGGGGTTGGTCTTTTGGCAGGCGATTTGGTTTCTCTTTTTCCAAAACACCCTGTCAGCGGCCGAAGCGATATTGCTCTATGTTGTCTATGACATCGCGGTCACCGTGCTTGAGGTGCCATCGGGGTATATGTCTGATCGTCTGGGGCGGCGCATTACATTGCTGACGTCGGGGCTCTGCGCAGTGCTGGGCACTGCGCTGCTGGCCATCGGAAGCACATTTGCGGTCTTTGCTCTGGCGCAGGCCTTGATCGGAGCGGGCACAGCGTTTTCATCCGGCACCGGGTCGTCCCTATTGTTTGAAAGCCTGCGTGCTGAAAACCGCGCCGACGAAGTGGAAGCGCAGGAGCTGAGGGTCTGGCGCTTTGGATTTGTAGCATCTGCCTTGTCCGCGGCCACGGGTGGGTTGATGGCACAGGCCTTCGAGACCTTACCTTTCTTCGCCGGGATCCTCACTGCGGCGATCATGCTGATCTTGGCCAGTCGCCTGTGCGAGCCACCGCGCGAGACGGCTGCAAACCCGCCAGTATCGCAACAAATGCGCAGTTTACGCAGCGCCCTGCAAAAGTCGGTTCTGATCTGGCTCTTTGCGCTGAGTACGATCATGTATGCCTTTAGCCACGTCATCTATGTCTTTGGCCAGCCTTACATTTCTGCAGCATTGGCCACGCGCGGATTTGAAGGAGATGCCCCCATGATCAGCGGGTTTGTCAGCGGGTTGATGATGCTGATCTCGGTGGGCACATCAGTGATCGCTTGGCGCTTGCGACAGAGGTTTGGATTAGCGGCGGTTCTGTTGCTGGCCTTTGGCATTCAAATCGGACTGATTACGGTGCTGGCACTGACCAATACCGTCGTCGCGATTGCCTTTCTGCTGCTACGCATGGTGCCTTCATCGCTGTCCACGCCTTTTGTCATGGCGCGTATTCAGCCTGAGTTGTCCAGTGATATGCGGGCCACTTATTTGTCGGTGCAAAGCTTTGTGGGTCGGATCGTTCTGGCCGGAACGTTGTATGTGGCCTCGCTCAGCGTCTCGGACGCAGGCCAGATGCCCTATGCCGAGTTACGCGCCATATTGGTTTGGTATATTACGGCAGGTGTCGTGGGGTTCACGGCTTTGGCCTTCGCCGCGCGGCGCGTCAGACTGGAGACCTAAAGTGTTTCGACAGCTCCGGCGATCCACCAGATGTTATCGCAGGGGTCCGTCACACCCGCCATCCATGCACCGTGCGGGCGCAGGTTTGGGGCCATAACACTTGTGGCACCCGCGTGCAGGGCCGCCGCGTAGGTCGCCTCGACATCTGCCACGATGACATGTGTTTGCGAAACATTGGCAACATAGTCCGAAGACGCCTGATTGAGCATCATCACACTATCGCCAATTCTGATACGGGCATGTTGCACCCGCCCATCCTCGTATCGGTTTTCGGCAAGGACAGTTCCTTCAAACACACCCGTGACAAAGGTGATCAGGGCATCTGCGTCCTCAACCGTGAAGTAAGGCGTGAGTGTCGACAGAGTGTGCGGGCGCGGCGAAGTCATGTGAAAACCAAGCGTTTCAAACCTAGAGGTCTGCCAGACGTGACAGACGGATCAGGGCGCGCTCGACCAAGGCCATGTCAGGGGCCGTCTGCCCTGCCGAGCGCAGTTTCAAATCCGTCTCCGTCAACAGCCCCAAGGCCTGCTGCAACTTGGGCGCCCCCCATTTCTGGGCCTGCCTGAGCATCCGATCACGCCGCGGGCCAAACACAGGGGGGCGCACGCGGCCAATGCCCGCCGCCGGACCACCGGGATCAGAGGCCGCCGCATAAAGCGTGCGAAAATGTCGTGTCGCGCCGATGCACAGCCCCACCGGCTGGATGCCCTGCGCGCGCAGACGGCGCATCACCGGGCCGATCTCGCCAGACCGGGCCTCGGCCACGATGTTCAGAACATCATCCATGTCCGCCTCGGTCGAGCCGGGAGCGCAGGCGATGACGTCCTCGGAATTAAGCTCCGTGTCGTCGCCCAGCTTGTAGAGCGATATCTTTTCAATCGTTTGACGGAAATCCCCGGGATCCAGAGACCGCGACAGGGCCACCAGATCCTTCATCGCCTCAACGCCGATATTGCTGAGGCCTGCCTTGCGCAGTTCGGCCTCGATCTCTTCCCGACTGGGCGGATCGTCATAGATGGCAGCGGCATAGGCGTTGGGGTGGCTTTCAAACAGTTTGCGCAGTTTGGAGGTGGCCTTGAGCTGCCCAGCCGTGATGATCACCTGTGCGTCGCCCTCTTGCCAGCCCTCAAGGGCGGCAATGATCACCGGGGCCAATGTGTCGTTCACATCCTCGACAAAGGCCACGCGGGGGCCGGGAAAGAACCCGACCGCCTTGATCGCGTCCAGCAACATCGCCTTGTCTTTGCGCAGATCAGCCGCCGCAATCCGGTTCAGGCGCATTTCCTCTTCGCCTTGCGGACCAATGAGGGCGGCAATCACCTCTTGCCGTTTCAGCGCCACGCGCATGGCATCCGGGCCGTAGATCAGCAGCCCCGTACGCTGCGGCTCTGGCTTGGCGAAGTATCGCGCGGCGTCACGGGGGGGCAGTTTCATACGGGCAAGTCTGGGGCTGCGGCCAACAAGCGCGTCACGACCTGATCGCCAAGGATCACCATCAGCCGTTCCTGTGCGTCCTTTTCCGCAGCCTGCGTGGCCACAGTGGTACCCGAAGTCGAATAGGACGTGAAACTGTCCACCTTTCCAGAGGTCAGAACAGCGCCAGACTGTAAATCACGCAGGGCATAGGTGATCTCGCCCAAGACATTGTAACGTGTGGTGACATTGTTGGCGGAAATGGCGATGGGCGATTGCGACAGATCGATCGCATAGCTAAGGCCATATCGCGCAGAGGTGGCACGGCCCAAACGGTCTTCGAGATGTCGGGTCAACAAATAATCAGGCCGTGTGGTGGGCGCATCAACCTCGATGTTGCTTTGCAGCGCGCCCCCCCCGCCCTGAGGGCCATAGGCAGGCGTAAACCCGCAGGCGGCCAAGCCTGACGCGCTCAGCACCAAAAACGCACGGCGGTTAAATGACGACATTGACGATCCGTCCCGGGACAACGATGACTTTCTTGGGCTGGGCCCCATCCAGCGCCTTGATCACAGCATCCTGCGTCATGGCCAGCTTTTCAACCTCATCCTTTGGCATGTCGGGCGACACGCTGATTTCCGCGCGGCGTTTGCCGTTGATCTGGATCGGCAGGGTCACGGTATCGTCCTTGAGCATGGCCTCATCCGCCACAGGCCAGGGCGCGTGAATAACCATCCCCTCCCCACCAAGGGTCTGCCACAGCTCTTCCGAAAGATGCGGGGTCATGGGGGACATCAACTGTGCCAGCGTTTTGGCCGCTTGCTGCTTGGCCGCAGCGCCTGCCTTGGATTTCGCCAACGTATTGGTGAACCCATAAAGTTTGGCAATGGCCGCGTTGAAACCAAAGCTTTCCACCCCGCCGGTCACGTCGTGGATGGCCTTGTGCATTTCGCGCAGAAGCTGCTCGTCGGCCTCTGGCGAAGCGGCGTCACTGCTGGTTGCAATCTCAGCGCAGATGCGGTGCACACGGCTGAGGTGCTTGAACGCCGCTTCAGCCCCCGAGGCGGTCCATTCCACGTCCCGTTCGGGCGGGCTGTCCGACAGCACAAACCACCGGGCGGTGTCGGCACCATAGGCCGAGATGATGCTGACCGGGTCCACCACGTTTTTCTTGGATTTGGACATCTTGGCCGAGGGGATGATTTCGACCTCGGTGCCGTCGGCCAGTTTGCCGTCTGTGATATCTTCGGGAAGGTGATACACCGGGCGGCCATTGGCATCGCGCGTCTGGTAAATCTCATGCGTCACCATGCCTTGGGTAAAGAGCGCATCAAACGGTTCCTTGGCGCTTTCGGGCAGATGGCCGCAGATGTGCATCGCTCGAGCAAAGAAACGGGAATACAGGAGGTGCAGAATGGCGTGCTCAATCCCGCCGATATATTGATCGACGTTCATCCAATAGGCCGCATCCTCGGCATTGGTCGGCGTGGCCGCATCCGGCGAGGTGAAGCGCGCAAAATACCACGAGCTGTCCACGAAAGTGTCCATCGTATCGGTTTCACGCTTGGCCGCCGCGCCACATTTCGGGCAAGTGCAATCGCGCCATGTGGGGTGACGGTCGAGCGGGTTTCCCGGCACATCAAATGTCACGTCATCGGGCAGAACAACGGGCAGGTTTTCCTTGGCCTCGGGCACCACACCACAGGCGTCACAATGCACCACAGGGATCGGGCAACCCCAATAGCGTTGGCGGGACAGGCCCCAGTCACGCAGGCGGTATTTGACCTGACCTTTGCCTAAGTTGTGCTCCTCAAAGTAGTCAATTGTGTTGTCGATAGCATCTTGGCTGGTGACGTCTTTGATACCTGCAAAGTGGTCGATGAACACAACAGGCTCGGTTTTGGCGGGCACCAGCGCTTCGTTTTCAACCTCGATCTCCTGCCCCGGCATGTAGAACGCATTGCGCACGGGCAAGTCGTATTTGCGGGCGAAATCCAGATCGCGTTGGTCGTGTGCCGGACAACCGAACACAGCGCCCGTACCGTAATCCATCAACACGAAATTGCCGACCCAAACCGGCAGGGTCTGATCAGGATAGACAGGGTGCTGCACTGTGATGCCGGTCTCAATGCCCTTCTTCTCGGCCTTCTCCATGGCCGCCTCGGTCGTGTCCATCTTGCGGGTTTCGGCTATGAAGGTGGCCAGTTCAGCATTGTCTTCGGCCAGCGCGCGGCTCACCGGATGCTCGGGCGAGATGGCGATGAAGCTGGCCCCTCGCATCGTGTCCGGCCGGGTCGAATAACAGACAATCGGATCGCCGCCATCCTTGCGCTGGAACGGGATTTCGATCCCCCGCGATTTGCCGATCCAGTTTTCCTGCATCAGCCGGACCTTGGCGGGCCAGTTGTCCAAACCGTCCAACGCCTCCAACAATTCCTCAGAGAAATCAGAAATCTTGAAGAACCACTGTGTCAGCTCGCGCTTTTCAACGTCAGCACCCGAGCGCCAGCCTTTGCCGTCGATCACCTGCTCATTGGCCAGAACGGTCATATCGACCGGATCCCAGTTTACGACCGCGTTCTTGCGATACACGAGCCCCTTTTCGAGGAAATCGAGGAACAAGGCCTGCTGCTGCCCGTAATATTCGGGATCGCAGGTGGCAAACTCGCGGGTCCAGTCAATCGAAAGACCGAGTGGTTTCATCTGAGCGCGCATGTCCGCGATGTTGCCATAGGTCCATTCCTTTGGATGGCCGCCAATGGCCATTGCCGCGTTTTCCGCAGGCATCCCAAACGCATCCCACCCCATCGGGTGCAGGACGTTATGCCCGGTGGCCAACCGGTGCCGCGCAATCACATCCCCCATGGTGTAGTTGCGCACATGCCCCATGTGGATGCGCCCCGAAGGGTAAGGGAACATCTCAAGCACGTAATATTTGGGCTTATCCGCCGAGCGCTCTGCCCGGAACACATTGGCCTTATCCCAGGCCTCTTGCCATTTGGCTTCTATCTCGGCGGCGGCGTAACGCGACATGGGATGGTCCTTGATCTTAAGCTTTGTTTTGCCGCAACGTGATAGGCCCCGATTGCCTGCTGGTCCAGCGCAAAGCACCACAATGCAGGCCTAGGCAGACGCATTTCCCCAGCCTATAACCGACAAAACAATAAACTGAGCAGCAGCGCGCAATGAAAATCCTCTTCATCCACCAGAACTTTCCTGGCCAGTACAAACACCTGGCCCCTCTTCTTGCCAGCCAAGGACATGATTGCGTCGCTTTGACGTTGCGGGTCAAAGAAGCTGGCGGCTGGAAGGGTGTGCGTCTGGTCCCATATGCCCTGCCCAAACGACAGGGACAGATTGTGCATCCTTATCTGGTTGATCTCGATACCAAGGTCACCCGGGCGGACGCGTGTTTTCACGCCGCGCTCAAGCTGAAAGAGACAGGGTTCACCCCTGATCTGATCCTGGCCCATCCCGGATGGGGCGAATCAATGTTTCTGCGTGATGTCTGGCCACAGGCCAGGCTGGGCCTTTATTGCGAGCTTTATCATCTCGTTGGCCATCCCCATATGAACTTTGATCCGGAGTTTGAAAAACCGTCTTTGACCGCGGCCTTGCGGATCCGGATGAAGAACCTCAACAACCACATCCATTTTCCGCTGGCCCACGCGGGCATCAGCCCGACGCAGTTTCAGGCGGATACCTTTCCGCCAGCGTTTCGCAAGCGCATCGCTGTCAGCCATGACGGGATTGATACCAACACCGCCCGGCCCGATCCCAATGTGCGCCTGACCATCGAAGGCCAGATCGACGTGACCCGCGAGGACGAGGCGATCACATTCGTGAACCGCAACCTCGAGCCATACCGCGGCTATCACCGGTTTATGCGCGCCCTGCCCGAGCTTCTGAAACGACGCCCCAATGCCAAGGTTCTGATCGTTGGCGGAGACGAGGTCAGCTATGGCGCCAGTGCCCCCAAAGGCCAGACGTGGAAGCAGATCTTCATCGACGAGGTTCGGGATCAAATTCCCGACGAGGATTGGGCCCGTGTGCATTTCCTGGGGCGCATTCCCTATGACCAGTTTTTGCGGCTTTTGCAGGTTTCACGGGTGCATGTCTATTTGACATATCCTTTCGTCCTGAGCTGGAGCTTGATGGAGGCCATGGCCTGCGAAGCGGCCATCGTGGCCAGCGATGTCGCCCCGGTCCGCGAGGTGATCAGCGACAATGAAACGGGCCTGCTGGTCGATTTCTTTGATCAAGAGGCCCTGATAGAAAAGGTGGTGGGTCTGCTCGATGACGCCGAGGCACGCACGCGTATGGGCAAAGCGGCGCGGCAATTGATGGTCGACAAATATGATCTCACCCGGATTTGCCTGCCCCGGCAACTACAGTGGGTCAAAGCGATCATGGACCTGAAAATCGGATAAGCACGCGACACGCCAAGGCACATCGCGCATCGAAGCTGACAGGCTGAGGGAATTGAATCAGAAGCGGCCTGCTTGCATCCGCAGCTGACGCGCACGGTTCAAAATGGCATCTTCCACAGCGCGCTGCGTGCCGGCACTGACTGCTCCGCCGCCGCTGGTTTGCAACGCCACGTTCAACGACCGCGCATCAAGGGCTGGATCGCTGATCAGGATGGTCGCGCGATAGGCGCGCCCGCCGCCCGGAGGACGTCCATATCCGGTTGTGATAACCCCGGTGAAAGGATCCGCCGCCTGCACGGGCAAGAAGTTCAGCACCTCGAGCGACGCCGTCCACAAGAAGCGGTTGACCTTTACTTCGCTGTTGCCACCCCGGAAGGCATCAAACAATGACGCCCCTCCATTGACTCGTTGAGATCCTTTAGACTCGCGGCCACTGGCCACGGTCGATGCGGTAGGGTCCAACTTGGTCTCTGTCGCGCCGCATGCGGCAAGCACGACCGAGAGGCCAATCATTACAAATGCATTTTTGAGGCGCGAAGCGATCATAACACCGTCCGAATTAGTTGCTCTTCTCTAGTATCCAAGCTGAACGGCATGGGCAAGACGTTTGGCCCATCTCGCGATGTTTCTGCTGCTCAGTGCGGCTTCTGCTCTGCTGAGGGATTGCCGGACACGAGGGGCCTGTGGCAAAGAGAAAGCCAGACTTCGCAAAATGGGACGATCACGTTGAGCCTTGAAGACATCCAGACCCGCATCGAAAAATCAGCCACGGGCGCAGGGCGTGATCCCGCAGATGTGACATTGATCGCCGTATCGAAAGTTCAGCCAAATCAACGTGTTGAAGATATCCTCAAAGAAGGCCACCGCGTGTTTGGCGAAAACCGTGTGCAAGAAGCCGCAGGCAAGTGGCCTGAGTTTCGCGAGACATTTGAAAACGTGGAACTGCATCTGATTGGCCCGTTGCAAACCAACAAGGCCCGTCAGGCTTTTGGGTTGTTTCAATCCATCCACTCCGTCGATCGGCTTAAATTGGCCACAACAATTGCGCGGCTGGCGCAGGAAGAAGGCCATTGCCCTGATATCTTTTTGCAAATCAACACCGGCGAAGAGCCCCAGAAAGCGGGTGTGCTGCCGGGCGAGGCCGATGCCTTTGTGTCCGAGTGCCGCGCGCTTGATCTGCCTGTGCGAGGTCTGATGTGTATTCCCCCGGTCGACGAAGAACCCAGCCTGCACTTTGCCCTGCTTGCCAAAATCGCCGAGCGCAATGGGTTGTCAGGGCTTTCCATGGGCATGAGCGGCGATTTCGAAAGCGCGATTGCGCTGGGGGCCACACATGTCCGCGTGGGATCTGCCATCTTTGGCGCGCGCGACTACGGGTAACTATCCAATGTACTGAAATTCACCTATGCTGCCTTCTATTCACTTGGTAATTCGAAGGACATCTCGATGCGGTTTTGGCTCATTTCAACCAGTTCATTGCTTTTGTGCGCCAATATGGCTGCAGCAGAGTTCGCGATTTCCTTTAACTGGGGGGATATCCCCCGCTGCACCAGCGGCCGCCCCAACACGGTGGGAAGCCCCGCCTTCAAGATCACTGATTTGCCCGAGGGTACCACTGAGGTGATTTTCAAACTCAAGGACCTCAATGCGCCGGGCTACAACCACGGTGGCGGCAAGGTCAAAGTCTCGTCAAGCGGCACCTTGCCGTCTGGAGCCTTCAAATACAAAAGCCCCTGCCCTCCGAATGGCAAGCACACCTACGAATGGCGCGCGACAGCCAAAGGCGGCGGCAAGGTGCTGGGCAAAGCGAAGGCGCGGCGTAAGTACCCCGAATAAGCGTCTTTAGCGGTCGCGTACGACCAGCCGGGTGCCGGGCTGTATCTGCGTGGCGATATGGTACAAATGATCGCGCCGAAACGCCACACATCCCGCTGTCGGATATCCCGGCCTGCGCCATTGGTGAATAAAGATGCAGGATCCGGCTCCGGGTGTGGCGTTGGGCCAGTTCCAATCCGTGATCATCACCAGATCATACAGCGGATCACCGCGCCGCATCACCTCGTGCGAGGCCCCGTAGGGCGCGCGCACCAGATGGTTGTACTCCGGCGCTTCCGCCGCATCAGACCACAGATCCCCCGGCCGGATCGGCACCGCCCAAGGGACCGGGGCCGCCATACGATCAGGCCGATAGTACATAGCAACAATCCGGTGCTCGCCCACAGGTGTCGCCCCATCCCCCTCACGTTTGTCGGCCCTTATCCCCCCACGCCCGATCGTGCAGGGATAACGGCGGCCTCGAAACCGAACACCCATGGGGGTCAAGATCAGATCATCGGTTGTCATAACACCATGCTTCTTCTGGCCAAAAATATCCCAGGGGGTTTGGGGGACAGCGTCCCCCATCACCAATCACAAGAGCGTGGCGCAGCCACTCATTCAGGTCACGTCTGACAGATCACGCCTGGCTTTCTCCCAAGGCGTCGGAACACCGCCGACAGGTGCCCGCGTGGGCGTGTTGCCCCACATCTGGCAAGATCTTCCAGCACCGCTGACATTTCTCACCTGCAGCGCGCTCAAACACCACTGTCACACCGTCCACCTCGGGCATGCGGAACGCCTCAGCGGGGGCCGGATCACCGTTCAGCGAGATATCCGAGGTGATGCAGATGTCTGCAAAATTCACCGACTTCAACACCTCCAGCAAATCCGGTTCGCGCACATGCACCACCGGCGCGGCCTCGAGCGAGGCCCCGATCACCTTGTCGGTTCGTTGCACTTCAAGTGCTGCGGTCACGGCACGGCGCGCACGGCGCACATCGGCCCATTTGGCCGCCAATGGCTCATCGCGCCATTCGCCGGGTGTGTCGGGGAAGTCGACCAGATGCACCGAGCTATCCGCACCGGGGAACCGCTCAAGCCAGACCTCTTCCATCGTGAAGACCAGCACAGGTGCAAGCCAGGTGGTCAGGCGGTGGAACAACAGATCCAGCACGGTACGCGCGGCACGACGTTCCGGGGTATCTCCATCGCAATAGAGAACGTCTTTGCGGATATCAAAGTAGAACGCAGACAGCTCGACCGTGCAGAAGTTGAAGAGCGCTTGGAACACCCCTTGGAAATCATAGGCCGCATAGCCCGTGCGCACCTTGTGATCGAGCTCGGTTAGACGGTGCAGAACCCAGCGTTCCAGCTCGGGCATATCTGCAGGTTCAACCCGGTCTGCGTCGGAGTTATGCGCCAATGCGCCCAGCATGAACCGCATGGTATTGCGCAGCCGACGATAACCATCGGCCACGCCCTTCAGAATCTCTGGCCCGATCCGCAGATCGGCAGTGTAATCCGACTGCGCCACCCAAAGCCGCAGAATATCCGCGCCATATTGCTTGACCACTTCTTCGGGTGCCACGGTGTTGCCCAGCGATTTGGACATCTTGTTGCCCTTGGCATCCAGGGTGAACCCATGGGTCAGCACGCCCCGGTACGGCGCATGGCCGCGTGTTCCGCAGGCCTGCAACATTGACGAATGGAACCAGCCGCGGTGTTGATCTGTGCCTTCCAGATACAAATCCGCCAGCCCATCCTCGCTACCATCCTCGCGGTCGCGCAGTACAAAAGCGTGGGTTGAGCCTGAATCAAACCACACATCCAGAATGTCGAAGACCTGCTCCCACTGGTCATGGTCATACTCATTGCCCAGGAACCGCGCCTTAGCCCCCTCTTTGTACCAGGCATCCGCCCCTTCGGCCTCAAACGCCTCAAGAATACGCGCGTTCACGGCTTCGTCACGCAGTAGGAAATCTGCATCTGTCGGCAATGCGCCCTTCCTGGTGAAGCACGTCAAAGGCACACCCCAAGCGCGTTGACGGCTCAGAACCCAGTCGGGCCGCGCTTCAATCATCGAATAAAGCCGGTTGCGCCCGGTCTGTGGCGTCCAAGTCACAAGCTCATCAATCGAGCGCAACGCCCGTTCGCGGATGGTCTTGCCGTAGGTATCCTGCCCGTCCCCCACTTCGCGGTCGACTGAGGCAAACCACTGCGGCGTGTTGCGGAACACGATCGGAGCCTTCGAGCGCCACGAATGTGGATAGCTGTGTGTCACACGACCACGGGCAATGATCCCACCGGCCTCAACCAGTTTGGCGATGATGGCGTTGTTTGCTTTGCCTTCCTTGCCCTTGCGGTCGAACACTTGCAAGTCCGCAAAGAATGGCACATGTGGCAGAAACTCGGAGTTTTCGCCCACGTTATGGGTCATCCGGTCAATCCAGTTGCGTTTGACGAAGGCCTCATAGTCATCCGCACCATGGCTAGGCGCGGTATGCACAAAGCCTGTGCCCGCATCATCGGTCACATGATCCCCGTCAATCATCGGCACGTCGTAGTCCCAGAACCCATCGGCACCTTCGAGGCCCGCAAAGGGGTGCGACAAGGTGAGGCTGGCCAGTTCTTCGGCGCTAACGTCTCGGACACGAGTGAACTCAGTGACACGCGATTTACCCAGCGCATCTTCCGCCAAAGCATCAGCAAAAAGATATAGATCGCCCGGACTTGTCCAGCTTTCCTCCTCCGTTGCCTCAACCTTGTAAAGTCCGTAATTGATGTTCGGATGATAAGCCACCGCCTTGTTCGAAGGGATCGTCCAAGGCGTCGTGGTCCAGATCACCACACGTGCCTCAGCCAAGTCACCCTGACCATTCTGCGACTTGAACGGCACCCAAATTGTATGGCTCTTATGATCGTGATACTCGATCTCCGCCTCGGCCAATGCCGTCTTCTCCACTGGCGACCACATAACGGGCTTGGACCCCTGATAGAGCGTCCCGTTCATCAGAAACTTCTGAAACTCTTCTGCAATGATCCGCTCGGCCCGAAAGTCCATCGTCAGGTAGGGTTTCGACCACTTGCCGGTCACGCCCAGCCGCTTGAATTCATCGCGTTGAATGTTGATCCAGCCTTCTGCGAACTTCCGGCATTCCTGACGGAAATCAACCACATCTACGTCGTCTTTATTGCGACCCTGCTGGCGGTATTGCTCCTCGATTTTCCATTCGATCGGCAGACCGTGGCAATCCCAGCCGGGGATATAACGCGCATCTCGGCCCATCATCTGCTGGCTACGCACCACCATGTCTTTCAGGATCTTGTTCAGCGCGTGCCCAATGTGCAAATGGCCATTGGCATAAGGAGGGCCGTCATGCAGGGTAAAAGGTGCACGCTCCTCAGCTTCAGCCTTGGCGCGCAGGCGGGTATAGATGCCCATCTCATTCCAGCGGTCCAGCCATTCGGGTTCACGTTTCGGCAGGCCTGCGCGCATCGGAAACTCGGTCTGCGGCAGGTTCAGAGTGTGTTTGTACTCAGGTGTATCGGCGCACATGTGTGGCGTCCTTCATCGTATATTTCGGAGGGATGTGTGGGGCGGCGTGGCCAAGTCCAAACGCCTTCGTCCCGGCAGCTCGATTGGGTCAGAGCGCCGGGCATATAATTCGAATAATGATCGCTGGAGCGTACATCATAGGGGCGCTTATAGGCGCGGTTGCCTGCGGCGTCCAGAGGGGGTGTGCCCGGCGCAGTCCCTCGCTAAAGTGCAGGGAAATACATTGGGGAACAGGCGCAAGATGGCGGCACTGAAAGTTGGAATTGCCGGGGCTGGCATTGGGGGTCTGGCCTTGGCGGCAGCCCTGGCGCGGTCAGGCCACGACGTTACGGTTTATGATCAGTTTGATGCGCCGCGCCCTGTGGGGTCCGGTCTGGTGATCCAACCCGTTGGCCAGGCCGTCCTGTTCCGGATCGGCGCGCTGGACGTCGCCGAGACGCACGGCGCGCAGGTCACCCATATGTTGGGCCATGCAACGGGCAAACGAATGCCCATTCTGGATGTGAAATACGGCAGTGTGAAAGGTCGACCAAGGCACGGCTTGGCGCTGCACCGGGCGGCGTTGTTTCATGCGGTGCATCAGGCAGCGATCAAGGTCGGGGTTAGAATGCTGGCCAGCCATGAGGTTGTCAGCGTCAGCGATGGCCCCAAACGCCAGCTCAGTTTCACCAATGGCGAGGTCAGCGCGCCCTTTGATCTGGTGGTCGATGCCTCTGGGGCAGGCTCGCCGCTCTCTCCGCTCAGGGCCCGCGCCCTGCCTTATGGCGCCATCTGGGGCGTGGTGGATTGGCCCGACGATGCCCCCCTGCCCGCCCATCAGCTGTCGCAACGCTACGAGGCCGCGCGGCGCATGGTCGGCGTTCTGCCCATCGGTCTGTTACCCGGTGGCACGAGACGCCAAACCGCGCTCTTCTGGTCACTGACCCGGGATGAACTGGCCGCCTGGCAAGCTTCCCCGATTGAGGCGTGGAAAGCGCAGGCCAAAGCCCTCTGGCCCGAGGCCGCGCCCTATGTTGACGGCATTACACAACACGATCAGATGACCCCTGCGTTCTATTCCCATGGCAGTTTACGCACGCCTGTTGCACCGGGTCTGGTTCACATCGGAGACGCCGCCCACCGCGCCAGTCCGCAACTCGGACAGGGGGCAAATATGGCTTTGCTGGATGCCTGGGCCCTGTCTCAAGCCTTGGTTGCGCGGGGCGATTTGGCAGATGCGTTGGCGCTCTATCACAAATCCCGGCGTTTGCATTTATGGGTCTATCAATGGATGAGCGCAGTCTTCACGCCGCTTTACCAATCACATAGCCGCTTCCTGCCCGCCCTGCGCAATCACCTGCTGGCCCCGGTGGCGCAAATCCCGCCTTCGCCCTACATCCTGTCACGGCTAGTGTGTGGGGATATGCTGCCGCCATTACGCAGTGGGCTGCCTGCCCCGTGAACACGCCGACCAGAACCTCATCGATCTTTTGTTGGGGTTCGACAGCGATGTGATAACGTTCAGGTGGTCCACAGAAAGCACGCCCCATGTACACGCCCAAAGACCCTGTCACACATGTAGATCAGCTCTATACTGGTGACACGGCCCGCCAGCCCTACAACAATCAGGTGCAAAAACTCATCGACCACATCGACGACCATTGCCGCAACTGGATCGCGCATTCGACATTTCTGACAATGGCCACCGTCGACAAAGCGGGCCGTATGGACGTCTCTCCCAAGGGTGACCCGGCGGGATTTGTCAAAGTGCTGGATGCCAAAACCCTCGCCATCCCTGACCGCCCCGGCAATCATCGCTATGACGGGTTTCGCAACTTACTCGAAACCGGGCGGATCGGGCTTGTGTTTCTAGTGCCCAATCGCAACGAAGTGGTGCGTGTGAATGGCCACGCCACCGTGGTGCGCGACATGGAGGTCCGAGAACAGCTGAGCATCAAGGGCCGCATCCCCGACTACGCCGTAATTGTGCATGTGGAAGAGGCATTTTACCACTGCGGCAAGGCCATCATCCGCTCCAAACTCTGGCAGCCTGACCAACAAGGTTCGGTGGAGGCTCTGCCCACCTATGCCGAGGCGCTGATGGATATGGGCCAGCTGACGGAAGACGCCGATGCTCTTGCCGCACGGCTCAAACACAACGACGAAAAGAGGCTGTATGACGAATAAGGCCTTGGATTATCGACGGCCTTCGCAGTGCCTGCTAACATGCCCAAGGTTCAACACCAAATCACTCGAATTGGATCTGAAGTGAAAGTGCATATTGCCGCCTTTATTATGTGTTTTGCGGCAGCAGTTCCAACGCTCGCACAGACCGATGAGTATTTCGATAAACTGTGCACGGATCTACGCGAAGAAGTGCTCCAATATCTTGCCCCCTTTCAACCCTCTGGCTTGCATCTATACGACGGCGAAAGCCCATTGATGAAGGCAATGGATTCAACCACAGCGGGTTTAGAAGGAGAACCTTCTGAACGAATTAGAACACCGTTGACAGACCTAATTGTATCCGCATGCATTAATCCAAATACTCATACAAAAGATCTCCTTAAGAACCATGGCCTTCAAGAAAACCCAACGTTTGGCCAGGCGATGAATGCAATCCTAGATTTCTTAGAATTAGACCCATCCAAACCGAGGTGGGGATTGATAGATTTACCAGAAACGGATTTCTCGAAAATGACCATGGATGAAGTGATGCTTTCATTTGACCACTTGCCTTTAACCTTCGTCAACGGCAACCCAGTAAACGATGTGCCCGGTCTAGCGCTTAGAAAGTACTGGTCGGCGTATAACCTGAGCACGCAAGATTCCCTAGATAAGGTCCAGAAAATCATGGCCTCTCTCACGTTTGGGATTGAGGATTCCGAAACCGAGACAATGAAGAATATTCTGGATCGACTAGCAGCCGCAGAAGGGCTGGAACTCAAAAAGAAGTAGGATGTACAAACGACTTCACACAACTTGTAACACTTGCATGCCCCAAGCGACACGGGCATGTCAGTGCCATGAGCACCGCTTTGCCCCCTCGCTTTGACATCACCCGCGACGAGATTGCCCGCGTGGTGGCGACCTTTTATGCCGCCATTCGTGCACATCCCGGACTGGGGCCTGTCTTTGCCGCACACGTCACAGACTGGGACGCGCATGAGGCCAAGATCACGAGTTTCTGGGCCAATTCGATCCTGCATGAGCGCTGCTATGACGGTAATCCGATGGTGACCCACATGAAAGCTGGGAACGTAAAGCCGGGCATGTTTTCAACCTGGCTCGATCTGTTTGACAGCGTATTGCGCGCCGAACTGTCCGAACCCCAGGCGGCCGCATGGTCTGCCCTCGCCCACCGTATCGGCAGATCTTTGCGGGCAGGCGTGGTAGAGCGCGAAACCTTGCCGGGCGGCGTGCCCAAGCTGCGCTGATCCGCCGAGTACGCTCTCCTTTTGGGCGATATGTCGCTGGTTTTCACAACCCCAGATCCCGCAATTGATCCACCCGGTGCAGGGCCGCGTAACTCCCCTCAAGGAACGAGTTGATGCGTCACGAGTGATCTCAAAATCAATCACACAAAGGATAAAAAGACATGGAACGTCGTACATTCATCACCTGCGCCGTCTCGACTGGCGCGCTTCTCACGCTTGGTGCCTGCGCTCAACCGGACGACGGCAGCGATATTGTCGATATCGCTTCGGGCAATCCAAATTTTTCCACCCTGGTCGCTGCCTTGTCGGCGGCAGGTCTGGTCGACACGCTGCGGGGTGATGGCCCCTTTACGGTCTTTGCCCCCACAAACGCCGCCTTTGAGGCCTTGCCAGCAGGCACGGTGGACACGCTTTTGCAGCCCGAGAATGTGGACCAACTGCGCAGTATCCTGACCTATCATGTCGTGCCCGGCAGCTATACCTCTGGTGATCTTCTGGGGCAGCAGGTGGATGTGGCAACCGTAAACGGCCAAACCGTCCGAGTGGACGGCACAGGCGGCAAACTTGAGGACTCAGTACGTGTCAATGATGCCAATGTGACCAACCCGGATATCTTTGCCACCAATGGCGTGATCCATGTCATCGACAAGGTTCTGATCCCCTAACGGTGATCCTTAGCCCTGACCGAAAAGCCCGGTCAGGGCGCGTTTGACCAATCCGGTCACCGAGGGCCGCTTGCCACGGTTGAACGGCAACGGTCGGCACACCTCCATGGCTGCAACGCCCACGCGGGCCGTCAGCGCCCCGTTCACGATCCCCTCGCCAAACCGGCGCGAGATTTTCGACAGAACCCCACCGCCTGCCACTGAACCGATCAGATCATCTCCCACCGCCACAGCGCCCGTGGCCACCAGATGGGTCATCACGGCCCGCGCCAGCCGCCAACTGCCCAACGTGCCCGAGCGGCCGCCGTAAATCTCGGCCACGCGCCTTATCATGCGGATGTTGGACGTAAGCGCCGCCACGACATCGGCCATCGCCAAAGGTACGATTGCGGTCACTGTCGCCACTTGCCGGGCAGCGGCTTCAATTTCCTGCTCGGCCGCCTTGTCCAGAGGGGTCAACAATTCAGTCTCGGCCAATCCCAACAGGGATACCGCATCAAGTTGTTCGTCCCCGTATTGCGCCAACCGGTCCCGGCCCCAGCGCGTATCTTCGCGCCCTGCATAAAGCCGTGTGAGGCTGCGTGTCACGCCCCGCGCGGCCGCCAGATCATTCGAGGACAACGCTTCGTCCGCGGCCCGGTGCAATTTGTCGATCCGCGCCAGCCGCGAAAACGCCGCCAATTCGCGCAGGGCCACCACCAGCATAACCAGCAAGAAGACGGCAAACAGCACTGTAACCGCATAGCCCAACAGCGGTGCGCGGGCGATCAGCCCCATGACGAAATCATAGGCGGCAATCGACACCACGGCACCCAGGATGGTGGCCAACAACCCCCAGAACAGGCGCGCCAATCGCGATGGCCGCCGCGCCGCCAGGGTAGCGACGGTTTGCATCGCACGGCCTTCGGGCGCTGGCACGGGTTGCGTGTCGGGCACAGGCGGTGCGGCATCCGGGCCGGGGGCCTTGGGCGTGTCCTCCAGATCAATCAGAACGGGGCCTTTGCTCATGCTATTAGGTGTCCTTTGCTCGTGATGATCACAGCCGATCTCCGATCAAAAACTGTGCGGCCCGGTCCAGCCGGATATGCGGCGGGCCTTCGCCCGGTTTTAGGCTCAAGGGCGCCGGCGCAAACCGCATGACCTGATAGTCGGCGTCCAGCCATGCCTCAGACCCATCGCGGGCTTGCGACAGCAAACGCGCCGGATCATCCGGTAACACGCCGGGATGAAAGGCCGCGCGCTTGCCCGTGTCCAGCAGGGTGCCCCGTACCACATCCAGCTCGGCGCCGTCATGGGTCATGCGGTCCTCGACCGTGGCACGCAAGGCGGCCAGGGCCATGGCTTGGGTGTCGGCCCCGGCAAAATCCGCGCGGTCTCGTGCCTCGCGGGTCAAAGCACCCATGATTGCGGCCAGATTGTCATGCTGCGTGTGATGCAGGTGATCGGCCTTAGTGGCGGCAAAGAGGATCTTCTCCACCCGCCGCCCCATCAAGAGCCGCGTCAAAAACGCATTCCGCCCAGGGCGAAACGCTCCCAATATGTCAGCCATCGCCCGGCGCATATCCTCGACCGCGGCGGGGCCTTTGTGGATGGCGCCCAAGGCATCGACCAGCACCACCTGGCGGTCGATCCGGGCGAAATGGTCGCGAAAGAACGGTTTGACCACCTGCGACTTATAGGCCTCGAACCGCCGCTCCATTTCGCGCCAGAGTGACCGGCGTGGGGGCGATGCAGGGGCCACCAAAGGCGCAAAGGTCAGCACCGGGCTGCCCGCCAGATCACCCGGCAGCAAAAACCGCCCCGGGGTGCAGTCATAAAAACCAGCCTCGCGGGCGGCTGTCAGATAGGCGGTGAACCCCTGCGCCAGGGATTGCGCCACGGGTTCATCCAACTTGGCCGCCGCATCTGTGCTGCTGGCCTGCGCCAGATAGGCGGCGGCTTCTTCACGCGGCTCCAGCCGCGACAGCACCTCTTGCGACCACTGGGTATAGGTCTTGTCGAGCAAGGCCAGATCCAGCAGCCATTCGCCCGGATAATCCACGATATCCAAATGCACCGTGCGCGGCCCCTGCAACCCGGCCAGCAATCCTGACGGGCGCACCCGCAACGACAGGCGTAACTCAGACACTGCACGTGTGCTGTCCGGCCAGTGCGGCGTGGGCGAGGTGAGCGCGCCCAGATGCGCCTCATATTCAAACCGGGGCACGGTATCATCTGGCTGAGGCTGTAAAAACGCCGCCGCAATGCGCCCCTCCGAGGCAGCAAGCAACGCAGGCATGCGCCCCCGGTCCATGAGATTGGCCACCAGCGAAGTGATGAACACCGTCTTGCCTGACCGTGCGAGCCCGGTGACACCCAACCGGATGACAGGCTCGAAGAAGGTTTCAGACACAGTGTCCGACAGGTTTTCAACCCGTCGCGTGATGCCGTCTGCTATCGCGGAAATGACCAATGCCTGCGCCTTTTGCTTTTTGAACGCATGTTTTGCGCCCTTGTGCGAAGATAAACACGCCCTTCCCGAGTTGCCAGAGGAGACAACGGGGGAGCTTGGGGGTATTGTTCCCCTGCTCTGTGCGCGGTATGCGACGGGTATGCCCAGATATGCTCTTAAAGTCGAATACCATGGCGCGCCCTTTGCCGGGTGGCAACGACAGGCGGATCAACCGTCAGTGCAGGGCGCGATTGAAGCGGCCCTGGCGAAATTGGAGCCGGCAGAGCACACCATCGCTGCCGCCGGGCGTACGGATGCAGGTGTACATGCGCGTGCCCAGGTGGCGCATTGCGATCTGGACAAGGACTGGGACCCGTTTCGATTGTCCGAAGCGCTGAACCATCATCTGAAACCGGCCCCCGTGGCTATTGTCGCCTGTGCAGAGGTCGGGCCTGAGTGGCACGCAAGGTTCTCAGCCATCGAACGGCGGTACATGTTCCGCCTGCTGATGCGCCGCGCCCCTGCCACGCATGATGCAGGGCTGGTTTGGCGTGTGAACCATATGCTCGAGCTTGAGCCGATGCGTGAGGCTGCCAAATATCTGATCGGAAAGCATGATTTCACCACATTCCGCTCCTCGATCTGTCAGGCCGCCAGCCCGGTGAAAACGCTGGATGCGCTGGAAATAAATCAGGTGGACGGCCCCTCCGGTCCCGAAATCCAGTTACGGCTGCGGGCGCGGTCGTTTCTACACAATCAGGTGCGCAGCTTTGTGGGCACGTTGGAGCGGGTTGGCTGCGGCTCTTGGGCTCCGGTACAGGTGAAATCAGCGCTTGAGGCTTGCGATCGTGCGGTCTGTGGGCCTGTGTGTCCGCCACAAGGGCTCTATCTGGACGGGGTCGGCTATCCTGACGATCCCTTTGACCAAACCCCCATTGATCCCACCTCGCGCCCCCGCTAAAGCTGGGCGCAGCGGTCCCGTAGCTCAACTGGATAGAGCAGCTGACTTCTAATCAGCAGGCTGAGGGTTCGAGTCCTTCCGGGATCGCCATTTTACAAGACCACAGCACATCCGACGCCACCCTCGTCACTCACAAATGTTTTCGCGGATAAAGCAATTGGTCCCGATGCAGCCGTCCCAGCCTTCTGCCTTGATGGCTTGGGATTTGTCGTCAAATTCACCTTCGATCAACGCCACTGACTTGATCTTGTCAAATCTGAATATCCGCTCCGAGGCGTAGTCCCGCCCCTTGGTACATCCGCGATGCTGCCAGCCGTGCATATACAAATTGCCGTTGTTGCCAATCGCGACCTGATGCACATCCACCAGACGAGGCAAGCATCCCTTGCTGGCGTCTTTGTCGTAATCCAGCTCGACCACCCGGTTGTTTTTGGCCGCTTCGCACAGCGATGCTTCATACTCGGATTGCGCGTGAACCGAAGTTCCGAGCACGATCGCGCCAATCACGGCAAATCTCCCAAAACAAAACGTCATTGCAGAAACTCCTTACGCGCAGTGGTCCTCGTGGTTTTCAGCCCCATCAGGCGAAGATCTTGTTGAACTGAGTTTCATAGAACGCCCGAGAGATCGTCGCACGGTTCGTGGCATAACCTTGATAATACGACCGGCCATTGGCCAGAGGAAGCCCCGCCCAGATTTTCGCCAGATTGCGCATGAACTTCTTCCTTGACAGCTTGCCCTTGCGAAACTTGTCATAGCCCGCATCGCGCAGCAGGATCATCGCCAACTCGTCCTGCACCTTGGGCGAAAACCGGACGCTGGTTTTCAACCCCGAGCGCCGCACCAGCGCCACCAAGGTAGATGGGATGAACTGGTACCGCCCGATGGCATGATGCTGGCCAGGCGTGGCTTTGGTCCAGGCGAAGATCTGCGCGATGGTGATTTGTGTCGGCCGCCCTGGTGGACGACGCTTGGCAGAATGGTGCACGGCATCGTATTGTTTGGCGCCAGCCTCGGCAAAGGCAATAAGATCAAGCAGCTGCCCTGCTTGCGAGCGGTTTTGCTTCAGCTGCCAGGCTTCGTAGGGCAAGCGCACTGCGCCGGGGCGCGACCGCTCGTACGGATCGTTAAAAAACCAATCATCGTCGCCAAAGCTTTTGAACTTGGCACGATCATGTAGCGACAATTCAAACGCGGAACCGGGTGATGCAGCAAGGGACGCAAGACCAGCCAGGGCCAATCTGCGTGATATGAGTGCCCCCTGCCCCATATGCGCAGTCAGAACTTTGCAATCAGGTTGATAAAGGCACCTTTGTCATCATAGGTCAGATCGCTCAGATCATCCGAGAAGCTGCCGAAATTGTATCCAACGCCGACTTTGAAGTTGTTTCCGACATGGCGGTACACCGCGCCAAGGAAGCTGGTTTCACTGATCTTGGCCTGATCTGCCTCCAGATGGCGCGCCTCAAACAGCATGTCCCATTCGTGGGTCAGGTGATACCGCACATTGGCCACGAAGAGCACAGCATCATTACGCTGTTTCGCAGTTGTGGGGTTGGGTGCACTTTCAGAGAGGCGCACACCAACCTTACCACCCAATGACCAATGTTTGTTCAAGTCATAGATCGCATCCGCCGTGAAAATATGGCTTTCCTGCACAGGGCCGGGTGTATCCGTCCCATCTATGATTTGCCCATACATGTCATAGAGATACGTGTATTTTAGCAGGAAGTTCAGCTTGTCGTTCTCAATCGGACGATAGGCGTAGCCAAAGGTCAACTCAGCGTAGTCGCCACCCTGGAAGGATGCAGTTTTGTTCGAGGTTGTTGCCCCGTCAAAACTGAACAGCAGGCGGCGCTCTTCGTCAATTTTGTAGTTCGCCGCCGCCACCAGATGATAGCTGTCCCCATCGCGAATGGTTCCTCCTTGGGTGCCACGATCCTGACGGTACTCAAACCGCAGGCTACCGCTTAGCCCGGCCTCGTCCTGATAGCGCATGCCCAGGGACAAGGCGTGGCGTTCAAAGTCTCCAATGATAGGGTCGTCAATCTGCGCCAGCTCGTAAGACCCTGAATAGGTGAGGTATTCTGACCGGGCGTATTCCACACCGTAGGTCGAGCCCAAGGAGTTATACGCGCCAAACATGTCATAGGTGTTCTCGGCATAGACGCTCACTTCGTCGTTCACCTTGCGGCGCCCACCAGCGACAAACTGTCCTTTGTCACGACCATTGAGGGTCACGCCCTGAAAGTCTCGGCCCGGCTCTAGTCGGTATCCGGCATAGCCAGAGTTTTCATTGTCACGCGAATAGCTGAACATCAGCAATCCACCCGGCCCCAATGTGCCGTCGGAATACTCTGCCTCAACCGTCCAGTGTTCGGAAAAGGCCAGTTTCAGCCCCGCACCCAGCCGGTCGTTGTTGCGCAACCCACCTGAACGCTCAACCGTGGTCTGACCAAAGACGAACCACGACAGGGCCTCGGATTGTTCAACGTCCACGCGTATCGCCACATCCGTGCGCTTGCCGGTATCCAGCGGATCGGTGCTGTCGTTACGGTCCTGATGCTCGACTCCGAAGCCAAGCGTCACACGGTCCGATACATCGTAGTACAGCTCGGCCCCGCCTTCGCGGACAAACTTGCCGTTGTCATCCTCAAAATCATCATAATACAGCCGCACACGCACCCGGTCCGAGGCCTGCACATCTGCCGCAACCCCCCACAGGGTTTCATCCACCAGTGTCTGATAATCCAACGACGAGAAACCCGCAGTGCGTTCCTCAAAATATCCCGCAATCGTGCCGTCGACACCCAGTCCCAATTCGGTCAGTTCCGCCTGACCACGCAGGTTCAGCGCGTGACCTGTGCCGCCTGCCCCGGGGGTGTTGGTGATGATCAACCCGCCATCATCCGAAAAGGACGAGCCAAAGCCGGGACCATCGCTTTCGGCATACTCGGCCTCGACGAAGGTGCCTTCTGACAGCTCCCACCGGATATCAGCGCCCCAGGCTTCCTGATCGGCAATGTCGGTCTGTTCGACCATGCCCGTAAACCCGAGGCGGACATTGTCTGTCACCCAGGTCTCGGCGCGGCCCCCGTAGGTATACCCATCTACGTCACCTGTGGTGGGGGTATATTCGTATTGCACCACCAGCCGCACATCATAGGCGCCACCGGGCTGGGTCACCAAGGTGCCGCTGCCCGTTTGTCCCGTCAGCGGCGCAGAAAGCGTCACCAGACCTTGCAGATAGTTGATATCATAGTCGCGCCCGGGCGACAAAGGCCGGGTTTCCACGACGCGGCCTGTATCGCGGTCACGCAATTCGATCGAGATGGTTTCGCTGCCAATCGCCACATCCTGACGCTGCAGGAAATAGGCAGATCCGCCGGTGCCACGGAAAATATCGCGTCCCGGCAATTGATCCGGCTGCGCGGCATAGGCGGTGATGGTCGCGCGCGGTTGTCCCCGCGAGGTTGTCTGGGGCGAAACATAGTACCCCTGCGCACCATAGAGCGTACGCTCGTTCCGCAAATAAGTGCCACCCCGAACCTGCGCGACATAGTTGCCCCACATCAGGTGGCTGCCGTTCTTTTCAGCCTTCACGTAGAATTTGCCATCGGTTGGCGCGTCCTGTTCGATTGTGCTGTCGTCGCCGTAGACCGGATAGGCGTCATCCGGATCAAGCCGGTTCAGGACGTTGTAGGGATCTTTGCGGTCAAAGTCCCGGAACAGGTCCTTGATATCCTGCTCGCCTGTGTCCGCAGACGCCGTGATCGTCCACCCCGAAGCGGTTTTACCCTTGGTGTAAAACGCCAGACGTCCTTCGGTAAAATCGCGGTCTGGCTGGTTATCAAGAAACCGTCGACCAAAGGTCAAATCGGCCGTGGCCACGTAGAACCAGTCAGATTTCGGGATGGTGATATCACGCTCAATTTGCGTGGCCTCACCCGCTCCGTCCAAGGCCACTTCAACCGAGTGATCTCCGGCCGGTAAAATTCTCTGCAGCACAAATGCGCCAGACGGGTCTGGTTGTACCGTCTCACCCAACGTGGTGACCTGTGCGCCAGGGCGCACGCCAGTGCCCGAAACCGTAACTGCCCCGCCATTCACCGGGATGCTGCGTTTGACGGCAGTGTTCGTGCCTTCTTCAACCTCATCGCTCAGCGGGCGGTCATCTGGGCGCATCAAGGACAGCGGTGCCGTTTCGTCAAACCGCCCCTGACTGTCGTAGACGCGGTGCACCACCACGACATCCTCGCCATCTGGCACAGTGATCGAGGCTTGACCATTCGGGTCAATGGGCACGGTCATGACCGTACGTGGCCCACCCCGCGCGCCACGGTCAATGACCCGCAATTCTCCGCGTGAGACATATGAGGGATAATTCATCCGGCTTTGCAGCGAGATCGTATCGCCTGCACCCGGCCGCTCAACCGGGCCCAGCATATCCAGGTCCAGCCGGGGCTTGGCGCCCAATCCATCAAACTGTACGCGCAGATCGGCCTGCGACAAGGCGATGTCTGCCTTGCGCGCAATGTGTTCCACACGTTTGTCTTCGATCACCGCATCACCGTCAATCGTGATCGTAAAGCCGGCATCCCCCAGATCGGCGTTGGCTTCATCCGCTTCCGTGTTGGCTCCGACAGGGGTGCTGACCACCACGTCTGCATTGGCCTGTTCGCATCCTGCAGGCAACACCCCATCATAAAGCGAGCAGTCCTGAGCAGAGACCAGACTGGGGCTCGTTCCCAGTGCCAAAGCGGAACAGACGGTCAGAAAACGGGTGGGTTTGTTGAACAACATCATCTTACTCATCTCACTGCACCCGCTTCACTGATCGCTCGATATCGAGCTTGTAGCGTCCCTTGCCTCGCCATTTCTGGCGGATCAGTTTCTCAAGTGCGCGGAGCCTTGCACGGGCATTCGCCGCGTCCTCGTCCTGTTGCAGGATGTAGGACAGCCGCAGCACAGACGGGGTCGAGCGGATCTGCTCCAACAGCCCGTCTACCCCCTTGGCCAAAGCGGCCTTGGGTTGGGCTTCACCCGGCACAAAGGCGCGGTCGGTCAGGTCGACATCCACAACTTTGCCGATGGCGGCACCAAAGTTCATCTTGGCCATTTTACCTGCAGTCAGACGCACCACCCGTGGGTTTTCCGTGGTCACACGGTAGCCCGAGGGCAACGTGCGTGTGTCCAGCTTCAGGGTAAAGTTAGACCCGATCGCCTTGGGCAACTCGGCACAGGGTACGTGGAAACGCCCATGTTCATCCGTGGTAATTAATGTGCCATTCACCGTGGCCAAACGCACACCTGGCAAACCGGGTTCGCCGTCTTTGGCAGGCTTTGGTCCCTGCAGTTTTCCCATCTTGTCGACAAAGAGGTCGTCATCGGTCACCCGACCACCGGGCGCATCCTGATAGCCATTGCGGTTGCGGTCATCGAAGACCTTGCCGATCACGTCCGAGCAATCAAACACATGCTCGGGCTCCACCGTGATGGTGGCTGTCGCGATATTCGACAGCGTATTGCCGCCACTGTCCGTCAGCCAGGTGCTGTTGGTCAGCTCGCCAAAGTCGGCCTGTCCGGTCACACGCGCGGAATAGGTCACGGTGATCGTCTGCGCCGGGGCAATCGTAAGCCCGGCCCAGGTCAATCTGGTTCTTGGGATGGCTGTGGGCTCGGTCGCCACGCCGTCAACCTGTGCAGAGCCCGGAGTATAGGCAAGGCCCGCAGGCAATTGGTCGATCACATTAGCACCGGTGTAGGTAAGTGACGTGTTATTGGTAAACGTCAGCGTATAATTCACCGCCTCACCAAAGACCGCACTGTCACGATCAGCCGACTTGGTCGCCATGATGTTGGGTGCACCTGCGCAATTGGTCAGCGGCACGTTCACATTGATCAGGGTCGGATCCCCGGCCTCGATCACGAATGTCGTGAACCATGGGTTCGCAGGTGCAGTGAAATCCGCCAGCACGCCTGTGGTGCCAAACTCACTTGACCCCAATGAGGCCGGGTTTTGCGGCAGAAGCGATGTGACATCCAGCACCCCACCATCCAGCCGATCCGTCGACGGCACTCCTGCCGGGGGATAGGTCAGATTAATGGAATAGCTGCCCGCAGCTGTGACGAAGAACTGGAAATAGCCGGCAGAGCCGTCCCGCACGATGGTGATGTTGTTCGAGGTTCCAACACCCGTCTGGGTGCCCGCCGGTCCGGTCACGCTTACGCTGCCGCCCGAAAGGATTTCACCGTTTTCTTCACAATAGAAGTAACCGGTCGGATCATAGTCGAGCGCATCGGGAATGCCGTCACCGTCACGGTCTTCGGTGGTGCTTTCCAGGGTATCGGGCACACCATCATCATCGCTGTCCGCCAAGGCGACCACGACGTCGTTCGAAGGAGTTGCTTCGGGCAGCTGGTCCGAGGTCACCGTGGCCACATTCGCAAGCCCTGGCTGTCCGCTCGCCGTCGAGTAAGTCAGCAGCACAGTGACGGTCCCAGTCTCGCCGGGGGCAAGGGTCGGATTGCCTGTCAGCGTGTCTGTCACCGCCGCGCCGTCATAGGCCGGGTTCGCCGTTCCGTCGGTAAACCCATCTGCGGTGACTTGCAGAGGATAGGTGTCGGACAACAGTATCGCCGGGCTCAGGAATGACGCCAGATCGTCCACCAGGCTCAAACCGGTCTGTGTCACGTTACCGTCGTTCTCCAACGCAAGGGTGAACGTGACCTGATAAACGGTTGGGAACAGGATGCTTACATCTGACGCTGATTTTGTCAGAGCAACCGATGGGTTTTGTTCAATCGGAGCCACCGTCGGATCACCGTCGCCGTCTCCATCATCGTCCGACAGATCGCTTATCTCGACATCAGTGGGGTCAAGGCCCGTCACGGTTGCCGTGTTTTGAATCCCGCCCGCATCAATATCGTCTTGCGTCAGCGTATAGGTCACTGTCCAGGTCGCAATTTCACCCGCCTGAATGGTCCCCTGTGGCGAAGGAGGCGTGCCATTCGCACCGCTGAACACAATGCTGTCAGGGGTCAACGGCGTGTTTGCATCATCCGAACGCGTCAGTGTGTCCGCGACTGCGACATCCGTCAGCGTCACGTTCCCCGAGTTGCGCGCCGCGATTGTGAACACGGCCGTTTCACCCACATTGGCACCGATGGCATCAAGCGTTTTGATCACTTCGAGGCCAGGTGTCGGCACGATATCAAACTCGGTCGGGTCGTCTTCATCATTGCCATCAGTCGGGTCATCATCGGCGGATTGATCCTCGATCGGGTCAATGCCATCCGGTGGGTTGGCGGTAACAGTTGCCGTATTGCGCAACCCGCCCGCATTGATGTCGTCCTGGGTCAGCGTATGGGTCAAAGTCCACGTCGCCACCTCGGTCGGCGACAATGTGTCAGGCACAGACACAGGCACAGGTGTGACGCCTGTGATCACCGTGGCATCTGCGCGGCTGAGCTCGTCAGTTACGGACAAATTGGTCAGGTCGACATTGCCGGTGTTAGTGGCATTGATGGTGAAGGTCACCGTGTCGCCGGGGGCCACACCCGTGAAGGCGCTGACGGATTTGATCACAGTGAGTTCAGGTGCGCGTTCAAATTCGAACACTGTCGGATCGTTCTCGGTGTTCCCGTCAGAGTCATCTCCGTCATCCGATTGGTCCATGACGGGTGTATCTTCGGGGTCAGTCGCATTGACTGTCACGGTGTTTTCCAGACCACCAGCGTTCAGATCGGCCTGTGTCAGCGTGTAGGCCGCCGTCAATGTCCAGGTTTCGGTCACGTCAAGGCGCTCGTCCCCATCAGCATCGCCCAAGATCAGGGCAAATGGCGCATCAAGCTCGGTTGTCGAGCCATCTGCGCGGGTCATCGTGTCGTCGATCCCGTTCACATCATTGATGTCCAGCGTCACGTTGCCGGTGTTCACAATCGTCAGCGTGTAGTTGACCACATCGTCAATCTGAGCGGGGGATTGCACCCCGGTGCCAACCACGGTCTTGGTCGCTTCCAATCCTGGCGCGGCCGTGAAGGGTGTTACGGTCGGCGTGTCGTCATCAAGCGCTCCGCCTGACAGATCAGTGACTGTGTCTCCTTCAGGATCATCGCCTCTGGCGGTGGCCTGGTTAGTGACGCCCGTGGCGTCGAGGTCATCTTGTTGCAGAGTGTAGCTGGCGGTGAATGTCATGCTTTGCCCAAAAGACAAGTCCAGCACGGCAGGATCGCCACCCAAATCCGCTCCACCGGATTGCAGCGCAGGCTCAGGGGCATCCCCCACACCGGTAAAGGTGGTTTCCGCCAGGGTGATATCAAACAACGAGACATTGCCGGTGTTTGTCACCGTGTAGGTATAGTTGATGGTGTCCCCCACATCCGCCTGACCATCCCCGCCATCATCAAACGTGGCCGATTTGATCACCGCTATCGACGGCGCGCGTGGCAAATCTGTGACAACCGGCGCATCAATAGGATCAGTGATGGATGTGTTGAACGGATCCGTGGCTGTCGCGCTGGCTGTATTGGAGACACCTCCGGTGTCAATCGCCTGTTGGTCCAGCACAAAGGTGGTGGTGTAGGTCCAGATTTCACCGACATCGAGGTCGCCATTGGTGTTCGCATCACCGCCCGCCTGCAACACAGGATCAGGCAGAGTGAGCGCTTCTCCATCCGCATCGACAAGCGTGTCCGTCAGGACAGGCGTGCTGAGCGTAACGTTACCGATATTGCGCACGGTAATGGTGTAGACGATTTCATCACCGATTTGCGCAGGATCCTGTACGTCGTCATCATTGGCCGTCTTCAGAACCACCATCGCAGGGCCTGGTGTTACCACGTTGACCGTGGCGTCCTGTTCATCGCTGGGGGCCTCTGTTCCGGGGGGACTTTGCGACGTAACCGTGGCCGTGTTGGCAATCGTGATGCCTTGATCGACGTCCTCTTGCTGTACCTCGTAGCTGGCGGTGAAACGCACCACATCACCGGGCGCAAGACTGTCCCAGATGCCGTTCTCTGCGGCATCGGTGCTGTCGTTCGGCAAGCCACCGTCGGTGATCTGCGTATCGCCCGCGACGGGCAGCGCGATGGTGCCAGAGGCGCTGGTGTGCTGGTCTGTAACCGTGACGTCAGTCAGTGTTACATTGCCGGTGTTGGCCACATCATAGGTGTAGTCGATCATGTCCCCAGCCTCGACGCCCAACAGCACCGAAGGTGTTTTGGTCAGGGTTATGCCAGGCGTTCTCGGAGCGTCCACCGTTTCTGTCGCTTCGGCACGCAGCGGGTCGTTGGGATCAAATGGCACTTCATCCGAGCTGACCGAAGCGATATTGACGATCTCGCCCGCATCCACATCCGTTTGCCGCACTGTATAATCCTGCGTGCAGGTCAAAAACGCCTGAGGCGGTAGACCTGCAACCGGTACGGTCCCGCAGTCGAAAGTCCCGATCTTGTCATCAGTGATCGAGGGTTGATCAAACAAGGTGATGTTGCCGATGTTCACCACGCGGTAGGTGTAAGTGATCGTCTGACCGGCCGTTGTGACCTCTTCGACATTTGCCTCTTTGGTCAGAGCAAACGCAGGCTCATGGTCTGGGCCCCGCACAAAAATCTCGCCATCGTCGTCGATTTCCGTGGCACCGGGGTTGGCCGGCAGCGCCGTTGCGCGGGCGACGTTGATAAAGCCACCGAAGAAATTCGGATCTGTGCCGTTTTGTGCATCAATATCAGCCTGCAGAATGGTATAGGTGAACTCGCAGCTGCTATCACTGAGCAGGGGCGCGAGTGTTGGAATTGTACAGCTTTCCCCCGGTATGCGATCATCCGTCACAACCACATTGTTCAGCGTGATATTGCCCGAGTTACGCACCGTGACGCGGAACATGATCTCCTGGCCTTCCAGCTCAAACGCGATATTCGGTCCGGGGTCGGGAAAGACTGCTTTTGTCACTTCGATGCCCGGAGACGCGCCTTCCAGAGGGTGATTGTCAACTCCTGTTTCCGTGACCGTGGCCCCCATGGGGTCTGAGCCCCGCGCGGTGGCCGTGTTGGGCAGGGTTTGGTCATCTATGTCTTCCTGCGAAACCGTGTACATACCTGTGCAGGTCAATGCCTCCCCCGGCAACAAAATGACGTTGGCCGGAGCCGGATTGCCACCCACTGTGCAGCTCAGCGCCCCCAACATCTCATCCGACAAAGTCACCCCACTCAGCGTTTGATTGCCCGAGTTGGTCGCCGTGATGGTATAGGTCAGATCGTCATCCACAGAGGCCGGATCATCCCCGGTCGTAACGTCCTTGGCGACTGTCAGACCTGGCAGTTCTTCCAACGTGACCGTTTCGGTGACAGGTCCTGACTGCACGACCAGTTCGTCAGGTGTCCCGGCCGCAAACAGCGTGTCTGCGATGGCTTCGTTGATCCCTTCTCCTGCATCCAGATCGGGCTGGGTCAGGGTGTAAGGTTGATCCACATCACAGGTATGCGTCGCGCCAATGTTCAGCACCGTACCGCCCGCACGACACAGGAATCGTCCGATCTTGTCATCGGTGATGAAAATGTCTTCGATCAGCCCGGCGTTGCCATCATTCGTGACAGTATAGCGATAGGTGATCACATCCGTAATGTCATCAAAGGTATCCCCCGCATTCAAAGCCACTTTGGTGATCGAGATCGCTGGATCGCTCGCCACGGGAAAAGTTGCATTGTCCGACGGCGAGGTGATCGCCATGCCATCAAATGTACCCGAGACCGTGACCACGTTGTTCACCACGCCCACGGCGACATCACTGGGGCCCATTGTATATTGCCCAGTACAGGTGAAGGTCGAGTTCGGCGCCAATGTGGCCGGCGCTGCCGGCGCGCAAGAGGGGGTCGTGAGACTATCACTGAAGGTGAACGGACCCGATATCGAGACGTTGCCGTCGTTCCGCACCAGGTAAGAGTAGTCCAGCACCACACCTACATCGAAACTATCGGGAGGCAGAGGGGGGGGTGGCGTATTGCCCACCAGTGTCTTCACAATCGCAAGCGAGGGCTCCTGTACAGCGGTGACGGTCGCCGTGTCGTCATTTGAATCTACCGTATTGCCATCAAACTGCGTTGAGGCGGTGGCCGTGTTGGTCACTTCGCCTGCGTTCAACGCAGGCAGATCAGCTGTCCATGTTTGCTCGCACAGCACTGTACCGCCCGGTGCCACGCCAGCGGCGCCACAGGTCAATACACCAGGAATACGATTGTCCGTGATCGTGATGTCGGCCGTCGTGGTGACGTTCCCTGTGTTGGTCACGAAGTATTCGAACACAACCGTGTCGCCAACTTGACTGTAGCTGCTGGCAGATGTGCTTTTGATGCGTTTATCCAACAACAACGCAGGCAATTGGTCAGCGTTTACAGTTTCCATCACATCTGGCGAGGTGACTGTCACAAACGCCGGGTCGCCCAGATTTTGCGGGATTACCGGTTGGATCACCGTGGCGCTGGCGGTATTGGTGACAAATTGATTATCCAGATCATCCTGATCCACCACATATGTGCCACGACAGGTCAGCGTGCCCGACGGCGGCACTCCGGCCCCAATGGGATCACAGGTGACGTTAGCAATGCGGTCATCCGTCACCGTGATGTCAGCCGTCAGCGTGATGTTGCCTGTGTTCGTCACCGTATAGGTGTAATCAATCTCGTCTCCCACCTCGTCGTAAGGGGTCAGATCATCAGCAACCTTCGCGAGTGTAATCGAAGGGGTCTGAGCCGGGCCCGTCACGACAACGCGGTCCGCATCTTCAACGGCAGTGCCGCCCACAAGCGCATTGCCCGTGACCGTCGCAATATTGGCAAAGCTGCCTGCGTCAATCTGAGGTTGCTGCACTGTCAGTGTACCGCCCAAAGCTGGTGCTCCGCCGGAACAGGTGGTGGTGTTGTCGCCGGGCTCAAGATTGTCGAGAAAACAATCGAACGATAGCTGAGGATCTTCTACGCGCAGGTTGGTCAGGGTAACGTTGCCAGTGTTGGTCACTACGAACGTATAGTTCACCGTGTCCGATATATTGGCATAGCTGCCCGTGGACGGTGTTTTGACGATTTGCACCAATGGCATGGACACAGGCCCATCAACAACTTCGGTCGAGGAATCCGGCGGCGGTGGTGTCACCCCTGCGGGTGCATCGGCGCTAATATTTGCCGTGTTGGTAAAGCTGCCCTGGTTCACATCGTTCTGAGACACGGTGTAGGCCCCCGAACAGGTTGTGTTGTCCGTCACCCCAGGCAGCAGACTGGGGATCGTGCAGTTCAGCGCCGGTGTGAACAGGGGGTCCGTGATAAGAATGTTGGTCAGGGTCACGTTGCCATTGTTCGTCACGCTGAAATCAAAGTTCACAATGTCATTTTCGCTATCGTAGGTATCCGTCGTCGATTTCACGAAGACAAACGAAGCATTGCGCGCAGGCCCTGTCACCGTTTCTGAATCAGTATCCGTGGTGATCTCTGGGCTGGACAAAGTGGCTGTGTTCAGGATTTGACCCGCATCCAGATCGGCCTGCGTCACCTGATAGGTGAACGTGCAATCCGTGTTCGCAACACCCGGTGCAAGGCTGGGGATAACGCAGAGATAGCCCGTATCAAGGCTGTCTCGGACTTCAAGATTGGTCAGGGTCTGGTTGCCGTCGTTGGTGACGGTAAACGTGTATTCGATTTCATCATTCACAGCGGCAAATGTGCTGGTGTCTGCATCTTTCTGCACAACTGCCGATTTATCAGCCACGCCTGCAGGCAGGTTGGCTGTGGATTGGCTTGTTTCGGTGATGGTGCCACCTTGGGTCGGCTGCCCCACAGCTGTCGCCGTGTTGATGATCTCTTCGTCATCCATGTTGGGTTGGGTGACGTTATAGGTGGCTGTGCAGCTGTCGGATTGGGTCGGCTCGAGATCCGTGATCACACAGTTGAGCGTCGGGATCAGCGGATCTGTCACATCGACCCGAGACAAGGTGACATTGCCGTTGTTGGTGACGGTAAACGTATAGCTCAGTTCTTGGTTCAACGCATTGAACGAGGCCGGACCGCTTTTGGCAAAAACCATCGACGGCTGCGGGTCAACCGGCACTGTGGCCGTGGAAGGGGCCGACCGAATGGTGTTTGTTGTGCCTCCCGAGGTAAAGGGGAAGCTGGCCGTCGCGGTATTCACCACCTCGCCAGCGTTCATCTCGGCCAGCGTGGGCGTCGTGGTCGCCGTACAGTCAAACGTGTCTGTTGGATTGAATGTCCCGGGTTGAGCAGAGCAATCTACCACGCCGACACGGGGATCATCCACGGTGATCGGCTGGTCAGGTAGCAAAATCTGCGTATTGCCCGCATTGCGCACCTCAAACGTGTAGGTGATCACATCCGAGGTCGAGCTGACCTGTGCCAGATCCGCTGTTTTGGTCACACTGATATCCGGATCCAGATCAGGCGAGATCGTCGCGGTTGCCTCGTTGCTGTCCGAGGTGCCGTCCGTTGCGCTGGCCGAGTTGGTGACAGATCCAGCCAAGATGTCCGTTGGTTGCAATTGATATTGCGCCGTACAGCTGGTGTCGGCACCGGGGGCCAGAGGCACCGTACCACAGGAGAAGGTTCCGATTTTGTCGTCCGTCACGCTGAGCGGCTGGGTGATCGTCGTGTTACCCGTGTTCGAGACCGTGTAGGTATAGGTCACGATCTCTCCGCTTTGATATTCGAGAGCCGTCAATGTTGGCGCGTCCTTGACCAGACCCAGACCAGGTGTCTGCGTGGCAGGCACGGTTACCGTATCAGTGTCCGAGGTGATCGGGCCAGCACCACCGCGCGGCGTGCCTGTGGCACTGGCGATGTTCGTCACGCCGCCCGCGTCGACGTCAGGTTGCGTCGTCGGGTAGTCGGTTGATGTACAAACAACACTGTCACCCGGGTCGATGGTGTCAGGGGTACAGGTCGCCGTGACCTTATCGTCTTCCACTGTCACGGAATCCAGCCGCACATTGCCTGTGTTGGTCACCACATATTCGTAGCTCAACAAGATATTCTCATCTGCAAAGCTGGACGGCGACGTCGGCGCGAGGCGCTTATCGATGGTAATGCCTTCGGTGCGAATGGCAGGCACGATCGCGTTGTCACCATCTGTTTCGGTGACACCATCAATGGTGATGGTCGCATCAGCGCGGTTGTCCACCTCTCCTGCGTCCAGATCATCCTGATCGACGGTATAACTGGCCGTACATGTCACCGACGCGGTCGGCGCAACAGGGCCTGCCGGACAACTGGCCCCACCCGTCAAGGTGTCCGTAATCGCAGGTGGGTTGGGAAAGGTCACATTGCCAGTGTTGGTGATGACAATGTTGAATTGCAAAACGTCGTCGACGGCATCGAAATCACTCTGCACCGCTGTCTTCACCAGCGTGAATGTTGGCGTCGCATCTGGCCCATCCAGATTGACTGTGCTGTCATCTGTTCGCGTGACGTTATTGGGGTCTCGTGATGTCACTTCGGCGGTATTGCTCAGCTGTGTCCCGCCGTTGAGGAAATCGTCCACATCAGATTGCAGAACGGTGTAATCTGCCGAACAGTTCAGCTCTTCATCCGGGGCCAATTCAGCCGCTTCACACACCAAACCGGGAATGTTCGGATCACTGACGCTCACGTTGAACAACGTCGCATCGCCTGTGTTTTCGACCACGAATGTGTAGGGCACCGTCGTGCCCGCATTCCCAAAGGCACCAAGCACCGTGTCCTTCACGATCGAGATACTGGGCGCAATTGCTGGGCCCGTCACGGTGGCGGAATCGGTCAAAGTGCCCAATTGGCCAAAGTCTGGCACGCCTGTGGCCTGGGCCAAGTTCACCACTTGCTCGGCGTCAAAATCCTCTTGCTGGATTTCGTATTCGCCCGTGCAGGTCGCAAAATCAGCGACCCCGCCCATATTGGCGGGGGTTGGCGAATCCAAGATCACGGTCTTGTCGCAGGTGATATTGCTGATCTTGTCATCCGTCACCGCCAAGGACCGGATTGGCACCGATCCGATGTTGGTCACAATGTAGGTATATTCGATCGTCTCCCCGACCGCGCCAAAAGTGGTTGGATCTGCCGTTTTTTCGAGCAGATAGCCGGGGGCCACTGTGACAATGTCATTATTGTTGAGAGACTGGCCACGACGAAAATCCCAATAGTTGTCATTGGGATCATCATCAAAAACCTGAGTTGTGATCTGACCCGTGGTCAGGATGTTGTTGAACAACACAGGGTTGGTCGAATTGAACCAACCTGTATCAAAAGTGCCGTTGCCGAACCCGGTACCAAAACCAAACGAGGTTGTCCCAGGGGTGTTGGTGGCCTCGGTTGTCAGCCCGGACCAACTGCCAATGTTGATCCCGTTCAACAATAGCGAGATATCGTTTTCGTCAAATCCACCCGGCTGCGTGTCACCGTCAAACGCCGTAAAGCGCACATGAACGTTCGAAATGGCACCTCCGAAATAGTCAGCACAATCACTGAAACCACAGTTCAGAGGAACCGGATCATTGATCGTAAAAGGGTTGCCGCGAAAAGCTGCTGGCTGGCCCGAATTCTGAAACCCGCGAAAAGCACCGGTTGGATTTGAAAACTGGTAGTAGATGTTTCCATTCACACCCACGATGACGAAGGCAATGCCACCTGCCTCAGGGTAATCCGCCGGCAATTGAATGCCTGTGCCCGGGACGGTCGTGGTAAAGGTCGTGGCGCGTCCGGGTGTCGTTGAAATCAGGAAAAATGAAATTAAAATTAATAACTTAACAAAAACCGTGTGCAGCCACGTTCCGCTCATTTCTCTGTCCCTACTCATTAACACACACCCGTGAGTAAGAACCTACCTCCAGTATCCCTCTAGATTTAGTAGGTTTGAGCGTGCCGTAGCCTTGATTTAGTAGGGTTTTTTCGATTCGAGCCAAGGGGAAAATTTTTCAAAAACTGCCATTTCCGTAAACGCGGCGGATTTTCGCGCATAGGTTGCAAACCAATTTGCAGTTGCCTAAAAATTAATCTGCCAGACTCTGAATCACCGCGAGTGTTTGAGAAACTTCGCTGACGGTGTTGTAGTGGCACAGCGAAATGCGAATGCAATCGCTCAGGCCCAAAGGATCCAGCACGTTTCCGCTATAATGATCCGCCTTGCGCGTGTGGGTCCGAATGCCCTGCTCGTTCAGCAAAGTGACGACATCTGGCGAGGCCATTCCCTTGATCACAACCGACACCAGACCTTCACGGCCCGGATTGTCTTCGCCTGCCAGGATAGTCACATGATCCATATCGCGCAGCCCCGGCAAATTTCCGGTCCCGCGGATCATCGTGTCGGTCAGATGCGTTTCATAGGCATGAATGGCGCGACCAGCGGCTTCGATCCGGGCGCGAGGGTCTGTTTCGTCCGACACTTCGCCGCCCAGCCAATCAAAATACCCGATCACATCCGACATCGTCGCATAAGAGCCCGTATCACGTGTGCCAAATTCCCATCCCGTTGCCGGGGCATTCAACAACATATCATGCGGCAAATCCGTCAACCGGTCCGAAATCCACGCAATGCCATACCCATGCCGCGAGAACACTTTGTACGGCGAAATCGCATAGCCATCGACATTATACGCCGCCAAATCCATCTGCCCATGGGCCGCATGCTGAATGCCATCGACAATGATGAAACACTCTGGGGACACAGCACGTATCGCAGCTGATATCGCCGCAACATCGTTACCGATGCCCGTCACGGGCGAGGCATGCAAAATCGTGGCGACCGCCACATCTGGCGTCATCTGTGCCGCATAATCCGCCGCAGTGACACACCCTGTCGCATCATCATGTTGGACATTTACATAGTCCAATCCCGCAATCCCCGCCCACCGGATCGCCGCGGACCGCGATGCGGGATGCTCGATCGAGGACCCGATGACCTTGCTGCCTCTAGGAGCATTCACACAGGCTGTGCGGATCATCCGGAACAACAACTCGGTCCCGCTTTCACCGACAAAAAATTGTCCCGATGGTGCATTCATGAACACCGCAAGATCGGCTTTGGCTTTGTTGATCACATCCACCAACGCGTGCGAGGCCACATTATCGCGCCCCTGATTGTCGGGAATGGCCGCATAAACGCCAGAGGTTTCAACAACCGACTTCAGGGTTAGGGCACCACCCGCATTTTCAAAAAACACACGCGGCCCCTGAAATGGGCAGCTGTCCACATGCGCAAATCGATTGCGAATTTCATCAATCAAGGCAGGATTGTCTTGAATCAACATGGCGGGCATCCTTTTGTCAGCGGCACAGCCTGATCAGGTCAAAAGCTTCCGGCGTGTCAAGCGATCAATGCGCAGAATGAAACGTTTGCGACATCTTTTGTCTAAGACTGGCTATTTATTAGGCAGATGATCTGGTGTTTTATCCAATGGTTCCCACTGGAGAGGACCTCATGTCTGAACCCTCTGCTCCCGTTTACATCGCCATGTTGGTCACACCCCATTTCAATGCGGCGGCCACGACAGGCTTTCTCGACCCGTTTCGAGCGGCGAACTACCTGCGAGGGCAAACACTTTTTCAATGGGACCTTTGGTCCGAAACAGGCGGCCCCTGCCCGGCCAGCAACGGCATGAGCGTCGACACCAAGCCCTTGAGCGACCTGCCAGACCTGGCGGGTTGCCTGCTGGTGGTGTCAAGCAGTTGGACACCAGAGGCATATGCCACTGCCTCCGTGTTGAGCGCCGTCAGGCACGGATCACGTGCAGGCAGCATGGTTGCAGCACTCGATACGGGCGCGTTCATCTTGGCGCGGGCCGGGGTTCTGAAGGGACGCAGCGCCACCTGCCATTACGAGCATATCGACGCTTTCGCAGAAAAGTTCCCCGATGTTGACCTGCGCGAAGACCTGATGGTGTTTGACCGAAATTACGCCACCTGTGCCGGCGGCAGTGCGAGTCTCGATTTCGGGCTTATTCTGCTGCAGCAAATGCATGGTGACACCTTGGCCAATGCCGCGGCAAAATACCTTTGCCACAACAGCATCCGACACCCGGGCACCCGGCAAGCAGATACAAGTTCTGAACCCTTGGGCCCAACCGCTCCGCTCAAGCTGCATCTGGCAATTGATGTCATGGAGCGCAACTTAGAGAACCCGTTGCCAATACCCGATATTTGTCAGCGAGCAGGCATTTCACAGCGCCAGCTTGACCGGCTGTTTCAATCCCATGTCAGAGCTACGCCTGCTCAATACTACCGCGATATCCGTCTTGATCGCGCCCGGGGTCTGGTGACGCAAACACGCATGTCGATCACGCAGGTCGCGCAAGCCTCCGGATTTGGATCGCAAGACCATTTTGCACGCGCCTACAAGGCGCGCTTCGGTCTTCCTCCCAGCCGGGACAGGATCGAAGGGCGTGTGCCGTTCGAGTTCCGAGCCTGGCCGATGTATAAAACAGCACCCTAGAGCATAAGGCGAAATAAGTTGGATGAACGGCGAAATTAGCATGGTTAATTTCGTCAATACGGCCAAGAATAACATCATACTGTGACCTGCCCCGCTGCCCGGAGAGAACCCATGCCCCAGATGCCTACAAAAGCCGAGTATGCGGCAATCCGTCAGGGATATTCTTCGGACGAAGGCAACTCTCTATCTCTGCATGCAAACGCTTATACCCAGGATCAGTGGTTCGCAGCGGACGCCCAAGCCATTCTTGCCAAAAGCTGGCAATGGGTTTGCCACGTCGAAAAGCTGCGTGAACCGGGGTCCTACATCACCATACATGTCGCTGGGCATCCTGTGGCCGTGGTGCGCGATCGTGAAGGTCAGCTGCGTGCCTTTTACAACGTGTGCAAGCACCGGGCGCATGAATTGCTGTCGGGCGAAGGAACCACCAGCCGCATCATGTGCCCCTATCATGCCTGGGTTTACAAGCTGGACGGCCAATTGGTGCGCGCACCTGAAACCGAGCATCTGGAAAACTTCAATACGGACGACATTTGCCTGGATCAGGTCCAGGTCGAGGCGTTTGCAGGGTTTATCTACGTCAACCTTGATCCCTCCGCCCCTGCGTTGGCCCAGCAATCTGGCGATCTCGAAACCGAAATTCGCCACTGGGCGCCGGACATTGAAAACCTGACCTTTGGCCACCGGCTGACCTATAACATCAAATCCAACTGGAAGAATGTCGTCGATAACTTTCTGGAGTGTTACCACTGCCCGACGGCCCACAAGGATTTCTGCGATCTTGTGGATATGGACACCTACAAAGTCACCACCTACGGAATTTATTCCTCGCATATGGCGGATGCAGGCGTGGGGACGAACACGGCGTATGACGTGTCAAACGCCACGGTGCGCACCCACGCGGTATGGTGGTTGTGGCCCACGACCTGCCTGATGCGTTATCCCGGACGCTCCAGCATGATTGTGCTGAACATCATCCCCGTAGGGCCGGATCGCACATTGGAAACCTACGATTTCTTCCTGGAAACGCCCGACCCCGATCCGATGGAACTGGACGCCATCCGCTATCTGGATGAGGTGCTGCAGGTCGAAGACATCGGACTGGTCGAAAGCGTGCAACGCGGCATGAACACGCCCGCCTTCACCCAAGGCCGGATTGTGAATGATCCCTCCGGGTCGGGAAAATCCGAACATGCGGTGCACCACTTTCACGGGCTGGTACTGGAGGCCTATGCCAAGGCGGCGCCCGCATGACCCGGCCCAATATCGTTGTCATCATGGCCGATCAATTGGCGCCCCATTTCACCGCCACCTATGGACACAAGGTCGCCAAGACACCACATCTGGATGCTTTGGCCGCACGTGGTATGCGCTTTGATGCGGCCTATTGCAATTCACCACTGTGCGCACCGTCGCGCTTTGCGTTCATGTCCGGGCAATTGATCAGCCGGATTGCGGCGTATGACAACGCATCCGAGTTCAAAGCCTCGATACCCACCTTCGCGCATTACCTGACGTCCCTGGGATATCGCACTGGTTTGTCAGGGAAAATGCACTTCGTTGGCCCTGACCAAATGCATGGGTTTCAGGACCGTGTGACCACCGACATCTACCCCGCAGATTTTGCCTGGACCCCAGATTGGGAAGCCCCGGACGAACGGATCGACAAGTGGTATCACAACATGCAGACCGTGAAGGAAAGTGGCGTGGCCGTCGCCACGTTCCAAACCGACTATGACGACGAAGTTGGCTTCGCCGCGCGTCGATGGCTGATTGACAGGGGCCGTGCAAAGGCCGCGGGCAATGACCAGCCCTTCGCCTTGGTGGCCTCGTTCATTCATCCGCATGACCCCTATGTGGCCAAACCCGAATGGTGGGATCTGTATTCTGATGATGAAATTGATCTGCCCGACCATGTGATTGAACCCGCGGATCAAGACCCGTTCTCGCGGCGTGTAATGGATGGGATCGAGGCCTCATACGTACCCATGACCGACGAAGAGACCCGCCGCGCCCGTCGCGCCTATCTGGCCAATGTCAGCTATTTCGACAGCAAGATCGGCGAGATCGTGCACACGCTGGACCAGATGGGAGAGTTGGACAACACCGTCGTGATCGTCACCGCCGATCATGGGGACATGCTGGGCGAAAGGGGGCTGTGGTACAAGATGAACTTCTTTGAACACTCGGCCCGTGTCCCTCTTGTCATGGCGGGTCCGGACATCACGCATGGCGTGGCTTCAAATGCCTGCTCTTTGGTCGATCTGTTGCCCACTTTTCTGGACATCGCCGGGGCAGACGACACCACACTGGGCGAACCTATCGACGGACGCTCATTGCTGCCACTGGCACGATGCGAGGCTGATCCCGTGGACGAAGCCATCGGTGAATATTGCGCCGAGATGACCCCGAACCCCGTGATCATGATCCGACGCGGGGATTTGAAATATATCCACTGCGACGGTGATCCAGCACAGCTTTATGACCTGAAACGTGATCCGGGCGAGCGGGTCAACCGTGCCACTGATCCCGACTATGCAAACCGTGCTGCCGCCTTTGCCGCCGAGGTGGCAGATCGCTGGGATTGTGCCGCTTTGCGCCGCGATATCATAGCCACGCAAAAATCCCGCCGTGCGCTGCATGCCGCGATGGAGGCTGGTGCAGGCGCCGCCTGGGACTACAACCCGCCCCGCGATGCCTCGCAGGAATATGTGCGCAACACGATGGATTGGACGGTGGCCGCTGCGCACTACCGTTATCCGCCCCTGAAGGAGACGAACGAATGAGACTAAGTGGCAAGATTGCTTTGGTCACAGGCGGGCGCGGTGGCATAGGCCGCGCCATTTGCGATCGGTTTATGCGCGAGGGGGCGACGGTCTACGCCGCTGATCTCAGCGAGGGCGGCTCGCTTGCCGCGCCTGGCGGAGCGTCGCGCTTTGTGCAGCTGGACGTGGCAGATGAGGATACCGTCAAAGGCGTGATGCAACAGGTGAGCGATGAGGCTGGGCATCTGGACATTCTGGTCAATGCCGCGGGTATAGAGATTGAAAAAACCATCGAAGACACCACGCTTGAGGAGTGGAACCGCTCGTTCGCGGTGAATGTCACCGGCACGTTTCTGACGTCCAAGCACGCCTTGCCTTTGATGCGCACAGCGGCGGGACAGGGCCAAAGCGCCAGCCTGATTAACTTTGGCTCCTACGACGGATTTATCGCCGACCCTGGATTGGCGGCCTATTGTGCAACCAAAGGGGCCGTGCACGCGCTGACCCGCGCGATGGCTTGTGATCATGGCCCCGAGGGCATCCGCGTCAATGCAATTTGCCCCGGCTACATCGACACGCCGATGCTTCAGAGCTTCTTTGAAGGTGATGGCTCAGGCGGGGGCGGCAAAACCATCGACCAATTGCAGCAAGCCGTGCGCGACGTGCATCCCATGCGGACCTACGGCACGCCCGACGACATTGCCAATCTGGTCACATGGCTGGCCTCGGACGAGGCGCGTTATGCCAGTGGACAGCTATGGGTTCTGGATGGCGGGTTAAGCGCTCAGGTGCAGCAAATGAAACTCTAGCGTCCTGCAAGGACATCAATGGGAGACCCGGATGAGACTTGAGGGAAAAACAGCGCTGATCACCGGTGGCAGGCAAGGTATCGGGCGCGGTATCGTCGACGCGTTTCTAAGCGAAGGTGCGCGTGTCACCTCCTGCGGGCGGGGCCCGCGACCAGAAGGATTGCCGGAAGCGTGCCATTGGGAGCAAGCAGATGTCTCGGACCCGGCACAGGCCTCGGCCCTCGCAAGCGCATGCCCATCGCTGGACATATTGGTCAACAACGCAGGGGTGCAAGTTGAAAAGACGGTGGTCGACAGCACCGATGCCGATTGGGAGGCCGTGATCGGGGTCAATTGTCGAGGCGTGTTCAACATGTGCCGCGCACTGATCCCGCACATGGCCACCCAAGGGGTGATTATCAACATCGGCTCGATCTCGGGGCGACATGCGGACCCCTCCATGGCGCTTTACAATGCGTCCAAGGCCTTTGTGCACGGGCTGACCCGCTCCATTGCGGTGGATCACGGGCCGGATATCCGGTGCAACGCGATCTGTCCGGGCTGGATCAACACTGGCATGCTGGATGCCGGGTTTGATTTGGCCAATGACCCTGCCGCTGCACGGCGCGATGCCATCACCCGCCACCCTGTCAGACGCTTTGGCGAAGCCGCGGATGTCGCGGCCGTGGCTGTCTTTCTGGCCTCGGACGAAGCCGCGTTTGCCAATGGTCAGATGTTCACGGTTGATGGCGGTATGACCGCAGCCTCGCCTCTGAACCCCGGATTGTTCTGATGGTCGACACATCTCATACCGCCTGTCTGGGTGCAGGTGTCATTGGGGCCAGTTGGACGGCGCTCTTTCTGGCGTCGGGACGCAGTGTCGCGGTATATGATCCAGCAGAGGGCGCAGAACACTCCCTGCGCGCCTATGTGGACACCGTCTGGCCCACGATGGAGCGGCTGGGATTGACCGCGCGCGGCACACCGGATGCCATTCGATTTTGCAAAACGGCAGTTGAGACCGTGGAAGGAGCGGGATTTGTTCAGGAAAACGTGCCTGAACGCGTGGAGATCAAACATGCCACTTTTGCCGAGATTGAGCCGGTTTTATGCCCCGACGCTATTGTCGCCAGCTCGGCCTCTGGATTGACCTTGGGGCAAATGCAAGCTGGATGGCAAAGCCCAGAACGCTTTGTTTTGGGGCATCCCTTCAACCCGCCTCATCTGATCCCGCTGGTCGAGGTGATGGGCAACGATTTGACCAAACCTGGCACCGTTTCGGAAGCTGAAGCCTTTTACAAAGATGTCGGCAAAATCACGATCCGCGTGAACAAAGAGGTCCCGGGCCATGTGGCCAACCGGCTGCAAGCCGCAGTCTGGCGCGAGGCGATCCACCTGGTGCAGGAGGGCGTCGCCTCAGTCGGGGATGTGGACAAGGCGATGTGGGCCGGACCGGGATTGCGCTGGTCCACTATGGGGCCCACCACTCTGTTCGGACTGGGAGCGGGTGCTGGCGGGTTGGCCGCGTTTTGTGACCATTTCGCAGATACGTTCAATGGCTGGTGGGATGATCTGGGCCAACCCCGGATGGATGCGCAAACCGCTGACATGTTGACCAAAGGACTTCACGAGGCCACGAAAGGCACGCCCTTGCAGGATCAAGCCGCACAGAGGGATGCCATGATCGAGGCCGTGTTGACGGCTCTGGCCAAAACCCGCCCGTCCTGACTTTCAGACAAAGGTCTCTGGAAACAAGCGTGCGGCCACATGCAGACAAGCTTGCTGTGCCTCATCCCGGTCAAACCTGTCGGGATCCAGATGGAAATCGGTCCAAAGACCTTCAAGCATCGCAATCAGCGCGGTTGTTGTCCGGCCCGACGCCTCGGGTCGCGGCGTCAAAGCGGCACAAATCCCGTTCAACCGGGCTGCAAACCCGCCGCTGCGTGTACTGATCTCGGCGCGGAAAACCGGATTGGCATGCATTTCTGCGCGAAACGAAAACCAAATCGCCACGTCCCGTTTGTTCAATACACATGGGTCCAGATCCGCCTGAAACACCGCCCGCAACTGTGCCGAAGGTTCCGGGCCTGCATCGGCGATCACCTGTCCCATGTGGCTGTCGTAGCGACGCGTCAGGTCCTGTGCGACGGCCAACAGGAGATTCTCTTTGCCATCAAAATGCAGATTGATCATCCCGCGCGACAGGCCCGAGATCTTCTGAATTTCGCCAATGGTCGTACCATGTACCCCATGCAACGAGATCGACTCGGCCGCCGCTGCGATCAGGCGTGCACGGCTTTTCTCTTTGGATTGTTCACGGGCCCCTTTGGGCTTTGCGTCTGGCATGGTCGTTGACTTTCACTGAACGATCGTTCATTTTGTGCAGGAATTCACAGGAAAGATCAAGCCATGACCCTCACTAATTCGAATTTCGACGATATCCGCGACTGGGACACTCAGAACTTCATGCACCCCTGGGAAGGGATGGAGGATCAGGCCGACTATCAAAGGACGTTCGTGGAAGGCGGGGAAGGCATCTATGTCACTTCTGAATCGGGTGAGAAATTCATCGACGGACCGGCCGGCATGTGGTGCGTGCAAGTGGGCTATGGCCGCAATGAGATTGCCAATGCCATGGCCAAACAGGCGATGGAGATGGCCTATGTTTCGCCCTTCTCCAACTCCAACTCGGCCTCGGCAGAGCTGGCCCATGAAATTGCCAAGCGCACACCGGGTGATCTGAACACAGTGTTTTTCACCACGGGTGGATCAACCGCCGTCGACAGCGCGATCCGTTTTGTACAGTTCCGCAACAACATCTTGGGCAAACCCGATAAAAAAGTCGTGATTTCAAGGCAAAAAGCCTACCATGGCTCGACCTATCTGTCGGCGTCTCTCAGCGGAAAAGAGCGGGACAAAGGCTGGCTGGATCAAGCAGAAAAGCTGACGTACTTCCTGCCCAACGTGAACCCATATGTACGCGCAGACGGCCAAAGCGTCGAAGAGTTCCTGTCCGAAAAAGTGGCAGACCTCGAAAATGCCATCCTTGAAATTGGCCCCGACAAAGTCGCCGCCTTCATCGCCGAGCCTATTCTCGCCTCAGGCGGGGTGATCGTGCCCCCCAAAGGCTATCACAAGCGCTGCCTTGAGGTGTGTCGCAAGTACGATGTGCTCTATATCTCAGACGAAGTGGTCACGGGCTTTGGCCGACTTGGCCACTGGTTCGCCTCCGAAGGGGTCTATGATATCGTTCCCGATATCATCACCTGCGCCAAGGGTCTGACCTCGGGCTATGTGCCGATGGGCGCCTGTATGATTTCTGATCAGCTTGTGGCCGATATCTCGGGTGACGCATCACAGGGTGCCGTGTTCTCAAACGGATTCACATACTCCGGCCACCCGGTCAGCGCGGCAGCCGCGCTTGCCAATATCGAAATCTTTGAACGGGATGGCATTCTGGAACACGTCCGTAATGTCGCCCCAGTCTTCGAAGAACGCCTCTTTGCGCTGGCTGACTTGCCCTTGGTGGGCGACGCCCGTGGTCAAGGGCTCATGGGCTGCGTGGAATGCGTGGCCAAGACCGAAGGCAACCAGTTGGAAATGGACCACGAAGTCGGCGGCATGATCGACGCGCATTGCCAGAAGATGGGCCTGTTGTTGCGACCCTTGATCAATATGTGCGTCTTCTCGCCCCCTCTGGTAATCGAAGAGGCGCAGATACATCAGATGTTCGACATTCTCGGTGAAGGGATCAAACGCACAACCGATGATCTGGTGAAACAGGGTGTGAAACTGGCCTGATTCCCTACCCTGTCACCTGATCCAGAAAGGCCCGCAAAGGTGTGTTCACAGCGGCTGGGTCCTCGGCCAACGCCATATGGCGGAGACCTTTCAGGATCAACGCCTCACCGCCGTCAATCTCAGCAGCAATGGCTTGGGTCATCTCAGGGCCATTGCCGTAATCCTCATCCCCCGTCAGAACCAACGCAGGCAGGCTCAGGCGCACGCCCGTGATCTCGTGAATGCCATCAGCCAGCACGCGGTAGATTGTGGGATACACAACCTTGTTGTTTTGCATTACCCAAGATCGCACCAGATCCATCATCTCGGGGTTTTCGCGTCGGTAGGCGTCCGTGAACCATCGCTCCAAAGCCGCCTCAACCGTGGCCGAGGGGCCATCTTCCGCAGCTTGGTCCACCCGCTTGAGGATAGCCGCCTGAGCCTCCGGGGTGCGCGCATGAGGAGAATTCAAAATCGCCAAAGCCTGCGCCCGTTCAGGATAATCCTGTGCAAATCGACGACAGATCATCCCGCCCAACGAGAACCCGACGATCGTGGCGCGTTCAATCCCTTGATCATCCATTACTTCGGCCAGTTGGCGCGCGAACAATGTCAAAGACGGCACTTCGGGCGGGTCATCACTGTCGCCATGTCCATATAGATCATAGGCAATCACGTCATGGCGATCCGTCAAGGCCGGGATTGTCCACTGCCACACTGCACGGTTCAGGCCCAGCCCGTGGATCAGAACCACCTCAGGCGCGCCGCGCACCCCATGCCGCTCTATGTGTGTCACTGCCATGGCCCTATCCTTCAAATGCACTTTGCGTTCAGATTACGCCCGCTCCGCCAGCCCGCATGTGGCATTTTTCGCCACAAACTGTCGATTATTCGCATACCCCTGCGTAAGATCGGTCAAGAATAGGCAATCGAATCCACGAGGGGGGCACCAGCCATGGCCGAGATTAAAACCTACCAAATGTTCATCGACGGCGCATGGGTTGACGCCTCGGACGGAGGCACGTTCGACAGCGAAAACCCAGCCACCGGGGAAATCTGGTGCCGCGTCCCCGAAGCGACTGAGGCCGATATCGACCGTGCCGTACGCTCGGCACATGATGCGTTCCTCAAAGGCCCATGGTCCAAACTGACCCCGACACAGCGCGGAGGGTATCTGCGCAAACTGGCGGAACTTCTGGCTGAAAAGTCTGAAGATCTGGGCCGGACCGAAACCATCGACACCGGCAAGATGTTGAAGGAAACCAAGTGGCAGGCCAAATACATCGCCGAATTTTTTCAGTTCTACGCAGGCTGCGCTGACAAGATCGCGGGCGAAACCCTGCCCATCGACAAACCAGATATGTTCGCCTTTACCAAGCGCGAGCCCTTGGGCGTGGTCGCAGCAGTCGTCCCATGGAATTCGCAGCTCTTCCTGGTCGCTGTTAAAATCGGCCCAGCTCTCGCTGCGGGCAACACCGTGGTTCTCAAAGCCTCGGAACATGCCTCTGCTGCCATGCTGGAGTTTGGCAAACTGATCGAAGCCGCAGGCTTCCCCCCCGGCGTGGTCAACATCGTTTCGGGCCATGGTGAGCCGTGCGGTCGCGCTCTGACCGGTCACAAACTGGTGTCACGCATTTCCTTTACTGGGGGCCCCGGTGCGGCGCGTCATGTGCTAGAGAACTCCAAGAACAACTTTGCCGAAGTCTCGCTGGAGCTGGGCGGCAAATCCCCCTTCATCGTCTTTGACGACGCCAATATCGAAAGCGCGGTGAACGCGTCGATTGCAGGTATCTTTGGCGCGACCGGGCAATCCTGTGTGGCCGGCTCCCGGCTTTACTTGCACGAAGACATTGCGGATGAGTTTCTGGAGAAGATGATCAGCCAGGCCCGCGAGATTGCCATCGGTGATCCGTTGTTGGATGAGACACAAATGGGCCCTCTGTGTACCGTAGGTCAGCGCGACAACATCGAGGCCGAGATTGCCCATGCCGTCAGTGAAGGCGCGGAAATCCTGTCCGGCGGCAAACGCCCTGATGGGATGGAGGGGCTGTTCTTTGAGCCGACCATTATCCGTTGCCCACGCCAGGACTTGCGCATCGTGGATACTGAGTTATTCGGCCCTGTGCTTTGCGTGCAGACGTTTAAGACCGAGGACGAAGTCATTGAACTTGCTAACGATACCGAGCATGGTTTGGCCGCTGGTATCTTCACCCAAAACTCTGCGCGCAGCCTGCGCATGGCCGATGCCGTGCGCGCCGGGATCGTCTGGGTGAACACCTACCGCGTGGTGTCCCCAATAGCGGAATTCGGCGGCATCAAAGGCTCGGGCTATGGCCGCGAATCCGGCTTCCAAGCCATGTACGATTACACCCGCCCCAAGACCGTGTGGATGAACACATCCGATGAGCCGATGGCCAATCCCTTTGTGATGCGCTGAGGAGACTCTGCTATGAAGTTTCAACTTGCTGTAAACCTTGAGCGCATGGACGCCAGCGCCGATATGATGGCCGTGCGTGATCACACACTGGACATGGTGCGCATGGCCGAACAGGGCGGGTTTTCCACTGTCTGGGCCGCTGAACACCACGCGCTGGAAATGACCATCGCACCCAACCCGTTTCAGATCCTCACATGGTGGGCGGAACACACCAGCACGATCCGTCTGGGCACCGCTGTGGCCACCGCCGCCTATTGGCATCCGATCAATCTGGCAGGTGAAGCGGCCTTCCTTGATTTGATATCCGATGGCCGTCTGGAATTCGGCATCGGATCAGGGGCTTACCAGCGAGAGTTCGATCGGATGCGCCCCGGGCTGAAACAATCAGACGCCTGGCAATACATGCAGGAAATGCTGCCTGCGGTGCGGGCTTTGTGGCAGGGCGATTATGCCCATGACGGCGAATTCTGGCAGTTCCCCACATCAACCTCTTGCCCTAAGCCGTTGCAATCGCAGGTGCCTGTCTGGGTCGCAGCGCGCTCGCCAATCACCTTTGACTACGCCCTGCGCGAAAAATGCCATGTAATGAGCTGGCCTTTGACACGCGGCTTTGATGAGGCCGAGAAATACAAGCAACAGCTGGATGAGGCCGTTGCCAAGGCCGACAACGGTTTCCGCCCAACCTTTGCAATGATGCGCCATGCGGCAGTTTACGAGACCGCAGGCGACCGCCAGAAGGCGCTGGATGCGATCCGGCTGGTCCTGGGGCAGTTCGAAAACCTGTTCCGCAACTCCGGCGATGTGGCCGATGGCTTCCCCAAGCAAATCCCACTCGACCAGCTGGAAGGCCGCGAGCAATATGACCCCGCGATGCTGGAGGAAAATCTGCTCTTTGGCTCACCCGAAGAGGTCATCGAAAAGCTAAAACGATACGAGGCATTGGGCGTGGATGAGTTCATCTACTACGCCTCAATGGGGTTGGATCATGACACGCAAAAACGCTCGATGGAGCTCTTTTGCGACAAGGTCATACCTGCATTTCAATAAAGGAAAACAATATCATGTCTGATGGAGTGAAGGTCGTACGTAAAGGTCACGTGCTGGAAGTGACGCTGGACCGCCCCAAGGTCAACGCGATTGATGTGCCAACGTCTCAGGCGCTGGCAGCCGCCTTTCAGGAGTTGCACGAAGACAAGGATCTGCGCTGCGCCATTCTGACTGGCGGCGGTGAAAAGATCTTTAGCGCAGGCTGGGATCTGAAGGCGCTAAACGATGGCGATATGCAGTTGGACAATTGGTGGGAGGCCGATGAATACGGCTTTGGTGGTTTTACGGGGCTGACCGAAAACTGGGCGCTAAACAAGCCAGTGATTGCGGCCATCAACGGGCTGGCGATTGGCGGCGGGTTTGAGATGGCCATGGGCTGTGACCTGCTGATCGCCGCCGACCATGTGGAGTTTGGCTTGCCGGAAATGCCCCTGGGCATCGTGCCCGATGCGGGCGCCTTGCAACGTCTGCCCCGCCGCATTCCGCACAACATTGCCATGGAGATGTTCCTGCTGGGCCGCCGGATGAAGGCCGAAGAGGCAGCCCATTACGGGCTGGTCAACAAGGTCGTCCCGAAAGAGCAGTTAATGGACGCCGCGCGTGAATGGGCGGCCTCTATCGCCTGGTCTGCGCCGCTGGCAATGCAATCGGTCAAGGAAGTGCAGCGCGAGATTGAATGCCAACCACTGGAGCAGGCCTTCCATAAGATGCGCACCGACCCGATGCCCATCTATCGCAAGATGCTGAAATCCAGCGATGCGGCCGAAGGCGTAGCGGCCTTCATGGAAAAACGCGAACCCAACTTCAAAGGTGAATGATGTATCCTGATCCCTCCTCAATCACACGTGTCGCGTCTTTGGGCGCGGGCCCCATCGGTGGCGGTTGGACTGCGCATTTCCTGGCGCGTGGCTATGATGTAACCGCCTATATCCACGATATGGCTGAACGCGACGCGCTGATGGATATCGTCAACACCGGCTGGATCAGCCTGACAGCTCTGGGGTTAGCCGAAGGCGCCTCACTGGACCGTCTCACGATCACAGATGACATTGAAAAGGCCGTGGAGGACGCTGGTTTCATTCAAGAGAGCGCGCCGGAACGGTTGGACATCAAGCAAGGGCTCTATGAAACGCTTGGTCGGATCGTGCCTGCGGATGTGGTCATCGCGTCCTCCACCTCGGGCATGACAATGACCGATATTCAAGCCACCTGCGCCACGCCCGAGCGCACGGTGATCGGCCATCCCTTTAATCCGCCCTACCTGCTGCCCCTGGTCGAGATCATCGGCGGCAAAAAGACCGATCCGGCAGCCGTACAGTGGGCCAATGACTTTTATGCCCATGCAGGCAAAGCGCCGTTGGTGATGAAAAAGGAAATCCCCGGATTTGTCGCCACCCGCTTGCAAGAAGCCCTGTGGCGCGAAGCCCTGCACATGGTCGCCAATGGCGAGGCCACACCTGAAGACATCGACAATGCCCTGATCAACGGCCCTGCCCCGCGCATGGCCGTACAAGGGCAGTGTATGGCCTTTCATGTGGCCTGTGGTGCTGGGGGCATGGCCACCAACCTGGATCAGTTTGGCCCGGCTCTGAAGTGGCCCTGGACGCGGCTCGAAGCGCCTGAGCTCACGCAAGAGCTGCGCGACCGCATGGTGAATGGCTGTAATGAAATTGCAGGCGATCGACATTTTACCGATATGGCCGTGGACCGGGACCGCAAAATCGTGGCGATCCTGAACGCATTGCGGGATAGCGCCTGACCGATCCTGCATCGGCAGGTGATGTCATCCTTTTGCGGAGGCCTGTCGCAATGTTTCGATGTAATTCGACAAGGTGCCCGGCCAGCTGGGCGCGTCTTTGCTCTCGGGCCAGGCCTGGCGATACTCACTAGGTCTGCGCCCAAAGCAATTTCGAAACGCATAGGCAAAATGCGACAGCGAATTAAACCCTGAGGCCGCGGCAATTTCGCGGACGCCTAGATCGGTTGAGATCAACAAGACCCGCGCATGTTGCAACCGCAGGACCAAACCGAACTGCACCACCGAGCAGCCCATCGCGCGCTTGAACTGCCGTTCCAGCTGTCGTTGAGACAGGCCAACGCGCGTGGCCACATCCGGCACGCTCAAAGGCTCGCTCAGATGGGCATCCATCATCCCGATGGCAGCGCTGACCACCGGTGGCAACCCTTCCAACCCACGCCCCATGGTCTGGCGTTGCGGGCTGATGTCAGAGCGCGGCGGGTGCAGTAGATTGTCAGATATTTCACCCATCATGGCATCACCATGCTGCGTGCGAATTACATGCTGCATGAAATCCAGCGCCCCGGTACTGCCCGCGCAGGTCATGATACGGCGATCAATCGTAAAAAGCTGCTCCACCCCCAGAACGTCCGGAAATAACTCCTGAAATCCGGGCAGATAGGCCCAATGGGCCGTCGCCTGCCGCCCGGCCAACAGACCGGCACGGGCAAAGATGTAGGGCGCCATTTCCACAGCACACAAGCGTATCCCCAGACGTTCCTGTCGTCTCAGCCAGGCAGGCAGGGCGCGTCCCGTGTAATGCTCTGCCCCCCAGCTGGCGATCACCAGCACCAGATCATCCTGGCTCAGTTTGTCCGGCAATGGAGCACAGGCCACGGACATGCCGTTGCTGGCGGTGATCCTGTCGCCATCTGCGGAACAATACTCGGTGTCGTACAGAGGGGTCGCTGACAGATAGTTCGCGATCCGCACAGGCTCCAACAGGCTTACCAGGCTCATCATGTTGAACCGAGGCAGCAAAATACACACAATGCGTGTGGGCGGAGTGACAGGTGCTAGGGCCATGAGAGCGATCCTTGCATGGTGGTTGCGTCTGCTTACCTTGATTATTCGCCAAACTCAGCCCAAAATCTGGCGAATAATCGACATTTTCTGCCTCTCCCACGCGCAAAATGGCACTTGAGATGCCACATTAGATCAGGGGAGAGCACCAATGAATTTCGAGGTAATTGTCACATGTGCCGTCACCGGTGCCGGGGATACGACGGGCAAAAGTAAACATGTGCCGGTGACACCGGCAGAGGTCGCCGACGCTGCGATTGAAGCGGCACAAGCCGGTGCAGCCATCGCCCATTTGCATGTCCGTGATCCGGAAACCGGTCAGGGATCGCGCGATCCGGCCCTGTTCAAAGAGGCCGTGGACCTTGTGCGCGCCAGCGATACCGATGTGGTGATCAATCTCACCGCTGGCATGGGCGGCGATTGGGTACCCTCGGCCGAAGACCCGGCGATGCCCGGCCCCGGCACCGACATGATCGGACCTGAAGAACGCCTGGCCCATATCAAGGAATGCCTGCCCGAGATTTGCAGCCTGGATTGCGGGACGCTCAATTTTGGCAATGGGGATGAGATTTACATCTCGACCCCGCCCACCCTGCGACGCATGGCGCAACTGACCCAAGAATGGGGTGTAAAACCCGAGTTGGAAGTCTTTGATCTGGGCCATATCCGCTTTGCCAAGGCGATGGTCGAGGAAGGGTTGATTGACGCCCCGCCCATGTTCCAGCTGTGTTTGGGCATTCCTTGGGGTGCGGATCAAACGGTCGAGACGATGGCCGCCATGAAAGCGCAACTGCCTGTCGGCGCCAGCTGGGCCAGCTTTGGCATCAGTCGCATGCAAATGCCCATGGCCGCCGCTGCGGTCACGTTGGGGGGCAATGTGCGCGTCGGACTGGAGGACAACATCTGGCTGGACAAAGGTGTGCTGGCCACCAATGGCGATCTGGTGCGCCGCGCCGTGGAAATCATCGAACGCATGGGCGGTCGTGCCCTGTCTCCGCAGGAGGCCCGCAACAAGTTGGGCTTGCGCGGCGCAGACAGCTGATCGGAGAGACACCATGAACATGATCACATCCCACGAGGATGAGCTGCTGCTGAGCACCGTACGCGGTTTTATGGAAGAGCAGTTTTATCCGCACGAAGAGATGGTCGACCAGACCGGCGAAGTGCCCGAAGACCTGGGTCGCCAAATCGAAGCACGTGCCAAGGAATTGGGCCTCTATGCCTGCAACCTGCCTGAGGACGTGGGCGGCGGTGGCCTGAGCCTGTCGGCCATGCGTCTGATTGAACGCGAGTATGGCAAGACCAGCCATGCCCTGCACTCATGGGCCGCGCGGCCCACGGAAATTCTGCTGGCCTGCGACGCGGCTCAGCGCGAAGAATACCTGCTACCCTGCGTCAGCGGCAAAAAACGCGAGCTCTTTGCCCTAACCGAGCCTGAAGCCGGGTCAGATGCGATGGGAATGCGTTCCACAGCCAAACGGGACGGTGACGATTGGATCCTGAACGGCTCCAAACACTTCATCTCTGGGCCATGTATGCCCGATTTCGCCATCGTTTTTGCCGCCACAGGCGAAGAAGAAACACCTCGCGGCCCCCGCAAACGCGTGACGGCCTTTCTGGTGGATGTGGGCCTGCCCGGCTTTGATTGCCGCGAAGGCACAAAATCGGTCAGCTACCGCGGCTACAAGACCTATGCGCTGAGCTTTGACAACGTCCGCCTTGGCCCCGGTAAAATCCTGGGCGAAGAGGGCAAAGGGTTTGAGGTGGCCAATCAATGGTTGGGCATGGGACGCATCTGGGTCGGTGCGTCTTGCTGTGGCAAGGCTGAACGTATCCTTGAGATGGCCACCGAATGGGCCGCAAACCGCAAGCAGTTTGGCAAACCCATCGGGCAGTTCCAGGCCACCGGATTCCGGCTGGCAGATGGCGCGATGAACCTGCGCGCGGCAGATTTGATGGTCACTGATGCGGTACACCGTCACGAGGCCGGGTTAATGGAGGACCAAGACGCCGCAATGGTCAAAATCTTCTGTTCGGAAATGCTGGGCAAGCTGGCGGATGATGCCGTGCAGATCCACGGGGGCATGGGCCTGATGGAGGAGCTTCCCATTCAACGCCTGTGGCGCGACAGCCGGTTGGAGCGTATCTGGGACGGCACCTCGGAAATTCAGCGCCATATCATCACCCGGTCCATTCTGCGGCCTTTGGGGGCGTAACCATGACGCCAGAAAAGCGCGCCAATTTTCAGCGCCTTTTGACGCCGCGGCATATCGTCTTTGTCGGCGGCACCGATGCGGCTATTGCGATTGGCGAGGCGCGCAGACGTGGCTTTCAAGGGCAGATGTGGGTGGTGAACCCCAAACGCGAGACGTTGAACGGCCTGCCATGTCTGGACACGCTGGCCGATCTGCCCGAGGCACCGGATGCGGTCTTTCTGGCCATCCCGGCGCCTTTCGTGCCCGAGGCCATCACCCAATTGCGCGAGATGGGCGCGGGAGGCATCGTGTGCTACTCGGCTGGTTTTGGCGAAGCACATGACGAAGGGCGCGGGTTGGAGGACAATCTGCGCGACGCGTTGGGCGACATGGCCCTGATCGGCCCCAATTGCTATGGGCTGATCAACTACGTGGGCAATACAGCGCTTTGGCCTTTTGCCCATGGGGGCGAGTGTCCCGGTTATGGCGCGGCTATCCTGACACAGTCGGGTATGTTTTCATCCGACATCACCATGGCCCAGCGCTCTTTGCCGATGGCTTACATGATCTCGGCTGGCAATCAGGCGGATCTGGGACTGGCCGAGTTCATCGACCTGTTGTGTGACCGCGACGAGGTGCGCGCCATTGGGGTGCATATTGAAGGCCTGTCTGACATCCCCACCTTTGAACGCGCAGCCCTCAAGGCCCTGCGCGCTGGCACGCCGATCGTGGCGCTTAAAACCGGCAATTCCGCCATTGGCGAAAGCCTGACGCTCAGCCACACCGGATCACTGGCAGGGTCCGCCACGCTCTATCAGGCGCTCTTTCAGCGGTTGGGGATCATCAGCGTCACCAACCCATCGCAGTTTCTGGAAACGCTCAAGTACCTTTGCGTGGCAGGCGCACCGAAAGGCCGCCAGATGGTTGGCTTTACCTGTTCAGGCGGTGGGGCCACGATGCTGGCAGACCATGCTGAAACCATCGGGCTGGAGTTCCCGACGCCTCGGGACGAAGCGCACGCCACGCTTACCGATTTACTGCCACCCATCGCCACCTTGTCAAACCCGCTGGACTACACCACGCCCATTTGGGGCCAGCCCGACAAGACCAAGCCCGTCTTTGCAGCGGCCATGGAATTGATCCCTGCTCAGGCGACTGTTTTGGTGCAGGACTATCCCGCCGAGGGACTGGACGAGAGCAAACATTTCTACACCAATGACGGTCTCGCCTTTGCCGAGGCCGCCGACCAAGCCGGACTGCCCGCCGCAATCTGCGCCACCATCCCGGAAAACATGGACGCCGCAACCCGCCAGCTTTTTATCGAGAAGGGCGTGGCCCCAATGCAGGGCATCCACGAGACTTTGAATGCCGTGCGCGACGCTGCCTGGTGGGCAGAAAGGCGTGGCGATATCCTGTCGCGCACTCTCGAACCGCTTGTCGCCTCAGGATCGCAACCCAATCCCGTCTTGCTCAGCGAGGCCGAAGGCAAAGCCCGTCTTGCCCTTCCCGTGCCCAAAGGTGCTTTGGTAAACGCAGAAGGTCTGAGCCAAGCCGCGCATGACATTGGCTATCCCGTGGTCTTGAAAATGATGAGCGCGGGGCTCGCTCATAAAACCGAAGCGGGGGCTGTTGCGTTGGGTCTCGGCTCAGAAGCAGAACTGCTGGACGCAGCACAGGACATGCGCAAAGCCGTGCAGGCCTACGACCCTAATGCGATCAGCGACAACTATCTGGTCGAAGCCATGTCCCCTGCCCCTTTAGCTGAATTGGTCGTGGCCATTCGACGTGATCCACAATTTGGCATGGCCATGACTTTGGGCAGCGGCGGCATTCTGGTTGAGCTTCTCGGGGATACAGCGACGTTCTTGTTGCCAGCGTCACAAGCCGACATGCAAAGCGCGTTGGACAGTTTGAAGGTTTCCAAACTGCTGAACGGCTTTCGCGGAAAACCAAAGGTCAACCGCGCGGCACTTTTATCGGCCCTGCAAACGCTCGCAGAACACGCCTTGGCCCATCAGGCCACCATCGCCGAGATCGAAATCAACCCGCTTTTCGTGTATGAGGACAATGTAATAGCCATTGACGTCCTCATGCAGGTGACCACGGAATGACCTATCGCACCCGCCCCGCCCCTGAACTGACCGTCGGAGACGACAACAAACAAGGATGGAACCAGCCCGCCCAGCGCCGCCACGGGTTTCACAACGCCCATCACATGTTCCGGCGCAGTCTCAGCTTTCGCGCGGGGCATCAGGTGGTGCTTGACCCCGCTGAAGATGCAGATCTTGCAGGACGGCCCGAAGTGGCATTGCTCACAGGACGATCTGAGTTTTCGGCGTTGGTCGTGGCCCAAGGGGACAAAGTGGTGTTGTCCCGGCATGCGGCCGACTTTCCCGAAGATCAGCCACATTCCATCCAGTCTATAAGCAAGATGCTGATGCATCTGGTGGCGGGGCGCATGATCTCGGAAGGTCAGTTTGATACGACCAAACCGACCGAGCATTACCTCCCGGATATTGGTAGCGGATATCGCGGTGCAACCGTTCAAGATGTCCTGGATATGAATGTGATCAATCACTTCTCGGAAGATTACTATGATCCGCAAGCCGATTGTTACGCCGAAGAAGAAGCGATGGGCTGGCGTTTGCCGCCCAATGGCGCACCTGAACCCCTGCTGCGAGAGTTCATCTGCGGGATCACCGGCGATGATCTGCACAACCCCGGGCCTGAAATCCGCTATTCCTCGGCCAACACCGAAGTGCTGACGCTGATCTGTGATCAGATTGCGCCTGGCACACTGCCCGACAAACTGCACCAAATTGTCGAAGCGGCAGGGTTTGCGCATCCCTTCCACATCTCCACCAGTCGAGACGCCGTACCGGGATTTTCGGGCGGAGGGTGCCTGACCGTCACCGATTTGGCGCGGTTCGGCCTGTTGTTGGCCCGTGTGGCCATGGGCCAAGAAACACGTGTGGGCAACCCGGCATTCACCCGCGCCACACTAACCCGCCCAACTCGTCACATGCCTGCCCCGCGCGACCATATCCGCTATAGCGATCACGTGATGACAGATGGCCGCTGGATCGGGCATTCAGGCTATGGCGGGCAATTCCTGATGGTGGACCTTACCACCGGCACGGTCTGCGCCTACCTGAGTGTCATCGAAAACGCATCCGGCTTTTCGCATGAGTACATGGCCGAAACCATCGCCAACCTTGCCGCGCTTCTGCCCTCAGCTGGGTAAAGGCACGCCCGGGGCCAAGAGACCTTCGTCCTGCGCCACCTCAATCAGGTTGACCCCGCCGCGTGCACGCGCTTCAGTCAGTGCTGCTTTGAACTCCTCCAATGAGGTCACATGCGCGGCCCCGGCCCCGAACGACCGCGCCATGGCGCAGAAATCCGGGTTCGACAAGGCGGTGCCCGAGATATGGCCCGGAAATTCGCGTTCCTGGTGGGCACGGATGGTGCCGTAGCGGTTGTTATTGGCGACGATCACCGTCAAACGCAGGTCGTGCTGAACGGCGGTGGCCAGTTCCTGACAAGTCATCATGAAACAGCCGTCTCCGGCAAAGCAGACCACGTCCCGAGTCGGATCAGCCACGGCGGCACCAACGGCGGCTGGCAGTCCGTAGCCCATGGATCCGGACGTAGGGGCCAGGCACGACCCCATTGACCGGTAGCGATAAAACCGGTGCACCCAGCCCGCATAATTGCCCGCCCCGTTGGTCACTATCGCATCTTCGGGCAATACGGCGTTCAAATGGTCCACCATCAAGGCATAGGCGTCATTTTGGTGAGGTTCCAAATCACTATAAGCCGCAAAGCCCTGTCGCAGATTATCAACCCAAGCGCCAAAGCGGTCCGGAGCCACAGGCGACATGTATTCCAGAGCCTCGCAAAAGCTCTGCATATCCGCCGCCAGCGCCAGATCCGGCTCGTAGACACGGCCCGGCTCCTCGGGTTCAGGGTAGACATGCACCAGTTTCTGCCGCGTCACCGGAGGTTCAAGATAGGTATAGCCACCCGTGGTCATCTCACCCAATCGCGCACCAATACAGATCAGCAAATCAGCACCTTCAAGCGCCTCAACCAGATAAGGCACCTTCCCAACCGAGAAGTGCCCGACATAGTTGGCATGATTGTTATCAATCAGTCCTTGCGAACGCATCGCAGCCGTCACCGGCAGGTTTTGAGCTTGGGCAAAATTTGCCAGCGCATCCCGGCCACGCTGGGTCCAGCCGCCGCCTCCGACCATCACCAAGGGGCGCTTGACAGTAGACAGATGCCCGCGCAATGCGGTCAGCCCGTCCGGATCAGGTTGATAACGTGGAACCTCGGCCCGCTTTGGTGCGGGCGGCGGGGTGATCTCATCATAGAGCATGTCCTCAGGCAGCGCTAAAACCACAGGCCCAGGTCGCCCTGACATAGCCACCCGGTAAGCGCGGCTGACGTATTCCTGCAAACGATCAGCATCGTCGATCTGCGCCACCCATTTGGCCATTTGACCAAACATGCGGCGATAGTCGATCTCTTGGAACGCTTCACGATCCACCATTTCCCGGGCCACCTGACCAATAAACAGGATCATCGGCGTGCTGTCCTGAAACGCTACATGCACCCCGGCACTGGCGTTGGTCGCCCCTGGTCCGCGCGTCACCATGCAGATACCCGGCCGCCCGGTGATGCGCGCATGGGCATCTGCCGCCATGGCCGCCCCGCCTTCTTGTCGGCAGGTGACAAAGCGAATGGTGTTGCGCCCATGCAGGGCATCGAGCACCGGCAAGTAACTTTCGCCCGGCACCCCGAAGATATCCGTGGAGCCATGGGCTTCGAGCAGATCAATCAGATGGTCTGCGGCGCGCATTTGGAGGGAGGGGGACATGTAAACCAGCCTGTTGCGTCATTGGATCAGAATGACTTGCACCCTGACCCTGAGAACCCGGCTTGTAAACTCGAAACCAATTATCGTGTGACCACCGACTTCAACGTAAAACAGCGCCAGGATTCATGATCCCATGCGAGTCAAGTGCGGCCTTGATGGCACGCATCGCAGCCAGATGAGTGGGGTCGCCGTAGCGTTCCAGGTCTTCGACCTTGAGCCGCCCCACGCCATGTTCGGCGGCCACTGACCCGCCCATCGCATCCACAAGATCATGCACCACCCGCTTTATTTGATCGCGGTCGTCCAAATGGTCCGCACGGGTGTGCCCGGGTAGTGGAAAGACATTATAGTGCAGGTTGCCGTCGCCCAAATGGCCAAAACAGTTGATCCTGAAATCACCGATCTTGGCCACGGCCTCGGCCCCCTTGACGATGAAGTCTGCAATCTGTCCCAAGGGCAGCGACACATCATGCGATGAGATGGACCCGACCCGGCGGTTCGCCTCGGGTATCGTCTCGCGCACCGACCAGAAGTCCTGCCGCTGTGTGTCGGACTGCGCTACAAGGCCGTCGCTGACCAACCCGGCCTGCACGGCATCGGCAAACAGAGCCTCAAGCGCTGCGGCCGGGTCAATGCTGCGCGCAAGGCCCACATCAATCAACACGAACCATTCCGGTGGGTCCGCGAAGGGTTGGCGCTGGTCAGGCATGGTTTCTGCCAGAAACTCCAGCCCTTGCCGATGGATCAACTCAAAGGCGCTGATCCCATCACCCATATGATCGCGCGCCATGGCCAGCAGTCCCAAGGCGGCGGTCGGATCTGACACCACCATCAGGGCTGTTCCTTCACCTGCGGGCTGAGGGTGCAAGGTCAGGGTAGCGGCCGTGATCACGCCCAACGTCCCTTCGGATCCAATCATCAGATTGCGCAGGTCATAGCCGGCATTATCCTTGCGTAGGCGTTTCAGCCCGTTCCAGATCTGGCCATCGGGCAAGACGACCTCGATCCCAAGGCACAGGTCCCGCGCATTGCCATAGCGCAGCACATTCACGCCGCCGGCATTTGTAGCCAACACCCCGCCCAAGCGCGCAGAGCCCTTGGCGGCAATGGTCAGCGGGAACACTCGGCCTACATTTTCTGCCGCGTCGTGCAGGTCCGACAGGATCACTCCCGCCTCGGCGATCATCACGTTCTCATCAGGATAAATGGCGCGAATGGACCGCATGCGTTCAAGGCTGAGCAAGATCGGCGCAGGCCCGTCCGGGCTGATCTGCCCCCCCACCAAGCCGGTGCCGCCGCTGTAAGGCACCACGGGAACGTGGGCCGCGTGGGCCATGGCGGCAATGGTGGACACTTCCTGAACCGTTGCCGGGGCCAGCACGGCACCCGCCTGCCCCGCCCAGCGCCCGCGGGGTTCTTCCAGGTAACGCGGCTCGGGCGCTCGAAACACGGTCTCGGGCAAGGCCGCACGAAGCTGGGACAACATGGGGTCATCAACGGGGTTCAATGTCATGACCCTATCCCTAACATGGCTGCGCGAATGGTAAAGGGGGGACCCCTGCGCACTAGACGCAAGCCCAAGTTGACGACAGAGTGAAACCAGCATGAGGGAGAGACGCAATGACCGTGATGCAAAGTGACCCTGTTGATCTGAGGCAGGCCTTTGATGCGGGCCGGCATCACCGGGCCAAAATCGGATTTGTGCTGCTGGCCACTGAACAAACAATCGAATCCGACATGCGGACCTTGTTCCCCAACGGCGTCGGTCTGCATTTTGCCCGCGCGCCGATGCCCGACAGCATCACCGAGGCCAATTTGCTGGCTCAGGTTCATGATCTGGCCCCTGCGGCGTCCACCTTGTTGCCCGATGGTAGTCTGGATGTCGTTTGCTATGCCTGCACCTCGGGCAGCTTGTTGATTGGCGAGGACCGGGTCTGCGCTGAGCTTAAGCGCGGCGCCCCTTACGCCGAGCCTACCACATTGATCACCGGCGCCCTGAAGGCCTTGAACACTGTTGGAGCAAAGCGAGTGGCCGTGGCCACGCCCTATCTGGATGAGATCAACCAGCGCGAGGCGGAATACATGACAGACGCCGGGTTTGAGATCACCAACATCCAAGGCATGAACATCGAAAAAGACAGCGACATGATCCGTGTCCGGCCTGAGTTCATCGCCGACTATGCCGCGCGGGCGGACACGGCGGATGCGGATGCCATGTTCATCAGCTGTGGTGCCTTGCGCAGCATTGATGTGATTGACGATCTGGAACAGCGGCTTGGCAAACCTGTTGTGACCTCTAATCAAGCGATGGCCTGGGATGTCCTGCGGCGTGCCGGAGTGATGGATAAAATCGACGGCTACGGCAGGCTGCTACGCGATCATTGACTATTCCAGACGTGTCATAGTGACGGCTTACCTCGGAGGGTGATGTCACGCCGTCGCAGAGTAATGATTGCTGTGCGGACGAAGCTGGCGTCTGCTCATGATGAACAAATGACGGCTTTCAGCGATCTTTCCGGGCAAGGCGGTGGCTTTTGCAGAAAAGGGAAGTGAATAATTGAAAGAACCCATTTCAAAAAAGATAAATTTTGAAAGCGTGGAGGATATTGCCATGATTTCAAAAGATCGAGACGATGACTTTTTCGAAAACATTGAAGACGCAGAACTATTGATGAAGTCTTTTCCGTGGGTTCAAAAGGTAGAGCAGACCTATGTTGGGGCATATTTTGAAGGCGTTGTAGGCATATATCTGTTTAAGTTTATCCCTCAAGAGGCAATAAACCCCGATTTTCTTTGGCTGTTTTTGGGGGGAGATACTCCAATTTTATGTTTGCCCATCAACGAGAGTTCAAATCCTGCGGATGCCTTGATCACTTATTTAGACGTCGCAGGCGTTTGGGTGGATGCGGTTCTGAACTCCGATACGACTGAGGGCCTAGCTCCAATTGGCGTGCCCGAGATTGAAGAAGATGCGCTGCGTCTAAAGCGACACCTAGCGTTTTTGGAGGGTTACATTCTGCCTCAATGTAGCGGTCGACAAGCCCCTAAACCTTAGAGAGCGGAAACGTATTCTACTCGCAGCATTTTGCACTTTGGGCTCTCTACGGCCATCGGAGCTAATGCAGCATCTGAATAGTGGGAGGCCTGGGCCACCTTCGCCCACGGCTCATCCCGGCCTTTCACCGACCACTCAAAATGCTGCGGTAGCAGCCCGCTTTGCAGACATTCGCCGCTTGAGCGAAATTACCTGCCATCCGAATTGGAAATCTGCGGACCTTGCTGCCGTTAGACTTCTGGGATCGAATGTCTGCTATTATACACATCTGCTTTGGCAATTGTCGCGTCGGGCGCGGGAACGCTATACCTCGCACCCTGCAAGTGCCGAAATTCTCAACCTAATCTTTTCCCTTGGCGAACAGCCTCGCGAAAAAAGACACTGTGTCTTTCTTTGCTTTCGCCATTTTAGCACTGCCTTCGAATGTTTGATCGTAAATCTCTAAGTTGATTGCCCATTCCAAGTCCGAAGCGTCCTTCATCAGCATGCCACCTTCCAAATGCCATTCAACCCTGTCTCTTTCCGTCAGTGGGTCCGCTGGGTCATTCTTGTAGTGCCCTGAATTGATTCGATCTCGTAGGTCGCCAAGAAACGCGAGTATTTCGTCATGCTGACCTTTCTGGTTCAATTGCGCATGCTCGGAGGGAAGGCCCAACGCGTAGATGGTCAACGCTGTTCCGAGGTTGCAATCTTCCCGAAGCGTCACTTCTTTGAGGAACTTTTCGGGGGAACCGTCCCAGTTGTACAAGCGCGCATGCTTATTGATATCACAAGCAGTCGCTGTGCGAAGCCAGTCCATCTGTTCTTCAAATGTTAGGTCTTGGAGGTCAACCATCAGCTTTTCCGGTGCCTAATTTCGTTCGTCGTAACGGGTGACTGTGGCTTTAGTAAGACCTGCGACACTGGCTTTGTACGTTTTCAAGCCACCATCGCCGCCTGTTGCCACGTCGACTGGCTAGTTTGAAGCATCCTCAGCAGCTGGTAGATGCCGTCAGGTTGAATGCGAATGTCTGATGCTCCACTTCCCTGCCTTTCGTGCAAGGCGCAGCATCCGTCACTCTGGGCTCAAAACAGACATTGGTCATGGCGTGAAAGGCGTAAATATCTGACCTTTTATTTTGACCATGCCGAACCCAATCCGCGTTTGACCGGGCCCGGGGACTGCAAGCCAAACGGGTAGTTGGTCCGTCTTTCAGGGAATTGATCATGAGCGCATCGCAATTGGATAATCAATGCGCCCATGAGTATTTCAAGGTTGGTCCAATCTAAAGTCCGAAAGCTCACCCGGACGTTCCGAGAGCGGGTCTACACCAACCCTTCAAAATCCGCGGCAGAGTGGCGTTCACGCAAGAAGGTCTCGGTTTCGGTGGAGTTGCGGTTCACCAGACGGCCACGTTTGACGGCGGGGCGGGCGGCGATGCGCTCGGCCCAGGCCATGAGGTTCTTGTACTCATGCGTGCTGAGGAAGGTCGCCGCATCCCCGTAAGCATTGCCCATGGCCACGTTGCCGTACCACGGCCAAATGGCCATATCGGCGATGGAATAGTCATCGCCGGCAATGAACGGCTTATCGGCCAACGCCCTGTCCAGAACATCCATCTGGCGCTTGGATTCCATCGCGTAGCGGTTGATGGGGTATTCATATTTCTCAGGCGCATAGACGTAGAAATGGCCAAAGCCACCGCCCAGAAACGGCGCAGACCCCATTTGCCACATCAGCCAGTTCATCACCTCGGTGCGACCGGGGCCAGAGGCGGGCAAGAAGGCCCCGAACTTCTCGGCCAGATGCACAAGAATCGAGCCGCTTTCAAACACGCGCAGGGGTGTATCGCCGGTCAAATCCAACAAGGCTGGGATCTTGGAATTGGGGTTGATCTCGGTAAAGCCCGAGCCAAACTGATCGCCATCGCCAATGTCGATCAGCCAGGCGTCATATTCAGCGTCATGGCCGGCCTCCAGCAGCTCTTCGAACATGATGGTGACTTTGACACCGTTGGGTGTACCCAGCGAATGCAATTGAAACTTGTGATCGCCCTGCGGCAAGGTCTTGTCATGGGTCGCGCCGGCGATAGGGCGGTTGGTCGAGGCAAATTCCCCGCCATTTTCGGCATCCCATGTCCAGACTTTGGGGGGCACGTAAGTGGGATCGCTCATGGGTTTGGTCCTTTTGGTGAGTGGTGACTTGCTTTGCTTCAAAGGTAACTGTCGGGCCTCGGGTTACAAGTGCATCTGCGCACAGACACCTGTGCCAGACTGTTGAGATGTGGATGTGAGACGCCACACGGCATTTGATCCAATGGCTGCTTTGCGGACGAAGCGGATTTGTTCCAACGCGGCCTTCGCTGGTGAAGAAATTGTTCATATCTGTAGTGCTGAATTTACGAGCCTGTGCCAAAACTCACCGAACCAGACATTCCCTCATGCTGGTCTCGCCGAATTTGAAACCACTCTTTCGCGCTGTTCGTTAGGTTCAGGTTTGTTTCTTCCGGAACCACAGACTAATTCGGAAGAGGAACGGGATCGTCCGCCATTGTTCGCAGATAGGCAATTAACGCAATTCTCGCTTCACGGTCGCGAACAGTGCCGTAGTATTTTGCGGACCCTGGAACTTGCCCCTGAACATCCGAAAGGTAGACATTCAGAGATTCGAAATCCCAAACGCCAGTCAAACTTGCCAGGGCGTCAGAATAAGCCATTGCGGGATCAGATGCTTTTGTGGCGCCAACTATATTCCAAAGCGAAGCCGCACGTCTGCCATGTCCGCCTGGTTCAAAACTATGGCAAATACTACAGTGCTCCAAAGCAGCTACTCTGCCTTTTTCCAAATCAGCATCAGCTAGTTCGGAGGCGACGATTGGGTCAGGCTTCCAAGGTTCAAAACCGCGCTCTCTGAGCAACGCGACCACATCTGTGTGCCCTCTGCTGGCAGCAAAGTGAATCGCGGGTTCATGGCCTCGGAACTCTGTGCGCCCATTCACATCCGCACCATAATCAAGCAGCATTTCAATTACCTCAACCGAGCCTTTGTAGGCTGCCTCATGAAGGGGTCTCGTAAGAGGGTCGCCCGCAAGCAGATTTGGGTCGGCGTCGGCATCAAGCAGGAGTTTTACGATTTCGAGATTTCCGCGCTTGGCGGCAATATGCAGTGCACCTCCTCTATTGGTAGGATTGTTCACATCAGCACCCTTCGAAACAAGCAGTGCAACAACATCCGGATGCCCTCTTTCAGCGGCAAAGAACAATGGTGTTGGGCCGCCGTCTGACAAAGCGGCGTTCGGATCTGCGCCGCCATCCAGTAGGGTTTGCACCTCTTCCACATCACCGCTCAACGTTGCATCATGAAGCGGATCGGCCAATGCGTTCGAAAACGATAAGAAGCTCGATACGGAAACAACAGCTACTAGAATTCGTTGGCAAAATTGCATGCGGCAAACTCCCTATCTGAAATATGAAACCATTATAGGTCCTGCAATGAAATGAATGCAAATTCATGAGAGCTTGCGATTTACAACGCTTCTCATTGGGCTGAATCGATATTCAACTATTGAACTTTCGCTCCCAGCATGAATGATCAATATTTGTCGCCATTGCGCAGAACAACATCTGGAATCGCTTTAGCAAATTTCCTCCTGAATGCGGGCGTAGAAGGACTTTTTCACTTCCGCTTTGGGCTCAAAGCCGACATACCAACCTATGGCGCGTCACGTCGGTTTCACCCCACATCCGTACGCCCCCGCCGGTCCCCGCGCAAAGCGGCATAGAGCACATGCGTGCGCCAACGGCCGTTGATCTGCAAATAGCTTTGCGCCACGCCTTCATACTTGAAGCCCGAACTTTCCAGCAAACGCCGCGAGGCCTGATTTTCGGGCAAACACGCGGCTTCGATCCGGCTGAGGTCCATATGGGTTTGCGCGTAATGCACCATTGCCTCGATTGCCTCGCGCATATAGCCCCGCCGGACATAGGGTTGCCCGGTCCAGTACCCTAGGGTGCCTGCCTGCGACGGGCCACGCCGAATGTTGTCCAGCGTGATCGCACCCAAAAGCACCTGATCTTCACGCCGGATCAAGAACAAGGGCAAGGCGGATTCGTTGTTGATCGACCGCTGCGCCCAGTAAACCCGGTTGGTAAACCCCTTGCGCGACAAATGATCCGCAGCCCACAAAGGCTCCCACGGCGTGAGAAACTCAACGCTGGTTTCGCGCAAGGACGACCAATCGCGATAATCCGTCAGCACCGGTTGGCGCAACGTCAGGCGCTCGGTTTCGATCTTGAGTTTCCGGCGCGGCAGAAACATCAGGCGGCACGCCTCTCCTGCAACGCCTCCAGCGTGGGCGCTGAGGCCACAGGTCCATAAAGTGCGAGTGCTGCTGGCGCACGACCGGCCATATCAGCAGCCAGTCCACGCACATCGCCCAGACTGACGGCGTCAATGCGCTCCACGACTTCAGAAAGATCAGGCACACGACCCCAGATTTGCAACATCCGCGCCAGGCGCTCGGCCCGGTTCGATGGGCTTTCCAGCCCCATCAACAGGCCCGCTTTCATCTGGGCACGGGCGCGGTCCACTTCTTGCTGGCTCATGTCACCCGCCGCACGTTTCATTTCGTCCACAGTAATCTGGGCCAGACCTTCCATCTGATCAGCAGAGGTGCCCGCATAAATCGTGGTCATGCCGGTATCTGCATAGGCCCCGGTTTGAGCATAGATCGTATAGCACAGCCCGCGCTTTTCGCGGATTTCCTGAAACAGCCGCGACGACATGCTGCCCCCCAGCGCGCTGGAGTATATCTGCGCGGCATAGATCAGGGGATCAGAATAGTCGGGGCTTTCAAAGGCCAGCGCAAAATGCGCCTGCTCCAGATCCTTGACATGGCGGCTTTCACCACCTGCAAACTTAGCGGTCACCGGTTGGAGGCATGGGGCGGTTGGCATGTCGGCAAAAAGCGCCTCCGCCGCCTTGACCAGCGCGTCATGGTCTACTGCACCTGCGGCGGACAAGATCATTTGGCCAGGCACATATTGCTGGCCCACAAAGGTCTTCAGATCATCACGGGAAAAGCTGCGTACGCGATCTTCGGCCCCTAGAATGGTCCGGCCAAGAGGATGATCCGGATAGGCCTTTTCCTGCAACCAGTCAAAGATGATGTCGTCAGGCGTATCCAGTGCCTGACCGATCTCTTGCAGGATCACACCGCGTTCCACCTCGATCTCGCGCGGATCAAAGACCGGGTTGCGCAGAATGTCCGCCACCACATCCAAGGCCAGTGGCACATCCTCTTGCAGGACCCGCGCATAATAGGCGGTCACCTCGCGGCTGGTATAGGCATTGATATAGCCGCCCACATCCTCGATCGCCTCGGCAATCTGCAAGGCGCTGCGGGTTTTGGTGCCCTTGAAAGCCATGTGTTCCAGAAAATGGGCGATGCCATTTTGCGGCGCGTCTTCGTGGCGCGCCCCCGCCAGCACCCAGACGCCAATGGCAGCTGATTGCAGGCCGGGCATATGTTCTGTGACGATGCGAAATCCGTTGGGCAGTGTCGTAAGGTTGACGCTCAAGTCGCGGTCCGTTCTTTGATAAGGGTCTCTATGGCGCTCAGGTCGTTTTCAACCCGGGTCACGCGTTCTGACCGCTCATACAGGTCCGACATACGGTCCGGCAAGGGGGGATGAAGTCCCGAGGCCTCTTCGACCGCCGCCGGGAACTTGGCGGGATGCGCCGTGGCCAGGGTGATCATCGGTACTGACGGGTCGCGGTGCGCCTCTGCCACATGTACACCCACAGCGGAATGGGGGCAGAGCAGCTCACCTGTCGTTTCCGATAGTTTCGCAATCGTCGCCAGGGTTTCCGTCTCGGAGCAGCGGTCACTGTCAAAGCTTTCGCGTAACGCCTGCGACGCACCCTGGCTGACTGAGAAGCCACCGGCTTTCAATTCATCCATCAATTGAGACACAGCTGAAGCTTCCTGATCGTAGGCATAATACAATGCCCGCTCAAAGTTGGAGCTGACCTGGATATCCATCGAGGGGCTGATCGAGGGGATCACACCATCAGGCTTATATTCAGACGTCGAGATGCAGCGGTGCAGGATGTCATTCTGATTGGTCGCCACCACCAGACGGTCAATGGGCAGCCCCATGCGTTTGGCGATGTAGCCTGCAAAGATATCGCCAAAATTGCCGGTGGGCACAGTGAAGGACACTTTGCGATGAGGTGCACCCAGGGCCACGGCGGAGGTGAAGTAATAAACCACTTGCGCCAGCACCCGCGCCCAGTTGATCGAGTTCACACCTGCCAGCCCCACAGCATCTCGGAACTGGAAGTCGTTGAACATGTCTTTGACCCGTGCTTGGCAATCGTCAAAATGCCCGTCCATCGCCAATGCGTGCACGTTGCTTTCAGATGGCGTGGTCATCTGGCGGCGCTGCACCTCGGACACCCTGCCATGCGGATAGAGGATAAACACATCGACGGCGTCCAAGCCCCGGAACGCCTCGATCGCGGCCGATCCGGTGTCACCCGATGTGGCCCCGACAATGCACACCCGTTGGCCCGAACGTTTCAGCGAGAACTCGAACAGCTGACCGATCAGCTGCATGGCGAAATCTTTGAACGCCAGCGTGGGGCCGTGGAACAGCTCCAGCAGGAAATGCCCTTGATCCAGTTGCACCAGAGGCGCACGGGCGGCATGGCCAAAGCCCTCGTAAGCCCGCGAAATGATGCCGCGGAATTCATCATCGGTAAAAGCATCCCCCAGATAGGGCCGCATAATGCGGAACGCGACCTCTTCGTAGCTGAGGCCCTGCAGCGCAGCGATGTCGTCATGTGACATCGTTGGAATTGTCTCGGGCAGGTACAGCCCGCCATCGCGCGCAAGCCCCGTCAGCATTGCGGCTTCAAAGCGCAGAACGGGGGCGTCGCCACGGGTCGAAATATAGTGCATGTCGTCAGGCCTCTCTCAGAGGGTGGCGCATCCGCCACATGAAGTAACTGGTCATCACCGCCCAGATCGCCGCAAGCGAAAACCAGGTGATGGCATAAGACAAGTGATCGTTTGGAATGGCCGAAGTGTCGACGGGCAACGGCGTCACCTGCGGGGAAAAATGCGACACGTCGCGGGCCACAAGCAACAACGGGCGGACCTGTAAGGCCTCAGACATCGGCTCAAGATCACGGGCGAACCAGATATTGCCTGCCATGTCGTTCTCAGGTGTGGAGCTGTTTCGGTCGTCAGGCCAATGCAGGTTTCCCTCAACCACGACCGGACCGGCGGGCAGAACCGGCAGATCATCACTTACCTTTAAGAAGCCAAGATCAATCAGCATGGGGTCTGATCCTGGGATGTTAAATCCCGTGATCAACCGATAGCCTGCACCAACTTTCTTACGACTCACGAGCACGCGTAAATAGCGCGGCCCTAGATACCCTTCGGCCGTCACTGGAAGATAACGGTGCTCATCTGCATTTGGCGCATCAGGCAGCGAGACCGGCGCGGCAGAGATCCGCGCCTCGATATCGGCCAAAACGCCTTCTTTCCACGCCAGACGCTGCACCTGCCAGATCCCCAAGGACACCAGAACGGCGCAGCCGATCAGACCAAAGAAAAAGGGGATGACAAAGCGGGACATGGTCGCGCGTGGCTCCAGCATGGAAGATATGCGCGCAGCTATACCAAGCCCGCGCGCCACGACAAGCCCCTGCCCTCAAGTATCGGTGCGCATATCGTCCCAGGCAAGGCCTGCGTAGCCATAAAGCCAGTTCAAGGCATAGTGACGCTCATAAGTGATCCCGGGGTGCAAGCCTTCGGGCATGGGCTTGTCACTCACCCGCGCATTCACGGCGGCCCAGTTGAGACGATAGGCCATATCGGCGGTCTCCAGTATCTGGGATTGCGGGCGCAAACGCGCCTCTCGTTTCAAGCCATCGGGACCAAGCTCCCGAAACACATTTCCCAGCATGCCTGCGTCAAAAATTGTATCGGGCGGCGGCAATTCATCCAGAAACCCCAAGGCCCAAAGCAGGACCGCCACACCTTCATAACGCCATGTCATCTCAACCCGGGTTTGCTCATCCGGGTAGGGGTCAGTGAGGAACGCCAGTTCTTTTGGTGTGAAGTACTCGTCAGCCTCATATTGGCCGATCACCGCATCCACCAGATCCTGGTCAAGCGTTTCGCCCTTCAAAGCGATGATCATGAGGCCCATAGCACGTTCTGCCACCTCTTCGTTGCTGCGACGCGTGGTGTCAGACAAACCTGCGATGACAGGCAGATTTTCAAGCACCGGAATGCCCATTGCTGTAAGCTGATCCATCGACTGCGCTTTGCGCGCCAGCTGACCTTCGGTGGCATTGGCCTCCAACGCCTCGATCATCTCTTTGCGTTCAAGATCATTTTCGGATTGGGAATGGGTTGGGCCTGTCATGCCCAGCACAATGGCGCAGGCCATCATGATCTGTAGTTTAGAGGTCGGCATCATGGCCTGCCTTCCAAAGCAAAAAGGGCGTGCCTCAGTGGCACGCCCTTTGGTAAGTTCAATCAAAGGCCCTGCCCGATCAGCCGCCCCAGATGTAAACGGCCGCAAAGAGAAACAGCCAGACCACATCAACAAAGTGCCAGTACCAGGCCGCCGCCTCAAAACCCACGTGACGCTCGGGCGTGAAGTGACCGCGGTAGACGCGCATCAGGCAGACGAACAAGAAGATCGTGCCGATGATGACGTGGAAGCCATGGAACCCGGTCGCCATAAAGAAGTTGGCGCCGTAGATGTTGCCCGAGAAGCCAAAGCCCGCGTGACCGTATTCATACGCCTGAAACACGGTAAAGATCGCACCCAATGCAATCGCAATGATCAGGCCTTTTTTCATGTCTTCACGGTTGTTCTCATGCACCAAAGCGTGGTGCGCCCATGTGGCAGCACAGCCCGAGCACAGCAGGATCAGTGTGTTGATCAGCGGCAGATGCCAAGGGTCAAATGTCTCAATCCCAACAGGTGGCCAAACCGCATCTTTGATGGGGCTATCTGGGCCCATTGGGTACATGGCGTGTTTGAAAAAGCTCCAAAACCATGCGGCAAAGAACATGACTTCTGACATGATGAACATGATAAAGCCATAGCGCAGGCCGATGCGCACCACGGGAGTGTGATCGCCCACATGGCTTTCGGTGATCACATCTGACCACCAGCCAAACATCACGTAAAGGACGCCCACCAGGCCCATCAGCAGGATCCAGGGACCTTGATCGTGGAAGAACAATACCGCCCCAAACAGCATGACAAACCCGGCCAGCGCGCCCAGCAAGGGCCAAGCTGAGGGGTTCAGGATGTGATAATCGTGGTTCTTTTCGTGTGCCATCTGTCGTTTCCCTCGTTCAAAAGGCTTAGTTTGTTGTTGTATCTGGTTCAGCGTCCGGCGCAAGGGCCGCTTGGGCCTCGGGCAAGTCTATTTCATAGAATGTATATCCCAGTGTGATCGTATGGGTATATTTTGCATCCCGGTCGGTTACGATCTCAGGGTCTACATAAAAGGTAACAGGCATTTCCACCCGCTGGCCGGGTTGCAGCACCTGCTCCTCAAAGCAAAAGCAGTCGATCTTGATAAAATAGGCCCCAGCCTCGTAAGGGGTGACATTATAGCTGGCCGACCCCGCGATCGGGCGATCTGTCGGATTGTAAGCCTCGTAAAAGGCCAGTCCGGTTTCACCAATACGCAGCTCGACTTCGCGGGCCATGGGTTTGAACTCCCACGGCATGTCGCGGTCTTTTGAGGCGTCAAAACGCACCTTGATGGTTTTATCCAGGATATCGTCGGATCCGACCGAAGACACCCCCGGCACCCCGCCAAAGCCAGTGACCCGGCAGAACCAATCGTAAAACGGCACCGAAGCCCAGGCCAAAGCTCCCATGGTCAAGCCCACACCAACCAACTGCAGAACGGTTTTCTGTTTGGGGTCCATCGCCATCACTCCGCGGCCTCATCCGTGGGAACTGCAAAGTCTTCGTTCGACACTTTGGCAATGGTCAGGCCGAACACCAATGCCACGAACCCGGCCAACACCAGGCCCAGGCCCATATTGCGGCTAAACCGGCGTTTGTGCATCTCATGTTGCTTGGACAGGCTCATATGCTCACCAACCTCCCAACCCGTAAGCGCCAAGGCTGGCTTGGGCCAGGATCGCCATAAACAGGGCAAAGAGATAGTAAAGAGAGTGTTTGAACACGCGCTTTTCAACAGCGTAGGCATCCGCTTCGGCCATGTCCTCGTCACGACGCCAGATATCAAAGGCGCCTTTGAGGAAGATCGCATTGTAAATCACCGCCACAACCAGATAGATCGGGCCGCCAATCGAGGTAAACGCAGCGCCAATCGCGACAGGGGCCAGAAGGGCAGTGTAAACCAGAATGTGCAGGCGAGTTGATTTTCGGCCGTGTGTCACGGTCAACATCGGCACGCCAGCTTCGTCGTAGTCCGACTTCATGAACAAGGCCAATGCCCAGAAATGCGGTGGGGTCCACATGAAGATCAGCGTGAACATCAACACTGATTCCACGCTGATGCCACCTGTTGCTGCTGCCCAGCCGATCATCGGAGGAAACGCACCAGCCGCGCCGCCGATCACGATGTTCTGCGGGGTCCAGCGTTTCAGCCACATAGTGTAGATCACCACATAGAAAAAGATCGTGAAAGCCAGGATGGCCGCGGCCACCCAATTGGTGGCCAGCCACAGCATGACAACTGAGATACCCGCTAAGGCCGTTCCAAATCCAAAGGCTTCACCTTCAGTCACCTTGCCCGCCGGGATCGGCCGCTTGCGGGTTCGTTTCATGATGCGGTCAATATCTGCTTCCCACCACATGTTCAGCGCGCCCGACGCACCGCCGCCAATTGCGATAAACAAAATGGCCGCAAAGCCGACGATGGGATGCACCGAAACGGGGGCCGACATCAGGCCCACAAAGGCCGTGAACACCACCAGGGTCATCACCCGCGGCTTCAAAAGCGCAAAGAAATCGCCAAAACCCGCATCGGGGTTTTGGGTTTGCGCTGGCGTGCTGTTCAGGCTGGCGTCGCTCATGTCACCGTCCGGTGGTTTGGTGTGGGAAAGGCGGGTTATGCACCCGCCTCACATTCTCGGTTCAGCCCTTGAAAGGGCCGGTCTCGGGTTGAGTTTACTCAGCCAAAGCCATCGTGCGCTCGCGTGGGATACCCGCATATTCTTCACGGGCACCAGCGAGCCATTCAGCATAGGCCTCTTCCGAGACAACTTTGACCGTAATTGGCATGTAGGCGTGATCTTTGCCGCAAAGTTCGGAACACTGGCCGAAGTAGATCCCTTCTTTCTCGGCTTTGAACCACAATTGCGCCAGTCGACCTGGTACCGCATCTTGCTTCACACCGAAGGCAGGAATCGTCCAAGCATGGATCACATCTGCACCGGTGACTGTCATAACAACAACTTTGTTGATCGGCACAACGACCGCGGTATCTGTTGCCAAAAGGTATTCGTCTTGGCTGTATCCGTATTCTTCCAGGGCTTCACGATCTAGAAGGAAACTCTCAAAACCGAACTCTTCGTCCGTGTATTCATAGCCCCAGTACCATTGGTATCCGGTGGCCTTGATGTGAATATCGCCTTCGGGGATTTCCTGCTGTTTGAACAGAACCGGGAGGGAAAACGCACCGATAAAGACCAGAATGACAATCGGGATGACGGTCCATGCGACCTCGACCGGAGAGTTATGCGTGAAGGACGCCGGCGTCGGGTTGGCCTTGCGATTGTAGCGCAGGATACAAACTGCCATCAACGCGCATACAAAGAGCGTGATCACGGTGATGATGACCAGCAACATTGTGTCCAGCCAAACGATGTCGCGCATCAATTCGGTTACAGGCTCCTGAAAGCCTTTGCCCCCGGTGATCGGCTTACCGATAATTTCAAGGCCTTCCTGCGCAAAAGCAGAGGCGGAAGTCAAAGCGGCCGCAATGGCCGTAAAGATTGGAAGTCGTCGCATGAATCACCCTGATCGGTTTGGCGTATTTGTCATTGAATGAGACGATACCATCTCAGGCACCAGATTCCCATTGTTGTTCCCATCGGTTAAAATCATATTCTAGCGGCACAAACAAGAATGAGCATTGCGGCAAACGGACGCTTTTTTGACATATGTCATCAATTTCTTCGCCGCATCTGGGAAAGAGCCAATATGACAACCAACCGATTCCGACCTTTCGAGGACACGATCGACCGACAAACAGCGCTAAAACACCTGCGCGTTGCCACCGAAGGCGCCGATGACGGCGAACTTTTTCTGGAACGCCGCAGTGCTGAGAGTTTGGTGTTTGATGATGGCCGTGTGCGTTCGGCCAGCTATGACGCCTCCGAAGGGTTCGGGTTGCGCGCCGTCAGCGGAGATGTCACGGGCTACGCTCATTCGACCGATATATCGGACGCCGCCCTCAAACGCGCCGTGGCCACCGCGCGCCTCGCGGTGGGCGACGGCGGCGGCTCGCTGGCCCTACCCCCCGCGTCAACCAACAGCAAACTCTACACCGATGCAGACCCCATAGCTGGAATGCCCTTTGCCACCAAAATCGACACTCTGCGCGAAATCGACGCCTTTGCCCGCAGCCTCGATCCGCGCATTGTGCAGGTGACCGCCTCGATTGCCGCGTCGCATCAAGAGGTCGTCATCCTGCGCCCAGACGGGCAAGACGTCCAGGACACCCGCCCCATGACCCGCCTGAACGTGTCCGTCATTGCCGAGCAGAACGGCCGCCGCGAACAAGGCAGCGCCGGAGGCGGTGGACGCTTTGCTTTGGATACGTTGATGGAGCCTGCGCACTGGCAATCCAAAGTGCGCGAAGCCTTGCGTATCGCCCTTGTGAACTTGCAGGCGAAACCTGCTCCTGCGGGCGTCATGGATGTCGTGCTTGGCCCTGGCTGGCCCGGCATTTTGCTGCATGAGGCCATCGGCCATGGCCTTGAGGGGGATTTCAACCGCAAAGGCACATCCGCCTTTGCCGGCCTCATGGGCCAACGTATCGCAGCCCCGGGTGTAACGGTGTTGGACGATGGCACGATCCCGGATCGGCGCGGCTCGATATCAGTGGATGACGAAGGCACACCGTCGGGCAAGAACACCCTGATCGAAGACGGCATTCTGGTAGGTTATATGCAGGACCGTCAGAACGCGCGTCTGATGGGGGTCGAGGCGACCGGTAACGGGAGACGAGAAAGCTACGCTCACGCCCCCATGCCGCGCATGACCAACACCTATATGTTGGGCGGCGAAACCGCGCCCGAAGATATCGTGGCGGACCTCAAAGACGGCATCTATGCGGTGGGCTTCGGCGGAGGTCAGGTGGACATCACCAACGGCAAGTTTGTCTTTAGCTGCACCGAGGCCTACCGCGTTAAAAATGGCAAGGTCGGTGCACCTGTCACCGGTGCCACCTTGATCGGCGATGGGGCCACGGCACTCGAACACATCCGCGCCTTGGGCAATGACATGGCATTGGACCCTGGCATGGGCAACTGCGGCAAGCAGGGCCAGTGGGTGCCTGTCGGCGTGGGCCAGCCGACCGTGATGATTAGCGGCCTAACCGTAGGCGGCTCGGCCGCATGACCAATGATGAGACAGGCATAGACCCTGAGGCTCTCCGCGCTTTTGGGGATCAGGTAAGCTTTGGTGAAACCGCCTCGGACTATGCCAGCCACCGTGCCGGGTTTCCGACGGAGTTCTTTGATCTGCTGGCCAGCAGGGGCTTCGCAACACCCGGACAACAAGCACTTGATATCGGCACCGGGACGGGCACCATCGCGCGAGGTCTGGCAGAGATGGGTCTGCATGTCACCGGGATTGATCCCGCGCCCGAATTGATTGCAGAGGCCCGTATCCTTGATCAGGCCGCAGGTGTTCAGGTGTCCTATCAGGCCGGAACAGCCGAGAAAACAGGCCTTGACGCGAACCAGTTTGATCTGATCACCGCGGGCCAATGCTGGCATTGGTTCGATCGCTCTTGCGCCGCCCAGGAGATCCGGCGCCTGCTCCGTCCCGGCGGGCGGCTGGTGATAGCTCATTTTGACTGGTTGCCGTTGCCCGGCACTGTGATCGAGGCCACCGAGGCCTTGATCCTGCGTCACAACCCCGATTGGGCAGGAGCTGGTGGCACCGGGATTTATCCCGCGTGGCTTGGGGATATGGCCGGTGCTGGGTTTGAACATCTGCAAACCGTATCTTTCGATGTTCCCCAAGACTATAGCCACGCAGCTTGGCGCGGCCGGATCCGAGCCAGCGCCGGGGTGGCAGCGTCATTGAATACGCAAGCTACGAAACGATTCGACGCCGCTCTTGCTGCATTGCTGAAAGCATCCTTTCCCCACGACCCCCTGAACATTCCTCACCGGGTCTGGTTGGCAACAGGCCTTGTTTCTAAGGAATAACACCACGCATCTCGGGTTCCCTCATGATTTTCATGATAGGATTCATGCCCTGTTAACCATCAACTCCTTAGGTTGATAGTTGCAGATAGGCGGAGCAACGATGACCGAGGATACCCATCCTTCCACTCACCCCCCACTCCCACCCACCACGGAAGATGATCGGATCTCGTGGCTTCGCCTTCTGCGTTCGCGCCGTGTGGGCGTGGCGACATTTTATAGGCTTTTGTCCGAACACGGCACTGCACAGGCCGCATTGATCGCACTGCCGGACGTCGCACGCAACGCAGGCGTAAAGGATTATTCCGCCTGGTCCAAAGAGCGCGCCTTGGCAGAATACGAAGACGGGATTGCCGCCGGATCGCAGCTGATCTGCATCACGGATCGCGCCTATCCCGCACAGCTGAAAACCATTCCCGATCCCCCACCCCTGTTATGGGTGCACGGCCAGCCCACCCTCCTGAACCGGCCCAGTGTTGCTTTGGTCGGCGCGCGCAATGCGTCGTCATTGGGTCAGCGCATGGCCAAGTCACTGGCTGGCGATCTGGCAGCGGAAGGATACGTCATCGTCTCGGGCCTTGCTCGCGGCATCGACACGGCCGCACATCTGGCATCACTCGAAACCGGCACCATTGCGGTTATGGGGGGCGGGGTGGATGTTATCTATCCGGCCGAAAACCAACGGCTTGGCGAAGACATCACAGCCAAAGGGTTGCGCTTGTCCGAACAACCCATGGGCCTCACACCCCAGGCGCGACATTTTCCGCGCCGGAATAGGATTATTAGCGGGCTGGCTCAGGCCGTCATCGTGGTTGAGGCTGCGGCGAAATCCGGCTCGCTCATCACCGCGCGCGACGCGCTTGATCAAGGGCGCGACGTGCTGGCGGTGCCAGGGCATCCGATGGATGCGCGCGCCTCGGGCTGCAACATGCTGATCCGCGACGGCGCATATTTGGTGCGCAACGCAGCCGATGTGATCGAAGTCCTGCCCAAGACACATGCCCCACAGCCGCAAGCGGTGGAACCCGTACACATGGATCAACCCATAAAAACGCGGGACAAACGTGGTCTTGCAGAAACCGCGGCCATTCACGCTCAGATTTTGAACAGCCTTGGCCCGACACCGTTGGCCGAAGATCAGCTGATCCGTGATCTGGGATGCCCCGCCCATCAGGTGTCGCCCGCATTGCTGGACCTTGAACTTGACGGCAAGATTCAACGCGATCAGGGTGGTCTGCTGCGCAGCGTACAGCCACGTCGCACCGGCTGACCCCTGCATTTTTGACGCCACCTTACGAGGACAACCACGGCCTTGGGGGTTGGTTTCGTGTCACCTATAACGCTTTGCCGCCAGCAATATCAGCCTTCGATCATGTGAATTCCGACACGGCAGCACGCATGCTCAAGAGGACGCATTGACAATCACCAGCAACACCCCACATGTTCCGCCGCCATAAGGACTGCTCACGAGTCGAAAGGAAATTGAATGCCCGTTGTTGTCGTCGAATCCCCGGCCAAGGCCAAGACAATCAACAAATATCTGGGCTCTGATTACACCGTTCTGGCGTCCTACGGTCACGTCCGGGACCTGCCTGCAAAGGATGGATCCGTCGACACCGAAGCCGATTTCGAGATGAAATGGGAAGTGGGCTATGACAGCCGCAAGCACGTCAAAGCCATTGCAGACGCCCTTAAAGACGACAATGAACTGATCCTCGCAACCGACCCCGACCGCGAAGGCGAAGCGATCAGCTGGCATCTTGAAGAAACGCTGCGCAAACGCAAAGCCATCAAAAAGGACACGCCCGTCAGCCGCGTGGTGTTCAACGCCATTACCAAGGCCGCCGTGACCGAAGCCATGGCAAATCCACGTCAGGTGGATGCCCCCTTGGTCGAGGCTTATCTGGCCCGGCGCGCACTCGACTATCTGGTGGGTTTCAACCTGTCGCCTGTTTTATGGCGCAAACTGCCCGGCGCGCGCAGCGCGGGGCGCGTGCAATCGGTCTGTCTGCGCCTGATCGTCGAACGCGAGATGGAGATCGAAGCCTTCAAGCCACGCGAATACTGGTCGGTCAAGGCAATGCTGGGTACGCCTCGAGGCCAGGAATACGAAGCTCGCCTGACTGTATTGGCCGGCAAAAAGCTGGATAAGTTCGACATCGAAAACGAAACGCAGGCCGAATTGGCCGTGCAGGCCGTCACGTCACGAGATCTCAAGATTGCCAATGTCGAGGCCAAACCCGGCAGCCGCAATCCCTCCGCGCCTTTCATGACGTCGACCTTGCAACAAGAAGCCAGCCGCAAATTCGGCATGGGGGCCCGCCAGACGATGAGTGCGGCCCAACGCCTCTATGAAGCAGGGCACATTACTTATATGCGGACCGACGGTATCGACATGGCCCCCGAGGCCGTGATGGCCGCACGTGATGCCATCGCGGACCGTTATGGCGACAAATACGTGCCCAAATCCCCGCGCATGTACAAAAACAAAGCCAAGAACGCGCAGGAAGCCCACGAATGTATCCGCCCCACGGATATGACGCGCGATGCGGCAAGTTTGAAAATCTCGGATGCGGATCAGCGCAAGCTTTATGATCTGATCTGGAAACGCACGCTGGCCTGCCAAATGGAAGCCGCCCGTTTGGAGCGCACCACGGTGGACATCGCCAGCGACGACGGACAAGTGTGTCTGCGTGCCACAGGTCAGGTTGTTCTCTTTGACGGGTTCATGCGCGTCTACGAGGAAGGCCGTGATGATGCGGTCGTCGATGACGACGACAAGCGCCTGCCGCAGATCATGGAAGGTGAACCTGCCAAGAAGGCCTCGGTCGCGTCCGAGCAGCATTTCACCCAACCTCCGCCCCGCTATACCGAGGCAACTCTGGTCAAGCGGATGGAAGAGCTCGGCATCGGCCGCCCATCGACATACGCGTCAATTGTAACCACGATTCAAGACCGTGAATACGTGCGCAAGGACAAGAACCGCCTGATCGCCGAGGACAAGGGACGGATCGTCACAATCTTCCTGATGAACTTCTTCCGCAAATATGTAGGCTATGAGTTCACCGCCAACCTTGAAGAAGAGCTGGACAAGGTCAGTGCCGGCGACGCGAATTACAAAACCGTACTCAGCCAATTCTGGCGCGACTTTTCAGTTGCGATCTCGGAAACCACAGAATTGCGCATCACCGAAGTGTTGGATGTACTGGATGCAGCTCTTTCTGATCAGCTCTATCCGCCACGTGAGGATGGCACCGATCCGCGGACCTGTCCGCTGTGCGGGAATGGACAGCTGCATCTGAAAACATCGCGCACTGGTGGGTTTGTCGGCTGCGGAAATTATCCAGAATGTCGCTATACGCGCCCTATTGGCGGCGATGCGGCTGAAGGGGGTGACCGGGTGCTGGGCGAGGATGCTGGCGACGAGATCAGCCTGCGGTCTGGCCGCTTTGGCCCCTATGTCCAACGGGGCGAGGCCACCGAAGAGAACAAAAAACCCAAACGCGCCTCTCTGCCCAAGGGCTGGCAGGCCGATGACATGGACCTGGAAAAGGCCCTGACCCTGCTCAGCCTGCCCCGGGAATTGGGGGACCATCCCGAAGGCGGCATGGTGTCCACCAACTTTGGCCGATATGGGCCCTACATCATGCACCAGCTGCCGGATGAGGCGAAGCCGGTCTATGCCAACCTCAAGGACCCGAACGATGTGTTCGAGGTGGGCATGAACCGCGCAGTTGAGCTGTTGGCTGAAAAACGCGCCAATCCCGGACGGGGCCGCTCTGCCGCTGCCAAACCGCTGAAAGAGCTGGGCGAACACCCGGATGGAGGCGGGCCGGTGAATGTCATGGAAGGCCGCTATGGACCTTATGTGAAATGGGACAAAGTCAACGCGACCATCCCCAAAGACGTGGAGCCGGACAAGGTGACCATGGAATTGGCCGTGGAATGGATCGCCGAGAAAGCCGCAAAGAAAGGCAAGGGTCGCAAGAAGGCCCCGGCCAAGAAGAAGGCGCCAGCCAAGAAAAAGACGTCGGCAAAGTCCAAAGCCAAAACCAACGACGCCTGATCTTCGAGATTTGACGTGCTCTGGCAAGCCTCACACATCCGAGTCAACTGGATGTGATTGGTCTTTTGCGACCTTTTGTAGGAAAGAGCTATGTAAAAGCACTTCCTAACGAGGGCATCCCACATGAGCAGCATTCACCTGACACGACGGTCTATCGTTATGGGCAGCGTCGCGGCCTTGACCACACCCACGTTGTTACGAGCACAGGATACCGACGTGACTGCGTCATCCATCAACCGTCGCAATGTGTCCAGCTTCACCAGCCAGGACTGGCAAGATCACTTTGACACCTTGGGCAATGGTGCGATTGTGGCTGATACGGCATCTCGCGCTTTGCATTACTGGAATGCGGATGGGACGGATTATCGGATCTACCCCACCTCTGTGCCCCGCACGGATGAGTTGACCAAACGCGGTTACACAAAGATCGTGCGAAAAAAAGTCGGGCCCGACTGGACCCCCACCGCCAGTATGATGGAACGGTTTCCACACTTTAAGTATATGCCTCCGGGGCCGGACAATCCTTTGGGCACCCATGCGATGTATCTGGAATGGCCGGCCTATCTGATCCACGGAACCCACGACACACGCAAGATCGGACGACAATCCTCGGACGGTTGCATCGGTCTGTTCAACCCGATGATCGAAGAACTGTTTGGTCTGTGCCCCATCGGAACGCAAGTGCGCATCATCTGATTGCCTGCCCCCTACCGCGGGCTCTCTATCGTTTGAAATCGCTTATCCGTCTTGCAGGCGTTGACTCCTGCCCTTTTGCACCCGCATACCGGGCGCAACATCTTCAGGAGGATTATTCATGAGCAAACTCTACGGCTCTGCTGCCGAAGCCCTAGATGGGCTGTTGACCGATGGGATGACCATCGCATCGGGCGGTTTTGGCCTCTGCGGCATTCCCGAATTGCTGCTGTCGGCCATCCGCGACGCTGGCACGAAGGACCTGACATTCGCATCCAACAATGCGGGCGTCGATGATTTTGGCATCGGTATTTTGTTGCAAACCAAACAGGTGCGCAAAATGCTCAGCTCTTACGTGGGCGAAAACGCCGAATTTATGCGCCAATATCTGGCGGGTGAGCTGGAGATTGAATTCAACCCTCAGGGCACCTTGGCCGAACGGATGCGTGCCGGTGGCGCGGGTATTCCGGGCTTCTACACTAAAACAGGTGTTGGCACCCAGGTGGCCGAGGGCAAGGAACACAAGGACTTCGACGGCCAGACCTATATTCTGGAACGCGGCATCTTTGCGGACCTCTCGATTGTCAAAGCATGGAAAGCGGATGAAACCGGCAATTGCATCTTCCGCAAGACCGCGCGCAACTTTAATCCACCTGCGGCCATGTGCGGCAAGGTCTGCGTGATGGAGGTCGAGGAAATCGTGCCCGTGGGCAGCCTTGATCCGGATCACATTCATATGCCCGGCGTCTATGTGCACCGTATTGTGCAGGGCGCGCATGAGAAACGTATCGAACAACGCACAGTCCGGGAGGCTTGAACAATGGCTTGGGATCGCAACCAAATGGCTGCCCGTGCGGCGCAGGAACTGGAAGACGGCACCTATGTAAACCTCGGGATCGGCATCCCGACCCTGGTACCCAACTTCATCCCCGAAGGAGTCAGCGTCACGCTGCAATCGGAAAACGGCATGCTGGGCATGGGTCCCTTCCCCGTTGCTGGCAATGAAGACCCGGACCTGATCAATGCAGGCAAGCAGACAATCACCGAACTGCCTGAAACGGCGTATTTCGATTCAGCCACCTCTTTTGGCATGATCCGTGGAGGGAAGATCGCCATGGCCATTTTGGGCGCGATGGAAGTGGCCGAGAACGGCGATTTGGCCAACTGGATGATCCCGGGCAAACTGGTCAAAGGCATGGGCGGCGCGATGGACCTGGTGGCCGGTGTGGGCCGTGTGGTGGTCGTAATGGATCACACGAACAAGCATGGCGACAGCAAATTGCTGAGGTCCTGCACACTGCCTTTGACAGGCGCGGCCGTGGTGGATCGTGTGATCACCAACCTCGGTGTGCTGGATGTGGTTGATGGCGGTTTGAAAATCGTTGAAACGGCTGATGGTGTCACCGAAGACGAGCTGCGTGCTGCCACCGAGGCAACCATCGTTTAAGCCCGAGACGTTCACCATGTAATAAGAAAAGCCCCGAAGAATCGCTTCGGGGCTTCTTTTGTTCGGCTTCGTGGATCAGATCAGTTGATCGCCAGGTTCAACGCACAGGCATCGGTGATCAGTTCGGGCCGGGTCTTGCACAACCCTCGCGCCACCTCGAACGCAGCAAGAACTTTGGGGATGTAATCGCGTGTTTCTGCATAGGGTGGCACGCCCTGGTGTTTCTTCACCGCCCCTTCGCCTGCATTGTACCCAGCCAGAGCCAGAATGGCATCACCTTCAAATTCGCGCATCAACCAGCTCAGATAGGCCACACCGCCTTTGATGTTCTGGTCCGGGGCCAGACTGTCCGTCACCCCAAACCGTGCGGCGGTGTCAGGCATAAGTTGCATCAGGCCTTGCGCACCCTTGTGTGAGGCAGCCGTATCGCGACCACCTGATTCAACAGAAATAACCGCCAGAACCAAAGCAGGGGAAATATCGGTGCCGATGGTTTCCTTGAGAATGGTGACCCCTTGCGATTGAGCGATACCTTGAATGTCCTGCAAGCGAGGCCCAGGGATGCTGCCCCCGCCCGGGGCCTTGCGCAAACCGGCAAGCGCTTTGGTCAAACGCTCCGCGCTGTTGGCTTCAATCTCGGAAGGTACGCCGGTCCAGAACCAATCATAAGCCGCGGGTTTCGGCGCTGCGGCACCGGCAGCAGCGGCCGCTACAGGTTTGGCTTGGGTTGCGGGTTTAATCGCTTGTGGTTCGATCTGAACATTGATTCTGTTCTTCGTGCCCTTCTTCGGCGGTTTGCTCATTTTAAAGGTAAAGTCGGGAAACGGAGCGGGATCCCCTGCATTAACCGGCGCAGCAAGGGCCAATATCAGCCCAAAGCTGAGAATCCTTTCAATTCGCATGATTTTTCCTGCTCTGTCTTATTGTTATTTCCCCGCAATATCGCAAAAGTACCGGTTTCGAGCCAGCATTGTTGCGGATTCAGCGACAGATTTTATGCCGAATTTGCGTAAAAACATCGCATATCAAAATGAATATCCGCTTTAAGTGAATTTAGTTTTGTTTGATTCCAATAGGTTATGAATTTAATTCGCAAAAAGTTAAGGAACGCCCAAAAAGGAGCGAAAGGTGCCCAAATCGCGCCCGATTTCACTGGCTATATCTGCTCATACCGCAACGACAGGGCCAACGAGAGAACGGCCCATGTTTGTTGAAGCGGTTGTAAACCTGAGTAAATGATCCTTTGGAGGGACCACACTATGACTAACTTCATGAACAAGTTTCTGAAAGACGAAGACGGCGCCGTAACAGTTGACTGGGTTGTTTTGACAGCCGCAATCGTTGGCCTGGGCGTTGCAGGCATCTCATCCGTACAGTCGGGTGTTGTTGGCCTGGCCGGCAAAATCGGCACAGCCGTAGACAAAGACGACTGGGTTGGTCAAGGCGTTGGCGAAGAATAATCGCTGATCTTTTCGATCTAACAATTGGCCGCGCCCCACCCGGGTCGCGGCCTTTTGTCTTTAAGTAAGACTGCCGATGATGATCTGAACCTGGGGAACGAGACAGAGCATCATCAACGAAAGTGAGTTGACGAGTAAAAGTAAAGGACGTTCCAATGTTGAAGCGCATCAATAATTTCCTGAAATCCGACAGCGGTGCCATCACCGTAGAATGGGTTGTCTTGACGGCCACGGTGGTCGGACTGGTCGGTGCAAGCACCGCATTAATCAACGAAGGCGTGGTTTCAGCAGCGACACACATCGAAGATGGTGTCATAGCGCAAGAGGTGGGTGTTCTTAACTGAGCCTTATCCCCCGACTGATACAGTTTCGCGGTGCCCGCCAGAATGGTCTACAGCGTCGCAAAACCACCCACCGGCAACCCCGATTTTGCCATATTCAGTTGACATACCTTCAAAAAGAATACCCGCACAATATCGTGCGGTTTGAGCAGAAACCCGAAAGGATAACCCATGAGATTGGTGTTTGGACTTGTTCTGATACTGGGCCTTGGTCTGGCCGGTTTTGCCGTTTACATGGCAAAAAACTACATCCAGGGCTATCAGAACGAATTGGCGATGGAGCGTAAAAACCGTGCACCCGCCGTCGAAGTGGTAGACATTTACGTGGCCACCCGTCCTCTGAAATACGGTGAACCTCTTATGAAAGAGGACGCCCGCAAACTGAGCTTCCCCAAGCGCGCCCTGCCAAAAGGTCACTTCCTGACCGAAGAGGAACTGTGGCCTGAAGGTGAAGATGAACCCCGCAAGGTGCTACGAACCATGGAGCGGTTTGAGCCGATCCTGGCCGTTAAGGTAACTGGCCCCGGCGAAGAGGCTGGCCTGACATCGCAATTGGAACGCGGCGAGCGTGCCTTTGCCATTAAGGTTGACGTCTCAAGCGGCGTGTCCGGCTTCCTACGTCCCGGTGACTTTGTAGACGTGTACTGGACCGGTAAAGTTGGCGGTAAAGAAGTGCGCACCGAAGCCAATTCGGTGGGCGACATCACCAAATTGATTGAAACCAACGTAAAGCTGATTGCTGTGGACCAAACGGCAAATAGTGAAAAGTCCGGTGCAAATGTCGCTCGTACTGTCACAGTCGCGGTCAAGCCACAACAGGTCGCTGCCTTGGCGCAAGCCCAGGCCACCGGCCGCTTGTCTCTGTCGTTGGTTGGCGTGCTCGATGACACCGTCGCTGAAATCATCGAAGTGGATCAGCATCGTCTGTTGGGTTTGGCTGAAGCTGAAGTGGCCGAAGTGAAAGAAGTAGATGAAATCTGCACCATTCGAACCAACCGTGGTGGCGAGGTGGTTGTAAGTCAGATCCCTTGCACCAACTGAGACCAGGGTAAAATCATTCTGAAAAGGGCGTCCTACGGGGCGCCCTTTATCTGTTTCCTTCAAGGTAGTCAGTGTTAAAGGAAACTTGGCAAGCCGTCGCGTTTCAGCAACGCCTTTCTAAAAAATAGCCACCGCGTCCAATAAAAGCCTTTGATTCTTGAAAAGTTTTTCGATTTGGCGCAAGGTGCACTCAATTAGCGGGCGAAAAGACCCATAAATTGAGGCGTGATCGGAAAGGCAGGTCACATGAAAATCGTAGGTATGATGAAAGCCACCCTTTTGGGGTTGGTTGTTGCTGCGGGGCCAATCGCCACCGAAGCATTAGCAGAAAATGTACATGTTGTGCGCAAAGGCACGGGGCGCGAACTGAGCGTTCCCATGAACCGCGCGATTGTGGTTGAAAGTGAAACCCCGTTTGCTGAGCTCAGCATCGCGAACCCGCAAATTGCGGACTTCTCGACGCTCTCAGACCGGACAATCTATGTTCTGGGCAAATCTCCCGGCATTACAACGCTGACATTGTTGGACGCCAACGGCCGTCTGATCACCAATGTGAACGTGGCCGTGGCCCCTGACATTTCCGAGTTTAAACAGCGTCTGCGACAGATCCTGCCGAACGAGAAGATCGAAGTGCGCTCGGCAAACGACGGAATCGTGCTGTCGGGAACCGTCTCATCGGCACCTAGAATGCAACGCGCTATGGACCTAGCAGAACGCTATGCTCCTCAGCGGGTTTCAAACCTGATGTCCGTCTCGGGCAAACAGCAGGTGATGTTGAAAGTTCGCTTTGCTGAAATGCAGCGCAGCGTTTCAAAAAGCTTGTCAGCGTCATTGGCGGTTGACGGGCTATCGGTTGGCGGTTCAGGCATCGGCATTGGGACCCAGGGCATTGCATCGACTTCGGCGGGTAACGCCGGTCCGGGTTCGGTCGTATCCGGCAACATTGGTGGTGAAGCTGCAAACGGAGCAACATTCATCGGGTTTAATGCAGGATCAGCCCAGATTGGCATCTTGCTGCAAGCCCTTGAAGCCAAAGGCGTTGTTCGCACCTTGGCGGAACCAAATCTGACCGCTCTTTCCGGTCAGGAAGCCAAGTTCCTGGCAGGCGGCGAGTTTCCTATCCCTGTGGCTCAGGACGAAGGTGAAATCACTATTGATTACAAACCCTTCGGTGTCGAACTGAACTTTGTCCCACGCGTGATGGATGAAGGCATCATCAATCTGGAACTGGCCGCAGCCGTGTCGTCGATTGACAGTACGAACTCGATCTCAACCGGTTTGCTGGACCTTCCAGCCTTCCGTCGTCGGGATGCGTCAACCACGGTTGTCTTACGTGACGGGGAAAGCTTCGCCATCGCGGGGCTGTTGCAGGATGACTTCCGCGACAACAATGGTCAGGTGCCATGGTTGGGCGATGTCCCTATACTGGGAGCTTTGTTCCGGTCCGCAGAATACCAGCGGTCACAAACGGAACTGGTGATTATCGTTTCAGCCCATCTTGTAACCCCTACCCGAGGCGAGGCTTTGGCCCTGCCCACAGACCGAGTCAAACTGCCCTCCGAGGTTGATCTCTTCCTCAACGGGCGTGTGGCTAAAAACGCACGTGCCACAAAGGGCGCTGCGGGTGAAGTTGCCAAACAGGACTTCACCGGGTCTTATGGTTACGTAATGGATTGATTGGGAAAGCAGGAGCACATGATGAAATATCTTCTCGCAACTGCCAGTCTGGTCACCATGACGGCCTGCACCGGCACCCCCGGCGATGTCTTCCGGTCCTATAATGAGACTGGCTCGATCGCCGACAACGGCACTTTTGGCAATGCCAACTTGCAAAACCACCTGGTGATGACCGGCGAGGCTGGGTACGTCCACAGCCTCGGCAACCGGTTCGCCAGTGAAGTACAGACCACGGTCAACTTCGCGTTTGGCTCGGCACAGCTGGACGCTGGCGCTCAGGACACCCTGCGCGAGCAAGCCCGCTGGATCCGCCAATTCCCCGAAGTGCGCTTCAAGGTCTATGGCCATACGGATAAGGTTGGCTCAAACGCATACAACAAACGTCTGGGCCAGCGCCGCGCTAATGCGGTCGTACACTATCTGTCGACCCAAGGCATCAGCCGCAAACGACTCGAGGCCGTTGTATCGTTCGGCGAAACGCAACCGCTGATCGTGACACCGGGACGTGAGCGGCGCAATCGCCGCACTGTGACCGAGGTCACTGGCTTTATGCAGTCACATCCCATTATCATGGACGGCAAATACGCCGAAGTGGTCTATCGCGAAACCATTCTGAGCGCAGAGCCCAGAAGCCAGTTGTCAACGGTAACAGAGGACGAAACAGTCGTCACATCCGCTGAATAGCTGATTAGAAATCTCCCTGTCCGGTGCAAACCGGGCCACCTAAAAAACCCGCCTCACTGGCGGGTTTCTTTTGTTTGGGCAGGTCAACTTGCCTCCCAACACTGCTGAAAGCGCCCGAAACCACGCTCAGAATTCAGTCCCAATCGTTTACCAATACCGCACAATTACGATCTTTTGGCCCAAATGTTGCCCCGATTGTTTGGGAATGTCCTTGCTAAGGAAAAGTGCGTCCCGTGCCATCCAACCCGGATAAACACTCGGAAACGCTTAAAAAAACAGCATCAGGGCCTAGCCCCGGTCAAACAAATGGAATCGGTAACGATGTCGAGTAGCGTAATTAAACAACCAGATCCAAGCCCCCTCGCCGCCTGTACAATCAGTCGCGACGTTCAGAATTTTGATCTCTTGATCGAAGACATGGAAACCGCTTTGGGTGAAAACTGGGGCGACCTGGGCTTCTCAGAGGCGATGGCCTTTTTCAATCAACCCGACAGTGACGGGATGGAATTCGTGGCACTCGCCATCGACAGCACAGATGAGGAAAACATCGTGCTACTGGGTGATTTGATCACCATGGCAAAATCCAAAGACATCCGAGTGATCTTGATTGCCGAAGATGTCAGCCCTGCCGTTCTTCACCAGTTGTTGCGTCAGGGTGCGGATGAATTTGTCCCCTACCCGTTGCCCGAAAACGAATTGCAAGCTGCCATTGACCGGCTGAACAAACAACCTGAACCCGTTGCACAGATGGCGGCCTCCGGTACTCAACTGTCCGGTGACGGTACCCCTGGTGACGGCGTATTGTTGGCTGTGCATGGTTTGTCAGGCGGCACCGGTGCCACGACATTGGCGACCAATCTGGCGTTTGAGTTGGCCACCGTCGAGAAAAAGGGCGACAATCCCAGGGTCTGCCTGCTTGATCTCGATCTGCAGTTTGGATCTGTATCGACTTATCTCGATCTGCCACGCCGCGACGTGGTCTATGAAATGTGGTCCGACACAGATTCCATGGACGAAGAGATCTTTAAGCAAGCGTTGACGTCGTTTGACGACAAGATGCACGTCCTGACGGCACCGCTCGACATGCTCCCGCTGGATTTCATCAGCGCGGAAGATGTAACCCGGGTGCTGGATCTAGCGCGCAAACATTTCGATTACATCGTGATCGACATGCCCAAGACCCTTGTCGCCTGGAGCGAAACCATTCTTCAAGAAGCACAAGTGTACTTTGCAACGCTTGAGCTGGACATGCGGTCTGCGCAAAACGCACTGCGTTTGAAACGGGCATTACAGGCCGAAAGCCTGCCGTTTGAGAAAATCCGCTTTTGCCTGAACCGCGCACCGAAATTCACCGACATGAACGGCAAAAGCCGCGTGAAGCGCATGGCGGAAAGCCTGGAAATCGGGATTGAAATGCAGCTGCCAGACGGCGGCAAGCAAGTGCCCCAGTGCAATGATCACGGCCTGCCGCTGAGTGACAGCGCCGCCAAAAATCCACTACGCAAAGAAATCATGAAACTGGCCCACTCTTTGCACGAACTCGGCAAAGAAGAAGCAGAAGCCGCGTAAGGAGACCAGATAATGTTTTCACGCTACAAAAAAGACAGCGGCGGAGCAGCCAACAAGGCGGCTCAACCTGCAGAAGAAGCTCCTAAGACGGCTCCGGTTGAGGAAGCGGCAACGCCAGTTTCCCTCCGCAAACCCGCCCCCAAGGTCGACGCGCAATCGGCGCCCATGGACAAGGAGCGCAAGCGCAAAGAACGCCTGAGCGAAATCAAGATCGAGCTGCACCGTTCGTTGCTCGATCACCTGAACCTGGCTGCTTTGGAAACCGCCAACGAGGCAGAGCTGCGCGCTGAAATTGGCTCGATTGCGCAAGAAGTCTTGCAGGAGCGGAACATTGTTCTGAACCGCGAAGACCGCATGACGCTGACTCAAGAGCTTTATGATGAAGTGAAGGGGCTTGGGCCTCTTGAAACACTTCTGAAAGACGAAACCGTGAACGATATCCTCGTCAACGGCCCGCACCAGATCTTTGTGGAACGCGCCGGTAAGCTGATGCTGTCCGATATCGCATTCAAAGATGAAAAGCACCTGTTGCGGATCATCGACAAAATCGTCTCGGCCGTGGGTCGGCGTGTGGACGAAAGCAACCCTTATGTGGATGCGCGTCTGGCCGATGGGTCGCGTTTCAACGCCATGGTACCCCCCGTGGCCGTGGATGGTAGCCTCGTTTCCATTCGTAAGTTCAAAAAGGACAAGCTGGGCATTGATGACCTGGTGGCCTTTGGTGCCTTTTCAGAAGAAATGGCCGCTTATTTGCAAGCCGCCGTGGCCACACGACTGAACGTGATCGTCTCGGGTGGTACCGGTTCCGGTAAAACCACAACGCTGAACGCTTTGTCATCGTTTATCGACAACGCAGAACGTATCCTGACCATCGAGGATACCGCGGAACTTCAGCTACAACAAACACACGTGGGCCGGATGGAAAGCCGCCCGCCCAACGTCGAAGGCAAAGGCGAAGTCAGCCCACGCGACTGTCTGAAAAACGCCCTGCGTATGCGACCTGACCGGATCATCGTGGGGGAGACCCGTGGCGAAGAGGTTATCGACATGTTGCAGGCCATGAACACCGGCCACGACGGGTCCATGACCACAATCCACGCCAACAACCCGCGTGATGCGATCAGCCGCCTGGAAAACATGGTAGCCATGGCCGGCATCGAGATGCCTCTGAAGGCTGTTCGCTCCCAGGTCGCCTCGGCTGTGCATCTGATGGTACAGGCTTCGCGTTTGCAGGATGGGTCACGCCGTATGACCTCGATCACCGAAGTGACGGGGATGGAAGGCGATGTCATCTCTATGCAGGAAATCTTCCGTTTCCAACGCGTCGGATTGACCGCTGACAACAAAATTATCGGCCACTTCACTGGCACCGGTGTGCGGTCGAATTTCTCAGAGCGGTTCCGTCTGTGGGGGTACGATTTACCACCTCAGATCTTTGAACCCATCGCGGCGGAGTAAGCGATATGGAAATCAGTGCAGAACCAATTATCTATATTCTGATCTTCGTCGGTGTCCTCGTGCTGGTCGAAGGTCTGTACTTGACAGTCTTCGGTCGGTCGATCAGCCTGAACAGCCGGGTCAACCGCCGGCTGGAAATGCTGGACAAGAACTCCAACCGCGAAGAAGTCATGGAAAAGCTGCGCAAGGAAATGCAGCAGCACATGAAAGCCCGCAAAATCCCGCTTTATTCGATCCTGTCGGAAAAGGCGCAAAAGGCGGCCATCGCATTTACCCCAGCGCAGTTGATCATGATCATGGTCCTTGTCAGCTTTGTCGCCTTCATGGGCCTGACCATCGGGACCGCGACAGGTATCGGCGTGCGCGTATTGGTTGCAGGTGCCATGGGCGTGGGTGGCGTGTTCACCTGGGTGTCGATGAAGGCCGGCAAACGCATGGCCCTGCTCGAAGAGCAATTGCCTGATGCGATCGAATTGATGGTGCGCTCGCTTCGCGTAGGTCACCCGTTTAACTCGGCTATTCAAATTGTTTCCAACGAAGTGGCCGATCCCTTGGGGACTGAAATGGGCATCATCGCAGACGAGGCCGCCTATGGCCGCGAAATGGGTGAAAGCTTGAAAGACATGGCCGAGCGCCTGGACATGCAGGATTTGCGGTTCCTTGCCGTGGCCGTGACCATCCAGCAGCAATCAGGTGGTAACCTTGCGGAAATTCTGGCCGGTCTGGCCAAGGTGATCCGCGCCCGTTTCCGCCTGTTCCGCCGGGTCAAAGCGATCACCGCCGAGGCGAAATGGTCTGGCAAGTTCCTGTCGGCCTTCCCTCTGCTGGCCCTGATCGCCATCAATCTGCTGGACCCTGACTATTACACCGAAGCCTATGAACACCCCTGGTTCATACCAGCCTGTCTGGTTGTGGGCTTTTTCTTGACGATCAACCTGATCGTCATGCGTGCCCTCGTTAATATCCGCGTCTGAGGAGACCAACCCAATGCAATTCATTACAGACGCCCTAGGCCCCTTCGGTCCGATCATCGTGGCGGGGACGCTGGGAGTTATCCTCGTGATGCTGGCCCTTGCCGCCCATTTCGGGCAACGCAAGGATCCACTGGATAAGCTGAAGGAAAGCGAACACGCGCGCCTTCACAATCAGGATGTGCAAAAGCAGCTGCGTACCGGCAAGAAAAACAAGAAGTTGGACAGGTATTCCAACTTCCTTGAGCCACAGGATGAAAAGCAGCTTAGCCAGATCCGGTTGACACTGATGCAGGCGGGCTATCGCCACCGCGATTCCGTGCGTTACTTCCACTTTGCCCAGATGGCCGCAGCTTTGACATTGCTGGTGCTTGGGGTGATTTTCTATCTGTTGTTCAAGGCGGGCGACGATAGCACGCCAACGCAAGCTTTGACTTGGATCCTTGGCCCTGGCCTTGTGGGTTATATGGCTCCCAAATACTGGGTCACCAAGCGCCGCCAACAGCGCCAGCAAGAAATCGAGGATGGCTTTCCAGACAGTCTCGATATGATGCTGGTCTGCGTTGAGGCCGGTCAGTCCATGGACCAATCCATCATCCGCGTCAGCCACGAGCTGATGTCCTCCTACCCGGCCTTGGCCGAAGAGTATGAGATTGTCTCGCTTCAGATCAAAGCGGGCCGGGACAAGCCTTCAGTTCTGGCAGAAATGTCCGAGCGTTGTGGCGTGCAGGATATCTCGAGCTTCACCACCGTGTTGATCCAATCACAGCAATTCGGCACCTCGGTGGCCGATGCCCTACGGGTCTATGCGGCTGAGATGCGTGACAAACGTGTCATGCGTGCCGAAGAAAAGGCCAACAAACTGCCAACAAAGATGACATTGGCCACAATGATGCTTACCGTTCCTCCATTGCTGATCATTCTGATCGGCCCATCGGTTCTGGGCATCATGGATCTCTTTGCCATGGCCCTCTAAAGACACGAGGCAAAATGGCTCGGGCAGGGCTTATTCTCTTTCTCGTCGCGGCCTTGGCAGGCTGCGACGACGGCGTTGACAAGGACAACCCTTTCGCGCCCGGCGTTTCGCAAAAAGGCGAGGCCGTCGACCCTATGCTGGTGGGGCATCGCCTGATGAATGCGGGCGAATACGAGCTGGCCATCAAATCCTTTTCGCGGGCGGCTGTTGATCAGGGCATGACGGGCGAAATCATGATCGGCATCGGCAGCGCCTATCTGGCACTGGGCCGTCTGGGCCAGGCCGAAGAGCTGTTGCGCCGCGCGATTGAAACCGACGAACGCGCGCCAGAAGCCTGGAACAATCTGGGTGTTGTCCTGATGGAACAAGGCGAAACCGCCGAGGCTGGCCAGATGTTCCGCCGTGCCTTCGCACTCGACAATGGCGAAAGTGACTCAATCCGCGACAATCTGCGATTAGCAATAGAAAAAACCGAAAATCCTGTATATGATCAGGTCGAAGAGCAAGAATTCAAAGTGGTACGGCGGGGAAGCAGCGACTTCCTGATACGCAAGATACCATAATCGAGGCAAGGCAGTAAAAGGACGCACAACATGCGCCACCCTATTCTTCTTTCCATCTGCGCAGCAGGCATCATGGGCCTGTCCGCATGTCAAAAACCCGGTGAAGATGCCGAAGTTGATCGCGCATTGCAGGACATCAACGTGGTTGATGAAACCAATCTCAATGACGTGATGCTGACCGTGGCGGACGCCGACGAGGCTGTGGCCTATTTCAAAAAGGCGACCAGCCAGCAACCAGATCGCATTGATCTGCGACGCGGTCTGGGCCAGTCGCTGATCCGCGCCAAACGCCACACCGAAGCCGTGGCCACATGGCAAAAGGTCGTGGAGCATGAAGACAGCCTGCCCAATGACAAGGTTGAGCTGGCCGATGCCCTGATCCGCACCAACGACTGGAAACGCGCCAAAGAGGTGCTGGACACAGTTCCGCCAACTCACGAGACGTTCAAACGGTACCGGCTTGAAGCGATGGTTGCTGACAGCAACAAGCAGTGGAAGAAGGCTGACAGTTTCTATGAAACCGCCGTGGGCCTGACCACCCGCCCTGCACCTGTGATGAACAACTGGGGCTACTCCAAGCTGAGCCGAGGTGACTACTCCGGCGCCGAGCGTTTGTTCACCGAAGCCATCCAAAACGATCAATCGCTGTTCACCGCCAAGAACAACCTGGTCCTGGCCCGTGGCGCACAGAAAAATTACAACCTGCCGGTGATCCCATCGACGCAGATCGAACGGGCGCAATTGCTGTACACCCTCGGCCTTTCGGCGATCAAACAAGGCGATACGGCCATCGGCAAGGGTCTGTTGCGTGACGCCATCGACACGCACCCCCAACACTTCGAGGAGGCCTCACGCTCGCTTGCCGCGCTGGAAGCCAACGTCTCGAATTAACGCACGATGCAGCTTAGTCTCAGCCTAACCGAGGCGCTTTGGTTCCTGCCATTCGTGGCCCCGATATGCCTTTGGGTGATTTACAGTGACCTGAGCCGCATGAAGATCACCAATCAGGCCAATCTGGCCCTGCTGGGTGTCTTCGTCATTGTAGGTTTGTTGGCCTTACCGCTAGACATTTATGCCTGGCGTCTGGTGCATGTCGTGGTCGTTCTAGCGCTGGGTTTCTTTTTCAATATCATAGGCTTAATGGGCGCTGGTGACAGCAAGTTCCTGGCCGCTGCGGCCCCTTATATCGCGCTGAGAGACACGCCCACCGTGTTGCTGCTGCTTTCGGTGGTGACATTGATCGCCATCTTCACACATCGCGCTGCCAAGAAAAGTGCACTGCGTGATATGGCCCCGGATTGGGTCAGCTGGACCAATGCTGAAAAGTTCCCCATGGGGCTGGCATTGGGCAGCACATTGATCCTGTATCTGGTGATGGGTCTCATCTGGGGCGCCTAACCCCCTGCCCCATGTCTGCCCGACACTGTCCTTATTTTGCCCATCTTTTGCTGGCACGTTCAGCCTTGAAGCACTGTCGCACCCCGGCGCAGCGCACCCAAAACAGGCTAAATAGGCAGGCAGATCAACATGAATATGCAAGTCTCACAAGGTGTACAGGCTCCTCCTCCTCCATCCACGATCGAGGAAATGCAGCTTCCCGTTGTTATGATGCGGGACATCCTGCTGAAAACGATTTTCCGCAAAAACCTTGACCTGGTCAGCGAAATCGCCACCGCCATTTGCCTGCCACGGGCGGTCACCCAAGAACTGGTCGATATGGCCCGTGTGCAAAAACTGCTTGAGGCGACAGGGACACTGAACGCCAACTCCGGCGGGGAAATGGGCTATCAGTTGACCGATGCTGGCAAGACCCGTTCCCTGGATGCATTGGCCCAGTCCGAATACTTTGGCGCCATGCCCGTGCCTTTGAACGTCTACCGCGAACAGATCCAACGCCAATCCATCCGCAACATCCAGATTACCCGCGATCAGCTGACCAATGCGATGGGCCATCTGATCCTGCCGGACAACCTGCTGGACCAGCTTGGGCCTGCGGTCTCCGCCGGGCGTTCCATCCTGATGTATGGCCCTCCGGGCAACGGTAAATCCTCAATCTCAAACGGTATTCGCGATGCGATGGGTGACAAGATTTATGTACCACGCGCCATTGAATACGCCGGTCAGGTGATCACCGTTTATGATCCCATCGTGCATTCCAAGGCCGAAGTTGAGGTCGATGACCCCAATTCCCTGCGCCGGACACGCACCTTTGACACGCGATACGTTCGTTGCGAACGCCCAACCGTGATCACCGGGGGTGAGCTGTCACTGGACATGCTTGATCTTGTATACAATCCCACCGCGCGGACCTATCAGGCCCCGTTGCAGCTAAAATCCACCGGCGGCATCTTCATCGTGGATGACCTTGGCCGTCAGGCCGAACCGCCGCAAACCCTTGTGAACCGCTGGATTGTCCCGTTGGAAGAAAACAAGGATATCCTGGCCTTGCAATCAGGCGAGAAGTTCGAAGTGCCGTTTGACACGCTCGTAATCTTCTCGACCAACTTCCACCCGAACGAGATCTTCGATAAAGCCGCCCTGCGCCGGATCTTCTTCAAGATCAAGATCGATGGGCCCGAGCAGGAAGATTTCCTGAAAATCTTTGCCATGATGGCGCGCAAACGCCAAATGCCGCTGGACGAAACTGCGTTGGTCCATCTGCTCAAGAAGAAATACCCAACGATTGACAACATCTATGCCAACTATCAGCCGATTTTCCTGATCGACCAGATGATTTCGATCTGCGAGTTTGAGGGCATCCCCTACCAGATGACCCCCGACCTGATTGACCGCGCCTGGGCGAACATGTTCGTGAAAGAAGAGAAGATCGTCCACTAACGTTGGGTCGCCGCCCGGCAGAACAAAAATTCATCAAACCAAAGGCCAGCCCATTTGTTCGGGCTGGCCTTTTGAGGTCTGAGTGTCTTTTCCGGTTCACCGTCACACGGGAATGTTCTATCTTTGTACCATGACAGCGCTTCCCCCGGCTTTTGAAACTTGGTTTGCCAGTCGCGGCTGGTCCATCCATCATCATCAACGCGAAATGCTCGCGCGTTCGGACGATCCTACTTTGCTGCTGATTGCGCCCACGGGGGGCGGCAAAACATTGGCCGGATTTCTACCCACGCTGGTTGATCTGGCCGAGGGCACAAACGACGGGCTGCACACGCTTTACATCTCGCCACTCAAGGCGCTGGCGGCGGATATCAAACGCAACCTGCGCACACCCGTCGAAGAGATGGGCCTGCCCATCCGCATTGAGGATCGCACAGGCGACACCCCCTCGAGCCGCAAGCGCCGTCAAAGGGCGGACCCACCGCATATTCTGCTGACCACACCGGAAAGCCTCGCGTTGCTGACGTCCTACGAAGATGCGGACCGCACCTTTAATGGGCTCAAGCGCGTGGTGGTCGATGAAATCCACGCTTTGGCAGAAAGTAAGCGGGGCGATCAGTTGATGTTGGCGCTTACCCGGTTGCAGGCCCTTTGTCCTGATCTGAAACGGGTCGGTCTTTCGGCCACGGTCGAAGATCCCGCAGCCATCGCCCATCTTCTGGCCCGCCATCCTGATCCCTGCGCCATCTTGCAGGCCGATCCCGGGCCTGATCCCGATATTTCAATGCTGACCACGGATGAACCACCCCCCTGGGCGGGCGGTGGAGCGGCCTATTCCATCCCAGCCGTGATGACGCAAATTGAGGCGCATAACACCACGCTCATCTTTCACAACACCCGGGCACAGGCGGAAATTTTCTTTCATAATCTGTGGCTTGCCAACGAAGATGCCTTGCCCATCGGCATCCACCACGGCAGCCTTGACCGGGTGCAACGAGAACGTGTCGAAGGGGCCATGCAGCGCGGAGAGCTGCGGGCGATTGTGTGCACCGGCAGCCTTGATCTGGGGATCGACTGGGGAGATGTGGATCTTGTCATTCAGATCGGCGCGCCCAAGAATGTCAAACGTTTGGTGCAGCGCATCGGCCGCGCCAATCACCGCTATAACGCCCCGTCCAAGGCCCTTCTTGTCCCGGCCAACCGGTTCGAGGTGGTTGAATGTCAGGCCGCCTTGGACGCCGTCCGCGCCCATGATCTGGACGGCGATCCAAGGGGCCCTGGTCCCTTCGATGTCTTGTGCCAGCATATCCTGATCCGCGCCTGCGCCGGGCCGTTTGATGCCTCCGAACTCTATGCAGAGATCACCAGCGCCGGGGCCTACGCCGATCTGACACGGGACACATTTGACGATTGCCTGAAATTCTGCGCGACAGGTGGGTATGCCCTACGTGCCTATGATCAGTGGCAACGTCTGCTGCAACGCCCCGACGGGCACTGGCAGTTGCGCGATCCTCGGGCAACCCAGCTGATCCGCATGAATATCGGCACCATTCAGGACACCGATACCCTCAAAGTCCGGCTGAAGCGCAGCCGCGGGGGAAAACCGCTTGGAGAGATCGAAGAAGGCTTTGCCGCCACCCTGACCCCCGGTGATACCTTTCTGATCGGTGGGCAAATCGTGCGGTTTGAATCCCTGCGCGAAATGACCGTAGAAGTGTCGCGCAATGCGGCCAAGAAACCCAAGGTGGCCACCTTTGGCGGCACCAAATTCGCGACGTCTACCCAACTCAGCCAGCGGATCCTCGACATCCTGCAACAGCCCAATTGGCCAGATCTACCCGATCACACCGCCGACTGGCTGCACCTGCAACGCGACGTCTCGCAAATGCCGCAGGCCGGAGAGCTTCTGATCGAGAGCTTTCCGCGTGACGGACGTGAAAACACGGTGATCTATGGGTTTGCCGGGCGCAATGCGATGCAGACCTTGGGGTTGCTTCTGACCAAACGGATGGAGGAGTTGGGGCTGGCGCCGCTCGGGTTCGTCTCGACCGATTATGCAACGATGATCTGGGGGCTGGAGCCCATCACGGATCCTGCCCCCCTGTTTGAACCACAGATACTACGCGAAGGGTTGGAGGCGTGGCTCGCGGGTAACGCACTGATGAAGCGTACTTTTCGCGCATCCGCCACGATCGCGGGGTTGATCCAACGCAACAGCCCAAGCGCCCGCAAATCGGGACGGCAAGCCACTATGTCGTCAGATATCATCTATGACACTTTGGCGAAATATGACCCGGATCATTTGCTGCTAAGCATCACCCGGATCGAGGCCATGCGCGGCCTGATTGATTTTGGCCGGATCGAAGAGATGCTGGCGCGCATCGCCGGGCGCATCACACTGCGGCGGTTGGAGCATGTTTCGCCTTTGGCCGCGCCTCTGTTCCTTGAAGTCGGCAGAACCCCTGTCGCGGGTGAAGGGCAGGAACGGCTTTTGAGTATTGAAACGGATCGGCTGATGGCCGAAGCCGGACTGTTGCAACCGACCAAGGGGCAGCCAACTAATTGAGGTTGCCGCGCGCCTTCTTGTTGATCACACTGCCTATCTGACCCGGAACACAGGCCACTCATGCGCGGATACGACTTCACATTAAAAGATACCAAACTGACGGCTCTGGCCTCGGGGGCTTTGTATATGCCGCAGGCTCAACTGTTGTGCGTCTCGGATTTGCATCTGGGCAAGGCCGGACGACGTGCCCGCCTGGGCGAGGCCTTGCTGCCGCCCTATGAGACCCAAGACACGCTGACCCGTCTGGAACAGGATTTAAAGGCCACGCAGGCGCGGCAGGTCATCTGCTTGGGCGACAGTTTTGATGACCTCGCCGCCTCCGCATCCTTGCCCGAAGCCGAGACCTTGTGGCTGACCTCTTTGCAAGCCGGGCGGCACTGGATCTGGATTGAGGGCAATCATGACCCAGGCCCCGTTGATCTGGGGGGCACCCATCTGGCCGAAGTTGTCGTCGACGGTATCGTGTTTCGACACATCGCCAAACCATCCGCACAGGTCGAGATATCAGGGCACTACCATCCCAAAGCGCGATTGGTTCTGCGTGGGCGCACCCTATCAAAACCGGCCTTTTTGGTGGACCATTCCCGCGTGATCATGCCCGCCTATGGAACCTACACAGGTGGGCTGCGCAGCGATGATCCGGCACTGTGCAATCTGATGGCAGCAGATGCCTTGGCTATCCTCACCGGGCGCGAAGCCCGAGCCGTTCCCATGCCACGTTAAGTTTCGGTGTCTTCGATCAATCCTGCCTCAACCAAATTATCACGGTACTTTCGGCTGGCAGGAATCTCGTCCCCGTTGATCAGATGTACGCAGGTCTTGTGCGCGCTCATACGTTCGATCCGCGCAATCGCACTGTGCGTCACCCAATGCGACCGATGCACACATAGGCCTTTGATTGGCTCCATTTCGTCGATGGCATCCGTCAATCGCATACGCAATACTGCTGTTCCATTGACGGTCACAACATCAACGTGGTGGTTGTTGGCAGACAGGCGCAAAATATGGCCTTTCACATCATCGCTCAGCCGACGCATGAGCCGTGGCACCGGCTCAACTTCGGTCGATTGTTCAATTTCGGACGTCTCAGAGGTCTCAAACGGGCTGGTCAGCGGGGCCTTGTGCAGGACCTGTCGAAACAAAAAAACAGCGGCTGTTACCACAAAGACATTCACCGTAATCGCAAGTCCGTTTACGTCCAACCCTTCAGCAGCGCTAGAGAACCCCGTGCGCAGGGCAATGACCAAAGGCGCATAGGCAACAGTCATGATGGCCGCCGCCACAATGGGGAAAATCCGGCGGCGTTCAGATTTCAACAGGTGGATGGTCATGGCGTAGGTCGCAAATCCCAGGACCACCCCAAGGCTGACCAGGATGCCCCAATAGATCACGCGCATGCCAAAGCTCATCGCGGCATAGGTGCCAAACGGCCCCGCCAACACAGACGCGATCCAACTCGCACCCCACACGAACAGGGTGAACGGCTTAAGAAGCCGACCAAACGTGGCAGCAAACACATCACGCAATGGTAACGGGACAGGTACGTTCATTTGTGTCCTACAGATATTTGAAGCGCCAACATCGCCCAAAATTAAAAATTTCAACTCGTTACCAGAACTGTCGCTATTCTGAGCCAGGACGCAAATAACAAGAATGGGAATAAATGTGACAATGTCCCCGCAGATCGTACAGTTCATCCAGCAGAGCTTTGAAAAACAATCCCTGATGAGCACATTGGGAGCGCAGTTGAAATCTGTCAGTCACGGCGCGGTTGAAATTCGCGTTCCCTTGACCGCAGGCAACCTGCAGCAACATGGGTTCGCTCATGCTGGTGTCACCTTTGCCATAGGAGACAGTGCGGCGGGTTATTCGGCTCTGAGCGTCTTGCCTGAAGAACATGAGGTGCTGACGACCGAGATGAAGATCAACTTGTTGGCACCGGGCAATGGCGATCTTTTGATTGCCCGTGGGCGCGTTGTCAAACCAGGCCGTCGGCTGGTAATAGTGCAGGCAGATGTCTTTGCCGTTGATGCCGGGGCCGAGACGCACATTGCCCTGATGACTGGCACAATGATGCCTATGCCCCTGACGTAAAACGGCCCCGGGAGAGTCGTCCCGAGGCAGTCTTTTTTCCGAAGGTGCTTTGGTTTAGGCTGTCAGCCCTTCCGGCTCGGCCAGTGCATTGGCGCGGCAACAGGCGGTGACCGTATTTGCCAGCAGGCAGGCAATGGTCATCGGACCCACACCGCCGGGCACAGGCGTAATTGCGCCCGCCACTTCGGCACAAGAAGCGTAGTCCACATCCCCTACCAGCTTGTTCTTACCGTCCCGCTCGATCCGATTGATCCCTACGTCAATCACCGTGGCACCTTCCTTGATCCAGTCACCCGGCACCATTTCCGGCCGACCCACGGCGGCCACGACTATGTCGGCGCGTCGCACGACGTCGGGCAGGTCTTTGGTGCGCGAGTGCGCGATGGTCACGGTACAGCTGTCGCCCAGCAGCAGCTGCGCCATCGGCTTGCCCACGATGTTCGAGCGACCAATCACAACCGCATCCATCCCGGACAGAGAACCGTGGTGATCGCGCAGCATCATCAAACAGCCCAGCGGTGTGCACGGCACCATGCTCTTTTGCCCGGTGCCCAACAGGCCCACGTTCGAGATATGAAACCCGTCAACGTCTTTTGCAGGGTCAATCGAGTTGATCACCAGATCCTCGTTCAGATGGCCCGGCAACGGCAGCTGCACCAGAATGCCATGCACGTCCTTGTCGTTGTTCAGCTGATCAATCAGCGCCAGCAAATCGGCCTCAGAGGTGTCTACGTCCAGCTTGTGCTCGTAGGAATTCATGCCGACTTCAACCGTCTGCTTACCCTTGGAACGTACATAAACCTGAGAGGCGGGATCTTCCCCCACCAACACAACGGCCAACCCAGGTGTGATGTTATGCTCTTCTTTCAGACGTGCTACATGGCCCGCCACTTTCTCACGCACGGTCGCTGCAAAGGCTTTGCCGTCGATGATTTGCGCTGTCATTTTCTCTTCCTTCTCGAATGGATAAGGCGGGCTGAAGCCCGCCCTACATTTCGGTCAATCGCAGGCCGGGTTCAGCCCGGCATCCGATCAGAACAACCCTTCAATCTGGCCGACGTCATTCAGATGAATGGCTTCCGCCGCAGGCTTGCTGGGCAGGCCCGGCATGGTCATGATTTCACCGCAGACCACCACGACAAAACCAGCACCCGCGCTCAGGCGCACTTCGCGCACCGGGATCGAATGCCCTGTCGGCGCACCGCGCAGACCAGGATCGGTCGAGAAGCTGTATTGTGTCTTGGCCACACAAATCGGCAGATTACCATAGCCCTGCTCTTCCCACAGCTTCAGCTGATCGCGGATTTTCTTGTCCGCAAGAACTTCGTCAGCGCGGTAGATGCGCTTGGCGATGGTCTCCAGCTTCTCGAACAACGGCATGTCGTCAGGGTAGATCGGCGAGAAGTTGGCATTGCCCGCATCCACAACCTCGACCACTTTCTTGGCGAGGTTTTCGGACCCGGCAGAGCCGTGCTCCCAGTGCTGTGATACAACCGCCTCGGCACCGTGCTCCGCGACATACGCCTGACACGCGGCCACTTCGGCTTCGGTATCCGTCACAAAGTGGTTGATCGCAACAATCACCGGAACCCCAAAGGATTTCAGGTTCTCAATGTGACGGCCCAGGTTTGGGCACCCCGCTTTGACGGCATCCACATTCTCATTGCCGAGATCGGCCTTGGCAACACCACCATTCATTTTCATCGCGCGGATGGTAGCAACCAGAACAACCGCTGATGGGGCCAGACCCGCCTTGCGGCATTTGATGTTCAAAAATTTCTCGGCACCCAGATCAGCGCCAAAGCCCGCTTCGGTTACAACGTAGTCTGAGATTTTCAGAGCAGTCGTCGTAGCGATAACCGAGTTACAGCCGTGGGCGATGTTGGCGAATGGTCCGCCGTGCACGAAGGCCGGGTTGTTTTCCAGCGTCTGCACCAGGTTAGGCTGCATCGCGTCTTTCAGCAGAACGGTCATCGCGCCTTCGGCTTTGATGTCGCGAGCAAAGACAGGGCTGCGGTCGCGGCGATAGGCCACGATCATGTCACCCAGACGCTTTTCCAGATCCTTGAGATCTTTGGACAGGCACAGGATCGCCATAACCTCGGAGGCCACGGTGATGTCAAAGCCGTCTTCGCGTGAGAAGCCATTGGACACGCCACCCAAGCTGGACGTGATTTGACGCAAGGAGCGGTCGTTCATGTCCACAACCCGGCGCCATGTGACGCGACGTGTGTCGATTTCCTGGGCGTTGCCCCAGTAGATGTGGTTGTCCAGCATGGCGGACAGCAACGAGTGGGCAGATGTAATCGCGTGGAAGTCACCGGTGAAGTGCAGGTTCATATCTTCCATCGGAACAACCTGAGCGTAACCACCACCGGCAGCACCACCCTTCATCCCGAAGTTTGGCCCCAATGAGGCCTCGCGGATACACACCATCGCTTTTTTACCGATGCGGTTCAGACCATCGCCCAGACCCACGGTAGTTGTGGTTTTACCTTCGCCCGCAGGGGTCGGGTTGATCGCGGTCACTAGGATCAGCTTGCCGTTGTCGTTGGACTGAACCGAGTTGATGTACTCCTGGCTCACCTTTGCCTTGTCGTGTCCATAAGGCAGCAAGTGTTCGGTGGGGATACCCAGCTTGTCACCGATCTTCTGAATCGGTTCTTTCTGGGCCTCGCGGGCAATTTCGATGTCGGACTTATAGCTCATGACGAATCCTTTGGTCTGGGCAAGCTGTGTTCTCTCGCAACGCTCATAACTTGTCTGCCACGGTATACAAATGAGAAATCCGACACATCGGGCCTACGAAGCGGCGGCGGTGGGGTCACGGGTTTCGGATCGGAAACCCAGGCCGACTGTCAATCATACTGAAAAGTGGCGGATTCTAAGTAAGTTAACCTGAACCGGGATGCCAGAGTCAGCTTATCGCCAAAAGATCACTTGACCTTTTTAGTCGGAATTATCAAAAGTACCCAAGTAATTCACTCGGATTAAGGAATCGATCCATGACTTCACCTCGCACCCTCCTGTGTGCCACGGCTATTGCTGCCCTCGCCGCCCCCGTTCTTGCAGACGAGGTTAACGTCTACTCCAGCCGCCACTATGATGGCGACGACGCACTTTATGCCCAATTCACTGAAGAAACAGGTATCACTGTCAACCGGATTGAAGCCAAGGCTGACGAATTGCTGGCCCGCCTGCAGGCGGAGGGCGACAACAGCCCGGCAGATGTTCTGATCACCGTGGATGTGGGCCGCATGGCCCGCGCCGAAGCCGCCGGCATTTTGATGGGTTATGACAGCCAGACCATCGAGGATCGCGTGCCAGACAACTTTGAGCACCCCGAGAACCTCTGGTACGGCGTCAGCCAACGCGCACGCATCATTTTCTACGCCAAAGACCGTGTGGAAAATCCACCCCAGACCTACGAAGATCTCGCTGATCCTGCCTTCAAAGGCAAAATCTGCATCCGTTCGTCCTCAAACATCTACAACCAATCACTGATGGCTTCGATCATCGAAGTGGCTGGCGAAGACACCGCCAAATCCTGGGCCGAAGGGATCGTCGCCAACATGGCACGTGATCCGCAAGGCGGCGACACTGACCAACTGCGCGGTATCGTGTCCGGTGAATGCGATATAGCAGTGGCCAATCATTACTACTTTGCCCGCGGTTTGGAAAAAGATGTCAACGGCCTGACATCAGGCATCGACAACATCGGCTGGGTCTGGCCGAACCAGGACGGGCGCGGCGTACACGTGAACGCCACGACAGCCGCCCAGATCAAAACCTCGCCCAATCACGAGGCCGGCGCCAAGCTGATGGAATTCCTTGTCGGTGATTTCGCGCAAGAATATTTCTCAGGGCAGAACAACGAATTGCCCGTGGTTGACGGTGTGAAGATTGACGCTGAAGTGGCCTCGCTGGGAGAATTCAAAGCCGACGACACCACCCCCACATCTGCTTTCAGTGCCAATGCGGGTAAGGCACAAGAAATCTTCAATATGGTCGGCTGGGACTGAGTGGTAGCCTAACATCCGGCAAATCTCCCCCGCGTTCCTTGAGGGCGCGGGTTTTTTGTTTTGGCGAATGCCCGCACTGAGCCCCCAACAGACTTCGTGCTTGAGGTGAAGAAGTAGTCATAACCATATTGTTTCAAATATAAAAACAATGAGGCCAAAATCTGGAAACAACTCGATTTGTCTGGCGGAACACGAAAAAGTGTATATGGTCGATGTATTGAAAAACCGATTTTCTGGGAGTTAGAAAATATGAAATCCATATTCTATGTGTTAGCGTCTTCTGTTCTTGTTGCTGGGGTTGCTTCACAAGCTGGTGCGATTACGGTTCCGTCGTTTTCAGGAACTTATGATGAAGCCACAGGTGTAGAGGCTGCCGGAGACTACGACAATATTGGGCCAAATCTTGGAGCACCCAGCGATATCGGTGATTTTAACCTGTTAGCCGGAACCAACACATTCATGGGGTCAATTGGCTCACCAAGTGATACAAGCGATGCGTTCAATATCGTAATCGGTACAAACCAGACCCTTGTTGGCGCGACTCTTTCATTTGGTGACAACGTCAACGGGTTTAATCCGTACTTCGGATTTCCATCGCCCTCATGGGTCCTAACAGAATCGTCAACCACACCACTTATTTTTCAGTACGATGTTCCGGATTCGAATGGTGCCTTCTCGGCATTTACTTCTACTCAGGTTATCAACCAGGGGCCGGGCATCTACAACATGGTGTTCGGAAACGGTGTTTTCGGCACCAACAACGGCCCAGTGGATTACACCATGACGTTTTCAGTTGAAGAAAATACTCCCCCTCCGATTCCACTGCCAGCAGGGTTTCCGCTGTTGATTGCCGGACTTGGAACTTTTGCAGTTGTGAAGCGCCGGAAAAATACCTGACGCAATCTTCGAACGACAAAAAGTCGACATACAAAGCGCCGAAATCAGTTTTTCGGCGCTTTTTTACATTCTAAAGCGGCGTTCGAAAATTCTGCCCCGCGTTTTCCGAAAATCGTCCCATCATGAGACACATGTCAGGGCGATTTCCGTTTGCTCTGACTCAATTTAGATGGAAGCCCCTCTAATCTCGGATGCGGACCGGATCTCTTCGGTTGGGCAATCATAGTGAATGTCTTTTTGTCCCGCATAGCAGCCCTCGCAACCCTCCCAATCACACACCCTGTAGACCTCTCCGCCCCCTTCCTCTACCACTACCCGAAAGCACTTTGCTTGAAAGGGAGACGCGATGGGACGGTTCATCCTGCGCAGGATGGGCGTGATGGTGCTGACGGCGCTGTGCCTGACGCTGATCGTCTTCTTCATGACCAATCTGGCTCCCAACCTTGAAAAGCTTGCCAAAACCCAAGGCAATTTCCGTATGTCAGACGAGGAGGTGACAACCTACCTCGCAGACCATGGCTATGCCCAGCCGATGCTGGTGAAATACGGACAATGGCTGGGATTTCTGCCCGGCTACGTGATCGAAGGCACCGATGGGCTGACCCGTGCAAAGTGCCAAGGCGGCGCAGAACCCGTGGAAACCACGCCTACTTTCTGCGGCGTCCTGCAAGGAGACTGGGGCACATCCACCGTCATCAAGAAAGACGTGGGCGTTGTTATCGCAGACAAACTGGCGCTGACAGGCAAGCTGATGTTCTGGGTTCTCGTGCTGATGGTGCCCTCGGCATTGCTGATCGGTATTCTGGCGGGGATGCGCGAAGGATCACGCACAGACCGCGCGCTGTCGACCGTCTCGATCACTACAAGCGCCACGCCAGAGTATGTCTCGGGCGTGTTGCTGATCGCGGTGTTCGCTAGCAGTGCCGTGGGGCTGAAGTGGTTCAAGGGCACCGCCACCAGCGCCATGGACACCGCCACGTTTGAGAACTTCTTTCTGCCGGTTTTGACCATATCCCTCTACGGGGTCGGCTATATCGCACGTATGACGCGCGCCAGCATGGCCGAGGTGATGACCTCGCAATATATACGTACAGCGCGTTTGAAAGGTGTCAGCTTTCCGAACATCGTTGTGAAACACGCCCTGCGCAACGCATTAATTGCCCCCTTCACGGTGATCATGCTGCAATTTCCCTGGTTGCTGAATGGTGTCGTGATCGTGGAAACCCTCTTCAATTACAAAGGCTTCGGATGGGCCATGGTGCTGGCCGCCAGCAACAATGATATCGAATTGCTGCTGGGCATCTCGGTGGTATCGGTGATTGTGGTGCTGGTCACGCAAGCGATTTCAGACATCGGATATGTCTATCTGAACCCGCGGATCAGCGTCACATGAGGGAGGAATGCACATGACAGACCCTCTCGGCTGGGGTGCGATACTGGGGCAGATCACGCTGCTCTTTACACCGACATTGATCGCGCTGGTCGTCACCTTTGTGGTGTCGATCCTCTACAAACGCAAACTTGGCCTCTATGGTAAGCTGTTTGACAGCACGATCGGGATGATTGGCCTCGGGTTGGTTTTGTTTTGGGTGTACACAGCACTCTTTGCAGGCGTGTTCGATCTGATTGCCACCCACGGAGCGTTGGATCAATCGGTGTCGATGAAGAAGAAACCACCCGGCACGCCCTATTCCAAGCTGATCGGAACTCCACCACCTGGTGCTGGCCCCTATTACTTGCTGGGTGGGGACAACTTGGGCCGCGATGTGTTCAGCCGCATGATTGCAGGTTCGATCAAGGTGATCCTGATCGCGCCTTTTGCGACGATCTTTGCCTTTATGGTGGGTGTCACGCTGGGCCTGCCTGCGGGTTATTATGGCGGCAAATTTGATACCGTACTCAGCTTCATCGCCAATCTGGTCATGGCTTTCCCGGTGATCTTGCTCTTCTACCTGCTGGTCACGCCCGAGATCATTCACACCGGGCTGCCGGTCTATATGGCAGGCATCCTGTTCATATTCCCGATCGTTTTTCTGTCTGTGCTTTGGCAATCGCGCTATCGCACACAACCTGCCAAACGGAACCTGTATCTGGCCGTGACCCTGATCTTTGGCGGCTGGCTGTATCTAGGTATCGCCTGGGACGCCGATCCCTTGGGGCTGGTGCGCTTTCCGCCCAATCTACTGGTGGTCTTTGTGGCAGTCGTCTTCGTCAACGCGCCAACCGTGTTTCGCATTGTGCGCGGGCTGGTGCTGGACATCAAAACCCGCGATTATGTGGCCGCCGCCCAGACCCGTGGCGAAGGGCCGTGGTACATCATGCTGTGGGAAATCCTGCCCAATGCCCGGGGACCCTTGCTGGTCGATTTCTGCCTGCGTGTGGGCTATACCACCATCCTTTTGGGCACGCTGGGCTTCTTCGGCCTGGGCCTGGAATCAGAAAGCGCTGATTGGGGCAAGATGATCATCGACGGGCGCAAGCTGCTGTCGGCCAATATCCTGCACATCGCCATCCCACCCGCGCTGGCATTGCTGAGCCTTGTTCTGGGCCTCAACTTCCTCGCCGATGGGCTGCGCGAAGAAAGCCTGAAGGATTAACGCGATGTCAAAGCAAACCGAAACCGCAGGCCCCATTCTTGAGATCGACAACCTCTCGATCTCGTTCTTTACCCGGGTGCGTGAAATCCCCGCCGTGATGGATTTCTCGGTTCAGGTGCAACCGGGCGAGGCAGTGGGCCTTGTCGGTGAAAGCGGCTGTGGCAAATCTACCGTGGCATTGGGCGTCATGCGCGATCTGGGCGCCAATGGACGTATCGTGGGCGGCACTGTGCGCTTTAAAGGTCGCGATATGGCCACGCTCGATCCTGAAGAGCTGCGCGACGTGCGCGGCAATGAGATCGCGATGATCTACCAAGAGCCCATGGCCTCGCTGAACCCGGCGATGCGCGTGGGCCAGCAGTTAACCGAAGTGCCCATGATCCACGAAGGCATTTCCCAGGCGGATGCCCGAACCCGGGCGCTCGAAGTGATCCGCGATGTCAAACTGCCCGACCCCGAGCGCATCCTGAACGCCTATCCGCATCAGCTGTCAGGCGGTCAACAACAACGCATTGTCATCGCCATGGCGCTGATGTCGAAACCCTCTTTGCTGATCCTGGACGAGCCGACAACGGCCTTGGACGTGACCGTGGAGGCTGCTGTGGTCAATCTGGTCAAGGACTTGGGCCGCAAATACGGCACGGCGATGCTGTTTATATCGCACAATCTGGGGCTGGTTCTGGAAACCTGCGATCGGATCTGTGTGATGTATTCTGGCGAGGCGGTGGAAACGGGCTCGATCCACGATGTGTTTGACCAGATGCACCACCCTTATACGCAAGCCCTCTTTCGGTCGATCCCCCTGCCCGGCGCGGACAAAAACGCGCGCCCGCTTGTGGCGATCCCCGGCAACTTCCCCTTGCCGCATGAACGTCCCCCGGGCTGCAATTTCGGCCCACGCTGCGACTATTTCCAGCCTGGTCTGTGCGACCGCGACGCGCCGGTGCCAATGGAACCTGTTGAAGGGTTTGAACGTCACCAGACCCGCTGCTTGCGCAACACCGAGATTGATTGGTCTGCGCCCTTGCACCCCCCCGTTCAAACCGAAAAACCCGCCCAGGGCCCTGTGGTTCTGAAGATGGAGAAGGTCAAGAAATACTACGAAGTGGCCGCCAATGTGCTCTTTGGCAAAGCCCGAGAGACGAAACTGGTGAAAGCCAATGAAAGCCTGAGTTTCGAGGCACATGAGGGCGAAACATTAGCCATTGTAGGCGAAAGCGGATGCGGGAAATCCACCTTTGCCAAGCTGTTGATGGGATTGGAAACTGTGACGGATGGCTCCATCCAATTGGATGGGCGCAACATCGAACATACCCCGATTGAGGCGCGCAACACCCAAGACGTGGCCGATATCCAAATGGTGTTTCAAAACCCCTTTGACACGCTGAACCCGTCAATGACCGTCGGCCGCCAAATTCTGCGCGCACTTGAGGTCTTTGGGCATGGTACTTCCGATGACGAACGCATGGACGAAATGCTGCGCCTGCTTGATCTGGTCAAGCTCCCCCGCGAATTTGCGACCCGCATGCCGCGCCAGTTGTCGGGTGGCCAAAAGCAACGTGTTGGCATTGCGCGTGCCTTTGCAGGGGGCGCCCGGATTGTTGTGGCGGATGAGCCCGTTTCGGCGCTTGATGTTTCGGTGCAGGCGGCCGTCACGGACCTGTTGATGGACATCCAGCGCAAGCACAAAACCACGCTTTTGTTTATCTCGCATGATCTGTCGATCGTGCGCTACCTCAGCGATCGGGTGATGGTGATGTATCTGGGCCACGTGGTGGAACTGGGCACCACCGATCAAGTCTTCGCCCCGCCCTATCACCCCTACACCGAGGCGTTGCTGTCTGCCGTGCCCATCGCCGACACCCATGTCGAGAAGAAACACATCGTGCTTGAGGGCGATGTGCCATCCGCGCTCAACCCGCCCTCCGGCTGCCCCTTCCAGACGCGCTGTCATTGGAAATCCAAAGTGTCCGGTGGGCTATGTGAGTCTCAGGTGCCGCCCAGCCGACATCTGGCAGAAGGCCACGAAATCAAATGTCATCTATCGGATGAACAACTGGCCAATATGGATGCCGTCATCAAAACCGCCGCCGAATAATCCAATTCGCGCTCATCAAGAAGAACGAACACATGCAAAAGCTTCCCGATTTCCGACTAGAAACCCATTTCTCTCAGTGGGAATTCAAAGCGCGGTATCACATGACCGCCTCGGATGCCGAAAGCATGAGCCTGTCAGGCCTGCTCAGCTACGCCTCAGATGAAGACCGCAACGCGTTCGAGACCCTGTGGCTGGGCTACACTGAAACATTTGGTGCGCCAGATCTGCGGGCCACGATTGCAGGCACGTTTGAGACCCGGTCCGCCGATGACATACTATGTTTTGCTGGCGCAAGCGAAGGGATATATGCGGCCAACACGGTGCTCTTGGATAAAGACAGCCACGCCATTGTTGTCACCCCGAATTACCAGTCGCATGAAACCCTGCCCGGCAAAATTTGCGAGGCTTCAGGTGTCCCACTTGACCCGGACGACAACTGGTCTTTGGACATTGATCGGATCGCCGCGGAAATTCGTCCCAACACCAAACTGGTGACCATCAATTTTCCCCACAATCCAACCGGGGCCATTCTGCCACTGGAGCGGTACATGGCGCTCATTGATCTGTGCCGCCACCACGGCATCTGGATTCTGCACGATGAAATTTTCAACGGCCTGGGTCCCACTGGCACGCAACATTTGCCCTTTATTACGGATGTTTATGAACGGGGCCTATCGCTGGGCGTGACTTCAAAATCATACGGGTTGCCGGGGCTGCGCATTGGATGGATTGCCTGTCAGGACCGAGAGGTGCTGAGCCAGATGGAGCGACTGAAACACTATCTTTCGATTGCCAACTCGGGCCCCTCGGAACGGCTGGCCAATATCGCCCTGAAGAACCGAGAGGCCCTTTTGGCACGCACCTGCGCCATCGTGGATGAAAACCTGCCCAAATGGGACGCCTTTTTTGCGCGCCACGCCGACCTGTTCGACTGGGTCCGCCCGGATGGCGCCTGCATGGGGTTTCCTCGCTACAAAGGCGTTGAGGGTGTCGAGGCGTTTTGCGCACAGCTGGTTGAGCAAAGTGGCGTGTTGTTCCTGCCCTCGACAATTTATGCCTCTGAGTTGACCCCCACCCCAACCGATCGTTTCCGTTTGGGCTTTGGCCGCAAGGGGCTGGATGAGGGTCTGGCTGCACTTGAGGCTCATCTTCAGCGTAACCACCCAAATTAACACGATCTTTGCTCCAAATGGGTACCTTCGCGCCCAAGTTTTCTATTTCGAGGATGGACTTCTGATTCCATTTCGTAATAACTCAACAGAATCGCAGTATGTTGAAGTTAAATTCAGGTTGGTTGAAATTGGCGATAAAGATTGAAATGCTCCGCTGCTTCCACAAGGTCGCAGAATACGGCAGCCTCGCAGATGCTGCCGATGCTTTGGGTCGTACCCCCTCGGCCGTTTCTATGATGCTCAAACAGTTTGAAGAGCACATCGGCGCACCGCTCTTTGAAAGCACGCGCAAATCGCGGCTCACGCCATTGGGCGATATGATTTATGCTGAAGCCAGCCGTGAGTTGGCGCACTTCGACCGCACCGTGTCTGCGATCGAGGGCCTCAGCCGGGCTGAACAAGGCCACGTTCGCCTGGCGGTCACCCCCTCCATCGCCCAGACGGTGATGCCGCCGATCCTGCAGGCCTATCTCAAACAACACCCTGGCGTGTCGATTGAAATGATCGACACCGACAGCCGTTCCGTGCATCGCGAACTGGTTTCCGAGCGCGCAGATATCGGCATGGCCAGCCTCGGCCCCATTCCGGGGTTTGAACGCGAGCTGGCCTTTACAGATGCGTTCGGTGTGGTTTGCCCCGTTGACCACCCACTTTCTCGAAGCTGGAAGCGCCTGGGTTGGAAAGATCTTGAAGGCATCAACTTCATTGCCAACGGACTTTGTGCCAACATTCGGGACGAAGGGTTTATTCCGGTCATGGACGCCTCACGTCTCATGGTGCGCAACACGGCCTCGATCCTGTCGCTTGTACGGGCAGGTGTGGGGGTAACATTGCTGCCCGAGCTGGCCATTCTGCCCGAGTATGATGACCTCGAGTTTCTGCCCCTGACCGACAGTTCAACACGCCGCGAAGTTTGGATTGTCACCCCACCTGACACGATGCTGACCCCCGCAGCGCGCGCACTGGTACAGGCCATCCGACAGGCAGATTTTTCGACCGTGCGACCCAATATTCAAGCAAACTGAAGTAATGTAAATTATTTTTCGTTTGCCTTAACTTTGATTCTATGGATTCATGGCGCCCATCTGCTGACCGCCCTCTGCAGGCGGCGTTTTCACATTCAAAGGACATCGCATCATGGCAAACGCTCAACTGAATTACATCGCCGGCGAATGGGTTGCGGGACCCTCCGAGGTTGAAAACCGGAACCCTTCCGATGTCTCTGATCTGATTGGCATGTACACGCAGGCCAGCTCGGCCCAGCTTGATGACGCGTTGTCAGCTGCCAAAACAGCGCAGACCGAATGGGCCGCCTATGGTCTAGAACGCAAGCAAGCCGTGCTGATGTCCATCGGCAACGAAATGATGGCCCGCGCCGAGGAGCTGGGCACGTTGCTCAGCCGCGAAGAGGGCAAGCCATTAGCCGAAGGCAAAGGCGAGGTCTACCGCGCCGGTCAGTTCTTTACCTATTACGCCCATGAAGTGCTGCGTCAGCTGGGCGAAAACGCCGATTCTGTGCGCCCCAACATCGAAGTGGACGTGCGTCGCGAACCGGTTGGCACAGTGGCCATCATCAGCCCTTGGAACTTCCCCACCGCAACGGCCTCATGGAAAATCGCACCAGCCCTGGCGTACGGCAACGCCGTGCTGTGGAAACCAGCCAATGTCACCCCCGCGTCGGCGGTGGCTCTGACCGAAATCATCAGCCGCCAAGACATCCCCAAAGGCCTCTTCAGCCTTGTCATGGGTGCCGGCCGCGATGTGGGCCAGCGTCTGGTCGAAAGCCCAGAGGTCGATGCCATCTCCTTCACAGGCTCGGTTCCAGTCGGCAAAGGTATCGCTTCAGCTGCCATTCAGAACCTGACGCGTGTGCAAATGGAAATGGGCTCCAAAAACGCCTTCGCCATCATGGACGACGCCGATCTTGATCTGGCCGTCGCCCTGTCCCTCGGTGGCGCCTTTGGCGGTTCCGGCCAGAAATGCACTGCGTCATCCCGTTTGGTGGTCCACGCAGGCATCCACGATGCCTTCGTTGAAAAACTGGTGGCAGGCGCGCAAGCCATGAAAGTCGGTCACGCTTTGGCCGAAGGCACGCAAATCGGACCCATCGTTAGCGAACAACAGCTGAACGAAAACCTCGCATACTCGGAACTTGGCCCAAAAGAAGGTGCCGAACTGGCCTGTGGCGGCATCCGTATGGCGATGGAACACGAGGGCTACTACATGTCCCCCGGCGTGTTCCTGAACACCACCAACGATATGCGCATCAACCGCGAGGAAATGTTTGCACCGCTGACATCTGTCATCAAAGTCGACAGCTACGACGAAGCGCTGCACGTGGTCAACGACACCAACTTCGGCCTGACCTCGGGCATCGTCACCAAATCACTGGCGCGTGCCACACACTTCCGTCGCAATGCCAAAACCGGTGTGGTCACCGTGAACCTGCCCACCGCCGGCACGGATTACCACGTGCAGTTCGGCGGCCGCGGTGACAGCTCGTATGGCCCCCGCGAACAAGGCATTCACGCCCGTGAATTCTACACCACCGTGAAAACCGCCTACATCTCGGCGGGTGATCCCGCGTGACCTACCGCATAGATTGCCTGCAATACGCCAACTGGTCGGAAAAGATCTTTCGTCAGATGCGTGAGGGCGGTGTTGATGCCGTCCACGTCACGATCAGTTATCACGAGAACTTTCGTGAAACTGTTCTGAACATGGAGCAGTGGAACCGCTGGTTCGAACAATACCCCGACCTAATTATGAAGGGTCGGTGGGCGGGTGATGTGCGCACAGCACGCGAGTCCGGTCGCACGGCCATCTTCTTTGGCTTTCAGAACCCTGCCCCAATGGAGGATGATATCGGCCTGGTCGAAATCCTGCACGATCTGGGCGCGCGGTTTATGCAACTGACCTATAACAACCAGTCTCTGCTGGCCACCGGATGCTATGAAGCTGAAGACCCCGGCATCACCCGCATGGGCAAACAGGTCATCAAAGAAATGAACCGCGTCGGTCTAGTGGTGGACATGTCCCACTCCGCCGATCGCTCAACCATCGAGGCGGCTGAGATTTCCGAACGCCCCATCGCCATTACGCACGCCAATCTGCACAGCTGGCAGCCTGCCCTGCGCAACAAGCGTGACGATGTTGTGCGGGCGGTCACGGAAAACGGCGGCATGATGGGCTTTTCAATGTATCCCCATCACCTCAAGGGCAAAGGCGATTGCACCCTGGACAGCTTCTGCGAAATGATCGCCACATCCGCTGAAACCTTCGGGGTTGAGCACTTTGGCATCGGCTCAGACCTCTGTCAAGACCAGCCCGACAGCATCGTCGAATGGATGCGTGTAGGCCGCTGGTCCAAGGAAATCGACTATGGCGAAGGCTCTGCCGCCGCCCCCGGTTTCCCGCCCCAGCCTGACTGGTTCAAAGACAACCGCGATTTCGGCAATATCGAAGCAGGCCTGCGCAAGGTTGGCTTCAACGACGCCGAAGTGGCCGGACTTATGGGCGACAATTGGCTGCGTTTCTTTGACGAAAACTTCACCCCAACAGGGGCAAACTGATCGCATCGCGCTAACATCAGGACCAAGGAGGACACCAAATGAGCCATTTAGACCACGATATGCCCATTGCCCCCCGCGATCCTGCTGTTGTCATGCGTCTCGCGCGGATGGGCTCGTTCCATCAATCCCGCCTCAGTTTCATGCGTGTGCTCTTGCGTCGGATGACCCGTGAAAACTGGCGGTTTGAACAACACCTCTTTGATATTGACGACCGTGGCGTGGGCCGCGCCGTCTATTGCGCCCATGGCCCCGACCGGACCTATTCTCTGGTGGCTTTCGCCAATGACCTGCCGCCTGAAAAACGTTCGGACCGGGTGATTGCCACCGAATGGGACGCGACATTTACCCTGTTTGACGGCATCCCCACCGAAGACGATATCAATCGCCTTGCGAATAATGTCCCCAAACAAGAAGCCGGTCGCGTCAGCGAAAAAGAACTGTCGCTCTCCCGTGCCAACCGGTCCGTGCGCCTGTGGGAGCTGGTGGTTGATGCGCTCTCGAAAGGGCAGCAACCGGATGAGGCCAAAGTCGCCGATGTGGGCTACCTCATGCGCACCACCGCTGTCTATGGTTCGGGCAAATTCGGCGCTGCAGACCGCGAAAGCATCGCTGACCGCCCGGAATTTCGGGCACCGTTTCAGGTGGAAATGCTTTCGGTCTTTCTGACCCGTGGCTTTGTCATGGATCTGGTTGAACACATGGCCCGTTTGCGCGCACCCGACACCGCTGTCTCACTGGACCCGGCCCTGCGCCGTCGCTTTGGCATCGGCAATTCCACGGGCCTCGGCATGGCGCCCTTCCTGATGACCCACCCGGTTCTGATCAACAACTGGATTGCGGCCAAGGAACATGCGCTGGCCCGTGTCCGGTCCCTGCCCACTGCCTCTGACGATGAGGCCAGCCTCTTCCGCCAGTTCTGTACCCGTGCCGTAATCCATGCCACCACATGGACCTCGGAACATCCCGTGCAGATCGAAAAACTCACTGCCCTGCGCAAAGATATGGCCGCCCTTCAGCTGCATCTGACCGAGGCCGATCTCACCAATGACATGCCCTGGAACCGCCTCTTCCTCTGGGCTGAAAGCGCACTCAGCTTAGAGGGTCAAGAGCAGCTTGTTTCATTACTTCTCGAACCTTACGGGCGTTTTGTGGACGGTCTCTCGGATTGCATGTACGCCGACGAGCAGGAAAGCTGGCGCATTGACGGGGCGATGCAAACCTCTGACCTGAAAGCACATATCGAAGAGATCTACGATTGGGCTCTCAAGATCGACTGGTCCGAGAAAGATGCTAATGCGCGCGTCTGGTATGTCTCCGAGGAAAAGCTGGAACCGCGCATCGGCGAACGCCACGACGAGCCGATTGAACCGTACGAGCAACCGCTTTGCCCTGCCCGTGATGCCGTGCGAATGTACCATGATCTATGTGCCTGCGATGCCAATCTGACAGCGGAATTCCTGCTCACCCACCCACAACACCGCCACGTAGTGCGCCGCGTCCAAATTGCTGCGCAGTATCCCTATGCCGAGATCCGCGACAACACGATTGACGCATCTATGCTGCCCATCGACCTGTTGCGCGCCAAACTCAGCTTTTTCGGGGCCTGTCATTTTGACCCGCGTTCAGACCGTTGGGTACGCATCAACATGTTCCAACATGCGCCCTTCCCGCACGATCTGACCGCCGACAATGCCGAGGGCTGGACCTATCCCCCTTTGCCCGAGGCCGCTGAATGATCTTTTCTTTAAGTGAAATCGAATCCCTGTCCCGTAAAGCTGCCAAAGGCGCAGGCCACCCCTGGGGTGTGGCCGAGGAAGCCGGGAAATGCGCGCGCTATCTCTGTGCCGCCGGTCTGCCCGGAGCCGAGGCTTTGGCTGGACTGTTACAGGCCTTCGATCAGCGGCCCTACGATGAGTGCCGTCCCGATTGCAGCGCCACCCCGTGGCAGGCCGCGAACGGCCCTCTGTGTCCCATTATCACCGGTGCTGCGATTTGCGATCGGGCGGCTGACGTGGCCGACGGCCAGACCATCACCCTTGGCCTCACGGCACATCCCTTGCTGTTGCTGCCTGCCATCGCTTCAGCCTCGGACATTTTGGAAAGTGGCATCTCGATTCATTGGGCAGGTCTGACGATGACCCGAATGAATCGCGAGACATGGATAGAGACCGATGATCAGGCCATACGTGTGGCCGAGCAATCAGAAATCATCATTGCAAGGGCATCCTCGCAATCCGGCGCGCGTATCCGTCGCAGCTATCGTGCCGAAATCAGCGAAGAAACGCGCGAGGCGCTGAACACACTGGCCCACCGCACCTATGCGCCGGATACGCCTGAAAGCCGCCTGTCCGGTGCTGGTGCCGGGTTGACGGATAACGACTAAATCCGCCCGCGCCCGATCGAGCGCAACAGCAACGCCACTGGCAGTAGTCCAAACGCCACCAGCGTCAGAGACGGTACAGCTGCCTCATAGAGCCGTTCATCTGACGCCAGCCGATGCGCCTGCACAGCCAGTGTCTGAAAATTGAACGGATGCAGGATCAGCGTCGCGGGCAGTTCTTTCATCACATCCACGAATACGATCAGCAGAGCCGTCAGCACAGATGTGCGCGCGACAGGCAAATGCACGTGCCACAGCACCTTTGGCCCAGGCTTGCCCAAAGACCGTGCAATCGCGTCATAATGCGCAGGGACCGTCGCCATGCCACTGTCGTAGGCATTCAGCGCCGCCGCCATGAACCGCACCATATAGGCCAGCACCATCAGCCAGATTGACCCGGTGATCAACAAGCCGGTGTTGATCCCGAACTGCCCCTCCATCACCGCGTCAATGGCATTGTCCAGTGCGGCCATGGGCATCATCAACCCCACGGCAATCACACCCCCGGGGACCGCATAGCCTAGCCCGGCACAGATCACCATCCAGCGCGATTTCGGGCCCACATGCGTGCGCGCCCGATATCCGATCATAATGGCTCCAAGGACTGTCAGCGCCGCCGCCACCCCTGCCAGCAGCACGGAGTTTCGCATCAAATCCATATACCTTGGATCAAGGATAGATTGCCCCGACCCGACCGCCATTGTACCCAACATGATCACCGGGATGATGAAGCCTACAAGCACAGGCGCCAGACAAATGGACATGGCAGCCCACCCGGCCACCCCCGTCAGGCGGGGACGCTCGGATTGTTCAAAGCGCACCCCCTTGCCAGCGGTTCTGACCTTGCCGCGTTGCGCGCGCTCGAGCCCTGCCAAGAGCAAGGCGAAGCTCAGCAAGCACAAAGACAACTGCGCAGCCGCCGCCCGGTCTCCCAGCGAGAACCAGCTTTGGTAAATTCCTGTCGCAAAGGTCTGCACGTTGAAAAACGCGACCGTGCCATAGTCCGAGATCGTCTCCATCACCGCCAGCAAAGCCCCCCCGGCAATCGCCGGACGTGCCATCGGCAAGGCCACGCGCCAAAACGCCCGGATCGGGGATCGTCCCAGTGTGCGGGCCACCAAAAACGCATTGGCACTTTGCTGTTTGAACGACGCGCGCGCCAGCAAATAGACGTAAGGGTAAAGGACAATCGTCAGCATCGCTGCCGCGCCGCCAAGGCTGCGGATTTCCGGGAACCAATAGTCGCGCGGCCCCCATCCCATTCCCGCGCGCAGCAGGGTTTGCACTGGCCCTGGATGATCCAACAAATAGGTATAGGCATAAGCAAGCACATAGGCCGGGAAGGCCAGTGGCAACGCCAAAGCAACCTCCAGCACGCGCTGTCCTGGAAAGCGGTAGACCGTCACCAACCACGCAGTGACCGACCCGATGATCGCAGTGCTGATCCCGACAATCGCCACCAAGATAAGTGTGGTGCCCGTGTAGCGCGGAAGAACTGAGGACAAGATATTCGACCAGGTATGCAGATCCCCAGAAAACGCTGCTACGGCAGCCGCCACAATCGGCAACACGCAAATGGCCACGGCCATCCAAGCCGAAAAAGAGAGCAGGCGTTCTGTCATGGAAATGGGCGTCTTGTACTAACCTAAGTTTTTTTATCAGTAATAGCCCCGCTTGACCGGGTCAATGCGTCGCGACTATGCGGGAACATTGGCTCAAATCGCCCTCAGCATGTGGGCAAGTTTGTGGATATCACCTGAAAGCGTCGTAACAACAGATTGATGCAGCACGTCTTGGATGAATGAAACGAACATATCTCAAGAAACTGTTAGGCGTGTCGCAGATTTGCAGGTTGTTCTGCAGTCGCGAAAAGAATGTGGATAACCAGGCTGAAGGTTCGATTTGTGAAACTTAGATGCGTAAGATGTCAGTAACTTGCTCACCCACAACAGATCAGAGCATTGCAAAACTCATGACGTGACAGCCTTTGCGCGCCCGATGCTGCTGCGCGGCACTGTCGTGGCCTTGATTATCGCAAAGCATGTCAGCCCCGGGCGAAGATTTAACTCCTCCGCGGCCCGTGCGGTGATGCGAGCCAACAGAGATTGCTCTCCCAATTGCAGCGTCGTCACCACGCCGGGGCCGTCTCCTTTGTGGATATCAGTGATGGTCACAGCCATGATATTGCGCGATGAAAGGCCCTTGGGATATTCAAGTGAAATTAGAACATCTTGCGCCAAGACCCTGATAACAAGGGTTTCCCCTTCCTCGACCGACACACCCGGTAGCACCAGCTTCGCCCCAGAAACATCGAGCTGCGTTAAGCCATCCGGATCGTGTTCCACGACCTGCGCCGTCAAGATCGAGCCTGCCTCGCGCAGGCCGACATAGGGCAAGGCCCCCGGCTCCGACAGCAATTTGGCCGTCGGTCCCTGCATCTGTATCCGCCCCTGGTGCAACAGGATCAAATGCCCCGCCAGCCGGGCAACTTCGTCTATGGCATGGCTGACATACAAAATGGGCAGATCCGTTTCGTTGCGCAGTGCCTCAAGATACGGCAGCACCTCGTCCTTGCGCGGGCCGTCCAAGGCTGCCAACGGCTCATCCATCAGCAACATCCGGGGCGAGGACAACAAAGCGCGCGCTAGGGCTACGCGCTGCCTTTCCCCACCCGACAGCTTGCCAGGCAAGCGGTCCATCAAGGGACCGATGCCCAACAGATCAATCACATCCGCTTCTTGCGCCAAAGCACCGAGCCCCGCAAACCGGGCCCCGAACCGAATGTTGCGCGCAACACTGAGATGCGGAAACAGTCGGCCGTCCTGAAACACATAGCCCATACGCCTTTTGTGTGGCGGTACGCATGTATTCGCGCAGATATCCAACAAGATATCATCACCCAAGTGAACCCGACCTTGATCAGGTTGAACAAGGCCCGCTATCATATTGATGATCGTCGTTTTCCCGGACCCTGATGGGCCAAATACAGCCGTCACCCCGGGCGGCACCTCAAGCTCCACGTCCAGATCGAAGGAGGCAAAGGAATGCGAAAGACGGGCGCGCAAGGTCATGATCGACCTATCCGTTCTGCCACGCGGCGCGACAGCCATTCCGACACCAGAACCGCACCGATGGCGACGCAGAGCGAGAGCACAACAAGGCGCATTGCGGACCCTTCCGCCCCCGGAACCTGTAGGAAAGAATAGACCGCCGACGGCAAGGTCTGCGTTTCGCCGGGGATATTTGCCACAAAGGTAATTGTCGCGCCAAACTCACCAATGGCTTTGGCAAAACCTAAAACGGCACCGGCCAAAATGCCCGGGATGATCAAAGGGAATGTGACCAGAAAGAAGCGTGCCACCGGCGGGGCCCCCAAAGTTGAGGCAGCATCTTCAAGGCGTGGATCGACTGCTTCAATAGCCAGACGGATCGCCCTGACAATCAACGGAAACCCCATAATCGCAGCGGCCAGAACAGCCCCCGTCCAGCGAAAGGCGAGCACAAGACCAAGCGTGTCCTCCATCCAGCGCCCGACGGCCCCGTTGCGGCCAAAAGTAAGCAACAGCAAATATCCTGTCACAACCGGCGGCAGCACCAGTGGCACATGTACCAAAGCGCTCAGCAATGCCTTGCCGGGAAACTCGCGCCGCGCCAGAAGCCAGGCGACCACGATGGCCAACGGCAGGCTGATCACCACGGCCCAGAATGAAACCTTCAGGGACAAGGCAAGCGCATCCCATTCTTCCGCGCGCAGTATCATTGCGCGGCCTCCTGGATCTGGAAGCCATGCTCGACAAACACATCTTGCGCCGGTTCAGAGTATAAAAAATTCGCTAAATCAGTCGCCTGCACAGTGTTCTTCGTCTGAATGACCGCCAAGGGATAAGCGATCGGATCGTGGCTGTCGGGAGGAATGAGATAGAGCACCTTCACTCGGGCTTCGGCCAGAGCGTCGCTGGCATACACGACGCCCAAAGGCGCCTCACCCCGCGCAACCAGCGCCAAAGTGGCGCGGACGTTATCGGTTTCGGCCAAATGCGGGCGCAAGCCCTCCCACAGACCTACCGATGTCATCCATTGCCGCCCATAAACGCCTGCTGGAACCCCCTTGGTGTGGCCAATCGCAAGACGACCGCCATCCAGTCGGACGAGCACCGCAGCTTCTGTCATCTCTGGCAGATCATCGGCACCCTGCTGGCCGATCAACACCAATTGATTTCCCAAAAAGTTATTGTCAACCATGATCTTCGGCTGCTCTGTTGACGCAAGCCAATCCATCCAGTCCTGACTTGCCAGAATAACAAGGTCTGCGGGTGCCCCTTCCCGGACTTGTCGCGCGATCATGCCACTGCCCCCATAAGACACGGTGACATCATGATCAGACAGCAAAAGGGCCTCATCCAGAGCGCCTTTCAGTGACGCCGCCGCAAATACGGTGAGGCGGTCCTCTGCCCTCGCTGGCAAAAGCATAAGCATGAGGGCACAACTGCTTGCAAATATTCGGAAAACACGGATCATGGACGAAGTATTCCGCATGCGTTCAAACGACGCAAGGCCAATCCAGCGTCCAGGCAGTCGCCATGTCAAACTCCCCATTTCCACACAGATTCGCATTTCAATCCACAGACCACTGGTCTTTTTACATTGTTTACGCCATATTTACCAAAGAAGCCCAACAAATGAGCAGTTAAGGGCACAGGTACATGACGGTGCAAACGTCGCAGCAAGAACCGATATTTCTGCAAGACAGCAGCAAACGCGATGTGCGGACGCAATTCGCGGCGTTGTGTTATCGTGTGGTCAAAGGCAAGCCCGAATTCCTGCTGGTCACCAGTCGCCGCACAAAGCGGTGGATCATCCCCAAGGGGTGGCCGATGGATGGCAAGACCCCCGGTGAAAGCGCACTGACCGAAGCCTGGGAAGAGGCGGGCGTGATCGGAAAACTCAAGCCTCGCAGCCTTGGCCTGTTTTCGTATCAGAAGTTCATAGACGGCGAGAACGACCTGCCCTGCGTGGCGATGGTCTATGCCGTCAAGGTCAAGTCACTGGCTGAAAAATACCCCGAGCGTGGCGAGCGCAAACGCAAGTGGCTGAGCCCCAAGAAAGCAGCCGAGCGGGTCAATGAACCCGAGCTGGCGCATATCATTCTGAAGTTCGACCCCAAGACTCTGAAGGTTTGACCAACACCTGCGTCCTTGATTATTTGCGAGGGGTCGTTAGGTATCTCTGGTGACTTAGAACAAGAGGCGGGTATGATTCAGTTCACCCTAAAATGCAGTGAAGACCATCGCTTTGAAAGCTGGTTTCAATCCTCTGCAGCCTTTGACAAGCTGATGGATGCAGGGCTTGTCAGCTGTGCGGTGTGTGGGTCTCAAGACGTCGAAAAGGCGATCATGGCTCCAGCGGTGCGAGATAGCAAAACCAAATCTGCCGCGGCCCCATCGCTGACAGACGCAACTGATCCGCGCGAACAGGCACTGGCCGAGCTGCGCAAGCACGTTGAAGACAATTCGGAATATGTCGGCATGAACTTCGCGCGCGAAGCCCGCGATATCCACGACGGCGTGTCGCCCGATCGCGCGATTTACGGCGAGGCGAAGCCCGACGAGGCGCGCAAGCTGATCGAAGACGGCGTTCCCGTCGCCCCCCTGCCCTTTGTGCCGGGGCGCAAAACCAACTGAAGGAAATTACGATGCATGTGATGATCACCGGGTCCAACCGCGGAATTGGCTTGGCCATGGCCGACCGATATCGCGGCACCGGAGCAACGGTGACTGCCACCTCGCGCACAGGCGACACCGGGGCAAAACTGGATGTGACGGATCCCTCACAGCATGCTGCTTTGGCCGCGTCACTGGATAAGGCTCCGATTGATCTGTTGGTGTGCAACGCCGGTGTCTACATAGACAAAGGGCAAACTATAGACGGGTATCCCGCACAGATGTGGGCCGACAGTTTTGCCGCCAATGTCACAGGCGTCTTTCTGACAGTACAGACGCTTTTGCCCAATCTGCGCGCTGCCTCCAACGCGAAGATCGCGATAATCTCCAGTCAGATGGCCAGCCACACACGAGCCCCTGGTGGCAGCTACATCTACCGTGCCTCCAAGGCAGCCGCGTTGAACCTAGGCCGCAATCTGGCTGCAGACCTGAAATCCGACGGCATCGCCGTGGGCATCTATCACCCCGGTTGGGTTCAGACGGATATGGGTGGCGACACAGCCGCGATCACCGTGGATGAGGCCAGCGCGGGACTGGTTGAGCGCTTTGCGCAGCTCTCGCTTGCCACCACCGGGTGCTTTGAAACCTATGACGGACAGGCCCACGTCTATTGAGTGCATATGCCACCACACCCGAGGATATCCCTCATGCCTTTGCACGTGCCTGGATGGCGCGCGACGCAGATGCCTTGGCGGCACTTTTTGCTGAGGATGCGGACTTCATCAATGTCGTGGGTCTGTGGTGGCACGACCGCGACGCGATCCGGAAAGCACATAACATTGGGCTGACCACTTTCTTTGCACACACCACACTGCGCGCTGGGGTGGTTCGGGTGAAACTGCTGGGGGCGGATGCCGCGGTGGTGCAGTGTCGTTACACGCTGTCCGGCCAACGCTTGCCGGATGGGTCAGAAGCGGGTGCACGTCGTTCGGTTCTGACATTTGTGGCTGAGAGGCAGGACCGCCACTGGCCGGTGGTCGCCGCGCAGAACACGGATATCGTAGATGGGGCCGAAACAAACGTGAAAACGGACATCCTGCGCCCCGCCGATTACCGAAAGTGACGCAGCCGTCGCATCTTGCCCTCCCGCATGATCCGACATAAACCGCGCCCAACAATGATGTTGGGGAAGGCTCATGCCCATACTCGTGATGAAATTCGGTGGCACCTCGGTGGCCAACATTGACCGCATTCGCCGTGCGGCCAAACGCGTGGGTGTGGAAGTGGCGAAGGGCTATGACGTGATCGTCATTGTCTCGGCCATGTCCGGCAAAACCAACGAGCTGGTGGGCTGGGTCAACGAGACCTCGCCGATGTATGATGCGCGCGAATATGACGCCATCGTATCCTCGGGCGAAAACGTCACCGCCGGGCTGATGGCCCTGACGCTTCAGGAAATGGACGTACCTGCGCGCAGCTGGCAAGGCTGGCAGGTGCCGCTGAAAACCAACTCGGCCCATTCTGCCGCCCGGATCGAGGAAATCCCCACAGACAACCTGAATGCCAAATTTGGCGAAGGGATGCGAGTGGCTGTGGTCGCGGGCTTCCAGGGCATCAGCCCCGAAGGTCGGATCACCACACTGGGCCGCGGTGGGTCAGACACAACAGCCGTGGCCTTTGCCGCCGCGTTTGAGGCCGAGCGCTGTGATATCTACACGGACGTAGACGGGGTCTATACCACCGATCCGCGCATCAGCCCCAAGGCGCGCAAGCTTGACAAGATCGCCTTTGAGGAAATGCTGGAATTGGCCTCACTGGGCGCCAAAGTGCTGCAAACCCGCTCGGTCGAACTGGCGATGCGATATAATGTGAAACTGCGCGTACTCAGCAGTTTTGAAGAACAATCAGATGATGCAGGCACTCTGGTCTGCGCCGAGGAGGAAATCGTGGAATCAAATGTTGTGAACGGCATCGCCTATTCCCGTGACGAGGCCAAGATGACGCTGGTCTCGGTCGCCGACCGCCCCGGCATCGCCGCTGCTATCTTCGGCCCCCTGTCGGATGCCGGTGTGAACGTGGATATGATCATTCAGAACATCGCCGAAGAAGGCCGCACGGATATGACATTTTCCTGCCCCACCGATCAGGTCACGCGGGCGGAAAAAGCACTGGAAGCCGCCAAGGCATCAGGCGAGATCAATTACCACGATCTGATCGCTGATACGGATGTGGCCAAGGTGTCGGCCGTGGGCATCGGCATGCGCTCGCAATCCGGTGTGGCCGCCAAGATGTTCAAAACGCTGTCGGATGAAGGTGTGAACATCAAGGTTATCGCCACCTCCGAGATAAAGATCTCGGTGCTTATCGACCGCAAGTACATGGAATTGGCCGTACAGGCGCTGCATGACGTGTTTGAGTTGGAAAAGGCAGCGTAAACGCGACCTGTTCACTCCAGGTAAGATCGCAGAACAAGAAATCGCCCGAAGAGATTCCCGTTTCGCTTGCTCAGCGTCTGTGGTCTAACCCAGTATGGGTCCGACAATGCATTGGGCCGCCGGAGGGATTAGGCCAGATGGTCACCAAACAAGAGACAGACAGCCGCAAACTGCTGGGCCGCCTGCGCGAGGTGATGGCCGAGGATTCGGGTGGGCAAACCCGGCTGGACCAGATCACCCAGCTGATCGCGGATGAAATGCACTCAGATGTGTGCTCGATCTATCTGTTCCGCGACGAAGACACGCTGGAGCTTTGCGCCACCCAGGGACTGAATCCCGAAGCGGTTCATGAAACCCGAATGCGACTGGGCGAAGGCCTCGTGGGTTCGGTCGCGCGCAAGGGAACGATCGTCAACACGGATGACGCGCCCAATACCCGTGGCTTCCGCTATATGCCGGAAACGGGCGAAGAGGCATATTCGTCCTTCCTGGGCGTGCCGGTGCAACGCCTAGGTGAAATGCTGGGGGTTCTGGTCGTCCAATCCAAAGATGCGCGCACCTATTCCGAAGATGAGGTTTATGCCACTGAAGTGGTCGCCATGGTATTGGCCGAGATGACTGAACTAGGTGCCTTTGTCGGCGAAGGCGCCGCCCTGTCGGCGCGTCACCAACAGCCCGTCTTGTTCCAAGGCAGCACCGGGCAGGAAGGCGCCAGCCGCGGCCACGTCTGGCTGCACGAACCGCGTGTGGTGGTCACCAACCCTTTTGCCGATGATCCCGAGCGCGAGCTGGACCGCCTGCACGAAGCGGTCGAGGAATTGCGCGTCGGCGTCGATAAGATGCTGAGCCGAGCCAAAGGTGGCGACAAAGAACATCTGCAGGTTCTAGAAGCCTATCGCATGTTCGCAAATTCCAAGGGCTGGATGCGGCGCATGGAAGAAGACATCGCCCGCGGCCTGTCGGCCGAGGCCGCCGTCGAGAAAGAACAAACAGCCGCAAGCTCTCGCATGGGTCAAGTGACGGATGCCTATTTGCGCGAACGCTTGCATGATCTGGATGATCTGTCGAACCGGTTGCTGCGTATTCTGACAGGTCAGGGAACGGAGACCGGGGCCGAAATGCCAGCCGACCCCATATTGGTGGCCCGCAACATCGGCCCGGCCGAACTGTTGGACTATGGCCGGTCTCTTAAAGGGATCGTGCTGGAAGAAGGCTCGGTCGGCTCGCACGCGGCGATCATCGCACGGGCCCTGGCCATTCCGCTGGTGATCCACGCCAAGCGGGTGACATCCGAAGCCCTCAACGGAGATTTCGTTCTGGTCGACGGAGATCAAGGCGTGGTTCATCTGCGCCCCGATGACACAGTGATCAGCGCCTTTCGCGACAAGATGGCAATGCAGGCGCAAGCCCAGGAACGTTATGCCTCAATCCGCGACAAACCAGCCGTCACATTAGATGGATCACAGATTGAGCTTCATATGAACGCAGGCCTCATGGCCGATCTGCCCAGTCTGGACGGCTCAGGCGCCGAGGGTGTGGGCCTGTTCCGCACCGAGCTTCAGTTTCTGGTCAGAAACAAATTGCCCAAACGCGCCGAGTTGAGCGAGCTTTATGCACGCGTCATGGATGCCGCCCACGGCAAACGCGTGGTGTTTCGCACACTGGACATCGGATCCGACAAGGTCCTGCCCTACATGAAACCCAACGACGAGCCGAACCCTGCGATGGGTTGGCGGGCAATCCGCGTGGGCCTAGACAAACCTGGCGTGATGCGCATGCAGTTGCAGGCCTTGCTCCGCGCCGCGCAAGGACGTCCGCTGACCGTGATGTTCCCCTTTGTGGCTCAGATGGAAGAATACGCCGCTGCGCGCAGAGAAATGGACAAAGCCATCGAGCGCGAACGCATCTTGGGCCACCCCTTGCCCGAAACCCTTGAGCTGGGGGCGATGTTAGAAACCCCGTCCTTGGCATATGCCCCAGATAAGTTTTTTGAAGATGTTGGATTTTTGTCCATTGGCGGCAATGACTTGAAACAGTTTTTCTTTGCTGCGGACCGCGAAAATGAACGTGTGCGCAAGCGCTATGACACGCTGAACGTCAGCTTCCTCAGCTTTCTGGAACGCATCGTAGAGCGGTGTAAGGCCACCCACACGCCACTGTCGTTTTGCGGCGAGGATGCCGGCCGCCCGGTGGAAGCCGCTTGTTTTGCGGCGATCGGGCTGCGCACAATGTCGATGCGACCCGCATCGGTGGGGCCGGTCAAATCCATCCTGCGCCGCACTGATTTGAGCGAGCTGCGCGGCATTATTCACGAAGCACGCGCACGCGGTGATCAGACCGTGCGACCCGTGGTGCTTGAGTATCTGCGCGGGAAACTCTGACGGCCCTTACTCGGCGGCCAAATCAAGTTTTTGCTCACTCACTAGTGCGCGATAAAGCCAACCATAGTCTCCACCCAGATAGTGGCTTGCCTCCGAAACCTGCGACAAAACACTAAACAGATGATCCGCAAAACTTGCGACATCATCCTCAATGTTTGGAGAATTGAAACGATCACCTTTGCTTTCGACGACCAGAAACCCCGCCAGAACACGACTTTGTGGCGATATTTGCCGAAACCGGCCAAGCATCATTCCGTGGTCCGGTTGACACTGAACCGCTATCGTCAAACTCGAGTTGTAGAGCTCATGATGCTCATCTGTCCGCGCATCCTGCCAATCACTTGCTGTGTTTGAGAGGTTCTCCATCTTCACAATGGGCCTCTCAGTCGGCGACATCTCCAGGATTTTCTTCATAGCCGTCGACAATCGTGGCTGATCTATGGACAGGGCCCGACGATCCCGTTCCGCCCCCTGACTGAAGTGCGTTCTTGGGTGCAAGGTGTTGTCTTCGTCCAGCGTATAGAGTGTGACACGGCAATGTTCCCCTTCATCTTCCGAGAAGTAGCAATCCAGCGTGTCCATCTGCGCACGCATGGTCATCGCGAAATTTTTACACAAGCCCCCTGCGTCCATTGAGTTGTTGGCGGCTTGAGCAATTTGCAACGCCAGATACGTTCGCATCACATCGTAGTAGTTGTGGCGAAACTTTTTTCGAAGAGACCGGCTCTGAGCTTGCTGTGCTTTGAAGACCTCAAATGCAGTGTTGTGCTCTTCTGCCAAGGCAAAGGCAGCAGCTTGGGCTTTGTTGCGCTCGCGACGTGAAGCAACCGCAGCGCCAAGACCAACCGAAGCCACAGACAAAAGTGGAGCCCAAACAAACGGGCTCGCGCCTATGGCAACACTCGACAAAGCAATTTCCGAAATACTCAGGCTGCTAAGATACTCTGCAATTTGTGTAATGTTCGCGGCCACCGCGACCCCACCGACGATACTACCGGCGGCTGCACCCGTTGCCACTGCTGCTTTTTTTGAGACGTTGATTTCCATCCCTTGGCCTCCCAACCTCGTCATGGCCCTCAAATTTACAGAATTGGGCACAAATATAAAGTCACCTATACTGTCCTATTTGCAGAATACGGCGGTATACGATTGCGCTAACAGATCAAATTAGAACAAATCTAGGTCCGATATGGAATTATTGAGGATGATGTGCTGATATTTTTGATCAGGCGATAAATAATTAGTGATAATGTTCTTATTTATTGGCCAGAAAATGATATTCTTCCCGGTATGTAATCTACAGTAGAATTTTATTCCAATATTTCTGAAGCCCCCTTAAGGCGATCTTAATTTAAGCACGTTTGACCGGCACCGCAACGCGTTTGCGGAACTCTTCAACCAGCTTCACGTGATCCTGACCCGAGTCGACCGCCAGCCGACGCAACCCGAAATGCACATGGGCCATCTGCTGATAATAGCTGGTATAGGCGTAGTTGGTGGCAGCCCCTGCCGCGGCCCCCAATACAGGCACCGTTTGCGCGGCCAGTTTCTGGCCCAGAACAGTTGCCAGACGCGGGGCAACTTTTGCGATCAGGCTTTGCACCGCTGCTCCGGTGACCGTCACCCGGGTGCCTAAAAAAGCGAGATCCGCGCCGTCGTCCTGGTCCAATGGACCCGCCGCGGCAAACACCTGGATGCAATCAAACTGGACAGAGGTTTCTGATGGGTCAAACCCATGTTCCATCGCAACATCCTGAATGGCACGTAACAGGATCGTTGTTGTCACAGGCAGTTCTGCCATGGCCGATGGCAACCCGCCAAAGCCTCCGGCAGCCCCCATGGCTGTGGTGACAGCGCGGGTCAGCCAACCGGGCTGCTCACTCACGAGTGTGCGCGACCGATCCGCGGCCCCCATCGCCAGCTTCAGCGCCTGTTCGGTGCCCTCGCCAAGCCGCGCCCGCATGTCCGCGGGCAAGCGGTCCAGCAGGTTTTCGGCCTGCCCGCCAATCAGATTAAGCAGCTGGATACCCGCATTTCCGGCCCGCGCGTGCCGCGTCACAAGGGCGTCCAAACGCGTGTCCGTATCCTCGGCACCGATTGGCGCGTCGAGCAATTCCATATGGTTTTCAAGTTTCTTCATGGCTTTTACATCGGCACGAAATGCGCTGTTTTCAAGCGTCCCGCTCCACGAGACCACGCAGATCATCCCAAGCCCCTTCCGTCAGTGCGACCCCCAAAACCCGCTCGGGGTTGGTCGGCGGCGGCATGGCGACTCCGCTTAGACGCTGGAATCCGAACCGGCTGTAATAGGGGGCATCACCCACAAGCATCACCCGGTCCCAGCCCTGATCGGCGGCGCGGTCCAGGCTTTCAAGGATCAGATAGCCCCCCAAACCCTCGCCCTGATAGGTCGGGTGAACCGCCACCGGCCCCAGCAAAAGCGCGGCGACCGCACCAATCCGCACCGGCCAGAATCGAATGGCGCCTGCCAGGATGCCGCTTTCGTCGCGCGCCGCCAGACATAACGCCGGAACCGGAGGCACGCCATCGCGCAGACGATAAGACGACAACGCCTCGCGCCCCGGTGCAAAGCACAGGTCATAGAGGGCTTCGACCTCCCACCAGTCCTCGGACGTTTCAGGCTTGAGTTCAAACACTTGGGGCCACCTAATGGCATTTCTGTTGGCCATGCGCCTAGCACGGCGCTAGGGGTTTAACCAACCATTTTGAAAGGCGCGCTTATGTTCTACGAACCCAAAGACGGCCACGGCCTGCCGCACAACCCGTTCAACGCCATCGTCACGCCGCGCCCCATCGGCTGGGTCTCAACGCGCGGCAGCGATGGTCAGGACAATCTGGCACCCTATTCCTTCTTCAACGCTGTCGCTTATGTGCCGCCGCAAGTCATGTTCGCCTCGACCGGGGCCAAGGACGACCGCGATGGCACCAAGGACAGCATGACCCACATCCGCGAAACCAGCGTGTTTTGTGTGAACATCGTGGCTCATGCGATGATGGATGCCATGAACAGCACCTCGGGCCCGTGGGGGGCTGAGGTGGATGAGTTTGCCAAAGCCGGAATTGACAAAGCCCCGTGTCAGACCATCCCCTGCGCCCGGGTGGCCGAAGCCCCGGCCGCGCTAGAATGCAAACTCACCCAGCTGGTGCAACTGCCCGGCGCCGCCAATATCGTGGCGTTTGGCGAGGTGATCGGCGTGCATATGCGGGAGGACTATCTGGTAGATGGCCTGTTTGACGTGACCCGGTTTAATCCACTGGCCCGGTTGGGGTATAAGGATTATTCAGTCGTGCGCGAGGTGTTCAGCCTGTCCCGCCCCGGGGAATGAGACCAGCCAAACCGTCATGAGGACCCGGCCATGAGCAAAACCAACGATACCGTCTGGATCAGCCGCGCGATGGCGGATTCTACGTTAATTAAGGGTTTTCAAACCGATGCATATGAAATCGACAAGGAACAGGCCTTGGAAGCGATGCGAGGCAGTGAAAAGGGTGTATCTTTCCCAAAGCAGCGCTTCCCAACCGAAATGTACGCCAAATATCCGGACAAGAAAGAAAAGAAAAAACCAGACATCTTTATGGCCGGTGGCTTCTGGACCGTCTCCGCCGCCTGCGCTGACGTGCTGCGCCAGTTTGATCTGGGCGACGGGGGCCTCTATCCGACAAAGCTGTTCCAGCATGATCGCACCACGCCGGTGGAAGGCGAGTATTTCTGTCTGAATTTCGGCAACACCAAACAGGCCTTCGTGCCGGAGTATTCGCCCAAGGCACGTATACCCGACTATTTCCAGCCGGGCCCGGATAACCCGCTCGTTTGGTTACAACCCATTATGCATAATGACGGGGATATGGCGGTTACAAAGATCGCGCTGGATGGCCCAGACCTATGGATTGATCCGAAGGTCAGAAGCGCCTTTTTCCTAAGCGATCCGCTGGTGCAGGCGCTCAAGGCCGCCAAGCTAACCCGACGCTTTGGCTTGCGCAAATGCCGGGTGATCCGCAATATCTGAAGACCCACGGACGTCAGCCAACAGACCTGCGTTGAATGCCTGCCGGAAGATCGCTTGTGACCGCTGGTGCGCGACGATCTTTGCTCGTCCCGCCCGGATGGTTGAAACAAACCCCGCTTCAAGGAGGTTCCTCATGACCGTCTTCCCCGACCCGAATTGCCTGTTTCCCATCCGCCTGCCAGATGGATCAGAGCACGAAGGCACCGTCTTTTTGCGCAATGCGATTGACCATCCACAGTTTGAGGTCGGTGACTTCACCTATGCCTCTGATTTTGAGCCCCCGCTGGATTGGGCCACTCATCTGGCCCCCTATCTCTTTCCCTTTTCGCAGGAAAAACTGAGGATCGGTCGGTTTTGCCAAATCGCCCACGGGGTGCGGTTCATCACAAGCTCGGCCAATCATGCCCAAAGCGGGCTGAGCTGCTACCCCTTCCAGGTGTTTGACGAAAAGGCACGCGCCGGTTTTCAACCAGACACGCGTGACACTCTCATTGGTCATGATGTGTGGCTGGGGCACGGCGCTATGGTGCTGCCGGGCGCTCAGATCGGCCACGGGGCAATCATCGGCGCAAGTGCTGTCGTACGCGGAACGATTGCGCCTTACAGCATCGTCACAGGCAATCCCGGCTCTCAGACAGGACAGCGGTTCGATACCAATGCGATTGACGCTCTTCTGGATCTGGCATGGTGGGATTGGCCAACATCTTTGATCTCTCGGGCATTGCCCGCGATTGTTGCCGGAGACATCAAGACATTACAACAGGTCGCAGAGTAAGCCTCTGAAACGTTTCGGGTATCGCGCGACGCACGCTAATCCGCCCAGACATCCCCCATATCGCCCACTGGTCTGCCCAGCGCGCCATAGGCCGCCTGCATCGCCGCCACGATGTCCGCCGGGCTTTGCCCCTCGGCCTGCGCTTCGATCTTGCTGGTTTCCACGTCTACGATACGCGCAAAGGCCGTGTAGCCGGGATCAACCGGATAGACTTTGATCGACAGGATCTTGCGCACAGGCTCAAGCTTGCGACCACCGCAAACCGCCTGGAACGTATCCGCATCCGCAACTCGCGGCAGCATCTCCATCGACAGGCTGAGCGGATAGCGCACCACAAAGGACGGTGGCACACCGGCGGCCGCATCGCCCGGGTCGGTTACTTCTGTCTTGAAATAGTCGTTTGTTTTGTGGTCCGGGTGCGGTGTTTTGCCCAAGCCCTGTGCAAACCCAATTGCAGATCCGTCCTGAGGCACCACAGTTGGGTCTAGGGCCTCAAAACACTCAAGCGGCTGGGTGTCATCTGCATTCAGCAAGGTCAAATGCGAACCGCGTTTCACGGTCAGCGTGCCATCGGTTGTCGACATCCGTGCGGCCATCTGGGTGGGCTGTCCGACGTGAAACCGAAAATAAAGCGTCCCCCCGCCTCCGGGTGTCTGCGCGCGCCAATCCGCACCTTCAGCCGGGCGGGTCAGCGTCATCGCCCGCCCCTGAATTGTCATCTGGGCCGTGTCGCACCCATCGTACCGCAAAGTAGCAGGGCCGTCGTTTGTTGTACGGATCAATTCAATCCGCGAGCCTTGAGCCGTGCCCGTCACATTGCCCGAGACAACATCATAGGTGCCTGCGCAAAACAGGGCCGGATCGGCGAGGGCCACACAAGGGGAGATCAAAAGCGGGAGAAGATAGGTAGGTTTCATACGCTGATTCTATATCAGCGCGCAGGCCAGGGTCAAAGCGAACGACCGCTCCGACGGGCCCATCCCAGCATTTAGTGCCCTGCGCCCAATATCCCGGTTTTCACATCGTAATCGACCGCTATTTCGTAATCGGGATCATCATCGCTATCGACCACCAGGTGTCCGGCTTTGGACAGCAAACGATGACAATCGCGGCTCAGGTGACGCAGCATCAGGCGCTTGCCTGCGGCCTCGTATTTCAGGGCCATGCTTTCGATGGCTTGTAAAGCAGACTGATCCACCACGCGGCTGTTAGCAAAATCCACGATCACTGTATCGGGGTCACGTTTCACATCAAAAATCTCGTCAAACCCGGCGGCGGAGCCAAAGAACAGCGGGCCTTCGATCTCGTAGACCTTTGCGCCCTGTTCGGTGTTCGACTCTCGTGTCACTGCGTGAATGCGCGTGGCATTGTTCCACGCATAGGCCAATGCCGAGACGATCACGCCGACCACCACCGCAATCGCAAGGTCGTATTTCACCGTCACGGCCGTCACCAGCACGATCACAAGCGCATCCGTCAAAGGCACTTTGCCCACTAGTGTCAACGAGTTCCATGCAAAGGTGCCGATCACCACCATGAACATAACACCGACCAGTGAGGCCAGCGGGATCTGTTCAATCAAAGGCCCAGCAAAAAGGATAAAGCTGAGCAGAAACAATGCAGCGGCAATCCCCGCGATCCGTGTGCGTGCGCCGGATTTCACATTGATCATCGACTGACCGATCATGGCACATCCCCCCATGCCACCAAAGAACCCGGTGATCAGGTTGGATGAACCCTGCGCGATACATTCCTGGCTGGCGCCACCGCGTTTTCCGGTGATTTCACCAACCAGGTTCAAGGTGAGCAGGCTTTCGATAAGACCAATGGCAGCCAAGATCACAGCGTAAGGCAGGATGATCTCAAGCGTCTCAAACGTCAGCGGTACCATCGGGATGTGAAACGGTGGCAGGCCGCCCTGGATAGAGGCCAGATCACCCACACGTGGCACCTCAAGCCCCATGGCGATGACCAGCCCGGCCACGATCCCAATACCCGCCAAAGGTGCCGGGATCACGCGGGTGATTTTGGGCATCACCCAGATCACCGCCATGGTCAGCGCAACCAAGCCCAGCATCAGCGTCAATTCGGGCCAGGGCAGCCAGGTGCCGCCGCTCATCCCGTGGCCTGTGTTAACCATGGATCCGGGCACTTTGAATTGGCCCAATTGCGCCATGAAAATCACGATCGCCAGACCGTTTACAAAGCCCAGCATCACCGGATGAGGCACCAGCCGAATGAACTTGCCCCAATGCATGATGCCCGCAAAAACCTGCAAAAGCCCCATCAGCACAACGGTGGCAAACAGATACTCCACACCGTGTTGCGCCACCAGGGACACCATGACCACCGCCAAAGCACCTGTAGCACCTGAAATCATCCCAGGCCGCCCCCCAATCACGGCTGTGACCAGCCCAACGATGAACGCGGCATAAAGCCCAACCAGCGGATTCACCCCCGCCACAAAGGCAAAGGCCACAGCCTCGGGCACCAAAGCGAGCGCCACTGTCAGGCCGGCAAGCAACTCGATCCGAAACCGCGAAACGCTAAAGCCCTCGTCTGTGGTCAACCCTAGATCGGCTGTACCAAGCCTGCGCGCATAGCGGCGCAAAAGTGCCGTTTTCATTAAGGTGCCTCGTTTTTGGTGATCACTGCTCGTATTAGAGCGCCCCTCTACCCTGCGGCGCAGGTGATGACAATGGGAAGGGCAGCACTGGCACTAGTTCTGAAGCGGATTGCGCACAGTCGTGATGGTGAAGGGCTGATCTGCCGCCGGGTCAATCACAATCTCAACCGCATGCACATCGCGGTTGCCGTAAACCTCCACTGCGGTCACATTGGCAGCTGTCTTGGGAAAGGGCTGAAACACCCGGTGCCAATGGCTGTCTCCAAAAACCAGCAAGACAGGTTTCTCAAATTCGGTTGCGGCCTGTTTCAAAGCGGTGCCAAACGGCTTGAACCCGGAATGACGCAGCCAAAGCTCGCGCTCGAACATGTTGAAATCAAACTCGAACATATCCGCGTGGATCACCACTACGATGATATCGGCATCCTCAAACGCCACAAAGCTATCCTGCAGCCATTGGGTCGAGGCGGCACTGCGGGCAAAGAACTCCTCGACCGCCGAGATCTCACGCACCTCAAAATTGTTGTTGGACCCCACGATATGTGCGGTGAGAAGGCCGATGTTACCCAGCTTGAGACGGGCGTTTTCAGGATAGCCTTGCGCGCCTTGATGCGTGACATCCAGTTGGCGCTGCCCAAGGGAGCGGCCAGGGTCGGCAAAATAAGTACTGCGGATATACGCCAACCGGTTCAGCGGATCGCTCCAGTCACCGTCATAGCGGTGGCAATCGGTCCATTCATTATCGCCAGGAGTATATAGGACAGGTGCCGTAAAGCGGTTCATATGCTCCAGCTGATCGTTCAGGATCGCGTCAGAACAGGCCCCGCCGCTTTTGGTGTCACCGACATGCAGAACCAGATCAGCGTCTCGGGTGTTTATCTTTTCAATCAAGGCTCTGTAGGGCGGATAGGCCTCTTCGGGCGGGCCATAGGGCATATCACCAAGGGCAATCAGCCTCAGCGCTGTGTCTTGTGACACGGCCGTTTGTGGCGCAAAAGTGAAGGACGCCGCCACGATGGCCATCCAGTTCCAACATTTGATCCACACAGCAGCACCCCCGGGTTTTCCGCAATCCTGTGACGATCGTCCGGGCCCGTCAATCCCACCTTGTCGGGGGGCTTGCGGATATTCTTTCATTCCCATTGCAGCCTAAGTTTCCTAAACCTGTGGCACCACAGAATGAGGGCAGACATGACCAAGACCATGATCGGAGTAATCGGCGGTTCGGGGCTCTATCAGATTGACGGGCTGGAGGGGGCTGAATGGCGTGATGTCGACAGCCCTTGGGGCGCGCCCTCAGATCAGATCCTGACGGGTACGCTGGACGGCGTTGCGATGGCTTTTTTGCCCCGGCATGGGCGCGGCCACCTGCATTCGCCCACCACCGTGCCGTACCGTGCCAACATTGACGCGCTCAAGCGGCTTGGTGTGACAGACGTGATCAGCGTGTCCGCCTGCGGGTCGTTCCGCGAGGACATGGCTCCCGGTGATTTTGTCGTTGTCGATCAATTCATTGACCGCACGTTTGCGCGCAAAAAATCTTTTTTCGGAACGGGCTGCGTGGGGCATGTCAGCGTCGCACACCCCACCTGCCCATGCCTGTCCGCCGCTTGCGAAATCGCCGCGCGCGACACGGGCATCACTGTGCACCAGGGCGGCACCTATCTGGCAATGGAAGGCCCTCAGTTTTCCACGCTGGCTGAATCCAAACTCTACCGCGAGGTCTGGGGCTGCGACGTGATCGGCATGACCAACATGCCCGAGGCCAAACTCGCCCGTGAAGCCGAGCTGTGCTACGCCTCAGTTGCGATGATCACCGACTACGACAGCTGGCACCCGGACCACGGCGCTGTGGACATCACAGCCATCATCGAAACCCTGACCGGCAACGCAGACAAAGCGCGCAACATGGTGGCCCGCCTGCCCGGCCTGTTGGGTCCGGATCGCGCGCCCTGCCCACACGGATGTGACCGCGCGCTGGACTATGCCCTTTTGACCGCCCCCGAAGCCCGCGACCCCGCGCTGATGGCCAAGCTGGATGCGGTGGCCGGGCGGGTGCTCTAGCGACCTCTGGGATTGACGCCCCAGTCCAACCCGTTAAGAGTTTCACCATTCTCATCAAAGGCTTCACATCATGTCCCTCGACCTCTGGCTTACCTTTGTGGCCGCCACCACTGCCCTTCTGCTGATCCCCGGCCCCACCGTACTGCTGGTGCTCAGCTATGCGCTTAGTCAGGGCAAACGTGTGGCTGTCGCCTCGGCCACCGGTGTGGCTTTGGGGGATTTCATGGCCATGACGGCCTCGCTGGCAGGGCTTGGCGCCTTGGTGCTGACTTCAGCCACGTTGTTCACCGTGTTGAAATGGATTGGCGCGGCCTACCTTGTTTGGCTCGGCGTCAAGCTATTACGGGCCCCGGCCTCTGAGGGGCTTGAGGCGCAGACCCAACCCGACAGCACGGCCCGCCATGTGTTTTGGCACACGGCGACGGTGACGGCTCTCAACCCTAAATCCATCGCGTTCTTCGTCGCCTTCGTGCCGCAGTTTGTACAAACAGAACAGCCCCTTCTGCCGCAGTTCGCTATTTTGATCGCAACCTTCGTAGGCTTGGCCGCCCTGAATGCTCTGGCCTACGCCCTGGCCGCGGATCGGCTGCGCCAGACCATTCGCAAACCCGCTGTTATCACCTGGCTGACCCGCAGCGGTGGCCTGGCCCTGATCGCCATGGGCGTATTGACCGCCGCGATGCGCCGCAGCACGTAAAAACCGGAGCCCCCCCATGCCCAGAACCAAAACCGTCAAGGATTACATCCGCACCATCGTGGACTTCCCGCACGAAGGTATCCTGTTCCGGGACGTCACTACATTGTTCGCCGATCCACGTGGATTTCGCATGGCGATTGACCAGTTGCTGCACCCCTATGCGGGCCAACCCATCGACAAGGTCGTGGGGCTTGAGGCGCGTGGGTTCATTCTGGGCGGCGCCATTGCGCATCAGCTGAGCGTGGGGTTTGTACCCATTCGCAAGAAAGGCAAACTGCCCGGTGCAGTGATCTCGGAGGAATATCAGCTGGAGTATGGCGAGGCCGTGGTCGAGATCCATGATGACGCCATCGTCCCCGGAGAGACCATCCTGCTGGTCGATGATCTTCTGGCAACGGGTGGTACGGCCGAGGCCGGGATCAAGTTGATCGAACGATTGGGCGGCAATATCCTCAGCTGCGCCTTTGTCGTGGACCTGCCCGAGTTGGGCGGCCGCAAACGGATCGAGGCGATGGGCATGGACGTGCATACACTGTGCGAGTTTGAAGGGCTGTAGCCGCCATTAACTTCGATTTACAACCGCCTCGGCCTGACATCTTTCGCGGTCAATGCCCGCCATCCCGACCGCCCAGTCGCGGAACGCACGCGTTTTGGGATCGTCCCAGCGGTCTTCTGACCCGATCAGGCAAATGTCCCCATAGGCGGAAGGGCAAACCAACTCCGGAAACACCCGCACCAATGCCCCGCTTGCCAGTTCGTCATGGCACAGCACTGCGTCACCCATGGCGACGCCCGCACCCATCAGCGCAGCTTTGACCGCCATGTCCAGATTGGGGAAATCGTCGCCATCTCTGGCTGATACGCCTTCGCCACCGAAGGCTTGGAACCAATCGCTCCAGTCAGCACGCTTTGGAGTTTCGTGCAATAGGGTCACCCGCGCCAGATCATCTGGCCTGGTCAATGTGCCAACCTGCTCTAGATATCCCGGGGCACAGATTGGCGTCAGCAAGACCGGAAAAAGCGGCGCCAGTTTCATCCCCTTGCGGCTTGGATGATAATCCATGACGGAAAATCCGACATCAAACTCAGCGCTATCAAGCCCAATCTCACCATAAAAATCCGTTGTCAGTCGCACCCGGATGTCAGGGTGCTTTTGGCGAAAATCATCCAGACGCGGGATCAGCCAACGGATCGACGTGGCAGGCGGGCAGATGATCCGCAAATCCGACGAGGATGAGGACAACCGATCCGAAACCTGCGCAATTTGGCCAAACGCCTCAGAGACCACAGGCAAAAGTTGCCGCCCAGAATCGGTCAGGTCCACGCCCTTTGGATGGCGGCGAAAGAGCTGAGTTCCCAGATGATCCTCCAGCAGTTTCACGTGTCGGCTGATCGCACCACGGGTGACGTTCAACTCTTCCGAAGCACCGACAAACCCGTTGTGACGGGCGGCCGCTTCAAACGCTCTGAGGGCATTCAGTGGAGGGAGTTTCATAAATACCTCTTGGATCAGTTTTTTTGATCCTTCTTAGCAGATAACTTGGTTTGCAAACAAGCAGGCCTGCGTCCTACGTTGTCCAAAAGCTCAAATTACATGAGGTTTACAATGGCTATTAAGGCAATGTTCCCACCCATCCGCATGCCACGCCCGGCACAAGTCTGGGCGTGCGCCGTGAAGTCGGTGATTAAATATGCACGCAAGATCAGTGGTGTTGACATGGATATGCATTACCATTCGCACGTCCAGAGACTGGCCGAAACATCGCCGCATCTTCTGGAAGATATTGGCCTTGCCACCCCATCAACCGGACCGGGCCAAGATTCGAAACACAAATGATCAGCCGATCCTCCATGTGTCGCGGTACATCGGGAAAACGCTGACAAGCAACCGACATCCGCTGCGATATTGACGCCTGCCGCCCAACACGATCTTATGTCTGCACCCATACCGGGCAACGGTTTGGCCACCGACAAGGGAGGCGGGACAGCTCATATGAACGCATTCGTCCCCCGGATCCCCTCGGAACACTTGCGCCGAGAACTGCAAAACCCGAAAACCCAGGCCGGAAACCGATACTTGGGCATGTTGATCATCACGATCATCTTGTCGGTGCTGTATCTTTTCATCCAGGAAGAATACCCAAACGCCTTTCCTTTGGGCAGCATCCAGCTGTTGCTGGTCGAGCTGGTGATCTTCGCCGTCTTTGCCCTTGATTTCGCCCTGCGCCTTTACACCTACCGCGCGACCTTTTGGGATACGGTTTTTTTGGTGATCGATTTTCTGGCGATCCTGCCATCTGCCCTTATCCTGCTTTACTATGCAGGGCTGATCGAGGGTCCAGATGTGGAAATTCTGGCCCTCCTGCGACTATTCCGTCTGGCGCGCATCCTAAAGCTGTTGCGTATGCAAAACGCCGTCGTCAGCATCTTTGGAGCTTCCGTCCTGACGCTTGTCTTTGGGGTGATGACCTTTCATTTGGGTTTACGCGTTGTGCTTTTGGAAGTGACGGGCACGTTTGACATCCGGCTGGCTGATCACTTTGACCGCTCTGTCCTCATGATTGCCGTCACGGCGGTCGGGTCGGTTTTCGGTATCGCGCTTGCCATCACCTTTGGCATCGCCAAGCGCAAACAGATTGAAATTTCCGAATTGCACCGGCTCGCGCTCGACACGCTGGAGCGGATGGAGTGGGACATCAAGCGCCTGAACCCCGACACCACATGGCTCGGCTCGGCCCAATGGCGTGCAGATATCGCACGATTTCTGAACGAAGAGATCCCCTATCCTGACATGAAAGCCCGCACGCAAAAGCTGTTCGAGGACATCCGGGCGGAAATCATCGACCGCCCTTCGCTCGACGTGCCATTTCACAACAATCTCGTGGTGCGCATCAGCCAGTTTTTGACCAAAACTCAAATCGAATTTCACCCGGTTTTTTACCGCTGGTTGAACCGGATCGCTCAGCTTTACTTTATCCTCGTGCTGCTCGCAGCCCCCGGCCTGACAGGGGTTTTTGTACAGCTGCTGGTGATCTTTGTGTTTCAGGGGTTGGTGGTGATCATTGATGATATGGATCATGCGGTGGACACCAAGGTCACCCTGTTCAACTCTAAAATTCTGGACGTGTAACTGTGAAAGAGAGACAGATGTTTTTGACCCGTTTGGTGGTGTGCACCGCATTGCTGACCATGGTGTTTGCCAGTGGTGGACACGCGCAGGATAAAGCAAAAATTGAACGTCAGTTTCAAAGCTGGCTGGAGCAAACGGTGTGGCCCCGCGCCCGCGCAAAAGGGGTCAAGCGCCCGACCTTTGACAAGGCTTTTGCAGGTGTGCGGCTGAACTGGAAATTGCCTGACTTGGTGCCGCCCGGAAGCAAAGCCCCGAAAGTGCGCAAACAAACGCAAGCCGAATTTGGCAGCCCCGGCAAGTATTTCAACGCCGGGTCGATCAATGGCGCAACCAGCACAGGCCGCACCATGGCCAAACGCCATGCCAGTGCACTGAAGGCCACGGAACGCAAGACAGGTGTGCCGGGCCGTATCATTCTGGCGATCTGGGGGCGCGAAAGCGGCTATGGCCGTGTCGAAATCCCCCACAATGTGTTCGAGGTGCTTGGCACCAAGGGCTTCATGTCCACGCGCGCACCTTACTTCACCGACGAGTTGGTCGCCGCCTTGCAAATCGCTCAGGCGGGTCATGCCCCGGGTACATCCATGAAAAGCAGCTGGGCCGGGGCCTTGGGGCAACCACAATTCATGCCCTCGAATTTCCTGAAATATGCGGCGGATGGAGATGGGGACGGACGTGCTGACATCTGGCGATCCGAGGCGGACACCATTGCCTCGATCGGGCAATACTTGGCGAAACACGGGTGGCAAAAGGGTCGTGACTGGGGATTTGAAGTGACCCTTCCGGCATCTGTCTCCTGCACGTTGGAGGGCCCAGATCAGGGCCAGAAGATCCGCGAATGGGTCAAAATGGGCATCACGCGCACGTCCCAAAAGCCGTTCCCGGCACATGAACTGAAAGGCGAAGGGTATTTAATGATGCCCGCCGGGCGTAGCGGCCCGGCCTTCATTGTGACACCCAACTTTTACGCTCTGAAAGACTACAACACTTCTGATCTATATGCGCTTTTTGTCGGCCATGTCGGGGACCGCATTCAATACGGTGCGGGAGGCTTCAAAGCACGGTGGGGCAAGGTCGGCGGGTTATTGCGTTCGGACGTGGCGCGTATGCAGCAGGCACTGGTGCAACAAGGCCATGACGTGGGTGGGATCGACGGGTTGCCTGGCTTCAAGACCCGCCGCTCGATCGGACGCTGGCAAGAGGCGACAGGTCAAACCGCCACCTGCTTTCCCGATGCGTCGATGAAAAAGCGGCTGAAGCCCTGACCGCAAAAACCGGCACTCCAGGCAGATCGACTTTGGGAAACCACAGGCTCAGAGCTCTAACTTCAAAATTGTGGGCGCTAGTCGCTGGACAACCTTAACAAACTCCTCTTCTTTGTGCTTATCAAATCAGAACCACGAAACGTTGGGGGACGGGCTGCGTCGGTTCAAAATTTATTAGCACCCCGGGTGAACTCATGCTTCCTATGGTTTCTCTTTCCGCTGGTATTGTCACTGAAGGCACTGCAATCGAATTTCTTGTCACACTGTCCGAAACGTCTTTCGACGATGTGACAGTCGAATACCGTGCCGTTCAGAACGGAACGGCCTTTGTGGAAGACGATGATGCCAGTGATAACGGTACATTTTTGCTAACCATCCCGGCAGGGTCCACCACAGGGACAATCTCGTACAACACCGATTTCTTCTCGACCGATGGAACAGCAAATGCGGGGCAGGATTATCAGTTCACCCAAGGCCAGGTCACATTTGAGCCAGGCCAGACCGTGGCATCGGTCGCAGTGAACCTCATCGGGGATGCGATCGCGGAATTGCCCGAGGCCTTCTCGCTGGTCGTGACACCTACGGCCCCCATGCTGAATTGAGTTGCCGACGCAGCGGCGTATTGCCGAAATTCTTGATGATGACACAAGTGAAATCCTGCCAGTCATTTCAGTGACCTCAGCTGAAGGCGAAGGCAACGACGAGCTTCACGGCGGCTTGGGAGACGACGAACTCTATGGAGAGCTAGGCAACGACACACTCTTAGGAGATGAGGGCGACGATCTTCTTCTTGGTGAAGATGGCAACGACGTCATCAATGGCGAATTCGGGTCAGATACGCTGGATGGCGGCAATGGCAATGACACCTTGAACCCGGGCGACAATAGCGGCAACGATGGCGATTATGTCCAAGCGGGCATAGGCAGCGACACCATCGATTTTTCTCAGATTGTGACCGGTTGGGTTCAACTGCGGCACTAAGATCTGACCGGCCCATTGAATGTCAGCATTAGTGGTGTGACCAACACCGGCAGCGTCAATGCTGGAGGGCAAGGCACGGACACGCTTGTTTATTTGAAGGCCCCGATTTAGAAATTCTAGAACTGACTATACTGCCGCTGTTATTATAAACCATTCGGGCCATTAAAAAAATGACTACACTGACACTTGTGACAGATGTTCCTAGAAACTCTGCGATGATCGGCCTCTTGGAAAATTGGGCAGATGATATCGCTCAAGCCTCTGCAGGCCTCCTGACAATTGATATTTTCGCTTCAGGTGAACTTGTCGCCGCTTTCGAGGTCACAGATGCCGTCGTCGGCGGACAAGTTGATATCGGTTGGACTGCGACGGCCTTCAGCCAGTTTCCTGGATTCGCGGGCTTTGATGTTCCACTTGGCGCGTCGCTGAGTGCCGGCGATGCAGAGGCGGCCTGGCGAACCGTCCAAAACACCGATATCGAACCCGATGGCATTGAAATCTTGGCGACAGCCTTTGGTGGAGATCGCTATCTCTTCGTTGACGAAGAGCTCAACAACGCAACCGGAATGGACGGTGCGCGCATTCGTGCGACGGGCGACAACGCAAGCATCTTGTCCGACCTTGGCGCAGCGACCATCTCCTTACCACTTGTGGAAACCCCATTTGCTTTCTCTACCGGCGTAATTGACGGGTTTTCACTCTCCGGGCCATTTCTGGAATTCTTCGATCTCGAAAACGTCGACGGTCTTTTGCTGGAGAACCCCGGTGACAATATCTTAGCCCCCCTTTTGCGCGCGCTATTCATCAATGAAGACAGCCTATCGCGTCTCTCAGAGACTGAGCGCGACATCTTACTTGGGCAAACGGGGCTCGAGCTTTCACATCATTTGGGCGAACAGATAAGGGGAATCGAAGCCGACTTGCTCGACGCGTCCGGTATATCGCCGACGCCAATCGATCCTGGGTTGCTCTCTGCGTATCAATCGGCTGTAGACGCTTTCATTGCAAATGACCTCTCCGCAGAAGAGCGCGCCGTCCGAGACATGTTCCAAAATCTTTCATCTTCCGTTTCGAATGTTCTGGAAGACTACTTTGCTCTTATCCCTGGCAGCCTCGGCGTCACCGATTTTGGCGAACTGGACGGCGCAACCGTTGCGCTTGAAACAGGCACTCAAGCAGAGCTTGATTTCTTCAACGCGGCGGTAGATGCAAATATCAGCTATGAACCCGTTCCAATCGAAACCGTCTCGGAAGGTATTCAACAGTTTCTCGCTGGCGCGGCTGATGTCTTCTTGATCTCGCGCAGCGATTTTACCGCAGAGGTGCAGGACCGTATTTTGGCCGGTGATCCCAACATATTTGATGTGTTGACCGGACAAAACATAAGCCAGCTTCCTTTTGAAACAGGCGTCGGCCCGACCCCGGGGCCCGATACACTCACGGGCACAAACAGCGATAATGCGATTGACGGGCTTGACGGGAATGACACGATCAACGCGCTTGACGGTGACGATACGGTCAATGGCGGTGATGGCAACGACGTGATCAATGGTGGCAGCGGCAATGACAGCATCACCGGTGGCAACAACTTCGATACGATCTCAAGCGGCGAAGGCAACGACACTGTCGCTGGCGGCAATGGCCAAGACCTGGTGTTCCTCAACCAGGGCGATGATCTTTTCCTCGACAATGGTCAGGGCGGAGAACTGGGCCGTGACACTGTCTTTACCGGTTTGGGCAACGACACGGTTGAGGGTGGCAACGGCGATGACCGCTTCTTTGGCGAGGACGGCAATGATGTGATCAACGCCCGCCTCGGCAACGACGAGGTCTTTGGCGGCAACGGCTTTGACACCATCAGTGCCGGCGAAGGCAACGACACCGTCTTTGGCGGCAATGGCCAGGATCTCGTGTTCCTCAACCAGGGCAATGATCTTTTCAATGACAATGGTCAGGGCGGAGTGCTGGGTCGTGACACGGTCTTTGCCGGCCTTGGCAACGACACGATCGAAGGCGGTAACGGCGACGATGTGTTCCACGGCGAAGATGGCAATGACGTGATCAACGGTCGTCTGGGCAATGACACCATCTATGGCGGCAATAACTTCGACACGATCAGCGCCGGCGAAGGCAATGACCGGGTCTGGGGCGGCAATGGCCAGGATCTGGTGTTCCTTAACCAGGGTGACGACATCTTCTTTGACAACGGTCAGGGCGGTGAGCTGGGCCGTGACACCGTGTTTACCGGGCTTGGCAACGACACCGTGCAGGGCGGCAACGGCGATGACCGCTTCTTTGGCGAGGACGGCAACGATTTGCTGATCGCGCGGCTGGGCAATGACACCGTGGGCGGTGGGGCCGGCAATGACACCATTGATGGCGGTGGCGGCTCTGACACGCTGACCGGGGCTGCGGGCGTCGATACGTTCATCTTTGCCGCAGGAGATGCGGCGACAGGCACCGATCTGGTCACCGACTTCCTGCTGGGCACGGATGTGTTCCAGATGAGTGGTACGACCGCAGGCGCGGTGACGGTCGATTACAACAGCGGCGCCAATGAGGTCACAGTGTCCGTCGGCGGCAATGACGTCACCGTCCTGCGCAGCGGCGCGGACCTCAGCGGATTTGGCACCGACGATATGATCTTCGGCTGATCGCCGTGGCCGTAGAGATCTGCGTCAGATGTTTTCATCTGTCACAAGTCGCATACCAAGATGCGCGGGAGGGCTGCCAACAGCGCAGCCACCCCGCGCTGGGTCGCGAACAAGATATGACATCGCTGCGACATGTTCGCCTCCGACGTAGAAGGCCGGGCAGCGATCAGGGCTTATGCTGTCGGCATAGCAGTCCTGGGTCCACTCCCAAACACTGCCATCCAGGTCAACGATCCCATCCGGCGAGATTGAAAAACTTCCCTGGGGTTTGAGTGCGCGCGGAGCGATACCCTCGATCAGATAGGTCGACGCCCATGAGAGCGCCGGATCGGTGAACAACGGATCTGGCTCTTCAGGCAGGACTGCGGCTGCCATATGGTTCCATTCATGCACAGAGGGCAGACGAAACGCATGACCGGTGCGCGCATTGATCCAACTGATGTACTCCTGCACATCGACATAGCTCAATCCGGTGGCCGGTGTGGTCTCGGGGTCCTGATCGGGACGCGCGCGCAATTCGAGCGAACACCCGCCTTGCATGGCACAGGCATTCCATTCGGCGATTGTAACCTCGTGACGTTGCACACGAAGGCTGTGGCCATTAGGAAGCAAGACTGCGTTCTCTGCCATATCCGGAAGAACAGACCGATCGGGGCCACGCTGCCACAGCATAGCCCCAACCAAAAGCGCTGCCGCCAAACCACCCCACCCCAAGATCCGCAGAACCGCGTTCGAGAGGGTTGAAGTGTGTTTGGCGGCTAACATCGTTTTATCCTTTCGGATCAGGTGGAGAACTCACGCGGGGCGACAACTTGCTCCATCAGATTGTTGTCCCATTCCCCATCGACCACGAAATGTGCAGTGGCCCCTAACAAGACGCCTTCGATGAGGTTGTGATTTACGTAAGCGTACACACCGGGCTGCTCAAAGGTGTACATTGCAGCCACCGCACATCCGCCACGGACGAACCAGGTTTCCATGTCCTGCAAGGGCGCATCGGTGAACGAGCTTTCCCAGACATAGTTCCCATGCCCCCCAATCAGGTGAGGGCGCGAGTCGCGGTTCGCCTGGTTGTGGATCATCAACACGGTTTCCCCGACCTTGGCTTTCAATGCGTGTTCTCCGGTCAAGGCACCAACGGCTCCGTTAAAGACCGAATGGGTCGGGATCAGGCCGCGCATCGCTTCGATACTGTCAGAATAATCGTCTCCCGCGGCTTCATAGGTCCGGTAGTCGCCATTGTCGTCCATGGGCAGGTAGTAATCCTGCTCGCCGATATAGGCGATGCTGTCATACTTCAGCGGATTGCCGTCTTTGTCTTTTAAACCCTCGCGCGGCAGCACCATCACAGCGCCGTTCATCCCGTGGGTCACGTGGTAAGGGATCATCGCGCCACCAGGAGCACAGTGATAGGTAAAGCACCCGGGTTTGGTCGCTTTCCAGCGCAGCACAACTTCCTCGCCGGGATAGACGTGGGTCAGGCCACCGCCGCCCAGAGCCCCGGTCGAGGCATGGAAGTCAATGTTATGCTCCATCACCGAGTCGACTGGATTGCGCAACGTCAGCTCGACCATATCACCGACATGGCAGATGATCAGCGGACCAGGAACCGAGCCATTGTAGGTCAGAGCCCAGACCGAGGCGCCTGTGTCTTCATCGACCACCATTAGTCTTTCAGTGGTGTCCATGGTGACTTCGATGATCTTCGGACCGCCTGTCGCCACCTGCTCGTGCACCGGTGCAAAAGGCGGGGCCACCAGCTCTTGTTTCACGCGGGTGTATCCGGTCAGATCTGCTGGTTTGGCGGTACTCTCGGCGGCTTGCTCTTCAGCCGCTTTATAGAGTTTGGCCGACGATTGATTGATGCTTTTGAACTTCGGCGCACGCGGGGCTGCCATAGAAGCCGCACCCGTCATCGCAGCGGCCCCTGCAAGCAGGGATCCCCGCAACACATTACGTCGATTGGTTTTAACAAGTCCTGGGTTGATGAGTTTGCTCATTATGTCCTCCTGGGAGTAAGTGCGGTGCCCGGCGCGGTGCGCAGGGACACCAAGAAATGCGTCACAGATTGCTCAGCTGGTCCTCGAAGCGGACCTTGGCCTTTTTGGGCACGCGCCCCTCAAGGAAATCGCCAGGCACCTCCACATCCCCCACGGCAATGGTCATCACCATGCCCATGGCAAAATGCGGTTTGCAGATCACGCCATAGACCCCCTCCACATCGAGGGTGACTTCAATCTCTTCGTTGATCTTGCCTTTGAAGGCCTCTGCCCCTTCGGGGAACATCCCTTTGTTGACTTCGGCATTATGTCCTTTGCTCTTGGCGATGAACTTGACGGTGTCACCGGGTTGGGCCTGCACAAAGGATGGTTCAAAAACCATGCGTTCCCCGTCAGCGCCCTTGTTGAGCATCTGAACTTCAAAGGTTTCGGCAAAAGCTGCGGTGCCCATCAGGGCAACGACTGCAAGGCCGGATATTGCGTTGCGGATCATTGGTTTTCCTTTCAAATCTCAATGGTGTTGATCTGAGTCTAGGAAAAATCCGCACAGCCTTCTTTGTGGTAGCACAAACTCTTGTGCAACTCCCGGCAGGCTCGGCTTGGTCTTGTACGCGGAACTGTGTAAGGCTTGCGTCATGGATGAGAAGAACATGGGGAAAACTCTTGCGCGTCTGGACGAAAGTCTGCTGACGCACATGCCCCCGTTTTCCAAACTTGAGAAACGTCAAATCCGAACGATCCTCGATCAATCGTCAGCACGTCGGTACGATGCAGGTGTTGCGATCTTTGAAGAGGGCGCGTCGGCCGAACGGTTCTACATTCTGCTCGATGGCTATGTGCGTGTGGTGCGTATCACGCCAACCGGTGAGCAGGTCACCGCACTTCATATCCCTGCGGGACAATTGCTTGGGATCGCCAAGGCGCTTGGGCACGACACCTATCCTGCGACGGCGCTGACGGCGTCCGAATCTTTAGTGCTGAGTTGGCCAATGCGTCTTTGGGATAGCTTTGTCACCGAATACGAAGGGTTTGCGACGGAAACCTATCAAACGGTTGGGCACCGGATAGGCGAGATGAACACCCGCATTGTCGAAATGGCCACCCAGCAAGTCGAACAGCGCGTTGCCAATGCGCTCTTGCGGCTGCTCAATCAGGCCGGACGCAAAGTGCCAGAAGGAATCGAGATCGACTTCCCCATCACCCGCCAGGACCTGTCCGAACTGACCGCTACAACATTGCACACGGTCAGCCGAATGCTCAGCAAATGGGAAAAGCAGGGGCTGGTGCAAAGCAAACGCAAACGAATTACGATCTGTGATCCGCATGCCCTTGTCGTTCTTAGCGAATCCTAGTCCGCCCAAGCCCTGCAGCATCCATCAACTCGATCAGAAAGAGATCGTGATCCAGATGATACTCGGCGCAAGCATCTGTAAGCGTATGAAACGGACCGACCAAACACCCGACGCACAACATATTATGACGCAAGAACACCGCAATAGTTTGCGGCCATTGCGCCATCATATCCTCCAAGGGCAAATCCGGATCATCGAGATGTCGCTCACCCATTCGATCCTCCTTTCGAGTGTGACGATACGCGCACTATCTGCCCAGACGTTGCGCTAGAACAAACTTCAGAGACACCCGCAAAGCTACAAAACAGAGGTCTTCAAACAAGGGGGCCTCTTTTATGGCTGAATTTCTCACAAAATCGCGGGCGCGAAACATCTTCTATGGAGGCTCGATTTTCTTTGTCGTGATCTTCATCGCGATGACCGTCCATTCGCACAAATACGTTGTGGAAACCTCAACCGCAGGCATGCCGCTGAGCGAAGAGGTCATTCACGGCAAACACGTTTGGGAGCGACATTCTTGCATCAACTGTCACAGCCTGCACGGCGAAGGCGCCTACTTTGCGCCTGAGGTTGGCAATGTCATGACCCGTTGGGGTGTTCTGGACGATCCCGAAGACGCGTTTGAGACACTCAAAGGCTGGATGGAAGCACAGCCCAGTGGCATCGAAGGACGTCGCCAAATGCCCCGCTACGAGCTGACGGACGAAGACATTCGAGGCCTCGCCGAATTTTTACGCTGGGCCGATCAGACCGATACCCAGGGCTGGCCCCCGAATGACGCCGGATAAGGAGCGAATGCTATGAAATACACATCTCAAAAAGTGGCCTACTGGTATTTCCTTGCCGCCATGGCCCTGTTCGGCATCCAGGTGGTGGGCGGATTGCTGGCCGGCTGGATCTACGTCTCGCCCAATTTCCTGTCCGAGATTTTGCCCTTCAACGTGATCCGCATGATCCACACGAATGCTCTGATTGTCTGGCTGTTGCTGGGTTTCTTCGGGGCTGCCTATTTCCTTATCCCTGAGGAATCCGAGCGCGAGATTTACTCGGTGAAGCTGGCCTATCTCCAGTTGATCATTTTGCTGATCGGCACGCTGGGCGCTGTCGGATCTTACCTTGTGGGCATCCACGGTGGGCGCGAATTTCTGGAGCAACCTCTATGGGTCAAATTCGGCATCCTCGTGGCGGCGCTGATCTTCTTGTTCAACGTCTCCATGACCGTGCTGGCTGGCAAGAAAACGGCCATCACCAACGTGCTGTTAATGGGGCTTTGGTTGCTGTCATTGCTCTGGATCTTTGCCTTTATCAACCCCAACAACCTGTCTCTGGACAAGATGTACTGGTGGTTTGTGGTGCATCTTTGGGTCGAAGCCACCTGGGAGCTGGTGATGGCCTCGATCCTCGCCTTCCTGCTGCTCAAGCTGACTGGCGTTGACCGCGAGGTCGTCGAAAAATGGCTCTATATCATCGTCGCCACGGCGCTTTTCTCGGGCATCCTTGGCACCGGCCACCATTTCTACTGGATTGGCCTGCCAGGTTATTGGCAGTGGGTTGGGTCCATCTTCTCAACTTTTGAGGTGATCCCCTTCTTCCTGATGATGTCTTTTGCCTTTGTGATGGTCTGGAAGGGCCGCAAGAACCATCCCAACAAAGCCGCCCTCTTGTGGTCGCTTGGATCGTCCACCGTGGCCTTCTTTGGCGCGGGCGTCTGGGGGTTCCTGCATACTTTGCACGGCGTGAATTTCTATAGCCACGGCACGCAAATCACCGCAGCACACGGGCACCTGTCCTTTTATGGTGCCTATGTTGCACTGAATCTGGCGGTCTTCACCTATGCTATGCCCATGCTGCGCGAACGCGCGCCCTACAACCAAGTGCTCAATATGGCGTCATTCTGGTTGATGACCGGCGGCATGGCCTTCATGACCTTCATCTTGACCTTCGCCGGGACAATCCAGACCCACATGCAGCGCGTCGTGGGCGACTACTACATGGATGTGCAGGACGGCCTTTCGGTGTTCTACCTCATGCGTTTCGGAGCCGGGGCTGCCGTGGTGATCGGTGCGCTCTTGTTCATCTACGCGCTCTTGGTGGTGCGCCAGAACGAGATCATCGAACCGGGTCCCGCCACCCCCATCGCGGGAGAATAACGCATGAATGTGGCAACCCTCCCGACCCTGCCGTTTTACCGTGAAACAGGCCGCGAATGCACCTTGTTCGAAACGGCCCATGACAACGGTTTGCCCCTTCTGCTGAAGGGGCCGACCGGCTGCGGCAAAACCCGATTTGTGGAACATATGGCCGCAAAACTGGGCAAGCCGCTCTTCACTGTCGCCTGCCATGACGATTTGTCTGCCGCCGATTTGATCGGACGATACCTGCTCAAAGGCGGCGAGACGGTTTGGGTGGATGGCCCACTGACCCGCGCCGTGCGGACGGGCGGTATTTGTTATCTGGATGAGGTCGTCGAGGCGCGAAAGGACGTCACGGTTGTGCTGCACCCGCTGACAGACACGCGCCGCACCTTAATGATCGACCGCACCGGCGAAGAACTGGTGGCCCCCAAAGCATTCATGCTGGTGGCCAGCTATAATCCCGGCTACCAGAACGTCCTCAAACGGCTCAAGCCATCGACACGGCAAAGGTTCTTGTCAGTCTCATTTGATTTTCCAGATGCGCAGATCGAAACGGCTGTGGTGGCATCAGAAAGCGGATTGGACCCAAAACGCGTGGCACCCTTGGTGCGATTGGCCGGGCAAATTCGCAACCTCTCGGGCATGGATCTTGAAGAAGGCGTCTCAACCCGCCTGCTGATTTATGCAGCGACGCTGATGGTAAACGGCATGGGCGTGGATCAAGCACTAGAGGCTGCGGTGATCGAACCGCTGACGGATGAGCCTGATGTGCAGCAATCGCTGCGTGATCTTGTAAGCGTGGTTTACGGGTAAACACCATGCATCTGCTCGACCTCATGGACCCCGAAGAAACTGTAGGGAACCTGTGGCACGATCTGGCCCATGGGATCGGGGCTGATGTCGTTTATCCCGAGGCAGCGATCTCGCTTCAGAGCGTTCGGTCCAGTCTTGCGACCCTCTTCCGCGCTCTGGGAGGAGACGCAGGCATTGAATTGGGCGAAGCACCCGCCACGCTCATGCAGCACCGCCGGCCGTTGCGTCGCAAACTCGGAGCCGAGAGAGAGCGAGAGTGGCGCGCGAGCTTTGATGGTGAACGCCTGTCCTTGCCCCCCGTGATCGCGGCCTTCCCTGATGCGGTACTGAACCGAGCTGCATACTTCTGGCTGACCGCACTGGCGGCCACGTTTGAGCGTGCAGGGACTGAACCTCTTGCGACAGCGCCTCTTTCTGACCGCGATCAGATTGCGATGAATGCCCGCGCCACGCAGCGGGCCCGCGCCGCCTGCCCCGGCCTGCGCAAAGCCTATGACCAGATGGCAGAGCTTTGCCTTCACTCTCGCCCGGACGTGTTACGCCCCGCCCCAGAAGAGGCCATCGAAACCGCCATTCGCGATCAACTGCAAGGCGGTAGCGCACTGCCCGATCTTCATGAATCTGCGCGTGATGTGAAACCCTTCGCGCCTGTCCCCATCTGGCTTTCCTTCACCTCCCCAACCTCGGGGTCCGAGGCCAGCGAAGACACAGCGGATCCATCCGCACCTCCGGCCACGGCGGCCCACACCAGCCGCAAGCTGGGCGCGCGTAAGGATCAAGACCAACACAATCGCAAAGACAGCTTCATCATCCACAGGTTTGAATCGATCCTCTCATGGGTTGAATCGTTGAACGTCAATCGCAGCGTTGACGATGACGACGACGAAAACGCCCAGAAAGCCGCCGATGATCAGGACCAGATCACCCTCTCCAAGCAGGATCGAAAGGCCGCGACGCGCTTGCGGTTGCATCTAGATCTTTCGCCTGCGGATGCCGAGCACGAGGCGCTGTCCGGTAGTCACACCTACCCCGAATGGAACCACCGCAGCCGCAGCTACATGGCTGATCATTGCCGGGTGCTAGAGGCCCCTGCTACACCATCGGATGGCACGTTCGTCCTGAACACCCGACGGGCCCGAGAGGTGCGCCGCCAATTCGAAGCCCTGCGTCCCCGGCGTATTTTGCAACCCCGCCAAGTGGATGGCACAGAGCTTGATCTGGATGCTTTGCTGACCGCGCAGGCTGATCTGAAGGCAACCGGTCGCGGGTCTGATCGCATATGGCAATCTTCGCGACAAACAGAGCGTGATTTGTCCGTCGCCTTTGTGATTGACACATCACGTTCAACCGAAGCCGCTATTGGTGACACCAACATCATCGAAGTGGCACGTCAAACGATGGCCGCCTTGGCCTTGGGTATTGATGCTGCGGGCGATCGCCTGGGGGTTTGGGGGTTTTCGTCTCTACGCAGTGACCGTGTGTTCCTGACCAGATGCAAAGGGTTTGACGACCCGATGTCACCAGATGTCACAGCCAGCATCGGCGCATTGCAACCTGGCCACTACACACGGCTGGGTGCAGCCATTCGCCATGTCAGCGCCCAATTGGCGAAAGAGCCCAGCGCCCGCAAATTGCTGATGGTCCTGACCGACGGCAAGCCCAATGATCTGGATCATTATGAAGGCCAGCACGGCATTGAAGACAGCCACATGGCCGTGCGCGAGGCCCGGGCCACAGGCCTGAGTCTGCACGGAATCATCATCGACGAGGATGGGCAGGATTGGTTTGCCCGTATCTTTGGGCGCGGCGGATTTACCCTCTTGCCCGATGCAAACCGTCTCGCCCGCGCCCTGCCCGACATTTACCGAACCCTGACACAGGAGACCTGACATGCGTTTTCTCTTCTTTCCGACAGCAGCGCTTTGCGCCTTGTCCAGCGCCGCCTTTTCCGAGGCCTATGAGCGTCCAATCCCGCAAGCGCAGTCTGCCACCGCCGAACTGTGGTTCGCATTGGGCAGTGTCGGGTTAATCATCGCCCTTGTGGTCGTGCAAAGGTTGGTTGCACGGTCATGACCCGGCACGGCTGGTCCACTGGCAAGATTGCCGTCGCGCTCTATCCCTTCGGGGCCGGAGCGGCAGCGGTCAACGTCTTCTTTGCGTCGCTGATCTTCAGCTGGATCGGCGGACCCATTGCATCCTGGGCCTGGTCAATCGGACTGGGTTGCGTGATTGGCGTGCCCGCCACCTGGTACTTTGCGCGCCACATTCGCCATCTCATGACGCTGGCAGATGAAGGTACACCAAGATGAAACGGCACATGCACTCCAACAACGCGCCTGTCCATCAATGCGCGAGGCTGGGCTGATGGGACAATCCTCTGCAGAGCAAATGCGCGCTTGGATCGGACCCGCTATCTTCAGTTTCGGATTTCGCCCGTTCTTCTTGTTCGGGGCGGGCTGGGCTGCCCTGTCAATGCTCATCTGGATCGCGGTTCTTGTTGGCGGCTTTGACATACCGTCTCGGTTTGACCCGATATCTTGGCATGCCCATGCCTTTCTCTTTGGATACCTGAACGCCATTGTCGCAGGTTTTTTGCTAACGGCGGTGCCCAACTGGACGGGACGCTTGCCCATCGTGGGTTGGAGGCTGGCCGCCCTCTTTGCGCTTTGGGGCGCGGGTCGTGTGGCTGTGTTCTCATCAACGCACTGGCCCATTGGTGCGGCCGCCATGATCGACTTAGCCTTTCCAATATGTCTGGGTGGGCTGATCCTGCGAGAGATCATTGCGGGCAAAAACTGGCGCAACCTCATGGTTCTGGCCCTGCTGGGTGTATTCACGCTCGGCAATGTTGTTTTTCACATCGAAGCCGCGCGCGCCGAAAACGCGGCCCAAGGATATGGTTTGCGCCTTGGCCTGGCGACCGCGATCATGATGATCGCCGTGATCGGTGGACGCATCATCCCTTCGTTTACCCGCAATTGGCTGGCGGGCCGGGGTGATCTAGCCCGACCGACCCCGCCCATGACGCAGTTTGACAAGCTGACTCTGCTGATCAGTATCGGCGTGTTGATCCGCTGGGTTCTTGTTCCTGCCAGCCCTCTGACGGCACTCGCGCTTATGGCGTTCGGCCTTTTGCATCTTTGGCGATTGGCACGGTGGCAAGGGCACCGGACTCTAGCAGAGCCGTTGGTCTGGGTGCTGCATATCGCATATCTGTTCATTCCACTGGGCGCGATGGCGATGGCAGCGGATGAGCTTCTTGGCAGCCACGACCCTGCTGCGGCCCAACACATCTGGATGGCAGGCGCCATCGGGGGAATGACCCTGGCTGTCATGACCCGCGCCACATTGGGCCACAGCGGGCAAAAGCTGTTGGCCGACAAGGCAACTGTGGCCGTCTACATCTGTCTATTCCTGGCCGTCGTCTCTCGTTTGGCGTCTGGAGTTCTTCCAGGTCTGCTGAACCTGTCAGCCCTATTGTGGATTGCCGCTTTCCTTGGATTTACTGTCTGCTATGGTCCATCCCTTCTGCGCCCAAAACCTAAGAAAACCGCAGGTTCGTAATGCAGGTTTGGGTCAGCTCAGTCACCCGGACACCAATGTGTCTATGAACTTTGAGAACAGCTCCCCCTGAGATCTGATCTGAAGCTTTGAGTAAACATTCCTGCGGTGAATGCGGACAGTCCCCGGCGAAATCTCAAGTATACGTCCCACGGCGTCCGCCGAATGGCCCTTCAGCGTGAATTCCACCACTTGCCGTTCTCTGGGTGTAAGGATGCCATCGCCAAAGTTGGTGAAGGCCAGAGCAACGCTGTGGTGCATGCTTTCATCAGACGGGTTGTGGGCGTTCAGGCCAAACCGGGCGTCCAAATCGCCCCAATTGCGCTGGCACGCCGCCCGCACAACGGGCCAGAATTCACCAAGCTGCCGAAACTCCTTTGCAGAAAAGGCCTTCTTGGCCCGCATCAGGGAAACCACGACAATGGTCTTGCCCGGCATTTCAATGAAATAGCCAATCTCTTCGGCCAAGCCGGTCCGGGCATAATAGCTGCGAAAATACTCCCCCTGGAAAAACCGATCCGGGGCCAGATCTCTGATCCGGTACAACCCCGAAGCCACCTCGTTTCCGCAGGCCAGATAAAAGGGGTCAAGCAGATACGGGCCTTCCTGGTAATCCTCCACAAATATCTTGCGTTTTCCTCGTGGAAAATCATCAAAGAGATCCATGGGACGCGCAGACCCAAGATACGCGAAAACCACTGTGTAATCGAACGGCGCTATCCCCTGCAACGCATCCGACAGTGTTTTAGCAAACCGTTCGGTGCCGATTGCGTCAACCAGGGCGCCGGTGGCTTCGATCAGTGATTTCATGCGCGGCAGCCCCTAAAACACTCCACATACCAAAAACGTGATATATACAGCCAAATCAGATTTTCTTACAGTTTTCCCGATACCGATAGTATTCACCAAATTGGGAAAAGACAAAGTTAAATGAAAAATGGGGGATACGCCGAGGACCCCAACCCGGCGGATGATAAGACAATTGCCGAGCTTCGGGGCGTGACCAAACGCTTCGGGGATGTGCTCGCGGCCAGCGATTTGAACATATCCATCTCGGAAGGAGAGTTTCTGTCGTTCCTTGGCCCGTCCGGCTGCGGCAAGACCACTGCACTGCGTATGCTGGCGGGGTTTGAGGCGCCGACAGAAGGCGAAGTCTTTCTGGACGGTGCTTTGGTCAATAGCCTCGAGCCGCATCATCGCCCCGTGAACATGGTGTTTCAGCAGTACGCCTTGTTTCCGCATATGACTGTCGCACAAAACATCGGATATGGATTGCGCCAACGCCGTCCGCGATTGCCAAAGGCACAGATTGCCGAGAAGGTCGAAAAGGCACTGGACGTGGTGCGACTGGGCGGTTTTGAAGATCGCAAAATCTGGGAAATGTCGGGGGGGCAGCAGCAACGGGTTGCCCTGGCCCGCGCAATCATCAACGAACCTAAACTTTTGCTGCTCGATGAACCCATGGCAGCGCTGGATCGCAAGCTGCGCAAGGAAATGCAGATCGAGTTGCAGGACCTGCAACGCCAGCTGGGCATCACCTTTGTGCTGGTTACACATGATCAGGAAGAGGCCCTGTCCATGAGCGATCGTATTTGCATTATGCGGGAGGGCCGCATCGTCCAGACCGGCAGCCCACAAGAGCTGTATGATCGCCCAACCTCGCGCTATGTCGCTGACTTTGTGGGCACGTCCAACTTCTTCAATGGCACCGTGACGGACACATCTCAACCGCTATACACGGTTGTTCTGGATAACGGCCTGCAAGTCCAGGCTCCCCCCGTTGGCAAATTTTCCGATGGGCAAGAGGTCTGCATCAGCGTGCGCCCCGAGCAGATGAAGCTGCACCGCAACGGCGAAGGCCAAAGCGTCCACATTCAAAATCGCATCTTTCTGGGAGAGCACACCGAGTATCTGGTCAGACACGAAACGCTGGGCGATTTTCTCGTGCTGTCCCCAAGGCAATCCGAAATGAACGAAGGCCCCTTCAGTGTCGGGGACATGGCACAGGTGTCCTGGGAGCCCGGCACCACCCTCATTCTTGATCGTAAGTAACCAAAACCAAAACCAAAGGGAGTTTATGAAATGACAAACGACATCGACTACATCTCCAAGAAGAAATTTATGGAAGAACTTGAGCGTTACAGAAAAGGGTCAATCACACGACGCCATTTTCTGAACATCACTGGACTTGGAGCTGCAACGGCGGTGCTGGGCGCTTCGGTTCCCGGGCTGCGCCCTGCCCCGGCCTTTGCAAGCGACATCGGGGACCGTGTGGTTCTGGCCACCTGGCCCAACTATCATGACCCGGCAAACTTCGAGGCCTTTACCGAAGCGACTGGCGCATTTGTTCAGGTCAATGTCTTTGGTTCAAACGAAGAAATGCTGGCCAAGCTTCAGGCCGGGGCAACGGGCTGGGACGTCTATGTCCCCACCAACTACACAATCGAAGACTATGTCAAAGAAGACCTGATCGAGCCTCTGGATACGGCTAAATTGCCCAACTATGACGCATCTTCGTTTGATCCGCGCTACGCCGAGGCCGGGTCCGTGGATGGCACATTATATGCGGTGCCGAAAAACTGGGGGTCCACGGGTATGGCCGTGAACACCAAGCATAATGACGGCAACCCGATTTCGTCGTGGAAAGAGTTCTTTGATATCTCGATGGATAAGTTTTCGGGCCGCGCAATGGTGCATGACTACCAACTGACCACAATCGGCAGTGCGTTGAATTATCACGGCTATTCGTTCAACTCGGTCGACCCTAATGAATTGGCTGATGCAGAGAAACTCTTGATCGAAGTGAAGCCGCATTTGTTTGCGATCACATCTGATTATCAGCCGGCCATGCGCAATGGCGATGCCTGGCTGACTATTTGCTGGTCCGGTGATGGCAAGCAACTGAATACGGACATACCGGAAATCCACTATGTTCTGGGCGCAGAAGGTGGCGAAATCTGGAGCGATTACTACGCTATTCCGAAAAGCTCGGAGCGCAAGGAAGCGGGCTATGCTCTGATCAACTTCCTGTTGGATCCACAAGTCAATGCCACCGAAGTTCTGGCACACGGATATCCCACGGCTGACGAGAAAACATATGCTCTGCTGCCTGACGCACTGAAGAACGATCCGATCTTGTTCCCGGCTCAGGAATTGCTGGATCCACTGGAGTTTGGCGCAGCGGTCACGCTGACGGATCCAAACCGTGCTGAATTGATGGCACGGTTCAAGTCTGCCTGATTTGACCGAAAAGTGAGACCGACATGACGCAACGCACTCGAAATTGGCTGTTACTGGCACCCGCCGGAGCCTGGTTTCTGGTGATGTTGATCATACCGTTGAGTGTTGTTTTCATTTTCAGCTTTGGAGAGCGGGCACCTGCCGGAGGTGTGGTGCCCGCTTTCACCTTTGAACAATACGCCAACCTTCCAGCCCGTTGGACGGCGTTTAAAAACACCATGACCTTGGCCCCGATCGGGACGTTATCAGCACTGCTGATCGCCTACCCATTGGCATATTTTCTGGCGGTAAAGACCAACCCAAAATGGAAAACCATCTTGTTGGTCTTGGTGATCGTGCCGTTCTGGACGTCGATCCTGATCCGCTCTTACGCTTGGATATTCCTGCTGGGCGGGCGCGGTATTCCGGCTTTGCTGGAGTATATCGGCCTTGAGGGCGTCCGCTTGATCAACACACCCTTCGCGGTTCTCGTTGGCATCATCTATGGCTATCTGCCGCTGATGGTGTTCCCGATCTATGTCAGCCTCGACAAGCTGGACAAACGTTTGCTTGAGGCCTCATCCGATCTGGGAGCCAAGCCCTGGCGCACGTTTGTGCAAATCACTTTGCCCCTGTCGATCCCAGGCATTGCGACGGGCTGCATGCTGGTTTTCATCCTCTTGATGGGAGAATATCTGATCCCTGCCCTCTTGGGCGGAGGCAAAGTCTTTTTCGTCGGCAACGCGCTGGTCGATCTGTTCTTACAATCGCGCAACTGGGCCTTCGGTTCGGCTGTGGCGGTGACGTTGGTGGTGGTCATGCTCATCACGGTCACGATCTATATGCGGCTGATTTCGCGCCTTGGGGCGAGCCGCGAAGACGTGTCGATCATGTGAGGTGAACAGATGAGACTTTATGCCGCCTGCGTTTACCTGTTCCTCTACATCCCGATTGGCGTGATCGCGTTGTTCAGTTTCAATGCGGGTCGCCATGCCAGCCAAATGCAGGGGTTTTCAACCAAATGGTATGGCAAGGCGCTGTCCAACCCCTTTGTCATGGACGCGCTTGAAACTAGCCTGATGGTGGCCTTTTCTTCGGCCCTGTGTGCCAGTGTTTTTGGCACCATGGCAGCGGTTGCCCTCCAGGGGATCAAGGGGCCGGTGCGCACCGCCTTTGACATGTTGATTTACATCGCCGTGATGATCCCCGGGATCGTGATCGGGATTGCCACCTTGATCGGCCTGGTGACGGTGTTCGACCAGTTAAACCCGCTGATTGCGACCCTCTGGCCCGAGGGGTTCGAGCCCCCTAAACTGCGCATGGGTATGGGATCTCTGATCGCGGCCCACACGATGTTTCTGATGGCGCTTGTGGTGATCATCGTGCGCGCCCGGCTTGCCGGCATGGACCGCGCCCTGACCGAGGCGTCTTCGGACCTCTATGCCACACCCATGGGCACCTTCCTGCAAGTCACCCTGCCAACGATTTTTCCGGCGATCCTGGCCGGGTTCCTTCTCAGTTTCACCTTCAGTTTTGACGATTTCATCATCGCCTTCTTTGTCGCTGGATCCGAGACCACCCTGCCGATCTATGTCTTCTCTTCGATACGCCGCGGTGTCACCCCGGAAATCAACGCGATTGGCACCATGGTGCTAGCGATCTCCTTGCTGCTGCTGATTACGGCGCAATTGCTTCTGCAACGCGGAGCCAAGAAAACCAGATGACCCTCGCTGAAACCAACGCCGCCAGACCTGTGCTGCCCAATCTTGAGGGCAAGGTTGTCTTGGTCACGGGTGCGGGGTCGGGCATTGGACGCGCCGGGGCCGTGGCGATGGCCCGCCAAGGTGCGCGGGTCATCGTAACGGATATCGACGCCTCAAGCGCCGCCCATGTTGTGGACGATCTGCGCTCTGAGGGCGTAGTTGCCATATCTGCCGGACTTGATGTGACCGATGACGGTGCGGTCTGTGCGCAAATAGACAAAATCATCGCCACCCACGGCCGCATTGATGTGCTTCATTCTCACGCTGGTTTTCAGGTTGAGGGCAACCTCGAGCAAGTTCCCATAGAGGCCATGGATCGGTCCTGGCAACTGAATGTCAGGTCACATTTTATCGCCGCGCGGGCCACTGTGGGGCACATGCGCAATCAGGGCGGGGGCAGCATCATCATTACGTCGTCCAACTCGGGCGTTCAGTTTGATCGCGAGATGATCGCCTATGCCACGACCAAACACGCGGTGGTCGCAATGACCCGCCAGATGGCCGCAGATTATGCCAAACACAACATCCGGTTTAACGCGCTGTGTCCCGGGTTCATCGACACGCCCTTCAACGCCGGGTTCGAAGCACAAATGGGCGGGCGCAAACACCTTGAAAGCTATGTGAAAAAGGCCATCCCGATGGGCCGCTGGGGCACCACAGAAGAAGTGGCCAACTCCATCTTGTTTCTGGCGTCCGACATGTCCAGTTTCATGACCGGACACGCGCTGGTCATAGATGGCGGTGAATGCATCTGAAATCTAATCTGTCGATCCACCATGACACAGCGTTCCAAATCCCGAATAGGCTGATGCTCAGTGCCGCAGCAGAGATATTTCTGGAATCTGATGACGCCCGTTTCATCATCGAATTCTTCCACGAAAATGCGAGCTATGTCGCCAAGGGTTGAACGAATTTCATCGCGCAGGTCAGCCGATGGTTCTGCGATCTGGGAGAGGTTGCGAGAGGCCCACAGTATGGCAGACATCTCGCGCTCTTAAGGTTGCAGAACTTCGCCTGTGTTACTGCGTCAACCGCAGGCTTTGCAGGTTAGATGCAATTGATCCGAAGGCGTCCGAGATATCCACACCCGAGGCCGCGTAATAATGCAGCACAGAGCTGGCACAGTTCCGCAGTTCGGTTTCAGCGACACCATTGGCCGGGACTTCAAAGCCGATTGTGTACACTCTCACTCCCTCGTCTTTGGTGGACGAGCAAATGCTGCTCATGTAGCCGTTCTTGGTCGACCCATTCTCAGATTCAGAGCCGACATAGTCGTTCCATGGCCCGTTGTCGCCCGTGATATCCCCGTAGTAATCCGGGGTCATATGGCCCCATGCCTCTTCCCAATCCATACGACGGTCCGTGATCTCCAGCAGCGGGTCTGCATCCGCAGCACTGACGCGGGCATCGTATTCTGCCTGGGTCAGCCAGATATTCTCGGCGATGGCGTAATAGTTTTCGCCGTCACGCAGGAAGAACGTGTTCTGTGGTGTGCCGGTTGGAACATAGGACCCTGCGTCGAGCTCCATCTCTTGTGATGACAGCTCATAGAGGTCCGAATTTGGCCCACGGTACATGCTGTTCTGATCAAAGTAGTAGGACGTGGTATTCGCACCATCCCCCATCATCACGATGATTTTCTTTGTGTCAGGCTCAGAGTACAGCGCCGGAACGTTTGTCAGTGAGGCGTCCATTTCGCCCTGCGCGATCAATGACGTTGCCACAGGCTGGAACGCCGGGTCCAACAGGGCCGCGCCCCATTTCATGCCGATGTGACCCGACGTGTTGCCGTTGGCACTCAGCAGATCAATGCGGTCATGCAGTTCCTGCTCACTCATCGAATAGGCCATGATCTCGGCATAGTCGTTGTTGAAGCATGATCTCCAGCCCGAGTTATGGAAGGTGTCAAACCCACCATAAACCGACGTATAGATCTGTTGCTGATAACGTGGGCCCGCCAGGGGATCAGGCGTCGGGTCAATGTAGGACTGTTGATAGTCAGCCGCCTCGAACTTCAGGCAGGTCGAAAAGTCATGCGTGTCGATCACATTGCCTGCCATCGCCGTGTAAATCGCATTACCGGGCGATGTGGTCCAGCTGAAGGGCACGATAGAAATCACCGTAGCTCCGGGGTCGGAGGTGGTGATCAGCGTGGTTACAAATTCCTTGGCCGCAACCTTCAGATTCGTCAGCTTGGCACCAGACATCGAGCCTGATACGTCCAACACAAGGGACACTTCCAGTTTTGGCGTGCGGACCTCGGCGGTGGCACCACCACCGGCGGACAGCGTGTTCACCCCCATCAGTTTCATAACGTAGGTGTTCAGTGTCATTCCGGCACTTGCAGTCACTGTGCGCGCATTCAGGGTTGCAATGATGTCATCTTCACCCAGTTCATTAAGGTAATCGCCTCGGCCGCTTTTCTCAAAGAAGTCTTCGACAATGGCTTTAATATCGGATTTGGTGGCTCCGGCCGGCGCGCCGGCGCCTGCCAGCACAGCGCTGTCAAGCGTCGCCTGAAGCTGAGTGCGCTCCATCTCGTGACGCATAAGATCAATGCTGATGCCGCCCATGGTCAGCATGAGGATAAAGACAAAGAGCGCGATGATGGTCATCCCGCCCTCTTCGCGATCACGAAACTCCTGAGCAATGCACGTGGATCGACCCAAACGTGCCGTCTGGCGCAGTTTTGTCTTGAGCAGTCGCATCATCTTGTCACCCCGAATGGACGCAACTGCGCCCCTGTAAAACAAATTCTAACATGTCAATTTGCGTACAAATTTACGGCCAAATTGTGGCACAAGTAACTAATTTTTAACGATAATGTATCCAAACCGAGAACGATCTCAGGGATACATAGGGTATTGATCTCCATCCATGCACAATCATGCGATCTTGCCGAACCATCGCCTTAGTTTGAACATGAACAGACCATCAGAATACGGCCAAAACCGGGCACCCCTGTCGACCAATTCAGAATGTTTCAATCTCTAGTACCGCGCTGGATCGCACGTTTCATTCAGCCTTTGGATCTCAACGGCGAGACGGACCTGGCTGTTTGGGCGTGTTGGGGTTTTTCACCATTGTCGCACCAATCTTGATCTCATAGGGTTTTCAGGTCGCGACCAGCCCGTGACCAACGGCATTTGCAGGACTTCCGAATATGACGACCCCCGAGACCCGACCAACGACGGCAAAACATGACCCGTTGATGACGCCGTTCAAGCTGAAACATCTGACACTCCGAAACCGGGTGATGAGCACCAGCCATGCCTGCGGCCTCGAGGAGAATGGGCTCCCGAAGGACGCCTATCAACGCTATCACGAAGAAAAGGCGAAAGGCGGCATCGGGTTGTCGATGTTTGGCGGGTCATCGAACGTGGCCCCGGATTCCCCTTCGGTGTTTCAGCAACTGAATGTCGGTGTCGATGCGATCATCCCGCATTTGCAAAAGTTCTCGGACCGGATGCATGCACAGGGTGCCGCGCTGATGTGCCAGATCACCCACCTTGGGCGGCGAGGGGATCCCTACGCGCAGGATTGGTTGCCCGCAATCGGGCCCTCGCCAGTGCGCGAAACCCTGCACCGCGCGTTTCCCAAAGAGATGGACAAGCACGACATCGCCCGTGTGGTGCAGGCCTATGCGGATGCAGCGGTCCGTTGCAAGGAAGGCGGGCTCGACGGAATCGAAACACTCGCCAGTTCGCATTTGATTGGTCAGTTCCTGTCCCCCTACACCAACACACGCACAGATGACTTTGGCGGCTCTGTCGAAAACCGCGCGCGGTTTGGCCTGATGGTGCATGACGCCATCCGCCGCGCGGTGGGCGACGATTTCATCGTCGGGATGCGCTTTGTGGTGAACGAAGGCCCCGGTGGATTGACGGCTGACGAAGCCCTGCACTTCGCCCATATGTTTGAGCGCACAGGGCAGATTGATTTCTTCAACGCCACCTATGGCCGGATGGACACCTATCGCGGACTTTCGGTGGATAACATGCCGGGCATGGCCTCAAAGATCGCGCCATGGCTGCAAGCGGTCGGCGGGTTCAAGAAAGAGGTGTCGCTGCCCGTTTTTCATGCCGCGAAGATTTCGGACATCGCCACAGCGCGGTTTGCGATCTCGGAAGGTCTGCTGGATATGGTCGCCATGACCCGCGCCCACATCGCTGATCCCCATATCGTGGCCAAGCTGATGCGCGGCGAGGAAGACCGCATTCGCCCCTGCGTCGGGGCTACACATTGCATGACGGACCACCGCCCCCGCTGCCTGCACAATGCAGCCTCGGGCCAGGAGAACAAAATTCCGCATGTGGCAGAACCGGCGGCACGCAAAAAGAAAGTGGTTGTTGTCGGGGGCGGCCCCGCAGGTCTCGAGGCTGCGCGGATCAGCGCCGAACGGGGACACGACGTTGTTCTGCTGGAAGCGGGTGCCGCATTGGGTGGGCAGGTCTTGATCGCGGCGCAATCCGTGCGCAAGGATCTGATCGGACTGATCGACTGGCGTATCGCTGAGTTTGAGAAACTGGGCGTGTCCGTCCATTTGAACACCTACGCCGAAGCCGAAGACGTGCAGGCCCACACCCCCGACGTCGTGATCATCGCAACCGGCGGCATCCCGGATATCGACTGGGTCGATGGCGCTGATCTGTGCACCACCTCGTGGGATTTCCTGTCAGGTGCCGCCCCCATGGGCGACGAGGTGATCGTCTATGACGGCACCGGGCGAAACCCGGGCATGGCCTGCGCTGAAAAGGCCGCCATGGCGGGGCGTCAGGTGTCGCTGATCGCACTGGACGGCACATTGGGCATGGAAATGGCCTATACCGAACGCAACACCTGGAAACAGCGGCAATATGAGCTGGGCATCCCCGTCTTGCTGGACCTTCACCTGAAATCCGTGACCCGCGCAGGAAACAAACTGGACATCACCTTCGTGAACGAAGTCACTGGCCAGTCGCTGGTCAAACGTGCCGATCAACTGGTTGTTGAACGCGGCACTTTGCCCGTCGACGACGTTTACTATGCGATGCGCGGGGCCTCCTCAAACGACGGCGTGACGGATATTGAAAGGCTATTGGCCGGAACGCCGCAGCCGTCAGCGATAAATCCCGCCGGCACATTTCAGCTGCACCGCATCGGCGATGCCGTCGCCAGTCGCAACATCTATTCCGCAACACTGGATGCGGCACGGCTGTGCAACACGATTTAACATCTGAACATTGGGTTCCGATCAAAGCCAAAAACGGCATTCGTCACGGATCGCCCAGCCCCGGGATCAGCCTTCGTACGGCTCGACCTTCTGGGCCGCGAGGGAATACCCGACCTGAGCCAAATCGGTGGAAATGGACGACACCCTGAGGACCCCGGTGACCGTGACCGGTTCAAACAATCCACTGCTGTCATAGGGATCTTCGGTCGTCACGAAAACCAGCTGATTGGCAGGCGGCGGCGGCACATGGATGCAAGCCCCGACATAGGGCACCAGGATGAAGGCAATCACACCGTCACTGCGTTGGTCAATCGGAACCACGAAACCAGGCAAGCGGACGGTTTGATCATTCCAATCGGTTCGCATCCCGGTCGATGCTGGCTGTTGACGGGACAGATCCGGGCCCTCGTGATCAATCAGCCCCCGCACCCCGTTTGGAACAAAGGGCTGATCCTCGGGTAGCAGATCCTCCCAGCCCAGGTCTATGACGGGCGAGGCAAAGACAGTGCTCGGCAGACACAGCAATGGCGCTAACAAACCAATAAGCTGCCTGCGCGACACATGATTTAATCCCAAACGTAAAGCTCCATGCTTTCGGCGGACAACGTATAGCCCGTCTCGGCCACCTCGGTTGTCTGTAAAATGGCGCGCATTGTGCCCGTCACCCAGATGGCGTCCCATAAATTGGTACTCGGCCATGGCTTTGGGGTTTGCACCAGCACAAGCTGGTTTGGCGGAGGGGGTGGCACATGCAAACAGGCACCGATGTAGGGCACCAAAACGAACTCGCTCACCCCTTCGGCCCCCATTTCAAGAGGAAGGATGTAGCCGGGCATGCGAATAAAGGCCCCATCCAAAGCCGGATTCAGCTTGGTGGCATTGGCATCGAAGATCGGATTCCACGTGTCATTCGTTTCATCCATTTCGCCCTCTCCGATGATTTCAGAGTAGGGCACCCCCGGTGGAATAAGATCATCCCAGGTGATTTCACGCGCCGTGCGCGCCCAAAGCGGGGCTGGCACTGCCACACCAGCGGCCCCCGCTGCGATGAATTGTCTGCGTGTAAATCGTGTCATGTTCTCACCATCATACCATCTGCCAAAGAAAGCCGGTAGGCCCGAAGCGCCGGAACCAGGCTCACAATTGCGCTAGCGGCCACAACACCGCACAAGACCAAACCCTCGCGCAGCGACGGCGCATCAATCGGCACCCATAGCCCGAAGGCGCTATCCAGGATGGGTTGCGCAATAAAAAGGCCCAGATACAGCAAACACATGCCCAACACGGCCCCGATGGCTGCGGTCAACACGGCCTCCAGGATCAACAGCCCAAAGATGGTCGCTGGGCGCGCGCCCATCGCGCGGAAAATCGCCATTTCGCGGCGTCGCTCGTTCAAGCTGGAAAAGACCGTGGCCATCATCCCGATCAGGGCAGTGACAACGACCATTGCGGACACCCCTAGCAAGGCGGTTTCAGCAACGCCGACAATGGCCCAGAGCTCTTGCAGGGCAACACCCGGCAGAACAGCTAACAGAGGTTCTTCGGGGTATTCATTGATCGCCCGCTGCAACGCGAATGTTTTCAGAGGGCTTGCGACCCCCACCAAAGCAGCTGTCACGGCTTTTGGTGTCAGTTCCATATGCCGTATCGCCTCCACCGGCGTGGCTTGCCCCGGTCTTTGCGCACCGTTTTTCCAATCCACATGAATGGCCTCAATCGCCTCCATGCTGATGATCACTGTGCGGTCTACCGGCGTGCCGGTTTTCTCTAAAATGCCCGACACGCGAAACGGTTGATCTTTGTGTTCGGTAAAAGAGGCCAGCCCATGGGCCACGACAATCGGATCGCCCACAGTGTACCCCAGTGTTTCGGCAACATCCGCGCCAATCACCGCATCAAACAGATCCGCCATGATCGCACCGCTGGACACCGCCAGACCGCGGCCTTGCCGATACTTATAGTACTCAAAAAAAGCGGGGCTGGTGCCCATCACGCGGAATTGGCGGTGACTGTCGCCCAGTGAGATCGGCACGATCCAGTCCACATCAGGGTGTGCGGCGATGTCCTGGTAGCTTTCCCAAGTGATATTGTTCGTGGCGTTGCCAATCCGAAAAACGGAGTAAAGCAGCAATTGAACCGAGCCCGAACGCGCGCCGACAATCAGATCCGTGCCCGAAATCGTATCAGCGAAACTGGCCTTTGCCCCGGTGCGTATCTTTTCAACACCAAGAAACAGCGCCACGGACAAACCGATCGCCAGCACCGTCATGCTGACGGTGAGAATACGCGCAAAAAGCGATCCAATGGCCAGCCGCAAGATCATGCCGCCTGCCTCTCGATATGGGCGATGTCCTGCATGTGCACCACGCGGTCGAATTGCTCGGCAAGGCGCTGATCATGGCTGACCATCAACAAGGTGGTGCCGTGGGATTTCACCTGATCAAACAGCAGGTTCAGAAAGTCAGCCTGGCTGTCAGCGTCCAGCGCAGATGTGGGCTCGTCCGCGATCACAATCGGCGGCCGCCCGATCAAGGCGCGCGCCACAGCCACCCGTTGCTGTTGTCCCACACTCAGGTTCGAGGCCTTGGCGGATACAACTTCAATCGGCAACCCCAAGGCGGTGCAAAGGGCACGGGCCTCTTGCTGGGGGTCTAAGGACCGCGCGCGTCTTGACGGCGCAAAGCGCAGCGGCAACAGGATGTTGTCTAACACCGACCCAAACGGCAGCAGGTTAAACTGCTGAAAGATCATTCCGATATGCTCGGCCCGAAAGGTGTCGCGTTTACCGTTCGGCAGCGTCGACAGATCGGTGCCCGACACCGATATCTGACCGGAATTTGCTAAGATGGTTCCGCAGATCAGCGACAGCAGGGTTGACTTGCCCGATCCGCTTTCCCCTAGCAACAAAACGGTTTCCCCGGCTGCAACCGAGAACTCAGGAACTGAAACGGCAAAGGATGCCCGCCCCGACCAGCGAAACCGGACCTCGTTCAGCCGAAGGATAGGATCAGCCGGTGCCACTTTCAGAACATGCCACGCAGATCAAGGGTCGGATCATCGCGTTCCACGTCAATTGCCCGAGCTCCGGATGACGTCAGAAGTTGCACCTCAAGCGCACGTGCGTTTGAAAATACGTCGAAGTATTTGAACTCAATGTCCGAGAGAGCATCGGAATTGCCACAGGTCAGAGTGTACTCCGCGTGAAACTCTGTGTGCGTTGAGCCTTCTGAATGGTCGCCATGCGCATCGTGATCGTCATGGGCGTCTTCCTCGGCGTGGTCTTCATGGCCGTGATCATCATGGCCGCCCTCTTCAGCGTGGTCTTCGTGGCCGTGATCATCGTGCTCATGCGCGTCATGATCGTGATCTTCATGCGCCTCGTCAGTCTCAAGCGCGGCACTGGCCTGCGTTACATTGCATTCCGCCGCAGCGGGAAAGACAAACAAATCCAACGGCTTTGCCAAAGCGGCAACAGCCGCGTCTATGGCCGCCCTGTCCTCGGCACTGGTCGCTTCATATTCAAAGCCCACAATGTCAGCCCCGGGGGCATGCAATTCCATCGCGATCGTGGTCCCGTCAACGGCGATGTTCAACGCGCCCACTCCATGCTCGTGCGCGTCAAGTTCGCGTGTCTCTCCTGCAAAGACAGGCGAGGACAGCAGCAGCAGTACAATAGGAAATCTGTGTTTCATCGAACAAAGCCTTTCGAATGATGGCATAAAAGGTCAGGCAGCTCAGGGACAGCACTTTGTGTTCGCAGACCCAGTCTGAGGATATCTGAAGTTTTTGTTATGTTATAAAGTAACAAATCGCAAGCCAAAGCCATCGGATACCTCAAAATTGAGCAGCATTTCGTCGCCTTGTCCAAATACACGCATGCAGATGCCGTTCTAGAGCTTTGCAGATCGGTGGGTTTGAATGCAGTACACAGTCTGCTTCGAGGTGCGAGAATGCGACATCTGATACTCACGCTTTTTGCATGCCTGTTGTCGACGACCGCAGCAGCTGACTGGCAATTGGCCCCTCAAGGTGGATGGATTTCCGACCACCCAACCGCACGCAGAACAGCGCAGAGCGGCGCCTACGTCCTGTCTCTGACATGCCGCAAGTCCGAGCCCTTTTTGTTCACCATGGGATACCCTGCGCAGGCGGGCGCCGAGCGGACCGAGGCCTTCGAGGTTGACGTGGATGGTCAAAAATTTTCACCCTCAGGCCAGCACTACCCGCCAGACGGTCTTTGGACTGCAACGCCCAGTGCCGCACTTATCACTGCCCTCAAGGACGGATCCGCGGTCCGGGTCACCTCCCCCGGGGCAACAGACCTAGACCATCCGATTGCGCGGCTCGTCCCGGGCAATCACCGGGGCGCTGAAAGACTGCCCGGCGCAAGCCATTGCCAAGGCGACACCTTCTGCCGGGACCGGCAGGATCGTGCAATTCGGCCAGATGATCGCCGGGGCCTGCGGCGGGGGGTATTCTCTCGCCGAAGGGGCCGAGATCGCCGGTGATTTGGATGGGGATGGTCGTGAGGACGTCGTTTTGGATTGGGCCGGGGTGCGCTGTGATGACACCTCTAAGGGGCGCGGCGCGGGTTTTTGTGGCGCAGCCCTGTGCCGGGTAGAAGTCTTGTTGACCCGCCGCTGGCCAAATTCCTGACACAGAACCCATTTGGCGGCGGGGAAACGCCCATTGCAACTGTCCCGCTGTCTGTCGGGGCGAATGGCGCGCCGACTTTTCGGGATCCTGCCCTGTCGCCCCTCAGCCTGGGCGCACCGGTTACGACGCCCGAAAAGGGATTGGTCGGCGTCGTGGTGCGCGCAGTAGACAGCGTTGGGCAAGTCGCAAGTCTCTCTAACATAACGGATGCGGCGCTCTCCGACGCAATTACAGTACCCGACATGATGCGCCCGAAAGAGGTGGCAACGGGCGCTTTGCCGCCACGTGTGGACAGTGAAATTGGACGCCTGCTGGTCTTTACGGAACAAGGCGTCCTGAACTGGATCGGTGGATTTTATGTCCTCTCCGGTGGGACCGGTTTTGACGAAACATTTGTCGCGGCGATTGATTTCTCGATTAAGGATGTCAGCCCCAGCAGCGCGGCCAGGCGGATCGCAGGCTATGACAAACAGCGAGCTCTGGTGCCGGTTGGTCAACAGCTCGAGGCTCCGTTTCGCGGAACCTCGCCCGATTATCTGGCATCCTGTATCTTCCATCCGACCCCGTCTTCGGACGGGCGGTCGGTGATGGTCCTGTAATTCTGGCGGTTCAACGCGGTCATGGGCTCCTCTCAGACAGGGTTTCGCAGTTTTGACGAAACCGCCTCGCCCTTGACCGGTTGGGCAGATGGCGACAGCCCTTGTGCCGCAGCACTCAGTACCCCCGACGATGCCAGACGCGCGGCCCTCTATGGCACCAGCCCGACGGAAGAAGCGACCACGGCGGGGCAAGCTGCAACGACACCCACGCCGCAGCCCAGCACAGATGTGTCACAGGAGGCCTGGCAAACCCTTCCTAACTGGGACGCCACCGGACGAGACGCGGTCATGATCACGCCGGACGCACGCACCCTGATCCTGGGCTGCACTGAAAGCCGTGAGTTGGCCGTCGCACTGAAACCTGCCGAGACCGATGTGGAGTTCCTCATCGGTGGACGCCCAGCGCGTGACAGCGGCATCGCCGGTGATACGGCCTACGGTCTCTTTTCCGGCGCAGAACGCGACACGCTTGGGTCTGGTGCATCGATCAGCTGGCAAGAGGATGGCGCGGCTTTCGACATCCCAGGGCCCGCCGCCGAGCTGCTGCCACCTGAATGTTAGTGCGTCAAAGGAAAGCGGTGCGGCAGATCGGCCAAGCATGCCGCGGGATCGTACGGGTATAACCTTCGACCGAAGGAAAGTTCTCCTCAGCCTCTCAGCCCTTTGGGGGTGAGAGGCCCCCTTTCAGTTTCCCCTGTACCACATGCGCCAAAGCAACCCGTCCTTCTTGATGAAGTGGTGATAGAGTGCGGCCCCGGCGTGAAGCGCAAGAAGGATCACCATCAGCCGCGCCCCAAGGCCATGGGGAACACGAGGCAAGTATTTTGAAAAGTCAGGAAGCGGCGCATCTACGGCTCCGAACAGAATCTCGCCCGCCCCCGAGGCGGCCATCATGCCAATGCCACTGGCCGCCATGCCCAGGATCACGACGTAAAACAACACATGCACCGCCTTGGCCGTGACGGCCTGCCAAGCCGGATCTCCCTGAACCGGATCGGGCTTTTTATCCGCGAACCACCACCAGAGAAGCCGGGCCAATGTCAAAAGCAAAATGGCGATTCCCAAAGGCGCATGCAGGGCCAGAACCGTTTCTTTTGCAGCAGTATCGATCGTAGACGCCGCCCGGAATCCCGAACCCAGTTGTGCCAGGATCAGCACAACGCTCAGCCAGTGAATGGTGACGGCAACTTTGCCGTATTTTGTAGATGTGCTTTTCATTGCGATGCCCGTGTGATGTTTGGAACTGTCAGGCGCGCCATAGGCGGCAACGCTCCGAATTTCTTATCGGTCGGGTGACGTGTCATCCCATTGCGTCAGACCAACCAATGTCCGCATGAGACCCATCGCAAAAAGGCTTGTTCTTGGAGGCTCCGCAGCGACATAGGACATATTTTTCCGGGCACGCCCCTTTCGCCGGGACACCAGGCGCCAGCGGAATACCCGTGACGCGGAACGGACCATTGCGTTCAATGGTGATCCCTGGATCTTCGCCGATGATATGCCGAGCTTGTCCGCCTGCCTCGCTCCAGGACAGCGCGCCGGACGGGCACGCCCCGACGACATCCCTGATTTCATCCGGTGTTGCATTGTCAGGCGCAATCCACGGGTCACGTTTGGTGTCAAACACGGCCTTCAATTGTGCGCCACACACCCCCGCGTGAGAGCAAAGAAGTCGGTTGTAGTGGACATCAACCTGTTTGCCTTTGAAGGTCTTCACCCCGTCAGGTGTCCGGTCCGCAGACGGCTCGCTGGAAAACCCGACATCATTGTGGGACCCGTCGCAGTAAGGCTTGTTTTTTGACGCGCCGCACCGGCACAGAGCCATGACAGGCTGAACGTCGAGCCCTTCCCCCTCAGCATCGCTGAGCCGAGGGATGGATTTGGCAACCAAAGGCCCGGCGGGGCGCTCTTCGATCACCGGTTGGCGCAGATCTGCTGATGCAGAAACGGACCCGCCAATTCTGCCCGTCATGGTAAGGCCATCGCGAATATTCAGCCCCAACATGGTCAGGTTCGCAGCCCCGGCAATCAACTCGATCACCTGAACGCTGTAGAACACAGCATCAAACTCGCCTGCCCCAGCCTTGCCCGCCAGAAACCAGGCGGACGGAAGCAAGATCAACAACCCATTCAGCGCGATGAGGGGCATACGTTTCTTCTTGGCCACCGCAGGGGCATCTGTGCGGGTTTTGCCCATCATCATCCCCGAACCGCCGGCAATGATCATCGCCGGGATCAGAATGAACATACCCTTCAAGATCATTGCCTTGACCCAGGCAATCGTCTCGTGGCTTGCGAACACTTCACTGAGGGCCGTGGAGGTCCAGAAAAGGAGGATCAACAGAAAGCCTATGCCGCCTGCAATGGCATGAATGCGTGTCTTCATCTGAGTATCCTCCCGTTCTGGGTTTCGATGTGGTTTGGTTAAGCCGTACAGCAGTTCGCCACGGCGATCTTTTCGAACAGATGCGGTGCCGTCACAGCGCTGGACGGATAGTGGCTGAGGGCCTGCTTGAACTCGGGGTCTGAAAATGCCGCGCGGAAGTCCGCGATAGAATCCCAGATGGCATAGTTCAGGTACATGCCGCTATCGCCCACTGCCTTATGCATCTGCGTGCTGATGTAGCCGGGCTGTTTCTTCATCCAAAGGGCATCCCCCTTCCAGGCTTCGATCAACGCATCATGATCCGCCGGATCAATCGTGAACAGGTTGACCAGAACAACAGGTCCGGCGTCGAGGCCCAGCTGTTGATCAATAGGAAATTTGGGATCGAGGGGTTCGAATTTGACCATTTGTATTGCTCCGTGAGTGGGTGGTTAAGTTGGTGACATGTTGTCAAGTACGACTCATTAAACACATTGACAATATGTTGTCAACATAATAGAAACCCCAACATGACAAATGAAAAGTGGACGGAGGCCGGGGAAGCGGTGACAGCGCTGATACTGGATGTGTTTCGACTGAACGGTCGATTGCAGCTTGCTGGGGATCGGCTTGTCTCAGAGCTGGGGCTGACCAGCGCACGCTGGCAAATTCTCGGCGCCATCGCCTATGCCGAACGGCCAGAATCGGTTGCCTGGCACGCCCGCACCATGGGCGTTCATCGGCAAGGTGTTCAACGCATTGTGAACGAGCTGGAAAAGGAAGGAATTGTCGAATTCCAACCGAACCCTCATCACAAGCGCGCGCACCTGGTCGTGTTAACACCCAAAGGCCAAGACTTGTTTGAAGCTGCTATCTCACTCCAGGCACCCTGGGTGAATGAACTGTCCAAAGGCCTGTCGACAGATGACATAGCCACGGCGCAGCAAGTCATCGGTCTTTTGAAAAAACGTCTGCAGTAGCGCAGCCTTTTCTAAACCCGGCCATCTTTTTGTGCGACCCTGCATTCACCTTGCAGCAATTGGCAAGTTGGGTTCAATTCGAAAGCAAGCACCGGACCCTACCGAATATCGTGGCGACTGACAGACGCCCCGACCCTATCAACCTCAAAATGCGGAGGCACCGTTGAACAACTTTTCCTACACTTTCACGCATGCCGTCACGCGCAAGCCCTGTGCTGCGGTGACCCAAGGGCTGCGGGCCACCGATACGGGGACCCCGAACCACGAGCGTTTTCTCGAGCATCACACAGACTACATCGCCGCTCTGGAAAGCACCGGCGCACAGGTCACTGTGCTGGATCCGTTAGACGAATTCCCCGATTCAGTATTTGTCGAAGACGCCGCACTTTGCTTGCCCGAAGGCGCTATTTCGATGCGTCCCGGAGCCCCTAGCCGGCTGGGAGAATCTGCTGTCATGGCTCCGGTGTTGGCAGGCTTTTACGATAAGGTGGTTCCCATCCAAGGCCCCGGGTTCATTGATGGTGGCGATATTCTGGTCACGGACCGCGAAATTCTGGTCGGCGCCTCCTCGCGCACAAATTCCGCGGGCGTAGAGGAACTGCGTGAAATCGTAGGACAATGGGGCTACACGGTGCGCGAATTGCAAACCCCAGAAGGCGTGTTGCATTTCAAAACCGATTGCTCGCTTTTGGATGAAAACACCATCTTGTCGACAAAACGCCTTGCGGCGTCCGGATGTTTTGACAGCTACACTGTCATTCACGTCGCGGACGGCGAAGAGCCTTGTGCCAATTCAATCAGATTTAATGATCTGGTCGTGATGCCCGATGGCTTCCCAAAGACCGAAATGGCTGTTCAGAAAGCCGGGTACACTGTGCGCAAAGTTGGAAACAGTGAAGCGGCAAAACTGGATGGGGGTATGTCTTGTCTGTCCCTGCGGTTTTCCCCTCCGACGCGATAAAGGTCTCTTCCTGCAAGGGGCGAAGATCGTGCAGACAATCATCGTCAATCCGATCAGCCCCTCAACCCGTTTCATCCAGGTACCAATGGCACAAACCAGCCCGTGATGATCAACGCAGAGCTTGGGACCAAAAAAGGAACACTGGGCGTTCACAAGCACTCTCGTAACAACGACATACCGGTTCTGATCTCTTCCTCGGTGGAGGCGGCAAAGCCATTCAGCAAGGCCTTGCGTGGAGATCCACCGCCTCGATAGTAGTAAGATAGCTGCTCCACGCCCAGCCCACAATCATTGCAGCGGGCGAGGATGCCCGTGTCGTCCACACGTTTGTCAGAGAAATAGCACAGGTTGTAAAATCCCTCTATGACGATCGAAGATGTAAATTTGCTGACGTTTGACTCGTCAAAAAAGTACTCTTGGGTAAATTCTTCGTATTCGGCAATGTCCTGCACGATAACAACCAAGATGAAATCAGCTTCTCCGGTCGCGTAATAGCACTGCTGGACAGCAGCGGCGGTTCGCATCCGACGCTTGAACTCATCCAGATGCCTGCGGCTTTCGCGTTCAAGCATGACCTGAACAATCACCGTCATTCCCCGGCCCAGCTTCTCTGCTGAAAGAACTGCGATCTCTCGCTCGATCACGCCGGTTTCGCGCAGCTTTTATAGACGTTTCTGGACGGCCGGCGATGATTACCCAATCTCAAAACCAATGGCTTCAGCTGTTAACCGGGCATCGCTTTGAACAAGTTTCAGTATTTCGTGGTCTTTATCATCCATATGATGATTTACGTCTGCCATCAGGCGCGACGCAACACATTTGATCGCGATGGCGTGCCCTTTGAAGAATTTTATCCCTCATGGCTTCAAAAGTGAACCTTAACAGTCAGGGCAAATCGAGCGAAACGCAACGCCGCCCAAAAGCCGACCAAGCAAAAAGGCCGCTCAAAGCGACCCTTTCAAACTCAGATAAAAGGTATGGTGGCGGAGACGAAGGGATTCGAACCCTCGAGACCCTTCCGGGCCTACTCCCTTAGCAGGGGAGCGCCTTCGACCACTCGGCCACGTCTCCGCTGACCCGTTTATCTAGGGTGTTCCAAAGGGGCAAGGTCAAATTGGCAAAAAACTAGTGGAGGTTTGTATGGCAGATACAGGGCGCCGCACACATGCTTGGGGCGGGTTCAAATTTCCCGGCCATCCACAAACAGACATTGATAGCGCGCTTCAGTTTGCTCGGCGGCGCGTTCGGCGCTGGCCTCCAGCTTTCTGGTCAGCGCCGGAATATCAGCATTCGTGCCAGCCTCTACATTGGCCATGATCTGATCGGCAAACTTGGTGGCCATTTTGTTCAGCTGGTCATCCATGTAGCGGTGCGCTGTGGCGGCACGGGTTTTGGTCGCCTCTTGGGTTTCACCCGGCGCACAAGAATACGAAAACACTTCGGTCTGATCACTGTTTTTGAAGCGGTACACCTCGCGGTCTGGATAGGCCGCCGAGACCAGACCTTCGGTGGTGCAACCCGCAAGACCAAAGAGGATTGCAGCGGCGGCAAACCATTTCATCAAACTCATCCTCAGGTATTAAACAAGAAATGCATCACATCGCCGTCCTTGACGATATAGCCCTTGCCTTCGGCGCGCATCTTGCCCGCGTCTTTGGCACCCTGTTCACCACCCAAGGCGATGAAATCATCATACGCAATCGTCTCAGCGCGAATGAACCCTTTTTCGAAATCGCCATGGATCACACCCGCGGCTTTGGGCGCAGACGTACCGGTGCGGATGGTCCAGGCGCGGGCCTCTTTGGGGCCGACGGTGAAATAGGTCTCCAGATGCAGCAATTCGTATCCAGCGCGGATCAGACGGTCGAGGCCAGCCTCGGCCAATCCCATTTCGTCCAGGAACATCTCGGCCTCATCCGGCTCCAACTGGCTGATTTCTTCCTCGATCTGCGCCGAGATGACCACGGCGGCATTGCCCTGCGCCTCGGCCATTTTGAACACGGCTGCAGAATGATCGTTGCCTTCAGCCGCGTTGCTTTCGTCCACATTGCAGACGTAAAGGACGGGTTTGGTGGTCAGCAGCTGTAGCATCTTCCAAGCCTTGGCGTCTTCTTCCGAGACCTCAACCACACGGGCAGGTTTGCCGTCTTCCAGCACGGCCTGCGCCTCAGCCAGCAGGCGGTCTTGCAGCATTGCCTCTTTGTCATTGCCCTTCAGCTTGCGCACCAGACCCGCACGGCGCTTTTCGATACTTTCCAGATCGGCCAGCATCAGCTCGGTTTCGATCACCTCGGCATCGGCCACAGGATCAACCCGGCCATCCACATGGGTCACGTCACCATCTTCAAAGCAGCGCAGCACATGGGCGATGGCGTCTGTCTCGCGGATGTTGGCCAGAAACTGGTTGCCCAGCCCCTCGCCTTTGCTGGCGCCCTTCACAAGGCCCGCAATATCCACGAAGGTCATACGCGTGGGGATGATGGATTTGGACTGCGCAATCGCCGCCAGTTTGTCCAGCCGGGCATCCGGCACCGAGACCTCACCCACATTCGGCTCAATCGTGCAGAACGGAAAGTTGGCAGCCTGCGCGGCAGCGGTTTTGGTCAGCGCGTTAAAGAGCGTGGATTTGCCGACATTGGGCAGGCCCACGATTCCCATTTTGAAACCCATGATGCACCTCTTGAGACATTGGCGCTGCTTCTAGGGTGCAGGCGCGTCCGGCGCAAGGGATGGAACGTTACGCAGTGATATGGCGCACCATGCCTGCCACCTCAATCGGAGCACCTTCGCCGGATTGCGGTGTGACCCGCAACAGCGAGGGCTGGCCCATGTCAACGCCTTGCACAACCTCATAGGGATTATCATGCTCGTGCACATCACGCAGATACCCCGCCAAAGCCGCAGCAGCGGCACCGGTGGCCGGGTCTTCGTACACCCCGTGCCCTGCAAACGGATTACGGCTGTGGATACGAGTGGCGCTTTCAACCCAAAACAGATTGATCGTAACCAGCTCGTGGGCCTGCATCATCGCAGCACCGGTATCAAAATCATACGACATGGTTTGCAACGTCTTCTGATCCGCCAACCCAACCGCCAAATGTTGCGCACCGCCATGCACGAATGAGACCGGATAGTGCGGATCGAGCACATCTTCGCTCCACCCGAACAGCGCCAGAACTTCATCTATCACTGATTGATCACACATGTTGTACGACGTTGCAGGCGACACCAGTTTTGCACCCCACGCCTCGCCCTCCTGATAGGCTGTCACCGAGATACGCGCCTCGTTCAGCATCAGAGTGTACCGCCCTGCCCCGCGCGCGGCACCCAAAGCAGCCCCCAGCGCAATCGTGGCATGACCACAAAACGGCACTTCGGCCTCGGGCGCAAAATAACGCGCGCGAAATCCACCTTGGACTGGGGCGGCAAAAACCGTCTCGGAATATCCAACCTCGGCGGCCACGGCCTGCATTGTGTCCGCGTCAGGCAGAATACCGCATATAACCACGCCTGCCGGATTGCCGCCCTGCCCGTCCTGCGTAAAAGATGCCAGCCGTTGAATGTCCATGTGTCGTCTCCCCTTGGGTGTTGACGCAGCATGCTCTGTTCCCATGCAAGTGCGCAAATGCCGATTTGTGCGCCCCTCCATTGCGAAATCGAATGGATTGGAACAGGTTTTTGCATCCCGCACCATTGATTTTCCGCGCGCGCTGCCGCAAAGCAGGGTCAAACGTAAGAAGGGGTCCTTGGGATGACACGTATCGACGCCAAATTCGCCGCATTGCAAGCCGAGGGCAAGAAAGCCTTTGTCGCCTATGTGATGGCCGGAGACCCGGACTACGACACTTCACTTGAGCTGGTCAAAGGCCTGCCCGCCGCTGGTGTGGATGTGATCGAGCTGGGCCTGCCCTTCACCGATCCGATGGCCGATGGGCCTACCATTCAATTGGCCGGCCAACGCGCGCTTGAGGCGGGTATGACGCTGCAGCGCACGCTGGATCTGGCGCGGGAATTCCGCAAGGGCGATGACACCACACCAATTGTGATGATGGGCTATTACAACCCGATCTACAGCCGCGGTGTGGACACATTCCTCACCGACGCCAAAGAGGCCGGCATTGACGGTCTGATCGTGGTCGACCTGCCGCCCGAGGAAGATGACGAGCTGTGCATTCCGGCCCAGGCGGCGGGGTTGAACTTCATTCGCCTGGCCACACCCACCACGGATGACAAACGCCTGCCGAAGGTTCTGCAAAACACATCCGGGTTCGTCTATTACGTGTCGATCACCGGGATCACTGGCGCGGCAGCAGCCGAGGCCACAGACGTGGGCCCCGAAGTCGCACGGATCAAATCGCAAACCGATCTGCCCGTGATCGTCGGCTTCGGCATCCGCACTCCTGAAACCTCACGCGCCATCGCTTCGGTTGCTGATGGGGCCGTGGTCGGCTCAGCCATTGTCGCAATGATGGGCGAAGGCAAACCTGTGCCCGAGGTTCTGAGCTTCGTGAAATCCCTCGCAGATGGGGCGCATTCTGCTTAGACGACGGTCCAGATTGCCATGGGTCGAATTAATTGGTAAATTAATATAACCAATTTTTCCAAAGGCCATTCCCATGCCCGTCATCACCTGTATCGAAGACCTCCGCCGCATCTATGAACGCCGCACGCCGCGTATGTTCTACGATTACGCTGAAAGCGGTAGCTGGACCGAGCAAACGTTCCGCGAGAACACCTCGGATTTTCAGGACATCTATCTGCGACAGCGCGTGGCGATGGATATGTCCGGGCGCTCGACCGCCAGCCAGATGATCGGGCAGGACGTGACGATGCCTGTGGCGCTGGCCCCGGTGGGGCTGACCGGCATGCAATGTGCCGATGGTGAAATCAAAGCCGCCCGCGCGGCTGAAAAGTTTGGCGTGCCGTTCACGCTCTCGACCATGTCGATCTGCTCGATCGAGGATGTGGCCGAGCACACCACCAAACCCTTCTGGATGCAGGTCTACACCCTCAAAGACGATGATTTCATGCAGCGTCTGTTTGACCGCGCCAAGGCGGCCAATTGCTCGGCTGCGATGATCACGGTGGATCTGCAAATCCTGGGCCAACGCCACAAGGATCTTAAAAACGGTCTCTCAGCCCCGCCCAAGCTGACGGCGAAGTCCGTGGCCAATATGATGACCAAGGTGCAGTGGGGTCTGGGGATGCTGGGCACCAAACGGCGGTTCTTTGGCAATATCGTGGGCCACGCCAAGGGTGTCAGCGATCCTTCGTCTCTGTCCACTTGGACGGCCGAGGCGTTTGACCCCGCACTGGACTGGAATCGTATCCGCGAGTTCCGCAAGATGTGGAATGGACCCTTGATCCTGAAAGGGATCATCGACCCCCGCGATGCTGTGGAAGCTCTAAATGTGGGTGCTGACGCGATCATCGTCTCCAACCACGGCGGACGGCAACTGGATGGTGCCTTGTCAGCCATCCGCGCCCTGCCTGCCATCCTGGACGCGGTGGGTGACAAGATCGAGGTGCATCTTGATAGCGGCATCCGTTCGGGCCAGGACGTGCTCAAGGCCCTCGCGATGGGCGCAAAAGGCACCTACATCGGCCGCGCCTTTGTCTACGGTTTGGGGGCGATGGGCGAGGACGGCGTCACCAAATCTCTGGAGGTGATCCACAAAGAGCTGGATGTGTCCATGGGCCTGTGTGGACGCCGCGATGTGACCACGCTGGACCGCGATATCCTGATGATCCCCAAGGGGTTTGAGGGCGATTGGATCTGAGGTTGAAAGTCTGCTTTGAGCCTTAAACGAATCTGACAAAGGACACGGCGAATGTCGACTTCGCATCACAAAAGCGATTAACTGCGATTGGTTTTGTGGCAAGGATCCGGATTGGAAAGGCCGAACAGCTCAATTGATTGTGCGAGGCCGCGTACTTCATGTGAACCGCATGCCGTAAACAAGCCGGGTGTCATCTCAGCTATTGCACTTGTGACGAGCACCCGGTGCCCGATGGACTTGGTCAAGCTTTCAATCCTGCTGGCGACATTGACCGCCCTGCCAAGAACCGTGAAGTCCAGCCTTCCAGGGCTGCCTATGTTCCCATAGCTGACTTGTCCCACATTCATGCCGATCCCAATTTCGAGGGGCGGTTTGTTCGCCCCCGCACGCCTATCATTGAGCGTCGCCAATCCGATTAGCGCTCCCGTTGAGGCGCGCACCGCCTGCTGACACTGATGTGGCCGATCGGTCGGCGTTCGAATGGGGAAGATAGACAAGATACCGTCACCCATGAACTTCAACACGTCCCCACCCGATTCCTCGACCGACTGGACTACAACGTCGAAATAGCCATCCAGAGCCTCAAAGACTTCGCCCTCGCTGGCGCTGTCGGAGAGTGCTGTGAAACCGCGAAGGTCAGAGAACATCACAACGGCTTCAAGAGTTGTGCGTTCTCCTCGTCGAATTGTGCCTCTCCAAACCGCCTCACTTGGTCCGTCTCCGAGGTAGGTTCGGAGCAGGCTTTTTGAGGATTTCCGCATGGTCACCGGCTCCATAGCGCAAGCAAGACCGGGCTTGGCTGCTTCGATCATCTCCAAATGTTGCGGCGAAAAGCCATTTGGTGACTGGGACGCAAATGTGCAGCCATGTTGTGAGCGATCGCCATAATTCAACAAGGTGGCGTAATAGTCTGTGCCACCTGCCTCTGCGAATTCAAGATAGGAGATGTGGTCCTTTTCCGGATCAAGGTCGATCAGGCTTTTGTGCAGTGGGCGTTGGTTCTCCAAGATGTATTCGAAAGAGCTTCCTATGTAGTCGTCTGTGAGCATGCGTGCGTGCGCGACATCATAGCTTTCCGTCCCATCAGGCGTCCAAACCACTCCCCATGCAATGAGGAGTGGATTGGCGAAGCGTTGACCAATATTCACACGCCAAAGCGGAACACCTGCGTCGATCAAAGTTGAGCAGAAATGCGAAACAACCAAGATAGGGTCGTTCGAACAACGACCTTCGGTCATCATCCAATGATTGAGGTTATGAATTGTATCCATCGAACTAGACTAGTGGCAAATATTGAATTTGCAAAAGCAGGATAAAAGGGCGTACCCTTCGAAGGGATTTCACAAACAGCTCCGCGCCTAACACCTTAAAGCGGCCCTCCGATGATCCTTGGATACAAGTAGAAAAGCCTCGGATTGCGTTCTTTTGCAGCCGCAGTTTTTTCACGCGCCACAGCGCAGGATTGTGGAACAAAAGAATCTCCTTCCCATGCCACCCAATCCGGTCTATACGCGCGACTTCACGCGGGGACTACAGCCTTGGAGGAGCCCCGCCTTTATATATGGAGAATTAAAATGGCTGGAGAAGTACCTGATCTTCACGCCCAGGAACGCACGGGGACGGGCAAGGGCGCCGCTCGTGCAGCACGCCGCGATGGCATGGTTCCGGGGATCGTTTTTGGTGGTGATACAGATCCGTTGGCGATCAACATCCCCTTCAACGTACTGCTGAAAAAACTGAAAGCGGGTCGGTTCAAGTCGACGCTGTTCAACCTCAAGGTTGATGGCCACGATGATGTGCGCGTGATTTGCCGCGACGTGCAGCGTGATGTGGTCAAAGATCTGCCCACGCACCTGGACCTGATGCGCCTGCGCCGCACCACCAAGATCAACCTGTTTATCGGCGTTGATTTCGTGGGCGAAGAGGAATGCCCAGGTCTGCGTAAGGGCGGCGTTCTGAACACCATCCGGAACGAAGTTGAGCTGGTTGTAACCGCCGGTGACATCCCCGAAAGCCTGACCGCTGACATCAGCGCGCTGGAAGTCGGCGATTCGATCACCATTTCGGACATCAAACTGCCCGAAGGCTCCAAGCCCACAATCGACCGCGATTTCGTGATCTGCTCGATCGGTGCACCCACCGTTCTGGCCGCCGACGACGAAGAAGAAGAAGACGTGGCCGCTGACGAAGTGCCAACAGCAGGCGAAGACGCCGCTGAAGAGGCCGAGGGCGGCGAAGAGTAATCTTCTTCCCTCTCACGAAGTTCTGAAAGGCGCATCCCACCTGGGTGCGCCTTTCTCGCATTTAGGGCTCGTGCTGAAGTCGCGCTCGTAGCCAAGTGGCAAAGGTTTCGACTGCAGGTTGGATTTTCTGGTGTGCCGCGCCGCGCAACAGGTAGTGCGATTGCTCTAGCTGCACGGGCTCTCCAACAATCTTGATCCGCCGCCCCGTAGCAACCGCTTGATTGGCAAAACGCTCGATCATGACAGCACATCCGATATCAGCGGCCACCAGTTCCATTGCCGCAACCGACGTGTCGACCATCACCTGCGGCGAAGACGTATCATGCGTCACACCAAAGGCCGCGAGATATCTGATCCAATGGTCTTCAAAACCCAGAATGTGAATGAGGTCGTGGTCTGGCAAATCAGATATGGCACGGACCTTGCCTGCTCGGCTCGCGCCACATACCGGAACAATCCGCTCATCCGACAGATGTTGCATCTCGGATCGGGCCGTACGGTTTGACGCAAGCACAATCTCCAGATCAATCGGTTGCGGGTCTGTCTTGGCATCCCAGATGGACGTCACCAGTTTGATCCCGATCCCGGGGTGTTGCTTCTGAAATTGGGCCAAGCTGGGGCTCAGCCAAATCTGAAAGGCCAGCGAGGCGCGTATCACCACCGTGCTTTGAAGATTGGGCCCGAACAACCCGCTGGTCGACATCTCAATCGCACCCAGAGCATCTCGGACAGAGGCAAGATAGGCCTGACCGATATCTGTCATTTGCAGGCTTCTGGGCCTGCGCACAAATAACAATTGCCCAAGTTGTTGCTCCAGCGCCTTGATATGCTGGCTTACGGCCGTCTGTGTCAGTCCAAGCTCCTGACTGGCCCGGGTGAAACTCAGGTGCCTGGCGGTCGCCTCAAAACTGCGCAGCCAATTCAGGTTCAGGTTATGGCGCATGGGTATTATAAGTTTTTTATGTTCATGAGAGGTTTTTCTTTGATTTTACTTTGCCATGACATCCCCGCAAAGTCACATGAATACTTCAACATGACACTCTGAACCGACAGGAGGCATCCCATGGCTTTGACGCAACCCCAAGCGCAGCCCGATATCGCAACATATCTGGTCGATATGGAGCGCTATCCAATCTATGATCTCGACCGTGGCGTCGGTGCAGACTTCCTGAAGGAATGTCAGCAGAGCATGCAAACCCATGGCTGGTGCAATCTGGATGGTTTCATCCGGCTCGACCGATTGGCCGACCTGACCGCCGAAAGCAATACGCTGCTGCCGCAGGCGGAAGTGCTGACCATCAAACGCAACATCTATCAGGGCGCGATTGATCCAAGCCTGCCCGCCGATGACCCCCGCCGCCGCGAATTCATGCATGTCGCGGTGCAACTGGCGGATGATCAGATCCCCGGCGACACCCTGATCAAACGCCTGTACCATTCACAAATGCTGACCGAATTCGTGCGGCGCGTTCAGCAAAAGCAGCAGCTTTATCGCTGTGCCGACGAATTTCAGGCGCTCAACGTTGTGGCGCTACAACCCGACAGCTGGCACGCCTGGCATTACGACACCACCGAATGCACCGTGACATTGTTGTTGCAGGCCGCCGAGAGCGGGGGAGAGTTCACCTTCCTTCCCAACTCCCGCACCGACGAGGCAGAAGACCGCGAGGCCGTCGATCGCTTGCTGGCCGGGGATATGTCGCAGGCCAAAACCTTTTCCCGTGGCGCTGGTACCTTCACGCTGTTCCGGGGTGGCTATTCGCTGCACGGTGTGACCAAAGTCGAAGGGAAACGGCCGCGTATCACCGCGATCATGACCTATGACGAACAAGAAGGGCGCGTGATCAGCGATGATATCAATGTGCGGATTTACGGCAAACGTGTGGCGCGCATTCTTGCCGCCCGCGCAGAAAATCAGGAGGGGTGAGGGATGAAAACAGCATTGTTGGTAATTGATGCGCAAATGGCCTTTGTGGCGGATGATCAGGCCGGGGCAGAACGCTCGTGCCGAAATGCCGAGGGCAATATCGAACAGCTTTTGGGCGCATTTCGGTCGCGCGGTGACATGATCGTGCACGTACATCACCACGGGCTGACACCGGATGATCCATTTCATTCCGAGGCCCCCGGCGCGGACCCGCAACCTTTCGCCGTGCCGCAAGAAGGGGAAGCCACCGTCATCAAAAACGTGGCCAGCGCTTTTGTTGGCACCACGCTTGAGAAGGATCTGAGACAATCCGGCGTAACCCGTGTGGTAATCACCGGGGCCACCGCCAATCATTGCGCGGAATCCACCGCGCGCTCAGCGGGCAACCTGGGCTTTGACACGGTCTATGTATCCGATGCGGTCTGGGCTTATGCGGCCACCGGCCCCGATGGTGTGGATCACAGCGCAGACCAAATTCACTCGGTGACATTGGCCAATCTGCACGGAGAATTTGCCACCGTCATGACCACGCAAGACCTGATCGCCGCCAGCTGATTTGGACTGATCAGTCGCCGTCGCGCACCCGTCGGAACCCAAGGATACGCCCGCGCGACGGGCCGGGATCATAGGTCAGGCCTGAGGCCGACATACAATCCACAATCTTCTTGATCACGGCGTCAGGGTATTGCTTGGGATGCAGCTCCATCATCACGCTGCGCACATGACGCGGCCATTTGCGCTCGAACAGGTGCGCTTCGGCCCCTTCGATATCCATGATCACCACATGGGGGCGATGCTCGGCCAACAGCGGATGCAATTGGAGCATCGGCACATCCACCACGGCATCGGGATTGCTGTCCATCCCAGCCAGCTTTGCCGACCAAAAGGACTTCTTGCGTTCAAACGCTATTGTCGGCTCGGCGTCATCAAGGCCTGTCACGGCCCCATGGATCAAGGTGGCCATCTGAAATCCATTGCGGTCCAGATTGCCGCGGATCACCGGGATCATATCGGGGTTGGCCTCAACCGTGACCACGTTTTCACCCCCCGTGATCGTTGCCGCCAGCGATGCGATATAGCCTACGCCCGCGCCAAACTCCATCACCCGGTTGCCCTTGCGCACTCGGGCCTGCACCCCCGCCGCCTCCAGCGCTTCATACCCGCCCGAGGCCATCTTGGCGGCGATCTTGTCGTTCAGGATATGGTCCGGAACATCCAAAGCCACGCCATTGATCTCAAATATTGCCATGGAGTTGCAGACTTTCGATGATTGATTCTGTCTCGTGCTGAGCGTAGACCAGCTCAGGCAAGAAACGGAACCGATAACCATGCAGCTCTTTGTAGGACTGGGCAATCCGGGCGCGAAATATGCCCATAATCGGCACAACATCGGCTTCATGGCTCTGAACCAGATCGCCGGGGACCATGGCTTTGGCCCGTGGAAATCCAAGTTTCAGGGGCAGATCGCCGAAGGCCGTTTGGGTTCGGATAAGATCATGCTGCTCAAGCCCGAAACATTCATGAACCTGTCCGGCCAATCCGTGGGCGAGGCGATGCGGTTCTACAAGCTAACACCCCAAGATGTGACCGTGTTCCACGACGAAATTGATCTGGCCCCGGCCAAGCTGCGCGTCAAACAAGGCGGCGGGCATGCCGGCCACAACGGGCTGCGGTCGGTGCACCAGCATATCGGTGCAGACTACCAGCGCGTTCGTCTGGGCGTCGGTCACCCAGGCCGCAAGGAGCTCGTGCCCCATTACGTGCTACAGGATTTTGCCAAGGCGGATGCCGAATGGCTGGATGATCTAATGCGCGGCATCGGCGACGGTGCGCCCCATCTGGCGGAGGGCGACAGTGGTAAGTTCCTCAACGCTGTGGGCCTGCGCCTGACCCCGGCGCGCTCCTCCAAATCCACGCCGAAAGACACGACGAGGCCGATTGCAAAGTCGGAAGAGCCGCCCGCGCGCGCCGAAGACACCCGCACGCCGATGCAGAAGCTGATGGACAAATTCCGCTGACCCGCCGCCGCGTCAGGCTTGCATGCACCCCCGGCGAATGATTGTCTGACCCCAACATCGCAAAGGGGGCACCATGCGCAGATTTTTCAAATGGGTTTTCCGGGGGTTGCTCATCAGTGGCCTGGTCTTGCTCTGTGTCGGTCTGTGGAAAAAAGACGAGTTGAAACGCCTCATGGCCGTGAACACAGTCTTTGACGAGGACAAGATCGTCGGCAATTTCTCAAACATGGACCGTGCCTTTCTGACCCGCGATGTGCCGCGCGGCGATGGCTCTCTGTCAGAACTACCCAAGGGACCTGACGCCACCCTGCCCGCCACAACCGGACAATGGATCATAGACCGCGCCGTCACCTCTCTGCTAGTGCTCAAAGACGGGCAGATTGTGCATGAAAGCTATCAACTGGGGACCGAGGCCGAGGACCGCCGGATCAGCTGGTCCGTGGCCAAAAGCTATCTTTCGGCGCTCTTTGGTATCGTTCTAGAGGATGGCGACATCACATCCATCAACGACCCGGTCACCAAATACGCCCCCGAACTTATGGGCAGCGCATATGAGGGCGCCAGCATCGAAGACGTGCTGCAAATGGAAAGCGGTGTGGCCTTCAACGAGGATTACCTCGACTATAATTCCGACATCAACCGCATGGGCCGCGTGCTGGCGCTGGGGCGGCTGATGGATGACTTCACCACCGCGCTGACCGAACGCACATCCGAGCCGGGGGCGGATTGGAAATATGTCTCGATCGACACCCATGTGATCTCGATGGTGATCCGAGGGGCCACGGGGCAGGATATCCCTACGCTTCTGTCCGAAAAAATCATCCAGCCGCTGGGGCTGGAGCAGGACCCCTATTACATCACCGATGGTGCTGGCGTGGCCTTTGTGCTGGGCGGGCTGAACGTCACCACTCGCGATTATGCCCGCTTTGGCCTGATGATCGCTCAGAATGGGCAATATGGCGGTCAGCAGATCGTACCAGCCGACTGGGTCGCCGCGTCCACCCGGCCTTCGGCCAAGACCACCGAGACGGAAACTAGCTATGGCTATCAATGGTGGATTCCGCTGGGGTCCGAGCCGGGGCAGTTTCTGGCACGTGGCATTTATGGGCAATATATCTATATCGACCAGACCCGCGATGTGGTGATTGTCACCACCGCCGCAGATCGCCAATTCCGGGAGCCGGGCGTGAATGACAGCAATGTCGCCATGTTCCGATTGATTGCCGAGGGTCTTTGAGGCCATACTGCCCCTGCACACAAAGGCAAAGACATGACCGAAAAAGACCAATCTCTCAACGTATTAGGCGGCGATCTGACGTCCTGCTCCACCGACCCGATGACCGGGTTTTTCCGCGATGGCGCCTGCAACACCTGTGCCGAGGATCAGGGCAGCCACACGGTGTGCGCCCTGATGACCGCTGAATTTCTGGCCTATTCCAAATACGTCGGCAACGATCTTTCCACACCACGCCCCGAATTTGGCTTTGCCGGGTTGAAGCCCGGCGATCAATGGTGCCTCTGTGCCGCCCGCTTCCTTCAGGCCCACGACGAAGGCTGCGCGCCCAAGGTGCAACTGGAGGCCACACATCTGCGCGCCCTCGACATCGTGCCGCTGAAGGTGCTGAAGGAACACGCCACCGCATAAGGAATCCACCCCATGGCCACAGTCACGCTGATCTCAGACGAGGGTGCCAGCCCCGATGTAAAGGCGGTGTTTGACGACATCCGAACCACGCGAGGCGGTGATTTCATCAACAACTTCTGGCGTGCACTGGCCCATGATCCGGCCCTCTTGCGTGCCACATGGGACCGGCTGAAAGCCGTCATGGGACCGGGTGAATTGGACCCTTTGACCAAAGAACTGATCTACATCGCCGTCTCGGTCACCAATGCCTGCGAATACTGCGCCCATTCCCACACGGCAGCGGCCCGCGCCAAGGGCATGACCGACGCCCAGCAAGGCGAGCTTCTGTCGGTCATCGGCATGGCCAGCCAAACCAACGCCTTGGCGACAGCCCTGCAAGTCCCGGTGGATGAGGCCTTCAAGGCCTGACCGAATGACCTCGCCCCCCGCATCCTCCGGAATGATCGTTTTGATCGCCGCTGCGCTGGTTTCAGTGGTGATGGGGTCGATCCACGCCTTTTCCGTCTTTCTGGTCCCGCTTGAGGCACAGTTTACCGCATCGCGCACAGCGGTTTCGCTCAGCTATTCCATGGCCCTCGTGGCGATCACTTTGGTGGTTCTGATAGGCCCCCGGCTTTACACCAAAGGTTCGGCCGCAATGCTGATGGGCACGGCCTGCGCTCTGGCAGCGATAGGTGCCTATGGGGCAGGATTGGCGGGAACGCTGACAGGGGTCTGGCTGGGCTACAGCCTGATCTTCGGGGCCGCGAATGGTTTGGGCTATGGCTTTGGTCTGCAAATTTCAGCACAGGTCAATCCAGGCCGCGAAGGGCTGGCGATGGGCGTGGTGACAGCGGCCTATGCCTTGGGGTCAGTCGTCTCACCCGCTTTGTTTGAAATCGCCCTGTCGACCGGCGGCTTTGCACGTGCGATGAACAGCCTTGCCGTATGCCTGATCGGCGTCGGACTGGTCAGCGCGGGATTGATGCATCTGGCGCGGGCCCGATTTAAATCGACACCAACCAACTTGATTCAACCCAACCCAGGCATGCACAAGCTTGGCCTTCTCTGGCTCGCCTATTTCGGCGGTGTGATGGCCGGGCTGATGGTGATCGGTCACGCCGCCGGAATTGCGGCGGCACTGCGTCCGGGAACCGCGGCCTGGCTCGCGCCTGTCGTGATCGCGGCCTGTAATTTGGCCGGGGCGATGATCGCTGGGCAGTTGGCGGATACGCTTTCTCCGGGTCGATTGCTGGGGGGCCTGGCCGCAGCGACAGCCCTTGCCTTGGCAGGGCTTGCCACCTTTGGCACATCGGCGGCGATGCTACCGGCCTTTGGCCTGATCGGCTTTGCCTACGGCGGCACCATCGCCGTCTACCCTGCGGCCATCGCGAAACGCTACGGCATGGATCGCGGGCCGCGCATATACGGACGAGTGTTCACCGCTTGGGGAACGGCTGGGTTGTTGGGGCCGTGGCTGGCGGGTGTATTGTTCGACCAAGGCGGCGGCTATCATATCGCGCTGATGACGGCCTGCGGGATTGCGATGGCCTCAGCCGCGCTCATCCTGCGCATCCTGCACCCGCAAACATAGAAAAATCCGGCCCGAGGGTTCCCCCGGGCCGGACACCAGCCGTAGCCAGACCTCAATCGCGCAGGCGCACGACCTCGGTCATCAGACCCTCAGTCCCGTTGTGCACGGTCAGAGTGTCCACTTTCCCTGCGATCGTCTCCAAAGCTTCCAGCTCTTTCAGACGCAGCATCACAGGGGTGTCGGCCATCACCTTTGCCGTGTTCAGAAGCGCCCGCGTTGCGTTCGTTTCTTCCCGGCGTCGGATCACATTGGCCTCGGCTTCCTTCTCGGCCTCAACCACACGGTTGAGGATATCGCGCATCTCGCCGGGCAGGATGACATCGCGCAGGGCGATCTCACCAACCTCGACCCCGATACGGGCCATTTCCGCCCGTACGGCCTCGGCGGCTTCTGCATTCACAGCGCCTTTCTCGGCTAGGATCGTATCCAGCGTCAGCGCACCCAGCGTCCGGCGAAACGCCAGTTGCAGGGCCCGGTGCAGCGCCTCGGTGAAATCCTTCACGGCCGCTACGGCACGCTCAGGATCAACCACACGGTACACGGCGGTCAGGTTCACCCGGATCGTCACGCGGTCCTTGGTCAGGATCTCTTGACCCGTGACCTCATGCGTACGTGTCCTCAGATCGACCTGCCGCACAGCCACATGCCGCCCCAGCCGCCAAAAGGCGTGTGTGCCAGGGGTCAAGCGTCCTTTCAGAACACCGTCCACGGTCAGCAAGCCCACATGTCCCTCAGCCACTTCCGTGGCGTTGAAACCTGTGGTCAGCCCCGCCCGAACCAGCGCGTTGGCCAGTTTGGTGGGTACTGTCAGCGTGTCCGTCAGCGCATACCGCTCCACCGTCCAGGGGCCTGCATCGGTCCAGTAGACCACGCGGTCCCCTGTCAGGATCACCTCGTGCAGACGCCCGTCGCGCCGGACGATCAGAACCTCGTCGTCACCTGCGCGAACTTCGGTCAGATGCGCTTCGGCCAGATCGGGGCGTTCCCGAAACAGAGCTGCCTCGTAGGGCGTAGTGAAACGGAGGCGACCCAAATCATGGAGGTCCGTCACGGTATCACGCCGCTTGATGCGGTGTTCCCCAGCGCTCAGGATATTGGCGATACGGCCCTTCTCCAGCACCAGCAGTCGTTCGGTTTCCATAACGGTGACGCGGGTGTATCCGGTCAGCCAATCGGTCAGTTTCGTCAGTATATGTGTCATCATATCGTCTCCAATTCGTCTCGTCCTATCGTCGCAAGGCAAGAGCTCCTTTCAGTGTTTTCAATGTGTTGCGGCAGAATGCCGACAGGTGTGATGCCCATTATTCAAGGGCGGTGAGGTGGAACCCGAAGCCACCCCGCGCCATGACCCGGCGTGGGAGATGGGCGAGAGGGCGCGCAGTGACCCGGCGTGCTTATCCGCCCTCACGGGGCAGCCTCGCAGACTGAACCACGGCACAAGCCGTCATCCCATGCTCCGACGCAAGGCCAGAGCAGTGGCAGATCCATTAATCATTCCCCGAAGGGACAGACCGCCGGGCCAACCTCTGCTGAGGCAGCCCCGGATCCCGGTGTTTTAACTGGTGTTCAAGACCAGTGGTCCTTTTCAGGGACCGATGTGCAAAGGCAGGATTCGAACCTGCGCCAAAACGATTAACAGTCGTTCGCTCTATCCAGACTGAGCTACTTTTGCGTTTGCTGGAGGGATTCGAACCCTCAACACACAGAACCTAAATCTGTTGCTCTACCTATTGAGCTACTAGCATCCCGCACATTTCGGCCCTGGCATACGGGGTCGGCAGCGCCGCCCGCACCGGAGAAGCATCAGAGCTTCAACCGCTAGGGTCCGATCCGTGTGACCGGGAAACAGGTGATACCGCTAACAATCAGATTCGATCTACACGGCAAGATAACCCCTCAAAACGCTCGTGATCTTTGCGCAACAATATTGCGAGGTTGGGTAATAAATGGAAAGGAGAGCTGATTTCGAGAACTGCGCTCAGCAAACTTCTTAAGAAACCACGCAACAATAATTCAGCGGCTCTTTTACACCTTCAAATTGATGACGCCCCCGCCATCGTTAGCCCCTGGGCAGGCGACCTGGGGTTAGTTAGGGAGTACTTTATGCCAGCATCGTACATCCACAAGAACAAAGGAAGCTCCTGCATCTGAGATATCGCCAGCCCAAGGGAGGGGCTGACGATGGCCGGGGCCCTGCGGGCCTGTTAACCGGCTATTGGCGATCAGGTGAGACGTAAGTTACTCCGCATCATCCATCTCAAAGCCCAGATGCTTGGCGACGGTAAAGATATCCTTGTCCCCGCGCCCACACATATTCATGCAGATGATATGATCGGCAGGCAGCTCCGGTGCGATCTTCATCACATGGGCCAAGGCGTGGCAGGGCTCCAATGCGGGGATGATCCCTTCTTTCTCACAAGACAGCTGGAACGCCTCCAGCGCCTCCTTGTCGGTGATCGAGACATATTGCGCCCGGCCCGTGTCATGCAGCCAGGAATGCTCAGGGCCGATACCGGGATAATCGAGACCCGCAGAAATCGAATAGCCTTCCAAAATCTGCCCGTCATCATCCTGTAACAAATAGGTCCGGTTGCCGTGAAGCACGCCGGGACGGCCACCTGTCAACGACGCACAATGCTCCATCTTGGCGTTCACACCCTTGCCGCCGGCTTCAACCCCGATGATGGCAACATCCTTGTCATCCAGAAACGGAAAGAACAGGCCCATGGCGTTGGATCCACCACCAATGGCGGCAATCAGCGTATCGGGCAAACGGCCCTCAGCGGCCATCATCTGTTCCTTGGCTTCCTTGCCGATGATCGCCTGAAAATCGCGTACCATCGCCGGATAGGGGTGTGGACCCGCCACGGTGCCGATGCAGTAAAACGTATCGCGCACATTGGTGACCCAATCGCGCAGCGCGTCGTTCATTGCGTCTTTCAACGTGCCACGACCCGAGGTCACCGGCACAACTTCGGCCCCCAGAAGGCGCATCCGGAACACGTTCGGCTTCTGTCGCTCGACATCATGCGCGCCCATGTAGACGATACATTTCAACCCGAACTTGGCACAGACCGTGGCCGTGGCCACCCCGTGCTGCCCGGCGCCTGTCTCGGCGATGATCCGGGTCTTGCCCATGCGCCGCGCCAGCAGGATCTGACCCAACACGTTATTGATCTTGTGGGCCCCCGTGTGGTTCAATTCGTCCCGCTTGAGGTAAATCTTGGCCCCGCCCAGATGCTCGGTCAGCCCTTCGGCGAAATACAAAGGCGAAGGACGGCCCACATAATGCGTCCACAGGTCATGCATTTCGGCCCAGAAGCTTTCATCCGTCTTGGCAAACTCATACTGCTCTTCCAACTCAAGGATCAGCGGCATCAGGGTCTCGGACACAAACCGCCCGCCAAAATTGCCAAAACGGCCCTTTTCGTCGGGGCCGGTCATAAAGGAGTTAAAGAGATCATTCATAGCGCGTCACCTCATTCAGCAGCCCATCATAGGCTCTGTGGTTGAATATGGGACGAAACCAGAATTTTCCAGCGAAAAGCGGCGACATTAACCGCCCAATGCCCGCCACGGCTTGGGCATCAGCACCCAGCGGTTGTTGATGTGGATCAGCCCGTCAAAGGCCATGCCCAAAGTCTCGCCGGGTTTGACGAATTTGAACCGCACAATCGGGTAATCGCCCAACATCATCTCGCGCACATCGGCGTATCCACCCGGAAAATCTTCCAAAACCGGATCACCTTCGCGAAAGGAGCCCGTGGTGCCGTGCCAGACCAGCAGCTCCGTCTGACCGTCTTTGGGACCAATCTGAACACCGGGCTGGAACATATCATTGTACATCGTCACCAACGCATCTGCCAAAGGTGGCTGATAGACGGCGCGGATTTCAGCCTCGGACGGGCGCAGCGATGCGGTCAGCGCGACGCGGTCGGCACCGGGAGCCAGAAACTGGCTTAGGAACTTCTGGGCATGGGCCTTTGTTCCCGGTGTGTCCGGTGTGTTTTTCTTGCTGCTTTGCACCACCTGCAGGATCGTGGCATTTGGGTTCTTGGCACATACGCCTGTCAGGTTCTTCAGCACGGTCATGGCGTTATCAAATCGCACCAGGCTGACCTCGCCATTGGTGTTGTCGAGATATCCAATCACCCAAGCGCCCAGCATCACCCGATCGACATCTGACATATCATTCAGCGTTTGCAGGCAGTTGTCCGTGGGCCTGAACCCATCAGCCCGCGCGACCGGGGCTGCGAGCAACACCGCAAGCACGGCCGCTATAATCAATCTATACATCTATCCCTCCTTCAAAAATCAGCGCCCAGGTGGCGCCATAACAATAAAGTGCCAAAAACCCGGCTCTTTCCTTACAGCTTGCGCACCACATAGGCGCGCGACCAAAGGTCCGGTTCAGCCAGAAGAAACGGCAGGAACGGTGGCGTGGTGTAAATCACCTCCCACGTCCCTGCCCCGACCAGATCATCTATCACCGGAGGGAAGCCTTGGTCCACATATGTGCCTTCCAGCAGGTTAAAGACCCCGATGCCCCCGGGCCGCATCACCCGGGCCAGATGGGTCAGCGTCGAGGGCGGCGCATGCCCGGGGCCAAACGAGCCGACGCAGACAAATCCGGCAAACTGCCCATCCGCAAAGGGCAATGACGCGCCCATATCGGCGTGTTCAAAGCTTTGGTAAACGCCTGTGCGTGCAGCGCGCTCAATCATTTCAGGCGACAAATCGCACCCGGTGATATCGGAATATCCCAAAAGACTAAGCGTTTCGCCCGCCAGCCCCGTGCCACAGCCCGCATCCAGCAACGGCCCATCCGCCCCGTCCAGAAACCGTGCCAACAGCCCAGCGCCCAAAGCAGGCAGGCGAAAGCCACGGCTCAGGTTGTCGGCGTCATAACTTGACGACCATTTGGCATAGATCGCACGTGCCTCGTCCGGCGTTTTGGCACCATAGACGTCATCCAGATCTTCGGTATCCATATGCAGCCCCCCTGCGTGACAGAGTGGGACAGCACCGCGTTCAGGTCAATTGCCTTGCGCCGCGGCGATAAAAGACCGGATCAAAGCAGGGTCTTTCACGCCCGGTGCGCTTTCCACGCCAGAGGACAGATCAATCTGCCGCGTTCCGGTGTGCGCAATGGCTGCGGCCACGTTTTCGGGCGTTAGTCCTCCGGCCAGCATCCAGGGTCGTGCCCAGTCGCGTCCCGCGATCAAATCCCAGTCAAAGGTCTGCGCATTGCCACCGGGGCGGTCTGCATCCTTGGGAGGCTTGGTGTCCACCAGCAATTGATCCGCCACAGCCTCGTAGCGGGCAAGCTGAGGTAAGTCATCCGCGTCCGCAATGCCCACGGCCTTCATCACTGGCAGGCCATAGCGGTCTTTGATTTCGCGCACCCGGTCTGGTGGCTCTGCGCCGTGCAGCTGCAACATATCCAATGGCACATCGGCGGTCAGCTGATCCAGATAGGCATTATCGGCATTCACCACCAATGCCACCTTGGCCACACCCAATGGCGTGCCAAGCGCCAGTTCCCGCGCCAGATCATGGCTGACAAAACGCGGTGATTTCGGAAAGAACACCAGACCAATGTAAGCCGCCCCCGCCTGAGCGGCGACGTCGATGGTCTCAGGCGTGCTGAGACCGCAGATTTTGATACGAATATCGCTGGTCATGCAGCGCGGTTTAGCTGGCTTGCTCCAAAAGCGCCAGAACTTCGTCCTGGCCGTCGGCTCTCTCGCCTTTCAGACGCTTTACCTCGGCGCGCAGGCGCTCCATCTCGCGGGCCTGCCGGGCGGCCTCGGCGCGCTCGCCTGCTTCCCGGATCCATTCCCAGACAAAGCCCACGACAAGCCCTGCCAGAATGCCCGCAAAGATCACCACGAAGAGTGGCATTTCAATGCCCGGATTGGTTGCCACCATGCCCGATACCTCGTCCGGCCACACTTTGACCGACACCATTTGGCGATTGGCCAGCGAGACAAGGATCAAAGCCACCGCGAAGATGGCAATCGAAGCATAGCGAATGTAACGCATGGATTACTTTCCGTTCAGTCGATCACGCAACAGCTTGCCGGTTTTGAAAAACGGTACGTGTTTTTCCTCGACATGCACACTTTCACCGGTGCGTGGATTACGGCCCGTGCGCGCATCGCGCTTCTTGACGGAAAAGGCGCCAAACCCGCGCAGTTCCACACGATTTCCCTTGGCCATCGCTTCGGTGATTTCATTAAAGATGGTATTCACGATCCGCTCAACGTCCCGGTACGACAGATGTGGATTATCGTCGGCAACTTTCTGGATCAATTCGGATCGGATCATTTTTTGTTTTCTCCCCCGCGCTTTGGACTTTGGCAGCCGCGCTTTTCCAGTGACTATAGATAGAAACACAAAAAACAAAAACAGTTTGCCGGCCAAGAACACCATGATTTCCATGAATTTCTTGCCAGAACCCGCTGAAACTAACATGAGTTCCGAGCAAATCCACCACAATTTCGCGGATCGGCGGAATTCAGGTGACTGATATCAGGAGTTGATTCGCTTGAGAAAAACTTGCGCAGCACTTGGCATCCTGGTCCGGATTTGAGTCCCACACCCAGGTATATGCTCTCAAAGAAAAGGCCCCGCGCATACACGCAGGGCCTGTCCGGTCTCACAGCACATGGCTGGGATTACTTGTCTTCGTCGCCTTTCAGCGCCGCACCCAGGATGTCGCCCAAGGACGCCCCTGAATCCGAGGAGCCATACTGCTCCACCGCTTCTTTTTCTTCGGCAATCTCGCGGGCTTTGATCGACAGACCCAAGCGGCGTGTTTTGCTGTCCACGTTGGTCACGCGCACATCCAGCTTGTCACCGACCGAGAAACGCTCAGGGCGCTGCTCTGCACGATCACGCGACAGATCCGAGCGGCGGATGAAGGATTTCATGCCTTCATATTCCACTTCGATGCCACCATCTTCGATCGAAGTGATCTCAACAGTGATGATCGAACCGCGCTTCACGCCGCCCACGGCTTCGGCGAACTTGTCACCGCCCAGGGCTTTGATCGACAGCGAGATACGCTCTTTTTCCACGTCCACTTCCGAGACAACGGCCGAAACCATATCGCCCTTCTTGTAGCCCTGGATCGCGTCTTCGCCACGCTCGTCCCACGAGATGTCGGACAGGTGAACCATGCCGTCGATTTCGCCGTCGAGGCCCACGAACAGACCGAACTCGGTGATGTTCTTGACTTCGCCTTCGACCTCGGTGCCTTCTGGGTACTGCTCTGCGAACACTTCCCATGGGTTGCGCATGGTCTGTTTCAGACCAAGGGAGACGCGGCGCTTGGCACCGTCGATTTCCAGAACCATGACTTCGACTTCCTGCGAGGTCGACACGATCTTGCCGGGGTGAACGTTCTTCTTGGTCCAGGACATTTCCGAGACGTGCACCAGACCTTCAACACCTGGCTCCAGCTCAACAAAGGCACCATAGTCGGTGATGTTGGTCACGCGGCCCGTGTGTGTGCTTTCCAGCGGGTACTTGCCAGCCACCAGATCCCAAGGATCGTCCTGCAGCTGTTTCATGCCCAGCGAAATGCGGTGGGTTTCTTTGTTGATCTTGATGACCTGAACTTTAACGGTTTCGCCAATGGTCAGGATCTCAGATGGGTGGTTAACCCGGCGCCATGCCATGTCGGTGACGTGCAGCAGCCCGTCAACACCGCCCAGATCAACAAACGCACCGTATTCGGTGATGTTCTTGACCACACCGTCAACCGCCTGGCCTTCAGTCAGGTTGCCGATAACCTCGGCGCGCTGCTCGGCACGTGATTCTTCAAGGATCGCACGACGCGAAACAACGATGTTGCCACGACGACGGTCCATTTTCAGAACCTGGAACGGCTGCTTGAGACCCATCAGAGGGCCCGCATCGCGCACGGGGCGCACATCGACCTGAGAGCCGGGCAAGAACGCAACGGCGCCACCCAGATCCACGGTAAAGCCACCTTTAACCCGGCCAAAGATCGCGCCTTCGACACGCTCTTCGTCGGCATAGGCTTTTTCCAGACGATCCCAGGCTTCCTCGCGGCGGGCCATCTCGCGGCTGATCACAGCCTCGCCGCGGGCGTTTTCCGCCGCGCGCAAATAGACCTCTACCTCATCGCCAATGGCGATTTCGGGGGCTTCACCGGGATTTGCGAATTCTTTGATATCAACGCGGCCTTCCATTTTGTAGCCGACGTCGATGATGGCTTGTCCCGCTTCAATCGCGAGAACCTTGCCTTTGACAACTGATCCCTCTTCGGGCGTGTCCATTTCGAAGCTTTCGTTCAGGAGTGCTTCAAACTCTTCCATTGTGTTAGCCATGTGGCGTTTTTTTCCTAATCTAGCGTTTATTCTGGCCGCGCGGTTGTCTCCGCCGGTCTTAGGGTTTCATTGGTCAGACGGTTCACAAAACAAAGAGGGCCGGTTGTCCCGACCCTGCTCAACACTCTTTGTCCTGCAAAGGTCTCCGCCTTTGTCGACACGTGCGCGTATAGAGCGGGTTTGATATGGAATCAAGGGCTAAGCAACTCGGACACGCCGCGGATATTTGCTAGCGTTACAGGCCATTCCCTTAGACCCTTACCTTCTCTCGATCCCCACTGATTAACAGCGCGTTAATGATGATGAACGGAGAGCATGCAAACCTTAACCAATAATACCTGATCCTTGCGACAATAGAATCCTTCCGTCTTCCCTTTAACACCTTAAGACGAGACCATAGATGGCCTTGCTTGGCGGCAGATATGATAAGATCGTGATAGGTATCATCTTTCGACGAGTCAGGCTTTAACGAGTTGCCGTGCTCGCGGATAACACGAGCAGCGCAGTAGTACCCTGCAAAACGCCCGCCACTGGCAGCTTTCAAGTAAAGATCAAATGCTTGTTGAAAGCGACCAAGCCGCCAACATGCTTGTGCAGCGAGATAAATTTCATCCGTCGACGGGTCATTAATGGCGTCCAGTTCATTCAGAAATTCTTGAATGTCTTCTGTGTATGGAAGTTCATTCAAAGCTGAAAAGCGATCATCAAAAGTCGCGTCGTCAGCCAATTTCAAGGATTTATCGTGCTGAGCAGACATCGAACCTCCCTTAGTAACGTAAGATTGCAGTGTCTTATCTGGATTAGATTTGTCCTCTGTTCACATCAAAGCTGTGCATTGTTAACTTGAGAGTGTTTTCATAGCACAAACACTAGACCGCGATAATACTCTTAGCCGCACTGGGTATCTTACCGATGACCTTCGCCGAAGCCGCCGCCACGCAGCCGCAATATCTCCAGCTTTGGTTTGTCTGGCTTGTGGGGGTGATGTTCATCGCCCCTGTCCTGTTGCTGATCTGGTCGCAAAGCCGCCGAATTGGCATTGTCAGCCTTGCCGTGGCCGGGATTACAGCAATCCTAATGCCACTCCTTTACAACCAATGGGGATATGTGCGCCTGCTGGGGTTGGGACATGTGGTGCTATGGACGCCACTCTTGATCTGGATGCGGCCGCGCCTGCCCGCCCTCACAGACAAGGCGCGGATCATCGCTTGGGTGTTCTTTGCAACCTTGGCGGTGTCACTGGTGATCGACTATATCGACGTCATCCGCTGGCTGGCCGGAGATCGCGCGTCGCTCGTTCCCGGCTAGGTCTCAAGCTGCCTTGCGCCAGAACTTGGAAATATTGTCGATCGTCTCCAGCGGCTCGGTGATGCCGTGGGTCTTGCGGAAATCCTCAACCGCTTCGGCGCAGGCTGGCAACGCATAGTCATCAATGATGCAAAATCCACCCGGCGACAGCTTGTGATAGAGGTTGTCCAGAGCATCCATGGTCGAGCTGTACATATCCCCGTCCAGACGCATGATCGACACGTTTTCAATCGGGGCATCCGGCAAAGTGTCTGCAAAGAACCCTTTCAAAAACACCACCTGATCATCCAGCAATCCATAACGTTCAAAGTTCCGACGCACGGTGTCCTCCGACACGGCTAGAAAATCATACTGATGGTGCACATCACCGGCATCGCTGGGATAGGCTTCGGCATCCGGCAAAGGCAGTCCTTCAAAACTGTCGGCAACCCAGACCTTGCGGTCCGTCACATCCAGCGCCTTGAGGATACCGCGCATCAAAATGCACGACCCACCGCGCCAGACACCTGTTTCAATGAAATCCCCGGGGATGCCTTCGGCCACCACCTGACGCACACAGTGTTCCAAATTGTTCAGGCGCTTCATGCCCACCATCGTATCCGCATAGCCCGGCCAGGTTTCCCCACCTTCGCGCGCGGCAGCATCATTGTCCGGAATCTTCGCCAGCATCAGATTGCGATGGCCCATCATCCGATTGATCCCAGCCTTGATCTTGTGCACCGGCCCTGATTTGCGGCGACTGAAAAACCCGACGGGCATGGGGGGATCGGGCCACAAGCTAAAGGACAAAGTTTTCTTCAGCAGATCGACGTACATTTCTTCAGATGAAGCCATAGGGATGGGCCACTCCTTCACAAACTCGTGAGCGGTTTTACCGTGCTTCATTCGTCTGTCAAGATTTCCATTGGCCTGTCAGGATTTGAGGCGATTTCTGCCGATCCGCCCACCACAAGGCGTTAGCCCTGCGCGGCTTCGATCAAGGCGATCGCTGCCGCCACGGCCTCTTGAATGCTCATCCGGGAGGTATCCAGCAGCACGGCATCTTCGGCAGGTTTCAGCGGCGCGGTGGCACGGGCGCTGTCACGCGCATCGCGTTGCTGCAAGTCATCCAGCACGGCGTCATAAGTCACATCCATGCCCTTGCCCGTCAGCTCCTTGTGGCGGCGTTCTGCGCGCACGTCGTCGCTGGCCGTGACATAAAGCTTCACCTGAGCGCCCGGACAAATCACCGTGCCGATATCGCGCCCGTCCAGCACGGCCCCCCCTGCCCGTGTCGCAAAAGCACGCTGAAAATTCACCAGAGCACTTCGGACTTCCGGCACCGCTGCCACGCGGCTGGCGGCTTGGGCCACTTCGGGCGTGCGCAGAGCATCTGCATCTTCCAGATCCGCAGCCTGCAAAGCCTGCGCCGCCTCGACCGGGTCCGTTCCGTCCAGCGTGCGCAGCCCCGTGGCCCGGTACAGCAACCCGGTGTCCAGATGGGCAAACCCAAAATGTCGCGCCACCTCTTTCGAGAGGGTCCCCTTGCCCGCTGCCGCAGGTCCGTCGATGGCCACTGTAAAACTCATGACATAGGCCTACCCAAAGGGCGCGCGGGCCTCAAGTCCCCTCAAAAATCGAACGAGGCTTGTGGTGGCTCAAAAGGCTCTATGATCTCTGCACCCTCAGCGTCATGCGTCAGAGGTTTGATGTGATGATAATCAAACCGCCCATCCCATTGCGTACCCAGATGGTTTTGGGCCGCGGCCATTTCCATCTGGCCGCTCAACCAATCCCCCATGTCCTCAGGCGACACGATCACCGGCATCCGGCTGTGGATATGGGCAATCTGATCCGAGGGCTCTCGGGTCAGAATCACACAGCCTTGCCCATCCTCCGAACGAAAGCCCGCAAAGAACAGCACCGGCGCGTTGCGTTTGACGGTGATGAACATCGGCGCCTTGCGACCCGAGGTCGTTGACCATTCAAAGTAGCCCACCGCCGGGATCATGCAGCGTCCGTGGTCCCAGCGATCTTTCCAAAACCCGCTGTTCTCAATCTTGGCATTGATCAATCCGCGTCCGCCGGGGGGCGTGATCTGCCAGTTGGCCGACGTCAGCAGGGGCGCCTCGCCTTCCTGCGTGACCAGGGCGATGCGGTTGGTGGGCCGGATGTGATGCCCGGACTTGGGGGGCTCAGCCTCGCCGTCCACAGCAACGCCGGGGGTCAAAAACCCTTCAACGATCTCAAGCATCTGCGCTTGGGTCAGATCACCAGCTGCAAAACGTCCACACATGGGCACATCATAACCTCGCGGCCTCAGGCACCGCTAGTCCATGCAGCCCGTGCACCCCATGCGCGCGCAATATCTCAACTTTTAGCGGCAGAGACACACGTTTTCCGTGCAAATTGCCTTGCGCTCAAAACCACGATCAGAAATGTTTGATAGACCAGAACCGAAATTCCCAATCTTCATAGGACATTTGATGAAACGACGCAGAACACGCATTGGCCTTTTTCTCGGCCTCGCCATCACGCTTGTCTCGGCCCAATCCATGCCGGGGCATGCCCAGAACGCCAAGTTTGAACACCCCATGGGTGCTGATGCGGCCGTCTATACCTGGACCTATGATCCCCATGGTGAAATGAAAATTGCCGCCATGATCACCGAAGTTGAAGGTAAGATCGCTGTTTGCGGGATGTGGACGATCAGCAAACGCTTGTCCCCCTACATCAAAGAAACCGGGCTTGATCGCAAAACGCGTGGCAGTGCGAATGTCGTGGTCAAAGGTAAAGTGGTCATGAACAGCCTGCGCACGTTCCGAAGCGTGTCGAAGGAGAATTTCCGCGAAGGGACAAAGGCCTTGTGCCGTGTCACACCACACGCCTGGAATGCGTCTTACTCGAATGAAGATATCACGATCAGAACGCCCAAGATGACCGCGTTTTAAAGCGTCTTGCGGCAGGCCAGCCTGCACTCTCGTTTCACACGCTTGGACCCGGACTGCCCGACGTCAACAGGGCTCTGAGAGGCGCGCTAAGGCACAATGTCCACAGGCATCACCAGCCCATGCGCCCGCGCCACATCGCGCTCGCGTTCGGATCGCGGTCTATGGGCGACAAATTCGCTACCGCCGCAGACGGGCAGGTTCAGTGCTGCAATCAAAGGCCCGTCGAAATGGCCGTTCAACAGCCACACGCCCTCGGCGGCCAGCTTGTCACGCGTCCCACCCCCTGCGTCCGAGCGCAGGCGCCGCATGAAGTCCTTCTGCTGCGCCACGGCCTCGATCACATCGCGGGAAATGGCGCGGTCGTGGATTTCGCGGAACAACTGCATCACGCGGGCATTGCCAGAGTGACCCTCAAAGATACGGGCAATGGCATCTTCGGGCACCGTGGACCAGAAGTTTCGCGGATAGGGGTGATCCACCAGCAGCCACAGGATGTGGCGAAATCCCTCGGCCGAGACCGATTTCTTGGCGTCTTTGTTCTGGCTTTCGCTCAGGTTTGACAACTTCGCCACGATCAGTCCCAGATAACACCGAGCGCGTGTTTCGTCGGCCGCCATAAGGATGCAGGGCGCATCCACCGCCTCGGTCGGGATCATCCAGGTGGAGCCCATCGTGTGTTTGATATCCACATCCTGGCCGCAGATCACCGTGTCCAGTCGCCCCTTGGGCAGGCGCAGCATGGCGCGCAGCTCAATCTCGACCCGCGTGCCGATATAGGTCTTTTCGGTCTTTTCCAGCTGGTCATAGCTGCGCCGCCCGGTCTTGGGCGTCATGATCACATCATCAATGCACCCGCGCAGCATATCCGCCACTTTGGCAGCCAGGACATCGGACCCGCCTGCCCGGGCGGTGATGTCATCCGCCAACGGGCGCAATACCGGGTAATCCGCGTGACCCTCCAAGACGGTGCTGGGTGGGACGTTGCGCTTCATCGGTCAGCCGTTGACCGCGTGCAGCACCCGATTGCGCAGGGTGCGGGCGACCTGTCGCCCCACGGCCTCGGCCACCGGAGGCGGAAAGGCGTTGCCCACCTGCCTGTAAGCATTGGTCTTGGCCCCGGTGAAATGCCAGCCGTCCGGAAACCCCTGAATGCGCGCCACCATCGGCACGGTCAGACGCGGCATGCCGTTGTGAAACGCATCCGGTGCCTCGGGTGCAATGGTGCGGCCCTCGACCCCCAACGTGGCCCAGGCGGCCCGGGCGCGCGTCGGGCCCAGATCAGGCCCCCCGTGTTTTTTGGATCCGCCGACGATGGTCGGTGCAATCTCATCGGCCTTGTCGGCCCAATCATCCGCCCCGCGCCAGCCACGTTCGGCCATTAGATCACGCAATGTGTCCCCCACCGTGGGCGGATTGTGTGGATTTGGCTCGGGCCAGTCGAAATGCTCGGACCGGGCCGCCTCAACCGCAACAATCACCACACGCGGGCGCAATTGCGGCACGCCGTAATCCGAGGCATTCAATAGCCGCCAATCGGTCTTGTACCCCAGTTTGGACAGCTGCGTTTTCAGCTTCTCGCGGTAATCATGAAACACTGCATCCAGAAATCCGCGCACGTTTTCGATCATCACCGCGCGTGGGCGCGCATCGTCTATGATATCAAGCGCGTCGTTGAACAGATTGCGCTCGTCCGCCTCGCCCAACTGCTTTCCAGCAACCGAAAACGGCGGGCACGGCAATCCTCCGGCCAAGAGATCCAGCCCCTTGTGGTCTGACGCACGCTCTTTGAACAGCCGCATGTCCTGTTCGATCACATGCCAGTTGGGGCGGTTGTGGCGCAGGGTATTACAGCAATGCTTGTCGATCTCGACCAGCGCGGTATGGGCAAATCCGGCGCGCTCCAACCCCAGAGCCTGCCCGCCCGCACCTGCACAAAGTTCCACTGATGTCAGCATGTCGCCCGCCCCTGTTTCGCCCATTCAACCAAGGCCCGCGTCTGTGTTCAACAGACAATCGGCACTCGATCCGTGTGTTCCCTATTTGTTCTTACGGAATGACAGGGCATCTGGCAAGCTGTGGCGTGACAATTGGCGTTGGTAGTGATCTCTCGCGGCAATTCGTTCGCATTTTCAAGTTTGGGTGCCTTGAGCCGAGAGCGCATTGTTGTTTTGGAACACCCAGCCGGTTAACAGCCGCATTAGCGGCCCGGCCATCGTCAGCCCCTCCCTTGGGCTGGCGATATAGCTGCTCTTGGCGCTTCCTCAGGTCTTGTGGATATAGTTCGCGACCATAAAGCGCGTCCTAATGTCTGTTACGTTGCCACCCCAGGGGCTGACGTTGGCCTTCTGTCGTTGACAACAGCGAACATCTACCCGTCCACCAGCCTCAACCACACACCCAACACTGCAATGAAACCCTGGAGCGGGTAGCGGGAATCGAACCCGCACCTTAAGCTTGGGAAGCTCGCATGATACCATTTCACCATACCCGCCCAGATGCGCGCATCCCTAGTAGACCCGCCTGCGATCGTCAAGAAACATAACCCCTCGGATCGCGCCTTCGTTTCATATCTTTTTCCAGCGCAAAACTCCTGCTACACCCCACCGGACCCAAACCGGATCAGGGATCAGATCATGCCCCATTTTTCCCAGCTTGACGCCTTCCGTGGCAGCAAGGAAACCGTGCGCCTGATCGGCCATCGCGGGGCCCGTGGCATCCTGCCCGAAAACACCATCGAGGGGTTTGAATTTACCCTCTCCCTTGGGATCAAAGCGCTTGAGTTTGACGTGGTTTTAACCCGCGACCTTGTGCCAGTGATCACCCATAACCATCATCTGTCGGCCGAGTTCACCCGCACTCCGGACGGCCAGTTTCTAAGCTCTCCAGAACCACGGGTTGCCGATCTGACCTTGGCCGAGCTGCAGTCTTTCGACGTGGGCGCGCTCGACCCTCAGACCGACTATGCAACGCGCTTCCCGGATCAGGCCATTCTGGATGGCGCGCGCACGCCGCGGCTGGCCGATCTTTTGGTGCTGGTCGCACAGCCCAAGCATCACTCGGTCGCGCTCCTGCTCGAGCTGAAATCAGACCCCGCACAGTATCACGACGCACAGGCCCGGGCGCAGCTGGTGACAGCCGTGATCAAGGACATCCGCCAGCATGACTTGGCCACACGCACCGTCTTGCACAGCTTTGACTGGGGACTGCTGGACATCTGTCGGGACCTCGCCCCCGAGATGCCCACCTCGTACCTGTCCGAACGCCCCAGCGCATCCTCGGCGCACAGCGATGATCCCGTCGATTTGGCAGGCCCAGATTATGCCAATATGACCACCTCGGTGCCACGCGCGGTGGCCGAGGCTGGCGGGCAGATGTGGTGCCCCTATTTCAAGGATGTCACCGCTGAACTGGTGGCCGAGGCACATGAATTGGGCCTCTTGGTACAAACCTGGACCGTGAATGCTGCTGCTGACATCGAAGCGATGATTGATGCAGGTGTGGATGGCGTCTGCTCTGATTATCCCGGCCGGGTTCAACGCCATTTGCGCGCCCGAGGATTGCGCTGGACAGACTAAACGTTTTTGCTTGCACCCTTCCTATGGATCGGGTGCAACTGAAACATCGCTTCAGCTCAAGGACATCCAATGCCCAGCTCACTGATTTCTGCCGCTTTTGTGGCCGCCATGGTGGGGTACGGGGCGTCAGTGGCGATTGTCCTCGCTGCGGCCCAGGCCCTGGGCGCAAGCCCGGTCGAGGCCGCCTCATGGCTGGCTGCGGTTTCCATCGCCAAAGGTCTGGGCATGGCGCTTCTCAGCATCTGGACCCGCGTGCCCGTCGTGCTGGCCTGGTCCACACCCGGCGCGGCCCTGATCGCCACAACGGCGGGCATTTCCATGCCGCAAGCTGTCGGGGCCTTCATATTCACCGCAGTTCTGCTGGTGCTCACTGCACTTCTGCCCCCCGTGCGCCGCGCCGTCAGCGCCATCCCCGATGGGGTGGCCGGGGCGATGCTGGCAGGCGTGTTGCTCCCGTTTTGCATTGCGGCGGCGGCTTACGCAGGCACGGACCCAATCTTTGCCCTGCCCATCATCGTGGCCTTCTTTCTGGTCAGACTGGTGAACCCTCTGATGGCCGCGATTGCGGCGCTGATCCTCGGACTGGCCCTAGGCTTTGCCCTGACGGATGCCCAATGGCCCGATGCGGCAATCCCCCTGAACCCGTTTGTCTTTATTCCACCCGAGCTGAGCGCATCGGTGCTGATCGGTCTTGGTCTGCCGCTCTATCTGGTCACCATGGCCTCGCAAAATCTGCCCGGATTTGCCGTGTTGCGCGCCAATGGCTACACGCCACCGGTGCCACAGGCATTGGCGGTGACTGGCATCGGCTCGGGGCTTTCGGCGCTCTTTGGGGCGCACACCCATTGTATGGCCGCCATCACCGCGTCCTTGTGTATCGGAGACGACGTCCACCCCGACCGCGATCAGCGGTGGAAGGTCGGCGTCATCCAGGGAGTCATCTGGGTAGGCCTAGGTTTTCTAGGCCCATTTATCACCCAAGTGATTTTGGTTCTGCCCACCTCGATCATCGGCACGGTGGCGGGTCTTGCGCTGATCTCTCCGTTTTTGGGCGCCGTACAAACCGCATTTCAGCCCGAAGCAACGCGCTTTGCCGCCGCCGTGACGCTGATCACAACAGCCTCGGGTGTGGCCATCTTTGGGATTGGAGCCGCGTTCTGGGGACTGGTCGCAGGCATTGTCGTTGCCCTCGCAGATACCCAATTGCGTCATCCCTGAACGAGGACGCCCATACGGGCGGACGAGTGGGCGGGGCCTGTTACCCCCGACGCCGCCGCCTGCGTCCACCACCGCCTTCGCCGCCATCCCCACCATTGGTGTTGAAATTCACCTCAGGCAACGTAACGATGCTGCGCAAGATCGGGAACGGCTCGACCGAGTTCGGTATATTTGACGCATTCACAAAATGCTCCTGAAAGCGCGGCTCGATTGCGGTTTCGATCTTGTGGATCTCGTGCACGGTGTTTTCAATCTCGGTGCGGGCCTCAGCATTCAACAGCGCAATTCGTGCACCCGTACCTGCGGCGTTGCCTGCACTTGTGACCTTGTCCAGCGGTGCATCCGGGATCATGCCCAGAACCATCGCGTGTTTGGGGCTGATATGCGCCCCAAAGGCGCCGGCCAGCACGACGCGGTCCACCTCATCCACACCAAACTTGTCCATCAACAGACGCGCCCCTGAATAGAGCGCGGCCTTGGCCATCTGAATTTCGCGGATGTCGCGGTTGGTCACGGTGATCACCGGGCCCCCATCGGCCGAGCCATCCCAAACCATGTAGGAATAAGTGCGCCCATCCAGAAAACAGCGCTCTGTGCCCGTCTGCTCAGGCGATCCAATCAGGCCCGGCCCGTCCAGAATGCCATTGATGCGCATCTCTGCGACCATCTCGATGATGCCCGATCCGCAAATGCCGGTGATCCCGGTTGTGGCTGTCGCCTCGGCAAAGCCCTCATCGGTGGACCACAAATCGCTGCCGATCACCTTGAAGCGGCAGTCTTTGGTCACGGGATCAATCTCAACCCGCTCAATCGCACCGGGGGCCGCGCGCTGTCCCGAAGAAATCTGCGCGCCCTCAAAGGCAGGGCCGGTGGGCGACGAACAGGCCAAGACCTTGTCCTTGTTGCCCAGCAGGATTTCGGCGTTGGTGCCCACATCGACGACCAACACAAGGTTTTCAGATTTGTCAGGAGCCTCGGACAAGGCCACCGCTGCGGCATCCGCACCCACATGCCCGGCAATGCACGGCAAAATATACACCCGCGCACTGGGGTGCAGGTCAAGATCAAGCTCGGAGGCGCGCAGGTTCATCGCGTTTGACGTGCCCAGCGCGAAAGGGGCCTGGCCCAGCTCAAACGGATCAATGCCTAGAAACAGATGGTGCATCACCGGGTTGCACACAAACACCGCATCCACGATCAGCTCTTTGTCGATCTCCGCCTCCTGGGCGATCTGATCGAACAGTGCATTCATGCCTTCGCGCACAGCGCGGGTCATCTCAGCGGCGCCGCCATCGTTCATCATCGAATAACTGACCCGGCTCATCAGGTCTTCGCCAAAGCGGATTTGCGGGTTCATGATCCCCGACGAGGCCACAACCTCGCCATCCGCCAGATCGCACAGATGTGCCGCGATGGTGGTCGAACCCAGATCAACCGCAAGCCCGTAAATCTTGCCCTCGTAGAACCCGGGCCAGACATGCATGATGCGCGGGGCAGCCCCGTCGTTGCCCTGATGCACCGCCACGGTTACGCTCCAGCCGCCTTTGCGCAGGATCGGCTGCAAGGTGGACAGGATGCTCAGGTCCGTGGTCACATCCTCAAGCTGCCACTGGTCTTTCAACGCCGCCACCAACCGCTCCAGATCGCCCGAGGGTTCGTGCATGTCAGGCTGTTCCACCTCAACATAATACATCCGCACCGAAGGGTTCATGGTGATATCACGTACTTCGGCCCGTTTGCGCACCACTTGTTTGTGCACTTGGCTTTCGGCCGGCACATCAATCACGATGTCGCCCATGACCTGCGCTTGGCAGCCCAGACGACGTCCTTTGGTCAACCCGCGCTTTTCGTCATAGCGCGCCTCGACCTTGTTCCATTCTGACAGGGCGTCATCCGCAACGGTCACACCGTGTTTGGCAAACTCGCCATATCCCGGGGTGATCTGACATTTGGAACAAATGCCACGCCCGCCACACACCGAATCCAGATCAACACCTAACTGCCGCGCGGCGGTCAGAACGGGTGTGCCCTTGGGGAAATGACCGCGTTTGCCCGAAGGCGTGAAAACAACAAGAGGATCATCGTTCGACATGCTTGATTCCATGATTGGCTAGGGTCGCTGGCCAAACCATAATCCTTTGCGCGCCAAGGAACAGAGCAATGGCGGCAAAATATGTCAGCCAAACGTCACTTGGTCTGGGATTTCAGCCACAACACCGCGCCGCAACCGGCCCGGCGTCTGGCCAAACCGGCGCTTGAACGCACGCACAAAGGCCGCATCCGAGCCATAGCCCACCTGTTCGGTGATCCGGCTGATCGGCACATCGGACTGCACCAGCAGACGCCGCGCGCTCAACATGCGCCACTCGGTCAGATAGGCCACCGGGGGCGTGCCCATCACCTCATGGAACCTCTCGGCAAAGGCGGTGCGCGACATGCCGGCCTCGCGGGCCAGACGGTTCAGGTCCAGATCCTTGTCGTGATGATCATGGATGTAGCTCAACGCCCGCGCCAAACGAGCATCTTGCATCGTGGCCAGCACACCCGCATGCGGACGGTGCTCGGCCATCCAGGCGCGCAGCAGGCTGACAAAAAGGACCTCGCCCATCCGGTCGGCCACGGCCTTGGCCCCGGGGGCCTTGCCACATTGTTCGGTTGTGATCAGTTCCACGACAGTGCGGAACAAATCTGCGCCATCGCGCTCAAACATCCCGCGCACGATGATCACCTGTGGCAATTCGGCAAAGAGCGGATGATCCAAGGCCCCGTCCCACTCAAAATGGCCACACAGCATTTTGGTGGCGGCATTCACGCGCGTATGATCGCCATCCGCCATCATGCGCTGCATCGCAGGCATCCCTGGTTCAGAGTGCACGCCCGCGTGGGCCAACATTTCGTGCGGGGCGCCGTGGGGCAGCAAAGCGGCATCACCGGCCTGCAAGGTCACATCTTGCCCGTCGTGGCGCAACACGCAGGACCCTTCGAGCACCATGTGCAGCGGGCCATGCGTGCAGGCCGGGGCATCCAGCCCCCATCCCGGCTCCATATCGCGCACGAAGTAAACACAGGCGCGCAACCGCACCAGTCGCAATACATCACTCAGGGCATCTTCGGTTTCTGACATTTGCACAGCCTATCTCGCTTTCCTCCGGACGCAGGATCAATCTTTCGTGGGTGCCGATCAATTGGGCAAGGCTCACTCAGGGCTTCTGGACGCAGGATCAATTCTTGCGGACCCCCGGCGATACCCGCCCGGCGCACCCTGGCCCATGTTTGCAAGACACCACAAACAACAGACCGGAGAGATCAATGGCATTCCCCAAATTCACCCGCCGCAATGTGATGGCCGCAGGCCTCGCAACACCGCTGCTGAACCTCACAGCCGCCCCCGCTCAGGCCGCCCCCGCGCTGGCGCCGTTCCGTGCCCTGCATCGGTTCTCGCTGGGGGACATGACCCTGAGTGTGATCGACGATGCGCGGTTTACCTTCCCTGCCCCGATGTTCGCCATGAACCAGCCCGAGACGGCGATGCCTCAGTTTCTGGCAGGCTACGGTCTTCCGGGTGAAACCGTCAGCGCGCATATGCAAGTCACACTGGTGGAAACAGGTGGTCGCAAGGTTCTGCTGGATACGGGCATGGGCGATGTCACCTTTCCGGGCAATTCACCCGACAATGGGCGTCTCTTTGCTGGCCTCACCGCGTTGGGTCACGCGCCCGAGGACATCACCGATGTGATCATCAGCCATGGCCACCCTGACCATATCGGCGGCTGCGCGATTGATGGCAAGCCTTGTTTCCCCAACGCGACCTACCACCTGCCACCCGCAGAGCTTGAGTTCTGGACCCAAACTCCGGGCATCGAGGAAAACTTCCTCAACACCATGATCATGCTGGGCAACGCCAAGCTGGGGCCGCTGGACGGCATGATCCAACCCTACAAAGATGGCGACGAGATTGCACCAGGCATCACCGCTGTGTCGGCTCCGGGTCACACCATCGGGCACCACGGCTTTCATTTGAAAAGTGGCGGGGTGGAGCTATTGCACCTGATGGATGCCGCCGTGCATCATCTGGTCGGCCCGGAAGAGCCCGACTGGGCCCTGGCCGTGGAAATGGATCCCGATGCCGCCGCCGCCACCCGTCGCCGCCTTTTTGCACAGGCCGCAGACAGCGGCATGCTGGTGGCTGGGTACCACTTCCCCTTCCCCGGCGTGGGCCGGATTGTGGAAATGGGCAACGTCTGGCGGTTTGTGCCGGCCCATACGGCCTGAGGCACTGCCCCATTGCTCCGACACGGGAATGGTCCTATCACGCGGCCAGACCCGTGCCGGAGCACCCACATGACCCAACCCAATGGCGCCGTTGCCATTTTGCCAAACAACATGAAGCTGGGCCTGCGGCCCGGCGCGCTGCCATTGAATGGGTTGATCTGGCCGTTGGGCCAACCCGAGGATTTGCAGGGTGGGCAGCTTAGCGATCTAGGCCCGCAGGATCATCTGGTCGTCTTTCCCCGCGAAACACTGCACATTCGCCCCAGCTTTGGCACCCGCGCGCAGGTTTCAATCGTGATCATGGAACCTGCAGCAATCCACGGCCTGCACATGAAGCTGCTGCGCCTGACCCATCGGCGGTTTCACAAGGTCCTGACAACGGACGAAGCATTGCTCAAGGCCATTCCAAACGGCGTGTTCTTTCCTTTCGGCAGCACCTGGGTGCCGGATTGGGAGACGCTGGACACCACCAAAACGCACATGGGTTCGCTGATCGCCTCAACGAAACGCTCGCAGGAAGGCCACGTGCTGCGCCACGCCATCGCTGATTGGATCACAGCTGAGGGGATCGAGGCCGACTTGATGGGCGGCGGCTATGCCCCGTTCAAAGACAAATCCGACGGCTTGGCCCCTTACCGCTATTCCGTGGTGATCGAAAACGTTCGTGAGAAAAACTATTTCACTGAAAAACTGATCGACGCGATCCTGTGCAAAACCGTGCCGATCTATTGGGGATGCCCCAACATCGGGGATTTTCTGGACACCTCGGGCATGGTGATCTGCCACTCCGAAGACGATGTGAGACGTGCCATCGAGGCGATGTCAGAGGAAGACTATCAAACCCGCCTGCCCGGGTTGCTGGCCACACAGCCAAAAGCCGCAGACTATGGCGCCATATTCCAGCGCGCGGCGCGGGCGGTTCTGGCCTAAGCCTTTTCCGGCCATATCCCATATTTTTGATGCATCAACCGCGCGCAATGCTGATTGGCCTCTGCACGCTTCATGCCCCCATGGGTCACATATTGCAGCCCATCTGGATCATCATAGGCTGGGTGCAATGCGGCCCGTGCCGCAATCGTGTGACGGATCGCAATCCCCTGCTGCCCCAATTGGGCAGACAGCCATATGTCATCTACCAAACGGGCAGCTGGGTCGTGGGGTGGTTTGACATCCCTGAGCCACGCAGGGTCTATCGACACTCCAGAAAACCCCTGCGCGATATCAACGCAGCCCTCAGTGCGGCGCGATACACGGCCCAGACGTTCGACGCCAAACCCCTGGCCCGTCGTGGCGGTCTGCGCATCACCTGCGGCCAACAAAGCCTCGGCCCAACCCGGACCAGCCATCCAGTCATCATCACAATAGATCAGCCGCACATCCTGACCTGCCAACTGCTGTGCAGGCTCCAGAACCTTGGTCGCAGAGCCGAAGTCTTCGCACCTGATCACTTCAACCCCTGCAGGAATTTCAGGCATTTGGACGGCCCCCGGATACCTCTCATAACTCCGCGCCAGACAAAGCAACACACGTAATGGTGCCGGACGCTGCGCCACAAGGGACTGCAACACCGGTCCCAGCTTTGAGAACCGAGGCGGCACCGATGTCAGAGAAATAGCGTAGGGCTGCGGCATACGCGCCAGCCTATTGCCCAGATGGCACAAAGCAAAGCAGGCCGCCCCCGTCTCGGAACGGCCTGCCAAAATACAATCAGTGCAACAGGCTTACTCGCCCGGGATCACCTTTTGATCCTCGCCCTTGCCGAACCGTGCCCGAAGGCTGTTCATCAGGGGCTTGTAAGCCTTAGGCGTAAACGCATAACCGATCTGGCCACGCAGCCCTTCACCCATCTTGTCCGACACACCCAAGGGGCCGTCACACGGGCCGGGCAAATAGTAAGTCCCAAAGGCCTGGTCAAAGATGCAGAAAAACTCGCCGAAGTTTTTGTCAAAGGCCTTTTCCTCGGCCGAGTGGTGCCAGCGGTGCATCGCGGGCGACACCATGATCTTGCCGAACTTGCCATAGGTCCACGGCACATCCGCATGGATGAAATGACCGTAATACCCACGCAGCATCGCGTTAAACAGGATCGCATAGACCGGAAAGCCCATCAGCAACATCACCACCATCCCCACACCACGCATGGTCAGCAGGTTGATCGGATGCCAGCGCGAGGCGGTCAGCCAGGTCACTTCCGTGTCCGAATGATGCACGGCATGGGCAGGCCAAAACACCTTGGTGTGGTCCAAACGGTGCCGCCAGTAGTGAAAGAAATCGCCGACAAACACCGCCGCAAACAACGTCAGCACCATCGGCACCCCGTCCCAGAATGTGGTCGGGATCAAAAACAGATCATTGCCCGTCAGAAATCCATGAATGGCTGTCACGTAAATCGCCACAAACGGGGCTGAAAAGACCACGTTGAACGACATGATCTTCAACGTCATCACCGCCTCGGGGATCGCCCGCAGCATATCGGCCACCAGGGCGCGGCCTTTGACGATATACGCCAGGCACAGGAAAAAGACGGCAGGCACCATCAGATATTGAAACGCCTTGAGTAGGTTCGTGCCGCTCTCGATCAACAGCGAAGTCAGCCAGTCCATGGGGTCGTCCTCATTTTATCGGGCTCAAGCGAGCCATAAACGAATTGTTTCCGCAAAAATGACAATCAATTGAGGCACAACTTGGGCCGCTCTTCGGCAGTTTTGGTGTATCTTGGATAGAATTTCATGCCCCAGTCCCGCACAAAAAAGGCCGCCAGCATGCACCGGCGGCCTTGTAAAATCTCGCTCTTGACGCTGCTCGCAGGTCAGGGTGCCACGCGTTACCCCGCGATCAGGCCCATCTGCTCAAGCTTCAGGATCACCTGATGCGCGCAGTTGTCCACGTCGACATTCTCGGTTTCCACGCTCAGCTCTGGGTTGGCAGGCACATCATAAGGATCTGAAATACCTGTGAATTCCTTGATCTTACCTTCGCGCGCCAGCTTGTACAGACCCTTGCGGTCGCGCCGCTCGCATTCCTCAATCGAGGTTGCCACATGCACCTCGACAAAGGCGCCAAACGCTTCCACATCCTCGCGCACCGCACGGCGTGTTGTGGCATAGGGTGCAATCGGCGCACAGATGGCGATACCGCCGTTTTTGGTGATCTCAGAGGCCACATAGCCGATCCGGCGAATGTTCAGGTCGCGGTGCTCTTTCGAGAACCCCAGCTCCGAGCTGAGGTTTTTCCGCACGATGTCCCCATCCAGCAGCGTCACAGGACGCCCGCCCATCTCCATCAGCTTGACCATCAAGGCATTGGCAATGGTCGACTTGCCCGAACCCGAGAACCCGGTGAAAAACACCGTAAAGCCCTGCTTGGAGCGCGGCGGACGGGTGCGGCGCAGTTCCTTGACCACCTCGGGGAAGGAAAACCACTCAGGAATTTCCAGACCCTCGGCCAACCGGCGACGCAGCTCGGTGCCCGAGATGTTCAGGATCGTGACGTTGTCCTTATCTTCGATCTCGTCGTTCGGCTCGTATTGCGCGCGCTCCTGCACATAGACCATGTGCTTGAAGTCCACCATTTCACAGCCAATTTCGGATTGATGTTCACGGTACAGATCCTGCGCATCATACGGCCCATAGAAATCTTCGCCTTTCGAATTCGACCCGGGACCGGCGTGATCACGACCCACGATGAAATGCGTGCAGCCGTGATTGGCGCGGATCAGACCGTGCCAGACCGCCTCGCGGGGGCCCGCCATACGCATGGCGAGATTGAGCAATGACATCGTGGTGGTCGAGGCTGGGTATTTGTCCAGAACCGCCTCGTAGCAGCGCACGCGGGTGAAGTGATCCACATCCCCCGGCTTGGTCATGCCCACAACAGGGTGGATCAGCAGGTTGGCCTGCGCCTCTTTGGCGGCGCGGAAGGTCAGTTCCTGGTGCGCGCGGTGCAGCGGGTTGCGGGTCTGGAAGGCCACAACCTTGCGCCAGCCCAGTTTGCGGAAATAGGCGCGCAGCTCGTTCGGCGTGTCGCGACGACCGCGGAAGTCATAATGCACGGGCTGCTGAATACCCACGATGGGGCCGCCCAGATAGATCTTTCCGGCAGTGTTGTGCAGGTAATTCACCGCGGGATGCGCGTCATCATCGGCGCCAAACACCTTCTCGGCCTCATGCGCCTTGTTGGGCGTCCAGCTGTCAGTGACGGTCATGGTCGCGAGGATCACGCCCTCCTGGTCGCGCAGGGCGATGTCCTGCCCCAGCTCGATTGTGGACGCGAACTCTTCGGACACATCCAGCGTGATCGGCATCGGCCACAAGGTGCCGTCTGCCAAACGCATGTCATTCACGACGCCGTTGTAATCTTCCTCGGACAAAAACCCCTTCAACGGGTTGAAACCACCGTTCATCAACAGCTCCAGATCACAAATCTGGCGCGGGGTCAGATCGTGACTGGTCAGCTCAGCCGCTTCGACCTTGAGTTTCTGGGCGCTGTCGTAAGAAACGAAAAGCTCGGGGATGGGGGCAAGATTGTTCTGCACTAGTCTGGTCCTATCTTTCAGGGGGTTAAGTCCGCTTGTCGTGCCGGTCAGTTCAGCATGCAAAGCGTCATATTCGTCGAATTTTCGGGCTAAAAACTGGTCGGTGAGGCGCAGCTTCTCTGCCGCACCTTTGGATGTGAGCGCATATTCAAAGCGTTGCCGTTTGTCCGGCCCGGCCCGGTCGCTGATCTTGACCAGCCCGGCCTCCGTGATCCGGCGCAACAGGGCATTTAGCCGACCCAGGGAAATGCCAATCGCCGCCGCCGTCGCACGCTGTGACGCATCCGGCACCAGATCCAACTGGCGCAGAAGGCGGAAGATCTGGTCTTCCTCTTCCAGGGTCGGTTTTACGTCCAAAGCGGTCATCAGGATTCGCTCAAAGTGTGTTCACGGGTGAACAGATGTCACAAAAACAGCTCTCCGGAAAGCCAAAAACCATCTACACGTGCCACAACGTCAAACCGTTGCACTCAGGTCACGTCAGAAAGAGGCGAAGCCAGGGGCCGCAGGTTGGCGCAACAGACAAACGGCCCCTGCCGTCTCCGGTGACAAGGGCCGTTTTTCATTGGCAGGCCATACAGGCATGGGCTTGCCCACCGTTCAGGGGGCCACGCCGGTGATCCGAAGTCCTAAGGCGGAACGATCTCTAAAGCTTACTCATCCATCTCCGCAATGAACTTCTCGGCATCCAGTGCCGCCATACAGCCCATGCCTGCACTGGTCACCGCCTGACGATAGGTGTGATCCGTCAAATCCCCGGCCGCAAACAGCCCCGAAATAGACGTGCGCGTCGACCCGGCCTCCACCTGTACATATTCGCCGTGGTGCATCTCAACCTTGCCTTTGACCAGCTCATTGGCCGGCGCATGACCGATGGCAATGAACACACCCTTACAGGCAATCTCATGCGTCTCTCCGGTTTTGGAGTGCTTCACCCGCACACCCGTCACACCTTTGGGATTGTCGTCCCCCAGAACCTCGTCCAGCTCGTGGAACCATAGGGTTTCGATCTTCGGATGCTTCAGCAATCGGTTCTGCAAGATCTTTTCAGCGCGCAGCTCATCGCGACGGTGGATCAACGTCACCTTGGACGCAAAGTTTGTCAAAAACAGCGCCTCTTCCACCGCCGTATTGCCGCCCCCCACCACAACGATCTCCTCGCCGCGATAGAAAAAACCGTCGCATGTGGCGCAAGCCGACACACCAAAGCCTTTGAAAGCCTCTTCCGACGGCAACCCCAGCCATTTGGCGCGCGCGCCCGTCGCCAAGATCACCGCATCAGCGGTGTAAACCGTCCCACTGTCGCCCTTGGCCACGAACGGGCGGCTGTCCGCATCAAGATCAGAAATAATATCGCCAATGATCTCGCAGCCCATCGCCTTGGCATGAGCCTCCATGCGCACCATCAGATCAGGCCCCTGCACTTCGGTGTCGCCGGGCCAGTTTTCCACTTCCGTAGTGGTGGTCAGCTGCCCGCCGGGCTCAATTCCCTGCACGAGAATGGGCTCAAGCATCGCGCGACTGGCATAAACGCCCGCAGTATATCCGGCAGGCCCGGAGCCGATAATCAGAACTTTGGTGTGACGTGTCTCGGCCATGGCAGAGCCCTTTCGTTGGCAGCTTTCGGTATCGCGCAGATATAGCCACAGCAGCGGCGGCTTAAAACCCCGATTCCTCGTCTTGGATCGTCATACAATATTGGCGTGTTCACATCATTGGCACAGCCGTATCAAAACGCCTCAAAATACGTTAAGCTACGCAGTATTTTAGCCGGTGCCCGACGTTTGTTCAAAATTCATCGAAATGAAATTCAACTGGGGACTATTCAAATGAAAAAGCTGATCGCTACATCAATTCTTCTGCTTTCCCTGACGGGATGCAGCACCTTCTACGCCTACAAGGGTCAGGTCTACCAGGTCACAGGCCAGGGCGAATTTGGACGCTTGGACGGGTCTGAATTCACACCCCTTCCTAAAGGCGAATTGCTCAACCGGGTGGCCAGGGACGGCAAGGCATACAATTACCAGAGTCAGGCCGAAGACGAGGCCAGTGCCGAGCGACATGCAGAGAAAAAAGAGCGCGAAGAAACACAAAAAGTAATAGATGAACTAAATGAAATCGTCGGCACCTCACCGGTTGATGAACCTGGCGGACACTGACACGTTTCCAAAGTTCTAATTACACGTTTATTCGGCGTAGAGCTATCTATCGGCACTGCGATCCAATCGTGATCTGGCTGTCTGGTGCAAAACAATCGTTCGCAGATGTGTAATTATATTGCGCAGGATTACGCTATACTATAATTATCGCGAAAATTCTGCCACAGGGGACCTTGCACATGGCCACGTCACGCCTTGATGAAATCGACCGCAAAATTCTGGCCGAGCTTCAAGCCGATGGTCGCATGACCAATGTCGAGCTGGCCAAACGTGTGGGAATCTCTGCGCCTCCTTGCCTACGCCGGGTGCGCACGCTTGAAGATGCAGGCTATATCCGCGGCTACCACGCCGATGTGGACCCGCGGGAATTGGGGTTTGAAGTGCAGGTTTTTGCCATGGTCGGGCTGCAAAGCCAGGCCGAAGTTGACCTCTCGGCCTTCGAAGAGCGTTGTGATGGATGGCCCTTGGTCCGCGAATGCCACATGCTCAACGGCGAAGTGGATTTCATCCTCAAATGCGTGGCCCCTGATCTTTCGACCTTCCAGACCTTTCTGACCGAAGAGCTGACCGCCGCCGACAATGTGATCAGCGTCAAGACCTCGCTGGTGATCCGCGGCGCCAAGGATGAACCAGGCGTGCCCTTCGATATCCTCGAAGAGCGCCTGAACCGGACCGCCTGAACCGCGCGTTTACGCCACTTCCAACCCGTTTGCCGCGACCAGCGGCAATCGCTTGCAGCTGAGCGAGCCGAAATCTGATGGCTCGGTCACATGCGGGAACAGCGACATAAACAGCGACAGCATATTCTGCCCCATATTTCGCTGGAAGGTGTCGCCGGGGTGGAATGTCTCCATGTCCATGCCATTGGCCAGGATTGTAGCATGGCGTGGCAGACACAAGTGATAGACATCCACCGGGCTAGGCGGGACAATATCGATCACGCGCATACCATCGGATAACTGATTGACGGGCACCAGACGTGGTTCCTCTTCCGAAAGCGTCGCACCCGCCTGCAGCATCCGTGCTCCGGGGCCGACCATCAGATCACGCTCGGGCCGCGTGAACCCAAAACTATCTGCCATAATCCGCGTCATCCGCGCATCATGTGCTGTGTTTTCTGCAAACTTTGGCACGATCTTCATCTTGCCCACCCACAACAAACGTTGTGAGCCATGATCGCGGGTGATCAGCTTCATACCTGGTTCAAGATCTTCAATCGCCACAGGGCCACGGGTTGTAGTGATCAAGGATCCGTGCGCAAAAGCTGAAAATGCAGCTTCAAACATCGGAATGGCAGGACCAATATGTTCTGCATGGCGCACCGACCCATCGTGTTCGAGCGAAGCGACTTCAAATTTACGCATAACAACCGAGGGCCGTTTGGCCTGAGGCTGAGCCTCGGGCGCAAACGGTTCCCGACGGGACCTGAGAGAATAATTGCCCGTTAAACGCTGGGCAGAGGAGGAGGGTACATACATAGTGCGTCACCTTATAAAAGGATCGTCACCTCATCGTCGGCCCCCACCGACAACGACAGAAGGACTGTCATTTGGTTTAACTTTTAATGACCGACCATGATCACAATGACTTATTTTCGTCAAATTGTTCGGGCTTTTGTCCTCACAGTCTGCACAATTTGAAGCAAACCCAATGGATTGTCCGTTTATCGACGGAAAACCCGCCACATTTGAGGTGGCAGCACCACGAATCTAGCGCAGAATCAAAAAATGGGCCGCCCCGGGGGAAAGGGCGACCCATTTTTGAACTCTTCACACAGAAGAACTCGATTTGGTAGGTGTTTGGACTGCGCGGCCTCAGGCCATCTTGCGCACTCGGGCTGGTCTGCAGCTGCCGCAATGCGTGCACCGTGCACTCCGTTGAAATGGCATGGCAGGCAATTCTTGCTTGCTGGCTTCGATCACGGATTTCATCCAACGCTTTTTCATGTGCTCATCCTTGTCTGTCTTATCCGGCGGTCCGATTTGCCTTATGTTCTGAGATCAGAATGCTCCCCGTTTGAGGCCTTGATTTGACTTGAACGAGAAAACTTGAATTCAATTTGAAAAAGATTTTAGGCAATTGTGGCAGCTCCGGCCCAATCCCCCTGATGCCTTTGTTTTAAGGGGATACATCGCGCAATCCGCATCAATCCGGCGAAAACTCTGGGATTGTTTCCGCGAAATAAGGCGATTGCGTGGCAGCTTGGCCGTATTCCAGCCCCGAACGACACCCCAGAACTACAGTCGAATGACAGATATCAACCGGCCATAGTCAGCCTCGCCCGCATGGGTCGTGCGCCGATACGAGAAAAAGCGATCAGGGTCCTGATATGTGCAATGCCTGGTCCATTCGGCCTGCCCCACCCCTGCATCACGCAACCGCTGAAGGCCATAACCAGGCAGGTCGAACATGTATTTGTCGCCGTCACCATTGATAAAGAAACGCATGTTGTCAGGGTCCTGCGCAGCAAAGCCATCCACAAAATCCGGGCCAACCTCGTAACTGGCCTGGCTGATCGACGGGCCGATCACCGCGTGGATGTTCTTGCGTGCAGCCCCCAGGCCTTCCATGGCCTCCAGCGTTGCCTCCAGCACGCCGTCCATTGCCCCGCGCCATCCCGCATGGGCAGCACCAACAACACCGGCCTTGGCATCAGCAAACAAGACGGGCTGACAATCCGCCGTCAGAATGGCCAGCGCCATGCCCGGCGTGGCCGTGACCATCGCATCCGCTTTGGGCTTGTTGGCCAGCGGTCCGGTTACAGTGATCGCATCCGCCGAATGTACCTGATGCACCGACACCAGATTGTCCGGCGTCACCTGCATCGCCTCGGCCACGCGCGCGCGATTGATCTTGACCACTTCCGCCAGGTCCGAGGACCCCTGCCCGCAGTTCAACCCTGCGAACACGCCCGAAGATGCCCCGCCTTTGCGAGTGAAGAACCCGTGCCGCGCAGGCAACAGGCTGTCAGATGTCAAAATTTCGAGTGTCATGGCTCCAGTCCGGGCGGGGGTGCCGCCCTTTGCGGATAAAGTCCCAATACTTTGAACAGCGTCCCCATTTCTGACGGGTGGGTCAAGCGCCGATGTGCCGCGATATGCGCCTCAAGCGCGTCACCGCCTAAGGTTTTGGCCAGGGCCTGCGCCCGCGCTGTGATCCCCAGACGTTCCAGAAACACACCTTGCGGGGTAAGCCGCGTATGCTGGCACGGGGCGGCTTGCGCCAAGGCCTCAAAATCCACATGGGTTGTCAGATCGGCCTCGCCCGGCGTCTCCAGCACGTCCACGGTCGTGTGACCTTTCACAGCCTGCAGCGTGTCTCCCAACGAGCGCCAATCTCCGTAATCCACAATCAGCGCCGCGCCACCCTGCTGCTCAATGCGCCGCCCGATCGCTTCGGCCAACATCTGCGCCACAGGCGAGAACTCCACCACGTCACCCGGTTTGGTATCCTCCAGACGGTGATCCAGCGCCATCAAAGGACGTTCAGGGCTAAGCCCCAGCTTCAAAGCCCCAGCTTTCAGGCCCACCGACCGCTCGGCCCAACCGTTTTCCGTGCGTTCCGCCTGCCGCACGGGCAGCGCATCAAAGAATTCGTTTGCGATCAGGTACAGCGGTCCATCCGGCAAAGTCTCAAACCCTGCGTGCCATGTGGGCGAGACGCCCTCCAGCCGCTTGGTTTGCGCGGCGCGCAGCACGTCCGAGGTCTCGATCAAATGCACTTCAGCTGCATCATGAAATCCGGGCACATTTTTGGTAGCGCGCACCGCATCGGCCATCAACGTGCCGCGTCCCGGGCCGGCCTCTGCCAGCAAAAACCGATCCGGCGCCCCCTGATCCATCCAGGCCTGCGCCAACGACAACCCGATGAGTTCGCCAAACATCTGACTGATCTCGGGGGCTGTGGTGAAATCCCCCGCGACACCCAAAGGATCGCGGGTGGTGTAATAGCCAAACTCGGGATGCATCAGGCATTGGCCTATGTAATCTGCCATGGTCAGCGGACCATTGGACATGATCTGCTGCACCATACGCTCGGCCAACGCGGTCATGCGGCGCGCCGTGCGGTCATGACAAAATACAAACCGATGGCAATCATCGGCAGCGACAGGATCTGCCCCATGGTCAGCCCGTATTCACCCAATTGCCAGGCATAGCCCAGCGGGTTGCCCGGCCCGGTAAACTGATAATCCGGCTGGCGAACAAATTCGACCACGAAGCGCGCCAGACCATAGCCGGTCAGAAACACACCCATGATCCGCCCCGGCGCCTTCAGCGCATCGCGTCGAAACGCCAGCCACAACAGCAGCACCGCCAGCACAGCCCCCTCCAGCGTCGCCTGATAGAGCTGCGACGGATGGCGCGCCACCTCGGTGCCCCGATAGAACCACTCGCCGACTGCAGGACACCCCTGATACGCCATATCACGGCACATGGCGGGGAACTTCATGGCCCATGGAACATCCGTCGCCCGGCCATAAAGCTCGGCATTGATGAAATTGGCCAAACGGCCCAGCATCAACCCGATAGGCACCGCCAGGCCCAGCGCATCGCCCATCGCGCGCCTTTGGATCCCCGCGCGTCCGGCAAAAATCCACGCGGCGATGATCACGCCCAGCAATCCGCCGTGGAACGACATGCCGCCATCCCAGACCCGCAAAACCGCCAAAGGATCACCCAGATAGCGCAGAGGTTCGTAAAACAGCACAAAGCCCAACCGCCCGCCAATGATGATGCCCAAAATGGCCCAGGTCAGCAGATCGTCGATCTGCTTTTCATCCATCGGCGCGGTGTCATTTGGCCAAAGCCGGGGCCGGCGCACCGCCGCAACCACAATCCGCCAGCCAATCAGAATGCCCACGATATAGGCCAGCGCATACCAGCGCAGCGCGAACTCCATGCCAAAGGCAGGGATCACGAAAATTTCGGGCGATATCTCGGGAAAAGGGATCAGGGCCTGCATGCTTGTGTCTCTTGTTCGGGTGCTGCGGCAAAGTCAACCTTGTGAGGATCACTTTTGCACCCCATATAGGCGGTAACAATTCATTGCCGGAGAGATCTCATGCAAACCCGCAACAAAGTGCTGGACGATATTTCGCAACTGATGACCAACGCCATGGGTGTGGCGCAGGGTGCCAAGACCGAGGCCGAGACCGCAATGTCCTCGATGGTGGACCGCTGGCTGGCCAGCCGCGATTTCGTAACCCGCGAGGAATTTGATGCCGTTCGTACGATGGCGCAAAAGGCACGTGAGGAAAACGAGGCGCTCAAAGCCCGGCTGGATGCGCTGGAAGCCAAATAAGCTCACTCATCCGGGATATGCTTTAGAATATCCCCCGGCTCACATTCCAGATAATTGCAAATCGCATTCAGCGTGGAAAACCGCACGCCTTTGATCTTGCCTGACTTGATCAGCGACAGGTTTGTTTCTGACAACCCGATTGCCGCCGCCAACTCCTTGGACGAGGTCTTGCGCTGTACCAGCATCATATCGAGGGTGACTTCGATCGCCATGTTACACACTCCTCACAAGAAGTGCTGAACTTCGTCTTCAGCCTCCCATGCGCGGCCCAAAGTGCGGGAAATGGCCAATACGGCCACGCCAACGATGAAGAACAGGATATCGATATCCAGCGGATCCCATGCAAAGTCGAAACCATCCGTGTTCTCAAGTCCGGCGACAATCAAATACTGAACTCCGCCTGACAGCAGGTTGTAGCCCAGCCAAAAGCCCAACAATCCCAGTCCAAGACGCTTCAGATTGTCCGCCAGTTTACGGAAATCCTGCCCTGGCCCACCACTCAGAATGCGCCAGACGCCGACGTAAGCCACCGCAAGGCTCGCAAGCGCCCCCAGCGTGACAAGCAACCCCACGACTAAGGACCAGAGTGGCGGAGAGCTGTCCTGAAGTGGGAAATCGTACAGATCCCAAATTTCGTTATGCCACCCCATGATCGCCCCCAGCCAAATTCCGCCGATGGCCAGAAAATAGTAGAGCAGACTCACAGTCATGGCGATTTTTGCAAACAAATTCAGCATCTTAATATGTTTCCATTTAGAAGCGCGCAGGCATATATACCCTATTAAACATAACTTTCATTACATAATTCAACATATCCTTTATGTTTTATTTAAATTCATTGTTGATTAAATTAAAGTTGCATCCTAAATGCCACACCATCCCAATGCTGGGGCAACGAATTTAGAAAAGGATATGTGATGAGATTTCCCCTGAAACCTACTCTGTGCATCGCACTGGTTGTTTTTGTGTCCGCCTGTGCTGAAGGGCCATATGAGCCAATCGTGGATGGCCCGCGAGATGCCAAATACGTCTCAGATCTGAGCGCCTGCCGTCAGCTGTCGCAGCAAAAGCAATCCGACAATTCCGGTGCGGTCACCGGGGCCGTGCTTGGTGGTCTTGTGGGCGGTGTCGAAGAAGACTGGGAAGGTGCAGTCGCCGGGGCTGCGGTTGGCGGGTTGATCGGCTCGGCCGAGGATAAATCCGAAACGCTGGATGCGCAGGATGCCATCGTCTTTAACTGCATGCGCGGGCGAGGTCACAATGTTGTCGGTTGAACAGCGCCGCAACCGTCGCACCCTGTTGATGACCAGCCTCATGCTGGTCATCGCTTTGGGTCTCTCCGCTTGCGGACAGGTTGGCGCCTTGGCAATGAACGCGTTTGAGACGTCCGAATTTCGTGTCGACGGTCAACGGCTCTATCTCAGCGGGACAATCAACAGCAAAACTCTGCGCCAGTTCGAAGAAATCTACGCAGCCAACCCCGACATCACCACTTTGGTCGAGCTGGACGTGCCCGGCTCGGTGGATGACGATACGATGATTGCTCTGGGATACCGGGTCCGCGAGCTGGGTCTGAACACGCATCTGACCACAACCAGTGAAATCCACTCGGGCGGCGTTGATCTCTTTCTCGCCGGGGTGCGCCGCACCATCGAACCGGGGGCTGTCCTCGGAGTGCATTCGTGGTCGGATGGATCACGCGAAGCCAAGGATTTCCCTCGCTCCGCTGCCGAACACGAAATGAACCGCGCCTATATCGAGGCCATGCTGGGCCGTGACGATTTCTACTGGTTCACCATCTACGCCGCACCGGCGGATGACATCCACATCATGACCTCCTCCGAGATCGCCGATTTCGAGCTCTCGACGCCCTGAGGCCCCTTCAGGTAGGTCGCACTGGAATTGGCATTCATCCGAGTCGAATTGGCAGACTGCCAATAATAAACAGGCCGGGCGCCGCCGCCGTCGTAAAGACGTCTAAATGTGGCCGCGAACGTGATTTCATCCACAACTTATTGAGGTTATCCCCAATAAATTGCTTTACAGCTCGCCTTGATGACGCCACCATATCTTGTATAGGCGGAGGGAACAGCCCCCGCTCGTTGAGCAGACACCTAGTGTTTGGGGCACTGCCAGCCCCGCACGCTATAAAAACAAAGAGGTGGCGCAATGGCATTGTCCGAGCAGTTTCTACAGGAAGACCTTCACCCCATTGATATCGTTGAACATTTGGCGGAGCATCACGAGTGGGATTTCGACCGTATTGGCGATGATCAGATCGCCATGGCCGTGGAAGGACAATGGCGCACCTATTCGATTACCCTGGCCTGGTCGGCCTATGACGAAACCCTGCGGATGGTCTGCACCTTTGAAATGGAGCCCCCCGAGGACAAACTTCCCGCGCTTTATCATATACTTAACGATGTGAATGACCAATGCTGGGCCGGGGCCTTTACCTATTGGCACGAACAAAAGCTAATGGTCTATCGCTACGGCCTTCTGATGAGCGGTGGTCAGGGCGTGCACCCCGAACAGATCGACACGCTGATCCGCGCCGCTGTCCTGAGCGCCGAACGATTTTATCCGGCATTTCAATTGGTTGTCTGGGGCGATCAAAGCCCAAAAGACGCCATTCAGGTGGCCATCGCCGAAGCCTACGGCCGCGCCTAAGCGCGAAGACGGGTCCGCACGCCCTGCGGCCCGTCACATTTTTAGCAAAACCTCGCCGCCTACCCCACCGGCCCATTGCCCCGCTTTCTGGCCCGGCGTAACACTAAGCAAAACGCGCCAAAGCGTGCATGAAGAAGGGGCAGATCATGAATATGGATCACGTGGCCAAAAATGGCCTGGTACTATTGGGATGCGGAAAAATGGGATCGGCCATGCTGCAAGGTTGGCTGGCACAAGGCCTGCCCCCTTCCTCGGTCTGGGTGATCGACCCCAACCCGTCTGATTGGGTGAAATCCACGAAGGTCAATATAAACAGCGATTTGCCAGACGCCCCCGCGATTGCCCTGCTGGCCGTGAAACCTCAGATGATGGGCGAAGCCTTGCCCGCGATCGCAGCCATGGGCGGTGGGGACACGTTGTTTGTCTCGGTTGCCGCAGGCACACCCATCGCCACGTTTGAAGACGCCTTTGGCGCCGCCTCCCCGATCATACGCGCCATGCCGAACACGCCTGCGGCCGTGGGACAGGGCATCACCGCAATTATCGGCAATACGCAAACCACGCCCGCGCATATGGACCTAGCTGACGCGTTGCTGCGCGCCGTGGGTCAGGTGGTGCGGCTGGACCACGAAGATCAGATGGATGCGGTCACCGGCGTATCGGGATCGGGCCCAGCATATGTCTTTCATATGATTGAATGCTTAGCCGCAGCAGGCGAGGCCCAGGGCCTTGCCCCTGCCCTTGCCATGCAACTGGCCCAAGCGACTGTTGCTGGCGCGGGCGCGCTGGCCGAAGCCGCGGATGAGCCCCCCTCGCAATTGCGTATCAACGTCACCAGCCCCAATGGCACCACCCAGGCCGGCCTTGAAGTCTTGATGAACGATGCCACCGGCCTGCCGCCTTTGCTGCGCGCCACGGTTGCAGCGGCCACCGAACGCTCAAAGGAGCTGCGCAATGGCGGATAACATCAGCTTTGACGACTTCCTGAAAGTCGACATCCGGGTCGGTCGCATCACCCGCGCGGAATCCTTCCCCGAAGCCCGCAAGCCCGCCATCAAGATGTGGATCGACTTTGGCGACGAGATCGGTGAACGCAAAACATCCGCGCAGATCACTGCCCATTACCACCCCGAGACCCTGCCCGGGCGTCAGGTCATGGCCGTGGTCAACTTTCCCCCGCGCCAGATCGGCCCCTTTATGTCCGAAGTGCTGGTGCTGGGTTTGCCGGATGAGACCGGCGAAATCGTCTTGCTGACACCAGATCAGGACGTCCCCACAGGCGGGCGGATGCACTAATGCGCGTTTTGATGACCAGGGCCTATCCCGACCGTGTTGTGACGGAAGCGCAAACTCATTTTGACGTGGAAATCCGCGAAGAATCCACACCATTGAAGGTCGGCCAAATGCGCGGCGCTCTGGCGCTCTATGATGGGATCATGCCCACGTTGGGGGATCACTTTTCGGCCAAGGTGTTTGACGACGCGGAAAACCCGCGGTGCAAGGTGCTAGCCAATTTCGGCGTCGGCTTCAACCACATCGACGCCGTCGCCGCGCGTGCAGCAGGTGTAACGGTCACCAACACACCCGGCGCCGTCACCGATGCAACCGCGGATATCGCGCTGACCCTGATGCTGATGACCACCCGCCGCGCAGGCGAAGGAGAGCGCCTGGTGCGGTCTGGCGAGTGGACGGGTTGGCATCCCTCTCAGATGCTGGGTCTGCATATGTCCGGTAAAACAGTTGGCATTGTCGGTATGGGACGGATCGGACAGGCCATTGGTCGGCGTTGTCATTTCGGTTTTGGGATGCAGGTGATCTACCACAACCGCTCGGCCAAGGAGCTGGCGTTTCCCGCAACCCGTGCTGAAAGCCTCAAATCGCTGGCGCAGACCGCAGATGTCATCGTGATCGCAGTCCCCGGCGGCTCAGACACACATCACCTGATCGGCAAATCGACCTTTGGCGCGATGAAACCCGGTGCCTTTCTGGTCAACGTTGCCCGGGGAGACGTGGTGGACGAGGCCGCGCTGATCAAGGCATTGGAAAGCGGAGACATCGCGGGCGCGGGCCTCGATGTATACGAACATGAACCCAAGGTGCCTGACGCGTTGCGGGCGATGGAAAACGTAACGCTTTTGCCGCATTTGGGCACGGCCGCCCTCGAAGTTCGTGAGATTATGGGCCTCATGGCAGTCGAAAACCTGCGCGCCGCCCTGGCAGGTGAAATTCCGCCCAATATGGTGAACTGACGGCAAAACACAAAGGATGCACCCCATGTCACCTCAGACCATTGGATTGATCTGGGCTATGGCGTTTGTGGTGCTCGAAGCCGCGCAGTTTGTCTTTTTCGGCGGCACATTCCAACGCATGGATTCCTTTCTGTTCGGCTTTCTGGTGCTGGGATTGACCACCGCACTCTTTGTCGGGCTGGCCGTGATCCGCACCCCGGATCAGGTGCGTATTGCCCTGTCCAAACCGATGCTGCTGCTCAAAGTAAACATCATCGCTGCACTGGGTTGGGTTGCTTATCTGGGATCTGTGCAATTGATCGAACCAGCTGTGGCCTACACCATCGGTTCAGGCGTCATGCCTTTGACAGCGGTGGCGTTGCACTATTTGGGCTGGCCTGAAGGAGACGCTCTACGCAACAGATTGGAGGTGCTGGGCAATCTGGTAATCGGGTTGGCCATCTTGGGTCTGATTGCAATCACCCTTTTCAACCTCTCTGGCTTCGTGCGTGGGGGCCCCATCGCTGCCTTTCTTGGTGTCACTCTGGCGATTGCCGATGGGATTCTGTTCACCTTCTTGCTGGTGTATTGTCAGCGGATGGACAAGGCGGGCGTCGGCCCATCCGCAGTCTTCGGGATGCGGTTTATGTTTTATGTCCTTACGGCCGGGGTTCTGGCGGCGTCGCAGCTTAACCCAGCACCTGTCCCCCCGCCTGGCGAACTGATCTGGATCGTGGCACTTGGGTTTGCTCTGATCGTTCCGCCGCTTTACGCGCTGCAACGTGCCGTCGCATTGATCAGCACCTTGACGCTCGGAGCGATCACAGCGACCGGGCCTTTCGTCATATTTTGCCTGCAAATCTTCGAAGGCCGCGTTGCGCAATCTGGCCTTACGTTAATCGGGCTTTCTGTCTTCTTTGCAGGGGCCGTTCTGGCCGCAGCCGGGGCCGCGCGGGCTCAGGTCTCTGCTGAATGAGCCCTGTGCCGCATCGTAACGCTTGACGCCGCAAGATGCATGGGATGATCTTGCGCCACCCATTCAGCGGAGACATGAAATGTCCAAACCTGCGATCACCGGCACGGGTGTGTTCACCCCCAGCCAATCCATCACCAATGATGAATTGGTCCTGGCGTTCAATGCCTATGTGGAAAACTTCAATACCCGGCACGCCGATGCCATCGCCGCAGGAGAGGTTGAGGCAAAAGCGCCCTCTTCGTCCGAGTTCATTGTAAATGCCTCGGGCATCGAGCAGCGATATGTGATGAACAAATCTGGCGTGCTCAATCCCGATGTGATGCACCCCCATCTACCTGAACGGTCCGACGATGACCCAGGCATCATGGCTGAAATGGCGCAGGAGGCCTGCACGCTTGCGCTGGCGCAGGCCGGGCGGGACGCAAGCGAGATCGATCTGATCATCTGTGCCGCATCGAACCATGAACGCCCCTACCCCGCGATCGCCATTGAAATCCAACAGCTACTGGGTGCGCAGGGCTTTGCCTTTGACATGAATGTCGCCTGTTCCTCGGCCACTTTCGGCATTCAGGCCGCCGCCGATATGGTCCGCGCGGGGTCCGCCAAACGTGCCCTCGTCGTCTCGCCCGAGATCTGCTCAGGCCACCTGGAATGGCGTGACCGCGATTGCCACTTTATCTTTGGCGATGTCTGCACAGCTGTGGTGATTGAACCGGCGGATGAGGCCAAAGGCGCGCATTTCCTGATCAACTCCACCCGCTGCGCCACGCAGTTTTCCAACAACATCCGCAACAACAACGGCTTCTTGCGGCGCACCCGGACCGGTGGCATGGACGACCGCCGCGATATGCTCTTCATGCAAGAAGGCCGCAAGGTGTTCAAAGAAGTGCTGCCTCTAGTCTCGGCTCACATCACGGATCACATGGCCGACGAAGGTGTCGAGGCCTCCGACCTCAAACGCCTGTGGCTGCACCAGGCCAACAAAAGCATGAATGATTTCATCGGCCGCAAGGTCATGGGCCGCACGCCTGCACCGGAAGAGCAACCCAACATCCTGCAGGACTATGCCAATACATCCTCGGCAGGCTCAATAATTGCCTTCTCCAAATACTCCGATGATCTGCAACCCGGCGACACCGGTCTGATCTGTTCCTTCGGAGCGGGCTATTCCGTCGGATCAGTGTTGGTGGAACGCGCCTGACCCGCACGCCCCTCGCTTCACCTTTGTCAAATACTCCCGCCAAAGGCCTCGGAGTGCCGCGCCAAATACGAACGTCGGCTGTGACGCGTCGCCTCTCAACCCACCCCGAGGAGGCGGAGGCACGACAACGACGAGACATCCGGCATGCGCCTTGGCGAATTCCTTTTGGTCAAAGTGTTTCGAGCAATCAAGAGGATGTGGCTTCGCGCCAATGGCGGCGACACAGGCTGACATAGGTCTCATTGCCGCCCACTTGCACCTGCGCGCCGTCCTGAACGACGTGACCGCGCGCATCTTTGCGCACCACCATCGTGGCCTTCTTGCCGCAATGACAGATCGTGCGCACCTCGCGCAATTCATCCGCCAGAGCTAAGAGCGCAGCCGAGCCCGGAAACAACTGCCCCTGAAAATCGACCCGTAAGCCATAGCACATCACCGGCACCTTCAGGTCATCCACCGCGCGGGCCAGTTGCCACACCTGGTCTTCGGTCAAAAACTGCGCCTCATCCACGAAAACGCAATCCACTGGCCCCTGGCCCAAACGCGCCTCAAGACGAGCAAAGAGGTCATCTTCGGTTGCATAGGTGTCAGCCGGTTGATCTATACCGATCCGCGAGGCAATCTTTGCAGAGCCTGCGCGTGTATCCAGCTGAGCCGTCAGAAGATAGGGGCTCAGGCCTCGCTCCACGTAGTTATACGCGGCCTGCAACAGCAAGGTCGATTTGCCCGCGTTCATCGTGGAAAAATGGAAATACAATTTTGCCATACAAACCGAGGTACGCCACAGCACAGGCGAAAGGCAACGACAAAGCGTTACTCAGTTCTCCGGTCTTCGCAATTTTTTGGAAGTTGGGGGTGAGACCGTCATCAGGTCGGGGCACCATCTGCAGGAAGCAAGCTTCCGGGGATGGAAAGCAGAGGCACCTTTTTGTCCCGAAATAGCGCCAGAGAAGGACGTTTCTCAGCTCAGATCCGGTCTCACCCTTTGCACGACGCTGGGGGCGTCGAACGCTCGTTAACGCGGCTGCTACGCAGGTTAACTCGACTGCAATACTCGTTAACTCCCAACAGTTGGGATTGCGTTACAAATGACATTTGGTGATAAAGCGGTATATGGGAAAAGTCCGAGGCGTTTCCCCTCACTAAGGGCCATGCTTCGATCCGGGGATGAGTGAATGTCTACATTCGGGAACTATCTGAAGAAACACACCGAGGCACTGGTGAAAGATGTGGGCATTGAGCCCGCATGTGAACTCACCGGTAAATCCAAGGCCACGCTGGGGCGTTATTACTCCGATCATGCCGAACACGCTGATCGTTTTATGCCCATCGACGCAGTTGCGGCATTGGAAGAAGCCTCCTCATACCCCCATGTTACAAGCGCTTTGGCCGAATTGAAGGGCATCAGCCTGTCCTATGACGAGCGTCGTCGCAACACCAGTGATAAGGGCGGCGTGAACGCTGATGTCATCGCCCTGGCACAACGGTTTGCCATGCTGATGTCCGAGTATCAGCAAAGCATCGAAGACGGTATCATCACCGTGAACGAAGCCAAGCGTCTGTTGAAAGAAACCACTGCGTTGCAGCAGGTTTTGATTGATATGAAGCTGCATCTCGAAGACGAAACCGCGACCTGACCGCAACGATTCGCCGACACCCCTTCGTCAGCTGCAGAATTCTTTCTGCTCATACCTTATGTATGAGCATGGTGACGCCACGTCATCAGACCCTTGCGAACCGGGGGCTGTTCCGCCAAGGATGAGGGTCAAAATCCACGCGAACCCCTGCCTCACACAAGGATAAAACCATGCAAGACATTACCCGCTCTCATTCAAACGACCGCATGAGCCAGATGGTCATTCACAACGGCACCATCTATCTGGCTGGCCAGGTTGGCAACAAAGGCGATAGCGTTGCCGATCAAACCCGCAGTTGTCTGGAAAAGGTGGATGCGCTGCTGGCCGAAGCGGGCGTCGACAAGACCCGTATCCTGCAGGCCACTATCTGGCTGGATGACATGAGTACATTTGCCGAGATGAACGAAGTCTGGGATGCCTGGGTCGCCCCCGGGCACACCCCGGCCCGCGCCGCCGGCGAGGCCAAACTGGCACATCCCGAACTGATCGTCGAAGTGATCGTCATCGCCGCTCTGCCCGCCGCCCCCCGTGAACATGGCGATACGGCCCGTTAGAACAACCTGACCCTGCTCCCGTCTGCGCGCTTATGGTCAAATCGACACATCAAACGCGCTGACAGGGGACATTCGACGGCTGAATTCCCCGGATGGACCTCGACAAAAGGGTGCGTTATCAGTCACTCGACCCTCAACGAAAGAGCCTTTCATGTCCGCGCACGGCACCCCCATACCGATGACCTCTCACCGTGTAACGGGCCTGTCGGGCACAGCGGAAGTGCCGGGTGATAAATCCATCTCGCACCGCTCTCTGATCCTGGGTGCGATGGCCGTCGGTGAAACCCGCATCACGGGGCTGCTGGAGGGTGAAGACGTCTTGGACACGGCCAAGGCCATGCAGGCCTTCGGCGCAGAAGTGACCCGCGAAGAGGATGGCACATGGTCTGTATTCGGCGTGGGTGTCGGCGGCTTTGCCGAACCAGACGGCGTGATTGATTGCGGCAATTCGGGCACTGGCGTGCGTCTGATCATGGGCGCCATGGCCACCTGCCCTATCGCAGCCACCTTCACTGGCGATGCCAGCCTGAACTCACGCCCCATGGCACGCATCACCGATCCTCTGGCCTTGTTTGGCGCTCAGTCTCATGGCCGCTCGGGCGGGCGCTTGCCGCTGACCATCATCGGGGCCGCCACGCCGGTACCGATTACCTACACCACGCCCGTGCCATCGGCGCAGGTCAAATCCGCTGTGTTGCTGGCAGGATTGAACGCACCCGGTCAAACCGTGGTCATCGAAGAAGAAGCCACCCGCGATCATTCCGAGCGGATGTTGGCAGGCTTCGGTGCTGAAATTACGACTGAGCACACCAATGGGGGTTACAAAATCACTCTCACCGGGCAACCGGAACTGAAACCCCAAACCATCGCCGTGCCGCGCGATCCGTCCTCTGCCGCTTTTCCGGTCTGCGCAGCCTTGATCACTGAAGGTTCGGACGTTCTGGTGCCGGGGATCGGCCTGAACCCGACCCGTGCGGGCCTCTTTACCACGCTGCGCGAAATGGGCGCTGATCTGACCTACGAGAATGAGCGCACCGAAGGCGGCGAGCCTGTTGCGGACTTGCGCGCAAAATTCTCGCCCGATCTTAAAGGCATCGAAGTGCCGCCTGCCCGAGCCGCCTCGATGATCGACGAATACCCAGTGCTGTCTGTCGTCGCGGCCTTCGCTGATGGTCAGACCGTGATGCGCGGCGTCAAGGAATTGCGCGTTAAAGAAAGTGATCGGATCGATGCCATGGCCACGGGCCTGCGCGCCTGCGGTGTAGCCGTAGAAGACGGAGAGGACTGGTGGATCGTGACAGGCCTGGGCCACGGCAACGTGCCAGGTGGCGCGACCTGCGTCAGCCATCTGGATCACCGGATTGCCATGTCCTTCATGGTGCTGGGCATGGGTACGACCCATCCCGTCAGCGTGGATGACGGCACGCCGATTGCAACGTCTTTCCCGATTTTTGAACCATTGATGGCAAATCTGGGCGCGGATCTTAGACGGGATTAAACTGGGACCGGGGTTTGATACCACATCAAGGTGCCCAAGGTCAGCAATAGGCCCAACCAAATCAATCCGTTGATCAACGATGACCTGCGCGCTTTGCGCTTCTCAAAGAAGGTTCGTGGTGTGATCCCGCGCCACACCATCACCACCTGCGCCGACAGGTTGATGCACACCACGTTAACGCTCAGCAGCAGCAATGCACCCAGTGCAAGCTGTGTTTGCCCGACGCCAATGAAGATGCCAATCGCAGCCGTAGGCGGCAAAAGGGCGACCGCAACCATCACTCCCACCAATGCTGAAGACACACCCGAGACCAATGACAGCGCCGCCGCCGCCCCCGAGGCCAGTGCAATTGCCATGCCGTCAAATCCGACGGTGGAACGTGACAACAGTTCCGCGGAATCAAGGTTGATGGGCCACAAAAGCCCGATCACCACGCTTAGCCCAAAGGCCAAGGCCACCCCGGCAATGTTGGTCAGCAAGGATCGTCCGATCAGTTTTCCATCGCCCAAAGCAACACCCACAGCCAGCGCCAAATTGGGGCCCAGCAAAGGCGCAATCACCATCGCTCCCACCACCACGGCCACGCTGTCGGCCAGCATGCCCAAAGCGGCTACAACTGTGGAAAGCACTACAAAAATCAAATAGCTGGCATCCAGTTTGGCATTTTGCCCGACGGCATTGTAGATCTCTTCCCGAGTCTGGCCTCCGCTGGTTTTACGCTCGGTTGCACGCAGCTTTTCTTCCTCGGGATAAGGAATGGTCGTTTCAACAGGCGTCAGGGTGATCCGCCAATCCTCGACCCCGTTGAGCACCGATTGCAACCCGTCCAGCAACTCCTGCCGCGTGGGTTTGTCCGCAAGGATATGAATCGAGACCCGGTCCTTTTGCTGCAGCTCGGGATGCACGCGGATGTCCACAGCACCCAGCCGTTCAGCCCGGCGGATGATATGTTCCAACTCCTGCTCGGGGGCGCTGACGGTGATCTGGCGCATAGCTCGGCCTCATTCTGCTTTTATGCTGGCCCCTTTGTCGCCAATGCGAGGCGCACACGCAAGGGCGCGACGAGCAGACCTAGAGCGCTTGAATGAACCTTTTGATATGTTCGGCCACGATCTCACCGGCCTCAAGCAACAATGAATGTTTGTACTCGGGCAGGATCACAAGTTCAGAATGCGGCAAAGCCGCATCGATCTGACGGTTGAGGCGCGGATTGCATCCGCCATCATTCTCGCCCGTCAGCACCAGCGAGGGTGTGTTCACCTCATGCAGCCAGGGTGACATCTCGACCGTGGCGTAAATCCGAAACACGTTCAGAAACACATCCGCATCCGTGCCAATCACCTGGGCCAGACGCCGCTCCACCACATCGCCGTGCTGCGCTATGAAGTCATCCGTGAACCAACGATCCGTCAGCGTGGGCAGGATGTTGGGAATGCCCTTCTCTTCCATCGCGCGGACCACGCCCAACACCTTGGCGCTGTCATCTTCGGTGCGAAACGCAGCGGTCGACAGAATACCCAAAGACTGGACCCGTTCTGGATACTTCAGCGCATAGGCAGGCCCGATCATTCCACCAAGGGAATGCCCGGCGACATGCACCTGCTCAAAACCTGACCGTTCGCGCACCCGCTCCAGATCAGCGACCAGTTCGTCCAGCCCGAATTCGCCATCAGGCATGGGCGAGGCGCCGTGGCCACGCAAATCATATGTCACCACGGTAAAATGCGGCGTCAGCACAGGCAGCAGCTTGGCCCAAGTGTTCCGCGCCGCCCCGATGCCATGCACAAGGATCAGAGGCGGGCCCGAGCCTTCAACGGAATACTCACAATCTAAAGCCTCAGCCATCGCGCTATCCCTTTGATTTATCAGAAAACAACGTTCCCGCAGACGCCCAGTTGCCCTTATCCACATCCGTCAAAACAATCTGTACGCTTTCCGGGGTTCCCCCGGCTGTGCGCACAAAGGTATCGGTCAGTTCGCGCACCAGATCGCGTTTTTGCTCCTCGGTGCGGCCTGCAAACATTTCCACATGGATCATCGGCATGGGACGTGTCCTTTCTCAGTCTTCTTGCGGGCGCACGATGTGAAATGCGCCGCTCATATACGTCAGGGGCTTTTCGCCTGCGTTGGAGATGCCTGTGACATTGCCGATGCAAATCGCGTGGCTGCCATGGGTCACGATGTGATTGAGCGAACAGGCAAACGCTGTAGCGCGCGGCAGGATCGGCCCTTCATCGGTGTTGGTGATCTCTTGACCAAGGAAGCGATCCGGGTTTTCTCGGTCAAAGGCACCCGCAAAACGCTGCGCTGTTTCCACGGCGTCTTCGGGCAGGATGTTCACACAAAACACGCCGTTGTCCCGCACCGCCAGCGCGATCCGGCTGTCGGCCTTCAGGCACACCAGAACCGAGGGCGGATCCGCCGACAAAGAGGTAAACGCACTGACGGTTGCGCCCAACTGGCCACCGGGGCCGTCCGTGGTGACAACTGTCACGGTCGAGGCGACATGGCGCATCGCCGTGATAAAGGCATCGCGGGCTTTGTTCATTGCGCAGCTACCTGTGTTTTGGGGTCGGCAAAATGCGGCATCACCTCTTCAGCAAAGCACTGGATCGCATCCAGTGTTTCCTGTGCCTCAAGGCCAAAGTTCATCGACAGTATCACCCGGTCGATGTTCAGCTCAGCATAAGGTGCCAGCTTGTCGATCATCTCTTGCGGTGTGGCAATCAAAAGGCTCTCTCCCAGCTCTTCAATACTCTGATCGCGCGGCAATTCGCGGATCATGCCCCCGTCTACCAGACCCGGGCCTGTGAATACATTATCAAAACGACTATAGTACCGATAAGCCGCCTCCAGCTTTCTTTGCCGCTCGGACGCGGAATGTGCCATATGCGTGACACGGCTGAGCGTGATTGTCAGCGGCGCGCCCTCCTCACCCATTACCTCTTTGGCGCGGTGGAAGCTGCTGACCTGATCCACCAGTAACTGGTGATTGCCTGACAGGGCCGTCGTCTGAATATGAAAACCACGTTTGGTACAGGCATAGATCCCTTCAGGGTTCATCACCGCCATCATCATCGAAATGTCGCGCACCGGTCGGGGCATGATGGTGAGCGGTTCAAACTGGTAATATTTACCGTCCCAACTGACCTCTTCTTCGGTCAAAAGTTTCTGCAGAATATCAAGGCTTTCATCAAACCGTTCGCGGGTTTCCTCCATCGGCACACCCAAGCGATGCATTTCATATTCAAAGGCTCCGCGCCCGACCCCCAGCATCAGACGGCCCTCGGTAAAGATATCGGCCACAACAACCTCACCCGCATAGGTGCGCATGTCATGCAGCGGCAGTACCACGACGGAGGTCATGATTTTGATGTCTTTTGTATGCGCTGCGATCTTGGTGGCAAAAGTCAGAGGGGCGGGCATCATCAGGCAATTGATCAGGTGATGTTCGGTCAATGACACTGCATCAAACCCCAGCTTATCGGCGAGAATGGCCTGATCCAGCATGTCGCGGTAAACCCGATCCCCGCCATAGGATTTATCGGGGTAGTCGGCGGAAAGCTGGATTGAGAAGTCCATGAGGGCGCATCCTTGTTTCTGATCGTGCCAAACATGTCAGAAAACGAAACATTAAGAAAACAGATTTAATCTATATATTAGATAAGAAATATTGCATTAATGTAGGCATGAATATTTCTGCGATCCAAACTTTCCTGGCCGTCACCCAGACCGGCAACCTGAACCGCGCGGCGGAGCAGTTGAATGTAACGCAATCCGCTATCACCTCCCGTCTGAACGCACTCGAACAATCGCTGGGGGCCAAGCTGTTGAACCGCGCAAGGTCCGGGGCCACGTTGACGAAAGCCGGATATGCTTTTCTGGATCAGGCTGAGCTGATCGTGACCACGTGGGCCAATGCGCGGTCGCAAGCCAGCCTGCCCAAAGGGGTGACACGGGTTTTCAGTCTGGTCTGCGACCCATCGCTTTGGTCGGGGCTGGCCGCACCATGGGTGGCTGATTTGCGCAAACAACATGCAGAGACCGCCAGCGAAATCTGGAGCGGGGCCGCCAGCGACGCCCAGCGGTGGTTGCAATCAGGAATGAGTGATGCCGCTCTTTTGACAGAACCCCTGACGGGGGCGGACCTGGCCCATCGCCTTTTTGCACAGGAAAACCTGGTTCAGGTGTCCTCCATCCCGCGTGCCGTGCAAGACTGGGACCCCGCCTATGTCTTTGTAAACTACGGTCCCGCCTTTCGCGCACAGCACACCGCCACATGGCCCCGTGATGATACGGCGGCGGCCAGCTACTCGAACCCCGATTGGGCATTGGCCCATGTGCTGGACCACGGCGGGTCTGCCTATCTGCCCGAAGCCCTGGCGCACCCATATCTGACAGAGGGCTTGTTGCACCGGGTGACAGGCGCGCCTCGGTTTCAGCGTCAAAGCTATCTCAGCTGGCGCAAGGCCAGTGCAGATATTTTTGGTTGGTTGGGATGATGGGTGTGTCTTTACACCGGATCGTTCTATCTTTGCCGAAAGACGCCAATAAGGAGGTTCCCATGAACAATCTCACGCGCCGCAGTTTCATAGCTTCAACGTCAGCGGCCTTGATTGCGGCCAGCACGGGGCCCAGCTTTGCGCAATCCGGCATCCGTCGCATCCCCACACAGTATATTGCGGCCCTGGCCCCCGATAACGCGACCTCGGGAACAGGAGCCGAAAACTGGGGTTTGTGGCGCAATGATCCCGGACCGATTGGCGTCTGGCTAAAAGACTACGACGCCATGCAAGCGGCGGGTGGCCGAGGCCCCACGGGATGGAAGTTTGATTTGGATGATTGGTGGCTGGATGAAAATGGCCTGCTGATGCATCCGCCCGAGTTCCCCATGCCCGCCGCCAAATTCTATGTCACCAACGGGCGCACCTCTGTGTCCTTGTTGACGGTTGAGGAACCCGATCCTGACGGCAAGCAAAGCTGGTCTTTGTCGGGCGGCATGAATATCGCAGGCGTTACCCATGGCCCCTGTCGGTCAGCCCGCTACACGCCGGAGGTAGGCAGCGGCACATGCACACCCGCAAACGCCCCACAATCGGTCTTTCCTCTGAAACCCCGCGAAAACCCCCCGGCGGTTGAGGCCTGCAATCAACAAAACTACGCAGTGTTGATCGTCTTTGGCGTGCCCAACGCCCCGGCCGAAGGCTAAGCGCTGGCCAATCCGGCAGAGGGCTGGCATATCAGATGCAAATGCAGCGTTACAAAGGCCATGCACATGACCCAGATCATCCCCTCTCTCGCCGATGTCTCCGAGCGGTATGACGCTTTGCTGGTGGATCTCTGGGGCTGTGTGCACAACGGCATCACCGCCTTCCCCGAAGCCGTTGAAGCCTTACGCGCCTACCGCGAAACAGGCGGACTGGTGGTGCTGTTGACCAACTCGCCCAAACCCCGCGCAGGGGTGGCTGCGCAATTGGCCCAATTCAACGTGCCGGATGATTGCTATGATATCATCGCCACCTCAGGTGACAGCGCGCGGTCAGCCATGTTTCAGGGGGCTGTGGGCAACAAAGTGTATTTCATGGGCGAATGGCAGCGCGATGCCGGGTTCTTTGAACCGCTCGAGCTGATCGAAGACCCCGTCGAGATCCAGCGCGTGCCGTTAAAGGAGGCCACAGGCATTGTCTGCTGCGGCCCGTTTGATGCGATGGCAGACCCGGATGTGAACCGGGCAGATTTCCTCTATGCCAAGCAAATGGGTCTGAAACTGCTCTGCGCGAACCCCGATATCATCGTGGATCGCGGGGAGGTGCGGGAATGGTGCGCCGGGGCCCTGGCGCGGCTTTACACGGAAATGGGCGGCGAGAGCCTGTATTTTGGCAAGCCGCATCCGCCGATCTATGATCTGGCACGGCGGCGTATCGCGTCGACCGGGCGTTCCATCAGCGATGGGCGTATGCTGGCCATCGGAGACGGCATTCTAACAGACGTTAAAGGGGCGATGGGGGAAGACATCGATTCTCTGTTTATCACCGGCGGGCTCGCCGCCGCCGAGACCAAAACGTCGCACCAGCCGGACCCCGATGCGCTAAATGCTTATTTACAAAGTGAAAACATGTCGCCGACCTATGCGATTGGCAAGCTGAGATAGCGATTTTCCCCCTTGATTTTCTGCGCCTGCAAAGTAATAAAGTTGCAAGCTTGAGCTGATAGTCGTCTGATTATTGCTCATTCAGAAAAACCTGGAGGGTCGAATGTTGGATAATCTGCCACGCGGAACCATCACCATCGAAGAGATTGAGATGGGTATGACCCGTTACGTCCAGAAGGTCGTGACCGACGAAGACATCAAGATGTTCGCCGAAGTGTCCACCGATCACAACCCGGTGCACATGGATGATGACTACGCGCAGGACACCATTTTTGAGGGCCGCATTGCGCATGGGATGCTGACCGCAGGTCTGGTGTCAGCGGTGATTGGCGAACAATTGCCCGGGCATGGCACGGTTTACATGGGCCAGACGCTGAAGTTTCTCGCCCCTGTGCGCCCCGGCGATCTGGTGCGCGCCGAGGTTGAGGTGATCGGCATCGACCACGGCAAACGCCGCGTGCAACTGGATTGCCGCTGTCTGGTGAATGGCAAGAAAGTTCTGATTGGCGAAGCGACCGTTCTGGCGCCGTCGGGCAAGTTCGACTGAGGCAGGGAGCGCGCAAAGGCGGCTTTGAGCCCATTTTACCTAATGCTGTGCGTCTCGCGAACGACCGCTTTTCCTATGGAAATTTCTCCAATTCAGAAAAACACCTAAGCAATTGGCATTCCGGCAGAGTTCTCTGGGTGTGCTTTTATCAGGCAATTCAAGAAGGCGCTCAGCCTGCGACCTGACGAAGCACTCTTTCGTACAATTGCAGACATAGTAGGAGTATAATTCGCCTTGTCGTTTTTGATCTCGCGCATGAGGCTTTTAACCACAAATGGCTCGGCTGTGTGTGTCGGCAGAAAACCAAGATACCTTCCAGAGAGAATAAGCAAAGCAAGAGCCTCTTCATTTTGAACGAAGGCAGATTTCCGTAGTTTAAGATTTTTGTGAACATCCATGTTCGGTGAATTAAAACTTAGGCCTACATACGAGTAGTTACTCAGTTCGGCCGGTTGCAGTACTGTATCTTCTGCAGTGAATAGTTGGTGATGTCGTCCGCAGTAGAGACGCATATCTTCGGTATAAAGATCATAATAGGTCAACATTGGCGATTGCCGATGCAGCGGTACAATTCCGATATTGAATTTGCCGTTGATCACCCCCTCTTCAATAACGTTGGGCGGCTCCATCGACACATCCAACGTCACACCCGGTGCGATATCGCGAAATTCCCGAATCGCATCGGCAACATTTGCTGACCTATTGGTCGATGAATGATCCAAACAGGCTAATTTAAGCTTGCCTGTCAAATCAGAATGCGCTTCGTCCAGTTGTTCTTGAAACCGATCAATCGCCAGAAACAAATCTTCGGCAGCCCGTAATACGTGCTCGCCGTCGGATGTTACCGAAAACCCTGCTGGACCCCTGTGACACAGCTTGAGACCAACGCGTGTTTCCAGATCTGAAATATGCTTGCTGATTGTGGATCGGCCTATATTTAGCTCGAATTCCGCTGCGGTAAAGCCTCCGCAGGCGACGACGGTTTTATAAATGTCGAGCAGCCGAATGTCGACATCCGTGATCCGGTTGATTGCCAGTTTCTTTGCCATTTTTAATGTTTCATATTTATCAACGCTTACGTCAATAACTTTGTATTAACCGCACGCACTAGAAACACTATAACCCGCGCAATGGCCGACACTCGCGGTTGACGTTTGCCGGTTCATTTCTGCTAAGGTTGTGAAACACAAAGGGAGATTCACTTCATGAAAATGTTCAAAACGCTATCAACAGCAGTTGCAGCGGCCTCTGTTGCAGCACTGACGCTTGCAACGCCTGCAATCGCCAAGAACTTCAAAATCGCTGTCGGTGACAGTGGTGGTTCCAGCCAGGAAGCCACCGGATTGGGCTTTGTTAAAGCGCTTGAAGAACTTTCTGGCGGCAAGCACACAGCCACACTGTTCCTGAATGGTCAGCTGGGTTCTGAGCAAGACACAGTCAATGAAGCCGCGATCGGCACATTGGACATGTCCTTGCTCGCGATCAACAACATCACACCATTTTCACCAACAGTGGGTGTGTTCACACTGCCTTATGTGATCCTGAGCCTGGAAGATGCTGAAACGCTGACACAGGGCCCAATTGGTCAGGAACTGACAGAAAACACCATCAATGACGCTGGTGTTCGCATTATCGCCTGGACCTACACAGGGTTCCGGGTTCTGACAAACTCAAAAAAGCCAGTCAAATCCGTAGCTGACCTCGAAGGATTGGTGATTCGCGTTCCAAAGAACGAGATCATGATCGACACCTATAAGTCATGGGGCATCAGCCCAACACCAATGGCTTGGTCAGAAACCTTCGCAGGCCTTCAAACCAAAGTTGTGGATGGGCAGGACAACCCCTACACCACCATCAACGCAATGAAGTTCTACGAAGTGCAGAAGTATGTAACAAACATCCGTTACATCTTTTCAATCGAACCTCTGATCATTTCCGAGCAGGTTTTCCAAGGCCTGTCAGAAGAAGATCAGAACATCGTTCTGGAAGCGGGCAAAGCGGCGACACAAGCGTCCGCCACATTCCTGCGCGAGAAAGAAGCTGAAATCAAACAGATCCTGATCGACCAGGGTATGGAAATTTCTGACCCAGAGAACAACGAGCAAGAGTTCATCGATCTGGCAACTGCAGCCGTTTGGCCAAAGTTCTACGAAAGCATCGGTGGCATTGAAAAGCTCAATGCTGTTCTGGCTGCAATTGGGCGTGATCCGGTTTCGGAATAAGCTACCCTTACAAATCAACAGAGAGCGCTTTTGGGCGCTCTCTACAAAAACAGCGAGGGGCTAATGACAAAATTTTGGGGAATACTCAACAACATAGAAAGCTACATTTGCCGCACTCTTTTGGCGGTATTTGTGTGCCTTTTGTTCCTGCAAGTGATCGTGCGAACTCTTTTCAACTTCTCTTTCTCGTGGGTTGAAGAAGCGTCGGTCTATATGTTCGTGTGGTTCGTGTTCTTTGGTGCCAGCTATGCCGCCAAGATGAATGCCCATAATCGGGTCACCTTCCAGTTCAAGTTTCTGCCGCCGCGGGCAATTAGATATATTGAAGCCTTTGCTGACCTCTTCTGGCTGTTTTTCAATGTCTACTTTATCTACCTGGCAATTGATTTCATTTTCAACAAGATGAACAAGTTCCAATCTTCGCAGACGATGGGTTTCCATCTCAGCTGGGTCTACATCGTGTTGCCGATCGCCTTTACGCTGATGACCATCCGCATCCTTCAGGTGAACTACAAGAAGATCATCCTGAACGAAGATTTACGTGACCCTGACGCCATCGACCTCGACGAGGTGCGTGCTGAAACAGGAGCGACCGAAATCGATATAGACACAATCACTCAAGAGCAGGAGAAGAACTGATGGGCTCCGAAATTGTACTCATCCTTTTTGGCGGCTTCCTGCTGCTGCTGTTTATCGGAGCTCCGATTACAGTCGCGCTGGGGGTCTCCACGCTGATCACCTTCCTTTACTTGGATGAAAATCCAATCAAATTCGTGCAAATCGCGTTCACGTCTGTGGGTTCATTCCCATTGATGGCCCTACCTGCCTTCATTCTGGCAGGGGCCTTAATGGAAGCGGCGGGTTTATCGCGAAGGCTTATCAATGTTGCAGAAAGCTTTGCCGGGCCGTTTACCGGTGGTATGTCTGCTGCCACAGTTTTCGCCTGCCTGTTCTTTGGTGCGATCTCGGGATCTGGCCCAGCAACGACAGCGGCCGTCGGGATGTTGATGATCCCGGCTATGATCGACCGTGGATATAGCAAAAGCTATTCTTCAGCGATCACAGCCTCATCGGGTGGGTTGGGCATCGTGATCCCGCCTTCTATCCCGTTGATCATCTTCGGCATCGCAGCACTTGGTATGCCTGCTCCACCCGAAGCTGTCGCTGAACATGGACAATTCCAGACGGTTTCAATTCCCAAACTATTTATCGCTGGATTTATGCCCGCCTTCCTGATCGCCGGCAGCTTGTTAACCATGAATTACATCTTGGCCAAGAAAAAGGGCTACAAAGGCTCTTCAGAAGGTTGGTCAGCGCGTATGATCTGGTGCGAACTGTACCGAGGATTCTGGGCGCTGATGGCTCCCGTCGTGATCCTCGGCGGCATCTACTCGGGGTTCTTCACTCCGACCGAAGCAGCCATCGTGGCGATCTTCTACACCCTCATCGTAGGGGCATTCATCTACCGCGAACTGTCTTGGGAAAAACTGTTCACTGCCCTTGAGACCACAACTTGGCTTACTGGTCGTGTTCTTCTTATCATGTTTACAGCCACGGTGTTTGGCCGTCTTCTGGTTGAAAATCAGATCCCGGCGGTGATTGCTGATGGGATGCTGTCAATCACTGATAACATCTATATCATCTGGACCTTGGTGATTTTCTTCCTGCTGTTTGTTGGTATGTTCATGGAGACACTGGCAACCATCCTTATCCTGGTGCCGGTGATGCTGCCTGTTGCCTATCAAATGGGCATTGATCCGATCCACTTTGGTGTGGTTATGGTCTGTACGCTGGGTATCGGCTTCCAGACCCCTCCTTTGGGTGAGAATCTGTTTATCGCATCGGGCATATCAAACATCTCGATTGAGCGAATTTCAGTGGCAGCCTTGCCTTTCGCATTCATCAATACGGTCGCGATTTTCATCATCGCGTTCTTCCCGCAAATTGCGCTGTGGCTACCACGCGTGATGGGCTACTGACCGTCGGAACAGAAAGGATTTTCTAATGCTACCTGAAGTCAAAGACATTCTGTTCGCAACAGACATGTCACAGAACTCTGACAACGCGTTGCGCCATGCCCTGTCCATGTCGCGCGCGCACGGCGCCAAGGTGCATGTCTTGCATGTAACCGAACCGCTGTCGCAAGACGCAATTGTCACGCTCAAAATGTTTCTGCAAGACGATGAAGCCCGCAAGAAAGCCATAGGCGACCGGCATGAATCTGTGAAACAGATGCTTAAGGAAAATCAGCAGGAGTTTCTGAATTCGCTACCAGCAGATGAGAAAGAAGCTTATGCGGCTGTCAGGTCGGTTGAGTTGGTTGATGGGCATCCGGCCGAAGTAATCCTGCAGCGCGCATCAGAGCTTAACTGCCAATTAATTGTGATGGGCACCCACGAGCACGGTACCGGTCACACTTTTATCGGCACAGTCGCAAAACGAGTGCTTCGTCGTTCTTCAGTGCCAACCATGATCGTGCCGAATGTAACATAAGAATCCACCTCCCTGTTCAACTCTTGGCAGCCACTGGCTGCCATTTTTTTGACGGAATGTGTTCGGAAAATGCGTGGTCCCGCGCTTTTCTGAAATGTTTGGTAGAGCAGAATCCCCAAGAGCAGCCATTCGTCTGCGATTGTCGTATGTCCGCATTGTCCGCATTCCGCCCGCATCCTTGCCCGCTTGCACGGAGTCGCGCTTACTGCGCCCCCTGCCGAATGCACTTGCCAGCCAGCAGGTACATGATGATGTATACAATCACCCGGTACATCACTGGTGATCCGGGCGGGATACAGATAAACGAGAACCCATCACACCCACGCAATCCCAGCTCATGCGCGATGCGGATGCACTCATAATCGCTCATCCCGATTGGTTCGGCCAATTCGCCCAGAATGTCACCGGGCGCTGGCCCTGCCCCGCCAAGCACGTCCATATCGAAATGACCGTAGACCGCCTTGGTCCCGTTATAGGCATGGTCCAGCCCTTTGCAGACCGCCTCGATCCCTTGGCGCTGCACATCCCAGCCAGAGTAGAACAGCGCCCCGCGCTCGATCACTTCCTCGACCACGTCCGAGGCTTCCAGCATTCCGCGTGGGCCAATCTCAACCAGATTGCGGGCGTGGATATTGTCGTGAAACTCCATGGTCTTATAGAGCCAGCAAAATCCTCCCGCGATACGCGGATCATTGGTTTGCGGGCATTCGCGAAAGATGTCCCAATGGGTATCAAGGCTGACAATCCCCACATCGCCATCGGTATGTTCCGCCACACATTTGGCAATGGCGTAGGAGCTACAGGGCGAGTTTTGACCGATCACCACCGGCAAGGCCCTCACATCCAGCGCGTCGTTGACCTTGGCTTCGACCGCGGCCTGTGCTTGCAGGATCAGCTCGGGGTCCAGCTTGCCAACATTCGCCTCGGGCGGGATGTCCGCATCGCCGTAATCGACCATTTTCAGATGATCAAAGACGTTCAACCGAAAATCCTGCACATAGCCTGATTTGTAGCGAATAGATTGCTGACGCACCCGTTGAGGCGCGGCCAACCAATCGGCTTTGCTGACCCCGGCCCATTCATCGGATGAACTGGACACATAAGGGCTGCCGATGATCACCACATCGGCCCCTTCCAGATCAGCCTTGGTCCTGGCGTGGGGCTGGCCCATAAAGGTGGGGGTCTCGCCATCTATCATCGGAAAATCAAGTTCAGCAGCCCACATGCTGCCGCGTACTTCGGTCCAGTCGGGATATGACATTATCCGGTCTCCACATCTGTCACAGGATCACCCGCCCAGCCTGTTCCATCTTTCGCGCCCCGTCACCTTAAAAATGGATCGCCTGAGCTTGCGCAGCCTCGGCAACCCCGCTACCCAAGCCTCATGCGGATTATCCGAGATTATACGTTTCTTGAGCCCTCCGACCGGGGCGCGTCAGTTGCCATCGGTAACTTTGACGGCGTGCATCTGGGCCATCAGGCGGTGATTGATATGGCCCGCAAGGCGGGTGCAGACATCAAAGCCCCTTTGGGCATCATGACGTTTGAACCACATCCGCGCGAATTTTTTGCCCCCGACGCCCCGCCCTTTCGCCTGATGGGCCGTGATGCCCGTGCGCACCGTTTGGAAAAACTGGGGGTGGAGCGTCTGTATGAGCTGAACTTCAATGCAGCCCTTTCGGCCCTCACCCCTGAGGAATTTGCGCGCAATGTCATCAGCGAAGGCCTGGGGCTAAAACACGTCGTGGTGGGTGCCGATTTTTGTTTTGGCAAGGGCCGCGCGGGCAATGCGGCTGATCTGGAAGCCTTTGGGCAGCAATTGGGCTTTGGCGTCTCGATCGCCACACTGCTGGAAGGCCAACAAGGCGAGGTGTCCTCGACCGCCATCCGCCAAGCCCTGTCAGAAGGCCGCCCCCGCGATGCTGCCGATATGTTGGGCCATTGGCACCGCATCGAAGGCCGGGTGATTGGCGGTGAACAACGGGGGCGTGAATTGGGCTACCCCACTGCGAATATGTCGATCGAAGGCCTGCATCCGCCCAAGTTTGGCGTCTATGCGGTGATGGTGGACGTGCTGAACGGCCCCCACAAAGGCCAGTATCAAGGTGCTGCATCACTCGGCGTGCGGCCGATGTTCAACGGTGAGGTCCCAAATCTGGAAACCTTCCTGTTTGATTTCTCAGGCGATCTGTATGGCTCGGACCTGTCCGTTGCCCTCGCGGATTATCTGCGCCCCGAAGAAACCTTTGACAGCCTTGAGGCCTTCATCGCCCAGATGGATGCCGATTGTGCCAAAGCCCGCAGCATCCTGAGCCGCGCATGACCACCCCTATCGCCCCCGCAGATCTGCCAACCCGCTTTTGGGAGCATAAGTCGCTGAAACAGATGAACCGCACCGAGTGGGAGGCGCTCTGTGATGGCTGCGGCAAATGCTGTATGAACAAGTTGGAGGATGAGGACACCGGAGAGGTTGCCCTGACCCGCGTTGCCTGCCGGATGTTCGACGATGCCACCTGCCGCTGTTCGCAATATGACATTCGTCACCAATTTGTGCCGGAGTGTATCGTGCTGGAGCCAAAGAACCTGGACAAAAATCTCTATTGGATGCCAGAAACCTGCGCTTACAAACTGCTGCACATGGGCAAACCTTTGTACGACTGGCACCCGCTTATCTCAGGCAATCCCGAGAGCGTGCACCGCGCAGGCGTATCCATGCAGGATGCCACGGTGCCTGAACTCCACGTGCCCGACAACGACTGGGAAGACCACATCATCGAGGAGCCTACCTGATGTTCTTTGGATCAGACAATTGCGGCCCGGCCCATCCCGATGTGATGCAAGCTTTGGTGGATGCCAATACGGGCTATCAGGCCTCTTACGGTGAAGACTCGATCATGGACGAGGTCCGCGACCGCATCCGCGCCGTGTTCGAGGCCCCGCGCGCTGCGGTGTATCTGGTGGCCACAGGCACCGCTGCCAATGTTCTGGCGCTGTCTACATTGGCGCAGCCGTGGCAGACCATCTTTTGCAGCCCTCTGGCGCATATCCACACTGACGAAGGCCATGCACCCGAGTTTTACACCGGCGGCTCGAAGCTGAGCCTGGTGGGTGACGGCGACAAAATGACCCCCTCCGCCCTGTCCGACACCATCCAAGGCTGGACTGCGGGTGACGTGCATGTCTCGCAGCGCGGGCCGGTATCGATCACCCAAGTGACGGAACGCGGTCATGTCTATTCACTGGAAGAGCTGTCGGCTCTGACCACGGTGGCCAAACAGCACCGATTGCCGGTTCACATGGACGGCGCGCGCTTTGCCAATGCTCTGGTGGCCCTCGACTGTACCGCCGCGCAGATGACATGGACACTGGGCATTGACGCGGTCAGCTTTGGTGGCACCAAGAATGGCTGCATGGGGGTTGAGGCAGTGGTGTTTTTCAACCCTGACCACGCCTGGGAGTTTGAGCTGCGCCGCAAGCGCGGGGCGCATTTGTTTTCCAAGCACCGGTATTTGTCGGCCCAGATGCTGGCCTATCTCACGAATGATCTGTGGCTGAGCTCGGCCCGTGCCGCCAATGCCGCCTGCACCCGTCTGGCGGACGGCCTGCGCACGATCCCTGATTGCACTTTCGCCGCTGAACCACAGGCGAACCTGATTTTCGCCAGGCTGCCTCGTGCCACCCATCAAAAGCTGCAGGCTGCCGGGGCGAAATATGGGATGTACGAAGGACCATTGGACACCGGCGATCCTGCTGAACCATTGCTGATGCGCCTTGTCACGGATTGGTCGACCACCGACGAACAGATAGATCACTTCCTCGCCGCCGCGCACTAACCTGATTTGTAAAACCTCAGCATCGCATCGCTGACCTGCGCGGCATGGGTCAGGGGCAGCATATGCATTGCACCGGCCACAACAGTGCGTTCCGCAAAGGGCAGACGCGCGGCCAGTCTTTCGTGAATACCCGAGATGATCGACGGAGACCGGCTGCCTTCAATCAACAAGACACGCCTTTCGAGCGCCTCTAGACGCCCCACCGCGAGCATCTCTCCGGGATCATCGTGCAAGGCCTCTCGGCCTGCTTCAATCAGGTGAATTTGTGCGGCCAAAGCCTGTCTCTGCGCCTCAGGCAAAGATGCCCATGGCGTGCCATCCCCCCAAATTTGAGTAAACTCCTGCGCGGCGCGGTGCGTGTCCCCGTCTTGCATCGCCTTTGCAAACCCCTCAAACAACGCCGCGTGGCGTGCCTGCAGGGCAGGTTCATCCCTTAAAGCCACGGCAAAGAACACAGGCTCGATCAACACCAGTGACCGCACAAGCTCGGGCCGCTCCAGCGCCAGTCGCAAGGCAACCGTCGCGCCAAAAGAATGCCCCACGACATCTACCGGCGTCTCGCAGAATGTGGCCGCAATATCCGTTGTGATCTTTTGAAACTCGTCGCGGTTGTCCCACGCCCCGCTGCGCCCATGTCCGGGCATATCAAAAGCCGTCATCTCAAGCGCACCCGACAGGTGCCGCGCCAGCGCACCCCAGCTGCCCGAATGCGCCAGTGAGCAATGGATCATCAGCGCGCGGCGCGGGCCCTGTCCGAATTGGGTCCAATAGGTCGAAAACCCGGCCCGGTCAGCACGGGGCATCGCCTACAAATCGCCAGCCAAATGGGCATCCAGATCGACGATAGAATCCTGTCCCCAAAAGCTCTGACCTGTGTCGACAACATAAAACGGAGACCCAAAGACATTGTCACGCACAGCGTCCTCCAGATTGTTGGAATAGGTCTCGGCCCCCAGCAAAAGGCCGCTGTCGGCCAGAGACGGGTCAAACCCGGCGTCGTCCAGGCAGGCCCGAACGACATCGTCTTGTGCGATATCTTTTTCTTCGACCCATAATGCGCGCAGGAAGGAATGGGTGAGCAGGCCCAAATCCCCACCACCTGCGGCCTGTGCCGCGATGATCGCATAGGACGATGGGGCCGTGTTCGTTGGAAAAAACGCCGGTTTCGCAGTCAACGGCATTCCCAGCTTCTTGGCCGCGCGTGGCATTTCCTGCGCGCGGTAGGCCTGCCGTGCGGGGTGCCGATCCTTGAGCGGGGTGCCCCCCGTACGCCCGAACAGCGCCATGATATCCAGAGGCTTGTAAGTGATTGTGGCCCCATGTTTGACCGCCACATCCTCCATCCGGGTTCCTGCCATGTAGGTAAAAGGCGACAATGTTGAAAAATAGTAATTGATGTGGGCCATATCGGCAGTTCTCCCGTCAGCTTTGCTTTGCCCGAACGTACGCCCATGCTAAGCGGTGTCAACGTTCGCGAATCTGTTACATTGTCTAGCTGGAGCTGCCCGCATGCCGACAACCCCCGAACCCAAGCTTGTCTCTGGAAATGCCAACATGCCGCTGGCTAAAGGGATCGCCAAACGCATGTCCATGCACCGCGGTGTTTCAGTGGGGCTATGCGATGCTCGGGTCGAAAGGTTCAACGACGGTGAGATCTTTGTCGAGGTGTACGAGAACGTGCGCGGCGAGGATATGTTCATCATCCAGCCCACGTCCAATCCGGCCAACGACAACCTGATGGAACTGCTGATCATGGCCGACGCGTTGCGCCGGTCTTCGGCTCAGCGCATCACGGCTGTCATCCCATACTTTGGGTACGCGCGTCAGGATCGCCGGTCCAAGGCCCGCACACCGATTTCAGCCAAGCTGGTCGCCAACATGCTGGTCGGCACCGGGATTGAGCGGGTTTTAACCATGGACCTGCACGCCGCACAGATTCAGGGGTTTTTCGATATCCCCGTGGACAACCTATATGCCTCGCCCGTGTTCGCCCTGGATATCATGGCGCAATTCAAGGACAACCTGGACGATGTCATGGTGGTCTCGCCCGATGTGGGGGGCGTGGCCCGTGCGCGTGAACTGGCAAAACGGATCAACGCGCCCCTGTCGATCGTTGACAAACGCCGCGAAAAGGCCGGCGAAGTGGCCGAGATGACAGTGATTGGCGACGTGAAAGGCAAGAAATGCTTTATCGTCGACGATATGGTCGATACCGCAGGCACGCTCTGCAAAGCCGCAGAGGTGCTGATTGAGAACGGCGCGTCTGAGGTACATTCCTACATCACCCACGGCGTGATGTCCGGCCCGGCGGTCGAGCGGGTCAGCAAGTCGGTCATGAAATCACTGGTCATCACCGACACGATCCAGCCCACCGATGCCGTCAAAGGCGCACCCAACATTCGCATTCTCCCCACCGCACCGGTCTTTGCCCAAGCGATCCTGAACATCTGGAACGGCACATCGGTGTCATCGCTGTTTGACAATGAGACGCTTGAGCCGATCTACGAAGGCATATTCTCGCGGACGTAAACCACTAAGGTCGGATCACCGGCTCTTTGGGGACATGGGTGATGATCTCGGGCGCGCCCGAGGTGACGATGCCTTGCTCGGCCACGGCCATGCTCAGGCCCGTTTCGCGATCATTCAGGATCATATGGGTGAAGAAAACCATGTTTTCCTGTAGAACCAATGGGTTGCCCTCATAGATCAGTGGCTGCTCCATCCATGTAGGCGGCCAAGCGGCCCCCATGGTGTAGCCGCAAACCGTCAATACGGCGTCTTCTTCTCCACGCGCCACCAACGTATCGCGGTAAGCCGCGAACAAATCGCCCACCGTGTTGCCCGCTCTCAGCTTATCTTGCACAGCTTCCAGGGCCACAACACTGGTTTCATGCATCTTCAAATGCCTTGGGTTGATGTCTGGCCCGGTCAAAACCACACACATCGAGGCCGCGTGATAGCGCCGCCAAGCCAGCCCAAGCTCCAACGTGATCTGGTCGTTTTCGCCAACATGTCCGCGCCCGGACGTGTAGCGCAGGTTCATCGCCTTCACGCCGCCCCCAAGCGGAGGGATATGCGCGGGCAGATCAGCGCCACTGCGAAACAACCCGTTGTAAAAGCTGGCATAAATATCGCCTTCAAACGCGCCAGACCGGCAGGTGTCGACCACCTCGCCCATCACCTCATCCATCACAGCGCCAGCCTTGCGAAAGCACCCCAGCTCAGCTGGGCTTTTGACCAGACGCAGTTCGCGGATGAAATCCGGGGCCGCGATCAGTTCGCACCAGCCATCAAGGGCGGCGGCGATCTCAAGATAGAGCTGCGGGGTCAGGCCCATCGTGGCCACCTGAATGCCGACACGCTTACCCTGCATCCCGTGGCTGGCCAGCATCTCGCGGATATGATCGGTGCGTTTTTCATCTACACCATCTGGCGACAGGCGCACATCTTCGCAGACAGATGTCTGATCTGCTACGGCCAGATCCGCCCCACGCACAAGCAAAGTCATCTGATCTGGCTTTGTTCCCAGAAAGGCACAGCTGAAGATGCAAAACCCATCGGATTCGTGACCGTTGAGCCAGTAGATATCCTCGATCTTGAACAGCAGCAGGCCGTCATATCCCAGACGCGCCATTTCGGCGCGCGCCTTGCTTTGGCGGTCAGCATATTCTCGCAATGAAAGCAAGGGGTTGTATGGGGGCATGTCGGGTATCCTTCGCCAGATACCGTGACGCTATCACTGCTGTGCGATTCGCCTAGAATTTTTCGGGATGGCCGGGGAGTTGGTTAATAAAGCTCCCAGTCGTCCTCGTCCTTGACCTCGCCAATCGCCATCCAGCGCACACGGGCGCGGGCGATGCGTGTGTCGGCCCAGGTGTAAAACAGGATCTCAAATCCTTTTTCGGTTATTTTTTGAGCACTTACGTCGGCACGGGCATTTGTGGCGCTGTCCATATCCCACATAGACAACGACACATGGACCGCAGGAGGAAGCTTGAAAGGCTCGCTAAATTTGACCTTGCGCACGCGCTGGCGCGAGCCGCCACCCGTCCACATCTCACCCCCGTCCTCGTAATCCGAGAACAGAACATCATCGCCCTGGTCGATCCCAATTGTGGTTTTGTTCAGCTTAATCATGGTCGTATCTTCAATGGAATTTATGCGATCTATCACGCATTTCTGGCGAAATTACGATGAAAAAATGTACGAGTCTCTATGGGTCTGCAAGCTCAGCACTCAAAGCCCGCCTTTCGGAAGCCTTCGAGCCATAGATCAACCAACTCCGTCCGGGTGCACAGACGAATGGGTTGTATGATATGCGTGTCAAAATCATACGCCGCAGGCAACTCCGCCTCGTAGCGGCGGCGCAAGGCAACGGCAGTATCCATCTGCCCGATTTGTGCATGGGCCGCAGCGGCCAGGGGAAGCAGGTGCAACGGCATATCCCTGAGACGTGCAATCGAGGCCACGGCCGCGTCAAATCGGCCCGCCATGTAGTTCACCTCAAACGCCACTTCCATGGCCGTGGCACTCCACAAAGGGTCCTGCCGCTCATAGCGGCTCAGCCAGATCAGAGCCGCATCGACATCTCCCAACCAAGGCAGGGTGCTGGCGGCAAATCCCATCACAGCGTGATGATTTGGGTTGAGGCTCAGGGACTTATCAAGACATTGCCGCGACAAGGTGAACTCTCCTACTGCCGCATAGGCATCCGCAAGGATCGCCAACACCAATGCATCATCAGGCTGATGCGACAGTGCTGTTTCGGCAAAAGTCCGGGCCTGATCTCGTGCGTCAGTGAACGGCACGAACAACGTGTGTCCACTGCTTGCGTGCCAGTTGGCAAGATTGGCGTAGGCGCGAGCGCAGCCTGCATCGACCGCGATCGCCGCCTCATAGTGGGTCACGGCCTCCCGGGCATTCCAATCCCGTTGCTGTGCCCGCTCGCCCAACAAAACATGGTCCATTGCCGTGCGTTGTGCCGGGGTGCGTTGAGCCGCCAGGGCACAGGCATCGGCTTCGACCCGGATCGCGACAGCGGTGGACACATCCCGCGCCACGTCTTCCTGCACGCCAAACACATCATCCAGCGTGCGGTCATAGCGCTGCACCCAGACGTGATTGACCGTTTCGAGATCGAACAACATGGCTGTGATGCGCACGCGTCCATCCGCATGCCGCACGCTGCCTTCGACGACATAATCCACTTCCAGCTCTTGCGCGATCTCTTCGGTGGTCCGAGGATCATCGTCTTCATAGTGAAACGATGACCACGGCGCGTAGATCACAAATTCATTAAACCGCGTCAGTTCGGTGACGATATCTTCGGTGATGCCATCAGAAAACGCCTGCACCTCGGGCGTGTCCGGGCTGCGATCAAACGGCAGGATAGCGATATCCGGAGCCTCTGGTGATGTATCCACAGGCGCGAGCGGCCCCCCGGCCCCGTGGGCCTGGCGCTCATCGCGCAGCCAATCCTCAAACGCAGGGTCATTGAGGTGGAACCCGGACAATAGCTCGCCATCCTGCCCCGCCACGACAGTGATTTCTTCGGGGTCCAGCCCGACGGCTTCATTGTCGCTGGTCAGGGCCTGTGCTGCCGCCCCCAGATCTTTGCGCAGGCCGCTGAGCACCTGCCGCAATGACCCGCGTGCCTGGGCTTCCGCGCGTTCAGACCACAGCAGCGCCATGATCTCCTCGCGGCTGCGCTTTTGCTGTGGCGAGAGCGCCAGATAGGCCAGCAACCCCTGCGCACGGCGTGATTTGATGGGAATGGGCGTCCCGTCCGCATCGGCCAAGGCAAAGCGCCCGGAGAGGGTCAACCGCAGCATAAAAGTCTCGCACATCCTGAAATAACGCCTGTTTCCGAAAGTTTAACGGCGAAATCACGGCGCGACCAGCAATTGAGGCGCAAAAATCACGGCCGGATTCACGGCGCAATCACACCGGTGGCTTAGATAGGAGGCATCAACAGGCGGATTGGCCGCCGATACAACAAGGAACAAAGACAATGACACCCTCCATCATGACCAGCATCACTCTGGCCGGCGCATATACCACCGCGATGGAAACCGCCTACGGTCAGTCCCGCCGGATGCATGCTGCTCCGGCTGCACCCAAGTCGTCTTGGCTTGCAAAACTTCGCATGTGGATGACCCGGACCATCGCGGTTGCAAAGGTGTCGCGGGCCTGATCGCCGCAACAAGAGAGATACCACGAAAAAGGCCCGCCAAATCGGCGGGCCTTAAGCTATTGAAGTGAAACGAGGATTAGTTGGCAGTTAGGCCAATCTCACCACCCATGGCTACCATGTCCGACAGCAGCTTGGCTGCGTCATCCACCGGGCCGGGCTCGTTCACGAAAGTCTCTTGCGCCTTGGCCAGCGTTGCCTTGGCCGCATCAACCATTTCGGTCATGCGCTCTTGGGTCATGTCACCCTTGGGCAGCGCCTGTTCGGCCAGCACGGAAATCCCGTTTGGCGAGATTTCGGCGAAACCGCCAGTGACCACATATTCGTCCACACCTTTGTCGCTGGTGACTTTCAGAATACCAGGGCGCAGAGTGGTGATCAGGGGCGCGTGATCGGGCAGCGCTGTCATATCGCCTTCAGCACCGGGGATCTGCACTTCTTTGGCTTCCACCGAAGACAGCAGCCGCTCGGGGCTTACAAGATCGAATTGGACTGTATCAGCCATGTGTTTCTCCTAAGGAGGTGGTCCCCCGCCCAGCAAAGGCAGGGGATATTCGATTAGGCAGCGTCTGCGGCCATCTTCTCGGCTTTGGCTTTCACCTCGTCGATGCCGCCAACCATGTAGAAGGCGCCTTCGGGCAGGTGATCGTATTCGCCAGCCACAACAGCTTTGAACGAGCTGATGGTGTCGGCCAAAGGCACCTGAACACCGTCCGAGCCAGTAAATACCTTAGCAACGTCAAAGGGTTGCGACAGGAAACGCTGGATTTTACGGGCACGGGCAACGGTCAGTTTGTCTTCTTCTGACAGTTCGTCCATGCCGAGGATCGCGATGATGTCCTGCAGGGATTTGTAGCGTTGCAGGATACCCTGAACGTCTCGCGCCACCTGGTAGTGCTCTTCACCCACGATGGACGGGTCCATCAGACGCGATGTTGAATCGAGCGGATCCACGGCGGGATAAATACCAAGCTCGGAAATCGCACGCGACAGAACGGTTGTGGCGTCCAAGTGCGCAAACGTCGTCGCAGGCGCCGGGTCAGTAAGGTCATCCGCGGGGACGTAAACCGCTTGGATCGAAGTGATCGAGCCTTGCTTGGTTGACGTGATGCGTTCCTGCATCGCACCCATGTCGGTGGCCAGTGTTGGCTGGTAGCCCACCGCCGAAGGAATACGGCCGAGCAGAGCCGAAACCTCGGAGCCCGCTTGAGTAAAGCGGAAAATGTTATCAACGAAGAACAGAACGTCAGTACCGGATTGGTCACGGAACTGTTCGGCCAGTGTCAGGCCGGTTAGGGCCACGCGAGCACGCGCTCCGGGAGGTTCGTTCATCTGACCATACACCAGGGCAACCTGGCTCTCTTCCAGATTATCAGGTTTGATAACGTTGGATTCGATCATTTCGTGATACAGGTCGTTACCTTCACGAGTACGCTCGCCCACACCGGCGAAAACCGAGAAGCCCGAGTGCACTTTGGCGATGTTGTTGATCAGTTCCATGATGAGAACTGTTTTGCCCACGCCAGCACCGCCGAAGAGGCCAATTTTTCCACCCTTGGCGTATGGGGCCAGCAGGTCCACAACTTTGATGCCAGTTTCCAGAACTTCCGACTCGGTCGCTTGCTCTTCAAAGGCAGGGGCCGGCTGGTGAATGGCACGGGTTTCGGTTGCTTTCAGCGGCGCACCTTCGTCTACGGGCTCGCCCACAACGTTCAGGATGCGGCCCAGAGTGGCGTTGCCCACGGGCACCATGATTGGTCCACCGGTGTCGGTGACTTCCTGACCGCGGACCAGACCTTCAGTGGCGTCCATCGCGATGCAGCGAACGGTGTTTTCACCAAGGTGCTGTGACACTTCCAGAACCAGTGTCTTGTCCTGGTTGGTGGTGTTCAGAGCGTTCAGAATCTCGGGCAGGTGGTCGTCAAACTGCACATCGACAACAGCGCCGATGACCTGAGTGACTTTGCCTTTTGCGTTAGCCATGTTTCGTTTCTCCGGTTCGGTTAGAGCGCCTCGGCGCCCGAAATGATTTCAATAAGCTCGTTGGTGATCACGGCCTGACGCGAGCGGTTGAACTGGATGGTCAGTTTGTCGATCATCTCGCCTGCGTTGCGTGTGGCGTTGTCCATCGCGGACATCCGCGCGCCTTGTTCAGACGCACCATTTTCCAACAGACCCGCAAAGAGCGCTGTGGCCACGGCGCGGGGCAGAAGCTGCGCCAGAATGGCCGCCTCGTCCGGTTCGTAGTCATAGAAGCTGTCTGCGTCGTCCGCGTCACCTTCGCCTGCGGGCACGTCAAACGGGATGACCTGCTGCATGGTTGGGATCTGAGTCACGACGTTCTGGAACTCCGAGAAGAATATCTTGGCCACGTCAAACTCGCCCGCGTCAAAGCGGTCAAGAATGCCAGCGGCGATCGACTGCGCATCGGCGTAGCCCACGTTCTTCACTTCGGTCATGTCCACGTGGTGAATGAAATGATCACCCAGATCACGTTTGATCGCGTCACGGCCTTTCTTGCCAACAGTGATGATTTTCACTGTCTTGCCTTCCGCGATCAGCTTCTGAGCTTCGGCGCGGGCCAGCTTGGCGATGTTGCCGTTGAAACCACCACACAGGCCGCGTTCCGCGGTCATCACCACCAACAGGTGGGTCTGATCCGAACCGGTGCCACGCAGCAGTTTCGGTGCGCTTTCGTTGTCGCCCATTGTTGCCGCCAGTTTACCCATCACATGGTTAAACCGCTCGGTGTAGGGGCGCGACATCTCGGCAGCTTCCTGCGCGCGGCGAAGCTTCGCCGCGGCAACCATTTGCATGGCCTTTGTGATCTTGCGGGTCGATTTGACCGACTCGATCCGTGTTTTAAGGTCCTTGAGACTCGGCATTGCCTATCTCCCCTTATGCGAAGTCAGCGGCGAACTCGTCCAGCGCGGCTTTGATCTTGTCCTCGGCGTCGCCCTTGATTTTGGGGTCATCCTTGGTGATCATGTCCAGAACGGCGCTGTGCTTGCCACGCAGGTGGTTCAGCAGGCCTGCTTCAAAACGGCCAACCTGGTTCACGTCGATCTTGTCGAGATAGCCGTTGGTGCCGGCGTAAATCAGGCAAACGATCTCGGCGTTGGTCAGAGGCGAGTACTGCGGCTGTTTCATCAGCTCGGTCAGACGGGCACCACGGGCCAGTAGCTGCTGGGTTGCGGCGTCAAGGTCGGACCCGAACTGAGCAAAGGCCGCCATTTCGCGGTACTGAGCCAGCGACAGTTTAACAGGACCAGCAACCGATTTCATCGCGTTGGTCTGGGCGGATGAGCCCACACGAGAGACCGACAGACCTGTGTTCACAGCTGGGCGGATACCTTGGTAGAAGAGTTCCGTTTCCAGGAAGATCTGACCGTCGGTGATCGAAATCACGTTGGTCGGAATAAAGGCCGAAACGTCGCCACCTTGGGTTTCAATGATCGGCAGAGCCGTCAGAGAACCAGCGCCATTGTCTTCGTTCAGCTTGGCCGAACGCTCCAGCAGGCGGGAGTGCAGGTAGAAAACGTCACCAGGATAGGCTTCACGGCCGGGTGGACGACGCAGCAATAGCGACATCTGGCGGTAGGCCACGGCCTGTTTTGACAGATCATCGTATACGATCAGCGCGTGACGACCGTTGTCGCGGAAGTGCTCTGCCATAGCAGTGGCCGAGTAAGGGGCCAGGAACTGCATAGGCGCAGGGTCTGACGCGGTGGCGGCAACCACGATCGAGTAGGCCATCGCGCCCGATTCTTCGAGTTTCTTCACCAGCTGTGCCACTGTCGAGCGTTTCTGACCAACGGCCACATAAACGCAGTACAGCTTCTTGCCTTCATCGTCGCCCGCGGCGTCGTTGTAGGTTTTTTGGTTCAGGATGGTGTCCAAAGCCACAGCGGTTTTACCGGTCTGACGGTCACCAATGATCAGTTCCCGCTGGCCACGGCCAATCGGGATCATCGCGTCAACAGATTTGAGGCCTGTCGCCATCGGCTCGTGAACCGACTTACGTGGAATAATACCGGGCGCCTTCACATCGGCGATACCACGTGTGTCTGATTTGATCGGGCCCTTGCCGTCCAGCGGGTTGCCCAGACCGTCAACAACGCGGCCCAGCAGACCGTCACCGATTGGCACGTCCACGATGGATTGCGTCCGCTTGACGGTGTCGCCTTCCTTAATGTCACGGTCGGACCCGAAGATAACAACACCAACGTTGTCCGCTTCGAGGTTCAGCGCCATGCCCATGATCTTGCCGGGGAATTCCACCAGCTCACCGGCTTGCACATTGTCCAAGCCGTGTACACGGGCAATCCCGTCACCCACGGACAGAACGCGGCCCACTTCGGCCACTTCTGCATCTTGACCAAAGTTCTTGATCTGGTCTTTCAGGATTGCAGAAATCTCTGCTGCTTGGATACCCATTTATCCGACCTCTTTCATTGCGTTCTGGAGGGATGCGAGCTTGGAGCGGATCGACGTGTCGATCATCTTCGAGCCCACCTTAACGATAAGACCGCCGATGAGGCTTTCATCCACGGTCACATTGATATTCACGTCTTTGCCGACACTTGCCTTCAGCGTCTTGGCCAGCTTGTCGGACTGGGCCTTGGTCAGCTTCTGCGCGCTTGTCACGTCAGCTGTCACTTCGCCCTTGTCTTCAGCAATCATGCCGCGCAGCTGAGTGATCAGCTGAGGCAGCACAAACAGGCGCCGCTTTTCGGCCATGAGGGCCAGGCCGTTTTGCAAAACGGCCTCAAGTTTCATCTTCTTGCCGATGGCCGCGATGGCAGCGCCTTGTTCGCTACGGCTGACAACCGGGCTGGAGATCAGCTCGTTCATGTCAGCGCTGTCTGTCAAGGCCGTGGCAAGGTCAGTCAAATTTGCTTCGAGCTTCGGCAGAGACTTGCTCTCTTTCGACAGCTCAAAGATGGCTGTGGCATAGCGCGCGGCGATGCCGGAGGAGATCGAAGCTGGTTCGGACACGTCCACCCTTCCGATTTTTGGCCCCGGTTTGGGCGTCGAGTGCGACGCGTCCGGGGGCGTTTGTCGGTGTTCTATCCCAAGAAACACCGAAATTCGAGCGGGGTGTAACAGAGCCTTCGCGCCCTAGCAAGACGCTTGGGTCCGCAATTGCTTTGTATAAAATATCTGTATTTCAGAGGGTTAACAGACCTGCGACCGAATGTGCCTAATAAAGACATCGAAAAAGATCGCCGATTGCGGGTTTTTTTGCGATTCCTTGGCAAAACGTTAGCGCAATCAGAGAATTTGCGGGCAAAAGCCCACGCCTTGCCAACGACACTTAAAAGGTTCCCCCTCGGCAAAATTTGCAGTAGCGCCTATCTGCGAAAGACCCTGACAATCCATTCCGAGATGACCTGCCATGAAAACATCCGCCGCCGTGCTGCTGACCCTGGTGTTTGCAAGTGTCATCGCTCTGGGCACACTCTCGCCTCCGGGTGATGGGGACCCGCTTCCCATTGGTGACAAACCTCTGCACATGATCGCCTTTGCCGTGCTGGTGCTGCCGCTGGGTTGGGTACGACCCCGGTGGTTTATCCCGCTTGGCCTCGTGGCGCTGGCTTACGGTGGGCTGATCGAAGTGCTACAGCCCTATGTTGGCCGCTACGGCGAATGGCCCGATCTGTTGGCGGATGGTGTGGGGGTCGTTCTGGGGTTGATCCCCGGCCAACTTCGGCGTCGTCGCGGCTGAGGGGTCGCGCTACACCGGCTTCGCCTCAGGCTTGGGCCGCAAGACCTCAAGCGGTTTGCGCACGGTTTCGCGCAGGCCTGGCCCGGTCGGGGCTTGCACGCGCTTGGTGGCCTCAACCAGCAGAACCCCACCTGCGGCCACCACGCTCAGCTTGCCACCCAATGATTCCCACATGCCGGCTGTCTTGCGCCAGAACCGGCGCTCGGACGGAGGCTGGTACAGGGTCGTGCCGTGCCGCTCGGGCAGGAAATTGTGCGCTTTCAACTGCGTTTCAAGCTGCGACTGCGTGTAGGGCCGCCCGTGCCCGAAGGGTGTTTTGTCTGACCGAGACCACAGGCCCGCCCGGTTCGGCACCACAAACAGCACCGAGCCCCCCGGCCCCAGCACCCGCCAGCTTTCCTCCAGCACCGCCGATGGCTGCTCCGAGCTCTCCAGCCCGTGTATCAACATCAACTTATCGACATGGCCTGTTTCCAACGGCCACAGTGTTTCTTCAACCAGCACCGCCACATTGGGCATTCCTTGTGGCCAGCTGATGACACCCTGTGGGCCAGGCATCAACCCAATCACCCGGCGCGCATCCTTCAGATACGGCCGCAAGAACGGCACGGCGAAGCCAAAACCGGCCACCGTCTGCCCCTTCGCCTCGGGCCAGAATTTCAGAACTTCTTCGCGCACGGTTTTCTGCGCCGCGCGCCCGAGCGCACTGCGGTAATAGAAATTCCTCAGATCTTGTACATCAAGATACATTGCACAGCCCGCACCTTTGGGTCAGTCTGATCCATAACAGGAACCAATCGATGGGAAAACACCATGGCGCTGCAACTTGTGACAATCCCCTGCCTGTCTGACAATTATGCCTATCTGATCCATGACGCGAACACAGGTGAAACCGCAGTGGTCGATGTCCCCGAAGCGGGCCCGATCCAGCGCGCGTTGGCCGACAATGGATGGACACTGACCCACATTCTGCTGACCCATCACCATTATGATCATATCGACGGTGTGGCAGATTTGCTGGCCACAGCATCGGCGCAGGTGATCGGAGCTGCGGCTGATGCCCACCGCTTGCCCCCTCTGCACAAGGCCGTCAATGAAGGCGACACGCTGCGTATCGGCTCGGACGAGGCGCATGTTCTGGATGTCTCGGGCCACACGGTCGGACACATCGCGTTTCATTTCCCCGACAGCAAACTGGTCTTTACCGCCGACAGCCTGATGGCCCTGGGGTGTGGCCGTTTGTTCGAGGGCACGCCCGCGCAAATGCACGCAAGCCTGGCCAAACTGGCAGCCCTGCCCGTCGACACCACCGTTTGCTCTGGCCATGAATACACGCAAAGCAATGCAAATTTTGCCCTGACCATTGATCCCGCCAACGAGGCGCTTATTTCAAGGGCAGACGCCATTCGCGTGGCGCGCGACAAAGGTCAGCCAACAGTTCCTTCGACATTAGCGGAAGAATTGGCAACCAACCCCTTCCTGCGCGCCCATGACCCTGTCATTCAGACGCACCTCGGCCTTGATGGCGCTGACCCGGTAGACGTTTTTGCTGATATCCGCGCCCGAAAGGACCGGTTTTAACACGAAAACAAACGAAAACGGCACAATTGCCAATAAATGTGAACAAGAAATCCGAGAAAACCCTTGAAGCGGGTCAGATATAGACCAAACTTTAAGCATAAGAGCACAATATTGATCTCGTAACAGGATCAGCCAAGTCGATAAGGAGCACACAGGTGCCTTCATTCTCAACCACGCTTGAACAGGCAATCCACGCCGCTTTGGCTTTGGCCAACGCCCGTCAACACGAATTCGCCACGCTGGAGCATCTGCTTTTGGCGCTGGTCGATGAACCCGATGCCGGTCGGGTGATGAAGGCCTGCAATGTCGACACCGAGGATTTGCGCAGCACATTGGTGGAGTTCATTGACGATGATCTTGCCAACCTGGTCACCGATATCGAAGGGTCCGAGGCCGTACCGACAGCCGCATTCCAACGTGTGATCCAACGTGCCGCGATCCATGTACAATCCTCTGGCCGGACCGAAGTGACTGGGGCGAATGTTCTGGTCGCCATCTTTGCCGAGCGTGAGAGCAACGCCGCCTATTTCCTGCAGGAACAGGAAATGACGCGGTACGATGCGGTCAATTTCATCGCCCATGGCGTCGCCAAGAACCCCGCCTTTGGCGAAAGCCGCCCTGTGGCGGGTGCCGATGATGCCGACGACGGGGGGCCACGTATCGACCAGGAAAGCGACGCCATTGAACAAGGCGAAAGCGCGCTGGCCAAGTACTGCGTCGATCTGAACGAAAAATCCCGTGCAGGCGATGTGGACCCGCTGATCGGCCGCTCATCCGAAGTGGAGCGCTGCATTCAGGTACTGTGCCGCCGCCGCAAAAACAACCCGCTGCTGGTGGGCGATCCGGGCGTTGGCAAAACGGCCATCGCCGAAGGTCTGGCCCATAAGATCGTCGAAGGTGAAACACCCGAAGTGCTGTCAAAGACCACAATCTTCTCGCTCGACATGGGAGCATTGCTTGCAGGCACCCGCTATCGCGGTGACTTTGAAGAACGTTTGAAGGCCGTGGTCACCGAATTGGAAGATCACCCCGATGCGGTGCTGTTCATTGATGAAATCCACACTGTCATCGGCGCCGGGGCCACATCTGGTGGGGCCATGGATGCCTCGAACCTGCTGAAACCGGCCCTGCAGGGCGGCAAGCTGCGCTGCATGGGATCAACCACCTTCAAGGAATTCCGCCAGCATTTCGAAAAGGATCGCGCGCTCAGCCGCCGGTTCCAGAAAATCGACGTGGTGGAACCCACGGTGGAGGACGCGATCAAGATCCTCAAAGGCATCAAGACGTATTTTGAGGAACACCACTCGGTCAAATACACCAACGACGCAATCAAAGCCGCCGTTGATCTGGCCTCGCGCTACATCAACGACCGCAAACTCCCCGACAAGGCCATCGACGTGATCGACGAAGCCGGGGCAGCGCAACGTCTGGTGCCTGCCTCCAAGCGCCGCAAATCCATCGGCCTGAAAGAAATCGAGGAAGTGGTCGCCAAAATCGCCCGCATCCCACCGAAAAACGTGTCCAAGGATGATGCCGAGGTTCTCAAGGATCTCGAAAAGTCACTGAAGCGCGTGGTGTTCGGGCAGGACAAGGCGATTGAATCGCTCTCATCGGCCATCAAACTGGCGCGTGCCGGCCTGCGTGAACCAGAAAAGCCCATCGGCAACTACCTGTTTGCAGGCCCGACGGGCGTGGGCAAAACCGAGGTGGCCAAGCAACTGGCCGACACGCTGGGCGTGGAACTTCTGCGCTTTGACATGTCCGAATACATGGAAAAACACGCGGTTTCGCGTCTGATTGGCGCGCCTCCCGGCTATGTCGGCTTTGATCAGGGTGGTCTGCTGACCGACGGCGTCGATCAACACCCCCACTGCGTGCTGCTGCTGGATGAGATTGAAAAAGCGCACCCCGATGTGTTCAACATCCTGTTGCAGGTAATGGATCACGGCAACCTGACCGATCACAACGGTCGCACGGTGAACTTCCGCAACGTGGTGCTGATCATGACCTCGAACGCGGGGGCGGCAGAACAGGCGAAATCCGCCATCGGCTTTGGCCGCGACCGCCGAGAGGGCGAGGACACCGCCGCAATCGAGCGCACGTTCACGCCGGAATTCCGCAACCGCCTGGATGCGGTGATCAGCTTTGCTCCACTGCCCAAGGACGTGATCCTGCAGGTGGTCGAAAAGTTCGTGCTGCAACTTGAGGCCCAGTTGATGGACCGCAACGTGACCATCGAGTTGACCAAACCCGCTGCCGAATGGCTGGCGGACAAGGGCTATGATGACAAAATGGGCGCACGTCCCCTGGGCCGCGTGATTCAGGAATACATCAAGAAGCCTCTGGCCGAAGAGCTGCTGTTTGGCACATTGGCCAAAGGTGGCTACGTCAAGGTGGGCATCAAGGACGGCAAGATTGATCTCAAGCTGGAAGGCCCAGAACGTCCGCGTATTGCTGGCAAGAAAAAGCCCCCTCTGCTGACGGCAGATTGATGCGCGCAAGCCTCGGCTTTGCCCTTTGCATTCTGACACAGGCGGCCTTTGCGGGGCCGCCTGAACTCATTTGGCCCCTGGACTGCGAACAGGGCAAAACCTGCTACATCGAAGATTACGTTGACGCCCAGCCTGGCGAAGGCCAGGCCGATTATACCTGCGGCATCAAATCGCGCGATGGGCACCGCGGCACAGACATCGTTTTGCAAGACTTTGCCATGATGGAGACAGGCACAAACGTGCTGGCCGCCGCCGCCGGTCGCGTGGCCGCCATTCGTGACGGCATGGCGGATACCGCTGTCAACGACACCAACCGAAATGAAATCAAAGGCCGTGAATGTGGAAACGCCGTGCGGATCGACCACGGCGACGGTTGGCAGACCCTCTATTGCCATATGCGTAAGGGCTCGATCCGTGTGCAGACTGGAGAGACCGTCACGGCAGGCGATCCCTTGGGGCTTGTCGGCCTCAGCGGCCTGACAAACATCCCCCATATCCACATCAGCGTGTTGAAAGACGGCGCATTGGTGGACCCTTTCCGCCCAAATCCGGCGGCAATCACCCCCTGTGGAGAGACGGCTGACACCCTTTGGGCCGATCCGCCCGTGTATCATAAGGCTGGGCTATTCACCGCGGGCATGGCAACCCAGATACCAGATTTCAAAGATGTCAAATCCGGTGCCGCGCGCGCGGAAACATCTCGTCCCGATCAACCGCTGGTGCTCTATGGCCATGTCTTCCACGCGCAAAAGGGCGATGTGCTGAGCCTCTCAACATCCGGACCCGAGGGCGAGGTGTTCCACAAGTCCATCTTGCTCAAAGACCCCGAAGCACAGCTGTTTCGTGCGATTGGGCGCAAGGCTCCCGCTGGTGGCTGGCCCGAAGGACGCTATCGCGGCATGGTGCGACTGACTCGGCAGGGCGAATTGATCGCCTGGCGTCACGCGGATATCACGGTCACTTCTCAGTAAACTTCAACTCGATCCGGCGGTTCTGCGCCCGGGCTGCAGGTGAGCTATCAGGATTGATCGGCTGATATTCCCCAAACCCGTTGGCCGACAACCGGTCCGGCGGCAACCCAAGGACGTTCACCATAAACCGCACCACCGACAGCGCACGGGCCTGGCTCAGCTCCCAATTGTCAGCGAACTGCGCGCCGACAATGACAGGCACGTTGTCGGTATGGCCGTCCACCTGCAACACCCAGTCGATCTCGGGTGGAATATCATCCGCAATGTTGCGCAGGATCTCGGCGATCTTGGAAATCTCGCGCTGCCCTGCCTCCGACAACCGCGCCTCGCCCGGTGCAAAAAGCACCTCGGATGAAAACACGAAACGGTCGCCTACAATACGCACACCTTCTTGGGCTCCCAATACATCGCGCAGGCGGCCAAAGAACTCAGATCGGTATTTCTCCAGCTGCTTTTTTTCTTGCTCCAGCAATCGCCGTTTTTCTTCCTCAAGCTGCGCGCGTTTACGCTCTTCCGCCGCGACACGTGCCAGGGCTGTATTCAATTCGGTGCCCAGCGATTGCAATTGCACATCCGTCGCCGCCTCGCGGATTTTGGCATCATCCAGCAACGCCTGGAGTTGACCCAGCTGCTGTCGCAAAGCCGCGACTTGCTGATTGAGGAGCGCCTGTTGCTCCTGGGCATTCGATGAAATCACTTGCTGTTCGGCCAATGCGGTTTGCGCCTGTGCCAATAGGGCTGCGCGTTCTTGGGCTTTTGACAATTCCGCCGCTGCATCCTGCTCGGCGGCCAGCTTCGCAGCCAATGCCGCAGCCAGCTGCGCGCGCACTTCCTCAGCCGAGAGTGTGACCGTTTCCAACGTCTGTTGCTGGGCCAAAAGCTGGGCAATCTGGTCCTGCGCGGCGCTAAGCTGCACCAATGCTGCATCCAGTTCGGCGGATTTCTGATCGGCCTCGGCCATGGCACCGGCAAGGGCCGCGCCCATATCCGACAGCTCTGTCGCGTTTACATCTCGGTTGGCGTTGGCCTCGGCCAGCTCTTCGCGCAGGCTTGCAATCACGCCCGTCGCATCATCGCCAGCTAACAAGGCTGCAGCCAGTTGCGCGTTCAAATCCTCTCCGGCGGTTTGTGCGGCGGCCAACATCGCCAGGGTGTCTTCGGCTTTGCGGCGCTCTTCTTCCAGCGCCAATGTCATCGCCGTCAGCTCGCTGTCGGCATTCTTCAAACGGTCGCGCAGGGCTTCTGCGGCAGCGGCTTCGACCAGGCGGGCGGCTTCTTCGTCGCTCAGTGCCTCTTGCGCTTGCGCATTTTTGCTCTGCAAATCCGTGACCAACGCCTGCAAGGCCTCCCGCTGCGCCGCGGCCAATCGGGCCTCTTCGGTTTGCACATCAATTTCGTCTCGCAGATTGGCAAGCGCCAAGTTCAATGCCTCCTGCTCGGACATCAGTTCTGCATTTTGCCCCTCCAGATCTGCCACCGTTCCAAGGGCTGTATCACGCTCGGCCAGCAGACTTGCGACTTGCTCTTCAAAGCTGGCGATCTGGCTGGCCTGCGCATCCCGCTGAGTGGTGAGCGTGGTGATCAACGCCAATTGCTGGTCTTGCAAGGCGCGTGCGTCCCCCAATGTGGCGGTCAATTCGCCCACCCGGTCGTCCAGAGCAGCCGAGCGGTCACGCTCCAACCCCAGTGCATCGGCCAATGCGGCCACCTCGGCCGAAAGGGCATCCAGTTTGCTTTCCTGCCCGGTGATCGTTTCGCGCAGCACAAACTGCACCACCATAAAGATGGTCAGCACAAACATCAGAACCAGCAAAAGCCCTGTCATCGCATCCACAAAGCCGGGCCAGATCGAGGCCTGAAACCGTGCGCCAGTGCGTCGCGACAAGGCCATGGTTACCTATCCTCGTCCGGGGTCCGGTCGCGGCGGTTCAATCTGGTATCAAGCTGTTTGAATATTTTGCTCAGCGCGGTCAGGTCGGTACGAATTTCGGTCATGGTTTCCTGACGGCCAGCACTGATTTCCTCAAGGATGCGCAGCATCTGCACGTCGATGGATCGCAGACGCATCCGGCTTTCGGCATCCAACCCACCTTCCGAGGTTTGTTCGGTGTGGCGCCCATGTTCTTCTTGCAGATGCACCAGCAGGCGATCCTGTCCTTCCGCCACACGGATAAGAGCCGCATCGGTGGCCGTCGGCTCTCCCATCTTCTGGGTCATCTTGTCCATACTGTCGGCCAGAAGTCCCAGTTTTTCATCCACCATGGAGCGGCTGACATCCGATTGGGTCAGCATCATTTGCAGGCTTTCCATCTGCTCGGCCATGTGGTCCAGCACACCGGCCACGGCACCGCCGTCGCTTGTGCCTTCGCCATCTCCCGAGGAGAACCCGACGCGGGTGATGGTCGACATCCATTCTTCCAACTCGCGGTAGAACCGGTTTTGGCCGTGGCCCGCGAAAAGCTCAAGCAGACCCACCACCAAAGACCCGGCCAGACCTAACAGGGACGAGGCAAAAGCGACGCCCATACCGCCCAGTTGCGCCTCAAGGCCGGTCATCAGACGGTTGAACACCTCAACTCCGCCTTCGCCGTCTTGTGGTGCAAGACTGCGAATGGTGTCCACTACGGCGGGCACTGTGGTGGCCAGACCATAGAATGTTCCCAAAAGGCCCAGGAAAATCAGCATGTTGACGATGTAGCGCGTGATTTCACGCGCTTCGTCTATGCGCTGCGCCACTGAATCCAGAATAGATCGCGCCGAGGTCGAGGCGATTTGCATCCGCTTGCCACGTTGCCGCAACAATGTCGCCAAAGGCGCCAGCAATTGTGGCGCAACGATATGTTCATGGCCGGGATGTTGCGCAGCAAAGCCTTCGATCCATTTGATCGAAGCAAAGAGCTGAAACACCTGCCAAAAACAGGCGACCACTCCGATGGCGAACACAAAAATGATAAACCCGTTTAGCCAGGGATTGGCCTGAAACACAGGCAATACCCGAGGCAGGGCCAAAAAGGCCCCGAACCCTGTCAGCCCCAGCACGATCAGCATCAGAATGATCTGTCGTGCAGGGCGGGAAAACTGCGGCTCGACCTCGCGGTCCGGCTGGTCCATGCGGACAACTCCCGGCACTGTTTTTGTTGGGCCAACCCTAATCGGAACGACGCTTTAAGCCAAGGCTTTATGCGTCAGTCCACCAGCGACTTCACCCGCTTGGTCAACCACACCAGATCAGGGTCATAAATGCCCAGCTCGCTGAGGTGCGATGAGGTGTTATAAAGGTATTCGGTGTTTGGCCCCATGCCCCCATGCGCCCGCGCGATGATCTGCGCCTGTTCTTCCAGATCCAGACCACCGCAATACTGCACATGATCGGCGTCAATCACGTAAGTGACCGCCTCAACCTCTCGACCATCAGCCAGGGTGACGCTCAAGAATTTCTCGAGATAGGCAGAAGAAATCAGCTCGCGCTCGCGCAGATACTCCAGCACCTGATCCTGGGACTCGTCCGGCACGGCCATGGCCACCCCGCTGCAGGTTGCATCGGGTGCTTCGTCGAGGGCCAGAACCAACCCGGGATTGGCATCCGTGCCCCGGTGATGGATCGACCGCATGCAAAAGCTGCGGCTGTACCCAGGCAACGTCGCCAGCACGCGTTCTGCCACGTCGAAACCGGGCTTCCACACCAACGAGCCGTATCCAAACACCCACATCGTCATTTCGCTGTTCCTCTCCTTGCGACGCCTATAAACACCATGTCGTTGAGGCGCGAAAGGGGCGATCACCATGCGGCTGTTGTTCACATTGATTGTGCTTTGTACGGCACTTTGGTCCGGATATTGGTTCGTCAGTTCCACCGCTGTGCAAGAGGGGTTTGAAAGCTGGTTGGCCGAGCGGCGCGCCGAAGGCTGGGTGGCGGAAACCTCGGAGCTGTCGGTCGCAGGGTTTCCCAACAGGATCGACACCACGTTCACAGACCTGTCATTGGCCGATCCGGCCACCGGATTGGCGTGGGAGGCTCCCTTCTTTCAAATCCTCGCGCTCAGCTATAAGCCCAACCATGTCATTGCGGTCTGGCCCAACACGCAGCGTGTGGCCACACCCTATGACAAGTTCGACATCACCAGCACCGATATGCGTGCAAGCCTTGTGGTGGAACCAAGCACGGCCCTGGCCTTAACCCGCGCCACGCTGACCGCCGAAGACGTGTCGGTGGCACCGGCCCGGCTGCTGATACAAGGCGATAACGGAAGCACGGATATAGCGACCCTCACCGTGGCCGTGGAAGAGGTTGAGGGCGACCCTTCCGCGACTTACCGATTTGGCCTGAAGGCCGATGGCCTGGCCCCGGCCCTGCCCTGGCGTCTTCAAATTGACCCAAGCGGCGCATTGCCCGACACGCTGGAGGCGTTGAATGCCGATATCTCGGTGACGTTTGATGCGCCCTGGGATCGCTTCGCCATCGAACGCGCGCGCCCTCAGCCCCGTCAGATCAAGGTCGAACTGGCCGAGGCAAAATGGGGCCAGCTTGAGCTGCAACTGGCCGGTGACGTGACAGTGGATGAAACCGGGCAACCCACGGGCAAGATGACCGTAAAAGCCCGCAACTGGCGGGACATCCTGGCAGTGGCGGTCAACACCGGCCTTCTGCCTGAGGTTCTGGCCGGCACGTTGGAAGAAGGTCTGGGCCTCATGGCGCAGCTCTCGGGCAATCCCAATACGTTGGATTTGCCGCTCGATTTTATCCGGGGCGAAATTTACCTCGGCCCTATCCCTCTGGGCCCGGCCCCGGTGCTGCGCCTTCGGTGAAGGGTTACTTGCAGTAAGGCCCGCCGCGATAGCTGGCGGTGTCAAAGTGGAAATGGTCCTGATGGTGCCGATCCGATTTTGGCCCCAACACTGTGCCAAACGGTCCGCAGGCCGAGCTGTGCAACTCCCGCAGGATTTTGCCGTCCTTGCCGCCACCCCAATCACTCAGCACAGTGATTTCGCCGCCATCGGCCAACCCGAAACCCGCCAGATCAATGGCATTGCCCTTGGCGTGTTCCGACAGGCGGCCACTGCGCGCGTTGTTGCGGTTCCGGCAGGCGTAATGCGCCACGACGCGCAGGCTGGTCAGCCCGCCACCGCGTTTGCCCACCGCAGGAACCGCCGCATTGCTGACCCAACCATTCAACGCCTGCGCGGTCTGGCAATTCATCAACGAGGACTGGCTCAGCGTGATGCCGCCGACCGATGTGACGCGCACCGCATTTTCAATGCCACAGCCGCCACGTCCAGGCACATCTCCCACGGCCTCGCCTTTAATTGCGGGAATGCCGCAAACCGATCCTTTGGAGGAGAATTGATGCTTGTCCTTCCCGCCGCCGATCATACCACAACCCATTAATATCAATGGGATAAACAATAGAAAACGCATACACTCAGCCCTTTTTCGCGCGCCCAAAGTCAGGCGCATCGGTATCTTGCCCAGCCTCGATAATACCACGGCGTACCGCACGTGTCCGGGTGAAATACGCGTGTAAATGATCTCCGTCCCCGGTTCGAATGGCGCGCTGCAGGGCAAACAGCTCTTCGGTGAAGCGGCCCAGAATTTCCAGGGTGGCGTCCTTGTTGTTCAAGAACACATCTCGCCACATCGTGGGATCCGAGGCTGCAATCCGGGTGAAATCCCTGAACCCAGCGGCAGAGTATTTAATAACTTCAGTGTCAGTGACCCGGCGCAGATCGTCAGCAACACCTACCATCGTGTAGGCGATCAAATGCGGCGCATGGCTGGTCACGGCCAACACCAGATCATGGTGCTCGGCATCCATTTCCTCGGTAAAGGCGCCCATGCCTTGCCACAGGGCATTGACCCGCCCAACCGCACCCCGGTCACTGTTTTCCATCGGCACAATCAGGGTCCATCTCTCGTCAAAGAGTTCCGCAAAGCCGGATCGTGGCCCCGAATGTTCGGTCCCGGCCAACGGATGGGCCGGGACAAAATGCACATTTTCAGGCAGATGCGGCGCGACGGCGGCAATCACCTCGGCCTTGACCGAACCTACGTCACTGATCGTGGCACCCGGTTTCAAGGCGGGCGCAATTTCGGCCGCCACGGCCCCCATGGCCCCCACCGGCACACAAAGGACCACCAGATCAGCGTCCTTCACAGCCTCGGCCATGCTATCGCAGACGCGGTCACACAGCCCAATCTCGCGGGCCGTGTCACGGGTCTCAGCCGACCGCGCATAGCCTGTCACTTCACCCGCCAATCCCGCGCGTTTCATCGCCCAGAACATGGACGACGCAATCAGCCCTAACCCGATGAGGGCCACACGATCATAGACTTGGCTCATCTGGCCTGCTCCATAAACTTGCCAACCGCATGCGCCACCTGACGGCAGCTTGCCTCATCGCCGACGGTGATCCGCAGGCAGTTGGGCAGTTTGTAACCCGCCACACGCCGCACGATCAGCCCTTCGGACTTGAGGAACCCATCACAGGCCTCAGCCTCGTCCTGGCTGGCAAAGCGCGCCAATATAAAATTCGCGGTCGATGTGTCTGACGGCACGCCGTGTTCGGCCAAAGCCTCGGCCAGCCAGGCGCGCAGACGGGTGTTGTCATCGCGGCATTTGTTGGTCCAGGCCACGTCTTTCACGGCCGCCTCAGCAGCGGCCAGGGCAGGCTGGCTGACATTAAACGGACCCCGAATGCGGTTAAGCACATCCACCACATGACGCGGTCCGTAGCCCCAGCCGATCCGCAGGGCGCCCAGCCCATAAATCTTTGAAAACGTGCGGGTCATCACGACATTCTCGTTGGCATCGACCAATCCGGCACCGCCGTCATAGCCTTCGACAAACTCGGCATAGGCGCCATCAATCACCAACATTGCTTGTTCAGGCAGGCCCCGCGCCAAACGCGCCAGTTCGCTTTCTCCCACCATGGTGCCGGTGGGGTTGTTGGGATTGGCCACAAAAACCAGCCGCGTCTTGTCGGTACAAGCCGCCAATATCGCGTCCACATCCGTCACGCGTTCGCGTTCTGGCACCTCGACCGGCGTGGCCCCCGCAGCCATGGCCGATATGCGGTACATGGCAAAGCCGTGCTCGGTGTGAATCACTTGCGTCCCCGGACCCGCGTAAGCCTGGCAGAGAAACGCAATAATCTCATCGCTGCCTGCCCCGCAAATCACACGGTCTGGGTCAACAGAGTGCACCGCGCCAATGGCCGCACGCAGCGATGTATGATCCGAAGATGGATAGCGGTGCATTTCAAACGCCAGCTTGCGGTACACATCTTTGGCGGCATCCGACGGGCCAAACGGGTTCTCGTTCGAGCTGAGTTTGACCACATTGGCCACACCCGCGACATGAGACGCCCCACCTTGGTAAAGCTCAATATCCAGAATACCCGGTTGTGGTGTGATCTTTGTCATCCTGTGATCCTCCCCAGATCAGGGGCATATGCGCATGATCGCTTCAAAAACAAAAGAGCCGCGGCGGTTTCCCGTCGCGGCCCTTGGCAGAATTGTAACAGTTGTTAGTTCTGCGCGTAGAATTCGATGACGAGGTTTGGTTCCATCATCACTGGATAAGGCACGTCGCCCAGACCCGGTGTACGGACAAACGTTGCGGACATCTTGGAATGATCTGCGTCGATGTAATCAGGCACATCACGCTCAGCCAGTTGAGTGGCTTCCAGCAGAACCGCCATTTGCTTGGAGCGGTCACGCACTTCGATCACGTCGCCTTCTTTCACGCGATAAGACGGGATGTTCACCTTTTTGCCGTTCACACGGACGTGGCCGTGGTTCACGAACTGACGGGCGGCAAACATGGTCGCCACGAACTTGGCGCGGTAGACAACGGCGTCCAGACGACGCTCCAGCAGACCCACCAGGTTTTCACCGGTGTCGCCTTTGACACGAGCCGCTTCAGCGTAGATGCGCTTGAACTGTTTCTCGGTCAAATCGCCGTAGTAACCTTTGAGCTTCTGCTTGGCGCGCAACTGCAGACCAAAGTCTGACATCTTGCCCTTGCGGCGCTGACCGTGCTGGCCAGGCGCGCTTTCGCGACGATTGACGGGGGATTTTGGACGACCCCAGATGTTTTCACCCATCCGGCGGTCAATTTTGTACTTGGCAGACGTGCGTTTTGTCACGGCTGATCTCCTTCTTACGTTATGAAGGGCGTTGTCCTTTGGTCGAAACCTGACAGGCATCCCCTTGCGAGGGCCACCAACACCAATGAAGCCGCGCTTATACAGGGGTTGCGGACGGAGTCAACGCACGAATGCTGCGCCTGCGCCATAGGCCACAGCACCTCTTCATCGTTCCCTAAATACTCCGGGAAGCGCGAGGGGCTGGCCCCTCGCATGGATCGGATCGCCGAAGGCGATACGACACCCGTACTACAGGATCACCTCAAGCCGCCTCATGCGACAAGATTGCCGCCTCAGACGCGCTCAGGCTGCGCCGCGAAAACCCGCCGTAGGACTGTGGCTCATATTCCAGCCGAGGATATAGCCCAATCAGGCGTTTGCGATCACCTTCGTCCAGCGTGGTCAGAGATGCACTGGCCGGGTGGAAGCTTTCGGTTTCAACCCCATTGGCCCACAAGATCTGATGCTGCGGCAGAAGGATGTGAAAATACGTGACCTCTCGCACGGCCATATCAACATTTATCGAGGAATTGTTGATTAGGTCCTTGGCCGACACCAACACCTCTGGTGTGTTGAACAGCGCCATCGCCACGTCCCCCTTCACCAGCATGCGGTGCTCGGGCGAGACCAGCAATTCTTCGTCAGGGCGCTTAACGCCCAGCGCGCCGGCCCGAATGCGGATCGGGCGCAGCTTTGGCATCGCAAACAAACGTGCACCAGACATGCGGCGGCTTCCGATCCATTGAATTTCTTGTGCGCCATTGTCTTTGGACTGCACAAAATCACCCTCGCGCAGTTCCTCAACCAACCGCGGGCCGTCCGGCGTTTCGATGCGCGTGCCGGGTGTGAAACAGATCACACCGCCGGTTTCGGGACCTGTTGAATTGTCTTGATGCGTCCGCAAGGTGTGATGCACCACCCACATTTCCGTGTTCCGCGGGGGAATGTCATTCATAAACATCAAAAGCGGCGGTGCATTACGTCCGGCCTCAATCAGGGTAACGGTGTAACTTTGCGCCCCGTCCGTGACGACGAACCCGCTATCGACCAGCGGTTCATCAACTTCGATGTTATGAATGTCTGTTGTGTTGCTGCGTGCCGCGCCCACCAAGCGTCGCACGATGCGTGCCGCACGTTTGCGGCTGTTTGCTTCACCGTTCGCGTTCTCAAGTCGCAAAAACTCAGATGGTCCGTCCACCCGCACGAGCTCACCGTGCCAGGACCACGCCGTGCCCACGTCCAAAGATTGGACTGGGGCGGCCTCCAAACCGTCCACTTCCGTTTGCGACCAGGAGATGACGAACGTGCCTCGAAAGCCCGTTCCCATTGCCTGTATGCCTGCCTCTTTTATTTTTTTATTAACGAGAGGTTAACAGAGGCGAATCACCCTGGGAAGCCGGCAAAATTATTTTTCTCGGAATGGATTCAAGGGCGTTACCTCGATCCCACAAAAAGGACTGGTCCTGTTGGCAGCCCTCAACATCTATGGGTACAGCCTGAATCGCCCGCTATATCTTGCGCATCCAAAATTGCAGCGGGTGGTCCGTCTCTTGAGATTGGTCAAGGTCTTTCCAGCGATACTGGGCAAGCACCCCCTCCAGCGGGGCGTATCCACGCTTGCGCCAAAACGGATCGAGCGGGCCATACCCCTCAGGCCGTAAGGGATGACCTTCCGGGCGCATCACAGCGCAAAATGCGCTGTATGTCAGGCCCAGCGCCCTGGCATGTGCCTCACGCGCGTCAAAAAAGGCATGTCCCACCCCCTGCCCGCGGTATTCGGGCAGCAGCACACTTTCAGCGCAATAGAAGATCTGATCCAGCGGAATATCCTGTCCGGCAAAGGCGGCACCAAAGTCATCAGCGTGCTGTACCATGGGCGTCCCGGTCGACGCGCCGACCAACCGACCCCCATCAAATGCTGCCACTAAAATCGCATCTGCACTGTCGCGGTAGGTCTGCAAATAGCGTCGCTCATACGCGGGATCACCATCGTAGATGTAAGGATAAGCCCGGAAGACCGTGATCCGCAGCTGCGCCAGATCGTCGAGCGCTGCAATCAGTGCCTCCCCCGTCAGCCGCTCGGTGCGGATCAAGAGACCTGCGCGGTCCAATCCGCCAGATTGTAGTAGGTTACCACCCGCGTGATCAGCCCGTCCTGCAGACTAAAGAATGAGCCAGCGGGCAATCTGTAGGTTTGGCCATGCGCCTCAGGCAGACCCGGATCCGTCGCCAGATAGGTGCCGTTTACGGTAAACTCGGCAGCGGCGCGCGTGCCGTCCTCGGCCACGAACACAACCAAATCGGTCAGATTTTCGCGGTAGGTGCGGTTCATATGCTCGCAAAAGGCGCGAAACTGGTCTTTGCCCTCACGCACGGCGCCTTCGTTGACATGGTGGCGCACATCCTCAGCCAGGCAGGCCAGCATCGCGTCCACATCACCTGCATTAAACGCAGCGAAATAGGTCTCAATCGTCTGTTTCATGTCGTATCCCGCGCCGGGCCCCATTTTTCTGTCAGATGGCTGATGATCTGGTCGCGGGTCTGGCGGTAAGCGTCCAGCTTGGCCTCGCGGGTTTCCCCCAGTCCCGTGGGGTCCATGATCGGCCAATAGAGCACATCCAGATGAAACACCCGTGTCAGCTCAAGTGCACGGCGCTGACTGGCAGGGCTGAGGGCGACCACCAGATCAAACGACGACAGATCATCGCCCCATTGCTCCATCTCGTCGAAGCTGCGGGTGCGGTGGCGTTCCAGCTCCACTTCCAGCTCGCGGCACACTGTCACGCTGAACCCGTCGATATCCATGTCACTTTTGACACCAGCGGATTGCACGTAAGTGTCTGTGCCATAGAACTTCTTCATGATCCCCTCGGCCATGGGCGACCGCACTGCGTTGTGATCGCAGCAAAAGAGGATGGATTGGGGAAGCTCCGCGCTCATACGCTCACCCGCCGAAATGCAATACGCAGATCAGGGTAAAGAGGCGGCGCGCGGTGTCGTTGTCGATCTCGGCCTTGCCGTCCAGACGTTCCTCAAGAATACGCGCGCCTTCGTTGTGGATCCCACGCCGGGCCATATCAATCGTCTCGATCTGGCTGGGCGGCATGTTCTTGACCGCGTCAAAGTAGCTTTCGCAAATCGCCCAGTAATCCTTGACCACCTGACGGAACGGGCTGAGCGACAGATGAAACTCGGCCGCCGGATCTTCGTCCTTGGTCTTGATGTCAAACACCAGCCGCTTTTCACGGATCGACAGCCCCACACGATACGGGCCTTCTGGCATGTCGCGATCGCCCCGCTGCGGCAAGGCGAAGGTATTGTCCTCGATGAGGTCATACATTGCGACCTTCCGCTCTTGCTCGATTTCGGGCGTGGGCGGAGGCAGGTTGGCGTCATCCAACTCGATATGGCAGATGCTGGTCATCGGGGCAGGCTTTCGAACAGAGATACGGTGCAATGCCTAACGCAGCCGCGACCCTGGGGCAATGTCACTTGAGTGCAGGGGATCGGTGTCGTGGCGTGCAGGTCACGCCCTGCGGTCCAGCATGGCAATCACTTCGATTTCGATCACCATGTCCTCGTAGACCAGTGCGGGCATCGGAATACCCGTGGTGGCAGGACCGGGTGCGGTGTAACTGGCCGAGCGGATCAGAAGGTTCTCATGCAGATCATCGGCGCTCGCGTTGCCCTGATAAAACGTCGTCACCTTGACCACGTCATCCAGCCCCGCGCCAAATTCGGCCAGCACAGCTGCGACATTGTCCATCGCACGGCGCGTCTGGGCGACCATCTGTGCGGGATCAATCACATTGGCCTGCGCATCCAACGATACCTGCCCACCGACAAAAATCATATCGCCCGCACGCACCCCGTGTTTGTAGGGCAAGGGCGCTGTCCAGTCCCAATGCCCCTCGGGCCAGCTGTGGTCCTTCTCGACCCCCACCATCGCAGTCACGGCAATCTTGGCCATCAGATCCCGGTTCGGAAAGTGCGGCACGGGCATCCCAGTGGGCGCAGGTCCGGGATCAGGGAAATAGCGCGCGCGAATACGGGCGGGCACCTCCCAATCCTCGGCAGTGCCATTGCCAGCGTAATAGGTGTTCAGCTTGACCACGTCGGTGAACTCCGCCCCCACCGAAGCCAAAGCATCGCCCAGCGCGTCCATCATCCGCATGGTCTGGGCCTGCACATTGCCTGGATCAGGCACAGCGCCATCTGGCGTCATAGCTGACATATCCGATGTCACAATCATCGCACCACACTGCACGACGTGTGAATAAGCCATTGGCAACGCAGGTAAATCCGGCAGATGCAGGCAAGTCTTCTCCAACCGCGCACCATCGGTGCTCCGAATGGCGACACCTTCGATTTCAACCATCATCGAGGGGTAACACAGCTCGGGCAGCCCAATCAGGTTGATCACGGGCCGCGATGTTGGGCCAATGATCCCGGCAATCTGGTCCATCAGGGCCGCCTCTGCCGCAGCATCGCCTACAAAATACACCACCAGCCGGATCAGATCCTCATAATCCGCCCCCAGATCCTCCAGCACGCGGCCAAGATAGGCCATCGCCCCATCGGTTTGCGCTGTCAGATCCCCGGGATTGCGCACCTCGCCAGAGGGCGTCAAATCTACCTGCCCGCCGGTAAAGATCATCTGTCCTGCCCGCACCCCGTGCTGATGGGTCAATGCAACCGGCCAGTTCCAATGCCCCTGAGGCCAGCTATAGCGCCGCTCAGTCATTCAGATGCTTCAACCGTGCTGTGACAGACAATCCATGCGCCTCAAGGCTTTCGGAACGCGCGAGGGTTTCCGCTGCAGGCCCAATGGCACGCAAAGCCTCGGGCGTCATCCGCGCCAGAGTGGTGCGTTTCAGGAACTCCATCACGTTCAGTCCACTGCTAAACCGCGCCGAGCGCGCCGTGGGCAACACATGGTTCGGACCGCCCACATAGTCGCCGATGGCCTCAGGTGTCCATGCACCCAAGAAGATGGCGCCGGCGTGCGTGATCTGCGCGCTCAACGCATCCTCATCGGCCACGCACAGCTCCAGATGCTCAGGTGCTACCCGGTTCGATAGCTCTGCCGCCTTGGCCAGATCCGGCACCAGAATGATAGCACCGTTGTCGCGCCACGACGCTCCGGCGATCTCACGCCGCTCAAGGGTTTTCAGGAATTTTTCGACGGACGCCTCAACCGCCGATGCAAACGCGGGGCTGTCAGTGATCAGGATGGATTGTGCACTTTCATCGTGTTCGGCCTGACTGAGCAGATCAAGGGCAATCCAGTCGGGATTGTTATCGCCATCCGCAATCACCAGGATTTCCGAGGGGCCCGCGATCATATCAATGCCCACCTTACCAAACACCCGGCGCTTGGCGGCGGCGACAAAGGCATTGCCCGGACCCGTGATTTTATCAACAGGTGCAATAGCTTCGGTTCCATAGGCCAGCGCTGCAATCGCCTGCGCCCCACCGATACGGTACACTTCATCCACTCCCGACAGGCGCGCGGCCAGCAGCACCAACGGGTTGGCCTGCCCGTCTGGTGTGGGCACAGTTATGGCCAGACGTCTGACACCCGCGACCTTCGCCGGAATGGCATTCATCAGCACCGAGGACGGATAAGACGCAAGCCCCCCCGGCACATACAAACCAGCGGCAGATACCGGGGTCCAGCGCCAGCCCAGCATGGCACCTGCGTCATCCGTCCAAGCTTCATCGCTTGGCAATTGCCTTTCGTGATAGGCGCGGATACGGGCGGCGGCCAGCTCCAGTGCGGCACGTTCCTCAGCGGGGACATCTGCGATCAGGGCGTCAATCTCAGCCTCGGAAAACCGCAGGGTTTCAGGTGTCAGGGCCAACCGGTCAAATTTTTCGGTCAGCTCGATCACAGCCGCATCGCCGCGCGCCTGAACGTCTGCAATGATCCCGGCCACGGCCGCGTCCACATCCGGCGAATCCTCGCGCTTTGCGCCCAGCATCGCGGTGAACGCAGCTTCAAAATCAGGATCAGTGGCGTTCAAGTGGATGGGCATGGCACGGCGCTCCTTGGTTGAGGCGAGACATAGCTTTGTGTCAGAGCAGTCTCAAGTGCGAGATGAGATCAGATCACCAGGCCGATTAACAGGCCGATAGGCCTCTGCTATCGACGCTCCCCCTGGCCTGGCAATGGTCGGGTGGTCAAATCTAATCTTTATGCACAGGTACCTTGCCAGACGTCGCTTTGTAGGGCCGCGTCACATCCTTGAGCGTCACTTCCAGCGCCTCAGCCTCCAAACGGATGGCACCATCTCCCGCGAGGGTCAGCAACACGTGCCCGGCCCCATCTTCACCCTGCTCAAACGTGACACTCAGCAAAGACAGGATCATATCCGCATCTGACCGATCAATCCCCTGAGACGCCACACGCAGCACATTGTCCACCGCGAACACCGATTGAACCCGCTCAGGCGCATGTCGGCCCTGCCCATCATCTTCCCAGCGGAAACGGTTGATCAGCAAAGCAAAACGACGATCAAACGCCAACCACTTCATCTCGGTGATCGGAAACACCGCATCCTGCACCAAAGACGAGATGACCTTGAGGTCTTCGGCATCCATGGCACCCAAGTTCAATGGGCGTTCGCCACCATCTTCAAATTTAGCGTCTTGCGTCATGACGTTTTGACCCGTTCAATCTTGGCACCGATGTTGCGGAGTTTTTGAACAACTTTCTCATATCCGCGATCCAGGTGATAGACGCGGCTCACCACCGTTTCACCCTCGGCCGCCAGCCCGGCCAGGATCAGCGAAACAGAGGCGCGTAGATCCGTGGCCATCACCGGCGCACCTTTCAGAGTGTCGACACCTGTTACCGTGGCCGTCCCACCGTGCACGTCAATTCGGGCGCCCATGCGGGTCAGCTCGGGGGCATGCATGAACCGGTTCTCAAAGATTTTCTCTTCCAACACGCATGACCCTTCGGCTGTGCACATCAGCGCCATCATCTGCGCCTGCAAATCGGTGGGAAAGCCGGGAAACGGCTCGGTTGTGACATCCACGGCCCGCACCCGGCCGTTTTTGCGAGCCACTTTCAGGCCTTTGTCGGTTTCCTCAACAGAAATGCCAGCGGCATCCAGTTTCTCGCAAAACGCGCCCACCAGCTCGATGCGACCGCCAAGGCATTCCACCTCGCCACCACATATGGCTGGGGCCAGCATATAGGTGCCCAGCTCAATCCGGTCGGTGACCACCGGGTGCGTGGCGCCGTGCAATCGATCGACACCCTGAATGGTGATCTCGGATGTGCCGTCCCCTTCGATCTGCGCGCCCATCTTGCGCAGGCAATCGGCCAGATCGACAATCTCAGGCTCGCGCGCAGCGTTCTTCAGCACAGTTGTGCCTTTGGCCAAGGTTGCGGCCATCAACACGTTCTCAGTGGCACCAACAGAGGCAAAGCGCATCTCATGCACAGCACCCTTCAAGCCACCTTTGGCCTCGGCGTGCAGATAGCCGTCCTTCAGTTCAATCTCGGCCCCCAGGGCCGTCAAAGCATCAATATGCAAATCCATCGGTCGCGCGCCGATGGCGCACCCACCTGGCAAGGACACCACCGCATGGCCCAACCGCGCCAACATCGGCCCCAGCACAAGGTTCGAGGCGCGCATTTTGCGCACGATGTCATAGTCGGCGATGTGGTTGTCGATGTTGTGGCTCGACATGGCCAACACCTGACCGTCGGACATCGAGGTCACCTCGGCCCCCAACGATTGCAAGAGCTCGGTCATCGTCTTGATATCTGACAGCCGCGGCGCATTGGTCAGCGTAAGCGGCTCGTCGCTCAGCAAAGTGGCAGGCATCAGCGTCAGACAGGCATTCTTGGCCCCTGCGATGGGAATCTGGCCACTGACGGGCCCGTTGCCGGTTACGATAATACTGTCCATACTGCTCTACCTTTTGTCCTCATTTTGCCCTTTTGTATCGCTGGCACGCGCGCGGGCCTGGGCCTTTCTGCGCCCCATATTGGCCTTCAGCGCCGCCTTCAGGCGATCTTCGCGTGTCTGGGCCTTTTTGCCTTGCGATTTGGGCTTGGTGTTTTCACTCATGATCCCCTCTCTATACGAGGTCACAAAAAGCGTCCAGTTACCCCTTGCGCGAAGGGTCATATCCGTCTAATCAGCGCCCGATGTGCTGTGGTAGCTCAGTGGTAGAGCACACCCTTGGTAAGGGTGAGGTCGAGAGTTCAATCCTCTCTCACAGCACCATACATCCCTGCCGAATTGTTCAACTTCAACGCGTTACGGGTTGAAAATACCTGGAAGAACGTCGTCTGGATCCTCACGCAGTGTATGTGAGTGTTGTAGTCCCACATCAGACGGTTTCTGCCGATAGTCCGAAACGCACTGCTGCACTGGCCGTCAGATCACCCAAATTCGCAAGTTTCATACAAGACCATCGCGTCGCTCACTAAGGCGCATTCAGTCGGCCAAGTTGTTCTGTTTCGGAGTGAACAGCAGCCCTGCAAGCCCCCGGTTTTTTCACCACTGGCAAGGCAGAGCAGCGGATCAACAGAAAACATGTTCAAACCTTGATCTTGCCACGTGTCCTTCACATTGCCTTGCTACCAACAGTTGTCCGTGAGTGGACAATTTCAGCACCTGTGGCCCGTCGGTCTTCTGGATCGGCGGGCCTATTTCACCCAAGGTCATGTCTTGAAATGTCACCAACGCTGCGCTTTCTGGGCTCCGCGATAAAGCTTGCAGCACACTGGCTAGAGGCAGCTTATCGGCACCATATAGCCCGACGGCACCTGCGGGCTTCCCAATGCTTCGGTCGGGCGACGGGTGTCACGCACACATCCCGTCATTCTGCGCAGATAGACCGAGAAATCAGGGCTGGTGATTTGCTCGGGCGTGGGCAGGGGCGCCCCTGTACTCTCTGGCAAGACTTGGATGTAGGTGGCATAGGGGGCCGGGTGGCTCAGCTGCAGCTGATAGGTGGTGGTCGTGGATCTGGACACATCGGGTGCCCCGCTGCACGCCCCTACAATAAAGACGGCCGAGCTGAAGAAGATCTTGGCATACGTCATGACGTTTTACTTCTCCAAACGTCCCCACAGCCCTCTCCTACGACCTGTCCGGACGTCCCTCAATCTTTAGCAAAATTCATCGTTATTGCGGATCATCCGGGGAAAGCGGCTCTCATCCCCCTCAAAAACAGGCAGTTTGATGCTTATCTATGCGAAACTGCCTCTTTCACCGGGCGCAACGGCCCCCTATAAGGGCGGCGGTTCACGCGATGTTAAGAGTCGCGGTGAAACGAGACGATAAACCCCGAGGGACGCCACCGCATATGTCGATCTTGCACAGAATTCCAGGACTGCTTTCGCAGGACATGGCCATTGATTTGGGCACAGCCAATACGCTTGTTTATGTCAAAGGCCGGGGCGTGATCCTGTCCGAGCCTTCCGTGGTGGCCTATCACGTCAAGGACGGCGTCAAGAAAGTGCTGGCCGTGGGCGAAGACGCCAAGCTGATGCTGGGCCGCACCCCGGGCAGCATCGAGGCGATCCGCCCCATGCGCGAAGGTGTGATTGCAGACTTCGATACCGCCGAGGCGATGATCAAACACTTCATCCGCAAGGTCCACAAACGCACGACGTTTTCCAAACCCAAGATCATTGTCTGCGTGCCCCACGGTGCCACGCCGGTGGAAAAACGCGCCATTCGATCATCTGTTCTGGCCGCCGGTGCGCGCCGCGCCGGGCTGATTGCCGAGCCGATTGCGGCCGCCATTGGGGCAGGCATGCCGATCACGGACCCCACTGGCAATATGGTTGTGGACATCGGTGGCGGGACCACCGAGGTGGCTGTTCTGTCTTTGGGCGATATCGTCTACGCCCGCTCGGTGCGCGTGGGTGGCGACCGCATGGACGAGGCGATCATCAACTACCTGCGTCGCCAGCAGAACCTTCTGGTCGGCGAAAGCACGGCGGAGCGTATCAAAACTTCCATTGGCACCGCGCGTATGCCCGACGATGGCCGTGGCACCTCGATGCAGATCCGGGGCCGCGACCTGCTGAACGGCGTGCCCAAGGAAACCGAGATCAGCCAGGCCCAGGTGGCCGAAGCACTGGCTGAACCCGTGCAGCAAATCTGCGAAGCGGTGATGACAGCCTTGGAAGCCACACCTCCCGATCTGGCCGCTGACATTGTGGACCGCGGCGTAATGCTGACCGGCGGCGGCGCATTGCTGGGCGATCTGGACCTGGCCTTGCGCGAACAAACCGGCCTGGCCGTGTCCATTGCTGATGAAAGCCTGAACTGCGTGGCACTGGGCACTGGTAAAGCCTTGGAATTTGAGAAACAATTGCGCCACGCAATTGACTACGATAGCTAATTCATCGACCCTTGATCGAAAGGGATACGATTGGCCAGAGACAGAAACCAAAGCAGTGACTATGCCGGCCCCCTGAAGCGTTTGCTGATAGGGGTTTTGTTGCTGTGCCTGCTGGGTCTGTTTTTGCTCTGGCGGATTGACAGCCCCCGGGTGGAACGGTTCCGGGCTCAGGTCATCGACCGGGTTGTGCCCAGTTTTGAGTGGGCCATGGCCCCTGTGACGGGCACCATCAACATCCTGCGCGACTTTCAAAGCTACCAGCGCATTTACGAACAAAACCAAGAGCTTCGCCGCGAGTTACAGCAGATGAAGGCCTGGAAAGAAGCCGCGTTGCAGCTGGAGCAGGAAAACGCCCGTCTTCTGGATCTCAACAACGTACAGCTGGACCCGCGCCTGACCTTCATCACCGGCGTGGTGATGGCCGACAGCGGCTCTCCGTTTCGGCAATCGGTGCTGATCAATGTGGGCGCGCGTGATGGGATCGTGGACGGCTGGGCCGCGATGGATGGTCTGGGTCTTGTGGGCCGCACATCTGGCGTTGGGGAACGCACAGCGCGTGTGGTACTGCTGACCGACACCTCCAGCCGCATTCCTGTAACCATCCAGCCTTCGGGGCAAAAAGCGCTGCTGGTGGGCGACAACACGGCGGCGCCGCCTGTGGATTTCATCGAAGAGCCTGATCAGCTGCGCGCTGGCGACCGTGTTCTGACCAGTGGCGACGGCGGTGTGTTTCCACCCGGTCTGGCCATCGGACAGATTGCTGAGGACCCGGGCGGTCGCATCCGCGTGCGACTGGCCGCTGACTATGAGCGGCTCGAATTTCTGCGGGTGCTGCGCAACTACGGCCATCAGGACATCACCGATCCGGGCAGTTTGATTGCTCCCACACTGCCCGTCTCCGAGCCGGATGAAACAGACGAAACGGCGGAGGCTGCCGATGGGTGACAATCCGCAATCCCGCCAATGGGTGATGAGGTTTGTATACCTCGTCCTTTGCGCCCTGCTGGCCTTTCTCAGCCTGTTGCCCCTGCAAACGGCTCCGAGCACCTGGGCCGGCCCTGACCTGATTTTGGCCCTGACTTGCGCCTGGGTGGTTCGCCGCCCTGACTTTGTCCCGGCAACGATGATCGCCCTGGTGTTTTTACTGACCGGGCTGATGTTTCAGATGCCGCCAGGGCTCTGGGCTGCGTTGGTCCTGATTGGCACGGAAACCCTGCGCGCCCGCGCCCCAGCCCTGCGCGATCTGACCTTCGCGGCGGAATGGGTCACCGTGGCGGTCACCCTGGCCGGGATGACGCTGGCCAATCAGGTTTTTTTGGGCGTTCTGCTGGTCGACCGCCCGCCGTTGGGCTTGTCGGTCATGCAGCTTTTCATGACGCTGGCCGCCTATCCATTGGTGGTCATCGCCAGCCAAATTCTGATGGGCGTGCGCAAGCAGACACCTGGCGATGTCGACGCATTGGTGGGTCACCGATGAGACGTCCCAAACGCGATAACGCCGAAAGCCAGCGCCGCATCACCCGCCGCGCCTTGCTGCTGGGGGGCGCGCAGGCCGGCTTTGCAGGGCTACTGGCCTTGCGCATGCGCTTCATGCAGGTCGATCAGGCGGATGAGTTCCGCCTGCTAGCCGATGAAAACCGCATCAACATTCGGCTTATCCCCCCCGCACGCGGCCGCATTTTTGACCGCGAAGGCCGGATCGTGGCCGAAAACACACCCAGCTACCGTATCACCATGGTACGCGAACAGGCAGGCGATGTGGATCAGGTGATCGCCCGGTTGGCGCAGCTGATCGAACTGAACCCCGAAGAATTGGACCGCGCCATGCGCGACCTCAAACAGTTACGCGGGGACACGCCTGTGACGATTGCGGACCGGGTCAGCTGGGATGATCTCAGCCGCGTCGCCGTCAACGCCCCTGCCCTGCCCGGTGTCACCCCCGAGGTGGGCCTGTCCCGGCGCTACCCCGAACGCGATAACCTTGCCCATATCCTGGGCTATGTCGGCCCCTTCAGCGACCGCGATCTGGAGCGGGTCAACGCACCCGAACAGCTTTTGCGCATCCCCCGCTTTCAAGTGGGCAAGATCGGGCTGGAGGCGCGGCAGGAAGAGGTGCTGCGTGGCAAGGCCGGCACCAAACGGGTCGAGGTCAACGCCGCCGGTCGCGTGATGCGCGAACTGGACCGGGTCGAAGGCAACGCCGGTGCCGATTTCCAGATCACCATCGACAGCGAATTGCAGGCCTACACCCATGCGCGCCTGTCAACGGAAAGCGCCGCCGCCGTGGTGATGGATTGTGAAACAGGTGATTTGCTGGCCTGTGTGTCTGCCCCCAGCTTTGATCCCAATCTCTTTGTGCGCGGCATCAGTCAGACTGATTATAGCGCCTTGTTGGAAAACAAATATCGTCCCCTGCCCAATAAGACTGTGCAAGGCGTCTATCCCCCCGGCTCCACCTTCAAGATGGTCACTGCTCTGGCGGCCCTGGATGCCGAAAAGGCCAGCACCGAAACTACCGTGCGTTGCCCGGGGCATCTGGAGGTCGCGGATCGCAAATTTCACTGCTGGAAGCGCGGCGGACATGGCAACATGAACCTGCACGCCTCCCTTCGCGAAAGCTGCGATGTCTATTATTACGATCTGGCCCTGAAGACTGGGATCGAGAACATATCGGCCATGGCACGCAGGCTGGGCCTAGGGATAAAACACGATCTGGCCATGACCTCGGTGGCCAAGGGTCTGGCCCCCACCAAGGCCTGGAAACAAGAGGTCAAAGGTGCCGAATGGGTCATCGGGGACAGCGTGAACGCCGCCATCGGTCAGGGCTTTGTGCTGTCCTCGCCGCTGCAACTGGCTGTGATGACAGCGCGCATTGCCACCGGCCGCACGGTTACGCCACGCCTGATCAAAAGCATCGACGGGGTCGAGCAACCCACCGGCTATGGTGAGGATCTGGGCCTCAATGAGAACCACCTGCGTCAGGTGCGCAAGGCGATGTTCGCCGTGTCCAACAGCCGTCGCGGTACGGCCTATGGCAGCCGCGTCGCGATTGAGGCCATGCAAATGGCCGGCAAAACCGGAACCTCTCAGGTGCGCTCGGCGGTGGTGAACAACAATGACGTGCCGTGGGAACAGCGCGACCACGCTCTGTTTGTCAACTTCGCCCCCTACGACAATCCAAAGATCGCCGTGGCCGTGGTGGTGGAACATGGCGGCGGGGGCTCCAAGGCAGCGGCCCCCATTGCACGCGATATCACGCTTCAGGCGCTTTATGGCGAAGACCCGCCGCTCAGCGCCTATCCCTCCAAGGACCGGGGCCGCATCCGCGCCCAGCAAGAGCGCATGCGCCGCGAACGGCTTGAGGCCGCCGCCAAAGAGGAAAGCGACCGCGCATGAGCTATCTGGAGTATACCGTTCAGCATACGCCCACCGGGCTGCGCAAAATTCTGTTCATGAACTGGCCTTTGGCAATTTTGTTAATCGCTGTGGCCTCGATCGGGTTTTTGATGCTCTACTCGGTGGCTGGGGGCTCTTTCACGCCATGGGCTGAGCCCCAGATGAAGCGCTTTGGATTGGGACTGGCGTTGATGACCATCGTGGCCATGGTGCCCATCTGGTTTTGGCGCAACATGGCCGTGGTGGCCTATCTGGTGGCATTGGTGCTGCTGGTCTTGGTCGAATTCATTGGCTCGGTCGGCATGGGTGCGCAGCGCTGGATTGACCTGGGGTTCATGCGCTTGCAACCCTCAGAGCTCAGCAAAATAACGCTCGTCATGTTGCTGGCAGCCTATTACGACTGGCTGCCCATGTCGAAAATTTCCCGCCCCATATGGGTTCTTTTACCTGTCGCCATAATTCTCGTGCCCGTGGCCATGGTGCTGCGCCAACCTGATCTGGGCACTTCGATCCTGCTGATCACAGCGGGCGGTATTATGATGTTTCTGGCCGGTGTGCACTGGGCTTACTTTGCCGCCGTCATTGCCGCAGGGATCGCGTTGATCACCGCCGTGTTCCAAAGCCGGGGCACCGATTGGCAAATGCTGGCCGATTACCAATACCGCCGGATTGATACCTTCCTGGATCCCGCCAGTGATCCACTGGGGGCGGGCTATCATATCACCCAATCCAAGATCGCGCTGGGCTCGGGCGGCTGGACTGGGCGCGGCTTTATGCAAGGCACGCAATCGCGCCTGAACTTCCTGCCAGAAAAACACACCGATTTCATCTTTACGACCCTGGCCGAGGAATTCGGCTTCATTGGAGCGTTCTCCCTGCTGGGCCTCTACATCCTGATCCTTGTCTTCTGCATCGCCTCGGCCATGGCCAACAAGGACCGGTTTTCGTCGCTGCTTACCCTTGGCATCGCGGCCACGTTCTTTTTGTTCTTCGCGGTGAATATGTCGATGGTCATGGGCCTTGCCCCGGTTGTGGGTGTGCCTCTGCCACTGGTCAGCTATGGCGGATCGGCCATGCTGGTCCTTCTGATCGGCTTTGGCTTGGTCCAAAGCGCCCACGTCCACAGACCGAGGTAACCCATGACCCTGAATGTCCTGTTTGCAGGTCGCCCCCAACGCTGGCCGGAATTTGAACCCCACCTGAACACCGCCTGTCAGGCTGCTGGTCTTGATGTGAAGATCACAACAGAGCTGCCGCCGGGCGAAGTGGATTACATCATCTTCGCCCCCACCGGAGAGTTACAGGATTTCACCCCCTACACCCACGCCAAGGCGGTGCTCAGCCTCTGGGCCGGGGTCGAACAGATCGTCGGCAACGACACCCTGCGCATCCCGCTGACCCGTATGGTCGACACCGGGTTGGAGCGTGGCATGACCGAATGGGTCACTGGTCATGTACTGCGCTATCATCTGGGGATGGACCGCCATATCCAGAACCCCGATCACATCTGGCATCCCGAAGTGCCCCCTCTGGCCGCCGATCGCCCTGTCAGCATACTGGGCCTTGGCACCCTGGGTCAGGCCTGTGCCAAGGCCTTGGTCGGTCTTGGCTTTCCCGTCACCGGGTGGAGCCGGTCACCCAAGGATGTCGCGGGCATCACCTGTGTCTCTGGCCCCGAAGGTCTGACACAAGCCCTGCAAACCGGTCAGATCACCATACTGCTTCTGCCCAACACACCTGAGACGCACAACACCATCAACGCCGATACGTTGGCTCAAATGCCCAAAGGTGCCTTCCTGATCAACCCTGGTCGCGGGCCGCTTATCGACGATGATGCGCTGATTGACGCGCTGGATGCCGACCATATCGCCCACGCGACGCTGGATGTCTTTCGGGTCGAACCATTGCCCACAGATCACCCCTATTGGGCGCATCCCAAGGTCACGGTCACGCCCCATATTGCTGCGGATACACGGCCCGATACTTCGGCCCAGATCATCGCGGAAAATATCCGGCGCAGTGAGGCAGGCGAGCCGCTGCTCTACTTGGTGGACCGCGGCGCAGGGTACTGAGCCTTCAGTGCAACCGCGGTGGCTTGTCCGGGTCCATCCCTGGATGAGTGGGCGCTTGTGCCACCTCAGGTTCGGGCAAGTCAAACCGCAGGCCCTCCTTGGCCAGCTTTGCGGTCACCGGATCACTGGCTGCAAAGAACGCCACATCCAGCGTGGCCGCCTCCAACCCCGAAAAGCTCAGCACTTCGGACACTGCACGGGCCAAGGCAGGTTCTGCCCCTGGTACGGCGTCAATGATCCCCAGCAGATGTCCCTGTCCACCGCCCTGATAGCGCGCGCCCACCAGATAAGCGCTGTGCGCCAACCCGGCCGAGGCCGCAAGGCGCGCATCCAGCCCCGTCAGCACGGCCTCGGGTAAACCCTTCGGGGCAAAAATCTCCTCGATCCCCTGCTCCATCTCCTCGGGGGCATGAGACAACGTGTCGTTCAGCCACACCACTTCCTCGCCCAGGATAAAGGTCGAGGACGGGGCCACATCAATGTTCAAGGCAATCCCAATGCTTTGCGGGGCCAGCATTTCTGCCAGCACCCGGCCCGACACGGCGGCATAGGGCACGGCTTCTTCGGTCAGATCCGTCATGCGGCTGTGCAGATCAAAAGCCATGACAAAGCTTTCGTCGTACATCTCCAGCACACGCGGCTTGATTTGATCGCCCACAGGCTCCGCATCCAGCAGCAAAAACAGTTCGGTCCCGGCCAAGACTTCAAAGAACGTAAGGCGTGCCGTATCATCATCAGTGTCCAGTTGTGTCGCCGCATAGGCGACATCCAGTCGGGTTTCATTCGCCATGCAGCACCTTTTGCACGTTTTGGCGCAGTTCGGGCAGCAGCTCGGCCTCAAACCACGGATGTTTCTTCAGCCAACCGGTATTGCGCCACGACGGGTGCGGCAAGGCGAAAACCTGCGGCGCATGGGCGCGCCAGTTCTGCACGGTGTCCGTGACAGATGTTTTGACGCCCATGTGGTATTTATGCGCATATCCTCCGACCAAAACGGTCATCTGCACATCGGTCAGCGTCGCCATCACCCGCTCATGCCACGTCTTTCCACAAATGGGTGGCGGTGGCAGGTCTGATCCCTTGGCGTTATACCCCGGAAAGCAAAACGCCATCGGTACAATCGCCACGCGGGAGGTGTCATAAAACGCATCGCGGTCCAGCCCCAGCCAATCGCGCAACCGCTCGCCCGAAGGATCATCAAACGGCACACCCGACTGGTGCACCCGCATCCCCGGCGCCTGCCCTGCGATCAGCAGCCGCGCCGTCGGCTGAAACCATGCAACGGGGCGCGGTTCATGTGCCGTATGGGTCGCGGCAAAGCGGTCTTCACACAGGCGACACGCGCGGATTTCATCAGCAAGATCAAGCATAAACCCTTGTAACGATGTCTTTGTATCCTTGTACAGGGATACCCCCAGCCCATCATTTCGATAATTATCGAAATAACTCTTGCCTTTCTCCATTCATTTCTATAATTCTAGAAATATGAAACAGACAGCGATTCCCGATCTTGACCTGACCCTCGCCGCTTCGACCTTTGCGGCCCTTGGCAGCGAACAACGCCTTAGCGTGCTGCACACCCTGGTGCGCGCAGGCCCCGAGGGCCTCTCGATCGGCGAATTAGGCACACGCAGCGGCGTCACAGGCTCTACGCTCACGCATCACATGAAAATCCTCGCGCAGGCGGGCCTTGTAACGCAGGAACGCAAAGGCCGCTCCATCATCTGTGCGGCCGTGGCTTATGACGAGTTGCGACAGCTCTCAAACTTTCTTCTGCGCGAATGCTGCGCCGATTGCCCTGAAACGGAACATGATCATGGCTGATATCACCGAACCGCAATCCAGCGCGCCCAAACGCAGCTGGAAGATCGACAAGGCCTGGGCCGCTCTGGTCCTGATCCTGCTTGCCGTCGCCCTGTTCGACTGGCCGCAATTCTGGCCCACGGTGACATTTGCCAGTGGCGCTTTGTTGCACACCGCGCCGTTCATCCTCTTTGCCGTTTTGACGGTGGCCTATCTCAAGGCCACGGGGGCCGAAACCTTGCTGGCGCGGGCCTTTGAAGGGCCGCAGGTGCGTATGATCATCGCCGCAGCGGCCTTGGGTGGTCTCTCCCCCTTTTGCAGTTGCGAGGTCATTCCCTTCATCGCCGCCATGTTGGCCCTCGGGGCACCCTTGGCCGCCGTCATGGCGTTCTGGCTGGCCTCGCCATTGATGGACCCGGCGATGTTCCTGATCACGTCGGGCACCCTGGGTTGGGAGTTTGCCATCGCCAAAACCATCGCGGCCATTTCCATCGGCCTGCTGGGCGGGTTTGCCACGATGCTGACGGCACGCTCACCGGTTTTCGCAGATCCCTTGCGTGAAAAACAGCAGGTTGGCGGCTGTTGCGGCGTCAAAAAACCCTTTGAAGGTAAACCTTTGTGGGCCTTCTGGAGGGAATCCCCTCGCATCGCAGCTTTTAAGGCCACCACATTGGACAACGGTGTCTTCTTGCTGAAATGGCTGGCGCTGGCCTATGTGATCGAGGCCCTGATGCTGACCTATATCCCCGCCGAGGCCGTGGCCAAGGTGCTGGGTGGCACTGGTATCCTGCCGATCATTCTGGGCGCATTGGTGGGCGCACCGGCCTATCTGAACGGTTATGCAGCGGTGCCTCTGGTTGACGCCTTGCTGGCCCAAGGCATGACGCAGGGTGCGGCCATGTCCTTTGTCATCGCAGGCGGTGTCAGCTGCATCCCGGCAGCCGTGGCCGTCTGGGCGCTGGTCAAACCCCGCGTTTTTGCAGCCTACATCGGCTATGCCATGATCGGCGCGATCCTGGCCGGGCTGATCTGGCAAATGGTGGCGTGACCCCCCAGCTGCCGCAAGGTACGCAAACTCTTGGACCACATCCCCTCTCTCTCGGTTGCCCCATAAGTTGAAATGGCTTACTCCTGATCGGACCCCATAAAGACCAAAATACGGGTGAGGGCTGCCATGTACCGCGTCTGGAATTTTGTCACCGACTATTCCTTGCTGTTGATCCTCGGGGCCGTCACGGCCCTGATCTGGGCAAATGTAGATTACGACAGCTATCACCATTTCGTTGAGTTTGTGATCTGGGATCACGCCCCGATTGGCCATTATCACGACGGGCATCGCACCCTGACCCTGCACTATCTGGTCAACGACGTTTTGATGGCATTGTTCTTTGCCATTGCGGCCAAAGAAGTGTGGGAGGCCGTGATCCTCAGGAACGGCTCCTTGCGCGGGAAAAAGGCCGCAACCCCCTTGATTGCAACGGCCGGCGGCATGTTTGGCCCAATCGCAATTTACCTCGGCTTGGCCGCAATGATGGGGTCTGACACCTATGATGCCGTGGCCAACGGCTGGGCCATTCCCACCGCGACCGACATTGCATTCAGCTATCTGGTGGGCCGCCTGGTCTTTGGCGCAGGCCATCCGGCGGTGCGGTTCTTGCTGCTGCTGGCGATTGCCGATGACGCCTGCGGGCTGATCATTCTGGCGATATTCTATCCTAGCGGTGATCTTGCACCAGAATGGCTGCTGATGTCATTCGGAGCAGCGATTGCTGTCTTTGTTCTGTTCAACTGGTTTCCGCGCTATCTGGATCGCGGCAAGCAGGATCGCCCCAATTCGTCCCGCATTCGTAAATCTCTGGGGGGGCTGCCCTACATTCTGGCAGGCTGCATCAGCTGGTATGGCTTCATGCGTTCGGGCCTGCACCCGGCACTCGGTCTTTTGCCCATCGTCCTGACCATTCCGCACGCGGACCGCGCCTTCGGATTGTTTTCCGAGGCCGAGAAATACCTTCGGGATCTGCTGAACGTGATGGAGCACGCCCTGAAACATCCTGTTGAGATTGTCCTGTTCTTCTTCGGATTGCTGAACGCCGGCGTGAAGTTCGAAGCCATCGGCGATGCCACCTGGCTGGTTCTGGCAGGTCTGATCGTCGGCAAGCCGGTTGGCATCCTTTTGTTTGGCTGGCTCGCCGCACGACCGATGGGGCTGGGCTTGCCCCAAGGGATGCGGATCATCGACCTTGTGGTCATTGGCTGTGTTGCAGCCATTGGCTTTACCGTATCACTTTTCGTGGCCTCCGTCGCGTTCGAGCCGGGTCCCATCCAGGATGCCGCCAAAATGGGCGCGTTATTCAGCTTCATGGCTGCGGTGATTTCCATTGTGGCGGGCAAGCTGACAAAGGTTGTAAAACAAGAGCTGTAATGCCTGGCCCGGTTGCGCTGGCACCCTGCTCACAAGGCTCATTCCCCTTTAAATCAAGTTTTTCGTCAATCGGGCATATTCTTGCCCTGTTTAATTGGCATATTCTGCCCTGATCCGTCATAATGGCGGCGAAGATGGCTAATCATGTCTTAACAAAACCCCGGTAAAGAGGGTGCCAGAGCAGTTTCGGAGCGCAGTGGATGCTCGAATTTAACAACGTGAGCAAGTCCTTCTGGACGGGCACTCAGCGCAAGGTGATCCTTGAGCAGGTGTCTTTTCGCGTGGAAATTGGCCGCTCACTGGGCATTCTGGCGCCCAATGGCACCGGCAAAACCACCCTGATCAACATGATGGCAGGTCTGGAGAAGCCGGATGAGGGCGAAATCCGCCGGGGCTGCCGCATCTCTTTTCCGCTGGGCTTTATGGGCGGAGTGATCTCGAAAATATCGGCCATGGAAAACGCACGCTACATTGCGCGGCTCTATGGTCTTGATCCCGACTATGTTGAGGCCTACTGCCGCTGGATGTGCAATCTGGGCGAATACTTCGATCAGCCCCTGGGCACCTATTCGTCCGGGATGAAGGCTCGGTTCACCTTCGCGCTGATGTTGGCGCTCGATTTTGATATGTATCTGATCGACGAAGGGATGCCCGGATCAACGGACGTTGAATTTAACCGCAAAGCGGGTGAAATTTTGCGCGAGCGTCTGCGCACCACAACCGTCATCATCGTGTCGCACCAGGCCGCGACGCTTGAAAAGTTTGCGCGTGAAGCCGCCGTTCTGATGGGCGGCAAATTGTATATGTTTGATACCTTGGAAGAGGCAAAGCAGCTCTATGACTACGAAACCCAAGGCTAAGAAGTTCCGCATCCGTCGCACGACCCCGCCCCCCGGCGGAGCCACATCTGCGCGCACCGCTGCGCCAGCAGGCACTGCCCCTGCAGGGGCTGCTGAGGCTGCAGCCCAAACACCACCACCTGCACCCCCCGCCGCCCGCGACGGACAGGTCAGCAGCGCACGTGAAATGACCGCAGCCCAAAGCATTGACGACATCCGCAAAGAGGGCCTGACAGGTCGGCAGCTGCGCATGGCCCGCCGCATGGCACAAAAACAAGGCATGGCGCCCACATCTGATTTTGACGCCGTGCGCCTTCTACGCGCCAAGGGAATTGACCCGTTCCAGCGCGCCAACATTCTTGAGTTGGTGGCACAGGACCCCGACGACGGGCTTGAGGCCCCTGTGGCCGAAGCCGAAGCCGCCGCCGTGCAAAAGAAAAAGGTACAACTGCCGCAAACCGTGCCTGTGGGCCAGATGCAGCTGCCCTCGACCGAATTGAACCCCGCCGATCGCCGGGCCGCGGAAATCATGGAAATTCAGCGCGACATCGGCCGCCGCCGCCGTCGCAAGATGATGCTGCTGTTTTCCCGACTGCTGGCCTTTGTGATGCTGCCTACTTTTATCGTGGGTTTTTACTATTACCAAATCGCCACCCCAATGTACTCAACCAAGTCCGAGTTCCTGATCCTCACCGCCGATGGCGCAGGCGGTGGTGCTGGCGGCGGCCTTGGCGGCCTATTGCCCAGCCAATTCGCCACCGGACAGGACGCCATTGCCACGCAAAGTTATCTTGAATCCAAGGACGCCATGCTGCGTCTCGATTCTGATCTGGGCTTCCGCGATCACTTCAGCCAACCTGGCATTGATGCCATTCAACGCCTCAGCGCGGATGCCAGCAACGAAAGCGCGCACAAGCTTTATGCCAAATACGTCAAACTGGGCTACGACCCCACCGAGGGCGTCATCCGCATGGAAGTTTCAACCGCCGATCCAGACGTCAGCGCCGAGTTTTCCAGAAGGCTCATCACCTACGCCGAAGAACGCGTGGATGAGCTGAGCCAGGAAAAACGTCTCGATGCGGTGAAAACAGCCATCGCCAGCCTCGAAGAGGCCAAGTTTGAACGCCGCGAGGCGCAAAAACGTCTGGTGATCATGCAAGAGGGCACGATCCTTGATCCTACGGGGCAAATCGGTGCGATCCGGCAATTGATTTCATCGGTTGAATTGCAGCTGCAGGAAAAGCAGCTGGCGTTGAATATTCAGCTGAACAACGCGCGGCCCAATCAATCCAAGGTCGATGCCCTGCGCAGCGAAATCGAAGTTTTGACGACCGAGTATGAAAAGCAAAACGCCCGTCTGACAGATGCCACCGAAGGCAGTACCTCGCTGGCCAGTCAGGCTGCGGATATCCAGATTGCGCAGGCGGATCTGGCCACTGCTGATCTGGTGCTGCAAGCGGCATTGGAAACCAAACGCCAGTCCGAGATAGAAGCCAACAAACAGGTCCGCTATCTGACCGTCAGCGTAAAACCTCTGTCCAGCCAGGATCCAAGCTATCCTAAGGCCTTTGAGAACACGATCTTGGCCTTCCTGATCTTTGCCGGTATCTATCTGATGATCTCTCTGACCGCTTCCATCCTTCGTGAACAGGTATCCTCATAAGATGAAACATGTAAACTTTGCAGGACTGAGCGTTGGCAACACCCAGCCTCTGACGCTGATCGCAGGCCCTTGCCAACTAGAAAGCGCAGACCACGCGCAGATGATTGCTGGTGTGATGAAAGAAGCCTGCGCGGCCGCTGGCGCGCAGTACATCTTCAAAGGCTCCTTCGACAAAGCCAATCGCACCTCGCTGAATGCAAAGCCCGCATTGGGCCTTGATGCAGGCCTGAAAGTCCTGCAATCGGTAAAGGATCAGATCGGCGTGCCGGTGCTCACCGACATCCACGAAAAAGAACAATGCGCCCCTGTGGCCGAAGTCTGCGATGTGATGCAGATCCCGGCCTTTCTGTGTCGCCAGACTTCGCTGTTGCTCGCCGCCGGGAAAACCGGCGCAGTGATCAACGTCAAGAAAGGCCAGTTTCTGGCGCCTTGGGATATGCCCAATGTCGTGGCCAAGATCGAAAGCACCGGCAACACCAACATCCTGCTGACCGAACGCGGTGCAAGCTTTGGCTACAACCGTCTAGTCGTGGACATGCAATCCCTGCCGGAAATGGCCAAAACCGGCTATCCGGTGGTGATGGATGCGACCCATGCCGTGGCTCAACCCGGCGGATTGGGCGGGGCGTCGGGCGGACAACGCGAATTCGCCCCGGTTCTGGCCCGCGCGGCCGTGGCCATCGGCGTGGGGGCCGTGTTCACAGAAACACACCAGGACCCCGACAACGCCCCCTGTGATGGCCCCAACATGATCCGACTGGACAATATGCCCGGGCTGATCGACACACTGATGCAGTTTGACCGGCTTGCCAAAGCCAATCCGGTGGTTGTGTAAAAGAATTAGAAAGACATTACTGTGAAAAAACCCCTGCCTCATTCGACCCCAAACACTTGGGATTTCCTGCGTGACGCAATGATCACCCCGACAGGGTTCCGCGAATATGACGCGCGCTGGAAGTACCCGGATGAGATCAACCTGCCCGGCATCACAGCACTTGGTCTGGGCTTGGGTACACAGATGCACGCCCGCGGGATCGCACCGGTGATCGCTGTGGCCAACGACTACCGCGACTATTCTCTGTCGATCAAAAACGCCCTGATCATCGGGCTTATGCAGGCCGGCATTCGCGTCAAAGACATCGGCCCGGCCGTGTCCCCGATGGCCTACTTCAGTCAGTTCCATCTGGACGTGCCCGCCGTGGCTATGGTCACAGCCTCGCACAATCCCAACGGCTGGACCGGGGTGAAAATGGGCTTTGATCGCCCCCTCACCCACGGCCCGGATGAAATGGACGAACTGCGTGACATCGTTCTTACAGGCAAGGGTGAGCCGCGCCCCGGCGGTGCCTACGAATTTGTCGATGGAGTGCGTGAGGCCTATCTGGATGATCTGGTGGGTGATTTCAAAATGACCCGCAAACTCAAGGTCGTCTGCGCCACCGGCAACGGCACGGCCTGCGCCTTTGGGCCAGAGCTGTTCAAACGCATAGGCGTCGAAGTGGTCGAAAGCCACAACGAGCTGGACTACACCTTCCCCCACTACAATCCCAACCCCGAAGCCATGGAAATGCTGCACGATATGTCGGACAGCGTGAAAGCATCAGGCGCGGATTTTGCCCTCGGCTTTGACGGCGACGGCGACCGCTGCGGCGTGGTGGATGACGAGGGCGAAGAAATCTTTGCCGATAAAGTCGGTGTCATCATGGCCCGCGACCTCAGCAAGCTGCATCCCGGTGCCACCTTCGTGGCGGATGTGAAATCCACCGGGCTGTTTGCGTCTGACCCTGAATTGCAGGCCAATGGCGTGAAAGCCGACTACTGGAAAACCGGCCACAGCCACATGAAACGCCGGGTCAAGGAAATCGGCGCTCTGGCCGGGTTTGAGAAATCCGGGCATTACTTCTTGGCCGAGCCCGTCGGCCGTGGATACGACTGCGGCATGCGCGTGGCAGTGGAAATCTGCAAGCTGATGGACCGCAATCCAGACATGTCGATGTCTGATCTGCGCAAGGCTTTGCCACAGACCTGGGCCACGCCCACAATGTCACCCTATTGCGCCGACACCGAAAAATACGACGTGTTGGAACGGCTTGTTGAAAAACTGGTCGCCAAGCATGAAGCAGGCGAGCCCTTGGCGGGCCGCCCGATCAAAGAGGTGGTCACCGTCAACGGCGCCCGGGTCATCCTCGACAATGGCAGCTGGGGTCTGGTGCGCGCCTCGTCCAACACACCCAATCTGGTTGTCGTCTGCGAAAGCTCGGAAAGCGACGCCGAGATGCGTGCCATCTTTGCCGATATCGACGCGGTGATCCGCACCGAGCCTTCGGTGGGTGATTACGATCAGACGATTTGATCGAGGATTGGCAAGAAGCTCTTGAAGGTAGAAATTCAGTACCAGCTTTGCGGGTTCATATTATGATCTGCAACGGGCCTGCCTCATAAAGACGAACCGATGCGCAAAATTGACGGCGGAATAATCTCTCAATTGGTTCTCAGGAATGTGGATAAAATCACATTCTATAAACGTGATGCACTGACATCAGACCTGATCTGTTGTTCAGTCGAGATCAACGGAAGAACCTGGATTTTTCACGAAGAACTAGAGGGATGGGCACTGCTATTGCAACACCTTGGTAACCTTCCTGATTTCAACCAAGAATGGTTTAGGCAAGTGGCTCATCCACCGTTTGAAAATTGCGAGTTTGTGGCCTTCAGCAGATAGCAATACTTCGTTTGTTAGTCTTGGATTAACATCGCTTAAGCCACCAATCCACGCCCTTTCAAAAGCGCTTCAACCCCCGGCAATCGCCCGCGGAAGGATGTATAGAGCGCTTCGGCTTCTACCGTGCCACCGGTGGACAGGATGTGCTCCTCCAACCGGGCAGCGGTCTTGGCGTCAAACGCATCGCCCGCTTCCTCAAACGCGGCAAAGGCATCGGCATCCATCACCTCGGACCACATATAACTATAGTAGCCAGACGAATATCCATCCCCTGAAAACACATGGGCAAACTGCGGCGTGGCATGGCGCATCCGGATCGCAGCAGGCATCCCCAAACCGTCCAAAACGCGGCCCTGTTCGGCCATTGGGTCAGCCGGGGCAGCCCTCTCGTGAAACGCCAAATCCACCGCTGCCGAGGCCACATATTCCACCGTCGAAAACCCCATATCAAAATTCGCGGCATCCAGAACCTTCTGCAACACCAGCGGTGGCATCGCTTCACCTGTTTCGGCATGGGTGGCAAATTCGGCCAGCACCTCGGGCACCTCTAGCCAATGCTCATAAAGCTGGCTTGGCAGCTCCACAAAATCCCGCGCCACCGATGTGCCTGACATGCTCTCATAGGTCACATTCGACAGCAGATGGTGCAAGGCATGGCCAAACTCGTGAAACAGCGTACGCGCATCGTCATAACTCAGCAGTGCAGGATCCCCCTTGGCGAAGTTGCACACGTTGATCACAACGGGGCCCTGCACCTCGGGCGTCTTGGCCTGCCCGCGCATGGATGAACACCACGCACCCGATCGTTTGGAAGCACGCGCAAAGTAATCGCCGATGAACACAGCCACATGCTCGCCCGCGCGCATAACTTCCCACGCCCGACAGTCGGGATGATAAAGCGGCACCTCAATGGGTTTGAACTCCAGCCCGAACAGCCGTGTGGCACAGGCAAAGGCCGCCTCGATCATCCGGTCCAGTTGCAGGTAGGGCTTCAATTCGGCCTCATCCAGATCGAACTCGGCCTTGCGTCGTTTTTCGGCATAGTAGCGCCAGTCCCAGGGCGCCAGATCATCGTTGATCCCATCATCCTGCATCATCTGCGTAAGCACAGCGGCATCTGCTTCGGCGCGCGCCTTGGCTGGTGCCCAGACCGACATCAGCAGATCACGCACTGCTCCGGGCGTCTTGGCCATCTCGGTTTCCAGCTTGAAATCAGCAAAGCTGGCATAACCCAGCAATTTCGCCCGCTCCTCGCGCAAGCCAAGGGTCTCGGCGGCAATCCCACGGTTGTCCGTTGTGCCTCCATTGGCGCCACGCGCCTCCCAGGCGCGAAAGGCGCGTTCCCGCAAATCACGGCGCGGAGAAAATTGCAGAAACGGCACAATCAATGAACGCGACAGCGTCACCACAGGCCCATCCTTGCCCAACTCCTGCCCCGCGGCCCGCGCTGCAGAGACTACAAATCCAGGCAAACCTTCCAGATCAGCCTCGGCCAAATCCATCGACCAGCCGGCCTCATCGGCCAGCAGGTTCTGGGTGAAGCTGGTCCCAAGCTCTGACAGGCGCGACATGATCTCTCGCATCCGTGTCGCTTCGGCCCCCGTCAGCGCAGCGCCCGCGCGCCGAAAGCGGCGATGTGTCAGCATCAGCAACCGCGCTTGTTCGGCATTCAAATCCAGATCCTCCCGCGCAGCCCAAAGGGTTTCGATCCTGGCAAACAACGCAGTGTTCGATGTCACATCCGATGAAAATTGCGCCAACTTCGGCCCAAAGGCGCGCTGCAATTCCTGCCGCTTGGGATTGCTGTCCGCCCCGGCCACCGCATAAAACACCGACAAGACTTTGCTCAGCCCCTTGCCCGAAGCCTCCAATGCCTCCACCGTATTGTCAAAACGGGCGGGCTCGGGATTGTCCGCAATCGCAATCACCTCAGCCTTGGCCGCCTCCAAAGCCGCTTCAAAGGCGGGGGCGAAATGAGCGTCATCAACACGGTCAAACGGGGCCAGGTCAAAGGGCGTATCCCAGTCTTGCAAAAGCGGATTGGTCATCAAAATCTCCTTTAAGTTTTAAATAGGGCCTGAGGCGGGGGCGTACAATCACACCTGCGTGCGCAGCCCTGAACACACAGGACAGGTCGCGTTGGGTTTCAGCTTCAGTTTCCGGCTTTCACCGTATAGTGCATCGTAAATCAGCATTTCGTTCCGCAGCGGAGCACCCGCCCCGGAGATCAGCTTGACGGCCTCAACGGCCATCATCGACCCGATCACACCGGGCAGCGGCCCCACCACGCCAGCTTCGGCACAGGACGGGGCCAGGTCAGCGGCAGGGGCCTGTGGGAAAATGCACCGATAACACGGCGTGCCATGTGCCGGATCAAAAACGCTGATTTGACCTTCCCACTGCGACAACGCGCCGGAAATCAATGGTTTTTTCAGATGCACCGCTGTTGCATTGACCAGGAACCGGGTCTCAAAGTTATCAGTCCCATCAAGGATGATATCGTAGTCAGAGAACAGCTCCTCGGCCATATCTTCCTCAAGCCGACGTTTGTACGGTCGCAGGGTGACAAAGGGGTTCAGATCGCTCATCGCCTCGACGGCCGATTGCACCTTGGGTTGATAGACGCGGTCATCGGTGTGGATGATCTGACGCTGCAGGTTGGAAAAATCGACAAAATCATCATCAATCACCCCGATGGTCCCGACACCTGCTGCCGCGAGGTACATCAGCGCAGGCGATCCCAATCCCCCCGCGCCAATCACCAGAACCCGCGCCTCTTTCAAGGCCTTTTGCCCCGGTCCTCCGATCTCACGCAGGATGATATGACGGGCATAGCGCTCCAGCTCGGCATTGGAAAATGTGCCACCCGGTTCCGGCGGCTGTGCGCGCGCCTCGGCCGTTTTACGCAATCTACGCAGCCCCGTGCGATAGGCCAACACAAGCGAGGCCGCCCCGCCCAACAGGAGCCACAGCGAAGCACTTTCCCCGGTGGCCATCCGCAGGGCGTGCCCATCAGGCAAAGCCAGATGCAGGCCTACGACAGCCAGCCACAATATCCCGATCATAACCCATCGTAATCGCTGAGGCGTGCCCATCAGCACGCCGATGCCCCACAGCGCCGCGGCCATGATCAGAACCAGCGCCATCAGCCCCGCCCGGTCGAGCCAAAACCGCCCGCACCGCGGGCCGTCTCATCCAAGGATGCCACCAGCGCCATCTGCGCCTGCACCACAGGGGCCACGATCATCTGCGCGATGCGCGCGCCGTGGTCGATGTGAAAGGAAGCCTCCCCTGCATTCATCACAATCACGCCCAAGGGACCGCGATAATCCGCATCAATCGTACCGGGGCTGTTGGGCAGGGTGATCCCATGTTTAAGCGCCAATCCCGAGCGCGGCCTCAGCTGCACCTCATACCCCTGCGGGATGGCCAGCCGCAGACCCGTGGGCACCAATACCCGCGCACCGGGTGCGACCGTCACACCGTCTCGTTGCCCGGCGGGGAAATTTGCACGCAGATCAGCCCCCGCCGCCCCGGCAGTTTCATAGGCAGGTAAACCCAAAGCGCGGTCTGCACCTTCGTCCCAAACACAGTTTATAGTGACCATGCCCTGCCCTTCATCTTGCCAAATATATTCAATTCTTCAGGCCAGCTCATCCGCTATCCGGGCCGCCAATTTTGACGCGACCTGAGATTTTGACATACGCGGCCAGTCTTCGGCGCCCTCATCTGTGATCAGGGTCACATCATTTTCCGCGCCCCCCATGATGCCCGTCTCCGCGCTCACATCATTGGCCACGATCCAATCACAGCCCTTGCGCTTGCGTTTTGCGGTAGCGTTTTCGATAACATCATCGGTTTCAGCTGCAAATCCCACGACGAGCCCCGGGCGGCCTTTCTTCATCTGTGCCACAGTCGCCAGAATATCCGGGTTCTCGGCAAACTCCAGTTTGGGCAAACCACCTTTGGTTTTCTTCATCTTGCTGTCCGACGCCGAGGCAACCCGCCAGTCTGCCACAGCTGCGGCAAACACCGCCGCATCCGCTGGCAGCCCGGCCTGCACGGCCTCCAGCATTTGCTGCGCCGTTTCAACCCGGATAACCTCAACACCGCCCGGAGGATCAACATCAGCAGGACCGGAGACAAACACCACCTCCGCTCCCAGCGCGGCCAAAGCCCGCGCAATCGCCGTGCCTTGCGACCCGGACGAGCGGTTGGCGATATAGCGCACCGGGTCAATCGGCTCATGCGTGGGGCCGGATGTGACCAAAACGCGTTTGCCCTTCAGCGGTCCATCCGCCAATGCCGCCTCGATCGCCGCGACAATCTCCATCGGCTCGGCCATGCGCCCGGGGCCGTATTCGCCGCAGGCCATATCGCCTTCATTCGGGCCAATAACCCGGATGCCATCTCCCTGAAGCGTGGTCATATTGCGCTGGGTGGCGGGATGGTCCCACATGCGTACGTTCATCGACGGGGCGGCCAGGACAGGCGTGTCGGTCGCCAGCAACAGGGTCGAGGCCAGATCATTCGCCAATCCCTGCGCCATCTTCGCCATCAGATCCGCCGTGGCCGGGGCCACAACAATCAAATCCGCCGAACGCGACAGCTCAATATGGCCCATCTCGGCCTCATCCGTCAGATCAAACAGATCCCGGTAAAGCTTGTCTCCGGCCAAGGCGGACACCGACAAGGGTGTCACAAACTCTTCTCCGGCCTGGGTCAAAACCGGCGTGACCGAAGCCCCGCGTTCACGCAAACGGCGGATCAGATCGAGCGATTTGAAAGCGGCAATGCCGCCCCCGATAATCAGCAGGATACGTTTTGAGGCGAGCATGGCAGCATGTCCTTATTAACCTGCCAAAGAGTAGGGTCTGCCCCTGCAAGTGACAAGGGGCAGAGGGTTTTACCTGAACGCATCACAAGGATCTTCGCGGTCCGGTGCGGGAGAGGACAGAACCGTGTCAAACCCTCCCTCCAATGCCGCATCACCCTCGGTTTGGCCAATAACCTGCACTTTTGTGTCTGGGGATACTCTCGCCAGGTAAGAGGGCACGCCCCAATCGGGACGGGCATGACCATTGCCGGTGATCACCGCGACAGGCCCTCCAGTTTCCTCAAGCGCCTGCAAGGCCACGCGCGCCAGTGTGGCATCACGCAAGCGCTGGATATCGACCATGCTCGGCAGCATCTCTTCGGGAATCGCGTCGCAATGTGCCGACATCTGCAAAGCAAACCGCGTCGCGCGTTGATCCGAAGGCAAATCCTCCAACAGACTATAGGCCTCGGCTTGCGGTCCAAAGAGCGTGCTCAGTCGCCCCTCCAACGCGCCCCGCGCATCAGACCGCGTCACACCTGCACCGTAGACCCGGGCCTCTGGCGCGGCGGCAAATATCGGATAATACATATCGAAATCTGGCCAGCCGCTCTCGGCCCAGCCAAGTGCGGCCCCAAGCGCGCCTGCGTCGCCCACATGGTCCAGAATAGCCCCATCGGCCTGCGCGGCGCTCAGCATTTCAAACACCAATGCCGCTGGTGCAAGCTTGGAGACCTCTTCGGCCTGTACTCGGTGATGATCGAGATTGTCGTGAACCTCACCCAGAACAACAATGTCCTGCGCCAAAGCGGCACAGGACATGCAGACCAAACAGGCAAATGCGCGGGCAATCATGCCAAAAGGCTTTGCACCTCTTCACCCTGCCGTTCAAGATGTTTGCGCATTTTTTGATAGGCCGCAGCCTCCAACTGACGCACACGTTCCTTGCTGAGGCTTAGCTCATTCCCCAAGCTTTCCAGCGTTCGCGGCTCGTCCGACAGCTTGCGCTCGCGGATGATGAATTGCTCGCGGTCATTCAGCTGGTCCATGGCCTCTCCCAACCACCCGCGCAGGGCCGCCAGATCGTGACTTTCTTCAACCTGTTCATCCCCGCGAGGACCATCATCCTCCAGCGTGTCCATCCATTCGCGCCCCTCGTCCTCGGACGACTGAGTGGCGTTCAGCGAAAAATCAGAGCCCGACAATCGGCCCTGCATCATTTCCACATCACGCAGCGGCACACCCACTTCTTGCGCAATCATCTCGCGCAGCTGATGCCCGTCCAGCTCTTCGCCCTGGGCAAAGGCCTCGCGCTCGATCTGGGCCTGCACCCGGCGCATGTTGAAAAACAATGACTTCTGCGACGATGTGGATCCGGTGCGCACCATCGACCAGTTGCGCATCACATAATCCTGCACGCTGGCCTTGATCCACCACACAGCATAGGTCGAAAAGCGCACGCCGCGATCGGGATCAAATTTATCGGCCGCTTTCATCAATCCCAATCCTGCCTCCTGGATCAGATCATTCATCGGCGCGCCGTAACGTTTGAACTTTGACGCCATCGAAATCGCCAGCCGCATATAGGCCGTGATTAAACGATGCAATGCCGCTTCATCGCGCTCGTCGCGCCAGGCGTATGCCAACTTCAATTCGGTCTCTGGATCCAGCAATTCCGCCTTCATCGCAGCCCGAGACATCGAAAAATCTTGCGGTGCATCCAGTGGCATCGTGACCCCCCATCAAGCTCTCGGTAGTTTTCTACCTTTTTCAGTCTGTCACAGGGTGGTACGCAGTCCCAATCAACCCGGATCAAAAGAAAGTGCGAAAAAGCGATGTTGCCAGGACTTAGCCTTGTTATCGGGGGTGCGGCCTCGGGGAAATCTGACTTTGCCGAAGGGCTGGTGCATGGCACAGGCCGCGCCAAGGTTTATTTGGCCACCGCACAGGCCCATGATGATGAAATGCGTGCAAAACTGGCGCGTCACCGCAAGGCACGCGGCCCCGGTTGGCAAACCATTGAGGAATCTCTGGATGTGGGCCGGACACTGGCCACGATCAGCGGCGACACCTGCGTGCTGTTGGATTGCGCCACCATGTGGCTAAGCAATCATCTGCTCGAGGGCACCGATATGGCCGAGGCTGAGGCCGGTTTGATGGCAGGCCTTGCACTCTCTGCCGCCCCGGTTGTGATTGTCACCAACGAAGTGGGCGCCAGCGTTGTTCCCGAAAATGCAATGGCCCGTCACTTCCGCGAGGCACAAGGGCGTCTGAACCAGAAACTAGCCGCCAAGGCCGGGTTGGTGGTGAATGTGATCGCAGGCCTGCCGCAGGTTTTGAAAGGCGACTTGCCGTGACCACCTGGCACTGGGTGCGCCACGGGCCCACCCACGAGAAAAACTTTGTCGGATGGCGCGATGTGCCGGCCGATTTGTCGGATGTGGAGCAGATTGCCCGGCTCAACGCCCATCTGCCCCAAGGCGCTTTGCTGATCTCCTCTGATCTCATCCGCTCGGTCGCCACGGCCAACGCCATTGCGGCCACCCGCACCCGCCTGCCCCATGCGCGCGATCTGCGCGAATTCAACTTTGGCGACTGGGACGGCAAACACTTCTCGGAAGTATCCGAAACCCACCCCGATCTCAGCCGTGCGTACTGGGAAACTCCCGGTGATATCGCCCCTCCGGGTGGCGAAAGCTGGAACGCAGCGGCCTTGCGCGTGTGCCGCGTGGTGGACGCGATGACCCATGCGCACCCCGATGCCCATATCATCGCCGTGGCCCACATCGGTGTGATCCTGACGCAAGTGCAACGTGCCGGGGCGATGACGCCCTATGACGCCCTTGGCCATACGATCGACAATCTTTCCGTGACCACAATTTCCGCCAGTGACACAGGCTGGCAGCTGGGGCGGGTCAATCACTGTCCGTGATGCATTGGCCCACAATCTTTGGATAGGCCTGCGCGATCTGCCGGGTTACGCTGGCCCCATGACATATTATTTAGCAATCGGCGATTACGCCTACTCCAGCTGGTCTTTGCGCGGATGGCTCTTCTTTGAGGCCTTCGGGATCGACCGCAACACGCACCGCGTCGACTTCAAAAAAGGCGGCGTGCCCGAGCAAATGCCACAATTTGCCCCGGCCAAAACCGTGCCAGCCATACGCACGCCGGATGAGGCGATCATCGGCGAAACCCTTGCAATTGCCGAGGAACTGGCCAGCCGCCATCCGGATGCAGGCCTTTGGCCAACGGATACCAAGGCCCGCGCCACCGCCCGTGCTTTGGCGGCGGAAATGGCGTCGGGGTTCACGTCACTGCGCGGCGATTGCCCAATGAACATGCGCAAAGCCTATCTGGGCTTTGAGCCAAGCGAAGCGGTGCAGAAGGATTTGCGACGGCTTGAAACGATCTGGGATCATGCCCGCACGGCGTGCACACCCTCCGGTCCGTGGCTATGTGGTGATTATTCAGCGGCGGATGCGATGTATGCCCCTGTTGCTGCACGGATTGCAGGCTATGGTTTGCAAGTGTCACCTTCGGCGCAAGCCTATGTCGACGCCCATCTCAATCACGATGCCTTTCGCCGCTGGCGTGCCATGGGGCTAGTGCATGGCGAGACGCTGGATCGGTATTACAAACCCAATGACACTGGCGATTGGCCCGGCCCTGCGCCTCTGGCGGCGCATGCTGTCGACAGCGGTAAGCCTGAAAATGACATCTGCCCCTATTCCGGTGATCCGGTCACGGATTTGTTGGAATTGGGCGGGAAGGTCTATGGCTTCTGCAATCCCTTCTGCCGTGACAAGACTGTAGCTGACCCGGCGGCATGGCCAGCGTTTATGGACATCTATCAAGGTTAGCGCGCCGAGCTTCTCTTCCTCTGCGCATACCCCAACGTTGTCAGGCCCCGGACTGACGATCCGGACGGAATATCGGGAACACTTTATGACTGCCAAACCCGTCCAACCTTTGTGAGGTCACACCAAGCCCATCATTATCGTCAGGCCAAAGAGGGGGCCTGACGATGCCGGGCGCTGCGCGCTGTTAACCGGCTGGGTGGCAGCAATACCCGGTCTGGGTGAGGGCACAGAGCCGAACCACAATCGGCTTTACTTTTCAAAAATCTGTCACCGCCCATGCGTCCCATCATACCCATTCACCGTAGGGCTCTCCCAACCCTCCAGAGCACCGGACACAGGTGCAAAAACCTCAACTTTCAGCGGATAACACGCCGCCGTGTCCGAGGAATGCTCGGACGAACAATCCCCGCCGGGACACGCACTCAACGCGCCCAACAGATCAATCTCGGCAAAGAAATCCAGGTGATCCCCGGGCCGTACTGGGCTGGCCTTCATGAAATACTGCCCCGTATCGCGAGTGAACCCGGTGCACATGAACACATTCAACACATCATGCACAAAAGGCTCGGCCTCGGCCAAAGACATGCCCGTCTCATCCGCCAAAGCCCGGATCAGGTTGGAGTGGCAGCAATGGTGATATTGCGACCCGGCCAGCAAATTACCCGTATAGGGATCACAGCGTGTGCCGATCACATCATGCACCGATCCACCATACTGATCCATGCCGTACCAGTGCAGCGTGTCTTCAATGATCGTGGCCATCGGGCGCAAATAAGGAAACGAAGACCACATCCGCTCACCGGTGGTCAGATGGGTGCCGTGCAAGGCTCGCGACTTGCCCGAATAAAACCTCTCGGACAGATCATTTGCATTCCACAGGTTCAGATCCCCGACCTGCGGCCCCTCAACAGATGAGATGCGAAACATATGTCCCGCAGGCACGCGAAAGCACGCAGCCTCTCGGGCGGGGGCGAAAACCTCTGACACCTTTTCAGCCCCCTCAAACGCGCGCCGATACATATCCAACGGCGGCACTGGCAAGGTGTCGTTGGGATAGCAAATCACCGGCTTCACAGCGCGGCGGGCATCGGCGTCAGCTGGGTGTGGCATGAGCATGAACTTTCATATCAACGAACATTTTCTATGCCACAAACGCTTTTTTACGGCGCCTTGTAAAGCCCGGGCCGACCTTTCCGCTCCCAGCAACGTCCCTAAAATTTAAGTCAACTGCATAACAGATTGACACAGGCCTTCGCCCCTTTCGGCAGTGTGGTTGATGGCAGATTAATCATCTTCCCGCAGGTTCGGTTCTCTGCATCTGAAAGCCGATCCATGCCCAGCTATATCTCGGAATATTCCTATTTTGGGTTTGCCGACACCGAGTTTGTCGAGGTGGCCGTGCCTGAGGGCACGGATGTGTCCGGCTATTCCATCGTCTTGTATCAAGGCAATGGCACAATCGTCGAAAGCTGGGATTTGGGCAGCGTGCAAAGCACGACCGCAGGTCACGATGTCTATGTCGTTGATAGCAACACGGCCGGGTTCAACGCCACTAACGGATCAGGCGAAATCTGGGCCGATGACGCCATCGCCTTTGTCGACAACAACGGAAATGTCATTCAGTTCCTGTCCCACGAAGGGTTTGAAATCACCGCTGTCCAAGGCCCTGCGTCAGGCATGACCAGCACCAATGCAGGCACTGTCAATAGTATGGGTGACAGCCTGACCACAGACGATCAGGGGTCCACATACGAATCGCGGTCCCCCACCACCAAAGGCACAATTGCCTGCTTTGCGCCGGGTGTGATGATCGACACGGATAAAGGCCCATGTCTTGTCGAAGACCTGCGATGCGGCGATGTCGTGATCACTCTGAATGGGCCGAAACCTGTTGTCTGGGTGTGGTCAGGGGATCAACCGTTAGAGGACGCCCGCGACGATCAAAAACCAGTTTTGATCAAGGCAGGTGCCCTGGGGTGCGGCAGGCCCACGCGTGATTTGGTGGTGTCTTGTCAGCACCGCATGTTGCTCGGGGGGCGCGGGGCACTCTCCGCCAGCTTTGACGAGGAAACCCTGGCGCCTGCCAAGGCGCTGACCAATCTGGCGGGCGTCCGGTTCATGAAAGGCAAACGCAAGATGATGTGGCACCACTTTGCACTGGAACGCCACGGCGTCGTTCGGGCAAATGGCGCCTGGTCTGAAAGCCTGCTCTTGGGGCAGATGGTGTTGTCCCGCCTGCCCTTCGAAGACCGGTCCGAGGTGTTCACGCGCTTCACCCCATCACGCGGCAGCCGCGTCTGGAACGGCCCCCCGGCCCGAACCTGCCTGACCCCACGCGAAACCCGCGAAAAGGTGCAGGCGGCCTTGCAACTGGGCCCGGCCTAAGCCGACCGCCCAGCCGCGCGCCCGGAAAAGAGGCAGCCGCCCAGAAACGTCCCTTCCAACGCGTTGTAGCCGTGATAGCCACCACCGCCAAAGCCCGCCACTTCGCCTGCCGCATAAAGCCCCTCAACGGGTGCGCCATCCTTGCCCAACACACGACCTGACAGATCGGTGTGCAACCCACCCAGCGATTTGCGCGTCAGGATGTTCAATCGCACCGCAATCAACGGGCCATGGGCCGGGTCCAGAATGGCGTGGGGTTTGGCCGTGCGCACCAGTTTATCTCCGTGGTACGCGCGCGCCGCCCGGATCGCCGTGATCTGCGCATCTTTGGCAAAGCGATTGTGCAACTGCCCGTCCCGTGCCTCGATTTGCGCGCGAATGTGGCCCTCGTCCAAGGGCGTCTCGGGTGTGAGGGCGTTCATCCCTTTCACCAAAGTGGCCAGATCATCGGCCACGACAAAATCCTCACCCTTGGACTTGAACGCCTCGACCGCGCGAGTGGCCCCTTTGCCCAGCCGTTCTTTCAGCACAGCGCTCCATTTGCCCGAGGTCAGATCAGGGTTCTGCTCGCTGCCGGACAGGGCAAACTCCTTTTCGATGATCTTCTGCGTCAGAATGAACCAACTGTGTGCATGGCCCGTGGACAGAATACGCCGCAAGGTCGACAGCGTATCGAACCCAGGCAGACAGGGGGCCTGCATCCGTTGTCCCAAAGCGTCAAACCACATCGATGACGGGCCGGGCAGAATACGAATGCCGTGATTGGGCCAGATCGGGTTCCAGTTTCTAAGACCTTCGCAATAGTGCCACATGCGGTCTTCGTTGATCGCCGCAGCGCCTGCGGATTTAGCGATCTCTTGCATCTGCCCGTCCACGTAATCCGGCACACCAGACACCATGAAATCAGGGGCCGCGCCCAAACGACCGGTCGGCCATTGCGCACGCACCTTGGCATGATCTCCGCCTATGCCACCGCTGGTGATGATCACGCTTTCGCCAATCGCCTGAAAATCCCCGACCACCTCGCGCGTCGTCGAGGCCCCGCGCGCGGCATCATCCGCGGCCAAGACCTGCCCAGTCACGCCAGTGATCCGCCCGGCCCTTTGCGTCAACTCGGTCACCTTGTGGCGAAAGGCAAACTGCAACATTCCGGCCGCCTCGGCCTCTTGCGCAAAACGCACGAAGGGCGCGATGATGCCCTCGCCCGTGCCCCATGTGATGTGAAAGCGTGGCACAGAATTGCCATGGCCATTTGCCTGAGCGCCGCCACGCTCCGCCCAGCCCACAACCGGAAACCAACGCATCCCGATCTGCGACAGCTCGTCGTGCATCGGACCAGCTGAATACTCAAGATACGCCTTGGCCCACTGGCGCGGCATGTCGTCTTCGGGACGGTCAAACTGCGCACTGCCCATCCAATCCGTGGTGGCCAGATCAAGGCTGTCCTTGATCCCCATGCGTCTTTGTTCGGGCGTATCCACCATGAACAAGCCCCCCAATGACCAAAACGCCTGTCCGCCCAAGGATTGCGGGCCTTCCTGATCCAGCACCAGCACCCTGCGCCCACGCTGTACTGCCGCATGCGCCGACGCGAGGCCTGCCAGCCCCGCGCCAATCACGATCACATCTGCCTGCATGAATAATGTCCCCCTCGCCGTTTGCCCCAGCTTATCAAAGCAAGCGCATCTGGCGAAAGGGACGCTGCGTCAGCCTTGGGGTTGGGGACCCTGCTCGGTCGGTCCGGCTGACGCAATGGAGGCGGGGTCAGGACGTGCAAACCAGCCGCGACGGGGTTTGGGCTCCTTTGGTGCACCGTACCAGTTCTCGTTCCGGGTGGCGTACATCGTGCCGGCAATGGCCCCGAAGGTCAGGATTGAGCCCGCAAGCAGCGCATAATCCGCCGACCGCAGGATCAGATAAAGCACGCCATAGAGCACGGCGAGCAACAGACCCAACACCAGACACCGCTTGCCCAGCTTCAGCGCCATGGCCCCAAAGGCGGTGATCAACGCCACGGTGGCCCCAGCCGCAATCAGATAGGCCATGCCGAATCCCATCTGTTCGGCCAGGGCCAGCATCAACAGGAAGAAGGTCGACTGCACCAGACCCACCATGATGTATTGCACCGGGTGTGTCGGCTTTTTGGTCTGCCCTTCGATCAGGAAAATCGTCAGGAAAGTTAGGCCGATGAACAAGATACCATAGCGCGCCGCGCGATAGCTTTTCTGATAAAAATCATTGGGTTGATACAACTCCACGCCGAAGCTCGAGGTCGAACGCGCTGCATAATCCTGGCTTTCCCGCGACACCTGCGGCAAGGGGCGGGCCAGATGAGGAATGCTCCAGGTGGCTTTGAAGCCGTCCTCGCTGATCTCATGCGCATCGGGCAAAAACGCCCCGTTAAAGCTGGGATGTGCCCAATCGCTGGTATAACGCACGACTGAGCTGCGCCCCACGGGTGCGATTGACAGAACCTCGGCCCCGTTAAAATCAAGGCTCAGACTATAGCTGTCGTGCTGGCGCGGATCCCCCGTCGGGGCCCGCACACCGCCAATGCGGTTTTCGTTCAACGCGCGTGGCTCCATCTGCAAGACCTCGCTGCCCGCTTTCAGCACAGCCGTCCCGCGCAGTGCACGGTTGGAGGTGACTGAGACATGCAACTCGGCCTCGTCCCAAAGCAGGATTTCATCGCCTGTCAGGACATCAACAGCATCCTCGGTGGGAAAATCAAACACCAGATCCGCACCCGCCGTGTAAACCGGCACGGTAAAGATACCCCGGTGGCGCTCCTCGGTCTGAGTGTCGATATCGGCGGTGAATTCACCGGGGTACAAATACACCGGATTGCGGCGCAGGGTTTTCTGCACATCCACATAGCGAAACACTGGCTTGTCATCAGCGTCCAAACGTTGGATGCCGGTCTCTTCGTCCAGCACCTCGCGCTTTTCGCGCACCACGACGGTTTCTTGCACCGGGATGATCAACACTGGGCCCGACAGCGATTGCCGCCCACCCCATTCATGACCCACCGACGAGCGGGTGTCGCGATTGTAGTCTGCGCGCGCATCAATGATGTCGCCCACAAAAAGCACTGGAATAAACATCAGAATGATCAGCATTCCGACAATCAACAAACGTAATCCAAGGGATCTAGACATAGTACAGGGTCCTTTTCTCGAGCCTCAATGGGGCCGAAGTAATCAGGCGGTTGTGCACTCAATGCCCTGATGTTCGTGCAGTTTTTGCGCATTTGTGCAGCGTGGTTTCAAATGTCGCGATTGGGACAGTCATGCGGCCAAAGGCGTGATGATCTGGACCCATGACATCCCCTGTTTCTGCACGCCTAGGATGGATCGACATCCTGATGGGTCTGACCGTTGCCCTGACCTGGGGCATGGGGATCGTGTTCGCCAAGGCCGCGATTGCACATTTCCCGCCTATCCTGTTGATGTCACTACGATTTACCGTCACAGCTCTGGCACTAGTCTGGTTCGTAAAGCCCCCCTGGACGCATATGGTGGCCCTTTGTGGCATCGCCTTTGTCGCATCAGCGGTGCAATACAGCCTAACGTTTACCGGCCTCAAAGGTCTCGACGCCTCAGTCGCGGCCATTGTTGTGCAGCTCGAAGTGCCGTTTCTGACCCTGCTGGGGGCTTTTTTGCTGAAAGAACATACTGGTCTTCGCAAATGGGTGGGCATCGCGCTGGCCTTCTTCGGCGTTTGGCAAATTGCGGGAGAGCCAAGCATTTCAAAAGCCTGGGGATCAGTGCTTCTGGTGATCAGCGGGGCGTTCATCTGGGCGGTGGGCCAGGTGATGATTCGCAAGCTCAAGGACATCGACGGTATGACCGTCACGGCATGGATGGCGGTCATGGCTGCCCCGCAACTGTTGATTATGTCGCTGATATTCGAGACCGGACATGTTGAGGCCATTCGCAGTGCCGGTTGGGTCGTCTGGGCCGCGGTGCTCTATCTGGGGCTGATCATGACGGCCATCGGGTATGGCCTATGGAACACGCTGATCCGCCGCAACCCGGTCAGCCTTGTGGCACCCTTCTTGCTGATGCTCCCCGTCTTTGCCGTGATCGGGGGCATCGTATTTCTGGGCGAAACCCTTTCGACCCAGGTTCTGTGGGGTGGCGCGATTGTGATTGGCGGTGTGGCGCTGATTATGTCAGATCGCTCCTGAAAACTTACCTTTGGAAAGCCCATCCTCATGCGCATCGCCATTGCCTGCCTCGCCGGAGTGATCACCCTCGCCGCACTGGTGCTGTCGGGGGCCATCGCCGCCGCTGATCTGTCACACCCCTTCTGGCAAATCCGCGCCAGTCTGACAGGTGGCCTGATCGGCGCTCTGTTCGGTGGCGGGTTGATCTGGATCACAGGCACCTCTGACCACCACGCCCGCACCTTTGCCATCGCCTTGGGTCTCGCCTTGTTGGCCACCCTCTATGTCACATGGAGTGCTGCCCGAATGTTCATTGATTCCGCCAATTACGAACCCGCGGCCGGTCAGATGTGGTTTATCGGCTACCACATCGTATGCGCTTTGATCGTGGCAGTGGTGGCTTTGCTGGTGATCGCCATCACACGCGCGGATCAAGGCCGCGCGTAACCCAGCCTTTGTTCCTGGGCTTCGTCCAACTCAGCCCAGACAAACGCCCGGTCCGCGTCGCTCAAGGCCGCGTAGCTGGCAGGTTGAAACGCTCCATCCCCCGGCTTGCCCCGGCGTTCCTCGACAGGAACAAAATCCGAAGCACGGTCTAACCCGTAGAGCGCAGCAACACACGCCACGAACCCTTGCGGATCAGCCTGCACATCCTCAAACCGGACCAACACACAGTGACGGAACCGCTGTGGCAGAGATAAATAACCCGCCGACTTTGCAGTGCGCAACGCCAGAATGTTGCCAAACCGTGCACCGGTCAGCGGATGCCGATCCCACTGCAATTCAACCAAGGCCCGCGCATCACCATCGTCAACGCCAAAATTTTTCTCATCCACGCGGCTCTGCCACTCTGCGCGGATGAACGCCTCAAACGGCAGATCCTTCAAGGCAGGCATCGCATGCCATGGCCGCGCGTGCATGGATCGCAGCCACGTCTCAGGCGCGCGAAACACAGCCACGGCCAAGGCCGCATCGGGTGCGGCCAGCATCTGAGGGAACCCGTGTTTCCAGCCATAGCGAAAGCCAAACTTGCCGATCCGATCGCCCGGACTGTCAGCAAAGGCCGAGATGTTCCGCGCCAGCAAGGCATGCACCAGGTTCGTACCGGAATTACGCTCGCCAAACACCGCCAGTTCGGACGGGGCCGTGCCGCCGCCCTGCTTGTGCAGAAATGGAAAGAACGCGGCCACCTTAGATGGCGCGCTCGACCATCATTTTCTTAATCTCGGCAATCGCCTTGGCCGGGTTCAGACCTTTCGGGCAGGTCTTGGCGCAGTTCATGATGGTGTGGCACCGGTAGAGCTTGAACGGATCGTTCAGATCATCCAACCGCTCGCCCGTCGCCTCATCGCGTGAATCAATAATCCAGCGATAGGCGTGCAGCAGGGCTGCAGGCCCAAGATACCGATCCCCATTCCACCAATAAGATGGGCAGGACGTGGAACAGGATGCACACATCACGCACTCATAGAGGCCGTCCAGTTTTGAGCGATCCTCAATCGACTGCTTCCATTCCTTCGCCGGGCGGTTCGTCTTGGTCTCCAACCACGGCATGATCGAAGCGTGCTGCGCATAGAAATGCGTGAGGTCCGGGATCAAGTCCTTCACCACAGGCATGTGTGGCAGCGGATAGATCTTCACGTCGCCCTTGATTTCATCCATGCCATAAATGCAGGCCAGCGTGTTGATCCCGTCAATGTTCATCGCACAGCTGCCACAAATCCCCTCGCGGCACGACCGACGGAACGTCAGGGTTGGATCAATCTCGTTTTTAATCTTGATCAGCGCGTCCAAAATCATCGGGCCGCAGTTGTCCATATCAACGTAATAGGTATCGACTGACGGGTTTTTACCATCATCCGGGTTCCAGCGATAAATCTGGAACTTGCGCAGATTTGTGGTTCCCTCGGGCTTGGGCCAGGTCTTGCCCGACACCATGCGGGAGTTTTTGGGGAGGGTCAGTTGTACCATAGGTCTCTCCTCGGATCAGCCACCCAAGAGGGTCAGGCTGTTTTCAGCAATACATTGAACGGCTTCGGGGCGTCCGGCAATCTCAATCACCTGTTGCACCGTGTTTTCATCCACACCGGTGACAGACGCCCCGGCAATAGAAATAATTTCACTGGCCGAGGCCGCATCAATGATGCAGTCGGTCACAGGGGCGGCGTTGACGCCTGGAAACTTGTTGGCAACCACACCGTTGACCACCGTTTTGGCGCGGTCACGCGCCAGGGCATCTGCGGCATCATTGGCCGCCGAACAGGCTGTCAGGACCAGAACCCCACAAAAGACCAAGGGTTTCATCATACTCATGTGTCCTCACTCGCAACTTGAACGTCCAGCACATCCGCAACAGGGACCATCCCGGCCAATGCCGCCAATGTGTCACTGCCAAAATCCTCATACTCCAGATCGATATAGTCCGAGACGATCTGGTCATAGGCCTCTTCCAGCACAGTGGTGTGCGGGTCCAGACCTGAAACCATGCCCAGACCACTGGGGCGCGGGTCAAGTACGGTGAAATCCAGCTCGGGGCGATATTTACGCAGGATCGGGATCATTTTCCAAACGTCACCCGACCATCCCCCCGTGGCCTCCACATCCCATTCACGGGCGGCGGCGGCAGGCGAAAAAGGCACCAGATCATGCAGCAAGATGGTGCTGTCAGGGCGGCACAGTTTTTCCACCTGGATAAAGTCACGCAGAACATTCTCGAACAGATGCATCCCATCAATAAACGTCAAGTCAACGGCCGGGACCAATGTGCGTGCCACACCGCTGGCAAAAAACGCATCCGACGTCTGGCGAAACAAATGCAGTTGCGGACGGTCCACCATCACATCCCGGCGCAGACGAAAAGTCGGGTCCACAGATATCGCCTTGCCGGGTGCCCGCAGCAGTGAATTGCCACGGCCTGCGCCAATCTCAAGATACCAGTCGGGTTCCAAAAGCTTATGCAACGCGCTGAGCACATCCAGATAGTGCGGCCCACGTGCGCGGAACCGAACGGTCTGAGGTGCCTTTTGCTGTGCCAGCGACATCTGTTCTTTCTCTTTTAAAACGGGTGCAGCCAGCACCCGCCAGCCTGAACAACAGGCCTGTTTACTTAGTGCCGAGACAGTAACTGGCACCGCCGTACATAAAGGGAGCACCATCCGGACAAGACATGTAGCCCGAGGTCGCCGGGTTCGGGATCAGCCCAAAATGAACGGCCTTGGCACGAATACACTGATTAAACGCCTCAGCGCCTGCCTCGGTTCCGTCATCCACGGCAACCATCACAGGAAGGCCCGTTCCTTCGGTGTATTGATACGTCCCAGCGGGTGCGACTTCGGTCTGACAGGCGCGCACCAGCGCATCCGGGCTGGCCCCTTGTCGCGTGCAGGCCGATACCACCAAAAGCGACACCAACGTGGCCCCTGTTACGATATGTGTGATCTTCATTCCTTCGTCCCCCCGGTCAGTATATCCGTTCAATTCACTTCTATGGATTGCGGCTCAAGCTTGCGTATCATGCAACCCTTGAAATCAGATTTTGCTTGCCTGAAAACACTGTTCTCAACCTTTTTTCCCTTCGCTTTCTTGAACCGAAGGCTAACGGCGTTGGCCGATTTTTTCCTGATAGAAACACCAAAGGCGTTCGAGTTTTCGACCTCGTCATAGCACTCCTGATGGGCATTGGCCGCATAAAGGACCGGATTGGCCGATACCGAAGACGCGACGATGGTCGCTACCGCAATCGACACAAGCATAAGTTTCTTCATCAAAACGTCCGCTCCTTGGGTGCGATTTTCTTAAGGCTAATACCGCCCTCTTTTTCGGTGGTCAGCGGATCTTCAATGATCGGGCGATAGGTCAGGTTGACCTTCTTGCCATCGACCCGCGACACCGTGTGCACCCGCCATTTTTCATCATCCCGGGTGGTGAAATCCTCGTGCGCATGCGCACCCCGGCTTTCCTGACGGGCCTCGGCCCCGGCAATCGTGGCCAAGGCGTTGGGCATCAGGTTGGTCAGCTCCAGCGTTTCCATCAGGTCCGAGTTCCACACAAGGCTGCGGTCGGTGACTTTGATGTCATCCATCTTGCCCGCGATCTCGTCCATCTTCTTGACGCCTTCGGCCAGGGTCTTGGAGGTGCGGAACACCGCCGCGTCCTCTTGCATGGTGCGCTGCATTTCGAGTCGCAGATCGGCGGTCGGGATCGCACCATCTGCATGGCGCAGCGTGTCAAAGCGATCAAACGCCTTATCGACCGACGCCGTATTGGTTGACGGCACCGCACTCTCGGCATCCACAACCTGGCCCGCCCGAATGGCAGCCGCCCGGCCAAAGACCACCAGATCAATCAGCGAATTCGATCCCAGACGGTTGGCCCCGTGCACGCTCGCACAGCCCGCTTCACCCACAGCCATCAGGCCGGGGACAATCGCGTTGGGGTCTTTTTTGGTGGGATTCAGCACTTCACCCCAATAGTTGGTCGGAATCCCGCCCATGTTGTAATGCACCGTCGGCAGAACCGGGATCGGCTCTTTGGTCACGTCCACACCGGCAAAGATGCGCGCCGATTCCGAAATGCCCGGCAGGCGCAGGTTCAGCGCCTCGGGTGGCAAGTGGCTTAGATTCAGGTGAATGTGATCCCCTTCGGCCCCAACACCACGCCCCTCGCGGATTTCCATGGTCATCGAGCGGGACACATAATCGCGGGGGGCAAGGTCTTTATAGTTGGGTGCATAGCGTTCCATGAACCGCTCGCCCTCGGAATTGGTCAGATACCCGCCTTCGCCACGCGCCCCTTCTGTGATCAGACAGCCCGAGCCATAGATGCCCGTGGGGTGGAATTGCACGAACTCCATATCTTGCAGGGCAAGGCCAGCCCGCGCGACCATACCGCCGCCATCACCCGTACAGGTATGCGCCGAGGTCGCGCTGAAATAGGCACGACCGTAGCCGCCTGTGGCCAATACAACCGTCTTGGCGTTGAACACATGCATCGTGCCATCGTCCAGCTTCCAGCAGACGACACCCGTGCACGCGCCATCCTCAGACATGATCAGATCAATGGCGAAATATTCGATGTAAAATTCGGCGTTGTTCTTCAGGCTCTGCCCATAGAGCGTGTGCAAAATGGCGTGGCCGGTCCGGTCGGCGGCAGCACAGGTGCGCTGCACCGCAGGGCCTTCGCCGAATTCGGTGGTGTGGCCCCCGAACGGACGCTGGTAAATCTTGCCTTCCTCGGTGCGGCTGAAGGGCACACCGTAATGCTCCAGCTCATAGACCGCCTTGGGGGCCTCGCGCGCCAGATACTCCATCGCGTCGGTATCACCCAGCCAATCCGAGCCCTTGACCGTGTCATACATATGCCACTGCCAGCTGTCTGGGCCCATATTGCCAAGCGAGGCCGCGATGCCGCCCTGAGCGGCGACCGTGTGCGAGCGTGTCGGGAAGACCTTGGTCACACAGGCCGTGCGCAGGCCCTGTTCGGCCATCCCCAAGGTCGCCCGCAGTCCAGCACCACCTGCGCCAACGACCACGACGTCATAATCATGCGTCTCGTATTCATAAGCAGCCATGTTGATAAACTCCGGTCTCTCTTAAAGGGCCAATTTCACAAGCGCGAACAGCCCTGCCGCGATCATGGTATAACAAAGCGCCGACACGGCAACGAGCGTCAGCTTCTCGGCGACACCGTGCACATAGTCCTCAATCGCTTCCTGTGCTTCACACTTCAGTTGGATCAGACCGACAATCAGGGCAAGCGCCATGACAATCGCCGGAAACGGCTGCGAGAAATACGCCACCACCTCGGCTCTGGTGCCCCCCATGCCACAGGCCAGCGTGAAGATGAACAACGGGGCCAAAATGCCCATCAGCATCGAGCGCACCATCATCTGCCAATGCTGCTCGGTGCCCGATCCGCCTGCGCCCAAACCAACGGCGCGCTTACGATCTGTCAGATATCTCATCCTCTCGCTCCTTTACGTGATCACGATTGTCAGCAGGGTCAGCACAGTGGCCGCGACGAACATGCCAATGCCCATTTTTTCCGAGGTCGGCACATCCAGACAATATCCAAAGTCCCAGATGACATGCCGCAACCGGCCCAGCGTGTGATACCACAGCGCCCAGGTCGCCCCCAACAGCAGCAGATCCCCGAACCAGCTGCGCAGGAACCCATCAATCGCCGCGAATGAACTGTCCGACGTCGCCGCTGCCAACAGCCACCAGACCACGAGGGGTGCCACGGCAAACAACGCCAGCCCGGTCATGCGGACCATGATTGACGACATTGAAGTAAGTTGAGGGCGATAGATTTGCAGATGTGGTGACAGCGGGCGATTGCCCCGGTTGACGTCAGCCATGTCAAATTCCTCTCTGGCAGGCTTGGGGCAGTTCCCCTGGCAGCATGGCACACACCCGTCGGCGTGACCTTCCCTGCATTTCTGACCCGTTTTGAACAGAGTGTCACGGGGTCAAAGCGTTAAATACAGAGATTAGCAGGCAAATTGTCGCGAATATGCACGTTGTGATCACATGAAAATATCTGTGATCACAAATACTTCCAAATTCGGAAGCAAGTGATTCTGCTTCATTCGCCCCTCACCGCATTGGACAGTTAAATAATCAGCCAACCCTGACAGATGCTCAATCCTGTTCAAAAGCGCAGGTCGCTCGATACTTCTCAATAAGCCAAGCTTCCAGCGTCAGTGCGGCTGGCTTTATCTTGTCGATCGTGGGAGTGACAATGTAGTAGGGATGAATCGCGGGGATCGTTGTATCTGATAGTTGTACCAACGTGCCGTTCTTCAGATCACCTGCAACCGTAGCAATATCGCCCAGTGCAATCCCATGCCCTGCCCTTGCTGCCTGAAGCGCAAGATGTGCCCCATCGAAAACGATATTCCGTTTGGGTATGGCATCTGGAATGCCAACACCCGCAAACCATCGCGCCCATGTCGATACAACGTGTTCATGCAAAAGGTTGAACTTCAACATGTTCGAGACAGTCCTCGAAAACTGCCCATCGTGACTAAGCTCTGGGCTGCAAACTGGAAAGTAGTCAGGATGCCCAAGTCGCGTTACACGCTTTCCTGGTCGCTCGGCATCGTCAAATACAATGCCCAGATCAGCGTCCTCAAACCGCTCAGAGTTGTGCCAAATATCAGTCGTTAGATTGATCCGCACACCATCGTGCAGTTCAAGAAACTCTCCGATCAATGGTGCCAGCCAGTTCGCCCCAAGCCCCGGCACACAGGACACAGTCAGCTCCCCTTCGACCTTACCACTTGATATTTCGCCAGTTTTTCGGGCCAGAAGGTCCAAAGCTTGTGTAACGGTCACAAGCAACTGCTTGCCGTTTTCTGTCAGGTGATAAGGTTTATGTGTGCGGTCCACCAAAGCACAATTCAGTTGGTCCTCAAGTTTTTTGACCAACTGGCTAACTGCCCCGTGTGTCACGCCCAACTCATCAGCCGCAAGTACAATACTCCCATGGCGCCCAACAGCTTCAAAGGTACGCAGCGCATTTAGAGGTAACATTTTTCTTTTCAGCGGCATGGCAGTGTCCAAGACACAAAAACATAATGATAGATTAACTAACGTATAATCCGATTATTTAGAATTTTCCGCACATTAATTTATGCCCTATGACTTATTGCCAGAGAACGGCAGTTACCCCAAATGCCTCACTTTCCAGTTTCGGAAAGGTTCGAGCCAGCGCCGGAAGGTTCCTAAATGCCAAATGAGTACAGTGTAAATCTTGATACAAAGATTGGGCATGTTCAGTGGGGCGTCACCGCCCAGACTGGCGTTCTGACCGACGTATTGCTGGGCCGACCCGATCATTTCCGCTGGGTGCCGCTCAATTCCATATCCGCCGTGACGCTCGCCAATCAGGAACAGATGGGCCACCGATTTGACGCCCAGCGCGCCCAGGCCCAACACGCCCGCATGGTCGAGGTCTACGAAGAGAACGGCGTCAACGTGCACTTCGTCGACGCTGATGAGGGTTTGCCATCCTCGGTCTTCACCCGCGACAGCAGTTTCATGGCGCCTTGGGGTGCTGTGATCACCTCGATTCAGACCCCGCCGCGCCGTCGGGACTATGCGGTGGCCAGCCAGTTTTACACGGACGCTGGTATCCCGATCTGGAACTGGGTCACGGCGGGGCATTTTGAGGGCGGCGATTTTTGTATCCTCAAACCCGGCGTGGCGCTTTTGGGCTGGTCAGGGGATCGCTCCACCAAGGAAGGTGCAGAACAAGTCGAAAGCTGGTTGCGCGCAAAAGACTGGGAGGTGCTGGTGACCCCCATCCCCCCACAATTCGTACATGTGGATGCGGTGGTGGTGATGCTTGAGGAAAACCTCGCATTGGTCTGCGAAGACGCGCTGCAACCCTACGCTTTGGAATACATCGAGGAGACCCACGGCATTGAGACTATCAAAGTCGCCTACGCCGATTGCGTGCAGCTAGGTGGCAATATCGTATCGCTCGGCAACAAGCGTGTTTTGTCGATGAGTCACAATGTAAATGTGAACCGCCAACTGCGCGAGCGCGGGTTTGAGGTGACAGCGATTGACTACGACATGTTTGCCCTTGGCGGTGGCGGTGTGCACTGCTCATGCCACGAGTTGCATCGCCTGCCAGATAAAACCCTCGTTAAGATTTGAATTGCCAACTTTTCGGCGATTTATTGGCAGACTGCCAATGGTTGACCAGAAGTTATTGGCCAAATCAGCGCGCCCTCTGGACGCCTGTGGACCGGGGGCCTAGGGTGCGCGGGACTCGACGTGAAGGAACAGAACCATGGCCACCGGCACCAACATCCGCACCTATTTCAACGGCACTTGGCACGACGGTGATGTGCCCGTGATGAACGCGGCGGATCATGGTATGTGGCTGGGCAGCAATGTCTTTGATGGGGCGCGGTTTGCCAATGGGCTGACCCCCGATTTGGACAAGCACTGCGCCCGTGTGAATGCCTCGGCCGAGGCTTTGATGATCACCCCAAACGTCAGCACCGAAGACATGGTCGCAATGGTCCGCGAAGGCCTGCAAAGCTATGCACCGGGTGCCGCCGTGTACATCCGTCCGATGTACTGGGGCATTGAAGGTGGGCATTCGGCCATCGTCCCCAAAGTAGGCGGAGAGACAGGTTTCGCCATTTGTCTGGAAGAAATCCCCATGGCCGCCCCCAGCGACAGCGCTACACTGGGCCGCACCCGGTTCCGTCGGCCGGTGATGGAGGATGCCGTGGTCAACGCCAAGGCTGCGTGCCTGTATCCCAACAACGCCCGCATGCTGGCCGAGGCTAAAAACCGTGGCTTTTCAAATGCTTTGGTCGCAGATGCCTTGGGCAACGTGGCCGAAGCCGCCACCGCAAATGTTTTTGCCGTCAAGGATGGCGAGGTGTTCACCCCTGCTCCCAACGGCACGTTTCTGGCCGGGATCACCCGTGCACGCCACATGTCCAACCTGCGTGCGGATGGCGTGCCGGTCCATGAAACGGTGATGAGCTTCGCCGATTTCCAAGACGCTGATGAGGTGTTCTTGTCCGGCAACATGATGAAAGTCACACCCGTGACTGCCTTTGAGGACCGATCATATCAAATCGGCCCCATCACCAACCGCGTGCGCGAGATGTATTGGGATTGGGCAGCCTCGGCAGGCTAAAGGCACGACATCAGGGCGCCTCGGCAAGCAAGGCCTCGACATCCAGCCGGGCATTCCCCATGGCGAGGTTTCCCTGCGCGTCCCGGGGCCATTCCGCCTCGGGTCGATCCCGGTAGAGCTCAACGCCATTGCCATCGGGATCGGACAGGTAAACCGCCTCGCTCACACCGTGATCTGCCGCGCCTTCCAACGGATAGCCTGCGTCAATCACCCGGCGCACCGCATCCGCCAATTCTGCCCGGTCGGCGTATAAAAACGCAGTGTGATACAACCCTGTATGCCCCGCCGGCGCAGGCGTACCCCCCGCCGACTCCCAGGTATTCAACCCAATGTGATGATGATAGCCACCTGCGCCCAGAAACGCGGCTTGCGTCCCCATGCGTTGTTGCACATCAAATCCCAGCACACCGGAGTAAAACCCGATGGCGCGATCAAGATCAGCAACCTTAAGATGGACATGACCAATGGATGTTCGAGGATGTAGACCTTGTGTCATTGAATGGTCCTTTGTGGGTGTTCGCACAGCATATGGGGACAATCACAACGCGCACAATAAGCGTCAATCGCAGATCATAAGTGCACAGGTGCACAGAGACCCTATGGCACCTGTGACAATGCACCTTCTGCCACGTTCAACAACACCTCGCGCGGCAGACCCGCCGCCGCCATGACCCGCAACCCGTGGTAATTGGCCTGCAGTGCAGCCGCTTTATGTTTGTGATCAGACGGCAAGGCTGCCTCAAACGCCTGCAATGTGGCTGCCATCATTGCCAGAACCGCCTGGCGCGTATCCTGATCCGCTTGCGCCTGATCAATGCTCGCATTGCACAAAAAACAGCCCCGCGGGTCGGCCTCCTGAGCGGCACCCAAAAACAATCTCTCCATTTTCTCACGTGGAGTACCAGCGCCATTCAGGATCTTGGCGGCGGCTGTCATCTCTTCGCGGGCATAAGACTGCAACGCAGCCAGATACATCCGCCGTTTATCCCCCCACTGACGATACAGGCTTTGTTTGTTAAGCCCTGTGGCCTCTTCAATGTCGCTCATCGAGGCCCCGTCAAAACCCTGCGCCCAGAAAAGCGCCTTGAGCTGCAACAGGGTTTCATCGGGATCAAAACTGCGGGGTCTCGCCATGATTATCTCGTTTCCGTGAGGTTTTTGAAATATGCGCTTCATATTGTTGACCAATCGGTCCGTAACGATATATGCCAGTCACATCAACGATGCAACAGCGCATCTTCATAAAGTCACAACCGACAGGAGACATGATCCATGAACCGCTTTCCCACATCATACCCCACCAGCGCCGAATTGGCCGAGATCGAACAGCTTGATGCCATCCTGATCCGCCTGTCGCGTCGTGCAGACACGGGCCCCCGCGGGTTGGCCCACGCTGCCCTAGCCGCCGGATATTCTGCCACACACGCGCACTGATTTTCTTTTGCCTCAAATGTGACCAATCGGTCCGTAACTAAAACGTCTGAAGGGAACCCTGACAATGACAACTTATGATCTGAATACTCCAGCCCAATCGCGTCTTCTGGACACATTGGCCGACAAAGCCATCTTTGTCGCCTTGCCCCTGGTGTTCCTCTGGTTCGGTGCCATGAAATTCACCGCCTACGAGGCCGGCGCCATTGAGGGCCTAGTGGCCAACAGCCCATTTCTGGGCTGGGTCTATAACATCCTCAGCGTGCAGGCCGTGTCTAACCTCATCGGCACAACCGAGCTGATCATCGCCGTCCTTCTGGCCCTGCGCTTTGTCGCACCGAAACTGGCCGTGGTGGGGGCCATGGGCGCCATAGGGACCTTCCTTGTGACCACCAGCTTCTTCCTCAGCACGCCGGGTGTTTTCATCCCCGATCACGGCACTCTGGCCATCTCGGTTCTGCCCGGTCAGTTCCTGCTGAAAGATATCGTCCTGCTCGCGGCGTCCATCTGGGCCCTGCGTGACGCTATCCGCGCCTGATCCCAATACCACTTACGCACATGTAAAAGAGCGCGCAGCCGATGGGTTGCGCGCTCTTACAATTGCTTCGGCTGTGGCCGCGCTATGCGCCGACCATTCCGACAATTTCATAGGTTTTCTTCAGGATCGGTGCCGCAATGGCCCGCGCGCGACCAGCACCCTCGGCCAGAATGCGGTCAATCTCGGTTTCGTCCTGCATCAGCCGGGCCATCTCGCCAGAAATTGGCGACATTTTTTCGACGGCCAGTTCCGCCAGCATTGGCTTGAACGCGGAAAATTCCTTACCGCCCACATCACGCATGACCTGCTCCACACTGGTTTCGCTGAGGGCTGCATAGATATTGACCAGATTGCGCGCCTCGGGTCGCGCCTCAAGCCCATCAACATCCGATGGCAAAGGCTCAGGATCCGTCTTGGCTTTGCGGATTTTCTTGGCGATTGCGTCGGCGTCATCGGTCATGTTGATCCGGCTCATGTCCGACGGATCGGATTTCGACATCTTCTTGGACCCATCTCGCAGGCTCATCACCCGTGTCGCCGCCCCTTCAATCACAGGTTCGGTGATGGGAAAGAACTCCACACCGTAATCGTGATTGAACTTGGTCGCGATGTCCCGGGTCAGTTCCAGATGTTGTTTCTGATCCTCCCCCACGGGGACATGGGTCGCATGATACACCAGAATGTCCGCCGCCATCAGCGCCGGATATCCAAACAGGCCAAGCGAGGCATTCTGCGCATTCTTGCCGGCCTTGTCCTTGAATTGCGTCATCCGCTGCATCCATCCCATCCGGGCCACGCAGTTGAAAATCCAAGCCAGCTGCGTGTGTTCGGCCACCTGGGATTGGTTGAACAGGATCGACTTCGCCGGATCCAGACCACTTGCGATATAGCCTGCACAGAGTTCGCGCGTGGCGCGACGCAGTTTATCGGGGTCTTGCCAGACGGTGATGGCATGCAGATCGACCATGCAGTAGATCGTCTCGATCCCTTCGTTTTGCATATCAACAAAGCGCTTCATCGCGCCCAGATAATTGCCAAGGGTCAGCCCGCCCGAAGGCTGGATGCCGGAAAAGACGCGGGGTGTGTGGACCACCTCTGTCATGGGGTATGCTCCGTCTGGATTTCTGTGTCTGCCTCGCGTAACCCTAGGCAAACGCCCCGTCAAGCAATGGGCACCATGGAAAGACACCCAAGATGAGCAGCGAACCCAATCAAACAAGCCCGGTAAACCCGATCCCACCCGTGGTTGTGATCTTGTTTCTGATCATTCTCTTGTTGGAGGCGCGGTTCAGCCTGGGCGCGCGCGGTATGCTGGGAGGCCCCGAAGCCATCGGCTGGCGTTCACAGGCGCAAGACACCTACGGTTTCAGCCAAAGGATCATGCAGTGGATGTTTGCGAACGGTGTCTATCCACGAGACCAGATCGCTCGTTTTATCAGCTACGGGTTTGTGCACCACAATTTCACCCATGCGCTTTTTGCGGCAGCGATGCTTTTGGCGCTGGGAAAGTTTGTGGGGGATGTCTTCAGCCAATGGGCAACACTTGTCTTGTTTCTTGTCTCATTGGCAGCCGGCGCTCTGACCTATGGTCTGTTGTCAAACAGCAATCTTTTACTGATCGGTGCCTTTCCCGGCGTATACGGCCTGATCGGCGGGTTTACCTATCTGATGTGGCTCAAATTGGGGCAGATGGGTGCGCAGCAATATCGCGCTTTCACCTTGATCGGGTTCCTTCTGGGGATCCAGCTGATCTTTGGCCTGTTGTTTGGTGGCAACAGCGAGTGGCTGGCGGATATCGGAGGCTTCGTAGCAGGGTTTCTGGCCTCATTCGTGCTCAGCCCTGGCGGATTTGCCAAGCTGCGCGCCAAAATGCGCCACGAGTGAACAAAGGTTATCGCCGGAACGCCGTCCGCAACTCGCCTTTGCTGAACGCGCCCAGCAGACGGCCCAGCATGAAATAGCTGCCAACCCCCACAACGATCAGCAACAACAGCGCCAACCACCGCAGGCCGGGGATCAGGATAAACGGGTTCAACGTCAACCCAGCTGCCCAGAGCACACATCCCATCAGGCTTGAGGCCAGGACAATGCGCCACATCCGGCTCCAAAACCGCCGATCAAATCGGGCAACTGCCCCAAATTGGCGCGCGCCCAGTGCGAGCAGCCCCACCATGACCCACCCCGCGACAGTGGTGGCGATGGCTGCTGCCACCCACCCCATATAATAGGACAGACCAATCGCCAGCACCGCGTTGATCACCATTGCCACCACTGCATAGTGAAAGGGCGTTCGGGTGTCCTCGCGGGCAAAAAAGATCGGTTGCAACAGCTTTTGAAGGACAAATGCAGGCAGGCCCAACCCGTAGATCGTGACGGCCAATGCCGTGGCAGCTGTATCATCCACGCCAAAGGCTCCGCGTTCAAACAGAACACTTACCAGCGGGATTGGGATGACCACGAGCGCGACCGCCGACGGGATGGTCAGCGCCAGAGATATCTCGCCTGCACGCGACAAGGCCTCGCGCGCGCCCACATCATCCTGCGCCTTCAAACGGCGTGACAGATCGGGCAGTAAGACGATGCCAACCGCGATTCCGACAACCCCCAATGGCAGTTGATACAGGCGGTCCGCCGAATACAGCCAGCTGACCGCCTTGTCATAGTTCGAGGCCACCTGTTGCCCGACCAACAGGTTGATTTGCATCACCCCACCGGCAAGGGCTGCCGGAATGGCAATACGCACCAGTTGGGCCATTTCTGGTGTCCAGCGCGGGCGCACCACACCAATGTTCATCCCGGCCCGGCGCGCGGCAATCCAGACCAGGGCCAGCTGCGCCACACCGGCAAAAGGGATGGTCCACACCAGGGCGCGCACCACTTCTCCACCGATGTACCACGCCACCCCCATCGCTGTGACCAGCATAATGTTCAACACCACGGGTGCCGCCGCCGCGGCCGCAAACCGACCGGCTGCGTTCAACGCTCCCGAGAGCAAAGCCGCCAGTGAAATAAACAGGATATAGGGAAACACGATACGCCCGTAGTCCACCGTCATGTCAAAACGTGGATCACCGACAAAACCTTCCGCCGTTGCCCAGACCAAGGCGGGCATAAACACCATCGCAAGACCCGTGAGCGCCATCAGAACAAGCGCCAACCCCGAAAAGGCCAGCGATCCAAAGCCATCCGCGTCGTTCCCCGCCTCAAGGCGTTTGGAAAACATCGGCACGAAGGCTGCGTTAAACGCCCCTTCAGCAAAGAACCGGCGAAACATGTTGGGCAATCGGAAGGCCGCCACAAAGGCATCCATCGCGGCGCCTGGCCCCAAAAAATTGGCGATCAGAACATCACGCACAAAGCCCAGGATGCGGCTCATCAATGTCCAACCGCCGACGGTCAGAATGCTCGACAGCATACGCACGGGTTTCATCAAGCAAGGCCTTTACAACAACAGCTCGTGCCCGACACCTAACGGATTGCGTTGCATTGCGAAAGGGCCGGCCATGCTTGGGGTGCGAGGCTTGGGTTTCACGTCTCTCAAGGGTCGCTATTAACCATTCATCAACCACTACCGCCGTATCGTTAACCTTTGTTGACGAAAGGCTGATACATGATTGCCCGTGCCTATACAGTCGCCTTTGAAGGGGTCGAGGCCCGCTCGGTTGAAGTCCAATGCGCCGTGACCCCAGGCATGCCAGCCTTTTCCATTGTAGGCCTGCCCGACAAGGCCGTGTCTGAGGCCCGCGACCGTGTACGAACAGCGCTCAGTTCCATGGCGATCGCCCTGCCCTCCAAGCGGATCACCGTCAATCTGAGCCCGGCCGACATGCCCAAGGAAGGCAGCCACTTCGATCTGCCCATTGCCCTGTCCCTGCTGGCCGCGCTCGAGATTATCCCAAAAGACGCGATAGAAAGCACATGCGCGCTGGGTGAGCTGTCTCTAGATGGTGCATTGGTGCCTGTCATCGGGGCGCTGCCCGCAGCCATGGCTGCCGCCGAAGAGGATCGCATGCTCCTGTGCCCCAAAGCCTCAGGTGCCGAAGCGGCCTGGGTCGGGGCCGCGCAAGTCATCGGAGCGGCAAGTCTCGGAGAGGTTGTGCGCCATTTTACTGGTCAGGCACCTCTTCCTCCCGCTGAGCCGGGCGAAGTGATCACCGACGCCACAGCCCGCGATCTGCGCGATGTCAAAGGACAAGAGCGCGCCAAGCGTGCCCTGGAAATTGCAGCCGCAGGGCGTCACCATCTGATGATGGTCGGCCCGCCCGGATCGGGAAAATCCATGCTCTCCAGCCGTTTACCGGGGATCCTTCCACCGCTCTCGGCGGCCGAAGCTCTTGAGACCTCGATGATTCACTCGATGGTGGGCCTTCTGGATGAAGGCGGCATTTGCCGCACCCCTCCGTTTCGCGAGCCACACCATACCGCGTCCATGGCGGCCATTGTGGGCGGGGGGCGCCGCGCGCATCCTGGCGAGATCAGCCTGGCACACAACGGGGTGTTGTTCATGGATGAGTTCCCTGAATTCCCCCGCACCGTGCTGGAAACCTTGCGCCAACCCATCGAAACAGGCGAAGTGATGGTGGCCCGTGCAAATGCCCACGTGAAATACCCCTGCCGGTTCATGCTCGTGGCCGCCGCCAATCCCTGCAAATGCGGCTATCTCAGCGATCCGGGCCGTGCCTGTACCCGTGCCCCCATCTGCGGAGAAGACTACATGGGCCGCATCTCGGGTCCGCTCATGGATCGCTTTGATCTGCGCGTGGATGTGCCCCCTGTGGCCTTTACCGATCTAGACCTGCCTGCCAGCGGGGACACCTCCGCGACCGTGGCTGACTGGGTGGCCACGGCCCGTGCGGTGCAACAGTCGCGATATGCCGCGCGGCCCGATATGCGCTTGAATGCCGATGCCGAAGGCGAGGTTTTGGAAGAGGTGGCACGCCCGGATGCCGAAGGCCGCGCGCTTCTGACCCGCGTTGCGGATCGCTTTGGCCTCACCGCTCGCGGTTATCACCGCGTGTTGCGTGTGGCGCGCACGATAGCGGATCTTGATGGATCCTCAGACGTGCGCCGCCCCCATATGGCCGAGGCGATCAGCTATCGCTTACCAGAATCGGAAAGCGCGCCCACCCAATTGGCCAGTGCTTGAAGGGTCTGTCGTGCCTCTGGCAAGATATTTTGGAACACGGGCCAAACGTGCGGCAAATCCCGCTCAAGCCGCAGTGTCACGTCAACAGACTGGGCCCGCAGCACATCAGCCATACGCGTGCTGTCATCCAGCAAAATCTCCGTATCGCCGACGGTGATCCAGACGGGTGATGCGCCGGTGAACGCGGCAAACAGCGGTGAACACCGCGGATCCTTGGGATCTGCGCCGCGCAAAAACATCTCGGCAAACTCGGCCGCTCGGGATCCTGGTAGAACCACATCTGCGGCATCATTGCCCAAAATACTGGGGGCTGTGAACGTGAGATCCGTCAAAGGCGAGAATGCGAAGGTGCCCAATGGTTGAGACAGGCCCATCCGAATGATCTCTCCCAATAGCCCCAGGGCCAGGCTGCCGCCTGCACTGTCTCCGCCCAGAATGACTCCCCCGGGGTGGTCCATGATTTCCCGGTAGGCCACCAACCCATCCTCAATCGGGGCCGGATGCGAATGTTCAGGGGCCAAACGGTAGCGGGGCAAGATCACAGGACAGCCAGTCAAACGCGACAATTTGGCTAACATTGCTTTGTGCGTATCGGGCGAGCCGAAGACATAGCCACCCCCGTGAAAATACAAAATCAAAGGGCCTGTCAGGGTCGTGCCTTCAATGGTCACGGCCTCCACACGGTTCGCGCCCGTGCCAAGTGTCCTTTTCCCATACCGCGTTCCTCGCGGCGGATGGAAAAACAGCCTGGATTTGACCTCCAGCGACCGGCGCATCTTTTCCGGGCTGGCCTTTTTCAGCATCGGCTTTTCCGTCAGCCGCAAATAGGGGTTCAAAAGGCGCGCGACAAAACTCATGCGCGCTTGGCCTCGATCGCCTCCCAGATCTGTGCGGCGATGTTCACGCCGTCAAATCGCTCCAGCTCTTGAATACCCGTAGGCGATGTCACGTTGATCTCGGTCAGATACTCGCCGATCACATCAATCCCTACGAACACCTGCCCCTTTTCACGCAACAAAGGCCCGATCCGGTCGCAAATCTCGCGATCGCGGGCGCTCAGCTCGATCTTTTCAGGCCGCCCGCCCACATGCATGTTCGAGCGCGTCTCGCCCTTGGCAGGCACACGGTTGATCGCGCCAACGGGCGCACCGTCCACGAGGATCACCCGTTTGTCGCCCTTGGAAATCTCCGGCAGGAATTTTTGCACGATCAGCGGCTCGCGCGAGAACCCGGTGAACATCTCATGCAGCGAATTGAGATTGCGATCCTCGGGCGGCAAATGGAAAACACCTGCACCGCCATTGCCATACAAAGGCTTCACGATCACATCACCATGCTGGGCACGGAAGGCTTTGATGGTCTCAATATCGCGTGCGATGGCCGTAGGCGGCATCAGGTCCGGAAAATCGAGGATCAGCAGCTTTTCGGGATAATTGCGGACCCAGAACGGATCATTCACCACTAGGGTGCCCGGCATCAACCGCTCCAGAATATGGGTGGTGGTGATATAAAACATATCAAACGGGGGATCCTGACGCAGCCAGACCACGTCAAACTCGGCCAGATCAACTGTGGCTTCCTCCCCCAACGTGGCATGATCGCCTTCGACCCGTTGCACTGTCAAAGGCCAGCCCCGCGCAGTCACGCGGCCTTGGTCATAGGCCAGTTTGTCGGGGGTGTAGTAAAACAGCTCGTGCCCGCGCGCCTGCGCTTCCTCGGCCAGACGAAAGGTGCTGTCAGCGGTGATATCAATCGGACCGATTGGATCCATCTGAAAGGCAATTTTCACAGAGCAGTCCCCACATTTGCGTCGCTATGCCTTCTAAATGGGGCATGGGGCGGGGCTGTGCAATTCAGAAATGACCAAAGGCGTTTTCCATGACCCTGACCTGACCCGTCTCGTCCACCAGCGCCAGATCAAATCGAACATCGCTCAACTGACCTTTGGGAGTATGCGCCAGATACTCTGATGCGGTTTGGTGTATCCGCTGGATCTGTGCCGCAGAAAGGCTGTTCAATGCCCTTTCAAATGACTGCGCCTTTTTCACTTCGACAAAGACGATCACGTCATCCTGCAGGCAGATCAGATCAATTTCGCCACCGCTTCCGCGCCAGCGATTTTCAAGAATTTGCGCGTCACGATCCACATAGCGGCGGGTCACGCTGGTTTCCGCGGCCACCCCAGACAAATAAGCGCGGCGCCCCCGGGTCCGCCGTGTTTTAACCGGCTGTGTTGTTTTCGAGTTAGGGTCAAAATGCTGCACTATTCGTCCTTATCCAGTGCCAGAGCCATTTGATAAATCTGTCGCCGCGGCAACCCGAGCTGCGCAGATACGACATCCGCCGCATCCCGCACAGATCCGCCTTCAAGAGCCGCACGCAAGGCCAACTCTATGTCCTCGGGATGAACAATTCGTTTACCGGCACTGCCGATCAGCACAACGATTTCACCCTTGAGGGCCCGCGCCGAAATAGTCTCAGTCAATTCCCCGAGTGGAGCGCGCACCACCTCTTCGAACTTCTTGGTCAGCTCGCGGCACACGACCGCTGGCCGATCTTGTCCCAACGCGGCACAAGCATCGCGCAGCATTGCCGCGACGCGTTTGGGCGATTCGTAGAAAACCAGCGTCCCGGGCACCTCGGCCAGTGCCAAAAGTGCGGATTTCCGCCGGGAGGCCGCATTGGGCAGGAACCCGGCAAAGTGGAACTGGTCCGTGGGCAAGCCAGACAGCGTCAGCGCCGTGATCACCGCTGACGGCCCGGGCGCCGAGATCAGCGCATGCCCCTCGGCGACCACCGCGCGGGCCAGATCAAACCCGGGGTCAGCCACCATGGGAGTGCCGGCCTCCGAGGCGTAGACAACCGACTGCCCCTGCGCCAAAGCTTGCAAAACACGCGGGCGGGCCTTGTCTCCATTGTGATCGTGATATGACATCACACTCCGGTCATTCAGAGCGATGCCGTGAATGTCCATCAGCTTGCGCAAGCTGCGCGTGTCCTCGGCCACCAGCATATCAGCCGCCGCCAACAGATCGAGCGCACGCAAGGTGATATCGCGCGCCGTGCCGATCGGGGTTGCGATCAGGTATAAACCCGGCGCTGGTTTCTTGATCGATGGGTTTACCACTGGACCCGCTCTCTGTGACGTTTATGATTGCCCCCGACAGATCGGCGGGGGGTCCGCCATGTTCAGGGAGTAAGACGTACTATGTTTGCCGCTTTTGCCCCGGCCCGCAAGATCGCTGGCCGTTTCTTTATTGTTCTGGCTGCGCTTTGGGCGCTGGCCGCATGTCAACCCGTCAGTCTGGGTGGGGGCAATGGCCCCTCGCTTAATCCTGGAGAAGCTGTTGCTGTGGCCTTGCTGGTGCCGCATGGCGCTTCGAGTCCGCAAGAGCAAAAACTGGCCCGCGATCTGGAGCGCGCAGCACGTCTGGCCGTTGCTGATTTGCAGGGCGTGAAGATTGACTTGCGTGTCTACGGAACCAGCGGCAGCGCGGCCAGGGCGCAGCAGGCTGCCCTGAATGCTGTGGCAGATGGAGCCAAGATCATCGTCGGGCCGTTGCATGCAGAATCGGCCAATGCCGTGTCGGTGGCTGTGGCCTCCAAGAATGTGAATGTACTGACATTTTCGAACAATCCGACGATTGCGGGTGGAAACCTCTTTGTGCTGGGTCAAACCTTCGATGATACTGCCAATCGCCTGTCGGGCTACGCAGCGCGTCAGGGAAAAAAGCGCATCCTGACCGTGTATTCCAACAACCTTGCAGGACAGCTGGGCAAACAAGCCATCGAACAGGCTGTTGTTGCAAACGGGGGCACCGTGACCGGGTCTGTCGGGTATGATTTCTCGCAACAAGGCGTGGTCAGTGCTGTGCCTAAAATCAAATCCGCTGCCGCGAGCGGTGGGGCCGATGCAATCTTCCTGACGGCCAATGCTGCAGGGGCCTTGCCGCTGTTTAGCCAGATGCTGCCCGAAGCGGGCCTGGGACCAAGCGATATGCAGTATCTGGGGCTGGCACGCTGGGACACGCCTGCGCAAACCCTGGATTTGCCAGGTGTGCAGGGCGGATGGTTCACCATGCCTGATCCGGCCCGCGCGGCCCAGTTTCGCAACCGTTTTAAAGCTGCAAACGGGGAAAATCCTCACGCCATTGCAGGACTTGCCTACGATGGGATCGCCGCCATCGGTGCCTTGGCCAAAAGCGGCAAACGCGACGCTTTGAGCCGGGGAGCACTGACCCAGAAAGCCGGCTTTCAAGGCGTGAACGGCGTGTTTCGCTTCCGCCAGGATGGCACGAACCAGCGTGGATTGGCCGTAGCGACGATCCGTGACAAAAAGGTTGTGATCCTTGAAAATGCCCCACAAGGATTCAGCGGAGCCGGATTCTGATACGCCCCCCAGAACCACCCCGTCGATGACCCAGGCGCGCGTCGATCCGGACCGGTTGATCTGCCCAGCAGATCAGATCTTTGACGCCACTGCAATGCGCATCGCAGTGGCCGAGGCCCAGCAGACGGCCCAAAGTGACAGCTCGGCCCTTCGCAAAGCAATGGTGCCGGTTCTGCAAGATGCAAACCTGCAAGGCCGAGCGACGATTGCCGCGGCGCTCGCCGCAACCCCGCGGGCCGCACAAACTGCAATTGCCTCCTACAGCTATCTGACCGATTGCCTGATCCTGACCGTTCTCGATATCGCGACACGCGTGTTGCACCCTCTGTCGAACCCAACCGATGCAGAACGCATCGCCGTCTTTGCGGTCGGCGGATATGGGCGCGGGGAAATGGCCCCTCAGTCAGACATCGATCTGCTGTTTCTGACGCCATACAAGATCACCCCCTGGGCGGAGAGCGTGATTGAATCCATGCTCTACATCCTGTGGGATCTGAAACTGAAAGTGGGCCATGCCAGCCGCACCATCGCAGATTGCCTGCGTCTGGGGGCCGAGGATTTCACCATCCGCACGGCCCTATTGGAACACCGATTTCTAGGCGGGGAATTCACCCTTGCTGAAAAACTGAACACACGGTTGCAGCGGGATCTGTTCAAAGGCACCGAACGCGAGTTTATCGAGGCCAAGCTAGACGAACGCGAAGCGCGCCATATCAAGCAGGGCAACCAGCGGTATATGGTCGAGCCCAATGTCAAAGAGGGCAAAGGGGGGCTGCGCGATTTGCAATCCCTGTTTTGGATTGCCAAATATATCCACCAGGTCGCTGATGTTGCTGAATTGGTGAAATCCGGCCTTTTTACCGAGGATGAATTTGACACCTTCACCAATGCCCATAACTATCTCTGGGCTGTGCGGTGCCAGTTGCATCTGATCACTAAACGCCCCAATGATCAGCTGACCTTTGATTTGCAAGTCGAGGTGGCGGATCGCATGGGATACGTGGACATCGCCGGACGGCGCGCGGTTGAGCATTTCATGCAGGAATACTTCCGCCATGCAACCGTGGTGGGCGATTTGACCCGAATTTTCATGACCAAGCTGGAGGCGCTGCACGTCAAACCGGACGCGTTGCTGCAACGCCTGTTCCGGCGCAAGAAAAAGCTGAAATCTGGGTATAAGGAAGTGCACGGAAGGCTGGCGCTGGAGCGGCCAAAAACCTTCCTCAAGGACCGGTTGAACATTCTGCGCCTGTTTGAAGAAGGCCTACGCACGGGCATGTTGATCCACCCCGATGCGATGCGGCTGGTCACAGCCAATCTGGACCTGATCGATGATGACATGCGGACCAATCCCGAGGCGCAAAAACTGTTCCTGGGCCTGATGCTCAAACACGGCAATCCAGAACGCGCCCTGCGCCGCATGAATGAGTTGGGTGTACTATCGGCCTTCTTGCCCGAGTTCGAACCGATCGTGGCCATGATGCAATTCAACATGTACCACCACTACACGGTGGACGAACATACCATTCAATGCATCCGTAACCTCGCCCAGATCGAGCGGCACGAGTTGGAAGAAGAACTGCCCGTCGCCTCCTCTATCCTGGACGAAGGGGTCAACCGGCGTGTCTTGTACGTGGCCTTGCTGCTGCATGACATCGGCAAAGGCCGAGACGAAGACCATTCCATTCTGGGTGCTCAGATCGCTCGCAAAGTGGCGCCGCGCCTGGGGTTGAAACCCTCTGAGGTGGACACGGTGGAATGGCTGATCCGCTATCATTTGCTGATGTCCGATATGGCCCAGAAACGCGATATTGCCGATCCGCGAACAGTGCGCGATTTTGCCAAGGCCGTGCAAACTAAAGAACGCCTCGACCTGCTGTGCGTGCTGACTGTCTGCGACATTCGCGGTGTCGGGCCGGACACCTGGAACAACTGGAAAGCCTCCCTGATCCGAGCGCTCTATCGCCAGACCCGCCGCGCCATGGAAGGCGGGCTGGAGGCGCTGAACCGCGAACAGCGCGGATCAGACGCCAAACGTAATTTGCGGGATGCCTTGCCCGATTTTGGTGCCAGGGACATGAAAGTGGAAACCGCGCGGCATTACCCCCCATATTGGCAGGGGTTGCATGTCACCGCGCACATCGTGTTTGCACGTCTCCTGCGCGATCTGGATGACGAGGATGTAGCGATCGACCTGGCCATCGACGAAGATCGCGACGCCACGCGCGCGTGTTTTGCCTTGGCCGATCATCCTGGCATCTTCTCGCGTCTGGCCGGAGCCCTCGCGCTCGTGGGTGCCAACGTCGTGGATGCGCGCACCTACACATCCAAAGACGGTTACGCCACCGCCGCCTTCTGGATTCAGGATGCCGAAGGTCATCCTTACGAACAATCCCGCCTGCCCCGTTTGCGCAATATGATCCACAAGACCTTAAAAGGTGAGATCGTGGCCCGCGACGCCATCAAGGACCGCGACAAGATCAAGAAACGCGAACGGGCCTTTCGGGTGCCAACGCATATCACTTTCGACAACGAAGGGTCTGAGATTTACACTATCATCGAGGTCGACACCCGTGACCGCCCAGGTCTGCTGTTCGACCTGACCCGAACGCTGGCCAACAGTAACGTTTACATCAACTCGGCCGTCATCGCGACCTACGGAGAACAGGTGGTGGACACATTCTATGTCAAGGACATGTTCGGGCTGAAGTTCCATTCTGAATCCAAGCAGAAATCGCTGGAGAAAAAGCTGCGAGATGCGATTGTGCAGGGTGTGGAACGTGCCACTGCTTGACCTTATGGCGCGGGCAGGCCCGCAAGACGCTTGATTGCGTTCAGGCCACGCAGGCCCTGGGGGACCCCGTCCCCCAAACCCCCTGGGATATTTAAGGCAAGAAGAAACAATGCTTTGTTAACCATATGCCGCGAAGCTGTAAGAGCGGTACAGGCGGGGATGCCGGTGACCGCGCCAGGAGAAGCTTTTCTCAAGCGATCTCATGCGGGGGTTGCCTTGGTGCGCGCCCGCTTCTTCTGGCGATCAATATCCCCGCCGGAGGCCTCTTTTTCTCTACGCAAACGCCGCCGTCAGCGCGATCTCGATCATATCTGAAAAGCTGCTTTCGCGGTCAGCGCTGCTCAGGCTTTCGCCGGTTTGCAGGTGGTCTGAAACCGTCAACACGGCCAAGGCCCGTGCGCCATAACGGGCGGCCAGTGTATAAAGCTCAGCCGCTTCCATTTCGACCGCCAAAACGCCGTGCCGCACCATCTGGTCGTTCAGATCCGGGCGGTCATCATAGAAGGTATCCGACGAATAAATCCCTCCCACATGGCTGGGCACGTCCAAGGCATCGGCCTTAGCAGCAGCTGCACGCAGCAGACCAAAGTCTGCACAGGGCGCATAGGTCAGCTCGCGCAGAATGGTGGATGATGGGGTTGTGACCGAAGAGGCCGTCATTGCAAGGATCACATCGCGCAAGGCAACATGGGGTTGCATCCCGCCACAGGATCCAATGCGAACAAGGGTCGTGGCCCCATATTCACGGATCAGCTCATTGGCATAGATCGACAGGCTGGGCATACCCATGCCCGATCCCTGCACAGACACGGCATGTCCGTGCCATGTGCCTGTAAAGCCCAACATACCACGCACATCATTGACCTGACGTACATCGCTCAGAAACGTCTCGGCCACCCATTTCGCCCGCAATGGATCGCCTGGCATAAGCACGGTTTCGGCAATGTCACCGGGTTTGGCGCCAATGTGAACGGTCATCTGCTCAACTCCGCGCGTATTTGATGAAAGGGGTCAGCTGCGCAATCCGGTCATAGAGCTGCCGCGCCGTGTGATTGAAATCCTGCGTCATCCAATAGACCGACGGCCTGCCATCGGCATCCGCCTGCGCATAGACCGCCTCGATCAGCTTGCGGCCAACCCCGGTGCCGCGCACGGTTGGGTCGGCGTAGAGGTCTTGCAAATAACACACCTCATCCACCCGCCAGTTGTGGGCGTGATAGATGTAGTGCACCAGGCCGATCGGCCGCTCCTCCAAGACTGCCAGAAACCCATTCTGATCCGGGTGATCCTTCGACAAGAGCCGCTCGAAGGTGGTTTCATAGACCTCTTCCGGCACGGTTGCCTCATAAAACTCCAGATAGGCGGTCCACAGGGCACGCCAGTCGGCTTGATCCGCCTGTTCAATCTCACGAATGATGACACTCATTTTTGGCTTCCTTTGTCCGGGGGGTCATGGGCCGTCTGTGCCCAAGTTTGCTTAGAAACCCACCCAATGCCAGCGGAATATAGCCGCCGCAAAGACAGTTTTTGGCGTCAGCAATTGCGAAAAGGCACCACATGCCCCATTTGAGAGGGAACAGATGGCGCGCAAACGCGTCCGAGCAGACAATTGGAGCCCATTCCGTGACTCATTCCCTCAGCCTGATCGCAGCATTTGTGGCCCTCAGCCTCACCGCCGCTCCCATAGCCTTCGCACAAGAGGCGAGCACTGACAGCACGGCGGCAGAAACCTCTGCCCCTTTGACGGCGGACACCGTGACAGATGCGCAGATTGAATCGTTCGTGACAGCGGCGATTGCCCTGGAATCCTTGCGCAAAGAATATGCCGACAAGATCGGCAATGCCGAAAGCGAAGAAGACCAGAACGCATTGCGCGCAGAAGCAGACCGCGTGGCCATTCAGCTGGTCAACAAAGCGCGAGGCATTACGGCGGAAGAATACCTCGCCATCTCAAAGGCAGCGCAAACCAGCGAAGACCTGACAGCACGTATTTCAGCCCAGGTTGATGTGATGCGCGAACAGAAAGCGGCGTTTGAGAAACAACAGGCCGAAGCGCTGAAAGCGCAACAGGCGCAACGCGCAGCAGAGGCTCAGAAAGCGGCAGAAGACACCGCCAAAGAGGCGACCACCAGCGAGTAAGCCGTCAGGCGCAAAGAGCGTGCAATGGTCGCCTACTCGGCGGCCACCGCTTGCGGATCGGCCAGCGTCACAATATCCATCATGATGGTATTGAGCTCAAAATCCTTGGGCGTATAGACCCGTGCAACGCCCATTTTCAACAGACGCGCGGCATCGTCATCCGGGATGATCCCCCCGACGATCAAGGGCACATCGCCCAATCCTTCGCGGCGCATCCGGTCGACCAGATCTTCCACCAGCGGAATATGACTGCCTGACAAGATCGAAAGACCCACCACATGCGCACCATCTTCCTTGGCGGCTGTGACAATCTGTTCTGGGGTCAGGCGGATGCCTTCATACGCAATATCCATGCCGCAATCGCGGGCGCGGAAGGCAATTTGTTCGGCCCCGTTTGAGTGACCATCAAGGCCCGGCTTCCCCACCAGGAATTTCAGGCGTTTGCCCAGGCGGTCGCTGACGGCATCCACCGCGTCGCGGATTTCATCCAGACCTTCAGTCATGTTCGATGGGTTGGCGGACACGCCTGTGGGGCCGCGATACTCGCCATGCACCTGGCGCATTTGGCCGGCCCATTCTCCGGTGGTCACCCCGACCTTGGCGGCAGCAATCGAAGCAGGCATCACGTTTTCGCCCTTCTCAGCAGCGTCGCGCAGGGCGGCCAGCGCAGCTTTCACGGCGTCGTTGTCGCGCTCGGCTTTCCATTCGTTCAGACGGTTGATCTGTTCTTGCTCAACCGCAGGGTCCACAACCATGATGCCCCCGTCCTCGGTTTGCAACGGCGAGGGTTCGGTGGTGGTGTATTTGTTCACCCCGACGACGACCGTTTCATTGGCCTCAATGCGCCCCAGACGTTCAGCATTGCTGTCGACCAGACGCGATTTCATGTATTCGATCGACCCAACAGCACCGCCCATGCCCTCAAGATTGGCCAATTCGTGTCGCGCCCCCTCTTTCAGAGCTTCGACCTTGGCATCCACCGCCGGGTTGCCCTCAAACAGATCGTCGTACTCCAGCAAATCCGTCTCAAACGCCAGAATCTGCTGCATCCGCATGGACCATTGCTGATCCCATGGGCGCGGTAAGCCCAAAGCTTCGTTCCATGCAGGCAGTTGCACCGCACGCGCACGGGCTTTCTTGGACAAGGTAACGGCAAGCATCTCGATCAGAATACGGTAGACGTTGTTTTCGGGCTGTTGTTCGGTCAAGCCCAGCGAGTTGACTTGCACTCCATACCGGAAACGGCGGAATTTGGGGTTCTCAACGCCATAACGGTCCTGCAGGATTTCATCCCAGAGATCGACAAAGGAGCGCATTTTGCACATCTCGGCCACGAAACGGATGCCCGCGTTCACAAAGAACGAAATGCGGCCGGCCAGCGCTGGGAAATCCTCGGCGGGCACGCGTGTTTTCAGTTCGTCCAGCACAGCAATGGCGGTGGCCAAGGCAAAGGACAGCTCTTGCTCAGGCGTGGCACCAGCCTCTTGCAGGTGATAGGAACACACGTTCATCGGGTTCCATTTGGGCACATTGGTGTAGCAATATTCGGCCACATCGCCGATCAGCTTGAGTGATGGCTTGGGCGGGCAGATATAGGTGCCACGAGACAGGTACTCTTTGATCAGATCGTTCTGCACAGTGCCTTGAAGGGCCTTCACATCCGCGCCCTGCTCTTCGGCCACGGCAATATAGAGCGCCAGCAACCAAGGTGCCGTTGCATTGATCGTCATCGAGGTGTTCATCTGCTCCAGCGGGATGTCCTGAAACAGCGTGCGCATATCACCCAGATGGCACACAGGCACACCCACTTTGCCCACTTCACCGCGCGCCAGTTCATGATCGCTGTCATAGCCCGTCTGCGTCGGCAGATCGAACGCCACCGAAAGGCCTGTCTGGCCTTTGGCAAGGTTGGCACGATAAAGCGCATTGGACGCCGTTGCGGTCGAGTGGCCGGCATAGGTGCGGATCAGCCAGGGACGATCTTTCTGCGATTGCGACATAAACGGACCTCATGAATCGGATACGTAATTTTCTTACTTAGAATGCTTGATAACGGTAACAATGGACAAGTGTCAATTCGCTGCAATGCGGCATAAGGCCATTTACCCCACCCATAAACCCTGTAAAGCTGTGCGGATGGGACGAATGGTTGAAATGCCTTTGTGGGCGCTGATCCTGCTGGTGGCATTTGCAGCAGTAACGATGGCCTCGCATTTTCTATTTCCATCCGTTCGGTGGTTTTTCCGTCGCCGCATGGAACGCGCCGTTAAGCGCCTGAATGAAAAACTTCAGCGCCCGATTGAACCGTTCAAGCTGGCGCGACGCTATGACATGATCCAGCGTCTGATCTATGATCCCGAAGTCAGCAAAGCAGTGGCCGAACACGCCAAAACTGAAGGTCTGCCTGAAAATGTGGCCTTTGAGCAGGCCAAACGCTATGCCCGCGAGATTGTGCCCGGGTTTTCAGCCACTGCCTATTTCGGTATCGCGATCCGTTTTGCCAAATTCGTCAGCCGCTCGCTCTATCGCGTTCGGCTTGGGCATTTCAGCGAAGACGCTCTGCGCGATGTCGACAAGGATGCCACGGTGATCTTTGTGATGAACCACCGCAGTAATATGGATTACGTTCTGGTCACCTGGTTGGCCGCAGAACGCTCGGCCCTTTCGTACGCGGTCGGGGAATGGGCGCGGGTCTGGCCATTGTCGAAGCTGATCAAAGCGATGGGCGCCTATTTCATTCGCCGAAAATCGCGCAATGATCTCTACCGCCGGGTGCTGGAACGCTATGTGCAACTGGCCACGGACGGCGGCGTGACACAGGCGATTTTCCCCGAAGGCGGGCTGTCCTTGGATGGCGCATTGGCACCACCCAAGCTGGGCCTACTGAAATATGTAGTGGATGGCCGCGAGGACGAGACCACGCGTGATGTCGTCTTTGTCCCCGTTGCCCTCAACTATGACCGTGTGCTGGAAGACCGCATCTTGGTCAGTGCCGGTCAAAAGGGGGAACGACGGTTTCGGGCCCGCATCAGCGTTGTCGCCGCATGGTTCATCAAACAAAACTGGCTGCGCCTGACACGACAGTATCACCGCCATGGGTATGCTGCTGTCAGCTTTGGCGCGCCAGTGGCCTTGTCAGAGTTTCGCCGCACCCACCCGCGCGGCGACGTCAAAGACCTGGGGCGGCTTTTGATGACCCGTATCGGTGATGAGGTTCCGGTACTGCCCACGCCGCTGGTTGCGCATATCCTGTTGAATGCAGAGGGGCCCATTTCTCAGGACGCCGTCGATGCACAGATGGCAAGCGTCATGGAAGACATGCCGCAAGCGCATATCCATATCGCCCGCGGTGATATCCAATACACCGCCGAAGTGGGCTTGCGGATGTTGCGCAAACGTAGATTTGTCTCCGATGGCCCTGACGGGATCACAATCAACGAAGAAGACCGGCCTCTGCTGGAGTATTACGCGAACTCCATCGCGCATCTCTTTCGCTAATGCAGCGCATATTCGCTGATCTTTCTGCAACTGCACGGTTATAAAGTTACAAAAAATCGCCCCAAGGCATTGCATTGTTGCGCGTCCATGGTATTTCAAACGCAAGCAACGATTCTGCATTGCGGCAATTTTGACAAACCTAGGAGGCCAACATGGCACTGGACACCGAAACAGGGTTCCCCTCTTACGACGCTCCCGAGAAAGACCTTTATGACATGGGTGAAATGCCCCCTCTGGGATTTGTACCCAAGCAGATGCACGCCTGGGCCATTCGCCGTGATCGCCAGGGCGAACCAAACGTGGCCCAGCAATTGGAAGTGGTGGACGTGCCTACGCTGGACAGCAGCGAAGTGCTGGTTCTGGTGATGGCCGCGGGCGTCAATTACAACGGTATCTGGGCAGGCCTGGGTGTGCCGATCAGCATGTTTGATGTGCATGGCGCAGATTTCCACATCGCAGGCTCGGATGCCTCGGGCATCGTTTGGGCCGTGGGCGATAAAGTCACCCGCTGGAAAGTTGGTGACGAGGTGGTGATCCACTGCAACCAGGACAGCGGCGATGACGAAGAATGCAATGGTGGCGATCCGATGTATTCCACCAGCCAGCGCATCTGGGGCTATGAGACCCCCGATGGATCCTTCGCGCAGTTCACCAATGTGCAAGCTCAGCAGCTGATGCCGCGCCCCAAACACCTGACCTGGGAAGAAAGCGCCTGCTACACGCTGACGCTGGCCACAGCGTATCGCATGCTCTTTGGTCACGCGCCTCACGATCTGAAGCCCGGCCAGACTGTTCTGGTCTGGGGCGCTTCGGGCGGTCTGGGGTCCTACGCGATCCAGCTCGCCAAGGCGGCAGGCGCCCACGCCATCGGCGTGATCAGCGACGAAGACAAGCGCGACTTTGTCATGAGTCTGGGCGCCAAAGGCGTGATCAACCGCAAAGATTTCAATTGCTGGGGTCAGTTGCCCACGGTGAACACGCCCGAGTACGCCGAGTGGTTCAAGGAAGTGCGTAAGTTCGGCAAGGCGATCTGGGACATCACCGGCAAGGGCAATAATGTCGACATGGTCTTTGAACACCCTGGCGAAAGCACATTCCCCGTCTCGACCTTCGTATGCAAAAAAGGTGGCATGGTTGTGATCTGTGCGGGCACCACAGGGTTCAACTGTACCTTTGATGTGCGTTACATGTGGATGCACCAGAAGCGTCTGCAGGGCAGCCACTTTGCCCATCTCAAGCAAGCCGCGTCCGCGAACCGTCTGATGCTTGAGGAGCGGCTGGACCCGTGCATGTCCGAAGTGTTCACCTGGGCCGAACTGCCCGAGGCGCATATGAAAATGCTGCGCAACGAGCATAAACCCGGCAACATGGCGGTGCTGGTGCAATCGCCCAAGACGGGTCTGCGCACCGTTGAGGACGTGCTGAACGCTGATAAATCGTAAAGATTTTAACCAATCAAAAACCTGGTCGCCTGCGCCGTTTTCTAACGTCGCAGGCGACTTTATGTGTACCGATTACGTAATTTCAATGACTTAGGTCGGGCCTACCCCGCTATTTTGGGGGAGTAGAAATTTGCGAGTGTCTGAATTTATTTCCACACGCTATACTTGAATTAACCTTTCGTTAACTATCGCTAAAGAGAGTAACTCATGCAAAATGAATGGATTCTCGACGTTCTGTCCGATCTTAAAACTTTCGCACAGAAAAATGGTTTGGCCGTTTTAGCCGAGCAACTGGATGACACCAGGCTGTTGGCTGCGACCGAACTTGCGTTGATGGGGGAAGGAATACCGACGCATGAAAACCGCGCCGCCAATGCGGCTGGACAACCTCTTGAGCTCGTTGGAAAACGCGTCTGAACCGGCTGATCTACAGCAGGTCATTGAGAATTTACGCGACTTATATGCAATTGATCACATGGTGTATCACTGGGTCAGCGCCTCGGGTGATCAATTTGGCTGTGGCACCTACGATCCAAAGTGGGTGCAAAGATATCTCAAACAGGATTATCTGAAAATCGACCCCGTTGTTCTGGGCTGCTTTCAACGGTTTCACCCGGTGGATTGGAAACGTTTTGACTGGACGGGCAAACAGGCACGCGCCTTCCAAAAAGAAGCGATTGAATACGGTGTTGGCAATCAAGGGTATTCAGTCCCCATCCGCGGACCAAATGGACAGTTTGCGCTCTTCTCGGTCAGTCACAGTTGCACAGATGCCGATTGGGAGGCGTTCGTGCGCGAACATCGCCGCGACATGATCCTGATCGCCCATGAATTCAACCGCAAGGCCTTGGAATTTGAGCCAGATCGCGCGCCCGAGGCCGCTCAGGCCCTCAGCCCACGCGAAATGGATGCAATGGCCCTGCTTGCGATGGGATATTCCCGGGCTCAGGTGGCCGAAACGCTGTCAATCTCGGAACACACCTTGCGCGTCTACATCGAAGGAGCCCGGCTCAAACTGGGTGCAACCAATACGCTGCACGCCGTGGCCAAAGCCATTTCTCTGGGCCTGGTCCGCATTTAGGTGGTTTTGAAGCGCCTCTAATTGATGTCTCAGGTTTGTCCCGAAAGGCTTCAGTCCCGCAGCGCCTTTGCAAAGTAGTCCGTCAGAGGCTTCAGCAAATAGGCTATAGGCGTGCGGTCTTCGGTGCGGATAAACGCCTCGACCGGCATGCCGGGGATCAGGGTCGTACCTTCGGGAAGGCGGGCCTGCTCGCCCTCGCTCAGCACGATTTCGGCGCGGTAGTAGCTTTGCTGCGTGCTTTCATCCTGAAAGGCATCCGCAGAAATTTGCACCACCTGCCCTGTCAATTCGGGCGTTTCGCGTTGGTCGAGGGCCGAAAAGCGCAATGTCACATCCTGCCCCAGATAAATCTTGTCGATATGAATCGGCTCGACCTGCGCGTTGATGACCAGCGGACGGTCCTGGGGAACCACATAGAGCACCGGATCAGCGGCGCGCACTACGGACTGCAAGGCAAAGACGCGCAACCCATAGACCACACCACTGACAGGCGAGGTGATCTCAAGCCGTTGCATGCGCTCGATCAGGGCGTTGCGCTCTTCGCGTAGCTCAAGTTCACGATATTGCAGGTCCCGCAAGCTCGAGATCGCCTCTTCGCGGCGGCGCGTGCCCAGTTTGAGGATTTCAACGTCGATCTCAGTGATCCGCCCCTGGGCCTGGGCCTTTTGTGCCGTCAGCTCACCGGCCTGCCCGCTCAGCCGGGCATCTTCGCGTTGCAAGGCCAAGACTCGCGTGGCTTGGGCCAGGCCGCGATCCAGCAAGGATTGCTGATCAACCAGCTCCTCGGTGATGAGCTCCAACTGGCGTTTCAGTGACGTCTGCTGTGCTTCGATCCCGTTGATCTGTTCAAATATCTGACCGCGCCGCTTTTGCAGCTGGTCGATTTCCTGCTCGGTTGAATCGGCACGCGCCTGCAACAACCGTTCCTGCCCCGCGATCAGATCAGCCGCATCGGGGTTATCGGCGGCCACCTCGACCAAAAGCGGATCAAAGGTGATGCCGCCTGTTTCATCCCGCTCGGCCTCAAGTCGGCCACGCCGGGCCATAAGCTCAAACAGCTGGCTTTCGGTGATCGACAGCCGCGATTGCAGTTCGGCGGCGTCGAGTTCTACCAACACCTGCCCCGCCTCAACCGTATCGCCTTCGCGCACGTTGATTGCGGTCACCACACCACCATCAGGGTGCTGAACGACTTGGCGGTTTTGATCCACCTCGATCCGGCCACCCGCGATAATCGCACCTGAAATCTTGGTACCCACCGACCACAAGCCAAACCCGCCCAACAACAGCACCAGTCCAACGAGGCCCACAATCATCGGCGCTTTGACGGACCATTGATTGGGGGAATTTATCGGGGCAGCGGCGGGGGCTTTCAGCGGATTGATGGACCCAATCTGCACCTTGGGCGAGGGTTGATCAGTCATTGCACCCCTCCCTGGCCGTCTGATTTTGCAACATCCGTGTGGTTGGCGAGGACTTCGCGCAAAACCTTATCCTTTGGCCCAAAGGCGCGGACTTGGCCTTGCTCCAGCATCAACAACAGGTCACACTCTTTGATTGCGGCAGGCCGGTGAGCCATGATCAGGATCGACTTGCCCGCTGATTTGAATCCACGGATTGCCGCATTTACGGCCTCGGATCCTTCGTTATCGAGGTTCGAGTTGGGCTCGTCCAGCACCAGCAGGACCGGATCGCCGTACATCGCGCGGGCCAGTCCAATCCGCTGCATTTGTCCCCCCGATAGACGGCCACCATTGGGCGTCACCCGTGTGTCATAGCCATCGGGCAAAGACAGGATCATCTCATGGGCATCGGCCCGCCGTGCGGCCAGCACCACCTGAGCATCGTCAGGGGTTTCCGCCAATCGCGAAATGTTTTGAGAAATCGTGCCTTCAAAGAGTTGCACGCGTTGCGGCAGATACCCGATGTGCTGACCCAGAATATGAGGCTCGTATTGGTCGAGAGATGCGCCATCCAGCCGAATTTTCCCGGCGGCCGGAGGCCAAACCCCCGTGAGGGCGCGCGCCAGAGTGGACTTGCCTGCGCCGGATTGGCCAATCACACCGACGGCCTGCCCGGGCTGCACTTTGAAACTGACCGCCTTGAGCGCGGCCTGCTGCTCGCCGGGGGGGACAATCGACATCTGCTGGACGTCCAGTACGGCCTTGGGGCGCGGGAGTTGGGTTTTTTCAGGTTCAGGGCGCACGGTTCCCAAAAGCCCTGCCAGACTATGCCAACCCCGTGCAGACCGTTGCACCATAGGCCATTGGCCGATCACTTGCTCGATTGGGGCCAGGGCGCGACCCAACAGGATCGAACCTGCGATCATCGCACCCGGCGTCAGCTCTTGCAGCAAAACCAGATAGGCCCCGACACCCAGCATGGCCGATTGCAAAAACAGGCGGAACGTCTTTGAGACAGTGGCAAAGGTGCCGCCCAGATCAGCCGCCGAGATCTGATCATCCAGGGCTGTGTCACGTGCAATCTGCCAGCGCCGGAACGCGGCATCGCGCATCCCCATCGCCTGCACCATTTCCGATTCGGATCGGATCTGTGTCAGCATGCCTTCAGCGCGCATCGCTCCGATGCCCGCACGCTCAGTGGGGCGGCGTGTGACGCCTTGGTTGATGACCGTCACAAAAATCAGCAGCAATCCGCCGACAAGCGCAAGCAGGCCCAGCCACGGATGAAAGATCCAGATCGCCAGCAAAAAGAACGGAGTCCACGGGATATCAAAGATGGCCATAAGCACAGGCGCCGACAGCAAGCGTTGCACCGCGTCCAAATCCGACATGCCGGTGGTGGCGGCCGGGTCTTGGGTCACTGCGGTACGGCGCACGACAGCATCAAATACCCGGTGCTCCATCTGCGCCTGAAACCGTGCGCCGACCCGCGCCATGATCCGACCACGGGCATAGTCCAAAAGGCCCATCATCCCAAAAAGAAAGGCCACAAGAACCGAAAGTGCGATCAGCGTCTCAACCGATCGGCTGCCCAGAACACGGTCGTAGACCTGCAACATATAAAGCGGACCTGTCAGCATCAGCAGGTTCACAAAAAAGCTGAAAATCGCGACAAACCAATAGAGCGCGCGGCTTTGTTTGCGCGCAGCGCGTAGTTCATCCAGACCCATTTGGTAAAGTCGTTTGTCCATCATGCGCCCTTATAACAACCGATCTGAGTTAGCATTAAATTGACGCGGCCTTGGGTTTGCGACATATCGCAAATGTCTCCATTCTGCCACAATAGGCAAGGGTCGTATTCTGATCCGCTGGGCAGTATGCTGAGATGGTTTATGTAACACCTTCCTAGGTAAATTTGCGAACAAAGCTTTGTCTGACTTCATCCGCCCATCAATGACCCGTTCCTTGCGCATTGCAGTGTCCCTCTTGGGCCTTGCTGCGCTGGTTGCTTGCGGTCCGACGACCACACGCGAAGAAGGGGCGCCTTTTGACCCGTTCGAGCAAGAAAACCGCAAGGTGCACGAGTTCAACAAGACTGTGGATCGCGCTTTGGTTCGACCTGCGGGCAAGGGTTACAGCGGCATAGTCCCTGACGACATTGAAACCCTCGTCGGGCGTTTTTCCAGCAACCTGTCGATCCCGCAATCGGTCGTCAACAACACGCTGCGTGGCAACATGAAAGGTGCGACAGAAGATCTGTATCGGTTTGTGGTCAACTCAACGATTGGTCTGGGCGGGTTCTTCGACCCGGCGACCGAGTTGAATATGCCTGCCGCCACAGATGCGGATTTTGGCATGACACTGCACGCCTGGGGTGTGCCGCAAGGTGCTTATGTTGAATTGCCCCTATTGGGGCCATCAACCGAACGCGATGCAGTGGGCAAATTTGTTGATCTTTTCACCAACCCGCTCAGCTATGTTTTGCCGTCGCCTGAAAAGTACGTGGGCACCGCGGCGTCGGTGTCATCGCGCCTCAGCGATCGGGGGCGGTTCGCCGACACGCTCGATTCGATCCTCTACGAAAGTGCAGACAGCTACGCGCAAACCCGCTCATTCTATCTGCAAAATCGTGCGTTCGAGGTTGGCGGCGGCAGCTCGGACGCCTATCTTGACCCATATGACACCCCCTACGAGGATCCGTATGATGAGTAACCACACCCGCCGCAGTTTTCTGTCTGCCACAGCGTTGACCACTGCCGCAGCGCTATTGCCCACGGGCGTCTTCGCGCTGAACGATGCCGAGGCCAAAACCCTGGTCGATAAGGTTGTCAACGACATCAACCGTGTCATCGCTTCGGGTAAATCGGTATCCTCGATGATCAGGGATTTCGAAAAAATCTTCCGCTCTTATGCGGATGTGAACGTGATCGCAATGTCCACACTGGGGGCCGACAGCAAACGTCTCAGCGGCAGCCAGAAAAAGGCCTATGTCCAGGCGTTCCGTGGCTACATCGCCCGCAAATACGGCAAACGCTTCAAGGAATTTGAAGGCGGTCGCATCGAAGTGAAAGGCGCGCGCAAGGTCAAGTCCTGGCACGAGGTGAAATCTACAGCCTATCTGCGCGGCGAAAGCCCATTTGAAGTGCTGTTTCTGGTGTCGGACCGCTCAGGAAAGGACCTGTTCTTTGACATGGTGATCGAAGGCGTCAGCCTCCGCCTGTCCGAGCGCACCGAAATCGGTTCAATGCTGGACAAGCGCAACGGCGATCTGAATGCGTTGATCAATGATTTGAAAAAGGCCGGCTAAGCGCGTCAGACCATTCATGAATTCGAGGGCGTGCCTGTAAGGCGCGCCCTTTTCTTGTGAGCATGCCTCAGGAATGGGTGCACTAGCGATCATTGCCGCTTTCTGACCTACCCGGACGGACCTCTCCGGAATTGATCAGGTCGCGCAAAATCCCTTCAATCGCGGATTCCGGTTTGATGTTGGTTTGCGGAACCGGCTCGAACACCTCTTCGGGTTCTTCATCAATACCACCTTCGCGCCGCGTCATGGGCAAGGGGCGTGCGGGCAGACCCGCATGCACGCGCACCATCGTTTCGCGCCATATCTCGGCGGGCAGGCCACCACCCGTCACTCCTTTGAGCGGCGTGTTGTCATCATATCCCATCCAGACACCGGCCACGTAGTCAGCGGTAAATCCAAGGAACCACGCATCACGCGCAGCCTGCGTGGTGCCGGTTTTACCTGCGGCCTGTCGGTCCGGCAGCTTGGCACGCGCGCCTGTGCCACCGTTCACAACCTGGTTCATCATGTAGATCAGCTCTTCCGCGGCATCTTGCTGGATCACCCGTTCACCGATCCCGCCGCCTGTGCCCATCAATGCATCATCATCGCCCAGCAAACGCAGTTCAATCAGCCCATAAGGCGTCACCGAAGACCCACCGTTCAGAATACCCGCATAAGCGCCCGACATTTCCAGCAAGGTGCTCTCGGAGGCGCCCAGCGCCAAGGCAGGCCCGGCGGCCAGATCGCTTTCAATCCCAAATTCGCGGGCTACACGACTGACCAGATCGCGCCCCACGCTTTCCGATATCTTCACCGCCGGAATGTTCAACGATTGCTTGAGCGCCTCGGTCAGCATCACTTCGCCTTTGTAGTTGCGGGTGTAGTTTTCCGGGCACCAACGGCCTGATCCGGGGATATCCAGACAGTAAGGCTCATCTACGATCCTGGATCCGCTGGTGTAGCCCAGTTCAAGTGCTGTGGCGAACACGAAAGGCTTGAAGGCCGACCCGGTCTGCCGCTTCGCCATCGTCGCGCGGTTAAACGCGCCCGTGACCTTGGATTTGCGCCCGCCGACCATGGCCCGTACGGCCCCATCAGCGGACATGACTACAATCGCTGCCTGCGCCTTGGATCCTTCTCGCACCTTGTTTTCAAAAGTGTACTTAAGCGCGTCTTCTGCAGCCTTCTGGATACGTTGATCCAGCGTGGTCTTGATGATCACGTCCTCGGTGGTGTCACGGGTGAAAAACTCAGGTCCGCTGTCCATGACCCAATCGGCAAAGTACCCGCCCGCCTGCGCCTCGGCGGCCTGAGACAGAACCGCCGGATCGGTTTGAGCGGCTTTCATCTCGGCCTCCGACAGATAGCCCTGCTCGTGCATCAGGCGTAAAATCGTGGCGGCCCGATCTTGTGACCGCTTGAGGTTTGACGTTGGCGCCAGACGTGTGGGCGCAGTCAGCAAACCCGCCAGCATCGCGGCCTGCGAGGCGCTCAACGCTGACGCCGGCTTGCCAAAATACCGCTGCGATGCGGCCTCGGCCCCGTACGCCCCACCCCCCATGTAGGCGCGGTTCAGATAAATCGAGAGGATTTCATCTTTGGAGTATTTCACCTCCATCGCCATGGAGAAGATCGCCTCCTGGGCTTTGCGCCCCAGCGACCCACGGCGACAATCATTGATGTAATCGGCCTCGGACTCCCACTGCGATTTTTCGAACTTCACCCCAAGACACAGCAACTTCGCCGTCTGTTGTGTGATGGTGGACCCGCCGTGCCCTGACAGCGGCCCACGTCCCTCGGAGAGGTTGATTTTGACCGCAGAGGCGATGCCGCGCGGGCTGAGGCCGAAATGGCCGTAAAACCGCTTGTCTTCGGTGGCCACAACCGCGTTCTTCAAATGCTTGCTGACGCTTTGTGCGGTCACCACACCGCCGAATTGATCCCCGCGCCAGGCGAAGACTTCACCGTCGCGATCCAACAGCGTCACGGACCCCCGTGCGCGGCCATCCAGAAAGGCGCTTACTTCGGGCAAGGTGGTGTAGGTATAGCCAACAGCCAGCGCCAAGGCGATCAAACATACGGCCGTCACACGCCAGGTCACCTTCCAGACCAGCCGGAACACCCACCGGAAAATACCGATGATAAACGCCAGTATGGGATTGCGCTTGCGCTTCGATGTGCGCCGTTTGGCTTTGGTGGCACGCGGCTTGCGCTTGGCAGGGGCCTTTTTCTTCGGCACCCGCTTCTCTGCCACAAGACGTGGCTTTTTTCGACCTGAATTACTCATGCTCTACTGCCCGGTGCCCGGTGTTTTGTGACACTCTATCCTGAGCGTAAACAAAAGTTGACCCCCCAAACGCACGCGGTGGGGATGAATTGACCTGCATATATTTCGAGCATCCGCCATTTTTTGCCGATATTTTGTGCAGGCGTTCCGGTTTTTCTCGTCAGAAATCCCGCCAACCCTGTTCCAGCGTCTTCAGAATCGCTCTGCTGCATCTGCGAAATCAACTTCGCCGCACAGCAGAAAAAGACAGGGAACACGCATGACCTTTCAAAGACACCTCACCTTGGGAGTGCTGGCCACAACAGCCCTTCTGCCCACGATCGGTCTGACCCAAGAGGCGGACACCACACCCACCAACGCCGAAATCGGTTTTATTTTCACCACTTTCATGTTTCTCGTCTCGGGGTTCCTGGTCTTCTTCATGGCCGCAGGCTTTGCCATGCTCGAGGCCGGTCTGGTGCGCGGTAAGAACGTGACCATGCAGTTGACCAAGAATATGGCGCTTTTCTCGCTCGCGTCTATTTTCTACTACATCCTCGGCTACAACCTGATGTATCCCGGCGATGCCTGGACAATGGAAGGCGTTTTGGGCGCGCTATCAGTGACCTCGCTTGAACCTGTGGGGCTTGAAGGAGCGGACCCTGACCTGACATATGCTTCCGTCGGATCGGATTTCTTCTTTCAGCTGATGTTCTGTGCCGCCACGGCTTCGATCGTGTCGGGCGCTGTCGCCGAGCGTATCAAGCTCTGGCCGTTTTTGGCGTTCGTCATCGTGTTGACAGCTGTCATCTACCCCATCCAGGCCAGCTGGAAATGGGGCGGTGGGTTCCTGCAGGTCATGGAGTTTCAAGACTTCGCAGGCTCGACCGTGGTCCATTCGGTCGGCGGTTGGGCCGCTCTGATGGGGGCGATCATTCTTGGGCCAAGGTTGGGCAAGTACAAAGGCGGACGCGTGAACCCGATGCCCGGCTCGAACCTGGCATTGGCCACTTTGGGAACGTTCATATTGTGGCTGGGATGGTTCGGCTTCAACGGTGGATCGCAGCTTTATATGGACAGTGCTGCGAATGTGGCAGACATCAGTCGTATCTTCTCGAACACCAACACGGCTGCGGCGGCAGGGGCTGCGGTCGCACTGATCCTGACGCAGTTGTTGTACAAGAAACCTGACCTCACAATGATCCTGAACGGGGCATTGGCCGGTCTCGTGTCGATCACCGCCGAACCTTTGACCCCAACCCTGGTGCAATCCACGCTGATCGGCGGAATTGGTGGGGCCATCGTGGTCTTTGCTGTGCCGATGCTGGATAGGCTGAAGATCGACGATGTAGTGGGTGCCATCCCAGTACATCTCTTTGCTGGCATCTGGGGCACTATCGCGGTCTGTTTCACCAATGACGCCGCCAGCTTTGGCACGCAGCTCTATGCCATCTTGGTCGTCGGTGTGTTTGTCTCCACCGCGTCCGCATTGGTATGGTTCCTTCTTCAAGCCACCGTCGGTTTGCGCGTGGACGAAGAAACCGAGATCAACGGCCTCGATATGGCCGAGCTGGGTATGGAGGCCTATCCCGAGTTTTCAAAGGTGTGAGCCCGTTAGGAAAGAACCGCAAAGGCCCCGGACATGTGTGTTCGGGGCCTCTATCGAACGTCTCCGACTGACGTTTCTAAGGTGGTCGAATCGCGGCGTATCATGCTAAGTTTTGTGCCATGGCCCAAACCAACCCCCAAATCAGCCAATCCCAACCGGTGATCAGGCAATTGGACGATGCCGCAATCAACCGGATTGCAGCAGGTGAAGTGGTGGAGCGGCCCGCCTCTGCCGTCAAAGAACTGGTCGAGAACGCCATTGACGCAGGGGCCACCCGGATTGACGTGGCCTATGCCGACGGTGGCAAAACGCTGATCAGGGTCACGGATGATGGCTGTGGCATCGCCCCCTCTGATCTACCACTGGCGCTATCGCGCCATGCGACTTCAAAGATCGACGGCTCGGATTTGCTGAATATCAACAGTTTCGGCTTTCGGGGTGAGGCTCTGCCCTCACTGGGCGCGGTCGGTCGGCTGACCATAACTTCTCGCGCGGCCGGACACGACGCAGCCGAGATCAACGTCTCGGGCGGCAAGATGGACCCGGTTAAACCCGCCGCCCTGAATGCGGGCACCATCGTCACCCTGCGCAGCCTATTTTATGCCACGCCTGCACGGCTGAAATTCATGCGCAGTGACCGCGCCGAGGCGCAAGCCATCGGCGATGTGATCAAACGCCTTGCTATGGCCGAGCCCTTCGTGGGGTTTACCCTGCGGGATGTCACCGGCAATGGCGAAGGCCGCGTGGTGTTCCGCGCCGATCCTGAAAGTGGCGATCTGTTTGATGCCCTGCACGGTCGCCTGTCCAAGATCCTCAGCCGCGAGTTTACCAACAACGCCCTGGCCATCAATGCCGAACGCGAGGGGCTGATGCTGACAGGCTATGCCGCCCTGCCCACCTATTCGCGCGGCAACGCTTTAGCGCAGTATTTGTTCGTGAATGGCCGCCCCGTACGTGACAAAATGCTGACCGGTGCCCTGCGCGCCGCCTATCGTGATTTCCTCAGCCGGGACCGGCATCCGGTGGCTGCTCTGTTTATCGAATGCGAACCCAAGCTAGTGGACGTCAACGTGCACCCTGCCAAATCCGAAGTGCGGTTCCGTGATCCAGGTCTGGCGCGCGGATTAATCGTCTCGGCCTTGCGTCATGCGTTGGCGGATGCAGGCCACCGCGCCTCGACCACCGTGGCCGGGGCCACATTGGGGGCCATGCAGCCCGAGCCCACAACAGCACGTGTTTACCAGATGGACCGCCCCTCCACGCCACGCCTCCCACAATCTCAGGGGTTTGCCGAGTTACGGCACGACTACAGCGGCCAGATCGCCCCCCTTCCTGGCGAGGCCGGCACGTCGGAGCGGGATGAGCCAACCCCGCAGAACCTGCCTTTGGGAGCAGCCCGCGCACAGTTGCATGAAAACTACATCATCGCGCAGACTGAAACTGGGATCGTGATCGTCGATCAACACGCCGCTCACGAACGTCTGGTCTATGAAAAGCTGAAACAGCAAACGGCAGAAAACGGTGTCGCCGCCCAGGCCCTGCTGATCCCTGAAATCATCGAACTGCCTCAGGAGGAGGCTGCACATCTGCTGGAACAAGCGGACGACCTGGCCGAACTGGGGCTTGTCATCGAGCCCTTTGGGCCGGGCAGTATCGCCGTGCGCGAAACACCTGCCATCCTGGGGCCCGTCAATGCACAGGCCTTGATCCGGGACATCATGGACGATCTGACGGATCAGGGTGAAACCCACACGGTCAAATCCCGGATTGATGCCATCCTCAGCCGGGTGGCCTGTCACGGCTCCATCCGCTCAGGCCGCCGCATGCTGGGCGAGGAAATGAATGCCCTACTGCGCGAAATGGAAGCGACGCCCCATTCGGGCCAATGCAATCATGGACGTCCCACCTATGTGGAGCTCAAGCTCAGCGACATTGAAAAACTCTTCGGTCGCACATGATCCAGATCGGCGACACATCCTATGCGCTGGATGATCCAATGGTTCTGCTTGCCCTAGCCAGTCTAGGCGTAATTTTTCTGATCCTAATCCTCTTGATCCTAGCCGTGCGCGCCTCGGGCCGGGCGGCACGCCTGTCGGCCCCTTTGGCGCAGCAGCTGACTCATATGGACCAGCGCGTGCAATTGCTCAGCGACGGCCAACACCAGTTGGCAGGTGGTCTCAACCATGTGTCCGAAGCCGCGGCGGCGGCGCAGACCAATATGCTGCAACTGATGGAGCAACGTCTGGCGCAGGTCTCCAATCAGATGACCGAAAATCTGCAAGGCTCGGCCCGGCGTACAGCCCATTCCCTGGGCGAATTGCAGGAACGGCTGGTCACCATCGACAAGGCACAAGAAAACATCACCCGCCTGTCGGGCGATGTGTTGACGTTGCAGGACATCCTGTCCAACAAACAGACCCGGGGTGCGTTTGGGGAAATCCAGCTGAATGACATTGTGTCCAAAGCCTTGCCCAAGGACAGCTATGAGCTGCAACACACGCTGCCCAACGGCAAACGTGTGGATTGCCTGATCCACCTGCCGAACCCTCCCGGTCCCATTTGCATCGATAGCAAATTCCCGCTGGAGGCATATGAGGCCCTGCGCAACGCCAGCACCGACTGGGAGGTCAACGAGGCTGCTAAATTCCTGCGCACGTCGGTCAAAAAACACATCAAGGACATCTCGGACAAGTACATCATGGATGGGGAAACCGCTGATGGTGCGTTGATGTTCCTGCCGTCCGAGGCAGTGTACGCAGAGTTGCACGCCAACTTCCCCGAGCTGGTGCGCGACGGGTTTGAGGCGCGGGTCTGGATCGTGTCACCGACCACCTGCATGGCCACGCTGAACACCATGCGCGCGATCCTGAAAGACGCCCGGATGCGCGAACAAGCCGGCGCCATTCGCCGTGAATTAGGTTTACTTTACAAGGATGTAGACCGCCTGGGCACACGGGTTGAAAACCTCGACCGACATTTCGGGCAAGCGGCCAAGGACATCGCAGACATCAAGATTTCTTCTGACAAAGCCGGACGACGTGCGCGCAGGTTGGACAATTTTGACTTTGAAGAATTGGCCCCTGAAGCCGATAATACCGTGGTGAAGCTGACTAAGGACAGCTAGGAACCCTTTTTTCCAAGTTGACCCAATACTATCTTCTTCGCATGAAACGGGTTTTTACTCTTTCCGCTACTTTTATTATTGCGGCACTCATGGCGATTTTGGCTATTCCTCAACTTAGTGTGGCAAACTGTTTCCGAAATGGTGCGCTACCATACTCTCATGCGGAAGCTGGTGCGGAAATCGCAGAGAGACTTTTCCGCGGTAGCGAGAGCGCATGGGTATCATTGGGGATCGAGAAAATTGATTTACTCAATGCAATTGACGTCCTTGAGGTGAATGGGCCGCAGATGACTTTTGATCACCATTCCACACGATACGTGAAGTTCGAACTTTCAATTTGCCCTGCTATCGAGAAACCGATTAGCAATGTTTTTTTCTGTGGTCATCCCAATGACTTGGGAGGGATTGTGCGACGTTGTCATTCTAACAGCCAATGACTTTGTACGCATAGATACTTAATCGCTGGCGAGCGAGTTATCCGTTGAATGGTGGCTTTGTCCGCAGGGTGGGCATATGCAATATTTTACATCGTCTCCAGACAATGCCGTCGGAAGGCGCGTTTGAGCATGTCCAACTCCTCGCGCAGCAACGTCACCTCGGCCCGGATATCATGGCTCAGCGCATCCCCTGACATCAAAGCAAATGAATTCAGCGTCTGATCAGATCGAACATCACGGATCAAAAACGTCTGCACCCCATCCGAAATCAGATCTGCCGGGATTGGCACACGAACAACCCACAGATTCTCTTCGGGTTTTTCAGTGACCTCTACATTCTCCAAAGCCTTTTGCAGATGTGTCACTTCGATCGATGGCTGGAAGTTTCCCGTCCCATCATAGGTCAGCACCCCTTCCCAGACCCCCTCAAACAGGCGTGTCTTGGTTAGTGTCACATCGCTCATGTCGCCGTCTCCATCACAACTCAGCCCCTTACAATTCAGCGCGGGGGCTGCGACTGAAGGTCAGATCGCGCAGGGTGACCTGGCTCATCTGTGGGTTTTCGAAAATCAGATCAATCCACGCCCGCTCAATGCGTTTTTCATTCAGGTTGGAATAGGCCAGATCAAACTCGACCATACACTGCACCTCGTTCAATGGCAGTTCGCGCACGATCTGTTCGGTGTTGGGCCCGTGTTTGATGTTAAGCCGGGCAAAAATCTCAAGCGGCTTTTCCATCTCCACAATCGTATCCATCCGGATCAGGTGACGCTTTTGCAGACCATTGACCACATCAAGGGGCATATCCAGCACCAGCGACAGAAACGACCCATCGAAGTTAAAGACGTCCATCCGCAAGCCATAAGGAGCCAGATCCGCCTCGCGGCTGTTGCGCACCTGACGCAAGGTCAGCTCAGATTGTTGACAGTCATGAAACAATGTCACCTCAGAGCCGAGCATGGACTTGCTCTCAACCGAAGACATTCCGGGCATCGCCAAAGGCTCGCGCCACAGTGCCGGGCGCCAGGACCAATCCGTTCCATGAGGCTTGGGAAACGCGTTTGACCCGATCATCGGTAGGGCCAGCCGGTTTTCGGCGACTGATATCACTTCGTTTAACAAATACCGCAGCTTACGGGCGCGGCCGCGTTCCCGACGAAGATCGGAATGCTTCATTTGCGTCACATTGCGCGCAGCCCTGCGCCACCGACGCAATCCGCGGCGGTGGATGATCCAATCTAAGACGTGCGAGCGCATTTGCATGAAGGTCTTTCCGTCTGCCCATGGTCGACTTACACGACCAGACCTTCCATAGCATTAATCAGAAATTGGAAACAATCCACCCAGTAATGACGCAAACGGACAGGTTATTCAGCTGTGGCCGTCGGGATGGTTTCAGAGGCAGGCGTGAAATCCTTCGTCGGGCTGAATTCTCGCAGGTTTTCCGCCAATGCAACAATTAGGGCTTTGCCGGATGTCCCGCTGCCTTTGGGAGTGTAGGCCGCAAGACTGACGATGTGGCCATTGATCAACATCGCCGCGCGCCAATAGCGGGGCTCTCCTCCCGACAGAACCGCATCTCCGCCTGAGGACAACCGCACCAGCGAAATCCCGTCCCCATCCTCGGACGCCAAAACCTTGCCCGGTGTCAGAGACGTCGCCAAATCAGACGCCGTAGGCTGTTCTGCCGTCAGACGCCGCGGCGACACAGAAACGGTCATCACAGCAGGCGCAACTGACGCACCGGCCTTGCCCGACAGAACATCACAGCCTGCGATCAATACCACGCTGCCCTGCGCCCCCCGCGAGATCGCCCCGCCATCAGCACAATAACCTTTGGGTCCCGCCACAACCACGCGCCCATTGTAAAGCGGTACTTTGGCCAATGGGGATTTGCTCAACGCCTTGGTGGTTTCAGACGGGCTGAGAAATCCGATGCTTTCAGTCTCAGGTCCCACCTCGAGGCAGGCCGCGAGGGGAAAGACCATAAAGAGAGCCGCCAAGCGGCGGATATGAGTGATGAACCGGGTCAGATCAGATATCCATATAGACGTGGCGTTCAGCCTCGGCACCGGGATGCGTGACAGCGCCTTTGTAGGTCGCCCCCACCAATTGCGCGTACTTCCACAGCGCCCCGCTTGCATAGATCGTCTCGCGTGGGCCCTTCCACTCGGCCTTGCGCTTGGCCAGTTCATCTTCGCTCAGATCCACGTCCAGCGTGCCCTTGACCGCGTCAATGGTGATCACATCACCGTTTTTCAGCAAGGCAATCGGCCCACAATGCGCGGCCTCGGGGCCGACATGGCCTACACAGAAGCCGCGTGTCGCACCCGAGAAGCGCCCATCGGTGATCAGGGCCACCTTTTTGCCCATGCCCTGACCGGACAAGGCTGCCGTGGTCGCCAGCATTTCGCGCATGCCCGGACCGCCAGCAGGACCTTCGTTGCGGATAACGATCACTTCGCCTTCCTCATAAGCGCGCTCTTGCACCGCAGCAAAGGCGTCTTCTTCGCATTCAAAGACACGCGCAGGTCCTGTAAACACTTGGTTTTGTGTTGGAATACCCGCGACTTTCACAATCGCGCCTTCGGGGGCAATATTGCCCTTCAGGCCCACAACACCGCCGGTTTTGGTCAGTGGCGCCTCAATCGGATAGATGACTTTGCCGTCGGCCTCACGGTCGATCAGGTCCAGCTCTTCGCCCATGGTCTTGCCCGAGGCTGTGATGCAATCCTCGTGGATCAGCCCTGCCTTGCGCAGTTCCTTCATCACAACAGGCACGCCGCCTACATCAAAAAGATCTTTGGCCACGAACTGTCCACCTGGTTTCAGGTCAACAAAATAAGGCGTGTCGCGGAAGATGGCACAGACATCGTCGAGAAAGAACTCGATCCCTGCCTCATGGGCGATGGCTGGCAAGTGCAGCCCGGCGTTGGTGGACCCGCCTGTACAGGCCACCACCCGCGCGGCGTTTTCCAGTGATTTCAACGTGACCACATCGCGGGCACGGATGTTTTTCTCGATCAAGTTCATGACCGCGCGGCCCGACGCCTCGCCATAAGCATCACGGCTCTCGTAGGGGGCCGGCATACCTGATGAATTCAGCAGAGCCAGACCGATCGCCTCGGACACGCAGGCCATGGTGTTGGCTGTAAACTGACCGCCGCAGGCCCCGGACGAAGGACACGCCACACGTTCCAGCACGTCCAGCGCCTTGTCAGACATATCCCCATTCTGGTGCCAGCCGACGGCCTCGAACATATCCTGCACTGTCAAATCACGGCTGCGGAATGCTTCGGGCACCTCTTCGATCTGCGGTGCTTTGCCCGGCAGGATCGACCCGCCGTAGATAAAGACCGACGGCGTGTTCAGACGCACCATGGCCATCATCATGCCCGGCAAGGATTTGTCACAGCCCGCAAGCCCAACAACGGCGTCATAAGCATGCCCGCGCATGGTCAGCTCAACAGTGTCGGCAATCGCCTCGCGGCTGGCCAAAGACGAGCGCATACCCTCATGGCCCATCGCGATGCCGTCGGTGACGGTGATGGTTGTAAACTCACGCGGGGTGCCCAGCGCCTGCTTTACACCCATCTTCACAGCTTGCGCCTGACGGTTCAGCGATATGTTACACGGGGCCGCTTCGTTCCAGCATGTGGCCACGCCGACCAAAGGCTGGTGAATTTCTTCTTCGGTCAGGCCCATGGCGTACATATACGACCGGTGCGGCGCTTTGGCTGGCCCTTCCGTCACATAGCGGCTGGGGAGCTTTGATTTGTCAAACTTGGTCATGGCGGCCTCCGCGGAAAATTTGCTCGCTCTGCGATAGCGTTAAGCTGCGCGTGACACAAGCACGCAGGCCACGCCTCTGGGCATTTTCACCTCGCACAACTTACCACGATTGCACAGATGTGAGCGGCCAGATAGCGTCACACCATGAGTTACAAACCCCACGAACCTCTTGCCGACCTGGCACGCCCCTCCGCATCGCTGATCCGGCTGATCGCGGGATGTATGGTGACAATTGCTGGCTTTGTCGTCATCGGATGGATGATCTACGAGGTGCAATGCGCTCTGATCCCCTATGAAAACCAAGCGGGCTGGTTTCGAAATCTCGACAGGGCTTCCACCCCATTGGCCGTGCTGGTGAATCTTTACTATTTTGCGGTCCTGATCGTGGGTCTGGCCGTGGCGATGCGTCTGGTACACAATCGTGCCTGGACAGAAGTGATCGGCCCCCCGACCCGCGCAGTAGCCCAATTCCTGGCCGTCGCAAAATTGTTGGCCGTGCTCTATGCGGTATCTTTCCTGCTGCCCTCGCCCGACGGCCTGGAACCTTCTTTAAACACTGCTTTGAGCGTCTGGCTGGCCTATCTTCCGCTGACTATGCTGGGGCTGCTGATTCAGACCAGCACAGAAGAGCTGATCTTTCGTGGGTATCTGCAAAGCCAACTCGCCGCTCGGTTCGCCTCGCCCAAGGTCTGGATCATCATTCCTTCGGTGTTTTTCGGGCTTTTGCACTTTGATCCCAACGTGGATGAAACAGCAGCATGGCTGGTGGTGTCCTGGGCCTTCTTCTTTGGCCTTGCAGCGGCGGATTTGACCGCCCGCAGCGGTACGTTAGGGCCCGCCATCGCGCTGCATCTGATCAACAATACTGTCGCCATTGCTCTTTTCGCCCCCGAGGGCAACTTTGACGGGCTGGCGCTCTTTTCCTTGCCGTTCGATATGTCCGATACTCAGCTGTTGTTGACCTGGATGCCCGTTGAAATGTTGATTTTGCTATGCAGCTGGCTGACAGCACGTTTGGCCTTGCGTGTCTGATTGCAATTTGTCCAATAGGCCCTTATTTCAAACCGACAGTGTTAACAGGGACCCCATGGCATGAACTGGATCACCAATTATGTACGCCCGCGGATCAATTCGATCTTTTCGCGCCGTGAAATCCCCGAAAACCTTTGGAGCAAATGTGATGAATGCGGCACCATGCTGTTTCATCGCGAGTTGAGCGCAAATCTCTTTGTGTGCACCAACTGCGACCATCATATGGCCATCACCCCGCGCGAACGCTTTGGAACGTTGTTTGATGGCGGCATCTTTGCCGAGGTCGAGGTCCCTGCCCCCAAGGCTGATCCATTGCAATTCCGTGACCAGAAAAAGTACCCCGACCGCATGAAAGCGGCCCAAAAAGCCACGGGCGAAAAAGAAGCGATGTTGGTGGCGACCGGTGAAATGGGCCGCTCGCAGATCGTGGCAGCCGGGCAAGACTTCTCGTTCATGGCTGGATCCATGGGGATGTATGTTGGCAATGCCATCATTGCGGCAGCCGAAGAAGCCGTGAAGCGAAAATGCCCTCTGATCCTGTTTTCCGCAGCCGGTGGCGCCCGTATGCAAGAGGGTATTCTGAGCCTGATGCAAATGCCCCGCACCACAGTGGCCGTTCAGATGCTGAAAGAGGCCGGATTGCCCTACATCGTTGTGCTGACACATCCCACCACCGGGGGTGTGACCGCGTCTTATGCCATGCTGGGCGATGTGCATATTGCCGAACCAGGTGCGCTCATCTGCTTTGCCGGACCTAGGGTAATCGAACAAACCATCCGCGAAAAACTGCCAGAAGGGTTCCAGCGCGCTGAATATCTGCTGGACCACGGCATGCTTGACCGGGTGACATCACGTCTCAAGATGCGCGACGAGCTGATTGCCATCACTCGAATGCTGCAGGGGCTGCCACCTGCCATCAAAGGCGAGCTGCCCGCCCCCGAAGGCAACGAGGCCGCAGACACGAGCGAGGCGCAAACCGCCGAAACGCCAGAGCCCGACGCCAAGAAATGAGCACGCCCACATCTGACCTCATCCTTGAGAGGATGATGACCCTGCACCCCAAGGTCATGGATCTGGTGCTGGACCGTGTCTGGGACTTGCTGGAGACCCTGGGCAATCCGCAAACCGATTTGCCCCCGGTGATCCATCTCGCAGGCACCAACGGCAAAGGCTCAACCCAGGCGATGTTGCGTGCGGGGCTTGAAGCGGCAGGCAAATCTGTCCACGCTTACACTTCGCCTCATCTTGCACGGTTTCATGAACGCATCCGTCTGGCAGGAAAGCTGATCTCGGAGGAACATCTGACGCAAGTATTGGACGAATGTTACGACGCCAACAAAGGCGCGGCGATCACCTATTTTGAGATCACCACCTGTGCGGGTATTTTGGCCATGTCACGGGTACCTGCTGACTATACCTTGCTAGAGGTGGGATTGGGTGGGCGTCTGGATGCCACCAATGTGGTGGATCAACCGGCCCTGACAGTCATCACACCAATCTCCATCGACCACGAACAGTTTCTGGGCAACACATTGGCCAAGATTGCCTTTGAAAAGGCCGGCATTCTCAAGCGCGGTGTGCCTTGCGTCGTCAGCCCTCAACCGGACGAGGCGCTGGACGTGATCGAAGATCGCGCACGCAGTCTGGGTGTGCCTTTGCTGGCCCACGGTCAACACTGGCATATCTGCGAAGAACGTGGCCGACTGGTCTATCAGGATGAGGTTGGTCTGCTGGATTTACCCCTGCCCAATCTGCCCGGTGCCCATCAAATCGAAAATGCAGGGGCCGCCATCGCAGCCCTGCGCCACCTGAACATGGACGAAACGGCTTGCGAGGCCGCTGTCATGCGGGCTGATTGGCCCGCTCGCATGCAACGTCTTGTTTCAGGCCCTCTGGTCGAGGCCGCAGGTCAGGCTGAGCTGTGGTTGGACGGTGGCCACAATGCTGCCGCGGGTCAGGCCCTAGGGCGCCATTTGGCCAGCCTGCCCAAACGGTCCACACATTTGATCTGCGGGATGCTCAACACCAAGGACATCTCCGGTTATCTTTTGCCTTTGGCCGAGCAGGCGCAATCTCTGACCGCGGTGTCCATCCCCGGAGAGGTCAACACCTTGCCTGCCGAAGTCACCGCCGAGGCCGCGCGGGCAGTAGGCCTCGGCGCCGAAACTGCTGATTCGATGCTGGACGCCATAATGGCCATCACCGCCCAAAACCCCGACGGGCGTATCCTGATTTGCGGCTCGCTCTACCTTGCCGGGAATGTCCTTCGAGAAAATGACTAGGATATAGGATCGAACGCTGGCTGCGCGCCCCTAAAGCCACATTCTACAGGGAAATTTGGCACGGGGCCCTCATTCCGAATCACTTCATGTTGACCCTAGGAATCTCTTTCGCCTATATCTTGTGGCAGCAGTGAAAGCGTGCCCTATAAGTGCGCCGGACTTTTTTTGGGGAAAGGGTACTGCACCATGATACGGGCGGCACTAATTTCATTAGTATTTTTAGGGATCACTTTAACGCTGATCCTGATGCAACCAGGCGCGAACCATTCAACCGACACGGCATCCATTGAAATCGAGGCGCCTGTCACCCGGGCGCAGACTGAAATCGGGACTCTTGAGGATAATTTGGACGAAGTTCTGGCCACAGCAACATTAGCCACAGAGATCGAATTTGTAGCTAACTTAGCCAAGCCAGAATTTATCGCAGAACCCGTTCGGACCGATCCCCAGCCCCTAATTGAGCCTTCACAGCCGGCAACCCTCAAAGTGCCTGAAACACCTTTGGAAGAGCTGATTGTAAGCGCCCTGAAACAAGGGCAGTCGACCCGCTATATTGATGCTTTGGTCAATGATGCGGCCGAGCAAGGCGAGGTGGATGTACCCGCCTCACTGGTGACGCAGGATGGACGCGTGGACACAGCCTTGTTGTTGTCGGCCCTCAGCACCCCATCGCGTAAAACTGTACCGGCAGTCGGCTCGGCAAAAAGCTACCGGGTTCAGCCCGGCGACAGCCTCGCGTCTATTGCGTATCGCTACTATGGCAGCACGGATCGCGCCGTGGACATCTATTCCGCGAACCTCAGCATTCTGAACTCCCCCAACCACGTGGAAGTGGGTCAAACGCTGGTGATCCCGGTTCCCTAACGATGTAAGCTTACAGATCCAGGCAGGATCGGAAAGAGGGGTCGGATAACGACCCCCTTTCTTTTTGTGTAGCGTCAGCTGTGCGGACACAGCCAGCCTCACAAGGAGCAACCCCGAATGTCCGTTATGTGGCTTAGGGGATGTAGCGTCATTGGGTTTCGGCGAAGCCAATTTAGAGTTCTAAAAACGGGTTGTCAGGACAATATCCGTTCAACCACGCGTCGGCCAAAGTCGTGCGTTGGGCCTTCCCAATGCGGGCTCAACCGGCCACCATCATAGACTGGCGACAGACGCCCCTGTTGCAAAAGCTCCAGCATGCCGAGGTCTTCTCGGTTCAGGTCATCCCACATCTTTAATGTGGCCTCGCGGGCGTCTTTATAGGCATCCGTCGTGGCCGCATCGCCAATCAGGAAAACATGCAATTCTTCCCGCGTTTTGCCCGGTGCCACCGGGTAGCTGACAAGAACCGAAAACTGATCGGGGAACACCTCGGCCGCGAAATGCGGGAAACATAGGAACCACAATCCGCGTTTGGCATCCGCGTCGGACAGGCCTGGATAATGCGGCAGCCCCTCGCCCCGACCCTCATCCAATTCCGGAAAGACATAGTCGTTGTAAAACACATGCCGGTCCCATTCCCCTGACCACCGCACGTTCATCGGCGCGAATTTCAGCAGTTTGGGATGCACGGCAAAGACGTGATAGCCTTCCATGTAGTTTTCATAGACCAGCTTCCAGTTGGCGTTGACCTCAAACTCCAGCTTTCCAGCCCAGCGGATTGCAGAGAAATCGTAATTGCCTGTCCGCTCCAGCATGGGTTTGAGCCAGTCCTCCAGCGGCTCGGCATCGCCCGAGACATTGACAAAGATGCAGCCGTTCCACGTTTCGCATCGCACTTGCATCAGGTCCAGCTTGTCACCGCCGCCATCCTCGAACTTGTCCACTATGTTCGGCCCCGAAAAATGCGGGCGCGAACGCAGCTTGCCGTTTAACCCATAGGACCACGCGTGGTAGGGGCAGGTCAGCGTTGGCTTCTTGCACGGCTCGGTCACCAGCTTGGCACCCCGATGACGACAAACATTGTGCAACGCGCGGATGTTCCCATCCTGATTGCGCAGGACAATCAAGGGCGCGCCACCAATCTCGATGGGTTTCATATCGCCCGGCTCGGGCAATTCCGCCTCGGCCCCGGCAAAGACCCAGGCGCGGGCAAAGCAGTGCTCTTGCTCCAGCTTCAGCCAGTCCTCGGACCAATAGGCGGCATTGGGTAGACCGCTGGCCTCTTCAATCGGGGCGAAGGCCTGCGCAAGGCCCTCTTCGCCGATCAGCTCCACGACTTTCTGGCGAACATCCTTGGTCATCCGGTCACCATTTCGGGACGCAGCCTGTGCGCGTGCAGCGTGGTGTAATGGCTCATGAAGCTTTCATAGTGAGAGTTCAGATTCTCGGGCAAATCGCCCGGGTCCACATGTTTGCGCGGGATCGGCTTCAGCCCGTCGCTGTCGCGCAAAGAGGCGTGCCAAATCTCGTCATTGCCATCATACCATAGCACATCATCACGCGCGCCTGGCTTCCAGCTCAACGACTCGCGGATGAAGGGGATACCAATCGCGTCGCAATAGGTGCGCACCATCGTGTCGGGATCTTCCAGCAAGTCGTCGCTGTCCAGAACCGGCGGGGTTTGCCCTCGGGCGCGGAGCAGATCAAACAAGGACTGTTGCGGGCCAAAGCTGATTTCATGGGCTTCAAACCCGTCCTGCATCCCCGCCTTCAGATACGAACGGTGCAGCGAGGCCAACACCTTGGCCGGGTCACGGATCAGAAAGCTGTGCGTGATCCGGTCCAGAAACGCGTCGTTCCACAAATGATCGGTATGGTGGGGCATGTCTTTGACAAAGACAGGGCGTTTTTCAGCGGCCTTCTGAATGTCACTCCAGATTTTTTCAAACGTGGCCTCGGGGCGTTGCCGGTCAGCTGGGGCTCGACGTGGCGCGTGCGCTTCGGGGCCCTGATACCACGCCATGCCAAAGGGTTCGTGGAAGCAAGCCAGATCACCACGCTGGCGCACCATCCATTCAAAGGCGGTGGAGGTGGAACGGGGTGTCGCCCACAGAAAATAGATCGGATGCCCAGTCATACGTCTGTCTCCTGCAAGGAGGCCAGAATATGGGGCTGATCCCCCTCCGGAGCGACGCCAAGTGTGCGGAAGATATTCCAGTAAAGCGCGCAATTCGAGGCGATGATCGGCTTGCCAATCGCCGTCTCTATTTCGCGCAGGATGCTAACGGGGCGCAGCGGCAATCCGTCGGCACGGCGAAAGTTCGGCATGCCGATGATCACCAGCGCATCCGCCTCAGGGGTCTGTTCGGCCACGTATTCGAACGACCGCTTCGCAAAGTCGCCGGGAAAAATCCATGTGGCCTCGTTCACCTCGTCCTGCGTGGCCACCAGCCCGTGGTCGACGAAATTTCCGGAGTAGAGGATGTCAAAACCGCCATCTGACAAAAACCGGGTCGTCCCCTCGCGCCAGTCGGGCCAGAAATAGCCGCCATTCACGGCAACGGACTTGGCCCCGATACTGTGAAGGGCTTCGACCAACGACATGCCCGCCATGTGCAGCGGAACCTGATAACTGTCTTCCATCCGGTCGCAAAAGGCGCGGATATCGGCGGGTGTCTTACCACCCGCATGAGACCAATTGATGCCCACCTGCCCCACAACATCGGCGCCCGCGTTGGACATGCAGTGCACCACCTCTTCCAGCTTGTGAAAATTGTCCACACGCTGCTCTAATTGATGGGCGTAGTCCTCGACATGGATCAACCGCCCATGGGCACCGACCCCCTCAGGCGCGATTTTCAGAAAGTCGTGCGGGGCAGCGTCAAAATCATGCGGAGGTGCCGTAAACCCCACTTGATAAGGGAAGATTTTCTTGGTGGGATCGTTCCAGCGTTCTGGCTTCATGCGACCAACTCTCAAACAAATATGGATTCGTTATTGCCCTTTGGGAAAATTTTAGTCATGAATTTGTCATGAAGGTCAAGAAAAATGAAATAACGCCTCCCAAAGATGCCCTGATCCAACTGGGAGAGGACCTGCGCGGTTTGCGCCGCGCCCAAGGTTTAACGCTGGAGGATCTGGCCACAGCCAGCGGAAAATCCGTCTCCTTCATTTCCAAGATCGAGCGCGGTCAGGCCCGTCCTTCCGTGACCACTCTCCAGGAATTGGCAGGGGCGCTTGGTGTGCCGGTGGGCTGGTTTTTTGAAACCGATGGCCCTGTACCTGCAGATGAGCGTCCTTATGTGGTGCGGGCAAACCGACGTCGCAAGCTCAGCTATTCAGGGCTGACATCAACCGACTATATGGGGTTTGAAGATCACCTGCTGTCAGCCGGGCTGGACGGTCAGCTTGCGCTCGGCATGTCGACCTATCAGCCCGACGGCAATTCAGGGGACGAGCTGTACACCCACACCGGCGAAGAGGCGGGATTGATCCTGAAAGGCCAGATCGACCTGCATCTGGACGGGAAGGTTTTCCGGCTGGAGACCGGCGACAGCTTTTCCTTCGCGGCCAGCCTGCCGCACCGCTACTCCAATCCAGGCGAAAGCGAAGCCCAGATCGTATGGGCCAATACACCCGTCAACCTCCGAAGGTAGCCAATGCAAAGCCACGCACACGTCGTTGTCATCGGGGGCGGCAATATAGGGGCCGGTGTGCTGTATCACATCGCCCATATGGGGTGGACCGATTGTGTGCTGCTGGAAAAAGCCGAACTGACCAGCGGGGCCACCTGGCACGCCGCCGGGTTAGTCAGCCGGATGGTCGGAGGGCAGGCATTGGGTGCGATGCATGATTATGCGGTCGATCTGTACAAACGTATCGAATCCGAAACAGAAGTTGGCGTGAGCTGGCACAATTGTGGCTCGCTGCGCGTGGCCACAAGCCCGGCCCATATGGACTGGATCAACCACATCCGCGACGCCATTTTGGCCCGTGGGCAAGACGTTGAGATCATCGACACCACCGAGGTGGCCCGCCTGAACCCCCTTTATGATATTGAGGCGGCAGGGGTTCTTGGTGCGATCCATACACCGGATGACGGCCATGTGGACCCGTCCGGCACTTGTCAGGCCATGGCCAAAGGCGCGCGGCAACTGGGGGCCAAGGTGATCCGCAACTGCCGCGTGAAAGATACACGTCAGCTCCCTAACGGGGAATGGGAGGTCGTCACCGAACAAGGTACAATCACCGCCGAACATGTGGTCAACGCAGGCGGGTATCATGCGCGGCAAGTGGGCGCGATGGCAGGCCTTGATCTGCCAATCACCACGATGCTGCATCACTATGTCGTCACAGACGCGGTGCCCGAGTTCGAGGCCATGGATCATGAGATCCCCGTCACCCGGGATGATCATTTCTGTGGCTATATCCGGCGCGAGCAAGGTTCAGCGCTCATTGGGCTTTATGACAAGCAAGACCCGCAATCGGTGTGGCTGGAGGGCTGCCCGTGGGACAGTACCAATGAGCTCTTCGAGCCGAACTGGGACGGGATCACGCCCTGGCTTGAGAATTGTTTTGAACGGATGCCCGCCCTGATGAATCGCGGCATCAAGCGCGTCGTGAATGGCGGCATCACCTATACGCCAGATGGCGCGATGATGCTGGGCCCAGCCCCGGGATTGCGCAACTATTGGCTGGCTTGCGGGGCGACCGTGGGCATCGCCTGGGGTCCGGGCGCAGGCCGTGCATTGGCGCAATGGATGATCGAGGGCTCTGCAGATATCTCGACCCGCGCCTTTGATCCGCGCCGGTTCGGCACTTGGGCAGACGCAGACTATGCCCGCACCCGCGCAACCGAGGACTACACTCTGCGTCAGGCCATGCCCTATCCGCAGCATCAACGCGACAGCTACCGGGGGGTCAAAACATCTGGTGCCCATGACCGCACAGCGGCGCTGGGCGCAACCTATGAAGAGGCCGGCGGCTGGGAACGCCCGCGGCTCTTTGCGCCCGAGCCTTTGGGCTGGCGGCGCACCACCGCCTTTGAGCAGGTGGCGAGCGAATGTCAGGCCGTGCGCCAGCGTGTCGGATTGTCCGACCTCTCTGCCTTCGCCAAGTTTCGGATTGACGGGCCGGGGGCGGAGGATTGGCTGAATGCCATCTGTGCCAACCGGATGCCACAGGTGGGGCGCACCTGTTTGACGCTGCTGCTCAATCGCAAGGGCACAATTGAGGGCGAGGCCACAATCGCGCGCACCGGACCTGACAGCTTCTATTTTGTGACCGGCGCCCCGTCCGAGCGGCGGGTTTGGGACTGGATGACATTGCAGTGTAGCGTGCCGATGGACGATGTCGCGATGACCAATGTCACCGATGAGATCGGCATTCTTGCATTGGCCGGACCAAAGGCGCGCGACGTGCTTGCCGTTTGCACAGAAGATGACGTTTCAAACACCACGCTGCGCTGGTTGAGCTGCGCACCCCTAACCGTGTCGGGTATCCCTTTGCATGCCCTGCGCCTCAGTTTTTCGGGTGAGTTGGCATTTGAATTGCATGCACCAAATGATCAGTTGGGGGAGTTGTGGGATACGCTGTGGGACGCCGGCCAGACACATGGCATCGCGCCCTTTGGCACCAAAGCGTTGGACAGCCTGCGTCTTGAGAAATTCTATCGCGGGGGGCACGAGCTAGCCAATGACGCAAGTCACAAGGATGTTGCACAAGAGCGATTTGCCGCAACGGATAAGGATTTTGTTGGCCGCGACGCCATGCTGGCGCGCACCCCGCACAGCAGGATCGCATTGCTGGCGTTGGAGGGTGAAGACGCTGACGCCTTGATAGGCGAGGCTGTGTTCAAAGGCAGAGAGATAGTCGGCTCCGTCACCTCAGCGGCCTATGGGCACACAGTTGGGCAGTCGCTGGCCATCGCATTTCTGACCGAGGGTGCGCGACAGGCGGGCACCGCCTTGAACGTGTCAATCTTAGGCCAGCGCGTCAAAGCGACCGTTCTGCCGGGGGCACCGTGGGACCAGAACAATGACAGGCTGAAAGCATGACAGTTCCTGATCAAATGCGCGCCGCTGTGTTGATGGGCCATGGTGGGTTGGATCAGCTAGTCTATCATGACGATTGGCCAACTCCGCAACCCAAGCCGGATGAGGTCTTGGTCAAGGTCGGGGCCTGCGGGCTGAACAATACCGATATCAACACGCGCACGGCCTGGTATTCGAAAACCGTCACGGAGGGGATCACACGAGCAGGCGGCAAAGACGGATTTGCCGAGGCCGAAGCCGCACAAGGCAGTTGGAGCAACTCTGAGATCACTTTTCCGCGCATCCAAGGGGCTGATGTGGCCGGGCAGATTGCCGTTGTTGGCACCGATGTCCCTGCCTCGCGGATTGGCGAGCGCGTGATCCTTGACCCGTGGCTGCACGGGCATGGTCAATGGCATCTGGCCGAAAACGCCGGATACTTTGGATCAGAATGCGATGGGGGTTTTGCCGATTACGTCGCCATCCGTGCCGCCAATGCCGTGCCGATCCAGTCGCACCTGACGGACGCGGAACTGGCCACCTTCCCCACTGCCCTGACTACGGCCGAGCATCTGGTCTGGCGCGCAGACCCGCAACCCGGAGAATGGGTGGTGATCGCAGGCGCCTCAGGTGGGGTTGGCACAACTGCCATTCAGCTATGTCTGTTGCGCGGGGCACGGATTGTAGCGATCTCAACACCGCAAAAGGCCGAAACGCTCAGGCAACTGGGGTGTTCCGCCATTGTGGATCGCAATAACGCGTCGCTGGAAGATGATATTTGTGATGCAGCGGGCGGTCGGGTCGATGTGGCGCTTGATGTTGTGGGCGGCGCGCTTTTTGCGCCCCTGGTCGGTGCGTTGCGACAACGTGGACGCTATTCGACCAGCGGGGCCATCGCCGGACCTGTTGTGGCTTTTGATCTGCGTTTGCTGATCTACAAAGACCTGCAATTTACCGGTGCCACCATCACACCACCGGGCCTTTTTGCCCGGGCCTGTCGATTGATCGAAACAGGCCAGCTTGCCCCGCAGCTAGCGGCCTCATTTCCATTGAAAGACCTGGCAAAGGCGCAAGAGGCCTTCATGGCAAAGTCCCACATTGGCAATATTGTTATGACGATGGAGTAAGCGACATGCGCTTCGTCAACATCGAAACCATTCCCTTCGAGCCGAGTTTTACAGGCGAGGGTTATGCGATGTCTTTCGTCATACAGAAGACGCTTTACGACCAACTTGTGCGCATCACGCTTGAAGATGGCTCGCAAGGGATCGGAGAAAACGTCCGCTGGCCGGCTGTGCCAATGGAGATGGCGGAAGCGGCCGAAGCCGAAATGATCAAAGCCTTGAAGGGTAGGCCCCTTGCTGACCTGGCGGGATTGATCCAGACTTGGTGCGCGCAAGGCCGACCATGGCGTGGCCTGTGTTTCGCCCTCGACACGGCCTATCACCACCTGATGTCGCAGAAACTGGGCGTGCCGTTGGTCAGCCTTCTGGGCGGCCCTACGGATGGGGATGTGCAGGCCTATCTGTCGCTCTCCAGCGAAGCGCCCGAAGACATGGCTGCAGTGGTGCGGTCCAAAGGGGCTGCCTTTGCCGTCATCCAGGCCAAACTGGGGATTGGCGAAGTTCCGGATGATATGGACCGCGTGCGCGCCGTGCTTGATGTGATGACACCGGGTCAATTGCTACTCGCGGATTTCAACGGCGCGCTTTCGGCTGAACAGGGTCTGGCGCAACTTGGTAAGTTGGACGATCCCAGGCTGATTTGGGAAGAGCCATGCGACACCCATGATGAAAACCTTGAGCTGGCTCGCAAGCTTGCGGCGCCCATCATGTTTGATCAGTCGATGATTGACCTGGAAACCTATGTCAGAGCCGTCGAAGATCGCGCCGCACACTCCGTGGTGATCAAACCAGCCTTGTTGGGAAGCTTATCCGCCTCGCGAACAGCGCGTGACATGTGTGCGACAGCCTCGATCAAAATGCGAATTGATGGCCCTTGGTGCGGGCAAATCGGCGCGTGGGCTGCGCTGTCCGTGGCAGCGGGAACAGAGCCCGGGCGCGTATTAGCCTCAATAGATCTGACAGAGCCGATTGAAACCCCCGCGGACCTGATTATCAGAAAAGGTGCTAATCGCATCGCACCGTCGCTTTCCGCGAATCTCGTCGAGATTTTCGAAAAACACCTTTTGCAGTTTCCGTAATTCAGCCCCAGCATTCTCTCGTGCACTTGACTTGGCATCCAATCCTCAATCTGCGGTGATTTTTTAGTTGGACACCAACCATTCAGACAGCACGCAACATTGTGAAATTTGGGCTCAGTGCGGATATGCAAAACATGCGTTTTGATGAAAAAATACAGACCCCATCATACAAAAAAGCCCGGATGCTCAACATCCGGGCCTTTAAAACTTGTAGCTATCACAGCTTAGTGCAGCTTGGCATCCACTTGTCCAATGGCGTCGTCGATCAGCGCGCTGCCGTCTTTTGCCGTCATCTGTTTGGCAATGACGTCCTGTGCCGCGGCGACCGCGATGGTCACAGCCTTGTCGCGCACTTCCTTGACCGCAGAGGCCTCTGCCGAAGCGATCTGATCCTGGGCCGCCTGCAACCGTCGTGCAATAGATGCCTTGAGATCTTCCTTGGCCGCGTCAGCCGCCTCAGCCGCTTCCTCTTTGGCCGCAGCAACGATCCGGTCGGCCTGCTCCTGCACTTCCTTCTGCTTGCGCTCGTAGGAGGCCAGCAGCGTCTGCGCTTCTTCACGCAGGGCACGAGCTTCGTCCAACTCGCTCTGGATCCCCTCAGCACGCTTGTCGAGCATACCACCCAGCAAGGAAGGCACCTTGAGCTTCAGCAGTACCGCGACGAAGAGCAAGAAGGCGATCAGCACCACGAAGTTGGTGTTGGTCAGTGAAAAGAAAGGGCCGGATGCCGCCAGCGCGGGGCTGGCTGCAGTCAGGGCGATCAATGTTGCGATGATGCGTGTCATGTCGCTTACCCCTTCATCCGTGCGGTGATAGCCGCGGTGACTGTCTTGGCATCGGCTTTGCCACCCATGGCAGCAACGATTTCCTTGGCAGTGTCCTTGGCAACGGTCTTGACCGCTTCCATTGCACCGGCGCGGATTTCGGCAATCTTGGCCTCACCCTCGGCGGCTTTGGCGGAAATCTCGGCGTCTGCCTTGGCAATCGCGTCGTCAATCTCGCCTTTGATTTCGGCTTTGGTGGCGGCAACGATGTTCTGGGCCTCGGCCCGCGCATCTGCCAGTGCCTTATTATAGGCCTCTTCAGCTTCAACCGCTTTGACCTTCAAGTCCTCGGCGGCAGCCAGATCGTTGGTGATCGTCCCTTGGCGTTCCGCCAGAACCGCGGCGATACGCGGCAGGGCGATACGTGACAGGACAAAGTAGATCACGATCAGCGTGACAACGAGCCAGAAGATCTGATTGCCCATCCAGTCGCCGCAAAGCTGCGGCATGCCGATCGCACCACCGTGCGAGTCAACACATTTGCCGGCTTCTTCCAGCGCGAGTGGGCTGACGTGGCCCTCGGCTGCGGCTGTTGTTTCAGTTGCCATGTCGTTCTCCCTCAGGAACTTTCCGGTTACAAAGGGTGAAGAGCCGATGGGCACTTCACCCCCGCGTAAGGATCAGTTTCTGTAAGGGTTAGACAGCAAACATCAGCAGAAGGGCTACGAGGAACGAGAAGATCCCCAGCGCTTCCGAGAACGCGATACCAATGAACATGGTCGCTGTTTGGCCGCCAGCGGCCGATGGGTTGCGCAGAGCGCCTGACAGGAAGTTGCCTACAACATGGCCCACACCAACGGCCGCGCCGCCCATGCCAGTACATGCCAGACCAGCGCCGATGTATGCGCCCATTTGTACGATATCGCCTTCCATGAGTATTCTCCTTACGTTGGAATTAGCATTCGATTAGGTTGTGGCGCGCGCGTATCACGCACCGTTCGTTTCGGTGTCCTTAGTGGTGTGGATGCAGCGCATCTTTCAGATACACACAGGTCAGGATGGTAAAGACATAGGCCTGGATGAAGGCCACCAGAACCTCAAGCGCGTAGATCGCTGTGATCGCGATGATCGACAGAGGCGTGACCAGCAGGCCGATGCCTGTTGAAATCAGCACCATCGGCGCGAAGGCTGCAAAGACTTTGATAACGGCGTGACCGGCCATCATGTTGCCCGCCAGACGAATGGAGTGGCTGACAGGGCGTACGAAGTACGAGATAACCTCGATCAGCGCCAGGATGGGCCGCAACGGCAGCGGCGCCGAGCTGATCCAGAAGACGCTCAGGAAGCCAAAACCGTTTTTCACAAATCCCAAGATTGTCACCGCCAGGAACACGGCCATCGCCATCACCGCAGTCACTGCGATATGGCTGGTTGTGGTGAAGGCACCGGGCAGCAGGCCCAGGAAGTTCGAGAAGACAATGAAGATAAAGAGCGTCATAATGTAAGGGAAGTAAGGCAGCGCGTCTTTGCCTGCCACGTCCTCGACCATCTTGCGGATAAAGCCATAAGCCAGTTCCGCGATTGACTGTACTCGGCTGGGTACGGTCGAGCGGCCTGAGGTGCCCAGAACCAGCAGAGCCACGATTGCCAGCACGGTCAGGGCCATCCAGAGCGTCACATTGGTGATTGTGAAGGTGCCGACACCTCCGTCACCAAACAGCGGCTTCACAATGAACTGGTCCATCGGGTGGAACACCAGTTCCAAACCTTTGCCTTCAGCTCCGTGCGTGTCAGTCGCCATGTTTAGCCCTCTCATCTTCCCCGTCGCCAGGGGTCTTATCTGCGGCCTCAGCGGCCGTTTGTGTCTTCTGGAGTTCTGCCGCACTGCGCATCATCGTTTTGACGCCTGCCGCGAACCCCAGCAATGTAAACAGCACCAGGAAGATCGGGATTGTCCCGAACAGGCTGTCCAGCCCGTATCCAATGCCAAAGCCGATTGCGATACCGGCCACCATCTCGATCACCATTCGCCAGGCATGTTGCGCCTGAGAGTAGTGCTCTTCCGTATGAGGCTTGGGCGCATCCTTGGCCTTCAAGGCTTCGATCCGGGCTTCTAGCTGCGACAAACGCTCAGCTGGATCAGGATCAGACACGCCAAAACCCCCTCGGGAAGTGTTGAGGCAGTGCTAAGGCCGTGCCGGGTCAGAGTCAAGCGCGACCAAACGCACCAAGTAAGCAAGGTAACATATTGTTTTATAGTATATTTTTACAAGCCAAAAATGGCAGCGCCACCGTGCCGCAGGCAGGACACGGGCAGACAGCGCACAAAACAATATTCAACCATCTGGTTGATCTTTTTTTCGCCTGCGTCTAACGCGGATTGGCAATGACTGACCCGCTCGACACCACTTTTGCCGCTTTGGCCGATCCCACACGCCGCGCTATCCTGATGATGCTGCTGGAGGACGACATGGCCGTGACAGATGTCGCCGAGCCATTTGAGATGAGCCTGGCGGCGATCTCAAAACACCTCAATATCCTCAGCCGGGCGGGGCTGATCAGCCAGGAACGCCGTGGCCGGGTGAAGTGGTGTAAACTGGAGCCGGATGCCATGCAGGGCGCGTCGATCTGGATGCAGAGCTTTGGTCAATTCGAAGCCGTCAATCTGGATGCGTTCGAACGTTTTCTGGAAACCGAGCTGGAGCACGAAGATGAGCCAGAATGACGCTCAGTTGGCAGCGCCGCTGACGCCTGAGCATTTGCCGCCGGCGATCATCGAACCCTTGAGCGATGCGCAAATCGCGCCTGTGACCGTGGATGAAGGATTTGCTCATGGTATCTACCGGGCCGACGGCAGCTTCTGCGAAATTTCGCGCACGCGTATTTCAGACAGCCGATTTACCAACTCGTCTCACCTCCCCGACCCCGACAGCTTGAAACGGCTGGAGGGGACGTATCTGTTCTGCGGATTGGGCCGCCACCATTTCGGGCATTTCTTGATGGAAACCGCGAGCCGGCTCTGGGCGCTGGAGGGACGCGAAGGACACTATGACGGCCTGATCATCCTGACCCCTCCCAAGATTGATTTTGCAGCAGTACTCCGGCGGCGCATGAAGGTCTTCTTCGACATGATGGGATGCACCATGCCCATTCACATCGTATCCCGCCCGATGGAAGTGGAGCAGCTTCATGTCCCTGCGCAAGGTTTTGGACATCTGCAATGGGCCGTGGGCACAGAAGCGTTCCGGCGCTTTGTCCGCACCCGCGTGGCGCACGCATGCAGACCCATGGGGCCCGAAAAAATCTATGTCTCGCGCAGCAAGCTGAAACATGTCTTCCAACATGTTGACCAGGAAGAGCGTATTGAAAAGCTGATGATCTCGGCAGGCTATACTGTGTTTCATCCCGAACGGCACAACATGTATCAGCAATGTCAGGTCTACCGCGCGGCGCACACCATTGTGGGCGGAGACGGATCGGCCTTTCATCTGGCCCCTTTTGCCATGATGCCCAAGACACGGGTCGGATTGATCCAGCGCCGCGCCAGGCTGGCTCCGGTCAACGCCATTGCCCATCAGATCGAAGCCTTTGCCGATGTCGATCTCACCCGTCTGAACCCTCTGTTGCGTCAACCAGACGGGAAACTACCCTCCGTCGGGCGACGCGAGCCGCAACCGATTGCATTCGATGCCTTGGTCGAACAATTGGAACAGGCCGGGTTGATCTAACGCGCTATTCCCTGGCGATCTTCGTCCTTGAGCAACAGCACCAGTGCCATCACCGTCAAACCGACACCGACAAGAACCAATGTCGGCGGCACCCCGTGCCCCAATGCGGCCTGCCACAAGATCACCCAGCTGGGCGTCAGATAAGTATAGGCCATCACCTTGGCACTGGGCAGGCGCAGCGTGGCGAATTGCACCAGCACAAAGGTTATCGCCGTGGCAAAGACAGCCGTATAGGCGATGGTGATCCATACAATTGCAGGCAGCGCAGCCCAGTCCGTCGCCATGATGTCACGCCAGCCTGCCACAAGCAGAAGAAGGGCGGCCGCAGACATCGCGCCAAAGGAAAACACCACGGCGGGCTCGCCCCGGTTCAACAGACGCACCGATGGCGTGTAGAACGCATGTGCGATGACGCCGACGAAATAGATCATCTCACCGCGGCCCACGTTGAACTGCATTAAGGCCTGAACATCCGCGCGAAAGATAACCCAAAGCGCCCCAGCCGCACCCACCGCCAAGGCCAGCGCCATACGCCGCGTGGTGATCTGGCGCAGCAGTATATAGCCAAAGAGACCCGAGATAATCGGCGTCAACGTGAACACAGCCGAGGCCGACACCGGGTCTGCCGTTTTAAGGCCTTCGAACATCAGCACAAAGTAGATGCCCATCGACGCCCCCATGATCAGGTATCGCCATGGGGCGGCAAAGGCGCTGCGATCAATGCCGGTCCAGCTGATCGCCAAAACGCCCAGCAGAACGGAGGCCAGGACAAACCGCACCGCGTTCAGCGCCATAGGCGCAATCTGCGGGGCCGCCATGGAGCCCAAAGCAAAAGACCCTGCGATCAGACCTGAAAAGGCCAGCATCGCAATGTGGCCCCGCAATGCCCCGGTCATTCAGGCGTCCACGTTTTTGCGCGCTCTTTCAGAAAGCTCAGGAACGCCTGAACTTTGGTGGTGCGGTGCAAATCCATATGAGTCACCAGCCAAAGCGGCCCGTCCCATTCTTCACGCGGTGGGGTCACTTCGATCAATCCACCACGCTCTTGTGCCTGAAGCTGCGGCATGAACCCGATGCCCGCCCCCTGTTGAATAGCTCGTCGTTGGGCGTGTACGTCACCGCTGCGAAACACCACACATTCGTCCGGTACATGCTCGCGCATCCACATCGCGAAGGGTGCACGCGATTTGGAGTTGTCTGTACCGACAAAACGGTGCTTTGCAAATTCCTTCCAATCCGATGGACACCCGTTGCGCTCGACATAGGCTTCGCTGGCGTAAAGCGTTGTTTTCTGGACCATGAAAGGCTGCACCACATTGTCGGGCTGGTCCGGGACACGTCCTGCGCGGATGGCAACGTGGGCTTCACCATACTCCAGCCGAAACAGGCGATCACTGGTCAGGTAACGTACTATGATATCAGGATATTCCAGTTGAAAATCCGCCAGAACCGGCACCAGCCAATGGCTGAACCCGCCCAGCGAGGTGACAATCAATTCGCCACCCACATCATTGCCACGGCCTTTGATCCGACCCGCAAGTTGGCTCAGCTGATCATCTGTCGCCTGCGCCACCCGCAAGAGATCATCTCCCGCCTCAGTCGGCGTATATCCTCGCGCGTGGCGCTGAAACAGTTTCACGCCCAAACGCTCTTCGAGGGCATCTATGTGGCGAATGACGGTGGCATGGTGCACACCCAGAACTTCAGCGGCGCCGCTCACGGTGCCCACGGATGCAACTTTGTAAGCTGTGCGCACTTCGTCCCAGTTGTCCATGATATCCCCTTGTTCTCTTGCGCACCATGTACGCAACATTCTCGCGATACTGTTCATTTTTGCGCTGACTTGTAAAGCCTTGCAGCCGATGTACCCGGCTCATAGCCTGCACGCATGAAAGTTAGTCATTCCTCGCCGGATACCCTGATCATCGACCATGTGCCCTGGCTCTTGTCGATCGGACTGGTCTTGCTGATTTTGCTCTTTGTGGGCATCGGCCTGATCCCTTTGGGCGCGGATCTGGGACCGATGAGCTGGCTGTTTTCGTTCATGTTCGTCGTGGTAGGCGGAGGGCTGTGGCTGATGGCGCTGGAGTTGTTTGCAAAGCGTCTGCAGTTCGTGTTCGACCGCAGCACCAATCGCATCTCAATCCGCCGGAAATCTATTTTTCGACAGACCGAGATTAATCATAAACTCTCGCGGCTGGTGGAGGCGCGGATCGAGCAGGACATGTCCGAAAGCGGCCAAGCCATGAGCCGGCCCGTTCTGATTCTGCGCAGCAAGACGGCGAAAGCGAACACCACCCGCACAGTGCCCTTGCACCAATATTTCACCACAGGCCAAGGTCCCGAAATCATAGTTGAGGCGATCAACAGCTGGTGGGCGATGGAAAAAGGTTCAGGTGTGTGATGTCGCGATTACTCTGCGTCATCGCGCTTGAAAAGACCTTTCAGCTTGTCCAGCGCGCCGGGTTCTGATCCGTCAATGTCTGATGCGGGCTCTTCCGCGCTCCCCTGCGTGGTGACGCTCAGACCTTTCCCGCCGGACACCAGAAAACCGCTCAAGACCACATCCCAGAATTCGCTCAGATCGCCCGCGCGCATGGCGTCCATTTCGGCTTTGTCCAGTTGCAGCGCATAACGGAACTCCACGTTGCCCTGCCGCGCGTTCACCAACTTGGCCAAACCACCACCTAACAGGATCTGCGTAGCCCCTGCATCGCTGGGCACTGCTATATTCATGTCCTCAAAACCGATCACCCATTCCATGTCGATCCAGTCCTCAGACAGGCTCCAGCGATCTGTCACCCGCGCTGACAGCACCCCATCATTCAACCATGTCAGTGGCGCACGGGGCACCAATAGCTTGACCTTCTCAGCCTCGACATTCTCGAAACTCCAGAGCGTCTGACGCCCGTGTTCCGTGATCAGACTGGTTTCCACCACCAGCGTCTGCCCGGCAATCTCTGCCTTCATGTTCGAGCGAAACAACAGATCAAACAGCGCCAGTTGACTCCGGAATGGTGCCACCTGCGCGGCCTCAATCATCAATGGATAGGGCTCGGCCCCTTTCGGGCGCACGTCAAGCACCACATCGCGCACCTGCGCCAGATTGGCCCGGAACGGCTTGCGCGGCTTTTTCTCCTTTGGTTTGTCCTTTTCACGTTGGGGAGGGCTGACATACCCTGTGACCCCTTCGACCAGCGCCAGATCAATCACCGGGACGCGGCTCAACAGGCTGCTCACCCGCACTTCAGCCGTGGCCCGTGCAACTTTCAGATCAAAGGTCAGCCCCTCCTGCCCATCGCGCAACACGTGGATGCCCTCCAGCGTCACATCACCGGCCAGCAAGGTGCCGGACGCCCGTTCAAACGTGATCTCGGTCCCGGCCTTGGCTGAGGCGGTTTCAAGCACATAGCGCAGGATTGGTTGAAAAAAGACAAACGATGCAATGACGCCCAGAACACCCAAAGTTCCCATGACACCAGCGGTCCAATGGATCACTTTGCGGGGAATCAAAGGCTTGCGAGGTTTTGCCGCCGTTTTCGGCCGCGCTGATTTGGCCTTGCGACGGTCCGCCCAAACCTCAAACACCCCTCCAAAGATGCCTGCCAGCAACAGCAACAGCCCTTCCAGAAAGGCCCCAAACAATGCCCCGATCAACGAGACAAACGGCATCATACAGGCGATGATGATTTCGGCGAAAATGGCGACCAGGGCTTCCATGGAAATGTCCTTGTTCAAATTTCCCTCAGGTTAGCGTGGGATCAAGGTCGATGCACCCCCGCTCTGTGCTTGACTCATGCAGAAATCCTCAATAAATGCTGGCACAACATTCCGGAGGTCATGATGCTTCCGGTCCCTTGGGCCTATGCCCGGGATCGCCCCCCACCAGCGAGTATCGCCCGTGGGGGCGCTTATCGTTTGAGACGTCGGTCCCTATATTGGACCGGCATATGGCAATAGCCCAAGGAGGGCCCGTAAATGTTCGAAAGTCTTTCAGACCGCCTCTCTGGCGTCTTTGACCGGCTGACCAAGCAAGGTGCCCTGTCCGAGGATGACGTCAAATCAGCCCTGCGCGAGGTGCGCGTGGCCCTGCTCGAAGCGGATGTGTCGCTGCCTGTGGCGCGTGATTTCGTCAAGCGCGTGCAGGAACAAGCCACCGGGCAATCGGTCACCAAATCGGTTACGCCCGGCCAACAGGTCGTCAAGATCGTGCATGACGCATTGGTCGAGACACTCACAGGCGACGAAGACCCCGGCAAGCTGAAGATTGATAACCCCCCTGCCCCCATTCTGATGGTCGGTCTGCAAGGGTCCGGTAAAACCACCACCACGGCCAAGCTGGCAAAACGTCTCAAAGAGCGCGAGAACAAACGTGTTCTGATGGCCTCATTGGACGTCAACCGTCCTGCCGCAATGGAACAGCTGGCCATTCTGGGTACGCAAATCGGTGTGGACACCCTGCCGATTGTCAAAGGCGAAAACCCGGTTGCTATCGCCAAACGAGCCAAGACGCAGGCCAGCCTTGGCGGCTATGATGTCTACATGCTGGATACGGCGGGCCGTCTGCACATCGACGAAGAGTTGATTCAGCAGGCCGCTGATGTACGCGACGTGGCCAACCCGCGTGAGACGCTGCTGGTGGTCGATGGCCTGACCGGTCAGGACGCCGTGAACGTCGCCACCGAATTTGACGATAAGATTGGCGTCTCAGGCGTGGTCCTCACCCGGATGGACGGCGACGGGCGCGGCGGTGCGGCGCTGTCGATGCGGGCCGTCACGGGCAAACCCATCCGTTTCGTCGGGCTTGGCGAAAAGATGGACGCGATCGAGACGTTTGAGCCCGACCGTGTCGCAGGTCGCATCCTGGGTATGGGCGACATCGTCTCCCTTGTGGAAAAAGCGCAAGATACCATCGAGGCCGAACAGGCCGAAAAGATGATGAAGCGATTCCAGAAGGGCATGTTCAACATGAACGACCTGAAAATGCAGCTGGAACAGATGCAAAAGATGGGCGGCATGGAAGGTGTCATGGGCATGATGCCGGGCATGGGAAAGATGAAAGGCCAGATGGACGAGGCAGGCGTTGACGACAAGATGCTGGCGCGACAAATCGCCTTGATCAATTCTATGACCAAGAAAGAACGCGCCAATCCCAAGATCCTGCAGGCCAGCCGCAAAAAGCGGATTGCCAAAGGCTCGGGGCTGGAAGTGTCCGAGCTGAACAAACTTCTGAAAATGCAGCGCCAGATGGGCGACATGATGAAGAAGATGGGCAAAATGGGCAAAGGTGGCATGCTGAAACAGGCCATGAAAGGCATGTTTGGTAAAGGCGGTCCTTCGCCTGAGGAGATGGCCGCCGGTATGGACCCCAAAGCATTGGAGCAAGCGGCCAAGGCGATGGGCAAAGGCATGCCTGGCGGCGGCCTGCCCGGTTTGGGCGGCGGTGGCCTGCCCCCCGGCCTATCTGGTTTTGGTAAGAAGAAGTAAGTCATGACGGCCCCCGCTCACCCTATTTTGAATACCGACCGCCTGACGCTGCGCGCGCCAGAGCCTGCTGATGTGCAGGCTTACCGCGCGTTCTATGCAGTCTCGGACATGACGGTGGGCACATACCGGGGCGGGCGTAGCAAAGATGAAGTCGCGCAAATCCATGCCAATGACATGATCCATTGGCAGATCCGCGGCTTTGGCATGTGGCTGTTGCGCCGCAAGAACGAAGCAGAGGTTCTGGGCGGTGCTGGTCTCGTCAAAGAAGACGACTGGAACACCGACGAACTGACATGGTGGCTGATGCCCGAGGCCCGTGGCCACGGCTATGCGACCGAAGCCAGCCGTGCGATCATTGCTTACGGCTACGACACGCTGGGTTGGAGCCGCGTACAGACCTTCATGCGCGATGAAAACATCCGCTCGCACAAAATGGCACAACGTTTGGGCGGCACCAAAGTCAGCCGCGACGTGTTCCCAGATGGCGTGACCCGCGATGTCTATGTTCTTCCAAGAGAGGAGATGGCATGACCCTCAGCCTGAACGTGCCTCAACTGGAAACCAACCGCTTGATCCTGCGCGTGCCCGGCGCCGCCGATATGCCCGCCATGTTGGCGTTTCTGGGTGAAGACCGGGCCGAGTTCTACGGCGGGCCGATGAACGAACATGACGCCTGGCACAAATTCTCGGCTTATGTCGGGCAATGGATGCTGCGCGGCTATGGGATGTACAGCGCCGTGCTGAAAGACAGCGGTGATACGGTTGGTATGGCAGGGCCTTTCCACCCTTCTCATTTTGATGAACCCGAAATGTCCTGGCTGTTGACCGACGCAAAGTTTGAAGGCCGGGGTCTGGCCGCCGAAGCCTGTCAGGCCGTGATTGCGCATCTGTTCTCAACCCTCGGTTGGGCCAATGTGGTCAGCTATATCGACAAGGCCAACCACGGCTCTCGCAAACTGGCTGAACGCCTTGGCGCGCAGCTGGACACGGACAGACCCTCGCCAGTTCCGAACTGCGATAGTTATCGTCATTATCCTCAGGGGGCCGTGGCATGAGCATGACGTTCACCATTCCCCGGCTGGAAACGGACAACCTGATCCTTCGCGCACCAGAGCAGAGTGATTTTGAGACCTATGTGGCCTTTGCCCTGGATCCTGTGCGTTCGGCCGGGTTCGGTACTGAGGAAAACCGCTCGGACGCATGGCGCTGGTTTGCTTGCAATCTGGGCCACTGGACCTTGCGCGGGTATGGCTATTTCACGGTTGAGGAAAAAGTATCCGGCAAACCCTGCGGCCTGTCCGGCATCTGGGCTCCCGAAGGCTGGCCCGAGCCCGAAATTGGTTGGGTTGTCTACGAGGGCTTTGAAGGCAAAGGTATCGCCTTCGAGGCCGCGGCCCGAACGAGAGAATGGGCCTACACCGACCTTGGTTTCACCACGCTGACCTCAAACATCGTGCCGGGCAACATCCGCTCGGTGGCGCTAGCCGAACGGCTGGGTGCTGCGTTTGAACGCGAGTATGACAACGTGCATATGGGCGTGGAGCAGCTCTATCGGCACCCCTCGCCCGCTGATCTGGGGATAGGTGCATCATGACCCCGCATCTGGCTGATACCCCGGTTCTGGAGACCGACCGCCTGACCCTGCGTGCCATTGGGCTGCAGGACGTCGATGCAAGCGTGGTCTATCTGCAGGATCCGCGCACCGTCTACATGGGCGGGCCGTGGAGCGCTGCTGACGCCTTTGATCATCTGTGCAGTCTGGTTGGGCATTGGGCGATCCAAGGCTTTGGCCTGTTTGCCATCTGTCACAAGGGCACCGATGTCGCCATCGGGGATTGCGGTCTGTTGCGCCAGGGTGGGTATTCTGAGATCGAGCTGGGCTGGGGCATCTGGTCCGCCGAACTTGAAGGTCAGGGCTATGTCCGCGAGGCGGCCGAAGCCGTTCGCGTGTACGCCTATAGAACGCTCGGTCTTTCGACCTTGGTCAGCTATATCGACCCTGACAACGCACGGTCCATCGCCCTTGCCAAACGGCTGGGCTGCTCGCTGGACACCGACGCCCGGCTGCCTGACCTGCCCGAGTGGGACGGCACCCTGACCTATCGCCATCCGGGACCGGAGGCATTGGCATGAGCATGTATTGCGAGACTCTGCCCATCGGCGTGCCCGGTCAAACCGCGGCAAGCTTTGCCGCGCTCGTACCCGTCTTGCACACAAAGCGCCTGACCTTACGTGCGCCCCGTGCCGATGACTACGCGGTTTATGCCGAGATCGCCTGTGGCCCTCGTGGGGAAGGCATCGGCGGTCCTATGACCCGTGAAGAGGCCTGGTATGACTTTGCCTCGCTCGCGTCGTGTTGGATGTTGCAAGGCCATGGTGGCTGGACGATCACATTGACGGGTGAAGACCGCGCCATCGGCTTTGTCTTGATTGGTGCAGAACCCGGAGATGAAGAACCAGAGCTGGGTTATCTGATCGCGGAAGGCTCGGAAGGCCATGGATACGCCAGTGAGGCCGCCATTGCCGTGCGCGACTATGCCTTTGACACACTGCAACTGCCTAGCCTTGTCAGCTATGTCTTCGCGACCAACACGCGGTCCGTTGCGCTGGCCGAACGGTTGGGAGCCATCAAGTCTGGCACCGTCATTTACCCGGACGATGACCAACCCTCGCTGGTCTACCGTCACCCCGCACCGAAAGGAACGCCCGATGTCTGACGCCGCAAACCGCGCCGCTGAACTGCTCAAAGAGCATCGCACCAGCATCGACCGGCTGGATGCCGTTTTGGTCTATACGCTGGCCGAACGCTTTAAACACACCCAGGCCGTGGGTCAGCTGAAAGCTGAGCACGACCTCCCGCCCTCCGATCCGCTGCGCGAAAGCCAGCAGATCGAGCGGCTTCAGCGCATGGCGCTTGAGGCCGATCTCGACCCCGAATTTGCCAAGAACTTCCTGAATTTCATCATTGGCGAAGTCATCCAACACCATAAGAAACACCAATCGTAGGTTGGGATCAGATCCCACCGACCCTGCCATTCTAAAGGAGAACACCAAATGGCTATGAAAATTCGTCTCGCACGCGGCGGCTCAAAGAAACGTCCCTTCTACCGCATCGTGGCTTCCGACAGCCGCATGCCACGCGATGGCCGTTTCATCGAAAAGCTGGGCACCTATAACCCACTGCTGCCCAAAGACAGCGAAGAGCGCGTGAAAATGAACATGGAACGTGTTCAGTACTGGCTCGACCAGGGCGCGCAGCCAACCGACCGCATCAGCCGTTTCCTGGAAGCAGCCGGCACGATCGAAAAGAAAGAGCGCAACAACCCCAACAAGGGTGAGCCTGGTACCAAAGCCAAAGAGCGGATCGAAGAAAAGGCCGCCAAAGCCGCTGCTGCTGCCGAAGCCGCCGCTGCCCCTGCGGAAGAAGAAGCACCCGCAGAAGACGTCGTAGAAGAAGCGGTGGCTGAAGAGGCTCCAGCGGAAGACGCACCTGCAGAAGAAGAAGCGGACAAGTAATCTGCGCATCTTACATGATGACGCAGTTTAACTCCGACCTTCAGTCTGGCCTTCTGGATCTGATGCGTTGGCGGCGCGATGTGCGCCGCTTTCGCACAGACCCGGTGGACGAGGCGCTGTTGCAAAGCTGTCTCGACAGTTTTCTTCTGGCCCCCTCCGTGGGGCTGAGCGAGCCGTGGCGTGTGCTGCGGTTGGCCAGCGATAGCGCACGGGCGGCGGCCTTGGAGAATTTCAAAGCCGCCAATGCCACAGCTCTGGCGGGTTATGAGGGCGAAAAGGCGGCTCTCTACAGCCAGCTCAAGCTGTCCGGCATGCAGGAAGCACCGGTGCAATTAGCGATCTTTTGTGACGAATCCACCGACAAGGGCGCCGGATTGGGCGCAGGCACCATGCCCGAAATGCGCCGCTATTCCGTGGTGGCTGCGATCACGCAATTCTGGCTGGTCGCACGCAGCCACGGACTGGGTGTAGGCTGGGTCTCTATTCTTGATCCGGACCAGTTGAACCGCGACCTTTCGGTCCCGGACGATTGGCGTCTGGTGGCCTATCTCTGTGTGGGCTGGCCTGAAACGGACAGTGACACTCCAGAACTTGAAAAGGCCGGCTGGGAAGACCGGCGCGGCGCTTTGCCCGTGGAGATCCGATGAGCCTGTTGCTGAGACCCATCCGCCTGATCCTTGTGTGCGGTGTCGCCTTTGTGGCGGGCGTGTTCTATGAACGCTCAAACGCGCAAGACCTGTGCGACGCTGCAGGCGGAACATGGACGCGCGACAACATCTGTGCTGTGGAGGCAACCATTGGATAACATGATCTGTGTCGGTGCCATTGCAGGGGCTTTCGGGGTGCATGGCGATGTTCGGATTAAATCCTTCACCGCCCATCCAGAAGATATCGCAGCTTACGGCGCGCTGACCACCGAAGACGGTGCGCGCTCTTTCGATGTTGAGATCACGGGCCAAATCAAGAACGGAATGTCCGCACGACTGACCGGCGTGCAGACCAAAGAACAAGCCGATGCATTGCGTGGAGTCCGGCTTTATGCGGATCGGGCCCAACTGCCCAAGCTGCCAGATGACGAGTATTACCACACCGATCTGATCGGGCTTGAAGTCTACGACACCGGCGGCACTCTTCTGGGGCGAGTCAAGGATGTGCTGAACCACGGGGCATCCGATCTGCTGGAAATCCAGGGTCCACATCTGAAAGATACGGTCCTGCTGCCTTTCACTTTGGAAGCGGTGCCAACTGTAGATCTGACCTCAGGCCGGATTGTGGCCGACCCACCCGACGGGCTTTTGCCCGAGTAACTTTCCCCGAGGTGCTTGACGCGCCAGACACACACGCGCATATCGCTGTCATCCAATCCAACCTCACCGTTCAGGCATAAAGAGCGACGCTTTGCGCATCCTGCTTCATCCCGGCTTTCACAAGACAGGCACCTCCAGCCTGCAACGCGGAGCTGTGGCCCGGATGGATCAGCTTGAACCGCAGCTGCGTTTGCTGCTCACCGCCGATATCCTCGACGCGACACAAGCCGCACGCACGTTTTCCGCCCGGCAACAAGCGTCCAGCCTAGGTGAATTTGCAGAGTGTTTCACGGCCGCGATCAGGCCGCTCGACACATCCGATACGCGCCCTGTTCTGATCAGTGCGGAAGATCTCAGCGGGATCCTACCCGGTCGCCGGGGGGTTGCAGGGTACGACGCCGCAGGTCCGTTGATGAATGTGGCCTGTGCCGTGTTGCGCAGCCATTTTGGCGAACGGGCCGATATCACGGTCTGGTTCACAACCCGCACGGCGCGCGACTGGCAGCAAAGCGTGTACTGGCAAAACCTGCGTGCCCTGCGCCTTACAGAAGAGTTCGAGACCTACCGCGTCAAACTTCAACATGCCGCACGCCTGCCCGAGATTGTGAACGCAGTCACACATAGGCTGGGGCATAGGGCAAAGGTGCTGAGCACACCGATCGAGGCGTCGGGATCCGATCCGCTTGGCCCCCTTGGGGTGGCGCTTGATTTGTTGAAAGTATCCCGAGAAGGACTTGACCCTTTGCCCGCGCATAATGTGCAACCTGAGGGGGCGGCCGAAGAATTACTGGCTCTCAATCGGTCGGATCTCGACGATGACGCCCTGATCGAGGCCAAGCGAAGACTGATCCGGCGCATGCGCAAAGCGGACTGAAACCCGCCTGCATTCAACGCATACCCTTGACGATCCCCCCGCCCCTCCGCCAAAGAGCACGAGAGAAAGGAAGCGTTCATGTCAGACACGCCCTCCAGGTCCCATGGTCGTAAATCCATCACAGCCTCGCTTCAACCGCGTGATCTGATGGAGCAAAACCCGCGTCTTTCGGGTGTTTGGCTGGCGCAGATCATCACCCTCTTCCCCGACGCCTTCCCCGGGGTGTTGGGCGAAAGCCTGACCGGCAAGGCGCTCAAAGAGGGCGCGTGGCAATTGAAGGCGGTGGATTTGCGCCCCTTTGGCAATGGCAAACATCGCAATGTCGATGACACGCCCGCTGGTGGCGGCGCGGGCATGGTGCTGCGCGCGGATGTCATGGGCCGCGCGATTGACCACACGCTGCGCAGTGCCCCGGAAGGGGCACCGCTGGTCTATCTCAGCCCGCGCGGGAAACGCTTTGATCAAGCCATGGCCCGCGACTGGGCCCAAGGGCCCGGTGTCACATTGATCTGCGGACGCTTTGAAGGGCTCGATCAGCGGGTGATTGATCACTACGCGATTCAAGAGGTGTCACTGGGCGATTTTGTCCTGACCGGAGGAGAGATCGCCGCACAAGCCATGATCGACGCCGCCGTGCGCCTGCGTCCCGGTGTTTTGGGAAATGAGGCCTCGGCCGAAGACGAAAGCTTCTCAGACGGGTTGCTGGAGCATCCACAATACACCCGGCCTGCTGAGTGGAATGGTCTGAGCATCCCTGCAGTCTTGCAATCAGGTCACCACGGCGAGATTGAAAACTGGCGCAAGGCGCAATCTCAGGATCTGACCCGACAACGCCGCCCCGATCTGCTGTCAGATCAGGATGACCCGGAATAACCTTGGCCAGACCGCACGGTGCGTTATCTTTGCAGTTCCATTTATAAACGTTTATTTACAAACGATTAAGCTGTAAAATCAGGGACGCCCTCCTAAACTCTCGTTAACCAGAACTCCGTACCCCTTGACCTCAGACGTAACAGTCAGAGGGACACAAGGACAATGCTGCGATACATTTACGCGAGAGATATGCACGCCTTTCCAAAACTGCGCGAGTCCATGTTTCGCGATCGTGCCGATCAGTTCAAAACCCGCCAGGGGTGGGATGTCCATGTGGATGAGTACGGATTTGAGCGCGATGAATACGATGCCCTCGATCCGCTGTATGTGATTTGGGAAAACCAGAACGGATTGCACGGCGGCTCCATGCGTCTGTTGCCGACTGATGGTCCCACCATGGTGCGGGATCACTTTGCCCATCTGATCGGACCCACCCCGATTATCAGCCCGCAAATTTGGGAGTGCACCCGGTTCTGCCTGACCCGCAATGCAGAGCCCCGCGTCGCCGCGGCCCTGATGCTCGCCGGAGGTGAGGTCATGCGGAACTACGGCATCGAACATTACCTGGGCGTCTTTGACGCCCGGATGGAACGCATCTACCGCGCCATAGGATCTGAACCGCGCATCCTGGGGTCTGAAGGCGAAGGCCGGGAAAAAATCAGCCTCGGTCTGTGGTGTTTCACGGATCAGGCGCGCGCGCGCATTTCGCGCCGGGCGCGTTTGTCGCCAGAGATTTCACAACTGTGGTTCGAGCGCAGCCTAGGTGACAAGAAACGCCGCGATGAAGCGGTCAAAACACGCGCCAGCTGACCGCTTTGGACTGGCACAGCCCGGGGCACCCGTCTAGGGTCGGGCCATGTCAGAGAATGCCATCACTTTCAGCCATGATCAGGCCGACGCCCACGACCGCATCGCAGAAATGCTGCGTCACGCGGGCATTGATCTGAACGACAGTCTGCTGACGCCGCCACGCGATGGCAAAGACAGCGTGATGGCCGTTGTGGGCAAGGCCGGATCGGGCAAAACCTTGTTGCTGGCCGCGCTCTACAGGGCGCTGGAGGACGCAGGCGTCGATGTCGTTTCCGGCGATTGGGAAGGCAAGCGGCGCAAGGACCGCCGCACATTGGCCATTCTGGCCCCCACCAACAAGGCCGCCAGCGTGCTACGCACGCGCGGTGTGCCTGCAACCACCATTCACCGCATCCTCTACACCCCGGTCTATGACCCGGAGTATGAGCGTATCGCTGAGTGGCTGGCAGGTCAGGGTGAAAGGCCCGAGATCGAAGGGCTGACGGATGTCGCGCTCGACCGAGCATTTGCCTTTTACCAAACCAACAAATCCATCCCCGGTGCTTTGGCCACCGCAGGTCTGCGTGGATCTGATTTCATCATCGGCTGGAAACGTCGTGAGGAGCCGCTTGACGTCGGCTTTGTCGATGAAGCGTCGATGCTGGATGAAAAGCAGTTTCAGGACCTAACCGAGATTTTCCCCACCTTGCTGCTGTTTGGCGATCCCGCCCAGTTGGCGCCCGTCAATCAATCAGGCGCGATGGTGTTTGAATCCCTGCCCGCCCCGCAAATCCTGACGCTAGACCGCGTGCACCGTCAAGACGCCGACAACCCGATCCTCGATCTGGCCCACGCCTTGGCCGACCCCGAGGTTGATTTCTATCGGTTTGAGAAGATGATCGAGGAGGCCGCCAGCCGCGATGACCGCGTGCAATGGGCGCAACGGGTCGAGGTCGATCTGATGGCCCGCAGCCCCGTTTTGGTCTGGCGCAACGCCACGCGCATCCGCTTGATCAACGCCTTTCGTGCCGTACATGGCGCGCCCGAAACCGAACTGCTGGAAGGTGAGCCGCTGATTTGCGACGGGATCGAGCTGCCGCTCAAGCATCGCAAGAAACGTCTGGACCTTGAAGCACGTGGATTGATCAAGGGCGCGCAGGTCATTTATCTGGGACATGGCCGCAAACCCGGATTTTCGCGGTTGCATGTGATGGGAGCAGAGGATCCACAGGTATCTGCAGCCTCGATCGTGAAGATCGAAAAGCCAGACGAAGAAGAACCCTTCATCCCTTTCGCCGCCCGCATGGGGGCCACATTTCTTCATGGGGCCGCCGTCACCATCCACAAGGCCCAGGGCAGTCAATGGAAAGACGTTCAGGTCTTTGCTCCCGACATATATGCCGCCGCCCGCATGGGCCGCTCGGAAGCGGGCCAGCCCTTGTGGAAACGGCTGGCCTATGTGGCCATCACCCGCGCCGAAGAGCGTCTGCATTGGGTGGTGCGAAACCGCTTGGCCAAGCCCACCAGTGGACTGCGGGTGGACGATTTGCGTGCCGCACCCGCTCCGCTGACATTGGAGGTCGAAGAGACATGAAGACGATCCTGATCACCGGGGCAAGTTCCGGAATTGGTTATGCCACAGCCGAACATTTTCTAGCTGCAGGCTGGCAGGTCGGTCTGATTGCCCGGCGCAAAGACAAATTAGAGGCCTTGGCCGCCACATATCCGAACGCAACAGCGCTGCCCTGTGACGTCACCGATGCTACGGCGATGAAAGACGTATTTGAGAGCTTTGCAGGTCAAACAGGGCGCCTCGATGTTCTGTTCAACAATGCGGGCATGTTTGGCCCCGCAGGCCCAATCGACGAAATACCGCTGGGTGGGTTTGAGCAAGTCATCAATGTCAACGTCCGGGGCATGTTCATTGCAGCGCAGCTGGCCTTTGCTCAGATGCGCAAGCAATCGCCCCAAGGAGGGCGGATCATCAACAACGGATCGCTCTCGGCGCATAATCCCAGACCTGGCTCCATCTGCTACACCACCTCCAAACACGCGATCACAGGCATGACCCGCAGCCTGTCGCTGGACGGGCGCGCTTTTGACATCGCCTGCGGCCAAATCGACATCGGCAACGCAAAATCCGAGTTGGTGCAAGAATTGAACACCCGCGCGCAGGCCGCTGATCCTGATCAACCTTTGATGCCGATGATGGACGTAGAAGATGCGGCACGGTCCGTGCAGCATATGGCCGAGATGCCTGCCTCGGCCAACGTGCAATTCATGACCGTTATGGCAACAAAGATGCCCTACATCGGTCGCGGATAGGGAGTTTACGCGATGCATCCAAATCCCATCTATCGCCAAACCCCCGAGGCCCACGCGCTGGAGTATGCTCGCGAACAGGGTTTTGGCTTGCTGACGTGTGGCACTGAAAATGACGCGCCGCTGATAAGCCACATCCCGTTTCTGGTGTCCGACGATGGCACATTGGCCGAATTTCATCTGGTGCGGTCAAATCCGATCGCGCGGCTGCTGGCCAAGGGAGACCTCAAGATGCGGCTGGCGGTGCAAGGGGCCCATTCCTACATCTCGCCTGATTGGTACGGAGTGGAAGATCAAGTGCCCACCTGGAACTACGTTGCAGTCCATCTGGTGGGGTCCGTTAGCTTGCGCCCGGTGGAGGGCTTGCATTATCTCTTGGATCGTCAATCAGCCCTGTTCGAAACCAGACTATTGCCCAAGCCACCTTGGGTCAGCGCCAAGATGACGCACGATGTGATGGACCGTATGATGCGCCAGATCGTACCCTGCGCCATGCAGATCGAAGACGTCCAGGGCACTTGGAAGCTGAACCAAAACAAACCTGACGATGTGCGCCTGCGCGCGGCGGATCATGTTGACGCTTACGGCATCGGTCAGGAAACCGCATTGGTCGCGGCCTTGATGCGCGCCGTAGACAAACCTACCTGATATTCTCCAGATCAAAGGAACGCGACCGATGAAACTAACTTCTGCAGGGCCTTCCCCTTTCGTACGCAAAGTGCGTGTCATGCTACATGAAACAAATCAAACGGATGCGGTCGAAGTGGTGGATGTAACCGCCAACCCATTGGAGTCGGGCGCAGATGCCATTGCCGCCAACCCCACCGGAAAAGTTCCTGCCCTGATCCGCGATGACGGTCCGGCCATCTACGACAGCCGTGTGATCACGCGATTTTTGGACGGCCGGGCTGGGTCAGGGCTCTATCCGGCGTCTCGACTGTGGGAAACACTAACGCTGGAAGCAACAGCAGAGGCAATCATGGAGGCCAGTCTTTTGATGGTCTACGAGCATCGCTTTCGCCCGGCTGAGCTGGTGTTCGAAGATTGGATCGAGGCGCAATGGACCAAGGTCAGCCGCAGTCTGGATGTGATTAATACTCGCTGGATGAGCCACCTGGCCGGGCCATTTGACATGAGCCACATCGCAGTTGGCTGCGCCCTGAGTTATCTCGATTTCCGCCACAACGCGCGGAACTGGCGGGCGGGGCGTGATGGCTTGGCAGAGTGGTACGAATCCTTTGCCAAGCGCGAGAGCATGGTTTCGACCGCGCCTGAGTAAGGTTTCAGATAGGGTTACCTATTGTTTCGACGCAGAGCCCATCAGGCGGTATAGTTGATCGACCGCCTGAGGATTGAGCACGGGCAGTCGCGTCTTCAGAAACTGTAACTCACACCGACATTGATCGCATGTGTCAGGATTTCGGTGTTGAGCCTGCCCGCTGTTTGCCCGGCTACCAGAGGGTCAGCATCAATAGTGATCTCATTGTCTGACCAGGTGAATTGATATTCACCGAACACCGCCCAATCCTCGTTGAAATCATACTTGATCCCTGCGATGCCACGTACGGCCGGACCGGTTGCTTCGTAGTCATAGGTGCGGTTGCTGGCCCCCAGAACCTGCGCATCAACGTGCGGAATTGCAATCCCGATACCGGCCCCAACATAGGGCGTCAGCTTCGGCGAAATCGCGTCTGGCCAGCGTTTCATCACGTTCGCGGTCAGAATGTTATGGCCATCCGACAACTCAAACCGGCTGAGACCTGTAGCGGCCAAATCTGCAGTCGAGGCATACGCCTTGGTATGTGTGCCTTCGATACCGAAACCAATGTTCGACGGCGTCCACCACATCACCCGTGCGCCATAATAGATTGGCGCCTCAAGTGAATTCCCTTCCCAGTCGAAGCTGCGGTTGATCGGCGCACCACCAGGCAAAAAGCCTGATCCGGTGCTTTCAGAAAGGCCCTGAAGGCCGAGATAGGCGCTGACTTCCATTTCAGCGGCGGCGGGAAGGGCGCAGACGGTGAAAAGGGCGGCTACGGTGCTGAGAATCCGGGTCATCGGTCTATCCTTGGGGCTTAATTTCGACTGCTCTGCCTCGTCCTTACACCCGCAGGAGCTTCCGCTCAAGCGCGACACATGCGCGCCATGATCAAATCAGCGGCATTGCGCACTTTACGACCCCGTCTGAGAGGGCTAAACACCTTAACGGAAAGGTCGCATTCCGATGCGGCCGGTGTTGTCATGAAGCCGCCATGGCTTTGAAACTGGAGAATAGCTCGTGTCCCACGCAGAAGATCACGAAGGCACCCGCAGAGATTTCCTCTACTACGCGACAGGTGCAACAGGTGCGATTGCCGCAGGTGCCGCAGTTTGGCCGCTTGTAAATCAGATGAACCCATCGGCCGACGTGCAAGCGCTCAGCTCGATCCGGGTGGATGTGTCAGGCATTGAGCCAGGTACGCAGTTGACCGTAAAGTGGCTGGGAAAACCAGTATTTATACGCCGTCGCACCGCCGCTGAGATTGAAGAAGCGTTAGCAGTTCCTCTGTCGGAATTGCCAGATGACAACGCCCGAAACGCCAATGTGCCGGATGCTGACGGGGCAGACCCCAACCGGACCCTGCCCCCATTTGGTGACGCCGAAAACACCGGCGAATGGCTGGTGCAGATCGGTGTGTGTACTCACCTGGGCTGCGTACCTTTGGGCGACGCCGGCGATTTTGGCGGCTGGTTCTGCCCTTGTCACGGGTCGCACTACGACACATCTGGCCGGATCCGCAAAGGTCCTGCACCTGAAAACCTGCCGGTTCCACTGGCTGCATTCGTCGACGAATCGACGATCAAACTGGGATAAGGAAGCGCGCAATGTCCGGAATTCCACACGACCATTACGAGCCAAAGACCAGCGGAGAAAAATGGCTGCACAGCCGCCTTCCCATCGTTGGCCTGCTCTATGACACCCTGATGATCCCCACACCCAAGAACCTGAACTGGATGTGGATCTGGGGAATCGTTCTGACCTTCTGCCTGGCGCTTCAGATCATCACCGGCATCGTGCTGGTGATGCACTACACGCCGCATGTGGATCACGCCTTTGCGTCGATTGAACACATCATGCGCAACGTGAACGGCGGTCACTTTATTCGCTATTTGCACATGAATGGCGCTTCGCTGTTCTTCTTTGCGGTCTATATCCACATCTTCCGCGGTCTCTACTACGGGTCTTACAAGGCCCCGCGTGAGATCACCTGGATCGTGGGCATGTTGATCTATCTGATGATGATGGGCACAGCTTTCATGGGTTATGTGCTGCCTTGGGGGCAGATGTCCTTCTGGGGCGCGACTGTGATCACCGGCCTGTTTGGTGCCATCCCCTTCGTGGGCGAGGCCTTGCAAACATGGCTGCTGGGCGGACCAGCGGTGGACAACTACACCCTGAACCGCTTCTTCAGCTTGCATTACCTGCTGCCCTTCGTGATTGCGGCCCTCGTGGCCATTCACATCTGGGCCTTCCACACCACGGGCAATAACAACCCGACAGGTGTCGATGTGCGCCGCGGCTCAAAGGCCGAAGCTGAAAAAGACACAGTGCCGTTCTGGCCTTACTTCGTAATCAAAGACGTGTTCGCACTGGCCGTGATCCTGGTGGTGTTCTTTGCCATCGTAGGCTTCATGCCAAACTACCTGGGACACCCCGATAACTATATCGAGGCCAACGCTCTGGCGACGCCTGCACACATCGTGCCCGAGTGGTACTTCCTGCCATTCTACGCTATCCTACGAGCCTTCACCGCAGATGTCTGGGTTGTGATGCTGGCTGATTTCGTCACAGGCGGGATCGTCAACGCCAAGTTCTTTGGTGTCCTCGCGATGTTTGGCGCGATTGCTGTCATGGCGCTGGTGCCTTGGCTGGATACATCCAGTGTCCGGTCCGGTCGCTACCGACCCATGTTCAAATGGTGGTTCGCTCTGCTCGTCATCGACTTCATCGTTCTGATGTGGGCCGGTGCGATGCCAGCCGAGCCTCCGTTCTCGACGATCTCGCTGATCGCCTCGACCTATTGGTTCGCCTACTTCCTGGTGATCCTGCCGCTCCTGGGTGTGATCGAAAAGCCCGATCAGACGCCAGAAACCATCGAGGCGGACTTCAACGCCCATTATCCCAAAGCCGAAAACCCGGCCGAATAAGAAAGGAAACAGGATATGTTTAAGAAACTAAGCATTGCCGCTGTCGCCGCCCTGACCCTTTCAACCGGGGCATCGTTCGCTGCGGGCGCAGAAGGCCACATTCACGATACGGACTTCTCGTTTGAGGGGCCATTTGGCAAGTTTGACCAGAACCAGCTGCAACGCGGGCTTCAGGTCTACACCGAAGTGTGTTCAGCCTGTCACGGTCTGCGCTACGTGCCCTTGCGTACCTTGGCAGATCACGGTGGTCCACACTTGCCTGCCGATCAGGTGCGCGCCTACGCCGAGCAGAACTTTGAGGTGTTCGACGCCGAGCTGGACGATTTCCGCCCTGCCCGCCCAACCGATCACTTCCCGATGTCTGCTCTGGACAATGCACCAGACCTCAGCCTGATGGCCAAGGCCCGTGCCGGATTCCACGGTCCTCTGGGCTCTGGCATGAACCAGCTGTTCAAAGGCATGGGTGGACCTGAGTACATTGTTTCACTTCTGACCGGCTACACCGGCGAAGAAAAAGAAGAAGCAGGCGTGACCTTGTATGAAAACACCGCCTTCCCTGGTGGCTGGATTTCAATGGCACCTCCTCTTTACGGGGACGATGTCGAGTTCGCGGATGGTCACTCAGCCGATCTGCATCACATCGCCGAAGACGTATCGGCCTTTCTGATGTGGACGGCCGAGCCCAAGATGATGGCCCGCAAACATGCCGGTCTGGCTGGCGTGATCTTCCTGTCGGTTCTGTCGGTCTTGCTCTACCTGACCAACAAACGCCTCTGGGCACCGATCAAAGGTAAAAAGACCAGCTGATCGCCTTGATCTCTGCAAAGATTAAACCCCGGTTCGAAAGACCGGGGTTTTTCTTTTGCAGAATTTTTGGTTCATTTCGCAACTTCGGTGGCACCATTCAACATGCGCTCATGCTGTACGAGATAAGAGGAAAATATCATGCCAGTTGGCTTTGAAAGTGATGAGGTCTGGCAGGCCCGAAACCGCGGCTTCCAGATGGGGGTTGTTCAGCCTGATGGGATTGTTGTGCATTTGACCGGACAAGTCGCCTGGACCAGCGATGAAGAGATCCTGGGCATAGGTGACGTGGAAGTGCAGACCCGCCAAATCTTCGACAACATCTCTGGATTACTGGAAAAAGTGGGCGGTACGCTTGCAGATATTGTGTCCATTACGACCTACTTTACAGATCGGGCACAGTTGCCACTCATACAAAAAGTGCGGACTGAGTTTTTGATGAACGAAAATGCGCCAGTTTCAACGTCAGTGATGGTGGAAGGATTAGGCCACAAAGACTTCCTGGTCGAACTCACCCCAATTGCGGTCATTCCAAAGGAACGGTTCATCCACCCCTGAGACTGAGAAGTCTCGATCAGAGCATCACATCCAGAGTTTCACCCAATACCGGTCACCCGCGGCGCAGCACCTGGAAGGCTGCAGAGGCCAGCCAACCGGCGGCAATCGCGATGGCCAATGACATGAGCCCGTACCACATCGGCTGCTCGCGCGAGAGGGTGTAGAGCCATCGCTCCAACCCCACTTTGCGCACGTCGATTGTGGTCTTGTATTCCGATACCACCTGACCCTCGCGGGTCAGGAAAATACGGGTCACATAATCGCCTTCGGTCAGGTTTGAGGGCAGCGCAATGGATGTACGAAACAGCGTCTGTTCATCCAGCGCCACGGCGCCTTCATGTAAACTGTAAGTGTTATTCGCCTTCTTGATACGGATCACCGCATCGGTGAAGGCCTGCACGTCCTTGGCCTGCCCCGCACTGCCAACCGACCGGATGGCGCGTGCGATCGACACCTCGTGGCGCAAATCCTCGACATTCGACAGCACCTGATCCAGAGGCCGCGTAGTGGCCACGGAATAGAAGCTGGGGGCGGCATCAACCTCAACCGCCTCGGTGTTAACCCAGATGCCCAGACGGCGCTCCTTGCGGCGCACAGTCATCGGCAGAGAAGGTCCCTGGATGGCAACGATGACATCCAGGTCCTCTTTCGGGATCGGGGCCTCGCGTTTGACCGCGCCGAAAACCAGAATGTCTGATCCGTCAAAATTGGCAGTGATCGCCACCTTGTCGCTGCTCAGACCCAGCACGACCTCTTCAGCCTGCCCCATCAAGGGCGCGGCAATCAGCGCCAGTATGGATAAAGCGCGCCGCATCAGTGACCACCACCTGCGCCGATGGAATACAGCTCGCCCGGCATGATCAGCAGATCAAGCGCCAGCTTGAAACAAACGGCTAGAACCATCAACGCCAGCAAAATACGCAGCTGTTCGGCTTTCATCTTGACGCCAATACGCGCCCCAATCTGCGCACCGATCACACCGCCGACCAGCAGCAGCACTGCAAGGGCCACATCCACCGTATAGTTGGTGGTGGCGTGCAGCATGGTGGTAAAACCGGTGACAAAGATAATCTGAAACAGCGAGGTGCCGACAACCACTTTGGTCGGCATTCCGAGAATGTATATCATGGCAGGAACCATGATGAACCCGCCACCCACACCCATGATGGCGGCAAGGATACCGACGCAAACGCCAACAATCAGCGGCGGGATCGCACTGATATACAGACCCGAGGTGCGAAACCGCATCTTGAAAGGCAGCTTGTGCACCCAGCCGTGTTTCTTACGTTTGGGCGGTGCACCTCTGCGGGTATTGCGAATGGCCCGCAGACTTTCCACAAACATCATCGCCCCGATAATGCCCAGGAAAACCACATAGCATAGCTTCACCAGCAGATCGACTTGGCCCAATGATTTCAGGTAGTTGAAGATAACAACGCCCACCGCGGCCCCGACCAGACCCCCGATGAGCAACACCGTGCCCATCCTGAGATCCACCGTCTTTCGCCTGAGATGCGCCAGCACACCGGAAAAGGACGAGGCGACGATCTGGTTCGCCTCAGTCGCCACGGCCACAGCCGGAGGAATGCCGATAAAAAACAAAAGCGGCGTCATCAAGAAACCGCCGCCCACGCCAAACATACCTGACAAAACACCCACCAATCCGCCCAATCCCAGCAGGAGGAACGCATTGACCGAAACTTCGGCTATGGGGAGGTAGATTTGCATGGGCACTCCTACGCCCAAGCAGGTCGGTTTGGCAAGGACCGGATAGGGCCAAATGCCGACAGGACACACCTTTTAGCGCAAACTGGACTCATCGCCGCTTGGACGAGACCTCAGCGTTCTTTCACATAAGCCTCACCGCCGGCCTTTGGCGGCACCGCTTTCCCGACGAAACCGGCCAGGATGATCACCGTCAGGATATAGGGAAGGACATCCATCAGCTGCACGGGAATCGTGATCTGGCCCAGTTCAATACTCTGATAACGGAGGGCCACGGCCTGCAGAAATCCAAACAGAAGCGTGGCCCACAGCGCGTGCCAGGGACGCCATTTGGCAAAGATCAAAGCCGCCAACGCAATGAACCCACGCCCGGCAGTCATGTCTTTCACAAATCCTGCCTGAAGGGCCGTCGCCAGATAGGCCCCGGCGATGCCGCACAGCACGCCACATATGGCCACCGCTGCAAAGCGCAGACCAATCACCGAAACACCTGCAGCATCCACCGCTGCCGGGTTTTCACCCACGGCGCGCAAACGCAAACCAAAGCGTGTGCGATAGAGCAGCCACCACGATGCGGGAACACACAAAAGCGCCAGATATACCAGTATTGTATGGCCTGATATCAGCTCGGCATAGATCGGGCCAAGGAGGGGCACCCCTTGTAGTGTTTCAGCGAAAGGCAACTCAAGCGAGTTGAACCGCCCTGCCCCGATCAACGAAGGGGTGCGTCCACCTTCTTTGAACCAGCTTTGGGCGATCAGAACGGTCAGCCCGGCCGCAAGAAAATTGATCGCCACGCCTGAAATCAACTGATTGCCCCGGAACGTGATGGACGCCACCCCGTGCAGCAGACTGAGCACCAGAGATGATCCTATCCCGGCCAAAAGGCCCAGCCAGACGGACCCAGACACAAACGCCACAGCCGCTGAAAAGAAGGCAGCCATCAGCATTTTTCCCTCTAACCCGATGTCAAAGATGCCAGCCCGTTCGCTGAACAACCCCGCCAGACAAGCCAGCAACAGCGGTGTCGCGAGACGTACCGTACTGTCGAGCACTTGCAGGAGGGTGATCAGATCCAATACGTTATACCTCTGATGTGGCCAGCTTATTGGCGGCAAAGCAGAAGAACAGGCCCAGCGCCCCTTCGATCCAGCGACGCGCACGGGTATAGGCTGCACGAATGGGGGCTGCTGAAAGGGCCAGTGCCCAGGCCCCGTGACAGACAAAGGAAATGGTGCACCCGCCCAGGACGAAAAGTGCAATGATGGGCAAAGGCGCACCCTCGACCGCACCAATCGAGGCGATAGCCAGCCAGAAGGCAATCGCCTTGGGGTTCGTGACCTGCAACAGATATCCAACCATAAAATGGCGCAAGCCTGAAAGGCGCGCTGTCTTTTCCAACTGGAATACTGGCGGGTTGATCATCTTGCGAAACGCTCCCCAGGCCAGCCACAATAGATAGGCCGCTCCGATGATCCTTAGGGCCGTTATAGCCCAGGCCGCTTGGCTCAACAGCAAGCCGACCCCCAGCATGGTCAGCAAGTTGATCGTGGCGCTGCCGATGGCAATTCCCGATGTCGCGATCATTGCAGGGGCACGACCTTCGTTGGAGGCCACGCCAATCAGCATCGCAACAGATGGACCGGGTGACGCGGCCCCTACGATTAAAATGGCATAGGCCGCAAGGAAACCAGGCAGATAGGAGGCAAGATCATACATGCGTCAGCTCCTGTAAGTGGCAAGTTTGAAAGCGGCAAAGGCGAAGAACACGCCCAAACCCGCCTCGATCCACCGCCGCGCGCGGTTGTAAAAGGCCACGACAGGCCGGGTGGAAAAGGTGATGGCATAGGCCAGGTGACCAAGGATCGATAGTACCGTGGCGCTGAGGATCAGCGATAGCCCAACCCAAAGCGGTGCATTTGGCCCCAATCCGATGGCAACGATCGCAATCCAGTGCAGGGCGGCTTTGGGGTTGGTCATCTGAATGGTCAACCCCCGTAGGAACAAGTTGCCACCTTTGGCCGCTTTGGGCGCAAGCTGATCCGAAGAGGTGGCGGCCGAGCGAAACGCCTTAACGGCAAGCCATGCCAAATAAAGCGCTCCAAGGATTTTCAGTGCCGTCACCGTCCAGGCATAGGCCGTGACCAAGGCCGTCATCCCGGTTACCGTCAACGTGGCCCAGAGGCCCGATCCCGTGGCGACACCCAGCGCCAATGCGATCCCTTGCGGCCGTCCTCTCTCCATCGAAGTACCTATGATCGATAAGATGTTTGGCCCGACTGAGATGAACCCTACCATGAAAATGCCCAGGGCCAGTGCCAGGCTTGCCAATTCTGCACTCATGTCTGCGTCTCCTTTCGCACCCATGCAAAGATCCGCTCCAGCGGCATGCGCACCATGTTGTCCAAGGCCCCGGTGAACAGGATCACAAGCGCCTGAATAACCACGATCAGCTCGCGGGGGATTGACGTCCAAAGCGCCAGCTCGGACCCGCCTTGATAAAGAAATCCAAAGAGTAGTGCCGCCAGCAGCACGCCAAAGGGATGATTGCGCCCCATCAGGGCCACGGCGATCCCGATAAATCCGGCCCCTTCGGTGGCGTTCAGGATCAGCCGCTCAGCCTCGCCCATCACGTTGTTGATGGCCATACAGCCGGACAAGGCCCCCGAAATCAGCATTGCAATCACGATGATCCGAGTTGGCGAGATCCCGGCGTAGCGCGAGGCGCTTTCAGATTTGCCCAAGGCCCGAATTTCGTAACCCAATCGGGTGCGCCAAATGAGAACCCAGACCAACACACAGGCCGCCAGTGCCACAAAGAGACTGACATTCGCCAACCCGCCTTTGGAAAACGGAATACCAAAGACCGCCAGCACATCATGCAGCGTCGGCAAATGCGCGCCTGCGGGGAATTTGGCGGTGGCCGGGTCCATCGAGGTCTCGGGCCGCATGACGTTCACCAGCATGTAGTTCAGAAAGGCCGCCGCAATGAAGTTGAACATGATTGTTGTGATCACGATGTGACTGCCGCGCCGGGCCTGCAACCAGCCGGGTATCAAAGCCCATAAGGCGCCAAACACCGCACTGCCAAGGATGGCTGCTGGCAGCGCCATTGCCCAATGGGGCCATGGGATCATCAGGCACACGATCGCCACGCCCAAGCCCCCCATCATCGCCTGCCCCTCTGAGCCGATATTGAAAAGGCCCGCATGACTGGCCACGGCAAAGGCCAGGCCAGTGAAGATGAAGTTGGTTGCATAATAAAGCGTGTTGCTCCAGCCATAGCTGGAGCCCAGCGCACCTGTAATCATGAGTTTGACGGCGGCCACGGGGTCCTCTCCAATGGCCAGGATCACCAGCGCCGACAGGCCCGCCGCCAAGACGAGCGAGATCAGCGGTACCAGGATGGCATCCGCCCAGGCCGGCATCCTATCCATGCGCAGCGACCTTTTCAGTGACACCCGCCATCAGCAGGCCCAGTTCGGTTTCATTGGTGTCAGTTGGCACACGTTCCCCCATGATCTGCCCGTCAAACATAACTGCAATCCGGTCCGACAAAGACACGATCTCTTCCAGCTCAACACTCACCAGCAAGATCGCCTTACCCGCATCCCGCAGGGCGACAATCTGCTGATGGATAAACTCAATCGCACCGATGTCGACACCCCGTGTGGGTTGGCCCACCAGCAGCAAATCCGGGTTACGCTCAATCTCGCGGGCCAGCACAATCTTTTGCTGATTGCCCCCGCTGAAGTTCTTGGCCGCGAGGGTGGCGTCCGGTGGTCGCACATCATAGCGCTGCATTTTGGCATCTGCTTCGGCTTGCAAGGCGCGATTGTCCGTGAACAGACCCGCGCCCTCGCGGTGATAGCCAAATATGGTGTTTTCCCAGGCCGTGAAATCCATGATCAGGCCCGCGCGCTGACGATCTTCAGGAACATGGGAGATGCCGCGCTTGCGGCGAGATTGTCCGTCTGAGAAACGCCCTGTCAGGTCAATCTCTTGCCCGTTCAGACGCACCTGCCCCTGTGCAGGATGCATCCCGCCCAGAACCTCAAGCAGTTCCGACTGCCCGTTGCCCGCCACGCCTGCAATTCCGAGAATTTCCCCGGCGCGGACAGACAGATCAATCCCTTTGAGGCGCAGAACGCCTTGATCATCGGTGACGCGCAGGTCTTTGACTTCCAGCACCACATCGCCGGGTTGCGCCGGAGCCTTTTCAACACGCAATAAGACTTTGCGCCCCACCATCAGCTCGGCAAGATGTGCGGGCGACGTCTCGGTGGTTTTGACCGTTGCCGTCATCTCACCTTGCCGCATAACCGATACGGTGTCGGTAATATCCATGATCTCACGCAGTTTATGGGTGATCAGGATGATAGTTTTGCCCTCGTCCCGCAGACGGTGCAGAATGCGGAACAGCTGATCCGCTTCGGCGGGGGTCAGCACACCGGTCGGTTCGTCCAGAATTAAAATATCCGCACGCCTATACAGCGCCTTAAGGATCTCGACGCGTTGCTGCATGCCCACACCCAAATCCGCAATGGCAGCATCCGGGTCAACATAGAGTTCATATTCTGCAGCCAGATGCGAAAGTTCCTTGCGCGCTTTGGCCAAACTGGGCCGCAACAAGCTGTCATCCTCAGCCCCAAGGATCACATTTTCAAGGACGGTAAAGGGTTCGACCAGCTTGAAATGCTGAAACACCATACCAATCCCAGCCGCGATCGCGGCCTGACTGTCCGAAATTTTGGCTCTCTGGCCGCGAATGTAGATCTCGCCCTCATCGGCTTTGTAAAACCCGTAGAGGATCGACATCAGCGTCGATTTACCCGCGCCATTTTCTCCGATGATCCCGTGGATCGTGCCCGGTTGAACCTTGAGAGATATCTCTTTGTTCGCCTTCACCGATCCAAAGGCCTTGGACACACGCCTGAGCTCAATGGCGGGGATAGGCGTATCGGTCACGTCTCAGGTTCCAGTGCCGACAAATCCAACCAGATGCGACAGCTGGCCATCGGTGTCAGCCTGCACAAAGTACTGTCCCATCTGGCGGTTCCCATCTGGCATCACAAAGGCGATCGTCGCCCGTGCTATGCCGTCACGTTCGTCCACCTGCGCCACTGTCGCAACCGCCCCCGGTGCCATTTCGGTGAACTGGGCAACATAATCTGCAACAGCCGCAGGACCAACTAGAGGGTCAGGCGTACGCGGGTCGACATAGCGTGCCTCAGCGCTCAGCGCGGCTGCAACAGCCTCGGCCTGTTTCACTTTGTCTGTTTCGCTCCAGGCGCCGTAGAACTGTTCTATCTTACTTTGCATCTCTTGCCTTTCAGGGCAGCGCTACCCGGTATGATGCCGGGTAAACCATTGTATATGAGAGCTTACTTCACCGGGCAGCTGTTGTCAGACATGTAGTCATGTACCACCAGCTCACCTGTGCCAATCTTGGCAGCAGCTTCGTCCACAGCGGCCTTCATGGCGTCATCAATCAGAGCTTCGTTATGCTCGTCCATCGCATAGGCAATCCCGCCATTGGACAGGCCCATCACGTTAAATCCGGGCTCCATATCGGCACCTGCTTTCATCGCTTCATAGACCGCGTTGTCGACACGTTTGACCATCGAGGTCAGTACCTTGCCGGGATGCAGATAGTTCTGATTGCTATCGACACCGATCGACAAGATGTCCTCGTCTGCTGCGGTTTGCAGCACACCCACGCCCGTGCCACCCGCAGCCGCATAGACCACATCCGCGCCCTGAGACACCTGTGCCTTGGTCAACTCGGACCCTTTAACAGGGTCATTCCAGGCCGCAGGCGTGGTCCCGGTCATATTCTGGATCACAGTCGCATCCGCGTTCGCAGCCTTCGCCCCCTGCACGTATCCGCAGGCGAATTTACGGATCAATGGGATATCCATCCCACCGATAAAGCCCACGGTCCCACTGTCCGAGGCCATGGCGGCCATCATCCCAACCAGATAGCTGCCCTCATGTTCATTGAACACGACCGAACGCACATTGGGTGCATCGACCACCATATCGATGATGGCAAATTTGGTTTCGGGATAATCCGCGGCCACTTCGCCCAACGAGTCGCCAAAGGCAAAGCCCACCATCACAATCGGATTGTTGCCAGCCTCTGCAAATCGTCTGAGGGCCTGTTTGCGTTGCGCCTCCGATTGCAGCTCGACTTCATTGTAGCTGCCGCCTGTTTCTTCGGCCCAGCGTTGCGCCCCGGTGTGGGCGCTTTCGTTGAAGGATTTGTCAAACTTGCCGCCCAGATCAAAGATCAAAGCCGGGTCCGCCAGAGCCATGGTGGCGCTCAGGGTCAACACTGCGGTCGAGGCCGTCAGATTATTCAGAAATGTCATGTGAAGTCTCCCTTATCGTGTTATCGCGGATCAAGGGCCGACACCGCCCGCTCCACGCAAAGATCATACGCGAGTAAACCGCTCAACCCAGAGGAGCGTCAATAGCCATATGTCAATTGGATCGTCTGAGCGCGGTGAGCCGCAGGCAAGATAAACACGCGTGATCGGGATAAAATCCTTTTAGAACAAGCGGCTTAAACAATCTCTGCTTCAAGGACCAGCGCATCCACAGATGTCCCGTCAGGTCTGCGATAATAATTGAAACGGCATCCAACCTCTTGATACCCAAAGTCCTTATAGAGCCTCAGCGCGCGCATATTGTCCCGTGCCACTTCCAGAAACACCGTTTTCGCGCCAAGCTGGGCGGCTTCGGTCGTGAGGATTTGTAAAATCGCACGGCCAATGCCTTGACCTTGGTAGGCAGGGTCAGTGGCAATGGTCAAAAGTTCGGCCTCATCAGCAATGACGCGGCCAAGTGCAAAGCCAAATGGCGCCTGAACGTCAAACACGTGCGGGTCTTGCTTCAGTTGGGTGAACTCATCCGTTGACCAGGCGCGCCCCTGTCCTTCAAAGGCGCGGGCATGGATATCGGCCATCTGATCGGACGTCATTTGGCGCTTACCTCAGGATCACAGGAGGCGCATCGCGCGCCGGAGCCGCATCCGCTGAGCGGATGTACAACGGCGCCGGTTGCACGCCTGGCTTTGACCTCGCAGCAATATGTGCCATGGCCGAAACCAAGGCGCGTGGGTCCTCCAGCCAAACTGCACCCGGGGGCACCTCTGACAAAGCCATGATCACGGGTGGGGCCTGGCCATCTTGCACATAAGCCGTGTCTCGCGGGCCAGCGATCGCGGCCACCGCCGGGCCGTGAGAAAGGTGTTGTAGCGCGTCCAGCCCCGAGACACCGATTGCCGGAACGCCAAGGCTGAGCGCTAATCCCCGTGCAGCCGAAACGGAGATACGAATACCGGTGAAATTCCCCGGCCCCACCCCGACACCTATGCGCGCCAGATCTGCAAATGTCAGGTTTTCCTCGCTCAACAGCTCTTGAAGCATTGGTATCAAACGTTCGGCCTGCCCTTTGCCCATGGCCTCAGAGCGGGTGACCATCCGGTCACCCAACAGCAAAGCGGCCGCGCAATGCGCGGCCGATGTATCAAATGCCAGAACGGGTGTGTCAGACACCAACAGGGCGCACCTCAGTCACTTCGGGGATGTAGTGGCGCAGCAAGTTCTCGATCCCCATTTTCAAGGTGATCGTCGAAGATGGGCACCCAGCGCAAGCCCCTTGCATATGCAGGTAAACCACACCGCGTTCAAACCCGTGGAAGGTGATATCACCCCCGTCTTGTGCAACAGCAGGCCGCACACGGGTATCAAGCAACTCTTTGATTTGCCCGACGATTTCACCATCTTCACCGTCGTGCTCGGCATGCCCTGAAGGCGCTGCACTTTCGCCGATCATCACCGGTTTGCCCGATTGGAAATGCTCCATAATCGAGCCCAGAATGGCGGGTTTCATATGGTCCCACTCAGCCCCTTCCGCCTTGGTCACCGTTACGAAATCATGGCCAAAAAAGACACCCTGAACGCCCTGAATTTTAAAAATCCGTTCCGCCAAAGGTGATTTTTCTGCGCCTTCGGCTGTTGGAAAATCAGCAGTTCCAGCCTCCAACACGGTTTGCCCTGGCAGAAACTTCAATGTGGCGGGGTTCGGTGTAGATTCAGTTTGGATAAACATCGGACAGCAATCCTTTTGCGAGCGTTGCTTTGGATATGCGCCTCTGTCGCCCTCAAGTCAAGGTTTGGAACGATTCTAAACAGGCGATGTCAGGTGATGGCTTCCAGACGTTCCTTGCTCAGATCTCCGGGCACAATTGTCACCGGAATGGGAAGGCTTCCGGAATTTTTGGTCATATGTGTCACCAGTGGCCCCGGCCCTTTGCGCCCTGTACCGGCCCCCAGAACAAGGACGCCGATCTCGGGATCGTCCATGACCTGCGCCATGATCTCATCCAGGGGCTCGCCTTCGCGGATCACCAGTTCGGGGTCAACGCCCTGCCGGTCGCGCATCCATTTGGCGAACACTTCGAAATGGACTTGAATGCGCTCGCGCGCTTCTTCGCGCATCAAATCACCAACACCGATCCAGTGATTGAACTCCTCAGGAGGGATCACCGCCAGGATTTCCACCCCGGCTTGTGTATGTGCCGCACGCATCGCGGCAAATCGCATCGCATTCAGACATTCGGTGCTATCATCTAGCACCACCAGAAACTTACGCATGGCCACATCTCCCTCAGGCTCGCATCATGCCGCTCTTTTCCCGGGCGGGCAAGCGGTCACGTCAGCGGTTTATTGATCAAAGCGTCACATCTGCACTTGCTTCGAAGTGGTGACCAAAGGCCAAACCCGAAACAAACAGCGTGCGCTTCGGCGCACTCAATTTAACACGATGTCCCTACAGCGGCATCAGCGCCCAGTAATCCAGATCCAGCATCACATGCGGTAGGTATTTGCCGTCTGCGTCCTTCAGCTCAAACGGAATACCACCCTTCGTGGCCACCAATCGCAACCGAACAGCGCCGACGCCCGGCGCCGGGGTCTCGGCCTTGTCCAGCACCTCGGACCAGGCCTTGATCGTATCCCCGGAGTAACAGGGATTGGCATGTGTGCCGCCATTCAGCCCTGCCACGATCTGCGCGTTGGCCAGACCGTTAAAGCTCAGCGTGCGCGCCATCGAAATCACGTGTCCGCCATAGATTAATCTGCGGCCATCAGGGCGCGACCCCACATCAAAATGCACCTTGGCCGTGTTCTGCCACAGCCGCGTGGCCATCATGTGTTCGGCTTCCTCGACGGTGACGCCATCCACATGGTCAATCGTCTCGCCAATCGCATAATCGTCCCAGCGATGTGGTTCTCCAGCGAGAGTGAAATCATAGTCGGAGAAGTCGAGCCCATCGGGGATCACCAGATCTGCCGGGTCGACCACCTTGGACAGCTCCGGTATCACTGTCTCCGGGGCTGGGCTGTCAAAATTACGTTTGCGCACCATGGCCCAGCGCACATACTCCAGCACACAATCGTCATCTTGGTTCATCCCGCTTGTCCGCACCCAGACCACGCCGGATTTGCCGTTCGAGTTCTGCTTGACCCCGATCACCTCCGAGGTCGACCGGATTGTGTCGCCTGCATAGATGGGTTTGAGCCATCGCCCCTCGGCATAGCCCAGATTGGCAAGGGCATTCAGCGATACATCCGGCACGGTTTTGCCAAACACCACATGAAACGCCGCGATATCATCCAAAGGTGCACCCGGCAGGCCGCAGCCCCTGGCGAATTCATCTGACGAATAGAATGCATGCCGTGCTGGATAGAGCGCGTGATACAGCGCGCGTTCTCCGCCTGACACGGTACGCGGCACCGCATGATGGATGGTTTCGCCCACGGTGTAGTCTTCAAAAAACCGGCCTGGATTGGTTTTGGCCATCGTTAGTGCTCTCCCAGTTTAGTATCGGGGGTATAATCGCCCTCCACCTCTTTCACCACGGCCTGCCCGCAGCGCATGACACCATTGGCTTGATCAAAGGCATATGTCGGGTCGCCGTGCAGGTCCCAACCCTTGTTCAGCGCATCTGTCACCTTATGACAAAAGGCCGAGGTGTCGTCTTCGCTCAAGAACCGATAAAGCTTCATCTGTGTCTCACCCGAATGTTGGATAGCCAAGGGCATAGTGGATGCCAACGATGACCACGAAGATCACCGCAGCGATGACGGCCGCACGGATTTCCTTGGCCTTGTTTGCGACAGGCGGCGGAGTCCAGTCCGGTTCAGCCCGGTTGATCACGATCACTTCGATCACAGCCCAGGCCAGCAATCCGCCGAACAGCACGAAAGACGGCACGTCGCCATTGACCAGCAAGTGGGCCACGGCCCAGGCCTTGACCGCGGCCAGCATCGGATGTCGCATCCGGCGGGCAAGAGCAGTTTTCGCACCCGCCGCGGCAAACAGATAGACCGAGAGAACCATGAGGATGTTGTTCAATCCAACCATCGCTGGGCTTCGCCCCCAAATCACGGCACCATCGGCCATGCGGTAGCCGATCACCATCAGGGCCAATCCCACCAGAATGCCCAGTGAAATCGGGCCACGGCCCTTGTCGCCCAGCGCGGCACGCGGGCCCGCAAGGACGCGTTTGAATAAATGCGCTGACGTCCATGTCAGCAAACCAAGGATTAAGAGGGACATCAAGTTACTCCTCGGCCATTTCAGCCACAGCGCGCGCCTTGGCCAGCACACGTTGAGCCGCCACCACATGCAGGTTTTCCACGATATTGCCGTCCACGACGGCAATACCTTTGCCCGACGCCATGCTTTCGTTGAAGGCCGCAATCTGACGTTCGGCCAGATCAATTTCGCTTTCGGTTGGGGCAAAGGCAGTATTGGTCACTTCAATCTGCATTGGGTGGATCAGCGTTTTGCCGTCAAAACCCAGATCGCGGCCCTGCTCACATTCCATTTTCAACCCGTCCCCATCCCGGAACCGATTGTACACTCCGTCAATCGCCACAATCCTTGCGGCGCGGGCCGCCATCACGATGCGTTGAAGCGCATTCATCAGGGGCAGCCGATCTGCGCGATAGCGGGCATTCAGGTCCTTCGTCAGATCATTGGTGCCTGTTACCAGTCCTTCGACCTGCCGATGGCTGGCAATCTCGCGCGCCTGGAACACGCTGACAGGCGTCTCCATCATCACCCAGATAGGCATGTCTGGTCCCAACAAATCGGCCAGATTGTCCACATCCGTTGGCGAATTCACCTTGGGCAGCAGGAACGCATCTGCCCCGGCATCGCGCAGCACGTTCACATCTTCCAGCCCCCAGGCCGTGTTCAGGGCGTTGATCCGCACGATTTTGAACCGCTTACCGTATCCGCCAGTCTTCAAGGCCGCTGCCAGGGTCTGCCGGGCTTCGGGCTTGGCATCCGGGGCCACCGCATCCTCAAGATCAAAGATGATCGCATCGCAAGGCAGGCTGCGCGCCTTGTCCAGCGCACGGTCCATTGAGCCGGGGATATAGAGCACTGACCTATAGGGGTGCGAATTTCTGTCCATTGTAGAAGTCTCCCTGAGCGGCACGAGTCGGCAAGGCAATTATCTTGCGCAGGAATGGCATTTTTGGGCTATTTTGTTCAACCCTTTTAACGCCGCAGCGCAGAAACTACAGCAAATTGTCTGCACCGCACGACGCGTTAACCTCGATTTGAGACCTCTTGAGGCAGGATTAACCTCACGTTCGGCAGGGACCAGCACCAACATAAAGGTGAATAAAATGATACGTTTTATACTGATGAGCCTCTCGGTCCTGCTGGCATCCCCTGTTGCGGCGCAAACCGCCTCCAACTGTGCTCCACGCGAGATGATCGTGGAACGGCTGGCCAGCAAATACGGGGAAACCCGTCAATCCATGGGTCTGGGCGCGAACAATGCTGTGATCGAGGTTTTTGCATCGGATGAAACCGGTACATGGACCATCACGGTGACCTCCGTGCACGGCATGACCTGCCTTGTAGCCTCGGGTCAGGCATTTGAAGCCATTGCCGAAGCCCTACCCGCTGCTGGGAATGACGCCTGACATCCTCGTTATGTCAGGCCATCCCACACCAGCTTGATCCCGGTCAGGGTCAGCAAGATGTAAGTCAAAGCAAAGAAGGCGCGTTCTGAAACAAGGAAATGCGCCTTCACGCCCAGCCATGCCCCCAGCAAGGCGAAGGGCATAAGCCACAGATCCACTCTGAGGGTGTCAGCCGTGAACAGCCCCAGAGTTGCGTAAGGGACCACCTTGGCCAGGTTGATCAGGCCGAACACCAAAACGGTGGTGGCCTGGAATTGGGTTTTCCCCAATCCCTTTGCCAATAGGTATACAGCGGCCGCCGGACCTCCGGCATGGCTGACAAAGCTTGTGAACCCGGCCACAAAACCCGCCACGCCGCTACCCCATCGCGGCATTGGCGTGGTCCGCAGTGTAATCCATCCTGCACGCAGGCTGAATTGCCACACCACGAAGGCCAGTGAGATCACGCCGATCAGAAGCCGCAACACATCCGCATCCGCGCGCTGAAACAACCAAACCCCCAACAACACTCCGGGCAACGCACCTGCAACCAACAGCCTTGCATCCGGCCAGCTCCACTGCCGCCAAAATGGCCGCAAGGTCACCAGATCAATCAACATCAGCAGTGGAAGCATGATGGCCAGGGCCTGCGCGGGCTCCATCACCAGCGCCAGAATCGACGCACTGGCAAAGGCAGCACCCGAGCCGAAGCCCCCTTTGGACACCCCGGCAAAGATCACTGCCACACCCATCAGCGCAAACAGACCTATGGTGTATTCTTGCGCAGGCATCTGTGGCTAACCCCTTCAATCCCGGTAAGTTTAGCGCGAACAACACGACCCGCACAGACTTCAAATCACAGCATGCCGCAGTGCAGCGCACTTGCACCCCGCCGCGTTTGGGACTACCCCATTGGCAAATTTCCAACGGATCGGAGAATAAATCCATGGCCAGACCCAAGATAGCGCTTATCGGCGCTGGTATGATCGGCGGCACCCTTGCCCATCTTGCAGCGGTAAAAGAACTGGGCGATGTCGTCCTGTTTGACATTGCCGAAGGTATGCCCGAGGGCAAAGCACTCGACATCGCAGAATCCGGCCCGGCCGAAGGGTTTGACGCCCGTCTGCGTGGCACGCAGGACTATGCGGATATCGCAGGTGCGGATGTGTGCATCGTCACCGCTGGTGTGCCGCGCAAACCGGGGATGAGCCGCGATGACCTGCTGGGCATCAACCTGAAAGTTATGAAATCCGTCGGTGAAGGCATCAAAGCCCACGCCCCTGATGCCTTCGTGATCTGCATCACCAACCCGCTGGATGCGATGGTTTGGGCCTTGCGTGAGTTCTCGGGCCTGCCCGTGGAGAAAGTCTGCGGCATGGCCGGTGTACTCGACAGCGCCCGGTTCCGCCACTTCCTGAGTGTGGAGTTTGATGTCTCCATGCGTGACGTCACTGCCTTTGTTTTGGGTGGTCACGGCGACACCATGGTGCCATTGACACGCTATTCCACCGTGGGCGGCATTCCCCTGCCGGATCTGGTCGATATGGGTTGGACCACACAAGAGAAACTGGACGCCATCGTGCAACGCACCCGGGACGGCGGCGCGGAAATCGTTGGCCTGCTGAAAACCGGCTCGGCCTATTATGCCCCCGCCACATCGGCGATTGAGATGGCCGAGGCCTACCTCAAAGATCAAAAGCGCCTGCTGCCGTGCGCGGCCCATGTGGACGGCGCTTACGGGTTGGACGGGTTTTATGTTGGCGTGCCCACCATCATTGGTGCCGGCGGCGTTGAACGCGTGGTTGCCATCAAGATGAACAAGGATGAGCAAGCCATGTTCGACAAATCCGTCGACGCGGTCAAAGGTCTGGTCGAAGCCTGCAAGGGCATCGACAACTCCCTGGCCTAAGCCAATCCACATATAAGCGTTTCTCAGGGCCGGATGATCCGGCCCTGATTCTTTTTTTAAATCCGTCGATTATCTGGATTTCCAAATTTTGTGATCACACGATTATAGCCTGTGATCACAAATCATGAAAAACACCCACTAATCCGAGTTAAATCCAATAAAGCCATTTATATTCCCGCAATCCTTGTGGGTATACTTGGGACTGAACGCAGCAAAACGGGACAGTTCCATGAACATCCACGAATATCAGGCGAAGGCTCTGCTTCGCTCTTACGGCGCGCCGGTCTCGGATGGCCGTGTCGTGCTTCGCGCTGAAGAAGCGAAAACAGCCGCAGGGGAAATGGACGGCCCGCTTTGGGTGGTCAAGGCGCAGATCCACGCGGGTGGGCGCGGCAAGGGTAAGTTCAAAGAACCCGGCGCCGGCGATCAAGGCGGTGTCCGTCTGGCCAAATCGGTAGAAGAAGCCGCCGAAGAAGCCAAGCGCATGTTGGGCCGTACCCTGGTGACCAAACAGACCGGTCCAGCTGGCAAGCAGGTCAACCGCATCTACATCGAAGATGGTGCCGGAATTGAACATGAGTTCTATCTGGCTCTGCTGGTCGACCGTCAAACCTCTCAGGTCAGCTTTGTCTGCTCGACCGAGGGCGGCATGGACATCGAAGAGGTGGCGCATTCCACGCCAGACAAGATCCTCAGCTTCTCGGTTGATCCCGCAACGGGCTATCAGGCCTTCCACGGCCGCCGCATCGCCTTCAATCTGGGCCTGAGTGGCAAGCAGGTGAAGCAATGTGTGGCACTGATGGGCACGCTCTATCAAATGTTCGTCGAAAAAGACATGGAGATGCTCGAGATCAACCCGTTGATCGTGACTGACACGGGCGATCTGAAGTGCCTGGATGCCAAGATGGGCTTTGACAGCAACGCCATATATCGCCACCGCGACATTATGGAACTACGCGACACCACCGAGGAAGACCCCAAGGAACTGGAAGCCTCGAAATACGACCTCAACTATATCGCGCTGGACGGCGAGATTGGCTGCATGGTCAACGGTGCCGGTCTGGCGATGGCAACGATGGACATCATCAAGCTTTATGGGTCCGAGCCTGCCAACTTCCTCGACGTGGGCGGCGGTGCAACCAAGGAGAAAGTGACCGAGGCGTTCAAGATCATCACCTCTGACCCGCAGGTCAAAGGTATCCTGGTGAACATCTTCGGCGGCATCATGCGCTGCGATGTGATTGCCGAGGGTGTCGTGGCCGCTGTGAAAGAGGTTGGCTTACAAGTGCCTTTGGTTGTCCGTCTGGAAGGCACCAACGTGGAAGAAGGCAAAGCGATCATCAACAACTCCGACTTGGATGTGATTGCGGCTGACGACCTCAAGGACGGCGCCGAGAAAATCGTGGCCGCGGTCAAAGGATAACGCAAGGCGAGGTGCGCCTCGCCTTCCCCGACAATTTGTAAGGAGCCAACAAATGGCAGTCCTAGTAGACGAAAACACCAAAGTGATCTGTCAGGGCCTCACCGGCTCGCAGGGCACGTTCCACTCCGAACAGGCCATCGACTATGGCACCAAGATGGTCGGCGGTGTGACCCCCGGCAAGGGTGGCACCACGCATCTGGATCTGCCGGTGTACAACTCAGTACACGAAGCGATGCATGAGACGCAGGCCAATGCCTCTGTGATCTATGTCCCGCCCCCCTTTGCGGCGGACAGTATCCTTGAGGCGATCGACGCCGAAATGCCGCTGATCGTGGCAATCACCGAAGGCATTCCCGTGCTGGATATGATGCGCGTAAAGCGTGCGTTGGAAGGGTCCAAATCCACCCTCATCGGCCCCAACTGTCCCGGTATCATCACGCCGGACGCCTGCAAAATGGGCATCATGCCCGGTCACATCCACAAGCGCGGCACCTGCGGCGTTCTCAGCCGTTCAGGCACGCTGACTTATGAGGCGGTGAAACAGACCTCGGATCTGGGGTTGGGACAATCCACAGCGGTGGGCATTGGCGGTGATCCGATCAAAGGCACCGAGCATATCGACGTGCTGGAGCTGTTCCTGGCGGATGACGAAACTCACAGCATGATCATGATCGGCGAGATTGGCGGCAGCGCCGAAGAAGAAGCCGCGCAATTCCTGATTGATGAGAAAAAGAAAGGCCGTTGGAAGCCATGTGCCGGGTTCATCGCGGGCCGTACAGCGCCTCCGGGCCGCCGCATGGGTCACGCAGGTGCCATCGTTGCTGGTGGCAAAGGCGGGGCCGAGGACAAGATCGAAGCCATGCGCGCCGCCGGAATCATCGTGTCCGACAGCCCGGCAGGATTGGGTGAAGCAATGATGGAAGCGATCAACGGCTGACGAAAGGTGAAGGGCGGGTGAAACACCCCGCCCTTTTTGTCACAAGCAGGGCCACAGACGCCTGCGGGAGGTAACAAAAAATGACCGATCAATCCCCCAACGACCAGTTCCACGCATCCAGCTTTATGCAAGGGCATAACGCGGAATATCTGGAACAGCTTTACGCGCGTTATGCCAATGATCCAAATGCAGTGGATGAAGCCTGGCAAAGCTTCTTTGCGCAGCTTGGCGACGGCGAGGTTGAGGTCAAACGCGAGGCGGCAGGCCCGTCTTGGGCACGGGGCGATTGGCCACCGATGCCCAGCGATGATCTGACATCCGCGCTGACGGGGGAGTACCCGCCTGAGGCTGAAGCCCAAGCCGCTGGCAAGAAGATCAAAGCCAAGGCAGCTGATGCTGGAGTGGCTGTGTCCGAAGACGCAATCAAACGTGCCGTGCTGGATTCCGTGCGCGCCCTCATGCTGATCCGCGCCTACCGCATCCGTGGCCACCTGAATGCGGATCTTGATCCTCTGGGCCTGTGGGAAAAACCGCACCGTCCCGAGCTGGACCCGAAATCCTACGGCTTTACCGAAGCCGACATGGATCGGCCCATCTTTATCGACAACGTGCTGGGGCTCGAAGTGGCCTCGATCCGCGAAATCCTGGCCATTGTCCGCCGGACGTATTGTGGCACCTTCGCGCTGCAATACATGCACATCTCCAATCCTGAAGAATCCGGTTGGCTCAAGGAACGCATCGAAGGGTTTGACAAGGAAATCCGTTTCACCCGCGAAGGCCGCAAGGCGATCCTGAAAAAGATGGTCGAAGCCGAAGGGTTCGAGAAGTATCTGCACGTCAAATACATGGGCACCAAACGCTTTGGTCTGGATGGCGGCGAAAGCCTGATCCCGGCGATGGAGCAGATCATCAAACGGGGCGGCAGCCTTGGCGTTCAGGACATCATCATCGGGATGCCCCACCGCGGCCGCCTGAGTGTTCTGGCCAATGTGATGGGCAAACCCTACCGTGCCATTTTCAACGAATTTCAGGGCGGCAGTTTCAAGCCCGAGGATGTGGATGGTTCGGGCGATGTGAAATACCACCTTGGGGCCAGTTCCGACCGCGAATTTGATGGCAATTCAGTCCACCTCAGCCTGACCGCCAACCCTAGCCACCTTGAGGCGGTGAACCCCGTGGTTTTGGGCAAGGTGCGCGCCAAGCAGGACCAGTTGAACGACGATGATCGCACCAAGGTCATGGGCGTGTTGCTGCATGGCGATGCGGCTTTTGCCGGACAAGGTGTTGTGGCGGAGTGTTTTGGCCTTTCGGGCCTCAAGGGGCACAAAACCGGCGGCACGATGCATATCGTGGTCAACAACCAGATCGGGTTTACCACAGCGCCGCACTTTAGCCGCTCCAGCCCCTATCCCACGGATATCGCCCTGATGGTGGAAGCGCCGATTTTCCACGTCAACGGTGACGATCCCGAAGCTGTGGTGCATGCGGCCCGCGTGGCCACGGAGTTCCGCCAAAAGTTCCACAAGGACGTCGTGATCGACATCATCTGTTACCGCCGGTTTGGCCATAACGAGGGCGACGAGCCCATGTTCACCAACCCGATCATGTACAAAAAGATCAAGAAGCAGAAAACCACGTTGGCGCTCTACACCGCACGGCTGGTCAAGGACGGTCTGATCCCCGAGGGCGAAATCGAGGATATGAAGACCGAGTTCCAGGCCTATCTGGCGGATGAGTTCGAGGCGGGTAAGGAGTACCGCCCCAACAAGGCCGACTGGCTGGATGGCAAGTGGTCTCATCTTGATCGCAAGGATGAAGATTACCAACGCGGTGCAACCTCGATTAAGCCCGAGACGATGGCTGAGATTGGCAAATCCCTCAGCTCCGCACCCAAGGATTACCCGCTGCACAAGACCGTGGCACGTCTGCTGGACACCAAGGCTAAGATGTTTGAAAGCGGTGAAAGCTTTGATTGGGCCACAGCCGAGGCTTTGGCTTTTGGCTCGCTCCTGACAGAAGGCTATCCGGTGCGGCTGTCTGGGCAGGATTGCACCCGCGGCACCTTCAGCCAACGCCATTCCGGCCTCATCAATCAGGACACCGAAGAACGCTATTATCCGCTGAACAATATCCGCAAAGGGCAGGCGCAATACGAGGTGATCGACTCGATGCTCTCGGAATATGCGGTGCTTGGATTTGAATATGGCTTCACACTGGCCGAGCCCAACGCGCTGACCCTTTGGGAAGCGCAGTTTGGCGATTTTGCCAATGGCGCGCAGATCATGTTTGATCAGTTCATCAGCTCGGGCGAAAGCAAATGGCTTCGCATGTCAGGTCTTGTTTGCCTGCTGCCGCATGGGTTTGAGGGGCAAGGCCCCGAGCACTCCTCGGCCCGGCTGGAGCGGTTCCTGACCATGTGTGGGCAGGACAACTGGATCGTCGCGAACTGCACGACACCCGCGAACTACTTCCACATCCTGCGCCGCCAGATGCACCGGACTTTCCGCAAGCCGCTGATCATGATGACGCCGAAATCGTTGTTGCGACACAAGCTGGCCGTGTCCAAAACTGAGGAGTTCACCACCGGATCTTCCTTCCACCGGGTGCTCTGGGATGACGCGCAACACGGCAACTCTGACACAAAGCTGGTCGAGGACAAGAAGATCAAGCGGGTCGTCATGTGTGCAGGCAAGGTCTACTTTGATCTGCTGGAAGAACGCGATGCCCGCGGCATTGATGACGTCTACCTGATGCGGTTCGAGCAATTCTACCCCTTCCCCGCGCAATCGGCGGTCAAGGAACTCAGCCGGTTCAAGAACGCCGAAATGGTCTGGTGTCAGGAAGAGCCCAAGAACCAAGGCGCATGGTCTTTCATTGAACCCAACCTGGAATGGGTCCTGGGACGAATCAAAGCCAAAAACACGCGGCCCGAGTATGCGGGCCGCGCCGCAGCCGCTTCGCCCGCCACGGGCCTGGCCTCCGCTCACAAAGCACAACAAGAAGCGCTGGTGGATGCCGCGCTGACCATCAAAGGGAAATAAGCCATGTCAACCGAAGTCCGCGTCCCCACCCTTGGCGAAAGTGTCTCCGAAGCGACCGTCGCCACATGGTTCAAAAAGCCCGGCGATGCCGTGGCCGCTGATGAAATGCTCTGCGAGCTGGAAACCGATAAAGTGACCGTCGAAGTGCCTGCCCCAACGGCGGGTACAATGGGCGACATCGTTGCCGCCGAAGGTGAAACCGTTGGCGTTGATGCGCTGCTGGCCACGATCAACGAAGGGGCTGGTTCAGGCGATGCGCCTGCCGCCAAACCCGCCGAGGCCGCCTCGAAGGAGACTGGTGCCGAACCTGGCACTGATCTGGGAAATCCCGGAAAAGCGATTGATGTGATGGTGCCCACTTTGGGCGAAAGCGTGACTGAGGCGACAGTGTCCACCTGGTTCAAGAAAGCTGGTGACAGTGTCACCGCCGACGAAATGCTCTGCGAGTTGGAAACCGATAAGGTCTCGGTCGAAGTGCCTGCACCTGCCTCGGGCGTGCTGTCGGAAATTCTGGCGGCGGAGGGATCGACTGTTGAGGCAGGCGGCAAGTTGGCCGTGATGTCATCCGGTGGAGGAGCCTCGTCCGGCTCTGACGCGTCGGCCTCTGCCCCGGCGGCAACCGCTGCGCCCTCGGGCAAAGATACCGAGAATGCTCCCTCTGCCAAGAAAGCCATGGCCGAAGCCGGGTTGAGTGCAGATCAGGTGACAGGCACGGGCCGGGACGGGCGGATCATGAAGGAAGACGTGGCCAAAGCCGCCTCTGCACCTGCTCCGGCTCCAGCAGCCCCCGCCGCCGCCCCTGCCCCTGCCGCTCAGGCCCCACGCGCGCCTGTCTCTGCGGACGATGCCAGCCGCGAAGAGAGGGTCAAAATGACCCGCCTGCGCCAGACCATCGCGCGCCGCCTGAAGGAAAGCCAGAACACCGCCGCCATGCTGACCACCTACAACGAGGTCGACATGACCGAGGTGATGGCGCTGCGCAGCGAATACAAAGACGAGTTCCTGAAAAAGCACGGCGTCAAACTGGGCTTCATGTCCTTCTTCACCAAGGCCTGCGTCCATGCGCTGAAAGAAGTGCCCGAGGTGAACGCCGAGATTGACGGCACCGATGTGGTCTACAAGAACTTCGTGCACATGGGCATTGCCGCCGGTACGCCCACGGGTCTGGTGGTGCCGGTCATCCGGGATGCCGACAACATGAGCTTTGCCGCGATTGAGAAGGCCATCGCCGAAAAAGGCGCCCGTGCGCGGGACGGCAAGCTGAGCATGGCCGAAATGCAGGGCGGGACGTTTACGATCTCGAACGGCGGAGTCTATGGCTCGCTGATGTCCTCACCCATCCTGAACCCACCGCAATCGGGTATCCTCGGGATGCACAAGATCCAGCAACGCCCGATGGTGGTGAACGGAGAGATCGTCGCGCGGCCAATGATGTATCTGGCGCTGAGCTATGACCACCGGATCGTGGACGGCAAAGGAGCGGTGACGTTCCTTGTGCGGGTGAAAGATGCTCTGGAAGATCCACGGCGGTTGTTGATGGATTTGTGATGGAGTGATACTTTTTCTCTTAACCAGCTGTTAGCCAAACGCGCAATCAGTGCTTGAAATCTTCAAGCAGAACGTTCATATAGAGAGCAATACGGCTGGCCCCTCTGTTGCTTCGTCACAAGGGTCGGCCTTTTTTGTACTCAAAACCTTACCTCACGGTCCCTCAGCAAATCGCGCTGCTTAAACAACGTGGTATGACAATAGATGACGAGCCTAAAGCTGGAGAGTATCTACAACGCATAGGCTACTACCGCTTAAGTGCTTATTGGCATCCCATGCGACAACGCAGTGGGATGAATAGGGGAATTGTAGAAGACAATTTCATCCCGGGCACCACCTTCAAAGAAGCAACTGATCTTTACACATTCGATTCACGACTTCGACTCATAACCCTGGATGCGTTAGAGCGCCTTGAAGTAAGTTTAAGAACGGAAGTGGCTCTTACCCTTGGTCGCCATGGAGCCACTGCATATCGACAAACAAAATACTTCGGCCCGAGGTTCAAAAAACCGATAAAGCGAACCGGGCCAACCCGACACCGTGACTGGTTGCAACGATTTGACAAACGTTTCAATGATTCCAAAGATGCTTTTGCTGAGCATTTTCGAACAAAGTATCCCGGAGATGACATGCCGATCTGGATCGCTGTAGAGCTACTTGATTTCGGCCCTTTGTCTCACCTTATATCTGGAATGACTTTTGCTGATAAGCTTCTAATTGGGAAGGACTATGGTGCAATCAAGCCGAATCAACTTCAGTCTTGGGCACGATCCATGGCTTTTGTCAGAAATGTTTGTGCCCACCATGCTCGCCTCTGGAACAAGCCACTTGTGAATGCTCCAGCGTTGCAGGGTAACGATGTTCCCGTAGAACTCCAACACATCCTAAACGCCCCCGGTGCTGAATCGCGGATCTATGCAATAGCGTGTATTCTTCGTTACCTCTTACAATTTGCAAATCCACGCACACGTTGGAAAACGCGTTTCATTGATCATATTGAAACGTTTCCTAACTCGCCGCGAGTGTCACTATCTGCCGCCGGTTTCCCTAACGGCTGGAAGAATGAAGCGCTTTGGAAATGACCCCCGAACTCACCGCCCTCACCCTCGCGGCTCTGTTGCAAGCCACGCAGTTCTTCCTCATGGCCATCCCCGCCAATCTGGAGGCCGGGACGGGTAAAACGACATCTCCGAGAGATGCCGACCGCCTCAGCGGCACGCTCGAAAATCATGTCTCGAACCGCACCGCAAGGCTGATCCGGGCGTATAACAACCACTTGGAAACGCTAATCCTTTTTGCGATAGCCTGCATCGTGATCACCATCACGGACCAATCCACCTCCCTCACCACAATCTGCGCCTTCATCTACTTCGGTGCGCGCCTCCTCTATATCCCCGCCTACGCCTTTGGATGGGTGCCGTGGCGCTCCTACATCTGGATGGTGGCCTTCGCAGCCACAACCCTCATGCTCTTGGCAGCCCTGATATGAAACGTCTTTTGGCCGTTCTGAGCATAAGCCTTGCCACGCCAACCATGGCCGAGGTCAGTTTTGAGGTTGGGGCGTACTTCATCTATCACCGCGACTATCACCACGAGACCAATACCTTCACCGATGGCGCCCCGGAGGGCGAAGGCGAGGCGTGTTTTCAGATCACCAATGTGCGGCCTGATGAGATCGACGTGAAATTGATCACAGGCACCTACTCGCCCTGGTGGACGGATGGCGAGGTGTTGCAGCCGGGTTTTACCGATACCTATGTCAACTACCGCGACGGTAGCTTTGCCGGGAACAACCCGGATGCAGACTGGCGTGACCTGATGCGCCAGATTTGGAAAACTGTCCCCAGCTGCCCTGCCCCGGTGAGTTGATAGATGGCCTATCTCAGCCCCAGCAAACTGACCTGCCCGACATGTGGGTTGAGCGCACAAGTGGAAACTGTTGTCGGTGTCGGTCCTGGATCGCGCCCGGGTGACATTCCCTATCGCAGCTACAACGAGGCGGGGCCTTTCACGGAAGGTAAGACCGACGATGGCGCAAAATCGCTATTCTGCCCTGAGGACGGCACATGTGTATGGTCCAACAGCCCCTCAAAACGAGCCTATGGCCCGCTGACCAAACAGGAAATGCAAGGCATCACCGGGCGCAACTGGCTGGTGTCTGATACGGAAAACCCGTTTCCGCCCGAAACCATACCCTACAATCCGAAAGATCCGTTCTCCGGCGGCAAAGCCTATCGCCGCCGTCCCCGCAAACCCGGGTGATCCGGTTGCACCTCGCCCGCTCTCGGCGCATTCTGGATCAAACCCCATTTCTCAGACCTTCAGGGAGGTTCTTCTTATGGCAAATTATGATGTGATCATCATCGGTTCTGGCCCCGGTGGCTATGTTTCAGCTATCCGCTGCGCGCAACTGGGGCTGAAAACAGCCTGCGTCGAGGGGCGTGACACCCTTGGTGGCACTTGTCTGAACGTGGGCTGTATCCCGTCAAAGGCGCTGCTACATGCCAGCCATATGCTGCACGAGGCCGAGCATAACTTTGCCAAGATGGGCCTGAAGGGCAAATCGCCATCGGTCGATTGGAAGCAGATGCTGGCCTATAAAGACGATGTGATTGGCCAGAACACCAAGGGCATCGAGTTTTTGTTCAAGAAGAACAAGATTGACTGGCTGAAGGGGTGGGGCTCCATTCCTGAAGCGGGCAAAGTCAAAGTGGGCGACGAGGTCCATGAAACCAAGAACATCATAATCGCCTCGGGCTCGGAACCTTCTTCACTGCCTGGCATTGAGGTGGATGAAAAAGTTGTCGTCTCCTCCACCGGCGCGCTGGAACTGGGCAAGGTGCCGAAATCCATGGTCGTCATCGGCGCAGGTGTGATCGGACTGGAACTGGGCTCGGTCTATTCCAGATTGGGCAGTGACGTAACCGTGGTCGAATTTCTGGATGCCATCACCCCGGGCATGGACGCCGAGGTGCAAAAGACATTCCAGCGCGCGCTGAAAAAGCAGGGATTGAAGTTTATCATGGGGGCTGCTGTGCAGTCTGTTGCGGCCACCAAGACCAAAGCCAAGGTGACCTACAAGCTGCGTAAAAACGACAAGGAAGCGACTTTGGATGCGGATGTCGTGTTGGTGGCCACCGGACGGAAACCGTATACCGATGGTCTGGGGCTTGAGGCCTTGGGGGTTGAGATGTCCGAGCGCGGCCAGATCAAGACCAATGACAAATGGCAGACCAATGTCGCAGGCATTTACGCCATTGGGGATGCCATTGACGGACCCATGCTGGCCCATAAGGCCGAGGACGAAGGCATGGCGGCAGCCGATGTGATCGCAGGCAAGCATGGCCATGTAAACTACGGCGTTATCCCCGGCGTGATCTATACGCACCCCGAAGTGTCGAATGTCGGCGAAACGGAAGAAACGCTCAAAGAGCAGGGACGCGCCTATAAAGTGGGCAAGTTCTCGTTCATGGGCAATGGCCGCGCCAAGGCGGTGCATGCCGGCGATGGGTTTGTAAAACTGATAGTGGACGCTGAAACAGACCGCATTCTGGGCGCGCATATCATTGGCCCCGCCGCAGGCGATCTGATCCACGAAATTTGTGTTGCGATGGAATTTGGAGCTTCAGCTGAAGATTTGGCGATGACTTGTCACGCACATCCGACATATTCCGAAGCGGTGCGCGAAGCAGCTTTGGCCTGTGGGGACGGCGCCATTCACGCCTGACGGTGGCGTGCCAAGCAAAGGCCCGGCGCCTTCACCACATGGTTTTGGCAGCGCGCGGCCCCCAGGCTGCGTCATATTCGGCGCCGCCTTCTTCTCCGTGCGAGGCTTCTGCCAACAACGCGCCGACAGTAGGCAAACCCTCACTGTCGTCGCGCTCCCAAAGCCCTGCCCGCATCGGAGCCCTTGCACATTGGCTGTAAATTTCACCGATCCGGATCACGATGACTGTGGCTGGGTGACGTCCCTTTTGTTCGAACCGGGCGCGTAAATCAGCATCATCGGTCAGCTTAGCCATCCCATTCAAACGGATCAACGTGTTGGACCCCGGCACCATGAACATCAGCGAGATACGCCCGTCCTCGACGATATTCCTGAGCGTATCCAAGCGGTTATTGCCCCGCCAGTCGGGCATCGCAAGCGTATGATCATCGAGCGGCATCACGACAGGTCCGTCATCGCCGCGCGGACTGCCATCCGTGCCGACCGCCCCCACGGTACTGATCACACAAAACCGCGACGCCATGATCCATTTCTTATACAGAGGCGTCAGATGGTTCACGACCTTACGGATGGAAGCCGCCCCAGGTTCTCCGTAAAGCGCCTCAAGCCCGTCTATGTCTTCAATGAACTGCATCCGGATCAAACCCCGCTTCTCGCATCAACTGGTCCGAGGCGGTCTCCACCTGATTTTCCAGCTGTGCCATGAACTCTTCTTTTGGCAAACCAGCCTTGATGCGTGGCAAGAATTCGACCACTGCAACACCCGGTTTGCGGTAGATACCTATGCGCGGCCAGAACACACCCACATTGGTCGACACGGGCACGCAATCCTGACCCAGTTCGGTGTAAAGCACACTGGTGCCAATCTTGTACGGCGCATCCACACCCGGTGCGATGCGTGTCCCTTGGGGGTAGATGATCAACTGGCCCGCGTGCGCGGTTCCACGCGAAACATCTTCAACCATCTTCTTGATCGCTTGGCTACGTTTGCCTCGGTTCACAGGAACACACCCAATCCGCAGGCCATACTGACCCAGAACAGGGGCCCAAAGCAGTTCGCGCTTCATAATGAATTTACCTGCGGGAACGGCGCCAAAGATCATGATGATATCCAGAAAGGACTGATGCTTGGCCGCAATCATCACCTCATCGGTGGGCGGCGTGCCGCGCACTTCGGTGCGCAGGTTCACCATCCACCCGGCTGTCCAGCACACCCATCGACAATAGGTCTGACAGGCAGTCAGTGCCCCTTTGCGACTGAACACAGCCCATGGAAAGAACAAGATGCCCAGGATTGGCATCATCAGATACATCTGACCCACAAACAACAAGGACCGCACCCATTGAATGGCATAACTCATGGCATATCCTTCAGAGTTTTGCGGGCGGCAGCCTGCGTCGCAGCAAAGGCCACGCCTGCGGCTAGCGGTGGGACCACAAATGGCCAGAGCCAGTGCCAACGCTGGAAGCCCAACCCTGTCAAAAAGCCTCCTTCGGACTGCGCCGATGGCAATAGCGCGATGGCAATGCAGGCCAGCAGGGTGCCGATCCCCCCGCCCAACAAGGCACGAATGGTGAAACGGCGCACAAAGGCTTGCGCGATATACCCGTCACGCGCGCCCACCAGACGCAGCACTTTGATCACCTGCGCATTTGCAGACAGTGCCGCATTGGCCGCCAGGGTGATCATCGCCGCCGTGGCAAAACCGATCAGAAAAAGAGACACCCAGCCTAGCAGCCTGAGCCGCGATGCCGCACGCACCAAGGGTTTGCGCCAGCGTGTATGATCGTCCAAGACCGCGCCTGGCACCTCGGCCTGTAGCCGCAGGCGCAGACCATCCGCGTCAAAACCAGAAGAGTCTTCGACAACTTCAATGAGTTGCGGGATCGGCAAGGTATCCACAGGCAAATCAGGACCAAACCAGGGCTCCAGCAAGGCGCGTTGTTCATCTGCGCTCAAGGCCCGGGCCGAGGCCACGCCATTGGTGGTTTCCAGCACTTTCAAAGCGGCAACCGTTTGTGCGGTCATCTGATCATCCGGCGCAGAAATGCGAATGGTGGAGCTGCGCGCCAGCTCTTCCCCCCAGCGATCGGCCAGACGCCCCGTAGCCAGCGAAAGCGCCAAAGCGAACACCGCCAGAAATGCCATGGCCGCCGACGTAAACAACGTCAGGTTTGCAGTATAGCCCGAAGGGGGCACGACCCGTTCGGCCTGGGCATCGCCCACCAGCAACGTGCTGATATTGGACAGATCAGGCAGCTTCATAGATCAGCCCCCGCCAATTGCACGCGGCGGTTGGAAATGCGCAGCACACGGGCCTGCACATGCGTCTTGGCGGCCCGGATCAAGGCCAGATCATGCGTGGCGATCATGATGGTTTTACCCATCCGGTTCAACTCAACCAGCAGGCGCAGCAGCCGCTGGGACATTTCCCAATCCACGTTCCCGGTGGGTTCATCGGCAAGAATCACATCGGGCGACATGATCACGGCGCGTGCCAATGCGGCGCGCTGGCGTTCCCCGCCCGACAATTCGGGGGGCAGCGCATCGGCGCGTTTAGTCAACCCGACCCAGTTCATAAGCTCTTTCAGATTGGCCTGTTCGCTCAGCAGATCCCGACCGGATACCATCAACGGCAACGCCAGGTTATCGGCAAGCGGCAAGTGGTCCAAAAACTGGCAATCCTGATGCACAACGCCAATCCGTCGGCGCACAAGGGCGATGTCGTCCCTCTCGAGCCCGCGCACGTCTTCGTCAAACAGCCGGATGTGCCCTGCCGTTGGCATCAAAGCCCCGTAGAATAGTTTGAGCAATGTTGTTTTGCCCGCCCCCGAAGGCCCGGTCAGGAAATGGAATGAGCCAGGCGCGAGTTTGAGCGATATCTCACTCAGCAATTCGCCACCGCCATAGCTATAGGCCACATTTTCCAATTCTATCACGAAGCCTGCCCCCAATTTTCGCTTAACACTCTAAATGCCTCAGAGGACACACATGTGCAATCATCATCGTTCCCTGATTTCTTTACTCTTTTCCAGCTTCTCGATCCGGCCTATGCTGACCACAAAGAGGGAAGACCAACAATAGGTCGCAGGGTACAGGTGGCGAGATGAGGCTGACATGCCCCAATTGTGAAGCACAATATGAGGTGCCGGACGAAGTGATCCCAACCAGTGGGCGGGATGTGCAATGCTCAAACTGTGGGGATACCTGGTTTGAGCACCATCCAGATCATCCACCGGCCGAGGCAGAACCTGAGGAAGATCAGACATGGGATGCATCGCAAGAACCCGCTGATTCAGAACCTGATGTTGAACCTGAAACACATAGTGAGCCGGAATCTGATGCAGAGCCAGATCCCGAAGAGGATGCTGAGCCCGCGTCGGAACGCCGCGAGCTTGACCCTGCGGTCAAGGATGTACTGCGCGAAGAGGCTGATCTGGAACGCGCGCATCGCGACAAGGAAGGCGGCTTGGAAACGCAGCCAGATTTAGGCCTCGAGACCCGTGAGGACGAGACCGAAAAGCGAAGCCGCGAGGCGCAGGCGCGTATGGCCCGGTTGCGCGGCGAACCCGATGGGTCCGAAACACCCGAACACCCAGATCCTGATCCAGGAACGCGTCGCAACCTGTTACCTGATATTGATGAAATCAATTCATCCCTTAGTTCGGATCAAGGCGATAGCAGATATGCCGCCGATCCCGGCGAAGTCGAAGTTATAAGCACCGAAAAGAGCGGCTTCCGTCGCGGATTTACGACAGTCCTGCTCTTGGCCGTGATCGGTCTGCTGCTTTACATGTTTGCGCCACAGCTGGCGGATATGGTGCCCGCCCTCAAAGGCGCATTAATGAGCTATGTGGACATCGTCGATTATGGCCGGTCTTGGCTGAGCTCCACCGTAGGCGGCTTGATGGGCACGCTGGATGGAATGTCGAGCGAGAACAACTGATCCGGCTAAAGTGTCTGCCGTATAAGACCTAAGGTGCCTCTTGGGCAAAGCCAACGATGGCATGGGTCAGACAGTCCAAACTGTCTGTCCATGGGCACCCTTCGGCCAGGTCCCCGGTCAGCAACGACAATTCTGTGCAAGCCACCAACAGATGATCCGCACCCTTGCGGATCAGCGCCTCGGATTGGGCGCGCATCATCGGGCCTGTTTCATCGGGCGTTGCGCCTGCCTTGACGGCACGGATCAGCACCAAAAGCACACCATCATCATCAAGCCAGACAGGGGTAAGCCCATGCGAGGCAAAGGCCGTTTCAAAAACACCTGTCATGCGCGTGGCAGGCGAGGCCAGCATCCCGATATGTTGCGCGCCCTGCGCTTGCAAAGCGGCCGCCGTCAGATTGAGCATGTTGAAAAACGGCAAGGGCGTCGCCTGCGCCACCTGCGGCGCATAGTGGTGCGCCGTATTGCAGGGCATCGCTAGCGCGTGCGCACCGGCACTCTGCAAATCCTGTGCCATCTGTGTCAAGATCGGGCCGGGATCAGTCCCCCTACCCTCGATCAGGGCTGCAATACGGCTGGGCACCTGCGGGTTCTGGTGCACAATCAGCGGGATATGATCTGCGTCGTCGCGCGCAGGCACGACCGCCAAAACCTTTTGCATCAGCAGGATGGTGGCCTCGGGCCCCATCCCACCCAGGATGCCTACGGGTTTCATCCCGCGACGTTAAAGCAGTGACTATAGCCCGTCAGGCCAATCGCGCCGCCAGTGTGCAAAAAGACAACCTTTTCACCCTTTTTGAAGTGGCCTTTCCGGCACAGGTCAATCAGGCCGGCCCCGCCCTTGGCTGAATAGACCGGGTCCAGCAGGATCGCCTCGGTTTTGGCAAAGAGGTCAATCGCCGCCAATGTGTCGTCTGCAGGCATGCCATAACCTGGGCCAACATAGTCGGTATTCGCCACCACGTCCTCGCGTGCCACCACGCCGGGGCAACCCAACTTTTCAGCTGTCTTGACGGCGAGATTGTAAACATTTTCTTCCTGCTTTGACTTAGGCGCACGTACACCGATGCCCAAAAGCGGAATGTTGGCATTCATCGCCTTCAAGCCCGTGATCAGACCCGCCTGTGTGCCCGCCGAGCCTGTCGCATGCACGATATGATCCACATTCAGGCCCAGATCATTGAACTGGTGCAGCATTTCAAACGCACAGTTCACATAGCCCAGCGCGCCTGTCGCGTTCGAGCCGCCACCGGGAATGGTGTAGACATTGCGCCCCTCGGCACGTTTCTGGTCGGCAACCGCTTCCATTTCGGCGTTCATGTCCAGGTCAGGCCCTCGGTGTTCCATCGTGGCGCCATGCAGGTGGTCCAACAGGACGTTGCCGTTGTATTTATAGTTGTCGTAATTATAGCCCGTGCGGTCCTCTAGGAGGATATGACACTCCATACCCAGCTTGGCCGCCGCTGCTGCTGTTTGACGCGCATGGTTCGATTGGGTCGCGCCTTGCGTCATGACCATATCGGCCCCTTGTGCCTGCGCTTCGGCCATCAGGTATTCCAGCTTACGAGTCTTGTTGCCACCGGTGGACAAACCCGTGCAGTCATCGCGCTTGATCCACAGCTCTGGTCCCCCGAGGGCCTCGCTCAGGCGGGGCATCGGTTCAAGCGGAGTGGCAAGGTGTGCCAGACGAACGCGGGGGAATTGAGCAAGGTTCATGAGTTTTATCCTTTAGGTGTGACGGCCATCTTTGCAGACCAGTTCAGTGTATCGAGACAAGCGCCTGCATATGAATACCGGGGTCTTAACCTTTCTCATGCGCCTTGGCCATGCCAGGTCGCAAGCCCATCCCGCCACACAGGCTCGTGTTTTTTACTGTGATTAATCCCTCGTTCGGGTTTCCCGAAAAAGATAGCTCAAAGGTTGGCCTTTAACCCAGCTGAGGCCGCTTCGATCAAATCTAGCGCGCCTTCGAAGTCGCGCGTGTAGTATGGATCAGGAATGTGATCCATCCCGAGTGAAGGTGCATAGTCTGTAAACAGACGTACGGGCGTCTCGCTTCCGGCTGGTCGCAGCGCTTCGATGTCGCATAGATTGGCATCGTCCATGGCAATGATCAGATCAAACCGTGCAAAATCCTCAGGCTTGAATTGCCGCGCCCGCAGGTCCGCCAGTTCCACCCCCCGCGCCCGTGCGGCGGTCTGCATATCGGTGTAAGGGGGCTCCCCGACATGCCAATGACCTGTGCCTGCACTATCCGTCTCAACCTCGGGTGCCATCTGGCGAAACACTCCTTCTGCGGCCGGCGAACGACAGATATTGCCAAGGCATACAAACAAAATGCGGCTGGTCATAAGCGTCTCCTTTTGCCAAGCATGGTACGGCGCAAGGAGAGGTCATGCAAAACATCGTCATCCTGACAGGGGCTGGAATTTCGGCGGAAAGCGGTCTCAGTACATTTCGCGACGCCGGTGGTCTGTGGGAGCGCTATCCGATCGAGGATGTCGCCACCCCCGAGGCCTTTGCTCGCAACCCTGATCTGGTGCATGAGTTTTACAATCTGCGCCGCGCAAACCTGGCCAGCGTTACCCCAAATGCCGCGCATCTGGCGCTGGCCCGGTTGGAGGCGGAACACCCTGGGACCGTCACGCTTATCACGCAAAATGTTGATGACCTGCATGAACGCGCCGGAAGCACCGCTCTGGTGCATATGCACGGCGCCCTCAAAGGCGCGCTGTGTCACACCTGCGATCACCGGTGGCCTGCCCCAGATCAGATGTGGCCCAAGGACACATGTCCGAGCTGTCATGCCCAGACCACGCGGCCCGATATTGTCTGGTTCGGCGAGGTGCCATATGGCGCGGAACGCATTGATCCAGCTTTGAATGCGGCGGATGTCTTTGTGGCCATCGGCACATCAGGCAATGTTTATCCTGCGGCTGCCTATGCCCAACATTGCGCCCGCTTGGGCGCGCATACCATTGAGCTGAACCTGGAGCCCTCCACGAACCAGCGCGACTTTGCAGAACACCGGTACGGCCCTGCGTCCAAACTGGTGCTCCAATGGGTCGAAGAGGTTCTGGCAGGGGTGTGAGGGGACACCAGATGATACCCCCTCTCACCACAATGGTTATGATTCATCCGCGCTATGGTCGTGACTGTGCTCATGGCCTTCGGCATCGCCGTGCATCGCTTTGCGGTCCTGATCCACTTCGATCATAATTTCGACCTCGCCAGCCTCTTCAAAAATCAGCGTCACCGGCACTGTGGCACCTTGCTCAAATGGCTCGGCCAACCCCATGAACATGATATGATGCCCGCCGCGTTCCAGGTGGACCATGCCACCAGCGGGCAGATCAAACCCCTCTTCGATGTGCATCATTTTCATGACACCGGCGTCGGTTTCGACATGTGTGTGCAACTGAACCAGCCTGGCGACATCAGAGCGGACGCTCATCAGTCGATCATCTGTTTCGCCATGGTTGTGGATCATCATGAAGGCGGCTCCGGCCTTTGGGTTTGATGACCGGGCATAGGGATCATGGATTTCAATCGCTTCGCCGGCCAGCGCAGGTGTAGACAGGGCAACGGCCAATAGGCCGGCCGCGAGTTTGGAGGTGAAAGACATCGCGTCTCTCCTTCGTGAATTAGGATGTTAGATAGTTTTAGCTTGAGCTGTGATCAAATCTGCCAGGGCGGATCACGGGCCTTGGGTGCCTCGTATTCGGGGCAATGCGTCCTGCATTCCTCCGCATCCGCTCTCACCTTTTGCCAGGTCATTATACCAGCCAGGACAATGCCCTGGCCCAACAGGCCCTGCATCACGCCCAAAGCGCAATCGGGACAGATATGGGGGGCGCTTGTGGGATTGCCCTCGGCATCCACATAGATCACCCGTGGGCCCATTCCGGTGCAGATGACCATTTGATCTGCGGCAGGTGGCGTTCCCGCAGCCCGGGCCATGGTTTGGCCTGTGAGAACCAAAACCAGCGAGAGCAGTACAGCCTGGAGTATCTGAGTAACCTGTTTCATCTGTACTGAGGTATAGGTGCACAGGTGACAGGGCGAAAGTGGCAAACGAAAACAGCCCCGCCGTCGATGGCGGGGCTGTTTAATTCTTTGGCGATGATCGCCAGCTGAGATCAGGCGTTCGCGTCCAGAGCAGCAGCCGTATCAACCTTCGAGATCGCTTTTTTCACTTTCAAAGCGCGCGCAGACAGTTCAGCGTCCTTGGCTTTGGCCAAAAACGCGTCCAGCCCACCACGGTGATCCACAGAGCGCAGTGCAGCAGCAGAGATGCGCAGCTTTACGCCGCGACCCAGTGCTTCAGATTGCAGGGTCACATCGTTCAGGTTCGGCAGGTACCGACGCTTGGTTTTGTTGTTGGCGTGGCTCGAGTTGTTGCCAACCATCGGGCCTTTTCCGGTCAGTTCACAGACTCGGCTCATGGGTTCATCCTCGTGTTCATCCGAAGGGCGTGTAACGGCCCGTCTCAATACAAATGGGCACCGCCACAGGCAGCGCCCCGAATTCCGTTGCAGGTCTTTAGGCCTAAAGGCAGGAGGCGTCAAGGGATTCGCACCCAGGTTTCTGGTCGAACTGCGAATTCCAGTGATATTTGGCGTGCATAGAAAACTCGTACGAATTTTCTACATTCCAGATTTTTCGTATGAAAAATCTTTGCCTAAAACACCAAGTTCAGCATCACCATGGATACGATCAGGAACAACACCGTCATAATGCCCCCCGAGCGCACAAAATCGGTCACCTTATAGCCCGCGGGGCCCATGATCAGAGCGTTCACCTGATGTGTCGGGATAATGAACGAATTGGATGTGGATATCGCGACTGTCAGCGCAAAAATGGCAGGGTTGCCACCGGCAGCCAATGCGATGGACACCGCGAGAGGCACCAACAACACTGTGGCCCCCACATTGGACATGACCAACGAAAACCCTGTGGCCAGAATTGCCACGCCAACCTGCAGAGACCAGATCGGCCAGCCATCCAGCGCCACAAGGATTTGCTGGGCAATCCATTCGGCTGTCCCCGTGTTTTGCACCGCTTGACCCAAGGGAATAAGGCTGGCAAGCAAAAACACCGTGTTCCACCCCACAGCACGATAGGCTTCGTCGATGCTCAGCACCCGGCTGATCATCATTCCCACAGCTCCGGTCAAAAGGCAAAGCGACAACCGCACATCCGTGAACAGGATCATTGTCAATGAGACGATAAAAAACAGCAGCGCCCATCCTACTTTTTGTGGCCGCAGCTCTTCTTGCGGAAAATCCGCTGTGACGACCACAAAGTCGCGATCTCGCTTAATCCGCACCAGATTGTCCCACCGGGTGTGCGCCACCAGCATGTCCCCTGCCTGAAACGGCACCAGGCCAATTGCGGTTGGTTCGTGATCTCCGTACTCCACATGGCTCAGGGTGTCTTCGCCCCGATGGATGCCCAACAGGCTCAGCCCATAGGTCTTGCGCAGCAAAAGATCCCGCGGGCTTTTGCCGATCAGTTTGCTGTCTGGCGGAATAACCACCTCGGCGATACCTGCGTTGGTGGGCGCGAATTCTTCGGCAAACACGTCCAGTGAGGGTCGGATCTTCAGCCCATACTTTTCCGCAAACGCACGGACAATGACTTCTTTGCCGATGATTGCCAAACGGCAAGGCGCTGCAATCTCGGCAGTCAGGATCTGCACCATAGAAACTTTGCCCCGGTAATAGGTCGAGATAATGTAGAGATGGTTGTCCAGGTTGATGTCCGCCAAAATTTGCCCGACCAGCGGGCTCTCTTCCGGCACATCCACCTCAAAAACCGAAGCCTTGAGGCCATAAACACGTTGCAGATAATCAGAAGTGCCCTGCCCTTGCGAAGCATCGACCTTAGCATTGCCAGGCAGTACAAACCGGCCCAACAACAGAAAGTACAAGATCCCGGTGAGGATCAGTGCAGCCCCAATGGGAGTGACGGAAAACAATCCAAAGGGCTCCATTTTCTGGCCTTCGGGCAGGCCTTCGTTGGCCGTGGCAATCAGATCATTCAGCAAGATCAGCGGGGACGAGCCCACCATTGTCATCGTGCCACCCAGAATGGCGCAGAACCCCATGGGCATCAAAAGCCGGGACAGTGGAATACCCGTCCGCGCAGAAATCCGGCTGACCACGGGCAAAAACAATGCCGCTGCACCTACGTTTTGCAAAAAGGACGAAATAAATCCAACCGTGCCCGACACAATCGGCACAACGCGGGTTTCGGTTGACCCCCCGTATTTCAGGATCTTAGCCGCCACTTTGTTCATGATCCCGGTCTTATCCAACCCTGCACCGACGATCATCACGGCAATGATCGAAATCACCGCGTTTGAAGCAAACCCATCAAAAAGATGATTCACATCTGCTAGGTTATCCAATCCGGGAATGTAGCTGAGAATACCCACAAGAACGAGAACGAGTATCGCGGCGAGATCCACGCGAATGACTTCCGAGACGAACAGAAAGACAGTGAAGGCGAGCAATCCCAAGACAACAGCCATTTCCGTATTAAAGGCTATCGCTTCCATTCTAAGTCCCTTCGTCTTTTCCTCCAGTGTGGTCTCAAAACGAAACACGGTCAATTCAACGTGCAGAAACACTCTAAAAAGACTGCTCGATTCCTGTAAAGCGATGCCTTGTTGAACAATCGACAAGAAATCTCTGTCTCAGTATGTAAGATCAGCACGAAATTAATAAGAGAACAGGAGAGCACGGGTGCTTGCAGAAATTGATCTGATGATTCGCGGCGCGGTGATCGGGATCTCTGGACTGACGTTTATGCTGCTGTGGCTAAACCCGGCATCGCGCCGAAAGTCTTACTGTGTGGGCGCCATTGCCGTGGCGTTGGCCGGACACCTGGCAGACACTCAAGGCATAAGTGGCGCCTGGTCAGAGCAGTCGCGAGAGATAGCAGAACTCATTGGCCACTTCATGCCCGTTGCGATGACCTGGTTCGTGATCGACATCTTCCTGGACGATGAAGAACGGAAAACAAAGATGGTCGCAGGCATTGTCGTCTACGCGGTCATTGTCTGGGTTATATGCCTGACTCCGTCGTCTTTCTCACCAGTTCACCTCGCGATGAGCGTCGCCCTTGATTTGGGCCTTCTCTACTTAGCAGTGAGATCCCGCGCTGACGATCTGATTGAGAATCGCCGTTCTTTCCGCCTGATCTTTGTAACGGCGATGTTGAGCTTTGGAGTTACAAAGCTCTTGCTCGACGCGCTCTTGTGGCCAAATTCTTACGTCGTGTGGTTTGACACAGGCTATGCGACGGCGGTTCTAGGCTTTACGATTGTCTTCGCCCACTGGGCACTGAGGCCCGGGCGCGACTTGTGGGTTGATCAATCCGGAGCAGACACCCCAAAACCGGTCGAAAGCGAGGCTGTAAACGCCCATGTTCTGGGCCTGATCAACGCGGCGATGCAGGACGAGATATGGCGGCGCGAAGGGCTGACCATCGGCGCGATGGCCGAAGAGCTGGACGTGCCAGAACACCGTTTGCGCCACGCCATCAACCGCGATCTGGGGTTTCGCAATTTCCCGGCCTTTGTGAATGGCTATCGGATTGATGCAGCCAAGGCCGCATTGACGGCGCCAGAGAACGCCCAAAAGACCATACTTGAGATTGCCTATGACGTGGGCTTTGCCTCGCTCGGGCCGTTCAACAAGGCGTTTCGGTCGATGACAGGCAAGTCACCTCGTGATTTCCGGCGCATGTGGAACGTCGCAGACCTTTGACTCGATACAGCGGATTTGGTGAATCCGGTCAAGGAGCCGTGTCTTGTATCACCGACCCAAACGCCAAGCATATCTGACCCTGACCGAACCTACATCGCGCTATGCACCAACGGCGACTATGCGGACGAAGCTGCCGTTAGATTGTTCCCTCAACTGTTATGAACGGGCGTTCCGTCTGGCTGATATCCAACAACGCCCGGCTCCCACCACCATACAGGATTTTCTATGAAACTGCTTCGATCATCCAAGCGGTCAAGCAGCGCCTCAAGTTTTGGGTAGTGAAAGAGTTCCAAATCAATGCCAAGCGGTCGAGCTTGTACAAAACGCACATGCGCTGCAAGGAATACATCCTGCATAGAAACGCAATCAGGCATGAACCCCACGGCGGATTGGTGTATTTGCCCTTCGAGCCAACCAAGTATGTGCGCGAGCTTCTCAGCTGATCGCTTCATATGCGCGTTTTGCGGGGCCTCGACACCCGACCATTTCATTTGAGAAATGATTGTTGCTGCATTTCCAAAGGTTTGGATCGTAGAAAATATCAATTTATCCTGCCACTCATTGTCCGGGCGGAATGCATGCAACGCAAGAGGTGGCTCAACAGCTGGTCGGCTTCGATACGTTGACAAAAGGTATTCGACGATGGTTCCGCTTTCCCATAGCGTTTGATCACCATCCCAGAAGGTCGGAACCTGCAGAGTTGGCGTTGCTGCTGCGCGTTCTTCTGCGCTTGGCGTGGTGATTTCTTCGCGCCGTTCGTAGTCGAGACCAAGCTCATCAAGTACAATCCGCACTGCCCGCGCAAATGGTGATCCGGTCGTGAATAAAAGTGCTCGCATTTTAATCTCCTGACGCGGCCCGCTTTGAGCCTAGTCTACCTGAATGAAATTGTCACTTTGGGCTCAAAGCGGACCTCCGCGCCAAACAAAAAAGCCCCGGCGTTTCCACCGGGGCTTCCGTGTTCAGATAAGACAGCCGATCATTCGTCGGCGGTCTCTTCTTTCTTGGCTTCTTCGCCGGTTTCCTGATCGACCACTTTCATCGACAGGCGCACCTTGCCGCGGTCGTCGAAGCCCAGCAGTTTGACCCAGACATCCTGGCCTTCCTTCAGCACATCCGACGGATGGTTCAGGCGGCGGTTTTCGATCTGGCTGACGTGCACCAGACCGTCGCGCTTGCCAAAGAAGTTCACGAAGGCGCCGAAATCGACGATTTTCACAACGGTGCCTTTGTAGATGGCGCCTTCTTCCGGCTCAGCCACGATCGAGTGGATCATGTCATAGGCTTTCTGGATCGACTCGTTGTTGGGCGAGGCGATCTTGATGATACCGTCGTCGTTGATATCAACCTTGGCGCCAGACACTTCAACGATCTCACGGATCACTTTACCGCCCGAGCCGATCACTTCGCGGATCTTGTCGGTGGGCACCTGCATGGTTTCGATGCGCGGTGCGTGGATCGAGAACTCGGAGGCCGAGCTGATCGACTTGTTCATCTCACCCAGGATATGCAGGCGGCCTTCTTTGGCTTGCGCCAGGGCTTTCTGCATGATCTCGGGCGTGATGCCGGCGACCTTGATGTCCATCTGCAATGACGTGATACCGTTTTCGGTGCCCGCCACTTTGAAGTCCATGTCGCCCAGGTGATCTTCGTCACCCAGGATGTCAGTCAGAACTGCGTAGGATCCGTCTTCTTCGAGGATCAGACCCATGGCCACACCAGCAACCGGTGCTTTTAATGGCACACCTGCGTCCATCATCGACAAGGACCCACCGCAGACCGAAGCCATTGAGGAGGAGCCGTTCGATTCGGTGATTTCCGATACCAGACGTACGGTATAAGGGAAGTCGGTTGCCGCAGGCAGAACCGCCTGAAGCGCGCGCCATGCCAATTTACCGTGGCCAATTTCACGACGTCCGGGAGGGCCCACACGACCAGCTTCACCCACCGAGTAGGGAGGGAAGTTGTAGTGCAGCAGGAAGTTCGATTTGAACATGCCTTGCAGGCTGTCGATCATCTGCTCATCGTCGCCGGTGCCTAGGGTGGTGACAACCAAACCTTGGGTTTCGCCACGTGTGAACAGGGCCGAGCCGTGCGTCCGGGGCAGAAGGCCTGTCTGACATTCGATCTGACGGACCTTGTCCAAGGCACGACCGTCGATCCGCTTGCCGGTTTTAACAACGTCACCGCGTAGAATGCCGGCTTCGAGCTTTTTCATGGCCGAGCTGAGGTTGCTGTCTTCCAGCCGCTCCTCGGTCAGTTTTTCCATCACGGCATCGCGGGCCGCGGACACAGCCGCCGTCCGCTCTTGCTTGTCAGTGATGGCAAAGGCTGCGCGCATGTCATCTTCGCCCGCTGCTTTCACAGCTTCATAGAGCTCGCTGTAATCGGGGGGTTGGAAATCAAACGGCTCTTTGGCGCATTCTTCAGCCAGCTCAATGATCAAGTCGATGACGGGTTGGATCTGCTCGTGAGCAAAGTTCACTGCACCCAGCATTTCCTCTTCGGTAAGCTCATAGGCTTCTGATTCCACCATCATCACGGCGTCTTTGGTGCCGGCCACAACCAGATCAAGGCGTTGATCAGGGTTGTTGCGCAGCTCGTGCATGTCTTCGCACATTGGGTTCAGGATGTATTCGCCATCCTCAAAACCCACGCGGCATGCGCCGATTGGGCCACGGAACGGTGCACCGGAAATGGTCAGGGCCGCCGAGGTCGCGATCATCGCAACCATGTCGGGGTCATTGACCAGATCGTGGGACAGAACCGTACACATCACCAGGGTTTCATGTTTGAAACCGGGGACGAACAGCGGGCGGATCGGACGGTCGATCAGGCGGGCTGTCAGGGTTTCTTTTTCGGTTGGGCGCGCTTCGCGCTTGAAGAAGCCACCAGGCACTTTGCCGGCCGCATAATATTTCTCTTGGTAGTGAACTGTCAGGGGGAAGAAATCCAAACCTGGTTTCGGTTTCTTGGCAAAGGTGACGTTGGCCATGACGCTGGTTTCACCCAATGTCACGATGACCGAGCCATCTGCCTGGCGGGCAACCTTGCCCGTTTCCAGTGTCAGCGTTTCTTCGCCCCACTGCATTGATTTTTTCACTTCGTTGAACATCTATCGTCTTTCTGGTTGGAGGCCCTCTTGGGCGTATCCCAAGTCCTCCGTTTCAATGGCGGCCCCATTGCCGCCGACCCCTTATCTTATCTCATGCGCCCGGGGTCCGGGGCATCACGTCTCAGATTGGGCGCAGATACAGGAGTTTGAGGGGCTTGGGAAGAGGTGTGTGTTTATGGAAGCTTCAATAGCTGCTTTGCGGACAAATTTAACTTTCGCTGTACATGCACCAAAAGTCGGTTTTTGCACATTGCGACCTTGTTTCGGGGCCTACGAACTGGGCGGGCAGGCCTCATATTAAACTCAACCAAGCTCCAGCATATTTTGGGATGTAAACTTAGCTGACGGTACAAGAAGATTTTGTGGAGCAGGCCCTTTGCGAATGCGCCCAGCGGTATCGTAATGCGACCCGTGGCAAGGGCAGAACCAACCACCAAAATCGCCCGCATCAGCAAGCGGAACACATCCCAGATGTGTGTACACCCCGATCATGACAAGCCATTCTCCGCTCTCATCCAGCGCGCGGTTCTCATCAGTTGCTGGAAGTCCGGGTCTGCTTTGATTTCTATCAATTGGGTCGGGCAACTCATCAACTTCGACGTTCCTGGCTTCCTCTATGTCCTCTGAAGTTCGCCGTCGGATGAACACTGGCTTGCCGCGCCAAATCACCGTGAGTTGCGTACCGGCTTCAATCTCCGACAGATCGATGTGAATCTTGGCGAGTGCCTGCACATCTGCGGAAGGATTCAAGCTGTTGATCAGCGGCCAAACAGCAGCTCCGGTTGCAACAGTACCAGCGCCAGCAGTTGCGTAGTACAGGAAGTCGCGCCGGGTTTCAGTGGTTGTAGCATTTTCTGGAGTGTTGATCATATCTAGATCCGCTATGCGTATAGGTCCGTCTTGTGGTTGTCCGTTGTGCGGCAATCTCAATCTGTTGAATAGTTGAGATCTTCTAGCCATTCTCGCAGAGAATACTCCAGGTCAGATACATGATCCCCCAAGGCCTCCTCATGCTCAACATCCTCATCGACCCGGGATTTGATATCTTGATAACGTTCTGAAAGCTCCGCATTTGTTGCTGCGTGGCCATCGTGCCAGCGGTTCTTTGTATGCTTCGAAGCCGTTACTTCTTTGAGTTTGGCGGCAAGTGCGCTTAGCCGCTTATGCAACACATATGATCCCGTCATATCCGGGTCCTTCAATTTTGTTCGGGTGAGTGAGGTCCCCACCCGAACATTTCCGTCAGTTCCAACCATCAAACCTCGGGCCTTATGCTTCCTTGTCCTCCCGCGTTGCCAACGTGACGTCGAGCGTTATCTGTTCGCCACCCCGGAACACTTCGATTTCGGCGACAGTTCCAGCGGCTTCACTTGCGACGCCCCGTGTCAAGTCCCGCAACTCTTCAATGTCCTGACCTGCAAAGCTCAAGATTACATCGCCATTTTCAAGGCCTGCGGCTTCTGCTGGGCTATCGGCCACGACATCTTCCACCATCACACCTTCGCCTGAATTCAGACCAAGCACATGCGCGACGTCTTCTGTCACGGGTTTGATTTGAACACCCAGCCAACTGCGATCGATCTCGCCATCATCTTTGAGGTCAGCGACGATGTCCGTGACTAGATCGGCGGGCACAGAGAAGCCGATTCCAACAGAACCGCCATCTGGCGAGTAAATAGCTGTGTTCACGCCAACGACTTCTCCATCCATGTTGAAGAGAGGGCCTCCTGAATTGCCGCGATTGATTGCGGCGTCTGTTTGGATGAAGTCGTCGAAGGGACCTGAGTTAATGTTGCGCGACTTTGCCGAAATGATGCCTGAGGTGACCGTTCCACCAAGACCAAAGGGGCTGCCAACGGCGATCACTTCTTCGCCGACGCGCAGCTCATCAGACGAGCCAAATGAAACTGTGGGAAAGTCCGCACCTTCGATATCCAGCAGAGCAATATCTGTCAGTGGGTCAGAACCGATGATTGTGGCATCAAATTCTTCGCCGCCGGCCATTTTGATGGTGACTTGTGCTGCTCCGTCTATGACGTGATGGTTGGTTACGATCATGCCATCGTCTGAAATGATAAACCCGGAACCGACGCCCTGGCGTGGAGTGCTGCGCCCTTGTGGCATCATCTCGCCACCAAAACGCTTCATGAATTCTTCGAAACGTGGGTCATTCATTGGGCTTGTCTCAGCGTCTGCTTGCTGAATGCTGGCGGTGACTTCGACAAAGACCACCGCAGGGCTGACATCTTCGACCAATTCGACATAGCCATTGGTTGCTGCCATTGCCGAGGTTGTGGTCAACGCGCCAAGAATGGTGGCCGCACCAATAGCTGCGAATGCCCGACATGTCTTGTTCAAGTTCTGCATTTTCGTCTCCATTTGTGTTTACGAAAAAGACGTAGGGACCAATTTTCAAGCTGGCCTGTGTCGAAGTTTAAATCTTCTTGAGGTTATCCGCTTGCCGGTATGCCCAAAACCGCAATGGCAAAGGCGATTAGGGCCAAGAAACCAAACCAATTCGCTTTCCGATGGTCCCCAGTGTGTCGCGCGACCAGAACAGCAACCACACATTGAAGTGCATAAAACAGTGCAAAGGCCCGCGATGCGAGCGTGACGATGGACACCACATCGGTCGCCCATATCACGCAGACCGCGACGGCCCCTATAACCAAGTAGGCGTGCTTGGGGGAAATGTGTCCACGGGTCGTCGTGCTTACCAACCCGCTTGCACCAATTGAATCGGCTACCGATGCGCTGAACTGGCTCGCGATCGCACCAGCAGTGACGACATAGGGTAACCACGGCGTGACGCGCCCAATAACATCGATGAAGCCCGCGACATCTGCTGTTGAGGTGAAGTATGGGAACAGTGGGATCATTAGAATGAAAAACACCACATAGACCACTGACGAGACAATCTGCGCGCGTTTCATTGCTGAAATTCGAACCTTCCCACTATACATTTGCCCCATAAAGCGTGTGGTCTCGAACCCTTGCACAATGATCAATAGCCCCATGAGAAACCGAAGGGTGTCCCAATCAAAGCTGTGCTTTTCTTGCGCCGCGGCGGTCCAGCTGTAAGGCTCGGACATCGTGAATCCGAAAATAATGAGGGTCACCAGCAATGCTGCAATTGCCGCTAGATTCGCGCTGACCGTGAATTTTTCTGCTCGCTCTACGCCCTCCAAACCTTTGGTGGCACCAACAACACAAATGGCTGAGATCATAGCCGTAGCCACGGCCTTACCCAGAAAAGGGTCGTTCCACCCGACCAGCTTTAGGCCAAATGCCGACAGCAAGACGAGGTAATAGGCGACAGAGATGAAGTAGGCCCCGATCAAGACGAGATGCGAAAGTGTCTCAATCGACTTGATAGGATGACCCACCTCGGCGGTGTCAAAAATGGGCTCGCCATGCTTAATATTGTAGCGAATGGCACCACCAATCAAGAATGCCAAGAAGGTCAGGCCGACGACCGCCGCCACGGCCCAGATGCCGATTGCACTTGCCAAAAGTGGGACGGATACCAGAAAGCCGCTGCCGATGATCGAGGCTAACGGCGTGACTGTCGCAGACCATCCTTTGTTGTTTCGCACTGGCCCACTAACCAGAATGCCAAATGCGATGACCAGCACTGCAATCAATACGATATCCATGGATGTCACTATTGAGTCTCCAATTGTGGATTGATGATCTCTGGGGGATCTACCTGATGCAGAAAGATCGAACGACTTGGGAATGCAAAACCCGAACCGGCACCCTTAACAATCGGGATGATCGCCAGCGCGAAATCTTCTTTGATCTTTAGCCAGTCGGCCCAAATTGTGGTCTTGGTAAAGCAATAGATCATCAGGTTTATCGAACTGTCACCAAATGAATCTATCCTCACAAACAACGATGCCTCTGGCGGTTGGCAGATACGCTCATCACTTTGCAACCAAACCTCAACCCGATCGCGAATTTCTTCCAACTTTTCCGGTGGCGTGCCATATTCCAGTCCGATCATCCAGTTGATACGACGGTAAGTCATGCGCGAAAAATTGGTCATGGCATTATCGGCCAGTAGTGAGTTTGGAACGTAGACCGGACTCAAATCAAAGCGGCGAATCTTGGTGGAACGAAAATCAATCTGCTCCACGGTGCCTTCCACGACCCCATCGACCTTGATCCATTCGCCCACGGAAAATCGCTTCTCCGTCATGATCAAAACGCCCGAAATCAAGTTGCTGAACAAGTCCTTTGCGGCAAGACCTACGGCAATTCCGAACACGCCCAAGCTCCCGATAAGAGGAGCTACCGGAATATTCCAGATTTCAAGAATGATGGCTGCGCCGCAGAGTAGGACCAGTATCTGAAGCGCATAGCCAAGCCATCGTCGTGTTGATCTCTCTAACGTCAGATTTAGGCGATCCCAAATCAAATCTGAATTTCCGGATAATCGAGCCAATCCCCAAAAAATGGCAGCAATAATCAGAGATTTCAGTAGTTCTCCAGCTACGGCGGATGCTTTGCCACTGAGAGACAGAATATGGAGAGAAACATAGATACCAATTATGATTGGCAAGACGCGAAGTGGTGGGACTATTGCATCCACAATGCTCTCTCGTAGCGCTTTTTGTTTGTTGTCAGGATTGCGCCGCGTGAACCGATTGAGGACAGGCCGAATGAGCCAGACCATGACAAGAGAACCAACCAAAACTCCGACTGCAGAAGCATATGTAGAATAAGAAATACCGAACGGAGCGGCACCGAAAATCGCTTCAAATCGCGAAGTAATCTCAGAAATTTGGTTCATCATAATTACCTATAAAACCGGACCAATGGTGGCGATGACGTTGTTCCAGATGCGTCGGTGGTGCGGCCATGCGATGACGTGCTTCAGCATCACCGGATCAGACTGCGAAATGTAATCGCCCTGCCGTTCCCGGATAGCGGTGGTCACTTCGATATCTTGCAACAGGATGTTGTTCTCGTAGTTTAGATCGAAGCTGCGCAGATCGAGGTTCGAGGAACCGATCAATGAGACTTCGCCGTCTATCGTCAGCGTCTTGGCGTGCAGAAGACCGCCCTTGAATTCGTGTATCTCGCAACCCGCCGACAGAAGTCTGCGATAGTAACTGCGGCTTGCAGCCGCCACGATCCAGCTGTCGTTCACTTTGGGAAAGATCAGGGTGACGGTGACGCCGCGATGTGACGCCGCGCACAGCGCCTCCAACACGGTTGCATCTGGAACAAAATACGGGGTCGAAAGGGTCAGCGTGTTTTGCGCGCACGCGATGAGGCTCGCAAATAGCTGCGGTGTGGCCCCTTTACGCTCGGTTGGGCCATCGCCCATGACTTGAGCCGGAAACCCACCCGGGGCCGCCGTGGCGGTCAACCTGAACGCATCAAGGCTCTCGCCGGTGGCCTGCATCCAGTCACTGAGAAACAGCAGTTCATTTTGCGCCACGATGGGTCCCTCTAACCGCAGCATGATGTCAACCCAAGGGGCGTATTTGGCCTTAACAAGAAACTCTGGATCGGCGGAGTTCCGGCTCCCACAAAACGTTACTTTGCTATCGATAACAGTGATTTTTCGGTGGTTGCGCAGATCAATGCGGCTGGTCAATAATGTCCGGATGAGGTTGTCGAGCGGGAGGGCCACAGCTAGATGTACTCCGGCATCTTTCATCTCTTGCCACAGTGATGATTTGATTAGAGCCCGCGATCCAAGACCATCTGCCATAGCCCGACAGGCTACACCTCGCCCAGCAGCGCGGATCAAGGCATGGGCAACATCGGTGCCGGTTCGGTCCTCCAGCCAAATGTAATACAGGACATGGACATGGCTTTGAGCGTCGTCGATATCTGCAATCAGACGCGCGTTGGTGGCGGCGGCATTCGCCATCAGTTCTGCCTTGTTCCCTTCGACCGGATGAAACCCGTTTATTGATCCCGCATAGTGGAAAGCTGGCTTGTACGGCAGATCGATCAGGCGGTCCGTGTCTTCTTTGTCACCCATGAGGTGAGCGGCTTTGGACCGAATTCGATTAAAGATATCCTTGTGGCGCTTGTTAGCCTTGTTTCCGAGATCAATCTCCCCAAACAGGAAGTAAATGATGCTGCCGACATAAGGTAGAACCATTAGGACAATGAACCATGCCAGCCGTGCAGGCGGCGAAAGGTCATCTCTAAGCAGGATGCGGATGGTAAAGCCGATGACAATCAGTAAGTGAAGTGTCAGTAAGAACGCGGTCAATGGGCTGTCTCCGTGAATGCGAGGTCAATCACCACTGGCAAATGATCCGAGGCGCGTTTTGAAAGTGCGGAATGATGGACGTGACTTGAAACCGATCGCAATCCGCGACTTAGGACAAAGCGATCAAGCGCGGTCGTGGGGCGTGCCGCATGAAAGCTGAAGCCCGGTGAAACAACCGTTGCTGGTGCCTCGAATACGACGCGCTTTGCATTCCATTCGTTAAAATCACCAGCCAACAAGACAGGGTGGTTCCGACCATGCAGCACATCTTGCAAGGCCCGCATCTGTTTGCGACGCATGCCAGTCGTAAGTCCAAGGTGAACGCCAATGATCTCGATCTGCGGATCATGTAGACGGACGGAAACAGCACCGCGCGGCTCTGTTGATGGCAAGTCGATACGGTGTGACGTGTGATCTGTGAACTTCGACTTCAAAAGGATCGCGTTTCCATGCCACCCATGACTGAGGGGGCGGAGAGAGACATCAGATGGCGTAAGCCCGAGTTCAGATTCTAAGCGATCAAGCGGCAATACTCCCGCACGAGAGCCGATCCGCTTGTCTGCTTCTTGCAAGACCACAACATCGGCATCTATTTCGCCAAGCACATCAACAATCCGTTGGGGGTCACGCCGCCAGTCCAGCCCAATTGCTTTGCGTATGTTGTAACTTGCGACTCGCACATTTCATCCTTTGGCAATGTCGTCATAATCACCAAGCCTGAGATATCCGATTTCACGGTAAAGCTTGATTGTGGGACGCAGTCCAAACGCCGCAGACCCAACGACAAAAAGCCAGGTTCCAAAGTAGGTTGTGCTTTCATTCAAGAACAGAAAACTTCCGATGACAAAAAGCGCCGCCGCAGAGAAATCGACCACTGTGTAGGCCATTTCACACATTGCATAGAGCCGTTTGTGATCCTCGGATTTAGTATGGTTGTCTGGATTGAATAGTTTCATCTTAGCCCCTTATGCCAGTCCCGGAAGAACGGCTTTTGTGCCCTCGACAATCATCTCAACCGCGATGGCCAGTAAGATCATTCCCATCAAACGGGTCATGATGACGCGCATCGTGTCGCTCAGAACTTTGCCAAAGAATGATGCGAAAAACAGCACGACAAACAACATCGCCAGAATGACGCCGACGACACCACTGACTGCAATCAGACCGGTCATCCCCTTTGCGTGTCCGGCATAGATTACGAGCGTTGCGATTGTGCCCGGTCCGACGATCATCGGAAAGGTGATCGGGTAAAACGCAAGGCCCGATAGATCTTGCATATGATCCTGTTCTTTTTCGGTACCGTGGTGCGATGTTATGCTATTTCCGTTCAGCATTGACCACGCGATATGGGTCAAAACGATACCGCCTGCGATCCGAAACTGATCAACATTAATACCAAAGAAGCCGATGATCTGTTGTCCCGCGAACAAGATGATCACACACATAATTGCCGAAAATATCATGATCTTAAAGGCGAGTGTGCGTTGCTGTGCCACTGTGAAACCTGTTGTCAAAGCCAGAAATATCGGCAGGTTCACGAACGGATTCATGATCGCAAAAAAAGCCCCAAAAGCTTTGGTAAGTTCGGCGTAATCCATGTTAGTATCTCTGGTTTTTCTCAACTCTACGCCAAGCATCTCAAATGAAAAAGCACGCTCTGCCTGACCTCCCTGAACAGGCAGAGCGCGTCCTCCGTGGGTGGTCGTCGTTGCGACTGGAGGAAGTTGAACGGCGTCTGCGGGGGGTAAAACGCCACTCAGTACAAGTTGAGTTTTGACTTAGTTTGATTGCGTGAACTTATCGCCAGATTCAGAAATTCTTGAGAATTGGAAATTTCAACGAAACTTCGAATCCGGTAGAAGAGTTTTCCAAGGTCATTTTGGCATCATGTAACTCAGCAATTGCCCGAACCATTGCCAAACCCAAACCATGGCCGGGGGTGCCGCGATCAGGTGCACCGCGCACAAAAGGGTCAAGAACGGCTTCAATGCTATCCTCTGGGATGCCAGGCCCTGTATCCCTGATCGTCAATGAGACAGCGCCTTTTTCGGAGGCAATAATGGCCTCTATCTTTGCTTTGGGTCCCGCATGGACACAGGCGTTTTGAACGAGGTTGATCACGGCCTGTTGGATCAAATCCGGATCCGCATCGATCTGCGCGTCTGCGCCGATGAGTGTCAGGGTTTGCCCATTCTCCTCAGCCACGGGTTCAAAGAAGGTGATCGCCTTGTTGGTGATGTCTTTCAACGAAGCCAGTCTGAACATACTGCAATCTTTTGAAGTTTGAATACGCGACAAGCGCAGGATCGTATCAAAAAGCGTGTTAAGTTTATCTGTTTCAGCAAGCGCATCGCCAACCTTGTCTCTGGCCACATCATTGCCTGCGACGGCATCCGCTGCTTGGTGAATAGCGATCTGCGCATGGGACAGCGGGGTCTTTAGGTCGTGCGCAATGGCTGAAGCAGTGGTTTTCACGCTGGATACAAGTCGCTCCAATCGCTCTAGATTGGTATTCATCCGCTTCGCCACACGATCAAACTGGTCGTTCTTCGTGCCGACGGGCAGTCGCGCATCCAATTGTCCTGCTGATACATTCCGCAATGCGGCCTCAATTTCATCCAGCCGTTGCTGTGATCGACCCGCCGCCCTAAGTCCCAGAAGTAGGGTAGACACAGCAAGCAATGCACCAAAGAGGACCAGTCCGTAGATCAGCCGTTGCCGGGCGTGCGCAATCATGTCTCCATTGCGACCTACAACGACGGTGAGTGCATCAAAGCGGTCAACCCGCAAGAAAAATCGTCCAGCTATTTGGCCGCGGCTCAGAATGCTAAGTTCGCGCGTATCAAAGCCAATGAAATCTGGTCGAGCGGAGATCGGACCCGTGAGGTTGAGGTTCTGCTCATCAAAAAGGCCGTAGACACGGTCTGGCGCGCGACCATGGAATCCCATTTCATTTATCGCATCAAGTAGACCCGATTTACCCTCATCCCGATAGATCTGATTCAACAACTCTGTCTCAACTTGGATGAGCGCTTGTAAATCGTCGTGCAAGGTTGCCTCTACCGATTTGACGAGCGCCCAAGATGCCAAGGCAAACAAAACCAAAAAGACGCTTAGTACCCGAAGCGTGGCTTTGAACGGCTCGCTGCGGATCAAGCTACCTAGGAGCACGGATCGTGTATCCCATTCCGCGCATAGTATGGAGCAACGGCACATCAAAAGGTTTGTCGATCTTCTGGCGCAATTTGCTGACATGAGTTTCAACCACAGACGTTCCGGGGTCAAAACTGAAATCCCAAACCCGTTCAAGAATCAATGTGCGGCTAATCACGCGCCCGGCGTTTTCCATCAGAAGCTGAAGCAACGCAAACTCCTTATTATGCAGTTCGATCGTTTGGCCTTGCCGATTGGCGGTTCGTTCAAGCAGGTTTAGGGTCAGATCATGCACGGTCAGTGTCGTGTTTTGCGCTGCTGCCTTTGGACGTCTCGATAGTGCCGTGATCCGCGCGAGGAGTTCGGAAAAATGAAACGGCTTGACCATGTAATCGTCGCCCCCGGCCATCAAGCCATCAACTCGATCCTCAACATCGGACAAAGCCGTTAGGAAAATAACAGGAAGATCAACTTTGGCCGAGCGCAGCGATTTCACAAGCGAAAGCCCGTCCATACCAGGCATCATGCGGTCCGCGATCAAAAGATCGACCTCGTTGTAGAGACAATGGGTCAAAGCTTCACGACCGTCGGTCACCCAGTCGACGACGAAACCCTGTTCAACCAAGCCCTTCTTAACGTATTCGGCAGACGTGACATCGTCTTCTGCAAGCAAGATTTTCATAGGACAAAATACTATCTGAACTTTCTTATTCTACAATGCGTCCCGTCGAAACCGAGGCGTTGATTTTCAAAATAGAATGTTCAGAATGTGTGATCTTCGGCCATTGGCGCAGACTGCGGCATTGGTCACTCTGGGCTCAAAGCCGTCATCTGACGAATTCAGTTGGGCAAAGGCTGTGAATATAGACCTCTGAGGTCCGGTGTGCGGACAAAGCGTGAATTAACTGCAATCGTGCCATTGACCGCTACCGTGCTTTGGAGAATTTCGAGATGTTTTGCATTCATAAATAAACAGCTGTTGTGGGAATTTACTTGTAAGGCTCAAGCCCAGTTGGACACAGGGAAGAACAATTCCTCGATCATTCACATTCCACGAGTCCCGAATGCTCTCATCTGATATGCTAAGATTACCTTACTGAGAGATGTGGGGTGATTCAGATTTACAGCTCCCGCATAGATCAAGGTTGAACTACTGGGGGGACATTTATGGAACAACTTTGGAACAAATACTACTCGGAAGAGGCGCAGAATTTCGATCTCGCCAATATGGGAGCACAAACCATTGCAACCATGCTGGATGCCAGCGTAGAGACACATGGCAGCAGAAAGGCGCTTACGACAATCTTGCCGACTGGGGCCGAAACCTCGATCACGTTTTCAGAATTACAACAGCAGGCCGAGTATTTTGCCGTCTATTTGCGTGAGGTTCTGAACCTCAATTCAGGTGACACGGTTGCATTGATGTCCGCGAATTGCATTGGCTTCGGGGTGGCCTCGTTGGGCATTGCAAAGGCGGGGTGCATCGGCACCAATATCAACCCGCTCTACACGGCACCGGAAATGGAGCATCAACTGAGCGACAGCAACGCGCAAGCCCTGGTGATTATTGACCTATTCGGCGACAAAGTAGATGAGGTGATCCAAAACACGGCGGTGCGTCATGTTGTTACCCTGTCCTTGCTTGAGTTTTTCCCGCCGCTGAAACGCGCGCTCCTGGGTTTTGTCCTGAAGCGGGTGAAAAAGATGATCCCACCGATGCGGACGGATCATGTGACATTCAAGACCGCGCTCGAGGCGGGACGCGCCCGGGCTGGCGCGGCAGATATTGCGGCCTATACGGCCCATGTCAAACCCACCGATACGGCGCTCTATCAATACACAAGCGGAACAACCGGGCGCAGTAAGGGGGCTGAGCTGAGCCATCAGGCGGTCGTGGCCAATGCCTATCAGGCAGAACTGGTGGTTGAAAGTCTCATGGCGCCGGACGGTGAAACCTCGCTGGTGGTTCTGCCGCTCTATCACATTACCGCCTTTACATTGATTTTCATCGCGGGCCTGCGGATAGGAGCACATAATGTTCTTGTCCCCAGCCCGCGGCCACTTTCCAATCTGAAACCCGCATTTGAGCGGCACAATTTGACATGGTTGATCGGGATCAACACGCTGTTTGCTGCGTTGCTGACCGAGGATTGGTTCAAGAAGGAAATGGTGCAAAATATTCGGTTTTGCGCATCTGGGGGTGCGGCCCAGACTACCGGGGTCGCGAAGAAGTTTAAGGAAAAAACCGGAATTGAAATATGTCAGGCCTATGGCATGACCGAATGTGCCGGTGTGCTTTTGTGTAATCCGGTGGAGGATAACAGGTTTGGGTACGTTGGCATTCCGGTCCCTGGAACGGAAGTTCGTATCGTGGATGACGCGGGCAAAGACGTGGCACAGGGCCAGCCCGGTGAAATCATAGGGCGCGGTCCGACCTTGATGACTGGATATCTGAACCGACCCGATGCAACCAGGGAAACGATCGTCGATGGGTGGCTTTACTCTGGGGATATCGGCGTCATGGATGCGGATGGTTTCATCGAGATCGTGGATCGCAAGAAGGATATGATCCTTGTCTCAGGCTTCAACGTGGCCCCAAATGAAATCGAGAACACGATTTCCCAAATGCCAGGCGTCGCTCAGGTCGGTGTGGTCGGTATTCCGGATGACACAACAGGCGAGGTGCCAGCGGCTTTCGTGGTTCGCGCGGATGACACCGTGACCGAAGACGCGGTCTTGGCCGCCTGCCGGAAGGGTCTGACCAACTACAAGATACCGAAGATTATCCGGTTTGTGGACGAAGTGCCCGTGACGCTATCGGGCAAGGTCTTGCGCCGGGAACTGAGAGAGACCTTCCTGCAATAATGACCCCGGCCGGTGCAGGCTGCATCTGTTCGCGCCGAAGGGCCTCAACCCGATTTACCGGCACCAGTCCTCTTACGAACTGGTCACTGAAGCGAAGGGACGTGGCGCGCCCGATTGTGTTGCCACCAGAAAATTGGAGGGCGGTTGTGTGCCGTTCTCCAATCTCCGAACACCGCTGCGCCGCAGATCGCTGAATCTGGACAGACGGGCTTGTGAGCAATTAGGGTCACGGAACGAGGGGAAGGGACTGCAAAGCATGTACGACATCGAGGCGCAGGAATTAAGCGACCTGATCGGACTGGTCTATGACAGCGCGCTGGAGCCGCAGCAATGGTCCAGCTTTCAGCGTCGTATTCACGAGCTGTTTCCCGGTTTCCTGAGCATGAGCTATACGTTCGACGGACCAAAGGTTTTGGGCATGTACAACCCTGGCAACTTTGTCGAGCAGCCACAGCAAGACATCTACGAAACGGTTACAGACGAGGGACGCTACAGTGCTCCTGATGACGTGACCGAGTCATTTCGGAAGATAACGGTCAACGACACACCGAATCCGGGCGCACCGCGCATCTCTCGCAATGTCATGACAGACGAAGAGTTGCGAAACTCCGGTATTTACAAGCATGGCCTAAAGCAATTGGGCTGTGGCCATTGGACCGGCATCGTATTCGCAGTCAGCGGCAGCCGTTACGCCACACTCAACTTCCTCGAGCTCGAACACGCGAACCCCTTGCCTGATTACGACGGGCTGACAAAGCTCTTGCGATTGCTTTCCCCGCATATTGTGCGAGGCGCACGTATTGCGCGGGCGCTCTATATGGCCAAGGAAGTGGCAGAAACCTACAAAGGGTTCCTTGACGCAATTGCGCTGCCATTGATCATCATCGACGCGAGCGGTGTGTTGCAAATGACCAATGCAGCAGGGCAACGACTGATCGACCGCGCGTCTTTGTTCGAGTGCTCGTCCGCGAACCGGATCAGTTTGATCGACGATCATGACAACGATGGTTTCCAAAAGGCACTGCGCGAGTCCGACCGCGACAGCGAACCGCGCGGGCTACGCGTGGATTTGGAGGACGGACCTGTATCGCTATGCATCACGCCGTTCAGCCCCTCGATGATCACAGATATCAAGAGTGAGAAGGACGTGTTCGAACGGGGTCAGCTTTATGCTGTATTTGTGGGATCATCCGGCGAGGCGGCCGTCAATACCGGGCTCTTGCAGGACATCTTTCGATTGACCAATCGAGAGGCCGACGTATGCAGCGCATTGGTCGCCGGCCAATCGCCCGCGCAGATTGCCGACGCGCAAGGGCGCGCGGAAAAGACGATCCGCAACCAGATCCAAGCCGTGCATGAAAAAGTTGGCGTAACATCAACGCGGGAATTGGCGGAGGCTCTGTCTGTGTTCCGCACAGTCGGTGCGATGTTCGATGGCAACGACCCACATCTGTTCGGCACACAAAAATTGCCGAGCCACTAGGGCCCGGCAATTCCACAAAGGTCGCGACCTCTGCTCAGGGAAGCGTGAAGGCCCCCGTGACTTGTTGATTGAAGGTTCCGTCATCAGCAACGGCCGAGTTGACGAAGCTGCCACCACCCTGCACTCCTGCGATCTTTCCGGTTCCACCCTGTGCGGTCCATGTTCCGGAAATACCTCCGTCGCGATTCAGTCCGGTTACTGTGTAGCTGGTCACCATGTTGTCACCGGCGTAATTGCTGAATGTGCAAAGGCCACTTCCGCTCGCCGCAGGTACTTGCACGATCATGTGGCCGCTGCATGTGCCGATCATGCCGCTCAACGGATTGTCGTCAGGACCCTCAAACTTATCGTATTGACTGACAAGTTGCATTGCCATGTGGCCTTCCGAAAATACAGTGACTTGACGCTCAGTTGTGGCGGTCATTGTCACGGTCATGTCGAAGGTGGTTTCCGCAATTGCGCTGGTTGCTGATGTGGCAAAAAGTGCGGCGGCGATCATCAAACGTGCCATGTTCATTCTCCCCCCACTGTCCCGGGAGACGTAATGTCCTGAGCCACCTCTGGCTCCGATGCGCAGAAGAACAGGAAACAGCCCTTTGCTTTGTCCGCAAAGGCGCCGTCCACCGGGAATTCAAGTGTCGGAGGAACTGGGGAGCCATAACTTTGCGCGAAAGCGCTAGTGGGTGCCGTGGTCAGAGCCAGAGCGAAGGCCGATGCGGCCACGAACAGATTTTGTTTTGTGAAGATGGTCATTTGTCTTTTCCCTGTCGAGTTGTTGATGTCTTGACGTTAGGGAAGATTCGTTTCGAGATATTGGGCAACTTTGCCCAAATCGAAGTAATGTGTCACAGGATGTGAATGAGCACATTCATTCGCTGCTCTGCATTCGGTACTTTGGGCTCTTTTGGTGAATACGCCGCAATCCGCGCGACGGTCAGCCTTCCGGGCTTTTCAGAATTTGGATCTGCGTTGTGACGTAACGGTCAAACATATCTGACGTTCAACGGCGCAGTGCCTGAACCGACCCGTCGATTCCTGCATAACCCTCTTCAATTCTGAAAAAGACGCGTCGATTTCGAAATCAAAGAGATCCCCCGGCGCGCGGGCTCCATCTTGAGGTCATGACTTCAATACTGACCGAGGAGACACCTCATGACACTGTCGAAAATCTTTCCCGCGATAGCCCTCAGCCTGGCGATGACCACTCCGGCTTTGGCCGTATCTGGCATACCTGGCGTTCCAAGCCTGTGGCCGGCTGAAGGCGCATTCGATGCATCAGGTATGGCACCAGAGATCGCGACAAAGGACTTGGTGGTGGCGCCAATTGCGCCAACTGACGAAAAAGAAGATCGCTGATTACACGTCAAAACGCCGGACCTCCCCTCTTCTCCTTTGTGTCAGGTGTTAGTCCTCGTCGCCGATGATGGCGGCGAGGATGGCCTTGGCATTCTCCGAGCTCCAGTCCGCATCGCCTGTTAAACGGGCAATCTCATTGCCCTCGGGGTCCAGAAGAATCGTGACGGGCAGCCCAAAGACCCCCATCTCACTCGCGACCTTCTGTTTGGGGTCGCGGTGCAACGGCAGGTTATCAACTCCAATTTCATCAAAGAACTTTTTCATCGCAGGCGGTGCATTGCGCCCTGTTGCCAATGTGACGACCTCGAAAGCATCGCCGCCCAGCTCAGATTGCAAGTCAGACAGCATCGGCATTTCCTTGCGGCAAGGGGCACACCATGTGGCCCAGAGGTTCAGCAGCACATGCTTGCCCTGGTAATCAGCGAGCGTCATATCGCTGCCATCCGCCCCCACAAATGTGGCGGTTGATGCGGTCGTCGGCTCGGAATGCAGGACCAGCTTTTTCATATCCCCTTCGCGCATCGCAGCGATCTTGCTCATATCCGCAAGAGCGGCGTTTGCACTAAGGCCAAGGGCCATATAAAGGACGAGCGACAAGAGTTTCATTTCCCCTCCTCAAGGGTCGTGCACATGAGCAAAACTACCTCAAACCAGATGTGGGGCGGCCGCTTTGCCGCTGGTCCCGATGCCATCATGGAGGCGATCAACGCCTCGATCAGCTTCGACAAACGACTGGCAGCGCAAGATATCGCCGGTTCAAGGGCCCATGCCGCCATGCTGGCCGCCACAGGCATTGTAAGTAGTAGTGATGCCGAGGCCATGAGGGAAGGGCTGCTCACGGTCTTGTCAGAAATCGAAGACGGATCGTTTGAGTACTCAACCGCCCTCGAAGACATCCATATGAATGTCGAGGCACGGCTGAAAGAGCTGATCGGCGAGCCTGCCGGGCGGTTGCACACAGGGCGCAGCCGCAACGACCAAGTGGCGACTGATTTCAAACTCTGGGTGCGCGATCAGTTGGATGCGTCTGAGGCCGCGCTCATCACGCTCTTGCAAGCGTGCCTCGCTCAGGCCGAAGCGGGGGCCGATTGGGTCATGCCCGGCTTCACCCATTTGCAGGTGGCGCAGCCTGTCACCTGGGGCCATCACATGATGGCCTATGTGGAAATGTTCGGCCGTGATCTCAGCCGTGTCCGCGATGCTCGCGCCCGGTTGAATGAATGCCCTTTGGGGGCCGCGGCCCTAGCCGGAACATCTTTCCAGATTGATCGCGATATGACCGCCAAGGAGCTGGGCTTTGATCGCCCTTCCGCCAATTCGCTGGATGCGGTCAGCGATCGCGACTTTGCGCTGGAATTCCTGAGTGCTGCCAGCATTTGCGCCATGCATCTGTCGCGGTTTGCCGAAGAGCTGGTGATCTGGTCCTCCGCGCAATTCCGCTTTGTGACGCTCAGTGACAGGTTCTCAACCGGGTCGTCCATCATGCCGCAAAAGAAAAACCCCGATGCCGCCGAGCTGATCCGCGCCAAAGTAGGCCGGATTTTTGGGGCCAATGTCGCTCTGATGATGGTCATGAAAGGCCTGCCCCTGACCTATTCCAAGGACATGCAAGAAGACAAGGAACAGGTTTTTGACGCTGCCGACAATCTGATGCTGGCGCTGGCTGCGATGGAAGGTATGGTGCGAGACATGACGGCCAACCGAGACAATCTGGCCGCCGCAGCCGGGTCCGGGTTTTCAACCGCCACCGATCTGGCCGATTGGCTGGTGCGCGTGCTGGGCCTGCCATTCCGCGATGCCCATCATGTCACCGGAACGCTTGTGGCCATGGCCGATGAAGCCGGCTGTGATCTGCCGGATTTGACCCTCGCGCAGATGCAATCCGTGCATTCTGACATCAATGACACTATCTTTGACGTGCTGGGCGTAGAGAATTCCGTCGCCTCGCGTGTGAGTTATGGGGGCACCGCACCTGCACAAGTGCGCAGCCAGGTGGCCCGCTGGAAAGAGGTGTTGGAATGAAATATGCAATCGCATTGACCGGGCTGATGGCCCTTACTGCCTGTGGTGCGGACGGAGAGCCCGAACGCCCCACCGTGAACACCGGCATCAGCGTCAACAGCAACGGCACGGTCAGCACCTCGACCAGCGTAACAGCAAAACAGGGCAACGTATCGGTGACCTTGGGCCTATGAAATGGGTCTTTCTGGCCCTCACCATCTGGGGTGCCATCCATCCGATGTATTACTTTTTCCAGTGGTTTGGCGAAAACGGCTATGACCTGATGGGCATGGTCGACGCCTGGCATGTGAACACCGCCGCCAGCGGGTTGGTGTGGGATCTGACGATTGCAGCGGTGGCCCTGACGGCCTGGGTGATCTGGGAAACCCTGCAAAACCGCGACTGGCTACGTTTGATCTCTATTCCGGCCACGTTCTGCATTGGGGTCAGCTGCGGCTTGCCGCTCTATCTGTTCCTACGAATGCGGCAGGGCAGTTGATGAAATGTCTGCGCCGCGAACAGGTTATTGCAACCCGGCGACGAACTGAGGCCACTCAAGCAAATTAAGCTTCATAAAACCGCAGGCCAGATAGGTCAGCCCGCCGCCGATCACAAAGTAAACGGGGACACGACCCAACCCCCGCCCTCGCAAGAACAACCCGACCAATCCAAACAGCAATGACAGGCCCAACAAACTCAGCGCAATAAGCACGCCACCAACCGCAAAGATCTCTGCGGTCTCGGTTGGAACGAAATGTGCTGCGGCAGATGCGAACATGTACAGACATGCCACCATCCCAAACGCCAATCCCAGCAGTGTGAAAACAATTCGAGCCAGGGGTGAGGTTTCGCGCGTTTGCTCGATCCGTCCTTCTTCTTCTCCAGATCTGGTGGCTCGGATGTAGGCGACCCGGAACAGCAAAGTTGCCCCGATCAGCACAGCTGCCGCCCCACCCAAACCAAGCAAGGCCAGCAGACCTGGTTGATCCGATGCTTTCAAAGCATCGTAGTGCTCGTTCGCACTTCCAAGCAGGGATAAACCGCCGCCGACCAGGCCGCCGCCAACAATCAACATGCCACGCCCCGACTTCCTTGCCCGGCGAGAGGGTTTGGTCGATACCGGGGTTGTCGGCTCTGGATCGCTCGATTGCGCTCCAATCCAGTTCAGTCGTTGTTGAAAGTCTGCGGTGGACATTTGGGCGAATCTCTCGTGTGTGGCACATTAAATGGCTGCACATTGGTCAAGAGATGACGGCGGAATTTCGACAACTTTAGGGTGATTTTCGTTTGCATTTGCACCCCGAACCACCGTTTCCAAGCCTCAGACAATTCGCATCAAATCCCACCATTGTCGCCCCAATTTAGCCCAAATCCGAAGGTATGCTTGTTTCAAAGAGCAAAAAACACGCAAGACAGGAGGACAAACTATGTCCGATACAACAGCACAACGCGCCCTTCTGGCAGCACCTGAAAAGGCAGCCCCGCCGGCCAGCCAGTTGATCGTACACGTGGCTCGCACCTACGGCGTGAGCCCCCTGAAACAATTCAGTCAGATGGTGCGCCTCTGGGCTGGTAAGAACCGGATGGAGTTCAACCAGTATTACAACAATGGCGTCTATCGCAAAGATCTAAGCGCTGAGGAAAAGCGGCAGTTTGTGGGAGAACGAGGCAGCCGTTTACTCAATGATCGCCTGTCTCCGCGTTCAATCACACAACAGCGTGCCTTTGTGCGCGACAAGGTGTTTTACGGCGCCATGTTGGATCAACTGGGGTTTCCGACCCCACGCATTCAGGCTGTGGCCTCGGGTCATCGCAGCTATGGCAACATGACCACGCTGACACAGGCACACGAGATTGAAAATTTCTTGCTGAACGATGCGGCCTATCCGCTGTTTGTGAAGCCCGAACAGGGCTCAGGTTCGGTCGGATCAGCGCTGATCAACGAAGTCGACAAATCCACACGCGAGCTGGTTCTGTCCAACGGCAACCGAATTGATTTACATGCCTTTGCAACAGAAGCCATGGAAGATTACGCTGCAGGATTGTTGTTCCAGGACGCCGTAGAACAACACCCCATCATGACTGAAATGGCTGGCCAAGCCGTGGGCACCATCCGCGTGGTCACTGTCATTCAAGACAACTCGCCAGAAGTATTGTATACATTGTGGAAAGTACCTTCGCCCAAAGCCATGTCAGACAACTATTGGCAATCCGGTTCGATGATCGCGGAAATCGAAAAGGTCAGTGGAATCCTACAGCAATGCCGCCGCGGTGCCGGTCCTGAACAGGAAATCGTCGAAACCCACCCCGTAAGCGAGAAATCCTTTCCAGGCATGCAGATCCCACATTGGGAGGCGATTTTGCGCATCACCAAAGAAGCGCACCATCTAATGCCCGAATTCGGTGTCTTTGGCTGGGACATCGCGGTGACAAAAGATGGACCCGTGATCATCGAATGCAACGCCAACCCGCATCATATGCTGTTTCAACTGACCACGGGTCGAGGGATCCTGAACGATGAGTTTGCCCCCATCCTGAAAAAGATTGAAGATCGCGGTCAAGCCCTGCGCTCGGTGGCGCGGGACGCCGCACTGCAACGCGAACGCGACGGGCACTGATGTAATTCCCCCTCCGCAACACCGGCGAGCGCCTTTTTGATTGAACCCAAAAGGCGTTCGCCGTAATGCCGATCCCATGGATCATTTTATCTATCGTGACGGGCAGCTGCATGCCGAAGATGTCCCACTGGCCGAGATTGCGGCCGAAGTTGGCACGCCCTTCTATTGCTATTCCACCGCCACCCTGACCCGACACTATCGCCTGTTTGACGAGGCCTTGGCCGGCATGGATCATCTTGTGTGCTACGCGATGAAAGCTGCCTCTAATCAGGCCATCCTGCGCACTCTTGGCGATCTGGGGGCGGGTATGGATGTGGTTTCAGGCGGCGAATACCTGCGCGCCCGTGCCGCGGGTGTGCCCGGTGACCGCATTGTGTTTTCCGGCGTCGGAAAAACCCGCGATGAAATGCAGACCGCCCTGGCAGGCGGTATCCGACAGTTCAACGTCGAAAGCGAACCCGAGATGCAGGTGCTGAGCGCGGTCGCCAAGGACATGGGCAAAATGGCCCCCATCACGATCCGCGTGAATCCCGATGTCGACGCAAAGACCCACGCCAAGATCGCGACGGGCAAGTCCGAAAACAAATTTGGCATCCCGATTTCGCGCGCCCGCGAGGTCTATGCGCTGGCAGCCTCGCTGCCCGGCCTCAAGGTCATCGGAATTGATGTGCACATCGGCAGTCAGATCACCGAGCTGGAGCCTTACCGGTTGGCTTATGAAAAAGTGGCCGAGCTGACCGAGATGCTGCGCGCTGAAGGTCACGAGATCAAACGGCTCGATCTGGGCGGCGGTCTGGGCATTCCCTATGAGCGGTCGAACGAAGCCCCGCCGCTGCCCACCGAATACGGCGCGTTGATCAAAGACACATTGGGCCATCTGGGTTGCGAGATCGAGATTGAGCCGGGTCGTCTGGTGGCGGGCAATGCGGGCATCATGGTGTCCAAGGTGATTTATGTGAAATCCGGCGAAGATCGCGAGTTTCTGATCCTGGACGGGGCGATGAACGATCTGATCCGCCCGGCCATGTATGATGCCCATCACGATATCATCCCCGTGGCAGAACCTGCCGCAGGTGTGGAACAACAGCCCTATGACATCGTGGGACCCGTCTGCGAATCCGGTGATACATTCGCCAAACAGCGCATGATGGCGCCACTCGCAACAGGCGATCTGGTGGCCTTCCGCAGCGCCGGAGCCTACGGCGCGGTGATGTCGAGCGAATACAATACCCGGCCCCTGATCCCCGAAGTTCTGGTGCATGAGCATCAATTTGCCGTCATCAGGCCACGTCCGACCTTTGACGAGATGATAAATCGCGATACCATCCCCCCATGGCTCTGAGGTAAGCTGCCCCAGACGCCTGCAAAACAGGATGGTGTATTGGCAATCCAACCCAACAACCTCGGCCCTTTGCTGACACGCTTGCGCGTGCCTTTGTCTCTGACATGGGCGGGTATGATCGCAGAACGGCTGGTGCATGCCTTCTGGCCGCTTTGGACGCTGATTGCCGCCTGCGCAGCTGTGCTGCTTCTTGGTCTGCACGACATGGTCTCGGTCGATGTGGCTTGGGCGCTTATCGTTCTGGCCGCCGTCTTCTTTGTAATCTTTGCCATTCAGGGCATCCGCAAATTCAAATGGCCTGCGCGGGTCGAGGCCCTGGCACGGCTGGACAACACCCTGCCCGGGCATCCGCTGACAGCCTTGTCCGACAAACAGGTGATCGGCGAACGCGATGCGGCCTCTCGTGTACTCTGGGAGGCGCACCAAGCCCGCATGCAAAAACAAGCCGCCGCCGCCCGCGCCGTTGAGCCTGACCTGAAGCTGGCGCGCAAAGACAAATTCGGTCTGCGTTATGTCGCTTTGCTGGGCTTGGTGGTGGCGCTGCTCTTTGGATCCGTCTGGCGTGTCGGATCTGTCACGCAGATGACGCCCGGCATGACAGGCCTGGCCGAAACCGCCACATGGGAAGGCTGGGTTGAACCGCCTGCTTATACGGGGCTGCCAAGCCTCTACCTCATCGATCTGGGCGACAGTTTCACTGCCCCTCAAGGCAGCCGCATCACGCTGCGCTTTTATGGTCAGGTTGGCGCACTCAGCGTGGCCGAAACGGTTTCGGGCCGCACCGTTGATATCGGCGCCGCCACCGACACTGAACATGGCTTTGATATCGTTCAAAGCGGCGAGTTGCGCATTGATGGGCCCGGTGGGCAAAGCTGGCAGGTGACTGTGATCGAAGACAGCCTGCCCGAAGTCGAAGTCCTTAGCGATGGCGCGCGCACAACCTTTGACGGTCAGATGAGCCAGCCTTTTCGCGCCAGCGACGACTACGGCGTCACCTCGGGGACGGCACGCTTTACCCTTGATCTGGACCGCGTGGATCGTCGCTATGGTCTGACCGCAGCCCCCGACCCCCGCGACCCGATCGAGCTGGAATTGCCAATGCCCATCGCCGGATCACGGGCTGAGTTTGTTGAGACGCTGATTGAAAACATGTCTCAGCATCCTTGGGCCCATCTGCCGGTCAAATTGCATATCGAGGCGCATGATGCCGCGGATCAAACCGGGAGCAGTGATCCGTTTCTGACCCCCTTGCCCGCCCGGCGCTTTTTTGACCCGGTGGCGGCGGCCATCATCGAACAACGTCGCGATCTGCTGTGGTCCATGTCCAACGGGCGTCGCGTGTCCCAAATGCTGCGCGCGGTCAGTCATGCCCCCGATCACGGCCTGTTTCGGTCGGAAACCGCCTATCTGAAACTACGCGTCATCTTGCGGCGACTGGAAACACTGGTGCGCCATGACAGCCTGACCAAAGACACACAGGACGAATTGGCCCAAGCCCTGTGGGAGCTGGCCGTGTTGCTGGAAGATGGCGATATCGGCGATGCCCTTGAACGGATGCGAGAGGCACAGGAACGCCTGTCCGAGGCCATCAAACGCGGGGCCAGTGACGAAGAGATTGCCCAGCTGATGCAAGAGCTGCGTGATGCCACGCAGGATTATCTGCGCCAAAAATCGCAGATGGCGGAACGCGAAGGCGAACAGGATGGCAATCGCCAGATGTCCGACAACGCCATGCAGATGGATCAGCAAGACCTGCAAGAGATGATGGACCGCATTCAGGAGTTGATGGAACAAGGCCGGATGGCCGAAGCCCAGCAGGCGTTGGAGGAGTTCCAGGAGTTGATGGAAAACCTGCGCGTCACCGAAGGTCAGGGCCAAAACGGCGACAGTCCCGGCCAGCAGGCTATGGAAGGTCTCGCCGACACGCTGCGCGAACAACAGGGCCTGTCGGACCAGGCGTTCCGTGACTTGCAAGAGCAATACAACCCGGGCGCTCAGGCCGGCGAATCCCAAGGCAATGAAGGGCGCAATGGCGGCCAAGGTCAGGGACAAAGCCACGATGGGCAAGACGGACAGGGGGAAGGCTCAGGCCAGCAACAGGGCAGCCGCCAGGACCCATTGGCCGGCGACGGTCAAGGCTCTTTGGCTGAACGCCAAGAAGCCCTGCGCCGCAGACTTGAAGCGCAACGCGATGCCCTACCCGGCGGATCAAGCGAAGCCGGGGAGGCCGCCCGAGACGCATTGAACCGGGCAGGTGAGGCCATGGAAGGCGCCGAGGATGCCTTGCGCGGGAATGACATGGCGGAAGCCATTGATCGTCAGTCCGAAGCCATGGAGGCCCTGCGCGACGGGATGCGGAACCTGGGCGAAGCCCTGGCCGAAAACAACCAGACACAAGGCGGCCAAGGCCAGGCTTTGGGTCAGTTCGGAGATCAGCAATCTGATCCTTTGGGCCGCACACCGGGTCGCGGTGGCCAGATCGGATCGCAAGAAGACTTGTTGCAAGGTGAAGATGTCTACCGCCGCGCGCGCGAGTTGCTGGACGAAATCAGACGGCGTTCGGGCGAAGGCCGCCGACCCGAAGTGGAACGCGACTACTTGAAGCGTCTTCTGGACCGCTTCTGAGCCTGGCAAATAACAAGTGTGATTTGAGTCTCATCGCAGGCCCTGCCATTCTTTGATTTGTACGGTCGTCAAAACCGTTTGCCCTGAATCGCAGAACGGTATATTGACTCACCAGTCAATAAAAATCCAATGGGGAGACTATCAATGAAATCAGTATCACTTGGCCTGGCCATTACGGCCATCGCAGGTGCAGGCTATGCCGCCGAAATGGGCGCTGTAGACGAGCCGATCAAACTGGCCATCAACGAATGGACCGGTCAACACGTTTCCACACATGTGGCAGGCGAAATGCTAAAAGCCGCAGGCTATCAGGTGGAATACACCACAGCCGGCTACATGAACATGTACCAAGCCATGAGCGACGGAGAAATTCACGGCGCGATGGAAATCTGGTCGTCGAACGTCTCCGATGACTACGCGGCCAAAGTCGAAGCCGGTGGCGTGACCGAATTGGGCGATCTGGGCCTTGATGCCAAAGAAGGCATTGCCTATCCCGCACACGTGGCTGAAATCTGTCCCGGCCTGCCTGCATGGGAAGCCCTGCAAGAGTGCGCGCAAAACTTCGCCACAGCCGAAACATTGCCGATGGGCCGTCTGGTGGACTATCCCGCCGATTGGGGCACACCCGGTGCGGACCGCATGACAGGTTTCGCTCTTCCGTTCAAAGCCGTGCCTGCCGGATCTGAGGGCGCTTTGATCGCCGAACTGCGCGCCTCGACCGAGAAGAAAACACCGCTGCTGATCACCTTCTGGCAACCACATTGGGCAATGTCGGCCTATGATGTGCAGTTTGTTGAGCTGCCCGTCGGCAACGACGAATGCTTCAACGATCCAGCCTGGGGCTCCAACCCCGACGCCACGCATGACTGCGACTTTGCGCCCTCGCGTATCTTCAAAGCGGGCTGGTCCGGCATGGAAGAAAAGTGGCCTGCCGCTTATGAAATCCTGACCAACTATCAGTTGGACGTGGCCGACCAGCAACCGATGATGGGCGCTGTCGACGTTGACGGCAAATCAGTCGAAGACGTTGTTGCCGCTTGGATGTCCGAGAATGAGGACAAGTGGAAGCCCGTCGTTGACGCGGCGATGAACTAAGCCTCGGGTATCTCAGAGCATGACCAGCCAGACAGGATCGGATGATCCAGCCATCAGCTGCCGGAACGTCTGGCAGGTCTTTGGCCCGAACGCAAAAACAGCCCTGGCCGACGCAAAGGCCAAGGCGGGCGGCGACAGTGATGTCGCCGCCCAGAGCCTGCGGGACCAAGGGCTTATCCCCGCCGTGCAAGACGCGTCTTTTGATGTCCACAATGGCGAGTTGTTTGTGATCATGGGCCTCTCAGGCTCGGGCAAATCCACCATTGTACGTTGTATTTCCCAGCTCTTGCAGGCCACAGGCGGAGAAATCCTGATCGAGGGTGAGAACCTTGTGAATGCCACCAAGGCTCGACTGATCGAACTCAGACGCCGCAAGCTGGGCATGGTCTTTCAGCACTTCGGCCTTTTCCCCCACATGACCGTGACCGAGAACGTCGCATTCCCGCTGAAAATGCAGGGGCAAAACAAGGCCGACCGCATCAAGCGCGCCTTGGAAGTGATTGAGCTGGTAGGCCTGAAAGGCCGCGAAGACAGCTATCCGCGGCAATTGTCCGGCGGTCAGCGGCAACGTGTGGGCATTGCCCGCTCACTGGCCGTGAACCCCGACATCTGGTTTCTGGACGAGCCCTTCAGTGCGCTTGATCCGCTGATCCGCCGCCAGCTGCAGGACGAATTTATCAACATTCAGGCGACGCTGAAAAAGTCGATCGTGTTCATCACCCACGACATTGCCGAAGCCCTGAAAATCGCCGACCGCATCGCCATCATGCGCGATGGCAAGATTGTGCAGATCGGCACTCCGACCGAGATCGTACTGAACCCGGTGGACGACTACGTACGCGAGTTTTCCAAGGATGTGGCCAAAGGCCGACACGCCCGTGTGGCCTCGGTCATGCAGCCCGCGACGGGGGCAGATGCGTCAGGGCCATCACTGCGGCAGGATATGACGCTTGAGGCCGCATTGGCGGAATGCATCACGCAATATGACGCCGTGGCGGTCAAAGACGCAGATGGCAAGGTGATCGGTCAGGTCGACCCTTCCGTTCTGGCCAAGGCCTTGCAGGCTGAAGAAACATGATGGCCGATGACCATAGCCCGGCCCGCCCTGGCGCGCTGTCAGGTCTGACACCGAGAACACGCGCGGCCCTGGTGGCTGTTCTGGTCGGTGCGATCTGCCTGTTGCTGGGCCCGTCCTTGCCATGGTTGGTCAAATGGCCCGACGCCTGGACCATCCCTGCGGCCGAATGGATCGGCACCTCTTTGACGTGGTTTCTGACCCTGATCAAACCTGTGGCACGGTTCTTTTCGATGCTTCTGGGATATCCTATGGAATGGGCCAACGCGCTCTTCACAGGCACGCCTTGGCCTATCACCATCGGTATCGTGACCGCATTGGGATGGTTCATCGGCGGATGGGCCATGGCCTTGCTGGGATTAGGCGGGCTGAGCTTCGTTCTGGCCTCCGGCTATTGGTTAGAGAGCATGGCAACTCTGTCACTTGTCGCCGTGTCCGTACCGCTCGCCTTGCTGATGGGCGGAGGTATCGGAATTCTGGCCAACGAGGTGCCGCGCATCAAATCCGGGCTGCAAACCATGATGGATGTGATGCAGACCGTGCCCACATTCGCTTATTTGACCCCGCTTCTGCTGCTGTTTGGCTTTGGTCCCGTCGTGGGCCTGATCGCCAGCGCCATCTATGCCGCCCCTCCCATGGCCCGGAACGTGATCCTCGGTCTGGAACGGGTTGAGGAAGATATCAAAGAGGCCGCCATCATGTCAGGTGGCACGCGCATTCAGCAGCTATTTCTGATCGAAATCCCTTCGGCCGCCACTCAGATCATGATTGGCGTGAACCAATGCCTGATGGCCGCACTATCCATGGTGATCATCGCCGCCGTCATCGGCGGGTTCAATGACATCGGGTGGGAGGTTCTTCTGACCATGCGCAAAGCGCAGTTTGGACAGGCCATGCTCGCGGGTCTGGTGATTGTGGTCTTTGCAATTGTCATTGACCGGATGAGTGGTCATCTGGCCACCAATCCCCATCGTCATGACAAAAGGGTGTCGTTGGGCATAATTGCGGCCACCTGCGTGATCGCCGCCCTGCTGTGGACCAGATTGCCCGATCCTTCGCAGATCGCCTGGCTGCAACCGATTGCAGATGGTCTGGACAGTGGGCTCAGCAGCTTTACCGTGGCCAACGGGGCCGCCCTGGACGCACTCAAGAACGGGTCAATGTTCTATGGGTTGCTGCCCTTGCGGATCGGGCTGGATAGCGCAGTGCTGCCCTTCACCTGGGGGTTCCAGTGGACCACGCAAATGAGCCTGATCCTCTACGCCGCAGGCATTGCAATAGCGATCGTATTGGCCATGCGCGGGAGGCCCACTTTGGGTCTCACCCTGTTGTGCCTGATCGGCGTTCTGGAAACCGGCATTGCTGAACTGCCCTGGCCGTTTGTCCTGATCGGCGCGGGCGCCATCGGCTGGGTGGCCGGCGGGCGTAAATTGGCTATGTTCGCCGTGCTGATGCTGGGTGCCATCCTGATTTCGGGCCTTTGGGAAAAGGCATTGCTGTCTTTGTATCTGTCAGGTGTTTCGGTTCTGACCTGTGCTGTGCTCGGCGGTTTGATTGGACTGCTCTGTGCCGTCAGCCCCCTGGCATGGCGCGTGGTGCAGCCCATCTGCGATATGCTGCAAACCATTCCCCTGTTCGTCTTCCTGATCCCTGTATTGATGTTCTTTCAGATTGGCGAGTTCAGCGCCTATCTGGCGATCTGCCTGTACGCCATCGTGCCGATGATCCGCTATACGCGGCACGGGTTGATCAACACGCCTGAGGATCTGATCGAAGCGGCTGTGTCCTCGGGGGCCACCGAATGGCAAACCATGTTCGAGGTGCGTGCACCCTATGCCGCACCAACGATCCTGCTGGGGCTGAACCAGACGATCCTCTACGCTTTTGCCATGCTTGTGATTGCAGCCCTGATCGGCACGACCGGACTGGGGCAATCAATTTACCTGGCCCTTGGCAGCGCGGATGTGGGCCTCGGCATCGCCTCGGGCGCCGCCATGGCCATTCTTGCGCTGGTGGCTGACCGTCTGGTGCAAGGGTTTGCCGATGAGCGGCGCAAAGCTCTTGGCCTCTGATAACGCCACTTCGCTGGCCGTGCTACTGGCCTTTGTCTCAGCCGTGCTGTGGGGCCTTTGGTGGATCCCGATCCGTTGGCTCAGCGAAATTGGACTGGACGCGGCATGGGGCAGTATGGCGATGAATGCGGGTGCTGCCATTGCCCTGCTGATCTGGGTTGTGGCGCGTCGCCTGCCCATACGGCTGGATGCGCGCACTGTGGCCGGGGCAGCCTTGGTTGGCGTTGCGGCCTCGACCTACTCGGTTGCCTTGAACCTGTCAGATGTGGTGCGGGTGATCTTGCTGTTCTACCTCGCCCCGGCTTGGAGCAAGATCATCGAGTGGGCTTTTCTGCACCGGCGTTGGGGCTGGTCATCCACCGCAACTGTGGCCTTGTCACTGGCAGGTGCGTACTTCGTGCTGGGCGGCGCTGTTTCGCTGAGAGCGTTGAACGCAGGCGATATGCTGGCGTTGCTGTCGGGTGTATCCTGGGCGGTGGGGGCGACGCTGATTTTTGTTGGACGGCGTTCACATGTGGCCAGCCTTTCATTCGCAGCCGCCTTATCGGCCGTGCTGGTCAGCGCGGCATTCCTCATCTTCGCCTCCAGCGATCTGGTGCCCGGACACACCAATGTGCCGGGCTTTGGCATGGGTGCAGGTCTGGGTATTGCCTATGTGCTTCCCATTCTGGTGCTGACCATGTGGAGTGCACAAAAGCTAAGCCCGGCTGTCCTGACCTTCTTGCTAACCGCGGAAATACTCTCGGGCGTGATCTCCAGTGTGATCATGCTGGATGAACCCTTTGGCATGATGCAGGCCATCGGGGCGCTTTTGATCCTGGGGGCCGCCGCAGGAGAGGTCACCCCTCATCTGAGACGCAAGCCGGGCTGAAGCCCGGCCTACGATGCTCATCCGGGGTCTGCGTAGGCCGGGCTTCAGCCCGGCACCCCGTCCGCTTCAGTTTCGTCCTTGCCCAGGAATCCCCCGGACTGACGCGCCCAGAGGCTGGCGTAGACGCCATTGCGCTTCAGCAACTGATCATGGGTGCCATCTTCAACCACCCGGCCCTGATCCATAACGACAATGCGATCCATCTGCGCAATCGTGCTCAGACGGTGGGCAATAGCGATCACCGTCTTGCCTTCCATTAAACCGAACAGAGTGTCCTGAATGGCCGCCTCCACTTCGCTGTCGAGGGCCGATGTCGCCTCGTCAAGCACCAGAATGGGTGCGTCTTTCAGGATCACGCGGGCAATGGACACACGCTGCCGCTGACCACCGGACAGTTTCACTCCGCGTTCCCCCACATGAGCGGCGTAGCCCCGGCGGCCTGCACTGTCCTCCAGATCAAGGATGAACTCATGGGCCTCAGCCCTTTTTGCTGCGGCCCTCATCGCGGCATCATCCGCCTCAGCCCGACCATACAGAATATTGGCGCGGATCGAGCGGTGCAGCAGTGAGCTGTCCTGAGAAACCATCCCAATGGATTGCCTCAAAGAGGTCTGCGTCACACGGCTGACATCCTGATCGTCAATCAGAATCTGCCCTGCTTCGGCATCCCGGAACCGCAGCAGCAGGTTTACAAGGCTGGACTTACCGGCCCCTGAACGGCCCACCAGACCAACCTTCTGGCCCGGCGCGATGCTCAGGTTCACACCATCAAGGCCACCATATCCCTTGCCATAGTGATGGGTCACATCGCGATACTCGATGGCCGCCGCCGACACCTGCAGGCGTTTGGCATCCGGGGCATCGACCACGTCATGCGCCACCGCCACCGACCGCAAAGCCTCGCGAATAACACCCGCATGTTCAAACAACCGGATGATCACCCACATGATCCAGCCCGACATCCCGTTCAGCCGCAACGTCAGAGCCGAGGCCGCTGCAATCTCGCCCACCGACACGAGATCTTTAGTCCAAAGCCAAATGGCAGGACCAATCATACCGGTGATCAGAATACCGTTGATGATGTTGAGGCCAAAGTTCAGCTCGGTCATCAGCCGCAAGAACCGCTGGAACCGCAGGCGCAGGCGCTTCATGGCGCTCAGCACGTAGCCCTCTTCGGTGCCTTCATCGGCAAAAAGCTTGATCGTCTCGATATTGGAATAGGCGTCCACAACACGCGCCGTCACCATGGAGCGCGCATCCGACCACTTCTCGGACGCGACCCCAACACGGCGCGCAATATAGGCGACATAAATGCTGTAGAGGATGACCCAAATTACCAGCGGAATGGCCAGAATGGGGTTTACCCCGGCCAGGATCACAGCCGCACCCAGCACATAGGTGAAGGCGTACCAGACGCCCTCAAAAGCCATGTAAGTGCTGTCCTCGACCGCCTCGCCCAGCTGCATGACACGGTTGGTCAATCGGCCGGCAAATTCGTTCTGAAAATACCCCGAGGACTGCCCCAGCATATGTTTGTGCGCCCGCCAGCGCACCTGTTCCTGCATGTTCGAGGCCAGCGTCTGCTCCAGCAACAGATGGTTCAGCGTGATCACCGCAGGGCGCAGGGCCACGATCAACACGGCCACCACCAGCAGTTCCAACCCGTGCTGCGCCATGAAGCTCTCGGGCGTGCTGGCGCTGAGCAGGTCAATCACCCGGCCCGAATAGAAGATCAGTCCGGTTTCCATCAGGGCCACGACAAAACCACTGAAGGCCATCAGCACCATCCATTTTCGGAAAGGCGCGTATTGGGTTTTCAGATAGGCCCAAAGGGTACCAGGCGGCGTTTCCGTACTGGAACGCGCAAAGGGATTGATCAACGATTCAAAGAGTTTGTACATGACGGTCGCCTTTCGGGCGAAAATTTCAGGAGGTGCAATGAGGGCAGAAGCGGCGTTCAGAACCGCGCCCATACGGGGTCAGCGGCCTTAAACGGCTTGTAGCCAGATCCCGTAATACATAGTGCACCCTCCGTCATGTGGTGGGACCGTGTTAGCGCAGACGCGCCCGAATGTCACCTGTCTTTCAACCCCAGCGAGACCAGAAGTTGCTGCGCCGCCACAGCTGGCGTGGCGTGGCCTTCGGACACGGCCTGGCCCAGGCGGGTCATCTCGGCCCGTGCTTCGGGCGTCTCCAACCGCGATAGCAACGCCTGCCGCAGCTCCTGCTCGAACCAATACCGCGCCTGATCGGCACGACGGCCGTCAAAGAATCCGGCTTCGCGGCGCCAATCGGTCAGGGTTTGCATTTCGCTCCAAGCGGTTTGCAATCCGTCTTCCTCCAGCGCCGAAACGGTCATGGCCTTGGGAAAGCCTTCGGGGTCTTGAGGTCGTTTCCTCAGCAATCGCAACGCGCCGGAATAATCTGCACATGTGCGGGTGGCGGCCGCCTTCAGATCGCCATCGGCCTTGTTGATCAGGATGACATCCGCCATTTCCATGATGCCGCGTTTCACGCCCTGCAATTCGTCTCCGCCAGCCGGGGCCAACAGCAACAAGAACAGATCGGACATTTCGGCCACCACGGTTTCAGATTGCCCGACGCCCACGGTTTCGATCAGCACAACGTTAAACCCTGCTGCTTCGCAGAGTGCCACAGCCTCGCGCGTGCGTCGAGCGACCCCACCCAAATGTGTCTGACTGGGGGATGGGCGAATGAAAGCGTTTGGATCACGGCTGAGGCGATCCATTCGGGTTTTATCGCCCAGAATGGACCCGCCCGACCGGGCCGAACTGGGATCTACCGCCAGCACGGCCACGCGAAGACCCTGCGCCGTCAGCATCGACCCGAAACTTTCAATAAAGGTGGATTTGCCCACGCCCGGCGTCCCACTCAGGCCGATGCGAATGGCCTGCCGCCTGGCACCTTTCAGCCGCTCCAACAGCTCGGCCGCCTGCATGCGGTGATCGCCGCGGCTGCTTTCGATTAAGGTAATCGCGCGTGCCAAGGCCCGGCGTTCGCCATCCAGAACCTGGTTGCTCAGTTGATCAATATTCATCTCGTCACGTTTTTTGGACCCTTGCCGCCCTTCATGCCTTGCCGCTGCTCTGCTTGTCCAGACCACAGCGCCCGACTTTGACGTTTGAAAATGAGTATTTTTGGCAAGATGAAATGAAGCAGCGGCTCTGGCCAATTGAGGCGCGGTCACGGATAACAGAACCTGTGAGCAAGACCCTTCCCATCCACAGCGTGATCCCGGCGCTGATCGACGCCCTACGTGCAAGGGGCCGTGCCGTGTTGCAAGCCCCACCGGGGGCGGGGAAAACCACGGTTGTGCCGCTGGAAATGCTGCTGGCTGACCTGTGCCCGGGGAAAATCCTGATGCTGGAGCCGCGCCGATTGGCCGCGCGTGCCGCCGCAGAGCGTATGGCGCAAACCCTTGGCGAGGACGTGGGCAAAACCGTCGGCTACCGCATCCGGGGCGAGGCAAAAACCTCGGGCTCCACCCGGATCGAAGTGGTCACCGAAGGCATCCTGACCCGCATGATCCAATCCGATGCAGACCTGCCCGGCATCAGCGCGGTGATCTTTGACGAATTCCACGAACGCTCGTTGAATGCTGATCTGGGCCTGGCGCTTTGCCTCGAAATCGCAGGCGCGCTGCGCGACGATCTAATGCTATTGGTCATGTCCGCGACGTTGGACGCTGGCCCTGTCGCTGAACTGATGCAGGCTCCGGTGATCACCTCCGAAGGACGCAGCTATCCGGTGGACGTCCACTGGTTGCCCCGCCCCCTGCTCAAACAGGCGCGTTTTGAACAGGCGCTGGCCGATTTGGTCATACATGCAGTCGCCGAAACCGAAGGTGGCGTATTGGTGTTCCTGCCTGGCGAAGGCGAAATCAGACGGGTCGAGGCTTTGCTCAAAGATCGCCTGCCCGACACCTGTCGTCTGCGGCCTCTTTTCGGGGCGATGCTCTTCGCCGAACAACGCGCGGCCCTGCAGCCGGACCAGCATCATCGAAAGATCGTCTTGGCGACATCAATCGCTGAAACCTCGCTGACCATTCAGGACATTCGCGTGGTGGTGGACGGCGGAAAATCCCGTCGCGCACGCTTTGATCCCGGCTCGGGCATGTCCCGGCTGGTGACTGAACCAGTGACACGCGCCGAGGCAACACAGCGTACCGGCCGCGCAGGACGTGTGGCGGCGGGACAATGTTATCGTCTCTGGACCAAAGGGGCCGAAGGAGCATTACAGGCGCATCCTCCGGCGGAAATTGAAGCCGCTGATCTGGCAGGGCTGGCGATGGAGCTGGCCTTGTGGGGGACAGGCCCAAATGATTTACCACTCCTCACTCCGCCCCATCCCGGTGCATTCGCCGAAGCGCAAAGCGTACTGCGCTTGCTGGGCGCGCTCGACGATACAAACCGCATCACTGATCATGGCAAGGTGCTGGCCGCCCTGCCCCTGCATCCACGTTTGGCACATGTGCTTGCAGTTGCGGGGCACGATGCCGCCCCTCTTGCGGCCCTTTTGGCAGATCGAGACCCGCTGTCACGCGGCGCGCCGGTGGATCTGTCCCTGCGCCTATCAGCCTTGCAAGACCCGCGCGCCTACGCTGATCGCCACCCCTGGCCTGCCAATCGCGGTGCCCTCCAGCGCATCAAGACTGAAGCCAAACGGCTAGCCCACCAGGCAAGGCGCACATCCAACAGCGCGATGAGCGACGCTGAGATGGCCGCGCTCGCCTACCCGGATCGCGTTGGCCTGCGACGTCCTGGCGATGCTCCGCGCTATGTTTTGTCGGGTGGCAAGGGGGCAGTGTTGCCTGATGGAGACCCCTTGACGACCACCCGCCTGCTTGTGGCCACCGATCTGGATGGCAACCCGCGCGAGGCCCGGATTCGTCAGGCCATTGCCCTGTCCGAAGCCGAGTTGCGCGGCCTTTACGGCGATCAGATCATATGGCGCGATATCTGCATCTGGGACAAACGCGACCGCCGGGTGAGCACACGCCGACACGAGCAGTTTGGCAGTTTGGTGTTGGATGATCGTATCTGGAAGGACACCCCGGAAGCCGCAGTTGCCCTTGCCATGCTGGACGGGGTGCGCGATTTGGGCCTGTCCTGGACAGACCCCGCCCGCCGGTTTGTCGCCCGTGTGGAGTTGGCACGCGACGCAGGCGAGCCGTTTCCGGATATGTCCGACACCGCCCTGCTGGACAGCATTGAAGCGTGGCTGCTGCCCTATTTGAACGGTGTGAAAACCGCCCAAGCCTGGAAACGGTTCGATATGCTGGAACCGCTGCGTGCCATGCTCAGCTGGGACCAGATGCAGCGGCTGGATGCCTTGGCACCCGCCCATTTCACAACGCCCCTGGGCCGTAAAATCCCAATTGATTACGCCGGCGACCACCCGGAAATCAGCCTGCGCCTGCAAGAGATGTTTGGCCAGACACGTCACCCGATTGTGGGCAAAACGTCCCTCAGGGTTACGCTCTTGTCCCCTGCGGGTCGCCCTGTTCAAACCACGTTGGATATTCCCGGTTTCTGGGCCAGCTCTTATGAAGACGTGCGCAAAGATATGCGTGGACGATATCCCAAACATCCCTGGCCCGAAGACCCCACGCAAGCCGATCCAACGCTACGCGCCAAACAGCGCAAATAACTCAGCTGGGGCGGCCGCGTCGGTCTTTCAGCTGCTCATGTGCCTCAGGCGTGCCGTTGTGAAATGTGCCGAACCACTTGTCCCACGGCATTTCCAGATTGCCATAGTTCACCTCAAAATACCGATGATGCATCTGGTGGTGAAAGGTGCCCAACGCCAGTTGCTTGCGGTCTTTGACCAGCAGATCCTCAAACCCCGTATGCGACGTGGACGCGGTCAGCGCCTGATGCTGCATATGAAACAGAATGTGCAGAGGGCTGGCCGCTACAACAAAATGCACAAGGATGCTGCTGAAAAACATCACGTGCTCCACCGGATGCATCGACAAGCCAGACCAGGGCCCGACATTGATGTTGCGGTGGTGCAACCCATGAGCCAGCCGGTAAAGCGGCCCCCAGTGCAGCGCACGGTGAATCCAATAGAAATGAAACGAAATCCACACCGGGGTCAGCAACAACAGGAGCACAAACCAAACCGGGTTATCCGCCCATGTCAAAACCGGAGCCCAGCCGTTGCCCATCGCCCAGAACAACAGCACCTCGAACCCCGTCCAGGTGGCCACCCCGCTGCCCATGGTCCAGAACATATTGTCGCGCACCTGCCCGCCAAAATTGAACTGCCGCCCTTTGTGCATCAAATCCCGCGGGTCATACTTCAGGCGATTGCCCTGCCCCTTTCGCATGTAAAAGAACCAATGCAGCCCCCCCGCCACGATGAAGATCAACACCATGTTGCGCAGCCAGATGGCGGCGATCCAATCGAGACTGAGCGTTTTTGTGGTCTCCAAAGACGGTTGGAAAAAGGACCAACACAGCAATGCCAAACCTAGAATGATTGTGTTTTCGGTGATCTGAAACCACCGTGCTGCAATCCAGCGTGCCATGCGGGACGGATTCGGGGGCCAACTGAAGAAGGGCGACACCTGAATGGGCACATCCGGCACGTGGTTCCAACCTTTGATCTTGGGCTGTTCTGGGGTGGAATCGCTCATGTCTGGGTGTCCTTGATGTGTCTGTTCCAACAATGCCATAGTCAGCATCCTTGGAAAAATAGATTTAATATATCATATTCATCTAAAAATCTGAGGATATGACATGCCAACGTCTCCCCGTCTCTCTCTCAAAACGCTCCGGGCCTTTGTAACGACCGTCGAGGAAGGCTCGATCACTGGCGCCGCGGCCCGGCTGAACATCGCACCGTCTGCCATCGCCTCGGCGTTGGATCAGGTCGAGGCCGAACTGGGGGCCGCCTTGATGGTGCGCACCCGGTCACGCGGAATTGCAACCAAAGCCGAGGGGGTTGAGATTGCCGATAGATTCCGCGCAGTTCTCGAGGAATACGACACCGCCCTGGATGCCGGACGCGCCCTCAGCCAATCACTGACTGGCACCTTGCGATTGGGCTATTACGCACCCGTTGCACCGGCTTTTTTGCCCGCAGTGTTGGGTCCGATGATGACACAAAATCAGGGGCTGGTGTTGGAATTGCATGAACATGACAACGACAGCGCGCAAGACGCGCTTTTGTCCGGACGGTTGGATGTCGCTTTGTTTGCCGGACGGGATGTGCGGCGCGGCATCACCAGACAGCATTTGCTGGATTTACCGCCCTACATTCTGGCCCCTGAGGGTCATGACATCACCCGACACTCCTGCGCTGCACTTGCTCAGATTGCACAGCACCCGCTGATCCAATTGGATCGACCACTAGCCCGGCCCTATGTCGATCAGATGTTTCAAGCCGCAGGGCTCAGCCCCAATATCACGGCGCGGGCCAACAGCACTGAAATGGTGCGCAGTCTGGTCGGCGCCGGGGCTGGTTTAGCCGTTCTGGCAATGCGCCCCCTCACGGCACAAAGCTACGGAGGGGATCCGGTTTGCTGCGTTCCAATTTCAGACAAGATTGCGCCGCTGCGACTGCTGGCAGGGCATGCGACGCGACATCCCCGCAAGTTGGTGACAGCCTTCCTTGAACGGTTGGATCTATATATGCGTTCGGAGAAGGCGGCAGCGCTGACAGTGACCTGAAAGAAAGGTTTAGCCCGCGGCCCGGCGTTCCAGCTCAGAGCGCATCTGTTCTGCCTCAAAGCGCGCCTCGCGCAGCCCTTCCATCGTGGCAGACAGCTCGGCTTCGGTCTGGCTCAGCTGATTGGTCAGCTCGGCCTCGCGCTGCTGCAAATATGTGATCGCCTGATCGCGGGTTTCTTCGGCTTCATGCAGCTCTTGCGCCATGCGCTCCAGCTCACCCACATCTGAACCGGAGACCCGGATAAACCGGTGCACCAGCCAGTTCGCAAACCAGCCCAGACAAAAGGCCACGAAGAGGACAATCGCCGTTGCAATGATAAACTCAGTTCTGTTCATCTGAGCTGCCTTCTTCCGTCTCAGCCTCGACCTGCGCTGCGGCCTCTTCACCTTCTTCTACGGGTTCGGCGAGACTATCAAGCACTGATTCTTCATTGGTAGATTCCAGACGGATCAACTTGAACTCGATGCGCCGATTTTCCTCGCGGCCGGCTTCGGTTTTGTTGTCTGCAATGGGGATGGTTTCACCGTATCCCTTGGCGGTGATATTGCCGGTCAGGACACGTCTGGCCCGCAATGCCTCGAGCACCGAACGCGCACGGGCCTGGCTGAGCTGCTGGTTCATGACTTCGCGGCCCTGGCTGTCTGTATGGCCGCCAATTTCCATGCGAATGTTTCCACATTTCTTCAGGATTTCGGCAATATCATCCATGATGGCATCCCCATTGCCATCAATATTGGAAGAGCCCGGCTCAAAATTGATCTTACGGTTAATCTGCACCTTTGCGATCAGCTGTTCGCATTCTTCCGGGGTGGGAATACCCGCCACAGGATCAAGCGCTTTTTTGTAAGCGACATTGATCTCAAACCGTTTGCCCTCGCCCAGCTTCTCGGACAGGAAACCGGCGATCATCGTGCTGGCATCTTTGTTGCCCGTGTTGCCTGCGACATTGACCAGATCAGGGGTCACTGTAACAGCCCCATTCGACAGGTAAGACAGGGCTTCCAGCCCGGCCAACGCGCGCAGGGGCCAATCGTCCGGCAAATCTTCGGTCACACGCGCCGCGGTGTTCACGGCATCTGATGTAAACCGCGCCTTGGCAAAGCTGTCCACGGTATCGCGCATGAATTCACTGCCCACACGGCCACGGATCTGCACAAGCCCTTCGGGGGATAGTGTTGCAACAAACTCGGGCAGCTCGGGGGCGGAATTGTCTTCAGGCGGCGGTAGATAGGAATGCAGGGAAAACACAGCTGGCAGCGCGTTTTCCAAATTGCCAACCACATTATCAAACAGGTTCTGCTGTGTCCCTTTCAGGGCTTCCAGTGAGATATCAGCATCCGAGAAGGTGACACTCCCTCCCCCCAAATCACCCACGGCAGCAATCGCCATTTCGGCCGCTTTCCCCCAATTGGGCGATGGAACACCAAGCCCAATGATGCAGTTGGGGCGTCCCTGATGACCCAGCTTGTTGGCGGCCGTGACAATCTTGGCCTCGGCCGCTTCGGTATCTGCGGTGCAGGCATCAAATCGCGCCGTATCATTCTCAAGCACGAAACGCAGGGTGTAGGGCGTTACCACGGGACGCGGAGCCGAGATGTTCAAAGCCAGGCGCACATCCTTAGGCACATCACGTGCAAGGGCAATTTCCGTGCTGCGCTTTTCTTCGGCACTGTCGGTCATCGCCGTCACTTCAACACGTGTGGCATCCACAGAAATCTTGGTCCGCGGCAATCGCTTGAGCGACCGGACCGCATAGTCCAAGGCCACTTCCCATGTCTCGGGATGCGGATAATCTGCCACTTCGAGCAGGTCCGTCACCGCGCCATCCCCCGAAACTTCACGAATTTCTTCCAGCAATGTCTCGCGATCGGTCGTGGCGGGCACAAGGCCAATCAACGATATACCACTGTCATTGCGCAGGATTTCCACGGAAAATCTGGGAGGCGCAATTTGCGCGCTGTCCGCAACCAGCATCTGGTCAATCACACGCGCCGCATCGACCGCAGTGCCTGCCACCGAAAGGGCTTTGAAGCGGTTGGCCTCGGTCGGCGCGGTGCCTGCCAGAAAGACTTGCAAGCCATTTGCGTCCACTTCCGCCCAGCTGAGACCTTCTTCGTCCAGGCTTTCACGCACATCCTGACGCGAGGTATCTTCAATCACAGCAACCGAGAATTGGGCCGCAATCAAACACACAACGGCCGCTGCCACAAAGACCGCACCAATGGCAAAGATCGAAGACAAACGCATAAACAGGGCCTGACACTAATTGTTCCCTCAACGTGTTTACGCCTGAGGGCGGCCGAGTGCAATCACAGCAACATGGCAATGGCGAAAAATGGCAGGGGCAGCAGACCCGCGTCGCGGTTGGACCGGAAAAGGCGCAAAAGCAACGGGTTATCTTCGGTATCTAAGGTCTGCAGTTGCCATGTCATGTGAACGCCCATCGCCCACGGCCCCAAGAGCGCGATCAGCACGGCCACCGGATGCCCACCCGAGGCGGCAAGGATCACAGCCGCCGCCATGATCAGAACCGTCAACACCAAAAACCAGCGCAGCCATTTCGCAGTATGATTGCCAAACAACAAGGCTGTGGATTTCACACCGATCAAGGCATCATCTTCGGCATCCTGATGGGCGTAGATCGTGTCATAAAACAACGTCCAGGCGATCCCTGCCACATAAAGAACGATCGCAGGCAATCCCAACGATCCGGTATGGGCCGTCCACGCCAGCAAAGCCCCCCAGTTGAACGCCAAACCCAGAAACGCCTGCGGCCACCAGGTGAAACGCTTTGCAAAGGGGTACACACACACCGGCACCAACGAGATGATGCCAAGCACAATCGCGGCTGTATTGAAGGTCAGAAGAATGCAAAACGACACCAGCGCCTGCACGACAAGCCATACCAAGGCTTGCTTGGTACTGACCTGTCCTGACGGAAGGGGCCTTGAGGCCGTGCGGGCCACCTCGGCGTCGATCTTACGGTCTGTGATGTCGTTCCACGTACACCCTGCCCCGCGCATCAGGAACGCGCCAATGGCACAGCCAACAAAGATCCACAGGTCATGCCAACTTGCCTGGCCATCGTGCAGCATCGCCAGGATCAGCCCCCACCAACACGGCAAAAGCAGCAGCCAGGTCCCGATCGGGCGATCCGCCCGCGACAGGCGCAGATAGGGCCGCGACGCGGCTGGGGCGTGGCGATCCACCCAATTATCAGCCACGGCGTCCGCCACTTGTCCACCCACCTCTGGCGTCTGGTCGATCTCGGTCATATGTTGGCCTCATGGCAGATGCGAAAGTCAGGCTTTTTGTAGAGCACGAACTGGGGGAAGGGCAATGCGTCGCACTGTCCCGCGATCAGGCACATTACCTGTTTGGGGTGATGCGGCTGGGTGTGGGCGACACTGTTAAGCTGTTCAATGGTCAGGCCGGTGAATGGCTGGCTCAAGTGCAAGAGGCTGGCAAACGCGGTGGCGTGCTGGCGTGCCAGTCGCAATCTAAGCCGCAGCAAGATCCACCAGACCTCTGGCTGATGTTCGCACCGATCAAAAAAGCCCGCACGGATTTCATTGTTGAAAAAGCCACCGAGATGGGGGCAGCACGCATTTTATCCGTGCAAACAGATTTCACCAACGCCGAGCGCATCCGCAAAGATCGCCTGCAAGCCCATGCAGTTGAGGCCGCCGAGCAATGTGGCGGCACCTATGTGCCAGAGGTCGCTGAGCTGCAAAAACTGGAATTGGTGCTGCGTAACTGGCCACAAGATCGCCAGTTGATGTTCTGTGACGAAGCGCTTGCGGATTGCACGTCTGCCCTCACAGGCAGCCTCGCGGGTGGGCCATCACAAGGCAAATGGGCCATCCTCATCGGGCCCGAAGGCGGGTTTTCCGAGGCAGAGCGCAACCGACTGGCCAAGCTGCCCTTCACCACGGCCATTCGGCTTGGCCCGCGCATCCTGCGCGCGGACACCGCGGCTGTTGCCGCCATGACCCTATGGCAAAACGCCTTGGGGGATTGGCATTGAGCTTTGTGCGCCCCGAAGCAGCCACGGCGCTCTGGCGGTGGCGCGAGGTGTTGTTCGGAGCGGGGACTGTTCTACTAGGTCTGTGGTGGGCCGCGACCTTTTACGGGGCCGTTGCCTGGCTGGGTTGGGTGATCGTGATCGGCGGTGCGGCATTGATCGCCGCAGGCATTCAGCGATCACGGTTTCGAATTCCTGGACAGGGTCCCGGCATCGTGCAGATCACCGAAGGTCAGATCACATATTTTGGCCCATTGACCGGCGGCGTCATCGCATTGTCCGAACTCAGCCGCATCGCGCTCGACCCATCCGGCAACCCTGCGCATTGGGTATTGTCGCAACCGGCACAACCTGATTTGTTCATCCCCCTGACTGCAGATGGATCAGACGCGCTGTTTGACATCTTCGCCAGCCTTCCGGGGATGCGCACCGAATACATGCTGGCGCAGATGAAACGCACGGACGGCCCGTCCGTTCAGGTCTGGAGCAGGGACAGCGCGTTTCCCCTGCCCCTTTCCAACACGCCTTGATCGTTCAAACGGGGCCTTGAAACCGCGATCGGTATTCGCTGGGCGAGGTTTTCAGCTGACGTTCAAAGGCTCTGCGCAGCCGTTCATCATCCCTAAAACCACTACGGGCCGCGATTTCCTTTACACCAAGATCGGTGGTTTCCAGCAGGTCCCGGGCCGCATCCGTGCGCAACACCTCAACCGCCTTGGCCGGCGTTGTGCCCATCTCCGAGGTATAGAGCCGAGAGAAGTTGCGCGCGCTCATCCCTGCGACGTCCGCCAGGGTGTCCACTGTCAAATCATCAGCCAGATTGTCTGCAATCCACGCATGAAGCGCCTCGAACCGGCCGCTCGCATCTCGTATTTGCTGGCCAAGTGCAGGGCTGAACTGTGACTGCCCCCCGGACCGCACGATCGGCACGATAATCGACTGCGCCATTCTGAGCGCGGCAGGTCGGCCCAAATCTTCGGCCACGATCGCAAGGGCCATGTCGATCCCAGCAGTCACCCCTGCCGAGGTCCAGAAACGCCCGTCCTGAACAAAGATCGGGTCCTCTTCGACCAGAACCTTGGGGAACAGCCTGGCCAGGTTGTCGCAGTCTTCCCAATGGGTCACGGCGCGTCGCCCGTCCAGCAAACCCGTCGCGGCCAACACCAAGGCCCCCGAACAGACGGAACACGCCCGGTGCGCCCTATTTGCTATATGTGACATGGCTTTAATCAAAGCCGGGTCACGCATGGCGGTGTAGGCGCCATCGCCCCCGACAACGATCAATGTGTGCACATCCTCATCCAAAAGCTCTTCAATCGATGTGGTCGGTATCGGAAAAACGGTGTTGCTTGCGACGGATCCCCCCTCGAGCGAGACGATCACCGGATGATAGGCTGGCGTGTCTGCCCCATCAGCCTGGGCATGGGTGAACACCTGCAAGGGTCCGGACAGGTCCAACAGCACAAAATTGGGATAGACCACAAACACCACGCGGCGTTTGGCCGGGGTTGTGAGATTAATTTTGGCATGAATCGAGGTCATGTTGTCATTTATGCCAAATCTGATCCGGATAGTCTATGCATATCAGAAAGGAACCCCCTCATGCTCAAGCTCAAACCGAACTGCGAATGTTGCGATACAGACCTGCCGCCCTCGGCCACCAATGCCCGCATCTGTACTTTTGAATGCACGTTTTGTGCAGATTGCGCCGATGCTATTTTCGGCAACACCTGCCCCAACTGCGGCGGAGACCTTGTGGTGCGCCCAGTGCGTCCTGCAAAGTTCCTGACCGACTATCCTGCGTCATCCCAACGCTTTACCAAAGCCCACCCCGAATGCGCCCACCTGCGCCGCGCCAGTTAGGAGACCGACCGATGAAAGACCTTCCCGACGTCATTAACTGGAGGCGGCTGGATGATAAACTCACCCTGTCTGGCCAGCCGACCGAAGGCCAGTTGCACCAGATCAAAGACCTGGGTGTCACCCACATCATCAACTTAGGGCCTCATTCCAACGACGGTGCATTGGAGGATGAAACCTCATCCGTTGCAGCGCTGGGGTTTGAGTACATCTATATCCCTGTCGACTTCGACAACCCGACCGATGCAGACTTTGGGATGTTCTGCGATGCCTTGGATCGCGTGAAGGGACGCACTGTGCACGTGCATTGCATCTATAACGCGCGCGTTTCGGCCTTTTTCTATCGTTATGCCAAGGAAGGACTGGGTGGCTCGGAACCCGAGGCGCACGCTTTGATGGACGGCATCTGGCGTCCGGGTGGGGTCTGGGCCAAATTCATCGGCGACGATCAATCGTTGGACCAACCGAACCGCTACGCAGGCGAGGACTACTGATCGCGCTTGGCTGGGGCGGGCGAGCCTGCCCCGGTCTGAAACGCCGCCTTGTAGGTCTCACGCAGGGCAATTTTCTGCACTTTGCCCATCGTATTGCGCGGCAATTGATCGACGATCACCATGGATTTGGGGTGTTTGAAGCGTGCCAGGGCCTTGCGCGCGGCGGCCTCAACCCCGTCCAGATCAATCGCCTCGCCAGGCTGCGCCACCAAAACACCAAAGACCGCCTCGCCAAAGTCGGGATGTGGGACGCCGATGACAGCACTTTCCAGAACACCGGGCTGGTCATCCAAAACCAGCTCAACCTCTTTGGGATAAATATTGTACCCGCCTGAAATTATCAGGTCTTTGTTGCGCCCGACAATATGCACATAGCCATCCGCGTCCACGCGCCCCAGATCACCGGTGATGAAGAAACCATCCTCGCGCAATTCAGCCGCAGTTTTTTCGGGCATTTGCCAATAACCCTGAAAGACATTCGGGCCACGGACTTCGATCTGGCCTACTTCCCCTTGTGGCAGCTCTGCTCCGGTCTCGGCATCGGTGACTTTCAGCTCAACCCCCGGCAAGGGAAACCCGACGGTGCCCGCGCGCCGCTCTCCATCATAGGGGTTGGACGTGTTCATGTTGGTTTCCGTCATTCCGTAACGCTCCAGAATGCGGTGGCCCGTACGGTCCTCGAATTGCAGATGGGTTTCCGCCAACAATGGCGCGCTGCCCGACACAAAAAGCCGCATGTGTTGTGCCAGCTCCCGGGTGAAACGGTCATCATCCAAAAGGCGCGTGTAAAACGTGGGCACACCCATCATCGACGTGGCGGACGGCATCCATTTGATCAGTGCATCAATATCCAATTTGGGCAGGAAGATCATGCTGCCCCCGGTAATCAGGCTGATGTTCGTCGCGACAAACAATCCGTGCGTGTGAAAGATCGGCAAGGCGTGCAACAACACGTCCTTATCGGTGAAGGCCCATAGCGCGGCCAGAGTCTCGGCGTTGGACAGCAGGTTGCCCTGGGTCAACATCGCCCCCTTGGAGCGTCCAGTGGTGCCAGAGGTATAAAGAAACGCGGCCAGATCATCCGTTTGACGCGGCACAGTGTCGAATGTCTCGGGCTGCCTTGCGGCGGCGTCTCTCAGCGATCCAGACCCATCTGCGTTCAGCGTCATCATCTGACTGCCTAATGCCTCGGCCACCGGGCGCAGGCCTTCTTGCTGAGCGGCGTCGCAAACCACCATAGCCGCCCCGCTGTTTTCGATGAAATAGCGCAGCTCATCGACGGTATATCCGGTGTTCAAAGGCAAAAACACGATACCGGCCTGCGCACAGGCCGCATAAAGCGCCAAAGCCTCGGGAGATTTGTGAATTTGCACGGCAATCCTGTCCCCCGCCCCGATCCCGGCATGGCTCAGTGCATGGGCCAGTTGGGCCGACAGGCGCAAAAACGCATCATGGGTCAGGGTCGTCCCATCCGGCAGGTGCAAAAAGGGCGTGGTCTGGCCTGCGTGGCGTCCAAACAGCCTGTCGTAAAGGGGGTTGCTCATCTTCCGGGGTCTCCTTGGCAGCTATCGCTGTTTAAGCGGTGACCGCGCTTTGGTCTATACATTCTCAGCGCCCTGCTCTATGTGCCACGCTTCTGGCTGTGTGATACCCATGCGGCGCTCACCTGCTTGGCCGACCTGATCGCCTGGCGCCTCCCATAGAAAAGAATGTTCCTGTGAAACAAGTCCTGCGTGATGCCCTCGATGATCGTGGTTACACGACCCTCACCCCCGTTCAGGAGGCCGTTCTGGCACCGGATCATCAGGGGCGCGATTTGCTGGTGTCCGCCCAAACCGGATCTGGCAAGACCGTGGGTTTTGGTCTGGCTGTGGCCCCGCAGCTCCTGGGTGATGCTGAAAAGTTTGATCGCGCCGCCGCCCCGTTGGGATTGGTCATTGCCCCCACACGCGAGCTGGCCCTGCAGGTCAAACGCGAGTTGGAGTGGCTCTTTGCCAAGGCGGGGGCCGTGGTTGCCTCCTGCGTGGGCGGCATGGACATGCGGGACGAACGCCGCGCTTTGGCACGCGGTGCTCATATCGTTGCGGCCACACCCGGACGTCTGCGCGATCACATCATGCGCGGCTCCATCGACCTCAGCCAATTGCGCGCTGTAGTGCTGGACGAGGCGGATGAAATGCTCGATCTGGGCTTTCGCGAAGATCTAGAATTTATCCTGAGCGAAGCCCCTACCGAGCGCCAAACCCTGCTGTTTTCCGCCACTGTCCCACAATCCATCGCCAAGCTGGCCCAAAGCTATCAGCAAGACGCCCTGCGCGTGTTGGTCAAATCCGAAACGACCCAGCACGCCGATATTAGCTATAAGGCCATGCTGGTCGCAGACCGTGACACCGAAAGTGCAGTGATCAACACGCTGCTCTATCACCGTGCCCCCAATGCCATCGTCTTTGGCAACACCCGCGCCTTGGTGAACCGATTGACCACACGCCTGTCCAACCGCGGATTTCAGGTGGTCTCGCTCTCGGGCGAGCTGTCGCAATCTGAACGCACCCATGCCTTGCAAGCCATGCGCGACGGCCGCGCTCAGGTCTGTGTGGCGACGGATGTGGCCGCGCGCGGCATTGACCTGCCCAATCTCGATCTGGTGGTGCATGCCGAATTGCCATCGAACCACGAAACCCTGCTGCACCGGTCGGGCCGGACGGGTCGCGCTGGACGCAAAGGCGTCAGCGCACTGGTGGTCACCAAAAAAACCCGCAAAAAAGCCGAACGCATTTTGAACATGGCCAAACTCAAGGCTGACTGGGCTGAAGCCCCTTCTGCTGATGCGGTGAACGCGCGCGAAGCCGACCGGATGTTTGCAGATGAGACTTGGAACACCCCTGCCGAAAGGGCTGAACTGGAGACGGTCGAGCGCCTGCACGCCACGTTCTCGCCCCCGCAACTGGCCGCCGCATATCTGCGGCTTTATCGCTCGGTGCGCTCGGCCCCCGAAGAACTGTCGGACATCGATGCCAAACCCGTCCCACGCGAAGCCTTTGGCCCCAGCGTCTGGTTCTCGGTCACCGGTGGCCGCGATGTGGGGGCCGAACCCCGTCGCCTCCTGCCGATGATCTGCAAAGCTTCAGATCTGACCAAAGACGATATCGGTGCCATCCGCATCCGTGACACACAGTCCTACGTGCAGATCAAGGAAACCAGCGTTCCTGGTTTTCTGGCCGCCATCGGACCGGGCATGGAGATCGAACCAGGTGCTGTTCTGACCCAACTGGCCGAACCGCCCATGTTGGAACGCACCGGCGGCAAACCCGCAAAGTCAGGAAATTTCGCGCGAAAACACAAGCCCAAAGGCGCGCCTGACGCACGAAACACGTCTGCTCCGGTTGATTGGAACGATGACCCCAACCCTCGGCCACGCAAGCCCAAACCGGGCAACAAACCTCATGCAAAGGGCAAAGCGCACGCCAAGTCCAAAGCCAAAGGCGCGGATCACACGGACGGTGGCGCACATACCGCCCCCACCAAACACCGTGGCAAACCCGGGAGCAAACCCAGTGGAAAGCCCCGCGCCAAAGACGCACAAGGCACTCCGGGGTCCAAACCAGGCGGCAAGTTCAAAGGAAAGCCAGCCAAACGCGTGTTCCAGCAAAAAGGCCCAAAAACCCCGGGCGCAAAGTCTCGCAAACCCTGAGCGTATCTAGAGGCTGTCTCAGGACAGCCCCCTCGCGGGTGCTCGGTAATGCGCTCTCTCAGCACAGCCATACTGAGACAAACCAAATTTAAGAAAATGGTGCCCGGGGGCGGAATCGAACCACCGACACGAGGATTTTCAATCCACTGCTCTACCCCTGAGCTACCCGGGCACGGGTCAACGCGAAGTGGCGTTCGGGTCCCGGCGTTCTAGGCCTTGGACGCGTGTCTGTCCAGAGGGATTTACGCGAAAATTCCACTCAGTGCAGTTTCGGGCGATCTTCGCCCAGTTTCTCAATCTCATCAATGGCTTGTTCGGCATCCTGAGGATCGGAAGAGGGCACCGCATAATCCCCCGAAAACCATTTGGCGAGGTCCATATCGGCACACCGCTTAGAACAAAAGGGGCGGAAGGGTTGCGCGGTGGGCTTTCGGCAGATCGGGCAGCTCATTTCAACAGGTCTTTCAATGGGATGCGATCACGTTTGCGTTGCAGCTCAAAATGCCCCAGCGGGGTCCAGCCAACAAGGGCTGTCTCAACCGTATCGCCCTTGAAGGCGCCGCGCAGGGTGGATTCAAACAGCTTGCGCTCTTTCTTGACCATAGGCGCCAGATCCAGCGTGATTTGCCCGCCCAACCCTCGCAGGCGCAGTTGGCGGGGCAGCTCCTTGGCGGCGGCCAAATTGACCTTGAGCCCCGCCGCAGGGGACGTATCTCCGCCGGTGTTCACATCGACAGCCACAAGGGCACGTGTGGGTTCCACATACATCGCCCCCTGCCCCAGCGACACATGATCCTGACGCAAATCTTCCAATTGATCGAGGATACCCAAATGCTCGAAACACCCGGAATCTGTTGCGATATCAGCGGGTTCTGCCCACTCTCGCCAGGCCAGCCCATGCGGCCCATCGCCTTCGGTCAGGGTCTCAGCCGTATCACCATTTGCATCCTCCGAGACCGCAAGCGCCAGATCATACATGGCACGCACATCTTCGCTGATGTCATCGGCCTCTGCTTCGGCGCAAGAGGATCTCAGAATCAGACCCATCTCCGCATTGCCCATTTCGTCATGGGCAATCTCAAGCAAGGCATCGCGTTTATCGTCATCCCGAATGGCGCGGGAAATGTTGAGACCCGGTGCGTCAGGCGTGACGATCGCATAGCGACTTTTGAACAAAATGCGAGCGGTGACAGGCAAGGCCTTGCCGGGTTCAGCATATCCGGTGACCTGCACCAGGATGGCCTGACCCGGAGATAACCCCTTGATTTGTCTCAAAAATGCAGGCCCATCCGGGGTGGTGACAAACATGCCCCCCTGCCCTTTCATCGGACGATTGGCAATCGCACGATAGATTGTGCCGGGGCGCGGTTGGTCGGTATCGACCAGAAAGTCATGCAGTCGGCCGTCGACCAAAAGGGCGGCGGATTCGGTGCCATTCAGGTGATCGAGAGCAATCTGGTGGCCTTTCATAGGGCATCTCCGTAGAGCGGGTATCCGGCTGAAATCAATAGGTTAGCCGTTTCGGCCAAGGGCAGACCAACAACGGCAGTGAAGGAACCTTGTATCCAAGGTATGAACGCACCTGCGGAGCCCTGAATGCCGTAGCCGCCAGCTTTGCCCTGCCAGTCGTCTGTGGCGAGATAGGCGGCAAGCTCTTGATCTGACAGGGATTTCATCTTGACGGCGGTGACCACATCCCGTTGCCACAGCTGCGCACCCCGGCGCACGGCCACGGCGGTGATCACCTTGTGGCGCCGCCCTGACATCAGGCGCAGAAACGCCTCGGCCTGAGCCTCATCCGCGGGTTTTCCAAGAATGCGCCGGCCCACAGCAACGGTGGTATCAGCGGCGAGTACAATATCTTTTTCATCCGCATTAACTTTTGCCACTTTTTCCGCTGCCATACGCACACAGTAAGGGCGCGGCAATTCCCCCTTCAGGGGTGTTTCGTCAATGTCGGGGGGTCGAATATCATCGGCCACTACCCCAATCTGGGATAGCAGTTCTAGCCGTCGTGGGCTGCCTGATCCTAAGATAAAACGCATAGCAGCCAGTGACTTAGCTATTGCTTACTTGAAGCGGTAATTGATCCGACCCTTGGTCAGATCATAGGGTGTCATCTCAACTTGCACTTTGTCGCCAGCCAGAACACGGATGCGGTTTTTGCGCATCTTGCCTGCCGTATGTGCGATGATCTCATGGCCGTTTTCCAGCTCGACCCGAAACGTCGCATTCGGCAGGAGTTCCTTCACGACACCGGGAAATTCGAGCAATTCTTCCTTGGCCATGGTCTCTCCTTTATAGACTCGCCCCTTAATGGGACGCGGCCTAAATGGGCCTATTCAGGGGGTTTTTCAAGGGATAATCAGCCGAGACGCTCAAGTTTTACGGGGCTGTCACCTTTGGGTTGCTCGTTCCAATGGGTGCGATTGAGCACCCGTCCATCGGCGCGGACGTGTTTTATTTTTTCAAGGTCCACATCGGCGTAAGTCCAGCCGGGCGTGTTTAATGTGCCTTCCGCCAGCACACCGGTGTCGGGGAAACCCACATCGGGCGGGCCGAATATGCCGCCCATTCCGGTGGTGGTGTCGGCGACGTCTGTCCACTCTGCCTTGCCCACAAGCGAGGACATGACCGAGACGCATTGGTTTTCCAGCGCGCGTGCCATAGCCCCGATGCGCACACGCCAATAGCCCGAGAGCGCCTCGGTGCAGGAGGGAACCAGCAGGATGTCAGCTTCGGCTAAACCGCGGCCCAGCAAGGGAAATTCACTGTCATAGCAGGTTAGGATGCCGATCTTGCCCAGTGCCGTATCAAAGAGTTTCAGCGGCTGGCACGGGGCCATCTCCATGGGCACACGTTCGTACCGGGTCATAATCTGTTTGTCCTGATGTCCCCGGCCGCCGGTCGGAGAAAACAGCCGGGCCCGGTTGACCGGGCGCGGCCCTATGGCGTCATCAAACACTGGGGCAGAGGCCGCACAGATATGCACCTGGTACTTGGTGGAAAGCGCGGAATGCAGGTCATCAGCCGCTGGCACATGGTTTGAGACTGCACGCAAGGACTTTTCAAGATCAGCCGCCACATCTGGGCCGTCCAGCACGCCCAACTCCATCGCGCCATATTCGGGGAATAACAATAGCTTAGCCCCCTGCCCCGCAGCCTCGGCCACCCAGGATTCGATTTTGGTGGCGTAGTCCTCCCATGTTTTCAGGGGATCAAGCGGATAGGCGGCGGTTGCGACTTTCATAACGGTGCGGTCCTTGGGTTAGGCGTTGGCAGTCTGCCAATTCGACTCAGATTACTGCCAATACTGAGCAGATCGTTAACGCAGATGACTGGGTTTGCCAAATCCGCTTGACATACCATTCATATCTGTTATTTCTGTCATTACAGAAATTACTGGATAACGCAGATGAAACTGACACCCGCCGCACAGAACTTTATCCTTCATTGGGGGGAAATGGGCGCCAAATGGGGTGTGAACCGCTCGGTCGCACAAATTCACGCGCTGCTGCATATCGTGCCCGACGCGATGACCGCGGATGAGATTTGCGAGACGCTTAATCTGGCGCGCTCGAACGTGTCGAACGGGCTGAAGGAATTGCAGGGCTGGAAGCTGGTCAAGGTCAGCCGCCAGCTGGGCGACCGCCGCGATCATTTCACATCCATCCGGGACATGTTTGATCTGGTGAATGTGGTGATCGAAGGCCGCCGCGAGCGGGAATACACACCCACCCTGGCCGCCCTGCGCGAAGTGCAGAAAGAGGCCGCCGAGGATGGCACGCCCGCCCCCATGAAGGCGCGGATGGATGAAACGCTGGAAACGATGGAGATGTTTGATGCCTGGTATGCCGAGATGGCCCGTCTGCCCCGCGCTGTTCAGCTGGGGATGGTGAAGATGGGTGGGCGGATCGCTAAACTGTTGCCGAAGGGCAAATCGGGCTAACGCCTCAAAAATTTTGACTGGAGATTTCTCTCATGACAGAAATATGTGAAAGATACGCCTGCGAAGATTTTAATTCAGGCGCGTTTGCAGTTGCTCTGATCTTCGCGCCATGTGTCATCGCCTTGTCCGCATTCTGGATTTATCTGATCCCGATATTCGCCGTCTCCATGGGATATTTTCCTTATCTGATTTTCGGCGGGCCGGTGCTGTTACTGTACATGTTTCTGCTGCCCCACATCCCTTTGGTTCCAACCGCGCTGCTGTTCGGTGTGAATTACATGGTGTTCAGCGGCGAAGCCCAGTTGGCGCAGGTCCTTCTTGGGTATGGCCCGGCGGACATTTCACTGCGACTGGAGTTTGGCAGTTTTTTTGCACCGGTCTGGGGAATTGCGTTTGAAATCATCTACGCCGTTACCAGAAGGCTCCATCCCTCGGGAGTATGAGAAAGGAAACCCTTATGAACCGAATTAATGCACCCTTCCCAGAACGCCACCTGATCGATCCGGTGATGTTCTTTGTGGCCCTCATTTTGGCCCCCGTTCTGGTGACATTGGCGACCTTTTGGATTTTTCTGGTGCCGGTTGGGGCATTGGTGTTGGGTGGGCCGTTCTATTTGATTTTCGCCACACCCATTCTGTTGTTGTGGCTGAGCTGGCATGCACCCAAGCCCCGTGAGATCGCTTGGATCGGGTTCTGTGCCAATCTGGCGGTCAGCGCGGGCATGTATTTGTATGCAATAGCCGTGCGCGCCTATGACCCCGAAAACATGGCCATGATGTACCTCTACTTCGGGTCCGTCTTTGCCCCGCTTTGGGCCTGGGCCTTTGCCAAGCTCTACCTGCGCCTGCGTCGCCCGTTTTTTGCTCAAACCATCTGAACATAAAGGAGAAATGATATGTTCGTTGTTCTTATCACCTATGCCATCGTCAGCCTTGCCGTCTTGGTGGCGCTGGCCTCGATGATCCTGAAAATCGGGTCCTTGTTGGGGGAATGCCCTCAGACCAAGGCCATGGCCAAGTCCGCCGCCGTGACCATCGCAACCGGTTTCTGCGCCATTGGATTGGGCGGGGTTATGTTGGTCGGATCGACTTTGCCGGTGTTGCAAGAGGATGCGGTCTTTGCACTGGTCGCGGCCCTTGGGGTGTCGGTGCTGTGTCTTGGGCTGGGGTTTACCCAGGCGATTGTGCAGCTTCGGGCGGTTTTGCGTGGCGATGAAGCGCCTGAACAGGACGCAGAGCAGGTGCCGGGCTAAAGCCCGGCCTACGAAAGCTGAAAGGAAAGGGCGTGCTGAGAGGTGCGCCCCTTTCGTAAGGTGGTTGGTTGCCTCGGCATTGGCAGCCCCTAGGCTGGCGATGCCGGGGCCTTCGGCCTGTTAATCGGCAGGGCGGTCCTAACTCTTGTTAGTACGAAAACTCGCCGTAAATCTGGGTCAGATCGCCATTCCAAGCGCCGTGATAGCGTTCCAGCAGTTCATCCGCAGGGACCATGCCGCTTTCAATGCTCTCGTTCAGGGCATTCAGGAAATGGGTTTCATCTGGCACCAGTCCGCCGGCGCCCGCACGTCCGCGGGCTTTCAACCCGGCCTCGGAAATCTCAACCACTTGTCGCGCCAGATCATGCATATTGATGTCGCCAACCTGCGCCTGCAGGGCACTTTCAGACGCTGCCACACGCAGGGCTTCGCGGGTCTCGGCATCCCAGTCTTTGCACAGATCCCACGCCGCATCGAGCGAGGATTGATCATACATCAACCCGGTCCAGAACGCAGGCAAGGCACACAGACGCCGCCAAGGTCCTCCATCGGCCCCGCGCATTTCCATGAACTTCTTGATCCGCGCCTCGGGGAAGGCGGTGGTCAAGTGATCGGCCCAATCAGAGAGCGTTGGCACCTCGCCCGGCAAAGCAGGCAATTCACCCTTCAGGAAGTCGCGGAAGGACATGCCTAAAGCGTCAATGTACTGGCCATCGCGGTAAACGAAATACATCGGCACATCGAGGGCATATTGCGCATAAGCCTCAAACCCGAAGCCGTCCTCGAACACAAACGGCAGCATGCCGGTGCGGTCCGCATCGAGATCACGCCAGACGCGGCTGCGCCAGGATTTATGGGCGTTGGGTTTGCCGTCAAAAAACGGCGAATTGGCGAACAGCGCTGTGGCGACAGGTTGCAGGGCCAAGGCCACACGCAGCTTTTGCACCATGTCGGCCTCGGACGCGAAATCGAGGTTCACCTGCACCGTGCAGGTCCTCCGCATCATCGAGCGACCCATGGTGCCGACCTTTTGCATATAGCTGTCCATCAGCTTGTAGCGGCCCTTGGGCATGAGCGGCATGTCGTCATGTGACCAAATCGGGGCCGCGCCCAGACCGATGAAACCCACGCCCACCTTGTCGGCCACGTCTTTGACCTCACGCAGGTGAATGTTCACCTCGTCACAGGTTTCGTGAATGGTTTCCAGCGGGCCACCGCTGAGTTCTAGCTGACCACCAGGCTCAAGCGAGACATTGGCCCCGTCTTTGACCAGACCGATGAGCTTGCCGCCTTCCTCAACGGGGGCCCAGCCGTGCACATCGCGCAGGCCTGCCAATACGGCATGGACCGAGCGTTCGCCTTCATAAGGAATGGGCTTTAGCGTGTCCTTGCAATAGCCGAACTTCTCGTGCTCGGTGCCGATGCGCCAATCTTCCTTGGGCTTGCAGCCATCTTCAAGATATCCCGCCAGTTGGCTGTGATCTTCGATGGGTCCGCCACCGGATTGAGGGATCGACATGGGGTGGCCTCCTGCTGCTTAGCTCAGACCGTTGGTGGCCAAGATGCGCGGGGGTGTCAAGCGCACGTTGACGTGAACCTTCGGGCGGCTAAGCTGTTTGCAAACCTGGAGGACGTCTCATGCATCCCATTATCGCGCTTTGGTCGCACCCCCGGTCCATGTCCACTGCGATGGAACGCGTCATGCGCGAACGCGGGGATCTGGACTGTGCGCATGAGCCTTTTATGTATGACTATTACGTGCATCATGCCCGTCGCCAATTTGCGATGTTTGATGTGCAGGACGACCAGCCGGTCAGCTATCCAGACATCCGCGATATGCTACTGGCGCGGGCTGAGGAGGCGCCAGTGTTCTTCAAGGACATGAGTTATTATGTCTGGGATCAGGTTCTGGCGGATGAGGCGTTTTCTGCGCGTCTGATCAATTGTTTTTTGATCCGCAATCCGGTGGCCTCGATCCCGTCGTATTTCAAGCTGGATGCGAAAGGGTCTTTGGAAGAAATGGGATTGGAGGCGCAGTATCTGCATTATCAGGGGTTGGTGGCGCGGGGGCAGGATCCGTTGGTGATCAACGCCAATGATGTGCGCCGCGATGTGAAGGGGGTGATGACCGCCATGTGGGCTGCCATTGGGTTAGAATACCGGGCTGAGGCGTTTGACTGGCAGAACCCCACGCCCGAGGACTGGCAACAGGTCGAGGGTTGGCACGGGGCGGCCACGCAGGCGTCGGGGATCAAGCCATTGACCCCCGCCGAGGAAGCCGCCCAGCGCGATCGGTTTGACGAGATGGCGCAGGAGCATCCGCAAATGCAGGGCTATCTGGCACATCATCTGCCGTTCTTTGAGGCGTTGAAGGCCAAGGCACTTGCGCCTGAAACGTAATGGCTGGCTCCTACGCGGTTACGCTGGATATCTGATATGCGGACTAAAGTGACCATTCTAACGGCCTACATCAGCACAAAACATCGATATGGATTTATGTTTAAACGGCGCGACCATCTGGTCCCGAATAAGCTCGTTCGATTTTTGCCACACGCAGTTCGTAGTGAGAATACCATCGCTCAATTCCTGCGTGTTGAGCGACAAGATGCTTGGCATCGGCTTTCCAATCAGCAATGCTTGCTTCGTCTTTCCAATACGAAACCGTTATACCCAATCCGGAATTATCTCTCGCACTTTCAGCGCCATAGCAGCCAGGATGGGACGACGCCAGCTCGAACATCTTGTCACCCATTGCTTCATATCCGGCTTGATCTTCACTTAACTGATTTGTGAATATTACGGCATAGTATGATGGCTCGGGCGTTTTAGCGAAGCGGTCACTCATCTGATAACTCTCTCCATTCGGCAATCTGCCTGATTAGTCACAAAGCCAAACTCGCATCCTGATTTTGTTGGTGCAAGTGGAATACACTTTGGGCTCAAAGCAGTCATTTGCCAACACTACGGCTTTCCAGACACCTGAGGATCAAGTGTCTGGGGTCAATCCCATGACAAATGCCACGACTTTGGCCTCGGGCATTTCGCAGGGTTTGAGCCGCGCGCCAGACGCCAGCCGGTAGAGGTTGAGCGAGATGTAATCGGCACCACCCAATTCCTCGGCCACCAGTTTCTGCGCGCCACCACCGGAGAAATTCGTGCGGGTCACAACATAGCGACGCCCATCAAACACGCCGTAGAACGTGCCCAAGGGCAAGGCATCAAAGGCTCTTAAGAAATCTGATATCACTTCTGCCCGATCTTGGGCTCAGTCCCGGCGCGCAGGCGTTTGATATTCTCGCGATGCCGCCAGAACACCAGAAGCGTCAGCAATACCCCCATGATCAGCATCTGCCCCTGCCCGAGAAAGGTGATGTAGATCGTGCTGAGCGCTGCGGCAAAGATCGCCGCAAAGGATGAGATCCGCGTCAAAGCAGCCCCCACCAGCCATGTCAGGCAACAGGCAATCCCCACGGGCCAGGCCAACGCCAGCAAGAGGCCCAAAAAGGTGGCCACGCCTTTGCCTCCCTTAAAGCCCAGGAACACCGGATAGCAATGACCCACGAAGGCCATGAACCCTGCCACTTGTGCTGCATCCTCGCCCGAGATCCCCCAGGCGATCAGAGCGATCAGCGCGCCTTTGGCGGCATCCACCACCAGCGTGCCAAACGCGGCCTTTTTGTTGCCGGTGCGCAGGACATTCGTCGCACCGATGTTGCCTGATCCGATGTCCCGCAGATTGCCAAGATTAAAGATCCGGCTCATCGCCATGCCACCCGACACCGAGCCCACCAGATACCCCACCACACCCCAGAGGATCAGCAAGAGGATGGAGGTTTCAATTGGCGGCATCAGAAGGCCTCGTAAACTGGGGTGCCTGCGACATAGGTTGCGCGTACTTTACCCTGCATTCGTGCGCCGTCAAACGGGGTATTCTTGGATTTCGAATGCAGCTTTTCACGGTCCAGCATGAACGGCGTATCCGGGGTGAACAGCACCAGATCCGCCGGGGCGCCCGCAGCCAGACGGCCCGACGGCAATCCCAGACGTTTGGCCGGGTTGAGGGCCATGGCGCGGAACAATTGCGGCAGTGTGAGGTCGCTGGAATGATACAGACGCAAGGCGGCGGGCAGCAAGGTTTCCAGCGCCACAGCACCCGAGGCCGCTTCCTCAAACGGCAGACGCTTGCTCTCTTCGTCTTGGGGCGTGTGCATGGACGACAGCGTATCAATCAGCCCGTCGCGCAGGGCAGCCACGATGGCCTGGCGGTCGTCCTCGGATCGCAGCGGTGGTTTGACCTTGAAGAACGTGCGGTAGTTGGAGACATCCATTTCATTCAACGTCAGGTGATGGATCGAGGTGCCCGCGGTGATATCCAGCCCATTGGCCTTGGCCCGTTCCAGGGCGGGCAAGGCACGGGCGGTGGTGATCTGATCGGCGTGATACGCCGCCCCGGTCATTTCCAGCAGGGCGATATCGCGATCGAGGCCCATACGTTCGGCCATGGCCGACACGGCGGGCAGACCTCGTAGCGAGGCGAATTTGCCGGATGTGGCGGCGGCCCCGGCGCTGAGGATTGGCTCCTGCGGATGCGCGATCACCAAGGCCCCAACCGAGCGCGCATAGGTAAGCGCACGGGAAAACACCTTGGTGTTGGTCACCACATGGTCGCAATCTGTGAACGCCACGGCGCCTGCGTCCATCAGGAACCCGATCTCGGTCATCTCGGCCCCTGCACGGCCTTTGGTCAGCGCGGCCATGGGCAGGACGTTCACCGGAGCGGCCTCGTTGGCGCGGCGCAAGGCGAAGGACAGAACCTCGGGCGTGTCGATGGCAGGCAGAGTGTCGGGGCGTGTGACCATGGTGGTGATACCACCGGCTGCCGCCGCAAGCCCTGCGGATTTATAGCTTTCCTTGTGACGCTCGCCTGGCTCACACACCTTAACGCCGATGTCGACAATACCCGGCGCCAGACAGGCCCCGTTGCAGTCGATGTACTCTTCCGCCTCTGGCGTGGCGGCCTCGCTTCCCACCCTGCTGATCTGGCCGTTCTCAACCAGCAACCAGCCGGGGGTCTCGGTGTCGGCCTCGGGATCAATCAGGCGGGCGTTGGTAAAGAGGATGGTGGTCATTCCGCGCCCTTTCGGATCTTTAGCATCATGTCATAAACCTCGCGTCCGTCGGGCAGGTTTTCAAAGCCCACTTTGGCCAGGCGGGATCGGCCGTTCACGCGGTAGGTTTCCTCGCCGAAGTAGATCGAGGACAGTCGGCCCGGTTTGAATTCTAGCGCCGTGCCTGACGTGATCGAGTAGGATTTGAGCGTCCGCCCCCCCAGGGGGCTGTCCATGGCGATATAGGCCGTGCGGTCTGACAGCGTGTACCAGGTGTGGCCGCGTTGATAGGACTGCCAGAGGTATTTGCCGAAGACCATGTAGCACCCCACGGCAAGGAACGGCAGGCCAAACATCCAGAACATCCCTCCGCCAATCGAGGACGCCATCGTCATCCAGAACAGCGCAAAGCCGCCGTAGAAAACCCCGAACAGAGATTCGAATATCTGACCGGGTTTGGCGGATATTTTCTGATTGGGTTGGCCTTGCCAGAGGATTTTTTCTCCCTCGGCCAGGATGCCATCCCAGCTGTTGGTGCGGGTGTGGGTGGTATCGCTCATGCGGCGATCCAGACCAGAACGGCGGTGAGCGCAAAGAGCACCAACAGCACGACCGTGGCCACGCGGCCCGACATGGCGGCATCCGATGGGCGGGGTTTGGTGGTTGGGGCAACTGTGCCCTTAGCCGCCTCATCGGGCAGAGGTTCAAACTGCACTGGGGCGTTTTCCTCAGGGTATGTGCCGATCCAACGCAGCGGGGATTGGGGGGCGAGCACCAGTTCTTGCCCTTTGAAAGCGGCAGAGCGCACCACCACGAATGGGCCTTTCAGGGCTTCAAGACGGGTACGGTCTGCGGTCAGTTCAGCATCGGCAATGCCCAGGCCGGTGGTCATATAGCCGACAAGGCCAAGCCCCTTCAGATCATCAGCGGTAAAGACATCAATCTGATCCACATCCACCGCATCCACGCCCAGCGCCGCAGCCAGCTGGGCCTCGCGTAGGTCCTCCAGATCATCGGGCGTCAGATCAATTGTGAACAGACGCACCAAACCGCGCTCGGTGGCGCTGATCTGGAAGGTCTCGCTCACACTGCCACCTCGGGTTTGGCCTGACGTCGCGCCCGCAGGTTGCGCGCCAAAAGGTCCATGGCGGCCATGCGCACGGCGACGCCCATCTCCACCTGCTCCTGAATGACCGAGCGGTTGATATCGTCGGCCAATTCGCCGTCTATTTCGACCCCGCGGTTCATCGGGCCGGGATGCATGACGATGGCGTCTTCCTTGGCGTGGCTGAGTTTCTCGGCATCGAGGCCATAGCGGTGGTAATACTCACGTTCCGAGGGGATAAACCCGCCGTCCATGCGCTCGCGTTGAAGGCGCAGCATCATCACGACATCAACGTCCTTCAGGCCCTCTTCCATGTTGTTGAACACTTCAACGCCAAAATGCTCGATCCCCGAGGGCATCAACGTGGGAGGGCCGATCAGGCGCACGCGGTTTTCCATCTTGCCCAGCAGCATGATGTTGGAGCGCGCCACGCGGCTGTGCGCGATATCGCCACAAATGGCGATGGACAAACGGTGCAGACGGCCCTTGGCGCGGCGAATGGTCAGCGCGTCCAGCAAGGCCTGCGTGGGGTGTTCGTGACGGCCGTCACCGGCGTTCAGCACGGCGCAGTTCACCTTTTCCGACAGCAGATCAACGGCACCGGAGTGCGGATGCCGCACCACCAAAAGATCGGGGTGCATGGCGTTCAGCGTCAGGGCCGTATCAATCAGCGTCTCGCCCTTTTTGATGGAGCTGGCCTGCATCGCCATGCTCATCACATCCGCGCCCAGCCGTTTGCCGGCCAGCTCAAACGAGGCCTGCGTGCGGGTGGAGTTTTCAAAGAACATGTTGATCTGGGTGAGGCCTGCCAGCGCGTCGGCGTGTTTCACATCGCGGCGGTTCAGATCGGCGTATTGATCGGCGAGATCCAGAATGGCGGTGATCTCCGGCGGTGCCAGAGGTTCAATCCCCAGAAGGTGAGGGTGTGAATAAGTCATGCCGCATCCCGCTTGGTCCTCGGGCCTTATAGGGTTGGATGCGGGTTGGGGCAAGATGGGGAAGGCGGGGCCTTTCGCTTGTTAACCGGTCTGGGTGCGCGTCACGACCGCTTTCCCTTGGTGGATAGCGCGGATACTCTGCCGCTATGGAATCGCTTGATCACCCCACGGCCCGTGCATTGCTTGAGTTCCAGATCGAACTGGGCGCGACGGATGCCATTTGTGATGCGCCTGTGGATCGATATGCGCTGGTGGACAAGCCCAAGCCGAAACCTGTGCAAGCCGCCCCGATGCAGCCTGTGGCCAAACCCGAGGTAGACCCGGTGGCCGAAGCCAGAGCCTTGACGCAATCGGCAAGCGATTTGGCCGGATTGCAGGCGGCGATGGCACGGTTCGAGCATTGTGAGCTGAAACGTGGCGCGCGCAATATGGTCTTTGCAGACGGCAACCCGGCAGCGCGGGTAATGATCATCGGCGAGGCTCCGGGCCGCGATGAGGACCAGCAAGGCAAGCCTTTCGTGGGCCGGGCCGGGCAATTGCTGGACAAGATGCTGGCGGCGATTGACATGGGCCGGGCGCATGAGTTCTCGGCGCAGTCGGTCTACATCACCAATGTGCTGCCCTGGCGTCCACCGCAGAACCGGGATCCGAAACCCGAAGAGATCGCCATGCTGCTGCCCTTCGTGCAACGCCATGTGGAATTGGTCGCGCCCGATCTCATTGTGCTGATGGGCAATATCAGTTGTCAGGCGGGCCTGGGCAAACGCGGGATCACCCGTCTGCGCGGCCAATGGACCGAAGCCTATGGCAAACCCTGCCTGCCCATGTTCCACCCTGCTTATTTGCTGCGCTCGCCCCATGCCAAGCGTGAAGCCTGGGCAGATTTGCTGGCCCTGCAAGCCCGCCTACGGAGTGATGCAGGGCCAAAATAGGAAATAGTTTAACGTTAAACTATATTGGATATCCAGATGAGCCGCATTGACGAAACCCAAGATTTCATCCCCGTTCGCATCGCCATTCTGACCGTGAGCGACACCCGCAACGCCGGTGATGACCGCTCGGGCGATGTACTGGTCGCGCGCCTACAAGCCGCAGGCCACACCCTGGCAGATCGCAAGATCGTACGCGACGACAGACCTGCGATTGCGGCTCAGTTGAAGGCCTGGATCGACGACAAGGCCATTGACGTGGTGATCTCAACCGGTGGCACCGGGCTGACGGGCCGTGATGTCACGGTCGAGGCGCACCGCGACGTCTATGAAAAGGAAATCGACGCCTTCGGGACGGTGTTTACAATTGTCTCGATGCAGAAGATTGGCACCTCGGCTGTGCAGTCGCGGGCCACGGGCGGCGTGGCGGGCGGCACCTATCTGTTCGCCCTGCCCGGCAGCCCGGGTGCATGCAAGGACGCCTGGGACGAGATCCTGAGGCTGCAACTGGATTATCGCCACCGGCCCTGCAATTTCGTGGAGATCATGCCACGGTTGGACGAACATCAGCGCCGGAAATAGTCTGTTGATGCGTATTAACCGCAAACCTTGGCATTTTTCAGGGTAATATTACATAACACCCATGGCCGCGAAGGTCAGATCAATAAGGGGCGTCGCCCATGCGCTTTTTGCGCCATAGCCTTTCGGGACTGTTCCTGTTGTGCCTCACTCTGGGGCTGCTGGCCTATGCCGGGCACACAGTTTACGCCGCCGTGGAAACCCGGATCAACGCTGAACCGGACGTGCCAGAGCGGCGCGAAAGGGTTTTTGCGGTCAACGTCATTGAAGCCACGCCTCAGACCATCACCCCCATTCTGACCGCCTTTGGCGAAGTAGAAAGCCGTCGCCGGTTGGAATTGCGCGCAAAGTCCGGGGGCACTCTGGTCGCCCTCGCTGATGCCTTTGAAGAAGGCGGCCAAGTGAGCGCGGGCCAGATTTTGGCCCAGGTAGACCCCGCCGATGCGCAATCCACTCTGGACCGCGCCGAGAGCGACCTTTTGGACGCCGATGCGGAAACCCGCGAAGCTGCGCGCGCGCTGGCATTGGCCAAGGACGAGTTGAAAGCCGCTGAAGACCAGGCAGAATTGCGCGAGCGCGCGTTTCAGCGCCAAAAGGATCTGGAAGAGCGCGGTGTCGGCACCGCCGCCACAGTTGAAACCGCCGAATTGGCCGCAGCCCAAGCCCGGCAGACGGTTTTGTCCAGCCGTCAGGCTTTGGCACAGGCCGAGGCTCGGGTGGATCAGGCCACCAACCGGTTGGCCCGCGCACGTATTGCCAGTGCCGAGGCCCAGCGCCGCATGGAAGACACGGAAATAATTGCTAAATTCTCGGGCACATTGGCAGATGTTACGGTTGTCGAGGGCGGCGTCGTTAATGCAAACGAACAGTTGGGCATGCTGATCGACCCCGATGCTTTGGAGGTCGCGTTTCGCGTCTCAACCGCACAATACAGCCGTTTACTAGACGAAGACGGCGCGCTGATCAAAGCCCCGGTCACTGTGCGCATGGACGCCTTTGATCTGGCCCTTTCCACCACGGCCACCATAAACCGTGACAGTGCCGCAGTGGGGGAAGGGCAAACGGGGCGTTTGCTCTTTGCCCTTATGGATCGGCCCAATGGCATGAAGCCCGGTGATTTTGTCACCGTCGACATCGAGGAACCGGCCTTGAGCAATGTTGTGCGCCTGCCAGCGACAGCCCTTGGGTCGGACGGCCAGGTGTTGGTGGTCGATGCAGACGGGCGACTGGACGCCGTCAAGGTCAACTTGCTGCGCCGACAGGGCGATGACGTGCTGGTGCAGGGGATCGATTTGAATGGGCAGCATGTGGTTGCCGGGCGGTCGCCCTTGTTGGGCAAAGGCATCAAGGTGCGCGTCTTGAATGACGACCGTTTTTCCGAAAGCACGGAAGACAGCGCGATGTTGGAGTTGAGCGAGGATCGCCGCGCCAAGCTGATCGCCTTTGTCGAAAGCAACAGCGAAATGCCCGAGGCTGTCAAAACGCAATTGCTGGGGCAATTGACCCAAACTCAGGTCTCGGAATCAACGGTGAAACGGCTGGAACGCCGGATGGGCGGTTAACCTATGGTCCGCGCCCTGCCCCAAAAGGCCGGGGGCCTTTTGTCCTACTTTACCCGTCACCGGACAGCGGCCAATCTGCTGTTGGTGCTGATGATCGTTCTGGGTTTCGCGGCCGCGCCCAAGATGCGCGCACAGTTCTTCCCGGATGTGATTGTCGACAGCGTCTCGGTCAGTGTGACCTGGGATGGGGCCGGGGCCGAGGATGTTGACGCCGCCATCGTGCAGGTTCTGGAGCCTGCGCTATTGGCGGTTGAGGGCGTGGAAAGCTCGTTCGCCAGCAGCCGTGAAGGCCGGGCCAGCATCGCGGTTGAGTTTGAACCCGGCTGGGACATGGCACGCGGCACCGCGGAACTGGAGACGGCGGTTGATCTGATCACCACCCTGCCCGAAGAAGCCGACGAGCCTGAAGTGCGCCGTGGTGCCTGGAGTGACAGGGTCACTGATCTGGTGATCACCGGACCCGTGGGGACTGCACAACTGGGGCTCTTTGCTGACGAGTTGGTCAACCGGCTGTTTGCTGTGGGTGTCACGCGCACCACGATCCGAGGCGTTGCAGCGCCTGAAACGATTGTTGAGGTGCCTTCGACCAACCTCATCTCGTTTGACGTGACCATGGCCGACATCGCGGCGGCCATCGCGGAAGAGGTCGACACCGACCCCGCAGGCGACATCACCGGAGCGGACACCCGCGTGCGCACAGGTGTGCAAAAACGCGCCCCCGAGGATCTGGCGGAGATCGTGCTGCGCTCTAATCCCGATGGGTCAAACCTGACCATTGGAGATGTGGCCACGTTCCGCATCGAAGGGATCACCCGCGAGAGGAGCTATTTTGTCGGAGACCAGCCGGCCATTTCCATCCGTGTGGATCGCTCGGCGAAAGGCGATGCCATTCGCATCCAAAAGCAGGTGGAAGACGTCACCACCCTGATGCAGGAAACCTTGCCCGAGGGCGTCGAGCTCGACCTAATCCGCACCCGATCCGCAAGCATATCGAGCCGTCTGAACATTCTGTTGGACAACGGTCTGATGGGTTTGGGTTTGGTGGTCTGTCTGTTGTTTTTGTTCCTCAACGCACGTGTGGCTTTTTGGGTGGCGGCGGGTATTCCCGTGGCAATGCTGGCCGCCATTGCGCTGATGTATGCAGGCGGGCTGACCATCAACATGGTGTCGCTGTTTGCGTTGATCATCACCCTGGGGATCGTCGTGGATGATGCCATTGTGGTAGGCGAACACGCCGACGCACGGGTGCGTAAGTTCAAGGAACACCCCGTCGTGGCCTCGGAACGGGCGGCGCAGCGGATGGCATTACCCGTCTTTGCCGCCACCCTGACCACGGTCATCGCCTTTTTCGGCCTCACCTTGGTGGGGGGACGATTTGGTGATCTGATCATCGACATTCCCTTTACGGTGATCATGGTGCTGGCGGCCAGTCTGGTCGAATGTTTCCTGATCCTGCCAAACCACATGTCCCATGCCCTGCGCCACGCCCATAAGGACCATTGGTACGATCTGCCCAGCCGGGTGGTGAACCGTGGCTTTAACTGGGTGCGTCAGGTTCTGTTCCGCCCGCTCATGGCTGGCGTGGTCTGGGCGCGCTACCCTGTGATGGCTCTGGTGCTTTTGATTTTATCGACCCAAGTCGCCTTGTTCATCAAAGGCGATGTCACATGGCGGTTTTTCAACGCGCCCGAACGAGGCAGCGTCACTGGCAATTTCATCATGTCTCCCACCGCCACACGTGCCGATACATTGGCCATGATGCAAGAAATGCAGCGCGCCACTAACGAATTGGGCGCAGAGTATGAAGAACGCTATGGCACCAATCCCATTGATTATGTGCTGGCCGAGATCGGGGGAAACTCGGGCCGTGGCCTGTCGGGGGCCGACACCAAGGACCCTGACCAACTGGGTGGCCTGGCGATTGAGCTGATCGACGCTGATCTGCGCCCCTATTCCAGCTTTGCCTTTGTGGGCGAACTTCAGGGCCGCATCCAACAGCACCCCCTGGCTGAAACCGTCAGTTTCCGGTCATGGCGTTCCGGTCCCGGTGGTGATGCTTTGGACGTAGAGTTTTTCGGCGCCACCTCTGAGGATCTGAAATCCGCCTCGGAGGCCTTGAAGGACGCGTTGCTGCGGTTCCCCGAGGTGTCGGCGGTTGAGGACAATCTGGCCTATGACAAAGAAGAGCTGATCCTGGAGCTGACCCCGCAAGGTCAGGCCCTTGGGTTCACCATCGACGGATTGGGTCGTGTGTTGCGCGCCCGTCTGAATGGCATCGAGGCCGCCACCTATCCGCTGGGGCCGCGCAGTGCCGCGATCCGGGTCGAGCTGCCCGAAGGCGAGTTGACCGCTGATTTTCTGGAGCGCACTCAGCTGCGCACCCCCGAAGGGGCCTATGTGCCGCTGGCCGATATTGTCAGTGTGGATCGACGCACCGGATTTTCCACCGTGCGCCGCGAAAACGGCATCCGCCTGATCAATGTCACCGGCGATATTTCCGAGGATGACCCAGCCCGCGCCGAAGCTGTCATGCAAGCGCTCGAGCAAGAAATTCTGCCCGCCATCGCCAGCGAACAAAAGGTCGAATGGCGCCTGTCCGGCCTGAGCGAGCAGGAAAACGATTTCCTCAATGACGCCAAGCTGGGCCTCATGCTGACCCTCACGGGTATCTACATCGTATTGGCTTGGGTTTTCTCCAGCTGGACCCGGCCCGTGGTGGTGATGGCCATCATCCCCTTCGGATTGGTGGGCACCATTTATGGCCACGCGCAATGGGATGTGCCGCTTAGCATGTTCTCGGTTGTGGGGCTGCTGGGCATGACGGGTATTATCATCAATGATAGTATCGTTCTGGTCACGACAATTGATGAGCATGCCAAGGATCGCGGTTTGATCCCCTCGATCATTGATGGTGCAGCCGACCGGTTGCGCCCGGTGCTGCTGACGACGTTGACCACGGTTTTGGGGCTGGCCCCGCTGCTGTTTGAACGGTCGCAACAGGCCCAATTCCTGAAACCCACTGTGATCACCCTGAGTTACGGGTTGGGCTTTGGCATGCTGCTGGTTTTGCTGGTCGTCCCGGCCCTGATCGCGATCCAACATGATTTTGCCTGCATGATCCGCTCGTTCCGGCGCGGATTGACCTTTCCGCGCGCAGCGGTCCGAGGCAGCCTTTGGGTTGGACTGGCCTTGAACCTTGCTTGGATGGCGGTGACGGTGGGGTCTGTGATCGTAAACGGGCAATTGCCTGCGGCCCTGTCCGGGCTGTTGTCCGGGATGAGCGCAGGCATGGCTGGGTTTACGCTCTTTGCAGCTGGGTCGGCCGGGATCACACTGGTGATCTATGCTGCCCTGGCCATCAGCCACCGCAAGCGCGCTGCATAGGGCAGCGTTGCGGGCTTATCCCGCCGGACATCCCTGAATATCTACCGCATGTGTGCTGCCGATCACCGTGATGCGCACACCCGACCGGTTGAGCGCAAACGAACGCCCCTCCACATGGTAGAGCTCGGTCACTGCGGTCAGGCTCTTGCCCTTGCGGCTGGTCTTGGCCTGAGCCACCCAGACCTGCGGGTTATCGGTTTCGATAACCGCCACTTCGCGCCCACCCGATTTGGGCAGGTTGACCTCGGCGGTCAGGCGCAGCCCATCCTCGATCGGTGTGACCTGACAGCTGACCTGACCCACCTTGGCCTCTTGCGCAGAATAGGGCCGGTCGGCCATGGCCGCCGCAATGCGGGCATCGGGTTTGGTCTGTGTGCGATCCAGTCGCTGGTCCACACGCACGGTGACCGGGATGCACACGTCTTTGCACACGCCCATTTGTATCTCGCCGTTCAGTGTCACATCGCGCATGGCAGAATTGGGGCGGACCATCAACGGCAGCACCATCTTGTCAGAATAGCCAATCACTTGCAGGCCATCCTGGTCCAACACTTCGGGCGTGGGCCAGCTGATCTGCACCCCCTTCAGATTACCCGATCCACGCCAGTCGAATTGCGGTGGAATGCCCGCATCGCCAGGCGCGCGCCAATAGGTTTTCCACCCCGGGGCCAATGTCACCTCAAGGGCGGCCATGTGTCGGCCATCTGCCAGACGCCAGCCCGGCAGCAGTTTCGCGGTCAGCGCATCATCCAGAGGCCCCGCTACGGCAGGCGAGATAAAAGCGGCTCCGACGGACACTGCGCACAGGCACGCTTGGGTGATGAATCGTTTAAACATGCCCCTCAGATGGGGGGAAATGGCTGTAATGCCAAGTCACATTTGGGCGAGGTTCCGCTGTTGTGTCTTTGGAGATCCTCTTGCACCTGCAGCCCTCGCACCCCATTGTGATGGCCAGAGTTCACGAAACGAGGCCCCGTTTGAGCACCCAGATCGACCTCACTGGCAAATTGCTGATTGCGATGCCCGGCATGGGAGATCCGCGGTTTGCCCATTCCGTTGTGTTCATGTGCGCCCATTCGGATGAAGGTGCGATGGGGTTGATGATCAACAAACCCACCGACGAGCTGCACTTAAGCGACCTGCTGGAGCAACTGTCGATATCGATGGGTGTGGAGATGCTGAACCGGCCGGTGCATTTTGGCGGCCCTGTCGAAAGCGGACGCGGCTTTGTGCTGCATGAAAAAGGCTACCATTCGTCCATTTCAACGATGGATGTGAACGATGAGTTTGCCATGACTGCAACTTTGGACATTCTCGAAGACCTGTCTCAGGGGCGCGGGCCGCTCAAAGCCCTGATTGCCCTGGGATATGCGGGTTGGGGGCCAAATCAGCTGGAAACGGAGATTGCGCAAAACGGCTGGCTCACCTGTGACGCCACCCCGGACCTCGCCTTTGACACAACCGATGGCCACAAGTGGGAAGCCGCGCTGAAAACCCTTGGCATCGACGCCCTGGCGCTGTCAGCCGATGCAGGGCACGCCTGATCCGGCAGAGCTCCTTTTGCTGTGATGTATCACCTCAGCCACAGGCCCGAGGACGACGTATGGCGGAGGACGAGACATCCAGCATGCGGGCCCCGCCCGCATTCCTTTGGGTCACGCTTTCGTTCAGTGAAAATCTCGGCTCGGGAACAGTTTTTTCGCCTGTTCGCGCGGATGTCGGGCCGATGGGCGCACAGGGCTCCGGCGCGGGGCATCGTCGGCTTGGGGTTGGGTGATCCCCACCGCATCATCCAGAGGGTGACCTAGATCAGACAGGCGGTACGACAAATCTTCAACCTGCTGCGCGATCAGATGCACCACGATGCCTTCGCGTTGCAAATACCCGGTCACACGCAGCAGACGCCCGCCCATGACCATGCGTCGGAACGCCTCATAAACCTTGGGCCAGACCACCACGTTGCACACACCGGTTTCATCCTCAAGCGTCAGGAAAATCACGCCTGAGGCCGTGCCGGGCCGTTGCCGGGTGATCACCAATCCGCAAACGGAAGCCCGGCCAAGAGGGGCGTTTAGCAGCTCGGCATGAGGTAGCAAGCCAGGGATCATGGGCCTGAGCAGCTCCATCGGATGCGCCCGCAGGGACAGACGCATGGCGACATAATCCTCCACCACCTCCTCGCCCAGTTGCATGGTCGGCAGCACCACATCCGGCTCGTCCACGCTTTCGCCTTCGATGGGATCGGCAAACAAGGGCAAGGGCTTGGGCGCACGCAGGGCCTTTACGCGCCACAGCGCATCGCGGCGTGTCAGGCCCATATCTGAAAAGGCATCCGCCTCAGCCAGCCGCTCCAATGACGCAGGCGACACCCCTGCCCGCAGCCACACCGCTTCGGGATCGCGGAAGCCATTGCCGCGGGCTGCGATGATCCAGCCTGCGTCTTCTTCCTTGAAGCCTTTGATCTGGCGAAACCCCAACCGCAGGGCCAAGGCCCCATCCGCCCGGCGTTGCAGAATGCTGTCCCAATGGCTTTCGTTCACACAAATGGGCCGCACTTCGACGTCATGTTCGCGGGCATCGCGCACAATCTGCGCGGGGGCATAGAACCCCATCGGTTGGGAGTTCAGCAGCGCGCAGGCGAACACCGCCGGGTGATGGCATTTCAGCCAGGCCGAGACATAGACCAGCATCGCAAAGGCCGCTGCGTGGCTTTCAGGAAAGCCATAATCGGCAAAGCCTTCGATCTGGGTGAAACAGCTTTGGGAAAACTCGGGGCTATAGCCGTTTTTCAGCATTCCCGCGATGAACTGATCGCGGAACTTGCTGATCGTGCCCATCCGCCGGAAGGTGGCGATGGAGCGGCGCAGGCGGTCTGCTTCCTCGGGTGTAAAGCCGGCGGCGACCACGGCGATTTGCATGGCTTGTTCCTGAAACAGCGGCACGCCAAGGGTTTTGCCCAGCACGCCTTCCAGCGCCTTCGAGGGATATGTCACCTTCTCCAGCCCCTGACGGCGTTTGATGAAAGGCTGCACCATGCCGCCCTGAATGGGGCCGGGGCGCACGATGGCGACCTCGATCACCAGATCATAGAATTCACGCGGACGCATGCGGGGCAGGAAATTCATCTGCGCGCGGCTTTCCACCTGAAACACCCCCACCGCATCCGCCCGGCACAGCATGTCATAGGTGGTGGCATCGGCCTGCGGGATGGTGGCGATCGAGAGGTTTTGTTTGTCATGATCGCTGAGCAGCGCGAAGGCTTTGCGAATGCATGTCAGCATACCTAGCCCCAGAATATCTATCTTTAGAATTCCAAGCGCATCAATGTCATCCTTGTCCCATTCGATAATAGTTCGGTCTTCCATGGCGGCGTTTTCGATCGGGCAGAGCGCATCCAGACGGCCCTTGGTGATCACAAACCCGCCGACATGCTGGCTGAGGTGGCGGGGAAAGCCGATGATCTCGCCAATCAGTTTGATGGTTTGCGCCAGACGGCGGTCTTCGGGGTCCAGGCCTAGCTCGCGGATACGCTCAGGGTCGGCCCCGCCGTTGGACATGCCCCAGATTTGCCCCGAGAGGCTGGCGGTGACATCCACGCTGAGGCCCATGACCTTGCCCACCTCGCGGATCGCGGCACGGGAGCGAAAATGAATGACCGTGGAACACAGCCCGGCCCGTTCGCGGCCGTATTTGGCATAGATATGCTGGATCACCTCTTCGCGGCGTTCATGTTCAAAATCGACGTCAATGTCCGGCGGCTCGCCCCGGTGTTCGGACACGAAACGGGCAAAGACCATGGTGATCACTTCGGGGCCCACATCGGTGATGCCCAGAAGGTAGCACAGGATGGAATTGGCGGCGGACCCCCTGCCCTGACACAAGATGCCTTGGCGACGCGCGAACTGCACGATGTCATGCACAGTCAGGAAATAGGCGGCAAAGCCCAGCTTCTCGACGATCTGCAATTCGTTTGTCATCATCACGCGCACGCGCTCGGGGATGCCGCCCGGATAGCGGCGGTGCAGGCCCTCCTCGCTGAGCCGTTCGAGGCGCTGATGCGGGGTTTCGGTATCCGAGCCTTCATCGGGATATTCATAGCTGAGCTCGCTCAGGCAAAAGCTGCATTTGGCGGCGATTTCCACGCTGCGGCGCAAGGCCCCGGGGTGGTCACGGAACACCCGCAACATGTCGGCGTGACCTTTGAGGCGGCGTTCGGCATTGGGCAGGGCGCGGGTGCCGATGGCGTCGATCTTGATCCCTTCGCGCAGGCAGGTCAGCACATCGGCCAGTTGGCGACGTTTGCCGTGATGCATCAGCACATCGCCCACGGCCACCATCGGCGCTGAGGCCTTGCGCGAGAGCAGCGTGCAGGCCTTGAGATAGGCGGCATCCGAGCCGTCATAGCGCGGAGCAGCTCCCAGAAAGACATGGCCGGGGAACTGCCGTTGGGCGCGTCTGAGGTCCTCCAGCACATGTTTATCGCCGGGATGCTTTTGCGGCAGGGCGATGAGGATCATGCCGGTGCCATGGTCCAGCATATCGCGCAGATCGAGGTGGCATTGGCCTTTGTCGGCCCGGCGTTTGCCGATGGTCAGAAGCTGGGTGAGCCGAGTATAGGCCGCGCGATCCCGTGGCAGGGCAACCCAATGCACCGGGCTGTCGCGCAGGATCAAGCGGCAGCCAACGATCAGCCGTGGCAGGTGGAGTGCGTCTGGTTTGGCAATGGTCTGCGTGCCGCTGTTTGGCTGGCGCGAGGAGGCATCAATGGTTTGGCTGGAACGGATCTGGATTTGCTCACCGACTTCGCGCTTCAGCTCTTTCAGCGCAGCATAGGCGCGCACCACCCCGGCCAGAGAATTGTGATCGGTGATGGCGATGGCGTGCAGGCCCAGTTCGGCAGCGCGCGCGATCAGCTCCTCAGGGTGCGAGGCGCCGCACAGGAAGGTGAAATTGGAGGTCACGCAAAGTTCGGCATAGCCCTGGGATGTGACGGCCGTCATGGGTGTGATCCAAAGGAATGCGCAAGCGCATGCAGGATGTCTCGTCCTCCGCGTGGCGTCGTCCTCGAGGGTAGGTTGAGAGGCGATGTGTCAGACAGAGGCCTGTGCCTGCGGATCAGATTGGATATGGATATTTTGGGCAAGATGAAGCAAGGACGCGGCGGGGTCAGGATCATGCGAATTCGCCTTGCACGTACCAGCCAGGGGTCTGCGGGGTGTGATACATCCACAGGCGGCGGCCCTGGCGGGTGTCCACCTGCCAGTAGTCGCGCAGGCCCGAGCGCCAGCTGTCGTCTTGCAACCACCATTCCGGCGCGATGCGTTCGGGGCCGGTGATCCGGGCCGTCGAAAGCGACATACGCCGCCAGCGGAAATGACGTGGCGGGCGGTGCCCCGTGGCGGCGATGGGTTCGGGCGGGAAGAGGCGTATGGGGCGTGGGCGCAGGGTGACCCAGGCACCGGATGGATCAGAATAGGCCGCCACGGCGGTGGTATAGCTGCGCTCCGGGATATGGCTGTCGGCAGGCAGATAGCGGTGCACGTTATCGAGGCCAATGCGGCTGCCGATACGGGTGATCAGGTCGTGCAGCTTGTCCTGATGGGCCGCGTGCAGCGGGCTGAGTTGTCGGGCGGGCAGGCGTTCCACTTGCGTCGCTTCAAGGCGCAGTTGGTCGATGCCGAAGCCTGCATCAACCGCGCTCACGCCGCGTTCAAACAGAGGCAGGATACGGGCGGCATCACGCAGAGGCCGGGCGAGGCGCAGTTCCACCTGTTGGCTGGCCTGATCCACCCGACGCAGGGTCAGCAAGAGGGCACGGGCCCCAGCCTCTTGCTGGGTGAGACGGGTGCAGACCTGGGCAAGCAGACGTTCAGTGCCAGCCATGACATCAGCGGCCAGCCCGATGGGTTCGGGCAGGGACATTTGCGCGGCAAAGCTGGGAGGGTCGGGCAGAGGCGAGACCTCTTCGGGTTGATCCCCCAGCGCCTGATCGAGACGCATGAGCAGATCAGTGCCAAAGCGGCGGGTGAGCGTGGCGCGGGGCAGTGTCAGAATATCATCTACCGTGCGCAGACCCAGGCGTTGCAGGGCGGTGACTGTATCCTCGGGCAGGCGCAGGGCGGGCACGGGCAGCTTGGCGATATGATTGCGGGTTTGGCCGGGGGGTGCGACTCCCCTGGCGTAATGGGCGATGGCCCAGGCGGCCCCTTTGGTATCGGCCAGACCAGAGCGCACCTGCAGGCCTGCGCGGGTCAGGCGCGCATGGAGGTCCTCCAGCAAAGCGGCCTCACCACCATACAGATGTGCCGCCCCTGTGATATCGAGCGCCAGCCCGTCGCGCCCGTCCAGCCCCACCCAGGGGCAATAGCGTTTGGCCCAGCGCGCAAGGATACGCAGAAACCGCGCATCGGCAGCGGGATCAGCGGGGCGGCTTTGCAGATCAGGGCAGAAGGCGCGGGCATCCGCCAGCCCCATTCCCTGGGACAACCCCTGCCCTTCGGCCGGATCATTCAGGCAATATATCCGGTCCGTGTTGGCCTCGTGCAAGGTCAGTGCAAAGGGGCCGTCAACCGGACGCATCCGCAAGGCCCGGTCTGTTGCCAGCCGGGGGAACCACAAGCATATGACGCGTCTTTTCATCCCAGCGCACATCCCAAGCTGATAATGTTCCTGCTTTGTTCTTTATAATTTCCCACCGCGCCTGAGTCGAGTCCGCTTGATGGAAAACCGGCGTACAGCGCCAGCGGGTGTCGGCCGCGTTTGACCCCATGCCCTGTGGGATCAGGCACAATGCAGTGGTTTGGCCCGTCTCAGCGGCCAATTGCAGACGGCGGCCCGCCAGCAGGCTGATAGGCTGGGTGAGTTCCGTCACCACCAAGCGAACGGCATGGGCGCGCAGGGCTTCTTCGGCCACGGCAAGCGTGTCGGTCTGGTCCTTGGTGCGCGCCATCAGAAGCTGGGCAGGATCGGCGTATTGGCTGTAGCCCACGGGGTTCAGCTGCGCCGGTGTCCAGCTTTCCGAGATCCACATCACGGGACCGTTGAGCCGGGCGGCCAGCGTAAAAGCGAAGGCGTCCGCGCCGGGGCCACAGGCCTCGTGACAACGGTTCAGGCGCAGGGGCACATCTGGCAGGATGTCGATATGGGGCGCGGGTTTGGGCATAGGGGAGTTATTATTGCGATTGCGCGAAGGGATCACAAGAGGGTTTGAAGCCCGTAGGGCGATGCGCTGTTTTGGCAGGGCATGGCGATGGTCAGGCCAGGCAATACGCAATTTTTGCCAATGGCAATTGTGCGGACAAAACCGACTTTGGCTGCAGCTGCGCGAAAGTCCGGTGCTGGGTTGAGGGAGCCTTCCAGTTACTTACCGCAAGTTGGGCGTATTGACATGCATCTGGGTGGTTCATCGGCGGGAGAGGGCCACGCGGCACTCCGCGGTGTCCGAGATCAATCCTCTGCTCCAACGTTGCACCGAAAAGCCCATTAAATTCGATTGCAAAGGGTGAAACTTCCGGACGTGGCGCTCCAGGAAAATCCTATGGGATGGGGACCTCTACCTTCCGTAGGCCTTTATGGTGTCTCCGCTTGCTGTGGTGAGAATAAGCGCGCTGTTTTTGTCTATTACGTATCGCTCGACCGTTCCAAGAGCTTCCAGGAGTTTCTGCTCCTGCGCCATCAAAGCTTCGGGGCACGCCATCATGGTAACACCTACCGGTGTTAATGTGAGCGACACGCCATCTATCGAGTATTGGCCGATCAGGTTGTTGCAGCTGGCATTTCCCGCGAGTTGACCATCCGGCAGGAAGATCAGGCTGGCCGGGCTGTTGTCCACAACACCACCGCCTGCAATGTCCTCGATAATCCATTCGGGGCCCACCAATCGCGACGGGGCATCCTGCGCCGTCAGATGGTCGGCCACGGCCTGGTAGGCTGGAAGCGATGTCGGATCGATGAAGCCGTTTTGAGCTTGCGGGAAGGAAGACAGCCGCACCAGCACCATCCTTGCCGTGGGGTCGACGTAGATCGTCTGGCCATGTACGCCCCGGGCCGCGAAGGCGCCATTGTCGTTGTGGAAGACCCACCACTGGCTGGTGTAGCTGCCGTTTGGGATGGTGGGGAACCCGGAGAATTTGGACGGGTCGCCGCCCCCGCCGATCTTGTCGGCGACGGCAGTGGAAAACAGCCGTTCGCCGTTGATCACACCCTTGTTCAGCATCAGGAGGCCGAGCCGCCCTAGGTCGCGCAGACCCGCGCTTATCCCGCCGCCTGCGAATGGCACGCCCTTGCCGTCAACTGTTTGATAGGCGTCCTGTTCGGCCCCCATGCGCCGCCAGAGCCGCTCGGAGGCCAAATCGGTCACCGATTTGCCGGACACTCGGCTGATCATCCAGCCCAACATGTCGGAATTGATTGTCTTGTAGTGGAACTGGGCGCCGTGATCGCCATCGGGCTGCACCTGCTGGAGATACTCCCAGTATCCGTCCGGCCCCGAATAGTCCTTTGCCTTCGGCATCGGGCTGGCCGCAGCGGAGTATTGCCAGATATCGGCGTTCGGGTTCGAATAGTCTTCGGAGTACTTCACGCCGGTGGTCATATCCATGACTTGGCGGACCGTTGCCGACCCAAAAGCACTCTCGCCGATCTCGGGGATGATGTCGCGCACCAAAGCCGTTTCATCCAGTAAGCCTTCTTGCACGAGTATTTCACCTAGAAGACCAGTGACCGACTTTGTCATCGACATGATGGCGTGCTTGCCGTCTTCCTCTAGACAACCGAAATAGCGTTCATAAACAACCCGCCCCTTGTGCAGGATCAGCATCCCGTCCGTGTAATTGACATAGAGCGACTCTTCCCAAGTCATCTCATCGTCGCTGTTCATCGGCGTGAAGGTCAGAGCGTTGATCTCTTGGCGCATGTCAGCGAACTCGGCGGGAGGCAAGTAGTCTAATGGCACGGGGGCCTCAAAACCGCGGCTGATTTCCTCGGTGGGCAGGAATTCCCGCAGATGGCAGACCGACCAGCGCAGCCTGGGAAAGCTGAAGTAAACTGAATCTGGTTGCGTGATGATCTTGTCCGGCGAAGGAGGAAATCCCTGCATCCAGCCCATGACGTTGGGATCGGACTCTTGTGCCGAAAGCGATGTAGATTGCGCGCGCGCGTCGGTTGATGCACCGAGTGCCATGACGACCCCCATAGCCAATGCGATGAAATTAGAAGTTGACGACGACATTGATGAATCCTCCAGTCCAGGGGTCTGCGTTCCCGCCGACCACGTTGTCGATCCCCTCGCCGGGAAACGAGACCGAGACACCGGCCGTCAGGAATGTATTACGGTTGATGATGCGGCTGTATTCAAGGAACAAATCATCGGCCAGATGCGCATCTTTGACGCCCGAGACCACATTCCCATTGATGTCCACGCGGGTTGCCTGCCCGAACTGAACCGGGCTGTTCAACTCGTTCGCCCGGATATGAGAGTATCTAAGGGTCAAGGTTTCCTGTTTGGTCGGTTGGACACGAAGCGCCACCGACAACGCATTCACGTTCGAATTGATGAAGGTCGATGCGGATTTCGACCCTGTCGCCCAGGCGCTTGGGCTGCCTTGATAATAGAGCGGATCAAATCGTTCGAGTTTCGCCGTGTTGGGATCGTCACCCGAGAAGGTTTGGAATCCCACCGTGAGGTACGGCGACCACGCCACATTTGCGAAGCTGTATCCGGCGGTTACGCGACCGGCCCAGGCCTCCAGGTCGATCCGGTCGTTCCACTGATAGGCGACCTCGCCTGTGAAGTCCCAGTTCTCTAATGCACCGGCGAACGGGTTGGTTTTGCCGTAGAGACCAATTGTATTGGTGCCCTCCCGCGCCCCGGGGGTCACCGTTGGCGCACCAACCCCGCCGGGCGCAGCCTGCGGATAGGGCGAGTCTGAATTGAGCACATTCACGAAAGTCGCGCCAAGATATCCGCCAGCCGGGGCGTCGTGCCGGATATCGAGACCTGCAAGCTCATTGCTGCCATCGGTGGACGGCAACTCGTTGGGGTCGAGGTAGAAGACCGTCCCAGCGACATTTCCGAAAGACAAGCGACCAATGGCCGCCATCTCCCAAGCCTTGCGCGGGCCCAACTTCAGCGCGCCGCGCTCAAAGCCGCTTGTAGCACCATTCGCGATCAGCATCCCCGTGCCAAGCGTCAACTCACGTGGCCCAAGTGAGAGGTCATAAGATAAGCCCCCACCAAGATCGCCGCGGATCGCGAGATAGGCTTCTTCGAGCGTTGTTGCTCCGGTATCGCCAGTGTCGAAGGCGTCTGTTCCCGAGGTGAAGGAGGAAACAGCGGAGAGCTTGCCATAAAACACTGCCCCCGTATCAAGCTGCTGCTCAAAGCTGAGACCGGGCTTGATATAACCTTCCAACCATTCTGTGTCGGGGTCAAAACCACTGGTGGGCGCCGTCGTTGCGGCGAGGTCCCAAAAAAGATTGTCCTCAGCAACAGCGTTCAACCCAAACTGGAGATGCCCGCGCACCTTTAGCCCGTTCGCGTCATAGAGCAGCATGGGATCGCGTTCTTGCGCATGCGAGGCACTGGTTAGAGCGCCGACCAAGATTGCACATCCAAGTATCCATTTGAGACCGCCGTGTGCCTGACGGCGGGCTTTCCCTTTATTAATTCGATTCACGACAACTCCAAGAAAACTCCAAAAATACAGGTCCCAGAATTTGCGTGGGACAATTGAACCGAGACAAGTCCAGACATACCACCAAAGCTCTTGGATGCCCAAATGTGCTACCCAAGATGAGCAACGTCCCGCAGAAACCCGTCCTCAAAATGTGCAAATCCAACGCTCAGAAATTTCCGACGTTGGAATGTCGGCAGTCAACAGCGTTGCTGCCATTCGTTCTTCTTGCAGCATCCAGCAAATTGGGTTCAAACCGGACATGAGACACGACGGTATCAGGCTCTCATGCACCAAGCGTGTCGTGATAGGATCAAATTGTTTGAAGCGGTGCAGCGAGGCCCGAGTGTACACCCCGAGCCCCTGACAGGCAGCGTTGCGTTCAGCCCAGCTGATACCCTGGAGTAGACGTCGAAATTGCGGCTTCTTCTTCGTTCATATCCTCGGCGATGCCTTCAAACAAAGGCGTCGAGAGATATCGCTCGCCGGTGTCGGGCAACATGCACAGGATGACGCTGCCGGGTTCAGCCTTCTCGGCCAAAGCCAAGGCGATGGCGAAGGTCGAGCCACCCGACACGCCCGTCAGGATGCCTTCTTTGGCGGCCAGATCACGGGCGCATTTGATGCCATCGGGGCCGGTGACGGGGATCAGATCCTCGTAGTAGCCTTGATCAATCGCTTCTTGCAGCACATGCGGGATGAAGTCCGGGGTCCAGCCCTGAATGGGATGCGGCTCAAACGCAGGGTGGCTGACGGCAGGTTGATTGCTGTCGTTGCGTTCCTGAGTGGTGCCAGACCCGACAAGGGCCGCGTTGGCAGGTTCGGACAGGACAATCTTGGTGTCTGGACGTTCCTTGCGGAGCACACGGCCCACGCCGGACACGGTACCGCCAGTGCCGTAGCCCGTGACCACGTAGTCCAGCCGTTTGCCCTCAAAATCCGCCAGGATTTCACGCGCGGTGGTGTTTTCGTGGATATCGGCGTTGTCGTTGGTTTCAAACTGCGAGGCCAGGAACCAACCATTGGCCTCGGCCAGCTCGACCGCCTTTTGGTACATGCCGAAACCCTTCTCGGCCTTGGGCGTCAGCACCACTTTGGCACCCAGCATCCGCATCAGGCGGCGGCGTTCGATAGAAAAACTGTCGGCCATGGTGATGACCAACGGATAGCCCTTTTGTGCGCAGACCATGGCCAGACCGATCCCGGTATTGCCGGATGTAGCTTCAACCACCGTTTGGCCGGGTTTCAGGCGTCCGTCACGCTCGGCGGCTTCGATGATGTTGACCGCCAGACGGTCCTTGACCGAGGCGCCGGGGTTGAAGAACTCGGCCTTGACGTAAATCTCGACCTCCTTGGGGCCAAGGTTGTTGATCCGGATGGTCGGCGTGTCCCCGATGGTGTCGAGCACGCTGTCGTAAGTTTTGCCACGTCCGTCTGTGGTGCGAATACCCATGAGAAGGCTCCTTCAATCGGTTGATCTATGTGTCGCAAGAGAACCTAAGGGTGATAAGGGGGAAGGGGAAGGGTTGTTCTGAAATTGGCGCAGTGAAGGCATGAAATCAGAACAAACTTCCTGAGGCAGGACAAGGTTGAGGAACTTTTGACCACATCAGCCGTGACAGATGTCAATCCACACGGCGGACTAAGGGATGATTGCCTTCGCGGCGGGTTTCAAACACCTTGATGTCGTTCACCAAATCCCAGAGCTTTTTACGACCATAGGTTCGCGTGTCAAAGTCCGGGTTCGCAGCGATCACCTGAGAGCCAAGGCGCGCCAGAGAATACCACTCCCCTTCCTGATCAATACTGTCCATCGCCTTGAGCAGCAGATCGCGGGCTTCGTTCAGTTTGGGTTTGGCCGACGCTTTGGTCATGCCCTTGGCTGGTTCACCCACATCGGCAAGGTTCTCAAGATTCTCAAGGTAGATGAAGCGTTTGCAGGCCTTGCGGAAGGCCTCGGGCGTCTTGCGCGCGCCGATGCCAAACGCATCCAGCCCCTGTTCACGGATACGACTGGCAAGACGGGTGAAATCACTGTCCGAGCTGACCAGCACAAAGCCGTCAAACCGGCCCGAATGCATCAGGTCCATCGCATCAATCACCAGGGCAATGTCGCTGGCATTCTTGCCCACGGTATTGGCAGGCTGGTGATGCGGGACAAGACCAAATTCGGCCTGCACCTTGCTCCAACCCGTCATCTGTGTGGATGAGAAATCGCCGTAACAGCGGCGCACACTTGCCTCGCCCATGCTGGCGATCTCGTCAAAAATGGCCTTGGTCCATTTTGGCGAGGTGTTGTCAGCGTCGATCAAGACGGCAAGCAGAGGTGTTTTGGCGTCAGACATGGTACCTCTGCGATGGAGCAGGCAGGGCATTCGCGCCCTGCCTGTGTTCAATGAGGATGATCAGAATTCCACGACCGAGCGAATGCTTTCGCCTGCGTGCATCATCTCAAAGCCTTTGTTGATGTCTTCGAGCTTGAGCTTGTGTGTGATCATGGGATCAATCTCGATCTTGCCGTCCATGTACCAGTCGACAATCTTGGGCACATCCGTGCGGCCAGATGCGCCACCGAAGGCCGTGCCGCGCCAAACGCGGCCGGTGACCAACTGGAAGGGGCGCGTGGCAATTTCCTGGCCTGCACCGGCCACACCGATGATCACAGACTCGCCCCAGCCTTTGTGCGCCGATTCCAGCGCCTGACGCATCACCGTTACGTTGCCTGTGGCATCAAAGGTGTAGTCGCCACCGCCGCCTGTCAGTTCAACCAGATGGGCGACGATATCGCCGTCGACCTTCGAGGGATTCACAAAATCCGTCATGCCGAAATGCTTGGCCATCGTGGCCTTGTCATCGTTCAGGTCGACGCCGACAATCTGATCCGCTCCGGCCAAACGCAGACCCTGAATGACGTTCAGACCGATGCCGCCCAAACCGAACACAATCGCGGTCGATCCAATCTCAACCTTGGCCGTGTTGATCACCGCACCGATGCCCGTGGTCACGCCGCAACCAATGTAGCAAATCTTGTCAAACGGCGCGTCCTTGCGGACCTTGGCCAATGCAATCTCGGGCAATACCGTGTGGTTGGAAAAGGTTGAGCAGCCCATGTAATGCAGGATTGGCGTGCCATCGAGCATCGAAAAGCGCGAGGTGCCATCAGGCATCACACCCGCACCCTGAGTGGAGCGAATTTTCTGACAGAGGTTGGTCTTGGGGTTCAGACAGTAATCACACTCGCGACACTCGGGCGTATAGAGCGGGATCACGTGATCGCCCACTTCCAACGAGGTCACGCCGGGGCCAACCTCGACCACAACGCCCGCGCCCTCATGGCCCAGAATGGCCGGAAACGCACCTTCGGGATCAGCACCCGACAGCGTGAAATCATCCGTGTGGCACAGACCTGTGGCCTTGATCTCAACCAGAACCTCACCGGCCTTGGGGCCCTCAAGGTTCACTTCCATAATTTCCATAGGTTTGCCTGCTTCAACGGCAACGGCAGCTCTGGTGCGCATCGTAGTTCACTCCCATATGTGTTTGCGCAGACTTTGGGCGAAACCGCTGCGAATTTCAACACGTGCTTGTTCTTTGGGGGTGCTTTGCGTCATGTTCGTTTCAGACACGTCATGACAGTGATCAGGAGCGACAGATGCGATATGCCCTTTTTGGATGTTTGGCCCTCATGGGCTGCATGCCTCAACCCGAACCAACCGCGGCCCCCGACACCTCGGACTGCGGTGCGACGCGCTATGCTGACCTGATCGGAGAGCCCGAGCGCAATCACACGCTTGAAGCCGAAGGCGGCGTGCGGATCATCCCACCCAATTCTGCCGTCACGATGGATCACAACCCCATGCGATTGAACGTGGATGTGAATGTGGACGGCGATATTGCCCGGCTGTGGTGCGGTTAGGGCGAATTTCCTTGCTTTGCGCGCCACTTGCGGCAAACTGAAGGGTATGAGCTACCAATCTGTCAGCCCGTTTTCCACGTCACATGACCAAGAGGTCGTCTCGTTTCATCGCACCGAACTGGCGATCATCCTATCGCTCTATGGCCGCATGGTGGCAGCCGGCGAATGGCGCGACTATGGCATTTCAGCTCTGCGCGAGATGGCCGTGTTTTCGGTTTTTCGCCGCACCGCTGAACATCCGTTGTACCGCATCGAAAAGCGGCCCAAGCTGCGCGGGCGGCAGGGGCAATATGCGGTGGTGGCCATGGACGGTCAGGTGCTCAAACGCGGGGCCGATCTGAAAACCGTGCTGCGCGTGTTGGAACGCAAACTGATCCGCGCGGTGGAGTGATCTGATGGTCGCGACCGGCTGGCAAGGCGTTTTGCAGCACATCCATATTTGCCCCGAGAAATCCGCACCCATGCAGGCGCTGGAGCAAGCGACATTGGTCGCCGGGCGCGGGATCGAAGGGGATCGGTATTTTCTGGAAACCGGTACCTATTCCGGTATCCCGGGCCCGGACCGTCAGGTGACATTGATCGAGGCGGAAATGCTGGACCGTGTGGCCGATGACGACGGGCTGCCCATTGCCATGGAAGAGCACCGCCGCAATCTGACGGTGTCCGGCGTGCCGCTGATGCATCTGGTGGGTCGGCGTTTTGCCGTGGGCAACGTGGTGCTGGAAGGCGTGCGCATCAATCAGCCCTGCAAGTATCTGAACCTGATGCTGAAGCGCGATGTGTACATGGCGTTGTGGAACCGCTCAGGCCTGAACTGCCGGGTGATTGAGGGCGGCGAGATTGGTCTGGGTGATGTGGTGCGGGCTAAAGATTGAAGCTCATGTGCGAGTGTCGTTTGTCCGGGATGCGGGGCAATGCTGCCGCTCACTGAACCAAAGCAACCGGAGGCCATTGTCTGCCCCTGGGGTGGCGACCCAACAGAAGTTACATCACACTTTATGCCTGCCAAGCACCTCCGACAGAACAATTGGTGCGCCTGCATCTGACATATCGCCAGCCCGAGGGAGGGGCTGACGATGGCCGGGCCGCTAAAGCGGCTGTTAACCGGCTGGGTGCCCAAAAGGTATGTCCGCTCAGCGCTCGATTGTCGCCATCCCGGACTTTTGGTCGATCTGAGCCGGTGTTAGGGTGATGGCCAAATATGGAGCCTCTCATGACCGCCAACATCGACCAAGCTGAATACTGGAGCTCCCCTGCGGGGCAGACATGGGTAACGCATCAGGCGCAAATGGATACCCTGATGTCTGGCGTTCTGGATGCGGCGCTGGAACACGCCGCCCCTGCCCCCGGTGAAGCCGTGTTGGACATTGGCTGTGGCACAGGGGCGAGCACCTTGGGGTTGTCCAAGCGCGTTGGGTCGGATGGCCGTGTGAGTGCTCTCGACATTGCCGATCCGCTACTTGAGCTGGCGCGCAAGCGAGGTGCGGATGCAGGACTTGAGAACATCCAGTTCATCAACGGTGATGCGCAGACCTATGCGTTCCCAGAACGCACGGCTGATCTGGTCTTCTCACGCTTCGGCGTGATGTTCTTTGCCGATTCCGTTGCTGCCTTCGCCAACCTGCGCCGCGCCGCACGCAAGGGCGGGCGGCTGGCGATGATCTGTTGGCAATCAGCCCCCGACAACCCGTGGTTCATGGTGCCGATGAAGGCGGCGATGGACCGTTTGGGTAAACCTGAACCGATGGACCCTTTGGCCCCGGGCCCCATGGCCTTCAAGGACGTTGACCGCGTGACGGGTATCCTGAGCGACGCAGGTTGGTCCAAGGCCAAGGGCGAGAAGATCACGGTTGATCTGATCCCGCCTCAGAATGTGACGGAAGCCGCCGAAATGGCCACCACCATCGGTCCTGCCACTCGGTTGATCCGGGAAAAAGACGGCTCTGAGGCAGACATTGCGGCGATCCGTACAGGTGTGGAAGCGGCGTTGCACCCCTATTTGGGCGACGCAGGTCTGCGGGTGCCTGCGGGGTTGATCCTCTATACGGCGGTAAACGATGGGTAGAGGGGTGGCGGGCTTCAGCCCGCCACTTGCCCCGCCATCACGCACAGCATTTCATACATGATCGACACCCCCAGGAAGGCCGTGCCGCCGGATTGATCAAACGGTGGAGAGACCTCGACCATATCGGCACCCACGATGTTCAGCCCGGCCAATTCGCGACACACCTGAATGGCCTGCCAAGAATTCGGGCCGCCAACCTCGGGCGTGCCGGTGCCCGGCGCAAATGTGGGATCAACGAAGTCGATGTCATAGCTGACATAGGTTGGCCCCGAACCTGCGATTTCACGCGCTTCGGCCATCACGTCCTCGACACCACGGGCATGGAACTCCTCGATCAGGATCAAACGGATGCCGTTGGCGGCGGCGAAATCGCGGTCCTCGGTGTCATACATGGTGCCACGTATGCCGATCTGCACGACTTTCTTGGGGTCCAGCAGGCCTTCCTCGACCGCGCGACGGAAAGGGGTGCCGTGGGTGTACTGCGTGCCGCCAAAGTAGCTGTCAAAGAGATCGGTATGGCTGTCAAAATGCACCATACCCACCGGGCCATCCTTGGCCACAGCGCGCAGAACGGGCAGCGATGTCAGGTGGTCACCTCCTGCGGTCAGAGGCACGATACCTGCGTCCATCACCTTGTTATAGAACGTGGTGATCCGGTCCATCGAATCGATGATATCCGCAGGGTTCGGGCCAACATCGCCCAGATCAGCACAGTTCGCGGCCTCAAAAGGGCGCATGCCAGACACAGCGTGTTGCGCGCGCATCATGGTCGAAGCATCGCGCAGCTGACGCGGGCCGTGACGCGGGCCGGGGCGGTTGGTGGTGCCACTGTCCCATGGCACGCCGATCAGGCCGATCTGCACATCATTGAAGCGGTCGTGACCATGCTCCACATGTGGCAGGCGCATAAAAGTGGGCACCCCGGCAAATCGCGGGACTTCAAAGCCGGACACTGGCTGGAAAAACGGGTCGCTCATGTGATCTCTCCCAATCTTTTGCGGGCGGTGACGGGGCCGTCCCCCTGCGCCTCGATTCGTTTGATAGCATCTTGGAGGGGTTCATAGGCGGTGGCCATATGAAAGGCGTTGGCATGGATCAGCGTATCGGGGTCTGCGACCCAGGCAACATGGCCTTTCCAGAACAGAAGGTCGCCGCGTTGCAGGGGCGCGTCTTCGGGCAAGTGCTCGCCCAGCTCGGCTTCCTGCATGTCGCTGTCACCGGGGCATTCGATACCGCAGACACGGCAACCAATTTGAACCAGACCGGAACAGTCAATGCCCAGCACAGAATCTCCGCCCCAAAGGTACGGGGTTCCTAAATGTAATTCGGCTACCTCGAGAGGGTCTTTGAACGTGCCGATCACATGTCCGACATGTACCTTCGGGACATAGCCGTCCGGGGTCGCGTAAAAACGATCTGACGATCCTGCAATTGTCAGGGATGCCCCAAATGTTAACATGAGGAGTTCGGCGGATTTAAAATCGGGTTTGGAGTAGAGGTGAGTAGACCGGGCAGTGACCCAATGCGTAGGTCTATCACAGTTCGTGAGCAGGTCTGATTTGACGTATCCCACGTAATCAAGAGGACCAGCGACAACGAAAGACCAGCCGTCACGGTCTTCGAGAACAAAAACGTCTTGCCCGTAGAGCAGTTGCCGGTCACGCGAACCGTCTGGAGATCGCAGCAGGTCAATCACGGGAACAGCGACGCGTCGCAATTGACCCTTTACAAATTCGACGCCCTCCACCTGGCCTTTCAGGCTGAAATGCGCGACACGCCCGTTGGACCAGAGCTTGCGCCGATCTGTCACTTGAGCACCTTTGGCAACGCCTCCAGCAGCGCCCGCGCGCCCATGCCGACGCCGCCTTTGGGGCGGGCCGGGGCGGCGCTGGGGTTCCAGCCGTAGACGTCGAAGTGCATGTAGCGGGTGTCGCCTGCAAAGCGGCGCAGGAAGAGGGCGGCGGTGATCGACCCTGCAAACCCGCCTTTGGGCGCGTTGTCGAGGTCGGCAATACCCGGCTCGATCATCGGCTCGTAGGGGTCGTAGAACGGCAGGCGCCACACCGGGTCGGCCACTTTTTGTGCCCCGGCTTCCAGGGCATCGGCTGCTTTTTTGTCATCCGTGTAATAGGGGGCCAGATCAGGGCCGACGGCTACGCGCGCGGCCCCCGTCAAAGTGGCCATCGAGATCATCAGGTCTGGATTGTCCTCGGCCCCCAAGGCCAAAGCATCAGCCAGCACCAGACGGCCTTCGGCATCAGTGTTGTTGATCTCAACCGTCAGACCCTGGCGCGAGGTCAGGATGTCGCCGGGGCGGTAGGCATTGGCACTGACCGAGTTTTCAACGGCGGGGATCAGCACGCGCAGCTGTACCTTCATGCCGGTGCCCATGATCATATGCGCAAGGCCCAGCACGGTGGCGGCCCCGCCCATATCTTTCTTCATCAACCCCATGGAGGACCCAGGTTTGAGGTTCAGGCCACCTGTATCAAAGCACACACCCTTGCCCACCAAGGTCAGGGTTGGTCCGATGTCGCCCCATTGCATATCAATCAGACGCGGCACCTGTGCCGCCGCACGACCCACCGCGTGGATCATTGGAAAGTTCAGCTCTAGCAAGGCATCGCCGCGGATCACACTGATGTTCGCATTATGCTCCTCGGCCAGATCAGCGCAGGCGGCCTCAAGCTGCGCAGGGCCCATGTCCGAGGCAGGTGTGTTGATCAGATCACGGGTCAGCACCTCGCCTTTGGCAATCACTTCAAGACGTTTGGCATCAACTCCCTTCGGGGCGACAAGCTGTGCCTCATGGGTTTTCTGGGATTTGTAGCGATCAAAGCTGTAGGCCGACAACAACCATCCCAGCGCCTCTTGCTGGGCCATTTTGGAAGGCAGACCGTGGAGGGCGTAGACCCCCTTGGGCAAGGCCGCCGCACAACTGGCCAGATGAAACCGGCTGCGCGCGCGCGCCTCAGAGGTACCGTACCCCGCCAGGACCATCGACAGACCGCCGCTGAGGTCTGGCAGCAAAAGCGTACTGCCCAGAGACGCGGTGAACCCCGCACTGCGCACGAACCCCCGAACCACGTCGTCTTGCTTGGACAAAAACCCATCAAGGTCCGTTTGGTCGATGACATGGACAGGAACGGCGTCCTCATCCGAGGTGGCAAATGTCAGAGGCATCTGGGGTCTTTCGCTTGGAAAATCCCCCTCAGCCTAATCGTCCCACGGCGAGGCGCAAGCCCTTGAGAGCTCAGATGGTGATATCCTGCAAATCCCAGATTTCCGACAAGGACCCTTCACCGACCCGAAGCAAACGCGCCAATGTCGCGGCCAGTGCCGTGCCATCGTCGATATCTATGCAGGTGGTGACATCGCGGGCGACGTCGGCCAGCTTTTGCATCCCGATCTGCTCGGATATGGCAATGAGCGACCGCGCCGCTTTGCGCATGTCTTCAAAGCGCATTTCGCGGTAGCACCGCTCTGTACTGGACAGCCGTGCGGCCAGTTCCTCAAGGGCGCGGCATACCACGTCCTCGGCACAGGATTCGCCAAGTTGCACAAAGAGCTCCTCCAGGCGACCTGCATCCAGTTGCACGATCTCATTCTGTTTCAACATAGTTATCTGTTCCAACGTCTCACCCCAGGAAAGAATCTACCCACACCACGACACACCCTGCCACCAAATCCATTTTGATTTGGTTTCGCTCTCTGCACTTTATGTCTCGAATTCTTATCGAATTCCCGTTAATACGCGGCCATCAACAACCCGAGGTTCGCCCGACATGGAACATGCTAGCCCCCTTCCGAAGTATTTGGTCCAGCGCTATCAGGGCTGGAAAGCCACGAGCTATGCCGACAACAAGGCCTGGTACAAGAACCTGGCCGAACATGGCCAGCATCCCCGCGCGATGGTCATTTCGTGCTGTGACAGCCGGGTGCATGTGACGTCGATCTTCGGCGCGGATCAGGGTGAGTTCTTTATCCACCGCAATATCGCCAACCTTGTCCCCCGCTACGAGCCGGATGGCAATCAACACGGCACCTCGGCAGCGGTGGAATATGCGGTGACCGCTTTGAAGGTCGCGCATGTGATCGTGATGGGCCATTCCAGCTGTGGCGGCGCGCAGGGCTGTCTGGACATGTGTTCAGGCAACGCCCCGGCGCTGGAGGAAAAATCCAGCTTTGTTGGCCGTTGGATGGACATTCTGCGCCCTGGCTATGAGCGTGTCCGCGATATCGCAGACCCCGCCGAACAACGCCGCGCGCTTGAGAAAGAAACGGTGATTGTGTCGCTGCACAACCTGATGAGCTTCCCTTTCGTGGAGGAAGCTGTGAAGGGTGGCACGCTGAGCCTGCACGGGTTGTGGCATGACATCGGTGAAGGCGGGGTTGAGCAATATAACGCCAAGTCAGACACGTTCTCGGCGCTCTGATCCCAAGGCGATCTTCCTGAAGATGAAGAATTTGAAAAGACCCGGCTGCTCCTTCGCAACCGGGTCTTACTATTTCAAATCTGAGCGCCTGGATTACTGGAGGATTTTGCCCTCGGGCCATTCCAGCCCGTGTGATAGCTCAATCGTCTGGGTCTCTCCGGCGGGCAGATCAAACGACCATTCCAGCACGCCGCGTTTTCCGTCGATGTCCTGATCCGAGGGGCGGGGCGCAGCAGACCACGTGATCTCCAGCTCTTCCTGCTCAGAATAGGGCACATGATCGCGCAGCTCGATGGGCCAGCTTTCACCGGTCAGGTTCTGCACCTCGATCCGCACCTCTTCGGTCAGCTCAGTTGATTTGCTGAGGATACCGCGATCCCCTTCCGAGCGATCCAGCACGGTACGGGTCAGACGCAGGCCTTCAATCGGGCCAAACGAAATCTCGGCCTCGTCTCCGGCTGCAATCATGTCCATGTACCGCTTTCCGACAAAGCGGCCATCAAGATAGAGCATCGCCTCGGAGGTGGGCAGGATCAGCTCGCCCATGTCATTGGTGAAGGACGCCATCAGGAAGGCGGTTGGATCGCTGAGCGGCACGGCGCGGGCGCTGAGCGCGACCGGCGTGTCCAATCGACCCAACGCCAACCGCACGCGGTCTGCGCCCGAGGCGACCGAGACTGTACCCGGATAGCTATAGGTCACGGCCAGCCCGTCAAACTGGGCGCTAGCTTGTGTCACCGCGACCGGAGCCTCCATTTGGGCAGAATCGGCGAGCGCGCCGGCCATCATGTCCATCTCGGCCTCTTCGCGAACCATAGATTTGGCAACCTGTTCCTTGGGATCATAGACCCGGCGCAGCCAGGGCCAGACTTGTCCCGGCTCGGTCTGTTCAGACGGCCGAACGGTCGAGAGCGTCAGAGCCACATCAGACCAGTTTTCGCCTGTGTATTGTCCGATGAACGCGCCACGTTCGATCGACATCTCCGCCATCTCGCGCTCCAGCTTCATGTCGTAGACGGGCTGCCATCCGGCATCGGCAATGTTGTACGTGATCTCAATCATGCCTTCCGTGGCCTGATCTGCGGTGACAGCCACCGCCAGCATGGCGCGGTCCTGTACCTCGGGTACCAGTGCCTGCAATTCCTTGCGGGCGGTTTCCAGCGCGTCTTTGAGGTCTTTCAGATCGCGCTCTGCCCCATCAGCGCGCAGGCCGGCGTCATGCGCGGATGTCAGGGCGGTCAGAGTTTCCTCTCCGATCATCCCGACCAGATCGCGCAGGGCATCCACTCCCAGTTCTGACACCCCTTCACCTTCGCCCAGTTTGGTCAGAAACTGCACGCGGGCGTTGGCCGCCTCGACTTCAAGCCGGATGGATTGAACTGTGCCAAACCCTGCACGCAAGGCTGCTTCGGCGCTTTCGACTTTGGCTTCGGCAGCGAGATAGGCAGCCGTATCTGTATCCGCGCGCGGTGGCACAAAGTCCGAGCGTGTCGTCACCGACCCCATCACGGCGCCATCCACCTTGACCCGCACGCTTTGCAATGGCGTGGATCTTGGCAGATCGGTGAGGATCAACTGGTGGCTGCCTTCAGGCGCGTTGAAGGGCACCTGTCGGGTGATCGTCGCCCCTTGGGGATAGAGCGTGGCCGCTGTGACCTTGCTGGTCAGCGGAATGTCGTCAGCGAAAAGGGCTGCGGGGCAGCAGGCAATCAGTAGGGCAAGTTTACGCATGTTTGGTACTCCTTTTCACATAAGACGTTTTATCAGGCGTGATCCTTGGTGGGTGCAAGGAATAAACTTTGGGCCTCGCGGAATTACGCCGTGGATTGGAGGACAAGCCGGAGCATCATCAGCCCCTGGGATGGTGATCCAACAGCAATTGCATTGCAGTTTATGGCTGCATCATCTTCCGACAATTGAATTGAAGTGTGAAATTCAACGTATCACCAGCCCAAGGGAAGGGGCTGGTGATGATCCGGCGCCTTCGGCTTGATTCCGGACTGGGTATTGCAGGAGATCGGCGTGCCCGAGGACACGCCTGAACCGGGTTTTACCCCTTCTTGAGACACCGCACACCCAGCGTTTCTGCAATCTGCACCGCGTTCAGCGCAGCGCCTTTGCGCAGGTTATCACTGACGCACCACAGGTTCAGACCGTTCTCAATCGTGCTGTCCTGACGGATGCGGCTGATGAAGGTGGCATAATCACCGACGCATTCCACTGGCGAGACGTAGCCGCCGTTTTCACGCTTGTCGATCACCATGATGCCGGGCGCTTCGCGCAGGATATCGCGGGCCTCGTCCTCGTCCAGGAACTCTTCGAACTCGATGTTCACCGCTTCGGAGTGGCCGACAAAAACAGGCACGCGCACACAGGTGGCCGTTACCTTGATCGCAGGATCAACGATCTTCTTGGTCTCGGCGACCATTTTCCACTCTTCCTTGGTGGTGCCATCTTCCATGAAGACATCAATATGCGGGATCACATTGAACGCGATCTGCTTGGTGAACTTCGTGGGCGGCACCTCGGATGTCGGATTGTAGACGGCCTTGGTTTGATCCCAAAGCTCATCAATGCCTTCCTTGCCGGCACCGGACACAGATTGATAGGTCGAGACCACAACCCGCTTGATCTGCGCGCGGTCATGCAAAGGCTTGAGCGCCACGACCATCTGCGCGGTCGAGCAGTTGGGGTTGGCGATGATGTTTTTCTTGGCGTATTGCTCCACGGCCTCGGGGTTCACTTCGGGAACCACCAGCGGAATATCCGGGTCGTAGCGGTAAAGCGACGAGTTGTCGATGACCACACAACCTGCAGCCGCCGCCTTGGGCGCATAGACCTTGGTCGCGTCAGACCCAATCGCAAAGAGCGCGATGTCAAAGCCGGTGAAATCAAATGTATCCAGGTCCTTCGTCTTGAGCGTCTTATCCCCAAAGCTGATTTCCGTGCCCAAGCTGCGACGGCTGGCCAGGGCCACAACCTCGTCTGCGGGGAACTGGCGTTCGTCCAGAATGTTCAGCATTTCGCGGCCCACATTGCCAGTGGCACCAACGACGGCGATACGATAACCCATCGGTTTTACTCCTTGTAGAAGGGTTGGATGGGGCCTCTTACCCGCGCAGGCCGTTTAAGGAAAGCGGATTATGCGCGTGCAGCATCGCGGCTGAAAAGGTAAATCAGCGTGCCTGCCAGCAGCAAAACACCAAAGAGGCCGAAAAGCGCGGCATAGGCCGTCTCGGTTCCATGAGCGGCCTCGACATGGGTGTGAAACCGGCCTGAGACGAACTGCATGATACCCACGCCGCCAATGCCAAAGAGGTTCATCAACGTCACACCCCGCCCCGCCAGATGCGGCGGGATGAACGCGCGGGCATGGGCGATGATCACCGGGAAGGTCATACCGAAAAACCCGATGGCCGCACAAAGGGCAACGGCGAGGATGACACCGTTTGACACGAAGAGAACCAAAGCGCCAATCACCACCGCGCAAAGCAGATTGCCCGTAAAGATCACCCATTTCTGGGTGCCGAACACGCGGTCCAGCGGGCCATAGCACAGCGTGCCCACAATCATCGCCACCCCCATGATCAGGCTGGCGGTGCCGACTTGCGTGGTGGTGGAGCCGAACACATCGCTGAGATACGGCCCAATCCAGAGGCCACGAATGCCCGCCACAGGCATGTAGTTGACTAACATGATCGGAAAGATCGCCCAGAGGGCAGGCATTTTCAGCAGGTCCAGCACCGAGCCTTTGACATCACTTTGTGCAGGCTCCGGATCTTTGACGAAGGCAGCGATTCCCACCGCCACCAGGCCCGAGATCACCGCCAGACCGTAAAGGGACGCACGCCAGCCAAAGGTCTCGGCGGCGAAGGCCATGGGATAAGAGGCGACCAGGTTGCCCACCGACCCTACGCCCAGCATCAGCGCGGCCAATGTGGCGAATTGCGCGGCGGGAAACTGACGGGCGAAGATGTAGTAAGACGCCATCAGGACGGGCGAACACCCGATCCCGATCAGCAGCATGGCAATGTTCACATGCAGCGCCGAGGTGGCCATGCCAAAGAGCACGGCACCCCCTGCCCCACCCAAGAGCAGCAAAACCGATGCGGTGCGCCTGGGGCCGATACGGTCCAGTGCCCAACCAACCGGGATTTGCATGGCGGCAAAGGACAGGAACCAAAACCCCGAAGCCTGCGCCAATGCCTCAGGCCCCGTGCCGATATCCGCCTCGAGCACCTGCGCCAGCACCGCAAGAAAGGCGCGGAAGAACTGGCTGAGCACATAGGCCAGACACAGCAGAGTTAAGCCGGCGCGCATGTTGGGGATATCCTGTTGGAACGGTTCAGGGAATGGGTGACACGATTGGTGCCAAGGTGCAATGCGCGACGCCGCTTAGACCTTGGGCCAGCCATAGGCCTCAGGCGTATCGCCATGCGCACGCAGGTTGTCCAGCTTGGCAAAGGCCTCAGCGAAATCGGGGCGCGCATCGGTGGCCACGTCCCAGATCACCAGTTGCGGGCCGTCCACCACCTCGAACCACTCGGATTTGCGCTCGAGATATGTGCCATGAAGCGAATTGAACGTATAATCCCGCAGGCTGTGGACATCTGTCCAGACCGAGACCGTGGCCGAGATGCGATTGTCATACCCCAGCGCCGCCAGTCCTGTGGCCGCTGCATCATCCGGAATGCGCCAGATGAACCCCGGATGCGCTTCCGCGAGGGCGTAAACCTCGTCCAGCGATGCCATGAATTCGGACAAGCGGGGGTCGTCGGGGGCGTGTTTCATACGCCCCCAGTTCATCTGAGCGATTGCCATAAGGTTTGTCCTTACGTTGTGCCTTGCGCCCTGCGGTTTAACCCTCGGGCGTCAGAGGTTGACTGTAATCACCTTTCACACGGGCTTTGGTGGGATCGAAATGAGGATAGGGCACGATCTTGGCCTTGAGACGCTTTTGCAGACCATCCAACTGGCCAATCTCGATCTCGGTGCCGATTTCGGAATGGGTGACCGAGACCCGCGCCAGCGCGATGTTTTTGCCAAGGACGGGGGATTTCATCGCCGAGGTGATCTCGCCCACCTGCGCCTTGCCAATGCGCACACAATCCCCGGGGCTGGCAACGATGCCGCCTTCGACCTCAAGCCCAACCAGCTTGCGATGGGGATGCGCCTTGCGCTCTTCGAGGGCTGTGCGACCGATGAAATCATCCTCTTTCGATTTCAGTGGCACGGTAAACCCGATGCCAGCCTCCCATGGATCGGTCTGGTCATCAAATTCAGAGCCTGCAAATATCAGCCCGGCTTCGATCCGTACCAAATCCAGTGCGGCGAGGCCAAAGGGCACCATGCCCATGGGCTCACCCACTTCCCAGATGGCGTCGAAGACTTCGACCGCATCTTTAGGGTGGCAGAAAATCTCATACCCCAATTCACCAGAATACCCGGCGCGGCCCAGCACCACAGCCTTGCCCTGCACATCACCAAGACGGGCCACGGCAAATCGGAAGGGTGCCATTTCTTCGATGGTTGCCACGGTGGGGGCCGTGTAGAATACCTTGCTGAGGATCTCACGGCTCAATGGGCCTTGAACGGCGACATTGTGCAGCTGATCAGTGGACGAACGTACCCAGGCGTTCAGGCCCAACAGCTTGGCCTGTTTTTTCAACCACAACCCGCTGTCATCATTGCCGCCGATCCAGCGGAAGTTCGTCTCGCCCAGACGGAACACGGTGCCGTCGTCGATCATGCCGCCGTGCTCATAGCACATGGCGGTATAGACCAGTTGCCCCACGGCCAGTTTCTTCATGTTGCGTGTGACGCAGTGCTGCATCAGCTTTTCAGCGTCTGGCCCGGTCACTTCGTATTTACGAAGCGGCGACAGGTCCATGATCGCGGCCTTCTCGCGGCAGGCCCAATATTCGGCAATCGCCCCGTGGTTGGACATCTGATTGGGCAGCCAATAGCCCGCATATTCTACAAAATCCCGGGTGTGACGCGCAAAGCAGTCATGAAATCCGGTTTGCTTGGTTTCTTCCAAGTCTGCCTCCGCTGATTTTCTGTAGCCCATAGAACGGCTGAAGTCTTCGTTTGCACCATAGGTACGGATTTGAATGTCGGTTGGGTTCCAGCCATTGGCTGGATCCACGTCGCAGGGGCAGGCGCTGGAAATGCAGACCAGATCGGTCTGCGCCTGCAAGAGCACATAGTCGCCGGGGCGCGACCATGGATCATCCATGCCGATGGCATTGGTGTCATCCAGCATGGTGTTGAAGAAGAAGTTGATCGCAGGCCAGCCGCCCCGGGGACGGATGCCATATTGCGCCAGATCCTTGTTCATATTGTCGGAACAGTTCACGTGGCCGGGGTAGCCCAGATCCTCGTAATAGCGTGCGGTGCAGGCCAGGCCAAAGGTGTCATGCCGTCCACAGGTGTCGCGCACGATCTCGACCAGCGGTTCCTGATCGGAACTCCAGTATTTCGAGAAGATGCCGGGCAGCGGATAGAGGTTGCCCATCAAGGCGCGTGTGGTGGTTGGGTCAATCTCACGCTCAAGGCCTTTGTCGAGTGCGCGGCGCGAAAACGCCTGAAAATCCGAGCACTCGCGGCCCTGCACATCCAGGATCTGGATGTATTCGCCTTTCTTGACCTCATAGCTTTTGGCCTCACCCGGCAGAATATTGAAATCCACCAACGCATCAGCCAGCGGGTCCGGCGGGGCCAGCTCGCCCTTGGGCAGGCCGGGATCTGCACGGCGAATGTATAGGATCAGATCAGAAGGTGGGTTTTGTTCGCCGGGATCCATCGGGCCACCGGGGGCCGCGAGGATCAGCAAGCCGTCACAGCCTGCGTGATAGGTCACCATATCGCCGGGAAGAGAGCCTTCGCTGAAAATCTTGATCGCCTCAGCACGGCCCAGATCAAAACCGGCGGTCTTCAGTGAGTGGGCCACCTTGGCACCTGAGACCGACCCATTGGCCAAAACCGAGATCACACCATCAGGACGACCCATAGCAGACACGCCCAGCATCCCGGCATCAGAGGTGCCATCGGGCGTAAAAAACACCAATTCGCAGGGTTGCAACCCATCGCGGTCCTGCACTGATATTTCATCGCCCTTGTAGATCGGCACAGCCCGTGACCCACCGCCCGGAACTGGATGACGTTCAGTGCCATGCGGCAAGATTGGTAGGCCGGGTGTCAGCACCCCTGCCCTCTCGTAAGGTGATTCAAAGACAGGTGTTATCGTGGTGTTGACGTTCATGACACGGCCTCAAGCTCTTGCATGGAAAGATCGTCGATCGGGCCGCGGTGGGTGACCACCAGTTTGCAGCCCGTGTGGGAAATGCTGAAATGCGCCGAGCCGCCACTGAGCGACACGAAATCCCCTGCGCCATAGGCGAACCCGTCACAATCGACCAGATCGCCTTCGATCACATAGAATTCCTCGGGGCCGTTGTGACGGTGCGGATTGCATCGCGTGCCAGGTGCCATGATCATCAGATAGCTGCCCTGCCCCGTTGCCTGATCGTAGGAAACGTTGCGCCAAACCACGTCTTCGTCGGGCAGGCCTTCCATTTCCATACGTTCAAACGTGTCGGGGTCGAAATTTGCGACCGTTCGATGATCCGCAAGTTTCGCCATTACGCCAATCCCAGTGCTTTTTTCCGGGCCTCTGACCACGCCATGATTGTCATGTCGAAGGTCAACGCCATCAGGGACACGTTCATACCAAGCACGATGTTCTTGCCCAGTTCGGTCCCCGCCAGCGTTTTCTGCAGCTCCTGACCCAGATCCTGCGTGCCGATAAAGGCCGCGATGATCACCATGAAGAAGGCAAACATGATCGCCTGGTTGAACCCGACGCCCATGGTGGGCAGGGCCAATGGCAATTGCACGGACCACAGCTTTTGCTTTCTGGTGGCGCCGGACATATCGGCAGCCTCGGTCATCTCGGCAGGCACCGTGCGCATCCCCTCAATCGTGTAGCGGGTCAGCGGAACGGTGGTGAAGATGATGATCGAGAACACAACCGCCACATCGTTCACCCCAAAGAGCATAATCGCCGGTATGAGGTAGATGAAGCTGGGGAAGGTTTGTGCCGTATCACAGGCCAGCAAGATGCGCCGCGACCATTTATCCGACCGTGAGGCCGCGATGCCCAGGGGAATGCCGATGAACATCGACAGGATTACCGCCGAGATCACCGCATAGAGCGTGATGACCGAGCGATCCCACCAGCCGGTGAAGGCCACGAAGGTAAAGAAAATCGCGCCGAAGATCGCCGGACGCTTACCGCCGAGATAGTAGCAGAAGGCCACAATCCCCAGGATGAACGCAGGCGTCGGGATGTAAAGCAGCGCATTGCGGAAGGGGATCAGCACCCAGACGTTCAGGAACCAACGCAGCCAGTTGGTGATCGCCTGTACGAAGTCAATGTTCAGGAACCCCTTGATCAGGCCGTCGATCTCTTTGCCTTTGGACCAGGCTTGTTTGCGGCCAACGGTGTCAAGAATATCAACCGCCTGTGCGATCAAGAAGAAGGCCACAAATGCACCAATGGCCATGACCGTGTACTTGCGCCGGATGTACCACGGCGTATCGCGCTCAAAATGCTCGGGCTGTTTGACGACCCAGGCTTTGGACATTTGGTCCAGCGTGATCGCCAACAACACGATCGTCACGCCAATCTCGAACGAACGGCCGAGTTTAAAGCTGCCCATCATCGCCAGCAATTTGGCACCCAGACCGGGCATGCCAATAAAGGCGGTCAGAACGACCATCGCCAGACAGAGCATGATCACCTGGTTCACACCCACCAGAATCTCGGTTCGGGCCGAGGGGATGTAAACGCGGGTCAGCATCTGGAACTTGGTGCAGCCACACATCTTGCCAGCCTCAACCACCTCGGGGCTGACTTTCTTGAGACCCAGAGTGGTCATCAGGATCATCGGCGGGATCGCGTAAACAATCGTGGCCACCGCACCGGCGGTTGGACCCACTTTGAAGAAGATGACCGCAGGCAAAAGGTAGGTGAAGAACGGCAAGGTTTGCAGCACCGCAAGGATCGGCTTGATGGCACGGTCAAAGCGCGCCCATTTCCAAGCTGCAATGCCAAGGCCAAGACCAACCGCAAAGGCGATAGGTGCTGCGACCACCAGAACAGACATCGTCTGCATCGCGATCTTCCATTGGCCAATCATCGCGGTCCAGACGAAGGTACCACCCGCCAACAAGGCCATTTTCCAGCCGCCCAGATAGTACCCAATCACCGCTGCAAAGGCAGCAATCGCAGCCCAGGGAATGGGACCAAGGAATGGCCAGCGTCGTTTGCCTTCCAAGAGGTTGGCCGTTGTATCCAGCATGAACTCCAACGGCCCTTCCGCAAACCAGCGTGTCAGGACAGCCAGTTTAAGATCATCGATGATGAAATTGAAAAACGCATCGGCCCAGACTGCAAGGGGTGGAATCCATTCTTCGGGCAAGCGCACCAGAAAGTCGGGCAGTATAGGGCGCGCAGCCGTCAGGATCACTGCAATCGCCAGCATGATCTGGACAATGCGTATTTTACTTAATCCGGTTTCAGATGCCACCGGCGAGGCCGTCACATCAGCCATATCAGTTCCCCTTGCCCAGAAGGACGTCGAGAGCTTCTTGCCGGTTCATCACACCGATCAGCTTGTCGTTTTTATCGGCCACAGGCACTTCGTCACGATCATCGTTGACCAGTTGACGGGCCAATTGCAAAATCGTGTGCCCGGCGCGGACGGTTGGCCCTTCGGGCACAGAGCCGTTGATCGGATTGGCTAGAACGCGGGCGTGCACCACGCGGGATTTTTCGATCTCTTCCGTGAACTTTTTCACATAAGGCGTGGCCGGATTCAAAACGATCTGATCCGGCGTGTCACATTGCTCGACCGCGCCGTCTTTCATAATGGCGATACGGTCGGCAAGGCGCAGGGCCTCGTCAAAATCGTGGGTGATAAACACAATGGTTTTGCCCAGCATTTCTTGTAGACGTAGGAATTCATCCTGCATTTCGCGGCGGATCAACGGATCAAGCGCGGAAAACGGCTCGTCCAGGAACCAGATGTCAGGTTCAATCGCCAACGAGCGGGCGATGCCCACACGTTGCTGCTGACCGCCTGATAGCTCGCGTGGGAAGTATTCCTCGCGGCCCTCAAGGCCCACCAGCTTGCACACTTCCAATGCGCGTTCGCGGCGTTCGTGTTTGTCTTGTCCACGCATTTCCAGCGGGAAGGCTATGTTTTCCAGCACCGTTCGGTGCGGCAGCAGGCCGAAAGATTGGAACACCATGCCCATTTTTGAGCGGCGCAGTTCAATCAGATCTTTCTCGGGAAGCGACATGATATCTTGTCCTTCGACCGAGATCGTACCGCCCGTGATTTCGTGCAAACGCGAGAAACAGCGCACCAACGTGGATTTGCCTGATCCAGACAGGCCCATAATGACCAGCATCTCGCCACGACCCACCTCAACCGAAACATCCTTGACGCCGGCGATGTACCCATCAGCGCGAATATCATCAAAGCTACGCCCTGGCTCCATGCTCGCAAGGTACTTCTCAGGCTCAGGCCCAAAAAGCTTCCAAACGTTTTTACAAGAGATGACCGGGGCTTCGTCTGACATCTGTTTTCGTCCTTATCTGGCGGTTTTTTGTTGTTGCTTTGGCTAATAGGGTTAAAAAAGCCCGCCCAAATCTCAAGACATGGGCGGGCAATTTCGCGGTATCGCGGGCCCGCGTGAACGCGTCGGCGGGACCCGTTTCAGTCGTTTAGCTGGCGCCCATCGATGTCCAGCCTTCCCAGACGTCTTTGTTCTCTTCCAGCCACTCGGCTGCTGCCTCTTCTGGCTCCAGCTCGTCTACGTCAACCTTCTTGGCCATTTCGGCGATCTGAGGGTTGGTGAACGAGATTTTCTGAAGCGTCGCATAGGCATCTGGCCACTTTTCTTCCATGCCTTCCCAAGCGGCTTTCTTCAGATAACCGGTTGCTGGGTTGCCACAGTCGTACAGCGCGTCAGGGTTTGGACCAACGGCTGGGTCTTTGTCACAGCCATCTTCCCATGCTGGGAATTCAACAAATTCACCAGGCCATACGGCTTCGGCAAAGTTTGGTGTCCAGTTGAAGACCACAACAGGCTTCTTGTCGGCTTCGGCAGCGCCGATTTCAGCCCAAAGTGCCGCAGCAGAACCCGCGTTGATCACAACAAAGTCCATACCCAGCGCTTCAACACGCTCGGCACCGTGCTTGAGCCAGTCCACCGGACCGTCCAAGTAACGACCTTTGTCGCCTGTTTCAGCCGTAGCGAATACAGAAGCACAGGCATTCAGAGCTTCCCAATCTGGCAGGCCTGGGCATGCGTCTTTGGTCCACATTGGGTACCACCAGTCTTCGCGGGTCACAGCGTCGTGGTCACCCACATCGACGATACCGCCTTTTTCCAGTGCTGCGCGGAAGGACGCGCCAAAGGCACCTTCCCAGACTTCAAGTTCCATGGTCACGTCGCCCAGACGAATTGATTCGTATACGGCTTGGCTGTCAGTGGTCACGAACTCGACGTTGTTGCCCTGGGCTTCCAGGATTTGACCAACAACGTTGCTCATCACAATCTGGCTGGACCAGTTGTGAATCGGAATAACGATAGGATCTGAACTGTCTTCGGCGAAACTGGCTGTCGCGAGTGCCGCAGCTGCGGCGGTCATTAGAAACTTAGCTTTCATACTTCTCCCCATTTCTTTTTGGCATCCAAATTCAGATTGGAGCCTTTTTGGTCCACTGAGTATGAAGCAGCATTTGCATATCTCAGAATCTAATTTGGTTATGCTTTGCCCATAAAAATGTTTGGCAATAACGGCGTTGTGACCTACATTTTTAGGGTGAATATTCGCAGAATCACACGAATGGGCGGAAAAAATGCTTAAAAACCGGGCAGTCCTGCCGCGCCTTGATTATTTACTGGCCTTTGAAGTGGCAGCCGAGTTGGAGAGCTTTGCCGCAGCGGCAAAAGAGATGAACGTTTCGGAAACCGCTGTCAGTCGCAAAATCCGCTTGCTTGAGCTGCATTACGGCTGCGCTTTGTTCGTGCGCGGGCACCGATCTGTGCAATTGACAGACCAGGGCCGCAAGCTAATGCACGGGGTGCGCAGCCCCTTGCAATCCATCGCCCAGCTGTCCGAGGATTTGCTGAGCAAAAAACGTCGGTCGGCTGTGCGGCTGTCCGCAACCAATTCGGTGGCGTCCCTGTGGCTGATGCCGCGTATGCCTGAATTTCACTCGAACAACTCAAATATCACGATCAGTCTGTTTTCGTCAGATCTGGACGAGGCCTGTCTGACCGAGGACTTTGACCTGAGCATCCTGCGCGGGGATGGGGATTGGCTGGGGTATGACGCCAAGCTGTTGTTTGGTGAAACCATCTTTCCCGTTTGTTCGCCGGGCTACATGGAAGGCCGTGGCCGTATAGAAAGCGCCGAAGAGTTGGTTGAGCACGAATTGATCGAAGTGAGCAACAACCACACAGAATGGATGAACTGGCGTGCCTGGCTGACCGATCAGGGTGTTGAAGTGAAAAGCGTGAAACACTCGACCTCGGTCAACACCTATCCGTTGGGCGTTCATGCAGCGATGGACGGATTGGGCATTGCCTTGGGCTGGGGGCATCTGGTGGATCGCCATTTGCGTTCCGGTGCGTTGGTGCGCCCCTTGGCGAAATCCTTTTTGCGCACCACATCGGGCTATTACATGTTGCGCCGCCAAAACGCACCGCGCCACGCCGAAGCAGATGTGGTTGCCCAATGGCTACAATCTGAAAGCGCCGCCCGAACGCGGTACGCAGGCTAGCCGCTGCGGGGCTTACTGCCCGCGTGCGATCAGCACATCAACATGCAGCGCCGCACTTTCGGCCAAAGCCGCCAGATCATAACCCCCCTCAAGGCAGGACACGATCTTGCCTCCGCAGTGCGCATCTGCGGCGTCGCACAACTGCTCGGTGATCCAGCCAAAGTCCTGCGTTGACCAGTTCAGCCCAGCGAGCGGATCCGCCCGATGCGCATCAAACCCTGCGGAGATGAACAACAGTTCTGGTTGAAACGCCTCAAGCGCTGGCAAAATCTGCGACTGCATCGCTTGTCGGATGGTTTGTCCGTCACTGCCGCCGGGCAAAGGCACGTTCAGGACATTGTTATCCACACCGGTTTCATGGGCCATCCCTGACCCCGGCCAAAGCGGACTTTGATGGGTTGAGACAAACAAGACTCGCGGGTCATCCTCCAGCAAAGCCTGTGTGCCATTGCCGTGATGCACGTCAAAATCCACCACCGCCACGCGCGCAAGCCCATGGTGATCGAGCGCATATTTCGCAGCAATCGCGACGTTCCCGTAAAGGCAAAACCCCATGGTCGTGCGGGTTTCAGCGTGATGGCCCGGCGGGCGGCACGCCGAAAAAGCGTTGTCCACTTCACCCCCAAGCACCAGATCAACCGCCTGTGTGCCCCCCCCAACCGCGCGCAGGGCGGCGGCATAAGTGCCCGGCGACATCCAGGTATCAGCATCGAGCGGCACCTGCCCCTGGTCCGGCGCTGAGCCCGCGACATGATCAATATGGGACTGCGGATGAACCCTCAGGATATCCTCAGACCGCCCCAGCGGGGCCTCAACCCGGCGCAAATCTTTGCCCTCCAGTGCGGCCAGTATATACTCAAGGCGCGCCACACGCTCGGGATGTCCCTCCGGGGTGACATGGGATAGGCAATCATCGTGGGTGATCAGGGCTGTGGTCATTTTTTCGGCCTCACTTTCGCACAAGAACAGAACGCAAATTCATCTGCATTGTCCAGTGCAGGCTTGTTGCAGGGCCCATCCCATGGCAAGTTCCCAGCAATGGAAGAAATTGTCGACGTTCCCGAAATTCCCGAAGAAGCGCAGGAAGTTGCGCTGAGCCTCTATGCACAGGCGCAGGACTTCCTGACCGGGTTGTATCGCCCGTGGAATGCCTATCAGATCGGTATGATCATCGGCGTGATCCTCATCGCGTGGCTATTGACCAAGGTCGTCGGCCCGGTTTTCCGCGAATGGCTGCGCACCCGTGAAGGCTGGCCGAAATGGCGCATGCGCTTCGGCGTGATGGTGCACCGCAGGCTGAACCTGATTTTCTTTATAACCGTGATGTGGCCTCTGGTCTGGTTCATGCGCGAATACACCTGGCCCAGCCGCTCTGTTTTTCTGACGGTATCTGCCAAGCTGGCCATGGCCTGGCTTATCATAGCCATTCTTACACGTCTGATATCAAACGGATTTTTAAGATCTGTTGTTCGATATGCCGGATGGACATGGGTGACGCTCAGCATCATCGGAGTGACGGATGAATTCCAGTCATTGCTGGACACCGCAGCCTTGAGTTTGGGTGAGACCCGCATATCCCTGTGGCTGGTCTTGCAGGCGTTTTTTGTCATTGGTGCGCTCTTTGCGATTGCCCGGTTTGTCTCGACGACAACCACATCGCAAATTCGCAAGAATAAGGAAATATCGCCCTCCATGCAGGTGCTGGCGGTTAAGTTCCTGCAGGTCATTCTGTATGGGATGGCCTTCTTTATCGGGTTGCGCACCATCGGAATTGACCTGACCGGGCTTGCGGTGCTGTCCGGTGCCATCGGTGTGGGCCTTGGTTTTGGTCTGCAAAAAGTGGTCTCAAACCTGGTGTCGGGCGTGATCATCCTGCTGGATAAGTCGATCAAACCGGGCGATGTGATTTCGCTGGGCGATACCTTCGGGTGGATCAACAGCCTGGGCGCGCGGTACGTCAGCGTGGTCACACGCGACGGCAAGGAATATCTGATCCCGAACGAAGACCTGATCACCGGACAAGTGGTGAACTGGTCGCATTCCAATGATTTTGTGCGGCTCGATATCTATTTTGGCACATCTTATGGCTGCGATCCGCATGTGGTGCGCAAGATTGCGATTGAAGCCGCCAAAGGCGTGGACCGGGTGTTGGCATTCAAAGCGCCCGTGTGCCACATCGTGGGCTTTGGCGACAGCTCGGTGGACTATATCCTGCGCTTTTGGATTTCGGACCCCACGGGCGGGCTGACCAACATTCGCGGCAATGTCTATCTGGCGCTTTGGGATGCCTTTGCCGAAAACAACATCTCGATCCCGTTCCCACAACGCGAAGTCCGACTGCTAGGGGATGAAGATGCCGAGAAGGCTGAGGCCCTGCCCGACTGACGTCCTGCGCGTCCTTTTCACCGGCTTGGTGCGCCTCAAATGGTCCGTGCTTCCTGCAAAGTGGCAAATTCCGCTCATACAGAAAACTCTGCGCCGCGCGCTCATTGAATATTCATATTCCGCTTGTTATTTTGGGCTCAAACCCTGCACTGATATGGAATCGGTGCTTAACTTTTTCAGGAGGACACTGTCCTGACCCTTACGGCCGACGCGGCGGGTGCCGCTGATAAAAAGGCGCAAAAATCTGCGTCTGATACACGCGCAGATAGCGAAACTCAGCTGGCGCGTATCCTTTCCTCTCTGACCGAAGACAAAGCCGAAGATGTCGTGCAAATTGATTTGCGGGGCAAGACGGAGATTGGCGATTACATGGTGATCTGTTCGGGGCGTTCGTCCCGGCAGGTGACAGCGATCACCGAAAAGCTGGCTGACAAGCTGAAAACCGAACTGGGTGTTCAGGCCAAGCTTGAGGGCAAGAACACCGGCGATTGGGTCCTGCTGGACACCGGCGATGTGATCGTTCACGTGTTCCGCCCCGAAGTGCGTGAGTTTTATCAGCTGGAGAAGATGTGGGTGCCGGGCGCGGACAAAGACACGCCGTCCAGCTGAATGCGCGTTCTTATCTGCGCCGTGGGCCGCATGCGAGCTGGCCCCGAAGCGGACCTTCTTGAAGATTATCTGACACGGTTTGATCGCACAGGGCGCGCGTTGGGTCTTACCTTGGGCGAGGTGCGCGAGGTCGAAGATAAGAAGAACCGCGGCAAGGACGCCGAAGCCGAGCTGTTGGCGCGTGCCATTCCCGACGGATCAGTCGTGGTCGCCATGGACGAACGCGGACAGGTGCTGACGTCGCCCGAATTTGCCCAAAAGCTGGGACACTGGCGCGATGATGGCCGCTCCGATCTGACTTTGCTGATTGGTGGAGCAGACGGGCTGTCCAAAGACTTGCGCGCCAGGGCGGACTTCAAACTGAGCTTTGGCAAGATGGTCTGGCCGCACATGCTGGCGCGGGTGATGCTGAGCGAACAGCTGTACCGCGCGGCCTCAATCCTGTCCGGCGCGCCCTATCACCGAGAATAATCTCGGCCTGAAGTGTACAGAAATGTCCACGGACGAAAACAAACCTCAACTGTTACCGCTACCGCAACTTCCCCCTGCACCCTGAAACCGCTAGACACCCCTGCAATACGAGGCAGGAGCAAGAGTTGAGTTCACCCAAACCCGTTGTGTTGTGCATCCTTGATGGATGGGGCCTCTCGGAGGACACGACCGCCAATGCGCCTGCATTGGCCAACACACCCGTGTTTGATCGGCTTATGGCCACCTGCCCCAATGCGACCCTGATCACTCATGGCCCCGAAGTGGGTCTGCCCACCGGGCAGATGGGCAATTCAGAAGTGGGTCACACCAATATTGGCGCAGGCCGTGTTGTGGCAATGGATCTGGGGCAGATTGATCTGGCCATCGAGGACGGCAGCTTTTTCAGCGAAGCCGCCTTGCAAGCCTTTGCCGACAAACTCAAGGGATCCGGCGGCACGGCGCATTTGCTTGGGCTGATCTCGGATGGGGGCGTGCACGGGCATTTGTCCCACGTGATAGCCGCAGCCAAGGCCCTGCGTGATGCGGATATCCCTGTGGTGCTGCATGCGATGACAGACGGGCGTGACGTGGCCCCCAAAAGCGCGCTGACCTATTTGAATGCACTTCAAGAAGGCCTGCCCGAGGGCGTGCAGATCGGCACGGTGTCAGGCCGCTATTTTGCTATGGACCGCGACAACCGCTGGGCCCGTGTCCGCGAGGCCTATGAGGCCATGATCGCCGCCGAGGGCCCACGGTGCGACACGCCCGAGATTGCCGTGCGCAATGCCTATGCGCGGTCGGAAACGGATGAATTCATCTCGGCCACAGTGATCGGTGACTACGCGGGCGCGCAGGACGGAGACGGCGTTTTCTGCCTCAACTTCCGCGCTGACCGGGCGCGTGAAATCATGCGCGCGATTGCCGAGCCCGAGTTTGAGGGCTTTGGCCTGACCCACCGCCCGGATTGGGCCGCGCTGCTGGGCATGGTCGAATACTCGCGTGAGCACAACGCCTGGATAGACACGGTATTTCCGGCGCGCGACATCCGGAACACCTTGGCGGAATGGGTCTCAAAACAAGGCGGCACGCAATTCCACCTGGCCGAGACCGAGAAGTACCCCCATGTCACTTTCTTCCTCAACGGTGGTGTCGAAGAACCCGTCCCTGGTGAGGACCGCTATGTGGCCCCGTCCCCCAATGTTGCCACCTATGACCTTCAGCCGGAAATGTCCGCGGATGAGGTCACATCGCATTTCGTGGCCGGCATTGGCGATGGGTATGATCTGATCGTGGTGAACTATGCCAACCCCGATATGGTGGGCCATACCGGCGATCTGGCCGCGGCCATGAAAGCCTGCGAGGCCGTCGATCAGGGCCTGGGCCGCGTGATTGAAGCGCTGGCCGAGCTGGGTGGCGCGATGATCCTGACGGCTGATCACGGCAATTGCGAAGTGATGATCGACCCGGAAACGGGCGGGCCACATACGGCCCATACCACCAATCCGGTACCCGTCATTCTGGTAGGCGGGCCCGAGGGTGCTCAGTTGAGAAACGGCGCCCTGTGTGATCTGGCCCCCAGTCTGTTGCAGTTGATGGGATTGCCGCAGCCGGATGAAATGACCGGCAAGAGCCTGATCACATGAAGTGGTTGGCAGCTCTTTTGATCTGCCTGCCATGTTGGGCCACGGCGCAAGACGATCCGGCCGAAGCCGCCCGCGCTGCTGCCGAACGTCTGAACCTTGCCGCACAATCTCTGGATGCCGCCAGCAGCGCGCGCAACCGGGTCAAGGCCCTGACCGAAACGGTCCACGCCTACGAGGACGGGCTGCAGGCCCTGCGCGAGGGGTTGCGCCGCGCCGCCATTCGCGAGGACACGATGACCCGCGAGCTTCGCAGCCGCGAAGACGAAATTGCCCGGCTGATCGGCGTGTTGCAATCTATCGGGTCAGTTCCGTCGCCTGTCTTTCTGTTGCATCCTACGGGGCCGGTTGGCACCGCGCGCTCGGGGATGATCTTGGCGGATGTGACACCGGCCCTTGATCAGCACGCGGCTCAATTGCGTGCACAGCTGGAAGACCTCAACGTGCTTCGCCAGCTTCAGCAAAGTGCCGTTGACAAGCTGGAAGACGGGTTGGATGGGGCGCAAGAGGCCCGCACAGCCCTCAGCCAAGCGATTTCAAATCGTACTGAATTGCCGCGACGGTTTACCGAAGATCCAGTGAAAACCTCACTGCTCATCGCCTCAACCGAGACGCTGGAGGGGTTTGCCAGTGGCCTCAGCGAGATTGCCATCGACGAAGCCCCCGGCAGCCTGCCTGGCATGGCCAGCCGCAAAGGCAATCTGAACCTGCCAGTACGTGGTCGCATTCTGCGCCACGCCGGAGAGCCGGATGCCGCAGGTATCATACGCCCGGGAATTGTCATGGCCACCCGTCCGCTGGCGCTGGTGACCACCCCGGCGGCGGCCACCATTCGCTACAAGGGCCCTTTGCTGGATTACGGCAATGTGATCATTCTGGAGCCTCAGGCAGGGCTTCTGATGGTGTTCGCCGGGCTGGACGTGGTCTATGGTGACACGGGCGAGGTCTTGCCAGGAGGCAGCCCAGTGGGTTTGATGGCTGGCGATACAAACGACGCGGGCGCACTTTTATCCCAAATCGGCAACGAGACGGGTGCCGAGCAGACTGAAACCCTCTATATAGAGGTCAGAGAAGACAACATCCCTGTGGACCCCGAAAGTTGGTTCAAAACGGACAAGGACGATTGAACGCATGAAAAAATTCCTGATGGCCGCGGCAGCAGGCACCCTGACAGGTGCCGTTGTGACCACCCAAGTCGCCGCCCCCTTGCTGGCTCAAGAAGCTGCAAATCCGACAAATGTATATGAACAGTTGGACCTGTTTGGCGACATCTTTGAACGCATCCGCGCCCAATATGTCGAAGAAGTCGACGAAGGCGAGCTGATCGAAGCCGCCATCAACGGCATGCTGACATCACTTGATCCGCACTCCAGCTACCTGTCGCCCAACGATGCTGCCGACATGCGCGTGCAGACCCGTGGCGAATTTGGCGGCCTGGGGATTGAGGTGACGCAGGAAGAGGGTTTCGTCAAAGTCGTCTCGCCCATTGATGGCACCCCGGCGGATGAGGCTGGCATTGAAGCTGGCGATTTCATCACCCATGTGGACCGCGAAAGCGTGTTGGGTCTGACGCTGGACGAGGCTGTCGACATGATGCGCGGCCCGGTGGGATCGGAGATTGTGATCACCGTTGTGCGCGAAGGCGAGAACGAGCCCTTCGATGTCTCGATCATCCGCGACACCATCAAGCTGACCGCCGTCCGTGCACGCACCGAAGCCAACACGGTTGTTCTGCGCGTCACCACCTTCAACGACCAGACCTACAAGAATCTGGCCGCAGGTCTGGAAGAGCAGGTTGAGGAAGCCGGTGGTATGGATGCGGTCAACGGCATCGTGCTGGATCTGCGCAACAACCCCGGTGGTCTGCTGACCCAGGCGATCAAAGTCTCGGACGCTTTCCTTGAGAAGGGCGAGATTGTCAGCACCCGTGGCCGCGACCCCGCAGATGGGGACCGCTTCAACGCCGAGCCCGGCGATCTGGCGAAGGGCAAGCCGATGGTCATTCTGATCAACGGTGGCTCGGCCTCGGCGTCTGAGATCGTGGCGGGTGCGCTGCAGGATCACCGCCGCGCAATCGTTGTGGGCACTAAGAGCTTTGGCAAGGGATCGGTTCAGACCGTCATGCCCTTGCGCGGCGACGGCGCCATGCGCCTGACAACAGCGCGCTATTACACACCGTCCGGACGGTCGATCCAGGCCCTTGGTGTGGCCCCGGATATTGTCGTCGAACAACCCCGCCGCAGCCCCGACGAGGACGAGGAAGAAGAAACAGGGCTGTTCGACCGCACCGAAGCAGATCTGCGCGGCAGCCTGGATAACGACAGCCTGAGCGAAGACGAAATTCGTCAGATCGAAGAGGATCGTGCCAAGGTTGAGGAAGCTGCCAAGCTGCGCGAAGAAGATTATCAGCTGGCCTATGCCATCGACATTCTGCACGGGCTTTCCGTGCTTGAGGATGCGGAGTAAATCCACATCGTCGCATGATGAAAAAACGCCGGGTCGAGGGTTCCTCTGCCCGGCGTTTTTGTGAGGACCGCCCATGAGCATCTTATCAATTCTGAACGAAACCAAAGCGGCCCTGGCCATGACGTGCAGCGAGACCGCCATGGGTCGCGAGATGCTGGATGTTCTGGAGGGCCTGGACATCTCCGGGCACGGCCTATGCCCTGTTCAAGGCCATGTACCCGCCCATGAAGCGTTACTGGACGAGGCGATCTTACAGATCACTGACCCGAGGTTTGCCGGGCTGAAGAACGCGCTCAGCGCAGCCCTGCACCACTTGCATTGGCGTGTCGATGATGGGGGGTACTATGCCCATGGTGCTGATGTCGGGGCGGGCTACGCGGCGGGCAACATGCACGCCTTGCTGGTTGGGCCGCAAACCTGCCCGATCAAGGCCGACGACTTTCTGGTTGGTCTGTTTCTTCTGGCCCCGCGGACCCTGTACCGCGATCATAAACATCTGGCTCCAGAAGTGTATCTGCCCCTGACCGGCCCGCAGGGTTGGCGGTTTGGACCAACAGAGTGGCAGGACTATGAAGCTGGCCATGTCATCTGCAATGCACCAGGTGCAGCCCATGCCACACGTGTCTATGACACACCGTTTCTGGCTATCTTTGCCTGGCTGCGAGACACCAGCGCACCCTGCAGCGTCATACCCGCCGACGATTGGGACGAGATTGAAACCCAACTGGCAAGCAATGCGGTCAGATCACTCTAACACGCGCCCTTCATCCTCGAGCATGACCGGAATGCCGTTACGGATGGGATAGGCCAGGTTCGCGGCTTTGCTGATCAGTTCCTGCGCCATGGCGTCATATTCCAGCGGTTGCTGCGTCAGCGGACAAAACAGGGCCTCTAGCATGCGGGGGTCAAACCCCTTTGTGGTCTCTGCGCTCATTGCATTACCTCTTCGTTGCCTTCGCCCGACCGGAGAGAAAATTCAATCAAGGTCACCAGCGTTTCACGTCGAGTGGTCAGGGATGGCGCTTCGAGCAGGGCTTGTTTGTCTTCCGGTTCGAACCCCAAGAGCATGGACAGCGAGTTGATCAATAACTCATCATCCGCGTCTTTCAGGCTATCCCAATCGGTTTCCAGCTCGCGCGCCTCAAAATAGCGGCTCAGCAGGTCAAGGAAACTTCTGCGGTCAAATTGCGTGTCGACATCCGTTGGCCCCAGATCACGCTCAAACCCTTCCCAGGACACCTGCGCACGGCGATAAGGCGTAAACCCATCCACTTCCTCGATCATGCGAAAGCGAGACATGCCGGACAGGGTGATCATGTAGCGCCCGTCTTCTGTTTCCGAGAACTGTGTCACGCGGCCGGCACACCCGATGGCATGCAGACTGTTGCCGTCCCGACCGGGTCCGACACAGGGCTGGATCATTCCGATCAGCCTTTGAGGTGTTTTCAGGCAATCCTCAAACATCGCCAGATAGCGCGGTTCAAACAAATGCAATGGCAGCCGGGACCGCGGCAACATCAGCGCGCCGGGCAGCGGAAAGAGCGGGATCACGTCAGGAAGATCTGCTGGGTTTTTCATCCCAATGTACCTAGACCGACCAACGCATCAGGCAAATATCATGGAGCTGAGCTTGCGCCGTCCGTTCAACACAACGGGATCATTCGGCTTGAGCGCATCAAACACCGTAAAGAGCTGTGTTTTGGCCGCACCCTCGTTCCACTCGCGATCCCGGCGGAAAAGTTCGAGCAATTCGTTGACCGCCTCTTCGTTTTGTCCAGCAGCCTGCAAGGCCAAAGCCAGATCAAACCGCGCCTGATGGTTGTCAGGATCGGCGTCGACCGCAGCTTTCAATTCGCCCACAGGACCCGCATCCTGCGCTTGACGGGCCAATTCCAACTGCGCGTGGGCGGCTTCCAATTCGGGTGCTGTGCTGATTTCGGCCGGAGCACCGTTCAAGATAGCTTCGGCCTGGCCCAGATCATCCAACGCGATATATGCACGCACCATGCCTGCGTAAGCTGGTGCAGAGGACGGGTCTTCTTGCAAAATCGCCGCAAATGTTTGTGCGGCATCTGTCGCCTCGCCCGCGTCCAGCATTTCCTCTGCCGCCTCGATCGCTTCCGACAAACCGCCGTCGCCTGCATCACCGCCTGACAGTTCAACCAGTTTCGCGACAAAGGCATCCAGTTCGGATGGAGGCACAGCGCCCTGAAAGGCGTCCACTGGCTGACCTTGCCAGAAGGCATAGACGGTCGGAATGGATTGCACGCGCAGCTGACCTGCGATGCCCTGGTTCTCATCGACGTTGACCTTCGCCATACGCACCGCGCCACCTGCTTTGGTAACTGCGGCTTCAAGCTGCGGACCCAGAGTTTTGCACGGTCCACACCAAGGGGCCCAGAAATCAACGATCACGGGGACGGTCTGGGACATCTCGACCACCTCGACCATGAAGTCGGCCTCGGACACATCCTTGATCAGATCGGTTGGGGTATTCGGCTGGCCACCAAGTTCGAGCATGCTGCCCTCCACATCGCGCGTTAGAATTGATCCCCGCTTCATGGCGCAGCAGGTGCAATGTTGCAAGGGAAAGCGCACCCTAAAGCACCGCGCCTTTGCCTGATTGTCCAGATGAAAGGCGCAACACTTTAGCCCATCAATCGAAGGAAACGTTCGATATCCTTATGCAGCTCGTCTGCGGCGGCTTGGGTGGACTTACGCTGCCATTTGCCTTTGATGCTGTTGACCGTCGCCTCGACCTGAGTGGTCATATCCTGACGGGTCACGCGCACGTCCATATACTTGGCTCCGGTCGTGATGCCTGGCGGCACACGGACCTTGATTAGACAGCCATCCGACATCTGGTCAACTTCCTGGATGGTTTGCTTTTCCGAGGCCAGGGCGCAGGCCACCGCTGCGATCACCTTGCCAGCAGGAAAAGGATATTCAAACTTCTCGATCAAGTTGGTCGTAAATCCCAATTTGTCATAAAAGCCAAAGCTCAGCTTCTCGCCGGCGCGCAGCACATCTGTTGTGAAGCCTTTGACCGGCGACAGCGGTGTAATCAGCGATACGAAATCGTCGCCGCTATAGGACGAACCCCCTTCGGTTTCAGCCAGAGCAAAGATCTGGGCCACCTCACCTTCGCGCACCACGTCCAGATAGCGCAGGCTGGTGTGCCACGAGGCATTGGATTTGGGCGCGGCAGTCGCCCCACCCGTTTTTGCTCCGCCCGTTTTAGACCCACAGGCGTTGCAGAAGTTATCGGCCGCTTCAATGTTATTGCCGCAATTGGAACAAAACATATCTCAGTCCCATGTCAGTGGATCGGTCAAATGGAATTCAAAAAACAATACTCAGGTGCGCTGCACATAAAGATGCAGGCGGTCTACATGTCTGAGGCTAGCGCATAAAGGCGCCTTCAATCCAGATCAAATGTCGCAAACACAGGCGCATGATCCGAAGGCTTTTCCCACCCGCGTGCGGTGCGCAAAACCCGGCTGGAATGAGCGGCGTTTGAGATATCGGGCGTGGCCCAGACATGATCCAACCGGCGGCCTTTATCGGCCTCGTCCCAGTCCCGGGCACGGTAGGACCACCAGCTGTATAGTTGGCCTTCCGGGATATCCTGACGGGTGACATCCACCCAATTGCCTGCATCTTGCGTCTCGGCCAGGGCCTCCACTTCGACAGGCGTGTGGCTAACCACTTTTAGCAGTTTCTTATGATCCCAGACATCATCCTCACGCGGGGCAATGTTCAGATCCCCCACCAGGATTGATTTTTGCGGCGCATCGGCGCGGAAGGCGTCACGCATCTCGGTCAGGTAATCCAGCTTCTGGCCAAACTTCTCGTTCACCGCGCGATCCGGCACATCGCCGCCCGCGGGCACGTAGAAATTGTGGATCGTCACGCCATTCTCAAGCCGCCCGGCAATGTGTCGGGCATGGCCCAGCTGTGCGTAATCTTCGGCCCCGGCCTCAACCATCGGCAAGCGCGACAGGATGGCCACGCCATTGTACCCCTTCTGTCCACGCGCCACCATGTGGGTGTAGCCCAGTTCGGCAAAGGCCTCGGTCGGGATCTTCTCAACCGGGCTTTTGCATTCCTGCAGACACAGCACATCGGGGCCTTCCTCGGCCAGCAATTTGCACACGATCGGCTCGCGCAGTCGAACCGAATTGATGTTCCAGGTGGCAAGGGTGAAGGGCATGGGGCAGCATCCTCAAAACTGTGTTGTGCGAACATGCCCATGGCACTGTCCGCGATGCAACCGGAAACCTGCACAATAGCTCAGAGAGGTCGGCGTGACGTGAACTGAAGCGGCACCACCGGCACGCGCGTTCGACGCTTTTGCGCCAATACGACGCCAAGCCCAAGAACCACTGCCCCAAAGGCGCGCTGCCATTCCCATGTGCCACCCATGAACACCAAAATCAGCATCACATAGAACGGAGCTGCGTTCAGATGAAAGGATGCGATCCCAACGCCCAGTCGGGACACACCACTGATCCACAAGACCTGGCTGACTGCCAGCGAGGCCCAGCCATAGATGAGCAACATCATCCACCCTCTTGGGTCAAGCGGAGCGGCGTGGGTTCCGGGCCATCCAAAAAGGACAAACACATCATAGGTCGCCAGGCAAAACATCATCGCCCCGATGAGCGTCAGTGTCGATTGCCCGATCATCGACATTTCAGGCAATCCCTTGACCGTTTTGCGTGACCCCCATGCAAACAACATCGACGCCAACAGCCCAAAGAAAATGCTCCACCCATAGGTGCCGTCGGTGATTTTCGCCCCTGTGGCCAGAAACCCGCCGAACAGCACCAGCGCTGTGCCGATCATGAAGTTGCGCGTCAGGCGGCGTCCATCCAGCATCACCTCAAGTGCCACGGCACTGACGGGCATGGTCGCTGCAATCAACACGGCAGTGACCGGATCGGTAAAGTCCTGAATGACCAGCAGCACAATCGTCCCGGTGCCAAACCCCAGTGCACCAATCCCAAGACCTCTCATCCACGGGGCCTCAGCCACCTTGCGCCACCCATCCATGGCGATCCAAACGGGCAGCAACAACAGGCATGCCAAGGCGCAGCGCACGGTGATCAGCGATATGGCACCCCAGGAATTCAGCAATTCTTCGGCAGCTGGGAACCCCGTGGCAAAGAGCGCAACCGCCATCATGCAGATCGCATTCCCGCGCAACGACCCGGACGTCGGCTCGGCTTCAGAAGATGCTTTTTCGGTGCTCATGTCATGCGCTAATTTCGTGGTTAGGACGCGCAAGTATCAGCGAGGCTGCAGTTTAGAGTCTGTGCTGAATTCGACATCTTGTCGCTTTCGGGCCTTCTCACGTTGCTTCGCGACAAAAAAAGACCCCGGAAAAACCGGGGCCAGTCCAACAGGGAGGTGCATATGAAGGCCCGCATATGCGACGGGTATCTTAGCTTACGCCAGCTTTGCAGCTGCGGATCAGCCTTTCTTTGATCTGCGTCAAAAATTCACGCAAGAAGTCGGTATCCACCGGATTCCGTGACCAAAAGGCGGGCATTGCCGGGATCAGGCTCAATTTTCTGACGCAGACGATAGATGTGGGTTTCCAGCGTATGGGTGGTCACACCTGCGTTATAGCCCCAAACCTCGTGCAGCAACACGTCGCGCGCCACAACACCATCGGTTGAGCGGTAGAGGAATTTGAGGATGTTTGTCTCTTTTTCCGTCAGACGGATTTTGCGGTCATCTTCGGTGACCAGCATCTTCATCGCAGGCTTGAACGTGTAGGGCCCGAGCTGGAAGATCGCATCTTCTGATTGTTCGTGTTGGCGCAACTGCGCGCGGATACGGGCCAGAAGCACCGGGAACTTGAACGGTTTTGTCACATAGTCATTGGCCCCCGCATCCAGTCCCAGAATGGTGTCGGCATCGCCATCATGGCCCGTCAGCATCATCACCGGGGCCTTCACACCTTGTTTGCGCATCAGGCGGCATAACTCGCGGCCGTCGGTGTCTGGCAGGCCCACATCCAGGATCACAAGGTCATAAATGCCATCCTTGGCCCGCTTCATGGCCTCGGACCCATTTTCAGCCTCGAAGACGTCAAAATCTTCAGTCATCACCAATTGCTCACTCAGCGCTTCGCGCAGATCGTGATCATCATCCACCAATAGAATTTTCTTAAGCTGTGCCATCGAGCCACTATCCTTGTGTCGTTTGACCCGATGTTGACGTTGATCACGACAATCTCAAGGTGTGCTACAGATATCTCACGGGCACGTGTTGGTGCGCGATCAAATGTTTCACATTGTTGCAAAACCCTGTAGAGGATCAGCCGATCTGATTGATAAGACCCCGACATGACCCTATCGCCTGACATCACCGAAACTCTGGCCCGCGCCCGCGCTGATTTGCGCATGGGTGTGCCCGTCGTGTTCTCTGGTAGCGGGCAGACCATGCTTGTGGTGGCCGCCGAAACGCTCAGCCCGGATCGGCTGGCAGCGATACGGGCCCTGCCCGGCACACCAGTGCTGGCGATTACGGCGCGGCGGGCCGAGACGTTAAAGGCCCGCGCCTATGACGGTGATCTGGCGCGGGTCAAACTGCCGAGCGATGCAGGCCTTGCCTGGGTGCAAAGCATCGCAGACCCCGCCGATGATCTGAACTCTCCGATGAAGGGACCATTGGCCAGTGAACGCGACGGTTCGGCCGAATTGGCGCGCCTGGCGTTGCAACTGACCAAGACCGCCCGCCTGTTGCCTGCGGCTCTGCTGGTTGAGGTCGAGAGCGACGCCGTTGCAGATACACATAACCTGACATGCCTGCGCGTGGCCGAAGCCGGGGCTGACATGTTGGCCGCCAGCCAGATGCACCCCGTTGTCAGCGCACGCCTGCCCTTGCAGGTGTCCGAGGCAGGACGGTTGCATGTCTTCCGCCCAGAGGATGGGTCTGAAGAACACTACGCTGTGGAAATTGGCCGACCCGACCGGGATGCGCCCGTATTGTCACGGCTGCATTCCGCGTGTTTTACCGGGGATCTGATCGGATCACTTAAATGCGATTGCGGACCTCAACTGCGCGGTGCACTGGCCCAGATGGGGGCCGAAGGCGCTGGCATCCTGCTCTACCTCAACCAGGAAGGCCGCGGCATCGGCCTGGCAAACAAGATGCGCGCCTACAGCCTGCAGGATCAGGGTTTTGATACCGTCGAGGCCAATCACCGGCTTGGCTTTGAGGATGACGAGCGCGATTTCCGCATCGGGGCTGATATCCTGCGCCGCCTTGGGTTTTCATCGGTGCGCCTGCTGACCAACAATCCTGCAAAGATTGCAATGATGGAGCAACACGGCATCAGCGTTGCCGAACGTGTCCCCCTGAAGGTGGGCGAGAACCCGCACAATGAGGCCTATCTTGCCGTCAAAGCCGCCAAGTCCGGCCATTTGCTATGAGGTCGGCCCATGCTTGATGATCTGGACGACATTCACCCGCTGTTCCACGGCGCGCCAAAAACGACCGAGTTCAAGAAACTGCGCAAGCGGATCGTAAAACATGTGCGCGAGGCGATAGACCAATACGGCATGATCGAACGTGATGCGCGGTGGTTGGTGTGTCTGTCGGGCGGCAAGGACAGCTATACAATGCTGGCCGTGCTCTATGAGTTGAAATGGCGCGGCATGCTGCCGGTGGATATTCTGGCCTGCAATCTGGATCAGGGCCAGCCGGGGTTTCCCGCGACTGTCCTGCCCGAGTTTCTGGAAAAGATGCAGGTCCCCCACCGGATCGAATACCAGGACACCTATTCCATCGTGATGGATAAAATCCCCCAGGGCCGCACGTTCTGCGCGCTGTGTTCCCGTCTGCGCCGTGGCAATCTGTATCGCATCGCGCGTGAAGAAGGTTGCTCTGCCGTGGTGCTGGGACACCACCGCGATGACATTCTTGAGACGTTCTTCATGAACCTCTTTCACGGTGGTCGTCTGGCCACCATGCCACCAAAATTGGTCAACGAGGAGGGTGATTTGTTCGTCTACCGCCCTCTCGCCCATGTGGCCGAAGCGGACTGCGAGAAATTCGCCAGCGCCATGACCTATCCCATCATTCCTTGTGATCTTTGTGGCTCGCAGGACGGGTTGCAACGCCAGCAGGTAAAACAAATTCTGGATGGTTGGGAAAAGAACGCGCCGGGACGTCGTCAGGTTATGTTCCGGTCCTTGATGAACGTGCGCCCCTCGCATCTGATGGATCCCAAACTGTTTGATTTCGCCGGTTTGATGCGACAGTTGGGGGAAGTCACCCCAGAAGAATAGCCTTGCCAAACCGGGCCTGCGTCGCTCATATTCAATTATATGAATAAGAGGAGAGGCGCTATGATCACAAGGCGGTTTACACTGGCAGGCCTCGGCGCGGCGGGCGTGGTGGCAGGTCTGTCCCCCTTGCTCGCACGCGCCTCAGTTCAGTTGGGGGGAATGACGATCACCAGCCTCAGCGATGGATACCTGACCCTGCCGGGGTCCTTCTTCTTTGATGGGTTGCCCGAGCCGGAGTTGACCGAAATCCTGACTGCCCATGCGATTTCACGCGAACAGGTTGATCCACCCTGCAACATCGCCCTGGTGCAGGACGGCACGCGCACCATCCTCTTTGATGTAGGCTCCGGTCCGGCCTTTATGCCCAGCGTCGGGGCATTGCTGGACAACCTCGAGGCTGCAGGTGTTGCGCCAGAGGATGTCACCCATGTTGTCTTCACCCATGCACATCCCGATCACCTTTGGGGATTGCTGGATGACTTTGACGATCCGGTTTTTCCCAATGCAAGCTACATGATCGGCCAGACCGAATGGGAGTATTGGACCGACCCCGACACCGTGACGTCGATTGGCGAGGCGCGTGCTTCCTTTGCGGTGGGGGCGGCGCGGCGCCTGGAGATGATCGAAGACATGGTGACCATGATCACTCCCGGACAAGAGATCCTGCCGGGCATTCAATCCCACGCCAGTTTTGGCCACACCCCCGGCCATATGTCCTTCGAAGTCCGCGCGGGATCGCAGGCCATGATGGTCGTCGGAGATGCCATTGGCAATCACCACGTCGCTATGGCCCGCCCCAATTGGCCCAGCGGCGCAGATCAGGACCCTGACTCAGGGATCACAACCCGCATGGGCCTGCTGGATCAACTGGCCCACGATAAGATGCTTATGCTTGGCTATCACCTGCCCGGTGGTGGAATGGGCCGCGTCGAACGGCGCGGTGATGGGTTTCACTTTGCAGCAGGAGAGATGTAATGCGCACCTTTACCATCATGCTGGCCCTCACGGGTGTGGCCCACGCCAGCGAAGATATCGCAGATCAATATCCAGGCTCGATGCTGTACTCCAAACCCGTCGAGGTCATCCCACATGTCTGGTCAGCCATCGGCGCCTCGGCCCCGCCAAACCACGCTAATGCAGGTCATAACAACAACCTCAGCTTTATCGTGACCGGGGACGGCGTTGTGGTGATCAACGGCGGGGCTGCGCATGGTCTTGCCAAGGCCCTGCACGCGGAAATCAAAGCGATCACCGATCAACCCGTCAAACTGGTCCTCAATGAAAACGGTCAGGGCCATGCGATGCTGGGCAATTCCTACTGGGCCGAACAGGGCGTGCCGATTGTGGCCCATGTAGATGCGGCGGAGGAATTCGCGGAATACGGCGGCTCGATCCTGGAAAACATGCAACGCTATAACCGCGATCGCGCGCAAGGCACCTTTGTGCAAGGCCCGACTGAGACCTTTGAGGACGATTACATCATCGACATGGGTGAATTTCACATCGAGGCGCGCCATCTGGGCCCGGCCCACAGCCCCGGCGATATCGTCGTCTGGCTGCCCGAGCAGTCGTTGGTCATCTCAGGCGATATGGCCTTTCACGAACGCCTCTTGCCGATATTCGAGGATACGATGACCGCCGACTGGCTGGACACCTGGGAGACCGAGTTTGAAGCGCTGGACGCCACCTACGTGATCCCCGGCCACGGCCACCCCACCAACATGGCACAGGTGCGGCGCTACACGCGCGATTACCTTGTCTATCTGCGCGGCAAGATCGGCGAGCATCTGGACGCAGGCGGCGATCTGGCCGAGGCCTACTACGTCGATCAATCCCCCTATGCCCATCTCGATACGTTTGAGGAGTTGGCCACCAAAAATGCAGGCCACGTCTATGAACAGATGGAGTTTGAATAACCCACGCTGACGACATGCTCCGCTCTGTCACAAAAGAAAACGGGCGGGTTTTAATAAACCCGCCCGCAAAACAGATCAGCTGAACATATCCGCAGTGATCCCTGCGTACCAACCTTCTGATTCCTCATAGGTGGCCTTGCGCAAATCGCCCGTTTCCCCGGTCTGCGAAATAAACCCATCGACCTTGGCGATCTTCTCATCGGTGGCCTCATACGTGGCTCCGACCTTCACGCCATCCTCCGTTCCGATCAGGGACCAGCAGGTGTTCGAGAACTTGGCCGGGAACACTTTGGAACCCGTCAGCGCGCCGCGCACCGCATTGGCACAGACCTTGGCCTGTGAATTGGCCGAGAAACCGGATTTCGGCATATCTCCTTGCTGACTGGCATCGCCCAAGACATAGACATCCGCATCCGCCTTTGAGGACATATCAACGGCATTCACCGGCGCCCAGTTGCCATCGGTCACACCTGCAACCTCAGCAATGCGCCCTGCCTTCATGGCGGGGATCACGTTACAGGCGTCCACAGCGGTTTCTTCGCCATCAATGGTCACCGTCATCGCCTCTGGATCGACCGAGACATTGCCTCCGCCGAACTCTTCGCCAATCCAGTCAATCATGCCCTCATAGTGATGCGCCCAACCTTCCTGGAAAAGCCCCATCTTCGAGAACTTTGGCTTGGGATCCGCGATGATGATCTTGGCCGTGGGATTGTTGGCCTTCAGCATATGCGCCACCATCGACACCCGTTCATACGGCCCCGGAGGGCAGCGGAAGGGGTTAGGTGGGGCCACCATCGCATAGGTCCCCCCCTCGGGCATCGCCATGATCTGCGCTTTCAGCAATTCGGTCTGAGATCCCGCCTTATAGGCGTGGGGCATCTTGTTCTGTGCCGCCACGCTCCAGCCTTCCACCGCGCCATCAACAAAATCGATGCCTGGGCTAAGGATTAGCTTGTCATAGGACAGCACCGCACCGCCCGCCAAGGTCACGGTCCTCGCACCCCGGTCCACACCCACGGCCCAGTCATGAATGACATTGATGCCATGGTTGGCGGCAAGCGCGCCATAAGTATGGCCAATGTCACTCAGCTGTTTGAAGCCGCCCAGATAGAGGTTCGAGAAGAAACAGGTGAAATAGGTACGCGATGGCTCAACCAGCGTGACGTCTAAAGCCCCATCGCTGTCCTTGGCCAGGTACCGGGCCGCCGTCGCACCGCCGGCCCCTCCGCCAATCACAACCACACGCGGTTTGCCATGGCCATCGGCCAGGACCGCAGGGGCTGACAAAACCGTCGCCGCTGCAAGACCAGTGCCCATAAAGGCTCTTCTGTTGAAACTCATTTTTAGTCCTCCCTTAAAATCGCCTCACTTTTCGAGGTCTTTGAAATACGCAGCCAATGCGGCTATCTCGTCGTTGGACAGCCGCCCGGCCATCATTTGCATCACCGGATGGGGCCTCAGCTTTTGCTTGTAGGCATGCATGGCGATGACGAAGTCTTCTTCAGGCCAGCGTGTGATCGCTGGAATGCCTTCGGCGCTGCCGTCTGCCCGGTGGCACGTCAGGCATTCTGACGATAAATACTCACCATACTCCTTATCCCCCTTCAGCGCGAGGATCGCCGGATCCAGATCATGATCCGTGCCCGTCGCGGTCGGCTCGGCCTCGGGGACATCTGCCGGGTTATCCGAATAGGCACGCAAATAGGCCAGTAAATCGGCGCGGTCCTGCGGGTCTTTCATCCCCGGGAAACTCATCCTCGTTTTCGACACCAGGGCACGGGGTTTTTCAATGTAAGCATCCAGCGTCTCAGCGGTCCATATCAGCCCGTCTGCACCGGCCCGCTTCATCGACTTGGAATAGGCATAGCCCTCATGTGCGGCCGCAGCTCTGCCAAATATCCCATTCAGATGCGGGCCGATCTTGTCTTCGGCCCCCTCGCCAATCTTGTGACACCCTTTGCACTTTGAGAACAGTTTTGCCCCGGCTTCGGTATCCCCCAATGGTTCAGTTGCAGCCCCCGGGCCAGCAAAACCCAGACATACCGCCAACAATACGAGCCCCCACCTCATGTACTTACTCCGGCACGCTGCGCAGATAGGCGAGGATTGCAGCCATATCACCGTTTTTCTTGATCCCTGAAAAGCTCATTTTGGTGCCTTTCATGAAGTCCTTAGGCTTGGTCAGAAAGGCGCTAAGGCTCTCTTCATCCCAAACCAATCCGTCTTCAGCCGCCTGTTTCAGTGCTTTCGAATATTTGAACCCCTCAACCAATCCGGCAGCGCGGTCCACCACGCCTGTCAGGATCGGACCCGAGCGGTTCTTGGCCCCATCACCCACCTGGTGGCAGGCTTTGCATTTTTTGAAGACCTTTTCGCCTTTCGCCACCAATTCAGGATCAAGCGTCACAGCCTCTTCTACAGGCTCTGCCACGGTAGCCACTTTTTGCGTGGTATTCTCCTCTTCCGGCGTGACATCCAGCACGCGGGCGCGCATCGTGACTTTGACGTCGTTTTTGCAGTTTTCCATACAAGGCTCACCCGACCAAATGGCGTATTCGGTTTCAGCCCGGTTATCGACGATGAACCCATCCACATTGGGTAGGACAAACGAGGTAAAGTTCTCATCCGACAGGGTGAAATCATCCTCCACCAGATCGTTGGAATAGAGGATATAGGCGGTGATGGCATAGACCTCATCCGCCGTCAGGCTTTGCGCCTCACCAAAAGGCATGGAACGATTTACATAGTCCCAGGTGGTCGACAGATGCGGCCAGTAAGAGCCGACCGTTTTCAGCGGGTCTTCGTGATCCAGTGTATCGTGACCGCCAGCCAGTTTAGGCCAGTTGTCGACGCCTTCGGCAAAGTCCCCGTGGCAGGCGGCGCACTTCTCGGCAAAGACTTCTTCGCCGGTCAGAACATCTCCCGACCCGGCAGGCAGGCCTGTGCCATCAGGGCTGACGTCCAGATCCCAGGCGGCAATTTCTTCAGGCAGCGCAGCGCGACCCAGGCCAAATTTTTCAGCCAACACAGGCGTGGCCATCAACGATAGTGCGACTGCCAGAACAACCTTAGGAAACTTCGACATTTTCCGCCTCCCCTGTTTCACGAACCCACCAGGTCTGAATGCAGTTGTTGTGGTAAATCGAATTCAGCCCCCGCACCTCGCGCAGCTGCGCCTTGGTGGGTTGCACATAGCCAGTGGCGTCCATGGCACGCGATTGCAGCAGCATTTCAGAGCCGTCCCAAGTGGTGTCCAGATAGAACCGGGTCAGCGCCTTGTCCTCACCGGGTTTGGCCAGACGGGCGGTTTCCCAGGTCTTGCCGCCGTCCTTGGACACATCGACCCGCGTGATCGCCCCATTGCCGGACCAGGCCAGCCCGGTGATCACCAAAGGCCCCGGCCCATGGGTGATCGGGGCCTGAGGGCTGGGGGACGAGACAACAGATTTGGCATCCATCACCCAGGTCCATTTGCGCGCCGTGCCGTCCTCCAGCACGTCCGTATATTTCGACGTCTCTTCCCTGCTTTCTACGGGGGCATCCATCACCTCGATCCGGCGCAGCCATTTGACCCACATGTTGCCCTCCCAACCGGGCACAACCAGCCGGACGGGATATCCATGTTCCTTGCGCAGGGCCTCGCCGTTGGCCTTGAAAGCAACCAACACGTCATCAATGGCCTTGTCCATCGGGATGGACCGCCCATTGGAAGACGCATCCGCCCCTTCGACGTAAACCCACTTGCCAGCCGTGTCATATCCGGCCTCTTCCAGCAGTGTTCGCAGGGGCACGCCCGTGTATTCCATGTTGTGGATCATGCCATGGGTGAACTGCGCCCCGTTCAGCTGGGCACCGGCCCATTCCATGCCTGTGTTCGCCGCACATTCGCAGAAATAGACATGGTTTTCGCGTGGGAACCGCTCAAGATCTTCATAGGTGAACACCAAGGGTGTCTCGACCATCCCGTTGATCATCAGGCGGTAATCTTGCTTGCTCAGTTCAATGGCACCGGAGTGATGCCGCTCGAACGCGCAGCCTTGCGGGGTGATGGTGCCATCCAGCGCATGAATGGGTGTAAAGTTGATGGATGAGATCGTATCGGCGGTCAGCCATTCGACATTGCGACGGACCACATCGCTTTCAAACTCAATCGGCATCCCATAAGGCGTGACGTCCACCCCGTCGCCCAGACCACTGGCCCAAGGTTGCACTTTGGTGATCAAGGGATCAGGGGTCGCGGCCTTCGCCGAGCCAGCGGCCAGCGCGGCGGTGCTGGCGGCAGCAGCCCCTCGCAGGAAACCGCGGCGGGTTGTGTCGTTGGAATGGCTCATGCCGGATGCCTCCTTAGATGCCCGTGACTTTGACGGCAGTGTTCGGGGTGACGGTGACCGTGCCCTGACGACGGATATGGCTTTCCACCACATCCCAGATCGCAGGCCCTTCGGTGCCTTCGTTCACGGATGCCCAACCGGCCACTTGATAGGTTTTGGCAGGGTCTATCGCCTCGCCGGTGCTCAGCAGCGTCAGATCGGTGATCCGGCTGCCCTGTGGTTGGCTGATGTCGATGGCATAGCCAAGCCCGCCTGTACGGACCATGTCCCCGCCTTGCTGGTAATAGGGGTCTGGGTTGAAGAGGTTATCGGCCACGTCTTCCAGCACCACATGCAGGAATTCACCGGTCATTTCAGTACGGTAAGCGGCACCGTATGTCATTGAGGTGACGTTCCAGATATCCTCTCGGGTGATGTCCTGACCGGGCAGGATAGACGGCCCCCAGCGTACACCAGGGCTAAGTGCGATATCCGCCTCGCGTTCAGAAAGCAGCGCGTCACAGATCAGATCATCCCAGGTGCCATTGAAGTTGCCACGACGATACAAAAGGCTCTCACTTTGCCCGATCACCTCGGTCAACTGATCCATGTAAGGCGCGCGTTGTCCGTCGATCACAGCTGTCACAGCCGCATCGGGTTCGATCACATCCGAGAAGATCGGGATCAGCTTGTGCCGGAACCCCATCATCCGGCCGTCGCGCACGTCCAGATCAACGCGGCTGACAAACTTGCCATTGGAGCCTGAGGCCACGATCACTGTCTCGCCCACCAGCACCGGCTCGGGTAGCGCATCATGCGTGTGGCCTGACAAGATCACGTCAATGCCCGAGACGATCCCGGCCATCTTTTTGTCTACGTCAAAGCCGTTGTGGCTGAGGCAAACCACCACCTCGGCCCCCTCGGAACGGACCTGATCGACCATCTCCTGCATATGCTCGTCCCGGATGCCAAAGGCATATTCCGGGAACATCCAGCCGGGGTTGGCGATGGGCATGTAGGGGAAGGCCTGACCGATGACAGCAATCTTGATGCCGCCACGCTCAAACATCTGGTAGGGCGGGAACAGCTCGGCGGGTTCATCCCATTCGGCGTCGAATATGTTCTGGCCAAGGGCGGCAAAGGGCAGGCCTTCGACAATTTTTGCCACGCGGTCCGAGCCCAGCGTGAACTCCCAATGGAAGGTCATTGCATCGGGCTTCAGCGCGTTCATCACGTTGACCATGTCCTGCCCTTGGGTGTGGTAGCAAGTATAGCTGCCATGCCATGTGTCACCGCCATCGAGCAGCAGGGCATCGGGGCGGTCGGCGCGAATGGCATTGATCACGGTCGAAACCCGGTCGAGGCCCCCAACACGCCCATAGGCCTGCGCCAATGCGCTGAAATCGCCCGATGACAGCGCGTAATGCGAGGGACTGCCATCGTCGATGCCATAAAGTTTGCGGAAATCAGCGCCGGTGATGTGGGGCACATGGCCGGTGTTGTCCCCGACGCCCACATTGATCGACGGCTCGCGGAAATAGATCGGCTTCATCTGCGCATGAATGTCCGTCACATGGATCAGGGTGACATTGCCAAAGGTGTCAAACTCCAACAACTGGTCCTGCGTCAAGGCCTGCTGGGCGGCCAGACGGCCCCATTCGCCAAAGCCAGACGTGCCAACAATGGCCGAAGCCGCCATCGAGGTCTGAAGAAAGTCACGCCGTGAGATCATGCTAAGTCCTGCCAATACATGCGAATTATTGAATGTTTGTGTTTAAAGAAAACCCCGCAATCCTGAGCAGGACGCGGGGCCATCAGATTTAGTTGCGGATCGACGGCCCTTCGACCGACAGACCGTTGCCACGCGAGGTGACATACAGCTCAAGTGCGATGAACTCCTGACCGCCGGGCTTGTACGTCTCGGCACGGGTGTCGCGCACGCAGCCTTTGAACCGGGCATGCACCGAATTCAGCTTGGTGTTTTTCAACCGATACACCGGAAAGCCGTTGATCTGACCCTGGCTGAGGTGATCGGCGCGGATCATCATGCCATAGTTGTCTTCGTGGCAGTTTGCACAGCTCAGTTCCAGCTGACCGGTGCGGGTATAGTACAGTTCCTTGCCCTGCTCCCACATCGACTGGGCCGGGCCGTCAATGGCCACATTCACCGGCATGCCGCGCGACACCGAGGCAATCAGCGCCACCATGCCCTGCATGGTACCGCCTGTGTATTTCCACTTTTCGGCACCCATACGATTTTCGCGGCAATCGTTGATCTGATGCTCCAGCGTGCGCACTTCGCCTGCGGCCTCGCTCCACTTGGGATAGACGGGTTTGACGCCTGCCATGCTGTCACTGCCGTCGTGACAGGACGCACAGGACTTGCCCTCGGAGCCGTCCACGGTGTTCCAGGCGTCCTCGGCCTGCTCCACAGCGATCATACCGGGGTTGTCAAAATCATCCGATTGCATCGCGCGGGTTTCAACGCCGCGAAAGTGCCAGCCGGAATAGATCGTGTCCATCGCGTCGGACATGTGATCCGGCGCTGTCGTGACCGTCACCATTTCGATCTCTTCATTGAGGATCAGCTTGTCTTCTGCCGGGCCGGCCATGGCCACCCCCGCTGTCAATGCCATTGCGGCGCATGTCCCCAGAACCGTTTTTATCTTTTGCATTATAGTCTCCCTGTCGGCCCTTCAGATCACGCGATGGCGATGGATTTGGATTCCTCATAAACCGATCCATCATCGTCGTACCAAGTGAAGGCAAAGTCGCCCGCTTCGGGCACTGTCGCTTCAAACTCGATGAACGGATTGGTCGAGATGGCAGGCTCCAACGTGACATCAATGACGTTCTGACCGTTAAAGTCACAGGTGAACCGATTGATGATCGAGCGCGGGATGATGTTGCCCTCTTTGTCCTTACGCTGACCGCTTTCCATTTTGTGGCTGATCAGCGTTTTGATTGTGATGGTGCCACCAGCTTGGGCCGTTTTGGGCACTTTGACGCGGGGTTTTACACCTTTGGCCATGATATTTCTCCTATCTGTCCCTTAGCCGCCGCAGCCGCCGATTGTCACTTTGATTGAGGCCGAGGCCTTGGCGAATGTCCCGTCATCCATCTTGGCGATGGCGACCACATCCTGGGTCTTGGCCAGCCGAATCCGTGTCTTGGCATCCTGCGAGGCTGCGAGCGGTCCGAATTTGAAGGTCGCTACAGGCGGCACCGGGTTGCCCAGCGCCAGCACCATGATTTCGGTGGCCCCTTCGGCGGAGACTTCGATCGGCACGGTATTGCCATTCTCGGCAATCTCGGGCGCGGTCAGGGTGATCCCACCTTCGCCCACTTCAGCCCCGCCCGTGAAAGCTTCGATATACTCGTCGCCCATGGCCATGGCCCGGATGGGCAGGCCTGCGACCAAAGCGGCACCTGCGCCGACGGCCAAGGCATCACGTCGTGTGAATTGCATCATACTACTCCTGCGATTGATCCCATGTTTCAGGGGTCTGTTATTCCTTGAGGGTGACGAGATAGGCCACCACATCTTCGATTTGCTGCGCTGTCAGCAGAGGGCCAAACGTGTCGTCTGCCGCTTTGCCTGTGTAGGCTTTGCCGGGGCGAATGAAGCCTTCAGTTTTGTAAAAGGACGGCATCATCGAATCTTCAAACGTCAGCTTGGCGTTGGCGACAATCCCGCGCAACTCAGCCTCGGTCCAACGCTCTCCTGCACCATCGAGAGGTGGGCCAATCTCGCCGTGAAATGGCACATCGGCCAGATCACTGACCATGTGACACGCAACGCAATTGCCCTTTTTCTTGGAGCCCACAATACTGCGCCCCTCGGTGGCATCCCCGGCGGTGCCAGAGAGCGACATCTCAACCGCGCCATCCATGTAATTGACGTCTGTTGGGGCAACTTCACCTGCAAGACCTGCGTGGGTTGAAAGTGCCAGGGCCGCTAGGGCCGCCAAAGCTGTCCTCATATGTCCTCCCGTAACATATTCTGTTTTTCGAATATCATAGGCGCAAACCGCGCCGCCGATCAACTGCTATTCCTGATAATTCGTCGCCGCACTGCCGCATGTTAGAGATGTCAGTCGAAGCTGCCATTGTCGCGCTCCTGAATACGGCGGGCATGATAGCGTTGGAAATCCTCTCCGTTATCAAGCGCATACCGCTTCTCGGCCACCCAGGTCAGCATGTCCATCGTGGTGCCCGGCCCAAAGGCCCCCGGCATCAGGGTCACAGCCGCCTGTGCCGCGGTTTGATCCTCGCCCACGTCTTCGGGCAGGAACAGAATCGACGGGGTAAACAGCAACCCCCATTTGCGGGCGGCATCTTTTTCGCTCAGGGTCTCGCCGTCAAAATCCACCACTTCGGTGTCGCCATAAAGGTTCATCTGCACCACAAAGAAGTTATCGTGGATGTAGCCCGACACCTCCTCAAGCGAGAACACCTCGTTGTGCATCTTGGTGCAGTAGATGCAGCCGCGTTGCTCGATGATGATCGCGAGGCGCTTTCCTTCGGCGTTGGCCTCATCCAGGTCTTCGCGCAGATCCTTGAACGTATCGCGCATCCAGTCAGCCTTGTGCAGACCGTCGTCGCCCAATTCGGCCGCGCTGGCCGTCAAAGCCATCAGGAACGTCAGGCAAATCGTCAGACTACGGATCATGGTCTTCCTCCTTCAGATGTTTTGGAACGCCGGGAATGTGGTCAGCATCCATTGCGCGATGACATTCACGCTATCAGTTGCGATGAGCCCGGCAAAGACGATCAGCAACACCCCCATCGCCTTTTCCACTTTTGGCAGATGACGGCGGAACTTGGCCGCGAACCGCAGGAAAGGCCCAATGAACAGCGAAGCAATCACGAAGGGTGCTGTCATGGCCACGCCAAACACCAGCAGCAGCATCAAGCCTTTCAAAGCGGTCGCCTCAGTGCTGGCGGTAAAGATCACCGCGGTCAGAACACCGCCCACACATGGGGTCCAACCTGCCGCAAAAGCAAAGCCCACGATGTAGGCACCGGGGATCGACATGGATTGCGTGTCGCCTGCATCCATCTGGAACATGCGATTGAGAAACCCGATCCGCAGGACACCGAGGAAATGCAGCCCCATCAAGAAAACGATGATCGCAGCCACAAGCCTGAATTCAGTTTGCACGGACCGGAAGGCCTGACTGAGCCCATAAGCAGCCGCCCCCAACAGCACGAACACGGTGATAATCCCCAACGAAAACATGACCGACGCCAGAAAGGCGCGGCGGCGCAACCCTGGGGCCAATGTGCCCTCGTCTGAGATCTGCGAAATCGACGCCCCGGCCATGTAGCTGAGATAGAACGGCACAATCGGCAACACGCAAGGCGAGAAAAAAACAACCAGCCCACCGATGAGTGCACTAAAGAATGAGACGTCCAGCATATCTGTCACACCCTCGTGATGCTTGTGCAGCTTGAACTGCTTACATATTCAAGATATTATATGTTTGAGCCAACCGTCAATGGAACCTATCATGTTCACTGGTCGATCCACCCTTTTGGGTTTGGTCCTCGCGACCGGTATCAGCCTTCCGGCCCACACCGCCGAGCTGGTGATGGTCGAGCAAGCGGGCTGCCACTGGTGCGAGAGGTGGGATGCCGAGCTATCGCACATCTATCCCAGAACGGACGAAGGCCGCTTGGCCCCCTTGCGGCGTGTCGATCTGCGCGACCTGCCCGATGATCTGACCTTCCGATCTCCGCCCGTGTTCACCCCCAGCTTCATTCTGGTGCAGGACGGCCAGGAACTGGCACGCCTTGAGGGCTACAACGGGGACGAATTCTTTTGGGTTATGCTGGCACAGATGCTGGACCAGAATGCCGACCAAATCACGACAGAAATCCCACAGGTGACCCAATGACCCTGCCCGTTCTCACTGATGGCATGTCCGAAGCCGAAATGGACCGGATGATGCGCAACGCCTGTGAGGCCTCAAACTTTCTCAAGGCGATCAGCCACGAAGGACGATTGATGATCTTGTGTCATCTGGCCACAGGCGAAAAGACGGTGACCGAGCTGGAAGAGCTGTTATCGGCACGGCAAGCGGCAGTTTCACAGCAACTGTCCCGCTTGCGCACTGAAGGATTGGTCGCACCCCGACGCGACGGCAAGGCGATTTACTATCGTCTGGCGGACCGCCGTGCCGTGCAAATCCTTGACGTGGTCTACACGCTGTTCTGCAAGGAAAGCTGACCACACCCCATGATAGACGCCTTGTCAGATACCTCTCTGAACGCCTTGATCGGCTTGGCGAGCGGTGTTTTCCTGGGGTTGGCCGCGCGACTGGGACGGTTCTGCACCCTCGGCGCGATCGAAGACCACCTGTATCAAGGCAGTGATATTCGATTGCGCATGTGGGGGCTGGCCATTGCAGCCGCCGGGCTGCTGGTCTTTGCCCTGACATTGGCGGGCCTGTTTGATCCGTCCTATGCGCTTTACTACCGTGCGGGGTTTTCGCCCTTGGCGCATATCGTTGGCGGATTGTTGTTCGGCTATGGCATGGCGCTGGCGGGGAATTGCGGGTTTGGAGCCCTGGCCCGCACCGGCGGAGGTGATCTGCGGTCTTTCGTGATCGTGCTGATTATGGGCATTTCGGCCTATGCCATGCTCTCGGGCCCCTTCGCGCGCCTGCGCCTGAGCTTTGAACAGGCCACAACGTTGGATCTCACCTCTCGCAGCTATCCCGAGATGGCCATGTCGCTCACGGGGATGTCCCCGGATGTCATTGGCCTGGCCATTGCGGCGCTTTTGGCAGCTGTTGTCCTGTGGTCGCAGTCGTTCAGGCAGGCGAAGTCTGCGATGATCTGGGCCAGCATCGTGGGTGTCGCCATCGCGGCGGGATGGCTTGGCACCTATCAGATCGCAAAGACAGGGTTTGGAACAGACCCTGTTATCTCACACACATTCACCGCGCCTTTGGGGGAAAGCCTGCTTTTCTTGATGACCTCAAGCGGCGGCGGTCTGAGTTTTGGCGTAGGCTCGGTGGGTGGCGTCTTGCTTGGTGCTTTCATTGGCAGTTTGATCAAGGGGCATTTCCGCTGGGAGGCTTGCGAGGATCCACGAGAGTTGAAGCGCCAGTTTCTCGGGGCTGCGCTGATGGGGTTTGGCGCTGTGCTGGCTCTTGGTTGTACCATTGGACAAGGCATCTCTGCGTTCGCGCTTTTCAGCCTTGGGGCGCCATTGACCTTTGTATCCATCTATCTTGGGGCAAGCCTGGGGTTGCGCCAGCTGATCACCGGCTTTGGGCCCATCTTGTCCGACGGCGACTGACCTTCCCTGAGAACCCTGCAATTCAGGGGCGTGTGTCCGCAGTAAAAGCCTTTTGAGGTATATTTGAGCCACGAAGACATCGCGAAACGCACGGACCATAACGGCACTGTGCGCGTTTCAAGACAAGCTGATCTCTCAGGTATTTCTCGAAACGCCTTAGATAAAATTTGACAGACTTCCTCGGCTACAACCTGAGGTCGTTAAGAGCGCGTTGAGAGGCAAAGGGTTAGCTTCGGGCATTGTTTCGGGAATGTCACATGCCGTCGCGCCTCAAATCCTTTTCAGACACGTCGCAAAACGCGATGCGCCAGTTTCTTGCAGGTCCACAGGCGTTTGTACTGTTGCCGGCAGCGCTGCTCGCCGCGTTTTGGGTGGGCGGCGAATCTCTGTTGATCCTCTTGGCGGTTGCCCTCCCGGTCTTACTGTTCTGTTCGCGTATGACAGGGCAGGCCCGGTCCGCTCGGCGATCGGACGATGTGGGCCTGAACATGCCAACCGGGATGGAGGTTCTGATCACAGAGCTTGACATCCAGCTTCGCCAGGCCCGCGCCAAAACGCTGAAATCCGGCTGCATCATCCTATCCATTGATGACCACGAAGAAATCACAGGCCGCTTTGGTCATGCGGCCACGCAACATGTTGCGGAAACATCGCTCAAGCGGCTTCGCACCGTGGTGCGCGGGAACGACAAGGTTTTCTTGCTGGATGACCGCAGTCTGGCGATCGCAATCGCACCGGTTCGACAGTTCAACCTGGATATAGGCCTGCAACTGGTGGCCCGCTTGCAATCCGCCCTCGAAGAACCGGTCGCACTCGATTCGACGGTCATTTACCTGTCGGTGTCAGCCGGTTTCTGCATCAGCTCGCAACTCAAGGAAAAAACCGGGCACAGTCTTGCCCATGCAACGGAGCTGGCCATGCGAGAGGCGCGTTTGCACGCCCCATCGGCCATACGGTCTTACTCCTCCGATATGAAAGGGCTTCAATCCCCACCGGATATCGCATCCAATGAGGTGAATGACGCGCTGGAAAACGGGCAGATTCTACCGTGGTTTCAACCTCAAATCTCAACCCACACCGGCGAGGTGACGGGGTTTGAGGCTCTGGCGCGCTGGATGCATCCCGAACGTGGAATCATTCCGCCAAACGAATTCCTGCCTCTGCTGGAAAGGGGCGCGCGGCTTGAACGTTTAGGCGAAGTGATGCTCTATCACGCGCTGAACGCGCTTACCGCCTGGGATCTGCAAGGCTTTGCGGTGCCGCATGTGGGTGTGAATTTCGCCCCTGAGGAATTGCGCAACCCCAGTCTTCTTGAAAAGATCGAGTGGGAGCTGGACCGGTTCAACCTGACACCCGACCGACTGGTGGTGGAAATTCTGGAAACAGTGGTGGCCACCTCGCCCGATGATGTGGTGACGCGAAACATCAACGGGCTTTCGGCCCTGGGCTGCAAGATCGACCTTGATGATTTTGGCACCGGCCATGCCTCGATTTCCTCGATCCGGCGCTTCGCCATTGGCCGTTTGAAAATAGACCGATCCTTTGTCATGAAAGTTGACAAGGACGCCGAACAGCAACGCATGATTTCTGCAATTTTACTTATGGCAGAACGGCTGGGTTTGGACACTTTGGCTGAAGGTGTCGAAAGTGCTGGTGAACACCACATGCTTGCGCAGCTTGGATGTGGGCACGTTCAGGGCTTTGGTCTGGCCCGCCCCATGCCGTTTGACAAAACCGCTGCCTGGATCACCGGACATGCCGCGAAATTGGAAGCGACACCAATGATTGGCCGCAAAATCGGATAACAGTCGATTTTGACAGCCATATCGGACAGGATTCGCCCCCTGCCCCCTTGACCTTTTGTGCCGCACTCTGTTGAACCGCTGGACGATAGCGAAACAACAGAAATGGCCATCCGCGATGGACGATCAGAATAAAAACCTCATTCTAGCGACCGCGCTCAGCTTTCTTGTGATCCTGGTCTGGTTCGTCATGTTCCCTCCTCCCGAGGTCGAGCAAACGGATCCGGCGACCGTCACTTCCGACGCCACCGCTGCGGATGAGGCTTCGGGACTGGCCAGCACCCCAACGGCTGCGGCAGACGGATCAGAAGCTGCGGCCACATCTACGACAGAAACCGAAACCGCCCCTGAAGCGCCGCGGATCAAAATTGATACGCCAAATCTGCAAGGATCCATCTCTTTGCGCGGCGGCCGCATTGATGAGCTGGCCCTGAAAAACTATCGCGAGACATTGGAGCCAGGTTCGGACATCGTCACACTGCTGTCACCTGTTGGATCAGATAACCCATATTACGCCCTCTACGGTTGGGCGCCCGGATCCGGTCTTACGCACGAGCAGGTCCCGAATGCCAACACCCTGTGGTCTGTGCAAAACGAAGGCACCCTGACCCCCGACACCCCTTTGACACTGGAATGGGACAATGGGGCAGGCATGCTGTTCACACGCGAAATCAGCGTTGACGAAAACTTCATGTTCTCCATCAGCCAGTCAGTCGAGAACACTGGCAGTGCTGCAGCCTCCTTGGCCCCCTACGGCATCCTGGCCCGCCACGGCGAACCGCAGGACATGAAGAACTTCTTCATCCTGCACGAAGGTCTGATTTCGATGACCGACGGTGAACTGGCCGAGATCGATTATGACGATGTGGCGGACTACGATTTCAACCCCCGCGAGGGTGCACAGGCACAGGTACTGCAAGTCACGGAAAACGGCTGGACAGGGTTCACGGATCATTACTGGATGACCACGCTGATCCCAGAGCCAGGCAGCGCCTTCAAATCCGTCAACAAGTTTGATGCCAAGCGGAACATCTACCAGACTGAAACGGTGCTGCCCACGCAAACCGTTGCCCCCGGCCAGTCTATCTCTGCCGAAACCCGCCTGTTTGCCGGCGCCAAGGAATGGGAAGCCATCCGCAACTATCAAAATGACGAAGGTGTCCAAGGGTTTCTGGATAGTATCGACTGGGGTTGGTTTTTCTTCCTGACCAAACCGATCTTCGCCGTGCTGCACTATCTGAATGCCCTGATCGGCAACATGGGCTGGGCGATTATTGGTCTGACCTTGCTGATCAAGGCACTGCTGCTGCCGCTGGCCTATAAATCCTACGTCTCGATGGCGAAGATGAAAGAGCTTCAGCCGCAGATGGAGCAGATCAAGGAACGCGCCGGCGACGATCGCCAGAAGCTGCAGCAAGAGATGATGGCGCTCTACAAGAAGGAAAAGGTCAATCCGGCCTCGGGCTGCTTGCCGATCTTGATGCAGATCCCGATCTTCTTCTCGTTGTACAAGGTGATCTTTGTCACGCTCGAACTGCGCCATGCGCCCTGGATCGGTTGGATCAAAGACCTCTCCGCGCCTGATCCGTCTTCGATCATGAACCTCTGGGGAATCCTGCCCTTTGAAGGCCCCGAGCCGGGCAGCATCCTGGCCCTGATGTTCATCGGGATCATGCCGCTGGTGCTGGGTGTCTCCATGTGGCTGCAACAGAAACTGAACCCGGCCCCCACCGATCCTACGCAAAAGATGATCCTTGCGTGGATGCCATGGGTGTTCATGTTCATGCTGGGCAGCTTCGCCAGCGGGTTGGTGCTGTACTGGATTGCCAACAACCTGATCACCTTCAGCCAACAATATCTGATCATGCGCAGCCAAGGCTACAAACCTGATGTCTTTGGCAATATCGCTGGCAGTTTCAAACGTGGCCCAAAGCCTGACAACAAAGATGGCTAAGGTCTGCGCCCTTTGGCGTCACCCGATCAAAGGGCATGGACGCGAGGCGCTGGAGCGCACAACCCTGACCGAAGGGCAGACGATCCCGTGGGACCGTCGCTGGGCTGTGACGCATGAGATGACCAGGTCGGATGGCACCGCGTGGGCACCCTGTGCCAATTATTCCCGCGGGTCCAAAGCGCCGGGCTTGATGGCGATCGACACAATCTGTGAAGATGCCTCGGGCACAGTGACGCTCAGGCACCCCGAGCGTCCTGATCTGACGTTTGATCCCGATGGTGACGTGCAACCCTTCCTTGATTGGGTGCGCCCCTTGATGCCCGCGAACCGCGCGCAATCCGTGGGCATGCACCGCGTGCCAGACCGCGGTATGACCGATACGGATTATGCGTCGATCAGCCTGATCAACCTGGCCTCAAACGATGATCTGGGCGCGGCCATGCAAACCGATATCTCGCCCCAGCGCTGGCGTGGTAACATTCATTTCGATAGTGTCCCCGCTTGGGAAGAACTGAACTGGACCGGCAAGACCCTGACCATCGGCACTGCGCAATTGCGTGTCGAAGAATCCATCGTGCGCTGCCTGGCCACCACGGCGAACCCGGCCACAGGCGTGCGTGATCTGGAGACATTGGGGGCCTTGGCGCAACATCACGATCACCAACATTTTGGCATCTATGCTGTTGTGACCCGCTCGGGCGACATCGCTGTCGGCGATGAAATGATGCTGTCATGACCCAGCTTCCTTTTCCGCTGACCGAAGAGCCGGACCCAACTACAGCTGAGGCGGCTCGCAAGCTGTTTGCAGGACCAGTGGACTTCCTCAAAGGCGTCGTCGCTATGCAAGGGCTGCCCTCAGGTGATCGGATCGAGGTATGTTTTGCCGGCCGCTCGAACGTCGGTAAATCCAGCCTGATCAACGCCGTGACAGGCCGCAAAGCCATCGCCCGCGCGTCGAACACCCCTGGCCGCACACAAGAGATCAACTTTTTCACACTCGGCGAAGAACGCTACCTGGTGGACCTGCCCGGCTACGGCTTTGCCAATGCCCCCGTAGCGGTGGTCGAAAAATGGCAACGCCTGCTGAAGCAATACCTGTCAGGCCGCCAGAACCTGCGCCGCGCCTTTGTGCTGATCGACGCGCGCCACGGCGTCAAAGCAGTGGACGAGGAAATTATGAGCCTGCTCGACAGTGCCGCTGTGACATTCCAGGTGGTGCTGACCAAGGCCGATAAAATCAACGCAGCCACGTTGGAAAAATCTCTGGCGGAAACCCGCAAACGCCTGCAATCGCACACCGCTGCCTTTCCCGAACTGATCCTGACCTCCAGTGAAAAGGGTGATGGTATCCCCACCCTGCGTGCCACAATCGCAGCGCTGATTTAACGGGGTAAGTCCTCCAAGTTGTCCGTCTCCCTCGAGGGGGAGGCCAGGTGGGGGGCAGGAGACGTCTTGCGCGACAGCGCGCAATTGGATTACGTGACCTCACCCGAGGACAAAACATGAAGACACGAGATATGAACCGCGACTGGATTTCCACCGCCCGGACCTTGTCCGAGGCCCTGCCCTATCTGCAACGCTATGATGACGCCATTGTTGTCATCAAAATTGGCGGCCATGCCATGGGCAGTGACGAGGCCATGGAAACCTTCGCCCGCGATATGGTGCTCCTGCGGCAGGTCGGTGTGAACCCTGTGGTGGTGCATGGCGGCGGGCCGATGATCAATCAGATGCTCGACAAGCTGAACATTCAGTCCGAGTTTGTGAACGGCAAGCGTGTCACCGATGAGGCGACAATGGAAGTGGTCGAGATGGTCTTGTCGGGCCGTGTCAACAAACGCATCGTTCAAGCGATCAACGCCCAGGGTGGCAAGGCCGTGGGCCTGTCGGGCAAGGATGCCCGGCTGATCACCTGCACTCCGACAGATCCTCAGTTGGGACTTGTGGGCACGCCGTCAGAGGTCGATCCGGGCATTCTGCACACGCTCTTTCGGGATGATGCGATCCCGGTCATTGCCCCGCTAGGTGCTGGCAAGACAGGTGAGACCTTTAACATCAACGGTGACACCGCCGCTGGCGCCATAGCTGCCGCTCTCAAGGCGGATCGCCTGCTGCTGCTCACCGATATTGACGGCGTGCGCAACGCCCAGGGCGAGGTTGTGACCGAACTCACACCCGATCAAATCGCGCAGATGACCAAAGACGGCACTATCGCTGGCGGCATGATCCCCAAAACCGAAACCTGCCTGACCGCCATCCAAAGCGGCGTGCGCGCTGCCGTCATTCTGGATGGCCGGGCTCCCAATGCCTGTTTGCTCGAACTTTTCACCGAACACGGTGCCGGTTCCATTATTCGCGCCTGATCACATCTGCGCACAGGGATTGCCAGTGCGCTTTTTTGGGCTAGGGTCCCGCCCATGGAAAACGAAGCCCTCATTCGTCTGATCACCTTTATGGGTCTCTTTGCGCTGTTCGCCGTGATCGAGGCCAAGGCCCCGCGCCGCATCCGTAAACAGCCCCGTCAGACGCGGTGGATGACAAATTGGGCCATCGTGATCCTTGACGCAGTGACCCTGCGGCTTATGGCTTTTGCAATGCCATTTCTGGCTGTGGGGGCGGCGGTCGACGCCAATCAGAACGGTTGGGGGCTCTTGAACACCTTTGAGCTTTCGATGTGGGTAGCAGTGCCTCTTAGTATCTTGTTCTTCGATCTGGCTATCTGGGCGCAGCATCTGATCACCCACAAAATCCCTATCCTGTGGCGTATTCACCGGGTGCACCATGCGGATGTGGATATTGATGTGACCACGGCCATCCGGTTTCACCCGGTCGAGATTGCTCTGTCTATGCTGCTCAAGATTGGTCTGGTCTATTTGCTTGGACCTCCTGCCATTGCCATCATCCTGTTTGAGATCCTGCTCAACGGCACCGCCATGTTCAACCACGCCAACATCAAACTGCCCAAGGGCCTTGATGCTGTGATCCGGCTTTTCCTCGTGACACCGGATATGCACCGGGTGCATCATTCTGTGGACCGGGCCGAGCATGACAGCAATTACGGCTTTGCCCTGTCGATCTGGGATCGGCTGTTTGGCACCTATATTGCGCAGCCAAGGGAAGGGCATGACGGCATGCAAATTGGTCTGGAGTGGCAGGATGATCGCCCTTCAAAACTGGGGTGGGCACTGATGTTGCCCTTCAAGCGCAAGTGACGCTGGACGACATTGAAACCGCTGTCCGTGACGCGCAGCTGGCCGTTTTCGGGGCGTTGCATCCCACACCCGATGATATGGCACCCGAAGGCATAAACACCATCGTTATGCTCGGCCCGGATGAGCCCGGCTTCTGGTCACATTTCATCGTCTCGCCCGAATATCTGGATGGCGCTGCTGATCCGATGAACCGCTGGTCCACACGGGTGATCACAGCCCTTGCCGAACAGATGAACGCCACGCCGCTCTTTCCCTTCGGCGGCCCACCCTATCAGCCCTTCATCCGCTGGGCCCAATCCACGGGCCGTGCACATCTATCCCCCACCCAACTGCTGGTCCATGACCGTGCCGGGCTGATGGTGTCATACCGCGGCGCGCTGGGGTTTGCGGAACGCATGGACCTGCCCGAGACACCATCGAACCCCTGCCTGGCGTGTAAGGATCAACCCTGCCGCACCGCCTGCCCCGTCGATGCTTTCGCCGGGGGCACCTATGATGTACCAGCCTGCAAGGCTGATCTGGACCGTTCGGGCAATGACTGTCTGGCGCGCGGGTGTGCTGTACGTCGCATCTGCCCCGTCAGCCAAACCTATGGCCGAGTTGAGACCCAATCCGCCTTTCACATGGAGGCCTTCAAATGACCAAACGCCTTATCCTGATGCGCCACGCCAAATCCGGTTGGGATGATCCCACGTTGGACGACCACGACCGCCCTTTGAATGGGCGCGGACGGGTGTCGGCCAAGGCCCTGGGCGAGTGGCTGAAGATCAAGAAGATCATGCCCAATCAGGCGCTGGTGTCCTCAGCGGCGCGCACACGCGAAACTTTTGCCCTGCTTGGTATCGCCTGCAGTGCGCAGTTTGATCGGAATTTGTATCTGGCCCCGTCAAGCCGGATGCTCAAAGCGCTCAAAACTGCCCGGGGCGAGCGTGTTCTGATGATCGGCCATAATCCTGGCATCGCCGAATTTGCCCATGACCTGATGCGCGAAGCGCCTTCGCACAAACGGTTCTATGACTACCCCACCTGCGCCACACTGGTGGTGGATTTTGAGATTTCGGATTGGTCCGAGCTGACTTTGGGGACGGGCAGCCTGGTCGATTTCGTCATTCCCAGAGAATTGACCGGCTGACGGCCCTTTCAGGCAAACAACTCGTCCACTTGCGAATGCAGGTGCTTCTGCTTGCTTAACTTCTTGGCCCGGATCGACTTGGGCGCACCGGCTGCATCACGCAACATGTGATTGAATGTGCCTTTCTTGCGCAGTTGCGGCGACACTTTCATGCAGGCTGTGATCAATCCGCGATCGTTGAAGGGATTAACGTAGTTAGCGCGTCCCAGCCCCATCAGCCTTGAACCCAGAGTGTTTGGCAGCAGCTGTTCGATAAACGCGAATTCATACGTGCGTGCTTTGGCGTTTTCGGGCAGCGTCTCCATCCATTCTATGTAATCGTCCCGCCATAATGCGGTTCGGTCTTCTGGTGCACAGCCCCCAATCGCCAGCTTGTCTATGGCGTGTGATAAATCAAACGCCAGGCTTTCGCGCGGCCATTGATTGGCGCGGGACATGTCCATGATATTGCCGCGCAACACCAGTTCAGATTCAGGGACTCTCTGGTAGGCCAAAAGCTCTGCGGGTTTGGGAGGCTTCATGAAACCGGTGGCAAACTGAAAGGACCGGGATAATTGCCGGGTCTGAAACTTTGAGACATTCCCGGAACCAATATCGCTTACCGCGTCCACGATCTGAAGTTCAAGACCCAGTTCTTCGGCAAGTTTTTTACCCAGAAAGCAATCGAATTTGGTGATCCAGTTGATACGATGAGCATAGGCATGATTTAGATGCGATAATGAATCTCGCGCTGCATAGACCAAGGTACGGCTGTCGTTGCCTCCGGATATCGGAAAGGCGCACCCATAATTTCGGATCATTGCGTCAGTTATTTGGCCCAGGCGCGCAATGATCTGTTGTGCGGCATCTTCCGGCGTGTCGAAATCATCTTCGAAACTGGTTGTTTCATCGGGCCAGTGGCGATGCAGGCTGAAATCCTGAAGATCGAGGTAATGGTTGCTGACTGCACGTAAAACGCCCGCATCACAGGTATTTTGAAGCCCATAGTTTCCACCTTCTTTGACCACCACACGATAGTCGATGCGCGGATTCACTTTGACTTCGCGTCGCAGTGTGAGCAACGGAGATGAGGCCACCATTTTGGCCTCGTGATTGTACACCGCCGCCATGTCCAAGACTGGGTCAAAGTAAACACGCCGTTCTTTGTCAGTCAGCAAAAAGGCTATGTACTTGCCAGCAAGGTTCGAAATCGTCCGTTCAACAACAGACCAGAACTGCCCGTCACTCGGCGTCGCATCCAGCAAGATGCCGCGTTGAGAAACTACAGTCCCCTCGCCATCCACGGCAACTCCAAGTAACCATCCGACACAATGGCCATGTCCATCAATGATGTTGCAACAATCCAGCTTGCGGCAATGACTAAGCTGCCAGTCACCAATGGGAAAAGGCCCACCCCAACCGGATATTTCTGGATGATCTGTATGCGACAAAACGTATTGGTGCGCAAAGACGTCGCAGAAGTCCAAGCCCCTGTCTTGGCATAGTCGTTGTGCTTCTAACATTGCCTGTTTCCTGCGTTTTCACTGACGGTACCACAATAAAAAATACCCGCCAAATACTAAGCGGGTATTTTCAAAAGCTTGAATTGTACAAGCGCGAGGCCTGTCCAATTTTAGGGTTAATGACCCAGGATCTGGCTGAGGAACAGCTTGGTACGGTCCGATTGCGGGTTGTTGAAGAACTCTTCGGGTTCGTTCTGCTCCACGATCTGGCCTTGGTCCATAAAGATCACGCGGTTCGCCACCTGACGGGCAAAGCCCATTTCGTGGGTCACGCACAGCATGGTCATGCCTTCTTCGGCCAGCTCGATCATAGTATCCAGAACCTCTTTGATCATCTCTGGGTCGAGGGCTGACGTCGGTTCATCAAACAACATGATGCGCGGGCGCATGCACAAGCTGCGGGCAATCGCCACACGTTGCTGTTGACCGCCCGAGAGTTGACCGGGAAACTTGTCGGCCTGCTCGGGGATTTTCACCTTTTCAAGGAAGTGCATCGCCGTTTCTTCGGCTTCTTTACGAGGCGTCTTGCGCACCCAGATGGGTGCCAGCGTGCAGTTTTCCAGAATGGTCAAATGCGGGAACAGGTTGAAGTGCTGGAAGCACATGCCAACCTCGGAGCGGATCTTGTCGATGTTTTTGAGGTCATTCGACAGAATCGTGCCATCCACCGTGATCTGGCCTTGCTGGTGTTCTTCCAGCGCGTTGATACAGCGGATCAGCGTGGATTTACCCGAGCCGGATGGCCCGGCAATAACAATCCGCTCGCCCTGATACACGGTCAGGTCGATATCCTTGAGCACGTGGAAGGCCCCGTACCATTTATTCATGTTTTTGATTTCGATAGCGACTTCATCGCTTACCGCCATTTTCGAGCGGTCGATTTCGCGGTCTGTAGCAAGATCAGACATCTGTGTGATCCTTTCTTAATAAGTTGCGGAGGGTGCGCGCCGCCCCGTCAGGGACCCATGGCGCGCACCGCAAAACATCAGTGGCTCGTCTTCAACTTGCGTTCGAGATACATGGAGTACCGCGACATGCCGAAGCAGAAGATGAAGAAGATCAGGGCGATAAAGCCGTAAAGCTCCCAGACAATCCCGTTCCAGGCGGCATCCGCCCGGATCGCAGTCGACAGACCCAGCGGATCCAGCAGGCCGATGATCGACACAAGAACCGTATCCTTGAACAGCCCGATGAAGTTCCCGACGATGCCGGGGATCGAGATTTTCAGAGCCTGAGGCATGATGATCAGTCGCTGCGACTGCCAGTAGTTCAGACCAAGGCTGTCTGCGCCTTCGTACTGACCCTTTGGCAGAGCGGCGAGGCCACCCCGGATCGTCTCGGCCATATAGGCGGCTGAGAACAACGTCGCCATGATGATGACCCGCAGGATGATGTCAAAATTCGTGCCAGGTGGCAGGAAGATGTTCAACAACGTCGAGGCCACAAACAGCAGCGTGATCAAAGGCACACCCCGGATGAACTCGATAAAGCCCACGCAGATGTATTTGACCAACGGCAGGTCCGACTGACGCCCAAGCGCCAGAACAATCCCGATGGGCAAGCTGAAGCCAATGGCAATCACGCCGATGGTGATCGACAACAGGAAACCGCCAAAGTTTCGGCTGTTCACCGCCTCAAGCCCGATGGGAAGGATCGATGACAGCCCGCTGACAACTGGCCCCATAAGGAACAGCCACCAGATGATGGCTGCCGCCACCGATGCAATCAGACCCAGAACTTCGCTCGCGGCAACAGACACGGCTTTGTAGACGTAGTAAGCGATCACAAAACCGGCCATTGCTGCCAAAGGTGACCATATGGCCCCGCCCCACAGCATCCAGATCATCAAGAACGGATACACCGCGGAAAACCAGATCAGTTTCTTCGGAACACGTTCCGCAAACAGAACCGGTGCCAGCGCGACGAAGAGCAGGATAAAGACCACGATTGGCCGCCAGTAATGCTCGGTCGGGTAGAACCCGAAAAACAACTGCACCCAGCGTTCCCGGATCACACCCCAACATGCCCCGCTGAAATGGCCCTCGCGGCCCATCTCATGCAGGATCTCGCGGCATTCAGCCAGGGACGTAGCGCTCCACGTTGGAGAAAACACCCAAGGCAAAAGCCCCTTGAGCACCATGAAGATGAACAGCAGTGAGATAATCGTCAGGATCGAATTGAATGGTCCCGAAAACAGATTGGCCCGTGCCCAGCCGACAAAACCCACCGATGTTGCAGGGGGTGCCCGTTCGGCCAGCATTTCCGTTCGTACATATGAAAGATCTGCCATGTTATCTCTCCACCAATGCGACGCGTTTGTTGTACCAGTTCATCACCATCGAAATCGAAAGCGAGATACACAGATAGATCAGCATCAACAGCAGCAGCGTTTCCAGCTCGCGGCCTGTTTGGTTCAGAGTGATGCCGCCAAGGGTACCCGTGATGTCCATATACCCAACGGCAATGGCCAGTGACGAGTTCTTGGTCAGGTTCAGATACTGAGAGATCAGCGGCGGAATGATAATCCGAAGCGCCTGGGGCAGAACCACAAGATTCATGATCCGACCCGGACGCAGGCCAAGGGCCCCCGCTGCTTCGGTTTGTCCGTGGCTGATGGCAAGGATACCCGCCCGCACGATCTCGGCGATAAAGGCCGCCGTATACAGCGACAAGGCCAGCCACAACGCGATCAGTGAGTTACGCATGTAGGTGCCGCCCTTGAAGTTGAACCCCTTCAGTTCGGGATACCCAAGGTGAAAGCCAAGCGCGATCAGAACGATGATGATCGGCACAACCACAACACCCAGACGCAGGTACCATGTGGTTGGTCGTTCACCCGTTGATTCCTGGATCTTATCGGCGCGCGTTTTTATTTTGCGCGACACGAACAGCCCACCGAAAAAGACAACCAGCAAAACCAACAGATCAAGACTGATATTGAAGTTGAGCGAAGATTGCCCGAACAGATGTAAATCACCGAGACTACGCGTAAACAACGGCTCTGGCGCGTAAGCCCCGCGATTTGTAAGAGCAATCGTATCAAACAGCTTCATCGTCGCATCGGGGCTGTCGCCTTTGAACGCCCTTGGCGCTGGTAGCGTTTCGATCATGATCGCCATGATCAACACGATCCATAGCAGAACCGGCACGTTACGGAACATTTCCACGTAAACGGTCATGATCCGGCTAACGACCCAGTTTTTACTGAGGCGCAAAACGCCAATGAAAACACCCAGAACAGTCGCGAGGGCGCAGCCCATCACAGCCACAAGCAGCGTATTCAAAAGACCGACAAACGCGGCGCGCAAGTGCGTGCTCTGCGATGTGTAGTCGATCAGACGTTGGTTGATGTCATAGCCCGCAGGCTCGGACAGGAACCGGAACGATGGCTCTTTGCCAAGGTCGGCCAGGTTCTGTGCGGTGTTGTTGATGATCCAGCCGATCAGCGTCAAGAACGCGATTAGGGCGATGATCTGAAAGGTGATCGAACGATACCGTGTATCGTAAATCAGCATGGATAGCCGAAACGACTCCCTCGGAGGGTCGGTCAGTGTTGTCATCTGGGATGTTCCCCGTTGTTCAGCCCGGTTGGTTTTTATAACAGCGTGTGTTCACGCCTCTGGGCCGATTTTTTTTATTGTTCGTGGTGTAGATACGAAAAGGGCGCGGGATGAACCGCGCCCTTTTGCAATGTGTTTAGCGGAAGGGAGGCGAGTACAGCAGACCGCCATCTGTCCACTGGCCGTTCAGGCCACGGGCCAGACCAACCGGTGTGTTTTCACCAATGTTCTTCTCGAACAGCTCACCGTAGTTGCCGCCAGCTGAAACAGCTTTGACAGCCCAGTCAGCGTCGAGGCCAAGCATTTCGCCCAGGTTGCCTTCGGTACCCATCATTCGGTTGATTTCAGGGTTGTTACCGGCAGCAGCTGCCATGTCAGCGATGTTTGCGCTTGTGACACCCAGCTCTTCAGCTGAGATCAGAGCGTTCAGAGTCCAGCGAACGACGTCGCCCCACTCGTTGTCACCATGACGGACCAGCGGGCCCAGAGGCTCTTTCGAGATGATTTCTGGCAGCAGAACGTGGCCAGCAGGATCTTCAAACGACGCACGTGTCGCGGCAAGGCCCGACGCGTCAGTGGTGTAAACGTCACACGCACCTGCCAGGTATTGCTGCTGAGCTTCGGCGTTGGTTTCGATTGGAACCGGCTCGTAGCTGATGTTGTTGGCACGGAAGAAATCCGCCAAGTTCAGCTCGGTTGTTGTACCGGTCTGAATGCAGACAGTCGCGCCGTCCAGTTCCTTGGCCGAGCTGACGCCCAGATCCTTGGGAACCATGAAGCCTTGGCCGTCGTAGTAGTTAACGCCAACGAATTCGAACTTCAGGTCAACGTCGCGGCTGAATGTCCAGGTTGTGTTCCGGGCCAGCATGTCGATTTCGCCTGACGCCAAAGCGGTGAAGCGTGTTTTACCAGTGGTGGGAACAAATTCTACAGCTTGGGGGTCACCCAGCACGGCTGCCGCAACAGCGCGACAAACGCTGGCGTCAAACCCATCCCATTCACCGTTTGCGTCCGGGGCGGCAAAGCCGACCAGGCCAGTGGTCACGCCACAGTTCAGTTTGCCGCGTGCTTTTACGTCATCCAACGTACCAGCCGCTGCAACACCAGCTGCCAGACCGGCAACAGTAAGCGCGCCAAAAAATACGGTTTTTTTCATTTTTACCTCTTCCTGATTGTCCACTCATTTTCGAGCGGTTCATTCGGCCCTTTTGCGGGCCGGGTCGATACTCTGAGCGGGCAATGTAAGTGGAATTCCCCGCCAGTGCGCGCCAGATTGTGAAGATTCATCAATAAAGGTCAACCCCAAGGCCACGAAAATTGATCCATAAGACCTGATGTTAACGTAGGGTAATATAGTTTTACTGATGGTTAAATTTGCCGCGACAGATCGTAAAAGATTTTGGCATGAAGGAAGTCCGATTCTTTCTTTGCGATCAATTCTTGCGCTTCTTCGTCCTTGCCCCACTGCTCTTCCTGCCAAAGCTCGTCAACCCGGCTGAGGCCCCATAATTTAGGGGCGGAATGAAGATCGTGGACCGCTGCAAACCCAATCACAAGGGATCCAGACATACCCACCAGGTCGTGAAACGCTGTCAGGGCAAAGGCGTCCAGCGCATGCACCTCTTTTGACATTTTTGCGAGCGCATCTGCATGCTGCGGTTGGTGCATCACGCCTGCAACGGGCGTCAATCGAACGTCAAAGTGATTTTCCATCCACTCCAACAAGGGATTCCAGGCCTCGTTCTGACATTCGACCAAAGTTTCGGGCGAATCAGCACGGTAGCAAGTCAGATCAGCATCCCCATAGGCCGCTATCAGGTCTGCCACCTCGGCATGCTGATGTTGCACCTTGTCGATTGCCGCGTTGGACGACCGTGTAAAGGGCATGGTCAGCGGGTCGATCTCGGCGTCCTGAGCCTCCCATTCGCGGGCGATTTCTTCCGCCAGGGCCAGTGTCGGAACAACCAATGCTGCCTTCGCCGGAGTTTTCACCGGGCGGCCATCCAAGCGGACGGTGTAGCCCCCCTCTGTTGCCTCTGTTTTTGCCTCTGTCCAAAAACGTTTGGCTTTCCATTCGCTCATGATGCGCGCTCCCATAGTGTATCAAGTGCGCAAGGCAGATCGCGCACGTCGTCTATCACAGTATCTGCAGCTGTGAGGCTGGACCGATCGTGATAGCCCCAGCTGACCCCAACTGCGCGCATACCGGCGGCTTTGGCCATCTCCATATCAAAGCTGGTGTCTCCGACCATCACAGCGTCCTTGGCGTCAACGCCTGTCTCGGACAAGGCAGCGTGCAGCATCGCCGGATGCGGTTTTGAGGGGTGATGATCTGCGACCTGCTGTGTCACGAACAAGGATCGAAGCCCGTGCCCATCCAACAGTTTGTCCAGACCCCGGCGGGACTTCCCGGTCGCGACACCCAACAACGTTTTTGGCTGATCATGCAGCGCTTGCACCACATCCCGCACATGAGGGTAAAGCGGCGAAGATTGTTCAACCCCGCCTGCTGCACGCAGCTCCATGTAGGCATCTTTGTACCACTCAACCATTTGGTCATGCAGTGTGGGCGGTGCCTCGGGCGCCAATCGTGGCAGGGCGACATTCAGCGATAACCCGACGATGGACAGGATGGTTTTGCGGTCAGGTGCAGGCAGCGCAGCTTTGTCAAATGCCATCCGCATGGCTGCCAGGATATCCCCCTGACTGTCCACCAAGGTACCGTCGACATCAAAGACAACCAGCCGCAACGGGCTCATGGCATGGCCTCAAAGGGATCCTCGGAGGCCAGGTCGGGTGTCCAGCCGAAGGTGTCAAACGTGTGAGCGATATGATCGGGCAATTCCGCATGGATGATCACAGGCTTGCGTGTGACCGGGTGTTCAAATGCCATTGTCCGCGCATGCAGATGCAGTTTGTTTGAGATCACACCGCCCAATTGCGAGCCCCAGCCGTCGCCCTGATTTTCCTGACCCGATCCGCCGTATTTACCGTCACCCACGATAGGATGTCCGATTTCGGCCATATGCGCGCGCAGCTGATGGGTACGGCCGGTGATAGGCTCCATCGCAACCCAGGCAGCACGACTGGCCACACGGTAAAGCGTGGCATATTGGGTGATGGCCCGTTTGGCACCGGGCGTACCTTCGACATCGCGCGGGTGCAGGCAGATCATCTTTTCGCCCTCCCCCTTCGCCCCTCGACCGGGGGCCTTGACCAAACCGTATTTGATCTCGCCCAGATAGGGCGTGGGCACACCTGCGACCACGGCCCAATAAATCTTGCGGGTTTCGCGGTGGCGCATGGCCGCTGTCAGCTCGGACGCCATCTTGCGCGTGCGCGCCAAAAGCAGAACGCCCGAGGTGTCCTTGTCCAGCCGATGCACAAGGCGCGGCTTGTCTTCCATATCGAACTGCAATGCTTGTGCCAGCCCATCCACATGGCGGGTCTGCTTTGATCCCCCCTGACTGGGCAAACCGGGCGGCTTGTTGATCGCTATGATGTGGTCATCTTTGTAGATCACCGCCGCGCGCATCATTCGCACATCTGCATCGCTGATGCGCATTTCGCTGCGCGGGCGGTCTTCGCCGGGATCGGGCAGGGGCGGGATACGCACGGATTGTCCGGCCTCCAGCCGGGTGGCGGCCTTCACACGGCCCCCGTCCACACGCAGCTCGCCTTTGCGGCACATCTTTTCGATCCGGCCCTGACCCACATGCGGGAACAGGCGCCGCAGCCAGCGGTCGATACGCTGGCCTGCGTCGTCTTCGGAAACCGTTTGCGTTTGCACGCCGCTCATGCCCAGACACTCCTTGCCAGCCAAATGCCAGCGCCCAGCGCCGCCAGCGATAATATCACCGACAACGCCACATAAAGAGCCGCGTGGCCCACATCGCCCCGCTCATAAAGCGTAAACGCTTCAAGAGAGAAGGCTGAAAAGGTGGTGAAGCCCCCAAATATGCCTGTCATCACGAAGGGATTCATGTGCTCGACCCCGCGGTGAAAGGCATAGACCGCAAAGAGGCCCATCAGAAACGACCCAATGACGTTTACCGTCAGGATCGCCAGCGGAAACCCCTGCCCGGCCACGCGCAACACGGCAAGGCCGGTGCCAAAGCGCAGCACGGCCCCGATTGCGCCACCAAGGGCCACTTGCAGGAAGGTCATAAACATGGGGGTCTGTCGCGCGGGGCCAGTGAATTGTCAAGCTGAGCAATTGGCGCAACCTGACATGCGTACCCCGCGAGGGACAGCGCTATTGACCTCATGTTAGCGATAAAGGTAACTCAGTCGGACGACATTGATCCCGAGGCCGTTACGATGCATGATCCCCTGCCTTTTTTGCGTTCCCTCTTTGACCGCGCGGTTGAAGTGGCCGATCCAATGCGCAGCCTCGCAGCAGCCCTGCCGCCCAAGCCCAAGGGGCGGTTGGTGGTCGTTGGCGCTGGCAAAGCCTCGGCCCGAATGGCCGAAGCTGTTGAAGCGGAATATGGCCCTTGCGACGGGCTGGTGATCACACGCTACGGATATGCGCGCCCCTGTCAGGGTATCGAGATTGTCGAGGCTGCACATCCCGTGCCCGATGCCGCAGGACAAGCCGCCACCGCGCGTATGCTGGCGTTGCTGGACGGGCTTGGCCCCGAAGACATGGTCCTGGCGCTGATTTCGGGTGGCGCTTCGGCCATTCTGGTCCAGCCGGCGGGCGATATCACCTTGGCCGAGAAGCAGGCGATAAATGCGGCCCTTTTGGCCTCTGGTGCTCCAATCGGACAAATGAATACCGTGCGCAAACACCTCAGCGCCGTGAAGGGTGGCCAACTGGCTGCCGCGGCGCATCCCGCCAAAATGCTGGCACTTTTGATCTCGGATGTGCCGGGCGATGATCCGGCTATGATCGGGTCCGGCCCAACGGTCGGGGATCCCAGCACGCCGGGTGACGCCGTGGCGATCCTTGAACAGTACAAGATCGACATCCCTGACAGTGCCCGCGCTGTCCTGACAGCCCCGCGCCGGGTGTTGCCTCCGGATCATCCTCAGCTGAGCAAGGTTGAGAATGTGATCTACGCCGCCCCGTCCCAATCCCTGTCCGCGGCGGCCGAGATGGCGCGAGACGCTGGCGTGACACCCATTCTGCTGGGCGATGCTCTGGAAGGCGAAGCGCGCGACGTTGCCGCAGAACAGGCCGAAGAGGCTCTTGCACGTCAGGCCCAGATGTCACCGGGCGATGCCCCGTTGGTGCTGCTTTCCGGCGGAGAGCTGACGGTGACGCGCACCGGCGATGGGATCGGTGGTCCAAATGCGGAATTCGCCCTCGCGCTGGCCCTCGCTCTGAACGGCGCACCGGGCATCTACGCGATTGCTTGCGACACCGACGGCGTGGACGGCGCTGCCGAGGTGGCCGGTGCAATCATCAGCCCGGACACCCTGAGCAAGGCCCGCGCTCTGGACACCGATCCTCAGGCGGCATTGACCAACAACAACGCCCATGGATTCTTTGACACATTGGGCGATCAGGTGGTGACGGGGCCGACACTCACAAACGTAAACGATTTCCGGGCCATTCTGATCACCCGAACGTGACCTCACGCAGGTGCAAGCCACGCTAAGGTGTCACTATGCCAAAAGATCGGACACCAACCATGAACCGACGCCTCGCTTTAGCAATCACCATTGCGGCCATCGCCCTGCCTGGTTGGGCCAGCGACGACACGCAACACGCCGATGTGGTGCAGCTGACGGCGGAACAGATCACCCAGATCCTCAGCGGCAATACAATTGCAGGCACTTGGTCCGGGTCGTCCTACAAGCAATTCTTCGCGGCAGGTGGCATGACCATGTACGTCCCCGACGGCGGCCCGCCTGATCAAGGCAGGTGGCGCACCAATGCCGAGGCCGACACCTATGAAAGCTGGTGGCAGATGAGCAATTGGTCTGGTTATAAGGTGGTCATGTCCAATGATGGCTATGCCTGGATCAACGGCGATACACTGGAACCCTTCGTGGTGATGCCAGGCAAGCAGGTCAGCTGGTGATCCGGCCTTTCGCAGTTTTGTGTGCACTTGTCGCGCTGCCTGCACAGGCGACCGTGCTGGACGGAGGCATCAAGCAACAGTCGGGCAATGGCACATTTGTCAAACTGGACCCGACCACCGCATTCGATGTGGGTGCGGATACCTTTGATGACGATAATCTCTATGCCTTCGACGAAGATCAAAACATCACCCTGACCGAGCCCATCCGTGTGGACATTGGCGGGGATGACACTGGCATGATTGCCCAGGGCACGGTTGTAGCCAGTCATTATGTGTTCTTTGACAGCCTGGACAGTATCCACCACGGTTATGTCTATTTCGATGCCCCGATCCTGGGCGTTGCCACCTATGAGCCTACAATGGCAGCCACGGATTTTCTGGCCAATACATCCGTCAACTACATCAGCATGGAATTGCGTGGGCTGGAAAACGGCGACTATGTCTGGATTGATGAACAGGACCCGCATCGTCTCTGGGTCTACTGGGCTGGATCATCGCCCGGAGATTACATCCGGGTGTTCACTGAAAAATCAGAGGCCGCTTTGATGATGTAGCCGGTCAAGGCCGCAGGCTGGGCAGGCCAATCCCGGTCGCTTCAAACCCACCATCCGCCGCGATGATTTGACCAGTGACAAAGCTCGCTTTCTCGGAGCACAAGAAGGTGATGACCGAGGCGATCTCGTCTTCCTGACCATAGCGGTTCAGCGGAATCGCTTCATGATAGGCCGCGCGTATGTCAGGTGTGTGCACCGCAAGGGCCAGCTTGGTGTCCACAGGTCCGGGACAAACGCAATTGGCCCGGACGCCGTATTCCCCCAACTCAACAGCCTGTTGCTGGGTCAGATGCATCACACCCGCCTTGGACGTGCCATAGGCCACCCTGAGCGTGCTGGCCCGTAGGCCCGAAATGGACGCGATATTCACGATGGCACCCGATACTGCGCGCAAGGCCGGCGTGCAGGCCTGGCTCATTAGAAACACGCCATCAAGATTGGTTTCCATGACCCGACGCCAACGGGCAAAATCAGTGTCTTCAATCGGGCCAAAATCCGCGACACCCGCATTGTTGACCAGCGCATCCAGCCCAACGCCATCGGCCAGCAATTCGCTTGCCATGGCAGCAACCTCATTAGGGTGTGACACATCACAGACATAAGGCCGTGCGTACTCCAACCCTTGTACCGCGTCATTCAAGGCCGCCTCATCCCGGTCCAGCAGGATCACCTGCCATCCGGCCTCAAGCAATTGACGCGCTGTGGCCAGGCCAATACCGCGCGCGGCCCCTGTGACGATTGCAGATTTCATCCATGCTCTCCGTGTTCTTCGCGCACAGCATAGGTTTGTTCACATCCAAATGGCCATATCCCTTGTACCCGTTCACAATCTTAGACAAATTGCGCCGCGACACCGGAAAGGACACAACGCATGAAAACCCAAGACCTGAACGCGCAGATGATCGAATGGCGTCATGCCCTGCATCAGATCCCCGAATTGGAATTGGATGTGTCCAAAACAGCGGCCTATGTGGCTGACTTGCTCGAAGGGTTCGGCCTCGAAGTGCATCGCAATGTGGGCGAAACGGGTGTGGTGGGTATCCTGACACGCGGAAATGGGCCAGGGTGCATCGGTCTGCGCGCCGAGCTGGACGCGCTACCGATCACCGAAGCGACGGGGTTCGACTATGCCTCAACCCATGCGGGCAAAATGCACGCATGTGGACACGATGGGCATATGACCATGCTGCTGGGGGCCGCAAAGTATCTGTCTGAACATGGGCAGTTCAACGGCCGTGTCGCTTTCGTTTTTCAACCTGACGAGGAATTTGGCACCGGTGCGGCCACGATGATCCGCGACGGTTTGTTTGATACGCTTCCGATGGATGAAGTCTATGCCATCCACAATCTGCCTGGCATGCCCTCGGGGCATTTTGCCACCCGTACAGGACCGATTACAGCCTCAGAAAGCCTGTTTGAGATCGAAATCACAGGTCAAGGCGGGCACGCGGCCCTGCCGCATATGGGGGTCGATGTCATCACAGTCGGGTCGCAGATCGTGAATGCCCTGCAAACCATCGTGTCCCGCAAACTGGATCCTGCCCAGAACGGAGTGGTGTCTGTCACCGAATTTGTCACGGATGGACGCCGCAATGTATTGCCGGGCAAGGCCACGCTCAGCGGGGACGCGCGTGCGCTCACACCAGCCACAAATGCCGCTACGCGTGCAGCGATGGAGCAAATTGTGCAGGGGATTGCCACGGCTCACGGTGTCACAGCAACGGTGCAGTACGACACAATCTTTGAGCCGACGATCAACGCTTCGGCCCCGGTGCGCGCAGTGGAAAATGCCGCGCGCAACGTGACCAAACACGTTGACGGCGATTGCCCGGCCAAGCTGTTCTCAGAAGATTTCGCTCATATGGCCAATGCTGTCCCGGCTGCCTTCATTCTGATGGGCAATGGGACCGAGGCCCATCACGCCCGGCCTTTGCATTCTGATGATTATGATTTCAACGATGCCGGTCTGGTACCCGGATCGTCGTTTTGGGTAGAGCTGGTGGAGCAGCAGCTTCCGATCCAATCAAATCACTGAGAGCAATTTTAGATAGAATCCGCCACGCCAGCACACGCGCCAAAGGTGAAAACCCTATCCTTTTGTTCAGGTGACGCACCGACCAACATGTGACATCACACTTTACGGTTTTCTTCTCGAGCCACTTTTGTGTTTGGACTTGATTATGCGCGCGGCCTTTATCCCTTTTGTTTTGATGGCTCTCATCAGTTTTGCCATGTCGATGCTGCCGCTGCGGGCCATTGCGGGTGACGCGGCAATCCTTCAAATCATCACACAGGCAGATGGTGCCGAAATCGTTCGGGATGTAAGCTTGTCGGATTTGCAAGATATCGGCCAAGACGGTTTTGTAACCTCAACGATCTGGACAGATGGTGACATTGAATTTCAGGGCGTCACCGCCACCGCATTGCTGCACCATCTAGGTATTGCGAGCGGAGCCCTCGAACTGATCGCGGCCAACGATTATTTTGTCGAAATTCCCGTTGGAGAATTGCAGAACAACGAAGCGCTCATCGCCTACAAAATGAACGGGATGCCGATGAGCACGCGCGACAAGGGCCCATTTTGGCTTGTTTATCCATACGATTCGGATGTGCGATATCAATCGGAAACCTACTACGCGCGCAGCATCTGGCAGATCAACCGGATCAAGGTCATTCCTTAAGCCCTTGGAGATTTGTTCGGGGCCGATGCGATACGCGCGCCTGCCCTATTTGTGGGATGCGTCCAGACCAGACCTTCGGATCAGTCGTTCAACCGCCAGGCGGCCACGCGAAAACAGAAATAGGCCCAGGCTGCAGCCCCAAGAAACTTGAACCCCTCTTCAAGCGCTTGGCTTGCACCATAGGGAATGGGCAGGATTTCCTGAACGGCATCCACCAGCACGGACAAAAACAACATGGCCCCCGCAGTCAAAAAGGCAGCGCCGTCGATCTCGGCAATCAGCGCCCAGAAGCGCTTGATCAAATACGCCAGAAACAGCGCATAAGCCGGGATCAGAATGCCTTCGGTGATATAGCGGTCATGGATGAGGAAAAAATCATCCACTGCAAGAAACAACGAAAATCCGCCTGCCAGTTTCATCAAAGTCTTGTGCGGCGCAGTTTGCATATCAACCCATGTGGCCACCCGGAAGAAGCAGAACACGGCTGCAGATAGCCAAAGCCATGTGCCGATAGAGGAGACGAATCCCAAAAAGCTGGAGGTCTGGGTCTGTTGTGCCGGATCACGCAAAATCTCAACCAGCGAAAACCCCCCAGCCGACATCACACCAACGGCCACGACATAAAAGCCCAGCGCCGGAAGCAGACAATACCGTCCGACACGGGAAACGGCTTCCGCCGAAAAAGCGGCGCGCATATTGGACAGTATGGACATCACGTGACCCCTGCTGAAACAAACCTGACACCGAATGCCTTGTATTGCCTGTTAGATCAAGCGCGGATCAAGGGAAGCCCAATCTGGATGGCCTCCAAAGCGAGCTAACAGCCTTTCTCTCCCATCTTATCCTGGAACGCTTTGCGGCGTTCGATGTTCTGATCTACTGCAAGCGAGATATCGGTTTGTTAATGGAAGGATCTTTACCACCTCCAGCAGCGGCTTCGGCAGGTATAAAACTCACAACTTCGACAAGTAAGACTGCAGCGGCCAGCGCCTCGGGAAACTCAACGAATGCAACAGGTTTAAACACCACGCATTACCATTTCCCCTATTTTATTGAGCAAAGGCAGGTGAAGAGGCCTAAGGCAATTTAGAAGTTGTCGCGCAGTGAACCTTAGGCGTCAGTCCTCATCCATCTTTCGCCAAAACGGGATGCGCCCAATGCTCTCATAGGCTTCAAACCCAGCGCGTTTGGCGTCTTTGACGGAATAAATATTACGCAGGTCCGCCATCCGAGGCGTGGCCATCTTCCGAACGACCTTTTTCAGATCAAGCGCGCGGAATTCATTCCATTCGGTCAGGATCACCAGCAAATCCGCGTTGTTCACGGCCTTGTAGGCGTCAGCCACCCAATTCACACCCGGCAACAGATCTTCGCCCTCATGACGGCCTTGCGGATCAGTGACACGGACTTTGGCCCCTCCCCCCACAAGAGCTGGAATGATGGTCAAAGCCGGCGCATCGCGCATGTCATCCGTGTTGGGTTTGAACGTCACGCCACAGATGGCAATCGTCTTGCCGTTGAACGATCCGTCACACAGATCGAGCAACTTATCAATCATCCGGCGTTTGATGCCCTCGTTGACCGAAATGACCGTCTCGGTGATCTCCATCGGCAGCCCGGCTTCTTGGCCGATCCGGGCCAAAGCCTTGGTGTCCTTGGGGAAACAGCTGCCGCCATACCCGGGGCCAGCATGCAGGAACTTGTTGCCGATACGCCCATCCAGCCCCATCCCGTGGCTGACCTGCTTCACATTGGCCCCGGTGCGTTCGCACAGGGCCGCTATTTCGTTGATAAATGTGATCTTGGTCGCCAGAAACGCATTGGCGGCGTATTTGATCATCTCGGCACTTTCCAGATCCGTTGTCAGGATCGGAAAGTCGCGCAGGTAGAGGGGGCGGTAGATCTCGCCCATCACCTCTGCGGCGCGGTCGCTCTGAACGCCCACAACCACGCGATCCGGCTTCATGAAGTCCTCGATCGCGGCACCTTCACGCAGGAACTCGGGGTTAGAGGCCACGTCAAAATCAAGCTGTGGCGCTGCTTTGCGCACCGCCTGTTTCACCTGGCGGTTGGTGCCAACAGGAACTGTTGATTTGGTGACGATCACCACATAGTCCGACGCCAGCCCTGCAATTTCTTCGGCAGCGGCCATGACATAGCTCAGATCGGCGTGCCCGTCCCCACGGCGCGTGGGCGTGCCCACGGCGATGAACACGGCATCGGCCCCGTCGATGGCCTGTGCCAGATCGAGGGTGAAGGACAACCGCCCGGCTTCGACATTTTTTTGCATCAGCGCGCCAAGGCCGGGTTCGTATATCGGCACTTCGCCCCGCTCCAGCATGTCGATCTTGGCAGGGTCCTTGTCGACACACACCACATCATGCCCGAAATCCGAGAAACAAACCCCCGATACAAGCCCCACATACCCGGTGCCTATCATTGCAATTTTCATGTGCCTGCTCTTTTTATCTGGCCTCTTTGCCCAAGGTAATGCGACTTGCACCGCCTTTAGTCAATAAATGCGTAAACCAAACAGCGGCCCTGCGCAGTGCGCGGGTAATTTTTGCATCACGTTGGACAGACCGCGCGGTAGAGCGTATGCAGGGCCAAACCGCAATTAAACGGTATGAGGACGCAGACGATGGGCGATAAACTTTTTGGAACAGACGGTGTCCGCGGGCAAGCCAACAGCTGGCCCATGACCGCCGAACTGGCACTCAAGCTGGCCACAGCCGCCGGGCGTTACTTTAGACGCGACAAGCAAGAGCACCGCGTGGTGATCGGCAAAGACACGCGACTGTCGGGCTATATGATTGAAAACGCCCTGACGGCCGGGTTTACCAGCACAGGCATGAATGTCTTTTTGCTGGGCCCCGTCCCCACACCCGCCATTGGGTATCTGACGCACAGTCTGCGCGCGGATGTGGGCGTGATGATCTCGGCCAGCCACAATCAGGCAATCGACAACGGAATCAAGTTCTTTGGCCCCGATGGGTTCAAACTCTCGGATGACGCAGAAGAAAGCATTGAGGCCCTGATGAATCGCGGCGTGCCGCTGACGGCCCCCGAGAACATCGGACGCGCCAAACGGTTTGAAGATGCGCGCGGGCGCTATGTGGAATACGCAAAAACCACGTTTCCCTATCGCAAACGACTGGATGGGTTACGTGTGGTGATTGATTGCGCCAATGGTGCAGCCTACCGCACGGCCCCCGAAGTGCTGTGGGAACTCGGCGCCGAGGTCATCACCATCGGAGTGGAGCCGAACGGCTTTAACATCAACCGAAATTGTGGCTCGACCCATCCGGAAACGGCGGCGGCCAAAGTGGTGGAAACCCGTGCCGATATCGGGATTTGTCTGGATGGCGACGCGGACCGCGTGGTCATCATTGACGAACAGGGCCGCATGGCCGACGGCGATCAGATTATGGGCCTGATTGCCTGTCGTTGGGCGGATGAAGGGCGATTGGCAGGGGATACCCTGGTGGCCACTGTCATGTCGAACCTTGGGTTGGAACGCCACCTTGCCGATCGCGGAATCGACCTCAAGCGCACGGCAGTGGGGGACCGATATGTTGTTGAGGCCATGCGCGAAGGCAATCACACGCTGGGCGGCGAACAGTCCGGCCATATCGTGATGACAGACTATGCTACAACCGGCGACGGATTGATCGCGGCCCTGCAGTTCTTGTCCGCGATGGTGGAAACAGGAAAGACAGCCAGCCAATTGGCGCGTGTGTTTGAACCCGTGCCGCAAAAACTGATCAATGTTCGGTATGAAGGGGACACGCAACCGTTGGAGACTGACGACGTCAAAACCGCGATTGCCGAGGGTGAAAAAACCCTGGGCAGCGACGGGAGGTTGTTGATCCGTAAATCAGGCACGGAACCTTTGATCCGCGTGATGGGTGAAGCGTTGGACCCTGCCCTGCTCGACAAGGTTGTGACTGACGTTGTCGAGGCCGTTAAACGCGCAAGCTAGCTCGGCACCTGCCTCTCGATCTCAGAGAAAATTCGTACGAATTTTCTTTTCTACAGATTTTTCGCAGGAAAAATCTCAATCTCGCAGCGCTCCGCTTTTCACATGACCTTTGGCTAAGAACCCGATAAGACCACCTCCAGCCAAAGGACAAACCGTAACAGGCTCAGATGACCGAACCCGACAGACCCAAACGCGGGCCGCTTTATTCGCCACAGGATCGCGACAATATCCGCTGGTTCTGGAGGCGGTATTTGAAAAGCAAGGCACCTTGGCTGGTGCTGGTCTTGTTTATGTTGCTGATCCAGGGATTGGTTTATCAGCAGTTTCTGGCCAACACCGAAGAAGGTCTGAGGGTTATCTTCGAAAGCGGTTCCATGCGGGATTTGCTGTGGGTCTGCGCCGTGGTCTTTGGCCTGTTCTTTTTGCGCGGGACGATCTCTTACCTCGTGCCATTGGTGACGGTATGGGTGTCCAACACGGCGATTTTCGAAATGCGCCGTGACCTGATCAACCATCTGATGTCACTGGATTTATCTTATTTCGAACGCACCAAGTCAGGTGAGATTATCCTCAAAGTCGTAACCCAGACACAGCTGCTCGGCGTGTTTGTGGCGCTCTCGGTCGCCAATGCCTTCCGCGATGCGATCACTGTCGTGATCGTGGCATCCTACCTGATCTGGAAGAATCCCATTTTGTTTATCAGCGCCCTCGTCGTGCTGCCTTTCATCATCTGGATCATGAATGTGATCTCCGACCGGGTAAAGCGGGGCCAGGACGAGGTCGAAGATGCCCAGGCCGATTATATGAACGGCATCGAAGAAACCGTGAACGGGATGCGCACGGTCAAAATCGCCAGCCAGGAGGCCGTGGAAACCTCGCGCCTGATGCGCGAGACCGAGCGCCTACGTCAAATGATCACCCGCGTACAGATGACCCAGTCACTGGCCATGCCGTCAATCGATCTCAGTTCGGCTGTGGTCTATGTTCTGGTCATCGGCGGTGGGGGCTACATGGTGCTGAGCCCCAATTTTGACGTCGACGGGGCGGCCATCATCACCTTCCTCTTGGGCATGGTGATGATCTTTGATCCTGCCAGATTGCTGGCCCAGTTCTTTGGGGGTCTGCAGGCCAATCTGATCCTGCTGGATAAAATTCGGGGGCTCTACAAGGAAACCCCCAGCATCCGCGATGCAGATGGGGCGTCGGACCATCTGGATACCAGTGGTGACATCGCATTGCGTGATGTGTCGTTTTCATACAGTGATGAGCACCCTTTGTTTGACGGCCTGAATATGACGTTTGAGGGCGGCAAGGTCTCTGCCATCGTTGGATCGACAGGATCAGGTAAAACGACAATCCTTTCGTTGCTGTCGCGCCTCTACGATGTGCAATCCGGTGATGTGACCATCAGCGGCCAACCGATTGACCAGATCAAAGTCGCGAGCCTGCGCGGTGCCTTTTCCGTGGTGGCCCAGGATATCGTGATCTTCAACGCGTCGATTTGGGACAACATCCGATATGTGAATCCCGAAGCCACAGATGAACAAGTGTGGCAGGCCGCGGAAGATGCCGAAATAGCGGATCTGATCCGCCGCCGTGGTGACGCTAGCGTCGGCCCAAAGGGTGCCCAATTGTCCGGCGGCCAAAAGCAACGGATCGCCATTGCGCGCGCATTTCTGCGAGATGCTCCCATCCTGCTGCTGGATGAGGCCACCAGCGCCTTGGATCAAGCCACTGAAGAGCGGATCAAACTGGCCCTGGATCGTTTGACCAAAGGCAAGACGACGATTGTCGTCGCTCACCGGTTGTCTTCCATTTCCAACGCCGATCAGATTTTTGTTCTGGAAGCCGGCCAATTGGTCGATCAGGGCAAACACGACGCTTTGCTCGCACGCGGGGGACTCTACGCTCAGCTCTATCAGGCGCAAAAGCAAAGCTACGTGACCTCATAAGGCCAGCCTACTGGACTCATGCATGTTTCAATATTGGCGCTATCGCCAAACCTTGCTTACACCGATGATATGATCAAATATTTTGATTCACATGCCCGCTCACCGCGCGGGCCTTCTTAATGGAGCACGACCATGGACGGTAAGCTGACAAACGATATCTCTCATGTGGTTGAAGCCGACCGCGCACATGTCTGGCACCACCTTGCCCAACACGCAGCATGGACTGGCAAAGACCCAAAGGCCGACCCGCGTATCATCGTGGAAGGCCGCGGCATGCGCGTCTGGGATCAAAAAGGCAAAGAGCATCTGGATGCCGTGTCCGGCGGGGTCTGGACCGTCAACGTGGGCTACGGCCGCGAACGCATTGCCAATGCGGTCCGTGACCAGTTGATCCAACTACCCTATTTCGCAGGCTCCGCCGGCTCCATCCCCGGCGCCTTGTTCTCGGAAAAATTGATCGAAAAAATGCCTGGGATGAGCCGGGTGTACTACACAAACTCGGGCTCCGAGGCGAATGAGAAAGCGTTCAAAATGGTCCGCCAGATCGCGCACAAGCGCTATGGCGGCAAGAAGACCAAGATCCTCTACCGTGATCGCGATTACCACGGATCAACCCTGGCGACGATGTCGGCTGGCGGTCAGGATGAACGCACCGTGCAATACGGCCCCTTCGCCCCCGGTTTCGTTCGGGTCCCGCACTGCATGGAATACCGCGCCCAGTGGGATCTGACCGGTGAAGAATACGGCAAAGCCGCCGCTGATGCGATTGAAGAGGTCATTCTGGCCGAAGGCCCCGACACTGTCGGTGCGCTGTGCCTTGAGCCTGTGACCGCTGGCGGTGGAGTCATCACCCCGCCCGAAGGCTACTGGCCTCGCGTTCAGGAAATCTGCCGTAAATACGATATCCTGTTGCACATCGACGAAGTCGTTTGCGGCGTCGGTCGTACCGGCACATGGTTCGGCTATCAGCACTACGGCGTTGAACCTGACTTTGTGACAATGGCCAAAGGTGTGGCCTCGGGCTATGCGGCGATTGCCTGCTGTGTCACCAATGAAAAAGTGTTCGAGCTGTTCCGCGACGATGTCAGCGACCCGCTGAACTATTTCCGCGATATCTCGACATTTGGCGGCTGCACGGCTGGTCCGGCGGCGGCACTTGAGAACATGGCCATCATCGAAGAAGAAGGCCTGCTGCAGAACACCATCGACATGGGCGATTACATGCTGGACCAATTGCACGCGCTCAAAGACAAACATGCTGTGATCGGTGATGTGCGCGGCAAGGGCCTGTTCCTGGGTGCAGAACTGGTGGCAGATCGCACCAGCAAGGAACCCGTGGACGAGAAACTGGCGCAGGCCGTCGTGGGCGATTGTAACGCAAACGGTGTGATCATCGGCGTCACCAACCGCTCGATCCCCGGCTTCAACAACACCCTGTGCTACAGCCCTGCTCTCATCGCCACCAAGGACGATATCGACGAGATCATCACCGCGACAGACAACGCGCTCACGAAGGTGTTTGGGTAAAGCCAATACAGCCCGAGCTGTTCAATAGGTTCAGAAAAGGTCTAGGGGCGCATATTCGAATGCGCCTCTTTTTATGCGATTAAGGAGCACTCTCATGTGGCCCCAACCAGTTACACTCACTGGCAGCTTTGCAACCCTTACCCCTTTGGAGCACGCTCACGCCGAAGACCTGTCGCGCGCCGCTGAAGAAGTGCAAGGGCTTTGGTACACAATGATCCCAACGCCGGATGGTGTAACCAAGGAGATCGATAATCGGTGCGCGTTGCAAAAAGCGGGATCCATGCTGCCTTTTGCGATACTCAATCCCAATGGGCGCGCAGTGGGCATGACGACTTACATGAACATCGAAGCAAACCATCGGCGGGTTGAGATCGGCTCAACTTGGCTTGGCAAAGAAGCGCAACGCGGTCCGGTGAACACGGAATGTAAACTTATGCTGTTGCGCCATGCGTTTGAAGCGCTTGATTGTATCGCAGTCGAGTTTCGTACCCATTTCCTGAACCACCAGTCCCGCCGCGCGATTGAACGGCTGGGTGCAAAATTCGATGGTGTCTTACGCAATCATATGATCATGGCCAACGGCACCCTACGCGATACCGCGGTATATTCGATCATTGCCGGTGAATGGCCATCGGTGAAGACAAATCTCGAATGGAAACTAGCACAGCCACGCGCCTGATCCTCAAACGTCAGCAAGTAAGCTGAACGGATCACATTCAATGAAAGGCCCTTGAGTCGGCGGGCAATTTATATTTGATTGTTCCGTATACTTTTTGTATACATACTGTATTCCGTACTGAATCAACTGATCGAAACCATGCCAACAGACCGCAAAACCCAGTGCCTTGATGATGTGCGGATGCGCATCCTGACTCAGTCGATTGCCCCAGGCAGCGAACTGGACGAAGCCGCCCTATGCGAGGAATACGGTCTGTCTCGCACACCGATGCGAGAAATTTTCCAGCGTCTGGCCGGCGAAGGCTATCTGACACAGGAACAAAACCGCGCCACGCGCGTGGCCTCGATGGATCTGGGCGTTATGCGGATGTTCTTTCAGACCGCCCCGCTGATCTATGCCAATATTGCCCGGCTGGCGGCCGAGAACCGCCGCGGCGACGAGTTGCCCACGCTGAAAGACATCCAGTCGCGGTTCCGAAAAGCCAACGAAGACGGGAATGCTGGTGAAGCCGCATTGCTGAACCACCGCTTTCACGAACAGATTGGGCGCATGTCTCATAACCCTTATCTGATGACCTCGCTCAGTCGAATGCTGATAGACCACACACGCCTGAGTCAGACCTTCTATCGCCCGGCATCAGACGAGGACGCAACACGGGTCAAACAGGCCATTGAACAGCACGACGCCATGATCGTGGCCATTGAAAAACAAGAACCCGCGTTGGCGGTCGAGCTAACCATTGACCATTGGAACCTGTCGCGCGACCGGTTGGAGCGGTTTGTTCAACCCGATCCTCTGCCACTTGATGTACTCTCAATGAAGGACCGCAAACATGCAGTTTGAAGGGATATGGACGCCTGTCATCACGCCTGTCCATGATGATTCCACCATCAACGAAGAGGCGCTGGAGGCCACGATCAATCATCTGATCGATGGCGGCGTGCATGGCATCATCGCGGCGGGCACAACGGGCGAGTACTACGCGCAGGACTATGACACCCGCGCCCATCTGGCCAAACGTACCAAGGAGATCATCAAGGGTCGCGTGCCATTGTGTGTCGGCACCGGTGCCCTGCGCACCGAAGACAGCATTGCTTATGCGCGAATGGCCAAGGACGTCGACGCCGATGCCATTCTGGTGGCCACCCCACCCTACTCTGTGCCCACAGGCCGCGAGATTGCCCTGCACGCACTGGCCATCGACCGGGCTGTCGATATGCCTGTCATGCTGTATAACTATCCGGGCCGGATGGGTGTCAACATGGACGAGGAAACGCTAGACCGCCTAGGCCGTTCGCCCAACTTCTGCGGGATCAAGGAAAGCAGCGGTGACATCAACCGCCTGCACATGATCGCCCGCGAATACCCGCATCTGGGCCTGCTGTGCGGCATGGATGATCAGGCGCTAGAGTTCTTCGCCTGGGGCGCGCGCGGCTGGGTGTGTGCAGGATCTAACTTTGCCCCTCAGGCACATGTGGCACTGTACAAGGCCTGCGTGATTGAAGGTGATTACGCCAAAGGCCGCCGCATCATGTCGGCCATGATGCCCCTGATGAGCGTGCTGGAACAAGGTGGCAAGTTCATCCAATGTATCAAACACGGTGTCACCATGCGCGGCATCCCGGCAGGCCCCCCGCTCAAGCCGCTTTACCCCCTGAACAAAGACGACAAACGCGCCCTTGAGGAAGTCATCCGCACCCTCGACACCGCCATCGCCGCCATTGAAGGAGACGCCAAATGAGCGATCTGCTGACCCACGAAGAATATGTCGCCCTCGCCGCCGATCTGGACTTGCCCAAGACACCCTTTGTCGATGGCAAGTTCCGCAAGGGCAAAGGGCCTATGATGGAGACGGTGAACCCGGCCACAGGCAAGGTGATCACCAAAATCAGCACCGCAGGGCCCGAGGATGTGGATTTCGCCGTCAAGAAAGCGCGCGAGGCTTTTGAGCGTGGCGAATGGTCCCGCGCCCATCCCAGTGAACGCAAGGATGTGCTCATTCGGCTGTGCAAGCTGATCACCCGCCGCAAGCATGAATTTGCGGTGATGGAGAGCATTGAATCCGGCAAGCCCATCCGCGATTGCCAACTGATCGACATCCCCGAAACCATTCACACCATCAAATGGCATGGTGAGCTGATCGACAAGATCTACGATCAGACTGCGCCAGCTGGCGACGACGCGATCTCAATGATCGTGCGTGAACCCATCGGTGTGGTTGCGGCTGTGCTGCCGTGGAACTTTCCCTTGCTGATGATGGCCTGGAAAATTGGCCCAGCGCTGGCGGCCGGCAATTCGGTGATCGTCAAACCCGCTGAGCAGACATCCCTGACCGCGCTGCGCCTGGCTGAGGTCGCGCATATGGCAGGTATTCCACGCGGGGTGCTGCAAGTGCTGCCCGGCGACGGGCCGTCCGTGGGCGAGCCTCTGGGGATGCACATGGACGTGGACATGGTCAGCTTCACCGGCTCCACGGAAACCGGCAAGCGGTTCTTGCGCTATGCCGCCGATAGCAACATGAAAGAGGTCACGCTGGAATGTGGCGGCAAGAACCCCGCCGTGGTGCTGGCAGACGCTGAAAACCTCGATCATGTGGCCGAACATGTGGTGAATGCCGCGTTCTGGAACATGGGCGAAAACTGCTCAGCCTCCAGCCGTCTGATCGTGGATAAATCGGTGAAGGCGGAACTGCTGGACAAGATCACTGCCCGGATGCGTGACTGGAAGACCGGCGATCCGCTGAACCCGGAAAACCACTTGGGCGCACTGATCGACAAAGAGCACTGCAAGAAGGTCAAAAGCTATCTCAAAGGAACGGCTGTGGCCGGAGGTAAAGCCAAAGGCAATTTTGTCGAACCAACCGTCTATGAGGTGAAGAAAACCGACAAGAAGGCAAAAGAGGAAATCTTTGGTCCGGTGCTCAGCGTCATCGAAGTCGCCTCCACCGAGGAAGCAATTGAGCTGGCCAACGCCACCTCCTACGGCCTCGCTGCATCAGTTTTTACCGCCAACGTCCGCACCGCCATCCGTGCCGCACGCGAGATCAAGGCAGGCACGGTGACGGTCAATTGTTACGGCGAGGGCGACATCTCGACGCCCTTCGGCGGCTACAAGCAATCTGGCTTTGGCGGGCGCGACAACTCGGTCCATGCCCATGACCAGTTCACCCAGTTCAAAACCATCTGGATCGACCTGAGCGATCCCAAAGACGGGGATGATGTGGCTTGAACGCAAACTGGGACAGTTTTTTCCAAGAAAGCCATACGCCGCAAGACGTGGTTCACGCGGCAAATATGGTGTTGTCCCGACGCGCTGAAACCGCAGGCGAGGCCAAGCATTTGCTGCTGATGGATATGGTCTCGGAAATGGCGTGCAAGGTGGTCATAGATGAAGATGGGCCTAAAAGCGTCAAAGTGCTTGTCACCAGCCCCGATGGCCATTTCAAAGATCAGCGGCTGGTCAAAACCAGTCAGTTCGCCGCGTTCAAACAAGCCCGCAAGCTGGATCTGATCGCCGGTGAAATGCTGCGCAATCTGGCGCAGCAAAGCGCCACGGCCTCGGTCATCGCACAGGTGATCGAAAACGGAGACGACCCCACCGGTATGATCGTACAAACCGTCCCCCTGGGGTTCGAAGGCTTTATCAAAGAGAGCATGCAAAAACCCGGTATCCTCTCTCGCATATTAGGAAGACGAAGATGAGTGTTGATGCAGTAGGCACAACCCGACGTGGCCGCGGCGCCCGCAAAACCGCGCGACAGGCGCATGATTTTACCATGTTGCCCGCGCTGAAACGGGGCATCCCCCTGACCGAGCCAATGGATGCTGAACAGATCGAGCGCATCGACGCGGCCTCGATGGATATCCTTGAAAACGTGGGCGTGGTGTTCCGCGATGATATCGCCATTGAAGATTGGAAACGTGTCGGCGCGGATGTGCGCGACGGCGACCGGGTGCATCTGGATCGCGACTTGGTGCGCGAGCTGATCAAGTCGATCCCCGAGACCTTCACTTATCACGCCCGGAACCCGGCCAATAATCTGCCCTTTGGCCGCGATCACGGCATATTCATCCCCATGACCGGCGCGCCTTTCCTGCGTGATCTGGATGATGTACGGCGCAATCCGACGATGGAAGACCTCAGCAATTTCCACAAGCTGGCGCATATGCTGCCCGCGATGCATTCCTCGGCGCATCACATTGTGGAACCTTATGATCACCCGATAAGCCAGCGGCATTTGCGGATCACTTATTCGTCGATGAAACACTCGGACAAGATGTTCATGGGCATGACCACCAGCCCCAAGAACGCCGAGGATGTGCTGGACATGTGCGCCATTCTCTTTGGCGAGGAATTTCTCGAAACGCATCCGGTGGTGACAGGCAATTGCAATGGCAACTCGCCCTTGGTGTGGGACGAAACCATGCTGGGAGCCATGCGCGCGTTTAACCGCCGCAATCAGCCTGTGCTCTGCTCGCCCTTCGTTTTGGGAGGGGCCAATACGCCGGCCTCCGTCGCGCCCACGGTGGCGCAGCTAAACGCCGAAGCCTTGTCAGCACTGGCCTACACCCAAGTCGTGCGTAAAGGCTGCCCGGCGATCTATGGTCACTACCTCAGCACCGTCAGCATGAAATCGGGTGCCCCCATGGCAGGCACACCGGAAATCTCACTTATGAACTTGATGATCGGCCAAATGGCACGGTTCTACGGTGTGCCTTGGCGCTCATCCAACACGCTCGGCGGTGCCAAAACGTTTGACGCGCAGGCGGGATACGAAAGCGCCACCACGCTCATGGCCCTGCAAATGGCCGGGACCAATTACATGTGGCATAGCGCGGGCTGGAACGAAGCGGGCATGCACTGCTCTATGTCGAAATTCGTGGTCGACGCCGAACAATGCGCCATGGCCTACCGCATGGCCGAAGGCATCCGCTGGGATGACTTTGACGAGGCGATTGCGGCGGTATCCGACGTCGGCCCCGGCGGGCATTACCTGGGCCATCCGCACACGCTGGAAAACTTCCAACGGGCCTTTTTCATGCCCGAGCTCTTTGACAACAACTCAATCGAGCAATGGCAGGCCGAAGGGGGCGTTGAGGTGGGCGAACGCGCCCTGACCTACACCCGCAACCTGCTGAACGCCTATGAGGAGCCCAAGCTGGACGAGGGCATCAACGAGGCCCTGCTGGATTACATCGCGCGCCGTGAACGCGACATTCCCGCGGCAGATGCGCTCAATCAGGATCTTTAGGAGGTTCAGAACATGGCCCAAGGCGATTTCATTTGGTGCGATCTGTCAGCCTATGAGCCGCAAAGGGCCATGGCGTTTTACCGCGATGTGTTCCACTGGGACTGGCAGACAGATCAACCCGGCGGCATGAACATCGCCCTGAAAGACGCAGCACCCGTGGCCGCGTTGTACCAAATGCCGGACAAGTTCATTAAAATCGGAATGCCCTCCTTCTGGATGAGCTATATCGCGGTGGAGGACGCGGCCAAGACCGCTCAAAAAGCCGCCGATCTCGGAGGCAAGGTGGAACTGGGCCCCGAAGCCTTTCCCGGCGGCGGCACATTTGCCCTCATCCGTGACCCGCTGGGGGCAGGTTTTACCGTGTTGCAGGGCGAAGCCGGAGCGCCGCTGTCCTCGCACCCGGGCCACCGTCTGGGTCATGGGTTGTTTGTATCTGATGTTGCTGCCATCCAACCCTTTTACGAGGCGCTGTTTGGATGGACCTTCCAAGCTGACGAGGGCGGAGTGTCACCCGTCACCCACAACGGACGCACCCTGTTCCACTGCCACGAAATCCCAGATCCCGCCATCCGCGGCAAAGAGGAGTACTGGGCCGTTCTTTTTGCGCAAGCCCTGCCGACATCTCAGATAGCCAAGGCCGGTGGGCAGATCATGGCCGAGTTTAACCTGCCAGAAGGCCCCGCTATCCTGGCATCAGACCCAAGCGGCGCGGCCTTTGTTGTCATCACCAATGTCAAGGCACCCTCCGAAGATCTCGGCCACCCAATCCCGTGGCTGGCCTGCATCGGTCTGGCCTTGATCGGGATCAGCGTCTTTACAGATCACTGGTGGCCCTGGGCGATCTTCCTGGGCCTCTGGGTGATTGAGGGCCTGCGAGAAGGTCACACCCACTTGCTGCAACCCGTCAGCCGCGCGCAACATCCTGTCCTCTATTGGATCATACTGGCGGTCTTTGCTGCTCTCGCGGTTTTGAGCGCTGCCTACCCCTTCGGAGTTTATTGATATGCGCATCAAGGAACTGCACATCTACGCCCACGACCTGCCAGTCAAGAACGGACCCTACACCATGGCCAATGCCCAGGTCTGGAGCCTTGAAACCACCTTGGTACAGATCGTCAGCGATACCGGGATTGAGGGCTGGGGCGAGACCTGCCCTGTTGGCCCGACCTACGCGGAAAGCCATGCCAAGGGCGCGCAAGCGGCCCTGACCATGATGGGCGAAGGTCTGATCGGTGCTGACCTGACACCGCTGACCCTGCACCGCACCTTGGATGGGCTTTTGAATGGGCATAGTTACGCCAAAGCGGCCGTGGATATTGCGGCTTATGATATCCTTGGAAAAGCCACTGGCCTGCGTGTTGCCGACTTGCTGGGTGGGGCTGCAACCGAACGCGTACCATCCTACTACGCAACGGGTGTGGGTCTGCCCGATGAGATCGCAAAGCTGGCCAAGGACAAAGTGGCCGAGGGATACCCGCGTTTGCAAATTAAGGTCGGTGGCCGCCCGGTCGAAACTGACATCGAGGTGATCCGCAAGGTTTGGGAGACCGTCGGCACCAAGGCGCGTTTGGCAGTGGATGGCAACCGCGGCTGGACCACACGGGATGCCCTGCGGGTCAGCCGCGAATGCCCTGACATTCCGTTCATCATGGAACAACCTTGCGACACCGTCGAAGACCTGCGCAAAATCCGCTCTCAGGTTAGCCACGCGATTTACTTGGATGAAAACAGCGTTGATCTGTCCACAGTCGTCAATGCCGTGGGCACCAATCTGGTGGATGGCTTTGGCATGAAACTGACCCGCATTGGCGGGCTGCAAAAGATGGCGACGGTCCGCGATATCTGTGCGGCGCGCAACCTGCCCCATACCTGCGATGACAGCTGGGGCGGGGATATCATCGCCGCCGCCTGCACTCATATCGGCGCCACGGTGGAACCGGCCCGGATGGAAGGAGTTTGGCTGGCAGCCCCTTACATCGAAGGGCATTACGATGACACCAACGGCATTCGCATCGAGGGCGGTCATATCACCCTGCCCCAAGGGTCGGGGCTAGGCATGCTGCCCGATGCCGCAAAATTCGGCGCGCCTATTGCGTCGTTCGGGGGATAAAATGAGGGCGGCGCTGCCATATCTCGACCTGGCGGACCCTGCATTTTCCACCCGCGGTCCCAAGGTTCTCGCAGCGCGCGAGGCCGGCTGGTGTGCCGAAACGCCCTTTGGTCTAGCTGTGCTGCATTGGCGTGAGGTCGGCTTGATCCTGAGGGATCGAAGATTCAGACAAGGCTCACACAACTGGCCTGACACCGTGGGCATCAAAGGCCCCTTCGCCGAATTCTGGAAGTCATCGGTTATCGGCCACGAAGGCACGAATCATCAACGTCTGCGCGCGCTTATCGTCCCCGCCCTGAACGAGGCTTTCGTTCTCAGCCTTGTGCCCGCCTTTGACCAGATCGCCGCAGACCTCTGCTCCGATTTGCGCGGCCACACCGCGTGCGAATTCCAATCCGCATTCTCAACGCCATTTGCCGGGCAAGCCATCACCACGCTTCTGGGTATGGAGCGCGAGGCTTGGCCGCTGGTGGCCCATAATGCCTCGGATCTGGGGCTGGCGATGGGGATCAGCGCCAAGCAATACGAAGACCGTTTCAACGCCGCCTGCGAGGTGTTGTTCAAACTGGCCGATGAGCTGGTCACGAAGGTACGCAAGGGGCAAGACACCACCAGCCTGATCGCCCGCATGGTGGCAGAATTCGATCGCAACGGGGATTGCGCCCATGAGGAACTGCTCAACACCATCGTGATTGCCATCTTTGGCGGCGTGGACACAACCCGCGCGCTTCTGGGCCTCGGTCTGAGTCTGTTCATTGACCACCCCGAGCAATGGCAGATCTTGCGCCAAGACCCTTCGCTGATCCCGAGCGCCATCGAGGAATTCAACCGTGCGCGCCCGACGACCACTTGGGCCACACGTGAAGCGCTGGAAGACATAGACATGAACGGCCAAATCATACCGGCAGGCACGGTCATGCATCTGCTGGTCCATGCCTCGGCCCGCGACCCGCAGATCTGCGACACGCCTGCCTTTGACATAACCGCGAAACGCAAGCAGCACTTTGCGTTCGGTGGTGGGGCGCATCATTGCATTGGCCATTTTGTGGCGCGCACCGATATTGCTGCGGCGCTCAGGACATTGATCACAACATTCAAAAGTATCCGCTATGACGGCGAACCCGACTGGATGCCCGACAGCGGCAACACGGGCGCGCACCGCCTGCCCATCGCATATGAGGTTGCACCATGAGATTTGAAGGCAAAACCGCCCTTGTCACCGGGGCAGCAGGGGGCATTGGCCGGACATTGGTGGCCCTGTTGCGCGCCGAAGGTGCACGTGTGGCGGTCAGCGACCGGGATACAACCGCCGTTGAGGCCGAAGCGCATCTGGACGGAGACCTGCTGGACGGTGCCTTTTGTGACGCCTTGCCAGGACAGGCAGTCGCGGCGCTGGGGCAGCTCGACATGGTGTTCAACAATGCAGGTGTAATCACGCGAGGTGCAATCACCGAGGCCACGGATGCCGATTATGCCCTGACCATGGGCGTGAATGTCGAAGCCCCGTTTCGCATCTGCCGTGCCGCGATCCCTTTGATGGCCAAGACCGGCGGCGGAGCGATCGTCAACACCTCATCCTGCTGGGGGTTGCGCCCTGGTCCCAATCACCCGCTTTACGTGATGTCCAAGGCGGCGATTGCGTCACTTACCCAATGTCTGGGCCGGGACCATGCGCATCAGGGGATCCGTATTAATGCCGTCTGTCCAAACGAGGTGAACACCCCCATGCTGCGCACCGGATTTGTCCAACGTGGATTTGACCCTGACAAAGCCGTGGAAGAGTTGAACGCCTCGGTTCCCATCGGCCATATCGCAGAACCGGAAGAGATCGCAGATGTCGCCTTGTTTCTGGCCTCGGACGCGGCGCGCTACATGTGCGGCGCATTGGTCGAGGTCAACGGCGGGAAATCCGTGACATGAGCCGCTTTGCAGGAAAAATCGCCCTCGTAACCGGCGCATCCAGCGGGATGGGGCAGGCCACCGCCAGGTTACTGGCCGAAGGCGGCGCCCGGGTGTTTACGGCCCAACGTGGCGCATCCGAGCACGAGGCAATCGTCGCCGATTTCTCCGATCGCTCGGTACCGGAGCATGTCATTGCGCAGGTTCACGAGCGCGCAGGCGGCCTCGATATTCTGGTCAACAATGCGGGCGTGATGCGCGAAGGCACGGTTGAGCAATCCAGCCTTGCGGATTGGGACATCCAGCTACAGGTCAATTTGACTGCGCCTTTCCTGCTGATCCGCCACGCCATGCCCTTGCTTCGGCAGCGGGGAGGGGCCATCGTCAACGTAGGCTCTATCGAAGGCGAAGGGTCAAACCCACGCCACCCGGCCTATGGGGCATCCAAGGCAGGGCTGCACGGGCTGACCCGCGCCGTGGCAGTGGACCACGGTCCAGATGGGGTGCGCTGCAACGCCGTGGCTCCGGGCTGGATCGATACCCCTCTGAACGAGGATTTCATCGACAGCATGCCCGATCCCACCGCTTTCCGCGCCGAGATCGGCCAGATCCATCCCATACGTCGCACAGGGTCGCCAACGGAGGTGGCCGAATTGATCTGCTGGCTGGCTTCGGATGCCGCCAGCTTTGTCACCGGCCAAGTCTACACCATCGACGGGGGCCGCACGTCCCAACTGAGCCTGCCATGACCGTCACCCGGTTGCCACGCGATCCCGGTATCACGGGCTGGAACGCCATTTTGCCAGCCCCAGCCCCAGCCGAGACGCTGGAAGAGAGGATAACGGCGGATTGGCTGGTGATTGGCGCCGGGTTTGCCGGGCTGGCCGCCACGCGGCGCCTGGCGCAGCTCCATCCCGGCGACCGTATCGTTTTGCTGGAAGCGACCCGCGTCGGAGAGGGCCCCGCCGGACGCAATTCGGGCTTTATGATTGATCTTCCGCATGATCTGGCCTCGGACGACTACGGCGGCGCACTGGACAGCGACAAGGCTCAAACCCGCGCCAATCGCGCGGCAATTCGCTTTGCTTCTGAGATGGCTGAAGAATACGACCTCAGCGACGAGGCCTTTGCGGTGACAGGCAAAACCAATGCCGCCGCCAGTGCAAAAGGCCATCAACACAACCTTGATTACGCCGCTCATCTGAGTGCCATGCACGAACCGCACGAAATGCTGGACGCGGCCCAAATGCGGGCGCTGACCGGCATAGAGTATTATCAAAGCGGGCTTTACACACCGGGGGCCGCCATCATGCAGCCTGCGATGTTTGTGCGCGACGTGGCCACGAGGCTACGCTCCAATCAGGTCCGGATATACGAAAACTCTCCCGTGACGGATCTCAAGCGCAATGGGGACTGGACCGCAGACACCCCCAAAGGGGCAGTCTCGGCACCCAGAGTCATTTTGGCTGTGAACGGACATGCCAACAGCTTTGGCCACTTCCAGGGCCAACTGATGCATGTGTTCACCTATGGCTCCATGACCCGCGCCTTGACTGAGGGTGAATGCGAGATGTTGGGCGGTGAGGCGATCTGGGGCGTGACCCCTGCCGATCCCATGGGCACCACTGTGCGCCGGATCAGCGGTACGGGCGGCACACGGATCATTGTGCGCAATCGCTTTACGTATGATCCGTCAATGGAGGTCAGCGATCGCCGCGTGTCCCGTGTCGGACGCGATCACGACGCGGCCTTTGCCGCGCGCTTCCCGATGTTGAAGGACGTCGAGATGCAGTACCGCTGGGGCGGACGGCTGTGCCTGAGCTGGAACAACGTTCCGGCCCTGGGCGAGCGTGACGACGGGTTGTTCATCGCCAGCTGCCAGAACGGATTGGGCGTCGCCAAGGGCACGCTGCATGGTATGCTGATGGCAGAAATGGCGTCCGGGCAGCCCTCCGAATTGCTGGATGATGTGTTGCAACAGGACGCCCCCAAGCGACTGCCACCCAAGCCTCTGACCTATGTCGGCGCCAATGCGGTGATGCGTTGGGGTGAACACAAGGCAGGCCGCGAATTTTAGGGGCGCACCCGGCGCAACCGCAAAGCGTTGGAAATCACGAAGACGGAACTGAGCGCCATGGCTCCAGCCGCCAACATGGGCGATAACAACGTCCCGGTCAGCGGATAAAGCAGCCCTGCCGCGACGGGGATCAGCGCCACGTTATAGGCAAACGCCCAAAACAGGTTCTGCCGGATATTGCGCAACGTCGCCCGTGCCATGGTCAAAGCCGACAGCACTCCGGTCAGATCCCCGGACATCAAGACCACATCTGCCGTCTCAATCGAGACATCGGTGCCCGTCCCGACGGCAATTCCCACATCTGCCTGCGCCAGCGCAGGCGCGTCATTGATCCCATCCCCGACAAAGGCAACAGGGCCATGGGCGTCGCGCAGGCGGGTCAGGGCATCGACTTTGCCATCTGGCAGCACACCTGCCTCGACCGCGTCGATCCCCAGTTCACGGGCCACGGCATGGGCCGCTTCGGCGCGATCCCCCGAGATCATGGCCGTCATCAAACCCAAGCCGTGCAGCTTTTCGATAGCGTCTTTGCTGGTGGGCTTGATCTGGTCAGTTATGGTCAGCGCAGCCACGGCTTTGCCATCAATCGCCACGTAGACAATCGTGCGCCCGTCGTCTTCGATGGGCACCAATGGGGCGTCCATTTCAGCCATCAACGCCGCGTTGCCAGCGGCCACCTCAACCCCGTTTATCTGCCCTTGCACACCGAAGCCCGGCAAAGCTTGGAAGTCAGAAACCTCGGGCAGCTCCACACCCGCTGCGGCCTCCACAATCGCCCTCGCCACGGGATGTTCCGAATGGCTTTCCAAAGCGGCAATGATGGGCATCACATCCGCGTCTCGAACGCCATCCGCCAAATGGATTTGCGCCACAGTCATGCGTCCCTGAGTCAGTGTCCCGGTTTTGTCAAAGGCCACCATCCGCGTATCGGTTAACCGTTGCAATGCCTCGCCCTGACGGAAAAACACGCCAAGCTCTGCCGCGCGTCCCGTGCCCACCATGATCGACGTTGGCGTGGCCAATCCCATGGCGCAGGGGCAGGCGATGATCAAAACTGACACGCCTGCCACCAATGCGTGCGACACGGCCGGCTCGGGGCCCAAGACCCACCACAGGATTACAGTCAAGGTTGCAATCAACAACACCGCAGGCACGAAAATGGCCACCACCCGGTCTGCCAGGGCCTGAACAGGCAGTTTGGCCGATTGGGCCTGTTCCACCATCTGAACAATGCGGGCCAGAACACTGTCCCGCCCCACTGCGGTGGCTTTGACAACCAAGGCCCCCTGCCCGTTAATCGTCCCACCGATCACAGCCATGCCATCCGACTTGGCAATCGGTTTCGCCTCTCCCGAGATCATGGCCTCATCCACATAGGAGGTGCCGGACACCACCACACCATCCACCGCGATCTTCTCGCCCGGGCGCATATGCAGGATGTCACCTGTCACGATATCTTCAACGGCCACCTCTTCGATCTGGCCGTTGCGCTCAACCCGGGCTGACTTGGGCTGTAACCCGATCAAGGCCTGTATCGCTGATCCCGCCTGCCCTTTTGCGCGGGCTTCTAACCAACGCCCCACCAGAATGAGGGTAACGATCATTGCCGCGGCCTCGAAGTACACAGCACGCGCCGACATCGGCATCACACCGGGCGCAAAAAGAACCACGCTGGAATAGGCCCAAGCCGCGAACGATCCCAACGCCACAAGGCTATTCATCTCCGGCGTTCCCTTCACCAGGGCAGGCACGCCAACGGTGAAGAAACGACGCCCCGGCCACAGCAACACCAATGTGGTCAGCAAAAACTGCATTGTCCAAAGAGCAGACTGGCCAAACCATCCGACAAGGGCATGATGAAAGGCCGGGATCAAATGACCGCCCATTTCAGTCACAAAGACCGGCAAGGTCAGAGCGGCAGAAATCAATGCCAGACGGCGCGCGGCGCGCTCTGCTTCTTGTCCACGCGCATGGGGCTGTTGAAAGGTATCGGTAGACGGCGTGCTGGGATATCCCGCCGCACTCAGAATGCCTGCCAGTTCCTGCGCCGTGGTGGTTCCTGCAAGGCTTTTTATCCGTGCCATGCCAGAGGCCAGATTGACCGAAGCGGATACAACCCCGGGGGCCTGGGCCAAGGCCCCCTCTGCCCTGTGGACACAAGCCGCACAATTCATGCCCTCAACCTGTAACATAATATCTGCAGTGCGGGCGGCATATCCAGCCTTGTCCAGCACACGGAGCATCTCGCTGATATTGGCACTCTCGCCTTCAACCGTCGCCACGCCAGAGGCTAGGTTGACCGAGGCCGCGTGCACGCCTGACACATCGGCCAGCGCCCGCTCGACCCGTCCCACGCAGGCCGCACAGCTCATGCCGTCGATTTCCAAACGTTGGGGTGACACAAACGGCCTCTCGGACAAGTGTAGGGATGCCTTAGCATAGAATATGCCGCGCCCGAAACTTCAAGGGCAAGCGGTCGATTGTGGTGGTGGCTTAGTCTCCCACCAACTCCTCAAGACGGCGTGCGGCCTCTTTCAGCGTACCAAGGTGTTCGATCAGGGCGGCCTGATTGGCGCGTTGGATCGGTGAGTGAATAGACAGCGTGCTGAGCAACCGGTTCTGATCATCGCAAATCGGCACAGCGATTGCCGTCATACCGTCCATGAACTCTTCTTCGTCACTGGAGTATCCACGCTCGCGTGTACGCGTCAGCTCGGCCTTGAGGGCCTGCGCCTCTGTGATCGTGGCATCTGTGCGTCGTTCCAGATCAGTGCTGGCCAGATACCGATCCAACCTGTCAGCACGCAGCGATGACAAGTACATCTTACCGCTGGCCGTGCAATAAAACGGCACTTGCGTTCCGACAGGCAGCTGAATGCGCAGCGGCCAATGCGTCTCAACACGGTCAATGTAAACCATGCCGACACGGCCCGGAGCGGCAAGGTTGCAGGTTTCACCGACAGCCTCGGCAAGATCGCGCAAAATTCGCAAGCGTTCGGTGCGCATCCGGTTTGACGACAATGTATTAATTGACAGCCGTCGCATTCGGTGGCCCGGTCCATAGGACCGCCCATCAATATCGCGCTGAAGGAACCCTTCGCTTTCAGCCGTGTTCAGCAAACGGTGGATGGTCGGCTTGGGCAAGTGCAATGCTTCGCCCAGCGCCGTTGGTGTTAGGGGGCTGCCCGCCCGAGCAACTTCTTCGAGCAAGAGAAGGAGACGCAGGTTCGTGGGAATCTGGCCTTTCTCTGTTTCATTGAAGTCCTCGGGCATCGTATTATCACCGTTAGTTCGGTAGCAGCATCAGTGCCATGGATGGTGTCAGCGCCACAAAGATCCAAACGCTGATCAACGCCACCAGATAAGGCACCGTATAGCGCAGCAACCTAAAGTATGGCACCCCTGTAACACCAGACGCCACATAGAGGTTCAACCCGTAGGGTGGTGTCACGAACCCGATAGACGCGCCAACAAGGAAGATCACCGCAAAGTGGATCGGATCGACGCCCACACTTGCAGCAATTGGCGCAAGGATGGGGGCAAGAATAATTGTAACCGGCAGCGATTCTAGAATCATACCCGTGATGAACACGATGGCCATCGAAGTAAACAACACCGCGTGGTATCCACCCATGCTGGTGACGAAGTCGCCAATGGTCTTCTCTGCACCCAAGGCTGACATCACCTGTTGCATTGCAACCGACACTGCGATCAGGGGTACAAGGATACCAGTGATCTGCGCAGACCGTGACACGATGCCGGGCAGTTGTAGCAGTGTGAAGCCTTTTACGACGAACATCGATACAATGCTTTTTTCGGACACGGGCGCGTCATCACTGCTGCCCATGACTTTGTCCAGCGGATAACAGATCAGCCCGACAAGCACACAGAACCCAACGGTAACGCCCGCCGCTTCGGTCGGAGAGAACTTGCCTGTGTAAATGCCCCAAAGCACCAGACCAATGGCGAAGAACCCTAGCCACGCGCCGATGCCCGTTTTGAACATGCGCGCCATCGACAGGCGGATTAGGACGCCCCAGCCGTTGAGTGTGCAGATGATGAACGCAGCTGTCATCATCCCCAGAACCATCAGGGAACCGGGAAGGATACCGGCCACAAAGAGGTCTGAAATGGGCAGGTTCAGCAAGAAGCCATAGACGATGAAGATGATCGAGGGCGGGATGATGATCCCGACCGTACCACCTGCCGCTGCCGTCGCCGCCGAGAAACGTTCGTCATATCCACCCTTGACCATCTCCGGGTGTAGCATGGACCCGATGGTCGCAGTGGTGGCCGAGTTTGACCCCGAAATCGCCGCGAACAACCCGCAGGCCGCGATGGATGCCATCGCCAGGCCGCCACGCAGCCAGCCGAGACAGGAATAAGCGAAATCTGATAATCGCCTTGCGATCCCGGATTGGTTGATCAGGTCGCCGGTCAGGATGAATAGGGGCATCGCGAGCAAGGCGAAGCCCTTGTTGAACACGTTGAGTAGTTCGTTGCCCGTGTTATCCAGAGGCAAGTCGATGACAAAGCTGCAGCCAATCACCCAATAGAAGATGACCAGCAAGACTGGCACGCCACACATGAACAATAACGTCACGGCGAGCGAGATAAGTGTGATCAGTGTAGGGTCAGACATCATACGTCTCCACCAATAACGGCTTGTTGAATTATTTCATTGCCGGATCTGTAGTTCTTCCAATCCTCCAGCCAATTGCCGACCACACGGCCGGCCATGAAGGTAAAGGCAATCGGAACAGTGACATAGAACCACCACTTCATGACGTCATCGACGCCATCAACCAGTTGGAAGTTGTCGGCGGAGTAGACGGTGAAACGCAGCGATGTGGTGATCGCGATCCAGCAGAACCCGAACCACAGGATGAAATCCATCGTCAGTGCCGCCATTTGACCGGCAGGCGGCATCTTGGAGCGGAACTCACTGAAGCTGAGGTGGGTGCGCAGGCGCACGTTATACGAACAGCCAAACCACGCCATGATCATGAACAGAAAGGGCGGCACCGTGGTCGATCCAGACCATTGGCTGGAAAACACGAACCGGTCAATCACACCCCAGCAAATGATCGCCGCGATCATAAGATAGGTGATCACCGCAATCCCGCGTTCCAGGTGCCGATCCATGAAAGGCCAATATTTGAAAAACAGATTGGTCAGTATGCCGCCAACCAACGTCAAAACAAAACAGACGATCCACATACCATTGGCGCGAAACGCGCTGGTCATTTCCCAGGTGTCTCCTGAGGAAACAGCCGAAAATATTGCGCCGACTTCAGACCATACAGACATATTGCCACCCTCCCTTAGAATTTCATTTCTAACACTGTACGTAAGACCAGGTCAGAAAAAAGGACCGGCCGAACATATCTTTCGGCCGGTCCCAAGTTTAGATCACTAAACCAAGGTTTACGCTTTCCACCAGCGACGGGGCTCAACGTTTTCTGGCAACGTGTTCTCATCAATTGTGCGAACTTCGTCATAGATTTCCTGGTAAGTGTCGAGACCACCGGACCAGCCGTTGATCCGCTCACGCCACTGCTCCCACAGTTGCGGTTGGAACTCAGGCGAACACATTTCCTCGGCTTTGCGAATCTCTTCTTTTGACAGGAATGCGTTGCGCACGTTGTCGCGAGCAAAGATTGTGCCGGGCAGGATCGGATCGGATTGACCGACAGTCTTGACCAAAGCAGCTTCGTTCGCGGCTTGCACATGCACCTGCGCCAGGTAGGACGATTCCATCACAGCATCTTGCAGATCGCCACCCAGGCCATCGAAGACCGACGCACTCATGGCGGTGTGCTCGGTGCCGCAGAAGAAGTTCAGGTGAACCGACTGGGACACAACCGGCGACATGTTGGCGTAAGCCACAGCCGAGGTCCAGGTTTCCGCACCATCAATCAGGCCCTGTTTCAGACCATCAAGTGTTTCTTCCCACGCCACGGGAACCGGGTTCAGGTTCAGCGCCTTCATGGCAATCCGGCCAAGCTGCGTCCCCGTCACACGGTTTTTCGTGCCGGCAAGCTGCTCAACAGATGTCACTGTCTCCTTGTCTTCCCACTTCAGACCCAGCTGGATCCCACGAAGTTCAGCGTGGCTGAACAGGAATTTCAGACCGTGACGCTTTTCATAGGGCTCGCGCAGAAGACGCGCCGAGGCAGGTGAATACAGGAAGTGATACTGGTCCGCGCGGTTACGGAACATATATGCGTAATCCAGAACGTTGAGGTAGGGTGCCCCACCGGCCGAGTTCTGCGTGGACGCAGCGTAGATATCAACGATGCCCTGCTGCGTTTTCTCAACGCAGGATGTCTGGCCACAAATCTGATTGTTGCCGATGAACTCGACCCGGATTTCACCGTCTGTACGGCTTTCCAGATCGCGCGCGAATTCCAGACAACCTGCACGTTCGATTAACAGGTTTTGCTGATTGAACCCAGACGCCCCGAACTTCAGCGTGTGCTTGGGTTCTTTCGCATAGCGCTTTTCGTAGGTTGATTCGGCAGCCCGAGCGAGGCCCCCAACTGTCAAAGCACCCCCGAAAGCCCCTGCGGCCAACAACGTGTTGCTGAGCCCGTAAGTCCCTGCAACTCTAAAGAAATCTCGACGTGAAATTCCTTTTATTCTATCTGACAATCCCATGGTTTCCTCCCGTTAAGTTAATTATTGAGACGTTTTATCTCAAAAAACACTAGAATGTTATCGACGTTTTGCATAGAGTTTTTTTAGCTTAGGTCGTTTTTCGGTGATTCCGCCCAAATTTGAGGTGGAGAACGACTGTCATGCACAGGAACGTCACGCGCGTTTCACGTTAACCATTCGTCGTATGATTAACGCAGAACGCTCTCACGGGGGGATTGTCCGGGTGGACGCAGATATTGTCATTGTTGGTGCCGGATCGGCTGGATGTGTACTGGCCAATCGGCTGAGCGAAGATCCAAACACGCGCGTTGTGTTGCTTGAGGCTGGCCCACGGGATTGGAACCCCTGGATCCATGTACCCGTGGGGTACTTCAAGACGATGCACAACCCCTCCGTAGACTGGTGCTATCGGACCGAGCCCGATCCCGGTTTGAACGGACGTTCCATCGACTGGCCACGCGGCAAAGTCTTGGGCGGTTCCTCTTCGCTGAACGGCTTGCTGTACGTGCGAGGTCAGGCGCAGGATTATGACCGCTGGCGTCAGATGGGTAACACTGGTTGGGGATGGGATGATGTGCTGCCTCTCTTTAAACGCGCCGAAAACAACGAGCGCGGAGCGGATGATTATCATGGTGATCAAGGCCCGCTGAGTGTCTCGAACATGCGCATTCAACGCCCAATCTGTGATGCTTGGGTGGCCGCTGCTCAGGCTGCAGGCTATCCCTTCAACCCCGATTACAACGGAGCTGAACAAGAAGGGGCGTCTTACTTTCAACTGACCACCCGCAATGGGCGCAGATGCAGTGCGGCAGTGGCCTATCTCAATCCCGTTCGCAAACGCGACAATCTCGAAATCATCACCAATGCACAGGTTGAGCGTGTTGAAATCGAAGGAAAATGCGCCACGGGCGTGCGCTATTTGGATAAATCCGGCACATCTCAGGTCATAAAAGCCCGGCGCGAAATTGTCTTATCGGGTGGGGCGATCGGATCACCGCAAATCCTGATGCAATCCGGGATTGGTGAAGCAGACCAGCTTAAGGAAAACGGCGTTCAGGTCACACACGATCTGCAGGGGGTGGGCAAAAACCTGCAAGACCATTTGCAGGCCCGGCTTGTCTACAAGTGCAACGAACCCACTCTGAACGATGAAGTGCGCAGCCTGGTCAATCAGGCGAAGATTGCACTGAAATACGCGTTGTTCCGGGCGGGGCCCATGACGATGGCCGCCTCTCTGGCCACCGGGTTTTTCAAAACATCGCCGGATCAGGAAACCCCCGACATTCAGTTCCACGTTCAGCCGTGGTCAGCAGACAGCCCCGGCGAAGGCGTACATCCGTTCTCGGCCTTCACCATGTCTGTGTGCCAACTCCGCCCCGAAAGCCGCGGAGAAATAAGACTGACCGGTCCCGATCCCAAGGCCTATCCCAAGATCATCCCAAAATACCTGTCGACCGAAACGGATTGCAGAACCATCGTGGAAGGTGTGAAGATCGCCCGTCGCATCGCGCAGCATAACCCTTTGAATTCGAAGATTTCAGAAGAATTCAGGCCTGACCCAAGTCTGGACATGGACGACTATGACGGAACGCTCGACTGGGCCCGCAACAATTCCGTTTCGATCTATCATCCAACCGGCACCTGCAAGATGGGCAGTGGCACGGATGCCGTTGTCGATCACGAATTGAAAGTGCATGGCATCAAAGGCCTGCGCGTCGCAGATTGCTCAATTATGCCAGAAATCGTGTCCGGCAACACCAACGCCCCCGCGATCATGATCGGCGAGAAGGCCTCGGACCTCATTCGCGGCGTGTAAGCACCGAATAAGGCGCGCGCTCTACAGGATCACCCCTTCAATCGATTTGGGGTGATCCGTCAGCGGCTCATATCCATCTTCGGTGATGATGAAACTGTCGCCCACTTGTGCTCGGAACGTCTCAACGGAAACTGATCCATCCACCGCCAGCACCATACCTGGTTGCAAAACGGTAGTGTCGCCTGTGACCAACTGAGGCGCTTCCAAAAAGCTGAACCCTGTGGCCCGGCCACAGCGGAATGGATACTCGTGCCCCGCCCCCTGGATCACCTCGGCATAGGCTGCGTGCACGGTTTCCGCCGTGACACCGGGCTTGAGGGCCGCCAAAGCCGCCTGCTGGCTGTCGATGGCCACCTGGTACACCTCCACCTGTGAGGGGTCCGGATCACCAATCCAAAACGTCCTGTCGAAGCCCAGTTTGAAACGGTGGAAATTGGTCATCCCGCAGAAACACAGAAACACCGGCTCGCCCCTGCGCATAATGCGGGTCGAGGCGCGGTGGTGGGTTTTCGTGATCGTCTCACCCGAAGCCATGATCTGCAGAAAATGGGTATTCGGAGACATATCTGAGTCGTCGTAATGCGCCGCAAGCAAGGCCGCTGCCGTGCGCGTGCCTGCCTGAGAGGTTGCAATGGCCACCTCGTATTCAGGCACGCCATCGCCGATCGCCGCGCGTCCCGCTGCCATCATGGCATTGGCCACTTGCCCGGCGTGACGGGCCAGTTGCAGCTCATCTGCGGATTTGATCATCCGCATGTCGGCAAGAATGGGCGTTGCACTTTCCAAGGTGTCAGCCCCCACCAGATCATTCACATAGGCCCGCACCAAGGGCGGCATGTGGTCTGGTTCTATTGCAATACGCGCAGCGGTTTTCACGGCTGCGGGCAATTCCGCGCGCCATTCGGCACCCATGCCGTCATTCCAAGGGGCTATGCGATCAACCCGCGCCGCGGACTGGGCCGTGTTCAGGTCAATCGTTGGGGTGATCAACAGCGTCTCACCATCCTTGGGCACCACCAGAATGGTCGGGCGTCCAAACTCCATATGCAAATAATCGTAGTATCCCGTCAGGTAGTAGACGTTGTCATCATCCGTAATCAGCGCAACATCTATGCCTGCCAGTTCCAGACGAGCGCGAAAATCTGTCATGCGTTGTTCAAACATTTGGTCTGCCTTACCTATCGTTGAGGGCTTTGCTTTGGGCGCGTTCATCGTGCCACTTGTACCAGGCCACCGCTGCGGGCAAGAACCATGGCTTGCCCGTGTAGAACGGACGCGTGGGGTGGGCAATCCCGTCAAACGCAGTACGACCTTCGGCCAACCCCAGCACCTGCTGGCCGATCTTTGCCCCCAGATAGGACGACATGGCGACACCAGAGCCGCAGTAGCCCAGCGCATAATGCACACCGTCATGGCAACCAATATGTGGCACCTCGTCAAAGGTGTATGCGACATTGCCAGACCAGCTGTGTGTGATGCCGTAATCTCGCAACTCGGGGAAAATCTGGCACATCTTCTCTGACAACCGTCGCACCGTTTCTTCGGGCGCTATGTCACGTGCGGCGACACGGCCGCCAAACACCACGCGTTTGCGATCTGGCGAGGCACGGTAGTAGTACACCACCTTGCGCGTGTCGCAGACCATACGCTGTGTCGGGAACAAATGTTCGACCAGATCCACAGGCAGCTCTTGTGTTGCAATGATGTTGCTGGCAATCGGAATGACCCTGCGCTGTAACCAGGGCGTCAGTGCACCCGTATACCCGTTGGTGGCAATGATGACGTCACCTGCACGAATGCGGCCCCGGTTGGTTTCAACAAGAAATCCATCGACTTTGCGATCAATCTTCCGCGCCGTGCAATGCCCCACCACCTCAGCGCCCGCAGCCAAAGCCACACACAGCAACCCGTGCAGATACTTTGCGGGGTGCAATCCGGCATGATCGGCAAAGACAGCCCCGCCATAGTAGATATCCGACCCCAGCTCGCTGCGTTGATCTGCTTGGGGCACAGCATGGCCTTCAAACCCATCGCCTTGGCGCTGATCCTCGATCCAATCCGCTAATTCCCGATAATGACCGGGGGTATGGGCCGCGTAGTAAAGGCCACACTGACTGTAGTCACACGCGATCCCCTCGTCCTTGATCCGTGCCGCGATCCAGTTCATCGCAGCAGGTCCAGCATCATGAATGGCACGGCCTTGCTCAGGGCCATACTTGCGGGACAGCTGCTCCAAAGAAGGCTTGATCCCCGGCCCGATCTGGCCGCCATTGCGGGTGCTGCAACCCATGCCGGGCGTGCCTGCTTCGACCACCACAACAGACCGCCCCGCACGGGCCAATTCAATCGCGGCATTCAACCCGGTGTAGCCCGAGCCGACAATGACCACATCCGCCAGATCCGGCAATGTATGGGAGCCCTCTGGAGCAAGGTCTAATCCATCCAGCCAATAAGGTGTCTGCTGCAGTGCAGATGTCGTTACCGACGTCATACCTCACCTCCCCAAACGCAAAGTCGGGACATAGAAACCGGGAACCCCCGCATGTTCAACTCAAATCGCGGGCCACCTCTTCCTAAGCCCGTAAAATCCGCTATCGTCAGCCCGACACGATCATGCCAGCCGGAGCATCTGCGATGAAACTGACCGCGATAGAAACCTTTACCACCGAAGATGTCTGTTTTGTCCGGGCCACCGAAGAAGACGGCGCGCAAGGTTGGGGCCAGGTGGCCCCTTACTATGCAGACATCACCGCACAGGTCGTGCAACGTCAGGTCGCCCCCCATGTGCTGGGCCACGACACAAGCGACATCAACGCGTTGACGGATATCGTCCGTGATCGCGAGCATAAATTCCCGGGCTCTTATCTGCGCAGAGCCATGGGCGGGCTGGACACCTCCCTGTGGGACCTGCGCGGCAAACGCGAAGGTCTGCCAGTCTGTTCCCTCATCGGCGGCAGTCCCGGCACCGTGCGCGCCTATGGGTCGTCAATGAAACGTGACATCACCCCGGCAGATGAGGCAGACCGTCTGGTGCGTCTGCGCGACGAAAAGGGCTTTGATGCCTTCAAATTCCGCGTGGGCGCGGAAGTGGGTCGTGACGTGGATGAATGGCCCGGCCGCACCGAAGAGATCGTGCCAACCATGCGCCGCGCCATGGGCGATGACGTGGAGCTGCTGGTTGACGCCAATTCCTGCTATTCCCCCAAGCGCGCGATCGAAGTGGGACACATGCTGCAGGACAACGGCATTTCGCACTACGAGGAACCCTGTCCCTATTGGGAGTTCGCCCAGACCAAAGAGGTCACCGATGCGTTGGATATTGACGTCACGGGCGGCGAACAGGATGTGATGATGGAACGCTGGGCCTCGATGATCGACGGGCGCATCGTGAACGTGCTGCAACCCGATATCTGCTATCTGGGCGGGATCAGCCGCACGCTGCGCGTGGCCAAAATGGCCGAGGCGGCAGGGCTGCCCATCACACCACATGCCGCGAACCTGTCTTTGGTGACCCTGTTCACCATGCATCTGCTGCGCGCGATCCCGAATGCAGGCAAATATCTGGAGTTCGCGATTGAAGAGGCCGATTACTATCCCTGGCAATATGGCCTGTTCACCAGCGACCCCTTCGAGATTGTGAATGGCCATGCCACCGTAACAGAGGCCCCCGGCTGGGGCATCGAGATCAGCCCGGACTGGCTGGACAAGGCAACCTACAAGAAAACCACACTGGACAGCTGATATGACAGAGATCCTCGACGGGCTGCGCGCCATCACTGGGCCGGGCTATGTGTCCACCGGAAAGGACATGCAGGCCTGGACGCATGATTGGATGGACATCTACCATTGGGTGCCATTGGCCGTCGCGCGGCCCGCCAACACAGCCGAAGTATCTGCCATCGTCAAATTGGCAAACGCGACGGCCACACCTGTGGTGCCCGTATCAGGCAACACTGGCCTCACAGGCGGCACATCGGCAGAAGGCGCGATCATGATCTCGCTGGACAGAATGTCCGCCATCCGCGAGATCAAACCAGAGGCCCGCGTGGCCATTGTCGAGGCCGGTGCAATCCTGTCAGCAATCCACGATGCGGCCGATGCTCATGACCTCATCTTCCCACTGACGTTCGGGGCACGCGGCTCGGCCCGCATCGGCGGCGCGCTTAGCACCAATGCCGGCGGATCCAATGTGCTGCGCTATGGCAGCACCCGCGATCTTTGTCTGGGGCTAGAGGTGGTTCTGCCCAATGGCGATGTCATGGATCTGATGAGCGAGCTGCACAAAGACAACTCGGGCTACGATCTGCGCCATCTGATGATCGGCGCCGAAGGCACTTTGGGCATCATCACCGCCGCCGTGTTGAAACTGGCCGCCAAACCCCGCGCCTATGCCACCGCCATGGTGGCCGTGCCCTCGATAGATCAGGGGTTGAAGCTGCTAAACCGCCTGCAGGCAGATACGGGCCGCGCCGTCGAAGCCTTTGAGTACATGCCCGGATCCTACATCGACGCACATATGGCACGTTTCCCGGATGCACGTCCTCCCTTTGAAGACCGATATGACGTAAACATCATGATTGAGGTTGGCGCAGTGTCCGACCGCGACGCCTTGCCCCTGTCCGATGGGACAGTGCCCATCGTCTCGCTCCTCGAAGATATTTTGGCCGAGATGTTTGAGGCGGACCTGGTGCTGGACGCGGTCGTGGCACAAAACGACGGGCAACGTGCAGAAATGTGGGCCCGCAGGGAAGCCGCCGCCGAAGTATCGCGCCTGCACGAGCCCCAAATCGACAATGACATCGCGGTGCCCTTGGATAAAATGCAAACCCTTGTGGAACGAATTGATGCCGCAGCGCGGGAATTGGACCCGAAGATCACGATCCTTTCGGTGGCGCATCTGGGCGATGGCAACCTGCATTTCTCAGGCTGGCCCACGACCAATGACACATCCGTGCATCACGCCATCCAGGACAAGGTAGAAGAGATCACCATCGCCCTAGGCGGCAGCTTTTCCGCGGAACATGGCATCGGTCTGAGCAAGAAGCCGTCGATGGCCCGTCGAAAGTCACCCGAAGCGGTCGGCATGATGCGAACGATCAAGGCAGCTTTGGATCCCGGCAACATACTGAACCCGGGCAAGGTCCTGCCTGACATCTGACAAGGTGCACGAGGCCGCCGTTTCTTCTGGCCCAAAATATCCCGGGGAGTTTGAGAGATCGGCCATTGAGCACCATTGGTTCAAGCCCAATGGACGCAGCCCCTCAATTATACGGAAGTTTGGGGGGCACCCCCCAAGAGTGAGAGCGTGCCGCAAGACACATAGTCAGATCAACTCCGCCAGTCAAAGAACCCCGGCCCGGCCTGCGCCAGCAAATCCGCAGCCATCGCCCGGCCCAGCTCTGCCCCGTCCTCAATCGCAGCAGTGCGATCATCGCGCAGCACTTCGCTGCCATCCGGGCGCAGGATTTCACCACGCAGGCGCAGCGTTCCGCCTTCCAGATCTGCCAATCCCGCAATCGGCGTTTCACAGGATCCATCAAGTGCCGCCAAAAAGGCACGCTCGGCAGCAAGGCGGTGTCCTGTGGGGACATCATGCAACGGGGCAAGCATGTCCGCCACGCGGATGTCGTCGATCCGGCGTTCGATCCCGATCGCACCCTGGGCAATGGCGGGTAACATCTCTTCGGGCGCAATCGGCCCACGCGCGACCTCGGCCATGTCCAGACGGTTCAATCCGGCTTGCGCCAGGAACGTGCATGTCGCAACACCATCCTCCAGCTTCTTCAACCGGGTCTGCACATTGCCGCGAAACTCCACCACGTCGAGATTTGGGAATGCGGCCAGAACCTGTGCGCGACGGCGCAAAGATGACGTGCCGACCAAACTGCCATCGGGCAAATCCCGCAGATGTGCAAACTGCGGCGACACGAACGCATCCCGCACGTCTTCGCGCGGCAAATAGCAATCAATCACCAATCCGCCGGGTTGTAAGACAGGCATGTCTTTCATCGAATGTATAGCGATATCTATCGCCCCACTCAGCAGGTCCTGCTCGATCTCACGAGTGAACAACCCCTTGCCGCCCAGCTCTTTCAGGGGGGTATCGGACGCAATCAAGGCCCGATCATCACCCGTGGTGCGGATCACCACGATTTCGAAGGCATCCTCGGGCAGATCATGGGCAGCGCTCAAACGGTTCCGCGTCTCATAGGCTTGCGCCAATGCCAATGGCGAGCCACGTGTTCCCAGTTTCAAAGGGTGCTCAGGAGAGGGTAAATTCTGCGTCATATCCCGTGGCATATCCCCGCATTTTCGACATAGCAAGCCGCAGCGCTTGACAATGTCCCAGTTCAAGGCGAACCCCGTGGCACAGATGGAGGCTGACATGGCAGAGCAAAAGACAATTCTCAAAGCGCTGGCTGGCGAAACACAGGATGTGCCGCCCATCTGGATGATGCGACAGGCCGGGCGATACCTTCCCGAATACAAAGCCACGCGCGCTGAGGCCGGCGATTTCCTATCGCTGTGCTACAACCCCGATCTGGCCACTGAAGTCACCCTGCAACCCATTCGCCGCTATGGTTTTGATGCAGCGATCCTGTTTGCCGATATTCTGCTGGTGCCGCAGGCGCTGGGAGCTGATCTGTGGTTTGTCACCGGAGAAGGTCCTCGCCTCAGCACGATCACTGATCAGGCGGGTGTGGATGCCCTCAGGCCTGTCGAAGACATCCACGAAACGCTCAACCCGATCTACCAGACCGTGCGCAATCTGGCGTCGACCTTACCCTCTGAGACGACATTGATCGGTTTTGCCGGGGCTCCTTGGACTGTGGCAACTTACATGATTGCCGGTCGCGGCACGCCTGACCAAGGCCCGGCGCATGCCCTAAAGGATGAAAACCGACCCGCATTCGAGGCGCTGCTGGCGCGGATCACCGCTGCCACGGTTGAGTATCTGTCCGCACAGATTGAGGCCGGCGCCGAAGTGGTCAAACTGTTCGACAGCTGGGCCGGTTCCCTGAAGGGCGAGGACTTCACCCGCTACGCCCTGACCCCAGCCCAAGAGATCATCACAGCCCTGAAAGCCCGCCATCCGGACACACCCATTATCGCCTTCCCCCGCGAAGGCAGCGAAAATTACATCGGTTTTGCCAAAGCCACAGGTGCGGATTGTGTGGCGCTGGACGATTCCGTCACAGCCGAATGGGCCGCAAAACATGTGCAGGTCGATGGCTGCGTACAAGGCAACTTGGCCTCGCGCCATATGGTGACAGGCGGCGATGATCTGGTGCGTGAAACCCGCGCAATCGTCGACGCGCTGTCAAACGGCCCGCATATCTTCAACCTGGGTCACGGCATCACGCCAGATGCTAACCCGGACAACGTACAACTGATGATCGACACAGTGCGGGAGGGCTGAACCATGTAGGGCGTGCCTTTATGGCGCACCTCACTCCGGTCAGCTTTGGGCTTGCAGCCCCTGCAACACCGTCACCGCGATCATCTGCGTCACATCCTCGGCCACGCAACCACGCGACAGATCATTCGCGGGCTGCGCCAGCCCCTGCAAAATCGGCCCAATCGCGGCATAGCCCCCCACGCGCTGCGTGATCTTGTACCCGATATTCCCGGCATCCAGATTGGGGAATATCATCACATTGGCCTGTCCAGCCACATCAGACCCCGGTGCTTTGCTCTCGCCCACCGATGGGACAAAGGCCGCATCAAACTGCAATTCGCCATCCATTTGCAGATCAGGCCTTTGATCCTGCAACAGCGCCACCGCGTCCGTCACTTTTGAGACCGCCGCATGGCGTGCACTACCCTTGGTGGAAAACGACAGCATGGCGATCTTCGGCTCAACCCGCATCAACGCTTTGGCAGACGCCGCCGAAGCCTGCGCAATCGCCGCCAACTCCTCGGATGACGGATCAATCACCAATCCACTGTCAGAGTAAAGCATCGCACGGCCATGCGCGCGCGCGTCCTCAGGCGGATACATCAGGAAAAACGACGACACAATCGGTGCATCCTTTGCCTTGCCGATCACCTGCAAGGCCGTGCGCACCACGTCCGAGGTGGTATGAACCGCTCCGCCTACCGTGCCCATGGCATGACCCTCGCGCACCAGCATGGCGGCATAGACCAGCGGCGTTTGTACAAACCGCAATGCTGCGGCCTCATCCACACCTTTATGCTTGCGCAACGCATGAAACGCCTCGGCAAAACCGGCGGTCAGGTCAGACGCCAGTGGATCATGCACCTGCACATTCTGGCCTTCCTCGCCCCCCATGGCAGCCAGCTGCGCGCGAACCTCAGCACCGTCGCCAACAAGGGTCACATCCGCTACATTGGCCTCTACCGCCGCCAAAGCACCTGCCACCACACGTGGATCAGCCCCTTCGCTCAGCGAGATAACCGGACGTGCAGCAGGCAACTCCGAAAGCAACAGCTCCATTGGATCTTTGGTCATCACCGTGTCTCCTGCATCAGCATGGCTCATAAAAAAAGCCTCAACCCCATTGCTGGGATTGAGGCATATCTGATCGCGTTTGTCTCAGACTTTCTGAGGACGCATGTCGTCTTTGGAAATGCCGGCCACAGCCACAGGCGCTTTCATCGCGTCGCGACGGAAGGGCTCGCCCAATTCCTGGTTGATCATGGCTTCGATCAGCGTGGTGATCCCCGCCTTCTGATCTTTGATCGCCTGATCCAGCGCCGCTGTCAGCTCTTCTGACGTGCGGGCCACAACACCTTTCAGACCACAGGCATTGGCGATACCGGCGTAGGATACACCTTCGTCCAGCTCGGTGCCCACGAAGTTATCTTCGTACCACAGGGTCGTGTTGCGCTTTTCAGCACCCCACTGATAATTGCGGAAGATCACTTGGGTCACGGCAGGCCATTCTTCGCGGCCAATCGCTGTCAGTTCGGTCACGGCAATGCCGAAGGCACCGTCGCCTGAGAAGCCAACAACAGGCACATCAGGGCAACCGATCTTCGCGCCAACAACCGAAGGCAGACCGTAGCCACATGGACCAAACAGACCCGGGGCCAGATATTTGCGACCTTCTTCAAACGACGGATAGGCGTTACCGATGGCGCAGTTGTTGCCGATGTCTGAGGAAATGATGGCCTCTTTCGGCAAGGCTGCCTGAATGGCACGCCATGCTTTGCGGGGGCTCAGCCAGTCAGGCTTTGCATTCCGGGCACGCTCGTTCCATGTGGTGCCGGGATCGTCCTGCTCGTGATCCATCGAGGTCAGTTCCTGCGCCCAGGCCGATTTGGTTGTGGCGATCAGGTTCTTACGCTCTTCGCGGCCGTCATCACCAGCCGTATCCGACAGTTGACGCAGGATCGAGGTTCCCACTTTCTTGGCATCGCCCACGATACCCACGGTGACCTTTTTGGTCAGGCCGATGCGATCGGGGTTCATATCAACCTGAATGATTTTGGCGTCTTTTGGCCAGTAATCAATGCCGTACCCCGGCAGGGTCGAGAAGGGGTTCAGACGAGTGCCCAGGGCCAAAACAACATCGGCTTTCGAGATCAACTCCATCCCGGCTTTGGAACCGTTATAGCCCAGAGGACCAGCAAACAGTGGGTGCGAGCCAGGGAAGGCGTCGTTGTGCTGATAGCCAACGCACACTGGCGCATCCAAACGCTCGGCCAGATCCATTGATGCAGGGATCGCACCACCCAAAACCACGCCGGCACCGTTCAGGATGACTGGGAATTTGGCAGTCGACAGCAGCTCAGCTGCATGTGCGATGGCATCTTCGCCGCCGTTGGGGCGCTCAAACTCAACGATCTGGGGCAGCTCAACATCAATCACCTGCGTCCAGTAGTCGCGCGGGATGTTGATCTGTGCAGGGGCGCTGGCGCGTTTGGCGTTGATGATCACACGGTTCAGCACTTCGGGGATACGTGACGGATCACGCACTTCTTCCTGATAGGCCACACAATCGGCAAACATGTTCATTTGCTCGATTTCCTGGAAACCACCCTGACCCATGGTTTTGTTGGCCGCCTGGGGCGTGACCAGCAAAACAGGAGTGTGGTTCCAGTAAGCGGTTTTCACGGCGGTCACAAAGTTCGCAATGCCTGGGCCGTTCTGGGCGATCATCATGGACATTTTGCCAGTGGCGCGGGTGTAGCCATCGGCCATCATGCCGCCAGACCCTTCGTGAGCACAATCCCAGAAGCTGATACCAGCTTCGCCGAAGATATCCGAGATCGGCATCATGGCCGAACCGATAATACCAAAGGCATGTTCAATGCCATGCATTTGCAGTGTTTTTACGAAGGCTTCTTCGGTCGTCATCTTCATGATTGATTATCTCCTGACAGCGTACAACCAGAGAATCTCCGGCTGGTTGAGGGGAAACTATTGCATGGTGTGTACACGCAGTAGGGCCAGATACTCAACACGAATAGCGCCAGATGCAATTTTTACTGAGACATAAAGTTCCAATAATTTTCAATACGGTTGATTTTCGTCCGGTTCTCCCCAGTCACTGATGGGTGCCAAAGTTGATTTCACACAGAATCCCGGCAATCGCTCAGCGCGACAACTCGCCCGCAAGCAAGGCGATACCATCGGGAATACGTTCAGATGCGATAGAGGAATAGGCCAGGCGATAGAAGTTGACGGGGGGCGCGTCAGAATGAAAAAATGCGTGACCAGGTTCGATCAGCACGCCTTGTGGTCTGAGTGCTTCGTCCAATCTGTGTGTGTCCACATGGGCTGGCGCACGCATCCAAATCGAGCTGCCACCAAATTCACCCCGACCGGCGACACGCAATCCAAAACTGTCCAGCGCCTCTTCCATCACTTTGCGACGTTTGGCGTAGACTTGTCCGGTCCGGCGGATCAGGCTGTCGTAGTGGCCCAGGCTGAGAAAGTAGGCCGCTGTCCGCTGGATATGCCCCGGCGGGTGACGTAGTACCGAGGCCCGCAATGCGCGCGCTTCGCGGATAAATTGTTTGGAACCAACAAGATATCCAAGACGTAACCCCGGAAAGATCGACTTGGAGAAACTGCCCACATAAATCACCCGCCCATCGGTATCGAGCGACTTGAGCGCGGGCGACGGTGCCCCAAGAAAGGACATCTCGAACTCGTAATCATCCTCGACAATCAAAGCATCCATTTCGCGGGCCTTGTCCAATAGGGCCTTGCGCCGTTCGAGCGGCATGGTCGCGTTGGTCGGGCATTGGTGGCTGGGGGTGGTAAAGATCACATCGGCCTTGCCCGGCAAAGCCTCGGGCGGCAAACCATCCTTGTCCACCGCCACCGGCACCAGATTACAGCGCGATTGGGTCAGAATATCGCGCAGCGCCGGATAAGACGGATCTTCAGAGACAGCGACCCGGCGTTGCGTCAGCAACACCTGCGCCGTGATCCACAACGCATTTTGTGCCCCCATTGTGATAAGGATTTCATCAGGTTGCGCCAAAATTCCACGACGTGGCAACGTATGGCGCGCAATAAACTCGGTCAGCTTTGGATCGTCCTGATCATAGTAATCCGTCGTCAGCGCCTGGAAGTCTTTTTGTCCCAAAGCCTGCAGGGCACACAGGCGCCAATTTGCGTGATCAAACAGCGTCGGATCGGCCTGACCGTAGATAAAAGGGTAACGATAGCTGGCCCAATCCTGTGGCTTTTCCGGTGTCGCGCCACCCGTGAATCGCCGACCCAAAGCGCGAGACCAATCCACAGAATCGTGGCTGGGATGTTGTGGCGTAAATCGCGGAGGTTCTGGCGCGTTTTCAGAGACATAGTACCCTGACCGATCCCGGCTTTCGAGGTAGTCGTTGGCTAGAAGTTCCGTATACGCCAGCGTCACCGTGATGCGGCTCACGCCCAGGTGCTGTGCCAATCGGCGTGAACTGGGAAGTTTTTCGTTCTTGGTATAGCGCCCCGAAAGGATGCCTTCGGCAATCATCTGCTGAATCCGCGCCTGCAGAGTGCCTTGGGAATGTGGGTCCAGAAAGAAGGTTTCAACGGATATGGCCATTCCTATTGATAGATTGGACTTATCTGGCTTGCAATCTGGTATTACACAGCGGATGTGGCTTGATGATTGGTTAAGAAACCTGAATTCATTTTGTTAAGGATCGGTTAGGCATTGGCAGTCTGTCAACAAAGGCCAAAAAAATGCCAAAGGTTGATGGAAGGTTAACCATGCTGGGAAGCGTCGATAGGGGATGCGGCCCGGCCATCCATTGACCGACAGGGTATTGCCCCGCAAGCAATGTCCCGAGAGGTGTCAGTCAGGCCCGGTCTGGCGATCCTAACAGGCATGAGGAAGCGCTTTATGGTGGCCAAGTACATCTGACAGAACGAAGGGTGCGCATACTTCAGCACTATCGCCAGGCCAAGGGGGGGCCTGACGATGGCCGGGGCCTTCGGCCTGTTAACCGGCTGGGCTCAAAAAATCGGGCAGATGGTTAAACTTGGGCTCGGATCTAGTTGATGCTCTCACCCTTACTCGCACCCCAATCCGGCTCGAACCCCAAAACAACGGTATCGGGGGGCATGCCGGGGTTGAACAACCCGTTGTGCGCCATCGTTGCCTGATGCAACAGATTGTGCGGCGCCAGTTTCCAAACCTTGCAGGCCAGATCATAGCGCTGGTTGTACATCTCAAAAACCAGCCGACAGCTTTTGGCGCGGCGGATGTTCTTGGCCCCTTCGGACCCCGGCGGAAAAGTTGAGGTCAGCACATCTGAAAACTCAGCCGCCTTTTGATAGTATGTTGCCGACAAAAACTTGATCGCCGTGTCGCGCACCTGCGCCGGGTCGTTGGTCTTTTTCGCCATGTGCAGCATCTCGGGCGTCAGAGAATAGCCCGGGGATTTGTTCATCACCGTGATGATATGACCCAAAGGTTCATCTGCCCCATCGAGATACACGGCAGGCATGATCCCATCATCGGGCCGACCTTCGGTTTCGCGCATGCTCAGCTGGCGCACCCGGCACTGCCATTTCAGGAACGACAGACGCAACGGATGATCTGAATAGCTTTGGCCCAATTGGGTGGCAATGGAACTCATGCAACGCTCCTGTCGGTATCGCTTGCGGGGGTGAAGACTCTGTCGTGCGACAGGCTGGGAATACGGGCGGCTGTTTCAGCCACCATATCCAGATCAATACGCGCCTGCACGACGCCCGGCAAGGTGCCTCCGTCAGCAATCACGTCCCCCCAAGGGTTCACGACCAGCGAATGGCCATAGCTTTCGCCACCACCGGGGATAGGCCCGATGGCACAGGGTGAAATGACAAAGCAGGTGTTCTCAATCGCGCGGGCCCGGTTGAGGATATGCCAATGGGCCTCGCCTGTCTTCTTGGTGAAGGCGGCGGGGCAGATGATGATCTCGGCCCCGTTTTGTGCCAATGCCCGAAAAAGACCGGGAAACCGCAGATCATAGCAGATGGTATGACCGATGCGGGCAAAGGGTGTGTCGTGGATCACGGCCCGGTGGCCGGGGCTGACGGCTGCACTTTCGCGGTAGACCTCATCTTCGGACAGTTGGATGTCGAACATGTTGATCTTGTCGTATTGGCCGCGAATGGCCCCGGTGTCGTCAATCATATAGCCACGGTTCAAGATGCGCCCATCGGGGGCGTCCACCGCAATGGAGCCAAGATTAACCCAGACTTTTTTGTCCCGAGCGAAGGATTGGAATTCTTTGAGGAAGGGATGGTTTGTATCCGGTGCGGAAGGCGGCGTAACGGCCGCGCCTTCGGTTTTGAGCCCACCGCAATATTCGGGCAGAAAGAGGATATCCGCGCCCGCTTGCACTGCCGATCTGGCAAGTGGCATCGCCTCGTCCAGGGCAGACCCGAAATCCGGCATGGGACGGGTCTGCAGACAGGCGATATCTAGCGGGCGCGGCATGTTTTTGCCTTAGCGGCCAAACTTCATATAGGCCTTGCGCAGGGACACCAGCGGGTGACGGTCCGACATCTGAAACTTGATCAGAAATTCGCGGGCGATCATGTCGCGGTCTTGCTGGTTGTCGGGCAGATCAACAGAAGCAGGGACACGAACCCAGCCGTTGTTGTTGCGGTCGAACACGGCGGCTGCGCCGTCTTCGTAGCCCATGTGCACGTCTTCGAGCCAGTTCAGATCGTCCCAGCCCATGACTTCCATGTATTTGGTCAGGAAGGGTGTGATCCGGTTGTAGTCCGGCACAAGGTTCACGTCATAGCGATAGCCAATGTGCTGACCGATTTCTTTTTCGCGCTCGGATTCGAGGCCATCAGAGTCTTTCAGAAACTGATCGACGTCTTTGATCTCGGAGCCGCGGTACTGTGTTCCAGCCATTTTGTTTCTCCTTTCGGGGTACCGGGCTGAAGCCCGGCCTACGGGTGGTGGTAGGGCGGGCTTCAGCCCGCCACACCCTTAAAGATGGTGATAATCTTCGATGCCAACGGTGTGACTTGTGCCCGCAAGCGGAACACCAGCCATCGCCGACGCTTCCATCGTCAAGGCGCCAAGATCCTCGGGCTCCAGTGAATGGAGGTAGGTCTTGCCGCAAGCACGGGCAAACAGCTGTGCTTCGATGGTGAGGGTGTGCAGGAAGTTGTACACCCGCTCGGCTGCTGCATCGGGGTCAAGACGGGCCCGCAGTTTGGGGTCTTGCGTGGCAACGCCAACCGGGCAGCGGCCCGTGTGACAGTTGTAGCAATAGCCCGGCTCGGCACCGATTTCCTCAGGATAGTTGGCCTCAGGAATGTCTTTGTTGCAGTTCAGCGCCATCATGGCCGAGTGACCAATCGCGATCGCATCCGCACCCAGGGCAATTGCCTTGGCCACATCGGCACCGTTGCGGATACCACCGGCATAAACCAGCGTGATATCACCACGTTTGCCCAGATCGTCAATCGCTTTACGCGCCTGACGAATGGCTGCGATGCCGGGAACACCTGTGTCTTCGGTCGCAAGGTGTGGACCCGCGCCTGTGCCGCCTTCCATGCCATCAATGTAGATCGAATCTGGATCACATTTCACGGCCATACGCACATCGTCATAGACGCGTGACGCACCCAGCTTCAGCTGGATAGGAATTTGCCAGTCGGTTGCTTCACGGATTTCCTGAATCTTGAGCGCCAGATCGTCTGGACCCAGCCAATCCGGGTGACGCGCAGGCGAACGTTGGTCGATACCAGCTGGCAGCGAGCGCATTTCCGCAACCTGGTCGGTCACTTTCTGACCCATCAGGTGGCCACCCAGGCCAACTTTACAGCCCTGACCGATGAAGAACTCACAGCCGTCCGCCAGAACCAGGTGGTTCGGGTTAAAGCCATAACGCGATTGGATACACTGGTAGAACCACTTGGAGCTATACCGACGCTCGTCCGGGATCATACCACCTTCGCCGGAACACGTCGCCGTGCCCGCCATTGTGGCACCACGCGCCAGAGCGGTTTTCGCTTCATAGGACAAAGCGCCAAAGCTCATACCGGTGATGTAGACGGGAATGTCCAACTCAAGCGGTGTCTTGGCACGGGGGCCAATCACGGTCTTGGTTTCGCATTTCTCGCGGTAGCCTTCGATCACGAAACGCGTCAGCGTGCCGGGCAGGAAGGTCAGGTCGTCCCAGTGTGGGATTTTCTTGAAGAGCGAGAAGCCACGCATACGGTAGCGACCCAGCTCGGATTTGATATGGATGTCGTCCATCACACGAGGTGGGAAGACAAAGCTGTCACCGATGCGGTTTACATCGCGATCCAGCGCTGGTTTTTTGGGCAGATCTCCGTCAGCCATGGTATTTTCCTTTCCGTTGAGGGAATGGCACAGCCCTGTTGCAGGGCCGGGGCCGAGGTTTACAGAATGAGTTTCTTCTCAGACGGCTCCAGGTTGTCGTAGTTCCAGAGCTGCTTGCCTGCGACGACCTTGGTGAAGTGATCCACGCCTTTTTCCGGCATCAGGCCATATTGCGTCAGCTTGCGCGTCAGCCATGCCTTGTCCAGATCGGTGAGTTCCGCCGTTACAGCGTCCACACCCAGCGACTTAATCTCGCCACCGACAAAGATGGTGCCATCATACATACTGTCGCCCAGGTTTTTACCTGCGTTGCCGCAAACAACCATCCGGCCACGTTGCATCATGAAGCCCGATAGCGCGCCCGTGTCACCACCAACGATGATCGTGCCGCCCTTTTGGTCGATCCCTGTACGCGAGCCAACCGACCCACGGCACACCAGATCACCGCCACGAATGGCCGCGCCAAAGGTGGACCCTGCGTTCTTTTCGATCATGATTGTGCCGGACATCATGTTTTCACCACATGACCAGCCCACACGACCGTTGATACGCACGTTTGGCCCATCCAGTAGACCCACGGCAAAGTAACCGGTTGAGCCTTCGATGATCAGGTTCAGTTTGGACAGGATGCCCACACCCAAGGAGTGCATACCGCGCGGGTTCTGCAAAACAATGGTGCCATAGCCTTGCGCCATCAGATCACGGATCGAGGAGTTCACCTCGGTTGTGGTCTTGCCGTCGCAATCCAGTTCGGTGCGTTTGTTGAAGTCAACTTCAGGCGCCCAAGGGTATGTAAACCGCTCTTCGGCATCAGGGTCGAATTCCACGTAAAGAGACTGACCGGTCAGTTGTTCGGTCGTCATTCCGAGCGCTTTGGCGCGCTCTTCCTGGGTCATCTCTTTGAGTTGTGCGTCGGTTACGCTTGCCATACCCGGACCTCCTCGTCGTAGGGATCAGTTGTGTCGATTTCTTCAGGAAGGATCGCACGGATGGCGACTTCTTCTGATGCCATGGCGATCAGCGTGTCCGATTCGTACAGAACCAGAGGCTTGGCTGCCATTGTGTCTTTGGCCATGCCCAGCTGATCTTTGGTGGCGACCAGATAGGTGAACACGCCGTCGATCTCGTCGATGGACTGACGCAGGCTGTCTTCCAGCGAAACGCCTTTGGACAGGTTGTGCGCCGTGTAAACCGCCAGCAGTTCGCTGTCGCAGTTCGACATGAAGCGGTGACCTTTGCGCTCCATCGTGCGGCGCATGATCCAGTAGTTGGTAATCTGGCCGTTGTGCACAACGGAAACGTCATTGTAGGGGAACGCCCAATAGGGGTGCGCCGAGCGGATATCCACATCGGATTCTGTTGCCATCCGCGTGTGGCCAATGCCATGCGTGCCAACGAAATCGTTCAGACCATACAGGGCAGCCACATCATCGGCATCACCCAGATCTTTGATCAGCTCAAGACCGCTGCCCATCGACATGATCTCAACGCCTTCGGCTTCTTCCAGGTGAGCGGCCATTTTGGCGGCGTCACCGTCGATGGAGATCACATAGCGCAGCGCATACTCGGTGTCGGCTTTCTTGTCCTTCACCTTGGCGCCATGCTCGGCCAGAACGGATTCGACTTCGGCGATCCGGTCCACGATGACCTGGTGAATGCCGCGGCCCTTGTCCATGTCCTCGGCTTCGGCGACGTTGATCCGCAGGATGTAGTCACCCTCGGTTGGTTCGCCATAAACCGCATACCCGGTGCTGTCGGGTCCGCGGTGTTTAAGGGCTTTGAGCATTTGGGTCATTTCTGCCCCAACGTTCGAGCTTTTGCCCTTATGAATCAGTCCAGCAATTCCGCACATAGGAAGCGCCTCCTTCAAAGGTTCAGGGTTGTTCAAGAAAGGCGGCAGACCCCGAAGGCCCTGCCGCCAGGACAGGAATGACTCAGGGAAGACATTCCATGTAAGTTTCGCTGTCCCAATCAGTGACGGTTGCGTTGAAGCGCGCAAATTCGTCGTATTTGTATTCATGGAACAAACGGTACATTTCACCGGGCAGACCACGCTGCACGACTTCGCTGTTTTCGAGATGATCCAGGGCTTCGCCCAGCGACATCGGCAGTTTCTTGACCTGCTTACCAGCTTTGATCGCCTCGTAGATGTTACGCTCTTCTGGCTCACCGGGATCAAGCTTGTTGGTGATGCCATCATCCATAGCCGCCAGCAGCGTAGAGCCCATGAGGTATGGGTTCACCATGCTGTCGACAGAGCGATATTCAAACCGGCCCGGGGCCGAAACGCGCAGACCTGTGGTGCGGTTCTGGAATCCCCAATCGGCAAAGATCGGTGCCCAGAAACCTGTATCCCACAGACGGCGATACGAGTTCACGGTGCTTGAGCCAATGGCTGTCAGAGCCTGCAAGTGGTGGACCACGCCGCCGATCGCTTCCAGGCCTTCCTTACCAGGCATTTGAGGATCGTCATCGTCAGGCATGAAGGTGTTTTCACCACCACGCACGTACATGTAGTTCTCAGCCATGCCCGGCAGATCATCAGGATTGTTGCCGCATTTGACAAACTCGTCCTCACCACCACGCCACAGGCTCATGTTGTGGTGACAGCCCGAGGCCGACACACCCATGAAGGGCTTGGTCATGAAGCATGCGAAAATACCGTTTTCACGGGCCACCTGCGCACAAATCTGGCGATATGTGGTGAGACGGTCCGCATTGCGCAGCACGTCGTCGAACATCCAGTTGAGCTCCAGCTGACCTGGGGCATCCTCGTGGTCGCCCTGGATCATATCGAGACCCATCATGCGGGAATATTTGATCACCTGCATGGACACTGGACGCAAGCTTTCAAACTGGTCGATGTGATAGCAATACGGCTTGGAATAACCATCCTTCGGCTTGCCGTTCTCATCGAACTTCAGCCACATCATTTCCGGCTCTGTGCCGATGCGCAGGCTGCGACCGTGCTTTTCCTTGAACTCTTCGTGCATCCGGCGCAGGTTGCCGCGGCTGTCGGACGTCAGGAACCCACCTGGGTTTTCCTTTTCTTCGCGGTTGCGGAAGAGCGTGCAGTAGAAACGGCCGATCTGCGGTGCCCAAGGCAGTTGCATGAAGGTCTCAGGTTCGGGAATGCCGATCAATTCGGCGGCTTCAGGACCGTAACCCAGATAATTGCCAGCGCGGTCGGTGAACAGGTTTACGGTCGCGCCGTACACCAGTTGGAACCCTTTCTTGGCGACAGATTCCCAGTGGTCGGAGGGAATGCCTTTGCCCATGATTTTGCCCGTCACGGACACGAACTGCAGGTACAGATATTCGATGCCCTTGGCATCAATCATCTCGCGAACCTGTTTGATTTTCTCGTCGCGCCCGGGGGCTTCGACAAACTTTTCAAGATCTGTAGCCAATGTTTTACTCTCCCTGATTGAGATGCCGCGTGGGGGTCTGATGCCCTTTGGCGGCGGTTGAAATCATATGCTCCATCATGCGTATGTGGCCCCTGCAGCGAGGAGCAGATGTGCTGCGGCCGAATGAGAATTGGTTTGGATTGGTTCACGACAACTGATCCGAAGCTTCCCAGCGGCACGAACAGGTTGTATACCTGTTGTCATGACGGACCGCATTTCGGGAACACTCAGCATCATATCGACGATTTTTCCTGCCATGAAAGGTGCGTTGAACCGAATCTCTACACCGGGTGGGTCAAATTTAGGGGTATGTGAGCGTGCGTCACACCAGAAGTCAACCAGAATTGATCCAAAATATCCGATTTTACACCATTTCGCCTGTTATTGGTTCACATTTGGTTCATTTGTAAAGGCCCCCGGTACATGAGTCAAACAGAGCCAAAATTGGGTGCGGCGGACATTGCCGCCTTGATCCGTCGGGAAATTTCCAAGGGATTGATGCAGTTACACGACAGACTGCCCCCTGAACGCATTTTAGCTGAAACCTATGGCACAGCGCGGGGAACCGTCCGCAAGGCCCTGATGCGCCTGGAACAGGAAGGCTTTGTGGAAACCCGGCCGGGCAGTGGCACATATGTGGTTCACAAGCCGGCTGAAACAGCCTCTTCGGCAATCGAGAACGCCACGCCGCTGGAATTGATGGACACCCGTTTTGCACTTGAGCCACATATTTGCAGGCTGGCAGTCCTGCATGGGCGGCGAACAGATTTTGATGTGATGGAAACGCTCTGCTCCCGGATGGAAGACAGTGTCGGCGATCCGATTGGGTTTTCCGAGGCGGATACCGCGTTTCATCATGCGCTGGTGGACAGCACCCGCAATGGATTGCTGATCTGGATCATCGACCGGATCGGCCATGTACGCGGGCAAGATGATTGGACCCGGATGCGGCACCTGACCTTGGATTCGCAAACCATCAACACCTACAATGCACAACACCGCCAGATCTTGAATGCCATTCGCACACGCGAGCCTGAGCGTGCGGCGAATGTGATGAAGGAACATCTGGAAACGGCGCGGCTGTCTTTGACGCGGGCGTCGGAGACTTAAACAAAAGCGGGTCGCTGTCAGCTTCGCGCCTTTTGCAGAGCTTGCAGTTGGAAAACCCAGCCAAGGCAGGCCATCGTCAGCCCCTAGGCAGGCGACCAGTCCGAAACTGCATCGCGCTTTATGCCAGCCAAGCACATCCCACAGAAAAATTGTCGTGCCTGCATCAGGCATATCGCCAGCCCAAGGGAGGGGCTGACACCTCTCGGGACATTGTCTGCGGCAATACCCTGTCGATCAGTGGATGGCCGGGGCCCTGCGGGCCTGTTAACCGGCTGGGTGCAAATAATTAGTGGCCTCGTCGCTGTGCAAAGCGCACATAACCCTCACGTGCGCGCTGTCGCCGTGGATTGCAGCCAGTTCATATAGAGCCGTTCTGCCATGGCATTGAATGTCTCCATCCGCTCAGCACAGGCCGCCTCCAACTCCTGCACCTTGCCCGCCCCAATGGCTTGATCCAGAGCGCCGGCATATTCGGGGATGTTGTTCCAGTTGTGCACGGTGTCAGCTTCGATCTCGACATGGAACTGCATGGAAAATGCGCGGGTCTGCCAGCGCATCGCCTGTACGGCACAAGCCGGTGACGTCGCCAACACAGCGGCACCGTCCGGCAGCTCGGTCACTTCTGCGGAATGCCATTGCAAACATTCAAACCGCTCGGGAATGCCATCAAACAATATGCCCGTCGCCCCGGCTTCGGTCAGTTGTACCTCATGCACGCCAATCTCGGGCGTTTTGGCGGGCTCACACTTGCCACCCAAAGCTTCGGCCAGCAACTGATGCCCCAGACACAGGCCCAAGTAAGGCAGGCCACGTTCTTCCACAGCCTCACGAATAAAAGCCTTTTCGGCTTTCAGCCAAGGGTGGATGTCCTCTTGCCAGGTGTCCATCGGGCCGCCCATGACCCAAAGCGCGTCGTAACCATCCAGACTGGGCAGGGCCTCGCCTTCGTCCAATTCGATCGGATCCCAGGTGTGACCATCTTCTTTCAGAAAGTCGCGGAAGATACCGGGATGTTCGACACGTTCGTGTTGCAGGACAAGGATATGCATCGGGCTGCTCCTGTGCAGGGGATTCGCTCCAGACGTTAGGCCGAGAGCCGCGCGACTGGCAAGCGCCGTTGCGCGGCGCGCTGTCACACCCCCAGAGCGCGTGCCGTCCGGCTGTGAGAGGGTGAGACGCCAAAGGCCTCGGCATAGACCCGGCTGAAATGCGAGGAGGAGGCAAATCCGGTGGCCAATGCGATCTCAGTCAGTGAGAGCGGCGAATTGCCCAGGAGGTTCTGTGCGGTTTCCAACCTCAAATCCCGGTAGTATCGCATCGCAGTGCGCCCCAGCTTTTCCGTGAAAAGCCGGTTCAGCTGACGTGGAGACAGCCCGGCCACTTCGGCGATCTGGTTCAGCGTCAGCGGTTCGGCGATGTTGGCCTCCATGGCCCGCACGGAATCAAGAATAGGGGCATTTGTCGTGCCCACACGGGCCACAAGCCCTGCCCGTTGCGGTCCCACCGAAGGCCGGATTTCAGTGTGCAGGAACCAGTCACTGACCAGCCGCGCAAAGGGGGCGCCATGGTGGCGCGCGATCAGCGCGTGCATCAGGTCCATCGGTGCTGTACCTCCGGCGCAGGTCACCCGGTCGCGGTCGATCACAAAGAGCGTACGTTCGATCAGCAGGTGCGGCGAAATCTCGGCCAGCGCATTGGCGTGTTCCCAGTGCACCGTCATGCGCCGCCCAGTCATCAGGCCGGCCTTGGCAAGAATGATCGGCCCGCCGGACACTCCGCCCAGTTGCACCCCCAAACGCGCCTGCCGCGACAACCAAGCGAAGGTGTGCTTATCATCAAAACCAGAGGGATCACCGCCCGCGACCACGAAAAGATAATCCAGCTTCAGATCATCCCCTACCGTCGCTGCAGGCATCACCACCGCAGCGCCAGAGCTGGTGATAGGGTCCCGTGTCAGACCGATATTGATCATCTCGAACAGGGGTCTGCGCCCCAAAAGATTCGCAGCCCGCATCGGTTCGACCAGTGAGGCGTAGGACATCATCGCGAATCCGTCGATGACCAGAACGCCCATGCGCAATGCAGAGATGTTTGAACCAATTATGTCCATTTTAGGAATGTATCCGACCGTTTTGGGAAAGTCGATTCGCAAATGGCACGCGATGCTACGGAAACACGCGACTTTGGGGGCTCCGTCAAAATGCGCTACTCCGCTTTCAAGATATTTATGCAAGGCCTGACTGGCAACAAAAGCTGGAAGCCTGTCTGGCGCGAGCCGGATCCGAAACCGGAATATGATATCATCATCATCGGTGCCGGCGGGCATGGGCTATCGACGGCTTATTACCTGGCCAAAGAGTTCGGCATGCGCAACATTGCCGTTCTGGAAAAAGGCTGGCTGGGTTCGGGCAATATTGGCCGGAACACCACGATCATTCGCTCAAACTATCTGCTGCCGGGCAACCAACCCTTCTATGAAATGTCGATGAAGCTTTGGGAAAACCTGGAGCAGGACACCAACTATAACTCGATGGTGTCACAGCGTTCGATCCTGAACCTGATCCATACAGATGGACAGCGTGACGCCTTTGTACGGCGCGGCAATGCGATGTTCCTGTCTGGCGCGGACGCTGAATTGGTCGATGCCAAACAACTGCGCGATGAATTGCCCTTCCTGAACTTTGACGATGCACGCTTTCCGATCAAAGGCGGGCTGTTCCAACGTCGCGGCGGCACGGCGCGCCACGATGCGGTGGCCTGGGGCTATGCACGCGGCGCGGACAGCCGCGGCGTAGACATCATCCAGAATTGCGAAGTCACCGGCTTTGATATTCAGGGCGGCGTGTGCCGCGGGGTTGAGACCTCTCGCGGACCCATTCGCGCCCGCAAAGTGGCCATGTGTGTCGCTGGCTCATCAGGCCGTGTGGCTGCTCTCGCGGGGATGCGTCTGCCGATCGAAAGCCATGTCTTGCAGGCCTTCGTGTCTGAAGGGCTGAAGCCCACCCTGCCCGGTGTTATCACCTTTGGCGCAGGCCATTTCTATGTCAGCCAGTCGGACAAGGGCGGTCTGGTCTTTGGTGGCGATATCGACGGCTATAACACCTACGCCCAGCGCGGCAACCTGCCCGTGGTCGAAGATGTGGCCGAAGGCGGCATGGCGATCATGCCGATGATTGGCCGTGCACGTCTGCTGCGGTCCTGGGGCGGTGTGATGGACATGTCGATGGACGGCACGCCGTTTATCGACAAGACCCATATCGAGGGACTCTATTTCAACGGCGGCTGGTGTTACGGCGGGTTCAAGGCCACGCCGGCGAGCGGGTATTGCTATGCGCATCTGCTGGCCAAGGATGAACCCCATCCAAACGCGGCCCAGATGCGTCTGGACCGCTTCATGACCGGCAACCTGATCGACGAAAAAGGTCAGGGCAACCAGCCCAACCTGCATTGAGGAGGACCACCTAATGATTATCAATCATCCCATTCTTGGCCCTCGCGATGCGGCAGAATTTGTCTGTCTGGGCGATGCCTGCATGATCGACCGTCCCGACTGGGAAGCCGAAGACGCAATGCAGCAATTCCACGAATACGGCTATCTGCGCGACAATCCCGCAGGCCAGCACCAAGAGCTATGGTACCATGAACAGGGTGACCGCTCGTGGCTGGTTCTGACCCGAAACACCCTTACCCATGAAATCACCAAAGTGGAGATGGCGCGCGACGTGGCCCGCTCCCGGGGGCGCGACAAATGAGCCAGAGCAACCGTATCAACGGCGGTCTGATTGACCGCAGCCAGACCTGGGATTTCACCTTTAACGGCAAAAAGATGCAGGGGCATCCGGGCGACACACTGGCCTCGGCGCTGATCGCCAATGGGCAAAAGCTGGTAGGTCGATCGTTTAAGTATCACCGCCCACGCGGGATTTTCACGGCCGGATCGGAAGAGCCGAACGCGCTGGTGCAGCTGCGTGCAGGCGCGCACCAGGAACCCAACACCCGCGCCACTGTGGCCGAGCTGTTTGATGGGCTGACCGCCACCAGCCAGAACCACCGCGGGCCGCTGGAATATGATTTCATGGCCGTGACAGATTTTCTGTCACCCTTCCTAAGTGCAGGTTTTTACTACAAAACCTTCATGTGGCCTAAGGCGTTTTGGGAAAAGATTTACGAACCGATCATCCGTTCGTCAGCGGGATTGGGCAGCCTTTCGATGAAAGAAGACCCCGACAGCTATGACAAGGGCTTCCTGCATTGTGATCTGTTGGTGATTGGCGCAGGCCCCTCGGGTTTGTCAGCGGCATTGACCGCTGCACGTTCCGGCGCACGCGTTATTCTGGCTGATGAGGATTTCCGGCCCGGTGGGCGGTTGAACTCGGAAACGCTGGAAGTGGACGGGATGAGCGGGTCCGATTGGGCTGCGCATACTGTGGCCGAGTTGTCCGCGATGGACAATGTACGCCTGATGACGCGTACAACCGTCTACGGTGCCTATGATCACGGCACTTATGGCGCGCTGGAGAAATGTACCGACCATTTGGCCTCGTCCGGCGGCAAACCACGGCAAATTCTGTGGCGGATTTATTCCAAGCGGGCCGTTCTGGCGGCAGGTGCCACTGAGCGTCCCATTGCCTTTGGCAACAATGACCGGCCCGGTGTGATGATGGCCTCAGCCGTGCGGACCTATGTGAACCGCTTTGGCGCGACACCCGGTCAGCAGGTTGCGGTGTTTACGAACAACGACGATGGTTGGCGCACCGCCAAGGACCTGGCCGACAAGGGCGTAGAGGTGAATGCGGTGATCGACACCCGCAACCAGCCTCCTGTGATAGAAATTCCCGGCGCGCGGTATCACCGCGACGCCAAAGTCCGCGATACGATTGGCCGCAAAGGCATCAAGGCGATCACTCTGGCCGATGATCAGGTGATCCCGGTGGATTGTCTGGCCGTGTCGGGTGGCTGGAACCCCAACGTGCATCTGACCTGCCATCAGCGGGGCCGTCCCGAGTGGCGCGATGATATCAACGCCTTTGTCCCCGGTGGGGTCTTGCCTGTGGGCATGACGGTGGCCGGTGCTGCGAATGGGCAGCTGTCTCTGGCCTCTGCCTTGCAAGAGGGACATGACCAAGCGGCAGCTCAACTCAAGGACATCGGGATCAAGGTGGCCAAGGCCAAACTGCCCCAAGCCGAGGACGAAGCGCGCGAAAGCGTCGCCTTCTGGCATGTCAAAGAAAGCGACAAGCGCGCCTGGGTTGATCTGCAAAACGATGTGACCGTCAAAGACGTGAAGCTGGCCAACCACGAGGGTTTCCGCTCGGTCGAACTGCTCAAGCGCTACACCACGATGGGCATGGCGACGGATCAGGGCAAAACCTCGAACATCTCGGGCCTTGCCATTCTGGCCGAAGAAGCTGGCAAAACGATCCCCGAGGTCGGAACCACCATCTTCCGCCCACCCTACACCCCTGTGCCTATGGGCGCATTGGGCGGTCGGGCGCGGGGCAAGGATTTCCGCCCCTATCGCCTGACACCCTCGCACAAATGGGCCGAAGCCAATGGCGGTAGCTTTGTCACCGTGGGCAACTGGATGCGGGCCGAATGGTACACACGCGGCAACGAAAAAGGTTGGCGGGACTCTGTGGACCGGGAAGTTCAAATGACGCGCAACTCGGTCGGGATTTGCGACGTTACCACTCTGGGTAAGATTGATGTGCAAGGTAAGGACGCGGCGGCCTTCCTCAACAAGGTCTACGCCAATGGCTTTGCCAAGCTGGACGTGGGCAAGGTGCGTTACGGCATCATGCTGCGTGAGGATGGCATTTGTTATGACGATGGAACCACGGCCCGGATGTCCGAGAACCATTATGTGATGACCACAACCACCGCAAATGCGGTGCTGGTCTTCCGCCGTATGGAATTCGCGCGCCAATGTCTGTGGCCGAATATGGATGTGCATCTGATCTCAACCACCGATGGCTGGGCGCAGTTTGCCGTGGCCGGCCCCAATGCGCGCAACCTGTTGCGCAAGGTGGTGGACGATGAACATGACATGAGCAACGAAGCCTTTCCCTTCATGGCCTGCGGTGAAGTCACCATCTGTGGCGGGATGCCTGCGCGTCTGTTCCGGATCAGTTTCTCGGGCGAGCTGGCCTATGAAATTGCCGTGCCTGCGCGCTATGGCAACTCGATGATGTCTGTGCTCAACGAGGCTGGCGCAGAGTTTGACGCCTGCCCCTATGGCACTGAGGCTCTGGGTGTGATGCGCATTGAAAAAGGCCACGCTGCCGGGAACGAGCTGAACGGCCAGACCACAGCGCATAACCTTGGCATGGGCCGCATGGTCAGCCAGAAGAAGGAATGCATCGGCAACGTGCTAAGCCAGCGGCCTGAATTGGTGCGTGACGATGCGATCAAGCTGATGGGCTTCAAGCCAGTGAACCCGGAGACCAAGTTGATTGCCGGGTCACATTTCATCAACAAAGGCGCCGAGGCCAATATGGACAACGATCAAGGTTGGATGACGTCTGTCGCTTACTCGCCGATCCTTGGGCATTCCATTGGTCTGGGTTTCATCAAATCCGGTGACACCCGCAAAGGCGAGATTGTCCGTGCCGTCAGCCCGCTGCATGGCACTGAAATGGAGGTCGAGATTTGCTCGGCCCACTTTATTGATCCAGAAGGGGAGCGTCTTCGTGCCTGAGTTTACTTTGACAGCCGAGCCGCCCCTGATGGGGCTGAACGAAACCTTTGGCGACATGGTGCTGCGCGCGCCTGCTGATATGGCGATCGTGTCGATCGCGCTGCCCTTGGGTGGCGAGGAGGCCGCGTTGAAGGCCATAAAAGCGGCTTACGGTGTGGCGATGCCCGAGGTGGGGCAGATGGCCACTTCCAAAGGCGGCGAAACTCTGATGCGCATGTCTATGGATCAGGGGTTTGTGGTGTTTACCCACCCCACGCCGGACGCCAATGCGATCGTGAACGCCAAGCTGAAGGGCAAAGCTTATACCACCGATCAAACCGATGTGTGGTGCGCGCTGGAGCTGTCGGGGGCCACGTCCCGCGATGCGCTGGAGCGGATCTGCCCGCTGGATCTGCACGACGCGGGCTTTGCCGTGGGCGAGGCCAAGCGCACCATGATGGAGCATCTGGGCACGATCATTGCCCGCACCGATACCGACACATGGTTGCTGATGTCCGGCAGTTCATCGGCAGGGTCATTCCTGCATGCTATTGAAACATCTATAAAAAATGTAAGTTAACACCCATTCGAGCGGTTCAGGGCCCGTAAGAGCAAACGAGAGGAAGACCAGTCATGTTTCTTGAAAATCTGGACCCATCGCGCTCAACCTTTGCGCCGGCCTTGCAATGTAAACGCAGCCTGTCAGGGGATTTCGTGTTCCTCAGCCAGGACGACAGCGTGGCCTTTGCCGCCGAGGCCTGCATTGACGTGCTGCGCTCGGCCAATCGTCTGATTGGGACTGCGACCTACAGTTGGTCTCACCTGCGCGGTGAGGCCGCTTTGGAACTGCTTGATGGCCCGGCCTGCGGCCCGGATCAGACCCTGGTGCTGATTGGTGGCACTGAAAATCCCTGGCGCCCCGGTAAAGACAAGCTGCGCGACTTGCGGGCCTGCATTCGCAATGCGGCACGTCTGTGCGTGGTTGGCTCGGCTGTGTTTGTCCCGCTGGGCGCAGGTGTATTGGGCAGCAAGCAAATCTCGGTGCATCCGAATTTCCGCCCCGGCGTATCTGAAACCTGTGCAGGGGTGGATATGTTTGACGGTGCGACCTGTCATCAATCTGCGCTCAGCTCGGCGATCAGCCCGACAGCGGCCATTCGCATGATGGTCGAACTGGTCGGCGCGCGAGATGGCGAATTTACCCGCGCGGCGCTATCGCGGTATCTGGGTCTGACGGATCCCGAAACCAGCCCCAATATGGCCGGCGAGCATTGGCGTTACACCCGCATGGCGCAAGGCGATCTGATCATCGGCGAAGCGCTGACCATCATGCTGGAACATCTGGAGGACACTCTGACCGTTGGCCAGATTGCTGGCCTGCTGGACGTCAGCCCGCGCAAACTAGAGCGTGGGTTCCGGGATCTGCTGCGCGAAACGCCACTGAAAGTGTACCGTGATCTGCGGTTGGACCGCGCGCGCAGCCTGATGTCACAAACCGCCATGCCAATGAACGAAATTTCCGTGGCCTGCGGGTTTTCCAATGTGACTTTGATGAAAAAATGGTTCGTCAAGAAATACGGCGAGGCCCCTGAACAGGTGCGTCTGCACAGTTATGGGGCGTTGCGACCCAACTGATAAAATTCTCCGCCCATGCAGTGCACCCAAACGGAGAATACCATCATGTTAAATCGAGTAGCCTTCCTGAGCCCCCTGCTGGCCATGATCCTTGCGTTCATTGGCAGTGCGGCCTCTGCTGATCATTTATCCCGTGACCAATGCGAAGCCTACTTTCAATGCGTCCTTGGCATCGAGAGCGCGGTAAATGAATGTAATGACAACGCTTATTTGAAAAAGATCCAGCAAACGAAGGTGATGTGCATCCGGATTGCGCAGCACAATTGCAAAGCTGAAACCGGGATTTTATGGACCGGCAAGCGCATGACCAAAACCCGGCCACTTGATAAATATGGTCGTCCAACACTGATCGAGGTTGAGCCCGATGTTGATCAGGATATCGAAATTTACAACTATGCCGGCTGGAATCATTGCCCGCCTGTATATCAGGGTTTGCAGGATTTCTGGTGCGATCCCAAGCAAACACGTTACCCGCCAAGACCTTGGTGCGATGTCCTACCCGTCTACAACATAAACGAGGACGACTTGAAGTTTCAGTAAGGGGTTTCACTCATTGAGATCTGCTGCAGTTCAAATGTATCTCTAATGAATGTAGCCGACCCGCATTGCTGCGGACCGGCTTTCTGTTCATTCCCGAAACCCGAGAGATACTTAACCTGCGTTGCGTGTCTGACCGCGGTAATCCGTTTCATCCGTCACCGCGAAACGACCACCTTTCAGCTTTTGCAGTTTACCTTGGCGCAGCAATTGGCCAAAGGAGCGCAGCCCATCTTCGCGGGAAAACCCATCGCCTTCGACTTCTTTCAGCTTGCCCATCAGCATGGGGCGTGAAAACTGCGGGCGACCTTCGATATCGGCCATGTAGGCCGCGGCGGCCTCAAGCAATTCGGGCAGGGATCCTGCCCCCATTTCCTCGGCGAAATCAGCAAATCCGCTATCAGCTGAGGCGTCCGCCGCAGGCGCCATATCGGCCAGATCGTTGGTCGAAATACGGCGCGGGCGGACGGGCTCTTGTGGGGTGTCAATTCGCTGTTCAGCCACCAGTTTCAGGGGCGCCGGGCGCTCCGTTCCGGGGCGTTCCGAGCGGGAACTTCCACCTGCGCGTGGACGACGCGGACGCACCACTTCGGCCAGATCGGACCGATAGGCGCTGTCATCCTTGTCTTTCGAAATATCGACACCAGCGCTTTTGTCTGCGCGGGTCGCGGCAACAGCGGCCCGCAAATGCTGGATCGCGTTGCGGCGCTCAGACGAGCCGGGGTCTTCTCGCTGATGGTCTACTTCGTCAAAGATACGAGACACATCTGACGCTTGTTCCACGGATTGCAGACGATCAACACCGCGGGCTGCATCAGCGGCGTCATCTTCCAGGGCCTCTTGCATGTTATCGTCTTCGGCTTCATCTGTGAAATCGAAGTCTTCCGATTCATCTTCGGCCACGATCACATCGTGCTCTACTGCCTCTTGAGGGTCATCTTCGTCTTGATCCTCGGAAATGTCAGGCGCGAAATCAGCTTCCACCTCGGCCAGCTCGCGCTGCAACTCGGCTTCTTCTTCTTCGGTCAGCGTCGATTCAATTTCCTCACCGTCTTCATCGGCGAAGAGATTGCTGTCCGTCTGTTCATCTTCCGCGTCTGCGTCCGCTACGCTTAGTTCACCCGATGCAAGCGCCGCTTCGACATCAGCCGTTTTCATTTTGAAGACACGGGCATTCTGAGGACGGTCATCTTCGTCCTCGTCGTCGTAGGCGTCGTCATCTTCCATCTCGACTTCGGATGTCTCACCTTCGGGCAGTGCGTCTGCCATCAGCTGCGCCAGCGTATCGCCAAGTTCGTCATCAGCCGGGGCCAGATCTTCGTCTTCGTCATCTTGCGCGACCGGGGCCTCGTCATCGATGGCTTCGTCTTCGTGGGCCTCGTCTTCGTCAGCGTCATCTTCAGATTGCGCAGAAACATTCGAAAGCAGAGATTCGAGCGCGTCGTCTTGCACTTCGTTTGCTTCGGCGTCTGCATCATCGGCCATGTCTGGCACAGACATTTCAGCGTTGTCTGCCGCTCTCAGCTCGGCCTCATCATCTGCTGCCAGTGCTGCTTCAACGTCCGCCAGGTTGGTTTCCACGAAGTCCGATGCATGCTCGTCTTCAGTATAAGTCGAGTCGGCATACGGATCTTCTGATTGCGAAACGACCGAACGGATACGGCTGAGTTTTGCCGCAACGCTATCGGGATCAGGATGGCTGACGGGCGCGGGTTCAATCGCTGCGACGTCGTCAGGCTCGTCATCCTCGGTTTCGTCTTCTGCAAAGTCTTCAAGCGTATCGGGCTCAACCTCTGCAGCCTCTTGAATGTCGTGTTCTGTTTCAGATGTGTCCTGTTCCTCGGACGCGGCTTCAACCTCCTCTTGAGGAGCAATGTCATCTGCACTGTCGTCTGCTTCGACGCTGTCAACGACCGCGTCCTCCGCCGCGTCAGATGTTTCTTCAACTTCTGCTACAGCTTCTGCGACTTCCGGGGCTTCGTCGATCTCGTGATCAACGGGCGCATCTTCAGCGGTTTCCGCAACGTCCTCTGCAGGCACAAAACGCTCGGGCATCGGCGCAGTCAGGCTTTGTGCTTTGGGCGCGGATGGTTGAACGGGCGCTTCGGGTTCAAAAGGCGCAGCTGGGGCCTCGGCTGTTGTGTTCGCGAAGACATTCACAGGTGCAGGCTTTGGTGCCGTTTCGACTTCGGCAGCGGTATGTGCCGCCTCTGTCGCCAATGCGGCCGGTAAAGCAGCCGGAGTGGTTTCTTCTGCGCGCAGAACGATTTTGCCGCCGTCGGCATGGGCCTGAACACGGCGCTCGATCTCACGTTCGGCGATGCGCGCAAGCATTTCAGCATCTGGAGTGGGAGGTTCCGCCCCAAAATAGCGATCTTCAGCTGCCAAATCCCGGAAATACTCAGAAATGGCCTTCATCGTTGTGAACGAATCGTCGAACCCCTCCAGAGTACAGGAGAAAGTCCCATAGGAGACCGTGAGGATTTTACTGTTGTTAATCATACCAATTGCTCGCTTTTCAATGCCTGCGACGAGATGTTTACCATGTTAGACGCGTCGAAAGCGGCCCGATTCTTAGAGTTTTAGCGTATCATTTCGTGTTTAAAATATGGCCTGGATGTTTAATTTGCCAATAATCAGGGAGATTTTAATTGATTGTTCGTACTTCGGAAACAATAGCGCTGATTGGTGGGGCAAACGTAGACAGTCAGGTGCTGAAACGCGCGTTGGCCCTTGCGGGACCGGTGATTGCTGCCGATGGCGGGGCGGATTGGGCGCTTAACCATGGCGTGACCCCGGATGCTGTGATTGGCGATATGGATTCCATCTCGGACACGGCCAAAGCCGTTATTCCCGCGGATCGCCTGCATCCCAGTGACGATCAGGATACCACAGATTTTGACAAATGCCTTGGCGCTGTCGAGGCCCCTTTGATCATCGGGGCTGGTTTCACTGGCGAGCGGCAGGATCACCAACTGGCCTGCTACAACACGTTGGTGCGCTTTCCTGCGCAACGTTGCGTATTGCTGGGCCAGGACGAACTGGTGTTCCTGGCGCCGCCAACCCTGCGACTGGCGCTACAGCCGGGGTGCCGTGTGTCCCTCTTCCCTTTCGGCGCGGTCGAGGGGGTCTCGGACGGGCTGGAATGGGAGATTGGCGGTCTCAACTTTGCACCGGATGGACGGGCGGGCACTTCCAACCGTGCCAAGGGACCGGTGCAGATGAGTTTCACGGCGCCTAAGATGCTGATGTTACTGTCCGCTGAGACTTTGCATGTGGTTGTGCAGGCCCTGCATGAGACACCAGCGCGCTGGGACTGAACCGTTAGATATTGAGCATTTGTGGCAAGATGAAACTTAGGGCGCTTTGGTGACAGGCAATGTGCGCTGTTGTTGAGCGCGCTCGCGCATGAAGACGTAGAGGCCTGAGGCCACGATGATGGCAATGCCCAGCCAGGTCAGCGCATCGGGGAAATCGTCAAACACCCAATAGCCCAAGGCGGTGGCGGCTACGATTTCCAGATATTGCAGAGGGGCCACGGTCGAGGCCGGGGCAAGGCGCAGGGCGAAGCTGATGAAGAGATGTGAGACGGTTGAGATCACGCCGACGCCAATCAGTGTCCAGACGGCCAGCCCGTGGGGCATGGCCGGATCTAGAAGCGCACTGCCCGAGCCATCATAGAGCGCCAGAAGCGGCAGGATGATCAGGCAGGCGGCAAAGGCGGTGTAGCTTTGCAAGGCAATCGGGTGGATGCGCGGGGCCATTTTGCGGGTCATGATCATGTAAAAGGCAAAGCACATGGCCGTACCGAGAGGGAACAGCGACACAACGCCCAGATCGGCAAAACTGGGCTGGATCACCAGGAGTGCACCGACAAAGCCGATGGCACAGGCGATCAGGCGGCGGGGGCCGACGTCTTCGCCCAGAATGGCACCGCCGAGGATGGTAATGATGAAGGGGGCCACAAAGAAGATCGACAGCGCATTGGCGATGGGCATGTAGCGCACGGCAGTAAAGAACAACCCCGTGGCACAGACGATCAGCGCCGCACGGATCAGGTGCAGGCCACATTCACGCAGAGGCGGCCGATAGGTGAGGCCCATAGCCAGCGCCAGAGGCAGCAGCGACGCGAACTGGATGCCAAAGCGGAAGGCGAGAATTTCCATCACCGGGATATAGCTTGGTGTGGCCTTAGCAAAGGCATCCATCACCGGGGCAATGGTGGCAAAGCCAATCATGCAAAGGATGCCAAGAAGGGTACGGTCGCGTAACATATGGGCGACGCTAGGGATGGGTGGCTGCACTGTCCATGGGGATGGCGACATGTGGCTGACGAAAATTGGCAGCAGTTCTGCGCTTGACATCATGCTTAAGTATCGAGATATTTCGATTTATGGACGTAGAGAAGTCAATTGCCGCGCTGAATAACCCGATCCGGCGAAAAATACTCGAGTGGTTAAAAGACCGCTCCAACTTCCCCCCTGCTTTGCCGGAACATGCGGATCTGGAAGGTGTGTGTGTTGCGTATATTCAGGAGAAGGCGCAGCTGTCGCAGTCTACGATCTCAAACTACATGGGATTGCTCAAACAAGCGGGCTTTGTTGTGGCCGAACGACATGGGCAATGGACGTTCTACCGGCGGGACGAAGATAAAATACAAGCGTTTCTGGCGGCCTTTCGGGACGAGATAGGAAAGCCTTAGCACGCTGTTTGACAAGACACGGACTAGGTGACGGCCAAGAAAATTGAAATATCGAGATATAGCGATGGAGATGCAATGTGACGACGTCAGGGAACCACACCACCAACCCCTTGGCGCAGCCCTTACAGCTGCCATGTGGTGTACAACTTAAGAACCGGCTGATTAAAGCGGCCATGTCCGACAGTCTTGGCGATGGTGAAGGCAATGCCACCAAAGCCCAGATGCGACTTTACGAAAGGTGGGCCGAGGGGGGCGCTGCGATGACTTTAATCGGCGAAGTCCAAACCAGCCCGCTTTACCCCGAAAAACCCGGCAACCTCGTTCTGGTGCCAAGTGCAAATCTTGACATCTTGCGGTCTCTTGCAGAACGGGGCGCAGTAAATAGCGCGCAGATCTGGCCTCAGCTGGGGCACGCCGGTGCGCTGGCTCATGGACCCATCAGCCACCCCAAAGGTCCGTCTGCATTGGATGTCGAGGGATTGCAGTGTGATGGCATGACACTAGATGAAATAGATGCATTGCCCGAGGCTTATGCACGTTCGGCGGTTTTGGCTAGGGACGCTGGCTTTGGAGGTGTGCAGATCCACGCAGGTCATGGGTTCCTGTTCAGTCAATTCCTTTCGCCATTGTTCAATCACCGGACGGATGGCTATGGCGGAGAAGTAGCAAACCGATTTCGCATCATTGGTGAGACGATTACGGCTGTACGTGATGCCGTTGGCTCCGCCTTCCCTGTGGCTATCAAGATTAACTCGACCGACAAATTGGTGGGCGGATTGACTGAGGAAGATGCCTTGGAGGTTGTCCGACTGCTGGATCGATCCTCGGTGGATCTGATCGACGTGAGTGGCGGCACATATTTTCCGGGCGCACCCGCCAGCTCGGATGGGACGTCGACCACCGGGCCATACTTCATTGAATTCGCCAAACGTGCCAAGGATGTGACGTCCATCCCGGTCATGCTGACAGGCGGGTTTGAAACCAAGGAACAGGCTGTATTTGCACTGGCATCCGGGGCGGCTGACGCCATTGGTCTGGCACGCGCGATGGTGTTGAATCCGGCGCTGGCCAACAGCTGGTTGAGCGATCAGAGCGAAGATCCGGCGTTTCCAATGTTTGATGCCCCGCCGCGTGGGGGTGTAACCGCATGGTACTCCATGCGCCTGACGGCCTTGGGTGAGAATGCCGAACATAGATTTGACCTAAGCCCGGCCGTCGCTCTAGACGCCTATGAGGCACGCGATGCAGAGCGTTGTGTCAGATGGCGCAAGAGGTTTGATTGAGGGTTGCGGGCCTCAGCAATTCGGCACGTTCACAGCCAATCCACCCAGCGAGGTTTCCTTGTATTTCTCGCTCATGTCAGCCCCGGTCTGACGCATGGTTTCGATGCAAGCGTCCAGCGGCACCAGATGGGTGCCATCACCGCGTAAGGCAAGAGAGGCGGCGGACACAGCCTTGATTGCGCCCAGGCCGTTGCGTTCGATGCAGGGAACTTGCACCAGACCTTTGACCGGGTCGCAGGTCATGCCCAGATGATGTTCAAGCGCGATCTCGGCAGCGTTTTCGATCTGTTCAGGCGTGCCACCCATCACAGCGGCGAGCCCGGCGGCCCCCATCGCTGCAGCCGAGCCGACTTCGGCCTGACATCCGGCCTCAGCCCCGGAAATGGAGGCGTTGAATTTGACCAACCCACCAATGGCAGACGCGGTCAGCATAAAGTCTTCGACCTGCGCCTCGGATGCACCGGGGACATGGTCGAGGTAGTATTTGATCACTGCAGGCACAACACCTGCCGCGCCATTGGTGGGCGCGGTCACGACCTGCCCACCAGCCGCGTTTTCTTCGTTCACGGCCATGGCGTAGACGCTGATCCAGTCGTTGATCTTATGCGGGGCATTCAGGTTCGTGCCACGCTCAGACAGCAGCGCATCATGGATGCCCTTGGCTCGACGACGCACGTTCAGACCACCCGGCAACGTGCCGTCTTGTTCCAGACCGCGTTCGATGCAATCATTCATCACCTGCCAAATGCGCGCGATGCCCGTTCTCATATTCTCGGCGCCACCACGTGCGGCTTCGTTGGCGCGTTTCATATCAGCAATGGACTTGCCCGAGGTTTCCGCCATCTCCAGCATCTCAACCGCTGATTTGAACGGATAAGGCACCGGGTCGCCCTCGTCGGTATTGCGCCCTGCGGCCAGTTCTGCCTCGGTCATTACGAAACCACCGCCGATGGAGTAATACGTCTCGCGCAGGATCACATCGCCCTGTTTGTCGGTGGCCATGAGGATCATCCCGTTGGCATGACCGGGCAAGTTGGGCCCAAAATCGAAGGCCAGATCGTCCTTGGGGTTAAACACCAGCGTGGGCAGACCTTCGGGAGTCACAGTATGAGTGTCCCGAATGGCCTCAAACGCGGCTTCGGCTTTTTCGTGGTCATAGGTGTCGGGCATAAAACCAGCGAGGCCCAGGATGGTCGCACGGTCTGTGGCATGCCCCACCCCCGTAAACGCCAATGAGCCATGCAGCGATCCGCGCAGGCCGTGGAATTCAAATGGCGAGGCGCGCATGGAATCAAGAAACCGTGCAGCAGCCACCATCGGCCCCATGGTATGAGACGACGACGGGCCGACGCCCACCTTGAACATATCGAAAACTGACAGAAACATCTGCACCACTGCCTTTTGTTTTAATGCGCCAATCGCATCCCGCGCTTTATCGCAGCATAGCGGTCAGGGCAATCCTTTGCATGCGACACCCCTGCCCCGTCTTGCGCCATAATTCGCTGTAGGATGGCGGCAAGTGTGACGCCCTGTCAAATGCGTGCCATTTGCCTCTCGCACCGCGCGCGCAACCTGTTTATAACCTGCCCAAGCCACTTATGGGAGGATGCGCTATGAGCGGGGAATTGTCGCCGATCGACAAAGCCAAATACGTCGCGGCAAAACGCGCGGTTGATTTCGTCGAACACGGAATGCGCGTGGGCCTGGGCACCGGCAGCACAGCGGCCTGGATGGTGCGTTGTCTGGGCGAAATGGTGCGCGAGGACGGGCTGAAAATCAAAGGCGTGCCGACCTCGATCCGAACCGCCGAGCTGGCCCGCGATGTGGGGATCGAAGTCATATCGCTGGACGAGGCCAAGTGGCTGGACGTGACCATCGACGGCGCCGACGAATTTGACGGTGACCTGAACCTGATCAAGGGCGGCGGCGGCGCATTGCTACAAGAAAAGATCGTGGCCACGGCCAGTGATCAGATGATCGTCATCACCGACGCCTCCAAAGAGGTTGAACACCTGGGCAACTTCCCCCTGCCGATCGAGGTGATCCCCTTTGGCTGGCAGACGACCAAATCGCTGGTCGAGGAAATGCTGATCTCGATGGATGTGATGGGTCGCGATGCCACATTGCGCATGAATGGGGATCATCCCTACGTGACGGACGAGGGCAACCACATCCTCGATCTGCATCTGGGTCGCATCGGCAACGCGCGGCAATTGTCACTTGTGCTCAATCAGGTGCCGGGTGTGGTTGAAAACGGGCTGTTCGTGGATATCTGCGATATCGTGGTGCTGGGCTACGGCGATGGCCGGGTTGAAACGCGCGACATCAACGAAGGTACGGTCGAAGAGGATCGTCTGGATTTCCTGGAATCCGACAACCTGTTCACCGATATGATGGACTGAGACACCCATGGCATTTGACTATGACCTTTTTGTAATCGGCGGCGGTTCGGGTGGCGTGCGCGCGGCACGCGTCGCAGCACAAGGTGGCGCAAAGGTCGCTCTGGCCGAAGAGGATCGCTATGGCGGCACCTGTGTCATTCGCGGCTGTGTGCCTAAGAAACTGATGGTCTTTGCCTCAGAATTTCCCAACGCCATTGCCGATGCTGCCGAATATGGCTGGGCCGTTCATGCTGGTGGGTTTGACTGGTCTGCCTTTCAGGGCAAGCTCCATGCCGAACTGGACCGGTTGGAAGGCGTGTATCGCAACATCCTCAGCTCGAACGGGGTCGAGACCTTTGACGCCCGCGCCAAGCTGGCAGATGCCCACACCGTCAGCCTGAGCACGGGCGAAACCAAGACCGCCAAGCATATTCTGATTGCCAGCGGCGGGCGTCCGGTGAAACCTGATCTGCCCGGGGCCGAGCATGCGATCACCAGCAACGAGATTTTCCATCTGACAGAGCTGCCCAAGTCGATCCTGATAATCGGCGGTGGATATATTGCCTGCGAATTCGCGGGCATTCTGAACGGGCTGGGCGTGGCCGTGACACAGTTCTACCGCGGCGCGCAAATCCTGCGCGGCTTTGACGAAGAAGCACGCGGTTTGGTGTCCGATGAAATGATCCAGAACGGTATCAACCTGCATCTGGGCACCAATATCCTTGAGATGTCCCCCGTGGACGGTGGCTACAAGGTAAAAGCCACCAACGGCACCGAAGAGGTCTATGACCAGGTGATGTTCGCCACGGGCCGTGTGCCGAACTCGGATGACATGGGTCTTGAAGATATCGGGATCAAACTGGGTCGCAAAGGCCAGATTGAAGTGGATGAGTACAGCCAGACGGCCATTCCCTCGGTCTATGCCATTGGTGATGTGACTGACCGGGTCAACCTGACGCCCGTTGCCATTCGCGAAGGCATGGCCTTTGTCGAAACGGTGTTCAACGCCAACCCGACACCCGTCGATCACGATCTGATCCCGACTGCGATCTTTACACAGCCCGAAATGGGCACCGTTGGACTGTCTGAGGAAGAGGCGCGCGACCAAGAGCCCATCGAGGTTTACGCGACATCCTTCAAACCGATGCAGCAAGCCTTTGCCGGGCGCAGTGATCGGGTGCTGATGAAACTGATTGTCAGCCAGGCCACCCGCAAGGTGTTGGGCTGTCACATCGTCGCACCGGGTGCGGGAGAGATGATCCAGCTGGCGGGCATTGCCGTAAAAATGGGCGCGACAAAAGAAGATTTTGACCGAACATGCGCGGTGCATCCGACCATGTCCGAAGAACTTGTGACGATGAAAACACCGGTGCGCACCGCTTGATTTTTTGCAAGCTGCGCACAGGTTAGAAGCAACGATGCCCATTCGGGCGCGAACATAGGGAAAGAGATTTTATGGCTGGACCATCTGGCGGCCCTTGGGGCGGCGGCGGAAATTCAGGCGGCGGTAACAACGGCGGCGGTAACAACGGCGGCGATGACGGTCGCGGCAACCGTGGCGGCGGACGACGCCCTGACGATAATGGCGGGCCACAGATCCCCGAAATCGACGAGCTGATGAAAAAAGGTCAGGATCAGCTGCGTGTGCTTATGGGCGGACGTGGCGGCGGCACGGGCCAGAACGGCACTGGTGGCGGTGGCGGGCCTCAGTTTGGTCGCGGAACGGTTCTGCTGGGTCTGGTGATCGCAGCCGTCCTGTGGGCCGCTGCCAGCTTTTATACGGTCAAGCCCGAAGAACAATCGGTCGAGCTGTTTCTGGGCGCAGAATACCGTGTGGCCAATTCGGGCCTGCAATTCGCACCCTGGCCGCTGGTCACCTATGAAAAGCTGCCCGTCACGCGCGAACAGAACATTGATATTGGCGTGGGCGGTCGTGGCTCTGAAGCAGGCTTGATGCTGACCGGTGACGAAAACATCGTCGATATTGATTTTCAGGTGGTGTGGAACATCAACGACCCCACCAAGTACCTGTTCAATCTGGCCGATCCACGCCAGACCATTGGCGCGGTTTCGGAATCAGCCATGCGGGAAATCATCGCGCAATCCCGGCTTGCTCCGGTCCTGAACCGGGATCGTGGTGTGATTGCCTCGCGTCTGGAAGAACTGATTCAATCCACGCTCGACAGCTATAATTCGGGCGTGAACATCATTCGTGTGAACTTTGACAAGGCCGACCCGCCACAACAGGTGATCGACTCGTTCCGCGAAGTTCAGGCGGCGGAACAACAACGCGACCGTCTGGAAAAAGAGGCCGATGCCTACGCCGCCCGCGTGCTGGCCGAGGCCCGTGGTCAAGCTGCCCAGACACTGGAAGAGGCCGAGGGGTACCGTGCCCGCGTAGTCAACGAGGCCGAAGGTGAAGCCAGCCGTTTCAGCGCGGTTCTGGGCGAGTATCAAAAAGCCCCCGAAGTGACGCGCAAACGTCTCTATCTTGAGGCAATGGAAGACGTTCTGGGGGATATCGACAAAATCATCCTCGACGATCAGGTCGGCGGCGGTCAGGGCATCGTGCCATACCTGCCCCTAAACGAACTGCGCCGGTCGCAGTCGGGAGGTCAGTAACATGCGTAAATCAGCTTTAGCCCTGCCCCTGTTGGTTCTGGTGATCATTACAGCCCTGTCTGCAATGTTCATCGTGGACGAGCGCGAAAAAGCTTTGGTGCTTCAATTTGGTAAGGTCATCAAGGTTAAGGAAGAGCCCGGTCTGGGCTTCAAAATCCCGCTTATTCAAGAAGTCGTGCGCTACGATGATCGCATCCTGAGCCGCGATATCGACCCGCTGGAAGTCACCCCGCTTGACGATCGGCGTTTGGTCGTAGACGCCTTCGCGCGCTACCGCATTGTCGACGTCGAGCAGTTCCGCCAGGCGGTTGGTGTCGGCGGCATTGCCTCGGCAGAAGATCGTCTGGATTCAATCCTGCGTTCGGAAACCCGGGAAATCCTGGGCTCCGTGTCCTCGAATGACATTCTGAGTTCAGATCGTGCCGCGTTGATGCTGCAAATCCGGAACAAGGCGATCGTCGAGGCCGAAAAACTGGGGATTGAAATCATCGACGTGCGTTTGAAACGCACCGACCTGCCGCGCCAGAACCTTGACGCCACCTTCGCCCGGATGCGGGCAGAGCGTGAACGTGAAGCGGCAGATGAAATCGCCCGTGGTAACGAAGCGGCCCAGCGTGTACGCGCCCAGGCCGATCGGACACAGGTCGAGATCGTGTCTGATGCCAACCGTCAGGCCGAGATCACCCGCGGTGAAGCTGACGCCAAGCAGAACGCCATCTTCAACGAAGCCTTTGGTGCGGATACGGAATTCTTTGAATTCTACCGATCGCTGAATGCTTATCGGAAGGCCCTGCAAGGCAGTAACTCCTCCATGGTGATGAGCCCCGATAGTGAATTCTTCAACTATTTGCGCTCGGATCAAGGGGCGGCGGCCACAAGTGTGCCGGCACAATGATCGAAACCGCGCTACTGGCGTTGGGCCTTGTATTGATTGTCGAGGGGCTGGTGTACGCACTGGCCCCTTCGCTTATTGAGGATCTGCTGGCGGCCATGCAGATGTTGACCATCGAACAACGCCGCATGATGGGCCTAGCCGCACTGGCCATTGGCGTCATTTTGCTGTGGGTCGCCAAGTCGCTTGGGGCCTGATAGAATTGTAACAATTGGTTCACATGGCTGTGACAATGGCATTGGACCTTTGGCGATTGTGTGAACCCTTCCTACATCACCTTTATGTAGGTTCCGTCCAGACAGTGGCGGAAATGGACAACGAAGGAGATCCGGGAGTGAACGTCCAAACCCTTTCAATCAAAAATGAGAGCATCAATCGCGTGCGCGTGGTCTGGCTGACGGCCCTGACAATGATGCTGATCATCGCCCAAAGCATCGCCGCGAACGCGCGGCCCGACAGCTTTGCCGATCTGGCAGAAAAGATCAGCCCGTCGGTTGTCAACATCACCACCTCAACCGTTGTGGCCCAAGGTACCGGACCATCGCCTATCGTCCCTGAAGGCTCACCGTTCGAGGATTTCTTCCGCGAGTTTCGCGACCGTAATGGCCAAGGTGATCGCCCGCGCCGTACTTCGGCATTGGGTTCTGGATTTGTCATCTCCGAGGATGGCTATATCGTCACCAACAACCACGTGATCGAAAGCGCCGATGAGATCATCATCGAGTTTTTCTCGGGCGAGGAGCTCGAAGCGAAACTGATCGGTACCGACCCCAAAACCGATATCGCCCTGTTGAAGGTCGAGGCCGATGAACCTCTGCCCTTCGTCGCATTCGGCGACAGCGATGTGGCCCGTGTTGGCGATTGGGTTGTTGCCATGGGTAACCCGTTGGGACAGGGCTTTTCCGTTTCAGCCGGGATCGTATCCGCCCGCAACCGGGCGCTGAGCGGAACCTATGACGACTACATCCAGACCGATGCGGCGATCAACCGGGGCAACTCGGGCGGGCCGCTGTTCAATTTGGACGGCGAAGTCATTGGCGTGAACACGGCAATCTTGTCGCCCAATGGGGGCTCGATCGGGATCGGGTTTTCGATGGCGTCCAACGTTGTGACCCGTGTGGTGGGTCAGTTGCAGGAATTCGGTGAAACCCGCCGGGGTTGGCTGGGCGTGCGCATTCAGGATGTGACCGATGATGTGGCCGAGGCCATTGGCCTGGAGAAAACCGCCGGTGCCATGGTCACAGACGTGCCCGAAGGCCCCGCCAAAGAAGGCGGTATGCTGGCCGGTGACGTGATCATGAGCTTTGACGGCCATGATGTCGCCGACACCCGCGGCCTGGTGCGCCGCGTGGGCAATGCCGAAGTGGGCAAAACCGTCCGCGTGGTGGTGTTCCGCGAAGGTAAAACCCAGACGCTCAAAATCACTCTGGGCCGCCGCGAGGCTGCTGAGGGCGCTGTACCCGTCGTCCAACAAGGCGAAGACGGTGACCCCGAAGAGATGACCGAGAAGGTGATCCTTGGCATGACGCTCAGCCCACTGGACGACGAGTTGCGCGGTCAGCTTACCTTGGCCGAAACCGCCGAAGGGCTGGTGGTCACGGATGTCGACACCCTGTCCGAAGCCTATGAAAAAGGCATGCGCGCCGGCGATCTGATCACCGAAGCAGGTCAGCAAAAAGTGGTCGCCCTGAACGACCTTGAGGACCGGATTGCCGAAGCCACCGAGGGTGGGCGCAAGTCACTGCTGTTGCTGGTGCGTCGCGCCGGTGAGCCGCGGTTTGTGGCACTGACAATCGAGGAAGACAATGAGTAAGTCTCCCCAATATTGATGCACCAAGGCGCTCCGGTTTCCCGGGGCGCCTTTTTACGTGGCGGTGTGCGTCACAGTAAATTAAGCCCATATTGCGGATACCAATCGGCGACCCGCAGGTGTGACCTTGGTGTTCGATCTGCAGGAGGCTGAACCGCTACTCTCCGGCCTCCAGTTCCTTGGACTGCTTATAGGTGCCTGCTTTTAGGCGCAGGCAGTCTTCGACGATCGAAGCAACCGCCGCAACGCACACGAGAAACCCAGAGATCGGCACGATGGCGATGGCGTATTTCTTGGGCATGTAATTTGGTTTGAACACGATGCCGCCATCTTCCCATGCAAAGTACCACATCTCCCAGTATTTTCCGCCCATTGTAGCCACAGCCTCGAGCCCGTAGATGATCATCACAAGGCCAAGGCAGAAAATCACGGCGGTCCAGAACTGCTGGATGAAAAAGGCCGCTTTGCGGGGCAACCAGTCATAAATCAGGTCCAGCGCGATGTGATCCTTGTCGCGCACCGTCAAGGCAAGCGCAAAGAACACCAGCCAAATGTTGCTGAGCACCGTCAGAAGGTCCCCCCAGATCGGAGGGTTCTTGAACACATAGCGCATCACCACCGAGTAAACGGTGAAAGAGACCATCATCAGCAAAAGGATGGCGCAGAACGCGGTGAGCGTCTTTTTGACGGCCGTGTCGATGAACCTGATAAGTGAAATCATGTTGAACCCTTCCGACCCATTACCCCGAGAACCCCAGGACGCGTGGCAGGAACATGGTAAACTCCGGCACGACAATCAGGATGAACAGCAAGACGAACAGCGCCGCCAGATAAGGCAGCATGGCGATGGCGACTTTCTCAAGCCGGACTTCGGCAATGGCCCCCGCCGTGAAGAAGGCCACCCCGACAGGCGGTGTGACCGAACCGATCAGGAAACCCACCACGACCACCAGAGCGGCCTGCACATCAGCGTATCCGGCCTTGACCATAACATCCACCAGCACGGGGCCCACCACGATGATGTTGGCCGCTGAATCCATGACCATCCCCAGAAGGCAGATGAACAGCACCAGAACCAGGGCAAAGAGGAGCGGGTTATAGGTATATCCCAGCAGCCACTCTTCCAGCTGGCCAATGGCCCCCAGTGAGGTCAGAAGCCAGCTGAACGGCCCCGACGCAGCGATGATGATGAACACCATGGCCGAGTTGCGAAAGGCGCGCACAAACGCGCTTTGGCAATTGTCCCAGGTGATGGTGCGATAGATGAAGAGACCTACGAACAATGCAATGGTTGCGGTCAGCGCGCCGGCTTCAACAACGCCAGCAATGCCAAACACAACCGACCCGACCAGCACCGCAGGGATCAGCAGGGCGAATGAAGATTTATACCCCGCCACCGCGATACCTTTGAGGCTGAAGGGGATGTCGCTGCGTTCAAAATTATTGCGCCGAGCGATGATGTAATTGATCACCATCAGCAGCCCGCCGATCATCAGCCCCGGAATAATCCCCCCTGCAAAGAGCGCGCCGACAGAAATGCCGCCCGCATTGGCCAGCACGATCATCATGATCGAGGGCGGTATGATCCCTCCGATGGTCGAGCTGACAGCGGTGATGGCTGCGGCAAATTCCGGCGGATATCCCGCCTTCTTCATACCCGGCACCAACAGCGAGCCCACGGTCGCGGTATCGGCAACCACCGATCCGTTCATGCCCGCAAAAAACATGCTGACCAACACATTGGCCTGGGCCATGGAGCCGCGCATCCGTCCTATGATCCGTTGGCTGAGATCCACCAACCGGTCAGTGATCGTGGCGGATGTCATCAACTCACCCGTCAACATAAAGAACGGGATCGCCGTGAGTGGTACGGAATCAATCGCCTGAAACATCTGACTGGGGATCAAGATCATCGGCGCGGCGTCCGTGATCAGAATATAGACCACCGGAATCAGGATCATCATGAAGCCGACCGGAGCCCCCAGCATGATCATCACGACCAGAATAAGTAGAAGCGCGACGCTTTCCATAGTGATTGATCCTAGTTGGGAAGGTCAGTTGTCAAGCAAAGGCGCGGAATATGATCCCGCGCCTCAGAGTGTTTTGTCAGGTGGCCAAGCCCTTACAGAGCGCCTGCTTCTTCAAGCTGAGCGATGAAGCTGGTCATGCCCTGCTCTTCCAGAACGCGGCGTGCGACGGCCGGATCATAGGTGCCCTTGGCGTTCAGCCAGGCATCAATTGCGCCAGCGCGCCACTGAGTCATCTCTTCATCGGTGGGCACATACCATTCCTTGGCGGTTTTCTTGATCTCGGTCTCTCCGGCCTCGACCCAAGCGCGGTCAAGTTCCTGAACCTTCTGGCCAAAGGCCTGTGCCGCGGTGTGCAGCCATTCCTTTTCCTCGTCGCTCAGCGCATCATATTGGCGCTTGTCGATGGACAGCTGATTGCCTGACCATGAGCCACCGATTTCGGTGAAGTACGGGGCCACCTCGTGCAGTTTGGCCACGTGCTGCCAAGGTGTTGCCACATACTGGCCGGACACAACGCCGGTTTGCAGCCCCTGGTACAGCTGACCCCAGTCATAGGGCACAGGAACAGCGCCCCAGTTTTTGACCAACGTGTATTCAATCGGGCTTTTGGTCACGCGCCACTTGATACCTTCCATGTCTGACGGAACGTGCACCGGACCATGGGCATTGCCCAACTGGCGGAACCCGCCACTGGAGTAGACGGTCAGGCAGACGTGGCCTGCTTCATCAGCCGCGATATCGCATTGTTTCTTAGCCAACCATTCGGATGAGATCCGGTCAGCGTCTTCGATGCTTTTGAAGATGTAGGGTAAATCAAAGATCGCCAGAGATGTGCCGAAGTTACCAAAGTTCGCGGTTGAGCTGGTCCAAAGCGCCAAAAGTCCCTGATTGGCTTGCTCACCGCAGCTTTGTTCGCTGCACAGCGATTTGCGGTAATGCGGCTCGATGGTAAGCTTGCCACCGGAGACCTCTTCGAGCGTGGGGATGAGCGCCTGATCAATCGCATCCCCAATCGGCATCCCCAAAAACCCGACCGTCCCCAGTTTCAGAACTTTTTCAGCAGCAGCGCCTTGCGCCGATAACGCCAACGCGCTTGCAAGGCAAAGCGCCTTTCCTATCGTGACTAGTTTCATGTGTTCTACTCCCATAGATGAACTTTTTTTGTTGCGCACATTGTTCAACGCGGGCCTGACCAAAGAAAGTGACAGATGGTTTGAAAGAAGAGGACAGATCGCAACGGGTCTGACAGACTGTCCCAAAAGGCACTAGAGTCGGCCCCATGATACAGGTCGCACAATTGGAGGTTTCTTGAGTTCAGTCACGCCCAGGTTTCTCAAACTGCCCGAGACCTCTCATCTGAGCCTGCGGGACCAGATTTGCGAGGTGGTCAGCGCTGCAATCACGTCCGAATCCCTTGCCCATGACCGGCCTTTGCCATCATGCCGGGAATTGGCAGAACAGTTTGGGGTTTCGCGAAACACCGTGTTTGCTGCCTACAACCGCTTGGTTGATATGGAATTTCTGGTGTCTCGTGATCGGTCGGGTTACTTCGTCGCCCCTCAAATCGCGCATCTGACGCAGGCCCATGCCCAAGCCGATACAACAGCGAAAGAGGCCGCGCCCTGCCCGGTCAAATTTCCACCCAACAACTTGATGCCCGTGGTCAATCCGCTGGATTGGAACACCTATCCCTATCCCTTTATCTACAATCAGATCGACCCGGATCTTTTCCCTGTGGATGGGTGGCGTGAATGTACGCGCCAGGCTTTGGGCCGCAAACAAATGCCTGCATGGGCCAATGATTCCGTCGAAAGTGACAGCTCGCAACTGATCCAGCAACTGCGCCAAAGGCTTTTGAACACACGTGGGATCTATGCGGGTGACGACGAAGTCCTGATCACTCTGGGGTCACAGAACGCACTGTATATCCTGGGTCGGATTTTTGCACAGACCGGCAAGCCCATCGCGCTGGAAGACCCTGGATTTTTTGGCGCGCGCAACGCCTTTCGGTTGGCGGGCAGTGAATTGATCGGAGTGGGCGTCGACAGCGATGGAATCATTCCCGGCGATATACCGGCGGGCTGTCAGCTGGTCTTTACCACGCCCAGCCACCAGTTTCCGACCATGGTGACCATGAGCCAAAAGAGGCGTGAGGATTTATTAGCTGCCGCAGTGGCCAAGGATTTTCTGATCATCGAAGATGATTACGAGGCAGAGATGAACTATGTCGCCAAATCGTCCCCCTCGATGCGCGCGATGGATGAGACGGGCCGAGTGATTTACGTGGGCAGCCTGTCCAAAACGATCTCACCCGGCATTCGTCTGGGGTTCATCGTGGCCCATCGCGACATCATCCGCGAGGCGCGTATCGCCCGCGGGGTCATGATGCGTCATCCACCCACAATCGTGCAGGAGATCGTCGCCCTGTTCTTCCAGCTTGGCCATTACGATTCACACCTGCGCAATATCGAGAGGCGGTACAACAAGCGCTGGCACGCCATGAATCAGGCCATCACAAAGCATCTTGGCATGTTGCAGCGCACCGATTCGGAAGGCGGCACTTCTTTCTGGCTGACCGGACCCGAAGGCTTTGATGCCTCTGCACTGGCGGTGCGCCTGCGCGCGAGGGGGGTCCTGGTGGATCGTGGACAGGATTATTATCTCAGCAACGACGATGCGCGCAGCTTCCGTTTGGGATTTGCCTATGTCCCCGTCTCCAAGCTTGAGGCCGGAGTCGAGATCATCGCAGAAGAAGTGAGCGCGATGCTCTGACATCTGTCCCTTCGAATTGCACGACCTGTCTCTCGCGATTTAAAACGTGAAACAGTTAACTGGCCAGAGCACTTCTATTCGACAGCACCACCGCATGGAGACCGTGATGGCTGGGGAAACCATTTTGACCGACCGAACACATGCCGATGGGGCGATTGCACCTTTTGAAAGTCGGGTGCCTGATGCCGTGTTGCATGCGATCCTGGCCCGTGTTGCAGATTATCCTTGGCATGAGATGCCGGATGATGGCGGTTGGGACTACGGTGCCAATCTCGATTATATGAAAGAGCTCTGTGCCTATTGGGTCGACGGGTTCGATTGGCGCGCTCAGGAAACGCAGCTGAATTCTTTTCCGCAGTTCAAGGCGACTGTCGACGGCATCGACATGCATTTTATCCACGAAAAGGGCAGCGGCCCCGCCCCGATGCCACTGATGATCAGCCATGGCTGGCCCGGATCGGTGGCCGAGTTCATGGAGCTGGTCGAACCCCTTGCCCACCCGGAACGCTTTGGCGGCAAAGTCGAAGACGCGTTTACCGTGATCGCGCCGTCGCTGCCCGGTTTCGGATTTTCCGGTCGCCCGCCGCGCCCCTACGGTCCGCGCAAGATGGCGGGTGTTCTCAATACGTTGATGACCGATACGCTAGGGTATGAAAGTTATTTGGCGCAGGGGGGCGACTGGGGTGGGGCGATATGTTCCTGGCTGGGGTATGATCACGCGCCCGCATGCTGCGCCATTCATATCAACGTGCTGACGATGCGCCATCCGGACGGCCCGCAAACGCCTGAAGAGATGGCCTGGGCCAAACAGTTTGATGCGGATCAGGTCATGCAAAATGGCTATCGCACACAGCAGGCCACGCGCCCGCAAACGCTGAGCTATGCGATGATGGACAGCCCTGTGGGCATTGCGGCCTGGCTGGTTGAGAAGTTTCACGACTGGTCCGATGTGCCCGTCGGCGGCATCGAACAGGCGCACAGCAAGGATGAATTGTTGACCAATATCATGATCTATATCGTGACGCGGTCATTCAATTCGGCGTCGTGGATCTATTACGGGCGTCGCGAGGAAGGCGGGCGCATTCTGTCGCCCGACGGTAAACGCGTCGAGGTGCCGACCGGCTGTGCCGTTTTCCCCGCGGAAATGCTGCGTTGGCCTCCCAAATCCTATGCCGAGCGCATCTACAACATCACCCAATGGACCGAGATGCCGCGCGGTGGCCATTTCGCTGCGATGGAAGAGCCCGAGATGCTTCTGAACGACATTCGCACATTCGCGCGCAGCCTGCGCTGAACGCGCGTGTCAGTCAGCAGCGCAATGACCGGTTCACCGTCCTACACCATTTGAGCAGGGTCACCGGAGCATTGAGGTGCTTCGCGGCCTGAGCAGTTTTTCCGCGAAGCACCCGGGCCGGTTAACAGCCGCGTAAGCGGCCCGGCCATCGTCAGCCCCTCCCATGGGCTAACGTTGGCCTACCATTGCGGCGCGATACTGAACGGCAACTTCGCCCGCACAACGCCCCTTCACCAAGGCAGTTCAAACTCCCGAAGCTGCGTATCCTTACGCAGGTACAAAGGATGTTTGGCTGATCCATCCTTGTTCACCCCCAAACACTGCAACGGCTTGCCCGTCGCCGTGATGGCAGAAAAAACATTGCGGACGATTGGATTGAACCGTGCATGCAACTTGCCGTAGGCCATGACGACCAGCTCGGCCTCCTGGGCCATGTCGACCAGCAGAGGTATATTGGCCGCACTGCACGCCAGATCGGGATCAGGTGGGATGTCCTTGGGCGAGGTCGCTCGCCAGTCCAGCATGTTGCCTTTGAGATACCGGGTAAAACCCCAGTCTTTGGAAAACATCAGCTCGCGGTGGCATGTCGGATCAGAGACCGACGCATCCGCCACCGATGGGTTCATACCGATGAACAATACCGCGCGTGGCACATCGCCCTCGGCGGTCCAGTCGCGGGTCAATGCCTGACGGTAGCGACCACACTCGGAAAACGTGGCCCCGCCAATCACCCCGTCCGGCAAACGCAGTTTAACCTTGCCGCCCGGGTTATGCTGCTCCGAGACCGTCATGGGCCTTCAGACGCGTTGATCACGCGAGAGGGATGCAATTCACCCGCCTTAAAGCGCCCCACGGCTACAGCACGCCCGTCGCACGCGGCCCAGCATTCATCGCCGTATTCGATATCCGTCCCGATCACCATGGCCGGGTTGCCGTTGCGCAGCTTGGCTGCAGCCTCGGGCGTACAGGTGACTTTGGGCAGCTCGTCCAGACCCAGTTCAAGCGGGCGAAGATGACTGTCCAGCTCGGGGGTTTGGGCCATCTCCTCGATCTGCGCGTACGTCAGCCCGTCGCTGGCGTCAAACGGGCCGGACCACAGACGGCGCAGCCATGTGACATGCCCATAACAGCCCAGCGCATCGCCGAGATCACGCGCAATCGCGCGCACATAACCGCCTTTGCCACAGGTCAATTCCAAAATGGCAGTGTCGGGATCGGGGCGATCGGTCAGCACCAGCTCCTCGACCCAAAGGGGACGTGCTGCGATCTCAACATCCTCGCCCGCGCGCGCAAGTTTATACGCCCGTTGCCCGTCGATTTTCACAGCCGAGAACTGCGGTGGGACTTGCATGACATCGCCCACAAATCCGCCCAAAGCCGCTTTGATTTCTTCGTCTGAAGGACGTGCATCAGTAGATGAGACCACCTCGCCCTCGGCGTCATCCGTATTGGTGGCCTCGCCCAGCTTCACAGCAAAGGAATAGGCTTTCAGCGCTTCCGTGACATAAGGCACCGTTTTAGTCGCCTCGCCCAGGGCGACCGCCAGCACGCCCGTGGCCTCGGGGTCCAGCGTGCCTGCGTGCCCGGCTTTCTTGGCCTGCAACGCCCAGCGCACTTTGTTGACCACGGCGGTTGAGGTCATGCCCGCAGGCTTGTCCACCACCAACCAGCCCGAAATATCGCGGCCTTTGCGTTTGCGTGCCATGTCTGTGTGGCTTTCTTGTTATTGATCCAGCGCCCCGGGCCTAAATCAGCAACCCGTCGGCGTCAATCACTCCGAGGGGGCCACTACACCCACGATCGGCCCCATGGGAAAGCCGCCATCATTGCGACCCATCCCCGGCGCATAAAGCCGCGAGATATTGCCGTCAAAGTAGAGCGCCTGTGGCACCTTCAGACCATCGCGGAAAAAGCGGCCAAAGGTGTGGAAGTTAACAGAGGCGCGCGACATGGCGAACCAAAGAGTTTTGCCATCGCCGGACGCTCCAACCCCATTGCGGATATAGGTGCTGTCACTGTCTTTCAGAAACCGTGGATGCAGTTTGCCGTCGATCACCAGCATCGGTCCGGACTGGCTGGCAAAGGTGCAGTTGGGGGCTTCGCGTTGAAATCGCTTGGTCTCATAGACCTGTGCGATGCCATCGCCCACGCAGAACACGCCGTTGGGCAACAGACCAAAATTGCCGGGTCCGTCAGTGCTGATCACCGGACTACGTTCCACCCCGTTTTCCACGTAGTGGCCCACCGGGCTGCGGTCTGAGTGGTACATGCCCGCATTCATGGCAAACAGCAGTGTTTCGCCGTTGTCTTCCAAGGCCCTTGCGACATTGTCAAAGCTGCCAAAGGGCCGATTGTTTTCAGAATCCGTCAGGAACAGGCGCAGTTGATCTTGCGTGACGTCCACTTCGCACAGGCTGAACGTATCGCCTTCAAACTTCACATCCCTGCACTCAACAGCTGCAAGCGGCGCGGCCCAGAGGATACAAAGAAGAGCGAGCCAGCGCATCCGCTACTCCTCGAGGTCTCGGCGCACGTCATCACGGTCAAACAAACGCCGGGTTTCGTCCATCTGGTCAAAGGTCGTGTCCAGGCGAAAGCGTAGATCGGGCGAGTATTTCAGCTCAAGCTTCTTGCCGATCATATGGCGCAGCTCGCCTTTGTTGCGCGCCAACAAGGCGACAAGGTCATCCTGCCCCTGCCCACCCAATGCGCTGACATAGGCGGTGGCGACCTTGAGGTCGGGCGAGGTGCGGACTTCGCCCACCGTCACGGAAAGGCGGTTTAACTCGGGGTCATGCACATCTCCGCGCGCCAGGACTTCGGATAGCACACGGCGCACAAGCTCGCCCACGCGAAGCTGACGTTGAGAGGGTCCGGGCCCATCATGAAAACGGTTCTTTGCCATGGGGTGCATCTAAGACCTGTCGCGGCATTTGCCAAGCGGTAAGGCCTGAATGCCGTGCGAAAGAGATACCATTTGGCGGCCCTCGCCGCTTGGCACCTGCACATCGACAGGGTATGCACTGAGGCCAGATCGCAAGGAGAGCATACCATGGCCGATTTACCGGGCATCGTCGTCACAGGCGCATCAGGCCGCATGGGTCAGATGTTGATCCAGACCATTCAGGCCAGCGATGCCGCCCGGCTGGTGGGCGCGGTTGAACGCGATGGCCACGATTGGGTTGGTCGCGATGTCGGCGAGGCCATGGGTGGCGCGGCTTTGGGCGTGCAGGTGACGGATGATCCGCTTGAGGCCTTTGCCAAGGCGCAGGCGGTCATTGATTTCACCTCGCCTGCGGCCACGGTTGGCTTTGCCCATCTTACGGCCCAAGCCCGTGCTGTGCATGTCATCGGCACCACGGGCATGGCACAGGAAGATCTGGACAAGCTGGCCATCGCTGCTCGTCACGCCACCATTGTCCGTGCAGGCAACATGAGCCTCGGCGTAAACCTGCTGGTGCAGTTGACCCGCCAGGTGGCCGCCGCATTGGACGAAGACTACGATATCGAGATCATCGAGGCACATCACCACCACAAGGTCGACGCCCCCTCTGGCACGGCATTGATGCTGGGCGAGGCTGCGGCCGAAGGCCGGGGCATTGATTTGCAAGGACATTCGGACCGGGGTCGCGATGGTATCACCGGCGCACGGACGCGCGGACAGATCGGGTTCAGCGCCATTCGGGGCGGCGACATCATTGGCGAACACGATGTGATGTTTGCCGCGGCAGGCGAACGCATCACGCTGCGCCATGTGGCGTCAGATCGGTCTGTCTTTGCGCGTGGAGCCTTGAAAGCCGCCCTTTGGGGCATGGGCCGCAAACCCGGGGAATATGACATGTTAGATGTTCTGGGCCTGAAATAAACTTTCATCCCATGTGATCCAACCAAACCGTCACTGCGTATCTCTTAGGACGTCTTCTTAGGAGTGTGCCTGATGCGATCAATTGTTCTTGCCCTTTTGGCCTGTGGTTTCGCCCTGCCCGCCAACGCCGACGGGTTCAGCAAGATAAGTGACCGTGGCACATTTGTGTCCCTGATGGACGGGCGGCAACTGACGCGCATCGGTATTAAACTAAATGTCACTCCGGATGGCCAGATCAAGGGCCGTGCGATGGGCTATGATGTCACCGGGTCCTGGGCCTGGAAGGGCGGATACTTTTGTCGGGATTTATTCTGGGGTGGGGATGACCTGGGCACGAATTGCCAAGCTGTAAAAGTGCAGGGCAATACTGTGCGGTTCATCTCGGACAAGGGCACAGGCGAGTTCGCAGACCTGCGGATCAAGTAAACGCCTGCAAAGGCCACGTCGCACTCAGAAGTCGACAGCGATCCCCTTTTTCTCCCAATCCCCATAGCGCACGGGCTCCAGCCCCTCGCGGCGGCCTCCTAATTCCTTCGGCAAGTCCTGCGCTTTGGCTTTTGCCCGGCGCTCTTCGGCTTCGGCCAGCGCACGTTGGGCCGCTGGAGGGATATCTTTGGGATCGGTCTCAGACATGGGACATAGGGTCCTTTGTGGTTCCTTTGTCGGATATCCCTTGATATACGCGCCTCTCATGCCACGGCAAGTACGGACCCCGTAAATGACCACACCTGCGCCTTCGGCCCGCCGCGCGGCGGGCTATCTTCTGGATCAGATCATCGGCGAAGGCCGTTTGCTGTCCGAGCTGATCACCACCGGTGCTTTGGACCGGCTGCCACCAGAAGATCGCGCAAGAGCCCAGCGATTGGCCACTGAGACCCTGCGCGGGATGGAACGCATTGACCGCCAACTGACCCGCCATCTTCGCAAACCCCCGCCGCTGACCGTGCATAACCTGCTGCGCATCGGCACGCTTGAACTGTGTCTGGGGGGAGACGCGCACGGTGTGGTGCACGATATGGTCAATATCGTCGGGCGGCATCAGCGCTATGGCAAGCACAAGGGCCTGACCAACGCGGTTTTGCGCAAGATCGCCGAAGATGGAGCCCGGAAGTGGAATGACCTGCGCATCCCGCGCCTGCGCGACTGGCTGCGCGGGCCACTTGTTTCGGCCTATGGCCAGGGTGTGATGAATGCCATCGACAAGGTACATTTTGCGGGAGCCCCGCTGGATCTGACCGCTAAAACGGATCCCCAGGCCGTCGCAGATGCCACCGGTGGCACGCTGATGCCAACGGGCAGTGTACGGCTGAACAACGCCGGTCAGGTCTCGGCTCTTCCGGGCTTTGAAACAGGCGATTGGTGGGTACAGGACGCGGCCGCCGCGATCCCTGTGCAGATATTGAACCCGCAACCCGGCGAAGCGATCCTTGATCTGTGCGCAGCCCCGGGCGGCAAGACCATGCAACTGGCGGCCAAAGGCGCACAAGTGACGGCGGTCGACCTGTCGGAAAAGCGCATGATCCGCGTGACACAAAATCTGGAACGCACCGGGCTCAGCGCCAAATGCCTGTCCGAAGATGCGCTGACCCATGAGGGGCGATATGATGCCATCCTCTTGGATGCCCCCTGTTCCGCCACGGGCACCATTCGACGTCACCCGGATTTGCCCTTTGCCAAGGATGGCAGTGAGTTTGGCGAGCTTTTTGCCTTGCAAGAGGCGATGCTGGACCATGCCCTGAGCCTGCTGAACCCAGGCGGACGATTGGTGTACTGCACCTGCTCGCTGTTGCCCGACGAAGGCGAGGTGCAGGTCGACGAGGCCCTGCAACGCCACGATGGACTGCACACCGATACCGAAGCGCTAAGTGTTCCGGGCCTTGATCCAGACTGGCACACCCACGAAGGCGGGCTGCGTCTGCGCCCCGATTACTGGGCGGATAAGGGTGGCATGGACGGATTTTACATCGCCTGCCTGCGCCGGTAATCGCCGAACCAAAGATTGCGTGCATTCTGGCGGTGACTTAGGCCAAGCCCCCGGGTATATTAGCGCAAGCTTACGCCGATAAGAGCGTGATAGAGGCAAGGCAGATGTCAGCGGACACCGACGATTTCCAAACCCGATGGGCGCGGTTCATGAACCGTTTCGAGGCCCGTCGTGCGGCGTGGGCAAGCCCGGTAACGGCATTTGTATCTCAACCCGAACCACGCACCATCGGCAGCTATGCCCGTGGACGACAACTCAGCGCCGGGAACTTTGTGTTCGCAGGCACGCTCATTCAGGCACCGGACAAGGGCCTTTGGGACCTGACTGCCCCGGATGCCGAGTTTGAGGGCGAACGACACGGGTTTGGCTGGCTGGATGATCTGGCAGCGGCCGGGGATGGCCCGGCACGCAAGGCGGCGCAGGATTGGACGATCGAATGGACGCGCCGGTATGGCGCTGGCAATGGTCCCGGCTGGACACCGGAACTGACTGGACGCCGCATTATCCGATGGATCACCCATGCTTTGTTTCTGATGAACGGGATGGACGGGCAAGACACCGAGCCCTTCATGCGCTCTTTGGGGCAACAAACGCTCTTTTTGGCGCGACGCTGGAAAACGTCAGCTCCTGGGTTGCCACGGTTTGAAGCGCTGACGGGAATGATTTACGCCGGATTGTCGCTGGAAGGAATGGAGGCGCATGTACAGCCCGCCTTGGCGGCACTCGCCCGCGAATGTGACACGCAGATTGACGATCAGGGCGGTTTGCCCACCCGCAACCCCGAAGAATTGCTGGAAGTGTTCACTTTGCTGACCTGGGCAGCATTGACGCTGTCCGAGGCAGGTCACACCCCCGGTCACGCCCATTGGAGCGCGATTGAGCGCATCACCCCGACCCTGCGCACCCTGCGCCATGCGGATGGCGGATTGGCCCGCTTTCATGGCGGCGGACGTGGACTGGAAGGCCGGCTGGACAGCGCATTGGCAACCAGCGGGGTTAAATCCCGTGCCTCGGATGGGTTGGCCATGGGGTTTGCCCGGCTCAGTGCCGGACGCACCTCGGTCATCGTGGATGCCTCACCCCCGCCCAAGGGGCGTGCCTCGGCAGGGGCGCATGCCTCGACCCTGGCGTTTGAGCTGACATCGGGGCGCAGGCCCCTGATTGTGAACTGCGGATCTGGCGCAAGCTTTGGCCCTGAATGGCGCCGGGCCGGACGTGCCACCCCATCCCATTCCACACTTGTGCTCGCAAACCGGTCGTCCTCGACCCTAGGCAACAAGGGACAAGCACAACAGTGGTTGCAGGACACGCCCGCCGATGTCCCCGTTGAGATGACCCAGGCCACGGATGGGATCCGGTTCGAAGCAGGCCATGACGGATACAAGGCCAGGTTTGGTCTGACCCACGTGCGCCGGATCGAAATGACCTTTGACGGGCGCGGCATCGCGTCCGAGGACATGCTTCTGGCGCTTTACGACACGGATAAAGCCCAGTTTGATCGCGCTATGGATGCCACGAAACTGCAGGGTATCCCCTATGACATTCGTTTTCATCTGCATCCCGATGTGGATGCCTCGATTGATATGGGTGGCACGGCCGTTTCCCTGGCATTGAAAAGTGGTGAGATCTGGATTTTCCGCAGTGACGGCGCCGATGACATGTCAGTTGAACCCAGCGTTTTTCTTGAAAAAGTCCGGTTGAAACCACGCGCCTCCAAACAAATCGTGCTGACGGGTAAAGTCACCAATTACGCCAGCCGTGTGCGTTGGTCCTTGGCCAAAGCGCAGGAAACCCCAATTAGCATTCGAGACCTCGCCCAGGACGAATTGGACCCTCTGGCCGAGGAATAGGCGCCCGAATGCGGTACTGTCACGCAGGCTGTGTCAAATAGACCATTCAAGTCTTGCGCCAAACCCTTTAGAGCGTGCCTCAAACCACATGAGGACCCTGCTGCCATGACCAATCTCGCCCCGCTGACCCGCGCCCTTCTTTCTGTTTCCGACAAGACCGGGCTGGTTGAACTGGGCAAGGCCCTGGCAGCGCGTGGCGTTGAATTGCTATCGACCGGCGGCAGTGCCAAGACCCTGCGCGATGCCGGGTTGGAGGTCCGCGATGTGGCAGATGTGACAGGCTTTCCCGAAATGATGGACGGACGCGTCAAAACCCTGCATCCGATGGTGCATGGTGGCTTGCTGGCCTTGCGTGACAATGATGATCACGTGGCGGCCATGACCGAACATGGCATTGGTCCGATCGACCTTCTGGTGGTGAACCTCTATCCGTTTGAGGAAACGGTCGCCAAGGGTGCCGATTATGACACCTGCATTGAGAACATTGATATTGGTGGCCCGGCGATGATCCGGGCCGCGGCCAAGAACCATGGATTCGTATCCGTGGTGGTAGATGTCGAGGACTACGCGCCGCTGCTGGCCGAACTCGATGCCAACAATGGTCAGACCACCTATGCCTTCCGCCAGCGATTGGCGATGACGGCCTATGCGCGCACAGGCGCTTATGACGCCGCTGTGTCCGGCTGGATGGCAAATGCTTTGGACGAGGCCACGCCGCGCCGCCGGGCTGTGGCGGGCACCTTGGCGCAATCCTTGCGCTACGGCGAAAATCCGCATCAGGCGGCGGCGTTTTACACCGATGGCTCGGCCCGGCCCGGCGTGGCCACCGCCCAGCAACTTCAAGGTAAGGAATTGTCGTACAACAACATCAACGACACCGATGCGGCCTTTGAACTGGTCAGTGAGTTTGACCCAGCAAATGGCCCTGCCTGCGCAATTATCAAACATGCCAACCCTTGTGGTGTGGCCCGGGGTGAAAGCCTGGTGCAGGCCTACAAATCTGCGTTTGATTGCGACCGCACATCGGCCTTTGGCGGTATTATCGCCCTGAACCAGCCTCTGGATGGGGCAACAGCCGAGGAAATCGCGGGCATCTTCACTGAAGTGTTGATTGCGCCCGGGGCGAATGACGATGCCATGCGTATTTTTGCCCAGAAAAAGAACCTGCGCCTGCTGGTTACGGAAGGTTTGGCCAATCCTGCGGAGGCGGGCATGATGCTGAAACAGGTATCCGGCGGATATCTGGTGCAGGACAAAGACAATGGCCGTCTGAGCCTGGATGACCTGCAGGTCGTCACCAAACGCCAGCCGACCGAGGCCGAGATGGCCGATATGCTCTTTGCATGGAGCGTCGCCAAACATGTCAAATCCAACGCGATCGTCTATGTCAAAGACGGCGCCACCGTCGGTGTTGGCGCAGGACAGATGAGCCGCGTGGACAGCTGCCGGATTGCAGCGCGCAAGGCCCAGGACATGGCGGACGCACTGGGGCTGCCCGCCCCGTTGACCCAAGGCAGCGTCGTTGCCTCGGATGCGTTCTTCCCCTTCGCGGACGGCCTGCTGACCGCAGCCGAGGCTGGGGCGACAGCGGTGATCCACCCCGGCGGCTCCATGCGCGATGATGATGTGATTGCCGCAGCAGACGAGGCCGGACTGGCAATGGTCTTGACCGGAATGCGCCATTTCCGGCACTAAGGCGGGGAAAACCATAAAAAAGGGGGCCGACCGCCGGTCAGGCCACCAACATGAGGAGAGCACTATGCGCACCGTTTTCTGGGTGGCATTTGGGACATTTCTGGCCGATCAGGCCACGAAATACTATGTCGTGCATATGCTGAACCTCGACCGTATCGGTGCGATCGACGTATTCCCACCGTTTTTCAACCTGCGGATGGCGTGGAACTACGGCATCAATTTTGGCCTGTTGTCCCAGAACAGTGAATTGATGCGCTGGGTGTTGATTGGCGTGGCGCTGACCATTTCAGCGGCGGTCTTGTGGTGGGTCCACCGCGACCCCGAAGGATGGTGGCAAAAAGTCGCCGCTGGTTTGCTGGTGGGCGGTGCATTGGGCAATGTGATTGACCGGCTGATTTATGGCGCGGTTGCAGACTTTATCAACATGTCTTGCTGTGGTTTTTCAAACCCTTACGCCTTCAATATCGCCGATATCGCGGTCTTTGTCGGAGCCTTCGGCATGGTTGTGTTGTCCACAGACAAAAAGGCTGCGTGACCTTGGACCATTCATGCGATAAACAATGGTCAATTGGGTAAGGGGAGTGGCGATGATTATGCCGCGTCTGATGATATGTTTGCTGATCCTGGGGCTTGCAGCCTGCGGGAACAAGGACAAGGATGTCCAACTGAGAAAGATCAAACACGAGGGCAATGGCCCCGACGAGTTTTCGATCATTCCCGGCAAGCCACTGGAAGCACCGATAGATTTTGCAGCGCTGCCTGCGCCAACGCCAGGTGGGTCGAACCGTACGGATCAAAACCCGCGTGGTGATGGGATCGCTGCCTTGGGCGGCAACCCTGGGGCTTTGGTGGCGTCGGGAATTTCCAGCGCGGATGGCGCTTTGGTCAACCATGCCAATCGCTATGGCGGCAGTGCAGGCATCCGTCAAACCTTGCGCGCAGAAGATGCAGAGGTTCGCAGACGCCACGGCAAGGTGAATATCCTGAACATCGGACCAAACGATGACTACGCAAACGCTTACCGTCGGCAATGGCTGGATTCCTATGCGGAGTATCGACGTCTGCGCAATCAGGGCATCACGGTTCCCTCGGCGCCTGCGCCTTAGTAACACTACACGCTTCACAGCCACGTCATAACGCTTGAACGAGCGCTTCTTTGACGTATCTATCTGGAACGTGATGCCTTTTGGATGGAGAATTTTGTATGCGTGTCGTGATAGCCGCCCTCTTAGTCGCCCTTGGCATGGCCTCACCCGCTTTGGCCAGCGGTGAGGTATCGACCTTCAAGTTGGACAACGGGATGGAAATTGTGGTGATCGAAGATCATCGCGCACCTGTTGTTGTTCAGATGGTGTGGTACCGTGCGGGCTCGGCCGACGAAGCGCCGGGGGTCTCAGGCGTCGCGCATTTTCTGGAACATCTACTGTTCAAGGGAACCGAGAAGCTTGAACCAGGTGAGCTGTCGGCAACTGTGCAGCGCAACGGTGGATCAGATAATGCGTTTACCAGCTATGATTACACGGCCTATTTTCAGCGCATCGCCGCTGACCGGCTGGAATTGGTGATGAGCATGGAAAGCGATCGGATGGTTAATATCCAACTCGGTGAGGACGACATTGCCACCGAGCGTGATGTCATCATCGAGGAACGCAATCAACGCACCGAAAATGACCCTTTCTCGCTCTTTCGCGAGCAGAAAAACGCTGCCCAATACCTGAACCACCGCTACGGTGTGCCCGTCATCGGCTGGCGTCACGAGATGGAGCAGTTGGATCTTGACGCGGCGCTGTCCTACTACCGTCAGTTTTATGCGCCGAACAATGCGGTGCTGGTCGTGGCTGGTGATGTGAACCCGGAGGAGGTCCACGAGCTGGCCAAGACATACTACGGCGTGATCCCACCTAACCCGGACCTGGAGCCGCGCAACCGTCCGCAAGAGCCCCGCCAAATGGCAGAACGCCGCCTGATCTTTGAAGACCCGCGCGTCAGCCAAACCTACATCAGCCGGTCCTACACCGCCCCCGAGCGTGATCCGGGCGCACAGGAACAAGCCGCGGCGCTGACGATGTTGGCTTATGTTCTTGGCGACGGGCCGAACTCGGTTCTGACGGAAAAACTACAATTCGACAGCAAAGTCTCGGTGTGGGATGCGGCGTGGTACAGTGACCTATCGCTGGATGACACGACTTTCACCCTGATCGTCGCCCCCGCAGATGGCGTAAGCCTGCAAGAGGCAGAAGATGCTTTGGACAAGGCCATTGCCGAGTTCATGGAAGAGGGCGTTGATCCCGAAGATCTGGAACGCATCCGCACGCAGTTCCGCGCAGAGCGCATTTACGAACGCGATGATGTCGGCTCGATTGCAGATGAATACGGCCGTGCCCTGACGTCGGGCCTGACAATCGAGGATGTGCAAGCCTGGCCCGATATCCTGCAAGCCGTCACCGAAGAGGATATCATGGCCGCCGCCAAATCCGTATTCAATGACAAACGCTCCGTCACAGGATGGTTGCGCAAACCGGAGGCCACGCAATGATCCGATATACCTTCAGCATTGTTGCATTTGTTCTGCTGTCCGCCCTGCCTGCACGGGCAGAAATGAACATTCAGGAAATCACCACCCCGGGAGGTATTGATGCCTGGCTGGTCGAGGAACATTCCATCCCCTTTGTCGCACTTGAGCTGCGCTTTCGGGGCGGCGTTGCACTGGACGATCCGGACAAACGCGGTGCGATCCACCTGATGACCATGATGCTGGACGAGGGGGCCGGAGATCTCGATTCGCGCGCCTTTGCCAAGGCCCGTGATGCCATGGCGACCTCGATCGGCTTTGACATTGCGCATGATGCCCTGTCGGTTTCAGCGCGATTTCTGACCGAAAACCAAGAGGCCAGCATGGCGCTGCTGCGTGACACCCTGACCGCCCCGCGTTTTGATGATGATGCGTTGAAGCGTGTGCGCGCGCAGGTGATTTCAGTTTTGCAATCCGACAAGACGGACCCTGAAGAGATTGCCGCCAAGGCCTATGACACGCTTGTTTACGGCGATCACCCCTATGCATTTACGGTGAATGGCACGACCGAAAGCGTCGCGGCATTGACCCGGGAAGACTTGCAAGAGGCGTTGCAAAAGGCGATCACACGGGACCGCGTTTATGTCAGCGCCGTCGGGGACATCACGGCCGATGAACTGAGCACCCTGATCGACACGCTACTGGAAGGCCTGCCCGAGAGCGGCCCTGAATTGCCCGGCGATGCGCAGGTGAACCTGCCCGGCGGCGTCAAGGTAATTGACTTTGACACGCCACAATCTGTCGTGCGTTTCTCTCAGCCCGGGGTCGCCCGCGAGGATCCCGATTTCTTTGCCGCCTATCTGTTGAACCATGTCCTGGGCGGCGGTGGCTTTGAAAGCCGCCTGATGACCGAAGTGCGTGAAAAGCGTGGCTTGACCTATGGTGTCTACTCTTACCTCAGCCTGTCTGATTATGCAGATGTCTGGGCCGGAGGTGTCGCCTCGGCCAATGACCGGGTCGCCGAGGCCATATCCGTCATTCAAGACGAATGGGCCAAAATGCGCGACGAAGGTGTCACCGCCGAAGAGCTGGAAAACGCAAAGACTTATCTGACGGGCGCCTATCCATTGCGCTTTGACGGCAACTCAACCATCGCGAATATCGCGGTGAACATGCAGTACGACGATCTGGGCACCGATTATATCACCACCCGCAATGACAAGATCAATGCGGTGACACTTGAACAGATCAACCGAGTCGCACGCGAGCGTCTGGACCCCGACCAACTGACCTTCGTCGTAGTCGGTCAGCCAGAAGGGCTGGACAGCACGATTGAGTGACGCCGCCGCGGTTGGATCATTGATCTCGTCACTCTGAACACCAAGGCCCGGCGCAATCGTGCGTCGGGCCTTTTTCGTGCGATCTGCACAAAAACTGCGGAACCCCTCCCATCCGACTGCACCTGACGTTCCTAAACCTGACCTCGAGGAACAACAAAGACAGTGATGGAGCAGTCATATGAAAACCTTTCTCGTGCGCGGCGTACCTGCGTCAATCCAACAAGACAGCTGGTGGATGGATGGTTTGATCCAGCATCACCCCCGCAAGATCCAAACCGAACCAGATCTTACGAGGTTCAAGCGCCTTGAACGCCCAGTGATCCTTATCGCCCTGATCGCTTTGGCCGATGTGTTGATGTGGGGCGTGGCACCTTCTTTATCGCTAGCGCTCTTCGGGATGGTTTTGTTGGGGGCGGCTTTGGTTCTCAATCGGGGGCGTGGATGGGGCGGGTTGATCGTAGCGGGGGTCATGTCCTTGCCGTTGATCGAACAAATCCAGACCTTGTCAGTGGTGTTCTGGCTGGCAGGCATGCTGGTGGGCGGCGTGTGGATTGCACGCGGCGGCTGGCACGGGTTGCGCGAGATGAGCCTTGCCGCTTTGCGATTTCTCGTCTTTGGCCCAATCGCCTCGGTGCTGGACGGGACGCGCTTGATCTCCCAGCACAAACCACTTGACCCCCTGCCCGGCCGCTTGACCCGTCTGGGGCTGGGCTGGGCTTTGCCCTTGGGTCTGGGCCTTATCTTCTTAGGCTTGTTGATGGAAGCCAACCCCGTGGCGCAAATCTGGCTAGAGCGCGCGTCTGAGGTGAACCTGCCAGACCCGGCACGCGCCGCTTTTTGGGCCGGGGTTGCCCTGTTGATCTGGCCATTTTTGCGACTGGCGGCCTTGCGCCAGCGTCTGATCCCTGCGGTGCGGGCCGGTCTGATCGGCCCACGTCAGGTGCCTGCCATTCTGAATCCCGATGCTGTGCGCCGCTCGTTGATCCTGTTCAACCTGATTTTTGCTGTACAAACCGGGATGGACTTGACCTACCTCTGGGGCGGGGCCACCCTGCCCGAGGGCATGAGCCATGCCGCCTATGCCCATCGCGGGGCATATCCGCTGCTGTTCACCGCGCTGTTAGCGGGTGCCTTTGCCCTGATCGCACGGCCCTTTACCAGCCTGGATCCTCTACTGCGCGCCGCTCTTATGTTCTGGCTTATGCAAACGGTGTTGCTGGTTGTCTCGTCGCTTCTGCGGCTGGACTTGTACATCGAGGTCTATGGCCTGACCCGATTGCGCATGGCTGCTGGCATATGGATGGTCGTTGTGGCCACCGGTTTGAGCCTGACCCTCTGGCAAGTGCTGCACCATCACACCGCCGCATGGCTGTTGAAGCGCTGTGTGATACTGGGCCTGGCCACAGTTTATCTCGCGATGTTCGTCAGCTTTGATCGCACGATTGCACGCTATAATCTGACGCATGAGGTGCCGCTGGATCACCACTACCTCTGCACGCTTGGGTCCGCTGCCTTGCCCGAAATCCGCAGCCATGCGCCTGATATGTGTGACCACTATACCCAAATGCGTGCGCCCCTGGCGGCGGATTGGCGCGAATGGGGCTTTCGCGACTGGCGGGTATTACGTAGCCTTGCGGCATTGAACGCAACCCAAGCCGAGCAGGTCACATGGCCGACATTCTGATCATCGACGACGATCCGCAAATCCGCGATGTGCTGCGCATCGCTTTAAAACAAGCCGGCCACACCGTCGCCGAAGCCGGAGATGGTGCGGAAGGTCTGGCCAAGGCCCGAAACGGTCGGGCGGATCTGATCGTGCTGGACATCGGCATGCCCGAGATGGATGGGCTGGAGCTGTGCCGCCATTTGCGCGTGGACCATGACACGCCTGTGTTGTTCCTGACAGCACGAGACGATGAAATTGACCGTGTGCTGGGGTTTGAACTGGGCGGTGACGATTATGTCACCAAGCCGTTTTCCCCGCGCGAGCTGATCGCCCGCATCCGCGCCATCCTGAAACGCAGCGACGCCCGCGCGACCCCTGCCGGGCAGGTTGCCCTGAAACGTGGCGCATTGAGCCTTGATCCCACGCGGCACCTCTGCAGTTTTGAGGGCGCGGCAATTGCTCTGACCAGTCGTGAGATGGGTCTGTTGGAACATCTCATGCGCCATCCCGATAACGTGGCCACTAAGGCGCAGCTGACGGATGCCGTCTATGGCAGCAACATCCATGTCTCGGACCGCACGCTGGACAGCCATCTGCGCAATTTGCGCTTCAAACTATCCGAGGCTGGCTGCGACGCCGCGATTGAAACAGTGCATGGCGTCGGCATTCGGATGGGCTCATGCGACGGCAAATAAGGCAGAAATGGCGACCACCTCTGGCATTGGTCATCGGGGGTACCCTGGCGGCATTTCTGACCATACCGATGATTGGCATAGGTTATTTCAAGCTGGCGGGGTTCATTCTGGGCTGGGGTGAAACCACGCTGATGATCTTTGTCATGGCGCTGGTGTCCACCATAATCCTGGGGTTCTTGCTGTGGCGATTGGTGCTGCGTCCTGTCTACGCACTGACCGCTCATGCCCAGGCCGTCCGGGATGGGCGTGAAAACAGCCCCCTGCCCCCACATTTTGGCACGCCAGAGATCACCGCCCTAGGACAGGCTGTGCTGGAGATGGAAACGACCTTGCAAGACCGCGAGGCCGGGCTGCGCGCCTATACCAACCACGTCACGCACGAGCTGAAGTCGCCTCTGACCAGCCTGATCGGCGCGGCTGAGTTGCTGGAGGACGCAACGGGCGAAGACCGCGACCAGTTGATCGATACCATCCGCCAGTCCGCCCGGCGACTGCAAGAGCAGCTGGACGCCTTGCGTCGTCTCGCCGTTGCCCGTGATCCTTTGGGACGCGGACCTGCGGTGGTGTCGGACGTGGTGGCCGCACTTGAACCAAGGCCGGGAATTGAGGTTCTACTGCATGGCGATGCCACCCTGCCCATAGATACCGAGGCTTTGAGCGCGATTCTGGGCCATCTGTCAGGCAATGCCGCCGAACACGGTGCTACGCGTCTGGAATTGCGTGGCGACGGCGAAGCGCTTGACGTTCAGGACAACGGTCCAGGGATTGCGCCAGGCAATCGTGGCCGCGTATTCGATCCGTTCTTTACCACCCGGCGCAGCGAAGGCGGCACGGGAATGGGTTTGGCCATTGTGCGCACAATGTTGCAGGCCGTGGGTGGAGGTATCGCGCTTGAGCCTTCCGAAAAAGGCACGCGGTTTAGGATCGAGTTTTAATCCTTCAGAGCCGCCAAAGCCGCAAATCCTCGCTGCAACACCTCATCAGGTATAGCCAGATCTGTCGGAACTCCCTGCGCAGCCAAGGCCTGCGCATAGGCTTTGGCAAACATCCCCTCCCCGATCACAACGGCTTGCTGGCCCAGCCAGTAGGCCCGCGTTGCGGCCAAATCGGCCCCGATGAAATGCCCCAGACATGCCCCGGCATCCCCGCTGACCTCGGCTGCGCGCAGATGTGTCATCAGGCGCTCGGGACGGCTGAGCGTATCGGCCAGCGCCTGCTCATCCGGCGTGGCCTCTCCCAGGCCGAGACACTCAAACAGGCGGGGGGTCAGACTGGTCGCGCTGCTGATCACCTCATCGGCGCTGACGTGCAGCCAATGCAAAACATCGCCGTGTAACACGCAGACGACCCCATCCCAATTGGGATGGGATCCGAGATACCCCGCCACCCACAGACGCACCCACGCGCTGATCACATCCGCAGGCTGGGTTTGGGTGAGAGATGGCAGCGTCGCGCCCTCCAGCGCCAACACCGGAGCAGGTAAAACGGACGGCCCACCACTGCCGATGCGCAATACAGGCAGATCACCTGCATTCAGCTGGCCCAGAATCGCTGCCGTACCTGCACCTTCGGCCTGACCTGCGACCTGACCGCCCCGCAGGATGTATCCAACGGCGCCCCCGGTGTCCCGGCCCAGCGCAACCCAATCGCTCATGGGTTTGAAGACATCTGGCCAATCAGCCCGCGCATGTCATACCCGGCCTCGGTTGTAAGTTTCAGCAGATCCGCATCCGGCACATGGCCGTGCATCGCCATCGTCCACATCATCGTGCACCGCGTCCCTGTGCGGCAATAGGCCAGCAAGGGTTGTGGCAACTCATCCAGCGCAGATTTGAACGCATCGACATCGTCCGGGCGTAACATGCCGTTCACAATCGGCACCCAGCGCACATCCAATCCTGCTGCTTCGGCGGCTTCGGAAATGGCATGAAAATCAGGTTGGCCAAACTCTTCGCCATCCGGTCGGTTGCACATCACGGACTTGTATCCTGCCGCGGCAATGGCCGCGATATCCTCTGGAAATATCTGCGGGGCCACGGCGTATTCTGGCGTGATAGGGCGCAAATCCATCTGACGAAATCCTTCTGAATGCTGTCGTCTGCATAAAGGCCATATCCCGCGCCTGACTGCAATGGTGTCACTATCATTGACTTTTCCACGCCCCCTGCCAAACGTGTCAGGAACACAGTCCTTGGAGGCAACACGATGAGCGGACGCTGGGAGTTTTGGATCGACCGGGGTGGTACGTTTACAGACATCGTCGCCCTGACGCCCGAGGGCCAGGTTCACACACATAAGCTGCTGTCTGAAAACCCCGAACGCTACCGCGATGCCGCTGTGCAAGGCATTCGCGATCTGATGCAACAAGACGGGCCTTTTGAGGCAAACAGCATCAGCGCCGTGAAAATGGGCACCACCGTGGCCACCAATGCCTTGCTGGAACGCAAGGGCGAACGTGTGTTGCTGATGATCACCCAAGGGTTTCGCGACCTGTTGGAAATCGGCTATCAGACCCGCCCGCGTCTGTTTGATCTGGAAATCAAGCGGCCCGATCTTTTGTATGAAGACGTGGGCGAAATGATCGAGCGTCTTGACGCCGATGGCGCTGTCATCACGCCGCTGGATCAGGACAACGCCCGAGCCTCGCTGCAAGCCGCCTATGACAAAGGCATTCGCGCTGTGGCTGTGGCGGGTCTGCATGCCTACCAAAACCCGGCTCACGAAGACGCCGTGGCCGCGATCGCCCGTGACATCGGCTTCGCTCAGATCTCAACCTCTGCCGAAGTCTCGCGTCTGGCCAAGCTGGTCGGGCGCGGCGATACCACTGTTGTTGACGCCTACCTCTCGCCCATCCTGCGCCGATATGTGGACCAGGTAGCGGATGCGTTGGATCTGGGCCGCGCCTGCGAGGCGCTATTGTTCATGCAATCCTCAGGTGGGCTGACGGATGCGCAGCTCTTCCAGGGCAAGGATGCGATCCTGTCGGGCCCGGCAGGGGGCATCGTTGGCATGGTCAAAACCGGCGAGGCCGCAGGACATGAAAAGCTGATTGGCTTTGACATGGGCGGCACATCGACGGACGTCAGCCATTATGCGGGTGATTATGAGAGGTCATTTGAAACCGAAGTGGCCGGTGTGCGAATGCGTGCCCCCATGATGGATATTCACACCGTGGCCGCTGGCGGCGGCAGCATCTGCAAGTTCGAAGACGGTCGGTTTCAGGTCGGGCCCGAAAGTGCAGGCGCCAACCCCGGACCTGCTTGCTATCGCCGGGGCGGGCCTCTGACGGTCACCGATTGTAACGTGATGCTGGGCAAGCTGAACCCGGATCATTTTCCGCATGTCTTTGGGCCTGAGGGTGACGCGCCGCTTGATGCAGAGGTGGTGCGCGCGAAGTTTGCCGCCCTGTCCGAGACAGTCTCGCAAGAGACCGGCGAGGACCCCCGCTCCCCTGAAGAAACGGCCGATGGGTTTTTGCGCATCGCCGTGGACAACATGGCCAACGCGATCAAGAAAATCAGCGTGCAGCGCGGCCATGATGTGACACGCTATACCTTGCAGTGCTTTGGCGGTGCAGGTGGGCAACATGCCTGCCTGATTGCCGATGTTTTGGGGATGACGCGGGTGCTGATCCACCCGCATGCCGGGGTCCTGTCGGCCTACGGCATGGGCCTGGCCGAAGTCCGCGCCCTGCGAGAGGTGCAATATGATGCGCCCTTGCAAGACATTAAAGGCGCAACTACAGCACTGGACAAGATCACCGAAGACGCGCGCGCGGAGGTTGAAAACCAAGGCATCACCGACATCACCCCGCTGCCGCGGGCGCATCTGCGCTACGACGGGTCGCATCAGGCGCTCGAGGTTCCCTTTGGCACCCAAGCCGACATGCTGGCGGCATTTGAGGATGTGCACCGCCAGCGCTTTGGCTTTCACAGCCCCGAACGCGATGTGCTGTTTGAAATGCTCAGCGTTGAGGCCGTGGGACAAACCGGCCAATCTCCCGCTGCGGATTTGCCTTCGGGTGATGGTGTCCCGGTTGCGCACATCCCGATGTGCGTCGACGGCGATTGGCGTGACGTCCCTCTCTATGACCGGGTCAATCTGGATCCGTCCGGGCAGGTGCAGGGTCCCGCCGTGATCACAGAACCCACCGGCACCAATGTGATCGAGACCGGCTGGGCTGCCCGTGTCGATGCCATGGGTAACCTGCTGCTGGAACGCACTCAGGTCAAAGCCCGCGCCCAGGCCGCAGGCACCAAGGCCGACCCCGTTTTGCTGGAGGTGTTCAACAACCTCTTCATGTCCGTGGCTGATCAGATGGGCGCCACGCTGGCCAATACCTCGTGGTCGGTGAACATCAAGGAACGTCTGGATTTCTCCTGCGCGATTTTTGATGAACAGGGCGATCTGGTGGCCAATGCCCCGCATGTGCCCGTGCATCTGGGGTCGATGTCGGACAGTGTCAAAACCATTATGCGGCTGAACCCTGATGTTCGACCCGGAGACGCCTATATGCTGAACTCGCCCTACAACGGCGGAACGCATTTGCCGGACGTCACGGTGATCACACCTGTCTTTGTCGACGAACAGCCCGTCCTATGGCTGGGCAGCCGGGGGCATCACGCTGATATCGGCGGGCGCACGCCGGGCAGCGCCCCACCCGACAGCACACATATCGACGAAGAAGGCGTGTTGATCGACAACGTCAAGCTGGTCGATCAGGGTATGTTGTTGGAGGATGTGGCTGAAACTGTGCTCGGGTCCTGCCAATATCCTTGCCGGAATATCTCTCAGAACATGGCCGATCTGAAAGCGCAGGTCGCCGCCAATGAAACCGGGCGGCAGGAGCTATTGAAGGTGGTGGAGGCCTACGGGCTGGACGTGGTTCAGGCCTATATGGGCCATGTGCAGGACAATGCCGAGGAGAGCGTCCGCCGTGTAATTGACCGCCTGAAAGACGGCCAGTTCAGTTATCCGATGGACATCGGCACGACAATCGAAGTGAACGTCAGCGTCGATCACGCAACACGCTCGGCCACGATTGATTTCACCGGAACCTCGGACCAATACAAAGGAAATTACAACGCGCCCCGGTCAATCTGTGATGCTGTCGTGCTTTATGTCTTCCGCACGATGGTGGGGGCGGACATCCCGCTGAACCAAGGCTGCCTAAAACCGCTTGAAATCATCGTCCCCGAAGGCTCGATGCTCAGGCCTGTGTATCCGGCGGCCGTGATTGCCGGCAACACCGAGGTTTCTCAGGCCACCTGTAACGCTCTTTATGGGGCGCTGGGTGTCATTGCAGGATCACAGGCCACGATGAACAACTTTGTCTGGGGCAATGACGATTTTCAGAATTACGAGACCATCGCGGGCGGCACGGGTGCCGGCCCCGGCTTCCAGGGCTGTGATGCAATTCAGGGCCATATGACCAACACCCGCATGACCGATCCTGAAATCCTCGAAAAGCGCTTTCCGGTGCGGCTGGAGGCCTTCGGTGTTCGTCCCAATTCAGGGGGCGCAGGCCAATGGCGTGGCGGCCATGGGGTGCACCGGAAAATGCGGTTCCTGACCCCTGTGACCGTGACCACCTTGTGTTCACACCGGATCGTCGCCCCCTTCGGTGTGGACGGAGGCGCGCCGGGTCAGGTTGGCCTGAACTGGGTTGAGATGTCCGATGGGTCGCGCCGCGAGATGAAGGGCAATGACGAAATCAACCTGCCTGCTGGGGCCGTGTTCGGTATGGAAACTCCCGGCGGTGGCGGCTGGGGCAAACCGTAAACCTCAATCCGGCCTAGGGCCCGCGCGTCAAGACGCCAAAGCTTCCAGATTATACCCCTGGAAGTCCTTGAGCGTTGACAGGCTAAGCAATGTCTTCACCTGTGCAATCGCCGGAATTTCGGACAATCGGTTGTAGTAGAAATCTTCATATTCTGCGGCCCCTGCCACGGCCACGCGCATCAGATAATCAAACTCGCCCGAGATCCTATGGCATTCCAATACATCAGGCATGGATTGAATTTTCTCTTCAAAGGCCGCCTGATCCTCTTTGAAATGAGAGGTCAGCCGAACCTCGATGAAGAATTGCAGGTCCAGCCCGATTTTACGTCGATCCAACCGCGCCGTGTATTGCTGGATCAATCCGTCATTCTCGAGAATTTTCACCCGCCTGTGGCACGCAGAAAGCGAAAGCCCAACCTTTTCCGACAAGCGAGACATCGAGATTTGTCCATCTTTTTGCAGAATCATGAGGATACTACGATCAATGTAATCCATCGGAAATTTTCCCACTGTTGCACAATAAACATATGGTATTTCCGAATAATTTATCGAATACAACGAAAAAAGCTAATTTATTTCGCACAACCTACAGTATCATGAAGCTTCTAGGGACACGAAAGCACACTTTAAGGGAGTATAAAATGTCTGGTAAATTCGTCGTCGGTTACGACGGCAGCAACGCGTCTCATCGCGCATTGAAGTTTGCGGTCGCCAAGGCCGCAGCACAAGGTGGGTCGGTGATGATCGCCCATGTTCTGGAATGGTCACCCTATTCCTTCCTCACCCCAAACGAGCTGGAAGAGCGCCATAAACGCCGCAACGAAGAGCTGACGCGCGCCAAAGAGGTCGTGATGGATCCGATTGTCAAAGAGATGTCCGGCAAGGGCGCCGACATCGAAAGCACAATCAAATACGGCAAGGTTGTCGATGTGCTCTGCGACATCGCCAAGGAGTCGGGCGCAGATCAGATGGTCATCGGGCGTGACGGCGACAGCGGCATCGCATCGCGAGTCTTCGGGTCGGTGGCCGGCGCCTTGGCGCAATGTGCGCCGGTGCCCTGTACCATCGTGCCATAAACAATAATAATATCGAGGGATACTGACACAATGAAACGTCATTTTACATATGCCACGGCAGCAGGAGCGGCACTCAGCTTGCTCTCCAGCCCCGCGATGGCACAATCACTGGATGAAAAGGTCAACGCGATCTTTGCCAGCTCAACGGGTTGGTTCGTCAACCTGATCTTCTCGCCCTTCCCCGGCACGTCCTTTCCTTGGATCGTGGCCTGGCTAGTGGTCGCGGCGACAGTCTTTACGCTCTATTTCGCGTTCATTCAGTTCCGCGCCTTCCCGCATTCCATCTCGCTGGTCAAAGGGGATTATTCTGACCCCAACGATGCCGGTGAAGTCAGCCACTTCCAGGCCCTTGCCACAGCCCTGTCGGGCACGGTTGGTCTCGGGAACATCGCTGGTGTGGCGGTGGCCGTGGGCATTGGTGGTCCCGGTGCGACCTTCTGGATGATCCTTGCGGGTCTGATGGGCATGGCCTCAAAATTCACCGAATGTACGTTGGGTGTGAAATACCGGAATGAATACGAGGACGGCACCGTTTCAGGTGGTCCGATGTATTACCTCACCAAAGGTTTCGCCGAGCGTGGCAAACCGGGCGGCAAATTCCTTGCGGTTCTGTTCTCGGTCTTTTGTATCCTGGGTGCGTTGGGCGGCGGGAACATGTTCCAGGCCAACCAGGCACACGCGCAGATTACCAATGTTGTGGGTGACTATCCGGGTTGGATCACAGGCGTCATCTTTGCCGGCGTTGTCTTTGCGGTCATCGTAGGAGGCCTGAAGTCCATCGCCAAGGTCACCGAAAAAGTCGTTCCCATTATGGGTGTTCTGTACGTGCTGACCGCGTTGATCATCTTGCTGATCAACTTTGACAAAATCGGTTGGGCGTTTGGCCAGATTTTCGAAGGGGCCTTTACCGGTCTTGGCGTTGCTGGCGGCATGGTAGGTGCTCTGATCCAGGGCTTCAAACGGGCGGCTTTCTCGAACGAGGCGGGCGTTGGTTCCGCGGCGATCGCCCACTCGGCGGTCCGGACCAAAGAGCCAATCACCGAAGGGTTCGTATCCCTGCTGGAGCCGTTCATCGATACGGTTGTGATCTGCACCATGACGGCACTTGTGATCATCATCACTGGTCAGCTGATTGTGGATGATAGCACAGGCCTGTACATGCTGAACGAAGCGGGCACTGCGATTGCCACCGTTGATGGCAATTCGGGCGTGGCGCTGACGTCGGCGGCCTTCTCGTCCTCGATTGGCGGGTTCAAGTACATCCTTGCGATTGCTGTGATCCTGTTCGCCTTCTCGACCATGATCAGCTGGTCCTACTATGGCCTCAAGGCCTGGACCTTCCTGTTTGGAGAAGGCAAGACCACCGAACTGGTGTTCAAGATCATCTTCTGCATCTTCGTGATCATTGGTGCGGCGGCCAGCCTTGGTCCGGTCATCGACTTCTCGGATGCGGCGATCTTCGCCATGGCGGTTGTCAACATCATCGGGCTCTACTTCCTGATGCCGGTCGTCAAAGCCGAGTTGGACAGCTACATGAGCCGTCTGAAATCGGGTGAGATCAAGAAGTTCCACTGATCTGACTTCCTGAAAATCAGAAAAGGGCCGGTTGCGAAACCGGCCCTTTTTATGTGTTCGATGCACTTTTTCGTTATGCAGCCGAGAACCCGGTATCCAGCGATGACAGGATCTGAGCCGCTGAAGGTAAGGAACTCCTGCTCCGGATAAGACACTTCAATCGCAGGGGTGTTCGAGGGGCCGAGAAAAGCCGAACGATTGTGCAATTGATACAGATCGCCTGCAATTGCGCCTTTGACGACGTCGTTGAGTTAGCCAAGGTTCACACTCCACAGCCCGCCCAAGACATCCACGACGTTGTGAAATGATATTGGCAGCATTCACCTGGGCATCACCGGGATGGCCAATTGGGTGCCACAGGTGGCGTGCATCCACTTCGCGCAGAATACTGACATTTTTCATGGGGCCGCTCTTGACTTTGAGGACAGGAATTTTGGTCAAACACCCGCCACCGGATCAACAGGCTGTCCGGCGAAACATCAGGGATGTTTTACCCCGGATTGTGCGGTCAGTCGTACCGCAACTCGGTCGCCTTCCCGCGAAAAATGACGTAGGAAAGAACCGTGTACCCGGCAATCATCGGCAGCACCACGCAGGTGCCAATGAAGATGATAAACAGGCTTTCCGGCGCGCTGGCGCTTTCGTAAAGCGTCAATGTTTCTGGGACCACGTAGGGATAGAAGCTATACGCCATGCCGAAAAAACCCAAGGTGAACAGCAAAGTGGTCATGGTAAATGGCACCCATGCCCATGTGTCGCGCGGGTAAGGCATCTTACGCAACATGAGCCATATCGCCAGAACAAGTACGCCCGACAACAGCGGCAACGGCATGAGCATGAACACCTCTGGCATTGAGAACCATTTGTCAAAGATGCGCGGGCTGACAAATGGCGTGGCCAGCGATACGGCACCCATGCCTAGCACGACGCCCCAGATGCCACCCTTGGCCCAATCGACGGCTTTCATTTGCAACACGCCATCAGCTTTCAGGATCAACCATGTCGCGCCAATGAAAGAATAGGCAACCGTCAAGAACACCGCTGTAACCACCGAAAACGCCAGCGTAAACGCCGTGACCTGAAGGCCCATGACATACATGCCGAGCATGTATCCTTGAGAAAGAGACGTGAGCAGACTGCCAATGAAAAACGCACGGTTCCACGTGGGTTTGCGTTCCGGGCCCGCCTTGGCACGAAATTCAAACGCCACCCCGCGCAGGATCAAGCCCACCAGCATCGCGGCCACCGGTAAATAGAGCGCCGTGAGGATCAGTCCATGAGCCGTTGGAAAGGCCACCAACAAGATGCCAATGGCCAGTACAAGCCACGTTTCATTTGCATCCCAAAATGGTCCGATCGAGGCGACCATACGGTCTTTTTCATCATCGTCAGCAAAGGGAAAAAGCAAGCCAACACCCAAGTCAAACCCATCCAGGCAGACATAGATAAGGATAGACAAGCCCATCAGGCCTGCAAAAGTAAATGGCAACCACTGGGCTGGGTCCGAGAACATTTCCATCGTCTGCTCCTATTCCGCCGGGACGTGATCAGGCAGCTTGCGGCCCATGCCGGGACGCAACACGCCACTGCCGCCGCCGGGCTGGTTTTTGGCCGTCCCCGCGGTGCGCGCGAGGTAGAAAATCACGCCGATATAGGCGGTCAGCAAGACCACATAGATCGTCAGATAAACTGCCAGCGTTCCCGCAACCATTGGCGCGGGCACATCGGCCACCGCTTCCTTGGTGATCATCACCCCGCTCACCAGCCACGGCTGGCGGCCAATTTCGGTCGTGTACCAGCCTGCCAAAGTGGCAAGCCAGCCCGAAAATCCCATCGGAATCATAGCCCACAACATTACCTTGGGCAAAGCTTCGACCCCACGGCGCCGGTACATCATCATGCCAACAGACACCCACGAAAGCAGCAACATCGCCACGCCTGTTCCGATCATGATACGAAACGCATAAAACACGGGCGCCACGGGGGAGTGCAACGCGGTACCATCCTCGTCCACGAAATCATTCAGGCCGGGGACAACCCCGTCTGCTTTATGTTTGAGGATCACAGACGCCCCATTGGGAATACCAATCTCAAAGTGGTTCGTACGCGCCTCTTCGTCCGGCACGGCAAAAAGCAGCAATGGCACATTGCCCCGGGTTTCCCAGTTGCCTTCCATCGCGGCCACTTTGGCGGGTTGGTACTTCAGCGTATTCAGCCCATGCAAATCACCGATCAGGATCTGCAGAGGGATCAGCATTGCACCAAGGCTCAGACCGGTGACCAAGGCCGCGCGCACATCTTCGGTGCGATCATTCCGTAGCCAGCGATAGGCACTGATCCCGGCCAACAGGAACGAAATGGTCAAACCACTCGCCAGCAACATATGGGCCAGCCGGTATGGCATCGAGGGATTAAAGATGATGTCCCACCAATCGGTGGCAAAGGCTACCCCATCGCGCATTTCAAAACCGTCGGGTGTGTGCATCCAACTGCTCAGCACGATGATCCAGAAGGCCGACATCGTCGTTCCGAACGCCACCAAAAACGTGGCCAGCGTGTGTACCCACGATGGGACTTTTGAAAACCCGAAGAGCATGATCCCCAAGAACACCGCCTCGAGGAAAAACGCGGTCATCACCTCGTAAGCCAGCAAGGGCCCGGCGACGTTACCGACTTTCTCCATGAAGCCCGGCCAATTGGTGCCAAACTGAAACGACATGGTGATGCCAGACACCACACCCAGCGCAAAGCTGAGCGCAAAGACCTTGACCCAAAAACGGTAGGCTTTGATCCACTTTTCATCACCCGAGCGGGTAAAGCGCAGCTTGAAATACAAAAGCACCCACCCCAATGCGATCGTGATCGTGGGGAACAGGATGTGGAACGAGATGTTCGCACCAAACTGGATGCGCGACAGCAGCAATGTATCCATGAGTACCTACCAAGCGGTTATCAGGTGATGGGTTACCATGTTAGATAGGGTACAATCGCGGAAAGTCCTTCGCCTGCGACAGCACATCGCAGGTAATATGCACCACATTAGTTCCTGCATGAATTCGGATTAAATTACTTTAAACTCAATTCTTTACCGAGCCGATCGACGTGGCGTCGGTAAGAAGTGCCTCAACATCGGGCGTGTATTGCCTCTCAGAACTCCTAACCGGCCCTTTCGAAACCCGGCGTGCCCTTGTCGTGCGGATTGTTCGCCAAATGTCTGGCCTTGATCCCCTCGGACGTATCGCGACTGCCATCGTGGCTCCACCCTGGCGGCATGACGCAATACTTCCAACGTTCCTGCCATGTCAGCCCCGGTTGCCGGATGTCGTGAAAAATGCCGACCCATTCATGAAATGCCACGCGTATCGGGTTGAATGTACCTAGATTGCGCACAAGGCCGTAGTCAGGCTTTTCGGCGTCCAACTCGGGCACAAAGGTGCCGAACATCTTGTCCCAGATGATGAACACACCGGCATAGTTCGCATCCAGATAACGCGGATTACGGCCATGATGCACTCGGTGATGCGAGGGCGTGTTCATCACCGCCTCGAACCATTTGGGCATCCGGCCTATCGCCTCGGTGTGAATCCAGAATTGGTAAATCAGGTTCAGCCCACCGCAGAACAGCACCATGGCCGGATGAAACCCCAATAGGATCAGCGGCGCACGGATCACCATCATGAAAGTAAACGTACCTGTCCAAGTCTGCCGCAGCGCCGTTGTCAGGTTGTAGTGCTGCGACGAATGGTGGTTCACATGTGACGCCCAGACCCAACGAATGCGGTGTCCAAACCGGTGCACCCAGTAGTATCGCAGATCATCCAGCACAAAGCACAGTGCGATGACCCAGACCGACGTGCCCAGATCCAGAGGCGTGATCCGCCACAGCAGCATGAAGAACCCGTAAGCGATAAATCCCAGCAGAACGGACGACGCCACATTCCCTGCACCCATGATAAGCGAGGTCACGGCATCGCGGGTCTCATATCTGCCGCCTTTGCCTTTGATCACGATCCAGGCCAACTCAATCAGGATCGCCGCGATGAAGAACGGGACCGCCAGTTGAGTGACTTCGGGATAGCTCAGCATATCAGTCATGCGGGGTGCTCCAATAGGGTGGGCCAGAGGTCGGCCTCGGCGGTGTCTAGTGTCAGGTTGATGCGCGGGGCCGTGTAGTCTGGCAGATCAATCCGCAAGCCTTTCGCAGTAAGGGTGATCTGCGCGTCGATCAGATAGCGTGCTGTGGTATCGGCCCCCATGGGCCAGACAACTCCGACGCCTTGCACTGTCTGGATCAAAGCCGCGCGGTGATCCTGGCTTAGGGTGATGCGATCAGGTGGGTCATCCGGAAACTCGTCAAGCCACGCCGCACGCGCCGCCGATTGATTGGCGAGCAACACCGGACGCGACAAGCCAAGCAGGTGCAACAGCACCGTGATCCCGGCAATGCCGAGGATGACCATGGGAAGTAAAATCTCTAAAGGCATGCGCGCGTCCTCATGCGCTGCAGTTTGGCAAAGCGTGGCGGCTGCGTGCAAGCGGGCCGTTGCGTCACGTAGCGATGGATTAGCTGCCTAGTGCTTCCGTGATCGCCAAGATTAGGTTGGTAAGTCCTGGTCTGGACCTATTCAAACTTTGCCTTTAAGCGCCCAGCCGGTGAACAGCCGCTTTAGCGGCCCGGCTATCGTCAGGCCCACCCTTGGCCTGGCGTTGGCCTCTTGCAGCGCAACTAGGCCGAATGGCAGCTATATCCGCAATTCATACAATCTGCCAATTCAATAGGAGTTGAGAGTTCGTCTCAACTGATAGTTTGAACGCTTTCGCTTACGACCTAACCCGCCCTCTGCAACGCCTGATCCAGATCGGCAATCAAATCGCCCGCATCCTCAATCCCGATAGACAAGCGCAAAAGACAGGGATGCACCGGGAAGCCTTCTCCCGATACGGTCTTGCGGTGCTCAATTAGGCTCTCGACACCGCCTAGAGATGTGGCGGGATAGAACACTTCACAAAAGCGCGTGACATCAATCGCGTTCTGCTCATCCCCTTTCACGAGGATCGACAACATGCCGCCATAGGCACCGCCCGTCTGACGTTTCGCGATCTCATGGCCGGGGTGGGATGGCAAGCCAGGATACATCACGGCCTCGACGCCGGGATGCCCCTCCAGATGCTGTGCGACACGTAACGCGTTCTCGGTCTGGCGCTCATAGCGCAACATCAGCGTGCGCATCCCCCGGATCAACAGGAAGGCATCAAAGGAATGCAACACCGTGCCCTGCATCTTGCGTACATGAGCGATCTCATCCCACCAGTCAGCGGCTTCTCGGACAGACAGAACGCCAGCGGTTACATCGGAATGCCCGTTCAGATACTTCGTCGCAGAATGAAACGAGATATCCGCCCCCAACTCCAACGCCCGCGTTGCAACGGGCGGTGTGCCCGTGCAATCGGTGAACAATCGCGCCCCGGCAGTATGGGCAATCTCGGCGGCAGCGGCGATATCCGTCACATCCCAATTGGGATTGTTCGGGCTTTCAGCCCACACCAGCGCCGTCTTGCCGGGCTTCATCACCGCCTGCATCGCGTCCAAATCACCGGCGGGATAATAGCTGACCTCCAGCCGGTCCTTGGCGGCAAAGGTTTGAAACTGATCCAGCACCCCGTGATACATGACCTCGGGGACCACCACATGAGCATGGGCGGGCAATTGTTCAATCACCGCCGTGCAGGCAGACATTCCCGAGGCAAACAGCAGGCTGTCCGCCGCCCCTTCCAGATCAGCAATGATTGCCTCGGCCTGTTCTGTCGTCTGGTTGCTGTCACGGCGGTACATATACGACTTACGCACCTCGTAGTCCGCGTCCCTTGCATAGGTGGCCGAGGGCTGGATCGGCGGCACAATCGCGCCGGTCTCTTCTTCCAGATAACGCAGAGCTTGCGCCAGTTTGGTGGCTGGGGACAGCTGTCGGTTTGTGCGGTCGGACATTTAGGGCACCTCAACTCAGGGAATCGACGCCGAGCCTACGCGTCGGCCATCTGTTGGCAAGCACTGATCACCCTTTGGCCATGCGTAACCGCCCTTCCCGCCAGGCCAAAAGGCCAGCCCCGGTAAGGGTGATACCCGCCCCCAGGAAGGAAATGAAATCCGGGATCACTTTAAAGATCACCGCATCATAGAGCGCCGCAAAGACCAAGGCGGCATAGAAGAAGGGCGCAACAAAGCTGGCATCCGCCCGCGCCATCGCATTGACGAAACACGACTGCGCCGCAGCCATCAAAAACCCGATGCCTGCCAGGGCAGCCCATTGCTGCGGCGTGGGGGCTTGCCACACTAAGACAACCGCACAGGTGGCAATGCATAGCCCGATAATGTTGTTCACCAGCAGAATCTGCATCGGCCCCTCGCGCCCGGCCAAGAGCTTGATCACGATCAACTCAGTCCCAAGCAGAACCGCCGATCCCAAGGCCAATAAGGCGCCCAGCTCAATCGCGCCATTTCCGGGCCGTGTCAGAATGAAAGCCCCCAACAGCGCGATAAGCGCCGCAGTCCATCGCACTGGGCCAACTTTTTCACCCAAAAATGGAATGGCGAGCATCATGCCAAAGACTGGGTTGAGAAAACTGATGGCGGTCGCATCTGACAAAGGAATAAAGGCCGCCGCTGCAAACATCAGACTAACCCCGCCCCACCCCAGCGTGGATCGCATGACGTGTAGTTTCAGATTTGGGCGGGTGAACCGCGGCCGCAACACCGCCGTGGCTGCCCCAATGGCAATCAGGGCAAACAAAAACCGCCCGTGGCTGATCTGCATGGCGTGCATCTCAGGCCCCAGCGTGCCATTGCCCAAGGCCTTGGCCAGCAAGGTCGTCCCCGCCACAAAAGCCGAAGCCGCAAGGGTGAGCAACGCGGCAAGCGCAGGGTTGTGAGGGGGCGCGGCAGACATAGCTCCGTCAGTGCGACATTAAACCCGGCTTCGCAAGCGGAACCGCCTTACTCACAACTCTCCGGCAAGTTTTGCGTCAACGCATGAAACCTCTCCAGCTCCTGCCGCCACATCTGCACAAACTTCCAACGCGGCTCAACGCTGGCTCCTTCAAAGCCAAACTGTTCGCGGATCAGCCGCACCTTGTCAAAAGCAAAGCCTGCCCAGGCCTTTTGGGGATACTCCGGCATCGCCTCCCAAGTGTTGATTGCACACCAGACATCGTCTTCATCGGCATACCAATCATAGCGCATCATAATATTGGCACAGGCGTCCTTGGTGCCATCGCACATCATGAACAGCGCCTCATAAGGGATCACACCGCCAGCGTCCGATTGCACTTCGCCAAATATCTTGCGCACGGTTCCGGTCTTGTCAGTGCCTACCCGGGCAGGGCCAATCAGGGCAAAGCTCTCAAGCATCTTGTCAGGGTCATACATCCCCTTCAACTCAGTGGCCTGCGTCGGCAAGGACATCAGCAACGAAATACAAAGCAATACAAACAATCGCATCAGGATATCTCCGGGCAAAGTCACGCCAGTTATCCAATCAACGCCTTCGCGATTGCAATAGGTCATCGTGTGCAAAAACCCTTTGCCTTCCGCGACGGAACGTCCTAACAGCTACGCCATGATCAAACGCTTCACATATACATCTGACCGACGCCGACGCACCTGCGTCTGACGTCCCGCTTTTGATCCTTGGTGCCCACCGCACCGCTCCACCTCACATCATTGACTCGAAGCCGCCCATACGGCACTCACATGGCTTCTTTATTCAAGGAACTGCGACATGATCCCGTCCATCTTGCCCACCTACGCACGTGCCCCTCTGACATTCGTCAAAGGGCAAGGAAGCTGGCTGATCGAGGCAGATGGCCGACGTTTTCTGGATCTGGGCGCGGGGATCGCTGTGAATGCGCTGGGTCACGCACATCCTGCATTGACCGAAGCTCTGACCACGCAAGCGCAGACGCTCTGGCATACCTCAAATCTTTATAACATCCCGCAACAACAGGCTTTGGCAGACAAGCTGGTCGATGCCAGTTTCGCTGACACGGTGTTTTTCACCAATTCGGGCACTGAGGCTTGTGAGCTGGCCGTCAAAATGGCCCGCAAACACTTTGCCTCAGCCGACCAGCCTGAACGTGTGGACATCATAGCTTTTGAGGGCTCCTTCCATGGACGGTCCTCCGCAGGGATCGCCGCCGCCGGGTCCGAGAAAATGACCGCAGGCTTCGGCCCTTTGTTGCCCGGCTTCATCCACTTGCCATGGAATGATCACGATGCGGTGGCTGCCTCCATCACCGACACCACCGCCGCCATCCTGATCGAGCCTGTGCAGGGCGAAGGCGGCATACGTCCGCTGCCCGACCAATGCCTCAAAGGCCTGCGCGATCTGTGTGATGAAAATGGCCTCCTGCTGATCTTCGATGAAGTGCAATGTGGAATGGGCCGCACGGGAAAACTCTTTGCCCACGAATGGGCCGGGGTTGAGCCTGACATCATGATGGTCGCCAAAGGCATCGGCGGCGGCTTCCCTCTGGGGGCGGTGCTGGCCACCGAACACGCCGCCACTGGCATGGGGCCGGGCACGCATGGGTCAACCTATGGCGGCAACCCCCTGGCCTGTGCCGTGGGATGTGCTGTGATGGACCATGTGGCCGACGCGGATTTCCTCGCAGGCGTCAACCGCATAGCAGGCCAATTGCGCCAAGGTCTCGAAGGCCTCGTCGCATCACACCCCGATGTATTCGAAAGCGTGCGCGGCTCCGGCCTCATGCTCGGCCTCAAATGCAAAGCACCCAACACCGACGTGTTGAACGCCGCCTATGACGCGCAGCTCATCACCGTGCCGGCCGCCGACAACGTGATCCGCCTACTGCCGCCTCTGAACATCTCCGAGGATGAAGTGACCGAGGCTCTCAAACGCCTCGATCAGGCCGCGATACAAGTCGCATCCACCTAAGCTTCATCTTGCCAAAGATACTCTAAATTCCGGCCTCTGCCAGAAAGCACCACGCCCATGTCACACTTTCTCGACATCCACAAAACCGACCCGGAGGCGCTCCGGTCAATCATCGACAACGCACAATCCATGAAAACAGCACGCGCGGGCCGCACGCGCGGCGCTTTGGATGATGATCAACCCCTCGCGGGCCATATGGTGGCGTTGATCTTTGAAAAACCCTCAACCCGCACCCGTGTCAGCTTTGACGTGGGGGTGCGCCAGATGGGGGGTGAAACCATGCTGCTGTCGGGCGCGGACATGCAGTTGGGCCACGGCGAGACCATCGCGGATACTGCCCGTGTGCTCAGCCGGTATGTTGATCTGATCATGATCCGGACCTTCGACGAAGGTGTCCTGCTCGATATGGCCGACTATGCCGATGTGCCGGTGATCAACGGCCTGACCGACCGGACACATCCCTGCCAGATCATGGCAGATGTGATGACCTATGAGGAACATCGTGGACCGATCAAGGGCAAAAAGGTTGTGTGGTCCGGCGATGGCAACAACGTGTGCTCCTCGTTCCTGCACGCCGCCGGCCAGTTCGGGTTTGACCTGACGTTCACAGGCCCCATGCAGCTGGACCCAGAAGGCGAGTTTGTGGGCAACGCACGTAAATCGGGCAGCAAGATCACCATCGAACGCGATCCCGCCAAAGCGGTGGAAGGCGCTGATCTGGTGGTGACCGACACTTGGGTATCGATGCATGACAGCCAGTCAACCAAGGAACGCCGCCACAACATGCTGCGTCCGTATCAGGTGAACGAAGCTCTGATGGCGCGCGCCAAACCTGACGCCCTTTTCATGCACTGCCTTCCCGCCCACCGCGAGGATGAGGCAACCTCCGCCGTGATGGACGGGCCAAATTCAGTGATCTTTGACGAGGCCGAAAACCGCCTGCACGCGCAAAAAGCGATCATGCGATGGTGTTTGGGGGTATAGGGTTCGCTCAGGCAGCAGCGATCTGTTCGTGGCAGATCTGTGCCGCTTCCCCTGCCTCCAAACGAACCTCCAACAGCCTGCAAAATGCGCCTTGCGGTGTTGAGGGATCATGATACCGGCAATCCCGACACAAGCCAAAGGGACGACTGCCCCGCGTTTGGACCAACTGATGCAGCAGCGCATGCAGACCCGTGATCAGCGCTTGCTGTTGATCGGCGTCCAATTCAGCCAAGGCTGATCCCAGCTGACTGACACCGTTAAGCGCCGTTTGACCGGATGACGTGATGTCATATCGGATACGGCGTTTGTCTTCTTTCGACTTATGCTCTGCCACCAGTCCCTTACGCTCGAGCGTTTTCAATGTCTGGGACACGGTCCCGCGTGTCGCCCCCAGAAAGTCGGCCACTTGGGAAGGGGCGCGCGAAAACCGGTTGGCGCGAGATAGGTAATCCAGGGCGGCCATTTGTGTCGGCGTCAGATCACCCAACCAGGCATCAGCCGCCGAAAGACGGAACAACCGATCAAGCAGCGGTCGAAGGGTTCGGGAATCATTCTTCATCATTCGGTTATAATAGCGATACGAAATCATCATTGCAATTATAGCGAATCGCTACTATTAATTTCCACCTACATAAAAGGAGACAAAAAATGACACGCACTATCCTCTCGACACTTGCTGTCTTAGCCGCCACCCCGCTTTGGGCAGGCGGAGATCACGGCTCGGCCTTGCATCAACAAGGTGCAATCCTCTCAGATAAGGCATCCGGTGGCTCTGCAAGTTTTGATATTCTCGCAGCACATGCCCATCGCACCGGTCAAACGATAACCTTTCACATGACAACTGCTGGCACAGCCGGAGCCGAGACCCCAACCCCTGCCGGAGACTTGGCCGGCGCGCCCGTGTTGTCTTATGTCTGGCCTGTCACCTTGGGCCCTGAGGCCGTTGGGTTTGAACCCGAAACGGGCATACTGGCCCTGGCAGCCACCAGCCATCCCGATTTTGACGACACACCGCTCTACGATGAAAACAATGACGGTGATCTGACCAATGATGGAGCCGATTGGCACAGCCATTGGGTTGTTCTCACCCCGAACGACGCTTGTGGAGACGGCGCCCTGTCGGTGCGCGACATCCCCGAAGGCGCAACGCCAGCCCTGCCAGCAACATGGCCCGGTCTGCCACTGTTCATCGACAGTCCCGGCTTTACCCCTGTTTTTGACGGCGCTGAAATATCGCTGACCGTGGCGCTCCCCCAATCTGTCTCGGTCTCGGGAACAAGGTACGACGGTGTCACCGCCGCCCTACGCGTCAACGCCAACATTCATGCCCCTCTTTTGTGCGTCACGGATGTTTTTGACGTGGCCTCGGGCGATCTGAGCCTGCCGGGCAGAATTGACTAAGCTTCTCGACAAGATCCCAACCAACTGCCCCATAACGCGTTTCGCTTGAATTTGTGATTCAGGTTCCGAGCGAAACGCTTTAGGCTCGCACCAACACCTGGAGGGGCAGTATGGCGAAACAAGCGCAAATTGGTATCTATGGTCTGGGCACAATGGGCAGCGCATTGGCGCTGAACATGGCCGACAGCGGATTTGACGTGGCCGTCACCAACCGCGAAGCAGACTGGATCGCATCATTCATGTCCGAGGCTGGTGGTCTGGCAGGTAAGCTACATCCGCAAGATGAGTTGGCGGATTTTGTGGCCTCCCTCGCGACACCACGCGTGATCCTCTTTATGATCCCATCAGGCAAGCCCATGGACATGATGATTGAGGCGATCACTCCGCATCTTGAACCCGGTGACACAATTATCGACGGCGGCAACGCCAATTTTCATGACACCCGCCGACGCTCGGCTTTGCTGGCGGAACAGGACCTGCACTTTGTTGGCATGGGCGTCTCCGGCGGGGAAAGCGGCGCGCGGCATGGTCCTTCGATGATGGTCGGCGGTACGGATCATTCCTGGGCACAACTAAAACCGGTGCTACGCGCAATCGCCGCACAGTTTGAAGGCGATCCTTGCGTGGATCACTTGGGCCCAGATGGCGCCGGACACTTTGTGAAGACTGTGCACAATGGCATCGAATATGCCGAAATGCAGGTGATCGCTGAAATCTACGGCCTTTTGCGCAATGGTGCAGCCTGGACTCCGGCCGAGATAGGCCAGATGTTTACCGATTGGGATAAAGGCTCCCTGAAATCCTACCTGATCGAAATCTCAGGCAAAGCCCTGCAGTACGATGATCCTGTAACGGGACATCCAGTTGTTGATGTCATCAAGGATGCCGCAGGCCAAAAAGGCACTGGACGCTGGACCGTGGTCGAAGCCGTGCGCATGGGCCAAGCCGCCAATATGATTGAGGCCGCCGTCGGCGCGCGCTCTTGGTCATCGGAAAAAGCCACGCGACAAGAAGCCGAGGCAATCCTCGGTGGGGCACGAGGCGCCATAACCCTTGGATCAGCCACTATGGCCGAGGCCTTCTTGGCCGCACGCATTCTGGGATACGCACAGGGTTTCCGCATTCTGACCGCAGCAGCCGAAGAATACGATTGGCCGCTGAATTATGGCCGGATCGCAGAGATCTGGCGTGCCGGGTGCATTATCCGCTCGGCGATGTTGGATGACATTTCCGAAGCCTTCCAGTCAGAGCTGCCCGCGGGACAGCTGATCCTGTCACCGCATTTCGCGAAGGAGCTGGCGCGCTGCGTCCCTGCCCTGCGCGAAGTCGTAGCGGCGGCTGTCACGGGAGGCCACGCCGCCCCTGCCCTCTGCGCGGCTCTGAGCTGGTATGACACCATGCGTCAGGGCTTTGGCACCGCCAACATCATCCAGGCCCAACGCGATTTCTTTGGCCATCACGGGTTTGAGCGTTTGGGAGAGGACGGCAAGCATCACGGGCCGTGGTGGGATTAACCCAGAGCGGCCCGAACAAAGGCACTGACCACAGGATGTCTGCGACCGACAAGTGCTGCCCGTTCCGGCTGAAACGCCGTGCCCAGGAAAAACCTTTGCCCGTCTAGCGCCATGGCCCGCACAGCACCTTGTGGGTCACGGGCCGCCACCTTGAAATCCGTGTCATCAAACAGCTTGGCGTACTCGGGGTTCAGCCCAAAACTGCAGTGATATGTTTCGCTCAATTGCGCCGGACCACACAGTTTTTCGATCAGACCGCCGGGTTCAGGAATGACGGGATCATCTGCCTCGACCAGTGCGCAGATAAGATCAGACACCAAAGGCATGGCGCAATCGGGATCAACTTCAGTGATCCCGGCCTCAGAGTGGCCCATGACATTGCGCGCATACTCCACCAAGGCATGTTGATACCCCCCACAGGTGCCCAGAAATGGCGTGCCCGCTTCACGCAGATACCGAATGGCCGCAAGGGCCGCGCCCATATCGGCATAGGGGCTGGCGGGCACGACCCACCCGGCATCATAGCTCGCCAGGTCGGTTGCGTTCAGATCTTTGGTGTGGATCCAGTCCGGCGCGATCTTGAGAGCTTGGGCCTCTGCCTCAAGGGCCAAAGCCTGTGGAATAGCCACATGGGCTGTGACCTGGTCCGAGTAATCTCCGATCAAAGCAATGCGCATAATGGGGGACCTTTCAGGTGTAAGAATTGGCTGTGATTGTTTTTTACTGCATTGGGGCGTTTTTACCATTGCAGACTCGCGGACGCGGTTCTACATAGGCCACCTGAATTGGCGCGGGGTGGAGCAGCCCGGTAGCTCGTCAGGCTCATAACCTGAAGGTCGTAGGTTCAAATCCTACCCCCGCAACCAAATTCAGAAGACCGTCCCGAGGGGGCGGTTTTTTTGTTTTCAACCTATACGCCGATGTACTGCGATGTGATCTCATCCGTCAGTTCGGAAAACCCACCCGACCAGACGGATGCGCCGCGTTGCACGATCATCGCCTTGTTGGCGACGCGCCCCAACTCAGTCAGGGATTTATCCACCAGTAGGATCGACAGGGCGGTTTGCGCCTTTAGCGCTGAAATCGCCGTCCAGATTTCCTGGCGTACGATAGGGGCGAGGCCTTCGGTGGCCTCATCCAAAATCAGCAATTTGGGGTTGGTCATCAGAGCGCGGCCGATGGCGAGCATTTGCTGTTCGCCCCCCGAAAGTGTCGCTGCGGATTGATCGGCACGTTCGGTCAGTCGGGGAAAGAGTGTGCCCACGCGGGTTATATCCCAGTATCCGGTGCGTGCGGCTGCTGAGAGATTTTCGGATACTGTCAGGTTGGCAAATACGCGGCGGCTTTCGGGGACCAGACCGACGCCTAGACGCGCCACTTTGTGAGAGGGCATTCGGGTGATGTCGTGCCCGTCGAACCATATCTGCCCCGTTTTGGCAGACAACATCCCGGTGATCGCCTTGATCGTCGTGGTTTTTCCCATGCCGTTGCGGCCCAATAGAGCCAGCACATCGCCCTCGTTCAGTGATAGCGACACATCAAAAAGCGCCTGTGACGGTCCATAGCTGACGGCGAGATTATGAACCTCCAGCAGGCTCATGCGTCTTCCCCCAGATAGGCAATGCGCACGTCTGGGTTGGCGCGGATTTCAGCCACGGTGCCCGTCGCGATGATCTTGCCGTAGACCAACACGCTCAGGCGGTCGGCCAGCGCAAAGACCGCATCCATATCGTGTTCGACCAGCAGGATCGGCGCCTCGGCGCGCAGCTCATCGAGGAAACCAGTCAGACGGGCTGAGCCTTCGCTGCCCATGCCCGCCATGGGTTCGTCCATGACGAAGGCTTTGGGTTGCAGCGTCAAGGCCACTGCGACTTCCAGCTGGCGGCGTTGGCCATGCGACAGCTCGGAGGTGCGTGTCTTTGCATGATCCGCCAAACCTGCGCGCTCAAGCGCATGCAAAGCCATGTCACGCAGGGTCTTGTCGCGCAATACCGGACGGATCAGGCCCAGCGTGCCGCCACGAGCGCCCAATGCCCCCAGCACAGCGTTTTCCAGCACGGTGTTTTCCATCGCCAAAGCGGAGATTTGAAAGGTGCGTGCCAAACCCATTCGTGCTCGCTTACGGGTGGTGAGAGTGCTGACATCCTGCCCCAGAAACTCGACCTGGCCTGCATCGGGTTTCAGCCCGCCGCAGATCTGCGCAATCAGGGTGGATTTACCTGCGCCATTCGGGCCGATGACTGCATGGATTTCGCCCGGACGCAGGTCCATCGTGACACCGTCACTGGCTGTCACCGCGCCGAAGCGTTTGGTGATGTTGTGGGTCGCCAGGATTGCCTCAGTCATGGTGCACCTCGCGGCCAGCGATGAGACCAATGAGACCTCCACGGGCGAAAAGCACCACCAGCAGCAAAAGCAGGCCGAGGTAGATGTGCCAGAATTCGGACAAACCACCGAGGACATGTTCCAGCGTGATGAAAAGCGCGGCCCCGGCGACCGGACCATAGAGGCGACCGACGCCGCCGAGGATAACGAAGATCATGATCTCGCCCGAGGTTTGCCAGCTGAACATGGTGGGGCTGACGAAGCGATTGAGATCAGCGAAGAGCGCACCGGCGAGGCCTGTGATGGCGCCTGAGATAACGAAAGCGGCGAGGCGCAAACGGAACGGGCTGAGGCCCACGGTTTCAACCCGCTGCGGCGATTGGCGCGCGGCACCAAGTGCCAGACCGAAAGGTGAGCGGATCAGGCGCGCGTTGAGCCAGAGGGCAAGCGCCAGAAGAGCAAAGCAAATGGCGAAGAACTGGATTGGGTCGAGCGTATTGAGGCCCGGAAAGCCGTTGCGCACGTAAATCGACAGACCGTCTTCGCCGCCGTAGGCGGGCCAACTGATGGAGAGGTAGTAGAACATTTGCCCGAAGGCGAGGGTGATCATAATGAAGTAGACACCGGAGGTGCGTAAGGACAGGGCGCCGATGGCCAGGGCTGCGAGGGCGGATGTAATGAGTGCCATGAGCCATATGATGGGCATGGATTTGGTGCCCTCGATCAAGAGCGGGCTTTCCATCAACGGCGTGTAGCTTTGCGCATGACTGGCGAGGATGCCCATGGCATAGCCGCCCAGCCCGAAGAAGGCCGCATGGCCGAGGCTAACAAGACCGCCTAGGCCCAGCGCGATGTTGAGGCCCACCCCTGCGAGGGCGAGGATGGCGACCTTGGTAGCGAGGGTGATGGTGAACGGCTCATCCACAATGCAGGCCCAGAGCGGCACGGCGAGGAGGCCACCAAAGATCACGGCGTTCAGGATTGTTTCGCGGCTCATACGCGGGCACCAAACAGGCCTTGGGGACGCCAAACCAGCACTAGCGCCATCAGCACATAGATCAGCATTGAAGCGATGGCCGAGCCGGTGGCTTGGGCGGCGGAGTTGTCCATGAAGAGGCGGAAGAGCGCGGGCATGGCGATACTACCAAGCGTCTCGGTCAGGCCGACCAACAGTGAGCCGATCAGCGCGCCTTTGATGGAACCGATGCCGCCAATGACGATGACCACGAAGGCGAGGATCAGCACAGGTTCACCCATGCCAACCTGCACGGCTTGAATGGCCCCCACCAATGCTCCGGCGAGGCCAGCGAGGGCCGCGCCAAGGGCAAAGACGATGGTGTAGAGTTTCGAGATATCAACGCCCAGCGCTGCGATCATTTCCCGGTCGGCCTCGCCCGCGCGGATGCGGATGCCGAGGCGGGTGCGCGAGATGAGCCAGAAAAGGCCAGCGGCGATGGTGAGGCCGATGGCGATGATGGCAAGGCGGTAGGCGGGGTACTGGATGCCTCCGGGCAGTGTGACGGGGCCAGTGAGCGCATCGGGGATATCGAGATAAAGCGGGAAGGAGCCAAAGAGATAGCGCGTGCCTTCGGAGAAAATCAGGATCAGCGCAAAGGTGGCCAGCACCTGATCAAGGTGGTCGCGGTCATACAGCCTTCGGATCACCAAGAGTTCCACCAGCGCCCCGGCGGCGGCGGCGGCGGCCAAAGCGGCAGCGAGCCCCAGCACAAACGATCCGGTCCATCCCGCTACGGCAGCGGCGGCAAAGGCCCCGACCATGTAGAGCGAGCCGTGCGCGAGGTTGATCAGGCCCATGACACCGAACACAAGAGTCAGCCCGGCGGCCATCAGAAACAGCATGATGCCGAACTGAAGACCGTTCAGAACCTGTTCGATGAAAAGGATAAGGGTCATGTGGTGCGCAAACCTGAGAGACAGACGCAGCCGCGAATTGCTCCGCGGCTGCATCGGATGGTTTTGTGGCGGATGCCCTTACATCTGACACTCTTCGACATAGACGTTTGAGTGGTCACTCAACGCAGTGCCGATGATCTTGTTGGTATAAACATCACCTTCTTTGATCACTTCGCGCACATAGATGTCCTGAATGGGGTGGTTGTTGGCGTCAAAGGCGAAATCACCGCGCACGCTGTCAAACTCAGCCGCTTTCAGCGCAGCAAGGAAGGCAGGTTTGTCGTTGATGTCAGCCGCATTCATCGCGGACAGCAGAAGGTTTGCCGTGTCATAGCCTTGGCTGGCATAAAGCGAGGGCAGACGGCCATACTCGGCCTGGAACGCGTCGACAAAGGCCTTGTTGGCTTCGTTGTCGATGTCCTTGTTCCATTGAGAGGTGTTCTTCACCCCCATCGCGGCGTCACCTACGGCTTGCAAGATGCCCTGATCAAAACTGAAGGCTGGGCCAACGACAGGCAGGTCAAGGCCACTGTCGGCATATTGCTTGAGGAAAGAAATCCCCATTCCGCCGGGCAGGAAGAAGAATACTGAATCAGCCCCCGAGGCGCGGATTTGCGCGATCTCTGACGCATAATCCTTCTGGCCCAGTTTGGTGAAGATCTCACCCGCCAACTCGCCTTCGTACATGCGCTTGTAACCTGTCAGAGCGTCCTGACCCGCCGGATAGTTGGGGGCCAGAATGAAGGTATTCTTGAACCCGGCAGAATTGGCATAGCCGCCGGCCGCCTCGTGCAGGTTGTCGTTTTGCCACGCGACGTTGAAGTAATTCGCATGACAGCCCTTGCCCGCCAGCGCCGAGGGGCCTGCGTTGGGCGAGAGGTAAATCTTGTCTTGCGCCGTCGCGGAAGGCACCACGGCCATCGCCAGATTGGACCAGATGATGCCGGTCAGGATATCGACCTTTTCGGATTGAATCATCTTGTCGGCCAGTTGCACCGCGATGTCTGGCTTGCGTTGATCATCCTCGACCACGATTTTCAGGTGGTTGTTGCCAGCCATTTTGGCGGCCAGCATAAACCCGTCACGCACGTCAATGCCCAGACCCGCGCCGCCTCCTGAAAGAGTGGTGATCATGCCGACCTTGACGTCGGTCATGTGCCCATCCGCTGTGGCCAGGCTGCCCATCGCGGCCAGCGCCGAGGCGGCCAGTAGTGTTTTGAGTGTCATATCTTGTCTCCCTTACGTATTATTATGATGGCGCGCCGTTGATCAGAACGCCTTGAATGTCAGTGTGGTCTCGGTCCGTTCTATCCCGTCAATCGAGGCCACATTTTCATTGATGAAATGTCCCACATCTTCACCCTCTGGGATGTAGAGCTTGAGCAGCAAATCGAAGGGGCCGGACACCGAATAGAGCTCAGAATGGATTTCGCGCAGGGCGATCTCCTCGGCCACTTTGTAAGACAGTCCGGAATTGCAACGGATGTTCACGAATGCGCAGCGCATGATGGATGTCCCCCGACATTGGATTCTATCGTCCACATTAAGGCGTAAAACATACGAGGTTGCAAAGGGATAAGCGGGGGCTCATGCCCTAGAGCGTGATATGCCGTGCCCGGCTGCCGCGTTCGATCGCTGCCGCGTGCAGGCGGTCTATGTTCAGCTCATAGCGGATTTCTTCCAGCAGGCGCAGCTCGCTTTCCTGGAGCTGCCCATCCGCTGCGGCCACATCGCAGGCCAGCGCATAGGCCGTTTCAAACAAACGCTCCGGCAGGTTATCCCGCACCAGACCAAAGAGCGCATCAAGGCCCTCTTCGACGCTGAACAGATCGAACACCATCTGCGCGGTGACATTCATACGGTCCAGATCGTAATCCGCAAACACCGGCAGGTTGTTCACTGCCACCTCGATTTTCACCAGCTCAGCGGTGCGGATGTTTTCATCCGAGGCCGAAACGGCGATCATGACAGCGACCAGGCAATCCTGAGGCGACATCGGGTGCGAGATTTCTTCCGTCATGGCTGGTCCTTTCCCAGGCTTGTTGCAGTGCAGAATATTGACTGTGCCGCCCCTCGGCAATAGGAAGCGAAAGGCCTTGGCAATAAATGCCAAAAGGCCGCAACCCGGAGTGTTCCAATGTCTGATCTGCGCGCGGAAGCGATGAATTCCAAAGCCTGGCCCTTTGAAGAGGCGCGCCGGATCCTCAAACGTTATCAGAAAGCCCCACCCGAAAAGGGCTATGTGTTGTTTGAAACGGGCTATGGCCCCTCAGGTCTGCCCCATATCGGCACCTTCGGCGAAGTGGCCCGCACCACAATGGTCAAACGCGCGTTTGAGCTGCTTTCGGACATTCCAACCAAGCTTATCTGCTTTTCGGACGATCTGGATGGCATGCGCAAAGTGCCCGGCAATGTGCCTAACCCCGATCAACTGACCCCGCATTTGCAAATGCCACTGACCTCCGTTCCCGATCCCTTTGGCACGCACGACAGCTTTGGCCATCACAACAATGCTATGCTGCGGCGGTTTCTGGACACCTTCGGGTTTGAATACGAATTCATTTCATCCACCGAGTTTTACGCCTCGGGTCAGTTTGACGAGATCCTGCTGCGCTGCGCGGAACGTTACGATGACATCATGGCGATTATGTTGAAATCCCTGCGCGAGGAACGCCGCCAGACCTACTCCATCTTCCTGCCTCTGCATCCTGAAACGGGCCGCGTGCTCTATGTGCCGATGAAGGAGGTGAACGCCAAGAATGGCACTGTCACCTTTGACGATGAAGAGGGCCGCGAATGGACGCTGCCTGTGACGGGCGGCAACGTGAAACTGCAATGGAAGCCAGACTTCGGCGCACGCTGGGCCGCGTTGGGTGTGGATTTTGAGATGTACGGCAAGGACCATTCCACCAACACACCGATCTACGACGGCATTTGTCGGGCTCTGGGCGCGCGCGCGCCCGAACATTTCACCTATGAGCTCTTTCTCGATGAGAACGGCCAGAAGATTTCCAAGACCTCGGGCAATGGCGTCAGCATTGATGAATGGCTGACCTATGCGGCGACGGAATCCTTGTCGTATTTCATGTATCAAAAGCCCAAAACCGCCAAGCGGATGCATTTTGACGTGATCCCCAAGGCGGTGGATGAATACCACCAACAGCTGCGGGCCTATGCCGGGCAGGATGCAAAAGCACAGTTGAACAACCCCGTCTGGCATATCCACGGTGGCGATGTGCCCGCGTCAAACATGCTGGTGCCGTTTTCAATGCTGCTCAATTTGGCCTCGGTCGCCTCGGCGGACAACAAAGACCAGCTCTGGGGCTTCATCCAACGCTACGCCCCTGACACGTCGGCTGAAACACACCCGGACATGGATGCCGCCGCGGGCTTTGCGGTCAAATACTATCAGGATTTTGTCGCCCCCACACGTCAGTACCGCGCCCCTACGGATGCGGAACGCGAGGCCCTGCAAGCCCTGCGCGCTGAATTGGCCGACTACACTGGCGAGATCAACGACGAAGACTTGCAATCCGTCGTCTACGCCGTGGGCCGGGACCGGTTTGATCCGTTGCGCGACTGGTTCAAAGCCCTGTACGAAGTCCTGCTTGGCGCCTCACAAGGCCCGCGTTTTGGCGGATTCATCGCACTTTATGGCGTGGCGGAAACGATCCAACTGATCGACGACGCATTGGCTGGCAAACTGTCATAACCCTTTGCCAGTCAACCGTGCATCATGCCACGCGCGCCGGGGGTTTGGGGGCCAGGCCCCCAAGGCCTGCGTGGCCTGAACGCATTTCAGGGTTTTGTGGCTGCAGGCCACGCCGTGAGATCAATCGCGTCACCTGATCCAGATCAATCCAGACACTCTCTATCTTTGGTAAATTCAGATCAAAGAAGGAGATACACATGATCCGTTTTCTATCGCTTTCCCTCGGCCTTGTAATGGTTGCCTGCACGCAGGTCTCCATGCCCGAGGCCCCCGAAGGCGCGCAGCTTTATACTGAAAACTGCTCCCAGTGCCACGGGCCTTCCGGCAAGGGCGATGGTCCATGGGCAAACGACATGTCACCCGCCCCCAGCGATCTCACCCAATTGTCGGTCGACGGCGACTTCCCACGGGCGCGGGTCCTGTCAATTATTGATGGCTACGACCGGACCGGCCTGCCCGGACAGGCCATGCCAAAATTCGGAGATCTTCTGGAAGGCGACACCATCCCTCTGGATGTGGGCGACGGCGTACTGACCCCGACACCACGCCCATTGGCCGCGCTATTGGCCTATCTCGAAAGTATCCAACCATGAACTATCGGTAGTCGCGGATATCCACGAATGATTTCCCCAAACGGAAAGGCGCCGCGAAGCTGACTAGGCAAATCGCGATGATCTGTATCAATAGGATAAAGGCATTGTCCTGCAGGTACTCCCACTCTTCTTTCAGTGTGCTGACTTGCGCCACCAATGTCTCATAGCTCGAAGCCAGAATATTGAATTCCGCGGCGATGCGCGGCGCGGTTTGTCGCAAGGCCGAAAGGGCCGCATCCGTCTGAGCATCTCGCGCGTTGAACACCAACAGATTATCAGGATCAAACGCATCCGCTTTATCCGCCATCTGCATCATTTCGTGATCCGCGGAATCAGAGCCGAAGAAGTTCAGACTGCGCAGCGGCGCAACTTCGCTTGTGATAGCAAGAAACAGAGGCAATTCAGCATGATCTGCCGTAGACGCAGATAGGAAATCCGCTTTGTCGCACAGCACCGCAACCTGCACGCCTTTGGCCCCTTCACAATAGCCCAACCGAAATCGCGCGGCATCCCGATCAAACGCAGAACTGGCGGCATAAGCCACATCAATCTGCCGATTGATCTGACTGCTATCCGCTTTGTAAACGCCCGCAAGCACGGCCCCCAAGGCTCCAAAACCCCCAAGAACCACCCAGATGAGATCAGCCATCAGCCAGGCGCGGTGCCCGGCCCGTTTGCGCAACAGATACGCCGTTCCACAACAGCCTGTCAGAAAAAACAGAATGAGCAGGGTCAATTGATTTTCGATTATGAACATAGTCCCACACTATGAGTGGCCTGTATCGCTCGGCAAGCTGGTTTCGCGCATCACATTGAAATGTGATGGACGTCTAAGAAACGTCCTTTGGCCCTGGGCCTAGCGGCAAATGCCGCGGGTCTCCGCCTCGTCCCAAGGCAAGACCACCTTGCCGGGGATACTAAGCTTACGCAGTGGGAAGGCCCCGCTCAGCATATCCTTGAGCCGTTTGGTGCGCGGGGCCAATGGGTCCAATGTGGCACAGCACACGTATTCCTCAACGATCCCGGCCTGCTGTTCAAACCCGTAGTCCAGGAACCTGGCTTTGGTCGAAAGATCAAACAGATAGGGGTCGTCACTGGTCACATGCTCATTGCCCGCACGCAGGGGTGAGTAACCCGTCGTGGCTCGGTTTTGCCACTGCCAGATATGGGTGATCTCATGGGCAAAGATCATCGCGGCATAAAGATCAATTTCATCGGGATAATTCGCCATGTAGTCCGCAAGATAATACCGGCGCGCATAAAACACCTTGTTGTGCAGGGCCACAGCGGCAGGCCCGACGGTCACCACCTCGGACTGAGGTTCTGGAAAGATACGTTCGCGGCACGCCAGCCGAGGGCGCTTTTGCCTTTGGTACGTCAACGACCCCACCAAGGCCCCATCCACAAAGCGCACCCGGTCCGCATCCAGGGTGTCTCCGTGAATCTGCGTGGCAAACGCCGTCTCCGCATCGGTCAAAGGACGCCCGCATGCGGCAACAAGGACCAAAGTAAGAAGCAGAAACAGACGCATATCCCCGAACTTAGCAGGGTCGCTCCACACGCGCGAGAGGAATAACACGACACCCTGTAAACTATGCCGCTTCCCTCTTCCCCTGTTTGGTTTGCGCTGCCATAATGCGTGCAAACCAATAAAAACAGAGCAGCGGTATGAACGACTTTTTCGATCCAAGCAAAGATCCGAAGAAAAGCAGCGACTATGATGCCTCCTCGATCCAGGTGCTTGAGGACATGGAGCACGTGCGCCTGCGCCCCGGTATGTACATCGGCGGCAAGGATGACCGCGCGCTGCATCACATGGTGGCGGAAATTGTCGATAACTCGATGGACGAAGCCGTGGCAGGCCACGCCACATGGATCGAAATTGAACTGCACGAGAACGGCCATGTCAGCGTGCGCGACAATGGACGCGGTATTCCGACCGATCCGCACCCCAAGGACCCGTCGAAATCCGCGCTGGAGATCATTTTCTGCACGCTGAATGCGGGCGGTAAGTTCTCGGGTGACAGCTATGAAACCTCAGGCGGCCTGCACGGTGTGGGGTCATCCGTAGTCAACGCCCTGTCGGATCACCTGCGCGTCGAAGTGGCACGCAACAAGGAACTCTATGCGATGGAGTTTTCGCGGGGCATCCCGCAAGGCAAACTGGCCAAAGTGGGGGCCGCCCCCAATCGGCGCGGCACGGCTGTGACCTTCCATCCGGACCCTGAGATTTTTGGTGCTTTGAAACTGAAACCGGCGCGGCTGTACAAGATGGCGCGGTCCAAGGCCTATCTGTTCTCGGGCGTTGAAATCCGTTGGAAGTCAGCGATTGCCGATGGGGATACCCCGCAAGAGGCAACGTTCCATTTCCCCGGCGGTCTGGCGGATTACCTGACCGAGACGCTTTCCGGGGCCACCACCTATGCCGAAAGCCCCTTCACCGGATCCGTGAGCTTCGAGAAGTTTAACGCGCCAGGCAAAGTGGAGTGGGCGATCAACTGGACGCCGTCCCGCGATGGGTTCATCCAGTCGTATTGCAACACCGTGCCTACACCCGAAGGCGGCACCCATGAGGCCGGGTTCTGGGCGGCAATCCTGAAGGGGATCAAGGCTTATGGCGAGCTGATCTCGAACAAGAAGGCCAGCACCATCACCCGCGATGATCTGACCACGGGGGCTGGGGCTTTGGTGTCGTGTTTTATCCGCGAGCCTGAGTTTGTCGGCCAGACCAAGGACCGGCTGGCAACCATGGAAGCGCAGCGCATGGTTGAAAACTCGGTGCGCGATCACTTTGACAACTGGCTGGCGGCGGATACGAAATCTGCGGGGGCTATCCTCGATTTTCTGGTGCTGCGGGCCGAAGAACGGCTGCGACGCAAACAGGAAAAAGAAACGGCGCGCAAGACCGCCACCAAAAAGCTGCGCCTGCCGGGGAAGCTGACCGATTGTTCGTCGAAGGACCGGGAAGGCACCGAGCTGTTTATCGTTGAGGGGGATAGCGCGGGCGGGTCTGGCAAGGGTGCGCGCAATCGTGAGACGCAGGCGTTATTGCCCCTCAAGGGCAAGATCCTGAACGTGCTGGGGGCTGCCTCATCCAAGCTGGGGTCGAATGCCGAAATTTCGGACCTGTGTGAGAGCCTGGGCTGCGGCATGGGCACCAAGTTCAATCTGGATGATCTGCGCTATGACAAGATCATCATCATGACCGACGCGGATGTCGACGGCGCCCATATCGCCTCGCTTCTGATGACATTTTTCTTCACCCAGATGCGGCCTCTGATTGATGCGGGGCATCTCTATCTAGCCTGCCCACCTTTGTACCGGCTCACACAAGGCGCGAAGCGGATCTACGTGGCCAATGACGCTGAAAAAGATGCTTTGATGGAGAAGGGACTGGGCGGCAAGGGCAAGATCGACGTGCAGCGCTTCAAAGGTCTGGGCGAGATGGACGCGAAGGACCTGAAAGAGACCACGATGGACCCCAAATCACGCAAACTGATCCGGGTGACGATTGACGAAGATGAACCGGGAGAGACCGGTGATCTGGTGGAGCGTTTGATGGGAAAAAAGCCTGAGCTTCGGTATCAGTACATTCAGGAGAATGCACGGTTTGTGGAGGAACTAGACGTCTAGTTTACCGCTGCCGCATAACACCCAACCCACGACGAACTACCAACTTCCGCCCACGCACGCCTTCGCGGAAGACGATCAACAGGCCCGCGCCTACAATCATTAGCAATCCTATCCAGGTGTTCATGTCCGGCAGGGTCCCGAAGATGACAGAGCCCCACAATATGGCCCAGGGCAGATAGGTGTACTCAAACGGTGTTACGACCGAGGCTTCGGCCAGACGGTAAGCCTGCGCGAGCGAAAAGAACCCGATCGCTGCAATGCACCCCAAGCCCATGAACAACAGCCAATGTTTGGCTTCTGGCATGATCCAGCCCCGGTAGAGGAAGGCAAAGCTGGGGTGTGGTGACGCGCCGTCGATGTTTGAAAAGACCAGACCGAGCAAACCGCCGTAGATCACAAAGACAATCAGCGTGAACAACGTCATCGACCCACCCTTGGCGCGGCTCCCGATCTTGCGGGTCAGGATGATGGATGTGGCATATGTCACCGCGGCCAGCAGAGCCAGGATCGCGGCCGGATCGAACACACCACTGCCAGGTTGGACAATCACCACCACGCCTGCAAGACCGAATGCCACGGCGAACCACCGAAAGACACCGATCTTTTCGCCTAGAAAGAACATTGCGAAGACGGTGACAAACAGCGGCGTAGAGAATGTGATGGAGGCGGTTTCGGCCATGCCCAAAGTAGCTAAGGCCATGTAATAAAAAAGATATGAGCTAAACGCAGCGGTGACACGCGCCATCTGCAACAGGGGTGGGCCTATCTTGAAAGGACGCAACCCACCGTCAAAATGGGCGATAACCGCCACCAGAGGCAAGGCAAATATCCCGCGCAGAAACACTACCTGATGGACGGCATAGTCTCCGCTGAAGCTCTTGATGATCACGTCTTGAATGGGAAAGATCGTGCAGGCCAAAACCAGAAACAAGATCCCTGCCAGCGGTCGGTTTTGTTGTGCGTCTTCTTTTGAAACCGGGATCGAATTCATGCGTTGACCTTTGCCGCCTTCCTTTCAGGAGACCGCATGGGAAACGCGCTGTCTTGCTGGTCTGCGACAGCAATCGTCGCGGACAAAAGGTCCAAACGCGACAGGGTCGCTCGTTTGCGTCAGGATTTAGGGAAGAAATCGTAAGAGAGATACAAATCTCAGAGGTTTTACTAGGTTTGGCAGTGACCTACTCTCCCACGTCTTAAGACGCAGTACCATTGGCGCGAAGGCACTTAACGGCCGGGTTCGGGATGGGACCGGGTGTTTTGCTCTTGCTATGACCACCAAACCAAGAAAAACCTCTGAATTCCAAGTCAAACACGCTGTACTTTGGTGTGTATGCTTTTGATTTTCCGTAGAAATCTCGCTTCTACTGGATCAAATCAAGCCTATCGGACAATTAGTACCAGTCAACTGAACGCATTGCTGCGCTTACATCTCTGGCCTATCGACGTGGTGGTCTACCACGGTCCTCAGGGATACCTTGTTTTGAGGGGGGCTTCCCGCTTAGATGCCTTCAGCGGTTATCCTGTCCGATCATAGCTACCCAGCACTGCCGTTGGCACGACAACTGGTCCACCAGTGGATCGTTCACCCCGGTCCTCTCGTACTAGGGGCAACTCCTCTCAAGTATCCTACACCCACGGCAGATAGGGACCGAACTGTCTCACGACGTTCTAAACCCAGCTCACGTACCTCTTTAAACGGCGAACAGCCGTACCCTTGGGACCTGCTCCAGCCCCAGGATGAGATGAGCCGACATCGAGGTGCCAAACACTGCCGTCGATATGGACTCTTGGGCAGTATCAGCCTGTTATCCCCGGCGTACCTTTTATCCGTTGAGCGATGGCCCTTCCACTCGGGACCACCGGATCACTATGGCCGTCTTTCGACTCTGCTCGACTTGTCAGTCTCGCAGTCAGGCTGGCTTCTGCCATTGCACTCAACGAGCGATTTCCGACCGCTCTGAGCCAACCTTCGCGCGCCTCCGTTACGCTTTAGGAGGCGACCGCCCCAGTCAAACTACCCACCACGCAGGGTCCCGGACCCGGATAACGGGCCGCGGTTAGACATCAAGAATGCAAAGGGTGGTATCTCAAGGGAGGCTCCACCGAAACTAGCGTTCCGGTTTCAAAGCCCACCACCTATCCTGCACATTGCAGTCCTGATGCCAGTGCGAAGCTGTAGTAAAGGTGCACGGGGTCTTTCCGTCTAACCGCGGGAAGCCTGCATCTTGACAGGCAATTCAATTTCGCTGAGTCTATGTTGGAGACAGCGGGGAAGTCGTTACGCCATTCGTGCAGGTCGGAACTTACCCGACAAGGAATTTCGCTACCTTAGGACCGTTATAGTTACGGCCGCCGTTTACCTGGGCTTCAATTCAAGGCTCTCACCTCTCCTTTTAACCTTCAGGCACCGGGCAGGCGTCAGACCCTATACGTCGTCTTGCGACTTCGCAGAGCCCTGTGTTTTTAGTAAACAGTCGCCACCCCCTGGTTTGTGCCCCCAGCCCCTAGTTGCCTAGGAACCGGGCCTCCTTCTCGCGAACTTACGGAGGTATTTTGCCGAGTTCCTTCAACATAGTTCTCTCAAGCGCCTTGGTATACTCTACCTGTCCACCTGTGTTGGTTTAGGGTACGATCTAATGGAGGGCTATTTCCAGGAACCAATCAGCGGCTCACCCAATCCAATAAGGGTAAACAACCTTCATGATCCGTCACATCCTCCTGGCCCAGGAATATTAACCTGGTTCCCATCGACTACGCCTTTCGGCCTCGCCTTAGGGGTCGGCTTACCCTGCTCAGATTAACTTTAAGCAGGAACCCTTGGACTTTCGGCGAGAGTGTCTCTCACACTCTTTGTCGCTACTCATGTCATCATTCTCACTAGTGATCTCTCCACCGGATGGCTCACGCCCCGGCTTCATCGAAAGCTCCGTTCCTCCAGAACAGCTCGAAAGCTGCTAAAGAGGAGTGGAACTATGTCACACTACGCTCTGCTACCATGCCTTACGGCATCCTAAGCTTCGGCTCATGGCTTGAGCCCCGTTACATCTTCGCCGCAGGACAACTTATTTAGACCAGTGAGCTGTTACGCTATCTTTAAAGGATGGCTGCTTCTAAGCCAACCTCCTGGTTGTTTTGGTCGTCCCACCTGCTTTCCCACTTAGCCATGAATTAGGGGCCTTAGCTGTAGGTCAGGGTTGTTTCCCTCTCCACTACGGACGTTAGCATCCGCAGTGTGTCTGCCATCTAGTACTCCTCGGTATTCGGAGTTTGGTTAGGATCAGTAAGCCTGTGGGGCCCCATTACCCATCCAGTGCTCTACCCCCGAGGGTATTCGGATGACGCTCTACCTAAATAGATTTCGCAGAGAACCAGCTATCTCCGAGTTTGATTGGCCTTTCACCCCTAGGCACAACTCATCCCGATCTTTTTCAACAGATGTGGGTTCGGTCCTCCAGTAAGTGTTACCTTACCTTCAACCTGGTCATGCCTAGATCACTCGGTTTCGGGTCTAATGCATCTAACTCAGTCGCCCTATTAAGACTCGCTTTCGCTGCGCCTACACCTAACGGCTTAAGCTTGCTAGATACACTAAGTCGATGACCCATTATACAAAAGGTACGCCGTCACAAGACTGGACACTAATGACAACCAAAAGGTTGGTTATTTGAGGGGAATGGAAACCCGAAACTGTACAGTCTCGAGGCCAGGGTTGTTGGAGTAGATCCCAGCGTTTGACCGGTGGTCAATGCTTAGCCCCATCCGCACACCTGTGCGATTTTCGTATCCCAACTCGATACCGGATCTGAATTCGATCGGTCCGCCAAGGTCCTCCTCTCCGCCTTCGAGATAAATCCCGGGCATCGAATGGAACTGTGCGTACCACCGTGGTGTGATCTGATACGTTGTTGTATTCCCCAAACCGATCCACACCCCACCTTCGTCGGTGATTGAAGCACCGTAGGTGAATTGGAATGGTCCGCGAGCTGTACCAGTTTGCTTTCTGATATAGAATTCCTCGCC